>NZ_AAPJ01000014.1 GCF_000153465.1 Aurantimonas manganoxydans SI85-9A1 | reverse complement strand
GACGAAAGCCCCATCCGGCCCCCGTCGCGATTCTAGTGCCGACCCTATGCGAGTCGGCACTAGGACGCTATGCAGGCAAAATGACTGACGACAGGTTCGGGCAAGATGCACTGCTGGACTGGCCGCTCTGCCCTTGCATCCGCTTGGTTCCTCTACGCTTTCGCGGCTTAATCAAGGGTCGACAGCTTCGTGCAAGCCGCACCTGATTAAATTGTTTGTTCGGTTAAACGGTCGGTCAGTAGAAGGGTGCGCCTTGAAGGTCTTAGCCGTCGCCAGCCGCAAAGGCGGATCAAGCAAGACGACGATATGTGTCCATCTCGCCGGGCTGGCCGACGAGGAAGGCGGGTGCGTTATTTTGGACGCCGACCCCCAAGCGTCCGCATCCGTCTGGTACGAACTGCGCCAGGACGAACGCCCATTCGTTGTTCCGGTCGGTGTGGACAATCTGCGCAAGGTTCTCGCGACGATCAAAGGCGACGGCTTTGCCTATTCCATGGTCGACTGCCCACCTCATAATGAGGCGTCCATATCGGAAGCCATGCGTGCAGCCGATCTGATCGCGGTTCCGATCCGCCCATCCCTGTTCGACCTTCGCGCGGCCGAGGCGACATTCAGCATGGCCCGCGCATTGAAGCGTCCGGCTGTTGCCGTCCTCACTGGAGTGCCCCCCCCAATGACGGGAGGAGAGGCCAGCATCGTGCGCGAGGCGCGGGCCTATCTGGAGGCGATTGACGCCGAGGTCTGCACCGCGACCATTGGACAACGCGCTGCCTTCTCACACGCCCTGTTGAGCGGATCGAACGCCGTCGAATATGAGCCTGGAGGAAAGGCGGCACGAGAAGCTGCCGCACTGTGGCGCGAACTGAAAGACCGGATGCAATGAGTAAGCGCCCATCAATCGCCAGCCTTGCCCCGAAGAAGGCTAGCGTCCCCGCACCGCAGGCATCTGCGCAGGACGACGCCAACACACCCGAGGCAGCGCCAACACCAACAAGCCGGCCAGCGCGAAGGCCCGCACCCTATAAGGCCATCCTGTCGAAGGTCGATGAGGCCACACACAAGCAGATGCGGCGCCTCGCCATCGACGAGGGCATCCCGGTTGGTGACTTGCAGATCGAGGCCATCAACATGCTGTTTCGCTCCCGTGGCCTTCCTGAGATTGCCGTTCGCGTGAGGCCCGACGAGACAGGCCGCCGACGCGGCGCCCCGGAATAGCTTGCCACCAATACACCTTTAGGCCGGTGCACCAGCGGTCGCATTACAGAACCGTTGCAGTTAACTGGTTACTATTAACCGACACACCGGAATATTTTTTAACCTCGTGTCATTGGTTGCTACCTATAATGCCGTTATCGTTAAATTGCTGGGATTATCAGGCAATGGCTTGCAAGCCGAAGGCCGGCACCGCAATGTCGATGTGCTGTGGCTTTCCCTCCGCCGACGCCATCATCGCCCACTGCTGCGACGCGTAGAACAAGCTCGTCGATCAACCATGGAGAATCATCTCCATTGGGATGCGAGATTGGGCACACTGGCTCTGATCAGTGCATGTTGGTATAAAGCGCCTGCAGAACCAAGACCTTGAACATCAGCACGGCGTCGTAGTGAAGAGCGCCTTCTCGGCGCCGCCTGATCGTCATCGGGAGTGCGTCAGACCCAATATTGGACGCCGACAGGGGGTCTACATTCCAAGCCGATTGACACAAATCCGCTAATTTCTTCGCATACGCCAGATACAAGCTGGATCAAATGAAATCTCCTAGCTTGGTCCATTTCTTGGTTTGGATGCGATGGTCAGCGCCAGCTTTCCGACGCTTTCTGTGACGTCAGACGAAACCAGGGCCGCGCGATGATTGGCCCCCGCAACCTCATGCTTCAAAACGTCGACTTCCGCACGTATGGTCTTCAGATCAGCTTGTATCTCCTGTAGCAGGAACGTTCTGATCCGCCACATGATGGGGCGCACGAACGGCCGAAACGTATAGCGGTACGTCGAAAACGCGAGCCGCCGTGCGACCTGCTGCGAATTCCGATGCTCCGCAACGGAAGTATGGCGTGTCTCGACGGGTTGCGGAGGGGACGATGGATCCTGTGGTTCCGGGACAGCGGTCTCAGAGTTAGTCACGGAAGTGATGGCACTCAACTTTCGAAGAACGCGTGCGAAGGGAAGGACGAGGCGTAACGCTTTCGGACCATCTTCCATCTGTAACTGATGGGTGAGACGATCGATCCGGGTCCTTTCACCCGCAAGTTCGGCTTCGAGAAAGCCGAGCTTGCCTTCAAGGTGGCCCCGCAAGGCCTTCAGCTCGGACTGATGCCTGGCCGTCGACGTCAACTGCTGCTTCGAAAGGATCGTTTTCCAGGGCGCGACGGCGGTTGCGCTGACTAGGCTTTCGCTGTTTCTCTCCGGTTCATAGGGAAGCTTGGCGAATACCCAACTCGCGAAGGCATACTGGACACCCTCATATTCGAAATCTTCGGTTCCTTCAGTCCAGAGAGGCACATCCCACAGCGCGCAATCGGGAATTGATGCCATCAGGCGATTGCGTAGGTCGTGCTCGAAGTAAAGCCGGTAGTCGGCAGCCGGACGTTGCTTCGTCTCCGGATATCGATCCGAGTAGTCGACCGTGAAGATGCCGACGCCCCCCGGTGCCAGGAGGTCGCGAACTTGTTGAATGAAGAACGTGTCGTCCTCCACATGCTCGAGGACAGAAATGCAGAGGATGATCTCGTATTCCCGACCACAGGAATGGTCGACATAGAAACTCTCCAGGTCGTGGCCGTTGACTTGCGGATCGATCTCGTCGATCCGATAGCCAAGCGCCTTCAGGCTCTCAACTGACGTATCCTCGTAAGACCCGATGGCGAGTATTCGGGGGGCTTCGAACTGACCGGCGACACGACGAACCGTATCGAGGCCGAACGCCTGTTGAATATTGGCGCGTTCGATCTTTCGCTTCAGCATGTCCGTCGCATGTCGGCCGAGCAGAGCGATAGCCTCCGCGTATGATTCACGGGCCCGATCGTCAAGCAGCTTGTTAAGACCGCGACCGTCGGGGATCTGCTTCGAGAGGCGGTGCCGAAGGAGGGCATCCTTGATCCGGGTGTTCCATTCCGCGCCCGACTCTGCCGCCGCGTAGCGGTGGCGGAAGCCGTTCAGCTGATCCGTTCCGGCGGCAGCGATTTCCGCCAGACCTCGATCCTCGACGCAAACCGACGGATTGGCACCGGCGAGATGACGGAACATGGCGGTCTTTGAAATCGCGATGGGCCGCTGCGCTGCCAATGCATAATCGATGCACGAGGATATGCCTCGTCCCGGCGCATCTTCGTACAAAAACGCATTAATCGTGTTGGAAGATAGAAACGAGAGGAGGTCATCCTCCGTCATGAAATCATGGGTGATGTTTAGCGTGATTCCAGGACGGTCGATGGCGGCCTTGCAAGCCTCCACGATGCCGTCGACCTGTGCTTGAGGTACCATTCCCGGATCATCATGCCGCGGAATGTTGATCCGAATGACGGCCTCCTCGAACTGGCTGTTCACAAGAGCGCAAAGTTTGTCGAACCCTTTCCCGGGCGTTCCGAAACCAAACGATCCCACGGTAAAGACTTCGGGTTCAGCCGGCATCTCGATGACGGGTTGCGGGATAAAGCGCGGCCCTGCGAGGATGCTCAGATCCGGTGGCGACAATGTTGGGTCCATGCAGACAAGACCATCGAAGAGGCGGCGGGGGAGGCCTTCCACTGAAGCTTGACTAGATTCGTGGAACACGGCCAATGCCAGCGCATCCTGCGGCTTCAGCCCGTCGTTCGCCCAACTCAAGGTGTAGGGATGATGATTGAGAAGAACGACGTCTGGGGCATGCTCGGCAAGGGAAGCCTCGTATTCCTCCAGGCTTCCGCATTCGGTGTAGTTCCAATCGATGAGACAGGACAGTGACAGCGATCGATACAACCGCTTGCCGAATTGCCAAACGCCGCACTGTTGGCCGCGATGCCCTATGAAAAGACCGGATGGACGATCACCGACAATGGACTGCTTCCTGAAATCGACGGAAGACATGGACGTTTCCTTCAATCAAAATAGCTTTCGACGACCTCATCGGCCGGGCCATCCATCTTGATACGACCATGCTCGAGCCAGATGACCCTGTTGCAGTTGTCGAGCAGGAGGTCCTTGGAATGGCTGGCAAGAATCAAAATTTTGGTCGATCCAACGATTTCGTGGAGCCGCTTGCTGGCACGATCCTTAAAGTCTTCATCCCCTGTCGAGAGCCACTCGTCCATGATCAGGATTTCGGGTTGGATCGCCGTGGACGTCGAGAACGCAAGTCGCAGCTGCATGCCCGACGAGTAGGTTCGAAATGGCATATCGAGAAAGCTGCCCAGCCCGGAGAATTCGGCGATATCATCGTAATGCCGCCGAATTTCAGCCGAGGACATCCCCATCATCGCTGCGCGAAGTCTGATATTTTCGCGACCGGTGGCCTCTGGATCGATCCCGAGCGAGATATTGATCAGTGAGACGCACTGGCCCTCGATCGTCGCTTTGCCGTCCGTCGGGCTGTAGATGCCGGCCAGAACGCGCAGGAGCGTCGTCTTTCCCGCTCCATTGTGTCCAATCAGACCTACCCGATCGCCTTCGTTCAGGGTGAAGCTGACATCCTCCAAGCCCCGGACAATGACATGGCCGTCATTGCGACGATCGATGACCCCGCCGGTCGAGACGCTAAGAATCTTGTTTTTCAGGGATCGGCTGGACGCATTGAAAACGGGAAAGTCAACGGTCACGCGTTCGAGCTGAATGCAAGTCATATCAGAGCCAGTATGCGATGCGTCGATGGAAACGGCCGAAGAACGCGATCGCGACCACCCAGCCGACGAGAATGAGGAGAAGTCCCACAACCCAGCTTGCGAGGGATGGCGCTTCGCCGAGGAGCGGCGAGCGTACGATCAAAACAAGATGATAGAACGGATTGAGCGTCAACAGCCAGTGCCCGACATCGGTGGGGAGCGTGGTGGGGAACCACATCAGAGGTGTCGCGTAGAATGCGACCTGCATGATGTTCTGCACGATCTGCGTCAGATCGCGAAACCGAGCGCAGACGGTGGCAAGGATCAGCATGATCCAGGCAACGTTCAACACGACGATCACGAGTCCGAAGACCGCTAGGAAACTGGTCAGGGTCGGGACTTTTCCAAAAACCAGAAACACCAGCGGGTATATGATCAGATTGTGCAGGAACGTGATGAAGTTTCGCCAAATCACCCGCATCACATGGGTGAACATCGGCATTTTGACCTGTAATATGATCCCGCCCGAATTCGTGAAAACGGAACAACCGTCGTTGATACAGGACGATATGAAACCCCAAACGATTAGGCCGACGCAGAGGTAAGGAAGGAACACGTCCATCGGTGCGCGAAATAACGTGCCGAAAATCAATCCGAGCGCCCCGATCAGAACGCCCATGTTGATCGTCAGCCAGAATGCGCCGACTCGTGATCTCCTGTAACTCTGGGCCACGTCCTGCCAGCCGAACGTCGCTGCCAGATCGTAGCGACGCAGACCGAACTTCACATCGTGGAGCCCGTCCTGGAACCAGGATCGAAACGATGGAAAAATGCCTTTTGCACCCTGAACCGACTTAATCACTGACGCTGATCTCCAGTCCTAGTTCGGCGCAGAGGCGGTCGGTGTAGTTCGCGAAGCTGTGTTCCTGGCAATAAAGTTGCCGCTCTTCCTCGTAATCGCCCTGCCGTTGGCCCGCGCCCGCAATCTGTTGCAAGGCATCCGCGAGGCTTTCGGGTTTGGGATGATCTTCCACGGGCTTGATGAATTTCGGAGCGGCCATCGCTCGCACCAGATCGGCGTTCGCGACGGAGGGGATTCCCGCTGCGATACAGTCCAGAAGAGCGCCTGACAAACCGCCCAGAAGGTGGGTTCTCAGCTGAATTCCGGCGTCCGCGGCAAGAAGGTAGTCACGGTATGTCTCTTCGGTCACATAAGCACCAGTAAATTGCACGAAACCCGATACGCCGAGATCGTCGCAGACTTTTTTCAGGACTTCTCGGTCCATCGCCCAGTCGCCGACGCAATAGAGCCGAGCTCGTACACCACGCTCTAGCAGGAGAGCCAGAGCCTGAATGCATTCGACTATCGATTTGTTCGGATGAATGTAACCGAGTGTCACTATGGCGAACTCGCCATGCTTTATGCCGAGCCGGCTCCGCGCCTCCGTCTTCTTCGCCAGATCGCCACGGTCGACCTGCGGAATCCGATAGATCGAGAAGGGCAGGTCCACGACGGGCTTGCCGAATCTTCGCCTGACGAGCTCCGCCGTCACGGGGGAATGCAGGACGAGCGGCGATGATACGCTCGCCAATTCCCCGAGGAACGTCGCGTCTAGGGAGGCTTCGTCGGAGAGCCACTGATCGATTTCTGCCGCATCGACGGGCCTACCCAATTCGCGAGACGCCACTTCGCAAGCCCGTCCATGCCCCAGTTGATAGGTGTAAAAGTGCAGCAAGCGATTATCGTGCTCGATGCAGGCACCGCCGTAGATAAGGAGGTTTTTCACAATCGCAGTGTGGAAATGCGAGTTTCCGACCACGCTGATTAGCCGATCGTATTCGTTATTGAGAAAGGGCAGTTCGGAGATCGGGAAGACGCTCGAGACGCCCTCCGGTTTCGCGTCGAGTGGGGAATCAGTGAAAACGTCGACGTGCACGCGTTTTCCCAATTCTTTGAGGGTCGCAGCCGAATAATCGGCAACGCCGGAGGGATCGGGAGGGAGCGGCGTCATGAAAGCCACCCGAGGACGGGCACCCTTGAGAATATTTGGGCGCGCACTGGCATCGCGCTTGGTCAACAGGAACGCGATCTGAGCCCAGAATTCCGAAGCGATCTTCTCCGCTCGAAACCTAGACCAACCGGTCGATTGCTCGCGTACGACTTCATGACGATACCATCCGTTGTAGACGAGTTTTTCGAGGAGAGCTCCAGCAGCCTCGTCGTCCTGCGGATCGAACATCAGGGCATCGCGATCAATCAATTCCCTGTGCGCTGGTATGCGCGAGGCTATGACGGGAACGTTCGCAGCCATCGCTTCAACGATGGGGATAGAGAACCCCTCCATGCGGGCGGCGACGATCGCGCAGACTGCATTTCGATAAATTGCGCTCAGCTTTTCGAGCGAGACGAAGCCGATGAAATGCAAAAGCTCAGTGTGGCCGCCACTTGCGACATAAAGATCCCGAAACGTAGCCTGCCACGAAGCAGGATAATTGCCCGAAACCCAAAGCTCAACCTTGGAATCCTGGAGGGCGGTGCTTCGGGCATGCGCTTTAATTGCGCATTCGATATTCTTGCGAGGCTCGGCGCCACCGCATGCAAGCACGTATATTCGGTCGGCCTTCGGCTTGACCCCGTTTCTTCGCTCGAAAGCCGCCTCCACCGGCGCCGCCGTTTTGGTGATACGATCGTGCGGAACGTTCAGGATCCGCGACAATTCGTCCGAGGTGTGCTGCGAAATAGGAAAAAAATGATCATATCTAGAAAGCCAAATAAGTTGCGTCTGGTAGTCAATACGATGAATTCCATCCGGCAAATAGCGATCTGGTTCGTATAACGGTATAAAGTCGTAAACTATCGAGGCTGTTAGAACTCGTACGTCGTTAATAATTCTTCCAACGAAAAGCGGATCATGTGTCATGGGCGACAGTTCAACGAACGCCATCGACCCTTGAAGATCGCCGATATAGCTATTCAATCGGATTTCATCGACCAAGGAAGAAAATCGATTCTCCAATGCGGGCATATTAGGATCGATAATTCCAATAGTTCGGCAACGCTTGCCCAAATGCCCAACGGATTTTACCAGATTCAATGCAAGTTTTCCTACACCACGATCCTTATATGACGCATCTTGCAAACACCGCATGTCAATTAAGATATTATCTAGACAAAAGTATCGTCTCATGATTTGACCCCATAATAAGATAAATTTTTATTCGGTGCATAGATTTCAATCATCAGATGCGGTTGCAACAATCCTTATGAACTCTAAACTTCTCCATACGGTTCTTGTCGAGGCCTGAATTCAAACGCGAAGTGCAACACCCCAGAACCGATGTATGACCGGCTCGGTTATCCAGACCGATGGGGACAGATGTCAGGAATTCCATGTGTGGGCGGGAGGCTGAACAATTTCAGGCGATGGCCTGTGCGAAGCGCTCACCGTAGAGGATGGCGAACTGCGCTTTGGCCATCGCCCACTCACGAGGCGGCATTTTCCACTCCTTCTCCGATTGATTCAAGACCAGGAAGAGAAGCTTCATCGCGGCGTCGTCGGTCGGGAAATGAGATGGACGATACAGGTCTGGACAGTAGCTTTAGGGAAAACGGCGACGATCGCCTCGGGAAAGCCCATCAAGCCATCGACGACAGCAAGGAGGACATCCTCGACACTGCGGTTCTTCATCTCGTTCATGACCCGAAGCCAGAACTTGGCGCCTTCGTTTTGCTCGAGCCAGATGCCCAGGATCTTCTTGGTGCCGTTGGCGCGCACGCCAAGGGCGATGTGGACCGCCTTTTCCTGACGAAGCCCTCGTCGTGGATCTTCACACGTAGAGCATCGAAGAACACGATCGGATAGTTCAACAATCGCCGCCTTCTCGGCCCGATCGGGAATATCCCACCCGCCGAGGCTGAAACGAACTTCTTCAAAGCCCTCAACGCCATGAAGATCGCCGCATAAACCAAATCAAAATGTCTCCGGAAAAGCCGGGCCGCTTCAGCTTACGTCGTACCGATCGGTCGCGAGAGAGATCGTCCCGGTTCTAACCGCGTCTTAGACGATCTCGATCTCTGGGAAGGGGAATAGGAATTTGCCGCCCTCGGAACGATATTCCGCTTCGCGCCGCAGAATGCCTTCCTTGAAATGCCAAGGTAGCACCAGGAAATAATCCGGCTTCATCGCACGGGCTTCTTTTTCCGAGATGATTGGAATATGCGTGCCCGGCGTGACGCAACCGAACTTATCCGAATTTACTTCAGCGATGGCGGGAATTTCCGCAGCGGTCAGGTTGCAGAACTGCAGCGTGACGTTGCCTTTCGTCGAGGCGCCATAACCTACGATCTTCTTGCCGTCGGCGACCAAGGTTTTGATCAGCCTCGTCAGATCGTCTCGATGGCGGAACACCCGCTCTTCGAAGTCGCGGAAGGGCTTTGGCGTGTTCAGTCCCATGCGATCTTCCTGCTCCAACAGCCAGTTCACCACTGCCTGGTTGAACTGGATGGAGCTGGCACCGGCATGAGAGGCCGTCACCGCGAAGCTCCCGCCGTTGACGTTATTCATCACCACATCGACGATCTGAAGCCCTGCTGCTTCGACGATTTTCTGAACAACCGATAACGAGTAATATTCGAGATGTTCGTGGCAGATCGTGTCGTAGGAATTCGTCCGCAGCATCGCCGGCATATAGCTTTGCTCGAAATGCCAGATGCCATCCGGCGCGAGAATTTCCTTGATCTGCCGTGCGAATGCAATCGGATCGTCCAGATCGTAGAACATGGCGATCGACGTTACGATTTTCGCCGCCTTGTCCGACTTGGTGCGGAACGCATCGGCGCTGAAAAAATCCGGAACGAGCGCGATATCGTGGGGATAATAGGATTCGAATTTGCGTCCGGTCGGGTCGATGCCGATCCTTTTGAGTCCGCTTGTTGAGTAGGCCTTCAAGGTGGTAGCATCGTTGCTGCCGATGTCTACGATAACATCGCCCGCCCGCGGTTCCGCCAAGCGCTCGAGATAGCGAACCTTATGTGTCAGATGGTCGACCATGGATTGGTTGAGCCCTGAACGATAACCGTAATTCTCGCCGTACAGCTCGTCGGCGTCATAACTGTGTTTCAATTGAAGAAGCCCGCTGTCCGGACTCCAGACTAGCTCCAGCGGTCCCGTCGTGACGTGTTCGTCAGCTGATTTCGGAAAGACGCCTGTCAGTGCCTGCGATCCGAGATTCAGAACGCTGACGAGGTTAGAATTGCCTGCCACCCGACAGTTCTTGATTTCACGATAAGCCATTAGGAGCTTTCCTTATTGCCGGAACAAGTCGGATATTCGAGCGTACCGATTGGAGACGTTTCGTTGCCTGACCTAATCGTTTGGGTCAAGAGATTGCGTCTTGAAGCGGCGCGTTCTATCTCTCAACCTCATGCCGTAGAGGCACGCGGTCGTCCTCGCGCGTGTGGACGCGGCGGCTTAACGCGTCGATCACCGCCGCGATTGTCCTGGCGTCGGCGCCCTTGGCGATCTTCACAGCAACTCCGTCGATCTCCAGTTCGACAGTTGGGATCACCTTTCCGGGCGAGTGTGATCGTTTCCGTTTCGCGCGAGGCTTCTTCTCGATGGCGGGCAGCTCGACGATCGCCGGCACGAATGTCTGTTCGATCGGGCGCGCATAGGACTTCGCAGGAGCCGTCTCCCGCAGCTTCCGCCGCCAGACGGCCTTGATCGTTCCGCCGATCGAGCGAAGCTGGCCGAGAGTGCCGTCTGCGAATACGATCAAAGTTTATAGCCGGGCCGGAAGATCAGACTGTCCGGGACCCCAAATGGGTCGTTCCCGGCGAGCACGTCCTCGATGAGCCAGGGCAATTCCTTCGCATCGGGGATCAAGACGTTCATCCGAAGGACTTTCTGCTCCAGGTCCGCAACGATTACGCACTGCCGCCGATATTCCCTCTGCCGGGTGAGTGAGGCGAGCGTTCGCCTTGGCCGACGGGATCGAAACCTTTGCGGCCTCGACGATCGCCACCAAGCGCCGGACCCTTGAGCGAGATCTTGCTGCCATTCTATCGGCGCGAACCACATGCGATCTGGCTCGTGATCTTCAGATGAAATTCCGGCGCGCCCGCGATCAGCTCCTGACCTTCGCCGCCTATCCCGGACTGGTGGAGCCCACCAACAACGGCTGCGAACGGGCGCTCAGACCCGCTGTTATCCAGCGCAAAGTGACCAATGGCTACCGCGCAATATGGGCGGCCGAGGGCGAAGCCGACATTCGCACGGTCGTCGATACCGCAAGGCTGCGCGCCGGCACCAACACTTTCCAGACCATCCTCAAAACCGTCAGCGTCTGACGGCTGAGGCCGGAAATCGCGGGGGTGGGCAATTACAATTACCTTCTGTTTTAGATCAGAATCCGCTCGACTTCGTCGAGCGTGACCTCGTCCTTCCGCCGATCATAGAGCTGCGTCGTCCGCGTACTGGCATGGTTCGCCATCGCGGCCGCCCGTTCCAGCGTGCCTCCGTTTTTGAGGTACGCAGTGATACCAGTGGCCCGGAAAGTGTGATTTCCGATTTTGGTGCCGATCCCGGCCGCCGCTGTGCGACGCTGGATCATGGCGTAAGCATTGGCCTGGGCCAAGGGCTTTGTCGTCAGCTCCCGTGTGCCCCGGCCGATCGTGCGGAACAACGGCCCCCTGCAATCCTCAGCAATGCCGCATCCATCCAAATACGAGTGCAGGTATCCTTCAAGATTGTGGTGGCAGGGCATTTCGTGCCGCTTGCCGCCCTTTTCATTCAGCCGCACCCAGAGACGGCGGTTCTGAACGTAGACGTCCTCGACCTTCATGCCGAGCGCCGCGCCGACCCGGACGAAGGAATAGATCATCAACCCGATCAGCGCCCGGTCGCGCAGGCCTGCTGGCGTCGTGACATCGATGGCATCGAGCAACTGCCTTGCCTCGGTTGGATCGAGCACCGGCGTTTTGCCCCGGCGGACGCTGTGCGAGGGTCCACGCACCGAGGCCGCTGGATTAACCGGCACCACTTGGCCAACCACCAACCAGTCGAACAGCATACGGATCGCGGAGAGCTGCTGCTTGGCTGTCGGCGCCGAACGTTTGCGCGTCAGCTCTTCGATAAAGGCCGCGACGTGCAGCGATCGCACGGCTGTGATCGAAGTCACACCATATGCTTCGCACCAGGCAAGGAATGCCCCAATGGCGCGACCATAGGCGCGGCGGGTGTTCCGGTTTCGAATACGTGAGGCGAAGAACTCTAGGAAGCGCATCGACGCGCGCTCCCCAGCCGCAGCGACCAAGGTAAGGTTATCGTGGATGATCAGATTCTCATCGGTTTCCATAAATGCCTCACTAAGTAAGCCTGTTCAGGGGCACGCCCGGCGCAAGAATATATGATAAAGGACATTATCACACATATACGGCGCCACGGATGCAATCGCGCGGGCTGGCGGGCACACTCATCGTCGCCGCGCACTTACTACATAAATACCTGTATATCAAAAACTATATTCGATATATAAAATAAAGATTTATAGATATTAAGTACAGATTTTTGAATGTACCCGTTTATACATTCATATTTGATAATTGCAAACGCGCGCGCTAAATCGCGCGCTAAATTTCCAGTCATTTTTCTTACTGATTCAACAAATTAACTGTTTGAGATGGCCGATTCGCGAGTCACCATCAGGACGAGACCACGACAGGAGGTTTGATGGCTCAGATTGTGAAGTCGGCTCTGATGATGGAGCTTGAGAATAAATCGAAGGAACTGTTCGGTGATCACCGAATCCTTCCCGTTTTGCGGAGGCGCATCGAAAGCCGGCGGCCGAACCGGGTTCGAACACCAGCTGTCGGAGATCAATAGTGACGTTTACACGTTCCTCGAATCTCACAATTTTGCGGAGATCCGCTGCCGCAAGCTTCGCGTCGAGCGTTACGAAGGGATTTCATCGCTCGAAGCAATGATCGTCCTCGCCGACGAGATTCATGAAGCGATCTACAATCGGCATGCTTTCATCGCTCGCATCATCGCGGAGGAGGACCGCCGGGTCAGCGCGGCCAACCGTAGCGACGTGGATGGCAATGATAGCGGAGAGGGAGGGGGCCATCTCAGCTACACTCCCTGATCCCTTCAGGATGCGAGCATCAAAAAGGGCGGCGAAAGCCGCCCTTTTTCCGTTCGTCAGTATCGAAGCCTCGGCCCCTGCCTATCCTTATCGACGACAGTGATCTGCTCGTGCGGGGCGAGGCGATCATCAATAGATTTGTGCCCATCCTCCTCCCGTGAGGGATCCATCGCAGGAACCAAGGGGGCCGACATTTCCGATTGATGCACCTGGTCTTGCCTCAGAAGAGACAGGACGCGCGCTCGAAGCGCCACAAGTCGGTCACGTCCGACGTGGACGGCTCGTGCGACGGTCAGGGCCGCGACGGCCGCCCGTCGACGACTTGGGCCTGTACCAGTTGCTCCAGCTTCTCCTCGATCTGGCCCAGCTGCTGCGACTGTACTGCGATCAACTCGACAAGCGTTTCGAGCAGGTCGATGACCGGATTCTCCGCCATTCCGTCGCCTTCGCCCGCCAAGACTTTCAAGCTCCCCTGGATCTCGACCAGACTGGTCCGGGCCTCCACCGATAACCTCCCGATCCTGTTCGTGTTGGACAGGATCTGGTCTGCGACTGGAGAGGATCGCTTCTGTTTCGGCGTGCCGGAGCCGGTAGGCGATGACTTTTCGCTTTTCGCCGACGAGCCGATCGACGGCGCCGAGGACGATCCCGGTGTCTCCGGTTCGGACGGTCCAGACGCCTCGCTTTTCGCCGCGGACGAGGGTGAGGCCGTGCTCGGCGAGCCCGACGGCAAATGCGGAGCCATTGTCTGATCCTTCCCAGGCAGCTCTGACAGCTGCTCTCAAATCCACTGCATCGACGCCCTTGCGCACCAGCGCCTGGCGCTTTTCGGGGCTGAGCGAGCCACGGGGCGGCTCCGATTCATCGCCGAAGGCCGCGTTGAGGCTGGCGATGACATCGTGCCTGCCGGCTTTTTCAAGATACCGAAGGCCTGCCGCAAGGTGACGACCGCGCACATGTGTGTCGCCGGCCTCGACCTCGGCAACACGACACGCCGTCTCAAGCCGGATTTTCTCAAATCCGGCTGCCAGCAGGTTGCCGCTCCATGCGGCTCGTCCGATGACGAGGTGGGCGTGAATCTCGGCTCCGCCGTGGCGGCGCGGTTTGCTGTGGTACTCGATCCCAACGGGGTGATCGGTGACGCCCATCTCACGGCAGACGACCGCGACGGCTTGCCGAAGCCCGGCTTCGCTCATGGCTGCACTCGGAGAGAGGTGGATATGCCAGAACGGACGATCACCAATGCCCCGCGCGGCGGCGGCGAGACGCGCTTCGGCAACGACAGCCGCCATTGTCGGTGCAGCACTGTTCATCGCCTCGAACGAGGAGCCGCCCGGCTGGGTCTTGGCCAGGTGCGCGATCAGGGCCTGGGCGTCACGTGACCGGCCGCCGAATTTGGTGAAGCCGCCGATCATCGCTCGCCTAGCTTCAGGACGGCCTCGTGGATTGCGGCCAGATGATGCGAGGCCGTGGCGAGGGCTTTCGTGTCGGTCGCGCCAGTGGAATGCATCTTCGCGGCGATCTGGTTCATATTTGCTCCGACACGTGCCAGCGCGGTTAGGAGCGGGCCGAGCGCCTCGGCTTGCAGATCGCGTCGACGCGCTCTTGCGGGAATGGGGAGCTTGGCTGCGCGAAGGATCACATCCTTCGCGAATGCCGAAGGGCCGACACCACGAGCCGTCGCTGCGGCGTCGACGGCCGCCGCCTGGTCCGGGGTCAACCGGACCGCTCTGACGACGGTGGCCTTCCGAGATTCGCTTTTCGACATCCGGGGCTCCGGGGTGGGGTCCATGGGGAGGGCTTGCTCTCCCCTGGCCAGTCGGGCGGTTTACCGCCCGCTGCTGGCTACTGCGCCTACTGATCCTCCAGTGTGCCAGCTGATGAGGGAATTGCGAGTCCTTTCTGGAGGCAGCCGTCAGATGCCCGGCGCTTACGGAGACTGCCGGCGAGCGCGCCATCACAGCGCTGCCGAGCCGGTAGTCGGCCAAGTGATACCGCCTCCCTGCGGAATTCGGATGTTCGTTTGTCTCATGTCACCGGTCATAAGTTCGCTGCAGGCGTGGGGGATCGATAGCAGGTCCGTAATCGGGCGCTTGTGTAGGGTCGATGCGAGGTGAAGGCGGCGATGGCAGTCGAGGGGCCGGTCAGATGGGGATGGGCGGTCGCCCCGATACCCGTCTCAAGGCCGAATTCTTCACTTCCATAAAGGGGTCTTTTCGGAATTCGTTTTTGGGTGTCAGGAGTGTCACCCTACTATCTACGGGCCTTGAGGCTGCGAAGGGCTTGAACGGGTCCGTCTCGGCCAGCCATCGGGCAAGCCCGGTGGTTTCCGCGAAGAATGGCAGGACCTTCTCCGTGATCCGGATGACGAGCCCGGTGTGCAGCCCGCGGGCGGTGCGGCGGGTCTCGATCTCGAGATAGCCCCAGCGGACAAGATCCACGAGATAGCGCCTGATCGTGCGCGCCGATCGGGACATGATCGATCCGAGCGTGGCCTTGCACGTCGAGGTCTCCCTGCCCTTCCCGCACCTGGCTCGGATGACCTGCAACATGGCCTTAGCGTTCGGCGTCAGGCGATCGTCCCGGGCGGCCGTCGTCGCCATCGTGCCGGCATACTGCCGGGAAGCGTTCGGGGCGGGCCGAGAGTGACGAGGACGAGCCGGCGCGGGTGATCGGACGTGCGATCCGGTGGCGCGCGTCTGTGGGCTTCCTATGGCAGCGGAACGGCGCTGCGCCTCTGCAAGGGAGATCAGGCCGCTCGCCTGGTCGCGCCAGATGGCGGCCCGGGCTTCGAATGTCGGCGATGTTGGGGCGGGCTCGTTGAGATTGAAAGCCCCCTGCGCAGGATAGCGTCTGCCTTCAGCCGACGGCATCGTCTGCTGAAAATTTCGCGCACGCCCAAGAGTCCGCGCGCCGGCAGGCGCACGCCATTGATGTTCCGTCATGGTCCGTTCCTTGCGCTAGGCAAAGCAGGCCCGTGGCGGCAAACCGCGTTCTCTGTTGACGATGCGATCGAGAGGGCTTAGGTCGGTGACTGCTACATCAATTTCCGACCAGGCCCCGCGGCTCCCAGCTTCGGGGTCTTTTCTTTTGCCTATGGCTTCTCCGTTGGAGTGATCATTACCGACATCACGCGCCGCCGTCTTTGAGCTTGGCTGCGTCCGCCGGGGTTATTGAGGAAACGTTGAATTTCGCGATCAGGACACGCACTGCGTCTGACCGTGAAGGCAGGCCCAAGCGTTCCTTGATGGCGTCGAGGGTTTCAATCTCCTGTTCAAACAGAATGGTTTCGGTCGCACGCATACCCATCGCTCGGCGCTTCGCTCTTGTAAGCGATGTTCTGGACGAAAGCCCCATCCGGCCCCCCTTCGGCGATTCCTAGTGCCGAACCCTATGCGAGTCGGCACTAGGACGCTATGCAGGCAAAAATGACTGACGACAGGTTCGGGCAAGATGCACTGCTGGACTGGCCGCTCTGCCCTTGCATCCGCTTGGTTCCTCTACGCTTTCGCGGCTTAATCAAGGGTCGACAGCTTCGTGCAAGCCGCACCTGATTAAATTGTTTGTTCGGTTAAACGGTCGGTCAGTAGAAGGGTGCGCCTTGAAGGTCTTAGCCGTCGCCAGCCGCAAAGGCGGATCAAGCAAGACGACGATATGTGTCCATCTCGCCGGGCTGGCCGACGAGGAAGGCGGGTGCGTTATTTTGGACGCCGACCCCCAAGCGTCCGCATCCGTCTGGTACGAACTGCGCCAGGACGAACGCCCATTCGTTGTTCCGGTCGGTGTGGACAATCTGCGCAAGGTTCTCGCGACGATCAAAGGCGACGGCTTTGCCTATTCCATGGTCGACTGCCCACCTCATAATGAGGCGTCCATATCGGAAGCCATGCGTGCAGCCGATCTGATCGCGGTTCCGATCCGCCCATCCCTGTTCGACCTTCGCGCGGCCGAGGCGACATTCAGCATGGCCCGCGCATTGAAGCGTCCGGCTGTTGCCGTCCTCACTGGAGTGCCCCCCCCAATGACGGGAGGAGAGGCCAGCATCGTGCGCGAGGCGCGGGCCTATCTGGAGGCGATTGACGCCGAGGTCTGCACCGCGACCATTGGACAACGCGCTGCCTTCTCACACGCCCTGTTGAGCGGATCGAACGCCGTCGAATATGAGCCTGGAGGAAAGGCGGCACGAGAAGCTGCCGCACTGTGGCGCGAACTGAAAGACCGGATGCAATGAGTAAGCGCCCATCAATCGCCAG
>NZ_AAPJ01000016.1 GCF_000153465.1 Aurantimonas manganoxydans SI85-9A1 | reverse complement strand
CGGGCGGCGAAGCCGAGATGGCGCAGGATCTGGACCAGCAGCCAGGACGTGTCGCGGCACGAGCCCGAGCGGTTCTGCAGCGTTTCGTCCGGCGTCTGAACGCCCGGCTCCATGCGCACCAGATAGGTGATCTCCTGCTGCAGCGTCCGGTTGAGGCCGACGAGGAAATCCACCGTATGGGTCTCGCTGCGGTCGAGGTCTTCCAGATAGCGGGTCAGCAGCGGACCGGCGGGCTCTGCACCGAGATAGGCGGAGAGGTCTGTCTTCAGCGGCTCCTCGTACTGGAACGGCCATGCCTCGGCCGCTTCCTCGACGAAGAAGTCGAACGGATTGTAGACCGTCATGTCGGCCAGGAGATCGACCTCGATGCGGAATTCGGTGGCTTCCTCCGGGAACACCAGCCGCGCGAGGTAGTTGCCGAAAGGATCCTGTTGCCAGTTGATGAAGTGGTTCTCCGGCAGGATCTTCAGCGCGTAGGACGGCACCCTTGTGCGCGAATGCGGCGCCGGCCGCAGCCGGATGACCTGCGGGCCGAGCCTGACCGGACGGTCGTAGCGGTAATGGGTGACATGGTGCAGGGCTGCTAGGATCGACATCGGAACTTTCGTGCAGGTCACTCGGAACGCGGCGGGGCGGATGCTGCAGACGTTCCTTGACCATAAGGCCGGGACGGTCCCCGGCAAGCTCTCCCATCCCCCTGCAGGGGATGCGGACCGATTTATTTGCCTCCGGTGCCGGAAAGCCGGAACCTGCCGCCCCACGGGCACCGATGTCGATTTCACCGACCTGCACGCCTGGGCCGAGGTCTATCTGCCCGGCGCTGGCTGGATCGGCCTCGATCCCACCTCCGGCCTGATGACCGGCGAGAGCCACGTGCCGCTGGCCGCCACGCCGCATTACCGTTCGGCTGCGCCGATCTCGGGCGCCGTCAGCTTCGCCGAGGTCGAATTCGACTTCGAGATGACCGTCGATCGCATCTCCGAACGGCCGCGCGTGTCCTACCCCTTCTCCGAGGAAAGCTGGCAGGCGCTGGACGAACTCGGCGAGACCGTGGACCGCGAACTGGTGGAGAACGACGTCCGCCTGACCATGGGCGGTGAGCCGACCTTCGTCTCGATCGACGAGTTCGAGTCGCCGGAATGGAACGCCGACGCGACCGGCCCGATGAAGCGTGGCCTCGCCGACGACCTGATCCGGCGCCTGCGCGACCGTTTCGCGCCCGACGGTTTCCTGCATTATGGCCAGGGCAAATGGTATCCGGGCGAGACCCTGCCGCGCTGGACCTTCTCGCTTTACTGGCGCAAGGATGGCGTGCCGGTCTGGAAGAACGCCGAACTGGTGGCGCGCGAGACCGAGGCGCGCCCGGTCGGGCCCGAAGAGGCCGAGCGCCTGTCGCGCAAGGTCGCCGAGGCGATCGGCGTGTCGCCCGACTACGCCGCCCCGGCCTATGAGGACTCCGCCTACTGGCTCGCCCGCGAGGCGCAGCT
>NZ_AAPJ01000017.1 GCF_000153465.1 Aurantimonas manganoxydans SI85-9A1 | reverse complement strand
ACCCGCATAGCGGATACCGATGCTCGGATCTTCCTGGGTCAGGCTGATCCGGCTGCGACCGTTGGGGCCGCGCGCACGGAACTGGCTGATGGCGAGCGGCGTGATCGGTGTCTGCTCCTCGGCCGACCGGACCGTCTTGCCATTGCGACGGGCGTTGATCGTGTTGAAGTTGACGGCGAGCGCCGAATTCAGCGCGTCGTAGGCTTCGTCGGTGGCCTCGATCCCCGGGATGCGGAGCTCGGCGGGATAGTAGCTCGCATCGACCACGATGCCGGTGAAAGGCTCCGTGCCGGTTTCGTCGAGGAGCTTCGGCGCGAGCACGGCGAGTTCCTCGGAAACCAGGAACGGGTCGCCGCCGCCGCGCACATACAGCACCCTGTCGTCGCCGAGATAGAACTGCGTCTTGAAGCGATAATCGCCGCCCAGCTCCTCCATCGCCAGCCACGCCGTGACGAGCTTGGCGACCGACGCCGGGACGAAGGGCTGGTCGGCGTTCTGGGCAAGCAGCTCGTTGCCGTCTTCGTCCAGCACGAACACCAGCCCGGAGGGCGCCAGGGACGCGATCCTGTCCTTGACGTCAGCGAAGGCCGGGGCTTGCAGCAGAAGCACCGCGAAGACCGTGGCAAGCAGACGAAACCACATGGCGGCTCCAGCATGTTCGGCGTGTCGACGTGTTCCCACACTAGAGGTGCCGAAGCGTTAGGCAAGGCTCTCGACAGAGACGCAGCCCTACCGGCCCTCGCGATACCAGGTCGCCGACAGCGCCATGAGGAGCACGGCAAGGCCGAGGAAGCCGGCGAAGAGGGGCGTACGGTCGACGCCGCGCAGTACGGTCTCGTCGCTGAGGGGTAGACAATCGTTCGAAATCGAAGCTGTCAGAAACCTTCGAGCACGATCTTGCCCTTGGCCCGGCCGGCTTCGGACTTGCGATGTGCTTCCTTCAGGGTCTCGGCATTGATCGGCGTCATCACCTCGCCGAGCGTCGTGCGGATTCTGCCGGTGTCGATCAGCTCGGCGACGTTGTTCAGCAGCTTGCCCTGCTCGTCCATGTCGGCGGTCTCGAACATCGATCGGGTGAACATGAACTCCCAGTGGGTGGACACGGACTTCTGCTTGAAGGCCGAGACGTTCAGCGCCTCGGGGTCGTCGATCAGGCCGAAATGTCCCTGCGGCGCGATCAGTTCGACGATCGCGTCCAGATTGTCGGCGGTCCCGTTGGTCGAGAAGACGAAGCCGGGCGAACCGATGCCGAGGGCCTTGATCTCGTCGGCCAGCGGCTTGCTGTGATCGATCACATGGTGCGCGCCGAGATCCATGACCCAGTCGCGGGTTTCGGGACGTGACGCCGTGGCGATGACCGTCAGGTCGGTCAGGGCCCGAACCAGTTGGATGGCGATCGAGGCGACCCCGCCGGCGCCGCCGATGATCAGGATGGCGT
>NZ_AAPJ01000018.1 GCF_000153465.1 Aurantimonas manganoxydans SI85-9A1 | reverse complement strand
AACAGATTCTCGACGTCCTCACCGAACTCGATGCCGACATCGTCGCGCTGCAGGAGGTCGACCGCCGGCTGGGCGACCGGCTGTCGTCGCTGTCGCCCGGCCTGATCGCGGAGATGACGCATTTCCGGCCGATCCGCTTCGGCGTGCGGCCAGGGAGCCTGGGCTGGCACGGCAACACGATCCTGGTGCGCAAGGACGTGGAATTGCTGCGCCGCAAGCGGCTGGTGCTGCCGGCGCTGGAGCCGCGCGGCGCGGCGCTGGCCGATCTGCAGATCGGCGATCTCAAGATCCGGGTCGTCGGCATGCATCTCGGCCTTGTCGGGCTGTGGCGCAAGCGGCAGGCCCGCGCTGTGCTGGACCAGCTGGCCAGCCTGGAAGAGCCGCTGCCGACGGTGATGATGGGCGATCTCAACCAGTGGAACACCGAGGGCGGGTGCCTGGCCCATTTCGCCGAGGACCATCACGTCATCGCGCCGGGTCTCAGCTTCCACTCGCAAATGCCCTTCGTCTCCTTCGACCGGATCATCACCAGCCTCGGTGATGGCGCTCGGCATCGCCGTCGGCAAGATCGTCATCTCGATCCTGTCGGCCTTCGCGATCGTGTTCTTCCGCTTCCCGCTGCGCATGACCTTCTTCTGGCTGATCTTCATTACGCTGATGCTGCCGGTCGAGGTGCGCATCCTGCCGACCTACAAGGTGATGGTCGATCTCGGCATGATCGACACCTATGCCGGACTGATCCTGCCGCTGATCGCTTCGGCGACCGCGACGCTCCTGTTCCGGCAGTTCTTCATGACCATCCCGTCCGAACTGGTGGAGGCGGCGCGGGTCGACGCGGCCGGCCCGATGCGCTTCTTCCGCGATATCCTGCTGCCGCTCTCCAAGACCAATATCGCGGCCCTGTTCGTGATCCTCTTCATCTATGGCTGGACGCAGTATCTGTGGCCGCTGCTCGTCACCAACGACAACCAGATGAACACGATCGTCATCGCCCTGAAGAAGATGGTGTCCTTCGCCGACGCCGATACGCCCTGGCATCTGGTCATGGTGACGGCGATCCTGGCGATCGCGCCCCCCGTCCTGGTCGTCGTCCTGATGCAGCGCTGGTTCGTGCGCGGCCTCGTCGAAGCGGAGAAGTAAACTTGGCAGGCATCGAACTGAGGGACGTGCGCAAGGTCTATGCCGGCAATGTGGAGGCTGTGAAGGGCGTCTCGCTGGACATTCCCGATGGCGAGTTCGTCGTCCTCGTCGGCCCGTCCGGCTGCGGAAAGTCGACGCTCTTGCGCATGGTGGCCGGGCTGGAGGCGATCTCCTCCGGCACGATCACCATCGGCGACCGGGTGGTCAACGATCTGGAGCCGGCCCAGCGCGACATCGCCATGGTGTTCCAGAACTACGCGCTCTATCCGCATATGAGCGTACGCCAGAACCTCGA
>NZ_AAPJ01000019.1 GCF_000153465.1 Aurantimonas manganoxydans SI85-9A1 | reverse complement strand
AATCGGCGTCGAGCCGGCGCCACAGGACGTTGATGGCGCGGGTGCCGTCGACGGTGCGCACATCGACGCGGTCGCCATGCACGACGAGGTCGCCGCCCTCCAGCAGCAGGAGGCCGAGATAGCGGGCGAGATAGGCCTGTTCGTAATAGGTGTCGTTGTGGGGCCCCGGCGTCAGAAGGCCGATGCGCGAGGCGTCGGGCCCGGCCAGCCTGTAGAGGCTGTCGCGGAAACGCTGGAAGAAGCCGGCCAGCCGCTCGACATTCATGTCGCGGGTGAGTTCGGGGAAGGCCTTGGCGGTGGCGACCCGGTTTTCCAGCGCGAAGCCGGCGCCGGACGGCGCCTGTGTGCGGTCGCCCAGGACCCACCAGCGCCCGTCGGGACCGCGGCCGAGATCCATGGCGATGAAGCGGATCAGCGGTTCGCCGGACAGTCCCTGGTCGGCGACGGGGCGCAGGAATTCCGGATTCTGGCCGAGGATCGGGCCGGGCAGGGTGCCCTCGGTGATCAGCCGGCGCTGGCCGTAGAGGTCGGCCAGCAGCCGTTCCAGGAAGTCGGCGCGTTCGACCAGCCCATCCGACAGGGACTGCCACGCCGCCGGATCGAGCACCAGCGGCGGCTGCGACAGCGGCCAGTCGCGCTCGACCTCGCTCGCGTCGCCATAGACCCGGTGGAAGACGCCGGCTTCGCTGAGATATTGCCGGGCGCTGCGGAACCGCGCGTCGCGCTCGCCCTCCGCCATGGTCCCCAAGGCATCGATCAGCGGCCGGTAATGCGGACGCACCGAGCCGTCCCGCGCCAGCATCTCGTCATGGCCGGTGCCGACAAGGGCGGCGTAGCGGGCGAGAGCGGACGCGGGATCACGGAACTGCATGCTTTTTCGCGCTAGTATCCCTACGTCATCTTCGTTTTTCGCGGGCACATGCAGATCCATACCCCCACGATGCTCCTTGTCTTGAGCGCGCTCTGTTTCAGCGCCAGCCTCTGCCATCTGGTCGAGTGGCGGAATCTGCGCGAGAGGGCGCTGCTGTACTGGAGTGCCGGCATGGGTCTGATCGCGCTGGCTGCGGCCACGGCGCCGCTGCGGGTGTTCGAATTCTATGCGGTGGCCATCGGCGGGGCCAATGCGCTGCTGCTCTCAGGCTACGCGCTGCTCTATGTCGGCTTCGCCCGGTTCTGCGATGTGAAAACGAGCCTCTGGTGGTATGCCGGGCCGGTCGTCTGGCTGCTGTTCTACGGGCTGTCCCCGGCGGCAGGGAGCGTCGAGGCCCGGGTCGCCGTGATCTCGACCATTTCCGCCTTCTATTCGCTGGCCATCGCGCTGACCCTGCTCAACCCGACAGCCCGCAGCGGACCGGCCCTGATCCTCAGCGCGGCCTTCGGTGCGCATGGTCTGTTCTGCGCCCTGCGC
>NZ_AAPJ01000020.1 GCF_000153465.1 Aurantimonas manganoxydans SI85-9A1 | reverse complement strand
AGATAGTTGTAGCTGTCGTCGAAGACCTCGTAGCCGGCGAGATTCGGCTTCAGCACCATGGTCTCGAAGAACCAGGTCGTGTGGGCCAGGTGCCATTTGGCGGGGCTCGCGTCTGGCATCGACTGGACGGTCGCGTCGGCGTCCGACAGCGGCGCGCCGAGGGCGCGGCTGTCCTCGCGCACGGCACGGTAGCGGGCCGCGAGCGCGGAGACGTCGGTCAGCGATTTGCGGGAAACATGGGCCATGTCGAACCTCTTCGAACTGGTTCCGGCCGCCGGTTCGCCCTGAAGGCAGGCCGCCGGACAGCCGCGTTCGAGAAGACCTAGCTTTCGTCCATGACCCGGCAACGACGATC
Organism: Aurantimonas manganoxydans SI85-9A1; assembly: GCF_000153465.1. Lineage (GTDB taxonomy): Bacteria > Pseudomonadota > Alphaproteobacteria > Rhizobiales > Rhizobiaceae > Aurantimonas > Aurantimonas manganoxydans. Next base: position 1,028 of record NZ_AAPJ01000020.1, on the reverse strand, counting down.
ACGTCTTATCTATCGAGCCGGCCAACGACCCTTCCGCTATACCATTGCGGCGCTTCCGGTGGCTCGAGGGCCGGCGGCGGGCACTATGCCGCAGCGGTCAGTTCCGGCCGGGCACAGCCAGAAACTCAGCGAGAACGCGGTTGAAGACGGCCGGATTGTCGAGATTGGCAACATGCCCCGCCTCCAAGACCACGCTCATGGCATTGGGTGCCTCGGCGACGATGTCGGCGGCCTGTTCGCGGATCGTCGTTGCGTCATGCAGCGTGTCGATGACCAGGCACGGGCAGTGGATGCGGCCGAGATCCAGCGGCCGGCTTTCGACGATCCGGCGCGGGTGCGGGCCGGCCGTGCCTTTGCCGAGCGCCAGCCGGGCTATCAGGTGGCGCGGGCGATGTTCGAGGCCGATCTGAAGCGCGACCCGACCGCCAACCGCCACCGGCGCTTCGGGCAGGCCTGCGTCCTCGCCCATGAACTGCCCGACGACATTAACTGGCTGCACACCCATTATCTGCACACGCCGGCCTCGGTGACGCGTTATGCCGCGACGATCCGCGGGATCGGCTGGTCGTTCTCCGCCCACGCCAAGGACATCTGGACCTCGCAAACCTGGGAGCTGACCGAGAAGCTGGGCTCGGCCGCCTTCGGGGTCACCTGCACGCAGGTCAATCTCGACTATCTGCAGTCGCTGGCCCCCGAGCCCGGGCGCGTCGAGCTGGTCTATCACGGGCTCGACCTGTCCGGCATCGAGCCGCCGGAGCGGGAGGCGCGCGGCGAGCGCCCGTTCCGCATCGTGTCGGTCGGCCGCACGGTGGAGAAGAAGGGGTTCGGCGACCTGATCCGCGCGCTCGCACGGCTGAAGGATCGCGACTGGACCTTCGATCATGTCGGCGGCGGCGCAATGACCGCCAGGCTGCAGCAGCAGGCCGACAAGGCCGGGATTGGCGACCGCATCACCTGGCACGGCAGCCGCGAGCGCGAGCATGTCTTCGGGCTGCTGGCGCGCTCGGACCTGTTCGTCCTGCCCTCGC
>NZ_AAPJ01000021.1 GCF_000153465.1 Aurantimonas manganoxydans SI85-9A1 | reverse complement strand
GGCGGCGGCATCGGTCGCCACCCCGCATCTGGCCGAACTCCTGACCCTGTTCTCGCCGGCCTTCCCGATCGGCGCCTTCGCCTGGTCGCACGGGCTGGAAACGGCGGTGGCCGAGCGCGTCCTGACGGACGGGGCATCGGTAGAGGCCTGGGTGCGGGTGCTGCTCGATCGCGGCAGCGGCTGGAACGACGCCGTGCTGCTGGTCGAGGCCTACGCCGCGCATCAGGCAGGCGACGCGGCCCGATTCGCGGCCGTCGCGGAGCTCGCCGAGGCGCTGGCCGGCAGTGCCGAACGCCGCGCCGAGACGCTGGCGCTAGGCGCCGCCTTCGCCGAAGCATCGCAGCCATGGGCGGGAACCGGCGAAGCGGAGCGTAGGGAAGGCGCCGACGCCGTCGCCTATCCGGTCGCGGTCGGGCGGCTCGCCGCCGAAGCCGGCTTCGGGCTGGACGAGACGCTGCTGGCCTTCGTGCACGGCTTTGCCGCGTCGCTGGTGTCGGCGGCGGTGCGGCTGGTGCCGCTGGCCCAGAGCGAGGCGGTGCGGATCCTGCGGCGGCTGGAGCCCGACATTCGAGCCCTGACCGAGCGGGCGGGCCGCTCGACTCTGGACGATCTCGGCTCGGCGGCGCTAGGGTCGGACATTGCCGCACGCCATTCCACGGATCACGCAGCGTCGCTGGAGCTATCCACCGCCGCCGCACGCCCGGCAACCCTCGGCCTCCGGCGCCTGCCGCCGACTGCACAGAATCCTAGAGGCGCGCCCGCAGAATTGCAAAATATTGCGTCACGTGCATAGATTTTCATGCCGCTGCGAAAACCGCTGGCGGCTGCGGGCATACGAGACGCTCATGGCCTTCACCCTCTCGATCAGCACCAATCCGCTGGTCAATCGCTATGCCGAGCCCGAGGATCTGATGACGGTCGTCGCCGACGAGATCGGCATCGGCCATCTTCAACTCACCCATGAATTCCTCAACCCGTCCTGGCCTGCCGGCACGCTCCGGCCGCTCGTCGCCCGCATGGCCACTGCGGCGGCCGCCAATGGCGTCTCCGTCACCTCCCTGATGACCGGCCCCTATGGGCGCCTCAACCATTTCGGCCATCCCGACCCGGGCGTGCGCGCCTATACCATCGCCTGGTTCAAGACCCTCGCCGACATCGCCGCCGATCTCGGTTGCCCGGCCATCGGCACACAATTCGCCATCATGACCTACCGGGATTTCGACGATCCCGACCGCCGCGAGGCCCTCATGCGGGCCGCCCTCGACGGCTGGGCCGATGTCGCCGCCCATGCCGCCGGACGCGGCCTGACCTGGATGTTCTGGGAGCCGATGTCCGTCGGCCGCGAATTCGGCCACACGCTCGAC
>NZ_AAPJ01000022.1 GCF_000153465.1 Aurantimonas manganoxydans SI85-9A1 | reverse complement strand
AACCGTCTCGGCCTCCGCTTCGGCCGACACTTCGGACGGCTGGTACTCGTAACCCCAGTACCACTGGTAGCCGGTCGCCTTGACGGTCAGCTCCGGCTCGCTCGGCGGATTGTACTGCGCCGTCAGAAGCTGGAAGGACGGCACTGCCAGGAACAGCAGGATAATCACCGGCGCGAGCGTCCAGACGACCTCGATCATGGTGTTGTGGCTGGTGCGCGAGGCAACCGGGTTTCGCGAGGCGCGATAGCGGAACACCACCCAGGCCAGCAGCGCGGCGACCAGGATGGTGATCGGGATGATGAAGGCGAGCGTGTAGTTGCTGAACCAGTGGATCTGCGCCTCGATGGGAGACAGCGCTTCCTGCAGTCCCATCTGCCAGGGGTGGGGCTGACCCGGGATCAGGTCACTCTCCTGTGCGACAGCCGTTCCGGCAGTCCCCATGGATGCCATCGCGGCAAAGATCGATCGTTTCACTCGCATTGTCTCCCTGCGCGCTCGTGCGTCAGTGGTGGGAACCGGCGTTTCGGGGACGAATAGCGCCTGCCGCCATCCGGCGCCAGCACCGGCATCCCGCGAAATCGGAAGAATCTTCGGCTCGCCGCTTAAAACCACGAAACCCGACGCGCCGCAACATCTTAGAACCATCGCAAGCTTGCGGCCAGTCCCATTACAACATGCCGATCGCCGTGCGCGTCGTGTCCAAGGAGCAGTTCGCCGCGTGGTACTCCACCGCGTCGGGCAGCCTCGAGGACGCCAATGCACAGCTGACGGCGCGGATCCAGTCCGGCGACTCCGTCGCCGTGGCCGGCCGCTAACACGAACAGGGTTTGAGGGAGCTCGATATGGCATATGGTGCCACTCACGATGCCCACGACGCGCACATGCCGTCCGGCTGGCGGCGTTGGGTCTATTCGACCAACCACAAGGACATCGGGACGCTCTACCTGATCTTCTCGATCTGCGCGGGCATCATCGGCGGTGCGCTGTCGATCGCCATGCGCATGGAGCTCCAGGAGCCGGGTCTGCAGATCTTCGGCGACCCGCAGCTCTACAACGTGTTCACGACGGGCCACGGCCTGATCATGATCTTCTTCATGGTCATGCCGGCGCTGATCGGTGGCTTCGCCAACTGGATGGTGCCGATCATGATCGGCGCGCCGGACATGGCGTTCCCCCGGCTGAACAACATCTCGTTCTGGCTGCTCGCCTTCTCCTTCCCGCTGCTGATCCTGTCGATGTTCGTCGAAGGCGCGCCGGGCTC
>NZ_AAPJ01000023.1 GCF_000153465.1 Aurantimonas manganoxydans SI85-9A1 | reverse complement strand
AGGCCAGCGACGGGATGACGTAATCCTGCGTATAGGTGCCGAAATTGCCACTCTGGCCGTTGATCGACTCGAAGCCGCGCTGCGGATTGACGTAGGTGACGCCGGTCCGCATCACGGCGGTGCCCTGCTCGAACAGGATGTCCGTGTCAGCGGTGCCGCGCTGGAAGCCACCGGCGAGGGCCGACGTGCTGAGCGCCGCCGAAGCCAGGGACGCGCCAAGAATCGTTGTCAGAAAAGTTCGCAATGGAATCCCCCCACTCTTGTTGAACTTCCGCGGGAACCCAGCCGCTGAAAGTTGACGCAAACGTAAACGATAAATTCGCGGTCCGGAACTCCCCGGTTGCAACACCGGGGCGATTGCGACGCTTTCGCCACAGCGGCGACCATAGCTGGCGAACCCTGCGCAAGCCTTTGCAGATTCTGATTTTTCGCGTGGGGGAACGGGGAGTTACGTAGGATGAGATGGGCACGCCTACGGCGCGAGGAGACAAAATCGTGTCCCGAGCGTGTCATAAATACGACAGATCGGCGGCTCGGCTCGAAGGGCCGGATGAGACCGGGCATTGGAGGAGCACGGCGCCTCCTTACGAGGAAACGCCGTGCTCCGGATCGTGACGCTACTGCAGCCGTTCGAGTGCGGCCGACAGCTTGTCGGCCTCGATCCGGTAGCCTTCGCGCTTCTCGCGCTCCTGCTCGACGATCTCGTCAGGGGCGTTGGCGACGAACTTCTGGTTGGAGAGCTTGCGATCGATCCGCTCGATCTCGCCGAGAGCCTTGTCGCGCGCCTTGCCGAGGCGGCTGCGCTCGGCGGCGACGTCGATGAGCCCGGCCAGCGGCCAATGAGGTGCGGCACGTCATGGGGTCGGTTCTCGACCGGATCTACGCGCTGCTGCATCCGTTCATGCCGTTCATCACCGAGGAGCTGTGGCAGGTGACCGCCGCCGGCGAACGCGCGTCGCTGCTGTGCCATGCGGCCTGGCCGGTGCTCGACTTCGCCGACCGCGACGCCGCCGACGACATCAACTGGCTGATCGAGGTGGTGTCGGAGATCCGCTCGGTGCGGTCCGAGATGAACGTGCCGGCGGCGACCGAGGCCGATCTCGTCGCGGTGGCGCCGGATGCGGCGACCGCGGCGCGGCTGGAGCGGCACGGCGCCGCGGTGAAGCGGCTGGCGCGGCTGGCGACCATCGTCACCGCGGAGACGGCACCGGAACAGTCGGCGCAGATCCTCGCGGCGGGCGGCAGC
>NZ_AAPJ01000024.1 GCF_000153465.1 Aurantimonas manganoxydans SI85-9A1 | reverse complement strand
CCTCCACAAGCGCGACGGCTGACCGCGCCAGAACGCACAAGATATATTGAGGAACTAGGTCCGCCGCACGAAATCTAGTATCTTGACGGCAAGATAGCCCAGCCGCGGACTCGCTGACAAGGCTCGTCGGGGACGCTAGGGAATCGTTTGGGGCTTTTCCCCAGCCTTTGTTGCCGCCCGTGACGTTCGTCAAGCCTATGACCGACAAGCAGGGCGAAAATGCGGTTCGATTGACACCGCGTCGGCTCGCCATGGTATAGCGAAAGCTCCGAAGTCTCGGAAAACGCTCGAAAGCCTGCCCCATCGGCAGGCTTTGGCGTTTCAAGCATCCCGCCCCAGCGGTTCGCGCGCCGAACCGATCTCGCAACAACAACCGGATCCGACCCTTACGATCCAGCAAAGTCAAAGGCCATGGCTGACACGACGGACCATTCCTCGCCGCTCTTCGAGACCTACGCACGCGCGCCGCTCGCCTTCGAGCGCGGCAGCGGTGTCTGGCTGGAGACCAAGAACCGCCCGCGCCCCTCGGCCGAGCACGCTTTGCCGATCCCGCCGCTGTTCAAGGCGCCGATCGTCGACGGCACGCGCCAGAAGCTCGACGAACTCGGCCCCCGCGGCTTTGCCGACTGGATGCTGGCCCAGCCGCAGGTGCTGGTCACCGACACGACCATGCGCGACGGCCACCAGTCGCTGCTGGCGACCCGCGTGCGCACCCACGACATCGCTGCGGTGGCCGACGCCTATGCCCGCGGCCTGCCGCAGCTCCTCAGCCTCGAATGCTGGGGCGGGGCGACCTTCGACGTCGCCATGCGTTTCCTGACCGAAGATCCGTGGGAGCGCCTGGCGCTGGTCCGCGAGCGCGCGCCCAACATCCTGTTGCAGATGCTGCTGCGCGGCTCCAACGGCGTCGGCTACACCAATTATCCCGACAATGTCGTCAAGCGCTTCGTCGCCGAGGCGGCCCGTGGCGGCGTCGACCTGTTCCGCGTCTTCGACTGCCTGAACTGGGTCGAGAACATGCGCGTCTCCATGGACGCGGTATGCGAGGCCGACAAGCTGTGCGAGGGCGCGAACTGCTACACGGGCGACCTGTTCGACCCGGACCGCGCCAAATACGATCTGAAATACTACGTCTCCCTCGCCAAGGAGATGGAGGCCGCCGGCGCCCACATTCTCGGCGTCAAGGACATGGCGGGCCTGCTGAAG
>NZ_AAPJ01000025.1 GCF_000153465.1 Aurantimonas manganoxydans SI85-9A1 | reverse complement strand
GCTTGCAGCCGCCGCGCGACATGTCGGGTGCTCGTGGCGCCGAGCGCGAACTGGCGAGCATCGCCAGGGACGACATGAAATGGGCGCTGCGCCTGAACACCGAGGATCGGAAGGGCAACGTCAGCTCCGCCGCCGAGGTGCTGTCGCGCGGCGACGTCGTCTATGTGGAGAAGAAGGAAGAGGGCGGCGGCTACCGGCTGCGCCAGCCGCCGAAGGTGCAGGGCGCACTGGTGGCGATGGAGCCAAAGACCGGGCGTGTCGTCGCCATGGTCGGCGGCTTCTCCTTCGCCCAGTCCGAGTTCAACCGCGCCAGCCAAGCCTATCGCCAGCCCGGTTCGTCCTTCAAGCCCTTCGTCTACGCCGCGGCGCTGGACAACGGCTACACGCCGTCCTCGGTGATCATGGATGCGCCGATCTCGCTGCCCGACGGCAATGGCGGCGTCTGGGAGCCGTCCAATTACGGCGGCGGCTCGGCCGATGCGGCAGCGCTCCTGCGGATGATCGGCGACGCGGTGCCCGCCGTCCGCGATGCCCTGCTCGCCAGGGCGACCACGCTCGGGGCGGACGTTCCCATGTGCATTGCGGGCCGTGCCGCGCGCGTCTCCGGCATCGGCGAGAAGATCAAGCCCCTCGCGAACCTGCCGGCCCTGCACATGCTGCTGGTCAATCCCGGCGTGCCGGTCTCGACACCCGCGGTCTTCGCCGCGCTGGAACAGCGTGACAACGCGCCGTTGCCGCCGGTCCCGGCGCAGGGTTTCCGCACCGCCGCCGAACTGGTCGCCTGGCTTGATGGCACCCGCAACGATCTCGCCGCACCGGCGGAGCGGCTGGCACCGCAGATCGTCGCCGTCCGCGACGCGCTGGCCGGCGACGGCGCGCTGATCGCCCGCATGTCGGGCTCGGGCGCGACCGTCTACGGGCTGTTCGAAGACGACGCCCGGCTGGCCCGCGCCCGCAGCCGGATCGCCGCATCCCATCCCGAATGGTGGCTCTCCGGTGCCCGGCACCCCGCCACCCCCGCAGACCTGACATTGGAGGCCCCATGAGCGACGAACGCTCCTTCATCGCGCTGTCCATCGCGATCCTCACCGTCTCCGACACCCGAAGCCTCGACGAGGACCGCTCAGGCTCGCTGCTGGTGGAACGGCTGACCGAGGCCGGACACCGGGTCGCGGACCGGCA
>NZ_AAPJ01000026.1 GCF_000153465.1 Aurantimonas manganoxydans SI85-9A1 | reverse complement strand
GCATTGCCGCTCGTTGCGCTCTCGCTGTTCCAGACGGGCATCGGCGGTGCCGGCCTCCTCATCGCCATCGTCTCGGGCGCCGTCACCTCCGGCCTCGGCTATGTCCTGTGGTACCGGGCGCTCAAGGGCCTGACGGCACTGTCGGCGGCGATCGTGCAATTGTCCGTACCGATCATTGCTGCTTTGGGCGGAGTCCTGTTCCTCTCCGAGAACCTCGGCCAGCGCTTCGTCATCGCGGCCGGTCTCGTTCTTGGCGGCATCGCCTTCGCGCTTTCGACACGCCGACGCTGAAACGGGACATCGGCAGGGCGCGACACTATCTGAAGCGCTGTGACAGTCCGACCCGACCCCTTCCTGCCCGGCTCCGCGCCGTTCCCCCTGCCCGCGCCCTTCCTGGAATGGTTCGCGCGCAATGGCTGGAGCCCGCGTCCGCACCAGCTCGACCTCCTGGCCCGGGCCGAATCTGGCGCGTCGGCGCTGCTGATCGCGCCGACCGGGGCCGGCAAGACGCTGGCCGGCTTCCTGCCATCGCTGGTCGATCTGCACCGGCGTGGTCGGCCGAAGCCCGGCACGCGGCCCTATGGCATCCACACCCTCTACATCTCGCCGCTGAAGGCACTGGCCACCGACATCGCCCGCAATCTGGAAAAGCCGGTCGCCGAGATCGGCCTGAAAGTGACCCTGGAGACCCGCACCGGCGACACCTCGCAGGTGCGCCGTCAGCGCCAGAAGCTGAAACCGCCGGACATCCTCCTGACGACGCCCGAGCAGCTGGCCCTGCTGATCGCCGGCAAGGACGCGCGCGGCGACCGAGAGGATCGAGAACCGGTAGCCGAGGAAGCGGAACAGATCCGCATCCACCGCTGCCGAAACCAGCAACAGCAGGAGCGCCAGACCGGCGAAACCGGCGGCGATCTTGACCGGCCTCTGCGAGATGTCGACGTCGGGCTTGGCCAGGACGCTGCTCAGCGTGGCGACGGCCGCAACCAGGAAGACCAGCGCCACCGTGCCGCCGGCGAAGCGGAACTCGCCGCCGGTCAGGAGCACCAGCGCCACGAACGGGAACACCGCGAACAGCAGGATCGCATTCAGGCGCTTGTGGGGCATCCGCGGGATCGCGAGGCCGGCCACCAGCAGCGCCAGAAGCACCACCGTGACGTCGATGCGCCAGCGT
>NZ_AAPJ01000027.1 GCF_000153465.1 Aurantimonas manganoxydans SI85-9A1 | reverse complement strand
AATGCGGTTTCGTCCGGGAGGGTCATCTGCGAAGCTATCTGAAGATCGCCGGACGCTGGGAAGACCATTATCTTTATTCGCTTCTGGCCGAAGAATGGTCGTCTTCGCAGCCCAGGGCTCGCATGGGCGCGGCCGTGGTGCAATAAACGCGAGGCGCGGGCGGGGGTGAGTCGGAATGCAAGGTCGGGGCACAACGTGAAGGCGAAAGCCATCAGCAATCGGAAAAGCGGCGTCGGGCCGATCGGTCTGGCCGCACGGTGGTTCCTGTCGCTGGCCTTCGTCCTCGTTGCGCTCATCGTCGGCAGCGTCGGGGCGTTCCTCATCCTGGAATCGGCCGAACACGCGGCGGCCCGTTCAGCCCTCGCCTATGCGCGGCTGGTCAGCGCCTCCGGCGATCGCGGCAAGCGCGACGCCGAGCGCACGGCCGCGCGTTTCGAGGCGCTGCTGCCGCAGGGCGGATCGGCGAGCGACGAGACGCTGATCCTCAGCGGCGCCGCCGGCATCAAGCCGTTGCTGGATATGGAACGCAGCGTCCTGAACAAACGGTTTCCCGATGCCCCGGTCAGAGCGTATGGGACGATGCTCGGCCATGCCTTCGAGGCGCAGGTCCCGGCCGGCGTGGCGCTGGCCGCCGGCGCGCTGTCTCGCGGTGCGGTGATCCCGCCCTTCGATTTCGGCGAGGAACGCCCGGCTTCAGCGGCCCCGCGGCGCGCCATCGTGACCGCGATCGGTCACCTTCATGCAGAGGGTGCCTGCGAACTGGAAGCCGTGGACGGACGCAGACTGTAAGGATCGGATGATGAGCGCGAACGGCAACACCGCAGAGCTGGACTTTCTCGGGCGCCCGGTGATCGCGATCACCGGGCTCGGCCTCGTCTCGTCGCTGGGCCGCGGCGTCGACGACAATTGGGACGCCCTGTCCTCGGGCCGCTCGGGCATCCACCGGATCGAGCGCTTCTCGACCGACAGCCTGCGCACCACGATCTCCGGCTCGGTGGACTTCATGGGTCCCGGCTCGGAGACCTCGACGGGTCTCTCCTACATGATGGCGGAAGCCGCCGGCTCGGAAGCCGTGCGCATGGCCGGCCTCGCCGACGACGATTTCGGCGGTCCGCTGTTCCTCGCCGCCCCGCCGGTGGAGATGGAGTGGCAGCATCGCCTCG
>NZ_AAPJ01000028.1 GCF_000153465.1 Aurantimonas manganoxydans SI85-9A1 | reverse complement strand
GTACAGCGGCGGCGCGTGCGGCGCTGCCCGACATCAAGGCCCGCACTGCGTAGGCGTTCCGGTCAGCTCATGAAAGTGTCTCTCCATGGAAGATGCCCGGTTCGGCTTTGACGCCTACCACGTCCTGCTCGTGGCGCTGGGATCGAGTTTGCTCGTCTCGTACTGGGTACCCCATCTGCTTGTGAGGCGGCCGCCTGCTGCAACGGCGCTTCTCATGGCCTGCGGCATGGTGGGTTCACTGCTGTTTCCCGACATCGTCAATGGGATCGACCCCACGCAGAATCCAGCGATCTGGGAGATCGCGGCAGAGTTGGTCGTGATCGTCGTCCTGTTCGCCACGGGCCTGCGGATCGACAATCTGGGTGGATTGCGGCTTTGGAGCCCAACCTTCCGGCTCCTCGCCATCACAATGAACCGCGCCGGGTTTTCCGGAGACCTCATTTCCTGAGAGAATGGGGTCATCATGACAAAATCGACATCGAAGAGATATTCGCCAGAGGTTCGTGAGCGGGCTGTCCGAATGGTGCGAGAGCATCGAGCTGATCACGCTTCCCGGTGGGAGGCGATTTCATCCATTGCGGCCAAGATCGGCTGCTCAGGCGAGACGCTGCGCAAGTGGGTGCAGCAGGCCGAGCGTGATCAGGGCGGTCGTGCTGGACAGACGAGCGAGGAACGGGATCATCGTCCTCGGCGGAGCCTTCGACACGCGGGTGGCGCGCACGCGGGGCATGAACGAGCTGAATGACGCTGCCGACCGGGTTACGGCGGGCATGGAACTGGCACAGCGCTATCCGAAGGCGAAGCTGCTGTTCAGCGGCGGCGTCGCGGCGCTTCTGGAAGAGGACATTCCCGAGACCGAGGCCGCCGAGGCGCTCTACAGGGGGCTGGGGCTCGCGCCGGACCGCCTACTTCTCGACGGGCGGGCGCGCGACACCTTCGAGAACGCCGTCTTCGCCAAGGAGCTTGCGCAGCCGAAGCCGGGCGAGGTGTGGGTGCTGGTCACCTCGGCGTCGCACATGCCGCGTGCCGTCGGCTGCTTCCGCGTCGCCGGCTTCGACATCGTCCCCTATCCGGTCGATTACCGCACGCCGTCGGGGCCGGCGCTGTGGCGACCCTCCAGCACGACGACCCGCAACC
>NZ_AAPJ01000029.1 GCF_000153465.1 Aurantimonas manganoxydans SI85-9A1 | reverse complement strand
AGCCCATGCCATCCGGGCCGTGGCACTGCATGCAATTGGCCATGTATTTCTTGTAGCCGCGCCAAGCGTACCAATCGACCTTGCCGTCGGGTGCGACGACATAGGTCGGGTTGCCGGCCGGATCGGCATTCTTGCCGAGATCGCCTTCCGTCGGCGCATTGCCTTCGGTGGCCGTATCCTTGGACGGATGGGCGTCGGGCTTCATGTGCTCGGCGGATGCCATTTCGGCATCGCCGCTGGCCGGGGCCGTCTCGGCGGCAGCCGCCTCGGGGGCCTTGTCGGCGGCGGCGGGCGCGGCCGTTGCGGTCGCCGCGGCGGCACCGCCTGTCTCCGCGGCCGGCGCTGCTGCGGCAGGCGCCGCTTCGCCAGCGGGAACGACCGTGGTGCCACTGTCCTGCGCGATGGCCAGGGTGCTGGCCGACAGGAGGGCGGCGCCCATGATCGCGATCAACTTGCTGTTCATTCAAGGCCTCATGTTGACAACCGGGCCACTCAAGCGGCCCGAGCTTCGGACGATGCGCGCGGATGTCGCGCACCCTCCCCTCCCAAAAGCGAAGGCCCGAGGTCGAGGTCGATGCCTGACGACGGGCCCTCCAGTCATGCGGAGGGCCCCGCCCTGCTTCCGAGCTCGGTCCGGCCGCGGCCCTTTCCGCCCTCCTGCAGCGCCCGTCGTACCTCACGACCCTTCCCGACCGCCGCGCGCTCGCACCCCCTGGCTTCGGCACCCCGCCGGATCCCTTACCAAACACCCGGAATCTCGCGCGTTCCGGCCCGCGCGGCACGCCACGAAAATCCCGTTCGATTCCCGTCATTTCGCTGTTGCAATCCACCGGCGATTGGGGCATACACCGCTCGTCCGCGGCGCTCAGGCGCCGCACGGAGCGGGCGGGCGTAGCTCAGGGGTAGAGCACAACCTTGCCAAGGTTGGGGTCGTGGGTTCGAATCCCATCGCCCGCTCCAATTTTCCCATCTCGACATTTCTGACTGCGTTGATCGCGATACGGTTCTGGCCGGCTTCGTTCGCGCGTGACCGCGTCTGTTTCGGCGTGTCGTGCGAACCTACCCGCCGCGAAGCGGCATTTCTCCGGCCGCACGAGCGCCGGCCGCAT
>NZ_AAPJ01000030.1 GCF_000153465.1 Aurantimonas manganoxydans SI85-9A1 | reverse complement strand
GCACCGGCCGGATCAAGTCGGCCTCTGAGGTGGAGGTCGCGAAGGAGGACGGCACCACCGAGACTCTCTCGGCGAAGAACATCTGCATCGCCACGGGTTCGGACGTCGCCGGCATTCCCGGCGTCGAGGTTGCCTTCGACACGGACACGATCGTGTCCTCGGACGATGCCATTGCCCTGCAGAAGGTTCCTGAGACCATGGTCGTCGTCGGCGGCGGCGTGATCGGGCTGGAGCTCGGCTCGGTCTGGGCCCGCCTCGGCGCCAAGGTCACCGTGGTCGAGTATCTCGACAAGGTGCTCGGGCCGATGGACAGCGAGGTCTCCACCGCCTTCCAGAAGCTGATGGTCAAGCAGGGCCTCACCTTCAAGCTCGGCGCCAAGGTCACCGCAGTGACGAAGTCGGACAAGGGTGCATCGGTCAGCTTCGAGCCGGCCAAGGGCGGCGAGACGGAGACGCTGGACGCCGACGTCGTGCTGGTCGCGACGGGCCGCAAGCCGTTCACGGCAGGTCTCGGTCTCGAAGAGGCGGGCGTTGCGCTGGACGATCGCGGCCGGGTCGAGATCGACGCGCATTTCAAGACCAATGTCGACGGCATCTATGCCATCGGCGACGTGGTGAAGGGTGCGATGCTCGCCCACAAGGCCGAAGACGAGGGCGTCGCGCTGGCCGAGATCCTCGCCGCTCGCCGGCGTCCTGCAATGCCTGGATCAGCATCGAGGCGCCACCCTGCGTCACCGCGCGCGATAGCGACTGGACGTTTTCCCGTTCCTTGAACTGGCCGGTCAGATCCTCATAGCCATAGACCGCGACGACGGTCTTCTGCCTCGGTGGCGGCACGCGACGGAGATCGTCATTAGGCCGCGATACCGGCGCGATCACGGGCGGCGTATCCGTGAACGCCTCCTGGGTCACGCAGCCGGAAAGCGAAGCCAGGGCGACGATCATCACTGCCAGCCGCGGGCCACCCCGGGTCCAGATACAACTCAACATGGTTTCCCCTCAGGCAAGCACGACCAGGTTCTGACGAACAGGGCCTCCTGCAGATCAATTTAGGCTTGACGTGACGAGTTGCGGAACGACGATGTCCGTCACGGTGCCGTCCGCGCC
>NZ_AAPJ01000031.1 GCF_000153465.1 Aurantimonas manganoxydans SI85-9A1 | reverse complement strand
GGATGGTGACGCCGCACAGCACGAAGGTGAAGGTCCGCGACAGGTCGAACCAGATGCCGTTCTTGCTGGCGAGGATGGCGAAGAAATTGCGGAAGCCGACGAAGTCCGGCGGCATGCCGCTGGTCAGCGAGAAATTGTAGAAGGACAGGCCGAGCAGCCACAGCGTCGGGATCGTATTGAACACGATGAAGAAGATCATCACCGGCGCCAGCAGCGTGAGGATCAGCGTGGCGCGGTTGTCGAACAGGCGGGCAAAGGGCCGCCGACGCTGCTGGACGGGGGGCATTATCGGGCCTCGATCTTGGAACTGGATGGCCGGACGCGGAAGGGCTCCGCGTCCGGCCGATCGGTGGACCTGCTTACAGCGAGGTCATCGCGCAGCTGTCGGACGGCGCTTCTTTCGCCGTGCCGGAATCGTAGAGGATCTGCTGCTGGGCGCAGGCGATGTAGTCCATCACCGCCTGGGCGTCGGTCGACTGGCCGAAGGGCACCGACTTCCTGATGTTCCTGCTCCTGTCGATCCGCATGCTGCCGGGACCGGCGGTGATCCTGCCGGTCTTCCTGATGTATGTCGCCTTCGGCTGGAAGGATTCGCATCTCTGGCTGATGCTGTTCTACGCGATGTTCTCGATCCCCTTCTCGGTGTGGATCCTGAAGGGCTTCCTCGACGGCGTGTCGACACGCTTCGACGAGACCGGCATCGTCAATGGCGGCTCGTGGTTCCACGTGATCTTCAAGGTGGTGATGCCGCAGGTCCGGCCCGGCCTGATCGCCGCCTTCATCTTCAACCTGATCTTCGTGTGGAACGAATATCTCTTCAACTTCATCATCGGCGGCGTGAATACCCAGAACATTCCCTACGCCCTGTCGGTCGGAACCTATTCCGACGGCGGCGTCAACTGGACGTTCATTTCCACCATGACCTCGGTCTACATCATCGTGCCGGTGGTCTTCATCTACATCTTCCAGAAATATCTGCTGGTCGGGATGACCTTCGGCACCGTGCGGGGAGAGGTCTGAGCATGAAAGCCACCCGCACCTTTCCCGAACGGCTGGAAACGATCCTGATCTTCGGGCTGCTCGCCGGCATCC
>NZ_AAPJ01000032.1 GCF_000153465.1 Aurantimonas manganoxydans SI85-9A1 | reverse complement strand
AGCCGCGATCCTGCGCTTTCCCGAGGTCGTCGATTGCTGGCTGATGACCGGCAATCGCGATTATCTGCTGCGCATCGCCGTAACCGGGCTGAAGGAGTTCGAGACGCTGATGATCGAGCGTCTCGTCAAGATCGACGGCGTCGCGTCGATCGAATCCTCGATCCCGCTGCGGCGCATCAAGTCGGGCATTTCGCGCACGCCCTGACGCGCCGGCCTTCGCGCAGGACCGTCAGAAGCCCACGGCCTGCCCGTCCTTGCGCGGATCGGAGCCGGCGACATAGCCGTCCTTCACCTTGTGGATGAGCTGCGCTCCGCCGAAGCCATAGGAGGTGTCGGGCATCTCGCGGCTGATGCGGTGGCCCATCGCCTCGAGCTGCGCGATCACCGCGTCGCCAGCTGCCGCTTCCACCGCCACGTCCAGCCCCTCGACGATCCGCCAGCGCGGTGCGTCGACGGCAGTCTGCGGGTCTTGGCCCCAGAGCTGGGTCCGCAGCACCATCTGTACATGGCCCTGCGCCTGGATCGGGCCGCCCATGACGCCGAAGCTCATCAGCGGCTGGCCGTCCTTCATCAGGAAGCCGGGAATGATGGTGTGGCACCATCAGCCAGGATTACGGCGGGGTCGACCTGCACGAGATCCCGCCCAACGGGCAGGGCATCGCGGCGCTGATGGCGCTCGGCATCCTCAAGCATCTCGGCCTCGAACGCTTTGCGCCGGACAGCGCCGAGGCGCTGCATCTGCAGATCGAGGCGATGAAGCTCGCCTTCCGCGACATGTGGGCCTTCGTCGCCGATCGCGAGCATATGCGCGAGGTGGAGGAGAGGCATCTGCTCGACCCGGCCTATCTGGAAAGCCGCGCCCGGCTGGTCGATCCGCAGAAGGCGCAGGACTTCAAGGCCGGCGCGCCGAAGCAGGGCGGCACGGTGTATCTGTCGGCGGCCGATGCCGACGGCATGATGATCTCCTTCATCCAGTCCAATTACGCCGGCTTCGGCTCGGGCGTCGTCGTGCCGGGCACCGGCATCAGCCTGCAGAAT
>NZ_AAPJ01000033.1 GCF_000153465.1 Aurantimonas manganoxydans SI85-9A1 | reverse complement strand
TGGGTGGCACCCGGCGGCTCTCCGACGTCAGCTTTCACCTGCGCGAGCGCGAGACGCTGGGTATCATCGGCGTCTCCGGCAACGGCCAGGCGACGCTCGCCCATCTGGTCTCCGGGCTCGTCGCGCCGGATGCCGGCGGCCTGTCCGTGCTGGGCGAGGAGACCTCCACGCTGTCGCCGCGCGACCTCGTGCGCCGCGGTGTCGGCCGCATCCCCGAGGACCGCAACACCGAAGGCGCCATCGGCGAACTGGCGATATGGGAGAACGCCATTCTCGAACGTGTGCGCGACGTACCCTTTTCCAAGGGTGGCTTCGTCCGGCAATCGACGGCGCGCGCCTTTGCAGCCGACGTCATCGACCGTTTCGACATTCGCGGCGGATCGGCCCACAGCCGCACGCGGCTCCTGTCCGGCGAAGTGCAGTTTCTGCCGCTTGTCGGCGCGCCCGAGGAAAAGGCAGTGCTTCTGGCGCGCGCCCTGTCGGAAAGCGCTGCAGCCAAGGGTGTCAGGATCCGCCCAGCGGCCGAAGCACCGTCGAGCGTCCGGCTGAAGGGCTATTTCTCGGCGTTCAACGACGGGTCCTCCACCACCCTCGTCTATGTCTGGGACGTGCTCGATGCGAGCGACCGCCGTGTCCGGCGCATTCAGGGACAGGAGAGCGTTCCCGGTGCCGCCGCGGACCCGTGGGCTGCCATCGGCCTGTCGACGCTCGCAGCCGTCGCCGACCGCACGCTGCAGGAAGCGGCGCAGGTCGCAACCGGCACCGGCTGAGCCTCCTCGATGCCCCGAACTTATCCCGCATTGCGAAAGGCGGCGGGTTGAAGTTTCGCGCGATGTTGCTATGAGCCCCTGCATCGAACCGGAGGCGACGGAATGGCCCACCGTAGCGGCATAGCCAAGCCGTCCCGACCGGTACCCGCTATCGGAAAGAACGCGATGAAACTCTTCAGCGGCAACTCCAACCGCGTCCTCGCTCAATCCATCGGACGCTATCTGGAATTGCCACTCGGGGAGGCCATGGTCCGGCGCT
>NZ_AAPJ01000034.1 GCF_000153465.1 Aurantimonas manganoxydans SI85-9A1 | reverse complement strand
AAAGTGCCACTGACGTCTAAGAACCATTTTATCATGACATTACCTATAAAATAGCGTATCACGAGGCCTTTCGTCTCGCGCGTTTCGGTGATGACGGTGAAACCTCTGACACATGCAGCTCCCGGAGACGGTCACAGCTTGTCTGTAAGCGGATGCCGGGAGCAGACAAGCCCGTCAGGGCGCGTCAGCGGGTGTTGGCGGGTGTCGGGGCTGGCTTAACTATGCGGCATCAGAGCAGATTGTACTGAGAGTGCACCATATGCGGTGTGAAATACCGCACAGATGCGTAAGGAGAAAATACCGCATCAGGCGCCATTCGCCATTCAGGCTGCGCAACTGTTGGGAAGGGCGATCGGTGCGGGCCTCTTCGCTATTACGCCAGAATTCGAGCTCGGTACCCCTGAGTCTAGGTCGGACTAGACCTTGTAAAACGACGGCCAGTCCAGTGTGCTGGAAAGCGCCGTGCTCCAGGTTCGGATTGTCGTTGACCTCGATCAGGAAGACGCCGTCGACGAACCAGCTGCCCATCCAGAACCGCGAATAGGCCGCGTCGTTGAACAGGAAGAACAGGCCCACCGTGAGGAAGCAGAGCGTCAGGCCCCAGGCGATGGCGATCCGCCAGAGCTGGGCGGCCCGACCCTTCAGAACCGAGATCTCGTAGCCGTCGGCCAGATTGATCGCGAGGACGCCGAGCGCCGCGCCGACCAGCGACAGGACGACGTAGGATTCCCACAGATGCGTCGAAACGCCGACATAGCCGACGAAGAGAGCCAGCCCGAGCAGCGTCAGCAGCACGAACTCGACACCGCGCCAGATGCCCGACAGCATCCGCGGGGTGATGAAATCGTCCTTGTACTGGGCCGCCGCCCGCGCCGCGAAGGCGTTCAGCTCGACCGGCGCGTCGGGCTCGGGGAAGCTGACGACCGTCACGTCGTTCAAAGGCAGGCTGGATTCGATCTTCGCCATGTCTGGTCGACTCCCATTCCGCCAGCAGTTCGGGCCGCGACCGCAAGGTCG
>NZ_AAPJ01000035.1 GCF_000153465.1 Aurantimonas manganoxydans SI85-9A1 | reverse complement strand
AAGCGCGACGATGAAGCTGATGATGCGTGCTGCCACGATCGGGGTCTCCCATTGAGTGTGACCGACCGGTCCGGTGCCCAAAACCGACGCGGATTGCGGCGAAACCTATTGCCATCGCGCTGGAAGGAAAAGGGACTTCGTCCCATGCGCGACGATTTTCCTATGCGCATCGCACAAGCCGGCGGCGCGGCGAGGCTACAGTCCCAGCGCGCCGCGCACCGCTTGCGCCGTGCGCTTCAGCTTCGGCCCGACGTCGCTGCGCAGCCGCTCGGCCGGCAGCGCGAAGGCCGGCCCGCCGCAATTCAGCGCGAAGGCGAGACCGCCGGTACCGATGGCCAGCGGCACGCCGACGGCGTTGACCTCGCGCTTCCAGTCGCCGGCCGAGACGACGAAGCCCAGCGCCCGGAAATCCTTGAGCGCCGCGGCGATCCCCGCCTCCATCGCCGGCCAGGCCTCGCCCTCGCGGGCCGCCAGCTTCGCCATCAAATCGGCGCGATCTCGGTCCGGCAGGCCGGCGAGATAGGCCCGTCCGATGGCCGAGGTCGCGAGCTTCAGATGGCTGCCGACGTCGAGATCGACCGGATGGGGCTGTTCCTGTTCACCACGCGCAACGGCGACGCGGCGGATCTGAAGGCCGGCGGCGGCCTTTCCAGCACACTGGACTGGCCGTCGTTTTACAAGGTCTAGTCCGACCTAGACTCAGGGGTACCGAGCTCGAATTCTGGCGTAATAGCGAAGAGGCCCGCACCGATCGCCCTTCCCAACAGTTGCGCAGCCTGAATGGCGAATGGCGCCTGATGCGGTATTTTCTCCTTACGCATCTGTGCGGTATTTCACACCGCATATGGTGCACTCTCAGTACAATCTGCTCTGATGCCGCATAGTTAAGCCAGCCCCGACACCCGCCAACACCCGCTGACGCGCCCTGACGGGCTTGTCTGCTCCCGGCATCCGCTTACAGACAAGCTGTGACCGTCTCCGGGAGCTGCATGTGTCAGAG
>NZ_CH672387.1:4222486-4285343 GCF_000153465.1 Aurantimonas manganoxydans SI85-9A1 | reverse complement strand
TGCGGTAGGGATAGTGTCCCACCATGTGGTGTAGCTGACGGCGATGCCGTGCGGTTCCGGCCAAGCCGGATTGATCAGCGTGCCACGGCTGGCAGGCTAACGAACGGATCATCGCTCAGGGGAGCGACGGATTCCAGTGTCATGTACCTGGCCCGCTGAACCGCCCACTCATCATTTTGCTCGAGCAGCAGCGCGCCGACGAGGCGCTGGATGGCCTCATCGTTGGGAAAGATGCCGACGACGTCGGTGCGCCGCTTGATCTCGCCGTTCAGCCGCTCGATCGGATTCGTGCTGTGCAATTTGGCCCGATGCTCCCTAGGGAAGGTCATGTAGGCCAGCACGTCGGGCTCGGCCTCGTCGAGGATGGCAGCGAGCTTCGGCACCTTTGGCCGGATCTGGTCGGCGACGGAGCGCCATTGCTGGCTGGCGGCCTCTGGCGTCTCTTGGGCAAAGGCGGTGGCGATGAAGGCGGAGACGACACGACGGCCGCTCTTGCCAGCATGGGCCAGGACGTTGCGCATGAAGTGCACGCGGCAGCGCTGCCATGTCGCCGTTAGCACCTTGGTGACCGCGGCTTTGATGCCCTCGTGAGCGTCGGACACGACGAGCTTCACGCCGCGAAGGCCGCGTCGGGTCAGCTTTCTCAGGAACTCGGTCCAGATCGGCTCGGCTTCCGAGGTGCCGATCTCCATGCCGAGAACCTCACGCCGGCCATCGGCGTTGACGCCGACGGCGATGATCACGGCAACCGAGACGATGCGGCCGCCGCGGCGGACCTTGAGGTAGGTGGCGTCGATCCAGAGATAGGGCCAGTCGCCTTCGATCGGCCGCTCCAGAAAGGCTTTTACCTTGCCGTCGATCTCTTCACACAGCCTCGACACCTGGCTCTTGGAGATGCCGGTCATGCCCATCGCCTTGACCAGGTCGTCGACCGAGCGCGTCGAGATGCCCTGGACATAGGCCTCTTGAATGACGGCCGTCAGGGCCTTCTCGGCCATGCGCCGCGGCTCCAGAAAGCCGGGAAAGTAGCTGCCCCTGCGCAGCTTTGGGATGCGCAACTCGACTGTGCCGGCTCTCGTCTGCCAGTCCCTGTCGCGGTAGCCATTGCGCTGGGCGAGGCGCTCGGCACTCTTCTCGCCATAGCCGGCGCCAGTCGCGGCACCGACCTCCAGTTCCATCAGCCGCTCGGCGGCAAAGCCGATCATCTCGCGCAGCAGATCGGCATCAGGGGTCTTCTCCAGAAGGCTGCGCAGGCCCATCATGTCATTGGTCATCAGGGGATCTCCGGTTGCAGTTAGGTCTCGCAACCCAAGCCTAACCGGAAACCGCTGGTGACCACCGCGCCGCCAATCTCGTCCTACAGCGCGATGAAAGGCGCGGACGAGATTGGCGACGCTATCGCCGAGCTACACCACCTATGGGGACACGACCTGCGGTAGGTGTTGAGGCGGGTGGTCAGACGGCGAAACATGGGATCCTGATTCCAGGGTTTGGGGTTTTCGATAGCCATCAAGTAAGAGATCGCACTGCACAAAAGTAGTGCTTCTTGCTGCACGTCTCGTGTGCATTCTGCGCATGACGCAGTCATCAGTCCGTCAATATCTCCCATGCTACGTCCGTCCCGCCCTGTGTTCGGGCGGCCGAATGCAGAACGGGCGCGGCGGTTGCCCGCCACGCCCGTATCTGGATGCTGTCTGTGGACCTGTCCGGTCAGCCCTTGGCGTTCTCGGCCCGCTCGACTGCCGCTGTGATCAGCGACCGCGCCTTGGCGCTGTCGCCCCAGTCGCCGATCTTCACCCACTTGCCGGGCTCCAGATCCTTGTAGTGCTCGAAGAAGTGGGCGATTTGCAGCAGCGTGATTTCCGGCAGGTCGCCATATTCGCGGACATTCTCGAAACGGCGCGTGATGTGCGGCGACGGCACGGCGATGATCTTCTCGTCCTCGCCGCTGTTGTCTTCCATGACCAGCACGCCGATCGGGCGGCAATTGATCACGCAGCCGGGAAACAGCGGGCGGGTGTTGCAGATCAGGACGTCGATGGGGTCACCGTCGTCGGACAGGGTGTGCGGCACGAAGCCGTAATTCCCCGGATAGGTCATCGGCGTGTAGAGGAAGCGGTCGACGACCAGGCAGCCGGCGTCCTTGTCCATCTCGTACTTGATCGGGTGGCCGCCCAGCGGCACCTCGATGATGACGTTGATGTCTTCCGGCGGGTTCTTGCCGCGGGCGATCGCGTCGATGCGCATGATGTGTCCTTCCAGATGTGGCCTGTCGATCCGAACGGGCGACCCGCCTCGCATGTCCCCGAAGGACGCGAGAGCGATCCATGGCGACGGATGATCGCGTTGGTGGCCCGGTTTTCCCGAAGACGCTCTAGCCGCTCCGGCGAAACCGCGCAACACGCTGCTGCGCAGGCTGTCCGCCCCTTCGGCCAGGCGCGCGCCGGCCGGCTGCGGACCTCAGTTCCAGAGGAAGGCGATCTTGGCGACCTTGCGCGTGTCGAAGCATTCGCTGCCTTCCGCGATGTCGCGGCCGCCGAGGCGTCCGTAGAACTCGATCGCCCGGTCGTTCTCGGCCAGCGCCCAGACCACCAGCCCCTTCAGGCCGCGCTCGCGCAACAGCGCGGCGGCGGCTTCGAACAGGCGCTTGCCAAAGCCCAGCCCCTGATATTCGGGCCGCAGATACAGTTCGTAGATTTCGCCGTCGGCGCGCAGCGCCTCGGTGCGGTTGCGGCCCAGCGTAGCGTAGCCGATCGGCGCGCCGGAGAACTCGGCCACCAGGATCGCCGCGCCGCTGCGGATCGCCGTGTCCCACCAGTCGTCGTTGCGCCGGCCGATCATCTTCTCGAGGCTGCCATGCGGGATCAGCCCGCCATAGGCACCGCGCCACGAGGTGGCATGCACTGCGGACAGGGCAGCGGCATCGTTGGGTTCGGCCAGACGGATTTCGGCGGCAAGCGTCTTCATGGAAGCTTAACCATAACCCACATCGAACGATCCGTCTCAGTTCGCCGGCACCGTCCGGCGATTCGCGGCGACTGTAGTCGTCCGGGAGTCCGAGCGGGGACGCTGCGGACGTCTATCCCCCGGTTTTTGCTGGAAGGTCGGATCCAAGGCGCGGCAATTTGCGCGCCAGCACGCCCTGTGCCAGCGCCCGCTGGATGCCGGCGATGTCGGCGCGCCGCGACAGCGGCCGGGTGATCGGCGACTGGCCGGACACCCAAAGCGTCATTTCCGAATCCGTATCGAAGCTGCCGGCGGTCTCGATGGCGAACATGGTGATCGACCGATAGGGCAGCGACTGGATGTGCCGCTTGCGGCCGGTCATGCCCTGCTTGTCGACCATGATCAGCCGCAGATCGGTGAACACCAGGAGATCCCGCACGATCTGGAAGGCGAGTTCGACGCCCTCTCCGGGCAACAGGATCGGCGCCAGATCCGCCTCGATCGCCGTCGCGTCCGCATCGCTGGAAAGGCCCATCAGGCCGGAAATCAGTCCCATCGCATTCCATCCCCGTTTCGTCTTTGCCGCCATCTCGGGCGCGGCGGGGCCCTGTCCACCTGCAGGCAGCCGACCATCAGTTTTTCTAACGCCCAGGTCAGAATTTGAAACTCTGCCTTACCGACGCGACGGATTAAGATCTGCCCCAACTGGCCTCGCGGCACCCGTTCGCGCGGCTGCGCGTCTGGGAGGATCGCATGAAGCACGGTATCCGCCATCTCTACATTCCCGGCCCCACCAATGTCCCGGAGCGCGTCCGGCGGGCCATGAACGTGCCGATGGAAGACCAGCGGGCGCCCGACTTTCCAGCCTTGTCGCTGCCCCTCTTCGAGGATCTGAAGCGCGTCTTCAAGATGCGCGAAGGGCGCGTCTTCATGTATCCCTCCTCCGGCACCGGTGCCTGGGAAGCGGCGATCCAGAACACCCTGGCGCGCGGCGACAGGGTGCTGATGTCGCGCTTCGGCCAGTTCTCGCATCTGTGGGTCGACATGGCCCAAAGGCTCGGGCTCGACGTCGAGGCCATCGACGTGGAATGGGGCGCAGGCGTTCCGCTCGATGCCTATGAACGCGCGATCGCGGCGGACCGGGCCCATGCGATCCGCGCCGTCTTCGTCACCCAC
Organism: Aurantimonas manganoxydans SI85-9A1; assembly: GCF_000153465.1. Lineage (GTDB taxonomy): Bacteria > Pseudomonadota > Alphaproteobacteria > Rhizobiales > Rhizobiaceae > Aurantimonas > Aurantimonas manganoxydans. The sequence continues at coordinate 4,281,221 of NZ_CH672387.1, read as the reverse complement.
AACGAGACCGCGACCGGCGTGACCTCGGATGTCGCCGGCGTCCGGCGGCTGCTGGACGCCCACCAGCACCCGGCATTGATCTTCGTCGACGGCGTCTCGTCCATCGCCTCGATCGACTTCCGGCAGGACGAATGGGGCGTCGATCTCGCCGTCGCCGGTTCGCAGAAGGGCTTCATGCTGCCGGCCGGCCTGTCCTTCCTGGCCGTCTCCGAAAAGGCGCTGGCAGCGTCCCGCGACAACCGGCCGAAGATGGAGCGCACCTATTTCGCCTTTGCCGACATGATCACCCACAACGACAACGGCTTCTTCCCCTACACCCCGCCGACACAGTTCTTCCACGGGCTGCGGGTGGCGCTGGACATGCTCTTCGAGGAGGGCTTGGAAAACGTCTTCGCCCGCCATCACCGGCTGGCCGAGGGCGTGCGGCGGGGCGTCGCCGCCTGGGGCCTGAAGCTGCAGGCAGTGGCGCCGCAATGGCATTCCGACACCGTGTCGGCGATCCGCGTTCCCGAGGGCGTCGATGCCAATGCGGTGATCCGCACTGCCTATGAGCGTTACGACACCTCGCTCGGCGGCGGGCTGGCCCAGCTCTCCGGCAAGGTCTTCCGCATCGGCCATCTCGGCGATCTCAACGCGGCGATGTGTCTGACCGCGCTCGGCGTCGCCGAAATGGCGCTGGCCGACGCCGGCGCACGGATCGAGCCGGGGTCGGGCGTCGCCGCCGCACAAGCCTGGTACCGGGACGCTGCGGCCGAGGGCAGCGCTCTCATGCAGCACGCCGCGGAGTAGCCGCGGCCCGCCACCCGACCGACAAACTAAAAGGGCCGCGCATCCCGGATGGAATGCGCGGCCCTTTATGTGTCCGGCGAATGCCGTGCGGCGGATCAGGCCGCCTTGCGGCTCTTGTCGAAGCGCTTGCGCTCGTTGGAGTCGAGATAGATCTTGCGCAGACGGATCGTCTTCGGCGTCACCTCGACGAGCTCGTCGTCCTGGATCCACGACAGCGCCCGGTCGAGCGTCATGCGGATCGGCGGCGTCAGCTTGATCGCCTCGTCCTTGCCCGACGCGCGCATGTTGGTCAGCTTCTTGCCCTTCAGAACGTTCACTTCCAGATCGTTCTCGCGGGTGTGGATGCCGATGATCATGCCGGCATAGACCTTGACGCCGGCGTCGATCACCATCGGGCCGCGGTCTTCCAGGTTGAACATGGCGAAGGCCACGCTCTCGCCGGTGTCGTTGGAGATCAGGACGCCGGTGTTGCGGCCCGGCAGCTCACCCTTGAACGGGGCGTAGCTGTGGAACAGCCGGTTCATGATCGCGGTGCCGCGCGTGTCGGTCAGGAGCTCGGACTGGTAGCCGATGAGGCCGCGGGTCGGGGCATGGAAGACCAGCCGCTGACGATCGCCACCCGACGGGCGCAGCTCGATCATCTCGGCCTTGCGCTCGGACATCTTCTGCACGACGACGCCGGAATGCTCCTCGTCGACGTCGATGACGACCTCTTCGATCGGCTCGAGCGTCTGGCCGTTCTCGTCTTCCTTCATGACCACCCGCGGACGCGAGATGCCGATCTCGAAGCCTTCGCGGCGCATCGTCTCGATCAGCACGGCCAGCTGCAGCTCGCCGCGGCCGGAAACGTAGAAGGAATCCTTGTCGGCAGCTTCCTCGATCTTCAGCGCGACGTTGCCCTCGGCTTCCTTCATCAGGCGGTCGCGGATGACGCGGCTGGTCACCTTGTCGCCCTCGGTGCCGGCGAGCGGCGAGTCGTTGACGATGAAGGACATCGTCACCGTCGGCGGATCGATCGGCTGGGCGTGCAGCGGCTCGTTGACCTGCGGGTCGCAGAAGGTGTCGGCCACGGTGCCCTTGGACAGGCCCGCGATGGCGACGATGTCACCGGCCTCGGCAAAGTCCAGCGGCACGCGCTCAAGACCGCGGAAGGCAAGGATCTTGGAGATGCGGCCGCTTTCCAGCAGCTTGCCGTCGCCATGCAGCACCTTGACCGCCTGGTTCGGCTTGATCGAGCCGGACTGGATGCGGCCGGTGATCAGGCGTCCGAGGAACGGGTTGGCTTCGAGGATGGTGCCGATCATCTTGAACGGCTCGTCCTTGCCGGCCGTGTCCGGCTCCGGAACGTGCTTCAGGATCAGGTCGAACAGCGGAGTCAGGCCCTGGTCCTGCGGGCCTTCCGGCTCCTCGGCCATCCAGCCGCCGCGGCCCGAGCCGTAGAGGATCGGGAAGTCGAGCTGCTCTTCGGTCGCATCGAGCGAGACGAACAGGTCGAAGATCTCGTTGAGGACTTCCTGATGGCGCTCGTCGGCGCGGTCGATCTTGTTGATCGCCACGATCGGCTTCAGGCCGACCTTGAGCGCTTTGCCGAGCACGAACTTGGTCTGCGGCATCGGGCCTTCCGACGCGTCGACCAGGATCACGGCGCCGTCCACCATGTTCAGGATGCGCTCCACCTCGCCGCCGAAGTCGGCATGGCCCGGGGTGTCGACGATGTTGATGCGGGTGTCCTTCCACTCGACCGAAGTCGCCTTGGCCAGGATGGTGATACCCCGCTCCTTCTCCAGATCGTTGGAGTCCATCGCGCGGTCTTCGGTGCGCTGGTTCTCGCGGAACGATCCCGACTGCGCCAAGAGCTTGTCGACGAGTGTGGTTTTGCCATGATCGACATGCGCGATGATCGCGATGTTGCGGAGCTTCATAAGTGTCACCGGAAACGAGTTAAGGCCGCGGCGGGACCATCAATGGTCCACCCGGCGCGAATTCCACGCTCCCATACAGCAATTTGTGCGGGTGCGAAAGGTGGAGGCGTGTTTATGCGGCGCGACCCGCCCGTCCTCTTCACGGAAGACGGTGCGAATGCGACCGAACGAGCAACCCACATAGTCATTCTGCGCCCCGGACACAACAACCCAGCGCGATACATGCCACGACCGGACTTGACACAACGGAACAAACGACGAACCATTTGCCCGCTGGAGTTCGATTCGCAGTCCTGCGGAAGGATGACACCCCATGACGACTGACAGCGGAAAAACCTTTCGGAACGCCGGGTCCGGCCAGTACGTGACCAAGAGTTACGCCGAGACACACCCCAACACGACGATCAGCGAGACCGAGGGCGGCGGCTTCACCCATGGCGCCCATCGCAGCGCGATCACCGGCCGCTTCGTCGGGCCGGCCGCCGCGGGCCGCTGGCCGGACCGGACCATTAAGGACAGCTGATCCGCCACGGCGCCGCCGCCCGGCGACCAGGAACCGGGCGACCGGCTGAAGCGCGCGGCTCGGCCGGCCTGTCTGTCCCGCCGCTGCGTCACCCGCGCCGGGCGGGGTCGAGCGTCGTCGTCCAGAGTTCCGTGTCGTCGGCATCCATCAGCCGGACCGTCATCTGTTCGCTGTCGCCGTCGATCTCGACGAGGCCGAAGAACTGCAGGCCCATGGACGGCGGCAGGTTGGTGCCCTGCTCTTCGGTCGGCGCCTTCACGAACCGCACCTCCGGCCCGAAGGTCTTGTCGAGATCGTTGGGGCCGAAGGTACCGGCATGGATCGGGCCGGACACGAACTCCCAGAACGGCTCGAAATCCTGGAAGGCGGCGCGATCCGGGCTGTAGTGATGGGCTGCCGTATAGTGGACGTCGGCGGTGAGCCAGACCGTGTTGGCGATGCCGGCCGACTTGATGAAGCGCAGGAGGTCGGCGAATTCCATCTCGCGGCCCTTCGGCGCGCCGCCGTCGTTGTTGGACACCGCCTCGACCAGCTTCCTGTCGCCGACATTGTCCCAGACGACGAGGCCGATCGGCATGTCGGAGGCAATCACCTTCCAGGTGGCGTCGGACTGGGCCAGTTCCCGCTTCAGCCAGGCGATCTGCTCGGCGCCCATCATCTGCGTCGCCTCGGAAGCGTCCGTTTCCAGGCCCTCGGTGTTGCCGCCGCGATAGGAGCGCAGGTCGAGGAAGAACACGTCGAGCAGCGGGCCATAGGCGATCTTGCGATAGACCCGGCCGGGCTCCTCGGCGACGTAGCCGATGGGCGTCATCTCGTGGAAGGCGCGGGCGCTGCGGGCGGCCAGAAGGGCAATGTCCTTGACCGCATAGCGGTCGTCGGCGGTCAGATCCTTGGCCGAGGACCAGTTGTTGATGACCTCATGGTCGTCCCACTGGAAGAAGGTCGGCACGCGCGCATTCATCGCCTGGACGTTCTTGTCCATGAGATTGTATTTCCACTGGCCGCGATACTCGTCCAGCGTCTCGGCGACCTTTTCCTTCTCCGGGATGAGGAGGTTCTTCCAGACGCTGCCGTCGGCAAGTTCCACGCTCTCCTTCAGCGGACCGTCGGCATAGATCGTGTCGCCCGAATGCAGGAAGAAGTCCGGCTCGTGCTTTGCCATGGTGGCATAGGCCGTCATGCCGCCGCGGCTCTCGTCGATACCCCAGCCCTGCCCGACCGTGTCGCCGGACCAGGCGAAGCGGATCGAGCGGCGCGACGCCGGCGCCGTGCGGAAGCGCCCGACGATCGGCTCGGAGACGCCGTTGACGTCGCCGAGATCGGTGGCGACGGCGCGCCAGAAGATTTCCTGGTCCGATGGGAGGCCGGCGATCAGGCGCTTGGCGGTGAAGTCGGATTCCGGCAGCGTCGTCAGGCTGTGCAGCTTCTGCGCATTGGCGAAGCTCTCGGTCGTCGCCCATTCGAAATCGATGCGCGAGGGCCGGTCGGCCCGCGTCCACACCATGCCGGAGGTCGCATTGACGTCACCGGTCTGGACGCCGTGGGTGAAGGCAGGGCGGCTGGCCGCACGGCTGATCGCCGGCATGGCTAGGCCGGAACCGGCGACGAGCGCCGCCGCCCCCGACGAGGCGAGGAAGCGGCGGCGGGACAGGGGAAAGCGTTTCGCGGACATCGGGGAACCTCCGGCTGAAAGAGGCCCGCACCATCGCCGTCTTGCGTGGCAGGGCGATTGCAACCCTGCGAAACTTTCAAGTCGTTCCAAACTGCGGCGGCGCCAGCGAAATTCCGGGCCGGCCGCCGCAAAGGTCGGCCCGGGCCTCAGCCGGTCACGAAACCGCGCTTGCGCAACAGCGCCGCGGAGGTCGGCATGCGGCCCCGGAAGGCGGTGTACAGATCCGCAGCGTCCCGCGAATTGCCGGCCGAATAGACATGCTCCAGGAGCCGCCCCGCCGTCTCGGGATCGAACGGGTCGCCGGTCTCCTCGAACGCCTCGAAGGCGTCGGCGTCGAGCACCTCCGACCACATGTAGGAGTAGTAGCCGGCCGAATAACCGTCGCCCGAGAAGATATGAGCGAAGTGCGGCGAGCGGTGCCGCATGACGATCTCGCGCGGCATGCCCAGCTCTTCCAGCATCGCCCGCTCGACCGCCAGCGGCTGGTCCGGCACCTCGCGCAATTCGTGCAGGCCGAGATCGATCAAGGCCGAGGCGGTGTATTCGACGGTGTCGAAGCCCGCGTCGAAGCTCTTGGCGGCCAGCATCTTGTCGAGCAGCGGCTTGGGCAACGGCTCGCCGGTCCGCACGTGCCGTGCATGGTCCGCGAGCACGGAGGGGACGGTGAGCCAGTGCTCGTAGAGCTGCGAGGGCAGCTCGACGAAATCGCGGGCCACCGACGTGCCGGACAGCGACGGCCAGGTCACGTCGGACAGGAGTCCGTGCAGCGCATGGCCGAATTCGTGAAACAGCGTGCGGGCGTCGTCGAGCGACAGCAGCGCCGGCTGGCCAGCGCTCGGCTTGGCGAAATTGCAGACATTGTAGATGATCGGCAGCTGCCCGCCATCGAGCTTGTGCTGGCTGCGGAGCGCGCTCATCCAGGCGCCGGACCGCTTCGACTGCCGGGCGAAGTAATCGCCGAGGAAGAGCCCGCGCGGCCGGCCGTCGCGGTCGGCGACCGCCCACACCCGCACATCCGGGTGCCAGGCCTTGGCCGCGGGCAAGGGCGTGAAGGAGAGGCCGAACAGCCGGTCGGCCACGTCGAAGGCGGCCGTGATCATCCGGTCGAGCTCGAAATACGGCTTCAGCTCGCTCTCGTCGATGGCGAACTCCCGCTGCCGCCGCTGCTCGGCGTAATAGCGCCAGTCCCAGGGCTCCAGCGGATGATTGTCGCCGCGCTCGCCGGCCAGTTGGCGGAGCGCCGCCGCATCGTCGGCCGCGCGCGTCTTGGCATGCTCCCAGACCTCTTCGAGCAGCGTGCGCACGGCGACCGGCGTCTTGGCCATCGTGTCGTTCAGCTTGTAGGCCGCAAAACTGTCGAAGCCGAGCAGCCGCGCCTTCTCGGCCCGCAGCCGGAGAATATCGGCCATGATCTGCCGGTTGTCGGACGCGCCCTCGTTCTCCCCGCGGTTCGTCCAGGCGCGGAAGGCCTTTTCGCGCAGGTCGCGCCGCGTCGAGTAGGACAGGAACGGCACGACCACCGAGCGTGACAGGGTGACGGCGTAGTTCTCGAGCCCGCGATCGGCGGCAACACCGGCCATGGTCGAGATCAGATCGTCCGGGAGACCGGCCAGATCGTCCTTTTCGAGGCTCATCACCCAATTGTGTTCGTCGGCCAGAATGTTCTGGGAGAAGCGGGTGCCGAGCGACGAGAGTTCGGCGTCGATCTCGGCCAGCCGCTCGCGATCGGCCCCTTCGAGCCGCGCGCCGCTGCGCACGAAGCCCGCATGGATCCGGTCGAGAAGCCGCCGGTCTTCCGGGGTCAAAGTCGCCGCTGCGTCGCGATCGGCATGGACCGCATCGATACGGGCGAAAAGCGCAGCGTTGAGAGTGATTTGGGACGAATGACGCGAGAGAAGCGGCGAAACGTCGCGCTCGATCCCCTGCAATGCCGGGTTCGTATGGGCACCGGCGAGGGTGAAGAAGATCCGCGCCACCTCCTCCAGCTTCCGGCCGGCGCGCTCCAGGGCAGCGATCGTATTGTCGAAATCGGCAGGCGCCGGGTTCTCGGCGATCGCCGTGATTTCAGACAGATGCTCGCCCATGGCGGCGCGAAACGCGTCCGGAAAATCTTCGGGACGGAATTGATTGAAGTCAGGTACTTCGCTGGCTAATGCGTCAGGATGGTTACCTTCGAGCGGGACTGCGTGGTGCAAATCGTTCATCTGTCTGCCTTTATCCGCCTCTGCCATGCGCGTGTTCCACGTGTAGATGATGCGGACAGGGTTCAGATGAAAGACCATCGTGCTATTCTGGTCGCGCCGACAGGGTGAGATCCTACGCCCCGGCATTGAGCGAGTAATGTCATTCAGAGCCGGGACGGGTCGTGTCCCCATAGGTGGTGTAGCTCGGCGATAGCGTCGCCAATCTCGTCCGCGCCTTTCATCGCGCTGTAGGACGAGATTGGCGGCGCGGTGGTCACCAGCGGTTTCCGGTTAGGCTTGGGTTGCGAGACCTAACTGCAACCGGAGATCCCCTGATGACCAATGACATGATGGGCCTGCGCAGCCTTCTGGAGAAGACCCCTGATGCCGATCTGCTGCGCGAGATGATCGGCTTTGCCGCCGAGCGGCTGATGGAACTGGAGGTCGGTGCCGCGACTGGCGCCGGCTATGGCGAGAAGAGTGCCGAGCGCCTCGCCCAGCGCAATGGCTACCGCGACAGGGACTGGCAGACGAGAGCCGGCACAGTCGAGTTGCGCATCCCAAAGCTGCGCAGGGGCAGCTACTTTCCCGGCTTTCTGGAGCCGCGGCGCATGGCCGAGAAGGCCCTGACGGCCGTCATTCAAGAGGCCTATGTCCAGGGCATCTCGACGCGCTCGGTCGACGACCTGGTCAAGGCGATGGGCATGACCGGCATCTCCAAGAGCCAGGTGTCGAGGCTGTGTGAAGAGATCGACGGCAAGGTAAAAGCCTTTCTGGAGCGGCCGATCGAAGGCGACTGGCCCTATCTCTGGATCGACGCCACCTACCTCAAGGTCCGCCGCGGCGGCCGCATCGTCTCGGTTGCCGTGATCATCGCCGTCGGCGTCAACGCCGATGGCCGGCGTGAGGTTCTCGGCATGGAGATCGGCACCTCGGAAGCCGAGCCGATCTGGACCGAGTTCCTGAGAAAGCTGACCCGACGCGGCCTTCGCGGCGTGAAGCTCGTCGTGTCCGACGCTCACGAGGGCATCAAAGCCGCGGTCACCAAGGTGCTAACGGCGACATGGCAGCGCTGCCGCGTGCACTTCATGCGCAACGTCCTGGCCCATGCTGGCAAGAGCGGCCGTCGTGTCGTCTCCGCCTTCATCGCCACCGCCTTTGCCCAAGAGACGCCAGAGGCCGCCAGCCAGCAATGGCGCTCCGTCGCCGACCAGATCCGGCCAAAGGTGCCGAAGCTCGCTGCCATCCTCGACGAGGCCGAGCCCGACGTGCTGGCCTACATGACCTTCCCTAGGGAGCATCGGGCCAAATTGCACAGCACGAATCCGATCGAGCGGCTGAACGGCGAGATCAAGCGGCGCACCGACGTCGTCGGCATCTTTCCCAACGATGAGGCCATCCAGCGCCTCGTCGGCGCGCTGCTGCTCGAGCAAAATGATGAGTGGGCGGTTCAGCGGGCCAGGTACATGACACTGGAATCCGTCGCTCCCCTGAGCGATGATCCGTTCGTTAGCCTGCCAGCCGTGGCACGCTGATCAATCCGGCTTGGCCGGAACCGCACGGCCATCGCCGTCAGCTACACCACATGGTGGGACACTATCCCGGGACGGCTCACCGGAAAACGTGAAACAAGGGCCGCAACCAATGTCGCAACTTCTACCGGGCAACGCCCTTGGCTTTGTTATCGTGGACCTCGGGCGGCTGTATCGGCAGGCCTTCGAGAAAGCGGTCATCGACGCCGGAATGGAACTGACACCGGGCGAAATCAGGGCGCTTGCCTATGTCGGCCGCTACAGCGGCTCGCGCCAGGCTGTTCTGGCCGAACGGATGGGCGTCGAACCGATGACCCTGTCGGCCTATCTCGACCGGCTCGAGGCGCGCGGCCTGATCAGCCGCTCGGTCGATCCCAACGACCGCCGTGCGAAGGTCATCGCGCCGACCAGTTCCGCCGAGCGGGTGTTCGAGGAAGCCCGGCCCGTCGCCCTTGCGGTCTACGAGCGCACCGTCAGCGGCCTGTCCGAGGACGAGCGCAGGACCGTCGACCTCATCATGCGCAAGATGCGGGCGAACCTGACCAACGTGCCGCTGAGCGACGGCGACGACCGCGACGAGCCGGAGCCCCTCGCCGATGTTGCGGACATGCGGGTCAAGGGCGCAGCCTAAGGCTCCCTTACGTCTGGCAGGGACGGCGCGGCGGCCCTAGATGGCGGTCATCGGGACGGAACGGCGCGCGATCGCGCGGCGTTGCCGTCCCTTTCCCGGACAGCCCCTCACCACGGACCGCCGCCTTGACCGCACAAACTGCCCGCGCGCCCATCATGTCGGAGCGCCGGACCAGCCTCATCGGCGGTTGCCTCGTGGCGATCGGCCCGATTTCCATGGCGCTCTACACGCCCGCCATGCCGACGCTGGTCGCCGAGTTCGACACCACCGAATCGATGATCAAGCTGTCGCTGGCGGTCTATTTCGCCGGCTTCGCGCTGACCCAGCTCGTCTGCGGGCCGATGTCCGACGCCTTCGGACGGCGCGTCACCACCCTCGGCTTCATGGTGCTGTACCTGGCCGGCGCGATCCTCGCCATGGCCGCAGCGAATGTCGAGATGCTGATCGCCGCCCGCATCCTGCAGGGTGTCGGCGCGTCGGTGGGCGTCGCCACCGCCCGCGCCATCGTCCGCGACCAGTTCGAGGGTGAGACCTCCTCGCGGATCATGAACACCATCGGCATCATCCTGGCGCTCGGTCCCGCCGTCTCCCCGACCATCGGCGGCCTGACGCTGGAGCTCGCCGGCTGGTACGCGATCTTCGTCGTGATGATGTTCTTCGGCCTGATCGTCATCGGCGTCACCCTCGGCGCCATGCGCGAGACCGTCGTGCCCGATCCCAGTCGCATCCAGCCGAAGGCGATCCTGCACTCCTACCGGCAGCTGATCACCAACCGCCACTTCATGGCCACCAGCCTCACCGTCGCGGGCTCGGTCGGCGCGCTCTACACCCTCGCCACGGTCCTGCCCTTCGTGCTGATCGAGCGCGCCGGGCTGACGCCGACCGAATACGGCATCGGCATGCTCGGCCAGTCCGGTATGTTCTTCTCCGGCTCGCTGGCGATGCGCTACCTGATGACCCGCACCAGCGCCTATCGCCTCGTGCCGGTCGGTCTCGGCTTCATCGGCGCCGGCGCTCTGTCGATCGCCCTGTCGATCGCGGTCCTGCCGGTGACCTACCTGTCGATCATGGTGCCGGTCGGCCTCTACGCCTTCGGCATCGCCTTCGTCATGCCGGCCATGACCACCGCGTCGCTGGCGCCGTTCCCGCACATGGCGGGCGCCGCCTCGGCGATGATGGGCTTCATCCAGATGGGAGCGGGCCTCGTCGGCGGCGCGATCTGCGCAGCGATTGGCGAGCCGGTGCTGGCCACCCAGATCGTCATCCCCGCCCTCGGGGCGATCGCCATCGGCTCCTACGCGGTCTATCGGACGCGTCCGCATCTGGCAGAGCCGGAGCCCGCCCCCGAAGTGCCGGCGCCGGAACTCAGCTACGACGGCCGCGGCTGAGGCACTGGCTCGCCCCGCGGTCCGTGGGTCATCGGGGCCGGGTCAGAAAATGCCGGGAATGATCCGTGCCGTGCGGGCCCGGTAGGCGCGGTACTCGTCGCCGAAGGCCTCTTCCATCATCCGCTCTTCCGGCGCGACACGGGCCGCAAAGAGGATGCCGAAGCCGATCAGCCCCGCCGGCCCGGCGATCCAGTTGGGCACCAGCAGCGCCTGCGCCAGCGCCATCGTCCAGAAGGCCGAATACATCGGGTGCCGCACCCGCCGGTAGATGCCGGACGTCACCAGCCTGTGCTTCTCCCGGATGTCGAGAGAGACCGACCACATCTTGCCCAGCGCCTTGTGGGTCTTGCGGAACAGGACGAGCGCGCCCGCCATGGCGCCGAGCCCCAGAGCGATCTGCCACCAGGCCGGATCGTAGGTCGCGGATCTCGGCCAGCCGGTGGCGACGAACACGCCCGGCAGGATGCCGAGCCCCGTCAGCGAGATCGCCATGCGCAGGGTTTCCGCGGGCCCGCGGCGGCTGCGCTCGACACGGGCGCGCTTGGCCCGACGCTCGAACGGGTAGCGGATCACGTACCAGCCCGCGACCATCAGCGCCCAGGCCACCGATCCGACGAGCGCCGGCGTCACGGCCGCGCTCCTTCGCCCGTCGCCGGTGGAGATAGCGGTGGCAGGTCGACGGTTTCGAGGCGGCCGTAATCGACCAGCGGGCGGGGTCCGAGCAGAAGCATGTGGAACGAATAGGCGCTGCGCCGCTCGACCGCGAGGACGATTTGCCGGTGCAGGCGAAAGAAATCGCGCTTGATGCGCCGGTAGGTGGCCGTCGTCACCAGCCGCTTGAAGCGGATCCGCACCACCGCAGGCGCCTCGCCCTCCTTGATGCCCAGCGAGCGGGCCGGATTGGATCTGTAGAAATTGATCGGGTCGGACAGGCCCTGCACGTCGATCCAGGGCACTGCATGGGTCACCACGATCTCGCGCACCGCCCGGCGCTGGGCGCCGGCCGCCGGGTGCAGGGCGGTCTTCATCAGGCTCGAGCCGACGGTCAGCACCTGCAGCGGGCGGTCGCGGCGCAGCCCCGCCGCAAGCGCCCGGCCCAGCGCGAGGACGGCCAGACTCGCGCCGAGACTGTGTGCGGCGATCACGATCTCGTCCGCCTCCGTCCCGGCCACCGCATGACGCATGGCCTCGGCATGGGCGTCGATCCGGCGCGCAATGGCGGGATTGCGGTCGCGGCAGAAATCGCGGGCCATCGCCCAGTCGTCCATCGCCGTGAGCACGTGCAGCCGGCGGTTGGCATAGAGCAGAAGCGCCCAGGCCGTCGCGAGCCCGGCGAGAACGGCCACGAGCAGGCCCGCAGGTCCCGGCAGCGGGGCAAGCGCTACAACGAGGCGACCGATGATCCAGCCGCCGAACAGGATGCCGGCCAGAACGACCAGCGGAAACAGATAGAAGAACAGATAGCGCCAGCTCACCCGGGCATACCGGAACACCGTCCCGGTGACGAGGAAGTCGCCGAGACCGGCCAGCCCGCTGAAGAGCCGCCGGAGCGACGAGCGTCCGGCATAGGCCAGAATGAGGTCGCTCCAGTCGCAGAAGACGAGATCGGTATGGGTGCGCCAGCCATGGCCGGTCAGTTCGGCCCGCAGCACGCCGTGATGGGTCGCCGCCTCGCTCTCGGCGCGGCGATCGGTCGGCTCGATGGCCAGCCGCGTGTCCCAGAGCGGAGCCGTCCGGGCCGCAGCGCGCGCGAAGCGGTCCATATGCGCGGTGATCGGCATGGGCTCGAAGCCGGGAAACACGAACACCAGCCGCTTCTCGATCATGCCATCTCCAGCGGCCGCACACATGGCGGACCGAATGTCCGGCCTGACGTGCAGCCTTCCACGCGATGCCCGCGCCCTTCAGCCGATCGCTACGCTACGTCGCAGCATTTGCAAAGATGCACGCAGGACGGCCGAGCATCCGCCCCGTGCGTCCGACGCCGGTCGCCGCGTTCGCCGCGACGGGTTCAGGCCTTCGGATGCGCCCCGAAGATGCGGGCGAGGAACTCTTCCAGCCAGCGTCGGACCGGCGCGTCGTAGATCGCCCGCCCGTCGAAATGCTGGCGTCGTCCCTGGGCGCCGGGCAACGTCAGCCGCGCATGGCCGCGGGTCGTCCAGCGATGCATCATCGCCAAGGTCAGCTCGGCATGGAACTGAACGCCATAGGCATTCGGGCCGTAGCTGAACGCCTGGTTCGGATACCAGTCGCCTTCGGCCAGCAGCGTCGCGCCCGACGGCAGGTCGAAGCCTTCACGGTGCCACTGATAGACCATCTCCGGCCAGTGCGGCAGCAGCGCCCGGCCCTGCGGCGTCGCCTTCAGCGGATAGAAGCCCACCTCGGCCAGCCCCTCGCGATGGCTGCCGACACCGGCGCCGAGATGCTTGGCGAGCATCTGCGCGCCGAGGCAGATGCCGAGAAACGGGCGCTCTTCGGCAAGCGGCACCTTCATCCATTCGATCTCGCGCACGAGATGGGCGTCGGTATCGTTGGCGCTGGGCGGGCCGCCGAAGACCACCGCCCCGCGATGGCCGTCCAGCGTCTCCGGCAGGGCATCGCCCATCACCGGCCGGCGGATGTCCATGCGCACGCCATGGGCGTCGAAGACCTGGCCGACACGCCCCGGCGTCGAGCTTTCCTGGTGCAGGACGACGAGGATCGGACGGGGATCGTCGGTTTCCAGCGTATAGGCATGCCGGGCAATGGCCTGCGCGACCGTATCGGCGCCGTCACTGATGCTGTTGTCGTAATAGGCCATGAAATCAGTCGCCGACCCCGCTTCTCGTCGCTGCCTCCCGCTTCATCAACATCCGGTCCCGCGTCGAGACGCCGAGCAGGTCGGAGACCCGCCAGATCAGATTGTCTTCCAGTTCGTGAACCGAGCCGTCGGCATAGGTCACCTCCCACAGCAGCTCGACGAAGCGGATCCGCTCGGCCTCCCCCAGCCGGTTCTTCAGGACCGAAGTGAAGTTATAGAGATCCACCGCCTCCGTGTCGGCCTCGTCCCCCGCCGCGACGATCCGGTCGACCTCGTCGGGCGCCAGCGCGAATTCCTCGCGCAGGACGTCGTGCAGGCGGGTGCGCTCGTCATCGGTCACCACGCCGTCCGCCCGCACGATGTGGAACAGGAGCGCGGCCGTCGCCACGCGCAGATCGTCTTCCGGGTCCTTGCGGCTTTCCGCCGGCCCGGCCCCGATATTGCGCAGAAAATCGCGGAATGCTTCGAACATCGTTCCTCGCCGTGAGCGGCCGTCGGCCTCAAGAGCCGTCAGCCGAACCGCGCTTCCTTGCGCTCTTCGCTGGTCGGCGCGGGTCTGGTTTCCTTCGGCGGGTCAACTGCCTCGGGCTTGCGCGGTTCCGCCGGCTTTGTGGCATCCTTGGCGGCCGGCTGGGTCGCCGCTCCGCCAGTTCCGCCGCCGTTCGCCGCGGGAGGCGAGGCCGGCTTTGCCGGTTCGGCCGCCGCCGGCTTGGCCGGCGCAGGCGTTGCGGCAGGCACGGCTGCCGGTGCGGTCGGCTCGGGCGTTTTCGCCTCGGCACCGATCGTCTTTGCAGGACCGTGATCGACCTCGCCATCATGCGCGTCGATCATCGGACCGTCGCCATCGCCGATCCGCTCGACCGGCACCTTCCATTCGAAGGCGTCGAGACGTCCGGTGACCGGCGAGATCGGCGCCCAGTTGCGCGACACGACGCCGTCGGCCGTCCAGGCCGGATCGCGCGGCGCGCGGATGGCGCGTCCCAGCCACTCGCGCACCCGGCCGACTTCGCCGGTCTGCGCTTCCTCGATATCGGCGAGCAGCAGATAGGTGCTCTCGCGCGGCTCCGCATCGGCTGCAGCCATTGCGGATTTGCGGGCCAGATCGAATTCGCCGGCATCGAGCGCCGCACGCGCCAGGCTCATCTCGGCTTCCGCGCCGCTGTGCAGGCCGTGCAGCTTGCGGGCCCGCTTCAGCCGGTCCTCGGGCGAATCGCCCGGCCGGGCATGCACATAGGCCTCGGCGATGTCGGGATGCGGCTGGCTGATCCAGCTGGTCTCCAGCACCTTCGAACCGCGGCGCAAATCGCCAAGACGGAACAGCGCCTCGGCGGCGACCAGCGCCGCAGGCGGCAGGTCGGGCGCGAGCTTTTGCGCCTCCAGCCCGGCGGTCTTGGCCCCGGCCGGATCGCGCTCCGACAGCGTCATCGCCTTGGCGGTCAGGAGCACGGCGCGCATCCGCTTGGATTCGTCACGATCGACGAGCCGGGTGTTCTTCTGAGCGTCCAGGATGGCGAGCGCCCCGTCCCAGTCGCCGGCAAGGCATTTCGACTCCAGGACGGCGCCACCGGCCCAGGGAACATGCGGCGCAATCCGCACGGCGCGCTCGGCATAGTGGCGCGCAGCGGATTCGTCGCCAACGCGCTCGGCTTCGAGGAACAGGCCGCGCAGAGCGAGAAGCCGGGTCTCGGGATCGCGCTCCATCTGCTCGAAGGCGGAGCGGGCACGGGCGTGATCACCCTCGATCATTGCCGTTTGGGCGTCGAGGAAGCGGATCAGCGGCTCGCGGCGCGTGCCAAGCAGCTTGTCGCTGCGCTTGGTCATGCGGCGGGCGAGCACGGCATCGCCGGCGCCGGCGGCGATAATGCCGCTCGACAGGGCCTTGTAGCCGCGGTCGCGCCGGCTCGTGCTCCACCAGTTGCCGATGGCGCCGGGCGTCTTGAAGAAGGCCCGCACCAGCCAGACGACGAGCAGCACGGCGAAGATCAGGACCCCGAGGCCGATGAGGAAGACCATCAGGCTGGTGCCCACCTGCTGGCCCTGCCAGACGAAGGTGACGCTTCCCGGATTGTCAGCCAGCCAGGCAAAACCGATGCCGGCGGCCAGAACGACGAGAAGGAAGGCGAGGATTCGCAGCATGTCTGTTCCTTAGCCCTGATTGTCCTGGGCAGCCGGCTGGGCCGGCGCCGTGGCCGACGCGAGCGCGTCGGCGATGACCCGGTCGGCGGTCTGCCGGGCTTCGACCTGATCGGCGAAATCCTGACTGGCCTGTTTGGCCGCGTCGGGAAGCGTCTGCCATTCGGCCGTCCAGCCCGCCAGATCGCCCGCACCGATGGCCGCGTCGAGCCGCGCCAGGCTCTCGTTCGGTCCGCCTTCGCCGGGCTCTGCCGAAGCCGATGGCTCCACCGGCCGCACCTGCACCAGCGAGCGCAGGCCCGACAGAAGCTGGTCGCCCACCGGCGCATCCGGCGCAACCGGCGTCAGCTGGCTGGCGATGCGGTCCTCGACCTCGGGCCAGCGCGTCGCCAGCTCGCGCTCGGTCGGCACGCCATCCGCCGCAAGGGCCCGCAACTCCTCGGTCGCACCCGCGCCTCCGGCGATCTGCGCGTAATTCTCGAGCTGCTGCATGAACGGCCCGCCCGCGTCGATGGCGGCCTTCAGATTGGCCGCGGCGAACGCCTTGGAGGCCTGCAGGTTGCGCGCTTCGACAGCGGCGATCCGGCTGTCGAAGCCGGCAATCGTCTCGTTGATCGCGGCGACGCCCTCCTGAGCGCTGGCGGCCGTCGCCTGCGCATCGCTGGCTGCCTTGGCGGCGGCATCGGCGCTCGACTGGGCCGCTGTCGCCGCCTCCTGCGCGGCGCTGGCGGTCTGGCCGGCCTGGTCGGAGGCCTGCTGGGCCGCCGTCGCGGTCTGGGTCGCACCCTCCGCGGCCGTGCGGGCAGCTTCCGCCGCCTGTGCGGCGCTGTCGTCCGCCGGTGCGGCGGCAGCCTGTTCCAGCGCATCGACGCGGCCCGTCAGGGCCTGCGTGTCCGCGTTATCGCCAGCCGGTGTCGCCGGCAGCGCCGCGAACTGTTCGCGCAGGGCCGCCACTTCGCCATCGAGATCCTGCAGCGCGCTCTGGCTGGCGTAGCTTTCGCCGGTGGTCTGCTCGGTCGCACCGAAATTCGGCAGATATCCGGCCGACTGCAGCGCTGCGCCGCCCACCAGGGCGACGATCGCGCCGACAAGGCCCGCCGCAGCTGCGCCGCCGAAGCCGAGCCCGGAGGACCGGTCGGTCACAGCCGACGTCGTCGTGCGGCCGGTCGATGCAGCCGTAGTACCGGTCGTGCGGGACGCCGCGCTCGGGCTGGAACTGCCGGACGAGGACGTCGTGGACCCCGTTGCGGCGGAAGCCGGCTTGCTGCCGGCAGCCGGGGTGCCCGTCGTGGTTGGCGTTGCCGATGCGGGCCGCGAAGCGCCCGTGGTCGAACCGGTGCCGCCCGAACCCGTCGAGGCGGGCTTGCCGGCGGTTGCAGTCGAGGCGGTTGCCGACGCCGGAGCGGATGTCGGCTTGGCAGGCGAGCTGCCGGTGGTGGTCGCAGATCCACCGCTTGCGGAGGATGGCGCCGAACCGGAAGCCGCGGACGTCGGCGAAGCCGCGCCGCTGGAAGCCGCAGGCTTCGATGCGTCCTTGCCCGCGGTGGCCGCCGGAGTCCCGGTCGCCGATGCCGTCGTCGGTGTTGCGGTCGCGCTGCCCGTTGCCGGCTTCGCCGCCGTGCCGGTCGCCGGGGACGCCGTCGTGCTCGATGGCTTGGCGGCCGTTGCGGCAGAGGCCGGCGCGGTTGCCGGTTTGGCGTCGCTCGGCTTGGCGCCGGTCGCAGCGCTGGCCGACGCCGGCGTTGCAGCGGTCGCCGCCCCGGCGGAGCCGGTCTTGTCGGAGGCCTTCGGATCGCTGGCGGGCTTGGCGGCCGGCGACGATGTCGCTGCCGGCTTCGACGGCTCGGCCTTGGCCGCACCGGTCCCGGCCGGACCCGATGCCGTCGCATCGCCGGCCTTGGGCTCGCTCGCACCGCGGCTCGAGGTGTACTTCACCTCGCTCTTCGCCGTGCCGGCGGACGCCGTGGATGCAGCGCCGGTCTTCGGCGCCGTCTTGCCATCCTTTGATGCGTCGGTCGGGCCGGCGGGCTTGGCAGAGGCCGTCGCGCCAGTGTCGTCGTTGTTCTTGTCGGTCACCGGTTCGTTCTTTTCCGCCTTGAGATCGATCGTCTGGCCGCGCGTCTTGCTCGGCCTTGAGCGCCGGGGACGGTTGGTCATCGAAACTGCTCCATTCTCACCGGGCTTGGCAGGGATATCGGGTCGATTTCCGCACCGCACGCATTCACGCTATTCGTCCTTCATTCGCACGGGCCGCGCAAGCGCCGCATCAAACCTGATCCTTCAACTAGGTTAGTCGAGCCGTTCGAAAAGCGAGGCAAGCCGCGTGTCGTCAGATAGGCGTACCGTTTCGGCGAGATTTGCGGGCAAGGCCGCGGCAATTCGCGCCGACAGCGCCAGGATCTTCGGCGCCGGCTGAAAGAGATCGGGACAGGTCGCGACCAGTTCGCCATAGGCCGTCGCCTGCCCAGCCGACAGCAGCAGCACCGCGTCGGGTGGCCCCTCGTCCAGGACAGCTGCGACGGCGCTCCGCTCCGGGCGATGGGCCACCGTCTCGTAGACCTCCCAGACATGGCAGCCGATTCCCGCCGCCGTCAGCGCCGTTTCCAGCGTCCCGGTGCGTGGTCGTCCGGCGGCATAGAGGATCGTCGCGGTCTCGCCGAGCCCTGCGTCCCGGGCCAGCCGGGCAATATCCTCGGCCTCCCCCGCCGCCACCCGCACATCGGTGAAGCCGGCCGCCAGCAGCGCCGAGCCGGTCCGCTCGCCGACCGCGAAGACCGGGCGCCCGTCGCCCGAAAACACTTTCGCCAGGGCCGGCACGGCGCGCATGCTGGTCGCGGCAAGCGCGGCGAAGTCGCCCGTCGGAGCGGGGCCGCCGATTGTCCGCATCGATTCCACCGGCAGAACGAGCGGCCGATGGCCCCGCGCGGCGAGCGCCTCGGCCGTCTGCACAGCCGCGTCCGCCGCGCGCAGGATCAGCACCCGGGCCATGGCCCGCCCCGCGGCGTCAGGCGCCCCAGCCGTCGAAGAAGCCCGGCCCCGCTGCGTCCAGCACGTCACGCCCCGCCAGCCGGCCGAGCGCTTCGGCGTCCGCGGCGATGCCGGTGCGCCGGGTTTCGTGCATCCGGCTGCCGTCCGGCGTCAGGATCATGCCGTGCAGGGTGACCGTCCCGTCCTCGGCCAGCACCGCATGGGCGGCGATCGGCGTGCGGCAGGAGCCGTCGAGTTCAGCGAGGAAGGCTCGCTCGGCGGTCAGCGCCACGGTGGTCCGCGGGTCGGCGATCGCCGCGACGAGGCCGTGCACCCGTTCGTCGCCGATCCGGTTCTGGATGCAGATCGCCCCCTGTCCCGGCGCCGGCAGGAAGCGCTCGACCTCGAGGATTTCGGTCGCGACGTCCTGCATCGCCATGCGGTTGAGGCCGGCCAGCGCCAGCAGCGTGGCGTCCACCTGGCCCTCTTCCAGCTTGCGCAGCCGGCTCTGGACGTTACCCCGGAAGGTAATCACCTTCAGGTCCGGGCGCATCCGCTTCAGCAGAGACTGGCGGCGCAGCGAGGCCGAGCCGATGGTCGCCCCGTGCGGCAGTTCGTCGATGGTCGCCGCCGTGCGGCCGATGAAGGCGTCGCGGACATCCTCGCGCGGCAGATAGGCGGAGACCTCCAGACCCTCCGGCGAAGCGGTCGCCATGTCCTTGGACGAATGCGCGGCGATATCGACACGCCCGTCGATCAGCGCCGCCTCGATCTCCTTGGTGAACAGCCCCTTGCCGCCCACCTCCGACAGCGGCCGGTCGAGAATGCGGTCGCCGGTGGTCGAAATCACCTCGATCTCGAAGGCCTCCTCCGGCAGATCGTGCGCCGCCATCAGGCGGGCGCGCACCTCGCTCGCCTGCGCCTTGGCAAGCTGGCTGCCGCGCGTGCCGATCCGGATGATGTCGCTGGCCATGGTCTGCCCCGTCAGTTCGCTTTACATGTCGTCGGCTCGTTCATAGGACGACCGGTCGCCCACCGGAACCGTCCGGGCCGGAATTTCGACCGCCGCCGACCGGTTCCGAGCGGCGATCGACGGTGGCGGGACGCGCGCCGATCGCCTATGTCGGCAGCACGCCATTACCGCCCGGACCGAACGTGACGCCTGCCAATCCGCCCCGCCCCCTGATCCTCGGCATCGAGACGAGCTGCGACGAGACCGCCGCGTCGGTCGTCGGGCGCGACGATGCGGGCGCGCCGGTGATCCATTCCAACGTGGTGCTGAGCCAGGTCGAGGAACATGCCGCTTTCGGCGGTGTCGTGCCGGAGATCGCCGCGCGGGCCCATGTCGAGGCGCTGGACGGCATCGTGAAGGCGGCAATGGACGAAGCCGGCATCGGTTTCGACGAGCTGTCCGCCGTCGCCGCGACCACCGGCCCCGGCCTTGTCGGCGGCCTGATCGTCGGCGCCATGACCGGCAAGGCCATCGCCGCCGCGCGCCGGCTGCCCTTCCTGGCGATCAATCATCTCGAAGGCCACGCCTTGACGCCGCGCCTCACCGATCGCCTCGCCTATCCCTATCTCCTGCTGCTGGTCTCCGGCGGCCACAGCCAGATCGTGCTGGTGCGCGGGCTCGGCGCCTATGAGCGCTGGGGCACGACCATCGACGACGCGCTGGGCGAGGCCTTCGACAAGACCGCCAAGCTGCTCGGCCTGCCCAATCCCGGCGGGCCGCATGTCGAGCGGCGCGCGGCCGCCGGCGATCCGAAGCGCTTTGCCCTGCCCCGCCCGATGAAGGGCAATCCACGGCTGGACTTCTCCTTTTCCGGCCTGAAGACGGCCCTGCGCATGGCGGCGCAGGCCGCCGCGCCGCTGTCGCCGACCGATGTCGACGATCTGTGCGCCGGTTTCCAGGCTGCCGCCGCCGACAGCCTTGCCGATCGGGTCGGCCGCGCCCTGACGCAGTTCCGCGACCGCTTTCCCGATCTCGCCGATCCGGTGCTGGCGGTGGCCGGCGGCGTTGCCGCCAACCGGGCAATCCGCACCGCGCTCGAGGCCCAGACCGCGCGAACCGGCGTTCGGCTGGTCGCGCCGCCGCTGGCGCTGTGCACCGACAATGCGGCGATGATCGCCTATGCCGGGCTGGAGCGTTTCGAGGCCGGCATGGTCGATGGCCTTGATGCACCGGTGCGCTCGCGCTGGCCCCTGGACGGGGATTCGGCGCCGATGATCGGCTTCGGCCGACGGGGAGCCAAGGCATGAGCCACTTCGCCATCATCGGCGGCGGCGCCTGGGGCACCGCGCTGGGCTGCCTCTATGCCCGCGCCGGCCACGCACCGCGGATCTTGGCCCGCGACGCCGGGACCGTCGCGGCGATCAACGAGAGCCGGCGCAACCCGCGCTATCTGCCCGACACGATGCTGCCGGCAGGCCTGACCGCCACTAGCGACCCGGCCAAAGCGCTTGCCGGCGCCCGCACCGTCCTCTTCGTCGTGCCGGCCCAGAGCCTGCGCACCGTCGCCGCCGAACTCGCTCCGCACATTGCGGGCGACGGGCTGGCGATCCTCTGCTCCAAGGGCATCGAGTGCGAGACCGGCCGCTTTGCCACCGATGTTCTGGCCGAGGTGCTGCCCGGCCGCCCCCGCGCCGTCCTCTCCGGCCCGAGCTTTGCCGCCGACGTGGCGCGCGGCCTGCCCACCGCCGTGACCATCGCGGCCGAGACCGAAGAGTCCGCCGACGCGGCGGCGCGGCTTTTGTCCACCGACACCTTCCGCGGCTATGCCACCGCCGACATGCGCGGCGTCGAGGCGGGCGGCGCGTTGAAGAACGTCCTGGCGCTGGCCGCCGGCGCGGTCGCCGGCCGTGGCCTCGGCGCCTCCGCCCAGGCCGCCATCGTTACCCGCGGCTTCGTCGAGCTGCGCCGGCTGGGCGCCGCGCTCGGCGGCCGCCCGGATACGCTGATGGGCCTCTCCGGCCTCGGCGATCTGGTGCTCACCTGCTCCAGCGCCCAGTCGCGCAACTTCGCCTATGGCATGGCGCTCGGCCGCGGCGACGACCGCGCCGGGCTGAAGCTCGCCGAGGGCGTGTTCACCGCCGAGATCGCGGCCCGTCTGGCACAGGAGCACGGCATCGACGCGCCGATCATCGCCACCGTCGCCGCGATCCTCGCCGGCCAGCTCGACATCGACGCGGCGATTGAGGCCCTGCTCGCCCGCCCTTTGAAGCGGGAAACCGTTTGAACCCGCGGCACCGGGCGTTCGCCTGCGTGCCGTTTTTCTGACCCACCAGACAAGGATCACCCGATGCTCTTTGCCATTCTCTGCGACGACAAGCCGGACAGCCTGCAGCTGCGCCTCGACACCCGCGCCGACCATCTGGCGTTCCTGCACGGTCTCGGCGACGGACTGAAATTCGCCGGCCCGTTCCTCGGCCCCGACGACAAGCCCTGCGGCAGTCTGGTGGTGATCGAGGCGGACTCGCTGGAGGCGGCCAGGGCGACAGCGGCGAAGGACCCCTATGCGCTGGCCGGGCTCTTCGCCAGGGTCGACGTGCGCCCCTGGAACTGGGCCATCAAGAACCCGGCAGCGACGGCATGAGCGAAGGCATGCGCTACTGGCTGTTCAAGTCCGAGCCGTTCAAATGGTCCTTCGACCATCAGAAAAAGGCCGGCGACAAGGGGCAGGAGTGGGACGGTGTCCGCAACTACCAGGCCCGCAACTTCATGCGCGAGATGAAGGTCGGCGACCGCGGCTTCTTCTACCATTCCAACGAGGGCAAGGCCGTCGTCGGCATCGTCGAGGTGATCGCCGAGGCCCATCCCGATTCCACCGCCAAGGACGGCAAGTGGGAGTGCGTGGACATCAAGGCGGTGATGGACGTGCCCGATCCGGTGACCCTCGATGCGGTCAAGGCCGAGCCGGCATTGAAGGACATGGTGCTGGTCAACAATTCCCGCCTGTCGGTGCAGCCGGTCGAACCGGACGAGTTCCGCAAAGTCTGCGAGATGGGCGGGCTCGACCCCGCCAGGGCCAAGGGCAAATAGCCGCAGTAACGGCATTGCTGCGACGTTGGAGGAACGGAGCCGCGCCATGAACATTTCCGGAACAACACAATCTTCGGAGACACGTCATGGATACTGCGAACGCCAAGGTCGACACCGGCTCGAACACCGAGAAGGACCCCGAAACCTGGACGACGGGCGGCGAGCCCATGACCGGGGCACAGGGGTCCTATCTCAAGACCCTCTGCGAGGAGACCGGCCACCCCTTCGACGAGACGCTGAGCAAGGCCGATGCGTCGATCCTCATCGACAAGCTGCGCGCCGAGAGCGATCGGGTGAAGAGCGAAGCCTGATCGGCTTCCTGCAGAACGGTGCGGGCCGCCCCGGCGGCCCCCCCCTGTCAACACCCGTGCAGCCAAGCGCTCCGGCATGATGGATCGCATCGTCCCCGCCGATGCCGAGCGCTTCATCCGCGCCAACACGGCGATCCTCGCCCCGCCCCATGTCCCGGAGATCCGGCTGCATCTGGCCGACGAGGCGCATGATCTGTGGCTGAAGACCGAGGCGGAACTGGACGCGATCGGCCTGCCGCCGCCCTTCTGGGCCTTTGCCTGGGCCGGCGGACAGGCGCTTGCCCGTCATGTCCTCGATTGGCCCGAGCTCGTCCGGGGCAGGCGCGTCGCCGATTTCGCGACCGGCTCCGGGCTCGTCGCCATCGCCGCGGCGCGTGCCGGCGCGGCGACCGTCACCGGCTACGACATCGACCCGTTCTGTGCCGCCGCGATCCGCCTGAACGCCGCCCTCAACGAAACGCCGGTCGGCTTCGAGGCGCGCGACATTATCGGCGAGATCCCGCAGGCCGACATCCTGCTTGCCGGCGACGTGTTCTTCGACGCGGACATGGCCCGGCGGATCACGCCGTGGTTCGACCGGCTGAGCGCCGAGGGCACCGCTATTCTCGTCGGCGATCCGGGCCGGGCCTATCTGCCGGCCGATCGTGTCAGCCGGCTGGCGACCTACGAGGTGCCGGTCACCCGGGCCCTGGAGGATGCCGAGATTAAGCGCACCAATGTCTGGCGGTGGACGGGCGCCTGATCGACAGGCGTCCGTCTCGCGCATGATTCCCTGGCCGTCAGCGACAGAAGTCCGGGAGCCGGCTCAGGCCGCGGCCTGCCGGCCCCGCTTGGTCAGCCGCACGGGGATCGACTTGGCGGCCGGCACATGGGCCCGCTTGGAATGGTGCCACAGCGGCAGCAGCGCGTTCAACTCAGGATAATAGCCGCCGCAATTGCCCTTCGGCATTGCCCAGGCATGGACCCGGTAATCCTCGACCTTGCGGACGATCCCGTCGTCGGTATGGGTCTGGACATCGACGCGATCATCGTTCCGAAGACCCAGCCGCTGCATGTCCTCCTCGTTCATCAGGATGACCATGCGGGTGCCGAACACCCCGCGCAGGCGGTCGTCATAGCCGTAGATCGTCGTGTTGAACTGATCGTTCGAACGCAGGGTGATCAGCCGCAGCACATCGGCACTGGTCGTATCGATGTCGGGGTCGACGTCGAAGGTGTCCGGGGTGAGGAAATTCGCCTTGCCGGATTCTGTGCGCCATTCGCGATAGGAGGCGCCGATGTCGCGGTGGAACCCGCCGGGCGTGCCCATGCGCTTGTTGAAGTCGCGGAAATCGGTCGGATAGGCCCGCTCGATCGCGTCGCGGACCTTGGCGTAGTCGCCGACCCATTCATCCCACGGAACGGTCGATTTGCCCGGTACCAGCGCCTTGGCGAGTTCGGCGACGATCTTGGGCTCCGACAGGAGCTCGCGCGACGCCGGCTCGCGGTGGCCGAAGGAGGCATGGATGCAGGCGGTGGAATCCTCCATGGAAACCGTCTGCGGCCCGCTCGCCTGCGTGTCGCGCTCGATCCGGCCGATGCAGGGCAGGATGTAGTTGATCTCCGCCGTCAGCAGGTGATTGCGGTTGAGCTTGGTGGAGATCTGGACATTGAGGCGCATGCGCCGCCAGGCATCCTCCATCCGGGCCGTATCGGGAATGGCGCGGGAGAAATTGCCGCCCAGCGCCACGAAGGCCTTCACCGATCCGTCGAGAATGCCCTCGCAGGTTCCGATCGTGTCGAGACCGTCCTCCTTGGGAACCGTGAAGCCGTAGAACTCCTCGAACTTTTCCACCGGGATCAGCTTCAGCTTCTCGGTGATGCCGACGGTGCGCTGGCCCTGTACGTTGGAATGGCCGCGGATCGGCGAGATGCCGGCCCCCGGCTTGCCCATCATGCCGCGCATCAGGAGCAGATTGACCAGCATCTGCACGTTCTCGATGCCGTGTCGGTGCTGGGTGAGGCCCATGCCGTAATTGCCGATGACCTTCTCGGCCTTCGCGTAGACCCGGCCGACATGCTCAAGCTCGTCCCGCGGCAGGCCGGAGCAGCGTACGATCTCGTCCCAGTCCGCCTGCCGCACGAAGCGCTCGAACTCGTCGAAGCCGTGGCAGTGCGTCTCGATGAAATCGACGTCGAGCACCCGCGGCCGGCCGGTCTCTTGGGCCGCATCGTCGAGGGCGAAGACCGCCTTGGCGATGCCGGTCATCGCCGCGATGTCGCCGCCGCCGCGCACCTGGTAATAGTCGCTCGACATCTTGGTCCCCTCGTCGGGGGACAGCATCTCCGTCGGCGACTGCGGGTTCTTGAAGCGCATCAGGCCGCGCTCCAGCACCGGATTGAAGGTGATCACCGGCGCCCCGCGCTTGCGCGCCTCCTGCACCCAGTGCAGCAGCCGCGGCGCATTGGTGCCGGTGTTGTGGCCGAAGAAGAACATCATGTCGCACTGGTCGAAATCGTCCAGCGTGACCGTGCCCACCGGCGAGCCGATCGATTCCGGCAGGCCGACCGACGTGGACTCGTGGCACATGTTGGAGGAATCCGGCAGGTTGTTGGACCCGTAGATCCGCGCCATGAGCTGCCACATATGCGAGGTCTCGAGCGCGGCGCGGCCCGAGACGTAGAACACCGCCGATTTCGGATCGATGGCGTTCAGCTCGGCCGCGATCTCGCGGAAGGCGTCCTCCCACTTCACCGGCACATACTGGTCGAGCGTGCGATCGTAGCGCATCGGGGTCGTCAGCCGGCCCTGCTTCTCCAGATCGTGGTCCGTCCACTCCAGAAGCTCGCTCACCGTATGTTTCGCGAAGAACTCGCGGTCGCAACGCTTCGGTGTCGTTTCCCAGATGGTCGCCTTGGCGCCGTTCTCGCAATATTCGAAGGTATGCGGCTCGGCGGGCTTGGCCCAGGAGCACGAGACGCATTGATAGCCGTCGGCCTTGTTCTGCTTTTGCAGGGTCGCCCACAGGGTGGACGCCAGCATGCCCTCGTCCTTGGCGTGGGACAGGAGCGACTTGACCGAGCCCCAGCCGCCGGTCGGCTGGTCGTATTGTTCGATGGTCGGATTGTCGGTGTTTTCGCTGCGTTCCATGTCCGTCTCCATGCAACCTGTCAGGAGCGCCCAGGGGCCACTCCCGGCAAACCGTAAGCCTGACGGGTCAACTCCGCAGGCTCGCACGCGGTTGCATGTGACGAATTGTCGGGCCGCTGGCGAACGCCGCGCATCAGCGCTGCACCACCAGCCTTGCGCCGCGCCTCAGATACGGTGCCAGCCGCAGCATGTCGGCCGGCGCCACCGCGACGCAGCCCTGCGTCGGTGGATAGCCGGGCTTGGCGACATGCAGGAAGATCGCGCTGCCGCGGCCCCGGCCCCGCTGCCGGATGTTCCAGTCGAGCACCACGACGAAATTGTAGAGCCGGTCGGCGCGCGCCATTCGCTCGGCGCTCGCAGGAAACGGCAGCCGGACATGGCGATTGTAGGCCGCGTGGTCGGGCGCATCGCACCATCCGTCCACATCGGCCCGGATCCGCCGGATCGGCAGCGGCGTGGCCGGGCGCGCCATCCGGTCCGGCCGGTGCCAGGCCGACAGCACGTCCATCGCGGCGACCGGCGTCGCACCGTCGCCTTCCCGCTTGAAGATCGTCGTGCCCGAGCGGCCGAGCGCGCAGGGCAGGCGCAAAGGCCCGGCACACAGGATGCCGCGACGGGGATTGCCGGGCGCGCGCCGGACCATCAGCACCGGTTTTTTTGGAATCATTCGCAACTGGACCATGACACGGCGGGAAAACCGCCTATGTCTATCACGAATTGTTACAGCCGCGAGCCGCTCCGTCGGAGCGACGGCAGAGAAAACCGGGCGACGATATCGCATGAGCGTACGCAGCATTCTCATCGTCGATGACGACACCGATCTTCGGCAGACCCTGGCCGACCAGCTCTCCCTCCACGAGGAGTTCACGGTCCTGCAGGAGCCCGACGCGACCAAGGGCATCAATGCCGCGCGGGCCGGGCTGATCGACCTCGTGGTGATGGATGTCGGCCTGCCCGACATGGACGGCCGCGAGGCGGTGAAGGTCCTGCGCAAGACCGGGTTCAAGGCGCCGATCATCATCCTGACCGGACAGGACACCGACGCCGATACCATTCTTGGCCTCGAGGCGGGGGCGAACGACTACGTCACCAAGCCGTTCCGCTTCGCCGTGCTCCTGGCTCGCATCCGCGCCCAGCTGCGCCAGCACGAGAACAGCGAGGACGCCACCTTCCAGGTCGGCCCCTACATCTTCAAGCCCAGCCAGAAGGTGCTTCTCGACGACAAGGGCGGCAAGATCCGCCTGACCGAGAAGGAGACGGCGATCATCCGCTATCTCTACCGCGCCGACCGCCGGGTGATCACCCGTGACGTGTTGCTGGAGGAAGTCTGGGGCTACAATTCCGGCGTTACCACCCACACGCTGGAGACCCATGTCTACCGGCTGCGCCAGAAGATCGAGGCGGACCCGTCCAGCGCGCGGATCCTGATCACCGAATCGGGCGGCTACAAGCTCGTTCCCTGATGCCCCCCGACCGCGGAAAGCTGCGGATGAGCGCCGCCGGCCGGCCGGAAGCGGCAGGTCGTGAGTTTCCATCGATTCGCCGGTCCCGTATAACCATTGGCTAACGCTCCCATGGCGGGCGAACAGGTCCGGGTGCGCCGGGCAACGAAACGACGGGCAGCCAGAGCTGCGACGGTGCTGGTCAACGGGCCGCCGCGAACCCGGCAGGAGATCGGTGCGCCGACCAGATGAGTCTCGAAAGCGACATCGCCGTCCTGCGCAACGTGCCCCTGTTCGAGGATCTGCATGCCGACCAGTTGCGGCTGCTGGCCTTCGGCGCCGAGCGTCGGCGGCTGCACCGCGACGAGTTCGTGTTCCGGGAGGATGCCCGCTCCGATGCCGGTCTGGTCATCGTCTCGGGCGAGATCGCACTCCTGCGCGGCCGGCCGGCGCACCAGACCGTCGTCGGCACCTACGGCCCCGGCACGCTGCTGGGCGAAATGGCCCTGATCACCGAGACCCGGCGCCCGACCAGCGCCCGCACGCTCACCGACTGCGAACTGATCCGCATCACCCGGCCGCTGTTCCGGCGCATGCTGGAGGAATATCCCGACTATGCCGCGGGTCTCCATGCCAAGCTGAAGGACCGGCTTGCCGAGATGACCGGCGACATCCTCGCCATGGAGCACCGCTTCACGGGCTGAGCGCGGGCCGCGCCCGCGAAGGCGCCCCGCTTTCAGGCGATGTCGAAGCTCGCCAGCACCGGCACGTGGTCGGAGGGCCGCTCCCAGCTGCGTGCGGCGCTCATCACGTCGATCGCGGTCAGGGCGGGCGCGAGATCCTGCGATCCCCAGATATGGTCGAGGCGCCGGCCGCGATTGGACGCCGCCCAGTCCTTGGAGCGGTAGCTCCACCAGGTGAAGAGCTGCTCGTCCATCGGCACGTGATGGCGCATCAGGTCGGTCCAGCGCCCGTCGGCCTGCGCCCGCAGCAGCCCCTCGCATTCGATCGGCGTGTGCGACACCACCTTCAGAAGCTGCTTGTGCGACCAGACGTCGGTCTCGAAGGGCGCGATGTTGAGATCGCCGACGAGCAGCGAGGAGACGCCCGGCTCCGCCTCGGCACTGATCAGCCGCATCTCCTCGATGAAGTCGAGCTTGTGCTTGAACTTGACGTTGACCTCCGGATTCGGCTCGTCACCGCCTGCCGGCACATAGAAATTGTGCACTCGCAGCCGCCGCCCGCCGATGCTCAGCCGCGTCGACAAATGGCGTGCATCGCCGATCTGGCAGAAATCCTGGCGCACGATGTCGTCGAAGGGCTGCTTCGAAACCGTGGCGACGCCGTGATAGCCCTTCTGGCCATGGATCGCGATGTGCTCGTAACCGAGCGCCTTGAAGGCCTTTTCCGGAAACTGGTCGTTCGGACACTTGGTCTCCTGCAGACACAGGATATCCGGCTTCCGCTCTTCCAGGAGCCGCTGCACCAGGGGCATGCGCAGGCGCACCGAATTGATGTTCCAGGTCGCGATGGTGAAGGGCATGGGCAGTTCCGGCGAGAAGGATGGGGCTCCCGCTTAGGCGGCCTGCCGGCACCGTTCAAGTCTTGCCGCTCGCGCAACCGGCGCCACACGAGGCGGCGCCGGTCCAGCAGGGTATCGCGGAGAAGGCTGCGGCCGGCGAAGCCCTGACGTGAGCCCGGCCGGCCGAAGGTCCTGTCAGCGGGCCTGCTGCACGACCTTGCAGAGCGCCACGAGACCGCGATCGAAGGCGTTCGGATCGGCCATGATGCCGGTGCAGCGGCGCACCATCGCCGTCTGCTCCGACCGCGACATGCCCTCGAAGGCCGCATAGTAGCGCGCCTCGTCTCCATCGAAACCCTGCGCGACACCCGAATTGGGATTCTGCGGGCTGGTGGGTGCGGGGGCGACGGTCGCACCCGGCTGCGCCGTGCCGCCGATGGTCACCCGGCCCGTCGTATTGAGAGGCGTTCCGCCGCCGAGCGAAGCGGACACGTCGGCGTCCGCACCGCGGCCACCGCCCACCGACGCCGTGGCCGTCGAATTGACCCCGTCGCCGCCACCGGCCGAAGCCCCGACGCCCGCGTTCACGCCACTGCCGCCACCGACGGACGCACCGGCTCCGGCGCTGACGCCGTTGCTGCCGGCCACCGACGCACCACCGCCGGCACTGACACCGCCGCCGACCGATGCGCCGGCCCCGGCGCTGATGCCGCCGCCGCCGCCAACCGAGGCGCCGACGCCGGCACCGACCTGCGCCAGTGCGGGTGACGCGACCGCAAGGGCCGACCCGACAAGAAGAGTAGAAAGGATGAACCGAGGTGTTGCTGCACTCATGACTGTGTCCTTTTCTCGTGACTGCCGAACCGCAGTCGTCGAGTGGTTAAGCCAGTCGGAGGTCGAATCGTTTCAGACCACCCATCTTGCGTTAATCCCTTGATTAACGGAAAGTAACCTTGGGGAATCTGTTTCGAGCGAGATATTGCGTTGCGATACGCGGCGCGATGCTGGTCTCGGCGCCGCAGGATCGCATCCGCGGCAGCCGAAGCGAAACCAGAGGAAGGCCGCAGGGCCGGCCTTGCCAGCCCCGCGGCACGGGCCGTATCAGTTGCCGGTCTGGCCCTGGGCGATCGCGGTATAGGGGATCTTGAACGTCGATTCGGCGATGTCACCGCCATGCTTGACGTTGTAGATCATCACCGTGGTGTCCTTGCCCTGCTGGTCGCGGATCGTCCACTGCTTGAGCTCGTAGCTCTTCGGATCGAACATCAGCGTGATGCGGGAATTGCCGAAGATCGAGCTGTCGCCCATGACGATGGTCGTCAGGTCCGGCTCTTCCTTCACGCTCTGGATATTCGCCTGGGAGAGGTCGATCCGCCGGTCGAGCAAGAGCTTCAGCGGCGTCTTCGACAGGGGATAGGTGTCCCAGGTGTTCAGCTTCTTGTTGTTGATCGCCACGGTGGAGCCGTCGGCGATCACCCGCAGCGGCTGCTGCGTGTAGTCGAAGCGCACCTTGCCGGGCTTCTCGATATAGAACTTGCCCTCGGTCTGCCGGCCGTTCGGATCGAACTGTACGAAATCGCCGTGCATCGAGGGGATGCCGGCGAAATGATCGGCGATCTGCTGGGCACCGGCCTGCGCCGCAGCAGGGCCGGCCGCCATCGGACCGCAGACCGCGGCGACGGCAAGCGTCGCAGCCAGGGCGCGGGTCGTGGCGAAGCGGGAGATGGTGTCGAATGTCTTGGCCATGGTGATGGATACTTCCCTTGTTCCGAAGTCCGCCCTTCGTCTCATGCGGGGGATATAGGGCCCCGGAGCCGTTTCGGCGCGGGGGGCCCTTCCTTGGACGTCAGTCTGGGGGAGCAATGGGGCGCGCGTGCGGCGCACTGGCCTTGTTTCGCGCGCCCTCCAGCGATCACATGCGGTCGTCTTCGGTCGGCACCAGGATTTCGCGCTTGCCGGCATGGTTGGCCGCGCCGACGACGCCCTCGCGCTCCATCCGCTCGATGATCGAGGCGGCGCGGTTGTAGCCGATCGACAGGCGCCGCTGGACGTAGGAGGTCGAGGCCTTGCCGTCGCGCAGGACAATCGCGACCGCCTGGTCGTAGAGATCGGCGCCCTCGTCCGGCTCGCCGCCACCCGAACCGCCGCTGGAGCCGCCGTCGCCGCCGCCATCTTCCTCGTCCTCCTCGAGGATCGAGTCGAGATAGTCCGGCACGCCTTGGCTCTTCAGGTGATTGACGATGTCCTCCACCTCGGCGTCGTCGACGAACGGGCCGTGGACGCGCTGGGTGCGGCCGCCACCGGCCATGAACAGCATGTCGCCCATGCCCAGAAGCTGCTCGGCGCCCTGCTCCTGCAGGATGGTGCGCGAATCGATCTTCGACGTCACCTGGAAGGAGATACGGGTCGGGAAGTTGGCCTTGATCGTGCCTGTGATGACGTCGACCGACGGACGCTGGGTCGCCATGATGACGTGGATGCCGGCGGCGCGGGCCATCTGCGCGAGGCGCTGGACGGTGCCCTCGATGTCCTTGCCCGCGACCATCATCAGGTCGGCCATCTCGTCGATGATGACGACGATGTAGGGCAGCGGCGACAGGTCGAATTCCTCGGTCTCGAAGATCGGCTCGCCGGTCTCGCGGTCGAAGCCGGTCTGGACGGTGCGCGAGATCGTCTCGCCCTTCTCCATGGCGGTCTTCACCCGGGCATTGAAGCCGTCGATATTGCGCACGCCGACCTTGGACATCTTGCGATAGCGGTCCTCCATCTCGCGGACGGTCCACTTCAGCGCGACGACGGCCTTCTTCGGGTCGGTGACCACCGGGGCCAGCAGATGCGGGATGCCGTCATAGATCGACAGTTCCAGCATCTTGGGGTCGATCATGATCAGGCGACACTCGGCCGGGGTCATCCGGTAGAGCAGCGACAGGATCATGGTGTTGATCGACACCGACTTGCCCGAGCCGGTGGTACCGGCGACCAGGAGATGCGGCATCTTGGCGAGGTCGGCGATCACCGGCTCGCCGCCGATGGTCTTGCCCAGCGCCAGCGGCAGCTTGGCCTTGTTCTGGATGAACGCGTCGGAGCCGATCATCTCGCGGAAATAGACCGTGTCGCGGCGCTGGTTCGGCAATTCGATGCCGATGGCGTTCTTGCCGGGGATGACAGCGACGCGGGCGGCGATGGCGCTCATCGAACGAGCGATGTCGTCCGACAGGCCGATGACGCGCGACGACTTGATGCCGGGCGCCGGCTCCAGTTCGTAGAGGGTGACGACCGGGCCCGGACGGACCTCGATGATCTCGCCCTTGACGCCGAAATCTTCCAGGACGCCCTCAAGCAGGCGGGCATTCTCCTGCAGCGCCTCGGGCGACAGCGAGCTGTCGCGGCTGCGCGGCTTGGGCGGCGTCAGATATTCGATCGACGGCAGTTCGAAGCGCACCGGGTCGGCGACCGTGGTGACCGGCTTCAGGGCCGTGGCGCGGCCGGAGCCGGTGCGCAGGCGCTGCTGGTCGGCCGTAACGGTGGCCTGCGGCACGACGCGCACGCCGGCATCGGGCTGCGGCGCGGCGGCGCGCTGCGGCGGCCGGGCGGGTGCGCCCTGCCCTTCGGCGCGGCCCCGCGGCTCGCTGCGCGGCGCTTCGGCGGCCGGAGCCTTGCGGCCCGGGAAGGCGACGATGTTGCCGGCCAGAAGCCCGCGCCAGCCGCTGCTTTCCTCGGGGATCGGTGCGGCGTTGGGCGACACGCGGTCGGCGGGACCCACGACCATGGCATCGTCGTCCAGGGCCGGCTGCGGCCCGTCGAAGCTGCCGTCATAGGCCGCCGACTCGTCGCCATATGGCACGTCATCCTGCCAGTTTCCGGCATCGGTCATGCCGTCGTCCTCGGGATAATCCGCCATCGGGTCGTGATAGCCGGCGCCGGTCTCGGCCTGCGCGGCGACGCGGATCTCGCGCCCGCTCTGCATCTGCGGCTGCGGCTGCGGCGCGGCCTGCGGCGTCGCGAAGTCGTCGTCCTGCCAGTCGTCGAAGCGATCGCCGAATTCCGCCGGCTCGCGCGCCGCGCGCCGGGCTTCCAGGTGACGCTGCACCGAAGAGCGGACCGAATAGGCGGTATGGGCGAGCGCGCCGATGGCCAGCGCCACGCGGCTTTCGCCCGCCTCCTCATCCTCGTCCTGGATGGGCCGGCGGCGATTGTCGGCCACCGGCTTGGCGCGGTTGCGATCGATCAGGCCCGCGCCGTTGAGGAACAGCCAGCCGGCCGGTGCGGCGATCATCGCCGCGAAGACGAAGCCGAGAAGACCGCTCGGATAGGCGCCGGTGGCCAGCGCCGGGAATTTCAGCACGATGTCGCCGGCCACGCCCCCGAGCCCGATCGGCAGCGGCCAGCCGGCCGGGGCCGGCAGGCAGCCCAGGGCGGCCGAGGCGAGCACGATGCCGGCCAGCGCGTACCAGGCGCGGCGCCAGATGTGATCGACCGACAGACCCGACAGGAACAGAAGGCCCCAGATGGCCGGCAGCGCGACGAGCAGCGCCGCGCCCAGGCCGAAGATCTGCATGGCGAGATCGGCAACCACGGCACCGGCCGGGCCGGCCCAGTTCTCGACCATGTTCTGGTTCGACTGGCTCAGCGACGGATCGCTGACCGTCCAGGTGGCGCAGGCAACGCCCAGATAGCCGGCAAGGCCGATCAGACCTGCCGCGCCGCAGAGTTCGCCCTGCCGCCGGATGAAGGAGGTTTGGCTGTCGCCACTCGCCGTCGATGCCATCGTATCCTGCCTGTCTCGTCGTGGCGGACCGGCCCGAAGCGGCGGGTCCACTGCTTGAGGCGGAGAGTAGGCGCGGCTGGTTAAGACCCGTTTAAGCTTAAGAGGAAGTTGCGGCGGCCGCGACAAAGCCCGCCGGAACCGCTGCCGGCTTGCCACGCCGAGCGTCGGGCCCCATCTCGCGGCACGACAGTGACAGACGGAGCAGAAGCATGGACATTCGCCACGAGAACCACGGCGGCAAGGGTCGCTTCACGACGCCGGGCGGCGAGTCGGAGCTGACCTACACGATGGCCGGCGACACGACGGCGATCTTCGAGCATACCTATGTGCCGGCCAGCGAACGCGGCCAGGGCATCGCCGCCGAACTGCTGGCCGCGGCGGCTGACTGGGCTCGCGGCGCCGGCCTGACCGTGGTGCCGCAATGCTCCTACGTTCAGGCGCAGTTCCGCCGCCATCCCGAATACCGCGAACTTCTTTAAGCCCGGCGCCGGCCGCCGCCCCTTGCAAACGCCGACGGGGACAGGCTTGCGCCCGCCCCCGTCGACTCAGCCCCGGGAGGGTGGCTTAGGAGTGGTAGGCGACCTCGCCGTGATAGGAGAGATCGAGGCCCTGGCGCTCGGCCTCGGCGGTCGGCCGCAGCCCGACGGTCATGTCGACCAGCTTGAACAGGATCGCCGAGATGACGCCGCACCACACGATGGTGACGAGGACGGCCCAGACCTGGGTCGTGGTCTGCGCGACGATCGAGAAATCCTCACCGCCGGTCCCACCCAGCCAGGACGCGGTGAAGATGCCGGTGCCGATCGCCCCGACGATGCCGCCGACACCGTGGATACCGAAGACGTCGAGGCTGTCGTCATAGCCAAACTTGTTCTTCACGACATCGACGAAGAAGTAGCAGATGCCGCTGGAGATCGCGCCGAGGACGATGGCGCCGACCGGCCCGACGGTACCGCAGGCCGGGGTCACCGCGACGAGACCGGCGACGATGCCGGAGGCCGCGCCCAGCATCGAGGCCTTG
Source organism: Aurantimonas manganoxydans SI85-9A1 (assembly GCF_000153465.1). Lineage (GTDB taxonomy): Bacteria > Pseudomonadota > Alphaproteobacteria > Rhizobiales > Rhizobiaceae > Aurantimonas > Aurantimonas manganoxydans. The sequence continues at coordinate 4,246,448 of NZ_CH672387.1, read as the reverse complement.
CCGCGCATCATCGTCTCGATCACGCACCAGGCGACCAGCGCGCCGGCCGTGGCGGTGAAGGTGTTCAGCATGGCCAGTACAGCGCCCCCGGTCGCCTCGAGATTCGAGCCGGCGTTGAAGCCGAACCAGCCGACCCACAGGATCGAGGCGCCGACCATGGTCAGCGTCATCGAGTGGGGAGCCATCATGTCGCGGCCGAAACCGGCGCGCTTGCCGACGAACAGGCAGCCTACCAGCGCCGCGATGCCGGCATTGATGTGAACGACCGTGCCGCCGGCGAAATCGAGCGCGCCCCAGTTGTAGATCAGGCCCGAGCCGTCCCACACCATGTGGGCGATCGGGAAATAGACCAGCGTCACCCAGAGCACGGTGAACAGCATCACCGCCGAGAACTTGATGCGCTCGGCGAAGGCGCCGACGATCAGGGCGGGCGTGATGACCGCGAAGGTCATCTGGAAGGCAATGAACAGATATTCCGGCAGCGCGACCCCGTCTGTGAAGGTGGAGGCGGTGGAATCGACGGTCACCCCGGCGAGGAACAGCTTGCCGAAGCCGCCCCAGTACGGGCTGGTGCCGCCGCCGAACGCCATGGAGTAGCCGTAGACCACCCAGATGATCATCACGACGCCGGCGATGACGGTGCATTGCATGAGCACCGACAGCATGTTCTTGGCCCGCACCAGCCCGCCATAGAACAGCGCAAGGCCCGGCAGCGTCATGAACAGGACGAGCAGCGTCGCGGTCATCATCCAGGCGACGTCGCCCTTCTCGACGACGGGCGCCGCCGCCGCAGCCACATCGGCCACCGCGGCCTCCTGGGCCAGCGCCGGACAGGCAAGCGCCGCGGCAAGGCCGAGGCCTGCGGCCAGGGCCGGCAGATGGCGTTTCAGACGGGAAGTGGTGACCATGTCGCTCTTCTTTCCAGTGCGCCCCTGAAGAGGCCGAAGAGGAAGCGTCGCGGCGCTCCCGCGGGCAGACAATCAAGAGCCGTGCCATATCCCCGAGACAGCCCGCAGCGCCTCGAAACTGGCCGATCTGCCGCGATTTCCGTCGCCGCGGCCGCGCAATCTGCCTGTTTCACGGCCAGAGTGACGCTTTGTTAGGCATTGCGGTCACGTGTTCGGCATCTCTGCCCCCAACGTGAAAAGGGGGCCGCAGGGGCCCCCTTCTCGCTTCGTTCGCCAGGTTCGGATCAGGCGCGGCCGACCGAGAACTCCGGATAGGCTTCCACGCCCACCTCGGTTCGATCGAGGCCGAGGGCCTCTTCCTCCTCGCTGACCCGGATGCCCATCACCGCCTTCAGGATCGCCCAGACGACCAGGCTGACGACGAAGGTGAAGACACCGTAGGCGAGGACGCCGATCAGCTGCACGCCAAAGCTCGTCTCCGCATTGGTCAGCGGCACGGCCATGGTGCCCCAGATACCGGCGAGGAGATGGACAGGGATCGCACCGACCACGTCGTCGATCTTCAGCTTGTCGAGCAGCGGCACGGCGAAGACCACGATCACGCCACCGACGGCACCGATCAGGATCGCCGACAGGGGCGAGGGCTGCAGCGGCTCCGCCGTGATCGACACGAGGCCCGCCAGGGCACCGTTCAGCACCATGGTGACGTCGACCCGCTTGTAGATGACCTGCAGCAGGATCATCGAGGCGACGACGCCGCCGGCTGCGGCCAGGTTGGTGTTGGCAAAGATCCGCGACACGTCCGACACGTCACTGATCGTGCCCATGGCCAGCTGCGAGGCACCGTTGAAGCCGAACCAGCCGAGCCACAGGATGAACGTGCCCAGCGTGGCGAGCGGGATGGAGGAACCCGGCATCGCGACACCACGACCGTCGGCGGCGAAGCGGCCCTTGCGTGCACCCAGGAGCAGCGCGCCCGCCAGCGCGGCCCAGCCACCGACCGAATGGACGAGGGTGGAACCGGCGAAGTCGGAGAAGCCCATCACCGACAGCCAGCCGGCGCCCCACTGCCAGGAACCGGCGATCGGGTAGATGAAGCCGGTCAGGATGACCGTGAAGGCAAGGAACGGCCAAAGCTTGATGCGCTCGGCCAGCGTGCCCGAGACGATCGAGGCGGCGGTGGCCACGAAGACCATCTGGAAGAACCAGTCGGAGGCCGTCGAATAGCCGGTGGCGAGGTTGTTGCCGCCCACCGCGTCGAAGCTGTAGGTGCCGAAGGAGCCGAAATAGCCGCCATCGACGCCCGTATACATGAGGTTGTAGCCGACGATCCAGTACATGATGCCGGCGATGGAGTAGAGCGCGATGTTCTTCAGGCACTGCATCGAGACGTTCTTGGAACGCACAAGGCCGGCCTCGAGCATGGCGAAGCCCGCCGCCATCCACATCACCAGGAAGCCGCCCACGAGGAACAGCAGGGTGTTGAAGATGTAGGCGACATTCGGCTCGGTAGCGTAGGCGACGGCGGCAGCGGCGGCGTCGGAGCCCTGGCCCGCGGCTTCCGCTGCCGCTGGCGCGGCGTCCTGGGCGAAGGCGGCGGTGGCCGCCAGGCCGGTCAGCGTGCCGGCGACGAATAGGAGTTTCGTGAACTTCATGGTCCGGTCGCTTCCTCTCACAGTGCGTTGACGTCGACTTCGCCGGTCCGGATGCGGACCGCCTGGTCGATGCCGAAGACGAAGATCTTGCCGTCGCCGATCTGGCCGGTCTTGGCGGCGGTCTGGATCGCCTCCACCGTCCGGTCGACCAGATCCACCGCGACCGCGACCTCGATTTTCAGCTTGGGCAGGAAGCTCACCGCATATTCGGTGCCGCGGTAGATTTCGGTGTGGCCCTTCTGGCGCCCGTAGCCCTTGACCTCGGTGACCGTCAGCCCCTGGACGCCTATGCCGGTCAGTGCTTCGCGCACCTCGTCCAGCTTGAATGGCTTGATGATCGCCATCACGATTTTCATGTTCACCTCGAACCTTGGGCGGCTGGGAGCACCGCCGAGTTGAGCCAGCGAATGCCGGGAGCGTCATGCGCCCGACGGTTGACTGACTCAAAGGAAAACAAGGTCCGTGCCAAACGGGTCGAACAACCGCCAATCACGCGATTTTTCTGGCCGGGGCCCCCGGGCGCCACTTTTTGAGGCACGCGGCTTCAGCCCGATCTGCACATTTTATATGCAGGCCGGGTGGTCGTGGTGGTTTTCTAGGCGCCCCGGCGCGGCCGGATCAGCCCTTCCTGCGCGACCGACGCGGTCAGAATGCCGTCGGCGGAATAGAGCGAGCCGCGGGTCAGCCCGCGGGCGCCGGACGAGGACGGGCTGTCCTGGGCATAGAGCAGCCAGTCGGAGACCCGCACCGGCCGGTGGAACCACATGGCGTGGTCGAGGCTGGCGGCTTGGATGCGCTTGTCGAACACCGACAGGCCATGGGCGAAGAGCGAGGTGTCGAGCAGCGTCATGTCCGACAGATAGGCCAGCACCGCCGCGTTCAGCGCCCGGTCGTCGCCGATCTCGCCCGGGCAGCGCACCCAGACCCGCTGTACCGGCTCCAGCTTGTCCGTCGTCAGATAATGGTCGAAGGAGATCGGCCGGAACTCGATCGGCCGCGGCCGCTCCCAGTAGCGCCGCACCGCTTCGGGCGCCCGCTTCAGGATCGTCTCGTTCAGATCCTCGCCATGCGGCACCTCGTCCGGCCCCGGCACGTCCGGCATCGTCGCCTGGTGGTCCAGCCCCTCCTCGTCCTTCTGGAACGAGGCCGACAGCGAGAAGATCGCGTGGCCGTGCTGGATGGCGACGACCCGGCGGGTGGTGAAGGAGCCGCCGTCGCGGATCCGGTCGACGTCGTAGATGATCGGGGTGGCGGGGTCGCCGGGTCGCATGAAGTAGGAGTGCAGTGAATGACAGAAGCGGTCGGCTGGCACGGTGCGCTGCGCGGCGACCAGCGCCTGGGCGATCACCTGGCCGCCGAAGACCCGCTGCCAGCTCTGGTCCGGACTGGTGCCACGGAAGAGATTCTCCTCGATCCGCTCCAGGTCGAGGGTCTCGAGGAGCTTTTCAACGGCCTCTGTCATCCTAGATTCACTCCGGTACGCGGACAGATCGCCGCCGTTCGCCTGACCCGGCGTTGCACCACAAACCGCCAGATGGTCAACCGGTTTCGGACCGAATCTGCCCCGCCGCCCTCGCGCGTGCGCGATATCAGGAGCCTTGCATGTCCGACGACACCCTTGCCGATTCCACGCCCGAGCACGCCGACATCGTGGTCGCCGGCGCCGGCTATGTCGGCCTGACGACGGCGGTGGCGATCGCGGATGCCGCGCCCTCGCTGAAGATCGTCCTCGTCGACGCCGCGCCCGAGGGCGTCTGGCAGCGCGACGGCCGCGCTTCGGCCGTGGCCGCCGCCGCCATCCGCATGCTGGAGCAGCTCGGCATCTGGCAGGAGGTCGCCGACGAGGCCCAGCCGATCACCGAGATGATCGTCACCGATTCCCGCACCTCCGATCCGGTGCGGCCGGTCTTCCTGACCTTCGGCGGCGAGGCGCGGCCCGGCGAGCCCTTCGCCCACATGCTGCCCAATGTTGCCCTCAACGGCGCCCTGCGCAAACGTGCCGACGCCCTCGGCATCCAGATCCGCGCGGCCACCGCGGTGTCCGGCATCGACCAGAAGCCGGCCTCGATCCGCGTCAAACTCGCCTCCGGCGGCGCCATCGAGGCGCGACTTCTCGTCGCCTGCGACGGCGTGCGCTCGGCGATCCGCGACATGGCCGGCATCGGCACGGTTCACTGGGACTACGGCCAGTCCGGCATCGTCGCGACCGTCGCCCACGAGCGGCCCCATCACGGCCGCGCCGAGGAGCATTTCCTCCCCTCCGGCCCCTTCGCCATCCTGCCTCTGAAGGGCAATCGTTCGTCGCTGGTCTGGACCGAGCCGACCCGCGAGGCGGACCGCCTCGTCGCCTCCGACGACATGATGTTCGAGCTGGAGCTGGAGCAGCGCTTCGGTCACAAGCTGGGCGCGCTGACCGTCGAGGGAGGCCGCCGCGCCTTCCCGCTCGGCCTGACGCTGGCCCGCGACTTCGTGCGCCCGCGCATCGCGCTGGCCGGTGATGCGGCCCACGGCATCCACCCGATCGCCGGGCAGGGCCTCAATCTCGGCTTCAAGGACGCCGCGGCGCTGGCCGAGACCGTCGTCGAGGCCGCCCGCCTCGGGCTCGACATCGGCGCCCTCGACACCTTGCAGACCTACCAGCGCTGGCGGCGCTTCGACACGGTGCAGATGGGCATCACCACCGACGTCCTGAACCGGCTGTTCTCCAACGACAACGGCATCCTGCGCGCGGCCCGCAGTTTCGGCCTGTCGCTGGTCGACCGCACCCCGCGGCTGAAGGATTTCTTCATCGGCCAGGCCGCCGGCCTGCATTCCGGCGCCTCGCCGCGTCTCCTCCAGGGCGAGGCCATCTGAGGGCCCCGCGACGGCAAAGCAGAGCTGTTTCGGGGCGCCTGGAACGATTCTATCGCCCCGCACGCCCCCGGCAGCAAATTCTTTCCCGCCTTGCCGCTGCTCGGCAATGCCCGCCGCCGATCCCCGGATCGAATACGCCTATGTAGGGTCAACGCGACGTGGCCTTGTGCGGCCGATGGCAGGGAGCAACCGACATGGCGAAGGATCACCGCGCCGGATCGAAGGTCAGGGGCGACAAGCTGCCGGCGATCGTGATGGCCAATCACCTTCTGGAAGGTGACGTCGTCTTCCTGGCGGAGAGCGGCTGGACGCTCGACCCCTCCAAGGCCCGCGTCGCCTATGATGCCGAGACGGCCGACGCGATGGAAGCCGAGGGCAAGGCGGCGCTCGCCGCCAACATGGTGGTCGATCCCTATCTCGTTCCCGTCGACATCGGGGGGTCCGGCCTGCCGGTCGCCCGGCATTTCCGCGACGCCATGCGCCAGAAGGGCCCGTCGATCCATCCGGACATGGGCAAGCAGGCCGAATACGAGACGCCCGCCTGAGCCGCGCATCGGCGCGACAGGGGATGGCAGCCGGCCGGACCGGCGCCGAGACGAGCTTGAAGAGGACACAGCATGTATCGCTATGACGAGTTCGACGAGGAGTTCGTGCGCGAACGCGTGGCCCAGTTCCGTGGTCAGGTGGCCCGGCGGCTGGACGGCTCGCTCTCGGAAGACGAGTTCAAGCCGCTGCGGCTGAAGAACGGACTCTATCTCCAGCTCCACGCCTACATGCTGCGCATCGCCGTGCCCTACGGCACGCTGAGCTCCAGGCAGCTGCGCCAGCTCGCCAACATCGCCGAGACCTACGACAAGGGCTACGGCCACTTCACCACGCGCCAGAACCTGCAGTTCAACTGGCCGAAGCTGAAAGACGTGCCGGCGATCCTCGACATGCTCGCCGATGTCGAGATGCACTGCATCCAGACCTCCGGCAACTGCATCCGCAACGTCACCGCCGACCAGTTCGCCGGTGTCGCCGCCGACGAGGTGGAGGATCCGCGCCCGACCGCCGAGCTGATCCGCCAGTGGTCGAGCCTGCATCCCGAATTCACCTGGCTGCCGCGCAAGTTCAAGATCGCCGTCACCGGCGCCGAGCATGACCGCGCCGCGATCATGGTCCACGATGTCGGGCTGAAGATGAAGCGCGGCCCGGACGGCGAGCCCGGCTACGAGGTCGTTGTGGGCGGCGGTCTCGGCCGCACGCCGATGATCGGCAAGATCGTTCGCGACTTCATTCCGCGCGACGAGCTGCTTGCCTATCTCGAGGCGATCATGCGGGTCTACAATTCCGAGGGCCGGCGCGACAACAAGTTCAAGGCACGGGTGAAGATCCTCGTCCACGAGACCGGCGAGGAGGAATTCCGCCGCCGGGTCGAGGCCGAATACGCCCAGCTCGACGGCCCGACGATCAATGCGCCCGAGGACGAGGTGGCGCGCATCGCCGCCTATTTCGCGCCGCCGGCCTACGAGACCCTGCCCGACACCTCCGAGACGCTGGAGGCCGCGCGCCGCGCCGATCCGGGCCTCGACCATTTCGTCACGCAGAACGGTTTTGCCCACAAGCAGCCGGGTTATATCGCCCTGACCATCTCGCTGAAGGCCATCGGCGAGGTGCCGGGCGACATGTCCGCCAAGCAGATGCGCGTCTTCGCCGACATCGCCGAGCGCCATTCCCTGTCCGAGCTGCGCGTCACCCATTCGCAGAACCTCGTCCTTCCCTATGTGAAGAAGGACGACGTGCCGGCGGTCTATGCGGCGCTGAAGGCGGCGGGACTGGCGACGGCCAATGCCGGCCTCGTCACCGACATCATCGCCTGCCCCGGCCTCGACTATTGCGCGCTGGCCACGGCGAAATCGATCCCGATCGCCCAGGAGATCGCCCGGACGTTCCAGGACGAGGACCGCCAGCGCAACATCGGCCCGCTGCCGATCAAGATCTCCGGCTGCATCAATGCCTGCGGCCACCACCATGTCGGTGCCATCGGCATTCTCGGCCTCGAAAAGGCCGGCAAGGAGAACTACCAGATCACCGTCGGCGGCGACGCCACGGAAAACGCCGCCCTGGGCGAGCGCCTCGGCCCCGGCATCGACGCCGAGGACGTGCCGGGCGCGATCGAGAGCATCGTCGAGGTCTATCTCGGCGAGCGCCGGGAGGGTGAGGAGTTCATCCAGACCGTGCGCCGCGCCGGGCTGGAGCCGTTCAAGGCCGGCTTCACCGCCTATATCGCTTCCCGCCAGGCCGCGACGGAGGCAGCCGAATGACCCTGATCCGCGAGACCGGCGAGACCTCGGACACTTATCGGCGCGTCGACAGCATCGAGGCCCTCGGCACGGACGGGGCGCTGATCGTGCCGCTGGCCCTGGCCGAGGCGGCGAAGGACCGGCTCGCCGGCCGCCGCTTCGGCCTGTCGGTGCCCAACAACGCCGCGGTGGACGACATCGCGCCGTTGCTGGCGGACGTCGATCTGGTCGTGGTGGAGTTCCCGGCTTTTTCCGACGGCCGTGGCTTCTCGCTGGCCAAGCGTCTGCGCCGGGCCGGCTTCGCGGGCACGCTGCGCGCGTCGGGCCCGCTCATCGCCGACCAGTTCGCCGATGCGCTGGCCTGCGGCTTCGACGAGGTGGAGCTGCCCGAGACCATGGCCAACCGCCAGCCCGTCCAGCAGTGGATGGAGGCCAAGGACACCATGAGCCGCCACTACCAGAACGGCTACGGCGACGACCGCAGCATTCTGAGAAAACGGCTGGCCGCCCGCGAGGCTTGAAACGATGACCGCAACCCTGCCCGATCTGGCCGCGACACTGAACGGTGAATTCGCGGGCCTGACGCCGCTCGAACGCCTGCAGGCGATGGTCGCGCGCGTCGACGGCCCCGTCGTCTTCACCACCAGTCTCGGCATCGAGGACCAGATGATCACCCATCTGATCTTCTCGAACGATCTGCCGATCCAGGTGAAGACGCTGGACACCGGCCGGCTGTTTCCCGAGACCTACGCGCTGTGGCGCGAGACCGAGGAGAAATACGGCCGTCGCATCCGCGCGATGTATCCGCAGGCCGAGGCGCTGGAGGAACTGGTCAACGATCAGGGCATCGACGGCTTCTACTACGCGCCGGAATTTCGCAAGAATTGCTGCGGCGTGCGCAAGGTGGAGCCGCTCGGCCGGGCGCTGGCCGGGGCGGCGGGCTGGATCACCGGCCTGCGCCGCGACCAGTCGGCCAACCGCTCCGACATGGATTACGTCGCCTTCGACGGCGCCCGCGGGCTGATCAAGGCGAACCCGATCTTCGACTGGACGCGCGAGCGCATCGCCTCCTTCACCGCCGCCGGGGGCGTGCCGGTGAACGCGCTGCACGCGCAGAACTTCCTGTCGATCGGCTGCGCGCCCTGCACCCGCGCCATCCGGCCGGGCGAGCCCGAGCGGGCCGGCCGCTGGTGGTGGGAAGAAGAGACCAAGCGCGAATGCGGCCTGCATGTCGATGACGACGGCCGGCCCATGCGCGCCGACAACAACCGTCCCGCCGAAGGGGACGCGGCCTTCGAAAGGCTCCCGCAATGAAGCACATGACCCATCTGCAGCGGCTCGAGGCCGAGTCGATCTTCATCATTCGCGAGGTTGCGGCGACCGCCGACAACCCGGTGATGATGTATTCGATCGGCAAGGATTCGGCCGTCATGCTGCATCTCGCCATGAAGGCCTTCGCCCCCGGCAAGCCGCCCTTCCCGCTGCTTCATGTCGACACGACCTGGAAGTTTCGCGAGATGATCGAGTTCCGCGACCGCCGGGCGCGCGAGCTGGGCCTCGACCTCATCGTCCACACCAATCAGGACGGCGTGCGCGACGGCATCAGCCCGTTCGCCTCGGGCAGCCGCGTGCACACCGAGGTGATGAAGACCCAGGCGCTGAAGCAGGCCCTCGACAAGTACCAGTTCGATGCGGCCTTCGGCGGCGCGCGCCGCGACGAGGAGAAGTCCCGCGCCAAGGAGCGCATCTTCTCGCTGCGTTCGGCCGAGCATCGCTGGGACGCCAAGAACCAGCGGCCGGAGCCCTGGCGGCTGTTCAACACCCGCAAGAAGAAGGGCGAGAGCTTCCGCGTCTTCCCGCTGTCCAACTGGACCGAGCAGGATGTGTGGGACTACATCGCCCTGGAGAACATCCCGGTGGTGCCACTCTATTTCGCCAAGACCCGGCCGATCGTGCGCCGCGACGGCGCGCTGATCATGCGTGACGACGAGCGCATGGAACTGCGCCCGGGCGAGACCGTCGAGAACATGATGGTCCGCTTCCGCACCCTTGGCTGCTACCCGCTGACCGGCGCGGTGGAATCCGAAGCGGCCGATCTCAAGGACGTCATCTTAGAAATGCGGGGCTCCCGCACCTCCGAGCGCCAGGGCCGGGTCATCGACCAGGATTCCGGCGCCTCGATGGAAGAGAAGAAGCAGGAAGGCTATTTCTGACATGACCATCGCCGTGCAGAAACGCCCCCGCGAGGATGCGGTCGACACCGCCCTCACCGGCCATGCGAATCCCGCCGTGATCGCCGAGGACGAACGCTTCGCGGGCCCCGCGTCCGACGATGGCGACGTGGCCGTGGTCGATCCCCAGGCCGCCATGCAGCCCGTGCTGGCGCCGGCCGAATCCCTCCTGCGCTTCATCACCTGCGGCTCGGTGGACGACGGCAAGTCGACCCTGATCGGCCGCCTGCTCTTCGAGACCAATGCGGTCTTCGACGACCAGATGGACACGCTGAAGCGCGATTCCCGCAAGTTCGGCACGACCGGCGAGGATCTCGACTTCGCGCTGCTGGTTGACGGCCTCTCGGCCGAGCGCGAGCAGGGCATCACCATCGATGTCGCCTATCGCTATTTCTCGACCGGCAACCGCGCCTTCATCATCGCCGACACGCCGGGCCACGAGCAGTACACCCGCAACATGGCGACCGGCGCCTCGCAGGCCGAGCTCGCCGTCATCCTCGTCGATGCGCGCAAGGGCATCCTGCCGCAGACGCGGCGGCACTCCTTCATCACCTCGCTCGTCGGCATCAAGAGCGTCGTGATCGCCATCAACAAGATGGACCTCGTCGATTTCAGCCAGGAACGCTACGAGGCGATCCGGCGCGACTACGAGGCGATCCTGCCGCAGCTCGGCTTCGCCGACGTCTCCTATGTGCCGCTGTCGGCCAAGAATGGCGACAACATCGCCGCCCCGTCGCCGAACATGCCCTGGTATGACGGCCAGACGCTGCTGCAGCGCCTGGAAACGGCAACGCCGGAGACCTTCGACGCCGGCGCGGCGCCCTTCCGCCTGCCGGTGCAATGGGTCAACCGTCCAAATCTCGACTTCCGCGGCTTTGCCGGCACCATCGTCGGCGGGCGTGTCGCCCCCGGCGACGCGATCGCCGTCATGCCCGGCCGCCGCACCACCACCGTCAAGGCGGTCTGGGGTCCCGACGGCGAAGTCGCCAGCGCCGAAGCCGGCGAGGCCGTCACCCTGACCCTTGCCGGCGAAGTGGATGTCTCGCGCGGCGATGTCCTCGTCGGGCCCTCCGACACGATCGCGGCCCAGAAGACCGTGACCGCCGACATCCTCTGGATGGCCGACCGGCCCCTGATTTCGGGCGGCCGCTACGTGGCGCGCCTCGCCACCTCGACGACGCCCGCCTCGGTGCGCAGCCTCGACAACGCCATCGACATCCACACCTTCGAATCCGGTGCGGCCAATGTTCTCCTGATGAACGAGATCGGCCAGATCACCCTCGGCTTCGACCGGCCGGTGATGGCGACGACCTACGAGGAAAACCGCGAGCTCGGCTCCTTCATCCTGATCGATTCGTTGACCAACGAGACCATGGCGCTCGGCATCGTGCGCACGGTCTCCGCTTCGGACGAGGTCACCCAGGCCGTTCCGACCGAGGCGCCGCTCTCAGCCTTCGCCCGGGCGCAGGCCATGTGGTTCGGCGCCGCCGAGGGCGAGCATCGCAAGGGCCATGGCAGGCTGATCCGCTACCGGGCGGCCGGTGCGGTGGTGATCGGCATCCTCGCGCTGCTGTTCGGGCTGGGAATCGGTTTGGCCATTCTCCTGGCGGCGATCGACTTCGTGCTGCGGCCGTTCCTGGCGCTCCTGACCGGCGGCGGTGATCTGCCCGGAAAGAACGGCGCCGACCCGACCACGGTGGGCGACGGAGCCGGCATTTGATGGCGGCAGGCACGATCGGACCCTGCACGGACGATCGCGGCAACCCGAGCGACGACATTCGCCGCTCGCGGCGGGTGCGGCGTCGGCTGCCGCTGATCGAGCTGATGCTGCTGGTCGCCTCGATCGCGGTCTGCGCCGCCTTCGTGCTGGACTGGCTCGGCTGACCGGATGAGCGCGATCCTCCCCGCCCAGGCCGTTAACCGGCACGGCGGGGAGATGGCCGCAGCATGGCCCCTGCCCGAAAATCGTCCCTGAATGAGCACCTCGCAGTCACGTCTCCGCCATCCACCGCGCCGAGGTTCTGGCCATGGACGGATCGGAGCCTTCGATCCGCATCGACGGAGTGACCTCATGAAGACCACCCTTCTCGCCGCCACGGTTCTCGCATTCGGCGCCGGCGGCGCCTTCGCCCAGGAAGCCCAGACCGCGCCGCAGAAGACCCCGACCTGCGCCGAGGCCCTGCCCCAGATCGAATCGCTGATCGGCCAGGCCGACCAGGCCGGCCTGAAGACCGAGACGGCCGAGGATCACGTCGAGACGGCGCGCGCCGCCCAGACCTCCAAGGACGAGGAAGGCTGCATCCGCGCCCTCGTCATGGCGCAGAACGATGTGCTGACGCAGGCCCAAGAGGCCACGCCGGCGCCCGAGACCAAGCAGCAGTAAGCGCGCATATCCAGACAATGCACGAAGGGCCGGCGCATCAGCGACCGGCCCTTTTTCATGTCGTCAAAGATCAACGCGGCTCAGTCGAGGGTGCGCGCCTCGGACGGCAGCATGATCGGGATGCCGTCGCGGATCGGATATGCGAGCCGCGCCGCCTCCGACACCAGCTCGTTGCGCTCCCGGTCGTAGCTGAGCGTCGTCTTGGTCAGCGGGCAGACCAGCAGCTCGAGCAGCTTGGGGTCCGGCTGGCCGGCCTGGTGCCGGGGGCTCGTCTCGGTCATGGCGTGTCCTTCAGCGCGGCGTTGCGGCGGCGGTTGCGCATCTTATCGCCCGCCGGCCAACCGGCTGCAATCGCCGTCCGCCGGGCATGACCCGCCTATTGCAGCGTGTGCGGCGGCGAACCGTCGCCGCCGTCACCATCGCGGGCCAGCGAAATCTCGGTGATCGCGATCAGCGTCTCGGCCCGCGTCTTCAGATCCGGCGCTTCCAGCAGCGCCTGCTTCTCGGCCGCACCATAGGGCGACATCATGCAGAGCGCATTGACCAGCGTCTCGTTCGACGCCCGGGTGACGCTTTCCCAGTCGGCCTCGAGCTGGTTGGCGTCAAGGTACTGCCGGAACGCCTTCAGGAGCGCGTCGCGGTTCACCTCTTCCGCGCCCTTGCCGAAATCGAGATCACCGAGGAACGGCTTGACCCGGAAGCATCGATAGGGCGCGCGCGTGTCCAGCTCTTCCAGGGTCCGGAAGCGCACCACGCCATGCAGATTGAGGATGTAGCGGCCGTCGCCCGATTCGGTCAGCGAGGTGATCCGGCCGAAACAGCCGACCTGGCAGAGTTCGGGTTCGCCGTCGGGACGCGCGCCGCCGCCGAGGCTGGGCTGGATCATGCCGATGATGCGCGCGCCCGCCATGGCGTCGTCGATCATCTCCAGATAGCGCGGCTCGAAGATGTTGAGCGGCAGTTGACCGCCCGGCAGGAGCAGGGCTCCCGAGAGCGGGAACACCGGGACCGTGTCCGGCAGGTCCGAAGCGGTCCGGTAGTTGATATTGCCAGCGTGAACCAAACGATGTCTCCGTGTCAGACACCGAAGTTGGATCGGTCGCCGGCGATCTCAAGGGATGCGGCAGAAGGCGGCAGGCACGGCGCGCCCTGCCTCACCCCGCAAAGCCGGACCGGACCGCGCTTTCTGGCGCGGTCCGGGGCAGGATGTCAGGAGAACAGGAGGCCCGACAGGCGCCGCCGCGCGTCCTTGGTCGCCGAATCGGTCGGCCCCCAGGCCTGGAAGAACTCCAGGAGCTTGGTGCGGGCCGCATCGTCGTCGAAGCTGCGATCGCGGCGGATGATCTCCAGAAGGTGCCCCGCCGCCGTCTGGCGGTCGCCCTTGGCCTGGGCGATCAGCGCCAGGTCGTAGCGCGCCCGGTGGTCGTCCGGATCGCTCTCGATGCGCTGCTGCAGCAGCACCGGATCGCCGAGCTGGGCGATCTCCTCGGCGAGTTTCAGCTTGGTGCGCACCGCTTCCACGGCCGGGTCCTCGGTCGTCCCCTCGCCGGCGGCGTCGTACTGGTCGATCAGCGCCTTGGCGCGGGCCGCGTCGCCGGTCGCCAGATAGCATTCGGCCAGGCCGCCCGTGGCGCCGGCATGGCCCGGCTCGTGCTGCAGGACGGCGCCGAAGATCTGCGCCGCACCGCCCGCGTCGCCATCGGCCAGAAGCTGGTTCGCCTGCTCCATCGCCTGGGCCACCGGATCGTTGCCGCCGCCGCCCTGGCCCTTGGTGACGCGCTCGATGAAGGCCTTGATCTCGCTCTCGGGCAGCGCGCCCATGAAGCCATCCACCGGCTGCCCGCCGACAAAGGCGAACACCGCCGGGATCGACTGCACGCCGAGCTGGCCGGCGATCGACGGATGGTCGTCGATATTCATCTTGACCAGCTTCACCTTGCCGCCGGCGGCTGCGACGGCGCGCTCCAGGATTGGCGTCAGCTGCTTGCAGGGACCGCACCAGGGCGCCCAGAAATCGACGAGCACCGGCTGGTTGCGCGATTCCTGGATGACGTCGGCCGGGAACTGCGCCGTCGTCGTGTCCTTGACGAGGTCGGCCGCCGCCGGGGCGGAGGCGTCGCCGAAACCCTGCAGCGTGGTCGTTGGAGCGGCGGGTGCCGCCGGGGCCGCTAGCTGGCGCGGCGCGGCGGCGGACGGCACCGCCGGCGTGGTCGACTGCTGGCCGTAGCCGCCATAGGAATTGCCGCCGTAGGGGGCGTAGGGATTGTCGCTCATTCTGCCTGTCCGTCGCCGGCCGGCGCCTCGAGCCCGATGACAAGCGGCTCGTGCCCCGTTGATTGGAAGAACGCCATCAGGTCCGCCGTCGCGATCGTCGTCGTCGCTTCGTTGGTCATGGGATGGCAGTTCACCATATCGTGCATCAGAAGGCCTTCATCAAGCACGAGGCGGACCGTGCCGTCGCGATCGTTGACGACGCCGAAGGCGGTCACCGATCCCGGCTCGACGCCAAGCAGCGCGCGCATCTGCTCCGCGCTGGCAAAGGACAGCCGCCCCGACGCGCCGATGCGCTTGTGCAGGCTTTTCAGATCGACCGTCCGGCTCTCTTCGGCGACGACCAGGAAGATCGTCCCCTTCTTGTCCTTCAGGAACAGGTTCTTGGTATGCCCGCCGGCGATCGTGCCGCGCAGCGCCTGGCTCTCCTCCACCGTGTGCAGCGGCGGATGTGCCACGGTCGTGGTGGCGATGCCGAGCCCGTCGAGATAGGCCATCAGAGCGTCGCGGTCCTTCATCAGGCGTCTCCCCTTGCGATTGGCGCACAGCGCCGCGTTACCGCACCTGCGCCCGCTTGCGAAGACCTGGCGCTAACCGCTACGCCGTCGGACATCACCACAGCACCGGATGCACGACATCGCATGAGCGGCTCACCTCGGGTCCAGTCCGAAAGATCCCTGAAGAGGATCGTCGTCTCCGTCCTGCTTCCGAGCTCGGTCCGGCCGCGGCCCTTTCCGCCCTCCTGCAGCGCCCGTCGTACCTCACGACCCTTCCCGACCGCCGCGCGCTCGCACCCCCTGGCTTCGGCACCCCGCCGGATCCCTTACCAAACACCCGGAATCTCGCGCGTTCCGGCCCGCGCGGCACGCCACGAAAATCCCGTTCGATTCCCGTCATTTCGCTGTTGCAATCCACCGGCGATTGGGGCATACACCGCTCGTCCGCGGCGCTCAGGCGCCGCACGGAGCGGGCGGGCGTAGCTCAGGGGTAGAGCACAACCTTGCCAAGGTTGGGGTCGTGGGTTCGAATCCCATCGCCCGCTCCAATTTTCCCATCTCGACATTTCTGACTGCGTTGATCGCGATACGGTTCTGGCCGGCTTCGTTCGCGCGTGACCGCGTCTGTTTCGGCGTGTCGTGCGAACCTACCCGCCGCGAAGCGGCATTTCTCCGGCCGCACGAGCGCCGGCCGCATTCTCCGCAACGCCCCGTGACCTCCTGCACCGGCCGCCTAGATGGCAGGGCAAAGGAGTTTCCATCATGAACAAGCTCGTTCCCATCGCCCTGACGGCCCTTCTGGCCCTGTCGGCCTGCAGCGACGAAACCGAAACCGACGCCGCCGATCCAGCCGTGTCCACCACCAGCGAGCCGGCTCCCGCGCCGTCGACGACCGAACGCGAGACCGGCGAAGCCATGGAGGCAATCGGCGAGGCCGGGCGTCAGACCGGCGAAGCGGCCCGCTCGGCGCTGGAAGACCTGTCCGAGGCCGCCGGACCGGCGATAGACCAGGCCCGCGAGGCCGGCAGCAAGGCTCTCGACGACGCGAGGGAGGGGCTGAACAACGCCACCCGCAGCGCCGCCTGCCGGACGGCGCGTGCCGCCGAGGACGCCGACGGCATCGCTGCCAATTGCTAGACCGACGTTGTCGCCCGGCGAAGCGGCGGGGTGATGCTCCGCCCACCCCGCCGGGTGGCCTTTTGGATCAAGCCGACACTCCGAACATGATCGCGCCGAGCGGGCCGGAAGGGCGTTCCCGGCAACTCCCCCCGGTCGGCAAGCCATGGCGACGACCGCCAGCCGCACGAACGGGTCAGACCCTGTCGGCCTTCTCTGCGGGCAGGATGTCGGTCGCCCGGTGATCGTCGCCGACACCTTCGATCAGGAAGATCTCGCCCTCCGCGCCCCGCATCCGCAGGGGCCTGATGGCCTGATAGTCCGGCGAATTGTACCAAGCTCGCGCCAGGCCCATGCCCGGAAAGGCGAGGATGACGATGTCGTCCGTCACCTCTCCCTCGCAAAGCTCCTTCGCGCCACCATGGATGAGGAACCGGCCTCCAAACGGCACCAGCGTGGCGTCGATCCGCTCAAGATAGTCGACAATCCCCTGGTTCAGCGTGACATTGCGCAGATGGGCGATGGCGTAGGCGGGCATGACGGCCTCCCTGTTCGTTTTCACGCCAGTGCCCGGCCGAACCGCTGCGCCGCCTCGAACTCGAGAACGGCGAGCAGAGCCACGACGACGGCCTGGGCGAGGAGACAGACCCAGCCAGGGAGATTGGGCGCGAGAACGCCGCTTGCCGGCAGGGCCACGCTCGCGACGACCCACGGGGCATTGCCGAGAACGACCATGCGAGCCGCCCAGCCCGGTATCGGTCGAAGCCGGGCGACGGCGACCATGAAGGCGGCGACCGGGAGAAGGAGCATGCCGGCGCCCGAAAGAAAGCCGGCGGGAATCTGCGTCATGCCGGCGAGCGGGCCGGAGGCGGCCAGGAGGAGACCGCCCATCAGGGTGCAGGTGACCGCATCGAGGGTCAGCAGGGTGCGGAGGGTGGGAATGCGCGGGTTGCGTTCCATCGGTTCAGCCTTTCCTGAGCGATGCGGCCCGATCCGCCGGGCGGCTGCCGGCGATCCTCATCGCGCAAGGGACCTCTGTCGATTACGTCCGAGGTCATTGCGGAGGACAGCCGGGGCGATGGAGACACGGCCATGACACGCGCACGACAATCCGCTGGAGATCTCCTGCGCCAATGGCGCCAGCAGCGGCGCTTCAGCCAGTTGGCCCTCGCCCTCGACGCCGGCATTTCCCAACGCCATCTCAGCTTTCTGGAATCGGGTCGGTCGGCGCCGAGCCGTGCGATGCTCCTGCGCCTTGCGGACCATCTCGACATGCCGCTGGAGGCGCGCAACGCCCTTCTCCTTGCGGCCGGCTTTGCGCCGATCTTCCCGCAGCACGATCTGGCGGACGCCGAACTGACCGCCGCCAGAGAAATTATCGACCGGATCCTGGCCGGCCACGCGCCCCATCCGGCCCTGGCCGTAGACCGTCACTGGACGCTGCTCTCAGCCAATGCTGCGATCGAGGTCCTGACGGCCGGGGTCGCGGAGCACCTCCTCGTCGGCGAGGTCAATGTCCTGCGCCTCGGCCTGCATCCGGAGGGGCTCGCCCCGCGGATCGTGAATTTCGCCGAATGGCGCAGGCATCTTCTGCGGCGGCTCGCCCGCGACGTCGCCCTGTCGGCCGACCCGGCACTGGCCGCCCTCCTGAAGGAGCTCGACTCCTATCCGGCGCCTATTGCGGTCGACATGTCACCGAACCCGGAACCGCCCGAAACGGTGGTGGCCGTGCCGCTGATCATTACCAGCCCGCACGGGCCGCTGACATTCCTGAGCACTACCACGGTGTTCGGCACGGCCACCGACGTCACCCTGGCCGGAATCGCCATCGAAAGCTTCTTCCCAGCGAACGGGCAGACGGCCGACGCCATGGCGACACTCGCCGGCAGCGTCGAGGACGCCCCATCCGGGCCGCGGGAATAGATTGGTCTGTGGGGTGGTCACGGCGGGGACTGCAAGGCGGACCGGGCGAGCGAGGCCGGTTCAGGGCACGTCGGACGATCGCCTACGGATCAAGGGGCCAGGAACGACGGGGTAGCGGGCCAAAGCAGGCCTCAAACGACAAACACTCCCGGAGCCGAGGCTCGCGGGAGTGTTTGAAACTTGGTTGCGGGGACAGGATTTGAACCTGTGACCTTCAGGTTATGAGCCTGACGAGCTACCGGGCTGCTCCACCCCGCGCCATTGCCGTGCGGCGCGTTCCGCGTCGCCGGTGACCTCCATATATGCGACAGGCGGATGAATGTGAAGAGGAAATCTCGTGGAATTTCGAGAAAACGAAACCTCTCCGGCTCACGCGACGCTCGCGGGCCGATCCCTCCTGTCAGGCCCGAAAGGCTAGCAGAGGTGGCGTCGCTTGAGAAGCGTCGCCACCTGCCCTCGGGCCGAAGTCACCGCCGCCGCTGCCGCCGATGGTTCAGTCGCGGCGGCTCAGTTGCGCAATTCGCGCCGCAGCACCTTGCCGACGCCGCTCTTGGGCAGCTCGTCGCGGAACTCGACCTCGCGCGGCCGCTTGTAGCCGGTCAGATTGTCCCGGCAGAACGCTTTGACCTTGTCCGCCGTCAGCTCCGGATCGCTCGCTACGACGAACAGCTTCACCGCCTCGCCGGAATTCTCGTCCGGGATCGCGATCGCCGCCGCTTCCACGACGCCGGGCATCCGCGTGACGATCTCCTCGATCTCGTTCGGATAGACGTTGAAGCCGGAGACGTTGATCATGTCCTTCTTGCGATCGACGATCCTGAAGCGGCCCGTCTCGTCCATCACGCCGATATCGCCGGTGCGGAAGAAGCCGTCGGCGGTCATCACCCTCGCGGTCTCATCGGGACGGTTCCAATAGCCGACCATGACCTGCGGACCGCGAATGGCGATCTCACCGCGTTCGCCCATCGGCACCTCGCCGCCCTCCTCGTCGAGGATCTTCAACTCGGTCGAGGGAATCGGAACGCCGATCGTGCCGCTGTATTCGGTGGAATCGGTCGGATTGCAGCAGGCCGACGGCGCGGTTTCCGACAGGCCGTAGCCCTCGCAGATCGAACATCCGGTCTGCCTGCGCCACAGCTCCGCCGTCGCCGCCTGGACGGCCATGCCGCCGCCCACCGACAGGCGCAGATGCGACCAGTCGACACTCTTGGCGTCGGGATGCCGCGCCAGGGCGCCGAACAGCGTGTTGACCGCCGGGAAGGAGTGGAAGCGATACTTTTTCAGCTCCTTCAGCGTCGCGGGAATGTCGCGCGGATTGGGAATCAGGATGTTGCAGCCGCCGGTGCGCATCGACAGCATCATGTTCACGGTGAAACCGAAGATATGGTAGAGCGGCAGCGCACAGACCGTCGTGATCTGCTCGTTCGCCGGCATGTTCTTCAGCGCCGGCGCGTGCCAGGCTTCCGACTGCAGGACATTGGCGATGATGTTGCCGTGGGTCAGCGTCGCGCCCTTGGAAACGCCCGTCGTGCCGCCGGTATACTGCAGCACCGCCGGCTCGTCGCGCTCCGAGGCGACCGCGGTGAAGCTTGCCGCCCTGCCCCGCGCCATGGCGTCGCGAAAGGCGATGGCGCCGTCCAGCTTGTAGGCCGGCACCATCTTGCGGACCTTGCGCACGACGAAATTGACCAGGTGCCGCTTCAATGTCGGCAGCATGTCGCCCATCGGCGTCACGATGACATGCTCGACCGGCGTTTCGGCCCGGCAGGCCTCGAGGGTCGAGGCCATGTTCTCGAGAATGACGATCGCCTTGGCGCCGGAATCGCGCAGCTGATGCGACAGCTCCCGGGGCGTGTAGAGCGGGTTGGTGTTGACCACGATCAGCCCGGCCCGCAGGACGCCCGCAACCGCCACCGGATACTGGAACAGGTTCGGCATCATCAGCGCGACCCGGTCACCCTTCTGCAGTCCTAGCGACTGCAGGAAGGCGGCGAAATGGCGTGACTGCTCGTCCAGCTCCTTGAACCGCATGGTGGCGCCCATGAAGTGGAACGCCGGCTGATCCTTGTGCTGGATGAACGCTTCGCTCAGCAGTTCGCCGAGGGAATGATAGGGGAAATCCGGCAGCTCGGCCGGAACGCCCTCCGGATAGATCTGCAACCAGGGTTTCTGCATTCTCGACACCTCCCGTTGTCCGCCCATACCGATAGCGCAGACTGGGGAGAAACGGAACGCTCTACCGTTTACGTCAACGGAAATTCGGCGGCCTTTCTCCGAAGGCGGAAATGCCCGGCGATCGCAGTCGCCAACCGGAGGCGGCCGCGCACCGATGGCGACCCGGCCGGCAAGGGGGCCGGATCGCTCTGGACGGTCGGGGTAACCCGACTAGAGGTTCCGGCCGACCGCGCCGCCGGCGACCGCTCCGCCGATGCCGCCGATGACCGCACCGCCGGTTCCGCCCACCGCATTGCCGATGACGGCGCCGCCGACGCCGCCGACCGCCGCGCCGCCGATGGTCTTCTGGGTCCGGCTGCAGCCGGCTGCCGCGAGCATCACGGCCATGACGACGGTGACGGTGTAGAGCTTGGTGTTCATGCCGCAATTCTCCCTGCGAAGGCCCGCCATTCGTCGCGAATGCGGTATCCCGAAAGAACTAAGCCGACAGAATGATGCGGCAAGAACGTGGCACGGCTTTTGGTGCTGCCGACGAATCACGGATCTGTCAGGGTCGCAGCATATTGCGACCCTTACTCCGCGCCCCCGAACGCAAAAAGCCCCTCGGCTGGGGGGCGCGAGGGGCTTTGTGTGGTGCGGTGTGAAGAAGGGTCTCTTGTAGCAACTTGCGATTTGCAGACCTGGCGGCGACCGACTTTCCCGCGTCTTGAGACGAAGTATCATGGGCGCTGGGGCGTTTCACGGCCGAGTTCGGAATGGGATCGGGTGCGGCCGCCCCGCTAGAACCACCAGGTCGGCAAATGGCAAGTTGGAAGCTGGTCTTGAGAGGGCATTGTGTTTGTGTTGCGCACCCTTTTGGGGGTGGGCATTGACGAATGAGAATGATCAAGCCGATCGAGCGATTAGTACCGGTAAGCTTCATGCGTTGCCGCACGTCCACACCCGGCCTATCAACGTGGTGGTCTACCACGGCTCTGATAGGGAGAACTCGTTTTCAGGTGGGTTTCCCGCTTAGATGCCTTCAGCGGTTATCCCGACCGTACATAGCTACCCTGCACTGCGGCTGGCGCCACAACAGGTCCACCAGAGGTACGTCCAACCCGGTCCTCTCGTACTAGGGTCAGATCCTGTCAATTCTCCTGCACCCACGGCAGATAGGGACCGAACTGTCTCACGACGTTCTGAACCCAGCTCACGTACCGCTTTAATTGGCGAACAGCCAAACCCTTGGGACCTGCTCCAGCCCCAGGATGCGATGAGCCGACATCGAGGTGCCAAACAACCCCGTCGATATGGACTCTTGGGGGTCATCAGCCTGTTATCCCCGGCGTACCTTTTATCCGTTGAGCGATGGCCCTTCCACGCGGGACCACCGGATCACTATGACCGACTTTCGTCTCTGCTCGACTTGTCTGTCTCGCAGTCAGGCGGGCTTATGCCATTGCACTCGACGACCGATTTCCGACCGGTCTGAGCCCACCATCGCGCGCCTCCGTTACTCTTTAGGAGGCGACCGCCCCAGTCAAACTACCCACCATACACTGTCCCGGATCCGGATAACGGACCGCGGTTAGACATCCATGACGATAAGGGTGGTATTTCAAGGATGGCTCCACGCGAGCTGGCGCCCACGCTTCAAAGCCTACCACCTATCCTACACATGCCGACACGAATGCCAGTGTAAAGCTATAGTAAAGGTGCACGGGGTCTTTCCGTCTGACCGCAGGAACCCCGCATCTTCACGGGGAATTCAATTTCACTGAGTCTATGTTGGAGACAGCGGGGAAGTCGTTACGCCATTCGTGCAGGTCGGAACTTACCCGACAAGGAATTTCGCTACCTTAGGACCGTTATAGTTACGGCCGCCGTTTACTGGGGCTTCGATTCAGAGCTTGCACCCCTCCTCTTAACCTTCCAGCACCGGGCAGGCGTCAGACCCTATACGTCGTCTTGCGACTTCGCAGAGCCCTGTGTTTTTGATAAACAGTCGCTACCCCCTGGTCTGTGCCACCCCCACCCACTTGCGTAAATGGGGGTCACGCTTCTTCCGAAGTTACGCGTGCAATTTGCCGAGTTCCTTCAACATAGTTCTCTCAAGCGCCTTGGTATACTCTACCAGTCCACCTGTGTCGGTTTCGGGTACGGTCTATACGGTGGGGCTATTTCCTGGAACCTCTTCACCGCACGATCAATCCAATAAGACCGTACGATACACGAGATCCGTCACTCTCCACCAGGCCCACGATTATTAACGTGGTTCCCATCGACTACGCCTTTCGGCCTCGCCTTAGGGGCCGGCTAACCCTGCTCAGATTAACTTTAAGCAGGAACCCTTGGACTTTCGGCGAGGGAGTCTCTCACTCCCTTTATCGTTACTCATGTCAGCATTCGCACTTCCGATACCTCCAGCAGCCCTCACGGGTCCGCCTTCACAGGCCTACGGAACGCTCCGCTACCGCTCGTCAAAGACGAGCCCACAGCTTCGGTGTATGGCTTGAGCCCCGGTACATTTTCGGCGCAAAGACTCTTGATTAGACCAGTGAGCTGTTACGCTTTCTTTAAATGATGGCTGCTTCTAAGCCAACATCCTGGTTGTTTTGGAATCTTCACATCCTTTCCCACTTAGCCATAACTTGGGGACCTTAGATGGTGGTCAGGGTTGTTTCCCTCTCCACGACGGACGTTAGCACCCGCCGTGTGTCTGCCGGATAGCACTTCCAGGTATTCGGAGTTTGATTAGGTTTGGTAAGTCGGTGAGACCCCCTAGCCCATTCAGTGCTCTACCCCCTGGAGTGTTCATCCGACGCTCTACCTAAATAGATTTCGCGGAGAACCAGCTATTTCCGAGTTTGATTGGCCTTTCACCCCTAGCCACAAGTCATCCCGATCTATTGCAACAGATATGGGTTCGGTCCTTCAGTGCGTGTTACCGCACCTTCAACCTGCTCATGGCTAGATCACTCGGTTTCGGGTCTAATCCGACGAACTGAACGCCCTGTTCAGACTCGCTTTCGCTACGCCTCCACCTATCGGCTTAAGCTTGCTCGCCAGACTAAGTCGCTGACCCATTATACAAAAGGTACGATGTCACCCAGGACGAACCTTGAGCTCCATCTGTTTGTAGGCATTCGGTTTCAGGTACTATTTCACTCCCCTTGTCGGGGTGCTTTTCACCTTTCCCTCACGGTACTGGTTCGCTATCGGTCATGCACGAGTACTTAGGCTTAGAGGGTGGTCCCCCTAATTTCAGACAGGATTTCACGTGTCCCGCCCTACTCGAGGACCATCGGAGACATTATGCGTACGGGGCTATCACCCACTCTTGCCAGGCTTTCCAACCTGTTCCGCTTCTTCTCTCGATGGCCACTGGCCTGGTCCGCGTTCGCTCGCCGCTACTGACGGAGTCTCGGTTGATGTCCTTTCCTTCGGGTACTTAGATGTTTCAGTTCCCCGAGTTCGCTTCTAACCCCTATGTATTCAGAGCTAGATACCTTTTATAGACACCTGTTAATCCAAACGGTTCGCAAAACACGAAGTCTTGCCAACCGCTTGAACTTAACAGGCGTCAAAGGTGGGTTGCCCCATTCGGAAATCCACGGATCAAAGCTTATTCGCAGCTCCCCATGGCTTATCGCAGCGTATCACGTCCTTCATCGCCTGTGCAT
>NZ_CH672387.1:4197486-4219986 GCF_000153465.1 Aurantimonas manganoxydans SI85-9A1 | reverse complement strand
GCATTCGACGAGAGATACTTTTAAAACCAGACCCCCTGCCCGCTTGGCCGAAACCAAACGCACAATCACCAGCCAGCATTCCTGCCAACCAGTGCAAAAAGATCCAGCCTGCTCAAACCTCACACCACAATCCAAAGACCGCAGCAGTCAGGCTCAAGCCGTACACTCTCATACCGAAACGTGATAACGATCGATCGTTCTCTCATGGATGCCTCGCTATCGGAAAGGAAACCGACACGAAGCTCCAGGCAAACAATCCGCCGCCCACGCTTCTCTTTCTTCTCAATCTTCAGTTTTCAAAGAGCACGCCATCGAACAAACGATGGCGGCGGGCCGGCCGGGACTTCCATCCCTGGACCCTGTCGAAGACCAGCCGTTACCGGCGAACTCTTCTGGATGTCTGCGGCGGGGCCAAAACCAGAGCGAACCGAAGGGCTCGCCGGCGGCGCCCTCGCCGTCGATGAGTGGCTTATAGGCCCTCCCCGCTTTCGAAGTCAACACGGCTTTTTGGAAAAAACGACGGAAGCGAACTTTTTCCGAAACAGCCCGGATCGCCTGCCCCGCAGGCTTCCGCGGCGTCATCGCGGATTCACAAAGCGTCCCGACCTGAGGAAACCCACAGAGGGCCAGGGTTGTCCGATAGGGCTCTGGATGAGCCATCCGCACACGGATGTCCTGCATCCCAGCGCGTGAGAGGAAAGACGTGCCGCATGGCCGGGAGGCTGTCGGCTTCTCCCAGGTGACATGCCGCTTGCGGGATTTTCCTTTTGCCCCGTTTGGCATTAGGCCGGAACAACAGGCCTGATAAGGCGCGACGGGGACGACACGGGGACAGGCAGATGGGCGACAGGACCGAGGCGAACCCGCCGGGCCGTTACGAACGCATCCTGCGTGACGCCGGTGTCCGCATCACCCGGCCGCGGCGGATCATCCTGACCATCCTTGCCGATGGCGGCGACCATCCCGATGCCCTGGAGATCTTCCGGCGCACCGCCGCGATCGATCCGTCGATCTCGCTCTCCACCGTCTACCGCACCATGAAGCTCCTGGAGGAGAAGGGTGCGATCCAGCGCCACGTCTTCGAGGGCGGGCCGTCGCGATTCGAGCGCGCCGACGGCGACCACCACGACCACCTCATCGACATCGAATCGGGCGAGGTCGTCGAGTTCCGCTCCGACCGCATCGAGAAGCTGCAGGAAGAGATCGCCCGCGAGCTCGGCTACGAGATCGTCTCGCACCGGCTCGAACTCTACGGCCGCAAGCGCCAACCGGACTGACCAGCCCCTCGGCACGCCCCGACGCGAAACGGCCCGCACCCTGGCGGGCACGGACCGATCCGTTATTTGTTTGCGCCCGCGACGCGGGCCGGCTCAGACCAGCTTGGCGTCGAGCGTCACGCTGATCGCGCCGAGGGCCTTGGACACCGGGCAGCCGTCCTTGGCGGTGTTGGCGAGTTCGTCGAACTTGCCCTGCTCGATCCCCGGGACCTTCGCTTCCAGAACGATGGCGCTGGACTTGATCTCGAAGCCGGCCTCGACCTGCTCGACATTCACCGTGGCAGTGGCCTTCAGCTCCTGCGCCGGCGTGCCGTTCTCGGCGAGGAAATGCGACAGCTGCATCGCGAAGCAGCCGGCATGGGCCGCGGCCAGCAATTCTTCCGGGTTGGTGCCCGACTTGCCGCTCTCGTCCTCGAAGCGCGCCTTGAAGGAATAGCCATGGTCGGACAGGGCGCCCGACTGCGTGGTGATCGCGCCGGTTCCGTCCCCGAGTGCGCCCTTCCAGATTGCCGTTGCATGCCGTTTCATGAGAATCTCCTTGATCTGGCGCCGACCGGGCCGCTGCGTTTGTGGCAGCGGCTAAATGGGAGGTCGGCCTGCCTTGCCGCAACAACCGCCGGCGCCCGCAACAGTTCCGGCGAACACGATGCGTTCACCAAAGCGGCGATAGGCTGGCGGGGCCCGCGCGGACGCTTGGGGCAGGCGGCAGCAGGGAGACACCGCGTTGACGCAGACGACGCTCATCCACGCGACCCGGCCGCTTCTCGACGAGAAGGCGGCCTGGCTGACGATTCTTGCCGATGAGCGGCGCAGCAGCCCGCACACAATCGAGGCCTATGAGCGCGATCTGCGCCAGTTCCTGATCTTCCTCACCGACTATCATGCGCGCCCGGCCCAGCTGGGCGATCTCGCCGATCTGAAGACGGCCGATCTGCGCGGTTTCCTTGCCGCCCGGCGCCGCGACGGGGCAGGTGCCAAGACGATGGGCCGGGGGCTTGCGGGCGTCAGGTCCTTCATCCGGCATCTGGAGCGCAAGGGCCTTGCCTCCTCGGCCGGGGCCAAGGCGATGCGGGCGCCCAAACAGCCGAAATCGCTGCCGCGTCCCTTGACCGTCGACGACGCGATGGCAGTGACGGAAGAGGCCGGCGCCTTCGCCGCCGACGCCTGGATCGCGGCACGCGACGTGGCCATCCTGACCCTGCTCTATGGCTGCGGCCTGCGCATTTCCGAAGCCCTGTCGCTGCCCGGCGATGCGCTCGGCGACGCGACCGCCCGTTCGATGCCGGTCGCCGGCAAGGGCGGCAAGACCCGGCTGGTGCCGCTGCTGCCGGCCGTGCTGGAGGCGGCTGCAGAATATCGCCGCCGCTGCCCGTATCCGCTGACGGCCGACAACGCGCTGTTTCGCGGCGCGCGCGGCGGGCCGTTGCAGCCGCAGATCGTCCAGCGCGCCATGGCCCGGCTGCGCGGCGTCCTCGGCCTGCCCGACAGCGCGACCCCCCATGCGCTGCGCCATTCCTTCGCCACGCATCTCCTCGCCGGCGGCGGTGACCTGCGCACCATCCAGGATCTCCTCGGCCATGCCAGCCTGTCGACCACACAGAACTATACGGCGGTGGATCAGGCACGGCTGATGTCGATCTACGAGGACGCCCATCCCCGCGCCCGGCGCCGGCGCACCGGCTGATTCGCCCCGGGATGCTTAGGTCTTTGGTCGCAATTGCCGCCTAGGCTCGCGCCATGCTGCACCTGATTTCCGCCGTCGCTACCCCCGATCGCCTGCCCTCGTCCGACACAGCCCTGCGCCGTCTCGAACGCCTGTGCCTGATGGTGCCGCTTGCGCTTCTCGCTTTGCTGTTCGCCGGCATCGCCGCGGCGCATGCCGCCGGCGCCGGGACCTGCAAGGCGACCAATCTCCTGGCAACGCTGGAAGCCGACGGCAGGCTCGCTGCGGTCGAGGCGGAGGCGGCGAGAACCGTCAATGGCGAGGGCAAGCTGTTCCGCATCGACAAGCCCGGCGTGCCGCCATCCTTTCTCCTCGGCACCATGCATCTGGCCGATGCACGTGTGCTGGCGCTTGGCGAGGCTGCCGAGGCGGCGCTGACCGATGCCCGACGTCTGGTGATCGAGACCACCGACGTCCTGGAGCCGGCCAAGGCCGCCGCCGCGTTTCTCGCCCATCCCGATCTGATCAATCTGCCGAAGGGCCAGACCCTGGCCGATCTTCTCTCCGACGAGGAGGAGGCGCGAATCAGGGCCGCCCTCGACGCTCGCGGCATGCCGTTCCATGCCGTGCGCACCCTGCAGCCCTGGTTCCTGTCGATCAGCCTGATGCTGCCGGCCTGCGAGATGGCGCATCGCGCCAATGGCGCGGCGGTGCTCGATGCGGCGCTGGCGCAGCGGGCCGAGGCCGAGGGAAAGCCGGTGGAGGGCCTCGAGACATCGGCCGAGCAGTTGGCGGCCCTCGCTTCCCTGCCGATGGAGCTGCAGCTCGAAGGCCTGGTCGCCACGGTCGATCTGGCCGAGCATCTGCCCGACGTGATGGAAACCATGGTCTCGCTCTATGTCGACGGACGGATCGCGATGATCATGCCGACCATCGAGGCGGCGATCCCCAATGGCGGGGTGCTGGTCGGTGGCGGCGACGGCTATGCCGAGTTCGAAGAGCGCATCGTGACCGATCGCAACCGGCGCATGGCGGAGCGCATGCAGCCGATGCTGACGGCGGGCGCCGCCTTCGTCGCGGTGGGCGCCCTGCATCTGCCCGGCGAGGAGGGTATCGTCGCGCTGCTGCGCGAGGCCGGCTGGACGGTGACCCGGGCCGACTGACCTTCTGCGGACAACCGGGGCAGGCCGGCATTCCCGCACGTGACTGCACCGAAACGTGAAGTCGCCAGGCATATCGGCGCTGGTCGGCGCGGGCATGGCAACCTTAAGCTTTGCGGATCGCAACAGCCAAGGAGACATGCCGCATGAAATCCTTTCTCGCTGTCACGCTGGGCGCCGGCCTTCTGGCCGCCGCCTCGACCGGAGCGGTCGCCGCCTGCGCATCGCATGTCTCGGCCGATGCGCCGATGACCCCGATCGTCACCGCCGACACGACCGGCACCGACACCGCACCGGTCGCGACGCCCGACAAGAAGAGCTGATCGCACTTTCCGAAACGAGCGAAGGCCCGGCTGCTTCTGGCGGCCGGGCCTTTTTCATGTCGCGAAATGATTCACGTGAAACGCCGGCGGACGATCCCGCCCGGCGTTTCGGTCAGATGTGGATCGGCTTGGCGAAGGCTGCGAAGGCTGCCTCGCGCATGGCTTCCGACAGGGTCGGATGGGCATGCGAGGTGCGTGCGAGATCCTCGGACGATCCGCCGAACTCCATCAGCAGCCCGGCCTCGGCGATGAGGTCGCCGGCATCGGCGCCGAGGATGTGGCAGCCCAGCACCCGATCGGTCTCGGCATCCACCAGGAACTTCACGAAGCCGTCGGTCTGCAGCATGGCGCGGGCGCGGCCATTCGCCATGAAGGGGAACTTGCCGACCCGATAGGCGACGCCCGCCTGCTTCAGCTCCTCTTCGGTCTTGCCGACCGAGGCGACTTCCGGCGAGGTGTAGACCACCGACGGGATCGCGTCGTAATTCACGTGCCCGGCCTGACCGGCGAGGATCTCGGCCAGCGCGACGCCCTCGTCTTCGGCCTTGTGGGCGAGCATCGCACCCTTCACCACGTCGCCGATGGCATAGATGCCGTCGACATTGGTCTTGAAATGCGCGTCGATCTCGACCCGGCCGCGATCGTCCAGCGCAACGCCCGCCTCTTCGAGACCGAGACCTGCCGTGAACGGCTTGCGGCCCGTCGCGACCAGCACGACGTCGGCGTCCAGCGTCTCCGTCTCGCCGCCCTTGGCCGGCTCGAAGCTGACCGATGCACCCTTGTCCGACTTCGTCACTGCGGTGACCTTGGCGCCGAGCTTGAAGGTGAGGCCCTGCTTGACCATCAGCTTCTGGAAGGCGGTGGAGACCTCGCTGTCCATCGGCCCGAGCACCTTGTCGAGATACTCGACCACGGTGACCTTGGCGCCGAGGCGGGCCCAGACCGAGCCGAGCTCCAGCCCGATCACGCCGCCGCCGACGACGACCATGGTCTCAGGAACCTTCTGCAGGGCAATGGCATCGTCCGAGGACACGATCGTGTCCGTGTCGAAGGCAACCTCGACGCCGGGAATGCCGGCGACGTCCGAACCCGTGGCGATGCAGATGTTCTTCGCCGAGAGAGTCTCGGTGGTGCCGTCCTCCTTCGCGACCTCCACCTCAGAGGCCGACTTGATCCGGCCGGTGCCGATGACGCCGGTGATCTTGTTCTTCTTGAACAGGAAGGCGATGCCGTCGACATTCGACTTCACCGTCTTGTCCTTGTGGGCCAGCATCTTCGACAGTTCGAGCTTCGGCTCGACGGCGATGCCAAGCTCGCCGAAATTGTGATTGGCCTCGGCGAACATCTCCGATGCGTAGAGCAGCGCCTTGGACGGGATGCAGCCGACATTGAGGCAGGTGCCGCCGTAGGTCTTGCGCTTTTCGACGACGGCGACCTTGAGGCCGAGCTGCGCCGCCTTGATGGCGCAGACATATCCGCCGGGTCCCGATCCGATGACGACGAGGTCGAAGGGTTCAGCCATGTCCAGTCCTGTTCGTGCGGTGCGGGCCGTGGCCCGGTGTCTTGAAGATAAGGTCGGCGGGAGCCAACGTCAGGCGAGAAGATCATAGACCATCAGGATCAGCCCGATGATCGAGATCACGAAAGCGAGGGTACGGATCAGAGGGATGCCGACATAATAGATCGGCGCATAGGCGACACGGGCCCAGAACCAGAGCTGGGCGCCCGTCAGCCCGATCCCGCCGGTCTGGCCGGACACGATCAGGCCGAGGATCGCCGCGGCGAAGAACGGGTAGGTTTCCATGTAATTGGTGAAGGCGCGCCGGGCGCGGCCGGCCAGTCCTGCGGTCGGCCGCGGGTCACCCTCGCGCGCCGAGGCGGCGGTCTTCGGACCGATGGCGGGGATCGCCGTCACGATGTGGACGGCCAGCATGACGAGGCCGAGGATCACCGACCAGCCGAGGAGCGTCAGCTCCGTCGGTGTCGCGGCGAATGTCGCGGCAATCTCGGTTTCCATGCTGCGCGTCCTTCTGCCGGCCCCGCCCTTGCGGGGCGCGGCGATGCTGTCATGAAAGCCGCTGCGCCGCGCCGAAGCGCGACGCGGTTACGGTTCTACGGCCAGATCGAACGTGCGCCGGACACGTCGAGGATCGCGCCGGTCGAATAGCTAGCTTCGTCGGAGGCGAGCCACAGGATGGCGCCGGCCACTTCCTGCGCCGTTCCGGCACGCTTCATCGGCAGGCCGGGTCCGAGCTGGGCCACCCGGTCCGGCTGGCCGCCCGAAGCGTGAATGTCGGTGTCGATGATGCCCGGACGCACGGCGCAGACCCGGATGCCGTCGTCGATCAGTTCCTTGGCGAGGCCGACGGTCAGCGTATCGATGGCGCCCTTGGAGGCGGCATAGTCGAGATACTGGCCCGGTCCGCCGAGCTTGGCTGCGACCGACGAGAGGTTGACGATCGCGCCGCCCTTGCCGCCATGGCACTTGCCCATCCGCTTGGCCGCTTCGCGGGCGCACAGGATGCTGCCGGTGATGTTGATGCGAAACATGCGCTCCAGCCGCGCGGCGGTCATGTCGGCCAGCGTGCCGGCCTCATCGACGATGCCGGCATTGTTGATCAGCGCGGTCAGCGGGCCGAGCCGATCGGCCGCCTCGAAGATCGCCAGGATGTCGGCCTCGACACCGACGTCGCCCTTGACCGCGACGGCCTTGCCACCTGCGGCCTCGATGTCGGCGACGACGGCGTTCGCGGCAGCTTCGTTGGACGCGTAGTTGACCACGACGGCATAGCCGGCCTTGGCGCCGGCCTTGGCCGTCGCCGCACCGATCCCGCGCGAGCCGCCGGTCACGATCATCACTCCGTCAGCCATCAGGCCGTACTCCCTTACTCAGACTTGGGACCGGCCGGGTCCATCCCGGCCGGACGCATGTGTTGTTCGCCGGACGCCTAGAGGTCGAGGACCAGACGCTCGGGATCCTCCAGGCTCTCCTTGACCCGCACGAGGAAGGTCACGGCCTCCTTGCCGTCGACGATCCGGTGGTCGTAGCTGAGCGCCAGATACATCATCGGCCGAATGACCACCTGGCCGCCGATGGCCATCGGGCGCTCCTGGATCTTGTGCATGCCGAGAATGCCCGACTGCGGCGCATTCAGGATCGGCGTCGACATCAGCGAACCGTAGACGCCGCCATTGGAGATGGTGAAGGTGCCGCCCTGCATGTCGGACACGCCGAGCTTGCCGTCGCGGGCCATCAGGCCGAGCCGGCCGATCTCCTTCTCGACTTCGGCGATCGACATCTGGTCGGCGTCGCGGACCACCGGCACGACGAGGCCCTTGGCGGTGCCGACGGCGACGCCGATATGGGCGTAGTTCTTGTAGATCAGGTCGGTGCCGTCGATCTCGGCATTGACCGCCGGGACTTCCTTCAGCGCATGGCAGACCGCCTTGGTGAAGAAGCCCATGAAGCCGAGCTTCACGCCGTGCTTCTTCTCGAACAGGTCCTTGTACTTCTTGCGCATCTCCATGACCGCGGTCATGTCCACCTCGTTGAAGGTGGTGAGCATGGCAGCCGTGTCCTGCGCGTCCTTCAGGCGCCGGGCGATGGTCTGGCGCAGGCGGGTCATCTTGACCCGCTCCTCGCGGCTTTCGTCGTCACCGGCGGACGGGGCACGCGCAGCGGGAACCTGCGGCTTTTCCTGCGGGCTCGACGGCGCGCCGCGGGCGATGGTCTCCAGGACGTCGCCCTTGAGCACTTGGCCGCGCTTGCCGGAGCCGGCGACGTCGCCATCGGACAGGCCCTTCTCTTCCATCATCTTGCGGGCCGAAGGCGCCGCCGGCATCTCGCCGGAGCCCTTGCCGGCCTCCTGCGCGGGCGATGCCGCATCGCCCTTGGCACCGCCGCCGTAATCGGCCTTGGTCTCGCCGCCGGCATCCGCCTTGGCTTCCTGGCTCTTCGGCTTTTCCGTCGGCGCCGTGGTGCCGGCGGACGAACCCGAGCCTTCGCCGATCGATCCGATGACCGTGCCGACCGCGACGGTCTCGCCTTCCGGCACGGCGATGTCCTGCAGCACGCCGGCAGCGGGCGCCGGCACCTCGACCGTCACCTTGTCGGTTTCCAGCTCGGCCAGCGTCTCGTCCATCTCGACCCGGTCGCCGGGCTTCTTGAACCACTGGCCGATGGTGGCCTCGGTAACGGACTCACCCAGCGTCGGGACTTTGATTTCGGTGCTCATCGCTCTTCAGATCTCTTCTGGTCGGGTTTGGTCGGGACGACCTTGTTTCAGCGCGGCGTCTGTTCGGCTCAGCCGAGGGCGTCTTCGAGGAAGGCGGCCAGCTGCGCCTGATGCGTCGACATGGTGCCGGCCGCCGGCGAGGCGGCGGGGTTGCGTCCGGTATAGCGGACGCGACGCTTCTCGGCACCGATATGTTCCAGCACCCATTCCAGATAGGGGTCGACGAAGGACCAGGAGCCCATGTTCTTGGGCTCTTCCTGGCACCAGACCATCTCGGCCTGCTTGAAGCGGGCCAGCTCGTGGATCAGCGCCTTGGCCGGGAACGGATAGAGCTGCTCGAGACGCAGGAGGTACACGTCGTTGGTGCCGCGCTTCTCGCGCTCTTCCAGAAGGTCGTAATAGACCTTGCCGGTGCACATCACCACGCGCCGGATCTTGTCGTCCTTGACCAGCTTGATGGGCGAATCCTTGCGCATCTCGGCATCGTCCCAGAGCAGGCGATGGAACGAGGTGTCGCCGGACATCTCCGACAGGTCGGACACCGCCCGCTTGTGGCGCAGCAGCGACTTCGGCGTCATCAGGATCAGCGGCTTGCGGAAGTCGCGCTTCAGTTGCCGGCGCAGGATGTGGAAATAATTTGCCGGTGTGGTGACATTGGCGACCTGCATGTTGTCCTCGGCGCACATCTGCAGGAAGCGCTCCAGCCGGGCCGAGGAATGCTCCGGCCCCTGCCCCTCGTAGCCATGCGGAAGCAGGCAGACGAGGCCCGACATGCGCAGCCATTTGCGCTCGCCCGACGAGATGAACTGGTCGAAGACCACCTGCGCGCCATTGGCGAAGTCGCCGAACTGGGCCTCCCAGAGGGTCAGTGCATTCGGCTCGGAGAGCGAATAGCCGTATTCATAGCCCAGCACCGCCTCTTCCGAGAGCATCGAGTTGATGACCTCGTAGATCGCCTGCCCCTTGGCCAGATGGGCGAGCGGCACGTAGCGGGTCTCGTCCTCCTGGTCGTAGAGCACCGAATGGCGCTGCGAGAAGGTGCCGCGCTCCGAATCTTGGCCCGACAGGCGGACCGGATGGCCTTCCGTCACCAGCGTGCCGAAGGCCAGGGCCTCGCCGGTCGCCCAGTCGATGCCCTCGCCGCTCTCGATCATCTTGGAGCGGTTGTCGAGGAAGCGCTTGACGGTGCGGTGGACGTTGAAGCCCTTCGGCACGGCCGACAGCTTGGCGCCGATCTCCTTCAGCGTCTTCAGCGGCACGCCGGTCACGCCGCGGCGCGGCTCGTCGACTTCCTCGGCCTTGCGCAGGCCGGCCCAGGCGCCGTCCAGCCAGTCGGCCTTGTTGGGCAGATAGGACTGGCCGGCCTCGAACTCGGCCTCCAGCGTCTTGCGCCACTCGGCCTTGCGCTCCTCGACATCCGCCTCGGAGACGACGCCCTCGGCGATCAGCTTCTTGGTGTAGATCTCCAGCGTCGTGGGATGCTGGCGGATCGCCTTGTACATGATCGGCTGGGTGAACGCCGGCTCGTCGCCCTCGTTGTGGCCGTAGCGGCGGTAGCAGAACATGTCGATGACGACCGGCTTGTGGAACTTCATCCGGTATTCGGTCGCCACCTTCACCGCGTAGACCACGGCTTCCGGATCGTCGCCATTGACGTGGAAGATCGGCGCCTCGACCATCTTCGCCACGTCGGACGGATAGGGCGAGGAGCGCGACAGCCGCGGATTGGTGGTGAAGCCGATCTGGTTGTTGATGATGAAGTGCAGCGAGCCGGCGACCCGGTGGCCGCGCAGGCTGGACAGGCCGAAGCACTCGGCCACGACGCCCTGGCCGGCGAAGGCCGCGTCACCGTGAATGAGCAGCGGCATGATCTTGGAGCGGGTGTCGAGCGGCACGAGCTCGGTGCGCGTGCGGCCGGCGATGGCGTCCTGCTTGGCGCGCGCCTTGCCCATCACGACCGGATCGACGATCTCCAGATGCGACGGGTTGGCGGTCAGCGACAGATGCACCTTGTTCTGGTCGAACTCGCGGTCCGACGAGGCACCCAGATGGTACTTCACGTCGCCCGAGCCTTCCACGTCCTCGGGCTTGTAGGAGCCGCCCTTGAACTCGTGGAAGATCGCCCGGTGCGGCTTCGCCATGACCTGGCTGAGAACGTTCAGGCGGCCGCGATGGGCCATGCCGAAGACGATCTCCTTGAGGCCGAGCTGGCCGCCGCGCTTGATGATCTGCTCCAGCGCCGGGATCAGCGACTCGCCGCCGTCGAGGCCGAAGCGCTTGGTGCCCTTGTACTTGACGTCGAGGAACTTTTCGAAGCCCTCGGCCTCGATCAGCTTGTTGAGGATCGCCTTCTTGCCCTGCTCGGTGAAGGCGATGCCCTTGTCCGGGCCCTCGATCCGCTCCTGCAGCCAGCCCTTCTCCTCCGGATTGGAGATGTGGGTGAACTCGACGCCGAGGGTCGTGCAATAGGTCCGCTCGAGGATGTCGACCATCTCGCGGATTGACGCGAATTCGAGGCCGAGCACCTTGTCGATGAAGATCTTGCGGTCGAAATCGGCCTCGGTGAAGCCGTAGGCCTGGGGCGACAATTCGTTGTAGTCGTCGTCGGCCGGCTTGGCGATGCCGAGCGGGTCGAGCTTGGCGTGCAGATGGCCGCGCACGCGGTAGGCCCTGATCAGCATGATCGCGCGGACCGAGTCCTGCGCCGCCTGCTGGACGGCGGCACTGGACAGGTCGACGCCCGATTCCTGCGCCTTCTGCTTGACCTTGGCCTCGATCTTCTGGGCCGTCGGGCCCCAGTCGCCGTCGAGCGCCGAGACCAGATCGCCATTGGCGGCGATCGGCCAGTTGGCCCGCTCCCAGGAGGGACCTTCCGCGCTCTTGATGACGTCGTCGCGATCGTCCTTCAGCTCCTTGAAGAAGTCGCTCCATTCGGCCGGGACCGAGGACGGATCGGTCTCGTAGCGGGCGTGAAGGTCCTCGATATAGTCGGCGTTGCCGCCGTACAGGAACGAGGTGAGCGCGAAGGTTTCGTTCGCCTGATTGCGTGCCATCGTATCGTTGCGACCACCGTTCGGGGGCCGTCTCCTATCAGCGATTCATCGATGATGCCGGACGCGCGAATCGCGGCCGGCACCCGTGTTTCGATCCTTCTTCCCCGCGTTTCGGGCATTGCCGTGGCGCGGGAACCCGTTCCTGTCGCGGGGCATCGCGTGGACGCCCCGCCTGTCCGACGTGAGCCGGACGATCAGCCCTTGAGCAGCTCGACCAGCGTCTTGCCGAGCTGTGCCGGCGACGGCGACACGCGGATGCCGGCCGATTCCATCGCCGCGATCTTGTCCTCGGCGCCGCCCTTGCCACCGGAGACGACCGCGCCGGCATGGCCCATGGTGCGGCCCTTGGGCGCCGTGCGGCCGGCAATGAAGCCGACCGTCGGCTTGGAGCGGCCCTTCTTGGCCTCGTCCTTGAGGAACTGCGCGGCTTCCTCCTCGGCCGAACCGCCGATCTCGCCGATCATGATCATCGACTTGGTTTCGTCGTCGGCCAGGAACATCTCCAGCATGTCGATGAACTCGGTGCCCTTGACCGGGTCGCCGCCGATGCCGACGGCCGTGGTCTGGCCGAGCCCTTCATTGGTGGTCTGGAAGACCGCCTCGTAGGTCAACGTGCCCGAGCGCGAGACGATCCCGACATTGCCGGTCTTGAAGATGTTGCCCGGCATGATGCCGATCTTGCACTGCTCCGGCGTCAGCACGCCCGGGCAGTTCGGGCCGAGCAGCCGCGACTTCGTCTTGTCGAGCTTGGCCTTCACCCGGACCATGTCGGACACCGGAATGCCCTCGGTGATGCAGACGATCAGGCCGATCTCGGCGTCGATCGCCTCCTCGATGGCGGCAGCCGCGCCGGCCGGCGGCACGTAGATGACCGAAGCGGTGGCGCCGGTCTTGTCGCGGGCTTCGACGACGGACGAGAAGATCGGCAGCTGGACGGTGCGTCCGTCGGACTGCCCCTCCCACATCTCGCCGCCCTTCTTGGGATGGGTGCCGCCGACCATCTGCGTGCCGTAATAGGCCAGCGCCTGCTCGGTGTGGAAGGAACCGGTCTTGCCGGTCAGGCCCTGGACGATGACCTTGGTGTTCTTGTCGACGAGAATGGACATGGGTTCTGGGGAACTCCGTAGAGGGTCAGTCAGCAGTCGGGATGGCGGCCGCGCCGATCGGGCGGCCGGATCGCATCAGCCGACCGCCGCAACGATTTTCTTGGCTGCGTCGTCGAGATCGTCGGCCGCGGTGATGGCGAGGCCGCTGTCGTTGAGGATCGCCTTGCCCTTGTCGACATTGGTGCCTTCCAGGCGCACGACCAGCGGCACCTTCAGCCCGACTTCCTTGACGGCCGCGACCACGCCCTCGGCGATGACGTCGCATTTCATGATGCCGCCGAAGATGTTGACGAGGATGCCCTTCACGGCCGGATCGGCGGTGATGATCTTGAACGCCGCCGTTACCTTCGCCTTGTCGGCGCCGCCGCCCACATCGAGGAAGTTCGCCGGCTCCTTGCCGTAGAGCTTGATGATGTCCATCGTCGCCATGGCGAGGCCTGCGCCGTTGACCATGCAGCCGATGTCGCCGTCGAGGGCGACATAGGCGAGGTCGTATTTCGACGCCTCGATCTCCTTGGCGTCTTCCTCGCTCTCGTCGCGCAGCGCCTTGATGTCGTCGTGGCGGAACAGCGCGTTGCCGTCGAAGGAGACCTTGGCGTCGAGGACGCGCAGGCGGCCGTCGGTCATGACGATCAGCGGGTTGATCTCCAGAAGGCTCATGTCCTTCTCGGTGAACGCCTTGTAGAGGATCGGGAACAGCGACATGCCGTCGGTGCGGGCCTGACCGTCGAGCTCGAGCGCATCGCACAGCTTGCCGGCATCCGCCTCGGTCACGCCCTCGAGCGGGTCGATGGCGACGGTGATGATCTTCTCCGGCGTCTCGTGGGCGACGGTCTCGATGTCCATGCCGCCCTCGGTGGAGGCGACGAAGGCCACCCGGCCGACCGCGCGGTCGACGAGGATCGAGAGATAGAGCTCACGGTCGATATCGGCGCCGTCCTCGATATAGAGGCGGTTCACCTGCTTGCCGGCATCGCCCGTCTGGGCGGTGACCAGCGTGTTGCCGAGCATCTCGGTGGCATGCTGGACGACTTCCTCGACCGACTTGGCGAGGCGCACGCCCCCCTTGGCGTCCGGGCCGAGTTCCTTGAACTTCCCCTTGCCGCGGCCGCCGGCGTGGATCTGGCTCTTCACGACATAGAGGGGACCGGGCAGCTGCCGGGCGGCGGCCTCCGCCTCGGAGACCTGCGTGATCGGCACGCCGCTGGCGACCGGCGCGCCGAAGCCCTTGAGGACTTCCTTGGCTTGATACTCGTGGATGTTCATGAAGTGCCTTCCTTTTGAGAAGCCTGCCGGCGGGAACGATCCGGCATGATGGAAGAAACGGTCATTGCAGACCGCCGAAGGATGAGGCGGGACCGCCGGCCGTGCCGATGAGCACCGGCCGGTCGCGTCCGCATTGGAAGATGGTGCTGAGATCGGCGGCGCCGCGCGCCATGCCGTTCGCCTGTTCGTTGCCCGCATCGAGTACGGCCACCGCACAGCCGGGCGTCTCGCCGTTGCCGACGCGCGAGACGAGGAGCACGTCACTCGTATCGCCGACCTCGGCACCGTCGAGATGATAGCGCACGATCGCTGCATAGGGCGCGCCGCGCTCGTCCACCCGCCACTCGATTGTTGATCCGAGCGAATTGAACGGCGCGAAGCTCTGGAGTTCCGGCACCGCGCCGAAGCCGATCGAGACGCGCAGATCGCCCTCGGAGACGAAGACCGCCCGGCCCTCGAGGCCGGGACAGATCCATTCGCCCGAGCCGCCATCCTCGGCGGCGATGGCGACGGTCTCGCAGGCGTCGAGATCCAGATCCGTGTAGACGTTCTCGCCCGCCAGCGCCGCGACCGGCACCGTCAGGGCGGCGAGGACGCCGCCCATCAGCGAGAGAGAGGAGGACACGGATCCGGTCACTGGCTTACTTGAGGTTGGGCGCGATGCCCTGGCAGGCGTCCATCAGGCCGCGGACCGATGCGACCGACTTGTCGAACTGGCTCTTCTCGTCGGAATCAAGCTCGATCTCGATGACCCGCTCGACGCCGTCGGCGCCGATGACGCAGGGCACGCCCACATACATGTCCTTCAGGCCGTACTCGCCCTTGAGCGAGGCGGCGCAGGGCAGGACGCGCTTCTTGTCCTTCAGGAAGCTCTCGGCCATCTGGATTGCCGAGGAGGCCGGCGCGTAATAGGCCGAACCGGTCTTCAGCAGCCCGACGATCTCGGCGCCGCCGTCACGGGTGCGCTGGACGATCTCCTCGAGCCGCTCGGCCGAGCACCACCCCATCTTGACCAGATCCGGCAGCGGAATGCCGGCCACGGTGGAATAGCGGGTCAGCGGCACCATCGTGTCGCCATGGCCACCGAGAACGAAGGCGGTGACGTCCTCGACCGAAACCTTGAACTCGTCGGCGAGGAAGGTGCGGAAGCGCGAAGAGTCCAGGACGCCGGCCATGCCGACGACCTTGGACTTCGGCAGGCCCGAGAACTTCTGCAGCGCCCAGACCATCGCGTCGAGCGGGTTGGTGATGCAGATGACGAAAGCGTCGGGCGCGTATTTCGCGATGCCGGCGCCGACCTGCTCCATGACCTTGAGATTGATGCCGAGAAGATCGTCGCGGCTCATGCCCGGCTTGCGCGGCACGCCGGCAGTGACGATGCAGACATCGGCGCCCTCGATGGCGGCATAGTCGTTGGCGCCCGACAGATGGCCGTCGAAGCCCTCGACCGGGCCGGACTGGGCGATGTCGAGGGCCTTGCCCTGCGGCGTCCCCTCGGAGATGTCGAACAGGACGACGTCGCCCAGGTCCTTCAGGCTGGCGAGATGCGCCAGCGTGCCGCCGATCATGCCGGAACCGATGAGTGCGATCTTCTTGCGTGCCACGGGCTGATCCTTCTGCTGCAGGCCGGGCCGCAACGGCGCCGGCAACCGCCTGGATGGTCTTCGAACACAGCAAAAGGGAGAGTGTCGCCCGTCTCGCCGAATCCGACCTTGTCCGGGACAGCCGCAGCGAGTTCTTCCGCGCGCGCGAGCGAGTGGACGAAAGACATCGCAACGGTGCCCCCGTTGCGGCATGGCAATAGACCGCACCGGTAGCTTATGCAACCGGCGAAAACGGGCATCAAGGAATTCAGACGGTTAGATGCTTTGGGGGTTACGTAAACGTAAAAGCAATTGGCAAGCCCGATCAAGGCGGAAGCGCCGGAGCGCAAGAAGTACGTGTCGGCGCAGAAACATTCTGCCCGCATGGCCGATTGCCGGTCCAGCAGGGCCGCATGGGCCACCGAGACGCCGAAGGCGCGGGCGGCCAAGGCGGTGCCGGCCTGCGGTCCCGCCGCATCCGGACGCACAAACCGGCCGCAGCCCTGCAATCGCTGGCTGGCCTATGCGCCCGGGACGGCGTTGCGTTCGAGATATTCTGCGCTGCGCATTTCGTGGAGTCGCGAGATGGTGCGGTCGAACTCGAACTTCTCTGTGCCCGACCGGGCGCGGTAGAGCTGGTCCGCCGGCGCCTCGGCCGAGATCACCAGACGGCGGCCGCCGTCATAGAGCGCGTCGACCAGGGTGATGAACCGCTTGGCCTCGTTCCGCTCGGCTTCGGCCATGACCGGAACCCGGTCGAGAACGAGCGTGTGGTAGCGCCGCGCCAAAGCGAGGAAGTCCTGCGCGCCGAGTGCGCGGGTGAGGAGGTCGTCGAAGGCAAAACGCGCCGCGCCGTTGCCGGCCCGCGGCACCGCAATGGTGCGCCCCTTCACCGAGAGCGAGGCCGACGCCTCCTTGGTGCCGTCGAGAAGCCGGGTCCAGATCGTGTCGAGCTGTCCGTCGGCCGCCTCGCCGAGGGGCGTCACATAGAGATCGTCCCGCCCGAGCACTGCCAGGCGGTAATCATCGGCGCCGTCGAGCTCGAAGATCTCGACATGCTCTTTCAGCGTATCGACGAAGGGCAGGAACAGGCCGCGGTTCAGCCCGTCGCGATACAGATCGTCCGGCGCGACATTGGAGGTGGCAACCAGGACGATGCCGTTGTCGAACAGCGCCTTGAAGAGTCGCGACAGGATCATCGCGTCGGCGATGTCGGTGACGGTGAATTCGTCGAAGCACAGAAGCCGCGCCGCGTCGGCGATCTGCCGCGCCACCGGCGGGATCGGATCGTCGCCTTTGGCGGTGCCAGCCTTGACCGCCGCCCGGTGCGCGCCGATCCGCTCGTGGACGTCGGCCATGAAGGCGTGGAAATGCACCCGGCGCTTGGCCGCGACCGACGCGCTGCGGAAGAACATGTCCATGATCATGGTCTTGCCGCGGCCGACGTCGCCGTGGATGTACAGCCCGCGGATCGGATCGGCTTCGCGCTTCTTGCCGAACAGCCAGCCGAGCGCGCTCTTTTTGGAGGCGACCATGTCGGCGGACAGGACCTGGTCGAGATGGTCGAGCTTGTCGGCCAGCCTGCGCTGGATCGAATCCGCCTCGATCTCGCCCGAGACGATCAGGCGCTCCAGCGCCGACCGGACCGGCCCGCGCGA
Organism: Aurantimonas manganoxydans SI85-9A1; assembly: GCF_000153465.1. Taxonomy (GTDB): domain Bacteria; phylum Pseudomonadota; class Alphaproteobacteria; order Rhizobiales; family Rhizobiaceae; genus Aurantimonas; species Aurantimonas manganoxydans. The sequence continues at coordinate 4,202,662 of NZ_CH672387.1, read as the reverse complement.
CTTTTCCCTGGCATTCACGGCCACTGACACGCCTTCACGACTCAACGACTGGAAAACGGCCGATACGGCGACCCCGGCCGCGTCGCGCTGGCCGACGTCGATCGTCTCTAGGTCGTTCTAGCGGTACAGCTCGACCGGCACGCCCGTGGTGGTCTGGCCGGTGAAGCGGTTCTTGCCCGACGAGGTCAGGGTCGCGATCACGTTCGCCGACGTATCCTTGAGCTGCAGCTGGTTGCCGGTGGTGGACCAGCGGCGCACATCCGCCAGCCGGCCGGGGCAGCCCATCGAGGCGGCGTTGTAGTTCTCGTCATACTGGGTCAGCGTCAGGCCGACCCGGCAGTTCCCGCCGCTGGCCGAGACCTGGTAGAAGCCGGTCATGCTGGTGCGCGACAGCGGCTCGGAGCTGGTCGAGGCAACCTGGGTGTTCCCGCCGGCATTCGCCGTCGCGTCGCCGTCGGTACCGGCCGAAGCGTTGAAGTCGGCCGAGGCGTTGGTGCTGGCGCCGGGCGGCGGCGGCGGCGGGGGTGGCGGCAGCTGGTCGGCCGACACGCGGCCCGCAGGTGCCGGCGGCAGCGGGGCCGGCCCGGTGTCGCGTCCCATCTCCGGCATCGACCGCGAGCAGCCCGCTACGAGGAGCAGTGCCACGACGGCCGCTCCGGCTTTCATCTTATGCGTCATTGAAGACTTTCCCCGGCATGTCTGTCCCTCGCCAATCCGACCTGCCGGTCGGTCCGTCGCATCCATAGATCGAACCCTGCGATCATTTCGCAAGATGCCACTGTGCCAAAACGTAACGCAAGCACGCGATTGTGGCCATTGTCACACGCAAATCGCCCGGTGCAGCGCAGCAAACGACCCGGTCACTCGCCGGCCAGCGGCCGCTGGAAATCGCCGGTGTCCGGGTCCATCGCCCACAGCTCGCCCGAGGCGATGTCCACCCACGCGCCGTGCAGCGACAGCTTGCCTTCCTGGACCAGCGCCTCGACCGTCGGGAAGGTGCGCAGATTGGCGATGGAATAGCGGATGGCGATGCGCTCCAGCGCGGCCTGGCGCTCGCGCGCCGTCATGTGGTCGTTGGCGCCGACGGCCTTCGACACTGGGTCGAGCAGGCTCATCCACTTGCCGATGAAATCGCCCGGCGACAGCGGCTCGGCCGACGGCGACAATGCGGCGTGAATGCCGCCGCACCCGCCATGGCCGAGGACCACGACATGCTCGACCTTCAGGGCATGCAGCGCGAATTCGAGCGCCGCCGAGGTCGCGTGATACTCGCCGTCCGGCTCGTAGGGCGGCACCAGATTGGCGACGTTGCGCACCACGAAAATCTCGCCCGGCGCGGCGTCGAACAGGGTTTCCGGCGCGGCGCGGGAGTCGCAGCAGGCGATCACCATGGTCTTGGGATGCTGGCCCTGCTCGGCCAGGTCGCGCAGGCGGTCGCGCTCCTGCGGCAGGCGGTTCGCCAGAAAGGCGCGATAGCCGTTGAGGAGATGGTCGGGAAGATACTTCGTCATGATCAGATCACTACCGGCTTGCCCCGGCGCAATCAATCAGGCCGGGCCCGCCCCGCTGTCGTCGCGGGGACGCGTTCCCCGAACTAGATACAGGCAGCGCCGACGGCAAGCGATGTTTCACGTGAAATCCACGCGACCTCGCGGTTCAGGCGCGCCGGCCGCCACCCGGATAGGCCAGGCGGCGCATCTGCACCATCGCCATCGGATGCTTGAGGCTGTCCGTATCGGTCTCCAGCGTCAGTTCGTCGGCCCCACGCTTGGTCGTCCGTGCCAGGATCTCGAACACCGTCGCGGTTGCGCTCTGCAGCGCCTTCTCGCCCTTGGCCCCCGACAGGGTGCGGGCGAGGAACACCGCCGCGGTCAGGTCGCCGAGGCCGTGCGGTGCATTCTCCACCACCCGGTGTTCGGCAAGGACGGCCTGGAAGTCGCGCACCAGCAGATTGCCGATTCCGCCGCGCAGCATCGGGAAGGCCGAGGTCACCACGACGGCCTCGGGCCCGAGCGTCGCGGCTGCCTCGATCAGATGGGAATTGTCGGTGAATTCCAGCCCGGTGAGGAACTCCAGCTCGAAGCGGTTCGGCGTCGCGATGTCGGCCAGCGGGATCAACCGGTCGCGGATCGCGTCGACCGTTGTCTGCGACTGGTACATGCGCCCGCGATCGCCGAGCACCGGGTCGCAGATATAGGTGGCGCCGGGATTGGCACGCTTGACCGCTTCCACCAGCCGCGCCGTCGGCTCGACCTGGTCGCCATCGCCGAAATAGCCGGTCAGCACCGCCCCGACCTCGCCGAGCCAGGGCGATCCGGCCAGATCGTCCATCAGCGCGGCGAAATCGCCGGCCGGCGGCACGATCCGCGTCGCCGGCCCATGGCCCGGATGCCAGGGCAGCGTCACGGTGGGCACCGACCACACCGGGAACCCCAGCGATTCCAGCGCGAAGACGGCGGCTCGGTTGCCCACCGTGCCGCGCGCCACATGGCTGGAGACGCAGATGACCGCCGGACGGTCGTGATGAGCGGAAGACGCGGCTATCGACATGTCAAATGTTCAGGAACGCATGAGGAAATCGGCGAGCATAAGCCCGAACACGATGAAGCCGACAATGCCGGCCAGCCGGCCGATCCGCGTGCCGATGACCTCGATCCGGTCGTGCGGGTCGGCGTCGGTCGCCATGAAATGGTCGCGAGTGCGGAAAAGAAGCGAGAAGGTATGGGCACCGATCTGCGGCTCCGTTTCCTGCCGGATGCGTTCCAGGATCGCCCTGGCTTCGCGTTGCTGCGCGTCGTCGTCGTGAGGCCGGGTCATGGGAAAGCTCTGTCGCAAAACCCCCGCGAGGGCAACAGCGCGAGCGCAACGATTGTCTTCTGCGCTACGGCCGGATGCGCTAGACATGCCGGACAAGCTCATTTGACCGGAGACCGTCGATGCTGTCCGCTGCCAAGATCCTCCCGCCGCTCCGGCTTCGCCCGTATCTGACCGCCCTCGTCGTGGCGCTGCTGGCGCCGATGCTGTCGGCCTGCGGTATCAACGCCATTCCGACCTATCAGGAGCAGGCGCGCGCGGCGTGGTCGCAGGTCGAGAACCAGTATCAGCGCCGGGCCGATTTGATCCCCAATCTGATCGAGACCGTTAAGGGCTTCGCCGCGCAGGAGCGCGAGGTCCTGACGGCGGTGGTCGAGGCACGGGCCAAGGCGACCCAGATCACCGTCAATGCCGACCAGCTGACCGATCCGGCCATGGTGCAGAAATTCCAGGCGGCGCAGGATCAGCTCGGCGGCGCCCTGTCGCGGCTGCTCGCGACCGTCGAAGCCTATCCGGACCTCAAGTCCAACCAGAACTTCCTTGCCCTGCAGAGCCAGCTCGAGGGCACCGAGAACCGGATTTCGGTTGCCCGCCGCGACTATATCGAGGCGGTACGGGTCTATAATACCGAGTTGCGGACGATCCCCGGCCGCTGGATCGCCTCCTTCTTCTATCCGGAGGCCCAGCCGATGGAGCCCTTCACCGCGACCGCCGGCTCCGCGACGCCGCCGAAGGTGGATTTCGGCCAGTGATCCGGCTGGCAGCCAACTGACCGAAAGGCCCGAGCCCATGGATCGGATCCGGCAAGTATCGATGGCAGGCGGACGCGACGCGCTGGCCGCTCTGGGTCGGCTGCTGGTGCTGGCGGCCGTCCTTTCGCTGGTCGCGCCGGCCGCCGCGCAGGAATTCCCGCCCCTCACCGGCCGGGTGGTCGACACGGCGGACCTTCTCGATCCGGCGACCGAGACCACTCTGACCGAGAAGCTGGCCGCCTTCGAGGCACAGGGCAGCGACCAGATCGTCGTCGTCACCGTTCCCGACCTACAGGGCGCGGAAGTCGCCGATTACGCCAACCGGCTCGGCCGCGAATGGGGCATAGGCCAGGCGGAGGAAAACAACGGCGTCGTGCTTCTGGTGAGCCGCGACGACCGCGAGGTGCGCATCGAGGTCGGCTACGGGCTCGAAGGCACCCTCACCGACGCCCTGTCCTCGCTGATCATCCAGAACGACATCCTGCCGGCGTTTCGCGGCGGCGATTATCCCGGCGGCATCAGCCGCGGCGTCGACGGCATCATCCAGGTGCTCTCCGGCGACGCGGCCGAGCTTCAGGCCCGGGCCGAACGCAATCAGGACTGGAGCGGCGAGGATTTTGCCGGCATCGCCTTCACCCTGATGTTCGCCGGGGTGTGGATTCTCGTCCTCGGCGCCGTCGCGATGACCGGCCTTGCCCGCCGCTTCGGCAAGAAGGTCGGGCGCAACCGCTATCGCTGGCTCGGCATCGTCTGGACGCTCGGCCAAGCGAGCCGCATGTCGGGATCGCGCAGCGGCTTCGGTGGTGGCTTCGGCGGCGGTGGCGGCTTTTCGGGAGGCGGCGGCTTTTCCGGCGGCGGAGGATCGTTTGGCGGCGGCGGATCGTCGGGGAGCTGGTGACCATGGCAAGACTGACCTTCACCGAAGCCGATCACGCCCGTATCGCCTCGGCGATCCGCGAGGCTGAGATCGCCACGACCGGCGAGATCTACGCGGTCTTCGCCCGGGCGAGCGACGGCTATCACTTCGTCTCCGCGACGGCCGCCCTCGCCATCGCGCTGCTGGTGGCCGGCGTCACACTGCTGCTGGCGCCGCTCTTCGACGTCACCGTTTCGGCCGCGGCGCTCTTCGGCGGCCAGATCGTCATCGTCCTCGCCATGCTGGCGACCTTCGCCCTGTCCCGGAACCTGCGCATGGCCTTCGTGCCCCGCGCCATCGCCGAGCGCCGGGCGCACCGGTCGGCCCTGCAGCAGTTCTTCGCCCACAATCTGCACACCACGGCAGGACGCACAGGCATCCTGATCTTCGTCTCCGAAGCCGAGCGCTTTGCCGAGATCGTCGCGGACGACGCCATCGCGGCCAAGGTCCCGCAGGAGAGCTGGGACGCCATCGTTGCCGATCTCGTCACCGCCGCCGCTGGTGATCGCCTGGCCGACGGCTACGTCGCCGCCGCCCACGCCGCCGGCGCCATCCTCACCGCGCACTTCCCCGGCGACCACCGCAATCCCAACGAGATCCCCGACCGGCTCGTGGAGATCTGAGGGCCGCGGCGCGCATTCGGCAGCGGAGCGGATGGCCGGACCGCCGAGGCATGGGTCCTCGGGTCAAGCCC
>NZ_CH672387.1:4098913-4197326 GCF_000153465.1 Aurantimonas manganoxydans SI85-9A1 | reverse complement strand
GGCGTCATCCTCGGGCTTGACCCGAGGACCCATGCCAAACCGCAGCCACCTCCACCAACCACGACGGACACCCACCCAACCGTCGCCCCCGGAAATCGGGTGGGCGCCCGCAACCACGCCCAGCTAACGTCCCCTCCCAGCCGAGGAGCAGACCGTGAGCGCCATTCCGACACCCGCCAATCGCAGCATGACGTCGGCCGAATGGGCGATGCTGCTGGCGCTGTCCGTCCTCTGGGGCGGATCCTTCTTCTTCACCGGCATTGCGGTGCGCGAACTGCCGCCCTTCACCATCGTGGTCCTGCGCGTCGGGCTGGCGGCGGCGATTCTGTGGGCGGTGATGCGGGCGCTCGGCCATGCCATGACGCGCGACCGGCGGATCTGGGCCGCTTTCGTCGGCATGGGCTTCCTCAACAACCTCGTGCCCTTCAGCCTGATCGTCTGGGGTCAGACGCAGATCGGCTCGGGCCTCGCCTCGATCCTCAACGCGACGACGCCGCTGTTCGGGGTGGTGGTCGCCCATGTCCTGACGCGCGACGAGAAGATGACCGGCCACCGGCTGGCCGGTGTGGTGCTCGGCTTTGCCGGAGTCGTGGTGATGCTCGGGCCCGCTGCCCTCCGCACCGTCGGCAGCGACATCGCCGCCCAGCTTGCCTGCCTCGCCGCGGCCTTCTCCTATGCCCTGGCCGGCGTCTTCGGACGCCGCTTCCGGCGCATGGGCGTGGCGCCCATGGCGACCGCCACCGGCCAGGTGACCGCCTCGACCGCGATGCTCGTCCCCCTCGCCCTTCTGGTCGACCGCCCCTGGACCCTCGTCATGCCGGGCCCCGCAACCTGGGGCGCCATCCTCGGCATCGCCGCCCTGTCCACCGCGCTGGCCTATGTCCTGTATTTCCGCATCCTGGCGACGGCCGGCGCCACCAACATCCTGCTCGTGACGTTCCTCGTCCCGGTCAGCGCCATCATCCTCGGTTCGCTCATCCTCGGCGAAGTCTTGGAACTGCAGCATCTCGCCGGCATGGCCCTCATCGGCACCGGCCTCGCGGCCATCGACGGACGGCTCGCCCGGATGGCGAAACGCCGGTTCGCGGCGTAGCCGCGGCGGGCGGGGCAGTGGTGCCGGGGGTGGGTGGCGGCGAGTGCCGGCTGTCCCCGCCGGGCGCCACCCGACACGCGGTCCGCTGTGCGGGCTCTGCAGCGGAGAGGATATCGGCGCGGTCGAGGCATGGGTCCTCGGGTCAAGCCCAAGGATGACGCCGTCATTGGGTTGGCGCAGCTCCGCGTCCCTCGCCGTGTCGAGCGTGATCGGTCCGAACGCAGGCGTTGCTTTGTTCTCCGGGAAACGCGCCAACCCCACCGCGCGTCATCCTTGTCTGTTGACGGCCTCTTGCAATTGGAGAGGCTGATCGGCGGGCAGCGCACCGTGTCATCCTTGGTCGTTGGAGACCGTGCCCGAGCAAGGTTCGCCGCCCGCCTTTCGTCATCCACCCCGAACAGTTGCCGGGGCCGGCGTGACAGCGCCGAGCCCGCAGGACAAGGATGGGACCTATGATGATAGACCGGACCGTGCTGGGTATCGATATCTCTGGAGCGCATCTCGACGTCTTTGCTCATCCCGAAGGACGGGCCAGACGCCTGACCAACGATGCCGACGGCATCGCTGCCGTGACGGCCTTGGCGGCAAGGCGGCAGGCTTTCGTCGTGATCGAGGCCACCGCGCCGTTCGACCAGCCGCTGATCCGTGCCCTGGAGGCGGCGGGCCTGGTGTTCCACCGGGCCAATCCCCGCCGCGCCCGCGACTTCGCCCGGTCGGCCGGCCTTCTGGCCAAGACCGATGCGGTCGATGCCCGCATGCTGGCCCTTTACGGCACGGCTCTGGCGCTGCGGCCGACGGAGAAGGTGGCGCCCGCGCGGCTGGCGCTGCAGGGCTTGGTCAGCCGCCGCGACCAGCTCGTCGCAATGCGCAAGGCCGAGCGGGTGCGGTTGCGGACCATGAGCGAGCCGTGCATCGCCGAAGTCACCTCGCGGTGATCGCCCTCCTCGACGCGCAGATCCGCACCATCGAGCGCCGCATCGAGGCGACGGTCGCGGCCGATGCCGCTTTGGCCCGCCAGCGCCGCGTGCTGCGCGCAGCTCCCGGCATCGGACCGGTCGCCGCTTCGGTGCTGCTGGCCAGCCTGCCCGAACTCGGCCGCGTCAGCCGCCGGGCGATCGCCGCCCTGGCGGGGCTTGCCCCCATTGCCCGGGACTCCGGCCTGCTGCGCGGCAGACGCTGCGTCCAGGGTGGCCGCAAGCGCGTGCGCGACGCCCTCTACATGGCGGCGCTCGCCGCCGTGCGAACAACGCCGTGGAAGGCCCTCTTCGCCACCATGACGACCGCCGGCAAACCAGCAAAGCTCAGCCTGATCGCCATCGCCCGCAAGCTCCTCGTCACGCTCAACGTGGCAATCCGAACCGGAGAATATCAGCCGCGCCCAGCCCCCCCTTGACGCATACTCACACAGTTGCTTGGGCTTGACCCGAGGACCCATGCCAAACCGCAGCCACTTCACAAACGGTCGCGGCTCGAGCCATCAATTCCGCAGCCCAGCCTGCTGCCACCGCGTGAGCCTTGCCGCCCGGCGCCATCGCGCCTCACGAACGCCAGCGCCCCCATCACCGCCGCGCTACCGCGCCATGGCGTGATAGTCGTCGTTGGGTCGCATGTCGGTGGCCGAGGCGACGCGGTTGCTCATGGCGAAGAAGGCGGCGACCGCGGCGATGTCGAAGATGCCCCGGTTCGTATAGCCAGCGTCGCGCAGCGCCTGCCGGTCCGTCTCGACGATCGTGTCCGGGCGCTCGGTCAGCTGGACGACGAAATCCAGCATCGCGGCGCGCTGGTCGTCGAGCCCGGCGGCCCGCCAGTTCTGGGCGATCGCCTCGCCGAAGCCGGGATCGCCGGAGAGCTGGCGTACGGCGGCGCCATGGGCTGTCAGGCAGTAATGGCAGTGATTGATCGAGGAGACGACGACGGCGATGATCTCGCGGTCGAGCTTCGACAGTTCGCTCTCCCCCAGCATCAGATCGTTGTAGAAGGTGGAGAACGCCTCCAGCTTGCGCTCGTCGAAGGCGTAGGCGAGGAGGACGTTCGGCACGAGACCGAGCTTTTCCTGGCACTTGGCGAAGAACGCCCGGGTGCGTTCCGACAGGGGCTCGGCCATCGCCAGGCCGAGTGCTGTCACGGGCCTGTCCTGTTGCTGCGTCATGCTTCCTCCCACGTTCCAGCGACCCGCGGGACACCACTTGCCCTCGAAGGTCGTGGCGGGATTCCTATGATAGGGTGTCGGACACGACAAGCAGTCGCATCGGAGGGCACCCCATGGACCATCCCGCAACGAGCAAGACGGAGATCCTGTCGGCGATCGAGGCGGCCATCGGGGAGGATGGCGCCGAAGCCACCCTCGCCCCGCTGCTCTTTGCCCGCCCGCCGGCCGAGGATCTGGCGGAGTTCACGCCCGAGGCACTGGCGATGGCGGCTCGCGCCGGCTTCGAGGTGCTGTGCGATCAACGCCGGGGCGCGCATCTCGTGCGCATCGAGCAGCCGGACGGCTTCGTCCTGCGCGACGGGCGCAAGCTGGAATTGATCACCGTCGTCAGCGACGACATGCCGTTCCTGTTCGATTCGGTGACCGCCGAGATCGCCGATTCCGCCGTCGGCATCCGCTACATCTCCCATCCGATCCTCGACGTGCTGCGCGGCGCGGCCGGCGAGGTCACCAGCTTTTCCGCCTCCCATCCCCGCGACATGGTGCAGGGCACGGCCGACCGGACCAGCCTGATCCAGTTCGCCGTCGATCCCCTGGGGGATGGCGACGCGAACACGGCGCTCAAGACCCGGCTCGAGGCGATCCTCGGTCAGGTCGCCAACGCCAACGCCGATTTCGATGCCATGCGCAACCGCGCCAGCGAATCCGTCGAGGCGCTGCGCCGCCAGGCCTCGCGCCTCGGCGACGCGGATCTGAAGACCACCTTCGAGGAAGCCGCCCGGCTGCTCGAATGGCTGCGCGACGACAATTTCATCTTCCTCGGCTGCCGCGAATACGACTATCTGCCCGGCAGCGAGGGCGAGGCGCTGGAACGGCGCGAGGATGCCGGGCTCGGCATCCTGGCCGATCCCGACGTGCGCATTCTCGGCCGGCCCGGCCGCCGCATGACGACGACGCCGGAGATCCGCGCCTTCCTGGAAGCGCCGACCCCGCTGATCGTCACCAAGGCCAATGCCCGGTCGCTGGTCCATCGCCGCGCCTATATGGACTATGTCGGGGTCAAGCAGTTCGACGCCGACGGCAATTTCATCGGCGAACTGCGCATCGTCGGCCTGTTCACCTCCAGCGCCTACACCCGCTCGATCCTGACCATCCCCTATCTGCGGCTGAAGGCGGAGACGGTGATCAGCCGCTCCGGCCTGCGCCCCGGCTCGCACTCGGCCAAGGCGCTGCTCAACGCGCTGGAATCCTATTCCCGCGACGAGGTCTTCCAGATCGACGTGGCGCTGCTGGAGCGCTACGCCTCGACCATCGTGGAGCTGGGCGAACGGCCGCGGGTGAAGATCCTGTCGCGCGTCGACCGCTTCCACCGCTTCGTCTCGATCCTCGTCTTCGTGCCGCGCGAACGCTACGATTCTCGCCTGCGCGAGCGGATCGGCCTGATGCTCGCCGAAGCCTATGACGGCCACGTGTCCGCCTATTACCCGGCCTTCCCGGAAGGGCCGCTCGCACGCGTTCACTTCATCATCGGCCGCACCGGCGGCACCACGCCCGACGTCGACACGGCGCAGCTGGAAGCGCGCGTCGTCGAGATGGCCAAGAACTGGGAGGACGAGTTCACCGCCGCCCTGTCTTCGGCCGGCCATGCCGGCGAATACGGCCGCCTCGCGCCGGGTCTGCCGGAGAGCTATCGCGATGTGGTCTCGCCGGCGGAAGCCGTCGGCGATGCCGGCATCGTCATGGGCCTGGCTAAGGACCATGCCGTCCGCGTGACCTTTCATCGCCGAAAAGCCGATCCAGCCGATCTCTTGCGGCTGAAGATCTATCATCTGGGCCCGGCCGTGGCTCTGTCGACCCGCGTGCCGATCCTTGAGAACATGGGCTTTTCGGCCGTGTCGGAACGCACGTTCCGGATCGTGCGGCCCGACGGAGAGACGGTCCACATCCACGACATGGATCTGCAGCGCAGCCGCGGCGGAGACATCGTGCTCGCCGACGAAGGCGCCGCGCTGGAGGCGACATTTGCCTGCGTCTGGGCTGGCCGCATCGAGAACGACGGCTTCAACGCGCTGGTGCTGGAGGCCGGACTGGACCTGCGACAGGCCAACGTGCTGCGCGCCTATTCGCGTTATCTGCGCCAGACGGGTCTCGCCTATTCTCCGGATTATCTCGGCGCCGCCCTGATGCGCCAGCCGGAGATCGCCCACCTCTTGTGGGATCTCTTCGCGGCGAGCTTCGATCCTGGGCGCACGGCCCCGGCCGAACCCGACACGGCATCGGAGGACGGCGACACCGAGCCGGATGCGCGGCAGGCCCGCCGGGCCAGGACGCGGGGTGCCGGCGAGATCCATGCGGCGATCTGCGAAGCGCTGGAAGACGTTGATTCCATCGACGACGATCGCATCGTGCGGCGCTTCATGGGCGCCATTCTCGCCACGCTGCGGACCAATTACTACGCCGTCGACGGCATCTCCGCCGAGCCGGTCTCCGAACCCGGGGCGGTTGCCCCCGCACTCGCTTTCAAGTTCGAATCCGCGGCCGTCGAGGGCCTGCCGGCACCGGTGCCCTATCGCGAGATCTTCGTCTTCGACGCCCGGGTCGAGGGCGTGCATTTGCGCTTCGGCCCGGTCGCGCGCGGCGGCCTGCGCTGGTCGGATCGGGCTCAGGACTACCGCACCGAAGTGCTGGGTCTGGTCAAGGCGCAGCAGGTCAAGAACGCCGTGATCGTGCCGGTCGGCGCCAAGGGCGGCTTCTACCCCAAGCGCCTGCCCGACCCCTCCGATCGCGACGCCTGGTTCGCTGCCGGCCGGTCGGCCTATGTCGTCTTCATCGCGTCGCTTCTGTCGATCACCGACAACATCGTCGGCGAGGACGTGGTCACGCCGCCCGATGTGTCCCGCTATGACGGTGACGATCCCTATTTCGTCGTCGCCGCCGACAAGGGCACGGCGACCTTCTCCGACACCGCCAACGCCATCGCCCAGTCGAACGAGTTCTGGCTCGACGACGCCTTCGCCAGCGGCGGCTCGGCAGGCTACGACCACAAGGCCATGGGCATCACCGCGCGCGGTGCCTGGGAGGCGGTCAAGCGCCACTTCCGCGAGATGGACCGCGACATCCAGTCCGAGCCCTTCACCGTGGTCGGCTGCGGCGACATGTCGGGCGACGTCTTCGGCAATGGCATGCTCCTGTCGAAGACGACGCGGCTGATCGCAGCTTTCGACCACCGCGACATCTTCATCGATCCCGATCCGGACCCGGCGAGCTCCTTTGCCGAGCGCCAGCGGCTGTTCGAAACCCCGCGCTCGTCCTGGAACGACTACGACCGCGCGACGATCTCGGACGGCGGCGGGGTGTTCTCGCGGCGTGACAAGATGGTGCATCTGTCGCAGGAGGCGGCCGACGCGATCGGCTGGGACAAGCGGTCGGGCACCCCTGCCGAGATCATCAGCGCGATCCTCAAGGCGCCGGCCGACCTGCTCTGGTTCGGCGGCATCGGCACCTATGTGCGCGCCGGCGCGGAATCCAACGCCGATGTCGGCGACCGCGCCAACGATGCGGTGCGCGTCGCCGCCGCCGACCTCAGGGCGAAGGTCGTCGGCGAGGGCGCCAATCTCGGCGTTACCCAGCGCGGCCGCATCGAGTTCGCTGCGGGCGGCGGACGGATCAATTCCGACGCCATCGACAATTCCGCCGGCGTGAACACCTCCGACGTCGAGGTGAACATCAAGATCGCCCTGAAGAGCGCGATGGAATCCGGCCGCCTGACCCGCGAGGAGCGCAACGCGCTGCTGGCCGACATGACCGACGAGGTCGCCGAGCTGGTGCTTGCCAACAATTACGAGCAGACGCTGGCGCTGTCGCTGGAAGAGCGAAGCGGCGCGTCGTCGCTGGCCCTGCAGGCCCGCTTCATGAGCGTTCTGGAGGATGCCGGCGAGCTCGACCGGGCGGTGGAAACCTTGCCGTCGGAAGCTGCCATCGCCGATCTGCGCGCCACCGGCCGCGGCCTTACCCGGCCCGAGATCGCGGTGCTGATCGCCTATGCCAAGATCACCCTGTTCGATCAGCTCGTCGCCAGCGACCTGCCGGACGACCCCTATCTGGAAGACCGGCTGAACGACTACTTCCCCGTGCCGATGCAGCGGGACTTCGCGCGGGACATCGAAGGCCACCGCCTCGGCCGGGAAATCATCTCGACGGTGCTGGCAAACGAGGTGGTCAACCGCACCGGTCCGACCTTCGTCACGGTGCTGCGTGAATCCTCCGGCGCTTCGCCGGCCCAGATCGTGCAGGCCTTCATCGCGGCGCGCGACGGCCTCGACGTGCGCTCGCTCTACGAGCGGGTGGACGCGCTGGACGGCACCCTGCATGGCGAGACCCAGAACGCGCTCTATGCGGAGATTGGCCGGTTCCTGACCCGCACGACCCGCTGGTATGTCCAGAACGAAACCTTCGACGGCGGCCTGACGGGCGCGGTGGTCGCCAGCCGCGACGCTCTGGACAAGCTCAAGCCGCAGCTGGTCGAGCTGGCCACCGAGGCCGGTCGGGCCGAAGCCCACTCACGGGCGGAAGGGTTCGTCGAGAAGGGTGTGCCGGACGACGTCGCCAAGGCGATCGCCCTGCTGCCGCTCCTGTCGCTGGTGCCGGACATCGCGTCTGTCTCACGTGAAACATCGACGGGACTCGAAGCGACGATCGGCTGCTATTTCGGGATTACCCGGCAGTTCGAGATCGGCCGGCTCGAAGCCGCGCTGTTCGCGTTGCAGACGGACGATTACTACGAGACGCTGGCGCTCGAGCGGGCGGGCAGCCAGATCGCCGGGGCGCGGCGCAAGCTGACGGCGGCAGCGCTGCGGAACTTCGGCACGGAGGAAGACCCGGCCGTCGCCTGGGCGGAAAGCCGCCGCACGGCGGTCGACCGGATCGGGGGGCAGATCGGCGCCCTCGCCGGATCGGGCGGCACCTCGGTCGCGCGGCTGACGGTCGCCGCGGGCCTGTTGTCGGATCTGGCCGGCTAGGCGCCGCGTAGAAGGGAAAGAGAATGCCGCGCGATGGCGGCTGTGGCCGGCCAGCAAGGCTGGCCGGCGCAGGAGGGACCGAGCCGGGGCTCAGCCCTTCTTGGCGTCGGGCCGGGCCGAGGCGAACTTGCCGGGCACCGTGACGGGAGCCGCCGCCTTGGCCTTGTCCGCCTTCGGTTTGCGGGTTTCCTTGTTGCTGCGCATCTGACCCTTGGCCATGATCGTATCCTTTGTAGAATCCTGATTGATCCGCTGACAGAATAGCACGTGGGGAAAGCCGTGGGAGATGACATCTTTTGGATGTCGCACCCGTCGCATAGGGGGAGTGATGGAACTCGGATCCATCCATATCCACCCGGTGAAAGCCGGGCGGTCGATTGAACGCGGCGAAAACGTATTGGAGGTGTGGGGCCTCGAAGGCGACCGCCGCTGGATGCTGGTCGACGAGGCGGGCCGGTTCCTGTCCCAGCGCGAGCATCCGCCCCTGGCGCTGCTCGATGCCCAGCCCGATATCGACGGGCTGATCCTGTCCTACGAGGAGATCGGCGAGCGCTTCGTTCCGGTGCCGGAGGGCGACGACCGGCTGACCGTCACCGTCTGGCGCGACACGATCGATGCCGCCCTTGCCGACGACGCCACCAATTCGGCGCTGTCGCAATGGCTGCAGCGGCCGGTCCGGCTTGTCCATCTCGACCGGACAGATGCCCGCCATATCGATCCGGCCTGGGCGCCGGAGAGCACCGACGGTGTTCCGCCCGTCGCCTTTGCCGATGGCTTCCCGCTGCTGATCGCCAATCCGGCCTCCCTGCGCGCCCTCAACGGCGACATCGTCCGGCAAGACGGCGACGCCGTGCCGATGAGCCGTTTCCGGCCAAACCTCGTCATCGACGGCGCCGAGGCCTGGGCCGAGGACGACTGGGCCACCATCCGCGTCGGCGATGCGGTGATCGATCTCGTCAAACCCTGCGCCCGCTGCATCGTCACGACCGTGGACCAGGCGACCGGCATGATCTCTGGTACCCAGCCGATGGACGCCATGCGCCGCATCCGGTTCTCGGCGACGCCGCGCGTGCCCGGCGTGCTGTTCGGCTGGAACGCGGTGCCGCGCGGTCCGGCCGTGATCCGCCGCGGCGATCCGGTGGAAGTGCTGGCCCGCCGTGGCGGCGCACCCGTCGTGCGCGACGGATCGGGCCGCGGCGCCGACCAATGACCGAACTCGCACCCACCATCGCCGGCCTGCCCTACCGGGTCCCACTGCGCCAGCGCGCCGTCTGGGGCTGGATGACCTTCGACTTCGCCGCCCAGCCCTTCTTCACCGTCGTCATCACCTTCGTCTTCGGACCCTATTTCGTCTCCCAGCTCGCCTCCGATCCGGCCACCGGCCAGGCCTGGTGGAGCGGTGCGGTGACCCTCGTCGGCATCTGCGTGGCGATCCTGTCGCCCTTTCTCGGCTCGATCGCCGACCGCGCCGGGCCCCGCAAGCCGTGGATCGCCAGCTTCGCCGTCGTGAAGATCATCGCGCTGCTGCTCTTGTGGTTCGCCGCGCCCGGCACGCCGCTGATCTTCGCTGCCGCGCTCATCGTCTTCGCCATGGTGGCGGCGGAATTCTCCATCGTCTTCAACGACGCCATGATCCCCCGTCTCGTCCATCGCGACTCCATCGGGCGGGTATCGAACCTTGCCTGGGGTCTCGGCTATGTCGGCGGGATCGTCTTCCTGTTCGTCACCCTCGCCTTCCTAGCAGGCTCGCCGGAGACGGGCCTGACGCTGCTCGGTCTCGAGCCCTGGTTCGGCCTAGACCCGGCTGAGGGCGAAGGTGCACGGGCGACCGGCCCGCTCTCGGCCCTCTGGTACCTGGTCTTCGTCCTGCCGATGTTCCTGCTGACGCCCGACCGCAAGAAGGCCGAGCCGATCCGCGTCGCCGCACGGGATGGCCTGAAGGATCTGAAGGCGACCTATCGCGAGATCCGGGTGCGCGGCACGCTGTTCCGCTTTCTGATCGCGCGGATGATCTACCAGGACGGCGTGAATGCGCTGCTGGTCCTGGGCGGCGCCTTCGCCGCCGGCATGTTCGGCTGGTCGATCACCGAGAGCGGCCTGTTCGGCGTCATTCTCAACGTCACCGCCATTCTCGGCTGCGTCGGCGCCAGCGTCCTCGACGCACGGCTGGGTTCCAAGGCGGTCATCGTCGCCTCGATCCTCTGCCTGATGACGGCGACGATCGGGATCATCTCGACGGCTCCCGGTTCCACCCTGTTCGGGCTTTTGACCTTCGCGCCGTCCGAGGCGACGGGGCTCTTCGCCACGCCGGCGGAGAAGAGTTACATCGTCTTCGGCCTGCTGATCGGGCTGGCCTTCGGGCCGGTCCAGGCCTCGTCGCGCTCGTGGCTGGCGCAATCGGTCACCGCCGACGAGGCCGGCCGCTATTTCGGCTTCTACGCCCTGACCGGCCGGGCGACGTCCTTCCTCGGCACGGCGGCCGTCGCGGCCTTCACCGCCGTCGCCGCGGGGCTGACGGACCCGGCGACCGCGTCGCGCATCGGCATGTCGGCGCTGATCCTGTTCTTCGTCGTCGGCCTGGCGATTCTTCTGGGAACGCCGGGCCCCCGCGCGGTTGGCAAGGGCCAGGATGCCGGCGGGAAACGCCAGCCGGCCGCATAGGCCGGCCAGCAAGTGCCTAGTGCCGGAAGTGGCGCATGCCGGTCATCACCATGGCGATGTCGTTGTCGTCGGCGGCCTTGATGACCTCGTCGTCGCGCATCGAACCGCCCGGCTGGATGACCGCGCTGGCACCCGCCGCAACCGCCGACAGCAGCCCGTCGGCGAAGGGGAAGAAGGCGTCGGACGCAACCACCGCACCGCGCGTCAGCGGCTCGGCATGCCCGGCAGCGGCCGCGGCATCCTCGGCCTTGCGCGCCGCGATGCGGGCCGAATCCACCCGGCTCATCTGGCCGGCGCCGACGCCGACCGTGGCGAGGTCACGGGCATAGACGATGGCGTTGGACTTGACGTGCTTTGCCACCCGGAAGGCGAATTTCAGGTCGGCCAGCTCGGTCTCGCTGGGCGCGCGACGGGTGACCACCTTCAGGTCGAGATCGTCGACGACGCCCGCATCGCGGGACTGGACGAGCAGGCCGCCGGCGACCGACTTGACCGTACGCCCCGCGGCGCGGGGATCGGGCAGGCCCCCGGTCAGGAGCAGGCGGAGGTTCTTCTTGCCGGCGACGATCGCGATGGCGTCCTCGTCGGCCTCCGGCGCGATGATCACTTCGGTGAAGACCTGCACGATCGCCTCGGCCGCCGCCCGGTCGAGCTTGCGGTTCAAGGCGACGATGCCGCCGAAGGCCGAAACTGGATCGCAGGCCAGCGCCTTCTGATAGGCGTCGAGAAGGTCGGAGCCCTCAGCCACCCCGCAGGGATTGGCGTGCTTGATGATGGCGACCGCGGCGGTGCGGGCCGGATCGAACTCGCCGACCAGCTCGAAGGCCGCGTCGGTGTCATTGATGTTGTTGTAGGACAGCGCCTTGCCCTGCAGCTGGCGCGCCGTGGCGACGCCGGCGCGGCTCTCGCCGGTCCGGTAGAAGCCGGCGCTCTGATGCGGGTTCTCGCCGTAGCGCAGCGCTTCCGACAGCGTGCCCGACACACTGACGCGCTGGGGCATTGCATCACACACTACGCCGGCAAACCATGTCGACACCGCCGCATCATAGGCCGCGGTGCGGGCATAGGCCGCCGCCGCCAGCCGCTGGCGCAGGGCGAAGTCGGTCTCGCCATTTCCGGATTTCAGCGCCTCGAGCACCGTGCCGTATTCGGCCGGATCGACCACCACGGTGACATAGCCATGGTTCTTGGCCCCGGCGCGGATCATCGCCGGCCCGCCGATGTCGATGTTCTCGACGATCGTCGCGGTGTCGGCGCCGCCGGCCAGCGTCTCCTCGAAGGGGTAGAGGTTGGAGACCAGCATATCGATCCCGGCGATGCCGTGGGTCTCCATGGCCTTGGCATGCTCGGCATCGTCGCGAATGCCCAGCAGCCCGCCATGGACACCGGGATGCAGCGTCTTCACGCGGCCGTCCATGATCTCTGGAAAGCCGGTCAGCTCGGAAACGTCGCGCACGGCAAGGCCGGCCTCGCTCAGCGCCCTATAGGTACCGCCGGTGGAGACCAGCTCGACGTCGAGTGCCGCCAGTTCACGGGCGAAATCGACGAGACCGGTCTTGTCGAAGACCGACAGCAGCGCGCGGCGAACCCGCACGCGATCGGGGGCCTGCGTGGCATTGGCTTTGAGAGACATCGGCTTTTCCTGCGTGGCACGGATGGGAGGGGTCCGCCCCTGATAGTCAGCCGCGCCGCTTCCCACAATGGTGGTCGGCGGTCCGGGCCGCTATCGCTGCGGCGCAGGCGTCGCCGCGGTGCCTGGATTGACCATGTCGTCGGGGGCGTCGCGGGCCGCGGCCGAGCGCGCCTCCAGATCGTCCAGCGTGTTCGGCAGGACGCCGACGGCGCGGTTCATGCCGCCGCAACCGGCAAGAAGCGCAAGGCAGAGCGAGAGAAGTGCGATCCGGGTCATGGATCGGCAGATGGGGAGCGGACCGGCGCAATCCAGCCCCGTCATGCGCGGCATGACGGCCTGCCCGGGCAACCACTCATCCAATCCTCAGCGCGAAAGGCGCTGCGCCCGTTCCCGTCAGGCCTCGCGTTCGAAGCACCAGGCGATGCCGGCCGGATCGTAGGCGTCGAAGGGCACGGCCAGTTGCAGCGTACGCCGCGCGCCGCCGGCATCGGCGAAGAAGATCGAATCCTCGATCTCGACCCGGGCATCGGCCCGGAACAGCCAGCGCTGCCCGCGCACCGCCAGCCTGACGCCGTCGCCGATCACCTCGACGCTCACCGAAGGATGCAGGTGGAAGCGTGCCGTCGCCTTGCCGGCGTCGCTGCCGGTGCGGACCGTGGCGCTGCGCTGGAAGCTGTCATGACCGTCCACCGTCCAGCCATCCTCGGCCAGGCTCACCTGCCGGCGATGCAGCAGGCCGGACTGGCGCTCATAGCCGTTGTGGGTGGCCTCGAAACCGCGCACCGGATCGCCGAGTTCGCTCGACAGGACCTCCGTCGGCCCCGGCACCAGCGGCGTGCCGAGAAACCGGTCGAGGCTTTCGGACCGGGCGAAATGCGACGACGAGCGATCGTCGAGCGTCACCGTCGAATGGGCGGCGGTCGAGCGCGACAGGCGGCGCCATTCGGCGTCGGCGGTCAGCGGTCGGCCGCAATTGACCACGATGCGGTTCGCCTCGCAGGAGAGCTCGAAGCCGAGCGTGCCGGCATGGGCGTTGCGCGAGACCAGCGCCGGCGGCGGGCAGCCGGTATCGGCGACGATGACGCTCGAGCCGGCGGCCAGCCGGTGGTAGCCGGACTGCCTGGCATGGGTGATCGGCTCGCCCAGCGTCTCGTCATAGCGCAGGAGCACCGTCATCAGATGGATGTCGGAGGCGCCCGAACCGTTGAACAACGCCAGTGAACCGTCGGAATGGCGGAAGAAGCGCACCGCCGGCAGCATCCGGTCGATCGCCGAATACAGCCCCCGGGGCAGCGCCTGGCCCTGGCGCAGATAGGTCTGTCGCAGTGGGATCAGATCGGCAAGGATTGCCACCGGCGCGCCCGGATCGCGCGAGATGTGGCCGCCATCGGGAAACACCTGGCGGTCGAGTTCCTCGGCCAGATGCCGCGCCGCGATCTTGATGCGGCCGCTGGCGGCCGGCAGGCAGAGCGAGACGAAGGCGAGCGCCGTGCGCACCTGCAGGCGGGGCGTGCCCTCGGGCGCTTCCTGGGCGACGGAGCGCAGATAGCGGGCCTGCGACGACAGGCTGCGCAGGAAGCGCTTGTGGAAGCCGGCATCGGCATCGGCCAGCAGCATGTCGGCATGGCTGAGCCAGGCGATCATCCGGCGCGCGGCCACTGCGGGCTCGAAGGCGGGATCGGCCAGCGTGCCGCCCTTCTGGCGGATCCAGTCGTCGACGAGGGTGCGGGCGTTCTGCACGGCCAGGGCGTCACCGGCCTCGGCGTGGTGGCGCAGCCAGTCGAAGCCGTGGAGTTCGGCGGCATAGGCTTCCGACGGCAGCGGCGCCTGGAAGATCGAGGTGCGGCCGGGCTCGAGCAATTGTCCGGCAAAGAAGAAACGGCCGGCATAGATCGCCTCGGCGATCATCGGGTCGCCATGGCGCAGCGAGGGCGGCACGACCAGAAGCTTGCCGGCGCGGCCACCGGCGAAACGCCAGCGATGCAGCGGACCGGTCCGCAGCCGCCGCCGCGCCCGGCGCCACACTTCACGTAGCGTCAGGACAGCGAGGAGCGGTTGACCTGCCAAGCTCGTCGTCACTCCCGGACCCCACTGCGGGCAACGCGCCCGTTCGACTGGTTGATATCCTTCGCCGAACCCGTCTCCGACCCCATTGGGGCAGGATCAGCGGGTCAGCGCAACAGCCATCACTTTCTCCGAATGTGGTAAAAACTTCGCTAAGACTTGCGGCGAAAGCGGGACCGCGCCCTTTTGGCCGGGCGCGGCCCGCTCAGATCCGCTTCAGCCGCGCGGCGTAGAAGCCGTCGAGCCCGCCGGTCGCGGGCGCGTCCGCGGCACCGCCCATCATGTCCGGCGTGGTGCGCAGATCGCCTTCCGGGGTGAGCGCGAACTCCATGCCCGGCAACTCGCCCGGCTGCACCGGATCGCGGACGATGTCCGAACGATCGGTGAGAAGGGCCGCGACGATCGCCTCGCCCTCGGCCGGGTCCAGCGAGCAATTGGAGAAGACCAGCCGGCCGCCCGGCGCCAGGAGCCGGACCGCCTCGCCGAGCAGGCGCGCCTGCACGCCGGCCAGCTTGGCGATTTCCTCCGCGTCCTTGGTGTAGGGCACGTCCGGATGCCGGCGGATCGTGCCGGTGGACGAGCACGGCGCGTCGAGGAGAATGGCGTCGAAGGGTTCGGCCGGTTCGAAGGCGGCGATGTCGCCCACCACGGTCTCGGCCTCCAGCGACAGCCGCGCCAGATTCGCCTTCAGCCGCTTCATCCGGTTGGCGTTGATGTCGAGGGCGGTCACCGCGCCGCCGGCGGCGATCAGCTGCGCCGTCTTGCCGCCCGGCGCGGCGCAGAGATCGGCGACACGCTTGCCCGTCAGATCGCCGAACAATTGCGCCGGCAGCGCCGCAGCGGCGTCCTGCACCCACCATTCGCCCTCGGCAAAGCCCTCGAGCGCCGTCACCGGTCCGTCGAAGCTGCCGAGCCGCACGGTGCCGTTCGGCAACGCGACGCCGCCCAGCTTCCCGGCCCAGCCCGCGGGGTCGCGCTTGACGGTGAGGTCGAGCGGGGCCGGCGTCAGATGCGCCCGCGCGATCGCCTCGGTCCGCTCGGGCCCGTAGGCCGCCACCATGCGCGCGGCCAGCCAGTCCGGCATGTTCTCCGTCGCCGTGGCGACCTCGCGCAAGGCGTCCTTCTCCCGCGACAGGCGGCGCAGCACGGCATTGATCATGCCGGCGAAGCGACGGCTGCGCGAATCCACGTTTGCCGCCGCGACGGCAAGGTCGACAGCGGCCGAATCCGGCACGTCGAGGAACAGGATCTGTGTCGCGCCGACATGCAGGATGTGCTTCAGCGCCGCTGCATTGGGCGGCAGGGGCCGGTCGAGACAGGCGTCGAGGGCGCGGCTGATGGTGCCGCGGAACCGGAGTGCCGAGAGGATGATCGCCTTGACCAGCCCCTGGTCGCGGCCTTCCAGCGCGCGGAAGCCGGGATGCCCGCCGGCCGCATCGAGAAGGCCGTCCGCCGAGGTGCGGGCATCGACGATCGCCGACAGGAGCTTGGTTGCCACCAGCCGGGCGCCGAGGCCGGGGCGATCGTTCGCTGCATAGCCATCGGGCACGAAGCCGTCGGCGCCGTCGGAAATCCGCGGGCCATTGCCCACGCCGTCATCGCGGCGGGGCGCCTTGCCCGGCAAGGGCCGCTTGCGCGGCGCCGAGCGGGAGGCATCGAAATTGCCGCCGCGGCGGGACTTGCGGCCGTCCGATCCAGCGCTCAACCCCACGGTCCCCGCTTGCGGCCGCCGCCGGAGGGGCGGTCGCCCCTGCCCCACGGGCCCGAACGGGTCCGGTCGATCCCGGCCTGCGGCGTGGCTGCAACGAAGCCGCCGTCGCCACCGCCCATCTCCAGCGCCATCTGTTTCAGTGCCGCGATCCGGTTGGCGGTGTCCGGATGGGTGGAGAAGAGATTGTCCATGCGCTGGCCTGACAGGGGATTGATGATGAACATGTGGGCCGTCGCCGGATTGCGCTCGGCGTCCTGGTTCACCGTACGCCCGGCTGCGCCGGCGATCTTGCCGAGCGCCGAAGCGAGCCAGCCCGGATTACCACAGATTTCGGCGCCCCGCCGGTCGGCGGCATATTCGCGCGTCCGGCTGATCGCCATCTGCACGATCATCGCGGCCAGCGGCGCAACGATGATCGCCGCGATCACGCCGATGAAGCCGAGGGGATTGTTGTTGTCGCGGTTGCCGCCGAAGAAGAAGGCGAAATTGCCCAGCATCGAGATCGCACCGGCCAGCGTCGCGGTGATCGTCATGATCAGCGTGTCGCGGTTCTGCACATGGGCGAGCTCATGCGCCATCACGGCGGCGACCTCTTCCGGCGTCAGGCGCTCCAGCAGCCCGGTCGTCGCGGCCACCGCCGCATTCTCGGGATTGCGCCCGGTAGCGAAGGCGTTCGGCTGGGCGTTGTTGATAACATAGACCTTCGGCATCGGCAGGCCGGCCCGTCCGGCCAGACCTTCCACGATGCGGTAGTATTCCGGCGCGCTGCGCGCGTCGACCTCCTGCGCATGGTGCATCTTCAGCACCATCTTGTCGGAGTTCCAGTAGGAAAACAGGTTCATGCCGGCCGCGAAGACGAAGGCGATCATCATGCCGGCGCGGCCGCCGATCATGAAACCGAGCCCCATGAAGAGGGCGGTCATGAAGGCGATGAGCATCGCCGTCTTGATCATGTTCATCGCAGGTTCCATCACCAAGAAGTCTGCGCGGTTCACCCGCGCCAATCGCCCGGGAAAATGGGGATTGCGGAGTTCCGCTTCAATATTGGCGGGAAACCATCGCGACCGTAGCGGCCCTAGCAGTCTGCGACACCGGCAAGGGTTTCAAGCCTTCGTCCCTGCCCTTATCTGATGGCGACGAACCGCAACATGGCACCGACCGCAGCAAGAGGGCAGACGAGCGATGAGCGACACCGAGGCAAGGGATCCGGCACCGGCAGCGCCCGGCGATAACGCGCCGGCCGAGCGCGAGCTGCCGGCCGCCGCCCGCCGTGCCCTCGCCGAAGCCGAGGAACGCCGCCGTCAGGCGAACGTGGAGGCGGCGGCATCCCAGGCCAGGGAGATCAACGGACCCAAGGGGCCCGAGCCGGTCCGCTATGGCGACTGGGAGAAGAACGGCCTGATCTCGGACTTCTGAAGCGCATTTTCGCTGTAGCCCGCCGTTCTATCTTCGCCTGCGGCACGCAATGGCTTCCCGCGATGATTGTGGGGCCATCGTCCTAGTCATCCGCACCCTGAGCCTGCGCCGATCTTCCGCTGCGTCAGGAATTCGCGGTATGACAGGCTCCTCCGGGTCGCCGCTTGATCTCTCACCTGCATAGGAATATTGTCCGGGGACCGTCTCCGATTCGTTGGCCGTTGTCGTGACGCATTCCCGCCGATCCATCTGCAGTTGTATCTTCGCGCTCTTGCTCGCCATCCCGGCCGGCATCGTGCTCGCGGATGACGGCGACTATCCCCGGGCGATCGCCGGTCCGGTCGAAGCGCGCGTCCTGAAGGTCCGCGACGGCGACACGGTCGAGGTCGAAGCCTTCGTCTGGCCGATGCAGGCGGTTCAGGTCGCGGTGCGACTGAAGGGGATCGACGCACCGGAGAAACGCGGACGTTGCGAGGCCGAAAAGGCTGCCGCCGAAATCGCGAAAGACCGCCTGGTCGCCCTGATCGGATCGGGCGATGTCACCCTCACCGGCATTTCCGGCGACAAATATTTCGGGCGCGTGTTGGCGACGCTGTCAGTGCCCGGCCAGCCCGATCTCGGCCGCGTCCTGCTGCGCGAGGGCCTTGTGGTCCGCTACGAAGGGGGCAAGCGCCGCGACTGGTGCGACGGCACCCTCCCCGCCGATCTGAGCGCCGTGGATGCCGGTGGCCGGCGAAAGGGCTGACCGCGCACAGATGCCGATTGCGGCATCTTCCAATGCCCCTTGCCCATCGAAGACCTCGCGTCCGATACTCCCGAACCAGACACCCGGCAACAACGTGCCGTACAGCCGACGATACCGTTTCACGTGAAACAGGATGCTCCATGACAGCCGGGGAAGCACGACTCGAGGCCATCGTCCGTCAGGCCATCGCCGCGTTCCAGCCAAGGATTGCCGTGCGGCTGTGGACGGGCGAACGCATCGGCCCGGCCGATGGTCCGGTCCTGGCACTGAACGATCCGGCGGCGATTGCCCGGCTGGCTCTCAGCCCGCGGATCGTGACGGCAGTGGAACTGTGGATGTCCAAGGCGATCGATGTCGAGGACGGCACGATCTTCGACGTGGCAACGGCGCGCTCCGACATCCGGACGCGGGACGCGATGAAGAAGATCGACCGGCTGGCGATCGCGACCGCTCTGCCCGCGCTCTATACGCTGGCGCGGCGCGGCCGGAAGGCGGCGCGGTCAGCACCGCAGAGCGGCACGGGCGCCGGCGCCAGCGGCTCGTCCAAGGCCGCAATCCAGTTCCACTACGACATCTCGAACGATTTCTACCGCCTCTTCCTCGATGAGCGGATGCTGTATTCCTGCGCCTATTTCGATGGCTGGCACGACGACATCGACAAGGCGCAGCACGACAAGCTGGACATGATCTGCCGCAAGCTGCGCCTCAAGGAGGGCGAGCGCTTCCTCGACATCGGCTGCGGCTGGGGCGCATTGCTGATCCATGCGGCCGAGCATTACGGCGTCACCGGCCATGGCGTGACCCTGAGCCAGGCCCAGTACGACCTCGCCTGCGAACGGATCTCCGCCAAGGGGCTCGAGGACCGGGTGACGATCGAACTGAAGCCGTTCGAGGAGCTGGACGGGCGCTTCGACAAGATCGCCTCGATCGGCATGTTCGAGCATGTCGGCTGGGACAACCACGCGACCTACCTGACCGCGGTGCGCAAGCTGCTGCGCCCGAACGGTCTCTATCTCCACCATGCGATCACCCGGCCGGCCAAGACCAGCGACGCCAAATTTCGCAAGGGGACGCGGGAATATGCCGCGATCATCCGTTACATCTTCCCCGGCGCCGAACTCGACCATGTGGGCCATTCGTCCCAGCTTCTGGAGGCGCACCGCTTCGAGGTCCACGACGTGGAGAACTGGCGCGAGCACTATGGCCGCACCTGCCGCCTGTGGCACGACCGCCTGCTCGCCGCGATGCCGGAGGCGAGCCGCATCGCCGGCGAACCCCGTGCGCGGCTGTGGCTTTTGTATCTCGCTGGCGTATCCCTCGGCTTCCAGCGCGGCGGTCTTCTGATCTACCAGACACTGGCCTCCAGGCGGGCGAAAGGGCCGGCCGAGCTGCCTCCCACCCGTCGCGACCTCTACGACTAGGCCGGCCGCGGCAGCGCTTCGGTCCGCAAATCTTCGCCGTCCGGCCGAGCGGTCGCGCCTCCGCGGGGGTTTCCAAGGCTCCCGCCGGATCTCCGCGGCGCGGCACGACGCAGGGGTTTCGTGATGGGCGGCCTGGAACCAAGGCATAGACACGCCGGCCAAATCTCTTCGCCGCCGCCACATTCCTCTTCGCCGGCCCGAATGCTACTCCCCGATGCGTCCTTATGGTCCGTAAGGTTCAGGGATCAATGGGTTAGCTGCAAGCAGACGCCTAATGCCCACTTGCATGCGGTGCAGCAAACTCCCTGCGGTTACCGCCTGTAACAGCCCGTGAGCTTTTCGCCACAGAAAAGCCGCAAGTCTAAAAAGTGCGGTTATTTGCGTCTTTCGCGGAACCACCTGTCGGAGCCGGTCATTGTGCGGCTATCTGTAATCGGGAGTAAGCACCATGAAAAAGTCCTTCTATACCGCCCTTCTCGCCGGCGCCGTCATGCCCTTCGCAGCTTTCGCGCAGGACGCCCAGCCAGCGGCCCCGACGGACACCCCGCCGGCCGCCACCGACAGCGCCATGCCGTCGGACAGCTCCGACGCCGCGGCACCGAGCAGCACGATGGACCCGGCTGCTCCGACCGGCGACGCCTCGGCCCAGACCGACACCGCACCGTCGGCCACCGACGCGCCGACCGACACTGCCGAGAGCCCGGCCGGCACCACCACCACCGAAAAGCCTGCCGACATGGCCGCCGAACAGCCGGCTGAAAACGGCGACATGGCCTCCGCCAGCGCCGGTGCCGATGGCCCCTTCGTCACCGTCCCGCCGTCCGGCGCCTGGCGCGTGACCGATCTCGACGGCAAGGATGTCTATGATACGGCCGGCGAGAGCATCGGCTCGATCACCGATGTGCTGGTCTCCGAGGAAGGCGAGGTGATGGCCGTTCTGGTCGGCGTCGGCGGCTTCCTGGGCATCGGTGAAAAGGATGTCGCCGTGTCGATGAGCGCGCTGGAATTCGGCCCGGGCAAGACCGAGGGTCTGCCGACCGAAGAAGAGGCCAATGCCCAGGCGAGCGCCGCGGCGCCGGCCACGGGTGGCACCGGCATGGCGGCCGATCCGGCTGCCGGCGGCACGGGCGACGCCAACATGTCGACCGCCAGCACCGACGCCTCGGCCGAACCGGTGACCCCGGTCGTCGGCGAGGACAATCTGCCGGACCGTATCGTCCTCAATGTCTCGCGTGAGCAGCTCGAGCAGGCTCCGGCCTACAACGAGCCGGAAGAGGCCGATGACGGCAAGGCGGAAGCCGATGGTGGCGCTGCCGATGGCACGATGGCGCCGGCCGGCGACGCCCCGGCGGCCCAGTAATTCGCCAGGGATAAAGCTGTGCCGGGCCGTCCGGCATAACCGCAGATAGACAGAAGGCCCGCACCGATTGGTGCGGGCCTTTTGCGTTGCGACGTCGGGCTACACAGCCGGAATGGCGCTGCCTTCCCGCAACCGGGCATCAGACAATCAAAAGGCCGCTCCCTTTCGGAAGCGGCCCCGTGATGAACGTCAGCCGGCGGTCGTCGAAGACCGCATGACGGCATCCGCAATTCTCAGGCGAAGCGAAGAGGCTGCTCCGTCGAACCACCGAGAATCATAGACCCAACCGGCTTCAGATTATCACTCGACATTGGATCACCTCCTTCCATTTCGTTGAACACACAGGGAGTATGGGAACCCAACGCCTTGGGCGCAAGGGGTTTTTCGCCGCCGCCTCGCCGCGGTACGGTTCGCGCAAGCCTGAGGTCAGCCGACCGGGTCACCTCTCCGACGAAGTTCAGAAGATCCACCCCCTGAATCCGCCAGACTTGCCGGCCGGCATCGTTGCCAGCCGGCGGGGCAGTCAGCCCTTGCGGTTCTGGCGGTGCTCGACGAGGTCGTCGACGACGCCCGGATCGGCGAGGGTCGAGGTGTCGCCAAGGGCGCCGAAATCGTCCTCGGCGATCTTGCGCAGGATGCGGCGCATGATCTTGCCGGAGCGGGTCTTCGGCAGGCCCGGCGCGAACTGAATCTTGTCCGGCGAGGCGATCGGTCCGATCTCGTTGCGCACATGGGCAACGAGCTCCTTCTGCAGCGCCTCGGACGGCTCCTCGCCCTCCATCAGCGTGACATAGCAGTAGATGCCCTGCCCCTTGATGTCGTGCGGATAGCCGACGACCGCCGCTTCCGAGACCTTGGCATGGGAGACCAGCGCCGATTCCACCTCGGCCGTGCCCATGCGGTGGCCGGAGACGTTGATCACGTCGTCGACGCGGCCGGTGATCCACCAATAGCCGTCGGCGTCGCGCCGTGCCCCGTCGCCGGTGAAGTACTTGTTCGGATAGGTCGAGAAATAGGTCTGCTCGAACCGCTCGTGGTCACCATAGACCGTGCGCATCTGGCCCGGCCAGGAATCGGTGATGCACAGATTGCCGTCATTGGCGCCGTCCAGCACCGTGCCGACATTGTCGACGAGCTGGGGCTGGACGCCGAAGAACGGCCGCGTCGCCGAGCCGGGCTTCAGGTCCGTGGCGCCGGGTAGCGGGGTGATCAGGATGCCGCCCGTCTCGGTCTGCCACCAGGTGTCGACCACCGGCGAGCGCTCGTCGCCGACGACCCGGTAATACCAGCTCCAGACCTCCGGATTGATCGGTTCGCCGACCGTGCCCAGCACCTTCAGGCTGGCGCGCGAGGTCTTTGTGACCATCGCGTCGCCGGCCCCCATCAGCGAGCGGATTGCCGTCGGCGCGGTGTAGAAGATATTGACCTTGTGCTTGTCGATCACCTGCCAGAAGCGCGAGGCATCCGGGTAGTTGGGCACGCCCTCGAACATCAGCGTCGTCGCGCCGTTGGCGAGCGGCCCGTAGACGATGTAGCTGTGGCCGGTCACCCAGCCGACATCGGCCGTGCACCAGTAGACGTCGCCGTCATGGTAGTCGAAGACGTATTCGTGGGTCATCGAGGCGTAGACGAGATAGCCGCCCGACGTGTGCAGCACGCCCTTCGGCTTGCCGGTCGAACCCGACGTGTAGAGGATGAACAGCGGATCCTCGGCCTGCATCTCGGCTGGCGGGCAATCGGCGGACACCGCCTCGCGCGCCTCATGCCACCACACGTCGCGACCGTCCTGCCAGGCGACCTCGCCGCCGGTGCGCTGGATCACCAGCATGGTCTTGACCGTCTGGCCGGCCTTCTCGGCGATCTCGCAG
The DNA here is from genome assembly GCF_000153465.1 of Aurantimonas manganoxydans SI85-9A1. Lineage (GTDB taxonomy): Bacteria > Pseudomonadota > Alphaproteobacteria > Rhizobiales > Rhizobiaceae > Aurantimonas > Aurantimonas manganoxydans. The sequence goes on along the minus strand of NZ_CH672387.1, from coordinate 4,174,187 downwards.
GCCCGGTCGGCATTCTTCTTCAGCGGCACCTTGCGGCCGCCGCGCAGACCCTCGTCCGAGGTGATCAGCACGTCCGACTGCGCGCCTTCGATCCGGCCGCCCAACGCGTCCGGCGAGAACCCACCGAACACCACGGAGTGGATCGCGCCGATGCGGGCGCAGGCCAACATGGCGTAGGCCGCCTCGGGCACCATCGGCATGTAGATGGTCACCCGGTCGCCCTTCTGGACGCCGCGATCCTTCAGGACATTGGCCATGCGCGACACCTCCTCGTGGAGCTGCCGGTAGGTGATCGCCTTGGAATCGGCCGGGTCGTCCCCCTCCCAGAGGATGGCCGTCTGGTCGCCGCGGGTTTCCAGATGCCGGTCGATGCAGTTGGCGGCGACGTTGAGCGTGCCGTCCTCGAACCAGCGGAGGTCGATATTGCCGGGCGCGAAGGAGGTGTTCTTCACCCGCTCATAAGGCTTGATCCAGTCGAGGCGCTTGCCGTGCTCGCCCCAGAAGCCGTCCGGGTCCTCGACACTGCGGCGGTACCAGTCCTGGTACTGATCCTCCGTCAGCTTCGCCCGCGCCTTCCACTCATCCTTGACGTGGATCGTGCTCATGCCTTCGCCTCCCGTAATACTGCCGGAGCAGGTCCGGCATTTGGAGGCAATCTAGGGTGAAAGCGCCGGAAGGGTCCAGTTCGCCGCTGTCATACTTTCGCGGGACAAGGGCCCGCGGCGCACCGCCTAGCCGAACAGGCCGATGGTCACGCTCATGATGACCAGGACCCCGAGCCAGTGCCCGGCATTCAGATAGGTTAGCCGGCGCGGACGCGCTTCGTAGGAGTGATCCACGACCATCGCGGTCAGAACGAAACCGGCCCAAGCCAGGATGCCGGTGATCAGGGCGTTGCCGACGGTGACCGGACCGATATGGCCGACCAGTCCCGCCAGGACGCCGGCCATCACCAGTTCGGCGATGAAGACGATCGCCAGCGGACCGGGTTTCAGCGCCGGCCGGCCCTCATAGCCGCTCGCCGTCATCCAGGATTTCTCGAGGGCACGGTGCCAGCCGAAACCGAAGGCAAATGCGAGGAGGGCGGCGATCAGCACGCCGAGCGGGCTGAAGTTGGAATATCCCATGGCGTGATCCTTCGCTGGCCTTGGCAATCCTGCCCGTAACGAGTGAAGCCGCCGGCGGTTTCATGCGGCGGCTACGACAACGCCGCTCGACGGTTTGCCTGGCGGACCCCAGCCGGCGAGGGCAGGGCGCCTGGAACCTCAGCCATAGTTGCGTGCGCCAAAGATCGCCGAGCCGACGCGCACGGAAGTGGCGCCGAAGCCGATGGCGATCTCGTAGTCGCCCGACATGCCCATCGACAGCTTTTCCACACCGGCCTCGGCCGCGATCTTCTCCAGCAGCGCGAAATGCGGACCCGGCTTTTCCTCGGCCGGCGGAATGCACATCAGCCCCTCGATCCTCAGGCCATGCTCGCTGCGGCAGCGCTCGACGAAGGCCACTGCCTCCCTCGGCGCGATCCCGGCCTTCTGGTCTTCCTCGCCGGTGTTGACCTGCACATAGAGGCGGGGATGGCGGTCCTGCTTGGCCATCTCCTCGGCGAGTTCTTTCGCGATCTTTTCGCGGTCGACGCTCTCGATCACGTCGAACAGCGCCACCGCCTCGCCAGCCTTGTTCGACTGCAGCGGCCCGATCAGCCGCAATTCGACCTCGGGAAAGCGTTCACGCAACGCCGGCCATTTGGCCTTGGCTTCCTGCACCTTGTTCTCGCCGAAGATCCGCTGGCCGGCCTCCAGCACCGGCAGGATCGTGTCGGCGTCATGGGTCTTGGACACCGCCACGAGGGCCACCGCGTCGTCCGCGCGCCCCGCCTCCCGCGAGGCCTGCGCGACCGCCTGCCGCACCGTCTCCAGCCGCTCCAGCAGCGCTTCGTTCATGCCGTCTCCTTCCGGTGGGCCGTCAGCGCCGCACCTGCATCACTATCGCCGCAATCGGCGGAATTTCCGTCCGTCATGTTGAACGCAGGCGTGACAACAGAGTAAGTCAAGCCGCATCCCCCATTCGCCTGCCGGTCGAGATCCGGCGGGACCAGCATCCCGATCGGCCGCATGACCACAGAACGCTACAATCCCCGCGCATCCGAACCTCGCTGGCAGACCGCCTGGAACGAGGCGAAGCTGTTCGAGACCCAGACCGACGCGCCGGGCGAGAAATACTACGTCCTCGAGATGTTTCCCTATCCCTCGGGCCGCATCCATATGGGCCATGTGCGCAATTATGCCATGGGCGACGTGGTCGCGCGCTACCGCCGGGCCAAGGGGTTCAACGTGCTGCATCCGATGGGCTGGGACGCCTTCGGCATGCCGGCCGAGAACGCCGCGATGCAGAACAAGGTGCATCCGCGCGAATGGACCTATCAGAACATCGCGACCATGCGCGGCCAGCTGAAGTCGATGGGCCTGTCGCTGGACTGGTCGCGTGAATTCGCGACCTGCGACGTCGAATACTACCATCGCCAGCAGATGCTGTTCCTCGACTTCCTGGCCAAGGGCTTGGCCTATCGCAAGAAGTCCAAGGTCAACTGGGATCCGGTCGACATGACCGTGCTGGCCAACGAGCAGGTGATCGACGGCAAGGGCTGGCGTTCGGGCGCCGATGTCGAGCAGCGCGAACTGACCCAGTGGTTCTTCCGCATCACCGACTTTGCCGACGACCTGCTGTCGGCCCTCGACCATCTGCCGGGCTGGCCGGAGAAGGTCCGGCTGATGCAGAAGAACTGGATCGGCAAGTCCGAGGGCCTCCTGGTGCGCTGGGCGCTGGACGCGGCGACCAAGCCCGAGGGCATCGACGACGTCACTGTGTTCACCACGCGGCCCGACACGCTGTTCGGCGCCTCCTTCGTGGCCGTCGCCGCCGACCATCCGCTGGCCGCCAGGGCCGCCGAGACGAATCCCGAGCTGCAGACCTTCATCGCCGAATGCCGGCGCCAGGGCACCTCCGCCGCGGCGCTGGAGACGGCCGAGAAGAAGGGCATGCCGACGGGGATCTCCGTCACCCATCCCTTCGACCCGGAATGGAAGCTGCCGGTCTATGTCGCGAATTTCGTGCTGATGGATTACGGCACCGGCGCGGTCTTCGGCTGCCCGGCCCATGACCAGCGCGATCTCGACTTTGCCCGCAAATACGATTTGCCGGTGCGCGCTGTCGTGTTGCCGCAGGGCGCCGATGCCGAGACCTTCGACGTCGGCACCGAGGCCTATGTCGGCGACGGCACGATCTGCCGCTCGGACTTCCTTGACGGCCTGTCGCCGGATGCCGCCTTCGACGCCGTTGCCGAGCGGCTGGAGGCCACCACGCTGAACGGCCGGCCCCAGGCCGAGCGCCAGGTCAATTTCCGCCTGCGCGACTGGGGCATTTCGCGCCAGCGCTACTGGGGCTGCCCGATCCCGGTCCTGCATTGCGAGGCTTGCGGCGTCGTGCCGGAAGCCCGCGAGAACCTGCCGGTCAAGCTGCCGGACGACATCGACTTCGAAAAGCCCGGCAATCCGCTGGACCGCCATCCGACCTGGCGCGACGCCACCTGCCCGCAATGCGGCGGCACGGCGAAGCGCGAGACCGACACGATGGACACCTTCGTCGATTCCTCGTGGTATTTCGCCCGTTTCACGGCGCCGCAGGCGCATGAACCGACCGACCCGCAGGCCGCCAATGCCTGGCTGCCGGTCGACCAGTATATCGGCGGCATCGAGCACGCGATCCTGCACCTGCTCTATTCGCGCTTCTTCGTGCGGGCGATGCGCGAATGCGGCCATGTCGCTCTCGACGAGCCCTTCAAGGGCCTGTTCACCCAAGGCATGGTGGTCCACGAGACCTATCGCGATGGCCGCGAATGGGTCGCCCCGGTGGACGTGGCGATCACCGAAGGCGAGGGGACCCGCACCGCGACGCGCCTGTCGACCGGCAGCGCGATCGAGATCGGCGGCATCGAGAAAATGTCGAAGTCGAAGAAGAACGTCGTCGATCCGGACGACATCATCGCTTCCTACGGCGCCGACACCGCCCGCTGGTTCATGCTGTCGGATTCGCCGCCGGACCGCGACGTGATCTGGACCGAGGCCGGCGTCGAGGGTGCCCACCGCTTCGTCCAGCGCCTGTGGCGCCTCGTCTCCGAGACCGCGCCGCGCATTGCCGGTGCCGACGCAAGCCCGCAGAGCGAGGACGAGGCGGTGCTGACCATCCGCCGCGCCGCCCACCGCGCCGCGGCCGGCGTCGCCGATGACATCGAGCGCCTCGGCTTCAACAAGGCCGTCGCCCGCATCTACGAACTGGTCAATACGCTGGCCGCGTCGGTCTCCGGAGTTTCGGCCGACAGCGACCCGGCCCTGAAGGCCGCGGCCCGCGAAGCCCTGACCATCCTGGTGCGTCTGATCGCGCCGATGATGCCCCATCTGGCGGAAGAATGCTGGACGACCCTGGGCATGGATGGCCTTGCCGCGGCGGCCCCCTGGCCGGACGTCGACCCGGCACTTCTGAAGGACGACAGCATCACCATGCCGGTCCAGATCAACGGCAAGAAGCGCGGCGACTTGACCGTACCGGCTTCGGCCGGCAAACCTGATATCGAACAGGCGGCGCTGGCGCTCGACGTCGTGCAGGCAGCGTTGGCCGGCAATTCGCCGAAGCGCGTCGTGGTCGTCCCCGGGAGAATCGTCAATGTCGTTCTTTGATGCGGGCCGGCCTCGCGCTCTTGCGGCGCTCTGTCTCCTTGCCGGCGGCCTTGCCCTGTCGGGCTGCACCGGACGGCCGCTCTATGCCGGCGGCCTGACCACCGATGTCATGGCGCCGGACGGGCAGCTCGTCTCCCTGCGCGGGCGGATTGCCGTTTCCGAAGCCGGCAATCGCACCCTCCAGATCGTCCGCAACGCCCTGTTGTTCCGGCTGAACCAGGGCACGCGGGTGCGCGAACCGCTCTATACCGTCGCCCTCAGCGGCACCGGCAGCGAGATCGGCATCGCGGTCGAGCCGGGCGGGCAGGCTGCGGCGTCGCTCTACTACATGAGCGCCAGCTACACCCTGACCCGGAACTCCGACGGCACCGTGCTGGCCACCGGCACGCGCACCGAGACGGTGCCGTTCGACCGCACCGGCCAGCTCTACCAGAGCCAGCGGGCGGTGATCGACGCGCGCGACCGGGCCGGCAAGGCTGTTGCCGGACAGATCGAGCTGGAAATCGCCCGTGCGCTGACCAAGGCCGGCGTGTAGACACGTCCCCCAGGCGAAACGCCGGCAGGGCAGGCGGCTCAGGCGACCCCCTTGCCGGCGCAACAGGGACCCTTTCATGGCGCAGAAGAAACCCGGCGAGGTCGAGGCGTTCCTGTCGCGGCCCGACTTCTCCTTTCCGGTCATCCTCCTCTACGGCCCCGATCCCGGCCTCGTCTCCGAGCGTTCCGAGAAGGTCGCCGAGCTCTCCGGTGTCGACCGCAGCGATCCCTTCGCAGCCGTGACACTGGCCGCCGACGAGCTGGAGAAGGACATCGGCCGCCTCTACGACGAGGCGCAGACAGTCTCGATGTTCGGCGGCACGCGCCTCATCCGCGTGCGCGGCGCGGGCAACGGCAAGTCCCTGGCCGAAGCCGTGGCGGAGCTGTCCGCCAAGAAGCTCGACGGCGCCATCGTCATCCTCGAAGCGGGTGACCTCAAGAAGAGCTCGGCCCTGCGCGCCAATGCCGAGCGCGGCAAGTTCGCCATCGCCTTGCCCTGCTATCAGGACGAGGGGCGGGCGATAGACAAGATGATCGACGAGGAGATGCGCGAGAGCGGCCTGACCATCGGCCGCGAGGCGCGGGACGAATTGCGCGCGCGCCTCGGCGCCAACCGCATCGCCTCACGCGGCGAGATCCGCAAGCTCTGCCTCTACGCGCTGGGAACGTCGTCAGTAACGGAAGAGGACGTGCGCGCCATCGTCGGCGACGTCTCGGCCGATACGCTGGAGGAAACCATCGATGCCGCGGCCAGCGGCGAGGTGCGGCGGTTGCCGCATCTCATCGACCGGCTGGTCTCGGCCGGCACCGCCACTTTCCAGCTGCACCAGCAGCTCTTGCGCTATTTCCAGCAATTGCAGACCATGCGGGAGATGGTGGAGAAGGGCGGCGAACCCGTCGGCCGGGTGGTCGAGCGGCGACGCCCGCACTTCCGGCGCAAGCACGCCATGGAGGTCGCCCTCTCGGCCTGGCCGCTCGACGCGATCACCACGATCCTACAGCGGATCGACGCCGATATCCTCGCCAGCCGCAAGGAAGGCGGACTGGCGCTGACCATCACCCGCCAGACCCTGCTCGACGTCGCCGTCGAAGCGGCCCGCCTGCGCACGCGGCACTGATTCACGGATCATCACGGCGAAACAACCTGCCAAGACAACGTCTTACACGGGTACGCAGCAACCAAAGGCGGGATGTTTCACGTGAAACGGAGCGCTCGCGCCCTGTCAGAGATCGCGCTGGCGCGCCGTCTCAGACCCGCGCTGCACCCGCGTCTGAAGCAGGCCGCAGATCTCGTCGAGCTGCTCCAGATCGGCATATTCGATCCGGATCGACCCGCCTTCGCCCTTGACGTCGATCTCGACCGGCATCCCCAGAAGCTCGGCCAGCAGCCGCTCCAGCGCCAGCGCGTCGGAATCCTTCTCGGGCGCCGGTGCGGCCTTCGGCTGGCTCTTGCCGCCGGACGACTTCCTCGGCTTTGCGGTCTCGCCCGTCGCGGGCTGGCGCGCCAGCTCCTCGGCCTCGCGCACGCTGAGGCCGCGCGAGACGATCTGCTTGGCCACGGACACCGGGTCTTCGGCCGTGACCACCGTTCGCGCCGCGCCCGGCGACAACGTCCCGCTGGCCACCATGGTGCGGACTTCCTCCGGCAGCTTCAGAAGCCGCAGCGTATTGGCGACATGGCTCCGGCTCTTGCCCAGCACATCGGCGAGATCGGCCTGGGTATAGCCATGCTCGTTGATCAGCATCTCGTAGCCCAGCGCTTCCTCGACCGCATTGAGGTCGGCGCGCTGGACGTTCTCGATAATGGCGATTTCCAACGACTGGCGGTCGCCGATTTCGCGCATGACCACCGGCACTTCGGTGAGCCCAGCGGCACGCGCTGCCCGCCAGCGGCGCTCGCCAGCGACGATCTCGAAACCGTCCGGCACGCCGGGTCGCGGCCGCACCAGCAGCGGCTGCACGACGCCATGATTCCGCACCGAAGCAGTCAGATCGTCGAGATCGGCCTCGTGAAAGGTGCGCCGCGGATTGTTCGGATTCGGCGAAATCGCATCGATCGGAATATGCCGCTCGGCCGGGATGGCAGGCGGTGCCGGCTGTTCGGCCTGGGCGCCGAAACCCTGACCGGGACGGGCAGGGGCCGATGCACCGGCCCCGATCAGCGAGGCGAGTCCACGCCCGAGACGCTGGCGCGACTTGTCTTCGTTCATCTTGGTCTCCCCGTTCCTCGGCGCGCCCGCGCCATCCCCGCCCGTCGCATCGGGGTCTTCACCCGCCCTTCCGTGATCGCCAAATCGGAAGTTGCTCATGCTGCCTGCAGCCCGCGTTCGCGCTGGATGATCTCCGAGGCCAGCCGGATGTAGGCCTGGCTGCCCGGACATTTCATATCGTAGAGGATCGCCGGCTTGCCGAAGGACGGCGCTTCGGAGACCCGCACATTGCGCGGGATGATCGTCTCGTAGACATGGTCGCCCATATAGGACCGCACGTCCCGCACCACCTGCGCCGCCAGATTGTTGCGACCGTCATACATGGTCAGCACGATGCCGTGCAGGTCGAGCGTCGGGTTCAGCGAGTCGCGGACCTGCTCGACCGTCTGCAGGAGCTGGCTGAGGCCTTCAAGGGCGAAGAACTCGCACTGCAGCGGCACGAGAATGGAATCGGCCGCGGCCATGGCGTTGATGGTCAGGAGGTTCAGCGACGGCGGGCAGTCGATCAGCACGAAGTCGAATTGCGGCGTCTCGACCTGGTGGAAATGCAGCGCGTCGCGCAGCCGGTAGGCGCGGCCGGTCGCGCCTGCGATTTCCATCTCCAAGCCGAGAAGGTCCAGCGTCGACGGAATGAGGCTGAGATTGGGAACGGCCGTCGGCATGGCGGCCTCGGTGATCGAGGACGCTTCGGTCAAGACGTCGTAGGACGACACTTCGCGATTGTCGCGGTCGACGCCCAAACCGGTCGAGGCGTTGCCCTGGGGATCGAGATCGATCAACAGCGCGCGCTTGCCGATCGCGGCCAGTGCCGTCGCAAGGTTGATGGCGGTCGTCGTCTTGCCGACCCCGCCCTTCTGATTTGCAATCGTGATGATCCGCATCGGCTGTCCGCTCATCGCATCCATCGATCCGCTCCGCTCCGCCATCGAGCGGTGTCGGCTGCCGACCGGAGAGGACCGGTCCCGTCTCCGCCAGGGCTGCCGCCGCTCAGCGCGGCGTGATCTCGTCGATCTCGAGGACGACAGATCCGTCATCGAGGCTCGATTCATGCTTTATCATGCTGAATCGCCAATGGGCAGTCGCCGCGTTAATTTCCTGTTCATGGTTGCGCCCCTTCTGGAAGAAGCAGCGCGTATCGGCACGGATATGCGGCGCCACGAGGGCGAACAACTCGGTCAACGACGCCAAGGCCCTAGCGATCACGATATCGGCCTTGGCGAGCACGGCTCCGCAATCCTCGATCCGCGCCCCATGAGCCATTCCGGAAAGACCCAGATCGCGCTGGACCGCCCGCAGGAACGCGATCTTCTTGCTGTTCGCCTCGACAAGATCGACGCTGAGAGCAGGACGCGCAGCGGCGATCACCAGTCCAGGCAGGCCCGCGCCCGACCCCAGATCCACGCAGACCGTCACATTGGGAAGAAGCCGCTCGAGCGCCAGCGAATCGGCGATGTGGCGTGACCAGACATCGCCGATCGTCGCGGGCGCGACGAGGTTCATGCGAGTCTGCCATTCGGTCAGCAGTGCAACGTAGCGGTCAAGTCGCTCCAGCGTTTCACGTGAAACATTCCGTGTGGACAGGAACTCGGCACGCCCCCGCTCCTGCGCCGCTGCAACCTCCGCGGGTCGGGGCTTCGGGGCCGAGCGTGGCTTGTTCGCCGGCCGGACGTAAGGCCTCGCCGGCTTTTCCGAATCGCGATCACGCCGCATGGGAAATCTCCGCCCGGCGCAGCGCAACCAGAATGATCGCCAGGGCCGCGGGGGTCATGCCGTCGATGGCTTCCGCCTCGGCAATCGACGCAGGGCGCCGGTCCGTCAGCTTCTGGCGCAGCTCGTTGGAGAGGCCGACCATCGCCATATAGTTCAGATCGGCCGGGAGGGCCCGTTTCTCGTCCCGGCGCAGCCGCTCCTGATCCTTGCGCTGACGGTCCAGATAAACGTCATAGGCCGCCTCGATCTCGATCCGTTCCCGGATCGGACCCGCGACCTCGGCAAGCTCCGGCCAGACAATGGCGAGCCGATCGAGATCGACATCGGTCTGGGACAGGAGCTGCCACGCGGACCGGCGACGCCCGTCGAGATTGACCGGCAGGCCGTGGCGCTGGGCTTCCGACGGCGTCAGCGTCGATGCTTCCAGCTGGGTGCGCGCTGCTTCCAGCGCCGCTTCGCTCGCCTCGAAGACCGTCCGGCGTTCGGCATCGATGATGGCCAGCGACAGGCCGAGCGGGGTCAGGCGCCGGTCGGCATTGTCGGCACGCAAAGACAGCCGAAACTCGGCCCGCGACGTGAACATGCGATAGGGCTCCGAGACACCGGTGCGGGTGAGATCGTCGATCATCACGCCGATATAGGCGTCGGCCCGGCCGATGGTGACGGCCTTACTGCCGGCGGCCAGAAGGGCGGCGTTCAGCCCGGCGATCAGCCCCTGTGCGGCAGCTTCCTCATAGCCCGTCGTGCCATTGATCTGGCCGGCCAGGAACAGTCCCTCGGCGCGGCGCACGGCCAGCCGGCGGTCGAGCTCGCGTGGATCGACATGGTCGTATTCGATGGCATAGCCGGGCTTGCGCAGTTCGACTCGCTCAAGGCCGGGGATCGACCGCAGGAAGAGCGTCTGTACGTCCTCCGGCAGCGAGGTCGACAGGCCATTCGGGTAAATGATGTCGTCATCCAGACCCTCCGGCTCCAGGAAGATCTGGTGACCGTCGCGATCGCCGAACTTGACGATCTTGTCCTCGATCGAGGGGCAGTAGCGCGGACCGTTGCCGGCGATCTGTCCGGAATACAGCGCCGAACGTCCGAGATTGTCGCGGATGATCGCGTGGGTCTCCGGCGTCGTCCGGGTGATCCCGCAATCGATCTGCCGATTGGCGATGGTCGTCGTCAGATAGGAGAAGGGTACCGGCACATCGTCCGGCGCCTGACGGTCGAGACCGGCCCAGTCGATGGTGCGTCCATCGAGCCGCGCCGGCGTGCCGGTCTTCAACCGGCCGAGCGTCAGGCCCAGGCGGCTGAGCGTTCCCGACAGACCAGTCGAGGGGTCTTCGCCCATCCGGCCCGCCGGGATCTTCTGGTCACCAATATGGATCAGGCCGGAGAGAAAGGTCCCGGTCGTCAGGACGACGGCGCGGCAGGCCATGGTCCCGCCGTCACCGAGAACGATCCCGGTGACGCGGTTCGCGTCGTCGAGGGTGAGATCGGCAACATCGCCCTCGACCACCTCGAGCCCCGACTGGGCGCGAATGGCGGCCTGCATCGCTTCGCGATAGAGACGGCGATCGGCCTGGGTGCGCGGACCGCGCACGGCCGGTCCCTTGCGGCGGTTGAGCAGGCGAAACTGGATGCCCGCGGCATCGGCGACCTGGCCCATCAACCCGCCGAGCGCATCGATCTCGCGGACGAGATGGCCCTTGCCGATCCCGCCAATGGCGGGATTGCAGCTCATCGCCCCGATGGTGTCGAAGCGGTGGGTGACGAGAGCGGTGCGGGCACCGGCGCGCGCGGCCGCGCTGGCCGCTTCGCAGCCCGCATGACCGCCGCCAATGACGACGACATCGAAAGAATGTTCCATGGCGATGGGTAAAGACCGCGTCGTGCGGATCTGTCAATCCGGACAACGCTCAGGCGGCGCGAAACCGGCTCAGTGCGACCTGCGCACAGCGGCCCCACGTTCCACGTGAATCATTTTCCGATGCAGAACTCGGCAAAGATGACTTCGAGCAGATCCTCGACCCCGACTTGGCCGGTGAGCGCGCCGAGCCGGTGGCTCGTTCTGCGCAAGGTCTCGGCGCGGACTTCCGCTGGCATATCAGGCGCGGCCTGGAACTCGGTCAGAAGCCGCAATGCATCGCCGATCAGTTCCCGGTGGCGCGTTCGAGCAGGGACCACATCGTCGGGATCGCCCACGGCCGTCGCGGCAATCTCGGCGATCCGGTCAACCAGGTCGGCAAGCCCTTCGCCGGTGCGGGTGGAGATCGTAAGATCGCAATCTGGGGCGTGAGGCGGAGCGCCACCGGTCAATTTATCCTGATCGATCTTGGTGCGGATGGTGAGGATCGGCCTGGAGGATGTGGACCGATTCTCGTGCGCTTCTTCCGATGCTGGTTCGTGACCGGCAAGCATAAGCGGGTGTTTCACGTGAGTCAGCAGCCCACTCAGCCATTCCAGCGTCGTCGGGCCGGCATGCGGGTCCACCAGTGCCAGGACGAGATCGGCCTCGTCCATCACGCCGCGCGCCCGCTCGATGCCCATCGCCTCGATCCGGTCGGCCGTCTCGCGGATGCCGGCGGTGTCCGAGAAGCGCACGGGGATGCCGCCGAGATCGAGCGTCGCCTCGATGACGTCCCGCGTGGTGCCGGGGATTTCCGTGACGATGGCGACTTCGCGGTCGGCCAGTGCGTTCAGGAGGCTGGACTTGCCGGCATTGGGCGCGCCGACGATCGCCACCTTGAAGCCTTCGCGCAGGATCTCGCCGCGATCAGCCTTGGCGAGATGCGCCCGCATGGCGGCGGCGACCACGGCCACCTGCCGCTCGACGCCGCTGGCGACGTCGTCATCCACATCGCCTTCGTCGGCAAAGTCGAAGGAGGCCTCGATCATCGCCCGGGCATTGGTGAGATCACGCATCCAGCCTTCGTAGAGGGACCGAAGGGCGCCGCCGGCCTGGGCGACGGCCATGCGGCGCTGGGCCTCGGTACTGGCCGCCAGGAGGTCGGCGAGGCCTTCGGCTTCGGTCAGGTCGATGCGGCCATTCTCGAAGCCGCGCCGGGTAAACTCGCCTGCCACGGCCAGACGCACGCCGGGAATGCCGGTGGCAGCCTCCAGGAACGCCGCCACGACCGCGCGCCCGCCATGCAGGTGGAATTCCGCCAGATCCTCGCCGGTAACGCTGCCCGGCCCCGGGAAGAACAGCGCGATGCCCCGGTCGATCGTCCGGTCGGCAGCGTCGCGGAAGCGGCGCAGGCTGGCGCGCCGCTCGGGCGGCACCGATCCCGCCAGGCGCTCCATGACGTCCCGTGCAGCAGGACCGCTGACGCGGACGACAGCCACCCCGGCGGGCAGGGTGCCGGAGGAGAGGGCAGCGATGGTGTCGCTATGGGTCAAGCGGGGCCTCGATGGGCACGATTCAGGATAGCTGCGAGGTCGACACGGCGCGAGCGCCCTGGCAGGAGTTTCATGCGATCCGACAGATCACCGCGCCGGTCGCGCTGCGCAATTGCAGCGGCACGACTTCAAAGACGTGTTTGTGCGTCCCGGCTGCGGCCCAGACAGTCGCATGCTGGAAGAGGTCCTCGTCCATATAGACCGACAGCTCCGCAGTCGCACCGAGCGGCGAGACGCCGCCAATGGCAAAGCCCGTTGCAGAGCGGACGAAATCCGCGTCGGGGCGCTCGAGGGCCTCGCCGATGGTCTGGACCGCCAGAGTCTCGTCGACGCGATTGGCTCCGGATACCAGCAGCAGATAGGCCTTTCCGGTGTCCCTGCCGCGGAAGACCAGAGACTTGACGATCTGGCCGACAGAGGCGCCGACCGCCTGGGCCGCCTCCTCGGCAGAGCGCGCGGAGCTGCTCGTCTCGACGACGGAAATCTTCAGTCCCTTGTCGATTGCCGCCGCCTCGACCCGTGCCACGGCTGCCGGTTTCTCGCCCATTGTCATCCTCCCCCGATGCGTCATGCCGTTTTCGGGCCGGCGGGAAGCGGAATCAAGAGCCCTCTCGCTTGGCTCCTGCGCCGGCGCGCGCTCCATACGAAAACGGCGACCGCTGGGGGTCGCCGTTTCACGTGAATCATGCCTTTGGCGTTCGATCAGGTGTTCATCTGATCGAAGAAATCGGCATTGGTCTTGGTCTGCTTGAGCTTGTCATTGAGGAACTCGATCGCATCGGTCGTGCCCATCGGCGACAGGATACGGCGCAGGACGAAGATCTTCTGCAGATCCCCCTTCGGGACCAGTAGATCCTCCTTGCGGGTACCGGACTTGAGGATGTCCATGGCCGGGTAGATCCGCTTGTCGGCGACCTTGCGGTCGAGCACGATTTCCGAATTGCCGGTGCCCTTGAACTCTTCGAAGATGACCTCGTCCATGCGGCTGCCGGTATCGATCAGCGCCGTCGCGATGATCGTCAGCGAGCCGCCTTCCTCGATATTACGCGCCGCACCGAAGAAGCGCTTCGGCCGCTGCAGGGCGTTGGCGTCGACACCGCCGGTCAGCACCTTGCCGGACGACGGAACGACGGTGTTGTAGGCGCGGCCGAGGCGGGTGATGGAATCCAGGAGGATGACCACGTCGCGGCCGTGCTCGACCAGGCGCTTGGCCTTCTCGATGACCATTTCGGCGACGGCCACGTGGCGCTGCGCCGGCTCGTCGAAGGTTGAGGAGACGACCTCGCCGCGCACCGAGCGCTGCATGTCGGTGACTTCCTCGGGCCGCTCGTCGATCAACAGAACGATGAGGTAGCACTCGGGATGGTTGGCCGTGATCGAATGGGCGATGTTCTGGAGCAGCACCGTCTTGCCGGTACGCGGCGGCGCGACGATCAGGCCGCGCTGGCCCTTGCCGAGCGGCGCGACCAGATCGATCACCCGGGCCGACATGTCCTTCTTGCCGGTGGGCTCGTCGAGCTCCATCTTGAACCGCTCGTCGGGATAGAGCGGCGTCAGATTGTCGAAGTGGCTCTTGTAGCGGATCTTCTCCGGATTGTCGAAGTTGATCGTGTTGACCTTCAGAAGAGCGAAGTAACGCTCGCCTTCCTTGGGACTACGGATCGGACCTTCGACAGTATCGCCGGTCTTCAACTGAAACTTGCGAATCTGCGAAGGCGACACATAGATGTCGTCGGGGCCGGGAAGATAGTTCGCCTCGGGCGAGCGCAGGAACGCGAAACCGTCCTGCAGGATCTCGACGACGCCTTCGCCGATGATCTCGACCTCCTGCGCCGCAAGCTGCTTGAGAATTGCAAACAGCAATTCCTGCTTGCGCAGCACGGAGGCGTTCTCGACGTCGTTCTCTTCGGCGAACGCGATCAGTTCCGGCGCACTCTTGTTCTTCAGGTCCTGAAGTTTCATTCGGGAAAGGCTCTTTACGGGGTTCGTCCGGAAAGTTCTTCCAGACAATCAAGGCGGAGATGGGAAAACGCTGGGCCGGAAACGCGAACTGGTCTGCGGCGGGGGATCGACGCGGCGGAAACGTCGCGCATCGCCCAAAGGCGGGATGTAGGCGCTACACATAGACCGACAATCCCGGCAGCGCAAGGCGTTCGGCGACTGTCGTGGCCTGGCAAGCGCGTTCGGGCGAAGGGCCTGCCGCAGGCGGTCCGTGTCGGACGCCGCAGTGGATCAGCGGCAGAGCCAGTGGATCAGCCTGCCTCCGGAGCCAGCTTCAGCCGCAGCGCCCGCAACGCCGTTGCCACGACCTCGTCCGCCGGCAGATCCACCGACACGACGATGCCGTCCTCGTCGACCTGTAGCGGCTCAAGCGTGTCGAACTGCGATTTCAACAGCGATACCGGCATGAAATGCCCCTGCCGGGTCGCCATGCGCCGGCCGACGAGATCAGGGGTGGCGGTCAGGCAGACGAAGCGCACGCGCGCATCGGCTTCGCGCAGAAGATCGCGATAGCTACGCTTCAGGGCCGAACAGGTGACGACGGTGGACCGCCCCGCATGGGCCTCGGCGCTGATCCAGTCGCGGATGGAGGCCAGCCAGGGTGCCCGGTCGGCATCGTCGAGCGGCGTGCCGGATTCCATCTTGGCGATATTGGCGGCAGGATGAAACTCGTCCGCCTCCGCATAGGGCCAGGCCAGCATTTCGGCGAGGCCCGCCGCGGTCGTCGTCTTGCCGACGCCGGCGGGACCCATCACCACGAGGCTCGTTGCCCGGTCCATCTGCGTATCAGTCATCGATCCCTCGGGGCACGGTCGGCGTCGCGGCACGCGATACGGTTGCGACGACCCGTTTCGCACGGGTGTTGAGAAGAATGCGTCCTGCGTGACAGCATAAGCCAGGGATCAGAACGGTTTCACCACGACGAGGATGACGATCACGATCAACAGGACGGTCGGCACCTCGTTCATGATCCGCCAATGGCGCGCCGGCTTGGTGTTCGCGTCATTGGCGAAGCGCCGCACCGAAGCCGAGAAATAGCCGTGAACGCCGGACATCAGCACGACCAGGGCGATCTTGGCGTGCAGCCAGCCATTGCCGCCGGAAAACCAGCCGCCCTTCACCGCCAGCCAGAGGCCGGCGACCCAGGTGACGATCATCGCCGGGTTGATGATCGCCTTGAGCAGCCGCCGCTCCATGATCTTGAAGGTCTCGGACTGGGGCGTGCCGGTCGCCGCGTCCGCGTGATAGACGAATAGCCGCGGCAGATAGAGCATGCCCGCCATCCAGGCGATCACCGCCAGGATGTGCAGCGTCTTCATCCACAACAGGGCTTCCACCGGCACCAGCCAGAACACGGCGGTGATCACGGCGGCCATGACGGCGAGGGCGATAATGGCCTTCTTCATGCAACGATCCTTCGAGGCTGATGCAGCGCGCCTTCACTGAATGACGCCCGGGACGAGAGACCGGCGGCAGAGCGCCCCGCGACATAACCCGAAGCCGGCGGGCTTCCAAGTCCGGCGCGTGGCGCATGCTGCCCGGCGAGGAACCTAGCCGCGGATGCGCTTCAACAGCGCCTCGACATGGGCGATCGGCGCATCCGGGGTGATGCCGTGGCCGAGATTGAAGATCAGCGGCCCGTCGCCAAGCCCTTCCAGAATCCGGTCGACACCCTCGTCCAGCGCCTTGCCCCCGGCAATCAGCCGCAGCGGATCGAGATTGCCCTGGATCGCGCCTTCGGTCTGCAGCGCGCGCGCCTGGTCCATCGGCACCGTCCAGTCGAGACCGACGGCATTGACGCCGGTCTTCTGGCGATAGCCGTTCAGCAGCGAACCCGCGCCCTTGGCAAAGCCGATGATCTTGGCGTCCGGCACCGCGGCGCGGACCTTCTCGACCATCCGCGCAACGGGCTTCACCGCATAGGCCTCGAAGGTCGCCTCATCCAGCACGCCGGCCCAGGAATCGAAGATCTGGACGCAGTCGGCACCAGCCTGGAGCTGCCGGATCAGATAGTCCGCGCCCATCTCGGCGAGGAGATACAGAAGCTGCTCCATCTCGTCGGGATGGCGATAGCCGAACAGCCGTGCCGGCGCCTGGTCGGGGGTGCCGTGGCCGGCGATCATGTAGGTCGCCACTGTCCAGGGCGCGCCGCAGAAGCCGATCAGCGACGTCTCTTCGGGCAGTTCCTTGCGCAGCCGCGCCACCGTCGCGATCACCGGCGCCAGATGGGTATCGGCGCGGCTCGGATCGAGGCGGGCGATCTCGTCGGGGCGGATCGGCGTCAGCTTCGGTCCTTCGCCCTGCACGAAATGCAGGCCGCGATCGAGCGCATCGGGGATGACGAGAATGTCGGAGAACAGGATCGCCGCGTCGAATCCGAAGCGTCGGATCGGCTGAAGAGTCACTTCCGTCGCAAAGTCGGGATTGTAGCAGAGCTCGAGGAAGCCCCCGGCCGTCTGACGGGTGGCCCGATATTCCGGGAGATAGCGACCGGCCTGCCGCATCAACCACACAGGAGGGGGGAAGATGCGTTCGCCTTCCAGGACACGGACAAGCTTGCGCGTCTTCATCAGGTCAGGGCTCCCATTAAAAAAGAAAGATTTCTTTCAGATGAGTCTTTTGATTCTATGACTCGGTGGATTGCAGGAATTCACAGGGTCCCGCCTAGATGGAGCCCTTAGCAGGATCGTCCACAGGCCGGAATGCCGCATCGTGTCGTCAGGGGACAATCCCGGGGACGATCGCCGGATCCGACCGGTCTATCAGCAGCTTGCGTCCTGATGCCATGGACGGCCTGCCTGGGGATGAGTTTGGGATGACGCGGGACGAATCGCTTTTGTCCCCAGACTTCCGCAATCGCCATGCCCAAGCAGATCCCGTCGTCGATTGTGGACAAGACGGGGGTTTGTCACCGGCCTGACGGATCGAGCCTCCGGCCCATCGACTACTCCCGCACAACCCACAGGCTGCGAAGAATCCCGGGAGGGAATCGGCTTCGCCCTTGTGCCGGCGGGGAGAATCGAGTCCGGCGCCCTCCATGGCAATTCTGCCGGTCAGCGGCTATCAGTCGGGCCGTACGTGACGAAACCGGTACAATGGGATTCACATGTCCAAGGGCATCGTGCTCGCCTCGAGCAGCGTCCACCGCCGCGAGCTTCTGAAGAACGCCGGCATCGATTTCACCGCCGAATCCAGCGATCTCGACGAGCGCGCCATCGAGGCGCCGCTGCTGGAATCCGGTGTCGGGCCGGAGGATGTCGCGGCGATCCTCGCCGAGGCCAAGGCGACGGACGTGTCCGAGCGCCATCCGAACGAGATCGTCATCGGGGCGGACCAGACGCTGTCGCTGGGCGACGAGGTCCTGCACAAGCCGGCCAATATGGAAGAGGCGCGGCGCACGCTTCTGAAACTGTCCGGCCGCACCCACCAGCTGAACAGCGCCGTGGTGCTGGTGGAGGGCGGCAAGGTCACCTGGCGGCACGTCGCCACGGCGACAATCACCCTGCGCGCGCTCGATCCCGGTTTCGTCGGCCGCTATCTCGCCCAGGCCGGCCGCAAGGCGACCACCAGTGTCGGCGCCTACCAGATCGAGAAGGAAGGCATCCAGTTGATGGAGCGGATCGAGGGTGATTATTTCACCATCATCGGCCTGCCGCTGCTGCCCTTGCTGAAGGAATTGCGGGAGCGCGGCGAAATCGATGGCTGATGCGGACTGGACGCCGAAACCCTATGTCAGCGGCGCCGAGCGCCCGCGCGGTGAAGGCTCGATCTTCGATCCCAACGTGACACCCGCCAGGACCGACGGCCCGCGCGCCTTCGTCACCGGCTGGCCGGTCTGGCATTCCCGCTCCCCGGCCATCCATCGCAGCTGGCTGAAGGAATTCGGCCTCGCCGGCTCCTACGAGCGGGTCGGGGTGCCCCCCGAGGAGATCGGCGAGTTCCTCAAGACGCTGCGCCGCCAAGGCTATGTCGGCGGCAACGTGACCATTCCCCACAAGCTGGCGGCGCTGGAAGCCGTGTCCCGCCGCGACGCCGCGGCCGAGGCGATCGGCGCGGTCAACACGATCTGGTTCGAAAAGTCCGGCCGCATGGTCGGCGGCAACACCGATGCCTATGGCTTCGCGGCCAATCTCGACGAGAGGCTGCCGGGCTGGGCCGACGCCGAAATCGCCACCGTGCTGGGCGCCGGCGGTGCCTCCCGCGCGGTGATCTTCGCGCTTCTCAAACGCGGCGTGAAACAGGTACGGGTGGTCAACCGCACCATCGAGCGGGCCGAGGAACTGGCCGCCCGCTTCGGCCCGCGCGTCTCCGCCCACGCCGAATCCGAACGCAAGGCGCAGCTCGCAGCCGCCGACCTTCTGGTCAATACGGTGCCGATCCCAGCGCCCGATCCCGACGACGAGACGCCCGACTGGTTCGAGCCGCGGCTGCCGGATCTCTCGGCCCTCCGCGTCGGTGCTTTTGTGACCGATATCGTCTATGTGCCTCTGATGACTCCGATTCTCGCCGCCGCGGCGGAGCGGGGGTTGCGCCATTGCGACGGTCTCGGCATGCTGCTGCATCAGGCGGTGCCTGGTTTCGAACGCTGGTTCGGCCAGCGGCCCGAGGTGTCCGAGACCCTGCGGGCCAAGATCGTCACCGACATCGAAAACGGCGTATGAGCAGAAATTCTGCGATTCATACACATTGCCTGACGCGCGATTTCGCGGGCCTGTGGTGCAGCCGATGATCGTGCTCGGCCTCACCGGCTCCATCGGCATGGGCAAGTCCACCACCGCGGCGATGTTCGCGGAACGGGGCGTGCCCGTCCACGATGCCGACGCCGCCGTCCATCGCCTCTATGCCGGACGCGCCGCGCCGCTGATCGAGGCTGCCTTTCCCGGCACCGTCGTCGACGGTGTGGTCGATCGCAAGGCGCTGTCGGCAAGGGTCGTCGACGATCCGGGCGCGATGCGCCGCCTGGAGGCGATCGTCCATCCGCTGGTCGGCGAAGAGGAGCGCACCTTCCTGAATAGCGCCCGCCGGTCCGGAGCAGCGCTGGCGGTTCTCGACATTCCGCTGCTGTTCGAAACCGGCGCCGACAAGCGATGCGACAAGACGCTGGTTGTGACCGCCAGCCCGGAGATCCAGCGTGAGCGCGTGCTCGCTCGACCGGAGATGAGCGAGGCGAAGTTCGCGTCGCTGATGGCCCGCCAGATGCCCGATGCCGACAAGCGCGAACGCGCCGACTATGTCATCGACACCGGAAATGGCATGGAGGCCGCGCGCCTCGCCGTGACCGCCATCATCATGCGCCACGCCGCCGGCTGACGCCGTTCGCGGTCGCCGCTCCGTCAGGCGGCCGCGATCAGGACGGGCCGGCTTCGGACGCAAGGAAATGCACAGCCCGACGGTTGCGCGCGCGCCTGGCCCGGCAAGGCTCGCGGTTCACGAGTCCGATAGCATCCTGCGCCATCGCATCGCGAAGCCTGCGATCAGACGGCGCCGTCGCCATGCCCCCAACAGAATTCTTCCACTGACGCCGGGCCGATGTGCTTGCCCTGGGTCATGCGACGAGCCCGTAACGGGAACTGGCGAACATCATGCAGAGAACGCCAGCACTCACGCGATACTCTGTAAGAACATAAAGTGAACATGCATCGAAGCTCGGGGATACTTCGAGCGGATGCCGGCAAGCTCTTGTCTCGCGTCTTCCGGTCACGGAAAAGGGGCCGTCAGCGGGAGCCCTCATGCGCGAAATCGTCTTCGATACCGAAACCACCGGCCTTGATCCGGATGTCGAGCGGGTCATCGAGATCGGCGGGGTGGAATTGTGGAACCACATTCCGACCGGCAAGAACTACCACGCCTTCATCCGTCCGGCGGGCCGCAAGGTCGACCCGGCCGCCTTCGACGTGCATGGTATTTCCGACGACTTCCTGGCCGACAAGCCGCTGTTCTCCGAGATCGCGGACGAGTTCCTGGAGTTCTTTTCCGGTGCCAAGCTGATCGCCCATAACGCCGCCTTCGACGTCCGCTTCCTCAATGCCGAACTGAAGCGCATCGACCAGCCGCCGATCGATCCGAGCGTCGTGATCGACACCCTGCCCATGGCGCGGCGCAAGTTCCCCATGGCGCCGGCAACGCTCGACGCACTCTGCTCGCGCTTTTCGGTCGACACCTCGCGCCGAGACAAGCATGGCGCCCTGCTCGATTCCGAGCTTCTGGCGGAAGTCTATATCGAGCTGATCGGCGGCCGGCAGGCGGCACTGGGCCTGGCTGTCGAGGAAGATGCCCACGAGGATGCCGACGGCAATGTCTGGCGGATCGCGCCGCGGCCCGTGCCGCTGCCGTCGCGCCTGTCGCAGGACGAGATCGTGCGGCACCGTGCCTTCGTCTCCACCCTTGGCGACGAGGCGATCTGGTGGAACTATCTGGAGCGGCCGGAGGCCGAGGCGTCCCCGGGCTGAGCCCGGCCGCATTCACCAGACAGGCGCACCATGAAAAACGCCGGCAAACCCGATGGGCTGCCGGCGTCCTCTTGTGTTCTGAGACCGCAGCTTAGCTGGGCTGAACCTGCTGGCGAGCGCGCTCTTCGGCCATGCGCTGCTGGAACAGCTGGGCGAAGTCGATCGGGTCGATCATCAGCGGCGGGAAGCCGCCATTGCGGGTGATGTCGGCCATCACCTGGCGCGCGAAGGGGAACAGCAGGCGCGGGCACTCGATGAACAGCACCGGCAGGAGATGCTCCTGCGGGAAGTTCTGCAGCTTGAAGACGCCGCCATATTCCAGCTCGACGGCGAACATCATGTCTTCGCCTTCGCCGGCCTTGGCGTTCAGCGTCAGGCGCACGTCGTAGTCGCCGTCCGAACCCTGGATCGGGTTGGCACCGACATTGACGCCGATATTGATGTTCGGCGCCTTGGTCTGGCCGCGCAGGACACCCGGTGCGTTCGGGCTCTCGAAGGAGAGGTCGCGAATATACTGCGTCAGGATGTTGATGCGGGGCGGGTTGGCGTTCTCGTCGCCGCCGGCGCCGTTGCCGCCATTCGTCGCATTCAGATCGTTGGTCTCGGACATGGTCTGCTCCCGTATCGCTGATGACCCGGCAGGGCCGGCGCCTGTTCGCGCGCTCGTGCCGGGTGAAGAGCCGGAGGGGCCGACGGTCCGTCCGGCAGGAAAAACACGGGGGCGAGCGCTATCACGCGGGGGGCATCAGAACAAGACGATCCGCGGCCGGGCGCAAGCGGCCCGGCATCCGCGTCACCCGCTCAATGCAGGCGGCGACCGTTGGTCCCGCCATCGCCATCCTCCGGCTCGTGCCAGGGCGATGCCGGATCGGGCCCGCGGCGAAATTCCTCGCCTGACAGATCGACGACGTCGGGACCGGCCGCATAGGGCGGTTCGCGGCGCGGCTGCCCGCCCATGCCTGACCCGAAGCTGTTCTGGCCGACGACGACGACGCGGGATTTCAGGAAGTCGAAGATGCGCGAGCGAACGCCCGGCACGAACAGCAGGAAGCCGAGCGCGTCGGTGACGAGGCCCGGGGTCAGCAGGAGGACGCCGGCCATGGCGATCATCACGCCGCTGACGAGATCGCGGCCCGGCACGCGGCCGGCGCCGATCTCGGTCTGGATACGGGCCAGCGTCGAAATGCCCTGCTGTTTCAACAGGATCGAGCCGATCACGGCGGTCAGGATGACGAGACCCAGCGTCGGCCACAGGCCGATGGCATTGCCCACCAGGATGAACACCGCGATCTCCAGGATCGGGATGGCGAGCAGCAGAAAGGGTATCAGGGCGAAGGGCATGGTCCGTCTTCTCCTTGCGCGGCCGTTCGATGGCCGAGGCCCGCCTTTGCGGGCCCGCGGCCGGACATGTGCGGTTTGGCCGCCGCATCAGGACATAGGAACTGCGGAAACAAATTTGAATGCGTCGCCCCTCGTCTCTATATGACGGCGGATGACTTGACCGGCCACTAGGGGTGACGACGCGCAATGAGTTTTGGGACGATCTTCTTTATCATTGTTGCGGCGATCGTCCTGTTTCAGCTGCGAAGCGTTCTGGGCAAGCGTACGGGCAACGAGCGCCCGCCCTTCGACCCCTATTCGCGCCGGGATGCGCCGCGCGACGACGCGGCGCGCAACGACAATGTCGTGACCCTGCCGAACCGCCGCGGCGGCACCGAGATCGAAGGCGAGGCGGCACCGGCGGCCACCCCCTATGAGGCGATCGACAAGGTCGCCAAGCCGGGCACACCGGTGAATGCCGAGTTGCGCCGGATCCGCGACGCCGATCCGTCCTTCGACCCGAAGGAATTCCTGGACGGTGCCAAGGTCGCCTATGAAATGATCGTGACCGCCTTTGCCGATGGCGACCGCAAGCTTCTCAAGAACCTCCTGTCCCCGGATGTCTACCAGGGCTTCGAGCAGGCGATCAGCGAGCGCGAGCAGCGCGACGAGCGCATGCAGTTCTCCTTCGTCGGCATCGACGACGCCACGATTGTCGGGGCCGAGCAGAAGGACCGCGAGGCGATGGTCACCCTGCGCATCGTCGCGCAGGTCATTTCGGCCGTCGTGAAGCCCGACGAGACCGTGGTCGACGGCGATCTGGAAACGGTCGTCGAGGTCAAGGACGTGTGGACCTTCGCCCGCGACACGCGCTCGCGCGATCCGAACTGGAAGCTGGCCGGGACCGAGTCCGAAGACGCGTGAGCCGGAGCGGCGACGATGACGGCATTCGTTCGCCGGCAATGGTCGGATCTGGAGGGCTGGGACGGCGCTGATCATGCATCGGCGCTGTCGGCCTTTCGCGCCAGTGCGGCCCGGCTCGAACAGGGCAGCTTTCCCACCGGGTCGCTCGGGATCGACGCCGATGCGTTTGCCGAGGCCGCCCGCGCCGCGCTGCAAGTGACCGGCGCGTTGGGCCAGGCCGAGGCCCGCGCCTTCTTCGAACGCCACTTCGAGCCGCTGCATATCCGTCCCGACGAAGCGGAAGCGGCTCAATCCGGCTTCGTCACCGGCTATTACGAGCCCGTCGTCGCCGGCTCGCCGGTGCGCACCGAACGCTACCGCTTTCCCCTGTATGCCCCGCCGCCGGATCTCGTGAAGATCGACGACGTTTCGCGGCCGCCCGGTCTCGATCCCTATTTCCGCTTCGCCCGCCGCAAGCCTTGCGGCCTTCTGGAGGAATATGCCGACCGCGCCGCCATCGAGGCGGGCGCGCTGGACGGCATGGGCCTCGAGATCGCCTGGCTGGCCGACCCGGTCGACGCGTTCTTCATCCATATCCAGGGCTCGGCGCGCCTTGCCTATGAGGATGGCCGGCAGGTCCGCGTCGGTTATGCCGCCAAGACTGGGCACCGCTTCACCGCCATCGGCCGTATCCTGGTGGACGAGGGCGAGCTGACCCTCGCCGAAGCCGACATGGACGGCATCAGGGCGTGGCTGGCGGCGCATCCGGATCGCGTGCGCAGCCTGTTCGACCGCAACCGCTCCTTCATCTTCTTCCGCGAGACGCCGGTGGAGGATCCCGTGCTGGGTCCCGTCGGCGCCGCCAAGGTGCCGCTGACGCCGCTGGCCTCCATCGCCGTCGACCGCGAACTGGCGACCTTCGGCGTGCCCTACTTTATCGCGGCGCCGGATCTTGCCATCGACGGCGTACCGTTCCGCCGCCTGATGGTGGCGCAGGACACCGGCTCGGCCATTCTCGGCCCGGCCCGGGCCGACATCTTCGTCGGCTCGGGCGATGCGGCCGGTCGGATCGCCGGGCGAATTCGCCATGCCGCCGACTTCACCATTCTCGTGCCGCCGGCGCTGGCGGCTCGCCTCGTCCGATGAAGCGCCGTCGTCGCACGCTCAGCGTCGAGGATGCGCGCCTGTGGGCCAGCGTCGCCCGCTCGGCGGTGCCGCTGAAGGGCAAGTCGCATCCGCAGATGCCGCCCGAGGACGCACCGGAACTCCCGGCTGCGCCGCCACCGGTCGGTCGCAAGGGTTCGAAGACGGCAGCTCCCGCCCTGCCGGCGCCGATCCGGCAGCCGCCGCCACAGCCGCGACTGACGCAGCACCCGTTCGAGCGTCCGACCCGCCGCAAGATCTCCAAGGGGCGGCTGCCCATCGAGGCGCGGATCGATCTGCACGAGATGACCCAGGGCGTCGCCCATGACGCGCTGGTGAGCTTCCTGCGCCAGTCCCAGGCCATGGGCCTGCGCCATGTGCTGGTGATCACCGGACGGGGCGGATCGGGCGGGCATTTCGGCTCGCGCGGCGTCCTGCGCCGGGTCGTGCCCATGTGGTTCGGCAGTCCGGAATTCCGCCCGCTCGTCTCCGGCTTCGACAGCGCCGAGCGCCATCATGGCGGCGATGGTGCGCTCTATGTGCGCGTCAGGCGGTTCGGATGACCCCCTTCGGCGAAAAGGTCCGGGCATTCCGCAAGGAGCGCGGTGTCACCCAGAGCCAGATGGCGGCGGCGCTCGGGGTTTCCAGCGCCTATCTCTCGGCGCTGGAGCACGGCCGCCGTGGCCGACCGACCTGGGATCTGCTGCAGCGGATCATCGGCTATCTCAACGTCATCTGGGACGACGCCGAGGAGCTGGAGCGTCTGGCCGAACTCTCGCATCCCAAGGTCACGGTCGAAACGGCCGGCCTCGGCCCCGATGCGACGGCACTGGCCAACCGGCTGGCCGAAACCATCGCCATCCTGCCCGAAGCGGATCTGAAGCGCCTGCGCGCCGAGCTGGAAGAGGCCGCCACCCGGGCCGAAGACGCCCTGCGGGCCCGTCGCCGCCGCCGCTGAACGCAGGCACCCGGGGAAGACTCACGTGAAACAGGGTGGGCATCGGCTTTAAGCCTTTGTTTACCATACCGGCCGGAGACTGCGGGCGAAGGCGCTGCTGCGGCGCCCGTTTCAGTGGTGTCGCCGTCCGATGTGCCGCCTTCTCGCCTATGCCGGTCCGCCGGTCTTTCTCGATCGCCTGCTGATCGAGCCGCGTGCCTCGCTGATCTCGCAGTCGCTGGCCGCCCGCGAAGCCAAGACCGTCGTCAACGGCGATGGTTGCGGCATCGGCTGGTATGGCGAGCGGCCGGAGCCCGGCGTCTATCGCGCCATCCTGCCGGCCTGGTCGGATGCCAATCTCGTTTCCCTGTGCCGGCAGATCCGCGCGCCGCTCTTCGTCGCCCATGTGCGCTCGGCGACCTATGGCGAGGTCTCGACGGCCAATTGCCATCCCTTTTCGGATGGCCGGCACCTGTTCCTGCACAATGGCCAGATCGGCGGCTACGCCCGTCTGCGCCGTCAGATCGACGCCCTCATTCCGGACGCGCTCTATCCGCGGCGTCGGGGCACCAGCGATTCCGAGGCGATCTTCTTGTCTGCCCTCGGGCGGGGTCTCGCAACCGATCCGGTCGGCGCCATCGCCGCGACGCTGGCCGAGATCGAGGCGACGGCCGCGCGCACCGGCGAAATCGCACCGGTCCGCTTCGCCGCGATCCACACCGATGGCGAAACGCTGTGGGCCTATCGCTGGGCCAGCGACGGCCCGCCGCCCTCGCTCTACTGGCGCAGGGAAGGCGCGGGCGTCGTCATCGCCTCGGAGCCCTGCGACGATGCCGAGCGCTGGACGATGGTCAGCGCGGACACGGTTCTGATGATCAGCCGCAACGGCACGATGCGCAGCCGGGCGTTCTGTCCCCGCTTGGCCGACCGTGCCGCCGCCTGATCGCCTCGGCTAGAGGATAAAGCGCGACAGGTCGGTGTCGCCGGCAATGCCGTCCAGCGCCTTGTGCACATAGGCGGCATCGACCGTGCAGCTCTCGCCGGACTTGTCCGGCGCCTCGAAGGAGATGTCGTCGAGGACGCGCTCCATGACCGTCTGCAGCCGCCGTGCGCCGATATTCTCGATCGAGCCGTTCAGCGCCACGGCCGTGTCCGCCAGCGCGTCGATGGCATCGTCGGTGATCACCAGATCAACATTCTCGGTCTTCATCAGCGCGATATACTGCTTGATCAGCGAGGCTTCGGTTTCCGTCAGGATGCGGCGGAAATCTTCCTTGGTCAGCGCCCGCAGCTCGACGCGGATCGGCAGCCGGCCCTGCAACTCCGGCAGTAGGTCCGACGGCTTCGACACATGGAAGGCGCCCGAGGCGATGAACAGAATGTGGTCGGTCTTCACCGAGCCGTGCTTGGTCGCCACCGTGGTGCCCTCGACCAGCGGCAGCAGGTCGCGCTGCACGCCCTCGCGAGAGACGCCGGCGCCGCTCTGGCCGTCTTTGTTGGCGACCTTGTCGATCTCGTCGAGGAAGACGATGCCGTTGTTCTCGACCGACGAGATCGCCTCGCGCACCAGCTGCTCCTGATCCAGCAGCTTGTCGGATTCCTCGCCGATCAGCAGATCGTAGCTCTCGCGCACCGACGTCCGGCGCTGCTTGGTGCGCTGGCCCATCTTGCCGAACATCTCCGACAGATTGAGGACGCCGATATTGGCACCCGGCATGCCGGGAATGTCCATGCCGCCCATCGGGTTGGACGTGTCGGAGACCTCGACGTCGATCTCCTTGTCGTCGAGCTCACCGGCGCGCAGTTTCTTGCGGAAGGAATCGCGCGTCGCCGGCGACGCCGTTTTGCCGACCAGGGCGTTCAGCACCCGGTCCTCGGCGCCCTGATGCGCCTTGGCCTTCACCTCTTCGCGTTTCTTCTCGCGCACCAGTCCGATGCCGATCTCGACGAGGTCGCGGATGATCTGCTCGACGTCGCGGCCGACATAGCCGACCTCGGTGAACTTGGTGGCCTCGACCTTGATGAAGGGCGCGCCGGCGAGCCGCGCCAGGCGGCGCGATATCTCGGTCTTGCCGACGCCGGTGGGTCCGATCATCAGGATGTTCTTGGGCATCACCTCTTCGCGCAGGCTCCCCTCGAGCTGCTGGCGCCGCCAGCGATTGCGCAGCGCGACGGCGACGGCGCGCTTGGCATCCTTCTGGCCGATGATGTGGCGGTCGAGCTCGGAGACGATCTCGCGGGGGGAAAAATCTGTCATGGATATCTCTTTCCAGGCCGGCGGGCCGCGCCGACACACGCTGGCATCGATGGGGGTCGGCCGGGCC
The DNA here is from genome assembly GCF_000153465.1 of Aurantimonas manganoxydans SI85-9A1. Taxonomy (GTDB): domain Bacteria; phylum Pseudomonadota; class Alphaproteobacteria; order Rhizobiales; family Rhizobiaceae; genus Aurantimonas; species Aurantimonas manganoxydans. Next base: position 4,146,536 of record NZ_CH672387.1, on the reverse strand, counting down.
GGCCACCATGGCAACTCGCCGCTAGATGGGGGTGGCGGCGCCATCCTGCCACCCTTGGCGACGGGTCGCCCGCGGCAGCCGGAAACGCAAACCATCCGATCGTCATGTCAAGACTTCAATCCTCGGCCCGGAGGGGCCAGTATGAGCCTTGTCCGATTCGCGGCGGAGGCGCGCGAGGCGGACCTCAGAGATCGCGAGAGGCTGTGCCATCATGCCATCTTCGAACGGTTCGACGAGCGCCCCCGCGGGCGCCCCGGCCCTGAGCGACAGACTGCCCGGCGCAAGCGGCCAGGCGGATGTCGGCGCGGCCGTGCCGGGCGCCATGAGCGGCGCGCTCGACCGTCTCAACCGGCTCGCCCCGCCCTGGGACGAGATCGCGCTGACCCAGCTTCTCGGCGACGTGGCGACGGATTTCGGCTTCTCCCACGCCGCGGTCCTGTCGGTCCCCTCGACGGACGATGGCGGGACGGCGACGCGGCTCCTCCTGTCCAACTGGTCTGAGAGCTTCGGCCAGGCCTATGAACAGCTCGGGCTGCACCGTTCCAAGCTGGTCGTGGGCGCCCTAAAGACCGATCCCATGCCCTTCGTCTGGGACATCGACACGCTCTACGGCGCCGACGAGCCCGATCCGTCGCCGGCGGCCCGCATGCTCATGGAGGCGGAATACCTCGCTGGCGCCTTCTTCCCGGTGCACGGGCTCACCGCCTTCAACGGCGCCCTGTCCTTCGCCGGGCGCAGCTGCGCCCTCCCGGCGGAGGCGATCCGCGAGCTGCATCTCTTCGCCTTTGCCCTGTTCGGCATGCTGGCGGCGGCTCGCTTCGAGGAGAACCGGCGCAACAATCCCCTGTCGGTGCGCGAGCGCGACTGCCTGAAGCTCGCCATGCTCGGCAAGACGTCGTCCGAGATCGGCATCATCCTCAGCCTGTCGGAATACACCATCTCGCAGTATCTGACGGCCGCCCAGCGCAAGCTCGACGCGTCCAACCGCACCCACGCCGTCGCCCTCGCCGCCCAGCTCGGCTATCTGTCCTGAAACGGCCGGCAGCGCGTCAAGCCGCGCTCGTCCAGGGTCCGTTCGAGCGGGAGCTGGGAATCCTCGACGCTGCTCTAGATGACCGCCCATGAACGTCCTGCCCAAAGGCGTCCGGCACATTCCGGGCCATCTCTCCCGTGACGAACAGGTCGCACTGGTCGATGCGGTGCGCGAGGTGGTGGCCGCCGCGCCGTTGTACCGGCCGGAAATGCCGCGGACCGGAAAACCCCTCTCGGTGCGCATGACCAATTGCGGCGAGCTGGGTTGGGTGACGGACCGGTCCGGTTATCGCTACCAGCCGGTGCACCCGGTCACCCGCACGCCCTGGCCGGCGATCCCCCCGAAGCTCCTGGAAATCTGGCAGGAGCTCGCCGCCTACGATCATCCGCCGCAGGCCTGCCTCGTCAATTTCTACGAGGACACCGCGAAGATGGGCCTGCACCAGGACAAGGACGAGACGGATCTGTCGGCGCCGGTCGTCTCTGTCTCGCTCGGCGACGACTGCCTGTTCCGCGTCGGGGAGACCACCCGCGGCGGCCGCACGACCTCGATCCGGCTGCATTCGGGCGACGTGGTCGTTCTCGGCGGCGAGGGACGTCTGGCCTATCACGGCGTCGATCGGATCTACCCCGCGACCTCGACGCTCCTGAAGAAGGGCGGCCGGATCAATCTGACCCTGCGCCGTGTGACTGCGGCCTGAACCGTCTGTGCCACCGTACCCGGCTCAGAGCTTGCGCAGCGCGACCTGCTCGATGAGGTGATCCGGACCCTTGCGCAGGATCAGGTCGGCGCGCGGCCGCGTCGGCAGGATGTTGGCGTGGAGATTGATCTCGTTGATGTTCGACCACAGGCCCTGGGCGATGGTCAGCGCTTCCTCGGGCGAGATCTGCGAGTAGCGGTGGAAGAACGAGCCGGTCTCGCGGAACGCCGTTTCGCGCAGCCGCATGAAGCGCTCGATATACCAGCGCTTGATGTCGGCCTCGTCGGCATCGATGTAGATCGAATGGTCGAAGAAGTCCGACACGAAGGGCACCGCCGTGCCGTCGGCCGGCATGTCGCGCACCTGCAGGACGTTCAGGCCCTCGAAGATCAGGATGTCCGGCCGGTCGATCGTGACCTTCTGGCCAGGCACCACGTCATAGTAGAAATGCGAATAGACCGGGGCCTCGACCCGCGGCACGCCGGCCTTGATCTCTGACAGGAAGCGCAGGATCGCGCCGATGTCGTAGCTCTCGGGAAACCCCTTGCGCTGCATCAGCCCCTCGGCCTGCAGCACCGCGTTCGGATAGAGAAACCCGTCGGTGGTGATCAGATCCACCTTGGGCGAGGACGGCCAGCGGGCGAGCAGTTCCTTCAGAACACGCGCCGTGGTCGACTTGCCGACCGCGACCGAGCCGGCGATGCCGATGATGAAGGGCGTCTTCTGCCCCGAATCCTCGGCAAGAAAGCTCTGGCGCTGCCCGAACAGCAGCTGCGAAGCCTCGACATGGGCGTAGAGCAGGCGCGAGACGGCGAGATAGATCCGCGCCACCTCGTCGAGATCGACGGGGTCGCCGATCGAACGGAGCCGGCGAACCTCGTCGGCGGTCAGCGTCAGCGGCGCGTCGGCGCGAAACTTCGCCCATTCGGCCGCCGGAAAGATGCGGTAGGGCGAGAAACGCGACGGGGCGAGCTGGTCCATCATCCGGCCGAACTGTCGGGCCGCCCCGCCTTTTCCTGCAGGCCGGTCTGGGCCGTGCGCCTGCCGAGCTCGGCCATCACCGCCGACACCGGCACGTGGCGCAGATGAAGCGTCACGAGAAGGTGGTAGAGAAGGTCGGCGGCCTCGCTGGTCACCCGCGCATCGTCCTGGGAGACGGCAGCGATCACCGTCTCCGTCGCTTCCTCGCCGAGCTTCTTGGCGACATGGGCAATGCCCTTGGCCGCGAGCGACGCGGTGTAGGAGCCGGCGTCGTCGGAGGTCGCGCGGGCGGCGACGATGGTCTCCAGGTCGGCAAGCGTGAAATCGGTCATGATGCCCTTTCGTAGGCCGGCGCTCGCTGCGCGGATCCGCCGAGGCTTCGGTCAGTCCGGCGGGTCGAGCCGCATCGGGATGCCGGCGGCGGCCATATGGCCCTTGGCTTCCGCGATCGTATAAGTGCCGAAGTGAAAAATCGAGGCGGCCAGAACCGCCGTCGCGTGGCCGTCGCGCACGCCGGCAACGAGGTGATCCAGCGTGCCGACGCCGCCCGACGCGATCACCGGCACATGGACGGCATCGGCGACCGCCCGGGTCAGCTCGATGTCGAAGCCAGACTTGGTGCCGTCCCTGTCCATGGAGGTCAGCAGGATCTCGCCGGCGCCCAGCCCCACGACCTGGCGGGCGAAGTCGACGGCATCGATGCCGGTCGCGGTGCGGCCGCCATGGGTGAATATCTCCCAGCGCGGCGCGGCACCGTCCTCGGCCACGCGGCGCGCGTCGATGGCGACGACGATGCACTGGTCGCCGAACTTGTCGGCGGCTTCCGCGACGAATTCCGGCCGCTTCACCGCCGCTGTGTTGATCGACACCTTGTCGGCACCGGCCAGAAGCAGCTTGCGAACGTCGGCGACCGTGCGCACGCCGCCGCCGACGGTCACCGGCATGAAGCACTGCTCGGCGGTGCGCGCGACGACGTCGAAGATCGTGTCGCGGTCGTCCGACGAGGCGGTGATGTCGAGGAAGCAGAGCTCGTCCGCACCGGCGCTGTCATAGGCGCGCGCGGCTTCCACCGGATCGCCGGCGTCGACCAGACCCTCGAAATTGACGCCCTTGACCACCCGGCCGTCCTTGACGTCGAGGCAGGGAATGATGCGGGCCTTGAGGCTCATGGACGGGCGGCCTTCTCGTCGGCGGGGCAGGGGATCGGTCGGGAGGGCACGGGCAATGTCCGGATGGGCGGAAACGGCGAATTTTCCGCCTTATGCGATGCCGCGATAGAGGTGGGCAAGAGCCAGCGTGATTCCAAGCCCTTCGAGGGTGAGGGCAAGATTCACCCCGCCATCTGTGTCAGCCCCTGCCGGACAAAACGTCCAGCGCTTCCTTCGGGTCGATGCGGCCGTCATAGAGCGCCCGGCCGGAGATCGCGCCTTCGAGGCGTTTCGCGTCGGGCATGGTCAGCCGCACGACATCGGCCAGCGAGGCGAGGCCCCCCGAGGCGATCACCGGGATCGAGACCTGTTCGGCCAGATCGATGGTGGCGTCCCAGTTGATGCCGGTCAGAATGCCGTCGCGATCGACATCGGTGTAGATGACCGCCGCCACGCCGGCGTCCTCGAACTGGCGGGCAAGGTCCACCACGGTCAGCTCGGAGGTCTCGGCCCAACCCTCGACGGCGACCTTACCACCCTTGGCATCGATGCCGACGGCGATCTGGCCGGGGAACCGCCGCGCCGCCGCGCGAACGAGGTCGGGATCGCGCACGGCGACCGTGCCGAGGATGACCCGTGCCAGACCCTTGTCCAGCCAGCGCTCGATGTCCTCCATGGAGCGGATGCCGCCACCGAGCTGCACCTTCATCTGCGAGCCGACCGCCGCGAGAATGGCATCCACGGCGGCGTCGTTGACCGCCCGGCCGGCAAAGGCGCCGTTGAGGTCGACCACATGCAGATGGTCGAAGCCGGCGTCGCGGAACTCGCGCGCCTGGGCGGCCGGGTCGGCATTGTAGACCGTTGCCTGGTCCATCAGGCCGAGCTTCAGGCGCACGCAGGCGCCGTCCTTGAGGTCGATGGCGGGGAAGAGAATGGGCATGGCGTCCAGGGCTTTCAGGCGGCCGCGTGCGGCCGGATCAGGGGTTCCACGACAGGAAGTTGGCGATCAGGCCGAGCCCCAGCGTCTGGCTCTTTTCCGGATGGAACTGGGTGCCGGCCTTGTTGCCATTGGCGACGATCGCCGTGACCGGCCCGCCGTAATCGGCGGTGGCGACGACGTCGTCCGGGTTACGCGCCACCAGATGGTAGGAGTGCACGAAATAGGCGTGCAGCCCGCCTTCCTCGGTGGGGATGCCGGCCAGAAGCGCGTGGTCGTGATTCACGTGAATGGTGTTCCAGCCGATCTGCGGCACCTTCAGCATCGGGTCCGACGGCTCGATCCGAACGACGTCGCCGGGGATCCAGCCAAGGCCCTCCGTGACCGCCTTCTCGCGTCCACAGGACGACATCAGCTGCATGCCGACGCAGATGCCGAGGAAGGGACGGGCCCTGGTCTCGACAGCTTCGCGCAGCGCCTCGGTCATGCCGGGGACGGCGTCGAGCCCGGCGCGGCAATCGGCATAGGCGCCGACGCCCGGCAGGACGATGCGGTCGGCGGCCAGCACGACCTGCGGATCGTCGGTGAGGACGATCTCGGCATTGGCATTGCTCTCGCGGGCGGCGCGCTCGAAGGCCTTGGTGGCCGAGCGCAGATTGCCCGAGCCGTAATCGACGATGGCGACGGTCTGCATGTGTCTATCGTTGCTCCATGGCACCGAAGAACCCGGCGCTGCGGGTCGAGGTTCCGCGTCGGCGCGACATCGGTCCCGGCGGCGGTGCGGCGGCGCTCGCGGCATCGGCGGCGCGCCCGTCCGTGGAAAAATAGGTCAGCTCGGCCTCGGCCCGGTCGCTGGCCAGGAAGGCGGCGCTCTCGCGCCATCCCTTGCGGCGATAGCGCCAGGCCCGCAGGCTCGGGCCTTCCAGAGCGACGAGCAGGCCGACGAGCAGCTGGAGAAGCGACGCCGCGAAGGAATGACCGCTGGCCTCACCCCCCAGGGTGATGGCGACGAGCACGAGCAGCGTTGCGAGACCTTCCAGCCAGAGCCGGTAGCGCCACAGCCACAGAACGGTGAACAGGAACGCCCAGAAGGAAAAGCCGTCGCGCACGAAGACCACGCCGTCGGAGCGCGCCCCGACGGCGGTCTCGCCGGGCTCGAAGGCGATGAAGCGCTTCAGGCCCATGGCCGTCCTGCCGGCCGCCCGGTCACGCCAGCGTGCCCTTGGTGGAGGGCACGAGGTCGGCCTGGCGCGGATCGATCGCCACGGCGTCGCCCAGCACCCGCGCCACCGCCTTGAAGCAGGTCTCGGCGACATGGTGAGCGTTGCTGCCGTAGAGATTGGTCAGATGCAGCGTCACGCCGGCATTCTGCGCCAGCGCCTGGAAGAACTCCTGCACCAGTTCCGTGTCGAAGCTGCCGATCTTGTGGCGCGAGAACTCGGCGTTGAAGACGAGGAACGGCCGGCCCGACACGTCGATCGCGGCGCGGGTCAGGCACTCGTCCATGGCGAGGTCGAGCGAGGCGTAGCGACGGATGCCGCGGCGCTCGCCAAGGGCCTGGCGGATCGCCTGGCCGAGCGCGATGCCGGTGTCCTCGACGGTGTGGTGGTCGTCGATGTGGTGATCGCCCTTGGCCGAGATGTCCATGTCGATCAGCGAATGGCGCGAGAGCTGTTCGAGCATGTGGTCGAAGAAGCCGACGCCGGTGTCGATGGTCGAACGGCCGCTGCCGTCGAGGTCGACGCGCACGCGGATCGCGGTCTCGTTGGTCTGTCTTTCGACGACGGCATCACGCCGCCCGGCAGTCTGGCCCATCGCTGTCACCTTCGCGGGGAATGTCCCGGCGCTCTTACCACCGCCCCATGGCAGATGTCACCTCGCAGGCCGATTCCTTGGCAAGGCCGGCCCGAAGGCCCACATGGGGCCCGGATCGGCGGTTCCTGCGGCCTCGAACGGCGCAGCGGCCTGCTGGATGGAAAAGGACAGTGCGATGAGCATGGAAAACCACGACCCCGCCACGATCTACGGCACCACCATCGTCACCGTGCGCAAGGGCGGCAAGGTGGTCATCGCCGGTGACGGGCAGGTGTCGCTCGGCAATACGGTGATGAAGGGCAATGCCCGCAAGGTGCGCCGGATCGGCAAGAAGGGCGATGTCATCGCCGGCTTCGCGGGTGCGACCGCCGACGCCTTCACCCTTCTGGAGCGGCTCGAGGCCAAGCTCGAGCAATATCCCGACCAGCTCATGCGCGCCTGCGTCGAGCTCGCTAAGGACTGGCGCACCGACCGCTATCTGCGCCGTCTGGAGGCGATGATGATCGTCGCCGACCGGCAGGTGACGCTGACGCTCACCGGCAATGGCGACGTGCTGGAGCCCGAGCATGGCGTCATCGCCATCGGCTCCGGCGGCAATTACGCCCTGGCCGCGGCGCGTGCCCTCGCGGATACGGATTACGACGCCGAGGAGATCGCCCGCCGCGCCATGAAGATCGCCGGCGAGATCTGCATCTACACCAACGACAATGTCGTCGTGGAAAGCCTCGACGAGACCGCGTGACAAATCGGGGCTGCCGCGAGGCGCCCCCGTTCTGCCTTCAAGTGTCTGAGAGACCGGCGATCAACGCCCGCAGGCCGATCCCGGATCAGCCCGCCGCGCGCTCACCGATCATCGGGAAATGCGGCGCGGCCTGTCGGTCGAACAGGCCGGTGAGCCGCGGATCGTCGGCGACCTCGACCATCTGGCGCACGGGCGTGAAGCCCGAGCGCCGGTAGAAGGCCATCGCCTTGGGATGATCCATCGTGTTGGTGTGTAGCCACAGCTTGTCGATCGGCCGGGCGAAGGCGGCCGCGATGGCGCGGCCCATCATGAACCGCGCCGCGCGGGTGCCGATCAACGCCTCGGTCACGCCGAAGAACACCAGTTCGCATGCGCCGTCCTCGCGGAAATCCAGCTCCACCAGCCCTTGCGGCACCCCGTCCACGTCCAGCGTGTGGATCGCCACATCCGGATGCCGGATCGTCGCGGCCAGCTCCTCGGCGGGCAGCGCCAGCCGCGAATACCACAGATGATTGCCGCCGATGCGGCGATACAGCGCTTCGTACCAGGCCGGGTCCGGCTCGGCGACGCGCTGGAACTGCCAGTTCGCCTCGCCCGGCAGCTGTTCGAGCCCGGCCGGCGGCGCGGTCATCTCCAGCACCGTGGCGATGGCGGCGATCTTGCCGGGCGGGATGGCGGTGAAGCCGTCGGGAAGCTGCATGGCGCTGCGCTCTGTGTCTGGAGAAGTTGACGAGAAAAGGCCCGCGGAGAGCTCTCGCCGCGGGCCTTTATGATTCACGTGAAACATTCCGCGCCACCTGAAGCGGCGCGGAATGCGAAGGCCCTAGGGCCTATTCTTCGTCGCCACGACCCTTCAGGGCCGCGCCGAGGATGTCGCCCAGCGATGCGCCGGAGTCGGACGAACCGAACTGTGCGACGGCTTCCTTCTCTTCGGCGATCTGCAGCGCCTTGATCGACACGCCGACGCGGCGCGCCTTCTTGTCGAACTGCGTAACGCGGGCGTCGATCTTCTGGCCGACCGAGTAACGCTCGGGGCGCTGCTCGTCGCGATCGCGGGCAATGTCGGAGCGACGGATGAAGGAGGTCAGATCGGTATCGACGATCTTCACTTCCAGGCCGCCATCCTTCACTTCCGTGACCTCGCAGGTGACCACGGCGCCGCGGCGCACGTCACCGGCTTCAGCCGCCTCGACGAACGGATCGCCGCCGACCTGCTTCATGCCGAGCGAGATGCGCTCCTTGTCGATGTCGACGTCGAGCACCTGGGCCTTGACGAGGTCGCCCTTGTTGAACTCCTCGATGACCTGCTCGCCCGGACGGTTCCAGTCGAGATCCGACAGATGGACCATGCCGTCCACGTCGCCGTCCAGACCGATGAACAGGCCGAACTCGGTCTTGTTCTTGACCTCGCCCTCGACGATCGTGCCGATCGGGAACTGGTCGCGGAAGCTCTCCCACGGATTGGCGAGCGTCTGCTTGAGACCCAGCGAGATGCGGCGCTTGTTCGGGTCGACCTCGAGAACGACGACCTCGACCTCCTGGGAGGTGGAGAGGATCTTGCCCGGATGGACGTTCTTCTTCGTCCAGGACATCTCGGAGACGTGGATGAGGCCTTCGATGCCCGGCTCCAGCTCGACGAACGCACCGTAGTCGGTGATGTTCGTGACGCGGCCGGTGACCTTGACGCCCATCGGGTACTTGACGCCGATGCCGTCCCACGGATCAGCCTCGAGCTGCTTCATGCCCAGCGAGATGCGATGCGTCTCCTGGTTGATGCGGATGATCTGGACCTTCACCGTCTGACCGATCTGCAGGATCTCGGTCGGATGGTTGACGCGGCGCCATGCCATGTCGGTCACGTGCAGCAGACCGTCGATGCCACCGAGGTCGACGAAGGCGCCGTAGTCGGTGATGTTCTTGACGATACCGTCGACGACCTGACCCTCTTCGAGGTTCTGGACGATCTCCGAGCGCTGCTCCGCACGGCTCTCCTCGAGCACGGTCCGGCGCGACACGACGATGTTGCCGCGACGCTTGTCCATCTTCAGGATCTGGAACGGCTGCGGCGTGTTCATCAACGGGCCGACGTCGCGGATCGGACGGATGTCGACCTGCGAGCGCGGCAGGAAGGCCACGGCCCCGTCGAGGTCGACCGTGAAGCCGCCCTTGACCTGGTTGAAGATCTGGCCTTCGACCTTCTCGTTGTTGTTGAACTTCTCCTCGAGGCGAACCCAGCTCTCCTCGCGGCGCGCCTTGTCGCGCGACAGGACGGCTTCGCCGAGGGCGTTCTCGATGCGCTCGACATAGATCTCGACGACGTCGCCGACCTGGAGACCACCCTCTGCGCCCTTGGCGCCGAATTCCTTGAGGGCGACGCGGCCCTCGACCTTCAGGCCGGCGTCGATGACGGCCATGTCTTTCTCGATCGCGACGACAGTGCCCTTGACGACCATGCCTTCGGCGACGTCCTGCTCATGGAACGAGGCTTCGAGCAGTGAGGCGAAATCTTCGCGCGGGGATACGTTGGACATTCCTACTCCTTGGGGACTCTCTCGGTCTGGTCGAGAGAGCAGCGCGCCGTGGGGCGAGGCCCCGGGTCAGACGTTGCAAACGTCCGGGATCGCGGTCCGGCCCATCCCGGCGTTGACGGCGGGGAGGGGCCCGAAGGACGACCGCCGTCGGGGCGGGTCGGCATTCGTGCGGCGCGCGGGACCGCGGCCGGACAGGTGATATCGAAGCTCTGGGCAGGGCCGGCAGATACGCGCAGGCCGATAGCCGAAAAGGACGTGGTCCAGTTCTGAACCCGCCCCGCAAACTCCGTTCCGTCAGGCCATGGCGCGATCGATGACCGCGCAGGCCGCCTGGAACGCCGCTTCTATACCCAATTCGCTGGTGTCCAGCAAGTGTGCATCCGGCGCCGGCCGCAGGGGCGCGATGGCGCGGCCGGCATCGCGGGCGTCGCGCTCGCGCACTTCGGCGAGAATCCGCTCGTAATCCACGTCGCGGCCCTTGGCGGCGAGTTCGTCGGTGCGCCGACGCGCCCGCACTTCGGCAGAAGCCGTGACGAAGATCTTCACCCGCGCCTGCGGGCAGATCACCGTGCCGATGTCGCGGCCATCGAGCACCGCACCCTCGGCGCGGGCGGCGAAGCTGCGCTGGAATTCGGTAAGCGCGGTGCGGACTGCGCCGTGCACGGCGACGCGCGAAGCCAGTTCCCCCGCTTCGCGGCCGCGCAGCGACCCGTCGTCGAGATGGCTGGTGTCGAGCTCGGTGGCGATCGCCCCAGTGGCTTCCGCATCGTCGAGGTCGACGCCGCGATCGTCGGCGAGCTTGCCGACGGCTCGGTAGAGCAGCCCGGTGTCGAGATAGGGCAGGCCGTAATGGGCCGCGACGCGCTTGGCCAGCGTGCCCTTGCCAGCCGCCGCGGGGCCGTCGATCGCGATGGTGAGCGCCGTCGTCATGGGGTCAATCCGTATTAGCCGACGCATCCGGTTCGGGCGTCGGGGTGGCGAGGGTGGCGACACCGCGGGCGTCGAGAACCAGGAGCACGGCGGCGATCACCGCGCCGAGGAGATAGGGAATTGCCACCATGAACAGGATCAGCGCCAGTTCGCCGATCTTGCGGGCGGCGCCGATGACGAAGTCGAGGACGCCGTTCCCGGTGGCCAGCACCGCATCGCCCGCGCCGAGCGGCGCATTGGCCTGGAGAATGGCGAGGACGACGCAGCCGGCGACGAAGAGCGGCATGGGCAGCAGCGCGGCGAGGCGGCCCTTCAGGGTTCCCGGCATCGTCCGCAGCTTTCGGGCGCGGTAGCGCCCGTAGATGAAGGCCAGCGGCGAGAAGAACAGGAGCGCCAGGAACGCCGTCAAGTCATGCTCCGTCGGACAGATCGGCACCAAGGCCGGCCATCATTGCCTGGAACGCCGGGAAGCTGGTCGCGATCATCCGGCCGTCGTCGACGGTGACGGCACGCTCGCAGGCCATGCCCAGCACCAGGAAGCTCATGGCAATGCGGTGGTCGAGATGGGTGGCCACCGTGCCGCCGCCATAGGCGCCGTCCAGGCCGCGACCGTCCGGGTTGCCGGTCACGGTCAGCCAGTCGGCGCCCTCCTCGTGGACGATGCCGTTGGCCGCGAGCCCGGCGGCAACGGCGGCGAGACGGTCGCTCTCCTTGACCCGCAGCTCGTCGAGACCGCGCATCACCGTGGTGCCCCTGGCGAAGGCGGCGGCCATAGCCAGCACCGGATATTCGTCGATCATCGAGGGCGCGCGCTCGGCCGGCACCTCGATTGCCGTCAGTTCCGAATGGCGCACGCGCAGATCCGCGACGTCCTCGCCGCCGGCCACGCGCCGGTTCAGGATCTCGATCGACCCGCCCATCTCGATCAGCGTCTCGACGAGGCCGCTGCGGGTCGGGTTCATCAGGACGTTCTCCACCGTCACGTCGGAGCCCGGCACGATCAGCGCGGCGACGACCGGGAAGCCCGCCGAGGAGGGATCGCCCGGCACGGTGAAGTCGGCGACGCCCCTGAGGTCGCCCTGGCCCTGAAGCCGGATATGGCGCACGCCCTCGGCGTCGGTCTCGACCTCGAGTGCCGCGCCGAAGCCCTGCAGCATCTTCTCGGTGTGGTCGCGGGTCATCACCGGCTCGATGACGGTGGTGATGCCGGGGGCGTTGAGGCCGGCGAGCAGCACCGCAGATTTCACCTGCGCCGACGCCATCGGCACCCGGTATTCGATCGGCGCGGCGACCCGCGGTCCGTGCAGCGATAGCGGCAGCCGGTCGCCCGAACGCGCCACGACCTGGGTGCCCATCAGCCGCAGCGGATCGAGGACCCGGCCCATCGGGCGCTTGGACAGGGACGCATCGCCGACGAAGGTGGCGCCGAAATCATAGGAGCCGACGAGGCCCATGGTCAGCCGCACGCCGGTGCCGGCATTGCCGAAATCGATGATGCCTTCGGGCTCCAGCAGGCAGCCATTGCCGACGCCCTCGACCACCCAGGTCTCGCCGTCCTTGCGGATCTGCGCGCCCATGGCGCGCATGGCATTGCCGGTGGCGATCACGTCCTCGCCTTCCAGAAGCCCGGTGACGCGGGTCGTTCCGGCGGCGATGCCGCCGAACAGGAAGGCGCGATGCGAGATCGACTTGTCGCCGGGAACCGTGACCGTCCCGGTCAGCGCGGCCGAATGGCGAGCGGCGATCGGCCGGGGGTTGGCTGCGCTTCCATGCATGTGACGTTCTTCCCGGTTCTCTCTGGCCCCGCACGGGTGGCCTGGCGTCGTGGCGCGGCGGACGAACGGCCCGGCCGGCGGCATTTGGGCAGCGCTGTGGCCACCCTTTCGTTCCGCCTGCCGGGGTGGAAACCGGCGGCCGGGACGGCGGCCCTTTCTGTCGCCCGAATCGGGCTTTGACAAGGGCCGGTCTAGGCCGTATGGGACCAACCGATTTTCAACGGACCGGCACAGCGTCGCGAAAGCGCCAGATACCGGCCGCGTCACGGGCTTGCCGCGGCGGGGTCGGCGGCTTCGTCGCAGCGCTCGGCGGCCCGGTCTGCCTGTTCCGGCCCGTGCCGCGGATCGGCAGGGACCGACCACCGCATGCAACCCGGACCCCGATCAACCAGTTGGACGCGTCAGGCGACCATCCCGATCATCACGAGGCGATAATGGCGAAATCCGAACTTGGCACCAAGCGGACCGATCCCGAGACCGGGAAGAAGTTCTACGACCTGAACCGCGATCCGATCGTCTCGCCCTTCACCGGCAAGACCTATCCGCTGTCGTTCTTCGAGACCGTCGAGGTTTCGCGCTCCTCCGCCGCAGCCGCCAAGGCAAAAGCCAAGGCGGCGGCCGCCAAGCAGGCGGCCGACGAGGAAGAAGAGGAGGATGAGGACGATACGGTGGAGATCGAGCAGACCGACAACACCGTCTCGCTCAACGACGTCGAGGAAGAAGAGGGGACCGCCAAGGCCAAGGCCAAAACGGATGTCGACGAGACCGACGACGAAGACGCCACCGCCGACGACGACGATGACGACGCCGCCTACCTGCCGGACGACGAGGATGACGACGACGACGTCTCCGACATCATCGGCGGCGGCCGCGACGACGACGAGGACTGATCCGGTCTTCAAGGCGCATAACCGTCGGCCGACCGGCCGGCGGGACCCTGCGAAAACAGGCGGTTCCGGAAAATTCGTCGGCATCGCATCCTGACGAGGGAAAACCACTTGACCCTCGCGGCGGGCTTGATTAAACCCCGCCCACACAACGCGAGCCCGACCACCAGACGGGCTCCGATATTCGCCGGCCAACCGGCGGCGTGGGGCCATAGCTCAGCTGGGAGAGCGCTACAATGGCATTGTAGAGGTCAGCGGTTCGATCCCGCTTGGCTCCACCAATTTTTTATATCTAATTGAATTAGCTGGAAGTCCTTGCTTTGCAGGGGTTTTGCGTGCCTGTGTGGTACACAAATGTGGTACACAGGCACGTCACAGCATGGCTCGGCAAAACGGTATCAAGCTTCGCGGCAGCACTTACTGGCTTCGCGTTCGCGTGCCTGATGCTCTTCGTGAGGTCGTTGGAAAAGGCGAAGTCCGACGATCGCTGCGGACTGGCGACTACAAGGAGGCCTGCAGTTTCGCCCGATTGGAAAGGGTGACACTGGACGCGGAGTGGGACGCGTTGAGGCGGAAGGCCGGCTTAGACAAGAAGCAGCCGCTCCGCAAAGGCGACGTTTTGCAACTGGTTGCAAACTGGTTCGTTCAGCGATCTGACCCGAGCGCCATCGAGCAGCAGGCCGGCGAGGCGGACGCGCCAACGACTTACGATGCCGCTATACGAGAACTACAGGAAGCCGCCTCGTGGGATTTGATGGCGCCGCAGCTGTTTGGGGATGCCCAAGAGCTTCTGGATGAAAATGGGCTTGAGGCTGACGAAAACGAGCCTGCATTCCTCTGCCTCCAGGAAACCCTTCATGCCGGCCACTTAGAACTTGAGCGAAGGCGCGTTCTGCGAGACTTCCCCTCCGCGCCAATCGCACTCGATCCCTACTTCAGCACGCCGCAGTCGGCGCAATTGCATCTGGTTGCAAAAACGCGGCTCTCCACTCTGATCGAGAACTTCCAAGCCGACCTGTCCCGCCCCCAACTGCGCGGCAAGACGCTGGCCAAGCGGCAGGCGCAGTGGCGGATGTTAGAAGCTTTTTTCGGTAGCGAGACGCTAGTCAGCGACATCAGCCGCGAGAAAGTACGGGCCTTCATGCGTTTCCTTGAGCGCTATCCCAGTAATGCCTCTAAGCACTTTCCCGGCCTCGATCCGCTTAGAGTCGTCGAACTGACGAAAGCGCACGGCTTGCCAAAACTTTCGCCAGAGACCGCGAACGGTTACCTTCGTCAGCTCGGCGCCTTAACTCGGTTCGCTCTTCACGAGGGCATAATTAGCTCAGACCCCGCGGCCGGCCTACTCTTCAGACGGTCCAAGATCGCGGCAAAGGACAGGCGCTTCCCGTTTACCGGAGACGACCTTCAGCGGATTTTTGCGGCACCGCTCTACCGGGGATGCAAGAACGATGGCGCGGGCTATTCCCGGCCCGGCCCCCATATCGTCCGGCGAGGCCGCTTCTGGGTGCCGCTGATCTCGCTATACACCGGGATGCGTCTCAACGAGATTTGCCAGCTCACGCTCGATGATTTTGCGGTCGTAGACGGGACAGACGTGATTTTGATCCGAAGTAGCGACGATGAGAAAAAGCGGGTGAAAACAGAAGCCGGACAACGCTTCGTACCGGTCCACCCTGAGCTGAGAGCGATAGGGCTTCTCAAGCACGTCGAACAGCAGCGCGCGACCCGGCCGGCGAATGCACCTGTGTTCCCGGAATTGCCTCTCGGCTCGACGGAATATCGGTCTAACCTGTTCTCGAAATTCTTCGCGCGCTTCCTCCAGCATGTCGGGATTGATGACCGCCGGAAAGTCTTTCACTCTTTCCGTCACACTTATCGGGATGCCTTGCGGGAGGCGGACATTTCAGCCGAACGTGTTCGCGCACTCGGCGGATGGACGTCGGGGCGAACGGAAGAGACGTATGGAAGCGGCTTGCGACCGGCCACACTCGCCAGAGAAATCGAGAAAATTTCTTATCCGGCGATTGATCTCAGCGCACTGTGGATCGAAGACTGCACGAATCTTGCGACTTCGCGCCGCTCAGGTAAAAGCTCGGGTAGCTGAAGATATGCGCATGAGGCGCGCGGGAGGACGCTGATGCGTGCGATTGATCTATATGCCGGAATTGGTGGGTGGAGCCTTGGTCTTCGCTTGGCCGGTGTAGAGGTCGTGGCGTCCTATGAGTGGTGGCAGGCGGCGGTCGACACCCACAATGGCAATCATGGGGGCGATCTCAAGCCTGTAGATGTTCGCCAGCTGCACCTCCATGATCTACCGCCCAATATTGACCTGGTCGTCGGCAGCCCGCCCTGCACTGAGTTTTCCTATTCGAATAGAGGTGGGGGTGGCGATCTCGATGAAGGGCTGAAGGATTTGGTCCGGTTCATGGAAGTTATCGACCACCTGAGGCCGAAGTTTTGGGCGCTGGAAAACGTGCCGCGTGTAGCTCAGGTATTGGAACGGGGCATGGCGGACGCCCGGCATCCGCTTTACCGGTTTCGCCATCTTGAGATGCAGATCAAGATCATAAACTTCTCTGATTACGGGACACCTCAGTCCCGCCGGCGTTGCATTGCGGGTAATATCCCGTTCGATGCGATCGCATCGTATCAGTCGCGCCTTCCGCGGCGGACGCTCGGAGACGTCGTCGCGGCGATCGCATCGAGCGATGAAGTCGTGGATCCGGTGTGGGGTTGCGTGCTACCTGCCGCCACCTTGACTGAACGCCAAACCGAAGGCGCCCTAAATGCGGAAGAGCTCCGCATGAACCGCGAGGCCAAAACTTACCACCCCGTCTACAACAACATGGCCTTCCCAGATGCAATGGATTTGCCTGGCCGCACGGTTACCGCCACATGCACCCGAGTGTCCCGGGAAAGCATTGTTATACAGGATGGCGCTAACCGTTTCCGTCGCCTGAGCATTCGGGAACGCGCCTGCCTTCAGGGCTTCCCCATAACCTACCAATTTTACGCGAAGTCGTTCCCGGAAAAGGTGAGGATGGTTGGTAACGCTATTCCGCCGACCTTCGCCTATTTGGTAGCGCAAGCCGCCAAGGGTATCTCGCCCGGGGCATTGGTCCCGTATAGCGAAGCGGGCGTAGATTTGAGGCTTCCGAGAAAGGCGGCGATTGTCACACCGCCAACCACGGAAGGGCGCACCTATCCGGCCGGCCGCAGTTTCCGCGCAGCTTTGCCGGGTCTGCGCTTTAAGAGTGGCATGAGGTTTGAGCTCGCCAATGGGCGCGGGCAGGAACGGGACTGGCAAGTTCGGTTCTTCTTCGGGCCATCGGTCGATATTAGGCAGATCGAGCTCGATCAGAACTTGTTGCGACAGCTCCGGACCTCGCCTCTGATTAAGACGCTCATGATGGCGGCGGGCGTGGAGTTCGCCATGGCGGAGCAGAGGCTGCAAGGGACGACGCCTGCCGGGCTTCAGGCCGCCTGGTCGCATCGCGCTGAAGGCATGCGGCCATTCGAGGTGGCGGACCTTCTGGGCGAGCTGGGCATCAAAGTTCATCGGCGGTTGCAGTTTCTGGCAGTCGACGACCAGCATGCGGTGATCGGCTACGTTATGGCGGCGGCGGCTGAAGAGGAGGAGGGGGACTACATCCCGGGGTCGAAGAAGCTCACTACCCACGCGCTGGCCATATTGAGTGGTCTTCTGGTCGGAGCCTGGTTCAACACCCTACCTTGGCATCGCCAACAAAAGGCAGCAGCCTGACTAATGGCCTGTCGGCCCGAACAAATCCGCGAAGGCGGCGAAGGGCACTTTGACCACCTCCCAGCCGCCCGCGCCCGCGTCCGTTGGAATGTGTTTGAGCATTGCTCCCATACTGACGGCCGCTAACTGGGGGGGAGCTACCCTCAAGTCCCAGAGGTGGAAGACGTGAGCGGTGCGCTCGATCGCTATCTCCCATTCGTGACGTGTTAGGTGCAGCGCGCCGTCTTTTCCGCTCCGGCTCGCTTTTACCTCGATCGATAGAAGGGCGCGGTTCTCCGCGCTCCTGATGGAAAGAACGTCGTAGCCGTCCTGGTTGCTGTCGATCGCAGCCCAATACGGTATTGATCCGGTTCGTGCTTCCTCATAGGCGAGCGTCAGCCTTTCGCCTTCGCGACCGATGGCAATCAGGTGATCCTTCTGGAGGCCGCGGGCGATCCCTGCGAGCCGATCCCAGAAGTCGACAAGGTCGCCCGTGGGCGGACCTGCCAGGCCGGCTTCAACGAAGACTTGCCTCACACCAACCGGACAGAAGCTTAGGACCCGTGATCGCCCGTAGGTCGCGTTCTGCAGCCAGTCAGGCTTATGAGCCTCGACATAATTGATAAGGATGCAGCGCAAGGCGAGTTCGTAACCACCCGCGCCCTGGACGTTCAATCCCGCCGCCGAGGCCTGGAGCAGCCCCGTATCGGTGATGTCGAGCCAGCCTAAGGCCTCGGCGAGTGAAAGCACGGCGCTGGCTGGCATGGCGCCCACCTTCGGCAAGCCCGTCAGGACTTCTTGGGCCGTCAGCGAACGTCGCTGCAGGATTTCGAGCAGAGCAATGCCCGCCTGTGCCAGGCCAGGCGAGAGCAGCAGGGTCACGACGAGCGGCCTAGCTCGACGAGTGCCCGAACATCGTCAAGCTGAAGGCCGGTGGTGTACTCCTCGAAATCTTCCGCCTCGACATCGATCGGATCGATCTGGATCGGATCCGGCGCGAGCGAAGAGTCATTGAGGGCTCTGGCCATCTCACCAATTTTGAAGCCAAGTCGGCTGCGGACCGTCTCGTCGACAGTTCGGGTACATTCGACGATCTCGATGATGGTCTTCTGGTCGCGCGGCAGGCCAAACCGGTGAATTCGGTCCTCTGATTGAAGGTAGTGGGCGGCATTGAAAGTGCGGTCCAGATAAATGGCATGATGACAGACGCGGTGCAGACTAATGCCTTCACTAGCGGCTGCGGGATTGGCAACCATGACACGGACGTTTTCGTCGTCGTGGAAGGCTTTGATCTTGCCTTCGCGGGTATCGGCGTCGTCCTCATCGCCAGCGTCAACGCCACCATGAATGTAGACGGCGCCAAGGTCGGCCAGTCGTGAGGCCATGTATTCGACATTGCGGACGAACGAGGACCAGATCAGGACCTTGTGACCCTCACGTGAGAGCTGCCGCGCGCGCTTGAGAACGTATTGAAGCTTCGGGCCTTCGCCTTCGGCCAGCACTGCTGCCAAGAGGTCGTGGTGCGCAAAGCCGATTTGCGCGGCGAGGAGGGACGGGTTGGAGACGAACTGGAGCAGCCTAGAGACTGACCGACCCAGAGCGCGGAACGTCTGGCGCCCTTGAATGTCTAGCAAGGCGGAGGCTTCGCGGGCAACTTCCAGACGCATCAACTCGTAGAGCTCCCCTTGGACCGGCGCCATTGGCAACGACACCAGGTTTCGGGTAACTTCCGGCAGATCGAGTTGCTTCTTGTTCGTCCGCACGTGGATCGGGCGCATCAGATCGACGACCGTGTCCTCTTCCGCTGAAATCTCCGGATAGAGAAACTGGAACTGCGGAATGAGGTCGCTGACCGCCTGCGGCATGGGCGTGCCGCTCATGACGAGCTTGCCGACCGGAAGGTGAGCCAGCTCGATCACAGAGCGACCGCTGGCCCCTGTTACGCCAGCTTTGATGCGGTGGCTTTCGTCGAGGAAGACAAAGGTGCGGTATTGCGCCAGATGCTTGGCGATCAAGTCCTGAACCCTCGGTAGCTGCTGATAGGTCATTAGCATCAGGCCGGGGTCGTTCCCCAAGGCGGCTGCGATGCGATCACGGCCGCCGCGAAGGCGCTCGAAGGTGGCTTCGGTTAGCGGGAGGCATTCGCGGATTTGTTCGTCCCAAGCCGCAAAGGCGTTCTTGGGCGCGATGACGAGCAGACGATCGCCCGGCACGGCCCGCAGGGTAAAGAACGCCAGCGCCTCTGTGGTCTTGCCGGCCCCAGGAACAGAGAAGGTCGCCGCTGACGGCAAGGCAGCGAGCCGGGCCACATTAGGGGTCTGCTGCTGGGAAAGGTCGCGCCCGAAACCCGCAGCCTTTAGGGAGGCCAGGAGCTCTACCTGCCCAAGCGGCGGGGCTTCGGCTGCGGCCCAATAACTTTCTGCCGCGCGCCGGGATTGCTGGAGCAGGGTCGTAGCTCGCGGGCTAATGGATAGACCCGCACCAACCTTCAGGCCGCCGGCCCGAAACACCTGTAGGAACTGATCGCGCGCTCCTACAAACCCCCACCAGGGCAGAGAGACGCCCGCAACCCCCTCCAGTACGGCTTCGCGACTTGTGTCTGAGGCGACGCGCTTCAGCATTGCCGCCCACGACGAGGAGCTTTCCCCTGCATCCCAGGTGAAGACGGCCCGCCGGTCCCCGGCCCGGTAGTCGATGCTAAGCATGCTAAACCAGGTAGGCGCGGATAGTGGCGACGCGCGCCTCGATCTCGTCAAGCTGCTTCGACACACCGGTGAGTTTTGTCTCCGCCCGCAGGCCGTCCTTCGCCGCCGCTGTCAAATAGCTGTTCGCTTTCGCGCACTGGTCAAGCAGAAAGCCAGCCTTTTTGACGTCCTTCTTGAGTTGTCGCTCCGCTTCAAGGACGTCAGCGATCTCCTCTCGGGCGCGAGAGCGTTGCGCCGAATCCTTCAGGGCATTAATCAAGCCGGCTTCCTTGGCACCGGTGTTATCATCGGTCTTTCCAGTGCCGAAGAGCTCGTCGAGCCCGTCGTCCGATGTCGTGGCCTCCCCTTCGAGTTTGGCTGCAAGCCGGTCTACCACCTTATCCAAGTTCGCGGCGAGATCCGGAATGGCTATGTACAGCCGGCCGACTGCAGTTGGTTCGTCGATGAGCGCGAAGGCGGCTTCCTTGAAGACTTCTTTGCGACCAACACCGGACAGCTTGGAACGGTGCTGCACTAGGCGCTGGAAGGTGTGCTCTTGTCCGGAAACCTCCGACCACATGTTGGCCTTTTCGCGCGACCGGAGATATTCGTCGGCGTAGGCTCGCATATCGAGGAGCTGCGCGAACTCGGCGTCCTTCATTCGGTAGAGCTTGCACAACTCTTCGGCCTTGATGCCGTCACGCTCCATCTTGGCGACCAGCATGTTGGCTTGAGCGTCCCAGCTGTAATCGGCCCGAATGTCCTTATCGATCTGGAGCTGCGCCTCAAGTCGATTGAGGTCCTTCTCCGTTGCGTGCGGGAGGACGACCACTTCGATATGTTCGAAGTGGCCATATTTCTCTGGCTCGTCGTGGAGAAGTTGGCGCCACGTCGACAGGCGCCGGTTGCCGTTGACGATAAAGCCATTCTCATCAAGCAACAAAGGATCGACTTGTTGGTGGGCCGGGTCCTGGAAATAGCCATTTAGGTCAGAGGCGCGGCCTAGCTTTAGCAGGAGCTCATGCTGGACCTCCTGAGCGTCCCACAACTCCGGGTCGCCCGTAAACAGGTCGGATCGCAAGTCCGGGTTCAGTGCCAGGTGTTCAACCTGCAGGGAGGCCGTACGACCGTTAGCCATCCGATATTTAGGCAGGTCGATCGGGACCCGAATGATCGGCAAGTCTTGGTTCAGGCCCTGAAACACCACCCGGTTTGTAGGCAAATCTTCGGCCTCTAACCGCGTTTTGAACTCCTCCAGCCGCGCGGGCCTTGGCCAACCGAACCGGGAGCCCTTTGGGGTATTCGGGAAAGCGGTGTCCTGCATGCTCACTCCAAGGATACGACCAGTGTCGGGACATAAAAGGCTTTGCGAAAAATCTCGAGCTCACGCTCTAGACGCGCCGCTTGGGCAATGTTGTCGCCGATTGCCAAGGCGACAGGCTGAGAAGGCAGCACCAGAACCGCGGCCTCGACGGCGTTGTCGAGATAGAGCGTTTGCAGCTTGATTAGGTCAGCATACATCCGCGCCATGTTGCCGGTCTGAAAGCACAGCCCAATGCCCGCTCTCATAGAGGTAATGCTCATGTCGGATTCGCGCGCTACCGTCACTTCGCTGGACCAACCGCGCGAGCGCAACTCGGCGACAAACTGATTGCGGATGCTTCTAGCGGCGCCGCGTTCGAGGCGAACGTTGATGGCCGCCACCGCGGCGATGACGTCCTCCTGAATATTAACGGGGACGCGTTCGGCGCCACAGCAATGGCTGTGGATCGACGTCTTCATGACAGGCATAACCGCAAAGCGTGGAGAGACGAATGGTGGACCACGAGCACCTCAGAATAGCTGGCGACAAGGCCGTCGCTCGATCTTAGGACTTAGCCGTTGTCGCAGCTTCGCCAAGACAGTCAAGTTTCGCATCAGCCGGATGACGCGGAGCTAGCTATCTTCCGACTCGTGTCCCGTGCACCGGTGCTGATTTGGGGTTCAAGTTCGCCACGAACAAGAAACGCGACCGTTGGTGGGAAGAAGCCGCAGCCGTGGCCGATCAGGAGAACCTCGGCGTTAAATGAATACGGGGCGAACGACGTCGAAAGCCTCGCGTACGACTTACCGTTTCCTTGGCCGCCTCGTTTAACTCAAATGTTGAGCCTTAGACCGTAGCACCTCCTTATCTTCGCGCCGTAGCTGCACCGGACCGCCGATTGGCAGTTCGCTCTGCGAAAGCTCCCCTTCCCGGTGAAAGTCGGATGTTGGCTCGGGTGCACTTGGTCATAACCAAATATGGCAGCCGGTGATGGTCCAGTATGGGTATGCCTATCTTGAACCGTACGGACATTGGTTCAAAAATATCTGTAGCCTATGCAAACTAAACCGTTCTATGGTAGACCATCCTAATTAAACCGGAAGGTCCGTTATGCACATCCGCGCCTATCTCCGCGCATCTACCGGTGATCAGGACGCCGGCCGCGGCCGAGCTGATCTCGACGCGTTTGTCGCCGAGCGTGGCCTTCCAATCGTTGGCTACTATTCGGAGAACGAAAGCGGGACAAAGCTCGAACGGCCCGAATTGTTTCGGCTTCTCAGTGACTCACGGCCAGGAGACGTCTTGTTGATCGAGCAGGTGGATCGCCTGTCGCGCCTTACCTCCGGAGACTGGTCGAAGCTTCGCAAAGAGATCACCGACCGCCAAGTTCGCATCGTTGCGCTCGATCTGCCGACCTCGCACATGCTGGCCGATGAGGATCGGGAGAGCTTCACCGCCCGGATGGCGGAAGCAATCAACTCGATGCTCCTCGACATGCTCGCGGCCGTCGCCAGGAAGGACTATGAGGATCGCCGCCGGCGCCAAGCGCAGGGACAAGCTAAAGCCAAGGCGGAAGGTCGTTACAAGGGACGTCCGGCAAACGAAAAGCGGAACGCCGGCATCGCTCGGATGCTTTCCAGCGGCATGTCCTACAGCCAAATCCACGACGCTACAAATGCTAGCCGCGCGACGATAGCGAAGATTTCTAGAGCATGTAAATTGTCTGGATTCGCAACGACCGATGGATGAGCCAGAGTCTGCGATGCACAGACGCCAAAAGTGCCGGTGGGAGTTCTAGGGATTTGCAACTGGGTGCAAAATCAACGATGCAGACCCGACCTGCATCTCGCCGAGCAAGCGGGACGAGCAACACTGGGCGGCGGCATTCAGGCGAACGGGCACCGATGAACCCACCATGTATTAGGGACGCAACCAAGCCTCAGCATGCTCCTTTGTGAAGTAAAAAGTGATTTGGTGAGGTGCTTGGGCAAGCGCCACCGTTGCGGCAAGCCCTTGCCGTTTGACTACGGCCCCCGGATCGCTTGACGGGAAGTTCCTGCACAGCTGAGGCGCCGCCTTCAGCGCGGATATCAACTTTTCGCGGGTCAGCTGGTCGCCAAGCTGCGCGTGGTGGTAGCGGCAGAGGATCAGCAGGTTCTGAGCTCCTTGCCCACCGGACTGGTTCTGAAGATGTTCGACATGGTGGGCGTGGATGAGCGACCGGCGGAAGTGCGGCGAATAGACATACGTCTCGGGCGGCACGGCCTCTTCGATGTCTCGGGCGCCAATGCATGCTTGGCAGTGCACAGCATAGTGGTTGTTCTTGAGCTCCCGTATCTGCTCATCTTCCTCGATGCTGTGCCGCTGCGCGTCTGTTGTGACTGACCCCCGCGACTTGGGAGGCTTCGATCCTGACTTGGGGAAAGTGAGCGAATTGAGCCGGTCAAGCGGCTTGGGGGTCGGCGCGAACGGCTCCGCATCAGACGGGAGGCCATGCCCCTTCCTTCGCTCTCCGAGTTCGGTGGTGCTTGAGTCGTCACTGCCTCCAAGCAGAACCGGAGCCGGATTAGCATCCACCTCGTCATCCTCACGCTCCAGGCTCGCGAACATGTCCCCCGGGGCCGGATCGTTCACCGCCCGGTAGAGACCGTAGGTATAAGCCACAGGGCTGCCAGGCTCGAATATCCGCTCCGCCACCGCCTCATAGAAGCTCATTAGGTGGTTTGAGCGGTCGGAGACGCAAATCTGTGCCGTCGCCGTGTCCCAGCCGCTCGCGACGGGCGCCTGATATTCCCGGCGCAGGAGGCCGTAGATCGCCAGTACTCCCTCTGCGACCCGAACGCCGCGTATCTCCTTTAGCAGCCGGCGCCAGGACCGGTTCAAACGGTCAGCCCTCACCTCATGACGGGGAAGGATTTTCGGAAGCAGGTTGAGCGTCGTGCGCGACCTCAGCTTCGTCAGCTCCGCCTCGAGCTCTGCACTCGCCCACGATTCGCCCTCGATCGTCAGCTGCCGCGGCGGCCCGGCTTCAAGGCGAAGTGAACGCACCCCGCTGGCGCGCAACGCGTCGAGGCTCGACCCGTCCACTTCCTTATGGTCGCTGATCGCCAGCTTTACCCGGGGTTGGTCCGCAAGAACGCTCTCCTGTATCTCCGGGAAATCGGCAAGGAGCACGGTCGGCCTCGCCCGGGTAGCCTCGGTGAGCGGCAATAGCCCGAAGCGCTTAGCGCCGTCGCGCGCAGGGATCGCCGGCAGCGTGGGGATCGACTGAATCCAACGCTGCGGGCCGGCCCGGCCATCGATCCAATGGCGGACAATCTGCTCTAAATGCGCCTGCTGGCGCGCGACCGGCTGATCGCTCAGCCAAGCGAAGAAGCCACGGGAATGCACCTCTCGAAGCGAAGCGCGGATGATCCCGACCTCTTCCAGCAGCCGGACTGCGTCAGGGGTACGATCGGCGAAGGGAAGCCTGCGCTTCCATCCGCCCCAGAGGTCGGTCGTCGAAGGGAAGGCGAGCTGGTCGGGGCGCAGCAGCTCGCCGTCGAGCGGGATGATCTCTTCCCCTGAAATGTCCGACAACGGGCGTTCGCTTGCCCGCCAGGCAGCGAGCCGCGGCAGCAGACGCGCCTCGTCCGGTTTCGAACGAAGCGCCTCGAGAATGGCTGCTGGGGATGGATGGGCGCGGGCGTCGAGGGCAAGATAGAGCGCCCTGTATCGTGGGCCCGCGACATCCCTTTCGCTCAGGTCACAAGCAAGTACCGCAGCGCTCTCAATATGGAGCTCGCCTATAGGGCGGACCGAGCCGGCCCGGTTCAAGCTGAGATGTGCGAGCGCGACTTCGCGGATCGGAAACTTTTCAGTTCTCATTCGGTCGAGTCGCGCCTCTACTTCAGCGATCGCGTGCGCGGCCTCCTCTTGGCCTCCCTCTCTGAGCGCCTCCACCTTCTTCATCTCTGCAGCGTGCCACGCCTTCAGCTCCTCGACGCGCGGCGTGCGCCTGAGCCGCAGAGAGGACGTGGACGACGCGCCGAGCGCTGGGAAGGAAATCACGCTTTCGGCGGGCGCTGCGCCTACGGTAATGAGAATTTCGCGCAGGTACGCGGCGCGCGGCCAGCAATAGTCGTCGAGTGGTCGGTATATGCCGTCCGCGCCCGGCCAAATCGGGTAGCGTCCGGTGGCCGCCAAAGTCTTCTGATGAAGGTCTTTATGCGACTTGCGGAGCCAATTGAAGAAAGCAGCCTTCGAGCTTACCGAAGCGGATACGAAGTTGAGATTGGACAAGTAGCGGTCGATGCTGAATCGGTCGACTGCGCCGGGACCGTCCCTGAAGATAGGTGTCGCCATGAGCGTGCGGTGGAGCAGGGGGGGAGCTTTCACGCCGGGAACCGGCGGGGGGGCGTGCCTCGCGCGCTTGATGCGCTTCCAGGCGACGGCGCTTCCGTCAGTCGCGGGTAGGCGACCTTTTTCCTTAAGCGCCTTGAGCGCCGCCCCGGCAAGCGTTTCGTGCAGCCGTGCGAGCTCGAGCAGCTTCACGGTTGAGAGGCATTGGCGAAGCCAGCTGCTGTCGCTCAGTCCCTGCGCAGGAGCGTTCTCGTCGAACACCATCCGACCCGCGTCCATCTCGTCGAATAGTTGGCCGAATGCCTTCCCCGCCCTCTGAAGCGAGTCGAACACGATGCGCGGGCAGGCGGGGTGGAGGACTTGGCCTGCTCCGGATGCCAGATCAGCGAGAGCTCGATCGGCCGCTCCTCCGGAAAAACTTGGCACTGCGAGCAGCAGCGGTGCGTCCGCGGCGGACAAAGAAAATCTCGAGCGGCGCCCGGCCCCCGTTACCTTGGCGAGCGGGAGCGCCCCGGCCTCTTTAAGTCGGCGGACGAGTAAATCTACCTCGTCGGGGTTGGGATAGGTTTCGTTGCTGAGGAGCCGGAGCGCCTCCGGCCCAGATTGCGGCGCGAGCTGCTCACGGATGACGTGTACAATTGTGTCCCGCGCCGCCTTCAGAAGATCCTCGTTGCGGCTATCCTCCCCGAGCGAGTGCCGGGCTCGGCCAGCGACGAAGGGAGCCGATATGTCGAAACCGGATGCGCTTCGAATGTCGCCTGCCGGAAAGGCGATTGGATAGCGAAGCTCGCCGCTGCCGGGGAGCGGCAGGCCCTTGGCGTCGCAGCGCCAGCCGATTTCGCCCGCGACCTTATTCCGTCTCCTGAAGAGTCGGGGCACCTTCGCCGTGTCGCTTGGCGCCAGCGGGTGAAGGAAGGGGGAGCACAACTTCCGCTGGATGATCCGCCGGCTCCGCGTCCCCTCGATCCGGGTGCAGGTACGGAGGTAAAGCCCACCTTTGCCCCACGGCCGGGCCTGGTAACGGAATGCAATGCGGGACCCCCGTCGGACTAGGACCAGCTCGTAGTCCCAAGACCGCCCCGGTGGGGATGCGAAAAGGAACCGGTTGGGGCAAGACTCGAGCGCCTCGCCGAAGAGCGAATCAAGTGCGGCGCTGTCTGGGGGAAGCAGCGGGTTATGGCTTGGCACCGGCCTCGTTTTGCCTCGATATCCAACACTCACCCGAGTGCCAGCGGGCGGCGCCGCCTCATCCGGCTCCCTTGGCCAGGCGGCGGGATAAAAGCGTTCTCGGTCTAGCATGTCGCCGCGGAGCGTTAGCTCCACCCGATATCCGTGGCATTGAACGACGATGTCGTCGCCGAGGAGGAAGCATGAGCGGATGCCGTGGTTTTTCGCCCCTATTCCATCGACCTTAGCGTCGACCTCTCCGCCGGCTCCGAGGACGTAGACGAGGCGCTTCCAACCCTTCGCGTCGATCCCTTTCCCGTTGCCCGTGCAGACGAGGGCCTCGTCGCCAAACACGATCTCGGTGGAGGTGGAGCCGGCATCAAGCTCGTTCTGGATAAGCTCCACGATGACATCGATCGGCGACAGCTCCTTGAGGAACCCGCCTACCACCGCCGCGATGTCGATCTGCACAACCGGTGCCCCCACCCGCTCCCGCGGTGGATGCCAGCTTGCCTCCACGCCACTCGGCTCCCTGCTGTGTGGGACCACCTCATCGTAAGCGTGCGTCTGAACTTTAATATCCATGTAGCCCCTCCCGCGAAGACTATGAGGGAGCCAGAGCCGCTAGGCCAGTCTCGGCTTCGAACCGATACGAAGTCAAAGCGCAAAAATCGGGTGGTGCGCACCCGCACAGAGGTAACCAATGATGCGTGCAAAGCCACAACGACGTACCGACGCCGAATGAGAGCTTCGAAGCTCGCGCCCTTAACGTCGGAATTCCAGGAAAGATCGTACCCTGACATCGTCGTCATGGTATTTGCTGCATTGTGCTATCCGATACGCCGCAGTTTGCACCTGGTTTCAAAAACGGATGATCTTGCACCCGGTTTCATTCGGCGCATCCCCGAGCACGATCCAACCTTCCGGGCCGACATCGGCACGCTCGCGCGGCTGAAGCAGGCGAACTACGACGTGGCGGCCATCGCGCCGTCGGAGCCCAGCTACCGGTACGTGTCCGACCTCACGGAGCTCACCGATCCGCTCGAAGCGATGCTCGCGAAGAACCGCACGCCGGTGATGGCCTTCGATGCGGAGGGCACCGGCCTCGTCTGGTGTAAGGGCTCCACCCGCGTCATCCTCAACCAGTTCTCCTACCGGCCCGGCGAGAGCTTCATGGCGCCGACGCACCCGCTCTATTACGAGAAGGTCTTCAACGATCCGAACCCGGGCGCCAAGGCGGAAGCCTTGCAGGGGCAGGTCAAGCGGTTCCTTGAGGATGAACGGGTCCGCAAGCTCGCGCACAACCTGAAATTCGATCATCAGGTCTCGGCTCGCGAGGGTATCGAAGTCCGGGGATGGCTCCACGACACACAGCTCATGGCGTTCTTCGCCGACGAGAACATGATGTCGAAGAGCCTCGACGACTGCACACGCGTATGGGTGCCGGAAATGGCCGGCTACGCGGACAACTTCAACATGGCGATCGACAAGTCCAAGATGATGGACGTCCCGCCGGATGACATCCTCGACGCGGACGGCAAGGTCGTGCAGTACGGCATGCGCAACTATGCCGGCGGTGACACCGATGCCTGCCTGCGGCTCGCGCAGCGGCTCGACAAAATCCTCCGCGAAGACCCCCGCCAATATCAGTGCTACCGCCGCATCCAGATGCCGGCCATCATCGCCTTCGCCAAGGTGGTGGAACGCTACGGCCTGTCCGTCGACAAGGAGCATCTGCGCTCGCTGGCCGATCAGGTCGCGCAATACACCGACGCGAAATATGACGAGATCGTCCGGCTCATCCCGCCGGCCCTCCGCCGCGACTATCTGCGCAGGGGCGAGGAGATCAGCTTCACCCGCGACGTCGTCATGCGCGACATCCTGTTCGGCAAGAAGGGCTTCGGCCTGACGCCCAAGGTCTTCACGAAGTCGACCGCCAAGCTCCCGCCGGCACAGCGCGTCCCGTCGGTCTCGACCAAGGATCACATGCCCTATTTCGAGGACGCCCCGGGCAATGCCGGGCGCTTCGTGACGGGCTACATCGACTTCCTGAAACAGCAGAAGCTCATCACGACCTATATCGGGTCGGAGGAGAAGCAATCGGGCTTCTGGCAGTATATCGCCCCGGACGGCGCGATCTATCCGTCTTACAAGCTCCACGCCACGGTCACCGGCCGGTCGGCATCGGACAACCCGAACGGGCAGAACTTCCCGAAGCGCGGCCGGTTCGCCAAGTCCTACAACAAGGTCTTCAAGGCCCGGCCGGGCTACAAGCTGGTCTCGGCCGACTTGTCGCAGATCGAGCTGCGCATCGCCGCGTGGATGGCGAACGAGCCGGAAATGCTGCGCATCTACCGGGCCGACGGTGACATTCACGCCTCGACGGGCGCGGCAACCGCCGGCTGGACGGACGAGTTTTTCGCACAGCACAAGAATTCCGACGCCATCCTTGCGGACGTCGTGCAGGACTTCTACGGCGCGCAAGAGTACCTTGCGCCGTTGGTGGCAGGCGAGTGCAACTCCGCCACCGTCGCCAAGTACCTCAAGCCCCAACGTCAAAAAGGGGAGCCTGTCACTAGACCGCCGTTCACTATCTTGCCGTCTACAGTTTAGAAAATACCATATTGAATACTATTGGCAGCCTCGATAAATTCACGCCGTGACCTGAAATCGAGGCTTAGAGATGGACAGAAATCCAAACGAATTTGGTTTTGGTAATGGTGAAAACCACCCGAGGTGGAAGAACCGAGTTGGCTTATTGGCTTCTTTGAAAGAGAAGCGCTGGGGGACGTGGGAGGTGATCGGTCAAGAGATCATAATGAGAGAAAGGAGCCGATCCTACGTCCAGTGTAGGTGTGTCGTTACGCAAAAAGAGAGAGAGGTGCTCCTCGACAATTTGTTATCCGGCAAATCCCGCGGCCCTCGGGGCGTAAATCACGTAAAAAATGGAGGAGAGGCGGTTGGAGTACTGAGGAATAAAACCGCCTCCCTTTTGGGTGAACGGTTTGATGCCATGAAGCAGAGATGTGAAAACCCAAATAACACGGCCTATGCGGATTACGGGGGAAGAGGTATCAAGGTATGCTTTATACGCGACGAATTCGTAAGATGGGGGTTAGATAAATTCAAATATGATGACCTGATAACGGGCCAGCTAAATCGTATAGATAATGATGGAAACTACGAGTTCGATAACATAAATCTCGTGCCTCAGCGGAGAAACCTTCGTAACAAACGGGACAATAGATACATTGTGTTCGGCGGCGATAAGGTAATCGCGAATGATCTTTGGGATTTAATCAAATTTTTAGATCGACGATTTGATCTCTCCAAAGATCGGGTTGCGAGGCTGGTGTCCCAAGGCGCCACGTTAGAGAGAATCCTCGACACTAAGCCAAGGAAGAAGAGGTCGCTGCTACCGCCCATGGAACCGAATCCAGCGATTGTGCGGATGTACCAGGGTACAGAGGGGTTTAAAATCTTGTCGGAGTTGGTACACAAAACAGGCACACAAGCCTAGTTGCTTATAGGCAAGTATCTGAATTTTATCGTGTTTTAAAGACTGGTGGTGTCCCCGCTTGGCTCCACCAAATTCTTCCCTCGCCATTCTGAATAAGCAGCGCGCCACCGGGCGATCCGTCCCCGTGCCATGCTGGCTGTCTCCTGTCCTGGCCTTTGCCATGGCATGCGCCGGTCGCGCGATTGTTTCTCGGCCCTCAGTCAGGCTCTGCCGGCCGTAGTCTCAGCCCTCACTCCACCGGACATGGCCAGTTGGCCGGATGCTGCAGGCCGTCGGGCAGGCGCGTCGCGTCGTCGCCGCAGGCGAGGTCGAGCTGGGCCTGTTCCAGACCCGTCGCCGTTGACAGATCCAGCCCGTCGAACCGGGTCAGGTACAGATAGGCGCCGGTAAAATCGAGCTGTCCGGTCAGGGTCGCGCCGGTGAACTGGGCGCGGGCGAGATTGGCGAAACTGAAGCGGGCCCCGGTGAGCTCGGCGCCGCGAAACGAGGCGCGGCCGAGCTCGGCCTTGTCGAAGCGGCTGCCGGGCAGCTTGGCGGCGTCGAAGCTCGCCCGCTGGAATTCGCCGCCCTCGAAGGCCGCGTCCCTGGCCGCCAGATAGGACAGATTGGCGCGGTAGCCCTCGACCTTGCGGAAGCTGGCCCCGTCGGCCTGTGCCCCGGCCAGCGATGCGCGCACCAGCGTCGCCTTCTCCAGATTGGCTTCCGCGAGATTCACATTGCGCAAATCCGTGAGGGTGAAATCGGTATCGCTCAGGTCGGCGCCCGCCAGGCTGACGCCCGACAGCATGAGATTGCTGCGGTCGCAATGGCTCCAGTCGATCCCCGGCTCGGCCGAGGCCTTGCAGTCGGCGGCCAGTGCGGACGGGGCCCCGAGAACGAGGGCCAGCCCCATGGCACCGCCGAACAGCGCGGCGCCCACCGTCCGCGAATTGCCCGAGCCGATCGCTGCCGCGTCGCTCATGGCCGGCCTTCGCCTGATGGATGTCACCTGCGTTCCTCCCGCGCCGCCGGGCGCTTCTGTGCGACTATCGCCGTCGCGGCGTTGCGAGACAATCGGACCATGCGCCTCATGCTGACGAAACGGCGAGCCACGCCGCCGGTTGCAGCCGACAGGCGCGCCGTCACCCATCCTGAAGGACGGCCGTCCCGTCCCATGCCGCGGCGATCGCGGCGCGGTCGCGATCGGTTGCCGCTTTCGCCATCGCCTGATCGATAAGCGCGCGCGCCTGATCGGCCAGGAAGTGCCGGATCCCGGCGTCATCGATCATGCCGGACGCACGGTGCATCATGGAGATCAGCCGGATGGCCACCTGCGGATTGGGCGCTGCCGCGTTCCGCAGAGCGTCCAGCGGCATCCGGAACAGGCGGATGAAGGGCTTCTCGACCGCCAGGACGCGGGCCGTGCCGGCCGCGTCGGCCACCCATTGCGGGTGCTGTGGGAGCTGGCCCTGCGCGACCAGGATCGGGCCGAGCCCGTCGATGCAGGCAAAGGCCGTGTAGAAATCGTTCACCGCCGGCGACAGGGCCCGGCCGGCGATCTCGACCAGAAGATTCACGTGGAACGGCGCGCCCTGCGCGCCGCTGCGAAACCGGCCGATGCCGAAGGCGCGCGTCAGAGCTGTCGCCTGCCCGACGCCCAGCGGGTCGCCTGCGAGAAGGGCCAGCGGCTCGCCCTGCATCACATAGTCGCCGACGCTCACGACGAGCTTCAGATGCCCGCCCGCCTCGCCCATCCCGTCGGCCAGCGCCAGGCGGTCGACCGTCTCGACATAGCCGTCGCTGGGTGCGGCGAGCCCGCGGCCGGCGGCCCAGTCGATCGTCGGGGCGGCAGCCGCCAATCTGCGGAGCGGCGTCGCGTCGGCCACCGCGTCCATGCGGAGTGCCGTGATGTCGGTGTCGACATGGATGATGCGGCCGAGATCGTGCAGGGCGAAGGCCAGCCACGAGATGACGAAGATCGTGACGACGAGCAGCGTGAACAGGGTCAGGCGCGCATAGCCGCCCTCGCCGTCGCCGGCATCGACGGCGGCCAGCGCGATCAGTGCCCAGGCGAGCGACCCGAGCAGGAGGCCGATGGTGAAGCGGACCCGGCCATGCCCGATCCAGCGGTCGATCAGCCTTACGCCGAGATTTCCGGCGGCGAGTGTCAGCACCAGCAGCGTGATCGAGAAATACAGGGAGACGAAGGTGGCGTGGACCGCGGCGAAGGTGTTCGCCAGCTCACGGGCCGTGCCGCCCGACAGGGCCAAGGGGTAGCCGAAACTGCCGATCCAGGCCGATGCGCCGCCGGCATCGAGCATCAGAAGGGTATAGGCGATGCCGATCGCCGCTGCGATCATCAGGACCGGCAGGCCCCAGAAACTGTGCCAAAGAAGGCTCGCGAACCAGCGCAGGGGCGAGTTCGGGCCGGTCATCAGCGGCGCGGCTGCCGGCTCAACCGAGTGATCCCGTCAGCCGGAAGACGACGCCGGATGGCGGAAAGTCGAGCTGGCCGCCGCCGTCGAAATACGACCCGACGATCCGCTCGATCAGCCGCGAGCCGAAGCCCCGCCGGCTCGGCGCGTTCACATGGGGGCCATCGCGCTCGATCCAGTCGAAGCGGAAGTCCTTGTCGGGCCCGACGTCCCAGCTGATCTCGACCTTGCCGGACGGCATCGACAGCGAGCCGTATTTGGCGGCGTTCGTCGCCAGCTCGTGCAGCGCCAGTGACAGGCCGAGCACCTGCTGCGGGCTGAGGACGACGTCGGGACCGGAAATCACGATGCGGCCCTGCTCGGCACGGTGGGCCGCCAGCGCCTCGTCCACGACCTGGCGGATTCCGGCACCGGACCAGCTCGTCTGGGTGAGGATGTCCTGCGCCCGCGCCAGCGCCTGCACCCGGCTGGAGATCGCGTCGCGCCCCGCATCGAGGGATTCGGCGGTGCGCAGGCTCTGGGTGACGATCGACTGCACGGTCGCCAGGACGTTCTTCATCCGGTGCGACAATTCGTGGGTCAGTTCCTTGCGCTGTTCCTCGGCCTGATACTCGACCGTGCGATCGCGCAGAATCTTCAGATAGCCGATCTGGACCTCGTCCTCGCCCATCAGCGGCATGATCTCGCCCGACGCCCAGAACCGGCTGCCGTCCTTGCGCTGGTACCAGCCTTCGCCGATGCCGCGGCCGGTCTCGCGCGCGGTGGCCATCTCGCGGACGGCAAGGTCGGCCTCGCGATCCACGGCCGTGAACACCAGGGCGGCGGGCCGGCCCAGCGTCTCGGTCTCGCTCCAGCCGAAGATCTGCTGGGCGCCCGGGCTCCAGGAGGTGATCCCGCCGTCGAGATCGGTGGTGATGATCGCGAAGTCCACGGCGCTGTCGACGATCTGCCGGTATTGCGATTCTAGCCGGCGCACGTCGCCGAGGGCGGCCTTGGTGCGCCGCAGGGAGCGATGCAGCTCGAGCTGGATGGAGACCTGCCGGGCGAGAAGGCGCAGCGTGCGGATCTGATGGGCGTCGAGCTCGCGCGGCGTGTGGTCGAGGACGCACATGGTGCCCAGCGGCAGGCCTTCGGCCGAGCGCACGAGAACGCCCGCATAGAAGCGCAGCGGCGGGTCGCCATAGACCAGCGGATTGTTGTCGAAGCGGGAATCCTGCGTCGCGTCGGGCACTATCATCATGTCTTCGGCCAGCAGCGCATGCTTGCAGAAGGAGATGTCCACCGGCGTCTCGCGCACCCCGAGCCCGACCTCGGCCTTGAAGAACTGGCGGGTGTCCGAGACGAAATTGACCACCGCGATGGGCGTGCCGCAGACCTCCGACGCGATCCGGGCGAGATCGTCGAACTCCTCCTCGCGGGGCGTGTCGACGATCTCGTACGCCGCAAGGGCGTCGAGGCGCTCGGCTTCGGTGTAGTTGGGGGAGAGGGAGGTCAATGCTGATACGGGCCGCTGGCACATTCTTCGAAGGTCATGGAACGGAAGTAGCCGTCTACCCCCTGTCATCGCAAGAGTAAGGGGGTTGTGCCGCCGAACAATGGCTGCGGCACAAATGTCGACTGAGACCTCTCCGGGACCCGTTGCGTCAGTCGGTCAGCTCGATCCAGACGACATCGTTCGGGTCGTCGGGCGAGGTTCGGGCCGCGATGACCTCGCCGTCGAAACCGCCGGTCACCGTCTGCGGCGCGTCGCCGGGGATCGCGACGGCGGCCCTCCAGACCGAGGGAACCGGCTCGTTTTCCGGGCGGCCGGCGATCGGCAAGGCATCCAGTGTGGCGTTGTCGTCGATGCCGAAATAGCCGCGCGGCCGCATCATGCCGACGATCTCGCCGGGGGCCGACAGGTCCGGTGCCGGATACAGCCGCAGATGGGCGAGCGCCGTGGAGCGGGGGAAGGGCGCGCGGTAGATCCGCGTCAGCGGATAGTCCTTCGCGGCGATCACGAATTCGTAGGCCGCGTCCGGCGCGGCGCGGAACGGCCCGTAGCGCCCGTCCTCGCCGACCGTCTGGCTGAACACGGCGTCGCCAAGGCGTTCGCCGGTCCGTGCGTCCACCGCGAAGATGTCGAGCGTGGCGCCGGCGAGGGGGCGGTTGGTGGGGGCGCCGCTGGCAAAGCCGGAGATTTCCCCGCCGATCTGCGGCCGCTCTTCCGACGTGATCTCCAGCCGGGCCGGCGGCCTGCCGGTGATCGCCGTGTACATGGCGATGAAGGCTTCGGGCGAAGAGGCCGTCTCGCGATGGTCGGCGCCGTCGAGCACCACCGTCGGCGCGCCGTCCAGTTCCGGCGCGTCGTAGGAAATCCCGGTCTCCTGCTCGGGCAGGCCGAGAAACCGGCCGTTGGGCTGGGCGTAGAGATCGAAGCGGTCGGACCGCAGGATCGTCGTATCAATGCCGTCGGGAATGGCGGGCGGCGAGTTGAGGGCGGTCAGGAACGCTCCGGCGCCATTATATTCCGATCCGGTCCGCTCTTCCGGGTTCACATAGACGCCGTGGTGGACGCAGCCGGCCAGCACCATCGTCGCCGTCCGGGCCGCCCCGCCGAAATTCTTCACGTAGTTGCGGGCGCTCTGGCAGCCGCGGGAGTGACCGACGATGGCGACCTTGTCGGCGCCGGTCTCGGCGACCGCCCGATCGACCGTTGCCGCAACGGCGCGGGCGGCGTCCTCGGTCGAGGAGCGGTTCTCCTGCGCCACCTGGTCGTCGAGCCGCGCCGCCGGGTGGTCGATATCGACGGCGAACAGGCGCCCGGCCGGCACGCCGTTGCTTTCGAAGCGCCACAGGACCGGCATCCAGAAGGCGGCGGAATCGCTGTCGCCATGCACGAAGACGATGGGCGGCACGGCCCCGTCAGGCGCCGCCGCGGCGACGGACGGTCCGCCGGCGACGATCCCGCAGAGGGCCGTCGTCAGCGCGGCCAGGCCCATGCCGCGTCCTGTGCGTGTCCAGCGTGTCATGGGGTCCTCTTCCACCATCTGCGTGGTCGAAGAAAGGGCGCCGCCGGACCTTGGCAACCACCCGCACCGCCCGGACGGCGTTCGGGGCCGGCTGCGGACCGCCATCTTGCGCATGAGGGGGAAAGTTGTCTTACTGCCGGCACTTGGCCCGACCGAACTCTCCGCTAGGATTGAGGGTCTGACCGAACCTAGAGAGGAAGCTCCCAATGAAGAAAACCGGATGGGTCGCAGCCGGGCTTGCTGCCCTTGCCATGTCGACCGGCGCGGCCACCGCGCAGGAAAAGTTCATCACCATCGGCACCGGTGGTCAGACCGGCGTGTACTACGTCGTTGGACAGTCCATCTGCCGCCTGGTCAATCGCGAGAGCGAGAAGAACGGCCTGCGCTGCACGGCCCCGTCGACCGGCGCATCGGTCGCCAACATCAATGCCATCAAGGCCGGCGACCAGACCATGGGCGTCGCCCAGTCGGACATGCAGTACAACGCGCTCGAGGGCCAGGACCCCTGGAAGGGCGATCCCTTCGCTGGTGAGCGTGCGGTCTTCTCCATCCATCCCGAGCCGATCACGGTCGTTGCCCGCGCCGATGCCGGCATCGAGAGCTTCGACGACCTGAAGGGCAAGCGCGTCAACATCGGCAACCCGGGCTCCGGCTCGCGCGCCACGATGGAAATCATCATGGACCGCAAGGGCTGGTCGATGGGCGATTTCTCGCTGGCCTCCGAGCTGAAGGCCGCCGAGCAGTCGCAGGCCCTGTGCGACAACAAGGTCGACGCCATCATCTACACTGTCGGCCATCCGAACGGCTCGATCCAGGAGGCCACCACCTCCTGCGCTTCCAAGCTGGTCCCGGTGACCGGCGCGGAAATCGACAAGCTGGTCGACGAGAACCCGTACTATTCCAAGGCGACCATCCCGGGCGGCCTCTATGAGGGCAATGCCGAGGACACCGAGACCTTCGGCGTGCGCGCCACGATGGTCTCGTCCGACCAGGTCGACGAGGAGACCATCTACCAGGTGGTCAAGGCCGTGTTCGAGAACTTCGACCGGTTCAAGAAGCTGCATCCGGCCTTCGAGAACCTGACCAAGGAAGAGATGATCTCGGCCGGCAATTCCGCGCCGCTGCATCCGGGCGCCGAGCGCTACTACAAGGAAGCCGGCCTCCTGTAAGGCCCGCCATCCAGCCGGCCGGCGGCAGATGTCCGTCGGCCGGCTCCCTTGCGCCCCGCCCATGCGGGGCGTCGGCGACGACGAGAGGCCGGTCGTGCGACCCGCCGCCGGTCGTGCCAGAATGTTCCTGTAGTCGCGTATCAGACAGGCGGAGTGACCAGCTGCGATGGCCCGAGACCCACGTCATTCCGACAGCCTCGACGACGAGCGCGACCGCACCATCGATTCCGTCGACGTCGAATCCGCCACCTCCCGGCAGGAGAAGCTCGACGAGCTCGTCGCCTCCTCCGACACCGGCGGACGCAGCCCCGCCAGACCCGTTGCCTATCTGATCTCCGGCGTCGCGCTGGTCTGGTCGCTGTTCCAGCTCTGGATCGCCTCGCCGATCCCCTTCATGGTCGGCTTCGGCGTCTTCAACGACACCGAGACGCGCTCGATCCATCTCGCCTTCGCGCTGTTCCTGGCGTTTCTCGCCTTCCCGGCCTCGCGCTCGATCCCCCAGCTCGTGCTGGGCGCCGGCGTGCCGCTGCTGCTCGGCTATCTCTTCCTGGAAGGGGCCACCGGCGTCCTGCCCGGCTGGTACATTCCCGTCATCACGGTGACGATGGTCGTCTTCGCGCTGCTGCCCTCGCCGTCGCGCCGCGTCCTGCCCCATGAATGGGTGCTGGCGATCGCCGGCGCGGCGACCGCCTCCTACCTGTTTTTCGCCTATACCTCGATTTCGGGCCGCGTCGGCGCGCCCAACATGACCGACTTCATGGTCGGCACGGTCGGCCTCATGGTGCTGCTGGAAGGCACGCGCCGGGCGCTCGGACCCGCGCTGATGGTCGTCGCGACCGTCTTCCTCGTCTACACCTTCCTCGGCCCCTACATGCCGTCGATCATCGCCCACAAGGGCAACTCGCTGTCGGAGGTGGTCAACCACCAGTGGATCACCACCGAGGGCGTCTTCGGCATCGCGCTCGGCGTCTCGACCTCCTTCGTCTTCCTGTTCGTGCTGTTCGGCTCGCTGCTCGACAAGGCCGGGGCCGGCAGCTACTTCATCAACGTCGCCTTCTCGCTGATGGGCCACATGCGCGGCGGACCG
Source organism: Aurantimonas manganoxydans SI85-9A1 (assembly GCF_000153465.1). Lineage (GTDB taxonomy): Bacteria > Pseudomonadota > Alphaproteobacteria > Rhizobiales > Rhizobiaceae > Aurantimonas > Aurantimonas manganoxydans. Next base: position 4,108,616 of record NZ_CH672387.1, on the reverse strand, counting down.
GCCAAGGCCGCCGTCGTCTCCTCGGCCATGACCGGCCTGATCTCCGGCTCGTCCATCGCCAATGTGGTGACCACCGGCACCTTCACCATTCCGCTCATGAAGCGCGTCGGCTTCTCGGCCGAAAAGGCCGGCGCCGTCGAGACGGCATCCTCCGTCAACGGCCAGATCATGCCGCCGGTGATGGGCGCTGCGGCGTTCCTGATGGTCGAATATGTCGGCATCCCGTATTTCGACGTGGTCAAGCACGCCTTCCTGCCGGCGATCATCTCCTACATCGCGCTGGTCTACATCGTGCATCTGGAAGCGATGAAGGCCGGCATGCAGGGCCTTCCGCGCTCCTACGAGCCCAAGCCTTGGCTGCAATGGCTGGTCGGCGTCGTCTTCGGCATTCTCGTCCTGTGCGCCCTGTCCTTCGGCGTCTATTACGGCATGGGCTGGATCCGCCCGGCTTTCGGCGACAATGCCGGCTGGGTGGTCTTCGCGCTGCTCGTCGCGGTCTATGTCGGCCTTCTGTGGTACGGCGCGAAATACCCGGCGCCGAAGATGGACGATCCGGACAAGCCGATCACCGAACTGCCGCGTCCCGGCCCGACGGTGAAATCCGGCCTGCACTTCATCCTGCCGGTGGTCGTCCTCGTCTGGGCGCTGATGGTGGATCGCCTGTCGCCGGGCCTGTCGGCCTTCTGGGCGGCCGCCTTCATGATCTTCATCCTGATCACCCAGCACCCGATCACCGCCTTCTTCCGCGGCACCGGCGACTACGGGTTCCAGACCACCCGTGGCTTCCTCGACCTGATCGACGGCCTGATCACCGGCGCCCGCAACATGATCGGCATCGGCATCGCGACGGCCACGGCCGGCGTCATCGTCGGCGCCGTGTCGCAGACCGGCGTCGGCTCGGCGCTGGCGGAAGTCGTCGAGGTGCTCTCCGGCGGCAATCTGATGGCGATCCTGCTTCTGACCGCCGTCCTGTCGCTGATCCTCGGCATGGGCCTGCCGACGACCGCCAACTACATCGTCGTCTCGGCGCTGCTCGCCCCGGTCATCGTCACGCTCGGCGAGGCCAACGGCCTGATCGTGCCGCTGATCGCGGTGCATCTCTTCGTCTTCTATTTCGGCATCATGGCCGATGTGACGCCGCCGGTCGGCCTTGCCTCCTTCGCGGCGGCAGCCGTTTCGGGCGGCGATCCGATCAAGACCGGCGCCATCGCCTTCTTCTACTCGCTGCGCACCGCGGCGCTGCCCTTCCTGTTCATCTTCAACACCGACCTCCTGCTGATCAATGTCGACATTCCGCACGGCATCTTCATCGCCATCGTGGCGACGGTCGCCATGCTCTTGTTCGCGGCGGCGACGCAGGGCTGGTTCCTGACCCGCAACCGCATCTACGAATCCGTCGCGCTGCTGCTGATCGCCTTCACCCTGTTCCGGCCGGGCTTCTGGATGGACATGCTGGTCGCGCCCTATTCCGAGCGGCCGGGCAGCGAGGTCGCCGAGGCGGCGGCTGAGACGCCGGCGAACGAGCCGCTGCGCCTGCGCATCGACTATCTCGACGCCTTCGGCGAGCCGTCACAGCGTTCGGTGGAGCTCAATCTGCCGGCCGGGGCCACCGGCGAGGAACGGTTGCAGAATGCCGGGCTGGAACTGGTCGACCGCGACGGCAAGAAGATCATCGACAATGTCGCCTTCGGCTCGGCGGCCGAAAAGGCCGGGCTCGACTGGGACCAGGAGATCACTCTGGTGCGCACGCCCACCGACCAGCCGTCAAAATACTGGATGTTCATTCCGGCACTGGCGGTGCTCGGCCTGATCGTCTGGGCCCAGCGCCGGCGCCGGCCGGACGAGGAACCCAGCCAGGGGCAGCCTGTCGCCGCCTGACGGGCGGCGCAAGATGGGACGCCCATCCGTCTCCGGGCAGGTCATCCCAAACGAAAGAAGCGCGGCGAACCTCAAGGTGCGCCGCGCTTCTTGCATGTCTGTGTGCCGACGCGTTTGCGTCGGCCTGTGTCGCCCATCCGGCTGGCTGTTCTCAGCGCGACGCCGGGAGGCGGGAATTAGCCGACGAGCTTCAGCAACGCGACGGTCGCAAGCAGCGCGACGGTAAGCATGCCGGAGACGGCGAGGGACTGCATGAGAGGGCTGCGGGTCATGGTGTGCGCCTTTCGTCGAGCGCGTTGCTGATGCCGGGCATATGCGTTGGACGAAGGGGTCGATCCAGTCCGTTTTGCGACACGCCATGCCGCGCCAGAGACATTCTGTCGAGCGTCGTCAGTTTCCCGCAAGCAACGCCGTCAATCGCCTGCCTGACAAGGGCTGAGGGCCGCCCATGCGGCAGCCCTCGAACACCATCTAGAGACCCTCAGGCCGAGTGGGAGAAGATGTCCTCGTCGTCCCAGCCGGCGAGGTCGAGCTTGGCCCGGGTCGGCAGGAAGGTGAAGCAGGCCTTGGCTAGTTCCATGCGATCCTCGCGCTCCAGCCGCTTGTAGAGACCGCCCATGATGTCGTGCAGATAGAGGACGTCCGAGGCGGCGTATTCGACCTGCGCCTGCGACAGGGTCTCGGCGGCCCAGTCCGACGATTGCTGCTGCTTGGAGATGTCGACGCCGACCATCTCGCGGGCGAGATCCTTCAGACCGTGCCGGTCGGTGTAGGTGCGGGTCAGGCGCGAGGCGATCTTGGTGCAGAAGATGCCGTCGGTCATCACGCCGAAGGCATGGTAGAGCGCCGCCACGTCGAAGCGGGCATAGTGGAAGATCTTGGTCTTGGCCGGGTCCTTGAGGAGCGCCGTGATGTTCGGCGCCTCGCTCTGGCCCTTGGCGATCTGGACGACGTCGGCAGTGCCGTCGCCCGGCGACAGCTGGACGACGCAGAGCCGGTCGCGGCGGGTGTCGAGGCCGAGGGTCTCGGTGTCGATCGCCACCGGGCCGGTGTAGCGGGAGATGTCGGGAAGATCGCCTTTGTGGACGCGGATGGTCATGGATCGCCTTCGCTCAGGGGAAAATGTCTGCTTGGCTCTACCGGATTTCGCCGGCGAGGCCAAAGGTCTTCGGCGTTCTGAGCGGCGCGGTGGCCTCGGCCTACCGCCGTCAGGCGTTGCCGTCGTTGGAAACCCGGCTGCGGGGCGGTGTGCTCCAGCCGGTTCGCGGATCGAAGAAGCCGCCGTCCAGATGGGCATGACCCCAGGCCATGACGCCGAGGAGCGCATCCTCCAGCGAGCGACCACGCGCCGTCAGGTGATATTCGTGCCGCAGCGGCCGGTCGGCATAGGGGCGCCGCTCGACCAGCCCCCAGGTCTCGAGCCGGCGCAGCCGGTCGCTGAGGATGTTGGTCGGAATGCGCTCGGCGCTTTCGTGCAGGGCGCCGAATGTGTGCTTGCCGTGCCAGAGCAGGTCGCGGACGATCAGCAGCGTCCACTTGTCTCCGAAGATGTCGAGCGTGCGGGCGATCGAGCAGCGCGAGCGAAAATGCTCTCGCGTCGTGTCACTTCGGCCATCCTGCCCCATTCGCTGCTCCTCCTCCATCCGCACCGAAGTTACTTGACGGGCAACCACTTGCAAAATGAAAGTGGATCGCCGTCCGCTGCACTGGGGGAAATCGCCGTGAGGCGAACGCCGGCGCTCGCGGCATTCCGTCTGGGCTTGAGCTGCCGAAGCGGGCCAGCATCCGCGCAGACCACAAGCCGCTCGCGTTTGCCCGGGCAAGCCGGACAACCCGCTGTCGTCCATCGTCACAGACAGATGTGCACTGCCGCATTCGCGGCCGTCGCCCCGCTTCACAAGCCGTGCCAACTCGGTCAGTCTGCGGGCAGAAGATCCCCTTCCCGAAAGTCGCGCCATGAACGTCACCCCTCCCTATCTCATGTTCCTCGGCGACGTGCCGGACGCGCTGGCCGCCAAGACCGCACAGGGCGTCGTCGACTGGCGTCGGGACTGGTGTCTTGCCCAGTTGCGGCTGCCGGGCTGCGGCGCCGATCTCGGCCTCGACGAGATGACGGTGCCCGAGGCGGTCGCGGCCGGCGCGAAGACCTTGGTGGTCGGCGTCGTCAATGCCGGCGGTGTTCTGCCCGAGCACTGGATCGACACCATCGTGACGGCGCTCGAAGCCGGGCTGGACGTGGCCAGCGGCCTGCATGTGCGCCTCGGTTCGATTGCGCGCATCGCGGCGGCGGCCGAAGCGAACGGCCGCAAGCTGACCGACCTGCGCCAGCCCGATCGCAGCTATGCCACCGGCAAGGGCCACAAGCGCACCGGCAAGCGCCTGCTGGCGGTCGGCACCGATTGTTCGGTCGGTAAGAAATACGCCGCCCTCTGCCTGGAGCGCGACATGCAGGCCGCCGGCTTCGACGCCGAGTTCCGCGCCACCGGCCAGACCGGCGTCCTGATCGCCGGTCGCGGTGTGCCGCTGGACGCCGTGGTTGCCGATTTCATCGCCGGCGCGGCCGAATGGCTGACGCCCGACGCCGCGGACGACCACTGGGACGTCGTCGAGGGGCAGGGCTCGCTGTTCCATCCGTCCTTTGCCGGCGTGACCCTCGGTCTGCTGCACGGTTCGCAGCCCGATGCCTTCGTCGTCTGCCACGAGCCGACCCGCACCACGATGCGCGGCGTGGCGACGCCGCTGCCGACTATCGCGGCGGTGATCGAGGCGACCATCGCCATGGGCCGGCTGACCAATCCGGATATTCGCTGCGTCGGTCTCTGCGTCAACACCGCCAAGCTGGATGAGGAGGCGGCGCGGGCGCTGCTGGCCGAACTGGCCGAGGAACATGGCCTGCCGGCCACCGATCCGGTGCGCTTCGGCTCGGCGCCGGTGGTGGACGAGATCGCCCGGATCTACGGCAGGCCTTGACGGGGGAGGCCATCGTGCCGGAAAGGGCGATCGCCTTTCGAGGTCGATGATGTAATGTCCCGGCCGTGACAGGCCTCTGGGAGGAGCCGTAGATGAGTCAGGGTACGCCGGGAGAACTGGAGAAGCATCACGAGCTGGCGCCGGACGGCGAGCCCGTGAGCCACCACGATCCCTTGTCCTCGGGCTTCCCGCTCGGCACGGAAGGGCGGATCCTGTTCTGGATCGCCTTCGCCTTCTCGATCTTCCAGCTCGCCACGGCGGCGCATCTGTGGGACCTGCCGAGCCAGATCGTGCGGGCCGTCCATGTTGGCTTCCTTTGCCTGCTCGGCCTGCCGCTGGTCGCCGCGATCAAGGGCGAGAATGCCGGCCTGAGGGCGCTGTTCTGGCTGCTCGGCCTCGCCGGCATGGGCGTCGCCGTCTATCAATGGTGGGAATACGAGGCGCTGATCTTCAGGGCCGGCATGCCGTCGCTGGCCGACACGATCGTCGGCGTCGCCGCGCTGGCCGTGCTCTTCATCGCCACCTGGCGGATCATGGGACCGGCTTTGCCGATCATCGCCGGCCTGTTCCTGGCCTACTGCCTGTTCGGCCGCTACCTGCCGTCGCCCTTCGTGATCCGCTACTACCCGTTCAGCCAGATCGTCGATCACATGTCCTTCGGCACCGAGGGCATCTACGGCATCCCGACCTACGTCTCGTCCTCCTACATCTTCCTGTTCATCCTGTTCGGCTCCTTCCTGGAGCGGGCCGGCATGATCAAGCTGTTCACCGACATCTCGCTCGGGCTTGTCGGCGGGGCGAAGGGGGGCGCCGCCAAGGTCGCTGTCATCTCCTCAGGCCTGATGGGCACGATCTCCGGCTCGGGCGTCGCCAATGTGGTGACCACCGGCCAGTTCACCATTCCCCTGATGAAGCGCTTCGGCTACCGCGCCGCCTTTGCCGGCGGCGTCGAGTCGACCGCCTCCATGGGCGGCCAGATCATGCCGCCGGTGATGGGCGCCGTCGCCTTCATCATGGCCGAGACGCTGAACGTGCCCTATGCCGCCGTCGTCCAGGCCGCGGTCATTCCCGCGGTGCTGTATTTCGGCTCGGTGTTCTGGATGGTGCATCTGGAAGCCGGCAAGCGCGGCCTGATCGGCCTGAAGAAGGGCGAGCTGCCCTCGGCGCTGAACGCGCTGAAGAAGGGCTGGTACCTGCTCCTGCCGCTGGGCGTGCTCGTCTACCTGCTGTTCACCGGCTACACGCCGCTCTATGCCGGCACGATCGGCCTCGCATTGACGGCTTTGCTGATCCTCGGCGCGCCGCTGGCCCGCCGGATCTCGGTGCAGGCGCTGCGCTACGTCTTCTGGATCGGTCTCGGCATCTCGGCTGCCGCCTTTTTCGAATACGGCATCCTGCCGGTGGTCATCGCGCTGGCCGTGCTGATTGCCCTCTGCGCCCTGTTCCGGGGCGGCCGCGAGACGCTGCTCCTGACCCGCGACGCGCTCGCCGAGGGTGCCAAGACGGCGCTGCCGGTCGGTATCGCCTGCGCCATCGTCGGCATCATCGTCGGCACGATGACGCTGACCGGCGTCGCCAACACCTTCGGCCAGTTCATCGTGGCGGTCGGTGACACCTCGCTGTTCCTGTCGCTGGTGCTGACCATGATCACCTGCCTGATCCTGGGCATGGGCATCCCCACGATCCCGAACTACATCATCACCTCGTCGATCGCCGGCCCGGCGCTGCTCGCCCTCGGCGTGCCGCTGATCGTCAGCCACATGTTCGTCTTCTATTTCGGCATTCTCGCCGACCTGACGCCGCCGGTGGCACTGGCCTGCTTCGCGGCCGCGCCCATCGCCAAGGCGCCGGGGCTGAGAATCTCCTTCGAGGCGGTCAAGGTCGCACTCGCCGGCTTCGTCATCCCCTTCATGGCCGTCTATACGCCCGCTTTGATGCTGCAGGATGGCGGTCCGCTGGCCGAAGCCATCGGCTACTGGCCTGCCGTCGTCTACATCGTCTTCAAGGCGTGCCTCGCCATCGGGCTGTGGGGTGCCGCGGCGATCGGCTATCTGGTCGCACCGCTCAAATGGTGGGAACGGGCGGTGGCGACCGTCGCCGCCTTCACGCTGATCGCCGCAATGCCGATTACCGACGAGATCGGCTTCGCTCTCGCGGCGCTGATCATCGGCTGGCATGCGTTGCAAATCCGCCGGCACGGCGTGCCCGAAGTGGTCAACCGCACCGGCGGCGGCAGCAGCACCACCGCGACCGGTGCCGCGCCCCGCGACGAGACGGTGTCGCCGGCCGAATGATCTGCATCGCCGCCGGCGCCAAGACGCTGACCCTGGCCGCCACCGCCTTCTCGCTGTCCTGGACCCATTCGGTCGAGAAGACCCGCTGGGAGGAGCGCTGGCTGGCGGGGCCGCAGGGGCTGACGGTCGTCGAGGGCCGCGTCGAGGGCTCGGGCGCCGGCATGGAGCCGCCGCCGGACGCCGTCCTGCGCGACGGCGCCTATGTCTACACGCCGCATCTGGCGCCGATCCCCGAACTCGTCCTCGCCGCCTCCGGCGCCACCGGCTCCGGCTGGACGCTCTGCCCATTAGGCGACGCGATGGGCGTCCCGGACACCGACGCCTGCCTCACCCTCGGCGAAACCGCCGCCGCCCCGGTGCGGATCTCGGCGTGTCCGGCGGCTGATGATGAAGGCGCCGCCACGCATCGCTGACGCTGCTGCTGGGAATGACGCGAACGGCCGTTCGCGGTGACAGCTCTGCGGCACGTTCGGCAGATGCGCCGCCCGCAACCCGCACGACGTTTCACACGCGTGCCCCACCCCCGACGCGCGTCATCCTCGGGCTGACCCGAGGACCCATGCCTCTGCGCTTCGGTGACCACTCCGTCGGAGGATGGGGCTGCACCAACGGAAACGGCATCGGTCCTCGGGTCAAGCCCAAGCAACTGTGTGAGTATGCGTCAAGGGGGGGGCTGGGCGCGGCTGATATTCTCCGGTTCGGATTGCCACGTTGAGCGTGACGAGGAGCTTGCGGGCGATGGCGATCAGGCTGAGCTTTGCTGGTTTGCCGGCGGTCGTCATGGTGGCGAAGAGGGCCTTCCACGGCGTTGTTCGCACGGCGGCGAGCGCCGCCATGTAGAGGGCGTCGCGCACGCGCTTGCGGCCACCCTGGACGCAGCGTCTGCCGCGCAGCAGGCCGGAGTCCCGGGCAATGGGGGCAAGCCCCGCCAGGGCGGCGATCGCCCGGCGGCTGACGCGGCCGAGTTCGGGCAGGCTGGCCAGCAGCACCGAAGCGGCGACCGGTCCGATGCCGGGAGCTGCGCGCAGCACGCGGCGCTGGCGGGCCAAAGCGGCATCGGCCGCGACCGTCGCCTCGATGCGGCGCTCGATGGTGCGGATCTGCGCGTCGAGGAGGGCGATCACCGCGAGGTGACTTCGGCGATGCACGGCTCGCTCATGGTCCGCAACCGCACCCGCTCGGCCTTGCGCATTGCGACGAGCTGGTCGCGGCGGCTGACCAAGCCCTGCAGCGCCAGCCGCGCGGGCGCCACCTTCTCCGTCGGCCGCAGCGCCAGAGCCGTGCCGTAAAGGGCCAGCATGCGGGCATCGACCGCATCGGTCTTGGCCAGAAGGCCGGCCGACCGGGCGAAGTCGCGGGCGCGGCGGGGATTGGCCCGGTGGAACACCAGGCCCGCCGCCTCCAGGGCACGGATCAGCGGCTGGTCGAACGGCGCGGTGGCCTCGATCACGACGAAAGCCTGCCGCCTTGCCGCCAAGGCCGTCACGGCAGCGATGCCGTCGGCATCGTTGGTCAGGCGTCTGGCCCGTCCTTCGGGATGAGCAAAGACGTCGAGATGCGCTCCAGAGATATCGATACCCAGCACGGTCCGGTCTATCATCATAGGTCCCATCCTTGTCCTGCGGGCTCGGCGCTGTCACGCCGGCCCCGGCAACTGTTCGGGGTGGATGACGAAAGGCGGGCGGCGAACCTTGCTCGGGCACGGTCTCCAACGACCAAGGATGACACGGTGCGCTGCCCGCCGATCAGCCTCTCCAATTGCAAGAGGCCGTCAACAGACAAGGATGACGATCTTGTTTGATGGAGTGGCCCTTCCGCCGAGGTTGGCGGTTGCTCGACGCTACCACCCGCGCGACGTTACCTACCGCGTGACGCCCTATCCGAGGCTCCCCCACCCCCAACGCGCGTCATCCTCGGGCTCGGCCCGAGGACCCATGCCTCCGCGCCTCCGTGACCACTCCCTCGAAGACCAACCCAGCGGCACAGGTGGCGTCCAGCGTCTCGATCGGGCAGGCTGGCGCCGCCGGCAAGCGGCCGGCAGACGCAAGGGGGCACGCCATGTCGTTCACCGAAGCCATCCGTTCGGTCTTTGCAAATTACGCGACCTTCCGGGGCCGGGCGCCACGCTCGGAATTCTGGTGGTTCGCGCTGTTCACGCTGCTCGGCAATTTCGTCCTTGGCATCTTCGATGCGATCCTCGTCGGCCCGGCCATGGGCCTCGCGCCCTTTTCGGGCGAGGGCTACCAGCCGCTCGGTTCGATCTTCTCGCTGGCGATCTTCATCCCGTCGCTGGCCGTCTCGGTGCGCCGCCTGCACGACACCGGCCGCAGCGGCTGGTGGTTCCTCGTCAATCTGGTGCCGCTGATCGGCTGGCTGGTATTCCTCTACTTCGCCGTCCAGCCCAGCGACGCCGCCAACCGCCACGGTCCGTCGCCGTCGACCGGCGCGGTCGTGCGCTGAGGGCAGCGCGATGCTCTGCTGCGGTGTGTTTTGTGGATAGGGGATCTTCCGTCGAAGGATCGGACGGCATCACCGGAACCGGCATGGGTCCTCGGGTCAAG
>NZ_CH672387.1:4093857-4098796 GCF_000153465.1 Aurantimonas manganoxydans SI85-9A1 | reverse complement strand
ACTTCTGCCTGTTGCCTGTTGCCCGGCCGCGCCTAGGCGCCGCCCTGCCAGGCCTTTACCGCGTCCAGCGGCCACAGCAGCATCAGGACATTGAGGGTGAGATTGTCGCGGATCATCCAGCCGACGAAGATCTCCAGCCCCACGGCGATCGCCACGGTCAGCCAGATCGGCAGCCGGCTCGCCAGCCAGAACCCCAGCACCATGAAGCCGATGTCGGCCACCGAGTTCAGGACGCTGTCGCCGTAATAGTCGAGGGCGATCGTCGCCTCGCGGTAGCGCTGGATCACCGCATCGGTGTTCTCGGCGATCTCCCAGGCGCATTCGACCGCCAAAGCGAGGATCAGCCGTGTGCCGAAGCTGGCGCGGCGCAGGACCAGCCAGCCGGCGAAGAAGAACAGGAAGCCGTGGATCAGGTGCGACGGCGAGTACCAGTCGGACAGATGCTGGGAATTTTCCGAACTGACCACGACGCCGTGCCACAGCTTGATCGTGCCGCATTCGCAGATCGGCGTGCGGCCCATGGCCAGAAGGATCACCGCCGTGGCGACGACGATCGACAGTGCGGCCAGTCCCTCGTTCCAGCCGATCCTGTTCAGTCTCTCGGTCATCGACGCCCCCCACGCAAAAGGCCGGCGCTGGCGCCGGCCCTTTCCCCATAGCGCGGCGCGCGGGAGCCGCCTACTGCATCTCGGTGATGCGGCCCTCGGTGAAGGGCGCATAGGCGGCGTTGTCGCGGGCGAGATACTCGACCACCACCTCTTCCAGCGCCGGCCCGAAATCATAGGCCTCGGTGCCCTTCTCGGCGAAGACGCCATAGCCGTCGCCGCCGCCGCGCATGAAATTGTTTGAGACGACGAGATAGGTCTTCTCCGGATCGAGCGGCACGTAGCGATCGCCCTCGCGGATCTCGACCGAGCGGATGCGATCCTCGCCCGGCGTGCCGGCCCGCGACCAGCCGTATCTGAGACCGGCCACCTGCGGGAAGCGGCCGCCGCCCTCCTCGACCTCGGAGACGCCGTTCTCGAGCGCCGCCTTGATGTCGGCGCCGGTCAGCTTGAAAGTCGACAGGGTGTTCTGGAAGGGCAGCACCGTCAGCACGTCACCCATGGTGATCTCGCCGGCGTCGATCGAGGCGCGCAGGCCGCCGCCATTGACGATGGCGACCGCCGTGCCCTGGTCGGCGACACGGGCCAGCATGGCGTCGGCGACGAGATTGCCCATCTCGCATTCCTGCACCCGGCAGGTGTCGCGCGACCCGTCGATGGGGTCTTCGGTCCGGCCGACGACCTTCTCCCGGATTTCCTGCAGGGGCTTGGCCAGTTCCTCGATGCGCGTCTTGAGGTCGCTGTCCTCGGCGATCTCGCCATCCATGATCACCGGATTGCCGACCGCGGTGGTGACCACACCGGAATCGTCGAAGGTCACTGTCAGTTCGCCGAGATACTTGCCATAGGCGTAGGCCTGGACGATCGGCACGTCGACGCCGTCCGGGTTCGGCACCATGGTCGGATAGGGACCGGCGGCCTTCTCGTCGGTGTTGGACAGAAGCGTGTTGGAATGCCCGCCGACGATGACGTCGATGCCGCTGACGGCCGCGGCGATGCGCTGGTCGACGGCGTAGCCGGAATGGCTGAGGAGCACGATCTTGGTGACGCCCTCGCCGGTCAGCCGGTCGACCTCGGCGCGGACCGCCTCGATGGGATCGGAAAAGCGCACATTGGGACCGGCGCTCGACAATTCGCCGGTGTCGGCCGGCGTCACCCCGATCAGGCCGATCGTTTCGCCGTCCTTCTCGATCACCGCCGAGGGCTTCAGCGTCTCGGCGAGTTCCGGCTCGGCCGAGATGTCGGCATTGGCGAGCAGGATCGGGAACTCGACCTCTTCCATGAAGGCCCGCAGCACCTTCGGACCGTCGTCGAATTCGTGGTTGCCGACGGTCATGGCGTCATAGCCGAGCGCGTTCATCATCTCGGCCGCGGCCTTGCCCTTGTAGCGGGTGTAGAACAGCGTGCCCTGGAACTGGTCGCCGCCGTCGACGAGCAGCGTGTTGGGATGAGCCTCGCGCGCTGCCCGGATGCCCGACAGGAGCCGCGCCGACCCGCCGAAGCACTTGGCTTCCGCCAGTTCGTCGGCTGAACAGGTGGAATCGTACTTGTTGATCGGCTCGATCCGGCTGTGCATGTCGTTGGTGTGAAGGATCGTCAGCGTGTAGTCGGCGAGCGCCGGGCCCGCCATTGCCGCCGTCAGCGCGATGGCCGCGACCCCTGTCAGTAGCCTCATGTCACATCTCTTTCGCTGAGGGATGCCAGGATCCCGAAAAAGGCCGGGCGGATCGCCGGGCGCGCCGCGCATCTGCCGATGATAGGCAGAGGACGGGCGGTTTGAACAGGGTTGCGGACCGCCTGTGCAACCGCTTGCCCGATCGCTGGGGTACGCGCCTCGCCACAATTGATTGACTGATCAATCAACATCATTATCTTTACGGCATGACCCAGTTGAAAATGCCCCGCCTCGGTCGCGGCGGAATCGAGACCGAGCGCCGCCAGGCGTTGATTGGTGCCGTGATCGGCGCCGTCGAACAGGCCGGCTCGATCGAAGTGACCATGGCCGACATCGCGGCGCGGGCCGGCGTCTCGCCCGCCCTCGCCCATCATTATTTCGGCGCCAAGGACGATCTGCTGATCGCCGCCATGCGCCAGTTGCTGCGCGAGTTCCGCGCCGAGGTCACCCGGCGGTTGATCGCATCGCGCACGCCCCGCGAGCGCGTCTCGGCGGTGATCGAGGCGGCCTTCGACGAAAGCCAGTTCCGCCGCGAAGCGATCAGCGCCTGGCTGGTCTTCTACGTCTATGCCCGGCGCTCCTCGGAAGCGGCGCGCCTGCTACGCGTCTATTTCCGGCGGCTGGAGACAAATCTCATCTCGGGCCTGGAGCCGCTGGTCGGCCCGGTCGCCGCGGTCTCCGTCGCCGCCGCCGCCGGCGCCATGATCGACGGTGTCTGGCTGCGCCAGGCCCTGACACCCCTCACCGCGCCCGATCGCGCCGCTGCCGTGCGGATGATCGAGCGGGTCATCGACGCGGAGATCGCTCCATGAAGACCCTCGACGAAGCCGACTACGTCGTCGTCGGCTCCGGCTCGGCCGGTTCGGCGCTGGCCTACCGCCTGTCGGAATCCGGGCGCTACGACGTCGTCGTGGTCGAGGCCGGCGGCACCGACGCGGGACCTTTCATCCAGATGCCGGGCGCGCTGTCCTTTCCGATGAACATGGCGCGCTACGACTGGGGCTACCGGGCCGAGCCGGAAGAGACGCTGGCCGGCCGCCGGCTGGCGACGCCCCGCGGCCGCGTCATCGGCGGCTCGTCCTCGATCAACGGCATGGTCTATGTGCGCGGCCACGCCAAGGATTTCGACCATTGGGCCGAGAGCGGCGCAGCGGGCTGGGGCTACGGCGATGTCCTGCCCTATTTCAAGCGGATGGAATGCTTCGAGGGCGGCGGCACCGAGCCCCGCGCCGACGGACTGCCGGCCGGCGATCCGGCCTGGCGCGGCGTGTCCGGGCCGCTCAACGTCCAGCGCGGCGCCATGGAGAACCCGCTCTACGGCGCCTTCATCGAGGCCGGCAGACAGGCCGGCTATCCGCTGACCGACGACTATAACGGCGAGAAGCCGGAGGGCTTTGGCCCGATGCAGCAGACGATCTGGCGCGGCCGGCGCTGGTCGGCCGCCAACGCCTATCTGCGCCCCGCCATGGCCCGCGGCAATTGCCGGCTGGTGCATGGCAATGTCGCGCGCATCGCCTTCGAGGGCACCCGCGCCGTCGGCGTCGAGATCGGCCGGCGGGGCCGGCGCACCGGCATCGTGCGGGCCCGGCGCGAGGTGGTGCTGGCCGCCGGCGCCATCAATTCGCCGACCATCCTCATGCATTCGGGCATCGGCGATCCGGCGGAACTGTCGCGCGTCGGCATCCGCACCAGGGTGGCGCGGCCCGGCGTCGGCCGGAACCTGCAGGATCACCTGGAGGTCTATATCCAGCAATCCTGCACCCAGCCGATCACCCTCAACGGCTATCTGCATCTCTTCGCCAAGGGCCGCGTCGGCCTGGAATGGATGCTGATGCACACCGGCTACGGCGCCACCAACCATTTCGAGGCGGCGGGCTTCATCCGCTCGGCGGCGGGGATCGAATATCCCGACATCCAGTATCACTTCCTGCCCGGCGCGATCCGCTACGACGGGCAGGCCGCGGCCCCCGGCCACGGCTTCCAGGCCCATGTCGGGCCGATGCGCTCCAAGTCGCGCGGCCGGATCCGGCTGAAGAGCGACGATCCGGGCGCTGCGCCCTCGATCCGCTTCAACTACATGACGCATCCGGACGATTTCCCCGAGTTCCGGCAGGCGATCCGGCTGACCCGCGAACTCTTCGCCCAGGCCGCCTTCGACGATTATCGCGGGCCGGAAATCCAGCCCGGCGCATCGGTGCAGAGCGATGCCGAACTCGACGCCTTCATCGCCGAACATGCCGAGAGCGCCTATCATCCCTGCGGCACCTGCCGCCTCGGGGCGGCCGACGATCCGGACGCGGTGGTCGACCCGGCCTGCCGGGTGATCGGCACCGAGAACCTGCGGCTGGCCGATTCCTCGATCTTTCCGCGCATCCCCTACGGCAATCTCAACGGCCCCTCGATCATGGTCGGCGAGAAGGCCGCCGACCACATTCTCGGCGACGGCATGCTGACCCCCGAGCCCGACAAGCGGCCCTGGATCGATCCCCACTGGCGCGAACGCCAGCGGTAGGAAGGGCGCCGGGGGGCGATGTTCGTGCGGGAGTGCCGGAAGAGGCCCTGCCCTCCACCAAGATCGTCGTCGTCGGGCTCGACCCGAGGACCCCGGGACGCATCGCTATTCTCCGACGGAGTGGTCACGGAGGCGCCGAGGCATGGG
>NZ_CH672387.1:3875954-4093837 GCF_000153465.1 Aurantimonas manganoxydans SI85-9A1 | reverse complement strand
GCGCCTCATGCTGCTGCGGCGGGGGCCGGTTCCAGCCGTGCACCGAGCGACTTGGCGGCGTCGCGGAACGACACCAGCCGCCGGGCGCTCTCGTCCCACAGCACCAGCTTCACGCAGTTGAAGCTCTGGCGAATGGTGATGCGGCCGAGCCCGTGCAGCTCGGGGAATTCGCGCAGCACCTCCGGCAGGCGGTAGAACGGCACCGTGCTCGACAGGTGATGCACGTGATGGATGCCGATATTGCCGGTGAACCAGCGCAGCACCGGCGGCAGGTCGTAATGCGACGAGCCGTGCAGGGCGGCGTGCTGGAACTTCCACTCGTCGCTTTCCGACCAGTGGGTCTCCTCGAACTGGTGCTGCACGTAGAACAGCCAGACGCCCGCCGTGGCGGCCATCAGGGTGATCGGCAGCTGCACCGCCAGGAAGGGCACGAGGCCCATCGCCCAGATCAGCAGCGCCGCCGGAATGGCGATGCCGAGATTGGTGGCGAGCGTCGACGTCCAGGGCTGCACGCCGGCGCGCATCAGGCCGACCGGCAGGCGGTACTGGCAGATGAACAGCCATGCGGGTCCAAGCCCGAACATCACCGCCGGGTGGCGGTAGAGCCGGTAGCGGATACGGCCCCATTTGGTCAGGGCGTTGTACTCGGCGACCGTCAGCGTATCGACGTCGCCGATGCCGCGCTGGTCGAGATTGCCGGTGGTGGCGTGGTGGACGGCATGGGTGCGGCGCCAGTAATCATAGGGCGTGAAGGTGACGACGCCGATGACCCGGCCGGTCCAGTCGTTGACCGCCCGGCGGGCGAACAGCGAGCCATGGCCGCAATCGTGCTGCAGCATGAACAGCCGCACCAGGAAGCCGGCGGCCGGCACGGTGAGGATCAGCCCCCACCAGTGGCCGTGGGTGACCGCGACGGCGGTCAAGGCCCACAGGGCGACGAAGGGAATGGCCGTGATGGCGATCTCCCAGACGCTGCGCGCGGTATCCGGCTTGCGGTACCGGGCAAGCGCTTTGGTCCAGGAGATGGTCTTGGCGTCGGCGGCGGTGCCGACCGTATCGGTGGAGGTCAAGGAGTATCCAAGCTGGGGTGCCCTCGCCGACCGGGCGCCATCGACCGATCGCGGATCGGGCGGCGGCGGGAAAACGAGGAGAGATGCGGGAGCGAACCGGCTCGCGCTCCTCCGAGGGCAGGGGGTATTCCCTGCTGACGTGTCTATCATCATGGCGCATTGAGGCAAGGTTGCGACGCGCCCGGCCGATCAAATTCCCCGTGACGCGTGTTGCCGCCCTTACGCTGCCTCTGCGGACAGCCCCCGGTGGTCGAGCAGGAACCGCGCGAAGAACGGCAGGCTCGCCGAACCGATCTCGCGGGCGCTGGCGCCCATTGTTCCGGCCCGGATATCAAGGGGTGTGAGGCCCTGGCGCCTGAGCCGCACCATGGCGCGCTGGGTCGCTTCGACCAGTCGTGCCCGTACGTTCTCGGGAAAGCCGCCGTCGATGACCGCGCATTCGAAATCATAGACCGCACTGGCGGAGACGATGGCATAGGCGAGGCCGCGCGCGGCGATGCCCAGCCAGTGGTCGAGCACCGTGCCGAGTTCGTCCCAGGCGCCGGCATCCTTCCACAGGACCAGCGGATCGCCGCCTTCGGCCGCGATCATCTTCTCCAGGACATGGATCGAGGCGAAGTTGATCAGCTGTTCGAAGCCGTCCAGCCGGACGCCGGCGACGCCTTCGCGGGCCGCGCGGGGCACCGGCATCGAGCCCAGCGCGCCAGCATTGGCGGTGCGCCCCGTGACGAGGTCGCCGCCCATGACGATCCCGCCGCCGACAAAGGCGCCGACGAAGAAATAGACATAGTCCAGCGACGTCGTTGTGCCGAAGACGTTCTCGGCGGCGCAGGCCGCCGTCGCGTCATTGGCCAGGTTGACCGGCAGGCCGGTGATCGCGATGAGCTCGGCGACGATGTCGACTTGGCGCCAGGCGTCCATGCGTTCGGCCGGTGCGCCGATCTCCTCGGCCCAGGACCACATCTCGTAGGGCATGGCGACGCCGAGGCCGACGATCCGCAGGCGCAGCCGGGCCTCGATCGCGCTGGCGACGCGCGGCTGCGCCTCGCGCACAAAATCGAGGACGAGGGCGACATCGGGATAGGCATAGGTCAGCCGTTCGCGCGACCGCACCACGCCAAGGAAATCCATCAGGACGAGTTCGACCGAGCGGCGGCCGATCTTCAGGCCGAAGGTGAAGGCCCCGGAGGGATTGAGCCGCATCGGGATCGAGGGCTGGCCGACCCGGCCGCGCCGTGGCTTGTCCCGCAGCACCAGTTCCTCCGCCTCGAGCGCCCGCATGATCACCGAGGCGGTCTGGGCCGAAAGTCCTGTCCGCCGGGCGATCTCGGCCTTGGCGAGTTCGCCATGCTGGCGGATGAGGCTCAGGACGGTGCGCTCGTTGTGGGCGCGCAGGCCGGACTGGTTGGAGCCGCGCATGCGGCCTGATGACGACGGTATCTCTGGCGGAACGCCTTCAGCCTGCGGGTCCATGCTTCCTCCTCGCGGGCGTTCAGGCGGTCCGGCACGGTCGCCCCCGGCGGACCACGCCCCATATTCCACGACGGCTCGCAATAGCCGGATCGTTGCATCGAACCCGGCTGCCGTCAATAAATAAATCAATGTGATTTATCATCGTTGACAGCGTTTCCGGCTTGGTGTTTCGTAGGCTCGATCGGGCTGGCGAGGAGGCTGGCCCGCCGCGTTTCACGGCGCGTCAATGTCGGCCGGTTGGCCGACGGTTCTGGGAGGTTCTCAACGTGACATTCCGCACGCTACTCGCATCCACCGCCATTGTCGGCCTCGCCGCCCTCGCCACGCCGGCCGCCGCGCAGGACGCTAAGGCCAGCGCCTGCCTGATCACCAAGACCGACATCAACCCGTTCTTCGTCAAGATGAAGGAAGGCGCCACGGCCAAGGCCGAGGAACTCGGCGTCGAGCTGTCCAGCTATGCCGGCAAGGTCGATGGCGACCACGAGACCCAGGTCCAGGCGGTCGAGAGCTGCATCGCGGCCGGCGCCAAGGGCATCCTGATTGCCGCCTCCGACACCAAGGCGATCACCGACGTGGTCAAGCGGGCCCGAGACAACGGCGTTCTGGTGATCGCCCTCGACACGCCGCTGGAGCCGATCGATGCGGCCGATGCGACCTTCGCCACGGACAATTTCAAGGCCGGGCTGCTGATCGGCCAGTGGGCCAAGGCGACGATGGGCGACAAGGCGGCCGACGCCAAGATCGCGCTGCTCGACCTGTCGCCCTCGGCGCCCTCGGTCGACGTCCTGCGCGACCAGGGCTTCCTCAAGGGCTTCGGCATCGACGTGAAGGACGAGGCGACGATCGGCGACGAGGACGATCCGCGTATCGTCGGCCACGACGTGACCTCGGGCAATGAAGAGGGCGGCCGTACGGCCATGGAGAGCCTGCTCCAGAAGGATTCGGGCATCAACCTCGTCTACACGATCAACGAGCCGGCCGCGGCCGGCGCCTACGAGGCGCTGAAATCCTTCGGCATGGAGGGCAACGTCCTGATCGTCTCCGTCGACGGCGGCTGCCCGGGCGTCCAGAACGTAGAGGAGGGCGTCATCGGCGCCACCTCCCAGCAATACCCGCTGGACATGGCGGCCAAGGGCATCGAGGCGATCGCCCAGTATGCCAAGGACGGCACCGTGCCGCAGCCGACCGAAGGGCTCGACTTCTTCGACACCGGCGTCAACCTGGTGACCGACGCGCCGGTGGACGGCGTGGAGTCGATCAGCGTGGCGGAAGGCCTCGATCGCTGCTGGGGATGATGGACGAGCGGGCGGCCTTCAGGGCCGCCCCTTCCGTCTGCGAGCCCGCTTCCACCTTCGCCGAGCCGGCCCGATGCAGGGGCATGGCAGGGCCGACCGGAGTGAGACGACATGAGTGATCCGACCAGCCGGGGAGCGGATTTCGAATCCTCCCTGAAGGACAGTGACGTGACGGTCGCAGCCTTCGAGCGCCGCTCGCGCGGCCCGCTCGACGCGGCCCAGCATTTCCTCCACGGCGCACCGACCATGGTACCGGTGATCGTGCTGCTCCTGTCGGTCGCCGTCTTCGGCGTGGTCTCCAACAATTTCTTCTCCGCCTTCAACCTGTCGCTGATCATGCAGCAGGTGGCGATCGTCGGCATCCTCGCCGCGGCCCAGAGCCTCGTCATCCTGACCGCCGGCATCGACCTGTCGGTCGCCGCGGTGATGGTGATGATCTCGGTGATCATGGGACGGCTCAGCGTCGAGGCCGGGCTGCCGGTGCCGCTGGCCATCCTCTCCGGCTTCGTCGTCGGCACGCTGACCGGTCTTCTCAACGGCATCCTGGTGACCAAGGTGCGGCTGCCGCCCTTCATCACCACCCTCGGCACCTGGAACGTCTTCCTGGCGCTGAACTACTATTTTTCCAATCGTGAGACGATCCGCAGCCAGACGCTGGATGCCGAGGCACCGTTGCTGAAGCTGTTCGGCGAGCGCTTCAACATCGGCGGCGCGGTGCTGACCTGGGGCGTCGTCCTGATGGTCGTGATCTTCGTGGTGCTCTGGTTCGTCCTCAACCGCACCGCCTGGGGCCGGCATGTCTACGCCATTGGCGACGACAAGGAAGCGGCGGAACTGTCGGGCATCCGCACCGACCGGACGCTGATCTCGGTCTACATGGTCTCGGGCTTCATCTGCGCCCTGGCCGCCTGGGCCTCGATCGGCCGCGTCGGCTCGGTCAGCCCGACCTCCTTCTTCGAGGCCAATCTGGAATCCATCACCGCCGTGGTGATCGGCGGCATCTCGCTCTTCGGCGGACGTGGCTCGATCATCGGACCGATGATCGGCGCCCTGATCGTCGGCGTCTTCAACTCCGGCCTGCGCCTCGCCGGCGTCGACGTCCTGTGGCAGCTCTTCGCCACGGGCTGGCTGATCATTCTCGCGGTCGCGATCGACCAGTGGATCAGGAAGGTCTCCGCATGAGCACGTCCCAGACACCCGTCCTCTCGGCCCGCGGCATCGTCAAGAACTACGGCCGCGTCACCGCCCTCGATCACGCCGATTTCGATCTCTATCCCGGCGAGATTCTCGCCGTGATCGGCGACAACGGGGCCGGCAAGTCCTCGCTGATCAAGGCGATCTCCGGCGCCGTCAGCATCGACGAGGGCGAGATCCGCCTGAACGGCGAGCCGGTACGCTTCACCTCGCCCATGCAGGCCCGCGATGCCGGCATCGAGACGGTGTACCAGAACCTCGCACTGTCGCCGGCGCTGTCGATCGCCGACAACATGTTCCTCGGCCGCGAGATCCGCAAACCCGGTTTCATGGGCAAGTATCTGCGGATGCTCGATCGCACCGCCATGGAGCGGATCGCCCGCGACAAGCTCTCCGAACTCGGCCTGATGACCATCCAGAACATCGGCCAGGCGGTCGAGACCCTGTCGGGCGGCCAGCGCCAGGGCGTCGCGGTGGCGCGCGCCGCGGCCTTCGGCTCCAAGGTGCTGATCCTCGACGAGCCGACGGCGGCCCTCGGCGTCAAGGAATCGCGCAAGGTGCTGGAGCTGATCCAGGACGTGCGCTCGCGCGGCATGCCGATCGTCCTGATCTCGCACAACATGCCGCATGTCTTCGAGGTCGCCGACCGGATCCACGTTCACCGTCTCGGCAAGCGGCTCTGCGTCATCGACCCGAAGACCGCCTCGATGAACGACGCCGTGGCGCTGATGACCGGCGCCAAGACGCCGGAAACGGCGATGCAGGCGGCCTGACAGCCGCGACCCGTCGGCGCGCGCTGCGGTCCTACAGCGCGCCGGCGATGGCCCGCGCCAGGCCGAAGGCCCGCTGTTCGATCAGGATCGGCACCTCGCAAACATAGGTCAGCGACTGCCGGCGCTCGTTGAAGATGCGCGTGTCCCACAACAGCGCCTGCCGGGCGTTCTCGATGTCGTTGTTGCTGGAGGCCGGATCGCGTTGCACCCTGGCGAAGTCGGCCGACTGCGCCCGCAGCTTGGCCGCCAGCGCCTTCTGCTTGGCGCCGTAGCGCTCGATGCCCCCCATCACCTCGCTGCGCTCGTTGTTCAGCCGCGCCAGCATGTCGACGAACAGCGCCGTGGCGGCAGCCTCGCGCTCGGCCTCCGGCAGGTCGGCGACATGCGCCCGAACCAGTGCTTCGGCCTCCTCCAGCGGCAGGCGGCGCGCCACCACAAGGTCGATCAGGGCTCGCATCTCGGCTGTCCGTTCGACCGTGTCGGCCAAAGCGAGATCGGGTCCCGCCCAGATCTGCGCCGGGGTGATCGATTCCACCCGGCGCTGGACGCAGGGCCAGTCGGTGGTGCCCTTTTCGCCGCCGCGCGCAAAGCTCATCGGATCGGCCGGCGCGTCGTCGCCGGCGGCCGGCTCGGCGTCTGTCTCCGCAGCGCTTCCCTCCGGCGCCGCTGCATTGGCCGGCGGGGCATTGGTGGGGGCGGGGCCCGGCACGACGAAGCCCTCCGGCACGGCGCGGGGCGATGCGCCGTCCTGCGCCGCTGCTGTACCGGCACCGATCGCGGTCGTGATGGCCAGCAGCGACACGGCGGCAACGACCGAGCGGCGGGCGGTGAGACGGACGAGCATGGGATCCTCCCTGTATCGCGGCGCACGATGGCGGCCCGGCATCGGCGGCCGCCGGATGCTGCCTATTGCTGGCGCTTGCGGCTGATCAGCCCGCGCTGTGGGTCGTAGGAGATGATCGCGCCGCCGAGAAAGGCGATCGTGCAGCCGACGACGATCGCCAGCGCCGGGGCGTTGAGCTGGCCGTACAGCGCGAACCGCACCAGCTCGACGGCGTGGGTGAACGGGTTGAACAGGCAGATCTGGTAGAGCAGCGGGCTCGATTCCTGCACCCGCCAGAGCGGGTAGAGCGCCGAGGAGGCGAAATACATCGGGAAGATCACGAAGTTCATCACCCCGGCGAAATTCTCCAATTGCTGCACCAGCGACGACAGCAGCATGCCCAGCGAGCCGAGCATCAGGCCGCTGATGATCAACGCAGGCAGCACGTAGAGATAGCCCGACCAGTGCGGCTGCACCTCCCAGAACCAGGCGATGGCGAAGAACACGTAGACCTGCAGGATGCCGACGGCGACGCCGGCACCGAGCTTGGCGACCAGCAGGAACCAGCGCGGCAGCGGCGACACCAGCAGCGTCTTCATCGTCCCGGTCTCGCGGTCGTAGACCATCGACAGCGACGATTGCATGCCGTTGAACAGGAGGATCATGCCGACCAGCCCCGGCGTGATGTAGACCTCGTAGAGAATATAGGTCTGGTAGGGCGCGGTGATCGACACGCCGAGCACCTGCCGGAAGCCGGCTGCAAAGATGAACAGCCACAGGAGCGGGCGCACCAGGGCCGAGACGAAGCGTTCGCGCTGATGCAGGAAACGCAGCGCCTCGCGCCCGACGATGCCGCGCAGGCAGATCGCATAAGCCGCGAGCGGAAAGCCGCGGGCCGGCTCGCGGCCGGCCATGTCGGGCGTCGCGCTCATGGCATCGTCTCCGGTTCCACCTTCGGCGTCGCCAGCCCCGTGAGACGAGAGAAGGCGTCGCGGATCGAGCCGGCGCTTTCCGCCGCCACGACATCCGGCACCCGGCCTTCGGCCAGCACCTTGCCGTGATGCAAAACGACGACCCGGTCGCTTTCGTCGATCTCGTCGATCAGGTGGGTCGCCCACAGGACGCTGACGCCCTCGTCGGCGACGAGCCGGCGGACCTCCGCGACGATCTCGGCGCGCGAGCGGATGTCGAGCCCGACGGTCGGCTCGTCGAGCAGGATGAGGCGGGGCCGGTGCATGAAGGCGCGCACGATCTCGATACGGCGCAACTGGCCGCCCGACAGGCTGCGGGCCTTGTCGCCGAGCCGGTCGATCAACTCCGAGCCCTGCAGGATCTCCGCGATGCGCTGCTTCGCCGCGGCGCGTGACATGCCGTGCAGCGCGGCGTGATAGGTCAGGTTCTGGCCGATCGACAGTTCCAGATCGAGGGTACGCGCCTGGAACACCACGCCCAGCCGGCGCAGCGCCTCGCCGGGATGGCGATCGAGCGGCCAGCCGAGAATCTCGATCTGGCCCTCGCGCACGTTGAACAGGCGCGTCACCAGCGAGAACAGCGTCGACTTGCCGGCGCCATTGGGACCGAGCAGCGCCGTGAACGAACCCTGCGGCACCGTGAAGGACACGTCGTCGAGCGCCTTGCGGGCACCATAGGCATGGCTGACATGGGCGACGGAAAGGGCAGTGACCCCTGGCTCATGCGGCTTGGTGGCTGAAACCATCGTCATCCGTTGCAATCTTTGCGCCCGCCCGACCTTACCGTGACAGCCGGGAGAAAACACCCGCCAAAACACCGGCAACCCGCCCGCCGGTCCGGCGGGGCGGGCTGCCCGTGATCGTTCACAAAGGTGCGGATCAGGGAACGACCGTGATCGTGCCCTTCATGCCTTCCTTCTCGTCCAGTCCCTCGACATACCAGTCGTAGCGGCCCGGACGGATGGTCTGGAACTGCACGGTGATCGGGCCCTTGGCGTCGAATTCCAGCCAGGCCGGCGCGCCGTTCATGTGGATCTCGCGATCCTCGATGACGATCTGGTTGTTCCAGACGCTTCGGAAGAAGGCCGGGGCATGGAACTTGTACTCGACACCGCCATCCGAGACGATGTCCCAGCGATAGGGCTGGCCGGCGCGCAGGACGAAATCCTTGGCGCTGACCGCATAGGGATCGTCACTGGAACCGATCGTCAGGGGCGTGATGATCTGCGAGGAGAGCGACAGCGGCGGCAGGCCGATCTGGTCGCCGTTGAGAGCGCTGGCCGGCATCAATTCCGAGCCCGGCATCATCTCCAGTTCGCTGGCCGGCGGCACCATGGCGCCGCCATGGGCGTCGTCATCGTCTTCATCATCGTCGTCATCGGCGGTGACGGACGCACTGCCACTGTCCTGCGCGGCGGCGACGGTCGCGGGCGCAAAGGCCAGGAAGGCCGCCATCAGCGATAGCCAGACTGGTTTCATGCTCTCTCTCCCCAAAACACGGCTGCCGGACGCAGCCCTTCAGATCCTCCCCGCGACGCGCGGCCGGCTATTCGTCCCCCGCCACGGCCACGCCCCAGGGCTCGCGTCCCACCTGCACCGACTTGATGACCTTGTCGGCCGCCACGTCGATGATCGAGATGTCGTTGGAAATGCCGTTGGTGGTGAACAGATGCGTCTGGTCGGGCGAGAAGGCGAGCTGCCACACCCGCTGGCCGACCAGCAGATAGTCCAGCACCTCGTAGGTGTTGCCGTCGATCACGGCGATCCGGTTGGCCGGTCCGAGCGCCACATAGGCCTTGGAGCCGTCGTCGGTGATCCGCACGCCCACCGGCTGAATCGCCTCGGATCGGATGCCGGGAATCTCGAAGGTGATCTTCTTCTTGATCTCCTTGGTGTCGGTGTCGATCACGCTGACCGTGCCGCCGATCTCGGCGGTCACCCAGACCTCCGACCCGTCGCTCTTGTACTGCGCGAAGCGCGGCCGCGAATCCACCAGCACATTGGCGACGATGCGATGGCTCTCCCGATCGATGAAATGCGCCATGTTGGTGGTTTCTGAGGTGTTCACGATGATCGCGCCGTCGGGCGAGATCCCCATGCCTTCCGGCTCGACGCCGACCGGGATCTCGGCCAGCCGCGCGCCGGTTTCCAGATCGATGACGGTGACGAGATTGTCGTCCTCATTGGCCGCATAGAGCCGGTCGCCGCTCGCCGAAACGACCAGGAGCTCCGGGTCAGGGCCCGACGGAAGGGTGCGGATGAATTCGTAGGTCTCGGTGTCGTAGACTTGGATCGTGTCGCTGTCGCTGGCGCAGACATAGAGATGCTTGCCGTCGGGGCTGACGGCGATGCCGCGCGGCCGCTGGCCGACCTCGAAGGTGTCGACGACGGCGAAATCGGCCGAGTCGAGCACCGTTATGTCGTTGCCCTTCTCGTTCGACACGAAGATCTTGTAGGCAAAGGCGGGGCTCGCCGACAGGGCGAGCGTGGCGACGAGCGCCGTCAGGGTCAGTCGTCTCATCTTTCCTCCCGGCGGGGCTGGCCCCGTCTGCGTCTGTCTCGGCGGCCCTTAGGGGCGGCCGACCATACGCCATGGCGACCCGTCCCCGCGAGCCGTGTTTTTCCCGTCGCCCGCCGATCCGCGGCGCGCCCGTCCGCGCCCGTCTGACCGGGCCGTCGCAACCGGCGATGGACGGATGACCCGCGGATCGGCCTCCGTTCCGGGACCGCGGGAAAACTGGACCCGGTCGCCCCGGCCCCGCTGCCTTTGGGAGGGGCAGGAAGCCGGGAGACGACCGTTGCAGTGACGCTAGCCCGGCGTCCTTGCGATCGGCAACGGGACAAGTTCCCGTCTTTGTCGCAGGCCGCTTTCGCGGTCTTCACGGGGCGTCGGACGATGCCATCCATCGCCGCCCGTCACTGCGGGACAGCGTTCGGCAGACCGGTCAGGCGGCGGCGGTCGGGGCCGATTTCTCGATCACGAAGATGCTGCGCTCGCCCTCTCGTTCGGTGGCCGCGAGCCGGTAGCCCATCTCGGCGACCAGATTGGGAATGTCGATCACCGCCAGCGGATCGGTGCAGCGCACTTCCAAGAGCTCGCCCGGCGCGATGCCGCCAAGCGCCTTGCGGGTCTTCAGGGCCGGAAGCGGGCATTTCAGCCCGGTGAGGTCGAGGATCGTGGTCATGCGGGCGACGATGGTCGAGCGGCGACGGCTCGTCAATCGCCGCGATGTCGCCGGGCGCCGAACAGCCAGGCGGGGCCGGACGAAGGGGCTGATCCGGTACGATATGGCAAGCTTGCTTTTACGCTTGTCTGCGATGCTGGACGCGGGAGACATCACCAATGTGCCGCGCATGACAGTTCCGCCCGCGCCCGTTCCGAAGCGACGATCCGGCCCGCTTGCGCGCGTCCGGTTCTATGGCTCGCGGCCCGCGATCACCGATATCGAGCAATTGCTGGCCATGCGGACGCGGGACATCCGCCTGGACGGCGAGATCGGCACGCTCTTCCGCGATCGCATCTGGTCCCAGTCGGCCAAGATCATCCGCGCCTGGATGCTCTGGGTGGCGATTCTCAACGTTCTGATGCTGACGCTGCCCTGGTTGACGCTGCCGCCGGCCGTGACCCTGTCAATGCTCGTACCCGGCGCGGTCCTGTCGTCGGTGGCCATCGCGGTCTTCCTGATCTGGCGCGAGCCCCGTGCCCAGCGCCTGCAGCGCGTCGCCCTGGTCGCCGGCATGGGGATCATCCTCCTGTCCATCGCCCTGATCGGCGAGGCGGCAGGTGGCGGCTATCACGAACGCTATCTGAACATCATGATGGTGGTGGCGATCTCGGCCATCGTCATCTTCGGCATTCCGCTGCGCTGGACAGCGGCGATCGCCGCCATCACCGTCTGCCTTTACTGCATCTTCCAGCTCCGCAATCCGGGTCTGGGAATCGGCAGCGCCGTGGCCTGGACGCTGTTCTTCGCCTGCGGCATCGGCGCGACCGTGGTGGCCCGGCGCAGCATGACGCTTCTGGCGCAGAAGGCATTTCTGCTCGACCTGCGTGACAAGACCCGCGTCGCGGAGTTGGCCGCCGCGAACGGCCGGCTCGAGGAACTCGCCCGGACCGATCCCCTGACCGGCGTGGCCAACCGGCGCTGGATGACGGAGATCCTCGACGCGCTCTGGAGCGCTCAGCGGACCCGGGTGTCGGGCGCCCTGCTGATGTGCGACATCGACGACTTCAAGAACCTCAACGACCGCCTCGGCCATGGCGAAGGCGATCGCTGCCTGATCGAAGTGGCGAAGCTCATCGGCGATTGCGTGCGGCGGGACGGGGACAAGGTCGCCCGTTACGGCGGCGAGGAGTTCCTGGTTCTCCTGCGCGACGTCGATACGCGGGCGGCGCTTGTCACCGCCGAGCGAATCCGTCGCAGAATCGGCGACGCCGGGCTTGCCAATCCTGGGTCGCGTGTCGCGTCCCGCGTGACGATCAGCATCGGCGTCGCGGCCCTGGAGCCTGGCGACGGCGACGTCACGCCGCAACAATTGCAGGAACGCGCCGACGCGGCGCTCTACCTGGCCAAGCAGTCCGGCCGCAACCGCGTGGTGCTCTATGGCGCCGATGCGGCCTGCCTGGATCGATCACGGCTGGCCGAGGACGCCTGACGGCCTGAGGCGGCCGTCGGCCGGCCGTCACATCCGTTTCCAGCAGACGCTCAGGCGGTGGCGCGGACCGCCGGGGTTCCGCAGGCTGCGCCGCCGGACCGGGCGATCCGCCAGGCGGCGCTGTCGAGCGGCGTGTCGCGCCAGTCGGCCAGAAGCGCCGCCGCGTCGAGGAGGGTGGCCGGATCGACATCGGTCGCCACATCCATGGCATGCAGCATCGCCACCACATCCTCGGTCGCCGAATTGCCGGTCGCACCCGGCGCGTAGGGGCAGCCGCCAAGGCCCCCCACCGCCGCGTCGAAGGACCGGATGCCCGCCTGCAGGCCGGCCAGCGTGTTGGCCAGCGCCTGGCCGCGCGTGTCGTGCAGATGCAGCTCGAACTCGGTGTTTGGGAACCTGGTCAGCATCAGCGTCGACAGGGCATGGACCTGCGCCGGATTGGCGACGCCGATCGTGTCGCAAAGGCCGATGCGCGGCGCCCCGGCCTCGACAAAGCGGCTGGCGATCTGGGCGACATGCTCCGGCGCGACGGCGCCGTCGAAGGGGCAGCCGAACACCACCGACAGGGAGACGCGGGTCTTCAGGCCGGCCTGCCGGGCCTCGGCCTCCAGCTCCAGCAATTCGGTGACCGAGGCTTCGGTGGTGCGGTTGAGATTGGCGGTGTTGTGGGCGTCGGTCACCGAGACCACCAGCGTCACGCCCTTGGCCCCGGCGGCCATCGCCCGGTCGAGGCCGCGGCGGTTGGGGATCAGCGCAAAGGGCGTGATCGGCAGGTCGGCGACGGCGCGCGTCACCTCTTCCGCGTCGGCCAGGTTCGGGATCCATTTGGGATGGGTGAAGGACGTCACCTCGATCTCGGTCAGGCCGGCCGCCGCCAGGCGCCGCACGAGTTCGATCTTCTGGTCCGTCGGCAAGTATTTCGGCTCGTTCTGCAGGCCGTCGCGCGGACCGACCTCGACGATGCGGACCTTGGCGGGCAGGGACAGGGTCATGGTGATACGCTCCTCGAGGTCCATCATGCGCCGCCGGGGCGGGCGCGGGGGGGCAGCCGATCCGGCAGCGCCAAGGACGCACGGTCCGGATCGCTGCGGTTCTACGCCGAAGGCCGGCCGCCTGCCAAGCATCCGCCGGGATGCCGCCGGGTTCGCGCCTCGATAGCGGCCAGACTATGCAAAGGCGACGCGAGCCTACAGTGCCACAGTCGAATATAACAAAATCACAAGAGGTGTGTTGCGAATTCCCCGCGGCCTGTTACATGAAGCTGAACCTGCGCGGTCGGGAAGGACAGGTCATCGTGAAGCGGGACGATCGCAGACGCGGCATCGTCGATATCCTCGTCGAGGAAGGCGCAGCGACGCTGGATCGCCTGGCGCTGCATTTCGGCGTCTCGAAAATGACCATCTACCGCGATCTCGACGAGCTGGAGGCGGACGGTCTCCTGCGCCGGACCCGCGGCGGCGCGACGATCGAGGCGAGCGGCCAGTTCGAGAGCGATTTCCGCTACCGGGCGCGCATGGCCGCGGCGGAGAAGCGAGCGATCGCGGCGCGGGCGGCGGATTTCGTCCAGCCCGGCATGTGCGTCATGGTCGACGACGGCTCGACGGCGGGAAGTCTGGTGCCGTTCCTGCGCGAGAAGCGCCCGCTGACCGTGGTCACCAACAACATGGCGGTGATCGCCGGCCTGGCCGGCGAGGCGGGAATCGAACTCATTGCGCTGGGCGGGAATTATTCGAAGAAGTTCAACGGCTTCTTCGGCGTGGTGACGGAAACGGCGCTGGCCTCGCTGCGGGCCGATATCGTGCTGCTGTCGAGCTCCTCGATCGAGGGCCGGACGGCGTTCCATCAGGAACAGGAGGTGCTGGCGGTCAAGCGGCGGATGATCGCCTCGTCGGCGCAGCGCTATCTGATGGTCGATCATTTCAAGTTCGGGCGCACCGCCCTGCATCTGTTCACCGATCTGGGCGTGTTCGACGGGGTGGTGACGTCGCAGGCCCTGCCCCGCGAACAGGCCGCCGCGCTCGAAGAGGACGGCATTCGATTGTATCTGGCAGAGGACGACGCGTGATGGTTGAGGCACCGCAAGTCTGGATCGGCACGAGCTGGAAGATGAACAAGACGCTGGGCGCGGCACGGCATTTCGCCGAGACGCTCGGACAGGCACCCGGCGACGATCGCATCCAGCGTTTCGTCATTCCGCCCTTCACCGCCCTGCGCGAGGTGAAGGCGATCCTCGCCGGCACCGACGTGAAGGTCGGCGCCCAGAACATGCACTGGGCGGACGAGGGCGCCTGGACCGGCGAGATCTCCGCGCCGATGCTCACCGATTGCGGGGCCGACATGGTCGAGCTCGGCCATTCGGAGCGCCGGGCGCATTTCGGAGAGACCGACGAGACGGTCGGGCTGAAGACCGAGGCCGCCATCCGCCACGGCCTGATCCCGCTGATCTGCGTCGGCGAGAGCGCCGAGGACAAGGCCTCGGGCCGTGCCGACGCCGTGCTGCTGCGCGAGGTCGAGGGTGCCCTGTCGAAACTGTCCGAGGCCCAGAAGGCTGCCCCGATCCTGTTCGCCTACGAGCCGGTCTGGGCGATTGGCGAGGGCGGCACGCCCGCTGCGCCCGACTATGCCGACGAACGCCAGGCGCGCATCATCGCGGCGACCGAGGAGATCACCGGACGCCGGCTGCCGTGCCTTTACGGTGGCAGCGTCAATCCCGGCAATTGCGCTGAACTCATCGCCTGTCCCCATATCGACGGGCTGTTCATCGGGCGGTCGGCCTGGAACGTCGAGGGTTATCTCGACATCCTGTCCCGCTGCGCCGCCTCCATCTGAAGAAAGGACGTCCCATGAAACTCGCGATCGCCGGCGACAGCGCCGGAGCTCCCCTCGCCAAGGCCCTTGCCGAACATCTGACCGGCAAGGCCGGCCTCGAGGTCTCCGAGGTCAGCAACCCGCCCGAAGGCGCCGAGAAATTCTATGCCGACCTGTCCGACCGGGTCGCCAGCGGCATTCTCGACGGCACCTATCACCGGGCCATCCTGTGCTGCGGCACCGGCATCGGCGTCTGCCTGTCGGCCAACAAGGTGCCGGGCATCCGCGCCGCGCAGACCCACGACACCTATTCGGCCGAGCGCGCGGCCCTGTCCAACAACGCCCAGATCATCACCATGGGCGCCCGGGTGGTCGGCTCCGAGCTCGCCAAGAGCATCGCCGAGGCGTATCTGGCCTGCGAATTCGATCCCAACGGCCGCTCGGCCGACAATGTGAAGGCGATCGACGCCCTCGACGCCAAATATCACGGGGCCTGATCCGACCTCTTCGCGCGGCGCGTCACGGATGCGCCGCGCAGGTCCTCAGACCCGCATGCGGCGCGTATCGCGGAGCAGCGTCGTCACCGCCTCGATCTCCGCCGCCCGCCGCTCCGGCGACCATTTCAGCGCGCTCGCCGCGACGATGGCGATGGCCTCGATGTCGCGTGAGGTGAACAGGCCGGCGACACCGAGATTCAGGCGCCGCAGGACGATGTCCTCCAGCCGCACCACATCCTCGTTGCGGGCGATCCAGTCAATCTCGCGAAGGCTCACCGAGCGGGAATCCGGCAGCCGGTCGGCATCGACATGATCGCAGATGTGGTGGGCGATGGAGAGCGCCGTCGTGCCATAACGCTCCAGAAGGGTCTCCAGCCGCGGCTCGTCGAGCCACGTCGCCACCGAGGCCTCGGCGAGCCACACTGACCGCGCCAGCGGATTGCCCGGATAGTTGCGGCCGCCGCCGATCGCCAGATGCTCGGTCGACTGGACACGGCTGCGCTGCAGGCGCTGAAGAATCGTGTCGGTCGCGGTTTCGGCGAACTGGCGATAGGTGGTGAACCGGCCGCCGACCAGCGACAGGATCGGGAATGGCCGGTCCGCGTCCGCCTCTATGATGGGGATGGGCCCGCCGGGGCGCGGCGTTTGGCCGGTCGCCTCGTCCGGCGCCGTCGCCGGAACGGTCCTTGCATAAGTGCAGACCACCTGATCGGCCGTAAACTCGAGATCCGGCAGGACGGTGCGCAGGGCATCGAGCAGCGCCGCGATGTCCTCGTCCGGGCAGCGCGCCTCGTCCGGATTGTCGGTGGGGGCGTCCGTCGCGCCGACGAGCACCCGGCCGAGATAGTCCTGCGCGGTCAGGACCCGGCCATCGCCTGCCATCTCGAAACGCAGCACCCGACCATCGAGCTGGCGGCGCAGCGCCTCGTGGTCGAGCAGGATGTGGCTCTGCCGTCGCCCGGCAACTTGCGCCTCGGGCGCGCCGAGGGCGGCGTTGACCTCGTCGATCCACGGCCCCGCGGCATTGACCACCAGCGTCGGGCGCACGGCGAAATCCGTGCTGTCCTCGCTCTCGAAGGAGAGGCTCCCGCCGAAACAGGAGACGAGGCGCGTCCAGTTGGCGGCCCGGGAAGCGGGACAGGCGTCCAGCCCGTCCTTCACCATCTCGTAGACCAGCCGCTCGGGCGCCGTGATCCGTGCATCCTGGTAGAGGCCGGCGGCGGCGATGCCCGACGCCAGTTCGGGGAACGCCGCCCCTGCCGCCTGCCGGCTCAGGAGCTGGTGGCGCGGCGTGTCGACGGGCGCAGCGGCAATGCGGTCGTGAAGCGCCAGGCCGAGGCGGGCGAGGATCGCGCCGCGCTGCCGCGGGGCGGTGGGCGTGCCGAGAAGCGTCGCCAGTGCCGCGCCCAGTCCGCCGAGCCAAGAAAAGACCGGAAATACCACCGGCAGCATGTCGACGAAATGCGGCGCGTTCTTCAGAAGGCGGTTGCGCTCGCTGGCGGCCTGTCTCGCGCCGGCGAGATCGCCGATCTCCAGCTCGGCAAGCCCGCCCTCGATCAGCCGCGAGCCGGCCGCGCTGGCGCCACCGCCGAAATCGCCCCGATCCACGATCAGGCAATTGACGCCCTGCGCGCAGAGATCGCGGAAGAGCCCGGCGCCGTTCACCCCGGCGCCGAGAATGACGACATCCACGGGATCGCCCTCGACGAGGGGAGGCAGGTCGAAGGGGAACGCAGCGTCGAGATCGTCCGTGGCATCGGGCGCGCCGGCCGGAAAGTCCGTGGCATTCATTCCTGCGTCCGATCCCCCTGTGCCGCCCGTGCGCGACACGCCGCCCCGCAATCGGCGGGGCCGGAACAGCGTAGCCACGCCCACGCGCCGACTGCAATCGTCTGCGCGCCGTGGCGCGCGCCTTGCGGTCGCAGGATCATCGTCCGAGGCCGGACGCCGCCCCGATCAGGCGACGCGGTGGATGGCGGCGGTGGGCTTCTCGATCGACTGGCGCGTCTTGACGATCATCAGCGCCGCCTCGGCCGCCTCGCG
Organism: Aurantimonas manganoxydans SI85-9A1; assembly: GCF_000153465.1. Taxonomy (GTDB): domain Bacteria; phylum Pseudomonadota; class Alphaproteobacteria; order Rhizobiales; family Rhizobiaceae; genus Aurantimonas; species Aurantimonas manganoxydans. Next base: position 4,076,234 of record NZ_CH672387.1, on the reverse strand, counting down.
GCCCTTGGTGACGAAATGCTCGCGGAAGATCGCCTCGTGATGAGCCGTCTCCTGGTAGTGATGCGGCGTCAGCGACACCGACAGGACCGGCACGCCGCTGTCGAGGCCGGCGCGCATCAGCCCGTCGACCACGGCCTGGGCGACGAAGTCATGCCGGTAGATGCCGCCATCGACGACGAGGGCCGCGGCGGCGACCGCCTTGTAGCGGCCGGTCATCGCGAGATCGCGGGCCATCAGCGGCATCTCGAAGGCGCCGGGCACGTCGAAGACGTCGACCTGATCGGCGGGAATGATCTGGGTGAAGCCTTCGAGGGCGCGCGACACGATGTCGGCGTGCCAGTTGGCCTTGATGAATGCGTAGCGGGTGGGTGCCATGGTGATCTCCTTCGCAACGGACACGTCACCCAAGGCGATCACGGACGCGGATACGCGAGGCTTTCGCCTGGCGCGCATTGCGTACGTTCTCTCTCATCCGGACTATGACCGTCGGCTCAGGCACCGCACCTGATCTGCTGATCCCTTCGAAGCCGAAGAGCGCTCGCGGGCTCGCGGCAACCACCGCATACCGCCGGTGGGGACTTTCACCCCGCCCTGAGAACGGGTGGAGATAAAGCACCGCCGACGCGTGCGTGCAAGCCGCATGGCACGGCAACGGGCGGGACGTCAGGTCGGATCGCGCGCGCCGCGATCATCATGGCGGGCCGAGGTAGCGCTGCGATGGGCCCGGCCTTCTTCGGGCCGTCAGCCCTTGCGGCGCCCCGCCTGCAGTGCTGCAACCCGCTCCTTCGTATGGTCGAAGGACACGACGCCGGCATCCGAGCCGAGGCCGCTGGCCACCAGCGCTGCGACGCCTTGGGCGAAATCGATGGCGGCTTCCGGGTCCATCCTGTGGGTCAACGCGGTGATGAAGCCGGCGTCGAAGGCATCGCCGCAGCCGGTCGTGTCGACCACGTCGATATCATAGGCCGGCACATGCAGGCGCGTGCCGTCGGCGGCGGCGTAATAGGCGCCCTCGCCGCCGAGGGTGAAGACGCAGGTTTGCGCGCCCCGGTCGAGATAGAAGGCGGCGCAGTCGGCCGGCGACGTCTGGCCCGACATGTCGCGGGCTTCCTCGATCGAGGGCATGAAATAGTCGATGGACGGCAACAGCGGCAGCACCAGGCCGGCGGTTTCCGCGCTGGCGGCGATCAGGTCGAAGGTCACCGTGCAGCCGCGGCGCTTGGCCTCTTCCAGGAGCAGCCGGCTGCGCTCGCCGTCGAGGGTCTTCAGGAGGCCGGTGCCGCCCAGATGCAGGATCGGCGCGTCGAAAATCTGGTCGTAGAGGCGCGGCGGAACGTCGAAATGGTCCGAGGCGCCGCGCATGTGCAGGGCCGGGCGCTCGCCATTCGGCCGGATGTTCAGGATCGTCGCCGAGGTGGGGATTCCGTCGAGCCGCTGCATGGCGGAGATGTCGATGCCGAGCCGGTCCATCGCGCCGAGGACGAAATCGGCCTTCTCGTCGTTGCCGACGGCGCCGACGGCCAGGCTGTTCAGGCCGAGCTTGGCGGTGTTGACCACCACGCCGCCAGCGGTACCGGCAACGGTCAGACGAATCTCGTCGATGAATTCGACATTGCCGCGATCCGGGATGCGGCTGACGGGGCGGCCGAGAATGTCGAGGATGTAGAGCCCGACGACGGAGACATCGTAGCGCATGGTCGTCCCTTCCCCTGTCAGGAGACGCGGTTGCCGTCGGCAAACAGCATCAGCCGGTCGCGCGGCACCGACAGATGCACGGCTCCGCCGAGCGCCGCCGGCGGGCGGCCGTCGGTGTTCACCTTGACCACGGTCTCGCCGATCTTCGCCTTGGTCAGATAGCGGCCGGCAATGCCGATCGCCTGGTCGACGAGGATGGCGCCGACGCTGCCTTCGGTCGGCGCGCCGGTCATGCGCACCAGTTCGGGCCGGATGCCGAGGGTCAGCTGGCCGCGGGGAGGGCTGGCCGGGGCCGGCAGCGGTTCGGCGAGGATCGGGGCGTGGATGCCGCGGCTGTCGAGTTCGGCGGGAATGAAGTTCATGCCGGGATTGCCGAGGAACCAGCCGCCGAACTCGGTGGTCGGCTGGCCGTAGAGCACCTGCGGGCGGTCATACTGCATGATCCGGCCGTCCTTCATCAGGGCGATCCGGTCGGCCAGCGTCATTGCCTCGGTCTGGTCGTGGGTCACGTAGACGATGGTCTGCTTCAGCCGCTTGGTGACCCGCTTGAAGGCGCGGATCAGCTGCAGCTTGGCGTTGACCTCGACATTGGTGGTCGGCTCGTCGAACAGGACGATCTCGGACTGGCGGGCCACGGCCCGGCCGACGGCGACCTTCTGGCGGCTGCCGGCGTCGAGCTGCTCGATGAAGGCGCCGGCCAGCGGTCGCAGGTCGAGGACGTCCAGCACCTCGTCGACGCGGCGCTTGCGCTCGGCGGTCGAGACGCTGCGGTCGTGGCGCATCGGCAGCTCCAGGTTCTCGGCCACCGACAGGGTCGGGTACATGACCGGATACTGGAAGACCATGCCGACATTGCGCTTGCGCGGCGGCAGCCGGGTCACGTCGCGTCCGCCGAAGAGGACGCGGCCCTCGCTCGGGCGTTCCAGCCCCGCCAGCATGCGCATCAGCGTGGTCTTGCCGCAGCCGGAGGGCCCGAGCAGGCAGGCGACCTCGCCGTCGGCGAAGGTCATGTGGACGTCGTCGACGGCGGTGAAGCTGCCGAAGCGCTTGGTGACGTGCTCGATGACGATTTCAGCCATGGATGTTCTGTCCTGCTCGAACGCGTTGGGCCTGCGACACGGTCATCGCGAACCTGCCAGACGCTGCCCGCTGGTGCCGTCGAACAGCAGGATGTCGGCCGGGTCGATCCGCACGCCGACCGTGCTGTCGAATTCGGGCGGGGCGCGATCGAACAGCGGGATCGCGCTGGTCAGGGAGTGGCCGTCGAGATCAAGATAGACCACCGCCTCGCCGCCGAGATTTTCCACCAGCGTCACCCGCGCCTGCATCGTGCCGGCGGTGTCGCCCTCCGGGTTCAGCCGCACATGCTCCGGCCGGATGCCGGCAATCACCGCGCTGCCCTCTTCAAGGCCGGCGGCGGGATGGCGCAACGGCCCCGCCGTCACCGTGCCGTCGGCGACGCTGCCGGGATAGAGATTGGCGTTGGGAAAACCGATAAGGTCCAGCGAGCGGGCCTGGGACGGCTGGTGATAGACCGCGGTCACCTCGCCATCCTGGATCACCCGGCCCTGGTCGAGGACGGCCAGCCGCTGCGCCATGGTCAGCGCCTCCAGCGAATCCGAGGTGGCATAGAGGAAGGTGGCGTTCAGCTCCTCGCGCAGCGATTTCAGCTCGTCCATCAGCCGTTCGCGCAATTTGTAGTCGAGGCCGACCAGCGGATCGTCGAGGACGAAGATCTGGGCATCCTTCAGGAGGCCGCGCGCCACGGCGACGCGCTGCTTTTCGCCGCCCGAGAGCTGGTCCGGCGTCTTTGCGAGGAGATGCGTGATCGACAGGATGCCGGCGGTGCGGTCGACCCGGGCGGCGATCTCGTCCTTGGGAAAGCGCGCCAGCGTCAGCGGATAGGCCATGTTCTGGGCCACCGTCTGGTGCGGGTAGAGCGCGAAGTTCTGCGGCACGTAGCCGATCGGCCGCTCGGCCGGCGGATCGCCGACGATGTCGCGGCCCGATAAAAGGATCTGCCCGGCATCAGGCTTTTCCAGCCCGACGAGGATGCGGAACAGGGTCGACTTGCCGGACTGGGGCGGGCCGCACAGGACGGTGAAGCTCTGCGGGGCGACGTCGAGGGTCAGCGCGTCGAGAGCGACGGTCTTGCCGTAGCGTTTGGTGATGCCTTGGAACTGCAGCGACATGGAGATCAGCGACCGAGTTGCGAGAATGTCGGGACCATCAGGATGCCGACCGAGAACACGGCCGCGATGACCAGGAGGACCTTGAGGATGAAGAACAGGCTGGCCCCGGCCGAGGCGTCCTTGCGCAGGTTGCCGACGGCGATCTGCAGGAGGGTGGAGGCGACCAGCACGCACAGGCCGACCTTGTAGACCATAAGATTGTAGCGCTGGGCGATCATCAGGATGCCGGCGAGCAGCCCGAAGATCAGGATCGTTTCCAGCCGTTCGGGAAAGGTGCGGGTGGCTTTCATGCTCAGACCTCTCCCCGCACGGTGCCGAAGGTCATCCCGACCAGCAGATATTTCTGGAAGATGTAGATGAAGACCACCGGCACGATGATGTAGACCGAGGTCATGGTGGAAATGAACGTCCAGTTGACGCCGCCGTCGGAATAGGTTCCGACCGACAGGGCGTAGGGAATGTTCTGGGTATTCACGCCGCCGATGATGAAGTTGAAGAGATATTCGTTCCACACGAAGATCAGGTTGAAGATGAAGGCGGCGATCAGGCCGGGCCGGACCTGCGGCATCACCACCTTGAAGATCACGTGGAACCACGAGCCGCCATTGACGATGCCGGTCTCGTCGAAGCGTGTCGACACGCCGTCGAGGAAGCCCTTCAGGATCCACACCGAGAAGGGGATCGAGAACATCGCGTAGAACAGCATCAGCCAGAGATGCGAATCCTTCCAGCCGAAGGCGACATACATCAGGAAGACCGGCAGGATCACCGCCGGTCCCGGCAGCATGCGGATCGACAGGAGCAGGAACATCAGGAAGTCGGTGCCCTTCGGCCGGAAGCGCGAGAAGCAGAAGGCGGCCAGGAAGGACACGACGACGGCGATCAGCACGGCGCCGATCGACAGCACCACCGAATTGGCGATCTGCAGGAAGATCTCGCCGCGATTGAACAGGTCGACGTAGTTGTCGAGCGTCGGCTTGAAGAACAGCTTCGGCGGCATCGCCAGGATGTCGCTGCGGGTCTTGAAGGACGACATGACGATCCAGGCGATCGGCGCGAAGAAGATCAGCGCGATCAGCCACAGGGCGGCGTAGTACAGCCATTCGCGCAGGCGGCTCATGCTCCGTTCTCCCGACGGCGACGCAGGCTGAGCACGAAGATGAAGGCGCTGGTCATGGCGATCGATATCAGGAGGAGAAGGACGGCATAGGCCGACGACCAGCCCATGTTGAAGCTTTCGAAGGCCTGCTTGTTCAGCTCTAGCGCCACCAGCCGGGTGGTCTGGCCGGGCCCGCCCTTGGTCATCGGGATGATCAGGTCGAGCGTCTTGAAGCTGTCGATGGTGCGCAGGAGGATGCCGAGCATCATGATGAACTTGCCGTGGTGCCAGATGACCAGGGTCAGGCGCCGCAGGAACGGCACGCGGTCGATCTCGGCGGCCTCCAGCTCGGCCTTGGGCACCGAGCCGAGCGCGGCCAGCGTCATCAGCGTCATGAACGGTGTCCACATCCAGCAATCGACCGCCAGCACCGCCCAGAACGCGAGCTCGGGATTGCCGAGGAAGTCGATGGGCCCGCTGTCGAACAGCGCCCGGCCGAGATAGTTCAGCACGCCGAAGGTCGGGTCGTAGATGAAGCGGAAGAAGGTGCCCGAGGCCACCGGCGTCAGCACCATCGGCGCGAACAGCAGCGTCAGGGCGATGCGCCGGCCCGGCATGTCCTTCGATCCCCAGAAGAGGAAGCCGAGCATGGCGCCGAGAAGGGTCTGGATGGTGACGCCGCACAGCACGAAGGTGAAGGTCCGCGACAGGTCGAACCAGATGCCGTTCTTGCTGGCGAGGATGGCGAAGAAATTGCGGAAGCCGACGAAGTCCGGCGGCATGCCGCTGGTCAGCGAGAAATTGTAGAAGGACAGGCCGAGCAGCCACAGCGTCGGGATCGTATTGAACACGATGAAGAAGATCATCACCGGCGCCAGCAGCGTGAGGATCAGCGTGGCGCGGTTGTCGAACAGGCGGGCAAAGGGCCGCCGACGCTGCTGGACGGGGGGCATTATCGGGCCTCGATCTTGGAACTGGATGGCCGGACGCGGAAGGGCTCCGCGTCCGGCCGATCGGTGGACCTGCTTACAGCGAGGTCATCGCGCAGCTGTCGGACGGCGCTTCTTTCGCCGTGCCGGAATCGTAGAGGATCTGCTGCTGGGCGCAGGCGATGTAGTCCATCACCGCCTGGGCGTCGGTCGACTGGCCGGTCACGAAGGAGGAATAGCCCTCCTGCTGGACCGACAGCATCTCCGAGTATTTCGGGTCATGCCAGAAGTCCTGCGAACGACCGTCCTCGAGCATGAACTTGTAGGTGCGGTTCCACGGGTTGATGTCGTCGAAATCGTCCCGCGACAGGGTCGCCTTGTCGCACGGATTGCCGCCGCGCTTGGCGAATTCCAGCGCCGTCTCGGGCTGGTACCACCAGTTCATGAAGTCGATGGCGACGCGCATCTTCTGCTCGTCGTTGAAGGCGTTGATCACCCAGGGCTGGCCGCCCATGGAGTAGACCCGCTTGGCTTCGCCGCCCGGCGCCTTGTGCTTGGGCGGCGGCACGACCAGCACCTTGCCCTGCAGTTCCTCGGTGATCATCGCCGGGCCGACGGCGGCCCACTGGATGGTCGCGAAGACCTTGCCCTGGGTGAAGACGTCGATGCCCTCGGCGATGCCGATATTGGTGGCGCCCGGCGGGCAGTATTTCAGCCAGCGCTTGTATTCCTCCAGCGAGGCCGCGTTCTCCGGCGTGTTGAGGACGCCCTCGACCTGGCCGGTCTCGGCATCCCACAATTCGCCGCCGCGGCTCCACAGGAAGTTGTTGAAGGCGCAGGTCGCGAAGTCGTAGACGCGGCTGTACTGCTGGGCAAAGCCCCAGCGCTGCTCGTCCGGCCGGGTGAAGAAGTCGGCGACCTTCTCGAACTCGTCCATCGTCAGGTTCTCGAAGTCCTCGAAGGTCGAGGGCAGATCGACGTCGTACTTCGCCTTGAACGCCTCGCGCTCCTTGGGATCGTCGAGCCAGTCCTTGCGCACGAACAGGGCCTCGACGTCGCCCTCCTGGGGCAGGCCCCAGATGTTCTGGCTGCCGTCGGGATAGGTCATGTAGGTGTCGACGACGGTCTTCGAGTACCAGTCGATGTCGAGCGCCGGGTTCTGCGCGATGACGTCGTTCAGCTGCAGGATCCAGCCCGGCTGGGCGAGCGCGCCGAGCCACTGGCTGTCGGAAATGATGATGTTGAATTCCTGGCTGCGCGTGACCAGCGAGGTCGCGGCCTTCTGGAACAGGTCGGCGAAGGGGGCTTCCTGGAAGTTGAAGGAGACGTCGTAGCCATATTTCTCCTTCACATATTCGGCGAAGAGCGGCGACATCTTCACGCCCAGCGACGACGGCACCCAGCCGGCGATGCCGAGAATGTTCATCTCGATCGACTGGCCGGCGAGCGGATGGCTCTCCTGGGCGTGCAGTCGGTTGATGAAGGGGGCGCCGAGGACGGTCGACAGCCCGAGGGCGGCGCCGCCTTTCAGAAGGCTGCGGCGCGGGACCATCAGTCCGGAGCCGGCCCGTTTGTCGAATGAATTCGTCATGCCTGTTTCCTCCCAGTTGCAATAGTGGCCGCCGGCGGCCCGTGGCGTTCCGGCGCTGCTGTGCAACCGCGTGGCATCGACGGCTGAATCCCTCCCAGGACCGTCGGATCGCGATTGGCAAACCCTATTGGCGACAATATTCAAATCCTATAAGACAAATGTCAAGATGGCTTCCTTGAACACCTCCATAGCGCGCAAGAACGCCTCCGGTCGGCCCACTGCCGGGGCTACTCCGGTCCCGCTGCCGTTCCGCGACGATCCACTGTTGTGGGCCGGCTGGCTCTATGCCCGCGACGGCATGACGCAGAACGAGATCGCCATGGCGATGGGCGTCTCGCGGGCGACCGTGAACGGCTATCTGGCCGAGGCGCGCACCCGCGGCATCGTCACCCTGTCGATGGAGACATCGCGGCTCAGCGAGCTGATGATCGCCCAGGCGATGAAGGACCGCTTCAATCTCAGCGACTGCATCGTCATTCCCAGCGCCGAGACCGACCAGGGCCTCGACGAGCGGCTGGGCGAGACCGGCGCGCGGGTGCTGCAGCGGCTGATCCGGCCCGGCGACACGCTGGGCATCGCCTGGGGCCGCACGATGATCGCGCTGGCGCGGCGCATGGGCCCGGGCCGGGTTCCGGACCTGTCGGTGATCCAGCTCACCGGCGGCACTTCGGCGCCGGTGGATTTCACGCCCGAACTCTGCGCCTCGCAACTGGCCACGGCACTCGGCGCGCGCTCGATCAACATCACCGCGCCGGCCGTCGTCTCCAGCGCCGCGGTCCGCGACGTGCTGATGGACGAGCCCCAGCTGCGCGAGCAGTTCGACATGGCGCGGCGGGCCGACAAGGTGGTCTTCGGCATCTGCTCGACTAGGCCCGACAGCACGATCCACGCCAGCGGGCTGGTGCGTCAGGAGGAGCTGTCCCATCCGGCCTTTCACCGGGCGACGGCCGTCGTTGCCGGTCGCTTCATCGACGATCGCGGCGTGCCGGTGCGCGCGCCGCTGGATGCGCGCACCATCGGGCTGACGCTGGAGGAGATCAGCGCGATCAAGGTGCGCATCGCGGTGGCCGGCGGGGCGCGCAAGGTGCCGGCGATCCTGGCGGCTTTGCGCGGGGGCTATGCGAATATCCTGATCACCGACGCGGCCACGGCGCACAGCATTCTGCAGGCGGAGGGGGTGCCCGAGTCGCTCGGCGCCCTGCGAGGAACCAGACGCACACAGCTACAGGGAGGCAATCCAGTGAAGACCAAGAAGCTCATCAACGACCCGAAGAACATCATCGAGGAGATGCTGGACGGGATCGTGAAGGCGCATCCCAGACATGTGCGCCAGCTCGAACACAGCCCGCGCTCGGTGATCGCCGTCGACGGCCCGCGCAAGGACAAGGTGGCGATCGTCATCGGCGGCGGCTCTGGCCACGAGCCGTCCTTCGTCGGCTTCGTCGGCAAGGGCATTGCCGATGCCTGCGCCATCGGCAACGTCTTCGCCTCGCCGCCGCCGGACCCGATCCTGGAATGCACCAAGGCCGTCGATGGCGGCGCCGGCGTCCTCTACATGTACGGCAACTACGCCGGCGACGTGATGAACTTCGACATGGCGGCCGAGATGGCGGCGATGGAGGACATCGAGGTCCGCACGGTGCTGTCCACCGACGACGTCGCTTCGGCGCCGATCGACCAGAAGGAGAAGCGCCGCGGCGTTGCCGGCAATTTCTTCATCTTCAAGATCGCCGGTGCGGCCGCCGACCACATGTGGTCGCTGGACGAATGCGAGCGCGTCGCCCGCAAGGCCAACGATCACACCTTTACCGTCGGCGTGGCGCTGGCGCCGTGCTCGCTGCCCCAGACCCTGCGGCACAATTTCGAGATCGGCCCGGACGAGATGGAAATCGGCATGGGCATCCATGGCGAGCCGGGCGTCACGCGCGAGCCGCTGCGCACCGCCGACGACGTCACCGACGACATGCTGGAGCGGATCTTCGCCGAGATGCCGGCCAAGAAGGGCTCGAAGGTCGCGGTGCTGATCAACTCGCTCGGCTCGACGCCGCTGATGGAGCTCTACGTGATCAACCGGCGGGTGCACGAGCGCCTCGAGCGCAAGGGCATCGACGTGCACGCCACCTGGGTCGGCACCTATTGCTCGTCGCTCGAAATGGCCGGCATGTCGGTGACGCTGATCCTGCTCGACGACGAGCTGACCGAGCTTCTCGACCATCCTTGCGATTGTGCGATGTTCCGTGCTGGCTAAGCCTCGCCGGACCCCGCCAACCCGATACGGACCATGCCCATGACCATCACCACCCAGCATCTCGTCGCGATGTTCGTCGCGATCGCCGATGCCATCGAGGAACACAAGGACCATCTGTCGGAACTGGACGGCGTCATCGGCGACGCCGACCACGGCGTCACCATGGGGATCGGCTTCACCGCCGTTCGCGAGGCGCTGGGCCAGCTCGACACCGCCGAGAACGAGCCGGCCATCGTCTTCAACACCGCCGCAAAGACCTTCCTCAACGCCGTCGGCGCCTCCTCCGGGCCGCTCTACGCCACCGCCTTCATGCGGGCCGGCGCGGCGGCCAAGGGCAAGCCGGAACTCGACCGCGACGCCATGGTCGAGGCGTTCTGCGCCATGGCCAAGGGGATCCAGGACCGCGGCAAGGCCGAGCGGGGCGACAAGACCATGGTCGATGCCTGGCTGCCGGCGGCCGAGGCGATCGGCGAGGCGGCCGAGCGCGGCGACGATCTGGCCGCGTGCTTCCGGGCAGCGGCCCGGGCCGCCGAGGAGGGCGCCGAGGCGACCAAGGCGATGCGGGCTTCCAAGGGCCGTGCCGCCCGGCTCGGCGACCGCTCGCTCGGCCATATCGACCCCGGCGCCGCCTCGACGGCGCTGATCGTCGGCGTCATGGCGACCCAGCTCACCGGCTGAGCCGGACGTCCCGGCGATCGAGGTTCTGCGCTAGCGGCGGACCAGCCCGGCCTCGATCGCCACCCAGACCAGATGGGCGTCGGTGCGCGCGCCGAGCTTGGCCTTGATCTGGTAGTGGTTGTTCTGGACCGTCTTGACGCTGAGGCAGAGGCCGGCGGCGATCTCGTCGGAGGTCATGCCCGAGGCGAGCATGCGCAGGATCTCCGTCTCGCGCGGGCTGAGATCGGCGATCGCCGTCGCGCGGCCTTCGACCCGTTCCTCGGCGATCTCCTGGGCGATGTCCGGGCTCATCGCCCGCCGGCCGGCGAGGATCGCCTCGATGGCCTGCACCAGTTCGGCCGGATCGCTGCTCTTCGTCACATAGCCGGACGCGCCGGCCTCGAAGGCCTTCAGCGCAAAGGCCGAGCCCTGGTGCATGGTGAAGATCAGGATGCGGGCGGCGCCGTCCCATTGCCGGATATGCCGCGTCGCCTCGATCCCGCCGGGCCCCGGCAGCGTCAGGTCCATCACCACGATGTCGGGCGTCGTCTCGCGGTAGAGGCGATAGGCCTCGCCGGCATCCGCCGCTTCGGCGACCACCGCATAGCCCGGCCGCCGCTCGATCAGCCGGCGATAGCCCTCGCGCACGATCGGATGGTCGTCGACCAGCATGATCCGCGCGGTACTCATGGCCGCAGCGCCCCGGTGGGAATGGTCGCCGCCACGCGGATGCCGCCCTGCGCCTCGCCGATGGAGAGCGTGCCCCCCAGCGCCGCAATGCGCTCGCGGATGCCGGCGATGCCGAAGCCGGTGCCACGCTCCAGCGCCTCGGGCCGTCCGCCGCCATCGTCCATCACGGTCAGTTCAACGCCCGGTGCGCCGCCGGCGCTGTCGCGGACGACGCGGACGACGATCCGCCGGGCCGAGCCGTGCCGGGCGGCATTGGTCAGGCATTCCTGCACGATCCGGTAGAGGTTCAGCGCCGCGGCGTCGTCGAGGCCGGCGAGATCGCCCTCGGTTTCCAGGACGAAACGGGTCCGCCCGCCAAGGCTCGCCTCCCAGCCATGCAGCATGGTGCGCAGGCTCGGCTCGAGGCCGAGCTGATCGAGGTCGGGCGGCCGCAGCCGGACGAAGGCACCGCGCAGGGTCGCCATCATCCGCTTCACCATGCGGCCGATCGCGCGGGCGTCCTCGGCGATGTCGTCGCGGCCCGCCGGCGAGGCCGCCTCCAGCGACGCGGCCATGGCGCCGGCAGCGGTCAGACACTGGCCGAACTCGTCGTGCAGTTCGCGGGCCAGCGTGCGCCGCTCGTCCTCCTGCACCTCGAACAGCTTGCGCATCAGCGCCGCGCGCTCGGCGGTAGAGCGTTCCAGCCGGCTGGCGAGGCGATTGACGGCGATGGCGAGGCGGCGGAACTCGGCGGTGCGGAAGGAGGGCAGGCGGCTGCCGATATCGCCCATCTCCAGCCGTTTCAGCCCGTCGACGATCGCCTGCACGGGAAGCAGCGCATGGGCGATGGCCAGGCTCGACAGGGCGATCATCGCGGCCGCCAGCGCCAGCGCCAGCGCCGCCGCGATCCGCACCTGCTGCCAGATCCGCGTGGCCGCGGCAACCGGATCAAAGCTGGTGCGCAGCCGCCGTCCGTCCTCGCCGAAGATGCGCACCTCGCGTTCGAGCGCCGCCGGATGCCGGAAGCCTGCGGCCAGCGCCGCGCGAAACCAGCCCGGGGCGACCGAGCCGAAGGCGTTCCAGCCCGAGCACAAGCGGCGCGTCCCGCCGTCGCGCTCGGTGAAGGCGACACAGGTGCCGGGGGTCATCACCGAGACGATCTCGATGGAGCGCCGGGCGATATGGGTCGATTCCACGCCGCCGCTGCCCAGCATGTAGATGCGCTCGAGCTGGAAGGCGACGCGGGCCTCGGTCGCCTTCAGCTCGGTCCGGATCGCCGCCTGGGTATCGGCGACGACATAGACGATCGCGCCGGCCAGGCACACGCAGGCGACGCCGAAGAGCCGCAGGATCAGCCCCATCATCAGGCTCATGGCGAACGCTCCCCCTGTCGATCCGACGATCAGGCCCAAGCCGGAGCCCCGCCGCAAGGGGGGGCGCGATCGATCGGGCAAATTGCCTGTGTGCGGCCGGGCGTGATGCCCTACCCAAGACGCGACGCATCCGACATAGTGCCGGCGTCCGGGTGGAGTGGCACCGGCCCGCGGCGCCGACGTGAATCTATCGGGATATGAGTGCCATGCAGGATGCAACCGCGGTCTCGCGCGACGCCGAACCCGCTCTGTCGAACGACTGGCCGGATGGCGGCGGCGCCCATGCCCTCTCGGCCCTGCAGCGGGCCGTCGAGACCGGCCTGATCGGCCACCAGCCCCTTGTCGAACGGCTGATGATCGGGCTCCTGACCGGCGGCCATCTCCTTATCGAGGGTGCCCCCGGCCTCGCCAAGACCCGCGCCGTCAAGCGGCTGGCCGACGGGCTGGAATCCCCCTTCTCGCGCATCCAGTGCACGCCCGACCTGATGCCGGCCGACCTCACCGGTACACAGGTCTTCCGCCCCGAAAAGGGCGTCTTCGAATTCGTCCAGGGCCCGGTATTCCATTCCCTCGTCCTCGTCGACGAGATCAACCGCGCCCCGCCCAAGGTGCAGTCGGCCCTGCTTGAGGCGATGGCCGAGGGGCAGGTGACCGCCGGCGGTACGACCTATGCGCTGCCCGATCCCTTCATGGTGGTCGCCACCCAGAACTCGATCGAGCACGAGGGCACCTTTCCGCTGCCCGAGGCTCAGCTCGACCGCTTCCTGATGCATGTTCTCGTCGACATGCCCGACGCCCGCTCCGAGCTCGCCATCCTCGACCTCGTCGAGCGCGAGGCGAGCGGCACCGAGGCGGCCATGCCGCATCCGGTGACCAGCGCGGCGATCGTCGCGGCCCGGCAGGCGGCCGCGAAGGTGCATCTGGCGCCGGCCCTGAAGGACTACATCGTGCGCCTCGTCATGGCGACGCGCGAGGACCAGCCGGCCCCCGACATCCGCAAGGCGATCGAGCATCCGGTGTCGCCGCGCGGCACGCTGGCGCTGGCGGCCTCTGCCAAGGCCCGCGCCTATCTGCGCGGCCGCGACTACGCCGTGCCGGAGGATGTGAGCGAGCTCGCCCCGGACATTCTCGCCCACCGCATCGTGCCGACCTGGCGGGCCGCGGCCGACGGCGTCACGGCGCGCAATCTCGTCGCCCGGCTCGTCGACCTCGTCCAGCCGCTCTGATGAGCCGCATCGTCCCGCCGGCGGACCATGCCGGCATCGCCGTCGATGCCGACGCGCTGTTCCGGCTGCGCCATTACGTTCGGCACATTCCCGAGCAGCGGCTGGCGCCGACCGGCCGGCCCGGCGGCTTTGCCGGCAAGCGCCGCGGCAACGGGCTGGAGATCGTCGACGTGCGGCCCTTCTCCGAGGGCGACGACAGCCGCCATCTCGACGCGGCGACGACGGCCCGCACCGGCCGGCCGCATGTGCGCACCTTCCGCGACGAGCGCGAGAAAACGGCGCTGCTCGTCGCCGATTTCCGCCCGGCCATGCTTTGGGGCACCCGCCGGCGCCTGCGCTCGGTCGCCGCTGCCGACGCGTTGATGCTGGCCGGATGGCGTGTCGTTCAGGCGGGCGGCCGGGTCGGAATGCTGGCCCTCGGCCTCGGTGAGCCGGCTTATGTCGCGCCGCAGGCCCGCGAGAAGTGCATGGCCGCGATCGCCGGCGGTCTCGCCCGCGCCCATGCGATTGCGGTCGATCGCGCCGCCGCCGGCCATCTCGACGATGCGCCGCTCGACCGGCTGCTGGAACCGGCCGGCCGCTTGGTGCCGCGGGGCGGCACGCTGTTTCTCGCCACCGGCCTCGACGTGCCGGGCACGGATTTCGACGGTCTGGCGTTGGCCCTGCGCCGCCGGGCGCGGATCGTCACGATCCTCGTGCGCGACGCGTTCGAGGAGACCCCGCCGCGCGGCGCCTATCCGTTCCTCTCCGGCGATGCGCCGGCCGGGCTGACAGGCCTGCGCTGGGCCTTCGTGTCGGGCGCCGATACGGCCGCCAGACCCGATCTGCGCCGCGAGCGGCTGGAACGGCTCGGCGCGGAGGTGCGCATCGTGGCGGCCGATGCCGAATACGACAGGATGGCCGAGGCTCTGGAGCGCGACGATGTCGACCGATCCTGATCTCGTCGCCCGGCTGCGCCCGGTGCGGCTGCCCGCCGATTTCGCCGCCTTCGACAGATCCGAAGTGCTGGCTGCGGCGGCGCTCGGCATTCTCGCCGGGCTCCTGCTCCTGGCGCTGCTGCATCTCGTCACCCGCCGACGCGACACCGCCCTCACCATGGCTCGGCGCGAGATTGCCGCGGCGCGCCTGTTGCCGGCCGAGGATCGCCTGTTCCGGCAGGCGGCGCTGATCGACCGGCTGCGCCGCGACGCCGCGCCGGCGAGGCAAGGCACCAGGCCCGATTCCGGCGCAATCCTGCGCGAAGACATCGGTGCCTCGCTCTACCGGCCGGGCACGACGCCCGACCTCGACGCCATCGACGCGGCGATCCTGACGATGGCCCGCGGCCGCCGGCGCTTGCGGGCGAGGGCATGACCATGTGGAGCTTCGCCACCCCCTACGCCCTGCTTCTGTTGCCGCTGCCCCTCGCCGCGCTGCTGCTTTTGCTGCCGCGCCAGGCCGCGACCGGCGCGCTGGTCGTGCCCGGCTCCATCGCGGCGCGCTTGGCCACCGGGGCGGCGGACGGCATGCGCGCCCGCGTCCGCCAGCTTCTGCCGGCGCTCACCTGGATCGCGCTGGTCGTGGCGCTGGCCGGCCCGCAGCAGCTCGAAGCGGTCGAGGCCCTGCCGGCGAGCGGCCGCGACCTCGTCCTCGCCATCGACCTGTCGGGCAGCATGGAGCAGGAGGATTTCGTCCTCGACGGCAGAACCGTCTCAAGGCTCGACGCGGTGAAGGCGGTGGCCCGTGATTTCGTGCGCGCCCGGGCCGGCGATCGTGTCGGGCTGGTGATCTTCGCCGAGACCGCCTATTTCGCCGCACCACTGACCTTCGACGTCGAGGCGGTGGGTCGCCTGATCGACCAGGCGACGATCGGCATTTCCGGCCGTTCCACCGCGATCAGCGACGGGCTGGGCCTCGCCCTGAAGCGGCTCGCCCGCTCCGATGCGCGCTCGCGCGTCGTCGTCCTGTTGTCCGACGGCGTCAACAATGCCGGCGCCGTCCAGCCGCGCGATGCCGGATCGCTGGCCGAGCGACTCGGCATCCGCGTCCACACCATCGCCCTCGGCCCGGCCGATCTGGAGACCGATCCCAAGTCCCGCGACGCCGTCGATACCGCGACCCTGCGGGCCATCGCCGAAACCAGCGGCGGCGAGACCTTCCGGGTCCGCACCACCGACGATCTGCGGCAGGTGGCGCGCGCCATCGACGCGTTGGAGACCAGCGCCTTCGAGCGGCCTGCGGCCGAAATCTACAAGTCCTACTGGATCTGGCCGGCCGGCCTCGGCTTTCTCTGCGCGCTCGGTCTCGTCATCGGATGGAGGCGCGGCGCATGAGCCTGCCGGGCGATCTTCTGCTGCTGCGGCCCTGGTGGCTGGCGGTCCTGGTGCTGACCCTCGTGGCCGGCGTCGTCTTCGCCCGCCGGTCGCGCGGGCTGGCCGGCTGGGAGCGCGCCGTCGATCCGGCCCTGATGGCGGCGCTGTCGCGGCTGGGTCGGCTGGTCCCGGGCAGTGCCCGCCACGCCTGGTTGCCCATCGCCGTGGCCGGCCTGGTGGCGCTGGCCCTCGTCGGCCCCGCCCAGCGCGACAGCGGCGCGCCCACCTTCCGCAATCTCGACGGCATCGTCGTCGCGATGGACCTGTCACGCTCCATCGCCGAGGGCGGCAGCCTCGACGACGCCGAAGCCGCCGCGCAGCTTGTCCTGCAGCGGGCCGGCACCCGGCCCGTCAGCCTCATCGTCTATGCGGGCGAAGCCTATGTGGCGACGGCCTTCACCACCGATCCCGGGGCGCTCGGCTCCATCGTCGCCGTCCTCGACGGCGAGACGGTGCCCGACCCCGGCAGCCGCAGCGACCGGGCGCTGGCGCTGGCACGCCGCACCCTGGCGGAGGCGCAGGTCCTGCGCGCCGACGTCGTGCTGGTCACCGACGGGGAGGGGCTAGGCCCCGCCGCCTTCGACGAGGTGACGGCCTTGCGCGCCGAGGGCGCCTTCGTATCGGCGATCCATGTCGCGCCGAGCCAGCGCCCCGGCGACATGCCGCCGCCCGATCCGGCGGGGCTGGAGCGTCTTGCCGCCGCCGGGGGCGGCTTCTTCGCCGACGCCACCGCGCCGCTCGCCGTCGCGGAGGGGATTGGCCGGCGTCGCTCCGATGCTCTGGCGGAAGGCGACTACGCGGTGCTGCACTACACCGATTATGGCCGTTATCTCCTCGTGCTGGCGCTGTTTCCGGCGCTCGCCCTGTTCCGCAGGAGCGTGTGATGCGGCGCTGGGTCCTGCCATTCCTCGCGCTTGTTGTGGCCACGGCCGCAGCGCTCGCCGCCGGCCCCGCTGCCTTCGGCCGGCTGGCGCTTTCCACTGGCCTGCCGGGATTGGCCGCCAGCCTGACCACCGAGCCGGCGGTGCGCGGCGTCGCGCTCTACCGTGCGGGCCGATACGCCGAAGCCGATCTGGCATTTCGCGAGGCCGGCTCCGAAGCCACCTACAATCGCGGCGTCGGGCTTGCCGCGCTCGGCCGCTACGCGGAGGCCGTCGCCTACTTCGACGCGGTGCTGTTCGCCGATCCGTCCGATGCCGACGCCCGCTTCAACCGCGCCCTCGTCGCAGCCCGCATCGACCCGGTGGTGGGTGAGTCCAACGACATCGACGGCATCGCCGCCAATATCGAGGCTGAGGACGCCGCCGCCCAGCCGACCAAGCGCGACGTGCCCAAAGCGCTCACACTCGCCGAGCAGCGCTCCGTCGTGCGGCCGCGCACCGGCCAGGGCGTCGTCGCCAGCGAAGACTGGCTGACGACGCTGCCCGACGATCCTGGCGCCTTTCTGAAGCTGCGGCTGCGCGCCGAGCATCAGCGCCGGCAGGATCTTGGCCTCGCCAACCCGCCGGAGGACACCGCATGGTAGGACGGCTTCTTACCCTGTCGCTGCTCCTCTTCGCCGCGGCTGGACCCGCCGGCGCGGCGCCGCAGGTGTCGGCGCGCGACGCGCGGCTGGCCGTGGTGGTCGATGCGATGCCGGCGGCCCCCTATGAGGACGAGATGGTGCTGGTCACCATTCGCGGCCTCTACGACGTGACCATCGCGCTGGAGACGCTGGTTCAGCCGGATCTGCGCAATTTCTCCTGGATGCAGCTTGGCCGCGACAGCTGGACGACCCAACGCATCGACGGCCGCCAGCTGACCGTCTTCGAGCGGCGGCTGGCGATCTTCCCCGAACGCGGCGGCGACCTGACCGTGGGTGCCTTCGCCCACCGGCTGACGCTGGTCGCCAACAATGGCGAGCGCTTTGTCCACAATGTCGTCTCCGAGCCCGTCACCATCACCGCCGTCCCGCGCCCGGCCACCGAGGGCGGCTGGTGGCTGCCAGCCCGTTCGCTGAGCTACAGCGACGAATGGGACATGGATCCCGCGATGCTGGCCAATGGCGAGACCGCGACGCGCACCGTGACGATCGTCGCCGAAGGGGTGCCGCCCGGCTCGCTACCGCCGCCGCCTAAGATGATCGCGCCCTGGCTGATCTCCTTCATCGCACCCGAAAGCCGCAGCGTCGAACTAACCGAGAACGGACCGGTGTCCACTGTCGTCTGGCAATGGCGCATGCGGCCGGTCTCCTCGCAGCCGGGCTGGCTGGAGGCCTTTCACATTCCCTGGTTCGATACCACGACGCGGGAAATGCGCGACGCGGTGCTGAAATCCCAGCGCATCGCCTTCGCCGCGATCGCCGAGGAGCCCGAGGCCAGCAGCTGGTCCGGCCTCATCGCCCGCAATGCACCGCTTCTCGCGGGGCTTTCAGCCTGTTTCGCGGTGCTGCTCCTGGCGCTGCCGGGCCGGCGCCTGGTCTCGCCCGCCGAGATCGGCCGCCGCCTGCGCCGGTTCCTGCCGGACCGCAACGCCCTGGCGCTTCGCCGGGCCGCCGCCCGCAACGACGCCCGCGCCGCCCGGACTGCTGCCATGGCGCTGCCGAAGGGCGTACGCATCGCGCATGGCCCCGCGTTCGCCCGGCTCGACCGCCACCTCTTCGGCCTCCCGCCGGCCCCGGACATCGATCTCAAGGGGTTCGCAGCACAGGTTCTGGCGCGGCGGAAGGCGGGCAGGAGGCGGTGACGCGGATTCCGCTGCAAGGGCTGGGGACGGATCGGTGCGACCACGCGGAACATAGGACCTCTGGCGTCGCGCCGAGCTTTCAGGCGCGGAGTTTCCGCGCGCCGGCATCATCCGGCAGGTCCGTTCCCGCCAGGCGCTCGAGCCTGGCGGCCTGAAGCGCCGAGAGCGTCCCGAGCAGGGCGCCGAGGGCGAGGACGGCGAGGATCGCCTGGCGCAGGCCGGCAGGGCCGGTAAAGACATGGTCGCTGAACCATCCGACCGTCAGCGGCCCGAGCCCCAGCGAGACCATTGTGACGATGAGGACGAAGAGGCCCGTGGCCCGGCCGCGCAGGCCCGGTGGCGTCATCCGCTGGATCGCCACGAGCCCGGCCGGCGTCGTGAAGCCGAGGCAGAAGGTGATCGCCGCCAGCGCGCAGAGCGCGACAACGAGGTCGGCCGAGAGGCAGAAGACCGCGCCGGCGAACAGCGCCGCGGGCAGGGCGATGACCGCGGCCCAGGCCGAAGGGGCACGCACCCCCTGCCGTGTCAGCGCGTCGATCGCCCAGCCCCCGAAGACGTTTCCCGCCGGGCCGAAGCCGACCACGATCGGGCCGAACAGCAGACCGCTTGCGGCCGGGGTCAGGTCGAAGCCCCTGACCAGCAGCGTTGGCCCCCAGGCCGCCGTGACCTGGACCAGCAGGATCGCTGCTGCCGAGGCGCCCAGATAGGCCAGATAAGTTCCCCAGCGGCCGGCAGCGGCGGCGAATATTCCCGGCGGGCGGGGCGCGTTGCCCTGGCTGCGCGGCGTCTCGTCCATCGCCGAAAGCCAGGCGAAGGCGACGAGGTTGAGGATCAGCGAAAGGAGCAGCAGAGTGCGCCAGGGCGCAAGGCTCGCCAAGGGGCTGCCGGGAGCCCACAGGCCGATCCAGCCGAGCGCCGCGCCGCCGCCCAGGAGTGCCAGTCCCCGACCGAACGTCGCGGCGGAGGTGAAGACGGCGATCGGCTTGCCGATCCCGCGGCCGGCGAAACTGTCGGCGAGAAGGCTGGTCGCGGCCGGCACGAGCGCCGCCTGGCCGAGGCCGACCAGCATGCGCGCCAGCACCAGTTGCGGATAGGATTGCGCCAGCGCGCAGGCGGCCGTCCCGACGGTCCAGGCGAGGATGCCGGCCTGGATGATGCGGCGCCGGTCGAACCGGTCGACCAGGTAACCGAGCGGGACGATCGCGGCGGCATAGAGCAGGACGTAGGCCGTGCCGTGCAGGAATCCGAGCTGGGTATCGCTCAGTGAGAGCTCTGTCTTGATCGGACTGAGGACGAGGCTGAGGAGATGCCGGTCGAGCGAGGAGACCAGATGCACCATGGCCAGAGCGAGCGCCAGGTTCCACGCCCCGTTCGGCCCCGCCCGCATGTCAGGGTTCATGAACGGACGGCTTGCGCCCGCATGTTGAGCGAGCTGACCCAGGGCGCGAAGCCGTCGCGTCCCGGCACCGCCATCGCCGTCGGTAGCGAGGCCGGGCCACCCTGGCGTCGCCGGAACTGCCCCGGCGGCATGGCGAAGACCTCGCGAAAGGTCCGGCTGGCATGGCTCTCGCTGGCAAAACCGCAGGCGAAGGCGAGTTCGGCGATGCTGCGCATGTCGCGCCGTTGGCTGAGCAGCGCACGAAAGCGATGCACCCGGCGCCGCCGGATGTAGCTGGCGACACCGCCATGGGTCTTGAACATCTCGTAGAGTCGCGAGCGGGAAATGCCGGCCTTCGCGGCGATCACGGCCGGGTCGAGATCGTGCCGCGACAGCCCCTCCTCGATCAGCTCCTGGGCGAGCTTCAGCTTGCCCCGCGCCTCCGCGCTGGCGGTGCCGTCGTCCTGGCGTAGGGTGATCATCAGAAGCTCGGAGAAGATGCCGACCATGCCGTTGACGGCGTCGGCCGGCAGCGTGCGGGCATTGCGGGTCAGCGACGCCATGAAATCCGCCAGGAGCGCGCCGCGCTCGGCGCCCAGGATGCGGCCGTGCAGATCCTGGCCACCCAGATAGGCGCGCTCGACGACGTATCGCGCCACCGAGAAGGTCAGGACATGGGCGTTCCCGCAGCGATTGCCGTAGGGCCGCCCGGTATCGAGGATGATGATCTCGCCGGGCTTGACGGTCGTAGCCCCGTCGGCTGTCTCGACGACCAGCACGCCGGACAGGTTGAGCTGCATGACGAAATGTTCGAACCCGTCCTGACGGATCCGCTGCGCCGACCGTTCGTGGGCGACGTTGTTCAGCCAGCGCTCGAAGATGACCAGTTCGCCGAGCGGCCGCGCCTCGAACTGCGCCGCAAAGCCGGCGCCGAGACGGATGACCTCGGTGCCGCCGGCATAGAGATCGCGATAGGCCTCGAAACGGTCTTTCAGGGCGAAGGCGTCGCTGGAAAACCGCATGACAGGAACGTCGGGTCGTGCGCGCCCATCCTCACTCGTCGACACCGGTCACTCCCCGCCTCATGCAACGTCCCCCCATCGTGTCTAAGGGGAAAATCCGTTCAATCGCAATGGCTCAGAGGCGAAATGCCGAAGGGGTGACCGGTCTGCACCGATCGGGACGTGGAGGGTGTCGGGGACCGGTAGCCGGAACGCTCAGCGCGCGGCTTCCGACCGGCGACGCGTGACGCGCCGAAAGACCAGCGCCGCGGCGCCGGCGAGGATCAGGAGGACGAACTGCCAGACGGCCACCATGGCGACGACGATGGCGTTCTGGCCGTCCGGCGCCGCGAAATGCAGCGCATGGGCGTCGAGTGCGGCGCCACCGGCCGCGCAGATCAGGAGAAGGCCGAGAAGAACGCCGCGAAACCGGCCGGATGTCGCCAAGACCAGCCCGGCAAGGCCGGCGACCGGCGCGATGCAGGCGGCCAGCATCAGTACGCTGAACCCGATGTCGGACGCCATGGTCAGGGCGCCGGCAACCAGGAACTCGCCGGTCAGATAGAGGCCGTAGAGCGCGAGCGTCGTCAGCGCCAACGGCCGGGCGAGAGCCCGGCGCGCTGAGGGTTTGTTCGGCCCCATCAACTGTGTCGGGCGGGGTTGCGCGCGGCGAGGGGCGGCACCGGCAAGCCTAGTTGGGGTAGGTATAATAGTAGAGGGCGCACATGTCGGCGTCGCTGCCGGGAATGTCCTGGGTGTCGAAGACGGCCACCGCGACGTCGCTGTCGCTGCCCCAGCTGGCGACATAGGTCACCGGTCCCGAGCCGCAGAGCCGGTTCCCGTTGAGCAGCACCGGATCCATGGGCGCCGCGACGGAATAGACCGAAGCGTTGACGGGTTCGCCGTCCACCACGAAGCTGTCGCCCACCAGCTCATCGAAATCGAGGCGGGTCCCGTCGGCGAAGACCATGCTGAAATCGTCCATCTCGACATCGCCGGTGATCGCCATGGCCGTGGTGCTGGTGGCGACGAGCGTGTCGGCCAGGACGATCGACGTGGCGCCGACCAGGAGCGCAAAACCGAGACAGGCGGCTATCAGGACGGGACGGTTCATACGGAGGCCTTCAGGCAGGGATCGATCGGCGGCGTGGCCCGAATGGCCCGCGCCGGATGTCGCGGTTCAGTTGCAGCTCGACAGAATGCCGTCGACGTTGGCGCGGCCTTCGTGACAGAAGATGCCGCCCCAATGGAAACCGGTGCCGCGCGCCGTGGCGACCCGGAACCATTTGTAGCCGTCGAACCAGATCCCGGTGTCTTCCAGGATTTCGATCTCGTCGCCGTCTCGCAGCGAGGCGATCCTGCGGAAATCCATCCCCGGCCCTTCGCGCAGCACGCCGCCATAGGAAAACCCGATCATCGTGCCGGCGGCTGCGAATGCTGTCCCGCTGACGCCGCCGGCTTCACGTTCCATCTCCACCATGGTCTGCAGATCGCCGACGCATTCGTTCGGAACAGCGGACCAGAAATCCGGCTCGTTGCTGCAGTCCGTCATGCTCAGGGCGCCGTTCCGGTCGCCGCAGGTCAGCCGGGCCTGCTGCTCGCACCACGGATCGAGCGCCTGTGCCCAGGCGGGACCGCTCGCATAGAAGGTCGATGCGAGAATGGCCGCGGCGCAGATCGTGACGGATTTCATCGGTTGGATACCTGTTGAAGTGGACATCTGGCGCCAGCCGCCGGCGCAGCCGCGATTGTCAATTGACGTAGACGTAGAGATAGCCGGGATAGACCTCGACGCAGATGCGCGGGGTTCCCCGGACGATGGCGCGCAGAACGCTGGGGTCGGTCTGGCCATTGTCGAGCATGGCCGGGATCTGGGCGCGGGCACTGCTCGAGCCGAACGTGCGGTCACCCCGGTCGCCGCGGTCAC
The DNA here is from genome assembly GCF_000153465.1 of Aurantimonas manganoxydans SI85-9A1. Lineage (GTDB taxonomy): Bacteria > Pseudomonadota > Alphaproteobacteria > Rhizobiales > Rhizobiaceae > Aurantimonas > Aurantimonas manganoxydans. The sequence goes on along the minus strand of NZ_CH672387.1, from coordinate 4,053,174 downwards.
GATACCCGAACTTGTGGAAGTTGGCCCGATCCTGACGCAGGATCGAGGCCGCATCCGTCAACTGGAAGCCGTCGGAGGCCGACTTGTCGTTCTCGGTGATGGTCGTGCAGAATTCGTCGACGATGCCTTGCGCGGCCGCGGGCGACGCCAGCACCAGGCCGGCGACCACGAGAATGCTGCGGATGATGGTCGTCATGGATCGTCGCCTCGTTCGATTGGGGACTGGCTACGAATGCCGCGTCGCGGCACGGGAACAGTTTGAGCCGGTACGATCCGGTCTCGGAAGGTCTAGGCTGGCAGCTGCGCCTGCGGAATGCCTGTCCATCCCGCTCTTTGGCCTGCACGTCCATCCTTGCAGCCCGGTGCCGGAACACTGCGCCTCAATTGCGCGGCACGACGATCTAGTTGCCGTAGATCGCATCCGCCCGCATCTCGTCCGAGGGCGGGTCGAAGCACTGGCCGATCAGCACAGACCATCCGGAAGGAAAGCTGGGCTGGTCGAAGGTGATGATGGCCTGGCCGAACGCCGCAGACCGGGTCCCGTCGGGGCCGGTCAGGGTTGCGGCACAGTCGGAATCGCCGCTGGGACCGATCCAGTAGCCGTGGAAGGTGCCACGATCGTCGATCGCGGCAGACAGGCCCGGAACATAGAGGCGCACCCGCTCGCGCGAGCGGCCGACGGGATAGCTGAGCACAGAGACGCCGTTGACATCGTCGTCCCAGGTAACCTCGTTGCCGCCGGGGAGAACCCAGGCTTCGTCGGCGAGTGCCGGCGACGCGCAAAGGGCGGCGCCGAACAGCGCTGCGAACACTCTCTTCTGCATGGGAAGGCTCCTGTTCAGCTGGGACTTGCCGTTGCGCCGTCGGACCGAAATCCGACTTGGAGGCGGCCGGTGCCGGTTGTCAGTTGATCGAGGGCAGGGCGGGATCGGCGAGGCAGGCATTCAGAGGTCGCGGCTGCAGCCGGTCGATCCGCACCACGATGGCGCTGCGGTGATCGACGACCCCGTCGAAACAGGCACATCCATAGCCGTAGGAGCCGTTCGTCTCGACCCATTGGTCGGCGGCGAATTCCGGCCAGGAGATGTCGTGGAACCGGTTGCCGAGATCGCGGCCCTGTTCGGAGAGGGTCCACGTGCCGTCGGCATCCGTCAGCCAGAAATTCGCCGGTGTCGGATTGGCCAGCCAGCCGCAGCGACGCTCGGCCATCTCCCGCGTCCCGTTGACGGCCATGCGGACCGGGGTGTCCGCCGAAACAGGCGCGGCCATCGTTGAAGCGGCCTGGCCGGCCGGCGCGGAGACGAAGGATCCGGCAATCACGATGGTGCAGAGGGCAAGGCGGAGGGCCCCGCGACGAAATTCGGACACGCGTTGTCACTCCCGGTTTCCGGTGCGCCGGCGCGATTGCCGCGACGCCGAGAATCTGTGCGACGCGCGGGCGACGGTTCGTTCACCGCATCCACGTCTCACGCTGCGCCGTCATCATCGGCAGTGGCGGCGGTCGCGGCAATGCCTCCGCGTCCCGCATCCATGTCCCAGAATTCCAGGGCTCGAGCCGCCGAACCGTGGTGCGGCCCCACGACAGAGGCCGCCGGTGCCGGCCGGCAACACTACCGGCGGCGGCGTCCGGGCGCTCTTGCGCCGCGGCGCTGGCATCCCCATTCCAACGGTATCAGCGCCAGACATTCGAGGACATGACGATGGAGCCCACTCGCTCTGCAGGCCGGTTCGATTCCTGCGACACCGGGACCTGGCCGCTCCATCGCACGCGGCTTCTCGACTGGCTGGTGCGCGAGACCCAGGACGAGCGGTTCATCGACGACATCTTCCAGCAGCTCTGCGACCGCCTGCGGGCGGGCGGGCTGCCGGTGGCCCGCGCCACGGTGCATTTCCGCATCCACCATCCGCAATGGCTGGGCGCGCGGATCCTGTGGCGCCGCAATACGCCCGATGCCGACATCCAGACCTATCAGCACGGCGCGCTGGAAACGGCGGAATATCTCGAAAGCCCCATCGCCGCGGTCCATGGCGGCGCCAGCGAAGTGCGCCTGCGCCTCGCCCGCGAGCCGGCGGCCGCCGACGAATACTCGCTGTTCGGTGAATTGCGTGCCGAGGGCATGACCGACTATGTCGCCTGGCCGCTGGAGCACACTTTCGGCCGGCGCCATGTGGTGTCGTTTGCCAGCGATGCGCCGGAGGGCTTTTCCGATGCCGATCTCGCCTTCCTTGCCGACCTCCTGCCGGCCTTCGCGCTGGTCAGCGAGATCCGGCTGAAGAACCGGCTCGCGCGCACCCTCCTGGAAACCTATGTCGGCCCCCATGCCAGCGACCAGATTCTCGCCGGCGCCATCACCCGGGGCAGCGGCACGACGGTCGCCGGCGCGATCATGGTCTGCGACCTTCGCGACTTCACCAGGATCTCCGAGCTGTGGCCGCGCGACGACGTGATCGAGCTTCTGAACGGCTATTTCGACGCGATCTGCGAGCCGGTCGAGCGCCATGGCGGCGAGATCCTGAAATTCATCGGCGACGGCCTGCTGGCGATCTTCCCCCTCGACCGGCCGACCGCCTGCGACGACCTGCTGAAGGCGCTGGCCGAAGCGCAGCAGGCGATGGATGTCCTCAACGCCGCCCATGTCGCGGCCGGCCGCGAGCCGTTGCGCTATGGCGTCGGCATCCATGTCGGCGACGTGATGTACGGCAATATCGGCTCGCGCAACCGTTTGGACTTCACCGTCATCGGCCCGGCGGTCAACGCCGCCGCGCGTCTGGAAAACCTGACCAAGACGGTGCAGCGGCCGGTGCTCCTGTCGCGGGCCTTCGCCGAGCGGGCGAGCTGCAGTTCGGCCCTGGAAAGCCTCGGCAGCTTCCCGCTGCGCGGCGTCGGCGAGGACATGGAGGTCTTCGCCTTCTCCGGCACGGGATGCGAAGCGACTGCCATCAGCGAAAGGGCAGTCGCAGCGGTTTCGTAGCGCCGCCCGCTGCGCTCAGCCGCCGGCTGGCGCCACCGCGCGGCGGTAGAGGTGCCAGCTGGCGTGGCCCAGCACCGGCAGCACGATGGGCAGGCCGATCAGCAGCGGCAGCGAGCCGGCGAAGACCAGCGCAGCGACCATCAGGCCCCACAGAAGCACTGTGCCGGGATTGTGCAGCATCACCCGCACGGAGGTTGCCATCGCTTCGGCGACGCCGCCATGCCGGTCGAGCAGCAGCGGAAACGAGACCACGGTGATGGCCAGCGTCACGAGCGCAAAGCCGAGGCCGACCAGATTGCCGACGCCGATCAGCGTCCAGCCGCGTGTGGTGGTGACCAGCTCGCCGAGGAACGCGCCGTAGGACGTCGTCACGAACAGGCTGCCATAGAGCCAGATGTAGATCGCCTGGGCCGCATAGAGCCAGGCCGCGAAGATCAGCAGCAACAGGCTGGCCAGGCCGAGGATCGAGGGCAGTGCCGGCGAACGCAGCACCTCGAAGGCGTCCGACCAGCTTGCGTCGAGCCCGCGCTCGCGCCGCCGGCTGATCTCGTAGAGCGGGATCGCCGCGACCGGGCCGATGAGGGCGAACCCGGCGACCAGCGGGAAGATCAGCGGCAGGATGTCCTGACCCGCCGCCCAGACGCCGATCGCCAAGCCCATCAGCGGGTAGACGAGACACAGGAAGGCGTAATGGGTCGGCCGGGCCATGAAATCGGCGATGCCGGCCTTCAGGCAGGCGACGAGATCGGCAGTGCCGATCCGGCGGATGTCCGGGCCGATTGTCTCGGCGGAATGCGGGATGCTTGGTGCGGTCGTCATCGTCCAGCTCCTTTCAGAAGTGGTCGAATGAAGCGAAGCGGCCGGGCCTGAGCGCCTGCCGGCCCGTCGCCGCCGCTCATGCCGCAAGGGTACACCCGACAGCAGAAGCGGTCCATCACGAACCGGGCCGTGAGGCATTCCGGCATCACGTTTTCGTTCACGTCAGACGCGCGTTTGCGGTGGATGCGACGGGTGCGCAGCCGGCACAAGTCAATCCCCAGATTTACGGACTTGCCGATCCGGCCATATCCGATAGCTCCGGAATCGTGCTGACGGACGCTGCAGGGATTCGCGCGAATTCTGCGGCAATGCCAGCAACGGGCCGCATCGTGGTGGGATCAGCCAAGAGTTCACACGATGCTTGTGGTCGAAAGGCGAGGAATACTGCGTTATGGGCACGGACGACTTCCGCAGCCGGATATTCGCACTTGGCCAGCGGTTCCATGCCCGGTTGCCGGGGCAGCTGAGCGAGCTCGAGGCGACCCTGGCGACGGCGACTGCCGACCCTGCGGCCGTGGTGTCCCTGCGCATGGCGCTTCACGCCATGGCCGGCAACGCGCCGACCCTCGGCTTTCCACAGATCGGCACGGAGGCGCGGCGGCTTGAAGCGGTGATCGCCCCGGCCGCCGAAGCCAACCGCAGCCTGACGGACTATGAGAAGCGGCAGGTCGAGGACGGCCTCGAAACCCTTCGCGCGCTTCGGGACGAACAGAACGAGACCTATTCATGATGCTTGCCCGCAAGACGGTCGCAGTCGCGATCTCGGTCATGGCCTACGCGGCCGCCTCGGGAACCGCGATGGCCCAGACCGCGCCGGCGGGGCAGCCGGACCAGGGCGGGCAGGCCGTGCAGGGCGTACCGGCGACGGCGCCAAGCCCGGCAGCAGCCTCCACGGATGCCCCGGCGACGCGCGCAGCGGGTATCCGCCGTGTCATCGGCCTCGGCGAACTCGGCTTCGACGAGGGTTTGCAGTTCTCCGGGCTGAACGGCGAGCGCGAACTGTTCTTCCCCGTCGTGGCGGAGGCCGCACAGGACATGGTCCTGCGCCTGTCGCTCCGCTCGCAGAGCGCCTTCGCCAGCCGGCGCAGCATGCAGGTGCTGGTCGGCGACCAGATCGTCTTCGCGCGCGGGCTCGGCAACGAGGACGAGAGCTTCACCGTCGAGAAGGCCATCGACCCGGCCAGCGTCGAGAACGGCTTCGTCAAGGTGACCCTGCGCTATAGCGGGGCCATCACCGAGGATCGCTGCGTCGATCAGCGCGTTGCCGGCGACTTCCTGTCGGTCTTGCCGGATTCGGCGCTGGAGGTGGCGCTTGATCCGGCGGCGCTCGACACCATTGATCGCGTGCTGGCGATGATGCCGGACGACGTCGTCATCCGCATGCCCGAACGCGACCTGCGCGAAGCCGAGATGGCTGCGCTGATCCGCATCAACGCGGCGCTCGTCGCACGCAACGCCCGCGTCACCTTCGACCGCGCGGCCGACCCGGCGTCGGCGGACGCCTCCGGTGACGCGCTGTGGTCGACCGGCACGATCGCTCTCGGCTTCGAACCGCCGGCCGATGCCGGTCCCGCGCTCGCCGGCGCGGGCGGCCTGTCCGTGCTGTCTCTCGGCAGCGCGCCCGGCCTGCTGGTCAGCGGCGACCGTCCCCAGGCCGCCGCCGAGCTGCTGTCGTCGCGCTGGCAGGCCCTGGCGCTCGGATCGTCCCTGTCGGTCGCAGCGGCAAACGATGGCCAGGACACGGCTTCGGCGACCAGCTTTGCCGATCTGGGCATCCCGCTCACCAGCGCCAGCCTGGTCGATCAGGTCGTCTTCGACGCCGCCTTCCTCGGTTCGCAATTGCCGGCCGGCACGCGGCCGTCGCGGCTTGATCTCGATCTGGCGGTGGCGACCGACACCCGCGGCTCGGACGTAACCATCGCGGCCTTCCTCAACAACTACCTGCTGGCCAGCACCACTTCGCCGGGCGGCAATCCGGTGACCCTGTCGGCATCGATCCCCGCCGGGTTGGCCGGCCGCGAGAACGCGCTGCGGATCCTCGCCCAGCGCCAGCCCGATACCGGCGATTGCGCCAACCCGCCGCAGGGCTTTCCCGTGCAGCTTCTGCCGACGAGCAGCATCGAGACGACCGCGCTCGGCCGGCCGGCGGCGGAGTTTTTCGAGGCGACTTCGGCCTTCGGGTCCGGCGTCACGGTCTTCATGCCCGAGGCCGCCGCCGGTTCGCCCCAGGGAGCGGTCGCTGCCTCGCTGGTCGCCGGCATAATCTCGGCGGACACGCCCTTCGATCTGCGCTACGGCCCGGTTGGCGAAGCGCCGCAGGCGCCGTTCATCCTCGTGGCGGACACGCTGCCGGAAGGGATCGACAGCCCCGTCCGCTTCGACGAGGGGCGCGTCCGGCTGACCGATGCCGGGGGCGATCCGCTGCTCGATATCGGCGGTCTCGACGACTACACCATCGTGCAGATCGTGCGGGCCGGCGACGTCACGGGTCTCTGGATCCGGCCCGACGCCGATGCAGGGTCCGGCGACGCGGCGGCTCCAATCGTGCCGGTCGCCCTCGACCGGGGTGACGTCGCCCTCGTCGACGAGGCCGGCCTGGCCTTCGCCTTCTCGACCACACGCGACCAGCTCGTGCAGGTCACCTATCCCGATCATCTCTCGCTGACGGATCTGGCGCGGCAATACTGGCCGTGGATCATCGGCGCGCTCTGGATCATCGGCACGCTCGTCTTCGTCACCCTCCTGTCGCGCATCTACCGGCGTCGCCGGGCCGGCTGACCGCGATGGCGTTGAGCGCAACCGACGTCGCGATCGGCAACCGTCTCGTCCAGAAGCGGCTCATCACGCTCGCCCAGCTGGACGAGACGCGCACCCGCGCTGAAGCCTGGAACGTTAGCCTGATTGACGTGCTTCTGACGCGGACCTGGGCGCGGCCGCTCGATCTGTACCGGACCGTCGCCGAGCATTTCGACCTGCCCTTTGTGAACCTGATCGACGAGCCGCCGGACGATGCGCTGCTCGATCCGGCCGACCATGACGACTGCGCCCGCAACCTCGTCCTGCCGTGGCGCCGCGTGAACGGCCGGCTGCAGATCGCCACCGCCCGGCCGGGTCCGGAGGTCATTCTCTTCCTGCGCCGCAAGTTCGGCCCGGCCTTCGATCTCGTCGTCACGTCGAAATTCGACATCGTCTGGTCGCTGCAGCGTGTGTTCCGCGAGGAGCTGTCCCACCAGGCGGTCTACGAGCTCGCCGAGATCGACCCGGAAATGTCGGCCCAGCGGGTCATCACGACCAATCAGATCGTCGGCGCCTATGGCCTGTTCACGCTGCTGGCCGTCGGCTTCTACCTGGCACCGCTCGGCACGATGATCGCCATCAACTGTCTCGTGACGCTGTTTTATCTCGGCAATTTCGCCTTCAAGGCCGGCCTCGTCTGGTATGGCGGCTTCGGCCAGTCCCGGCGCCGCCGCACCATCGAGGTCGACGCGCGGCTGCTGCGCGAGGCCGACCTGCCGGTCTACACGATCCTGGTGCCGATGTTCCGGGAGCCCGAAGTGCTGCCGATCCTCGCCCATGCCCTGCGCAATCTCGACTATCCGCTGGCCAAGCTCGACATCAAGATCGTCTTGGAGGAGACCGACGACGAGACGATCGATGCGGCCAAGGCCCTCGGGCTGGAGGGCATCTTCGAAATCGTCCGGGTGCCCGCCTCGATGCCGCAGACCAAGCCGAAGGCCTGCAATTACGCGCTGAAATTCGCGCGCGGCGATCTCCTCGTGATCTTCGACGCCGAGGACAAGCCGGAGCCCGACCAGCTGCGCAAGGTCGTCGCCGCCTTCCGCCGGAGCGAGCCGAACACCGCCTGCATCCAGTGCCGCCTGAACTATTACAATGCGCAGGAAAACTGGCTGACGCGCATGTTCACGCTGGACTACGCGCTGTGGTTCGACCTGATGCTGCCGGGTCTGGAGCGTCTGGGTGTGCCGATCCCGCTCGGCGGCACCTCGAACCATTTCAAGATTGACGTGCTGCGCGAACTGCACGCTTGGGATCCGTTCAACGTCACCGAGGACGCCGATCTCGGCATCCGCATGACCCAGAAGGGCTACCGGGTCCGGGTGATCGATTCCACCACCTTCGAGGAAGCCAACTGCAACACCGGCAACTGGATCCGGCAGCGCTCGCGCTGGATCAAGGGCTACATGCAGACCTTCCTCGTCCACACCCGCCGGCCGCTGCATCTGATCCGCAGCATCGGCCCGCTCGGCGTGGCGGGCTTCGTCTTCTTCATCGGCGGCACCATGCTGTCGGGGCTGCTCAACCCGATTTTCTGGCTGATCTTCGCCGGCTGGCTCCTGAGCGAGACCACCGGTTTCGACGCGCTGTTCCCGCAGACGATCCTGTATTTCGCCCTGCTCAACCTGCTCGCCGGCAATGGCCTGTTCATCTACCTGACGATGATCGCGCCCTTCCGCCGGGGCTGGCTCGAACTCGCGCCCTACGGCATCACCGTCGTCTGGTACTGGGTGCTGACCTCGATCGCCGCCTACAAGGGTCTGTGGCAGCTCATCGTCAATCCGTTCTACTGGGAGAAGACCCAGCACGGCATTTCCAAGTTCACCGCCAATGAGCTGGAGCAGGCCAAGAGCGCCGACGGCGAGAAGCCCGAAGCGGTGGCGGTGGCGGTGGCGGCATGATCGCCGCGCTGCGCCTCCTCGCCATCTGGGCCGTCTTCTTCCTGGTCTGCCTTGCCGCGCTGCTCTGGACCGCCGCGCATGGCTATGTCTCGTCGGGCGTTCTGGCCTCCTCGGGACAGGCGATCCTCGCCGCCGAGGGGCGCGACAGCTTCGGTGCGGTCGCCACGGCCTATCCGCCGCTGCCCTATCTCCTGTCGCTGGGCGCCGCGCTCGTCGGCGATGCGTCGCAACTGCCGGCGCTGACCGCCGCCGCGCTGGCCGGCGGCCTGTTCGCGGTCGTCGTCGCGTCGAGCCTCGGCAGTGCCGGCATCGGCAAAGTCACCACCGCGATCATCACCCTGCTTCTGGTTGCCAACCCGCTGTTCCTGCGGGCACTGGCCGAAGGGCCGGGCGTCGTGCTGCTGGTGACCTCCGTCTTCATGTTCGCCGCCGGCTTCATCGGCCTGCGGGCGGACGGGACCGCCTCCCACGTGATGACGCTGGCCTTCGCGCTGGCGCTGATGGCCTTCTCGCATCCCTATGGCATCGCGCTCGCCCTGGCCGCCCTGCCGCTGCTGGCGCTGGCCTGCGCGCCGCAGCTCATCGAACGCACGCCGGGCAGCCTCTATCTGTCGCTGCTCTTCCCGCTCGGATTCGCCTTCCTCGCCTTTGCCTATGTCGGGCAGGTCTTCGCCGACGCGCCCTGGGCGTTTCTCGGCACGCTGGCCGCGCCCTTCGACGCCTATGCGCTGCCGCAGACCCCGGGCCAGGCGGCCCTGCGCATGATCGGCGGTCTGGTGCTGTGCGCCCCGGTCCTGATCTTCGCCACCGTGCGGGCAGGCCGCAATCCGGCGCTGTTCGTGCCGATGATCGCGCTTTTGAGTCTGCCGATCCTCGGGTTCGCCCTGTCGGGCCTCCTGGGCGCCCGCTTCGATCCGGCGGTGGCGTTGGCTCCGGTCCTCGGGCTTGCCGCCGCCTTTGCCATCTTCGCCTCAGGCAACAGCCGGCGCATGACGCGCACCATCCTGTTTCTCGTCGCTGGCCTCGTCGGCAGCGTCTTCTGGCTGGCGGACAATCCGACCGCCGACACCGCCGCGTGGCGCAATGCCGCACTGGGACGGTCCGAGGCCGTGCCGACCCCGCTCGGTCAGCTGGCCGGTTTCCTGGCCTCCCGGTCGGAGATCCTCGTCGACACCAATGCCTATCCCGAACTGGTGGCCCTGCGCGGCACCGGTGCCGGCCTTGTCGTGCCGGGCTCGACGCGGTTCGAACTCGATCTTCTGGCGGCCCGGCTGCAGACGCGTTTCGTCGCGGTCCGCGACCCGGCGGTCGACATCGTGGTGCGCGATCGCATCAACCAGGCGTTTCCGCGGCTCTTCCGCAACGGTGCCACGGATTATGGGCTCGTTTACCATTTCGAGGGATGGCGGGTGTATGAAAGACTGGTCCGCGATGCACGCCGGCCGGAACCGGAGCCGCAGCCTGCCGGATGAGACAGGGGCGGCCGCGGCGGCCCGCACCGCGCCCGCGCTGTAGCGGGTTTCGGGACGGGCCGGGCGCGTTCAAGGGGGAAGTGATGCGCATACTGGTGGTCGACGATTCCGAGGATGCACGGGACATCATGGCCGTCACCCTGTCGTCCGGCGGCTACGAGGATCTGACCTTCGCCACCTCCGGGCAGGAGGGGCTGGATCGTCTGGCACAGGGCGGCAGCGGGTCGGATGACGCCTTCGACCTCGTGCTGCTCGATGTGATGATGCCCGGCATGGACGGCATCGAGGTCTGTGCGCGCATCCGCGCCGATGCCCGGCACCAGGATCTGCCGATCCTGATGGTCAGCTCCCTCAGTGATTCCGACTCCCTTTCCCAGGCCTTCATCGCCGGCGCCAACGACTACGTCACCAAGCCGATCCATCGGCTCGAGCTGCTGGCGCGGGTGCGCAGCATCGCCCGCCTGCGCGGCGAGCGCGATCTGCGCCAGGCCCGCGAGGCCGAGCTTCTGGAAACCGGGCGCGGGCCGGAAGCCGGCAGGGCCGCCAGTGCCCTGACCTTCGTCGATCCGCTGACCGGGCTTCTCGGCTGGGAAACCTTCGAGGCGCTTGTCCAGCGGGCCCCCGCCGCCGACGCGCCCCGCTTCGGGGCGCTGGCCTGGCAGATCGACGATCTGGACCGGGTGCGCGTCCGCGACGGCGACCAGGCGGCGCGGGACCTGATCAAGAGCACCGCACGCGTGCTGGAGGCGCTGCCGGCCCGCATCGGCGACCATCTGGCGCATTACGACGACGGCATCTTCGTCGCCTTTGCAAGAAACTGCACCGAGGCCGAACTGGCTGAGCTCGCCGCACGCGCGCGTTCCGGTGTCGCCGGCACCGGCACGACCTTGAGCGTCGGCACGGTCATCTCCGACGGGCGCGAGCGGACCCCGCGCGACGTGGTCGCGGACGCGATCGCCGCGGCTGAGCGGGCCGCCGAGGATGGCGGCGACCGCGTCGTCTCCCGCACCGCGCTGCTCGTCCCATGATCGGCCGGGTCGCCCTGCGCGCGCTGCTCGCCGCCGCGATCGTCGGGGCCGGCACGGCCGCGGCGCATGCCGGCGCCTGGACCCAGGCGAAGGGCCACGGCCAGGTCATCGTCTCGGGCACCTATTCGGATTCGCCCAAGGGCTTCGATGACGATGGCAGCGCCGTCGACATCCCCGACTATCGCAAGTTCGAACTGAACACGCTGATCGAATACGGCATCACCGACGCGGTGACGGCGATCCTGCAGCCGCAGCTCCAGTCGGTGGATATCGGCCAACCGACCGACGCGTCGCGCTTCGGGCTCGGCTATTCCGAGCTGGGCGGCCGCGTCAGGCTGTGGTCCGACGACGTCTCGGTATTGTCGGGACAGGTCGTCGCCCGCATCCCGGGCACCTATGACGACGACGATCCGGCCTCCATCGGCAACACCGATCCCGAACTCGACATGCGGATGCTCTACGGCCGCTCCTTCGGCATCGGAAGCTGGTCGTCCTTCCTCGATGTCCAGCTCGGCTATCGCGCCCGCTTCGGTGATCCGCCGAGCGAGTTCAAGGCCGACGTGACCTTCGGCACCCGCCCGGCCGACGACCTTCTGCTGCTGGTCCAGTCGTTCAATTCGATCGGCGACGGCAGCGAGAAATCGTTCTTCGTCAGCGGTAGCGAACACAAGCTGCAGCTCAGCGGCGTCTGGGACGTCAATGAAAGCTGGTCGCTGCAGCTCGGCGGTGTCGCCACCATCGCCGGTGAGAACGCCCTGCGCGAACGCGGCCTCGTCGCCGCCGTCTGGCACCGGTTCTGAGCCGCCCCGGCGGCTCAGCAGCCGCCGCGCCAGTGGCAGAACAGCACGCCTTCGGCCAGTTTCCCCTGCACCGTGAAATCAGTGTCGGTCCGCCCACCGGCGTCGGGATCGGTGAACCAGCGCCAGACCCAGGCGCCTTCGACGACGGCCGGGTCGAACTGGCAATGCCATTCGGCGATCACCGCCGCCTGAAGGACGTCGTCGGCCGCGGCGTCGCGTTCCTCGGCGCTCTCCCAGGGCTTGGCCGCAGCGCCCGCTGCCGATCGCAATCCGTACTCCGCCACCCAGACGTTCCGCCCGCTCTTTCGTGACACGGCCGCGATACGCCGGAGCTGATCGGCCATCGCTGCGGCCCAGTCCTGACGCGCGTCGTCGGCGCCGAGCGGCGGATAGAGACTGACGCCGATCCGGTCGAGCTGCGCCCAGAACGGCACCGTCTCGGCCTCGTCGGCATTGTGGGCGACATAGACGAGCGTGCCGGGGAAGATCGCCCTGATCTCCGCAATGAGGGCCGGCCATTCCGGCCGGCCGGTGGATTGCACCAGCTCGGTGCCGACGGCGAGGGACGTCGCGCCCGCATCAGCCGCCACCTGCGCGATGTCGATCAATGCCGTGCGGTAGTGGCCGAACCAGGTGGTCCACGCCGCATCATCGGGCATGGCGATGGCGCCGGCCCATGTCTGCGGCACCCAGACATGCGGCTTGACGAAGGCGTCGAGGCCCGCAGCCTGCGCCGCCGCGATCGCCACGCGCAGCTCGTCGAGGCTCATGTCGGACCCGAGCCCGATCTGCGGATCGTGCGGCCCCGGCTGCCAGAGGAACGGCACGATCGCCACGTTGTCGGCGCCGAGCTTCGCCAGGCGGGCGAGGCTCTCGCGGCTGGCCGGCGACCCGAAGGGCGCGTTCTCGGTGCGGATCAGGTTGACGCCGTTGGTCTGCAAGCGTCGCTCCCCGGAACAGGCCGGCGCGGCAAAAGCGGCGCCCGCCATCATCGTCATCGCGATCCCGGCCGCGAGCAGGCGGCATCCCCACGCGCCGGCCGTCGCCAGCCAGCCTGTCGCGCGCCGCGCCGGGCGCCTGCCGATATCCTCCGCGCAGGGGCGTCCCGCATCTATCGTCGTTCGCAAGCCCAAACCGGCACCACTCCCTCGATCGCAGCCCGCTGATTCCCGACCGCGGCGCTGCAGTGCCTGAACACGGTTGAGGGGCTGTCCGCCGGGCAGACCAAGTTCCGTGACTGCCTGTCCAACGTCAGAATTGAGGCAACGTTACCGATGGCATGGATCCTGTTTGCAGTTCTGTCCAGAAATGATGCATCCGACAGGATGAAGCTGGGCGCTGGACGTTGAAGGTCGCGCTGTGATGGCGACCGCTACGCAACTGACTGATTCCACATCGTGTCTCACCGGATCGACTTCGCGAACTGCGGAGACCACCGAACGATACGAAAAGTGCATCGACCGGCTCCGGGCTAATTACCCGCTCGAACCGACAGCGCATCCATCTCTTCCGGGGGACGCCACTTGGATAGTGTCCCACCATGTGGTGTAGCTGACGGCGATGGCCGTGCGGTTCCGGCCAAGCCGGATTGATCAGCGTGCCACGGCTGGCAGGCTAACGAACGGATCATCGCTCAGGGGAGCGACGGATTCCAGTGTCATGTACCTGGCCCGCTGAACCGCCCACTCATCATTTTGCTCGAGCAGCAGCGCGCCGACGAGGCGCTGGATGGCCTCATCGTTGGGAAAGATGCCGACGACGTCGGTGCGCCGCTTGATCTCGCCGTTCAGCCGCTCGATCGGATTCGTGCTGTGCAATTTGGCCCGATGCTCCCTAGGGAAGGTCATGTAGGCCAGCACGTCGGGCTCGGCCTCGTCGAGGATGGCAGCGAGCTTCGGCACCTTTGGCCGGATCTGGTCGGCGACGGAGCGCCATTGCTGGCTGGCGGCCTCTGGCGTCTCTTGGGCAAAGGCGGTGGCGATGAAGGCGGAGACGACACGACGGCCGCTCTTGCCAGCATGGGCCAGGACGTTGCGCATGAAGTGCACGCGGCAGCGCTGCCATGTCGCCGTTAGCACCTTGGTGACCGCGGCTTTGATGCCCTCGTGAGCGTCGGACACGACGAGCTTCACGCCGCGAAGGCCGCGTCGGGTCAGCTTTCTCAGGAACTCGGTCCAGATCGGCTCGGCTTCCGAGGTGCCGATCTCCATGCCGAGAACCTCACGCCGGCCATCGGCGTTGACGCCGACGGCGATGATCACGGCAACCGAGACGATGCGGCCGCCGCGGCGGACCTTGAGGTAGGTGGCGTCGATCCAGAGATAGGGCCAGTCGCCTTCGATCGGCCGCTCCAGAAAGGCTTTTACCTTGCCGTCGATCTCTTCACACAGCCTCGACACCTGGCTCTTGGAGATGCCGGTCATGCCCATCGCCTTGACCAGGTCGTCGACCGAGCGCGTCGAGATGCCCTGGACATAGGCCTCTTGAATGACGGCCGTCAGGGCCTTCTCGGCCATGCGCCGCGGCTCCAGAAAGCCGGGAAAGTAGCTGCCCCTGCGCAGCTTTGGGATGCGCAACTCGACTGTGCCGGCTCTCGTCTGCCAGTCCCTGTCGCGGTAGCCATTGCGCTGGGCGAGGCGCTCGGCACTCTTCTCGCCATAGCCGGCGCCAGTCGCGGCACCGACCTCCAGTTCCATCAGCCGCTCGGCGGCAAAGCCGATCATCTCGCGCAGCAGATCGGCATCAGGGGTCTTCTCCAGAAGGCTGCGCAGGCCCATCATGTCATTGGTCATCAGGGGATCTCCGGTTGCAGTTAGGTCTCGCAACCCAAGCCTAACCGGAAACCGCTGGTGACCACCGCGCCGCCAATCTCGTCCTACAGCGCGATGAAAGGCGCGGACGAGATTGGCGACGCTATCGCCGAGCTACACCACCTATGGGGACACGACCGCCACTTGTCTCACAGGCGGCTTTCCCCGAAGTCGGTGCGGTTCAGCTATCACGACGACATCTGACGAAATATCGCTATGCGGGATTTTTCCTAGGTCCTACAGTCCGGATCACGCAGCTATCTGCGATGTTCTCGGGAGGGGACGATGCAGGCGGGAGAACGTCGTCTAGCTACCGTGCTCTTTGCCGATATGGTGGGCTACACTGCCGTCATAGAGCAACTGGGGGAGGAGCGGTCACTCGCGTTCACGCGCATGGTCTATGATCGACTGACAGAGGCCGTGCAGAAATACGGCGGCGCCGTTCGCGCCTTCGGTGGTGACAGCGTCATGGCGATTTTCGGCGTTCCCGATGCGCAGGAAGATGCCGCGCTGAGCGCGTGTAGGGCGGCGCTGTGGATCCAAACCGCATTCGCGCAAGCTGCCGAGAGCTTTGAGGCGGCGTTCAGTGTCCGCCCGCAGATGCGCGTGGGCGTCAGTTCAGGCATCGTTGTCATGGCCTCGGTCGAAGGAGAGACGGGACCGCTGACCGTTGTCGGCAATTGCGTGAATCTGGCTTCACGGGTGCAAAAGCTCGCGCCTTCAGGCGGTTGCCTGATTTGCGATGCCACGCGACGGCTGGTCGAATGGCTGGCCGAGGTAAGCTATGAAGGCGAACACCCCATAAAGGGCATTTCGACGCCGCAGATACTCTGGCATCTGAATGCGGTGCGCGAGGATGCGACGCGCTTTACCGCCTCGGTTTCGCGCGGCCTGGGACTTCACGTTGGCCGTGACGCGGAGGTCACCTCCCTGTTGGAAGCGCTGGAGGCATCGCGTGAAGAGTTGCAAGTCGTTGACATTGTTGGTGACGCCGGCCTCGGCAAGACCCGCCTGAGCTTCGAGTTCCTGCAGCGGGTACGGGACTGGAATCTGCTGGTTCTTACCGGCCAATGCTCGGCAATCGGGCAGCGGACGCCATTCCTTCCCTTCATCGAGATCATGCGCAGCGCCTTCGCAATCGCCACCAAGGATTCACTCGACGAGATCTCGCGCAAGCTGGAAATGGGGCTGCGTGCATCGGGCTTGCATTCGACCGAAAATCTCGCCTTGCTCTTCAATCTGCTGGAACTCGACGTGCCGCTGGGCGCGCTCGACGGGATGGACGGCGTCCTCATCGGGCTGCGCACCCGCGACCTGCTGCCAGCCTTGCTTGCGGAGCGGTGTCGCGACACGCATGTCGTCATCTTGTTGGAAGATATTCATTGGATCGACGGCGCGTCGGCGGAACTGCTGCTGGGGCTGGTCGAAGGCGGCAGCCAGCCGAACCTCATGATCATTCAGACGCGTCGACCGCTCTATGACCCCCAATGGTGCAACCGTCATTCCGTGACGACGCTGCGGCTCGAACCGCTCGCCATCAATGATATTGGCGACAAGGCCCGCGCGCAGCTTGGCGTCGCCGAACTGCCGGACGCATTGGTGCGGCAGCTGGGCGAACGCGCGGGCGGTAACCCCCTGTTCGTCGAGGAATTGTTGAATTCACTGCTCCATCGAGGGGCATTGCGTGTCGCGGGCGACCGGGTGGAGTACGACGATGAAATCGGCCACACCGCCTTGCCTGAAAGCCTTCATGGCCTTCTTGCCGCCCGGATGGACCGGCTGGAACCGGAGGACCGCGCGCTCCTGCAGGCAGCCGCGGCTATCGGACGTCGTTTTGACCCTGGCCTTCTTGCAAGCGTCGTTGGGCTCGTGGATTCGGGGGCCGCGTTGCATCGGCTGCATTCACAGGGGATCATTGATCGTGAACCGGGCTCGTCAAGCCACGCCTTCAGGCATGTTCTCATGCGCGACACGGTCTATCACAGTCTCCTGTCGGACCGGCGCACCGCCCTTCACCTAGCCGTCGCACGGGCGCTGGAAAATCGTCATGCGGGGCGGCTGTCCGAGATCGCCCAGACATTGGCCTACCATTACGCCCACACCGATTGCACCGATCTGGCCTTCACTTACACCGCCCGCGCGGCGGCCAGCAGCCTGAGTGTCTTCTCTCTCGGCGAGGCCAATGGGTATCTGGCCTCGGCGATTGCCATTTACAGGCGAGACCCAGCATGTGCCCAGCCGGAACAACTCGCCGCCTTTCTCGCCGACTATGCGCTTTCGTCGAACATCTCGCTGCAAGTGACGACGATGCTGGAACTGGCCACGGAGGTGCGACCGATCCTCGAGGGATTCGGCGACAGCCGCGAACACGCCTATTTCCTGCACCACTACATATTTTGCCTGATCTGGTGCGGCCGATATCGTACCGCTCTCGATGTCCAGAACGAACTGTCGGCGATGACGGACCGGCTCGACGACAAACGCGCGCTCGCTTACGCGCTGGTGAGCGAGATGGCGCTGTCCTGCTATTGCGGACAATTGAGCAGCGAAGCCTTCGAGGCCCAGCGCCAGCGGGCGGAAGTGCTGCTCGCAGACATTGACGACGCCTATCTTCACAACATCTTCCGGGCCCACCTCGGCTGGAACAGCGTCACGCGCGGACGAATGGCACAAGCCCGCGACGTCGCCTCGGATATGATCGCCGTGGGTCACCGAACCAACGATCCGCGGGCGCTTGGCTACGGCACCGCCATGCAGGCGCTCATCGCGATGATGAGCAACGACTACGGGGCGGCGCTGGACAGGGCCGAGCAGGCGCTCGAGGTTTCGAAGGCGCCGTTCGAAAAAGCGATCGCCAGCGCCGCGCGCCATGCCTCCCGATTGGTGCTGGGCGTGCCGGGCGCTTCGGCGGAAGCTGCAGCCTTTGTGGCATACTGCAGGCAGCAGGATTGGGGGCTTTTCCTAACCGGACCGGACACGATGCAGGGCATCGCGCTGGTAATGGACGGACGTATCAGCGCCGGCTTGCGCCACATCGAGGGATGCATCGTGCAACGCGAGAAAGAAGGTTACCGCGTAGCCGCCGACTGGAACCGTCTGACCTTGTGCGAGGCGTATCTGGCGATTTTGTCCGGGTCCGGCCACGCCTCGCCTGGTGTGCTGGCACGAAACTTCTTCTCGCTATCGGGAATTTTTCTGTTTGGGCCGAGACACATCTTGGCGTTGGTCGATCATGCACGCTCGAACCCGCAATTCGACGCTGATGGCCAACATATCGGCCATGCGGAGATGGTTCTGGGCATGGTGAACCGGGCCCGCGGAAGGAAGCGGTTGGCGATTCAACATCTGACGGCGGCGCAGCGCATCGTTGCATCGTCCGGCGCATCGCCGATGCTGTTGCGCATCGAAACTGCACTCGCCGAACTCGGGGCCCGCTAGGGCAGCTTTGACAAGTAGCCGAGCGCGGGCAGGCTGGGCAGGAACGTATAGGCACCCCCGCGCGTCGTGACGAAACGCGGAAAGCCGCGTAGCCGGATCGCGCCGCCGTCGCGGGCGGTGAGGTCGAACCAGCTCGTCTCCGGCTGGTTCGCGCCGATCAGCGGATCATTGGAACCGGTGATATCGGGATGGTGCAGGCCGAGATTCAGCCAGTCGCACATGACGGCCTCGAACTGGGCGCCGAGGTTGGCACCGATGAAAAGGCCGAGCAGGCCGCGCTCCTCGTCGTCGCGGATGGCGGGATCGAAATCGGGACCGTAGGTCATGCCGCGCCGCACCAGGCGCCGCGTGTGGTTGGCGATCCGTTGGACGATCAGCCCGCCACGCGGATTGACGCGGCGCATGTGTGAGCCGACGGGACAGCGCGAGGTTGGGCCGTAGTCGAAATCGTTTCGCAAGTCCCAGGACCTGGGCGGCGTTCCGTCGGACTCTTCCATGCCGAGTTCCGTCGAGCCGGACAGGGGCCAATCGGGCGAAACGGCATAGGGCGTACCATCGCGCCAGCGTCCGCACATCTGCGCGGCCACGATCTCTCGCAAGGCGCCGTGCTGGGTGAGGCCGCTGCCGATGCGCCTTTCGGCACCCGGCGCGAGCAACCGATCGACGTCATGGTTTGCGATGAGTTCATCGGCGGCGCGATCGAGATAGTCTTCGAAACCGAATGCGTCCTGGGCGAGGACGCGGAAGACGCTGAAGGTACCGTTGCGGCCGAGCACCGGTGGCGTCGGAACGCGAAACACGATTCCCTCGGAACGCGTCGGATAGCCCAGCAGGACCGTGCCCGGCGGATCCCTTTCCTTGTCGGGAATATCGTCATTTCTGATGCTCGGTTGCGAGATGGAGTCTCTGTAGCCGAAGATCACCTTGTTTCCGTCGAGGTTGCGGCCGTCGCGGACACCGGCCACGGCGAAAGCGGAATGCGACCCTACGGCGAAATTCTCAACCTGCTCGGTCGCTCGATCGAGCGAAGCGGTCTTGTCGGCGTACAAGGTGGCGACGACGTGGACGCGTTCCGGCCGATCGAAGGGCGAAGGCCAATTCTCCGGCGCGCTCGCGCCGAAATCTCCGAGCTTCGCAGCGCGCCGCGCCATCCCCTCGACGAACTCGGTCGGGAAGGACGCCAGGTGCGTCGCCGGCGTTCCGAACGCTCGCAAGCCCTCGTAGGTCAAGCCCAGATTGAAGCAGACATCCGGCAGCTTTTCCAGAATCGTCCCCCGCGTGATGGCGGGGACATCGGAGCTGTCGCCGGCGATGCTGGCGGCGAGAAAGCGTTGTGCAGCCGCCCGGTCCACGACCTCCAGCATGAGATGGCGCACCACGGCCCGGCGGTACCCGTGCAGGATATTGCCCTGCAGCTCGGCGAGGTCGGGAAACTGGCTCACCAGCCCATCCCGAACCGGCTTCGCACCTGCGCCGCCGACACCCCGGGATAAGCCCGGTAGCCGCCGCCGAGCGAAAGGTTGCGATTGGCCTGCAACTGCAGGATCAGTTCGCGCGGCAGGGAGCGCAGTTCGTGCGGCGTCCCCTGCTTCCTGCCCGCCCGCTCGTCTTGGAGCGCAAACAGTTCCGTGGGAAAGTCGGGGGCCTGGAACAGGTCGTGCTCGTGCACCCAATCGATGAACGCATCGACGTTCTGCGCCGTGGGAATGAGCACTTCGCCACCTTTCACGAGGGACATGACGTCGTCGAAGACCGAACCGATCGTTTCGATGAAGTCGCGGATGTAGTTGCTGAAGTCGCCGTCATAGACGGAGATCATGCACAAATTGTCCTCGAGGATGACGAAGCGCGCCGTGTGGACAGTGCCGACATTGTCGAGACCGGCGAAGATCTCTTCGGCGTTCTGGGCGATGGCCATCACGGCCTTGGCGCGACCGAGGGAAGATGTGTCGGCAAGCGGCATGACGAGATTCATCATGCGCTGCACGTTCTCGCTTGGCTGGGTCGATGGTCGCGGGCCGCCCGGCAGCTTCGGCTTAGGGTCAAGCCAGTTCCAGTACGGCACCACGACATGCGTCGCGAGAAATTTGAACCAGGCCTTTTCGGGCAGAGCGTCGACGTATCGGCCGAAGCGGCTTTCCAGCGACATTCCTTCACCCCCCCGCAAATGGACAAGGCGCGCCGCCGCGGCGCGCGCTCGAAATCTTGTAGGCCTCTTTGCGCACGCGCAGGACTGGGTCGTCGGACGCCTCCATGCCGTGGACGAGAAGCCAGGGATTGAAGCTCAATCGCTCGCTCGCCTCGGCCTGATCGTCGGCGACGGCCTCGATAGTCATCGTGCCCATGACGATGCGCACGCGGTGGGGCGGCCAAGGCCGCGTAGGGTCATCGAAGGCGTCGCCCGTCTCGCCGATCGTCATCACGAGTGAAAAGCGATCCGACCCCTTTTCCAGTCGTGTCCGCAACTCAGCCAAGAGGTAGCTGTCGACCGGCGTCTCGGACTTGTTCGTATTGGCGACACCGGCAATTGGCTGCCAGCTGAAACGCACGTGACGCCGTGTACCGTCTTTTCCCGTAACGACGAAGGTGTGAACCGCATGATAGGAAGCTCGGACATAGCTGAGCGGAGCGCCGATCGCCGCTGCCCCGAACACGGCGAGACGGGCGTTCGGATGAACGTCCGCAAAAGCGATCGCACCGGAATCAGGGCTGATGGTCTCGCCCGGATAGGGATTGCGCAGCGGCAATTCGAGGCGGAGCAGCGCGCGCAACTTGCGCCAGACGGACTCGCCCTTATACGGCGCCGGGCGGGCCGCGGCGGCGAAGTCGAGAAAGGCTTCGGGCGTCGCCGTGAAGAATTCGGGCAGCGTCATCGCGACGAGGTCGGTCGCGGCGGCGTCCGCAAGATGAAAGCGCGTCGCCATCCCCCTCACGTCCGACCATCCGTCATGCGCCGTTGCGCATCCCGATCCGTTGGAAAAGCGGACGGTCGTGGTGATCGGCTCGCCGGAGAAATGTTCCGCCACACAGAAGTCGCTCGCAATCCGCGACGCGACGAATGTTCCCGTCGCTCCGATGCCGAGCGCATGCACCGGTCGCAGGGCGCGGCTGCCGTCGGGCCGGTAGAGCGCTTCGACCAGCTTCTCGGCGAGACGGCTGTCGTCTTCGGCAGCCGTCAGCATTGGTGAGCCAAGCGAAGGCCTGGACGCGGCCACCGGGTCTTGTAGATCCTGCCGGTGCTCGACGCAGTGATCCACAGATCCATCATGTCCGCGCCACCGAAGCACAGGTTGGTTGTGAAGAGATCCGGCACCGCAACGTGCTGCGGGGCCTCGCTCTCCCCCACAGTCGGGTCGAAAACCGTGATCCCGCTGTTGAAAATCGTTCCGACGCAGACGCGACCGCCTGCCTCCACCTTCAGGCTGTCGAGCCATTGATAACCCGGCAGGGTCGCGACGACACGTCCGGGCATCTGCGGCAACGGCCCGGCGGCCACAGTGCCAGGGCCAGTAATATCGAGCGCCCAAAGCCGCCCGAAGATCGTGTCGGAAACGTAGACCGTCCTGCCGTCGGGCGAGAGACCCACGCCGTTCGCCGTCGGGATCGAGGCGGCGCACTTCAGCGGTGCGCCATGGATGTCGCCGTAATAGAGCGAACCGGTACGGAGCAGGTCCGGCTCCTGGTAACCCGTGTCGGTGAACCAAAAGCCGCCAGCCGCATCGAAGACGATGTCGTCCGGTGCAAGCAACCGCTTGCCTTCATAAGCGTCATAGAGAAGCGTGACTTCGCCGCTCGTGAGATCGACCCGCTGGATCGAGCCGCCGCGATAGTTCGGACGCGTTGGCGCGGGTACCGTGATATGGTCGTCACCGAACGGGACGAAGCTGTAGACGCCACCATTGTTACACACATAGGCCGCGCCATCGGGTCCGATCGCCACGCCATTGGGCCCGCCAGGCAACGAAGCCACAGTCTCGACCCGGCCATTCGGCAATAGCCGGGCGAGCGTCTCTCTCGCTATATCGACGAAAAGCAGGGAGCCGTCCGACATCGCGACCGGCCCCTCCGGAAAGCCGAGACCTTCCGCAACGTCTTTCAGTTCCAACACCATCCGCGCGCTGCCCCAATCGTATCAACGACCAGCGCCCGATTAGAAGATGTAATCTTGAGCGAGAAGGAGACGAGCGATGGCTGTAGACCGTAACTCCTCTCCGTTCTCCGGGCAATGGGGAGCCGAGATCGATTGGTATGATACTGCTTCGCTTCGGAAAGGCCGCAATTCTACTTTTACATATAAACCACCAGAGCCATCTCCCCCTACGAAAGATTGACCCGAACGCGCTGGCGTGTCCGAAGCCATCCTGTACTCAGCCCGACGGGGCGACCCTGCCCCTTGATCCGCTCCGCTGCGGTTTCCAAGGGTGGTCCGCTCGACCCAGGCCGAACGTCGTCGAGCACCTTGCCGATCCAAGAGCCGGCAAAGGACCAAATCTCGATCCATCTGGTGGAACGGGGACGCAACTCGCGACAACGCGGGTATCGACGGCATGGCGGGTTTGCGAGGGATTGCGGGATCAATTTCACCTGGGCCTTCGACGGTACTCGAACGGCTTGGGACCGCACATCGTCACCGATCGCGGTTTGATGACATCAATCGATTGTGTAGGGCGGTGACAAATCAGGCCACGGAGCGGCGGCGCTCATGCAGCGGCGGCCGGAGTAAAATCCGGCCGGTGGTTAGAGTCTGTTTGACGAGATCGGCGACGCCGCCGTCGAGTTACACCACGATTGGGGACACGACCGGCCACGTCACAGTTCGCTGCCCCGCGATTGTCGATCCCCGGGGCTTCGAAGCGGTCCGGGCAGCGTTGCGCAGCCGCAATCGCAAACTTTCAGCACCTCGTGTTCCAAGAGACGGGCTTAGAACGCTCGTGGCAACTCACAATGAAGGAGCACTGACAGTGCCCACTGGTATTCAGGAATGGTGCACCCGACAGGATTCGAACCTGTGACCTCTGCCTTCGGAGGGCAGCGCTCTATCCAGCTGAGCTACGGGTGCCCGGGTCGCGGGCGGGATCCGGCGAACGGATCAGCATGACCGAAATCTCCCTAGCCGATCGCGGGCCGCACGGCAAGAAGCGTTGATCGGCAGAGCGCGATCGGCTGCCCTGCGCTCCCCTCCGAAGGCAGGAGGTCACAATCCTGTCGGGTGCATCGCCGTCGGGTCTGGCGCTTTGCCGCGTGGCGGTCGCGAGCCGAAAAGAAGCGGTGCGGGGACAGGGGGCCGAGAGTGAGGCGAGTGCTGGTGGGTCGACAAGGACGGTGCGGGCGCTGCCGGTTTGTCGAGAACGGCGTGAGAGGACCGTTGCCGCAATTAACTTGACTCCATTTATCAACTTATCTTATCCCGCCTCGGGGTCATATTGCGGGGACAACATGGTGACAAAATCGGATAACGGATGCCTTGTGTCCGTGCTTGCAGGGGCATTGTGCATGGGACTGCCTGGACTCGCGGCAGCGCAGTCGCAGGAAGACGGCGTCGTCGTCCTCGATGCGGTCGTGGTGGATGGACAGTCCGGGGTTGCCGATACGGCTGCGTCCGCCGGGACTGCGACGGCATCTCCCGTCGTGTCTTCTGCATCCGGCGGTGCGGCCTATGTGCAAGCCGAGGCGACCAGCGCGACAAAAGGCGCGGCGTCGCGGCTGGAGACGCCGCAGGTGGTTTCGGTGGTATCGCAAGCGCAGCTTGAGGACCAGGGCGTTCGCACCATCGACGAGGCAACCCGCTATGCCTCGGGCATCCGTTCGCAGCAGTTCGGCGCCAACAACAGGGTCGACTGGTTCACCATTCGAGGGTTCCCTGCCGAGCAGGATGGCCTGTTCCTCGACGGCCTGTCGCTGTTCTCGACCGCCTTTGCCAGCTGGCGCATCGATCCGGCCGCCCTCGATCGCGTCGAGATCCTGAAGGGTCCGGCCTCGGTCCTCTATGGCGGCACCTCGCCCGGCGGGCTCGTCAATCTCGTCTCCAAGAACCCGGTAACTGAACCGCTGTTCTCGCTGACCGCCGGCATCGACGAGGACGGGCAGGCCTATTCGATGATCGACATGGGCGGACGGCTGACCGAGGACGCTTCGCTGTCGTATCGCTGGAATTCGGTGATCCTGGGCGGCGATACATATGCCGACATCGGCGAGGAATTCCGGGGCGTAGTCGCGCCCTCCCTGACCTGGGCGCCCGATGCTGACACGACCCTGACGGTTCGCGGCTACTACCAGTCGGAGGATTCCAACAATCTGCCCGGCTTCCTGCCCTATGACGGCACGGTCCGTCCGCGCACGTTCGGTCGTATCGACCCGAAGCTCTTCACCAGCGATCCGTCGGTCGACGAGTATTCCCGCGAACAGGCGATGATCGGCTACGAGTTCGAGCACCGCTTCGACGAGACTTTCACCGTCCGCCAGAATCTGCGCTACGCGCATACGCGTTCGACCTACGACTATGTCTATCCCTTCGGCTATGCGAGCGATCTGTCCTTCCTCAACGGCCTGTCCGGTGGCACGTCCGACGAGCTGGCGCGGCTGCATTTCCGCACGACGCCGGAGGCCGATTCCTTCAATGTCGACACCCAGATGGAAGCCAGGTTCGCGACCGGGGCGTTCGACCACACGCTTCTTGCCGGCCTCGACTATCGCGACTACAGGATCGACGATGTTCAGGGCACGAGCACGCTCTACTCGCGGCTGAACATCAACGACCCGGTCTACGGCATCAATATCGGGCCGATCGACAACATCTACATCGACAATACCCAGACGCTGCGCCAGACCGGCTTCTATGCTCAGGACCAGATCCGGTTCGATCGGCTGGTTGTCACGCTGAACGGGCGTGCCGACATCATCGATACGGCGCTCGACAACAATCTGGGCGCCGACGCCGAAGCGTCCGACACGTATTTCAGCGGCCGGGCGGGCGCGGCTTATGTTTTCGATTCCGGTATCGCGCCCTTCATCAGCTACTCGCGCTTCGTCACCCCGGTGCTTGGCGTCGATCCCGACACCCAGCGGCCCTTCGAGCAGGGTGAAGGCGAGCAATACGAGGTCGGCCTGAAGTATCAGCCGGCCGGCTTCGACAGCTTCGTCACCGCCTCGCTGTTCGATCTCACCCGCAGCAACGTGCTCGTCAACGACGTCGCCGGCGGCCGCGCCTTCACCCAGATCCAGGTCGGCGAGATCCGGTCCAGGGGCGTCGAACTGGAGGGGACTCTCGCTCTGACCGACGGCCTCACTGCCGTTGCGGCCTATACGGCCTACGATCTTGAGGTCACTGAGACATCCGACATCAACCAGGGACTGACGCCGGTGGCGGTGCCGGAGCAGTTCGCCTCGCTGTGGCTGGACTACAAGGTGCAGAGCGGTTGGCTGAAGGGGCTCGGTGTCGGTGGCGGCGTGCGCTGGACCGGCAAGTCCTACGCCGATCTCGCCAATACGCTGGAAGTCCCGGACTTCACCGTCTTCGACGCGGCGATCTCCTATGAGCGAGGCAACTGGCGCGGTCAGGTCAATGTCGCCAATCTCGCAGACAAGCGCTACGTCGCCTCCTGCAACGGTGAGACCTCCTGCTTCTACGGCGATCCCCGTAAGGTCACGGCGAGCCTCACCTACACTTGGTGATGGACACTTCTGCGCGACTTAAGAACTGGACGCGCTGGGCGAAGTGGCTGCCTCGGCGCATCCTATCCTCCTCGCAGAGGAACAAGCCCGAGAGTGGCCGAGGGCTCGGAAGGACTGAGGCCGGAGGCGAGGCAGGGTCCATCCAGCGTATGCCGCATTTCGGGTGCGGTACATTCGACCGCTCTGCCACCTCCCCTGAAGAACGCTCGAAGGCGTCTGCGACCGGTGTCGACGGGAGACTCTGCCGCGGCGGCGATGGCTGCAGCGCCCCGGGCCCCTATTGTCCGCGTGGCTTGGCGCGGGCAGTGGGAGGTGCGCTGGCCGGGTCTTCCGGCCAGGCGTGGCGGGGATAGCGGCCGCGCAGGTCGGCGCGCACGTCGGCCCATGAGCCGGCCCAGAAGCCGGGCAGGTCGCGGGTGATCTGGATCGGGCGATGGGCCGGCGACAGCAGCTCGACGGTCAGCTTCAGGCGGCCATCGGCGATGGTGGGGTGCTGCGACAGGCCGAAGAGCTCCTGCACCCGGATCGCCAGCACCGGCTGGTCGGCCTCGTAGCGGATCGGCACGCGCGAGCCGGTCGGCGCCTCGTAATGGGACGGCGCCAGCGCTTCCAGCCTGTTGGCCGCCGCGGGCGGGACGAGGCCGCGCAGCGCCTCGGAGATCTGTCCGGGCGTGATCTGCGCCAGCCCGGTGACGCCCGGCAGATAGGGCATCAGCCAGTCCTCGAGGCCGGCGAGCAGTGCGACGTCGGAAAGGTCCGGCCAGGGCGGGCCATAGGCGGCGGCGAGGAAGCGCAAGCGGCGCAGCAGCCGCTCATTGTCCTTGCCGAGCGGCAGGACGGCGAAGCCGAGACGGCGCAGGCCGTCGGCCAATGCGCGCGTCGTCGCCTCGCCGGTCGGGGTCGGCAACGGCGCTTCGGACAGGGTGGCGCGGCCGAGCCGGCGCACCCGGCGGGCGCGCACCTGCCGGGACGCGGTGTCGAAGGTGACGACGTCCTCGCTGACGCCGCGTTCGCCAACGAGCCGGTCCATCGCCTCGGACGACAGGCGGGCGGCCGAGAGAATGCGGCCGGCCCGGGCCTGGCCCTGGAGTTCGGCGACGACGAGGAAGCGTTCGCGGGCAAGGTTTGAGGCCGCATCCACGACACCGCCGCGGCCATTGGCCAGGACGAAATGGCCGTGCGCCCCGCGGGCGATGGCGATGCGATCGGGATAGGCAAGCGCCAGCAATTCGCCGGGCTCGGTGGCGGGCTCCTCCGAACGCGGCGGTGCGGTCGCCCTGGCATCGCTGGCGATCCGGCCGGCAAGGCCGCCAGCGGCCCTGGCGCGTGGCGAGCGGTCGCCGGCCAGCCGGCGCAGGCGTTCGCCGAGATCGATGTCGGCGCCGCCAAGGCCGCGTTCGGTCAGGAGCACCGCCAGCAGCGCCGCGCCGCGTCGCGCCGTGTCACCGGCAGCGACCACCATATGGGCCAGTCGCGGCGGCAGCGGCAGGCCGCGCATGGCCTCGCCCGTCGGCGTCAGCCGGCCGTCGGTGTCGAGCGCGCCGAGCTCGGTCAGGAGCGCGCGCGCCTCGGCGACGGCGGGGCCGGGCGGGGGATCGAGAAAGGCGAGGTCGGCCGGCTCGGCAACGCCCCAGGCGGCGCAGTCGAGGACGAGACCGGAGAGGTCCGTGGCAAGGATTTCCGGCCGGTCGAAGAGGGCAAGCGCCGCCGTCTGCTCTTCGCGCCACAGGCGGATCGCGGTGCCCGGCGCGGTGCGTCCGGCGCGGCCGGCGCGCTGGTCGGCCGCAGCCCTGGAGATGCGCACGGTTTCCAGTCGCGACAGGCCCGTCGCCGGCTCGAAGACCGGCTGGCGGCGCAGCCCGGCATCGACGATCACCGACACGCCGTCGATGGTCAGCGAGGTCTCGGCGATGGAGGTGGCGAGCACCACCTTGCGCCGCCCTTCCGGGGCGGGGCGTACGGCGCGATCCTGGGCGGTGCCCTCCATGGCGCCGTAGAGCGGCGCGACGTCAACCGTTTCTCCCACCAGCGGCCGCAGGCGCTCGGCAACCCGCTCGATCTCGCGCTGGCCGGGCAGGAAGACCAGCAGGCTGCCGCTTTCCTCTGTGAGCGCGGCGCGGATCGCGGCAACGACGGCATCTTCCACCGGCTCGGTGCCCGGCCGGTCGCGATAGCGCAGGGTCACCGGGAAGGCGCGGCCATGGCTTTCGACGACGGCGACCGGGCCGCCTGCCGCATCGCCCAGAAGCGTCGCCACGCGGGCGCCGTCCAGCGTCGCCGACATGACGAGGAGCTTCAGATCCTCGCGCAGCGCCGAGGCGACGTCGATGGCCAGCGCCAGGCCGAAATCGCCGTCCAGCGAGCGCTCGTGGAATTCGTCGAAGAGGACGGCGGTAACGCCCGCCAGCTCCGGGTCGGACAGGATCATGCGGGTGAAGACGCCTTCGGTGACGACCTCGATGCGGGTCCTGCGCGACACCTTCGTGTCGAGCCGCATGCGCCAGCCGATCGTGTCGCCGACCGCCTCGCCGAGAAGGTCGGCCATGCGCCGGGCGGCGGCGCGGGCGGCAAGGCGCCGTGGCTCGACGAGGATGATCTTGCCGTCGCCCAGCCACGGCTCGGCCAGGAAGGCGAGCGGCACCAGCGTCGTCTTGCCGGCGCCGGGGGGCGCAACGAGGACGGCGCGACCGCGTACCGCCATCGCCGCCGACAATTCGCCGAGAACGTCCTTGACCGGAAGATCGGGCAGGGGGGCCGGGGTCACGAGGCGGCTCCCGCGCCGAGATCGACGATCGGTCCGCCGGCGGCCCCGGCGTCGGCCCGGTCGTGGGTGACCAGCAGGGCCGGAATCTGCCGCTCGGCGACGAGGTCGAAGACCAACTGCCGCACGGTCTGGCGCAGATCCGTGTCGAGCCGCGAGAAGGGCTCGTCGAGAAGCAGCGCCTCCGGGTCGGCCAGCAGCGTGCGGGCAAGGGCCACCCGCGCGGCCTGGCCGCCCGAGAGCGTTGCCGGATCGCGGTCGAGATGGCCCGGCAGGCCGACGCGCTCCAGCATCGCCTCGGCGGCGGCGCGGCGACGGCTTCGGCCCGTCACCCGCGCCGACAGGCCGAAGAGCAGGTTGCCACCGACCGACATGTGCGGATAGAGCAGCGCGTCCTGGAAGAGCAGGCCCACCCGGCGCCGCTCCGGCGGAAGCCCGGTCAGGTCACGGCCGTTCAGCAGCGCTCGCCCGGTGGCGGTGAAGGCGGGATCGAGGAAGCCGGCGATCAGCGCGAACAGCGTCGACTTGCCCGAGCCGGACGGTCCCATGACGCTGAGCGTCTGGCCCGGGGGCACCAGCCGGTCGAGGGTCAGGAGCCGGCGGGTTCCAAGGCTGATCTCGACCGCGTCGAGGCGCAATCCTTCGTCTGTGGTCATGGCGCCCTCATGCCGCGACGGCCGCGTGCAAGCAAGACCGGCACGAGACTGGCGGCGGCGAAGGCAAGGAAGGGCAGCGCGGTCTGCAGGAGGGCATAGGCGCCGATGACCCGGCGGTTGCCGCCGGCCGCCAGCGCCACCGCCTCGGTCGTGATCGTCGGCAGGCGTCCGGCGCCGATCAGCACGGTCGGCAGATACTGGCCGATCGAGACGGCAAAGCCGATGGCCAGCGCGGTCAGGATCGGCGCCGTCAGCATCGGCAGGCGGACGCGGAAGAAGATCGCGCGGCGCGACCGGCCGAGCCCGGCTGCCACCTGCTCGTAGCGCGGGTCGAGGGCGAACCAGGGATCGGCCAGGGCCAGCGCCGCATAGGGCGCGACGAAGATCAGATGGGCGGCGACCAGCAGCGGCACCGAAGGCGTCAGGCCGGCAACGAGGATCAGCACCTGCAGGCCGAAGACGAAGGCGATCTGGGGGACGATCAGCGGCAGGTAGATCAGGCCGGCGATCGCGGAGGGCAGGCGGATCTCGCCGGCACGCGCGGCAGGGAAACGCCGGCGACGGGCTTCCAGGAGGGTCACGACGAGGCCGAGGGCGATGGTCGCGGCAGCCAGCGCCACGGCGAAGCTCGTCCACAGAGGCCCGCTGGCGGCGCCGAGGGCGCGGCGCCAGCTGTTCAAATTGAGGGTCGGCGGCAGGAGATCGGGAAAGCCCCAGAAGCCGGCGACCGACCACAGGAGAAGGAGCGCAAGCCCGACGAATACCGCAAGAGCGGCGAGCGGCACGGGCAGGGCGGCCAGACCGCGCAGGGCCGCGTCGGAAGCGTGGCGCCGGCCCTTCGCCGCCTCCCGGCGGACGAGCCAGCCGCCGACCCGCTCGAGGCCGAGCCAGGCGAGGATGACGGCGAGCGTCACCACCAACTGCACCAGCGCGCCGGCGGAGGCCTGGAAGCGCATGGCCAGATCGGGATCGTTCATCCAGCCGATCAGCCGGACGGCGAGCGGCGCCGGGGTCGAGGGCCCGAGGATCAGCGCCACGTCCACGACGGCCGAGGCGAAGGCCGCGATCGCGATCACCGGCAGCCGGATCTGGCGATAGACCGACGGCCAGACGGTGAGGAGAAAGGCGGCCATCCGCCCATAGCCGAGCGAACGGCCGAGCCGCTGCCGGCGCTCGGGATCGGCCTGCGGCAGGGCCGCGAAGGCGACCAGCATCAGGAAGGGCATTTCCTTGGCGATTAGCGCCGCCATCATCGACAGGGCCAGCGGATCGCCGACGATCAGGAGGTCCGGCGGACGCTCCAGGCCGAGCGGCACCGCGGCGAGGCGGAAGAGGAGGCCTGACGGCGCGATCAGGAAAAGAATGCCGAAGGCTGCCGCCGCATGGGGAACGGCCAGAAGCGGCGCCAGCGCTTGCCGCACCACGCCCATGCCCCGGCTGCCGGAAAAGGCGGCGAGGAACAGCGCGATACCGACGACCGAGACGGCCGTCGTCAGGAGGCCGGCCGCGAAGCTGAGCCCGACCGAGACGCCGATGCCCGGCGCGGCCAGAACCGCCCGCAGCGGTTCAAGGGAGAAGGCGTCGCCGCCCAGCGCCGGCAGATAGCCGAAGGCCGGCAGGGCCACCCCGGCCAGCCCGACGGCGACGGGCGCGGCGAGGAGCAGCGCCAGAAGCGCCGGCAGGATCGCGGCGAAACACAGCCGGCAGGGACGCGCGTCGCCCTTCATGGAGTCAGCCCGCCGGGCGCCCTCTGAGGTAGACCGGGCGTTCGAGCGGGGGCGTCCGTGCGGGTCATCAGCCGCCGTAGCGGCGCTTCCACTCGTCCTCGATGCGGGTCATCCAGGAGGCGTGGGGTTCCGGCAGGACCGGACCGAGCCCGGACGGGGGCAGCGTGGCGACGCCCCGGTCGATGGCGGCGAAGGCCGCGCGATCGGCCGCAGCCAGCCGGTCCATGGCGAGCACCGTCGGGTCGCCCCAATAGGCAGGATCTTCCTTGCGCAACTGCGCTTCCGGCGAGATCAGGAAGTCGGCAACCACCATCGCGCCGGCCTTGGCCGAGGAATTGTACGGAATGGCGACGAAATGGCTGTTGCCGAGCGTGCCGCCGGGAAAGGTGAAGGAGCGCACGGTGTCCGGCAGTTCGCCGGCGGCGATGCCGGCCGAGGCCTCGGACGGGTTGAAGGCGAAGATGATGCCGAGTTCGCCGTCGCCCAGAAGCTGCTTCATGGCCGGGTAGTTCTGCGGATAGTCGCGCCCCTCGCGCCACAGCACCGGGCGAATCGCGTCGAGCCAGGCCCATAAAGGCGCCGTCGCTTCGGCGAAATTCGCGTCGGTCGCGGCCTCCTGCAGCACGGCGGCGTCGGGCGCCTGCTCGATCAACACCTGCTTCAGGAAGCTCGAGCCGATGAAGTCCGGCGGCGCCGGATAGGAGAACTGGCCGGGATGGGCCTTGGCCCATTCCAGCAACGCGTCGGTGTCCTGCGGCATCTCGGCGATGGCGCCGCTGCGGGCGGTATCGGCGAAGAACACCATCTTGGCGCCGCCCCAGGGCGATTCCTGGCCCTCGGTCGGGACGGTGAAGTCCGTGGTCACGCTGGGATTGTCGATATCGACGAATTCCCAGTTGGGCAGCGCGGTGGCGAAGCCCTCGGCCAGGAGGCCCTGCTCCTGCATGGAGACGAAGTTCTCGCCATTGATCCAGACGAGGTCGACCGAGCCGCCCGTATCCTTGCCGGCCGCCTTTTCCGCCACGACCGCGGCCACGGCGTTGGCGGTGTCGTCGAGCTTGACGTGCTGCAGGGTGACGCCGAAGCGGTCCTTCACCGTGTCGGCGACCCAGCCGATGTAATCATTGATGTTCTGCGAGCCGCCCCAGGCATTGAAATAGACGGTCTGCCCCTTGGCGGCGTCGAGAACCGCGGGCCAGTCGGACGGATCGGGATCGGCGGCGCGGGCAGGCGCTGCCAGCAGCAGGGCCGTCGCCAGAGCAGCGACGCACTGTCTTGCGACGAGACGAGCATTTTTGCCGACACGCACCATCAATTGTTCGTCTCCGCTTCCCGGAACGCCTATGTGCATCGGCGAACGTGCTAGAAGCAACCGCATGTCGCGCGCCATCGGACAAGTTGATCATTCCGTGATCGCCGGGCGCGGATTTCGAGTTTCGAAGAGGGCCTCTATCAATGGCGGATACAGCGCATGACGACCGCAAGACGCTGGTTCTGACCGGCGCGTCGCGGGGCATCGGTCACGCGACCGTTAAGCGCTTCTCCCGCGAAGGCTGGCGGGTGATCACCTGCTCACGTCAGGATTTCTCCGACGACTGCCCGTGGCCGGCCGGGCCCGAGGATCACATCCGGGTCGACCTGTCGGATCAGGAGGATGTCGGCTTCGCCGTGTCGGAGATCCGGCGCCGGCTGGAGGCCAACGGCTCGGAACTGCATGCGCTGGTGAACAACGCGGCGATCTCGCCCAAGGGCGAGGGCGGCTCGCGGATGGATTCGATCCGCACACCCATGCATGCGTGGCGCGACGTGTTCCAGGTGAACTTCTTCGCCCCGATCATGCTGGCGCGCGGCCTGTTCAAGGAATTGTCCAAGGCGCGGGGCTCGATCGTCAACATCACCTCGATCGCCGGCGGCCGGGTGCATCCCTTCGCCGGGACGGCCTATGCCACGTCGAAGGCGGCGCTGAACTCGCTGACCCGCGAGATGGCCCATGATTTCGGCCCGGCCGGCATCCGGGTCAATGCCATCGCGCCGGGCGAGATCGAGACGGCGATCCTGTCGCCGGGCACCGAGAAGATGATCGACGACATCCCGCTGCGCCGCCTCGGCCAGACCGCGGAAGTCGCCGACGTGATCTACTTCCTGTGTTCGGGGCAGGCGTCCTACGTCACCGGCTCCGAACTGCACATCAATGGCGGCCAGCACGTCTGACGCCGGGGTTCAGCCCTTCGCGATCTCGTCGAGCGCCTTGTCGAGATCGGCCTTGAGAAGCGCCGCCAGGAGCGCCGGAAAGCGTTGCTTCGGGACGAGATCGGCCAGGGTCTCGGCATCCTTGCCGAGGCCGAGCTCTTCGGCAGCCTTGAGCGCGCGCTTGTCGGCAAAGGGATAGATCTCCTCCCAGGCGATCTGCACCTCGCGGAAGAAGATGTCGACGCCGACATCGCCGATGCCCTTGAAGGCATTCAGGAGCCGGCGCTCCTCGGCCGGTTCCTGTCCGGCCGCCGCGCGCAGCTTGCGCAGGTCGCCGTCATATTCGGCCAGGCAGTGGTCGGCCATGTCCTGCAGGAAGCGCGAGGTCTTCTCGTCGAAGCGCGCATAGCCGTTGCGGTTGAGGATGACGACGCGCTCCTTCCAGGTCGCATCGGCCATGTGCTGCGCGGTCGTCAGCCCGGCATCCTTCAGGGCCTTGGCCGCGCGCAGCGCCTGATCGGCGGAAATGCGCGCCGACGACAGGTTCGCGGCGACCAGCCACAGGAACAGCCCCATCGGCTCATTGCGGCCGAGATCGACCCCCAGATCGTCGGCAAAGGTCGCGCCATTGCTGCGCTCCAGAAGGCGCGCGACCAGATCCTCCTGCGATCGGCTCATGTCATGTCCCCCGGGTGGGCGCGTTGTTGCGCGCGTCGAGCGCCGAGAACAGGAGCGCCATGCCCGACGTGATCAGCGAGATGCCGAGGAAAAGGCCGACGGCCCAGACCGCGGTGCCCGGAAGACCGAGGATCAGGAAGGCCGCCAGCACGATATCGACGATGCCGGAGACCACCAGCAGCCAGAACCGCCCGGTCGACGGCTGGAAGGCGCGGGCGATGGAGAAGTTGAACACGCCGGACAACAGGAAATAGAAGCTCAGCATCCAGGTCAGGGTGATCGAGCCGGCCACCGGATCGTAGATGATGACGGCGCCCAGCGCGACCGCCAGCAGCGACAGGAGGAGGCTGGACCAGAAACCCGGTGCGCCCTTCGCGCGGAACGCGCTGACGGCACCGACGATGCCGGCGAAGATCAGCAGCCAGCCGAACAGCAAGGTCGTCGCCAGTGTCGCCGCAAAGGGGGCGAGGATCGCCAGAACGCCGACGACCACCATCAGGCCGCCCTGGAAGGCGTAGGATTTCCAGTGGTCGTGGAGATGGCGTTCCACCGTGCGCTGGAGATCCCGCGGACGCAGCGTCTGCGGATGGTCCGGGTCGATGCTCATGTCGCGTTCCCTTGCCGTCGGCTGTTCGAACCGAAATTCGCGGCGCCCGTGCCCGGTTCCAACCCGCGGCGCTCGCCGCGTTCGGCGTTCGGCGGACCGCGTCAGCCGCGACGGCTGAGGCTGCGCGAGGTGTCGAGCAGCTTGTCGACCAGCGATTCCAGCGAGGTGCGAGCAATGTCGTCGGACAGGCGGCCGTTTTCGTCGAAGCCGTTGGCCGCGTCGGCGACGCTGCATTGCTGGGTGAGCACCTCGGCGCCCAGCGCCCGCATCACCAGCCGCAGGGCTTCGAGGCCGCGCGCCCCGCCAAAGCGGCCGGGCGACGCCGAGGCAAGGCCCACCACCAGCCCCTTGAAGGGCTGCACGGGCCGGCCCTGCACCTTGCGTACGCGGCTTGCCCAGTCGATGGCGTTCTTCAACACCGCCGGGATCGAGTGATTGTATTCGGGGCTGACCAGAAGCAGCCCGTCCTGCACCGCGATGCGGTGGGCGAGCAGGACGGCGTTCTCGGGAATGCCGTTGTCCTGTTCGTGGTCGCCGTCATAGAGCGGCAGTGGATAATCGGCGAGATCGAGCCGGGTCACCACCGCGTCGGACAGCGCCAGCATGCGGGTCGCCTCGGCGGCCAGCTTGCGATTGTGCGAGGCAAGCCGCAGCGAACCCGGCAGGACGAGGATGTTGGCGCTCACGAAGCCGACGCCGCATTCTCTGCCGGGGCCGTGTCCTGCGAGTAGATCCACACCCGGGCGGGCGGGATGTTGTTCCAGACCCGCGGCGAGGACGACACCGAGAACACGCCCGGAACCGGCCTCACGGGCGGGGTGAGCATGTAGGACAGCTCCGTCAGATTGCCGCCGGGCATGAGCCGCGACAGATAGTCGGTGAACAGCGCCTGGCGCTTTTCCTGCGAGAAGCTGACGATCGGGATGGCCATCAGGATCGCGGCGAATTTTTCGTCCCGGCGACCGCCGAGGGTCCGGTCGAGGTCGAAGCCGTCGCCGTTGATGACGTTGACGCCGGGAAAGCGGCGCTGGAGCTGCCGGGCGAACTCGGAATCATACTCGATCGAGGTGATGCGCTCAGGGGCGACGCCATGCTCGAGCAGGGTGCGGGTGACGACGCCGAGGCCGGGTCCCAGTTCCAGGATCGGTCCGTCGAGATCGATCGTGGCGTGCCGGACCATCATGTTGCAGTAAGCCCGGCTGGAGGGGGCGACCGCACCCATCTTCACCGGATGGCGAACCCAGTTGGCGAAGAAGCGCGCCCAGTCGCCTTCGTAGCGTTCACCTGCCTGCGTCGTCTCGCCCCGTGCGCCGTTGCCCGCCATCTGCCGTCCTCTCCCGTGATGCTGCCGCCGTCAGGCGGATCGATACACCAACACGCGGGCGGGCGGCAGGTTGCGCTTGATCCACGGGCTGGTGATCAGTTCGGCGCCGATCCGCTCGGGTTTCACCGGCATGGTCAGCGCGTAGGAAAACTGGATGAAGGGCGCGCCGCGGGCCATGCGCGACAGCGAACCGCCGATGACGGCCTCGCGCTTGGCGTCCGGCTTGGTGAACAGCGGCAGGCTGGAAACCACGGCTTCCAGGCGTTTTCCGTCCATCGCACGGGTCACCGCGGCGCTGGGCGCGTAGGCATCGCCCTGGATGACCAGCGCGGCGGGAAAGCGCGCCCGCAGCAGG
This sequence comes from Aurantimonas manganoxydans SI85-9A1, assembly GCF_000153465.1. Taxonomy (GTDB): domain Bacteria; phylum Pseudomonadota; class Alphaproteobacteria; order Rhizobiales; family Rhizobiaceae; genus Aurantimonas; species Aurantimonas manganoxydans. The sequence continues at coordinate 4,017,169 of NZ_CH672387.1, read as the reverse complement.
ATGCAGAATTCGGGGGAATATTCGACGAGGACGAGGGCAGCTTCCGGCACGCCCTGGTCGACGAGGCACTGGGTGACGACGCCGGTGCCGGGACCCAGTTCGAGAACGCGAGAATCCGCGTCGAAATCGGCGGGATCGGGCACATAGGCGGCCATGGCCCTGCCGAGCGTGCGCGAGGAGGGCGACACCGCCCCCATCACCAGTGGCCGCTGCAGCCATCCCCGGAAAAAACGCGCCTCGTCGCTGACCTTCTTGCGCTTGCGCAGCGGGGTGGCTTGGCGCGGCTCCGGGGTTCCCAACACTCGTGTCCTCCAGTCCGGCCCGACGGCCGAGGTCCGGCAACACGTGATGCCGTGCCTGTGTAACGGCTTTACGACGCAGCCGTCGATGCGCTCTGCGTCTCAATAAACATGTCGCGGATCAATTTTCACTCAACCCCTCGAAGAACTCCTTCATCCGCGAGAAGAAGCCTGTGGACTGCGGAGAATTGTCGGAAGAGGAAATCTCCTCGAATTCCTCCAGCAGTTCGCGCTGACGGCGCGACAGGTTCTGCGGCGTCTCGACGGAGACCTGGATGAACAGGTCGCCCACCTGCGGCGAGCGCAGCACCGGCATGCCCTTGCCCTTCACCCGGAACTGCTTGCCGGTCTGGGTGCCCTCGGGCACCTTCACGCGGGTGGTGTTGCCGTCCAGCGTCGAGACGTCGAAATGACCACCCAGCGCGGCGGTCACCATCGACAGCGGCACCTGGCAGAACAGGTCGGCGCCGTCGCGCTGCATGAATTCGTGCGGCTTCACCGACAGGAAGATGTAGAGATCGCCCGGCGGTCCGCCGCGCAGGCCCGCCTCGCCTTCGCCGGCAAGGCGGATGCGGGTGCCGTCCTCGATACCGGCCGGAATGTTGACCGACAGGCTGCGCTCTTCCGGCAGCCGGCCATCGCCGCCGCACTTGCCGCAGGGGTCGGCGATGACCTGGCCGCGACCCTGGCAGTTCGGACAGGTGCGCTCGATGGAGAAGAAGCCCTGGGCGGCGCGGACGCGGCCGACACCGGCGCAGGTGGGACAGGTCTTCGGGCTGGTGCCGGGCTTGGCGCCGCTGCCGGTGCATTCGTCGCACTGGATCGTCGTCGGCACGCCGATCTCGGCAGTCTTGCCGTCATAGGCCTCTTCGAGGCTGATTTCCATGTTGTAGCGCAGATCCGAACCGCGCTCGCGGCCGTTGCCGGGCTGGCGTCCGGCGCGGGCGCGCCCGCCCATCATCTCGCCGAAGATGTCGTCGAAGATGTCGGCCATGGAGGAGGAGAAATCGCCACGGAAGCCGGCATTGCCGCCGCCGCCATTCTGGAAGGCGGCATGACCGAAGCGGTCGTAGGCGGCCCTCTTCTGCCCGTCCTTCAGGACCTCATAGGCTTCACCGAGTTCCTTGAACTTCACCTCGGCGTCCGCGTTTCCGGGATTGCGGTCGGGGTGATACTGCATCGCGAGCTTGCGAAACGCGGACTTCAGCCCCTTTTCGTCGACATCGCGGGGCACGCCGAGCATCTCGTAGTAATCGGCCTTCATTCAGGACTTCCATGGGTTCTGGACAGACGATTTGCGCGGCAGCAGGAGCTTTCGCCCGCCGCGCCCGCGACAACATGCCTTCGATGTAGGAACGGTTGGGGCGCGATACCATAGCGGCGTCCCGAAAGGAACCGCGGCTTCCTTTGCGGCTCAGGCCGAGGCCATGCGCGCGGGCTTGCCTTCGGGCCGGCGCGGACCGGCGATCCAGCCGCCGAACCGGCGCTCGACGAAGTGGTCGGAGAGCATCGCCACGGCCACCGTCGCGACCATCGGCAGGGTCCAGTAGACGTAGAAACTGATGATCCCGAGGGGCTCCAGCACGCGCTGCCAGATCACCGTCAGGAAGACGAACTCCATGACGGGATGCAGGAGATAGATCCCGAAGGACACCCGCGTCACCGGCATCAGCGGTGCCAGCATGGCGGTGGAGTCCGGCCGGGCCGTCTCGGCCAGTGCCGTGGCGGTCAGCGCCAGCGCCAGCAGCAGGAGCGTCGGGTAGGGCGGCGCCTGCAGGATCATCGCCGCGACGGCCGCGACGCTGAGGACGATGCCGGGCCAGTGGGCGGTAATGGAGATCATCCGCCGCCCGACGACGACGGCGATCGCCGAGCCGGCGATGAAGTCGGCAAAGGCGCGGTAGGCGCCCATCGTGTCGGCGCCGGTCCAGTGGCCGGAGGGAAACACGCCACGCCAGGAGGCGTATTCCAGCCCGCCGACCCAGACCGCCAGCAGCGCGAACAATCCGGCGAGCCCCTTCCAGCGGAACGCCAGGAGGATGACCGGGAACAGCGCATAGGCGAAGAATTCCGCACTCACCGACCAGGACGGATAGTTGAGCGCCAGCTCGTCCGTCGTGCCGAGACCGTGGAGGGCGAGAAGGTGCAGCGGCAGCGCCGCGAGGTCGCGGGCCCAGGGATGGTGGGCCGAGCCGACGACCAGCGCCACCAGCGCGATGGCGGCGAAGAACATCGTGGTCAGGAAATGCAGCGGATAGAGCCGCGCGATGCGCCGGCGCATGAAATTGGCGTAGTCGGCGACCGAGGCGATGCGGGTCGCGTAGCGGCTGGCGATCAGAAAGCCCGAGATCATGAAGAACATGTCGAGCAGCGGCAGCAACCGGTGCAGGAACTGCGTACCGGCCTCGACGCCGTAGGGCGCGAAGAACAGGAAGTGATAGGCCATGATCAACATCGCTGCGGTCAGACGCCAGCAATCGAAGACACGGAAGTGCATGGCTGCTCCTGTCGCGACCCGATCGGAACGGGGGCCTTGCGCCGCGCGCCCTGTCCGCCGAGCCCATAGGCGCGCGAGACACCGCAGCCTGCAAGCCAAGGATGAATTAACGGTAAACGCCGCGCTCCTCGGGACCGATGTGGTGCCCGAACGACAAAGCCCCGGCACGGGGGCCGGGGCTTTGCAGGTCTTGGCGATCGGGGGGACAGGCCGATCCGGCCTGCCCGTTGCCTGATGGATCAGGCGGACTTCTTCTGGTCCGCGTCGTCGTTGACTTCCTCGAAGTCCGCATCGACGACGTCGTCCTTGGCCGCTTCCGACGCATCGGCGCCGTCCTCGCCCTCGGGCTGTTCGGCCTGGGCCGCCTCGTACATGGCCTGGCCGAGCTTCATCGACGCTTCGGCAAGCCGGTCGCTCTTGGCCTTGATGGCCTCGGCGTCGGCTTCCGGCTTCTCGACTTCGGCCTTCAGGTCCTCGATCGCCGCGCTGATCGCGGCGCGATCCTCCTCGGAGACCTTGTCGCCATAGTCCTCAAGCGACTTCTCGGCCGAATGCAGCAGGCTCTCGGCTTGGTTCTTCGCCTCGACGGCCGCGCGACGCTTCTTGTCGGCGTCGGCATTGGCCTCGGCGTCCTTGACCATCTGCTCGATATCGGCGTCGGACAGACCACCGGAAGCCTGGATGGTGATCCGCTGCTCCTTGTTGGTGCCCTTGTCCTTGGCCGACACGTTGACGATGCCGTTGGCGTCGATGTCGAAGGTGACCTCGATCTGCGGCACGCCGCGCGGTGCCGGCGGGATGCCCTCGAGGTTGAACCGGCCGAGCGACTTGTTGTCCTGCGCCATCTCGCGTTCGCCCTGGAAGACCTGGATGGTCACGGCGTTCTGCGAGTCCTCGGCGGTGGAGAACACCTGGCTCTTCTTGGTCGGGATCGTGGTGTTGCGATCGATCAGGCGGGTGAACACGCCACCCAGCGTCTCGATGCCGAGCGACAGCGGCGTCACGTCGAGCAGCAGCACGTCCTTGACGTCGCCCTGCAGAACGCCGGCTTGGATGGCGGCGCCCATCGCGACGACCTCATCCGGGTTGACGCCCTTGTGCGGCTCCTTGCCGAACAGGTTCTTCACCGCTTCCTGGACCTTCGGCATGCGGGTCATGCCGCCGACCAGAACGACCTCGTCGATGTCCGACGCGGTGACGCCGGCATCCTTGAGGGCCGCCTTGCACGGATCCATCGTGCGCTGCACGAGGTCGTCCACCAGGCTCTCGAACTTGGAGCGCGTCAGCTTCATGGTCAGGTGCTTGGGACCCGACGCATCGGCGGTGATGAACGGCAGGTTGATTTCGGTCTGCGAGGCCGAGGACAGCTCGATCTTGGCCTTCTCGGCGGCCTCCTTGAGGCGCTGCAGGGCGAGCTTGTCGTTCTTCAGGTCGATGCCCTGGTCCTTCTTGAACTCCGACGCGAAGTAATCGACCAGACGCATGTCGAAGTCTTCGCCGCCGAGGAAGGTGTCGCCATTGGTGGACTTCACCTCGAAGACGCCGTCACCGATCTCCAGGACCGACACGTCGAAGGTGCCACCGCCCAGATCGTAGACGGCGATGGTCTTGCCGTCGTTCTTGTCGAGGCCGTAGGCCAGCGCCGCCGCGGTCGGCTCGTTGATGATGCGCAGGACGTCGAGACCGGCAATCTTGCCGGCGTCCTTGGTCGCCTGACGCTGGGCGTCGTTGAAGTAGGCCGGAACGGTGATGACCGCCTTCTCGACCTTCTCGCCGAGATAGGCCTCGGCGGTTTCCTTCATCTTCTGCAGGATCATCGCCGAGATCTGCGACGGCGAATATTTCTCGCCGGCCGCCTCGACCCAGGCGTCGCCATTGTCGGAATTGACGATCTTGTAGGGGACCATGCCCTTGTCTTTTTGCGTCGTCGGATCCTGGAAGGTCCGGCCAATCAGGCGCTTGATCGCAAACAGCGTGTCTTCGGGATTGGTGACCGCCTGGCGCTTGGCCGGCTGGCCGACGAGGCGCTCGCCGTCGTCGGTGAAGGCCACCATGGAGGGCGTGGTGCGCGCGCCCTCGGCATTCTCGATCACCTTGGCATTCTTGCCGTCCATGACCGCGATGCAGGAATTGGTCGTGCCAAGGTCGATTCCGATTACCTTCGCCATGCATAGTCTCCTTGTTTAGCGAGCCGCCCGGGACCCTCGAAGAGGCATTCCGGATTGGGCAGCCCCTGGAAATTCTGGGATGAACCGCAGGGCCGAAACGACTGCGTCGCCGGCTTCGGCGGGGCTGGCGGGTATATATGAAGTGGCATTTGGGGGTGCAAGACGGACGGTCGCGCTTTCGTGAGTTCGCTTTCCCCGGGCCTTGGGGCGGCTGAATCCGAAAATGGTTGGAACCGCAACGGACGGTCGGGACTTACCCCACCGAATACGCCGGCGCGCGGATGGTCCGCCTCCTGCCGGTCTGAAGGAGACAAGCCATGAACAGCATCATCTATCTCGTCGGCCTGGTCGTCGTCGTCGCCATCGTCCTGTCGCTGCTCGGCGTCCTCTAAGGACTCGACGCGACGCGTCCACCTCCTGCGGCCACGAGGGTCGCGGAAGGCCTTGAACGCGCAGACCGACAAAGACAGCCGGCGGACATGCCGCCGGCCAATGCAAGGCCGGTCAGCCCCCGAAGATGCTTCTGAACAGCGAACGGTCGCTGGAGCGGCCCCGGGCCGGGCCCTCGACGGTCACCCCCGGCGGCGGTGCGCTGTCATAGACGCGGCCGCCCCCTTCGGCCGGCAGACCCTGCGGCGGGATCGGCGCCTCGCCGTTCTGGCGGTAATAGGGATCGGCCGATTCCCCCTCGTAGAACCCGCCATCCGAATAGCCGCTATCGGCCGTCAGCGGCGCCTGCGCCTCGCCGATCCGGTAGTCGCCGGGCAGCGGGATCGGGTCCAGCCCCTCATGCGCGGCCGTCATGAAATCGTGCCAGGCCTCGGCCGGCAGCGAGCCGCCGGTGACCTTGCGCATCTTGGCGCCGTTGTCATTGCCCAGCCACACGCCGGTGGTCAGGTTGGCCGTGTAGCCGACGAACCAGGCGTCCTTGAAGTCCTGGGTCGTGCCGGTCTTGCCGGCGGCCTGCCAGCCGTCGATCGCCGCCCGGCGCCCGGTGCCGGCCGACACGACGCGGGTCAGCATGGCGTTCATCATGCCGACGATCTCCGGTGAGACGACGACCGGCGGCACTTCGGCGCCCCGTTCCCAGACCACCTTGCCCTGCTCGGTGACGACGCGGTTCACCAGATGCGGCGTCGCCCGGTAGCCACCATTGGCCAGCGCCGCGAAGGCACCGGTCAGTTCGACCAGCGACACTTCCGACGTGCCGAGCGCGATGGAGGCGTTGTCGACGAGGTCGGACTTGATGCCCATGCGATGCGCCGTCTCGATCACCGCGTCGGCGCCGGCGCTGTCCACCAGCCGGGCCGCGACGGTGTTGAGGGACTGGCGCAGAGCGTCGGCGACGGTGACCGGACCGCGGAACTTGTTGTCGTAGTTCTGCGGCGACCAGTTTCCGATCCGCACCGGCGCGTCGTCGATGATCGATTCCGGCCGCCAGCCCTTTTCCAGCGCGGTGGCGTAGACGAAGGGCTTGAAGGTCGAGCCCGGCTGGCGCTTGGCGTCGACCGCGCGGTTGAACTGGCTCTGGGCATAGTCGCGACCGCCGACCAGCGCGCGGATCGCGCCGGTGCCGTCGACCGAGACGAGGGCGCCCTGGCTGACATTCTGCGAGGCGCCGTCGACGGTCTTGCGCACGACCTCCTCGGCCTTCTTCTCGAGACCCAGATCGATGGTGGTCTCGACGATGACGTCCTGATCGATGTCGCCGACCAGCTGCTTGATGTCGCGCATCACCAGATCGGCGGCATAATGCTCGCCGCCCGTCCAGTAGCTCTTGGCATTGGTCGGCTTCTGCGCCTTGGCGTCGGCATACTCGGCCTGGCTGATGAAGCCCTCGTCGCGCATCGCCGCCAGCACCACCTCGGCCCGCGCCTTGGCGGCCGCCGGATCGTTGGCCGGCGACAGCCGCGAAGGCGCCTTCAGGAGGCCCGCCAGCAGCGCGGCCTCGCCGAGATTCACCTCTTCGGCCGGCTTGTCGAAATAGCGCCGGGACGCCGCCTCGACGCCGGTCGAACCGGAGCCGAAATAGACCCGGTTGAGATACATCTCGAGGATCTGGTCCTTGGTGAATTTCTGCTCCAGCCACAACGCCAGGATCGCTTCCTGGATCTTGCGGCGGATCGTCTGGTCGGGATTGAGGAAGACGTTCTTGGCGAGCTGCTGGGTCAGGGTCGAGCCGCCCTGCACGGTCTCGCCCGCCGCCATGTTCTGCATGAAGGCACGGGTGATGCCGATCGGATCGACGCCCCAATGGTCGTAGAAGCGCCGGTCCTCAATGGCGATCACCGCCTGCGGGATATAGGGGCTCATCTCGTCCAGCGAGACTTCCTTGCCGCCGGTCAGGCCGCGATTGGCCATCAGCTCGCCGCCCACCGAGACGATCTTGACGTTGGGCGGCCGGTCCGGGATCGCCCAGGCTTCCTGCGGCAGCTTGGCGGCCATGTAGCCGACCACGGCCGCCACCGTGAGCCCGCCGACGACGCCGAGCATCAGGAACAGCCGGAAGACATGGCCGAGGAAGCTGCGCCGGCGGCGTCCGCTGCCGCGGCCCGAGCCACCGCCGCCCTGCGTCTTGCCGCGGCCGCGTCGGCTGGAGGCGGCGGGCTTCGCCGGCTTGCGGTCGTTGACGGGTTTCTTCGCGGTCTTGCGGCGCGGACCGCTGGAAGCGTTCGGAACGGCGCGATCGTCGGCGCTGATGCGGAAATCGTCGTCGCCGAGTTCGGAACCGCCGAAGCTGGGTTCGATGCGCTCGTGCCGTCGTGCCGCCATTCGGACGTCTTTCCCTCACGAACCGACGCCGTCGCGTCCGGTCCTTTTCGTTTTCGGAGAGTCGCGCCGCACCGGGCGAACGTCGGCTCTCAACCCCATGCCTCGCGGCGACGGGCGCCGTCGAGGAGCCTGCGCGCCCGATCGGACGTCCCAGAGCCGAAACGCCGGCATGGCCGAACGGCCACGCACGAACCGACAGGACCCCAAGCCCCGTCGCATACATTTCTGCCAATCTGCGATGAAGCCTAAATGCGGCGAATTAACGGGACGTTAAGCAATGCGGCAGCGATCCGGAGAGGTTACTGACGGCCGCGGCGGTGGAGTTTGCCGCACGGTCGCCGCCGTTGATGCCGGCCGGGTGGCGCGCCATGTCCTGCGCCGAAGCGGGACGGCGCGACCCGTCCGCAGACATTCGCGAGAAGGAAGACGCCATGAATATCGACCTGTCCGGCAAGCGCGCCGTCGTCACCGGTTCGACCGGCGGCATCGGCCTGGCCGCCGCCACCGGCCTGGCCCGCGCCGGCGCCAGCGTGGTGGTGAACGGGCGCGGCGAGGACCGGGTGGAGACCGCCGTGCGCAAGGTGGTCGACACCGTGCCGCGGGCCGACGTCTCGGGCGCGGCCGCCGACCTGATGACCGCCGACGGCTGCAAGGCCCTGGTCAGAGCGGTGCCGGACCCCGACATCGTCGTCAACAATGTCGGAATCTTCGGACCGAAGCCGTTCTTCGAGATCGGGGACGATGTCTGGGAGGATTTCTTCCAGCTCAACGTCATGTCCGGCGTGCGTCTGTCGCGGGCGTGGATGCCGGCCATGATGGAGCGCGGCTGGGGTCGCGTGGTGTTCCTGTCGTCGGAATCGGCGCTGAACATTCCCGCCGACATGATCCATTACGGCTTCACCAAGACCGCGCTGCTGTCGATTTCGCGCGGGCTCGCCAAACTCGCCGGCGGCTCCGGCGTCACCGTCAATTCGGTGCTGCCCGGGCCCACAATGTCGGAAGGCGTCGAGGGAATGCTGGCGGACATGGCGTCGGAACAGGGTATCTCGATCGAGGAGGCGGGCGTTGCCTTCGTCAAGGCGGCACGGCCGAGTTCGATCATCGGCCGGCCCGCGACGGTCGAGGAGGTCGCCAACATGATCGTCTATGCCTGTTCGAAGGAGGCTTCGGCGACCACCGGCGCGGCGCTGCGCGTCGACGGCGGCGTGGTCGACACCATCGCCTGACGCCTAGGATACCGGCACGCGGCGCCCGATACGAAAAGGGCCCGGTCGCTGGCGACCGGGCCCTTGAAGAGAAAAGCGCTGAAAGCCTGCCGTCCTACCAGAGGTCGAGCGAGAAGCGCTTGGAGACGCCGAGGCCGAAGAAATACTGGTTTTCGTCGCCGGCCTGCACGATCGGCGAATCTTTGGCGTCGCCGACCAGCCGGTCGTATTTGGCGTCGGCATTGATGAACCAGTCGGTGAAGATCTCGTAGCGCGCCGAAGCGGCGACGCCGACGCTCTTGAAGCCGCCATCGGGATCGTAGGCGCCGAGGCGGAAGCCGGACGCGACCGATTCGCGGGCGCTGACGCCGAAATAGGAATCCATGTAGTCGCTGGAAGCGAAGCTGACGGTCGGGCCGGCCTTCAGCACCAGACGCTCGGTCGGCCGGGCGATCAGGTTCGCGCCGATGTCGCCGACGAAGCCGTCGGCACCGCCGAAGGCGTAGCGCACGGCGCCGTAGACTTCCGCATTCTGCCACTCGTAGCCGGCCTTCAGGCCGAGCTCGTAGGTCGCGTCGAGATCGTCGAGGCCGGTCAGCTCCGAATAGTCGCTCGCGTCGCGGTCGCCGATATAGTCGAAGGAGGGGCCGATCGACAGGCCGAGGCCGTCCTTGCCGCCGAACGAGCCGATGCCCGGCAGGTTCAGATATTCGACGCTGATGATCGGCGACGGATTGATCTGGTACTCGTCCGAGCCGAGATATTCCGGCGACACGATGCCGGAGATGCCGAGCTCGAAGACGAAGTCGGTATCGCCGTAGTCGTTGGCGGCGGGCGCCAGCGGCGCCGGTGCCGGGTCGTAGGGGGCGTAGACGGCATCGGCGGCAGCCGCGCTCAGCGAGGTCGCGAGCAGCAGGGCAAGGGCCGAGGCGGCGGTACGAATGCGCATGTCTGATACTCCAGCCTGTCACGCCATTCTTCGATCCGTCGGACCGCGTGGCGTGTTGTTGCCTTCGTTCATACGGGAAATTCGCAATCCATCAATTGCCGGAAGAGCCCGGCCGACGCTTTGCCGGGGCGCCGTTGCGCGGCAGGCACAGTGACAGGATGGCGCAGGCCGGCAGGGTGCGATGGCGCGCCGGGAAAACCCCGCTCCGATGTGAAAGGGCGCGGCAGCCGATTGGCGCCGCGCCCTTTCGTTCGAGCGGTCGGAGAGCCCGGGCGACCTCAGTCGCCGACGCCCAACGCCGCCAGCACGCGGGCCCAGGAACGCTGGCCCTTGTGGAAGGAGCTCATCTCGTACTTCTCGTTCGGCGAATGGATGCGGTCGTCGCCGAGGCCGAAGCCGATCAGCAGCGATTCCATGCCGAGCCGCGCCTTGAACTCGCCCACCACGGGGATCGAGCCGCCCATGCCGATCATCACGGCGGGCTTCGGCCATTCGTCCGAGAGCGCGGCGCGTGCCTTGCCGAGCCAAGGCGAATCGAAGGGGAGCTGGATCGCCGGCGAACCGCCATGGGGATGGTATTCGACCGAGCAGTCGGCCGGCAGGCGGGCCTCGACGAAGGCGCGGAAGGCGGCGCGGATCTTGTCCGGGTCCTGGCCGGCGACCAGCCGGAACGAGACCTTCACCATCGCCTGCGAGGCGATGACGGTCTTGAAGCCCTTGCCGGTATAGCCGCCGGAAATGCCGTTGAACTCCGCCGTCGGGCGCGCCCAGACCTGCTCCAGCACCGAGCGGCCGGTCTCGCCGGCGGGCACCGACAGGCCGACCGAACCGAGGAATTCCTCGGCCGAGAAGTCGAGCCCGTCCCAGATGGCGCGCACCTCGTCCGGAATGTCCTGGACGCCGTCGTAGAAGCCGGGGACGGTGACGCGGCCGTCGGCGTCGTGGATGTCGGCAAGGATGCGGGCGAGGACGCGGATCGGGTTCTGCGCGGCGCCGCCGAAATAGCCCGAATGCAGGTCCTGGTTCGCCGCCGTCAGGACGATTTCCTCGCCGACGAGACCGCGCAGGCCGGTCGAGATCGCCGGGGTCTCGCGGTCCCACATGTTGGTGTCGCAGACCAGCGCGACGTCGGCCGAGAGTTCGTCGCGATTGGCGTCGAGGAACGGGGTCAGCGAGGACGAACCGGATTCCTCCTCGCCTTCGAGGAAGATCGTGACCTTGCAGGGCAGGCCGCCGGTCTCGGCCTTGTAGGCGCGGCAGGCCTCGATGAAGGTCATCAGCTGGCCCTTGTCGTCGGCCGAGCCGCGCGCGACGATGCGCTCGGTGCCGTCCGGGCCGTCCTTGACGACGGGCTCGAAGGGCGCGGTCTCCCACAGCTCCAGCGGGTCGACCGGCTGGACATCGTAATGGCCGTAGAACAGGACGTGCGGCGCGCCCTCCGGCCCGTCGTGATGGGCGACGACCATCGGGTGACCCGGCGTCTCGCGCAGCGAGGCGTCGAAGCCGATCGCGTCGAGATCGCCGACGAGATATTCCGCCGCGCGGCGGCAGTCAGCGGCATAGGCCGGATCGGTGGAGATCGACGGGATTTTCAGAAGGTCGGTAAGCCGGCCGAGCGAGCGCTCGAGATTGAGGTCGAGGCAGGCAAGGACGCTGTCGAGATTGGCCATGGGAGATCCGTTTCTGCAAGGGAGCGGCCGCGCGGCGGGCGGGGCCGGGTCGTGCCCGTGAAGATGGGGCGCAGGCACGCGATGTCCTTCGTTACGGGAGACATCGGGTGGGGATCAAGGCCGGTGCCGGGCGGCGCGTCGCGGCGCCGCCCGGCAGGATGTCGCGCGCTTCAGCCGAGCCGTTCGGCGTGCCAGCGCAGATGGTCTTCCATGAAGGAGGAGATGAAGTAGTAGCTGTGGTCGTAGCCCGGCTGGCGCCGCAGCGTCAGCGCGATCCCGGCATCGGCGCAGGCCTTTTCCAGGAGTTCAGGCTTCAGCTGCTCGGCGAGGAAATTGTCGGCCTCGCCCTGGTCGACCAGAAGGTCCTTCACCCGCGCGCCGTCTTCGATCAGCGCCACCGCGTCGTGCTTGCGCCATGCCGCCCTGTCGTCGCCGAGATAGAGCGGCAGTGCCTTGTGGCCCCACGGTACCTGGCCGGGCGCGACGATCGGCGCGAAGGCCGAGACGGCCTTGTAGCGGTCCGGATGGGTGAGGCCGATGGTCAGCGCGCCATGGCCGCCCATGGAATGGCCAAGGATCGACTGCCGGGCCATGACGGCCGGAAATTCGGCCGCGACGAGGGCCGGCAGTTCCTCGGTCACATAGGACCACATGCGGTAGTTCTTGGCGAAGGGCGCCTGCGTGGCGTCGACGTAGAAGCCGGCGCCAAGGCCGAAATCGTACGCGCCTTCGGCATCGTCCGGCACGCCTTCGCCGCGCGGGCTGGTGTCCGGCGCCACGAAGATCAGGCCGAGCTCGGCGCAGATGCGCCGGTACTCGCCCTTTTCGGTGACGTTGGCATGGGTGCAGGTGAGGCCCGACAGGTACCAGACCACCGGCAGCTTCGCGCCGTCCGCATGGGGCGGCACGAACACCGAGAAGGTCATCTCGGTGCCGGTTTCCTTCGAGGCGTGGCGGTAGACCCCCTGCACGCCGCCATGGGCGGTGTTGGTGGAGACGGTCTCCATCAGAACACCACCACCGAACGGATCGACTTGCCCTCGTGCATCAGGTCGAAGCCCTTGTTGATCTCTTCGAGCGTCAGCGTGTGGGTGATCATCGGGTCGATCTGGATCTTGCCGTCCATGTACCAGTCGACGATCTTCGGCGTGTCGGTGCGCCCACGCGCGCCACCGAAGGCCGAGCCCTTCCAGACGCGGCCGGTGACCAGCTGGAACGGCCGGGTGGAGATCTCCTTGCCGGCCTCGGCGACGCCGATGACGACGGAGACGCCCCAGCCGCGATGGCAGGCTTCCAGCGCCTGGCGCATGACCATGGTGTTGCCGGTGCAATCGAAGGTGTAGTCGGCGCCGCCGCCGGTCAGCTCGACCAGATGCGCGACGATGTCGCCCTCGATCTCCTTCGGATTGACGAAATGGGTCATGCCGAAGCGCTCGCCCCATTCCTTCTTGTCGTTGTTGAGATCGACGCCGATGATCTTGTCGGCACCGACGAGGCGGGCGCCCTGGATCACGTTCAGGCCGATGCCGCCGAGGCCGAAGACCACGACATTGGCGCCCGGCTCGACCTTGGCGGTGTTGACCACGGCGCCGACGCCGGTGGTCACGCCGCAGCCGCAGTAGCAGGAGGTCTTGAAGGGCGCGTCTTCGCGGATCTTGGCGACCGCGATCTCCGGCAGCACGGTGAAGTTCGAGAAGGTCGAGCAGCCCATGTAATGGTAGATCGGCTTGCCCTTGTAGGAGAAGCGCGAGGTGCCGTCGGGCATGACGCCCTTGCCCTGGGTGGCACGGATGGCGGTGCACAGATTGGTCTTGCCCGACAGGCACGACTTACACTGGCGGCATTCCGGCGTGTAGAGCGGAATCACGTGGTCGCCGGGCTTCACATAAGTGACGCCGGCGCCGACCTCGCGGACGATGCCCGCGCCCTCATGGCCGAGGACGGAGGGGAACAGGCCTTCCGAATCGAGGCCGTCCAGCGTGTAGGCATCGGTATGGCAGATGCCGGTCGCCATGATCTCGACGAGGACCTCGCCGGCTTTGGGGCCTTCGAGGTCGAGTTCGACGATCTCCAGCGGCTTCTTGGCTTCGAATGCGACGGCGGCGCGGGTCTTCATAGAGGTCTCCAGACTGTCGGTGCCGGGTTCCTGCTAGACGTTTCGGGCCGCGATGCAAATACCCCGAAAGGCGGTCGCCGGCGACAAATGACAGCCGGCAAGCCGCGACAAACGCTTGCGATCAGCGCCGACGCGACAGCAGCCGACGAGATTCAGCCTGCGACGATGATGGTCTGGAAGAGGGGGTGGGGACGCGAGAAGAGAGCCGCCGCGGCCTGGAGGGGGATACACCGCAACGACTCTCTCGCTTAGTCCGAGCGGCGCGCCCCGGAGAGGGGGAAAGGGGCCGTGTCGCTCTCATTCCGGCACATAAGCGGGGGACGTGCTTGTGGCCGAACACGACGCTCGGGGCGCCGTTGAACAAGAGATGCGTCGTGGGGTAAGGGAAATCAAGCAATGGACTCGTGAAGGGCGATCACATCGCCGTGATCGCACCATTGCCAAACCGTAACAAACAGCAACAATCGTGTGATTGCAAGGGGGGCGGGCTAATTTGTGCGTGGGCGCGCCTTGCCGCGGACCGGGAAAGCTGCGGAAATGGCGGCGCCAACCCCTTCTCCGGGCTATGTCGGCACACGCTCTGGGGAGGCCGCAAACCGGATGGACTCGCGCGAGACGCCAAGCTACGACCGGCCCATGAACAAGGGCGACCATCTCTTCCTCGTCGACGGATCGGCGTATATCTTCCGGGCCTACCACGCGCTGCCGCCGCTGACGCGCAAGTCCGACGGCCTGCCGGTCGGCGCCGTCTCGGGCTTCTGCAACATGCTGTGGAAGCTGGTCGAGGAATCCCGCGACACCTCGGTCGGCGTCGCGCCGACCCATTTCGCGGTGATCTTCGACCATTCCTCGACGACCTTCCGCAACGAGCTCTATGCCGACTACAAGGCCAATCGTGAGGCGCCACCCGAGGACCTCGTCCCGCAATTCGCGCTGATCCGCGAGGCGGTGCGTGCCTTCGACCTGCCCTGCATCGAGAAGCAGGGTTTTGAGGCCGACGACCTGATCGCCACCTATACGCGCCATGCGGTCGAGGCGGGCGGCGACGTGACCATCGTCTCCTCCGACAAGGATCTGATGCAGCTCGTCGGGCCGCGGGTCATCCTCTACGACCAGATGAAGGACAAGCGCCTCGGCCCCGACGAGGTGAAGGAGAAGTTCGGCGTTCATCCGGACAAGATGATCGACCTGCAGGCGCTGGTCGGCGACACCTCCGACAACGTGCCGGGCGTGCCGGGCATCGGGCCGAAGACCGCCGCGCAGCTGCTCGATGAATATGGCGATCTCGAAACGCTGCTGGAGCGCGCCGCCGAGATCAAGCAGAACAAGCGCCGCGAGAACCTGATCGCCTTCGCCGACCAGGCGCGGCTGTCGAAGACGCTGGTCACGCTCGACCAGAACACGCCGCTCGACGTGCCGCTGGACGACCTGTTCATCCACGAGCCTGACGGCGAGAAGCTGATCTCCTTCCTGAAGGCGATGGAGTTCACCTCCCTGACCCGGCGGGCCGCGGCCCAGCTTGGCACCGACGCCTCCGAGGTCGAGAGCGCGGCGATCGCCGTCGACACGCCGGCGCGCGGGCCCGACCTCGACCCCGCCGGATCGGCCGTCGCCGCACCCGGTGCCGGCGACGCCGCCCTGCCGCTGACGCCCGCCGCCCTCGTCGAAAGCCGCCGGGCCGCCGCCGCGGCCTCGGTCTTCGACCACAGCGCCTATGTCACCATTCGCGACGCGGCGACGCTGTTGGCATGGATGGACGAAGCGCGCGAGACCGGCCTTCTCGCCTTCGATACCGAGGCGAGTTCGCTGTCGGCGATGAAATGCGACCTCGTCGGCGTGTCGTTCGCGACCCGTGCAGGCCGCGCCGCCTATGTGCCGCTCGCCCATGTCTCGCCCTCGGGCGAGGCCGACCTCCTGTCCGACAAGGCGGTGGAGGACGAGATCGGTCCGCAGCTGCCGATCGACGAGGCACTGGCCATCCTGAAGCCGGTGCTGGAGGACGACGCCGTCCTGAAGATCGGCCAGAACGTCAAATACGACTATCTCGTCATGCGCCGCCACGGCATCACCATGGCGCCCTTCGACGATACCATGCTGATCTCCTACGCCCTCGACGCCTCGGCCTCGCTGGCCGGCCACGGCATGGACGAATTGTCGGAGCGCTTCCTCGGCCACAAGCCGATGAGCTACAAGGAACTCTGCGGCTCCGGCAAGGGCGCCAGGCCGATCGCCGCCTGCGCCATCGACAAGGTCACCGCCTACGCCGCCGAGGATGCCGACGTCACGCTGCGGCTGTGGCAGGTGCTCAAGCCGCGCCTGGTCGCCGAGGGGCTCGCCACCGTCTACGAGCGCCTGGAGCGGCCGCTGGTCGCGGTCCTTGCCCGTATGGAAGAGCGCGGCATCAAGGTCGACCGGCAGATCCTGTCGCGCCTGTCCGGCCGCTTCGCCCAGAAGCAGGCGGGCCTCGAAGCCGAGATCGCGGAGATCGCCGGGGAAACCTTCAATCCCGGCTCGCCCAAGCAGCTCGGCGAGGTGCTGTTCGGCAAGCTTGGCCTGCCCGGCGGCAAGAAGACCAAGAGCGGTCAGTGGTCGACCGACGTGCGCGTCCTCGAGGACCTGGCCGCCGAAGGCCATCCGCTGCCGCGGCGCATCGTCGACTGGCGCCAGCTCACCAAGCTGAAGGGCACCTATACCGACACGCTGCCGGGTCACATGGATGCACAGGGACGCA
Source organism: Aurantimonas manganoxydans SI85-9A1 (assembly GCF_000153465.1). Classification (GTDB taxonomy): domain Bacteria; phylum Pseudomonadota; class Alphaproteobacteria; order Rhizobiales; family Rhizobiaceae; genus Aurantimonas; species Aurantimonas manganoxydans. The sequence goes on along the minus strand of NZ_CH672387.1, from coordinate 4,000,762 downwards.
TCCACACCTCCTATTCCATGGCCTCGACCACCACGGGGCGGCTGTCCTCCTCCGAGCCGAACCTGCAGAACATCCCGGTGCGCACCGAAGAGGGGCGGGCGATCCGCACCGCCTTCGTCGCGCCGGCCGGCCACAGCCTGGTCTCGGCCGACTACAGCCAGATCGAATTGCGGATCCTCGCCCATATCGCCGACATCCCGCAGCTGAAGGAGGCCTTCCGCGAAGGGCTCGACATCCACGCCATGACCGCGTCGGAGATGTTCGGGGTGCCGGTGGAGGGCATGCCGTCGGAGATCCGCCGCCGCGCCAAGGCGATCAATTTCGGCATCATCTACGGCATCTCGGCCTTCGGCCTCGCCAACCAGCTGTCGATCCCGCGCGACGAGGCCGGCACCTACATCAAGCGTTATTTCGAGCGCTTCCCCGGCATCCGCGACTACATGGATTCCACCAAGGCCTTCGCCAAGGAACACGGCCATGTGGAGACCCTGTTCGGCCGGCGGGTGCACTATCCCGACATCCGCTCGCCCAATGCCTCGGTTCGCGCCTTCAACGAGCGGGCGGCCATCAACGCGCCGATCCAGGGCACCGCGGCCGACATCATCCGCCGCGCCATGATCCGCATGGAACCGGCGCTGGCCGACGCCGGCCTGTCGGCGCGCATGCTGCTGCAGGTCCATGACGAGCTGATCTTCGAGGTCGAGGACGATCAGATCGACGCGACCCTGCCGGTGGTCCGCAGGGTGATGGAAGAAGCGGCCCTGCCGGTCGTCCAGTTGTCGGTGCCCATCGAGGTCGATGCCAAGGCGGCGGCGAACTGGGACGAGGCGCACTAGGTCGGCGGCATCCGGACATTGCCTGGCGGGCAATCGGCTTTATCTTTGCCCAACGGCCCGGCACGCGGGCGGATGATGGTGAGAGAGGATCGATGGGGCGTTTCGACGGAGATGCGCATGGCACGCCCGCCATGCCCGAGGACATCAGCACGACTGCCCTCGCCAAGATGCCGCTGGCGCTGGTGCTGACCAACCCCAATCTGGACGACAATCCCATTGTCTACGCCAACCGCGCCTTCGAGAAGATCACCCGCTATTCCGCCGACGCGGTGATCGGCCGCAATTGCCGCTTCCTGCAGGGCGACGACACCGACCCCGCACAGGTTCGCCAACTGGCGCAGGCCGTGCGCGAGGAGCGCGACTTCTCCGTCGACATCGTCAATTACCGCTCTGACGGTACCAGGTTCCTGAACCGGCTGATGATCACGCCGCTCTATGACGAGGAACGCCATCTCCAGTGCTTCCTCGGCGTCCAGCGGGACATGAGCGAGGGGGCGGATTTCGACCCGTCGCGGCAGGTCGGCGAGGCGGAGCGGATCGATGCGGCGCTCGGCGAGGTCCAGCACCGGGTCAAGAACCACCTGGCCATGGTCGTCGGCATGATCCGCATGCAGGCCCGGGCCAAGACCAGCAAGGAAGCCTTCGACGCGCTGGCGCGGCGCATCGAGAGCCTGCAGCTGCTTTATCAGGAGATGACCGAAGCCGGGATCGCGTCGACGCGGTCCAAGCGCGTACCGCTGGGGGCCTATGTCAGCCGGATCGCGTCGACCATCGGCCATCTCGACGGACGGCGCTCGATCCGCGTCAACACAGACTGCGACGCCATCGAGGACGATGTCGAGCGGGCGGCGCGGATCGGGCTCCTGTTCTCCGAGCTCCTGACGAATGCGCTCAAGCACGCCTTCGAGGGGCGCGAGGAAGGGCTGGTCGAGGCGCGCCTCAAGATGCTGTCTTCCGGCGTCATCCGCATGACCGTGTCCGACGATGGCATCGGCCTGCCCGACGGCAGCCAGTGGCCCTACCTGAGCGACGACCGGCCGGCCGATCGCGCCCGCGCCGCCGATGCGGCGCAGGAGCCCAATGTCGCGCGCCAGATCGCCGAATCCATCGGCCATGGCCGTGCCGGCCGCGACGACAACGGTGATGCAGAGACCGGCAGCGAGGTCGTCGATACCAGCGGCAACGCGCTCGCCCGCCAGCGTCGGACCCATGGGCAGGGTGGCCTTGGCGGACGGATCACCCTATCGCTCGTGCAGGGGCTGAACGCCCGGATCGATGTCAGCAGCGAGATGGCGGGGACGGTCGTGACCGTCGACATTCCCCCGGAGGATTCCAATTGAATGCAGTGACAAGCCGCGGGGCAGCCCGTGACCGGCTGATCGTCGGCCTCGACGTGCCCACCTGGGCGGAGGCGGAGACGATCGTCGATACGCTCGGCGACGAGGTGCTCTGGTACAAGATCGGCTACCAGCTCGCCTATGCCGGCGGCCTGCCGCTGGTCAGCGAGCTCGCCCGCGCCGGCAAGCAGGTGTTCCTCGACCTCAAGCTCCTCGACATCTCCAACACCGTCGCCAAGGGCGTCGAGAGCGCCCAGGCGCTCGGCGCCGCGATGCTGACGATCCATGCCTATCCCCACGCCATGAAGGCGGCGGTCGAGGCGGCCAGCGGCTCGCCCCTGACGCTCCTCGGCGTCACCGTTCTGACCTCGCTGGACGATGCCGATCTGAAGGATGCGGGCTACGGCCTCTCCGTGCCCGAGTTGGTGGCCCGGCGGGCGCAGCAGGCGCGCGACATCGGCATGGGCGGCATCGTCTCGGCCGCATCCGAAGCCGGCCCGATGCGCGAACTGATCGGTCCGGACATGGCGATCGTCACGCCTGGCATCCGCCCGGCCGGCGCCGCCGCCGGCGACCAGAAGCGCGTGGCGACACCCGGCGACGCGCTGCAGGCAGGGGCCTCGCATCTGGTGGTGGCACGGCCCATCGTGGCCGCCAGCGATCCGCGCCAGGCCGCTATCGCCATTCTCAACGAGATGGCCGCCGCGCTGGGCTGACGACAATATCAAGCCGATGTCACGCATCGCCGCCGCGGCCGCTGGGGACGTGGTGCAACCGGAGGGAAACTCATGGCCAAGGGATACTGGATCGCACGCGTCGATGTGCACGACGCCGAGGGCTACAAGGGCTATGTCGAGACCGCGGGGCCGGCCTTCAGGGAATACGGCGCACGCTTCCTGGTGCGCGGCGGCCCCTTCGTCGAACTGGAAGGCACGGCGCGCAGCCGCAACGTCGTGATCGAGTTCGACAGCGTCGAGACGGCGCGTGCCTGCTACGAGAGCGAGCAGTACCAGAAGGCCAAGGCGATCCGGCAGCGATATGCCGACGCCGAGATGGTCATCGTCGAGGGCTATGACGGCTGAGAACGGCCGCAGCGCATGGGCCCAGCACCCGAGCTGGATAGCCGGGTGTAACGGTCCCGTGACTGTCTGGCGCAAGCATTTCGGCGCATGCTTGACCGAACGTCGTCGGCGGCTCCGGAACGCCGGGGTCGTCGCTGCGTTGCAACGTGGGGAGATCCGTCGGTGACGGCACATCCCGGCGTGCCGCACCGGGAGCGGATTTGTGCATTGCAGCAATAATTGATAGATTGCCGGAAACCAATACGAGCGAGAGCCGATGCTGTACCACTTCTATGAATGGAACCATGCCGCGCTCGTCCCGCTCCGCGCCGCCGCGGACGCCACGAAGCTGTTCTACAAAAACCCGCTGAATCCCCTGTCCCACATGCCTGTGGGTCGCTCCATGGCGGCCGCGGCCGAGCTGTTCGAGCGCACCACCCGGGTCTACGGCAAGCCGGAATTCGGCCTGCACGAGACCGTCGTCGACGGCCAGCGCATTCCGGTGCAGGACAAGGTCGTCTGGCAGAAGCCCTTCGGTCAGTTGCTGCATTTCGAACGCGAGCTGCCCAAGCGGCACGGCAATGACCCGCGCTTCCTCGTCGTGGCGCCGATGTCCGGCCACTACGCGACGCTGCTGCGCGGCACGGTCGAGGCGCTGCTGCCCTATGCCGACGTCTACATCACCGACTGGCGCGATGCCCGCAAGGTGCCGCTGGCCGACGGCAAGTTCGATCTCGACGACTATGTCGATTACCTGATCGAGATGCTGCAGTTCCTCGGGCCCGACACCCACGTCATCGGCGTCTGCCAGCCGGCCGTGCCGGTGATGATGGCGGTGGCACGCATGGAGGCCGATGGCGACGATTGCGCGCCGGCCACGATGACGCTGATGGGCGGCCCGATCGACACCCGCATCAATCCGACCTCGGTCAACCAGCTCGCCCAGGAAAAGGGCATCGACTGGTTCCGCGACAATGTCGTGATGCCGGTGCCGTTCCCGCAGCCGGGCTTCATGCGCCAAGTCTATCCGGGCTTCCTGCAGCTTACCGGCTTCATGTCGATGAATCTCGATCGGCACATGACCGCCCACAAGGAATTCTTCTGGCATCTGGTCAAGGATGACGGCGACTCCGCCGACAAGCACCGCGAGTTCTACGACGAATACAACGCGGTCATGGACCTGACCGCCGAGTTCTACCTGCAGACCGTCGACGAGGTCTTCATCAAGCACTCGCTGCCGAAAGGCGAGATGATGCATCGCGGCCAGCGGATCGACCTGACCAAGATCAGGCGCACCGCGCTGCTGACCGTCGAGGGCGAGAACGACGACATTTCCGGCGTCGGCCAGACCGAGGCCGCGCAGCATCTGTGCGTCAACATCCCCGACGACAAGCGCGTCCATTACGTGCAGCCCAAGGTCGGGCATTACGGCGTCTTCAACGGCTCGCGCTTCCGGGCCGAGATCTGCCCGCGCATCGTCGACTTCGCCCTGACCCACGGCACCACCCATTCGGCCGCCTCGCTGCCGAAGCGGGGCCAGCCGGCAACGGCCACGGGCACGCCCGAGCGTGAAGGCGCCGTCGCCGAGCGCGAAGCCAAGGCCGAGACCCTCGGCAAGGATGTGACCGGTGCCGGCGAGACGGTTCTGGCCGGCGCCGTCGTCTCTGAGAGTGGCGCCGCCAAGGCCGTGGCAGCCGCCGCGCGGGCGGCCGTGACCCCGGCATCGGAGGCTGTTGGCCCGGCCAAGGCGAAGAAGAGCGCCGTGGGCGCGGCGAAGACGGCCGCGGCAAAGCCGACCACCAAGTCCCCAGCGAGTGCCCGAAAGCCGGCGGCGCGCAAGGCTGCTGCCAAATCCGCACCCGTCACGGAAGCCAAGCCAGCGAAGGCGCCTGCGCCGCAGCCGCGCCCGGCGGCCAACGATCAGCCGGCCTCGGCCGATGCCGCCAAGCCGGCTCCGGTGGCCGAGACGAAGCCAGTGGTCGAAGCGGTGAAGCCGGCAGCGAAGGTGGAAAAGCCGGCCGGACCCATCGCCGCCGCCAAGCCGGCAGCGGAGGCCGCAAAGCCCGGCGAGAACGTTGCAGCGGCCAAGCCGGATATCGCGAAGCCCGAACAGGTGGCGGCCTCGGCATCCGCAGGGAACACGGCGCCGGAGGCAAAGACTGCGGCGCCGGTGGCGGGCAAGCCGGAGACCGGCGGCAACCGCCAGACACGGCGCGCCGCAGCCACGCGCCGCCGTCGCTAAACCAGCGTCGCGACCGAATGGCATGACGGACGGCGCCGAGTGCGTCGTCCGCGTTGCATTGTCAGCTCATCGTAAGCGCATCCGCGTCATCCGCATGCCGGCGATGGCCCATGCGTGAGCCGATCTCCGCGCCGGAAGCCTCCCGAACCGCTACTCTCCAAAGCAACATCGGCCGCGCGGGAAACCGGCGCGGTCGATGCTGTTGCTCGGCTGATCAGCCGGCCTGCTGGGCCTTCTTCTCCAGCCGGCGGCGATGCAGCACCGGCTCGGTGTAGCCGGACGGCTGCTCGCGGCCCTCGAAGACCAGTTCGCAGGCGGCCTTGAAGGCGATCGACGTGTCGAAATGACCGGCCATCGGCTCGTAGGCCGGATCGCCGGCGTTCTGCGCGTCGACCTTCGCGGCCATCTCCTGCATCGCGTCCATGACCTCGTCCTTCGAGACGACGCCGTGATGCAGCCAGTTGGCGATGTGCTGGGACGAGATGCGGCAGGTCGCGCGATCCTCCATCAGGCCGACATCGTTGATGTCGGGAACGGTGGAGCAGCCGACGCCCTGGTCGACCCAGCGCACGACATAGCCGAGGATGCCCTGGGCGTTGTTGCGCAACTCGGCCTTCACCTGCTCTTCCGGCCAGTTGGCGCGGTTGGCCAGCGGGATGGTCAGGATGTCGGGAAGCACCGCGCGGCGGCCCTTCTGCGCAATCTCTTCCTGCCGCGCGAGCACGTCGACCGTGTGATAGTGGGTCGCGTGCAGCGTCGCGGCGGTCGGGCTCGGCACCCAGGCGCAATTGGCGCCGGCCTGCGGGTGGCCGATCTTGGCGGCGAGCATGTCGTTCATCTTGGCCGGCATGGCCCACATGCCCTTGCCGATCTGCGCCTTGCCGCGCAGGCCGCAGGCCAGGCCCACATCGACGTTCCAGTCCTCATAGGCCTGGATCCAGGTGCGGTCCTTCATGACGGTCTTGCGCACGACCGGGCCGGCTTCGATCGAGGTGTGGATCTCGTCGCCGGTGCGATCGAGGAAGCCGGTGTTGATGAAGAAGACACGGTGCTTTGCGGCGTGGATGCACTCCTTGAGGTTCACCGTGGTGCGGCGTTCCTCGTCCATGATGCCCATCTTCAGCGTGTAGCGTTCAAGACCCAGTGCATCCTCGACCTGGCCGAAGATCTCGTTGGAGAAGGCGACCTCGTCGGGGCCGTGCATCTTCGGCTTGACGATGTAGACCGAGCCGGCGCGCGAATTGCGCAGGCCGCCGGTCTTCTTCAGATCGTGCAGCGCGATCATCGAGGTGATCATCGCGTCCATCAGGCCTTCCGGCGCCTCCGAGCCGTCCTTGAGGCGGATCGCCGGGTTGGTCATCAGGTGGCCGACATTGCGGATCAGCAGCATCGAGCGGCCCGGCAGCGTCAGGGTCGAGCCGTCGGGGCCGGTATAGTCGCGATCCGGATTCAGCTTGCGGATGACGGTCTCGCCGCCCTTCTCGAAGCTGTCCTCGAGGTCGCCCTTCATCAGGCCGAGCCAGTTGCGATAGACGGCAGTCTTGTCCTCGGCGTCGACCGCGGCGATGGAATCCTCGCAGTCGCAGATCGTCGACATGGCCGATTCCATCAGCATGTCGGCGACATGGGCGGTGTCGTTCTTGCCGATCCGGTGCTCGGCGTCGATCGTCACCTCGACATGCAGGCCGTTGTGCTTGAGCAGCACGGCCGTCGGGGCCGCGGCGTCGCCGCGATAGCCGGCAAAGGCGGCGGGGGTCTTCAGCCGTGCCGTCTTGCCCGCGCCGAATTCGGCGACGAGCGCACCGCTGTCGACGGTGTAGCGGGTGACGTCGATATGGGAGATGCCTTCCAGCGGCGCGACGCCGTCGAGGAAGCTCTTGGCCCAGGTGACGACGCGCGCGCCGCGGGCGCGGTCATAGCCCTTGCCCTCGGGCATGTCGCCCATCGCGTCGGTGCCGTAGAGCGCGTCGTAGAGCGAGGTCCAGCGAGCATTGGCGGCGTTCAGCGTGTAGCGCGCGTTCATCAGCGGCACGACGAGCTGCGGACCCGGCACCAGCGCGATCTCCGGATCGACATTGGCGGTCTCGATGGCAAAGTCCGGCCCTTCCGGCACGATGTAGCCGAGCTGGTCGAGGAAGGCGCGGTATTCCTTCATGTCCTGCGGCTTGCCGCGACGGGCCACGTGCCACTCGTCGATGGCGCGCTGCATGTCCGCGCGGATCTGCAGCAATTCGCGGTTCTTCGGCGCCAGGCCGTTCAAGAGGTCCGAGAAGTTCTTCCAGAAGGCGTCCGGCTCGAGGCCCGTGCCCGGCAGGGCTTCACTGTCGATGAAGGTCTTCAGGGTCGTCGCGACGCTCAAGCCGTGGACGTCTGTCATTTCAGGCATGCGCTTCCTCCAGAGATGCTTTGCGATCGACATCGGACATGGCATCGGCGAAGTCAATCGAGGCGCGGCACCGCGCCCGGCCAAGTTGCCACCGACGATGGTCGGGGTGCCGGACCCTTGAGCTTTCCCGTACGGCTGGTACTTATTGGCCGAACGGGCCCGTCGGCTCGCCACTGGGAGGACACATCATGAAGCTTTTCCACCGCATCGCCGCCTCGGCCGTGGTCGCGGGTCTGGCCTTCGCGCCGGCCACCGCCTCGGCCCAGCAGTTCATCAACGTCCTGACGGGCGGCACCTCGGGCGTCTATTATCCGCTGGGCGTGGCGCTGGCCAAGGTCTATGCCGACAACATCGAGGGCGTGAAGACGCAGGTCCAGTCGACCAAGGCGTCGGTGGAGAACGTCAACCTCGTCACCCAGGGTCGCGGCGAGATCGCCTTCGCCCTCGGCGACACGGTGAAGGCCGCCGCCGAAGGCAATGCCGACGCCGGCTTCCAGCAGCCGGTCGAGAACCTGCGCGCCATCGCCGCGATCTATCCGAACTATGTGCAGATCGTCGCCTCGCAGGAATCCGGCATCACCGATCTGGCCGGCCTGAAGGGCAAGGCCCTGTCCGTCGGCGCCCCGGCCTCGGGCACCGAGCTGAACGCCCGGGCGATCTTCGGCGCCGCCGAGATGAGCTATGACGATCTCGGCAAGACCGAATATCTGCCCTTCGCCGAATCCGTCGAGCTGATCAAGAACCGCCAGCTCGACGCGACGCTCCAGTCCGCCGGCCTCGGCGTCGCCTCGATCCGCGATCTGGCCTCCTCGCTGCCGATCACCGTCGTGGCGGTCCCCGCCGAGATCGCCGAGAAGCTCGGTGCGCCGTTCGCTGCGGCCGAAATCCCGGCCGGCACCTATGACGGCCAGGACGCCGCTGTTCCGACCCTGGCGATCACCAACATTCTCGTGACCTCCGCGGAAGTCGACGAGGAACTCGCCTACCAGATGACCAAGCAGCTCTTCGAGAACCTGCCGGAGCTCATCGCCGCCCACAACGCGGCCGAGGGCATCGATCCGAAGACCGCCGGCAAGAACCTGCCGGTGCCGCTGCATCCGGGCGCCGAGCGCTACTACAAGGAAGCCGGCCTGCTCTAGCCAAACGACGTGCGGCGCTTTCGGGCGCCGCAGACCCGTGACGGCCGTGTCGCCCCGGGGGTGGCGCGGCCGTTCGCGTCTGAGGGCGGAGCTGCGGCCCGAAGAGCGCCCGCGCGGCACTTCCCGTTCCCCGTGTCGCAGTGCTGCACTACGCAGACCCCGCGCAATCGGTTAGGAAAGTGGGTGATAGGATGCACACGGACGGTGTCCGCCGCCGATGGCCATGCGCCCCGGCGCCGCCGTTCACCCCATTCGACGCAACGCGGCCCTTGCGGCCCCACGACCTGAAACGAGGAAGCAGACCCATGAAGGTACGCCTGACGTCCCTGCGGACGCTCGCCGCATCGCTCGCCCTGACCATCGGCCTCGGCGCCGCTCCGGCCCTTGCCGCCCAGTGCGGCAACAGTGGCGGTGGCTTCAACCAGTGGAAGCAGGAATTCGCCCAGGAAGCCGTGCGCGCCGGCATCTCCCAGGGCACCGTGCAGTCGGCGCTGATGCCGACCAGCTATTCCAATCAGGTCATCAAGCTGGACCGCAACCAGCATTCGATGAACATCTCGCTCGAGGCGTTCATGCAGCGCCGCGCGCCGGCCTCCTTCGTCAACAAGGGCAAGCGCATCATCCAGCAGAATGCCGGGCTGCTCAACTCGATCGAGAAGAGTTACGGCGTCCCCAAGGAGATCATCGTCGCGATCTGGGGCATGGAAACCGGCTTCGGCGCCAATTCCGGCTCGATGAACATCTTCAACTCGCTGGCGACGCTGGCCTATGACTGCCGCCGCTCGGCCTTCTTCACCGAAGAGCTGCTGGCGGCCCTGGCGATCGTCGATCGCGGCGACATGAAGCCGAGCCAGATGAAGGGCGCCTGGGCCGGCGAGATCGGCCAGACCCAGTTCCTCGCCAAGAACTACCTGCGCTTCGCCGTCGACGGCGACGGCAACGGTCGCCGCGACCTGATCAACTCCAAGGCCGACGTGCTCGCCTCCACGGCGAACTTCCTGCGTCAGCACGGCTGGCGTCCGGGTGCCGGCTACCAGCAGGGCGAGCCGAACTTCGCCATCCTGCGCGACTGGAACCGGGCCGGCGTCTACCAGAAGGCCCTGGCGCTCTTCGCCTCCAAGCTCGCCAACTGATCGGCCAGCCGGCCGGACCAAGATCCGGCCCTCTGCTGCGTTCTGCGCCCCGGCCCCTCGCCGGGGCGCTTTCGTTTGACGGCTAGTCCGCGTCGAGTTCCGGGTAGTGGCGGAAGATGCCGTCCTCGTTGAAGGCCATGCGACGGTCGCTGGCGAGATACGCCGCGATGCGCGGCGCGGCGGCCACCCGCTCGACCAGTGCCGCGATGCGCGGATAGTCGGGCGCGAGCGTCTTCATGCGCCGTGGGAAGGCGTAGCGCAGGCCCGCCATCGTCTGGAACACGCCGAGATCGGCATAGCTCATCGCATCGCCGACGAGATAGCCGGAGCCGGCCGGATTGCGGGTCAGGATCCGCTCGTACCAGCCGAGGAACTTCGGCAGGCGCTCCTCGCGAAACCCGAGGGCGCGTTCGCGCGCGGCATCCGTCTGGTCCTCGTAATAGAGACCGACGCCGAGCGGATGATGGACGTCGTGGGCCTCGGCGACGAGATCGGCCGTGGTGAGCGCGATCGAGCGGGCGAACAGCCGCTCCGCCTCGCCCTTCGGCGCCAGACCGTGGCGCTCGCCGACAAGGATGCAGATTTCCGCCGCCTGCGAGACGACGAGATCGCCATCGACCAGAAAGGGCGGCGCGAATGGCGGCAGATGGCCGGTCTTTCCGCCGATGAAGGCCTGCATCGCGGCGATGCCACCGCCCTCGGATTCAGGCAGGCGGGCGACGTCACGATAGGCAACACCGGCAGCCTCTAGGACCAGCCGCGGATATTCCCCGCGGCCCGGGATCATCGGCCAGTAATAGAGATCATAGGCCATTGTCGCTCCTGCCGGCAGCAAAGCGGCGATCGCTCGCCCGTCCATCGGCCATGACTATAGGGGCCGCAGGCCGCGTCTGAACCCCTGTTCCGCAATCGCCCCGCAGGCCCTCGTCGGGGAGCCCGTCGTCGCGTATCATCGCCGGCGTCTGACAATCGAGGAGGAAGCGTATGAAATGCCCGATCTGCGAGGGCGACGCGACATTGCTCGAGCCGGAAAAGCCGGACCAGAGAGCAATCCACTGCGAGCACTGCGGCGAATACCGGGTCTCGACGGAAGCGGAGGTGAAGCTGCACACGCTGACGCCCCACCAGCGGCTGCAGGCCCTGCGGTACGTCGAGACGATCACGCCGACCGGGCGCCGGCCTTTCGTTGCCGGTTTGGGCTGACGACGGCGGCCGATGAAGGCGGCCGACCCTCGATGGGCATGGCGCGAGCCTTGGTCGAGGCTGACGGAGCGGCAACCGATTTTGCTGCCATGGACTTGACGCAGAGGCCTGAAAGCGTAGGCTGATATCTGCGTCAATGACGCTGCGGGAGGTGTCGAATGGAACCACCTATGCATGTCGCCGCACGGACTGCCGAGGTTGTTGTACGGGCCTCCGCATAGCGGCATTTTCACTGACAGGCCTTGGGAGCGGCTGACGGGCTGTTGCACTCGTCGAAGGCCCGAACCATAGCTGCTCCCAAGTCTCCTTTGCGCCCAGTCCGCATGACTGCGGGTGTGATCTGAACCAACTCCGAGCGCCGGATCGCGATGTTCTGCGATGCGGATGCTTGCGTGTATGCCTGCAGAGGGGAGCCTTCAGGGCATTGCGACGCTTGTCGCTCGGCGTCGTGTCATCGCGCGCTGACGGCGCTGATCGCGTTGTGGCGATGGCTGCGGGCCGGAGTTGCGGCGGCACGAACCGGTTGGCCGAAAAGTCTTTGCAAGGCAGCAATCCGGCGCTTTCGGCCACCTGTATGGCAGGCTTGGTCGCGCCGATGCGACGCTGTGCGATGCCCATCACCTGCGTGTCACCGCCACCGATTCCCGTCGCATTCCCCTTTGCGCAGGCCTATAAGCGATAGCCTATGAAGGGACAGGCGGCGGCATCGTGTCGTTTGCGTCACCTCCCTGCCGATGACACCCCGATGCTGCACCAGCCGTCGACCAGTTCGGTCTCCCCCAGGGAAGACGGGCGCCCCCGATCCCATGACCAACCCGAAACTGCCGCGCACACCGGATATGTCATCCGTCCCGCGCGGCCGGGTGATCTCGAGCCCCTCGTGGCGATCGAGACCGCCGTCTTCGAGGCCGACCGGATTTCCCGGCGCTCCTTCCGCAATCTCATCGCCTCGCCCAGCGCCGTCGTCCTCGTCGTCGAGGCGACCGGTGTCGGCGACGCAGGCGAGGGGAGCGTCGAAGCCACAAAAGCAGCCGCGCCGCGCCCTGCTGGCGATGCGCCGCGATCCGGCCCGATTCTCGCCTATGCCGCGCTCCTCGTGCGGCGCGGCACCGGTCTCGCCCGGCTCTATTCCATCGCGGTCTCTCCCCAGGCGGCGGGACGCGGCATCGGCAGGGCGCTCCTGAAGGCGGCGGAGGCCGCTGCCTTCGACCGCGATCGCATCGCCCTGCGGCTGGAAGTGCGCGCCGACAACGCCGCCGCCATCGCCCTCTATCGCGGCGAGGGCTTCCGCCCCATCGGCACCTATCTCGACTATTACGCCGATCACGAGACGGCGCTGCGCTTCGAGAAGACGCTGCGCGGCGACCATCCGATCGACACCGGCGTGCCCTATTACGAGCAGACCACCGATTTCACCTGCGGCGCCTGCTGCCTGATGATGGCCATGGGCCGCGACATTCCGGGCTTCGTGCTGGAGCCGGTGACCGAGATCCGGCTGTGGCGCGAGGCGACGACCATCTTCATGATGTCGGGGCCGGGCGGCTGCGAGCCCTACGGCCTGGCCGTCGCCGCCCATGAGGCGGGCCTTGCCGCCGAGATTCATGTGTCCGAGCCGGGCGACCTGTTTCTCGAAGGCGTCCGCAATCCCGAGAAGCAGGTGGTGATGGGGCTCGCACAGGAGGATTTCCGCCGCCGGGCCGAGCGCTACGCCATCGACGTGACAATCGGGCGCTTCACCCTCGACGATCTGCGCGCCGCGATCGCCGCCGGCAAGACCGCCGTCGTCCTGATCTCGGGCTATCACATGTTCGGCAAGAAGGTGCCGCACTGGGTGCTCGCCCATGGCGACGACGGCCGCCATATCGTCATCCACGACCCCTGGGTCGCCGACGAGCGCGGCGAGACGGTCGCCGACGCGGCCAATCTTCCGATCCCCTATGAGACCTTCGACCGGATCGCGCGTTTCGGCAAGGTCGGCCTCCGGGCCGCGGTGTTTCTGTCCAGGCGCGAGGCTTAGCCGTCTTTCATGTCCCAATGGGTGGTTCTCGTCGGACGCCTGTCCGATCTCGACAATGGCGCGACGCCGCACAAGGTCATGACGGTGCGCGACTATCTCGCGCGGCCGGGCCTGTTCCGCGGCCAGCGCCCCAAGATCATCAATCTGTCGCGCTCCTACGCCTATCAGAGCCGCGCCTATTACGGCTCGCTGCTCGCCGAGGCGCGGGGCCATCGCATCATTCCCTCGGTCGAGACGATGATCGACCTGTCGGAGAAGAAGCTCTACGAGAACGCCCTGCCGGAACTGGACGCGGCCCTCGCCAAGGCGCTGGAAAAGGGCGAGCGGCCAGCTTCCCCGATCCGGATCTATTTCGGCTACACCGACGATCCACGCCTGGAGCGCTTCGCCAAGCTGGTCTTCGACTGGTTCCGCGCCCCGGCGCTGGAGGTGCATCTGGACGGCGCCGAAGCCACGGAGCGACCGGCGGCCTCGGCATCGCCGGCTCGGCGCACGAGCCAATCGGCACCGCTCGACCGCCGGGCAAAGATCCGACGCATCGGCTTTGCCGCGCCCGCCAAGCTGGATGCGGCCGAGACCGGCCGGCTGCTGGCCGCCATGGAGCGCTACACCGCCCGCGAATGGCGCGCCGCCAAGGCCAAGACCCCGGCGAAATATGCCTTCGCGACGCTCTACGATCCCAACGAGACGTTGCCGCCGTCCTCGGTGGACACGCTCAAGCACTGGGCCCGCACGGCCGCACGGCTCGGCGTCGACGTCGAGCCGATCACCCGCCGCGACCTGCCGCGACTGGCCAATTTCGACGCGCTTTTCATCCGCGAGACGACCTCGATCTCCAACCACACCTATCGCTTCGCAAGGCGCGCCATGCAGGAGGGCATGCCGGTCATCGACGATCCGATCTCGATGATCCGCTGCACCAACAAGGTCTATTGCAACGAGCTGATGGCGGCGAACGGGGTGGCGACACCGCCCTCGGTGATGATCGGCGGCAAGGAGGATTTCCAGAAGGCGGCCGACGAACTTGGCTTCCCCATGGTGCTGAAGATCCCCGACGGCTCCTTCTCGCGCGGCGTCAAGAAGCTCGACGACATGGCCGGGCTGGTCAGGCTGGCGACGGCATGGCTGGAGGATTCCGACCTGCTGATCGCCCAGAAGTTCATGCCGACGAAATTCGACTGGCGTATCGGCGTCCTTGGCGGCGAACCGCTCTTCGCCGTCCAGTATCTGATGGCCGGCGAGCACTGGCAAATCATCAACCACGAGACCGGCGGCCGGCCGATGGAAGGCGGCTTCCGGCCTTTCGCGCTGGGCGAGGCGCCGCCGCATGTGCTCGACGCGGGCCTGCGCGGCGCCCGCTGCATCGGCGACGGCCTCTATGGCGTCGATCTGAAGGAGACCGACGACGGCGTCTTCCTGATCGAGGTCAACGACAATCCGAACCTGGAGCACGGCGTCGAGGATTACGCCGAGAAGGACGAGGTCTGGACCCGGTTGACCCGCTGGTTCATCGACCGCATCGAACGCTAGGCCTTCGCTTGGAATCGCCCGGCCAGAGGCACGCGGCTTGAAGCGATCCGGAGCGATGTGTAGACCGCTGGGCCTGTCTGCACATCGGAGCGGGTCATGCGCACCAATATCGAGATCGACGACCGACTGATGGCCGAGGCGATGGCTGCGGCGGGCCTCTCGACCAAGAAGGCGACGGTCGAGGAGGCCCTGCGCCGGCTGATTGCCCAGGAGCGCCGCCGCCGCGCCCTCGCCGACATGCACGGCATGGGGTGGCCGGGGCCCGGAACGGACGGACCCGGCCAGACGGACGCGGCCGGCGGATGATCCTCGTCGACGCCTCGGTCTGGATCGCCAATCTGAGGGGCGAGGACACGCGCGAACTCCGGATGCTGCGGGAGAGCCCCGATCTGTCGGAGATCGGGATTGCCGATCTGACCCTTTTCCGGCTGCTGGCAGGGGCGGCGGATGATCGCGACGCCGACCGTATCGGTCGCTATCTGCGCCAGTTTCCGGTCCTGCCCGTCACGGGCGAGCGGTCGGTCGGTCGGGCTGCCGGTCTCGCGCGGAGCTTGCGGGGCAGGGGCGTCGCGTTGCAGCGGCCCGAAGCGGCGCTGATCGCCGCCCATGCCATCGACCGCGGACATCGCGTTCTGCACGCCGATCCGGACATGGCAGCGCTGGCCGTCCATTGCGGGCTGCAGACCGCCTGACGCGGAAGGCCGCCCTTAGCTGCCGGCGCCGATCAGCGCCGCATCGGCCCGCACGCTCTCCAGTCCCTCGCGATAGGTCGGATGGCGGAACTGGTAGCCTGCTTTCTTGATCCTTGCGTTGGAAACCCGCTTGTTCTCGCCATAGAAGCTGCGCGCCATCGGCGAGAGTTCGGCGGCGTCGAAGGGGATTTCCGGCGGCGGTTCGACACCAGCCATCGCCGCGGCATGGGCGACCACCTCCTGCGGCGGGGCCGGCTCGTCGTCGGTGACGTTGTAGAGGCCGCCGAGCCGCTGTTCCGCCAGCAGGCTCAGCGCCCCGGCGATGTCGTCGACATGGATCCGGTTGAACACCTGGCCGGGCTTTACCAGCCGCTTAGCGGTTCCCTTCGCCAGATTGACGAAGCCGTTGCGGCCGGGGCCGTAAATGCCGGACAGGCGCAGGATCGCAAGCGGCACCCGCCGCGTCGCCGCCGCCTCCTGCCAGGCCGTTTCGGCGGCGATGCGGGCCTTCGATCGTTCCGAGACCGGCCGCGTCTCGCTGTCCTCGTCCACCCAGCCGCCATCATGGTCGCCATAGACCCCGACCGTGGACAGATAGCCGATCCATTCGAGTTTCGGGCAGCCATGGGCGATCGCGTCGCCATACCAGCGCAGCACCGGGTCGCCGGGCCGCGCATTGGCGCCGCCGACGCTGGCGCCCGTCGGCGCGGCATGGCCCGGCGGCACCGAGACGAGCAGATGCGTGGCGCGGTAGAGCGCCGGCGAGATGCCGTCGGTCGGGTGCTCGCCGTCGAAGACGAAGGGTTTGAGATGATGTGCCGCCAGCCGGCTCGCCTTGTCCGCCGTGCGCACCGTCACGCCGGTGACGTCGTGCGGATCGAGCGTGTCGACGAAGTGCCCGGCCGAATAGCCGTGGCCGAAGACGAAGAAATGCATGGGGTCAGTCGCTCCAGGGTTCGGCAGGATCGTGCGGCCGGGCCATCTCGCCGAGTTCCAGCCGGCCGATCCGCAGCCTGCCGATGTCGGCCGTTCCGATACGAGCTCTCCCGACGGACAATCGCCCGATGGCGAAGGCGCCCACCGCCACCGATCCGATCGCCAGAGCGCCGATGGCCAATGCGCCGATTGCGCCGGCACCGAGCGCCGCAGAGCCCGCGGCAGTGGCCGGTGTCACCTGCGCGCCGTGACGCAGCTGGCCGACGGCCCGTCGCACCTGGGCCTCGACGCCGGCATCGCGGGCGCCGGATCGGGATGGCTTACGGTCCTTGAAGGGCATGCCATTCGCTCCTGACGACGGGATCGTCTTCCCTATCAAGCGCGGCGGACCGGCGCTGCAAGGCGTCTTCGGGCGACAGCCGGGCGAGCGCCCAGATCGCCATGGCCCGCACGAGGGGCGCGGCGTCCGTGAGATGCTCTCTCACGGCACCGAGCAGCGTCGCATCGCCGGAATTGCCGGCGGCGATCAGGCAGTTGGACACGAACTTGTCGCGCCCGATCCGCTTGATCGGCGAACCGGAAAACAGGGCGCGGAAGGCGGCATCGTCCAGCGCGAGGAGATCGGCGAGTGTCGGCGCGTTGAGATCCTCGCGGGCGATCAGCTTGGCTTCGCTGGCTTTGCCGGCAAACTTGTTCCAGGGGCAGACGGCGAGGCAGTCGTCGCAGCCATAGATGCGGTTGCCCATGGCCGCCCGGAATTCTTGCGGCACCGGCTTGCGGGTCTCGATCGTCAGGTAGGAGATGCAGCGCCGCGCATCGAGCTTGTAGGGCTCGGGAAAGGCGTCGGTCGGGCAGACGTCCTGGCAGGCCCGGCAGGAACCGCAGAGATCGCGGCCCGGCGCGTCGGGCGTCATCTCCAGCGTGGTGAAGATCGAGCCGAGGAACAGCCAGGAGCCGTGCTCGCGCGAGACGAGGTTGGTGTGCTTGCCCTGCCAGCCGAGGCCCGCCATCTCGCCGAGCGGCTTTTCCATCACCGGTGCGGTGTCGACGAAGACTTTGGCGTCGTGCTCGCCGAGCCCTGACTGGCGGGCCTTGGCGACCATGCGGCCGGCCAGTTCCTTGAGCCGGCCCTTGATGACGTCGTGATAGTCGCGGTGGCGGGCATAGACCGAGATCGCGCCGCGATCCGGACGCTGCAGGATCGCCAGCGGGTCGTCCTGCGGGCCGTAATTCATGCCGAGAACGACGATCGAGCGCACGTCGGGCCACAGCGCCCGGGCGGAGCGTCGACGCTCCGCCGTCTCGGGCATCCAGCCCATCGTGCCGTAGCGGCCCTTGGCGATGAACTCGTCGAGGCGGGGCCCGGCCGCGACATCGCCGGTTCCAGGCGCGATGCCGACCGCCGAAAAGCCCAGCCGGCCGGCGTCCTTGCGGATGAAGTCGGTCAGTGTCTCGCGCGCGGTCATGGTGGCGATATAGTCGGTTCGACGCTCCGGCGCACGCCCCGGGGCCCGCGCTGCGGCTCAGAAGTCGAGCTGGACGTAGTGATGCACCGGCGGTAGGCCGCGCACGCGCTCGGTCAGGAGGGGGCGGAAGGACGGGCGCGACTTGATCCGCATGTACCAGTCCTTGGCCGCCGGCTCCTTCTCCCACGGGATCTCGCCGAGATAGTCGAGGATCGAGAGTTCGGCCGCAGCCGCCAGATCGGCATAGGAGAGCCGCGGGCCGGCCAGCCAGTCGCGGCTTTCGGCCAGCCAGCCGAGATAGCGCAGATGATGCTTCAGATTGGCCCGTGCCGCGCGGATCGCCGAGGCGTCCGGCGGTCCGCCGCCGGCATCGGCGCTCATTTCCAGCTTGAACACCCGTTCGCGGACAAGATAGCGCGTGACCTCGCTGTCGAGCTTGCCCAGGAACCACTCGGTCAGCCGCCGCACCTCGGCCCGCTCCAGCGGCTTTTCCGGCAGGAGCCGCTTGTCGCGCTGGAAGACGCCGCGGGTCTCGTCGAGATACTCGCCCGCCACCGTCGCGCCGACGATCGCCGGCCCGTCATCCTCAAGCATCACCGGCAGGGTCGCGGCCGGATTCAGCGCCAGGAAGTCGCGGCGCTTCTCCCACGGACGCTCCTCCAGATATTCGGCGCGCTCGCCATATTCCCCGAGGACGAGCCGCACGAAACGCGAGGCGGCGGACATCGGATGATGGTGTAGCTTCAGCATGCGGTTGGATCGGGTGCTCTTCGGACGGATCACCCGCGCGCGGGCTGCCCCTGTTTGAAATGATCGACGGCGCGCCCGACTGGACGTCCCTGCGCGTCATGATGGCAGACACTCGTCAATGGACCGTCAACGGGTCTGCCTTTGCTTTGAGCGACATAGCCGGAATCGCCCCGGCGGCAAGCGGCGCCGGCGACGCCGCGGACGGGCGCACTCGCCACACTGGCCGACGATTCCGGCCATCGGATGGCCGTCCCCGTTTCCCTTCTCCGGCAGATCGGGTAGACGCCGCGCTGGAACGGGGCAGGGGATTGTCATGGATTTCGCAGCAGTCGGCGACGCCGTCATTCTGGGCATCACCGAGGGACTGACCGAGTTCCTTCCGGTCTCCTCCACCGGGCACATCCTGCTGCTGGGCCATTTTCTCGGCTTCCAGTCCACCGCCCGCAGCTTCGAGGTACTGATCCAGCTCGGCGCGATTCTCGCCATCCTGATCCTGTATTTCGGCCGGCTCTGGCGGATCTTCGTCACCCTGCCGACCGAACCTCGCAGCCGCCGCTTCGCCGCCGGCATCCTGCTCGCCTTCCTTCCCGCGGCCTTCGTCGGCGTTCTGGCGCACGACTTCATCAAGACCATCCTGTTCGAAACGCCGATGGTGATCTGCGTCGCGCTGATCGTCGGCGGCATCCTGCTTCTCGTCATCGACCGCATGCCGCGGGCCGTGCGCTACGACGACATCATGGACTATCCGCTGTCGCTCTGCCTGAAGATCGGCATCTTCCAGTGTCTCGCGCTGATCCCGGGCACCTCGCGCTCCGGCGCCACCATCGCGGGCTCGCTCCTGATGGGCACCGACAAGCGCTCGGCGGCCGAATTCTCCTTCTTCCTGGCCATGCCGACCATGCTCGGCGCCTTCACCTACGACCTCATCAAGAACCGCGACGTGCTTTCGCTCGATGATGCCGGGCTGATCGTCATCGGCTTCGTCATGGCCTTCGTCTCGGCGCTGATCGTCGTGCGCTACCTGCTCGATTTCGTCTCGCGCCACGGCTTTGCCGTCTTCGCCTGGTGGCGCATCGGCGTCGGCCTCGTCGGCATGGTGCTGCTGCTGGCCTTGCCGGCCGATGAGGGCGGCGAGGCCGCGACGCCCGTGCCGGCCTCCGCCTCGCAGCCGCTCGCCACCGACGGCGCGCAGCCTGCCCGCTAGCGTCTGGGACTTCGGCTCACAGCAGCCCGGTCAGGCCGCGACGCAGGAGATCGAGCGAGATCACGACGAGGATCGCCGTCAGGACGAAGCGGAACAGCCGTTCGTCGATACGCTTCAGCAGCGCCGTTCCGGCCAGCGTGCCGGCAAAGCCCGTGACGATCATCGCGGCGATCAGCGGCGCATAGGCGGCCAGCCCGACGCCGAGGGCGAAGAAGGCGAGGCTCTTGAACAGATGCTGCAGGAAGGTCGTCGCCGCCAGCGTCGCGACCAGCTCCGTGCGGTCGTCGAAGGCCTTGGCGAAGAACGCCGCGTTGATCGGCGCGGTGGCCCCGACGAACATCGACAGGAACGTCGTGACCAGACCGGCGAAGGCAAAGCCCGGCGGCCCGATCCGGCCGATCGCCGGCAGCTTCGCCAAAGCGAGGATCAGGATGAACGCGCCGAGCGTCGTCTGCAGCACCGCTTCCGGCAGGGTGACGACGAAGCGCGCGCCGATCAGGGCGCCCAGTGCCGCCCCGGCCAGAAACGGCAGCAACGCCCGGTAGGAAACGGCCCGCCGCTGCACCAGCACACGTCCGAGATTGGAGGCGAGCTGCACCAGCCCATGGACGGGAATCAGCACCGCCACCGGCAGCACCGTGCTCATGATGGCAAGGAGCGACAGCCCGCCCCCGATGCCGAAGGCGGCGGTGGCGGCTGACGTGAAGAAGCTCGCCACGATCAGCAGCAGCACGGTTCCGGCCGCAAGGCCCGGCGGAAGCAGGGTGGCGTCCAAGCCGGTCAGCCGTTCACGGCCATGTCGGGCTCACCAATCGCCGCGGCTCAGACCGCCTCGTCGTCGGGCATCCGCACGCCGCCGGCCTGGGGCTGCGGGTGGGTGAACTGCCCGTGCTTGCGGAACCGCACCAGATAGGTCGGCAGGATCGCGTCGACGGTGCGCGGCCGGATGCCGAAGGCCTCCAGCGTGCGGCCGTCCTCGATGGCGTCCTGGGACACGACATTGTCGGTCTGCAGCTGGGTGACCTGATCGGGCGTCAGCGGCGCGCCGGGCAGGAAGCGCATCAGCTTCGCCATCGAGGCGGCGGCGCCGAACGGGATGGTGACGAAGCTGCGCTTGCGCTCGATGATGCGCAGCATCTCCTCCATCATCTGGCGGAAGGTCAGCACCTCCGGCCCGCCGAGCTCGTAGACCCGTCCGCCGGGAACCTTGCCGTCCACCGTGTCGGCGATCGCCTCGGCGACATCGCCGACATAGACCGGCTGGAACCGGGTCTTGCCGCCGCCGATCAGCGGCAGGAACGGCGAGAACCGCGCCATGTCGGCGAAGCGATTGAAGAACTGGTCCTCGGCGCCGAAGACGATCGACGGGCGCATGATGTAGGCGCCGGGAATGGCGTCGAGCACCGCCTTCTCGCCTTCAGCCTTCGTGCGGGCATATTCGGATCCGGAGTTCTCGTCGGCGCCGATGGCCGAGATCTGCGTCATGCCAGCGCCAATCTTCGCGGTCGCCTCCGCCACCGTGCGGGCGCCGAAAGACTGCAGCGCGTCGAAGCTCTGCTGGCCGCTCTGGGCGAGGATGCCGACGAGGTTGACGACATGGTCGGCCCCCTCGACCGCTCGCTCGACGGACCACGGATAGCGCAGATTGGCCTGGATCGGCATGATCTGGCCCATATTGCCGTTGGGCTGCAGGTGATAGGCCAGATCCGGGCGTCGGCAGGCGACGCGAATGCGATGGCCGCGGCGGGCCAGGGCCTGCACCAGGTAGCGGCCGACAAAGCCCGAACCGCCGAACACCACCACCGTCTTGTTCGTGTCGACACTCATCGTACTCAAGCTCCTGCCTTGCCTGTGGCCCGTCGGTCCGGTTCGCGTCCGGGCTGGGCCGGATGATTCGCGCCGCCCGGCGCGGGCCCCGTTCCGCCGCGTCATAGCCCGTCTGCGGCGTCAGGTGAAGGCGGCGCCGCGCCGCGAGCCGGCTGTTTCACGCCGCGTCCGCCGGACCGGGGGTGCCGGTGCCGCACAATCGCGCAGATGGCGCAGTGCCCCCGGTCCGCAAGCCCGCGGCACAAACGGTCGCAGGGCGCTTCCGCGGCCACGGGAACGCCCGGTGGCCAGCGCCATTGTCGCGCTCCCGTCTCGCGCCCTTGCTTGCCCGCGACAGCCGCCGGACCCGTCCCGCATTCGCCTTCGATCCCGCTGCACCTGCAGCGATGGCGGCGCCCGCAGCATCCGCGGCACGGCGACATCGCCTGCGAAAAACCACGCCGTCCGCGCTGGTCCGCTGCACTGCGACAGAAAATTCGCGCGCCGTCGCAATACCGCGCAAAACTGCGTTGACAGCGACCCGGCCTCCCTCTAATGCTCCGCGCCGTGCCCAGGTGGCGGAATTGGTAGACGCGCACGGTTCAGGTCCGTGTGCCGCGAGGCGTGGAGGTTCGAGTCCTCTCCTGGGCACCAATTGACTGTTCGAGATGATCCGCAGCGATCCGGACAGTAGCCACACCCCCCAAAAAAGAACACTTCGCTCCGGCATTCGCTGGGGGATTGCTTTCGCAACTCTTGCCTCGACGCGCGGATGCCGGGCGTTGTCTGCGCGCGTCATCATGATCGGATCAGGCGGCGATCTGCGATCCGGGCGCAATCGCCTGGTGTTCCTGGCGATATCCTGCCTGCAGCCTGCCGATAGAATGACGTCAGTCATGCGCGGGCCACAGGGCCTGTCGTCATGCCCCATTTCACGGGCGGGGTTTGCCGATTCTCCATATTCTGCTTTCCGTGACTCCGGGGAGCATCAGCCGGGCGCCCATGTGGAAACGTCGATCCTGACCGCCGCCGCCGACTCCTGGGTTTGGCGTCTCCAGCCTGTCTTCCGCAAGGGAAGAAACGCGGGTAGTCTTGATGCACGTCAAGTCGGAGCGCGCGAATGGCCGTCACGCTCGGGCATCGACAACCCGGCCGGGAGGCGCCCAACATGAAGATGCAGACAACTGGAACCCTGCGAGGCACGCTGATCGTCGCTGCGCTCGTCTCGTTTGCCGGCGCATCGCAGGCGGTGGCCCAGAGCTACCGGAGCATGAGCTGCGACGAGCTCTGGTATGCGCGCAACGCCATCTACGCCGACAATGGCTATTGCTTCGAGACCCGCAGGGCGCGCCGCGCCTTCGGTCGCAGCTGTTTTCCTCCCTATGGCGAGCTGTCGGGCCCCGACAGGCGGGAGGTCGCCGCGATCCAGCGATGGGAGCGCCGGAAAGGCTGCCGCTAAGCGGCGAACGCCACCGCTGATCCGTCGCCGACCCGGCTGCGCGGCGATCTCGCGCGCGACTGGGCGGCGCAGCTCTGAAGTTTGCCCGTTCGCGCTGAAGGCTCCGGCCCGGCCGCAGCGCTTGATCCGGATCAAGGGGCCGGCCGCCGTCATCGGCAGGATGGGCGCGGCACCTGCCCACGACGGGCGCTTCGGGAGGATAATCGGATGACGCGACTGACATCCGGGATCGCAGCGGCGGTTCTCGCCGCTGCGGGGCTTGGCACCGCGCCCCAAGCGCTCGCCGGCGTCTGCCCCTGACGCAAATCCGGATGCCAGCCATGGCGACGGTCGCTGATAGCCGTCAGGAGCTGGCGTCGATCGTCTCGTGCCGCACGCAGTGCCGGCGCACAGCGTCCGCGTCGACCGTGACGCCGAGGCCGGGGCCGGTGGGGATCGCCAGACACTCGTCCTCGAGCACGAAAGTCTGCGTCAGGATGTCGTCGCGCAGCGGATTGTAGGTGCGGTCGAACTCGATCATCGTCTCGTTCTGCAGCGGCACCGGACGCGCCGTGTAGGGCGCATGGGGCACGATCGCCAGCGCCTGCAGGGCGGCGGCGACGGCCACGCCCGATCCCCAGACATGCGGCACCACCATGATGTTGTGGCTCGTCGCCAGCGCCAGGATGTTCTTCCATTCGGTGAAGCCGCCGGCCGCGCAGATATCCGGCTGGGCGATGTCGATGCAGCCGCCGCCGATGAGGTCGCGAAATCCGAAACGGGTGAATTCGGCCTCGCCGCCGGCGATCGGCACGTCCAGCGTCTCGCGCAGACGGCGATAGCCCTCGCGGTCCTCCGGCACCACCGGCTCCTCGAACCAGCGGAAATCCAGCTCTTCCATGACCCGGCCGATCCGCACGGCGGAGGCGTAATTGTAGGCGTGGTTGGCATCGGCCATGATCTCGACGTCGTCGCCGAGGGTCTCGCGCACGAGGCGCATGCGCTCGATGTCGTCGCGGATCGGCAGGAGGCCGATCTTCATCTTGACGGCGGCGACGCCGGTGGCGCGGATGCGCAGCACCTCTTCGCGCAATTTGTCCAGCATGACCGGCCGGTCGGCATAGTCCGGCGGGTAGTAGCAGCCGGTCCCGTAGGCCCGCACGCGCTCGCGGATCGCGCCGCCGAGAAGCGCGTGGACCGGCTGGCCCACCATCTTGCCGAAGATGTCCCACAGGGCGATGTCGATGGCGCTCAGTGCCTCGACATAGGCGCCCTTCTGCCCGAAATCCCGGGTGCGGGCGTAGAACTCCTCGAAGATCGCCGTCGGTGCCGCCGGATAGCGTCCGATCAGTCGCGGGCCGATGACGTCACGGATGCAGCTGGCTGGTGGCTCGGGCGGACCATACTGGCCGCCTTCGCCCCAGCCGGTCGTCCCGTCGTCGCAGGTGATCCGCACCAGGAGGCTGGTGCGCTCGGCAAAATAATCCTGCGACGAATAGAACGCGTTCTCGCGGCTGGAGACCTTGAGAACATAGGTGTCGATGCGCTCGATCTTCATGGGCGTCCCTCCCTTGCAACCGGTGCGGCCGCGAAACGGCCGCAGGAGCCCGCGCGGGTGCCGACCGATGCCGCGCACGCGAAACCGGTCTGCCCGCATCTCCCTCTCCCCGCGTCAGGCTGACGCATCGTTCCGTAAGCTACAAGTACGAAAATCGCTGGTTCGGGGCGCCGTTGCGGTCGCCATGTCGGGAAATTTTTTGGTACGGTCTTTTGCCTCAAGGCGTTATGCGGCATTGAGGTTCATGGTGGGCACCGTGAAGGAGGAAGAATGGCGGTGCGGGAGCTTCGGCCACGGGATCGTGGGCCCAAGGGACGGGAACTCGACGAGACGGCGTGGTCGGACATACGGGAGCTCCTCGGTGAAGGGGAGCGGCGACGGGACCTACTCATTGAATATCTGCATCTGATCCAGGATCGCTTCGGCTGCCTGAGCGCGGCCCATCTGCGCGCCCTGGCCGAGGAGATGCGGCTGTCCCAGGCGGAAGTCTACGAGGTGGCGTCCTTCTACGACCATTTCGACGTCGTGCGCGAAGGCGAGGAGAAGCCGGCGCCACTGACCATCCGGATCTGCGATTCGATCAGCTGCGCGCTGGCCGGCGCCGAAGCGCTGATCGGTGAAGTGTCGGCAGGCGTCGATCCGGCCGCCATCCGGGTCGTGCGCGCGCCCTGCATGGGCCGTTGCGCCACCGCGCCCGCCGCCCGCATCGGCGACCGCGAGGTCGATCACGCCAGCGCCGCGGGGCTGGCCGCCCTGGCCGCTGCCGGCGAGACCACAGTCCGTGTCCCCGACTACACCAATCTGGCCGATTATCTCGCTGCCGGCGGCTACAAGCTTTTATCGAAGATTCGCGACGGGTCGCTCGCCGTCGACACGCTGATCGAGACCATGCAGTCCGCCGGCCTGCGCGGGCTCGGCGGCGCCGGGTTCCCGGCCGGCAAGAAATGGGGCTTCGTGCGCTCCTATCCGGGACCGCGCCTGATGACCATCAATGGCGACGAGGGCGAGCCCGGCACCTTCAAGGACCGCTACCATCTGGAGCGCGACCCGCACCGCACGCTGGAAGGCGCTCTCATCGCCGCCCATGCGGTCGAGGCCGAGCGCATCTACTTCTACATGCGCGACGAATACCCGGCCGTGCTGCACATCCTGCGCACCGAGATCGCCGCGCTGGAGGCGGGCGGCCTGATCACGCCGGGCTTCATCGAGCTGCGCCGCGGCGCCGGCGCCTATATCTGCGGCGAGGAAAGCGCGATGCTGGAGAGTATCGAGGGCAAGCGCGGCCTGCCGCGGCACCGGCCGCCCTACATCGCCGAAGTCGGCCTGTTCGGCCGGCCGACGCTGAACCACAATGTCGAGACCCTGTGGTGGATCCGCGACATCGTCGACAATGGTCCCGAATGGTTCACCGGCCTCGGCAAGCCGGGCTTTCCGGGGCTGCGCTCCTGGTCGGTCTCGGGCCGCGTGCGCGAGCCGGGCGTCAAGCTTGCCCCGGCCGGCGTCACCGTGCGCGAACTGATCGACGAGCATTGCGGCGGCATGGCCGCAGGCCATGCGTTCAAGGCCTATCTGCCCGGCGGCGCCTCGGGCGGCGTCCTGCCCGCGGCGCTCGGCGACATTCCGCTGGATTTCGGTGGCGAGCTCGCCCGCCAGGGCGCCTTCGTCGGCTCCCATGCCGTTGTGGTGTTCTCCGACAAGGACGATATCCGGGAGGCCACGCTCAACCTTCTGCGCTTCTTCGAGCATGAGAGCTGCGGCCAGTGCACGCCCTGCCGCGAGGGCACCGGCAAGCTGGTGTCACTGCTGGAGTCCAGGGGGCCAATCGACGAAACGGCAATCCGCGATCTGGAGACCGTTTTGCGCGACGCCTCGATCTGCGGTCTCGGCCAGGCGGCGCCCAATCCCGTGAATCATCTTCTGACGCATTTCCGCGAGGAGCTGTCGCGATGACCAGCAAGATCACCTTCGAACTCGACGGCAAGTCCGTCGCCGCAGACGCCGGCGAGACCATCTGGGAGGTGGCCAAGCGCGAGGGCACGCGCATCCCGCATCTGTGCCATGTCGACATGCCGGGCTACCGGCCGGACGGCAATTGCCGCGCGTGCATGGTGGAGATCGACGGCGAGCGTGTGCTGGCCGCCTCCTGCATCCGCAAGCCCGCCGGGGGCATGGTCGTGCGCACCGCCACCGAGCGCGCGGTGAAGTCGCGCCAGATGGTGGTCGAGCTTCTGGCCAGCAACATGCGGCCGCCCGAGGAAAGCCCGGACAACCAGTCGATGTTCTGGGACTGGGCGTCCTCCATGGGCGTGGCCGGCAGCGACCGCTATCCGTCGAAATTCGCCGACGGGCACGCTGCGGCCGAGTTCGACGTCACCAATCCGGCCATCGCCGTCAACATGGACGCCTGCATCACCTGCGGCGCCTGCGTGCGGGCCTGCCGCGAGGTGCAGGTCAACGACGTCATCGGCATGGCCGAGCGCGGCAACCGCTCCGTGCCGGTCTTCGACATCCACGACCCGATGGGCCTGTCGACCTGCGTGACCTGCGGCGAATGTGTCCAGGCCTGTCCGACCGGCGCGCTCTATGAGAAGTCGCTGATGGACGAGACGCACACCGTCCGCGCGGTCCAGGACTTCGACAAGGTCGTCGACAGCGTTTGTCCGTTCTGCGGCGTCGGCTGCCAGACCAAGGTCGCGGTCAAGGACAATCGCATCGTCCAGGTCGACGGCCGCGACGGCTATGCCAACGAGAACCGGCTGTGCGTGAAGGGGCGCTTCGGCTTCGACTACGCCATGTCGCCGGAGCGCCTGACCAAGCCGCTGATCCGTCGCGACGATGCGCCGAAAGCCGGCGACATCGACATGCGCGACGTCGATCCACTGACGGTCTTTCGCGAGGCGACCTGGGAAGAGGCGTTGGAGCGCGCCGCCGGCGGGCTGACATCGATCATGGCGGCCCATGGCGGCCAGGCGCTGGCCGGCTTCGGCTCGGCCAAGGGATCGAACGAGGAAGCCTATCTCTTCCAGAAGCTGATCCGGCAGGGTTTCGGCACCAACAATATCGACCATTGCACGCGGCTCTGCCACGCCTCGTCGGTGGCCGCCCTCATGGAGGGTGTCGGCTCCGGCGCGGTCTCGGCGCCGTTCAACGACGCCATGAAGGCCGAGTGCATCATCGTCATCGGCGCCCGCCCGACGACCAACCACCCGGTCGCCGCGACCTATTTCAAGCAGGCCGCCAAGTTGGGCAAGCAGCTCATCGTCATGGACCCGCGCGGCCAGGATCTGATGCGCCACGCGACCCACTCGCTGAAGTTCAAGCCCGGCACCGACGTCGCCATGCTGAACGCGCTGATCCACGTGATCATCGAGGAACAGCTCTATGACGAGCAGTATATCCAGGCCAATGTCGCCGGCTTCGAGGCGCTGAAGGAAAAGGTCAAGGACTTCTCGCCCGAGGCGATGGCCGACATCTGCCGGGTGCCGGCCGAGACGCTGCGGGACGTCGCCCGCACCTACGCCAAGGCCGAACGCTCGATCATCTTCTGGGGCATGGGCATTTCCCAGCACACCCACGGCACGGACAATTCCCGCTGCCTGATCGCGCTGGCGCTGATCACCGGCCAGATCGGCCGCCCGGGCACCGGCCTGCATCCGCTGCGTGGCCAGAACAATGTCCAGGGTGCGTCGGATGCCGGCCTGATCCCGATGTATTATCCCGACTACAAATCTGTCGAGAATCCCGACATTCGCGGGACCTACGAAAATTTCTGGGGCCAGACGCTCGACCCCAAGACCGGGCTGACCGTCGTCGAGATCATCGACGCGATCCATGACGACGTCATCAAGGGTATGTATGTGATGGGCGAGAATCCGGCCATGTCGGATCCCGACCAGGCCCATGCCCGCGGCGCGCTGGCCAGGCTCGAGCATCTGGTGGTGCAGGACATCTTCCTCACTGAGACCGCCTGGCACGCCGACGTGGTGCTGCCGGCCTCGGTTCATGCCGAAAAGCTCGGCACCTTCACCAACACCAACCGGCAGGTGCAGATCGGCCGACCGGCGCTCGACCTGCCCGGCGAGGCGCGGCAGGACCTCGACATCATCATCGACCTCGCCCACCGCATCGGCCTCGACTGGAATTACGGCCATGTCTCGGAGGTCTATACGGAGATGGCGGCGGTGATGCCGTCGCTGAAGCATATCTCCTGGGAGCGGGTCGAACGGGAGGAATCGGTGATCTATCCGGCCGACGGTCCCGATCAGCCGGGCAACGAGATCATCTTCTCGACCAGCTTCCCGACCGCCGACGGCCGCGGCCGCATCGTGCCGGCCGACCTGTTGCCGCCGGACGAGGTCCCCGACGAGGACTATCCGCTCGTGCTGACGACGGGCCGGCTGCTCGAACACTGGCACACCGGCGCCATGACCCGCCGGGCCGGCGTGCTCGACGCCATCGAGCCCCAGGGCATCGCATCGATGAATCCGCGCGAGATCGGCCGCAGGGGCCTGCATCAGGGCGAGATGATTGCGATCGAGACGCGGCGCGGCACGGTCGAGGCGATCCTGCGGGCCGACCGGGAGGTCGCAGACGGCATGGTCTTCATGCCGTTCTGCTTCAACGAGAGCCCGGCCAACATGCTGACCAACCCGATGCTCGATCCCTTCGGCAAGATCCCGGAGTTCAAATACTGCGCCGCCCGCATCGTCGCCCCCGCGGCGGCACACGAAGCTGCCGAATAAGCGGAAAGTCACGCCGAACCGCCGCAAGAGGCGGCGGTTCGCACCAACGGTTGGCATCGGCCAGGATCAGGAATGGCTGGCTGGCTGGACCGAGAATGATACAGCGCGACGCGTTCGGGAGTCATACCAATGATGAGCAGCAACGAGGCCGCGCACCCGTTCTATCGCCCGCTCTGGGTGCGGGTCTGCCTGGTCGCGTCGCTGATCGGCTGGTCGGCGCTGGAGTGGTTCCATGCCGCGTCTTTCTGGGGCATCGTCACCGCGGCCGCGGCGGTCTGGGCGATCTGGACCTTCTTCGTCACCTACGATCCGAACGCCGCAAAGGGCGCTAAGAACGACACCGGCCCTCACGCGCCGGGAGGCGCGAACAAGCCGGATTGATGATGCGACGAGCCGTAGCCTGCGCCGCCGTCAGGGCCGCGAGATGTCCAGCGGCCGCTCCTTGATGTCGAGGATGGCGCCGATCGCCTCGCGCAGGTTCTTCGGCTGCCGGTCTTCCTGGCTGAGAACGAAGACGAGCAGCGACCGCCCGGTCACCTCGAAGACCTCACCGAACTTGAAGGACGGCACGTCGGTGCGATCCGGCGTGTTGGTGTCGATCAGGCAGACCCAGCGCTTGCCTTCCGGCACCTCGGGCAGGGTGAACTCCACCACGTCGTGGTAGGAATTCGTGATGATCAGCAGCGTGGCGTCGTCGCCGCGCTTCTTGATGCCGGTCGGCTGGGCGCGGCCGTCGAGCAGCATGCCGAAGCATTTCGCACCCTCCTCGTCCCACTGCTCCTGCGCCATCTCGTCGCCGGTCGGCGAGACCCAGGTCACGTCCTTGACGTCCAGTTCCTCGTTGTATTCGCCGACGAGGAAGCGGCCGCGATGCAGGATCGGGTAGGCGCGGCGCACGGCGATCAGCTTGCGCGTGAACTCCTGCAGCGCCCGGCCGTCCTTGCTGATGTTGTTCCAGTCCAGCCAGTTGATCTCGTTGTCCTGGGCGTAGGAATTGTTGTTGCCGTCCTGGGTGTGGCCGAACTCGTCGCCCGCCAGGATCATCGGCGTGCCCTGGGACAGAAGCAGCGTCGCCAGCATGTTGCGCTTCTGGCGCTCGCGCATCTCCTGGATCTCCGGATCGTCGGTCGGACCTTCGACGCCGTGGTTCCAGGAATGGTTGTTGGAATGGCCGTCGTTGTTGTCTTCGCCATTCGCCTCGTTGTGCTTCTCGTTGTAGGAGACGAGATCGTTCAGGTTGAAGCCGTCATGGGCGGTGATGAAGTTGACGCTTGACCACGGCTTGCGGCCGCGGCTGTTGAACAGGTCGCCCGAACCGGAGATGCGGCGGGCGAACTCCGGCAGCACGCCGTCGTCGCCCTTCCAGTAGGAGCGGACCGTGTCGCGGAACTTGTCGTTCCACTCGGCCCAGCCCGGCGGGAACTGGCCGACCTGATAACCGCCCGGGCCGATGTCCCACGGCTCGGCGATCAGCTTGACGCGGCTCAGCACCGGGTCCTGGCGGCATACGTCGAGGAAGCCGCCGCCCTCGTCGAAGCCGTGCGGCTCGCGGGCGAGGATCGTGGCGAGGTCGAAGCGGAAGCCGTCGACGCGCATTTCGTTGACCCAGTAGCGCAGCGAATCCGCCACCATCTGCAACACGCGCGGATGCGACAGGTTCACCGTGTTCCCGGTGCCGGTGTCGTTGATGTAGTAGCGTTTCTGGTCGGGCAGCAGCCGGTAGTAATTGGCGTTGTCGATGCCCTTCTGGGAGAGCGTGGGGCCCAGTTCGTTGCCTTCGGCGGTGTGGTTATAGACCACGTCGAGGATCACCTCGATGCCGGCATTGTGGAACTGGTTGATCATCTCCTTGAACTCGTTGACGAACGGCGTCTGGAGATAGCGCGGTGCCGGGGCGAAGAAGGCGAGGCTGTTATAGCCCCAGTAGTTCTTCAGCCCCTTCTCGATCAGGTAGCTGTCGTCGACGAAGGCGTGGATCGGCAGAAGCTCGGCCGAGGTGACGCCGAGGGCCCGCAGATATTCGGCGACGCGCGCATGGGCGAGACCGGCGAAGGTGCCGCGCTCGGCTTCGGGGATGCGGGTGTTGAGCTTGGTGAAGCCCTTCACATGCATCTCGTAGGTGATCGTGCGCTCCCACGGCACCATGGGATGGGTCGCCGAGCCCCAGGTAAAGGCCGGATCGATGACCCGGCATTTGGGCATCAGATGCGCGCTGTCCTGGTCGTTGAAGGACAGATCCTTGTCGGCATGGTCGAGCTGGTAGCCGAACAGCTCCGGACCCCATTCCAGATTGCCCACCAGCTGCTTGGCATAGGGGTCGATCAGCAGCTTGTTGGCATTGAAGCGGTGGCCGGCCTCGGGCTCGTAGGGGCCGTGGACGCGGAAGCCGTAGACGGTGCCCGGCCGCGCTTCCGGCAGATAGCCGTGCCAGACCTCGTCGGTATATTCCGGGAGTTCGATCCGCTCGCGCTCGGTGACGCCGTCGTCGTCGAACAGGCAGAGTTCGACCTTGGTGGCGTTGGCCGAGAATATGGCGAAGTTGACGCCGAGGCCATCCCACGTGGCGCCGAGGGGAAAGGGTCGCCCTTCGCGGACCACGGCGCGCTGCTGCACTTGCGGGGCGGACTGCCTGGGCGAGTCGATCATGAGTCTGGTTTCCTGGGTAAGAAGGCAGGCAGCAACGCCGGACCCCGCGGTCCGGTTCCGCGCGCATGGGCGCTCATGTGCGAATCCGTGAACCTGGCGGTAACCATGTTACCGGCTATTGCCACGGCGACGAGAGAGCGTCGCAACTTCCGTCGCCGCCGCGTGTTTCGTCTTTGACGATCGGCAGAACAGGTCCCGATAACCATTACGGGACACGGGTGCGGGGCGCTTAACGGGCGCTTCACCGGTTCCGGCGACGATCGGCACGCAATGAACCGAGTGACCGACGATGCCCGCCCCAAGTTTTGAACAGATCCTCGACGAGGTCGCCACCGCCGAAGCCGCCTTGGCTCAGAACGGCGCGGGCCCTCGCAGTTCGCCGGGATTCTGGTCGGCCTTCGCGCGCATCGTTCCGCCCCGTTCGGCCACGGCCGGGAGCGCCCGCAAGAAGCCGGTGACGCCGGAGCCGATGGATCTGCCCGATGCGGCGCAGCCGCCGAGCGTCGATCCGGCAGTGATCCTCGACGAGCTCGGGCTGCGGCCGGGCATGACGGCCGCCGAACTTCAGGGCGTGCGCCGCAGCTTTGCCCGGCGCAATCATCCCGACGGCTACGGCCACGACTTTCCCGTCCAGGCGACGACCCGGATGCAGATCGCCAACGCGCTGATCGATCAGGCGCTGAAGAAGATCCTGCCCTAGCCGCCACTCGCGTCATCCTCGCGGCTCACCCGGTCAGCCGCGTTTCGCCGCGGCGATCTCGGCGGTGAAGCGCTTCTCGAGCTCCGGGTCCAGTTCGGCCGGTGCCAGGTTCACCCCGGCAGACAGCCGGTCCGCAATGGTCTCCAGAGCCGTGACGCGCGCATATTTCTTGCTGTTGGCGGCGATCACCGTCCAGGGCGCGGCGGCCGTATCGGTCCGCTCCAGCATGTCGTCGGCAACCGTCAGATACTCGTCCCATTTGTCGCGATTGCGGAAATCCTCGTAGGACAGCTTCCAGCGCTTCAACGGGTCGTGCAGGCGCCGCTCGAAGCGCTCGAGCTGCTCGTCGCGGTCGATATAGAGAAAGATCTTGGCGATCTTCACGCCGTCGTCGACCAGAAGCTTCTCGAAGCCGTTGATCTCGTCATAGGCCCGGCGCCATTCCGGCTCGCTGGCAAAGCCCTCTACCCGCTCGACCAGCACGCGGCCGTACCAGGAACGGTCGAAGACGGCGATCTCGCCCTTGGCCGGCAGGCGCGACCAGAACCGTGCCAGATAATGATGCGACAGCTCGGTCGGCGTCGGGGCGGCGATCGGCCAGACCTTGAAGCCGCGCGGATCCATGACGGCCGCCATGCGGCGGATCGCGCCGCCCTTGCCGGCCGCGTCCCAGCCCTCGAAGACGACGACGGCCTTTTCCTTGCTGTTCAGATAGGCCTGCTGGATCTGTCGGAAGCGAAGCTGCACGGCCTCGAGCCGGGCGTCGTATTCCTTGCTGCCCAGCTTGGCGCTCATGTCGAGCGCTTCGAGGCGCCGGTTGCCGCTCTGATTGTCCATGCCGTCCTCGCATCCGGGTTTGTCACGCCGGCATCTAGGGCAGATGCACCGAATTCCGAAGAGACCGGGCGAATTCAAAGCCACCCGTGCCGGGCACTGCCATGCAGCGGCGGCGAGGGCGGCATGCGCCAGCGGGCATTTCGTCAGCCGGCCATATGGCCTACAAGCGGCCGACCGAGCGCCGTGCTCACCCCTGATGACCAGTGCGTGCCATGCACCCGACCAATCGAATGCTCCTCGGCGGTTTCCTGACGCTGGCCATCGTCATGGGCGTCGGCCGCTTCTACTACACGCCGCTCCTGCCTCTGATGCAGCGCGACTACGGCTTCGGGCCGGACATCGCCGGCATCGTTGCCGCGGCGAATTTTGCCGGCTATCTCGTCGGCTCGCTGATGGCGACCGTCGTCAGCCGGGGCGCCCCGCGGCTCGCCGCCTTCCGGGTCGGCATCGTCGCCAGCATCGTCACCACCTTCGCCATGGGGCTGACCGACGATCTGGCGCTCTGGCTGGTCCTGCGCACCGTCTCGGGCCTCGCCAGCGCCTTCGCCATGATCGCCGCAGCCGGCATGGTCGCCGAAGCCCTCGCCGCGATCGGCGCCGAAGCCCGGCTGAGCTGGATGTTCGGCGGGGTCGGCATCGGCATCGCGGGATCGGGGCTGCTCGTCCATTTCGCCGCGCCCTTCATCGATTCGGCCGGGCTGTGGATGGCGGCCGGCCTCTTGACGGCGATCCTTGCGCCCATCGTCTTCATCGAGATCGGCGAGCGCGACCTGCCCGCCACCCTGCGGGCACCCGACCCACGCCGCCGCGTGCCGCGACCGTTGCCGTTCTGGCCGCTGATGCTGAACTACAGCTGCGAAGGGCTCGGCTATTCCGTCTTCGCCACCTTCATCGTGGCGATCGTCAAGTCGCGGCCGGGTCTCGAAGGCATGGGCGACTGGGTCTGGATCATCGCCGGGCTGGCCGGCCTGCCGAGCTGCCTGTTCTGGTCGCGCATGGCCGAACGCTTCGGCTTCTCCGCCGCGCTGATGGCGGCCTATGCGGCGCAGATCGTCGGCGTCTTGCTGCCGGTCGCGTCGGACTCCGGCGCGGCCGCGCTCGTCGCCGCGGTGCTCTTCGGCGGCACCTTCATGGCCATCACCCTGCTGACCATTCCGCTGGGGCGGCACGGTCTCGGCGGTCGCGGCTTTGCCGTCCTGACGGCCGGCTTCGGCCTCGGCCAGATGCTCGGTCCGCTGATCGCCGGCTTCCTCGTCGCGGGCGACGGCAATTACGACATGGCGCTGGCCGGTTCGGCGGCCGTGCTCGGGATCGGCCTGGTGGCACTGGCCGTGGCGATCCGGATGCGGCCCGCCACCGTCTGACCCGTCATCATTCGCGGCGCTCGCCGATCACGGCTGCGGCGCGTCCTCCGGCAGGCTGGCATCGGCGTTTTCCAGCGCCTCGATGAAGGTGTCGCACCAGATTTCGGACGTGCCGGCAAAGACCGCCTCGCGCATGCCCTCCCAGCGCCGCTTGCGCTCGTCGAAGGGCATGGTCAGGGCCCGCTGCAGGGCGCTTGCGACATCGTCGGTGGAGTAGGGATTGACGATCAGCGCGTCGGGCAGTTCGGCCCGCGCCCCGGCAAAGCGCGACAGCACCAGGACACCCGGATCGTCGGGGTCCTGCGCGGCGACGAATTCCTTGGCGACGAGGTTCATGCCGTCGCGCAGTGGTGTGACCAGGCAGACCCTTGCCGCGCGGTAGATGCCGGCCAGCGCCCGCCGGGTGAAGCCGCGGGTCATGATCTGGATCGGCGTCCAGTCGAGGGTGGCGAAGCGGCCGTTGATGTGGCCGGCCAGTTCCTCCAGCTCGCGCCGCAGCTCGACATAGGCGCCGAGCTCGGACCGCGACAGCGGCGCCACCTGCAGGAACTGCACGTTGCCACGGTTCTCCGGATAATCCTCCAGCAGCCGCTCGAAGCCGCGGAAGCGCTCCACCAGACCCTTGGAATAGTCCATCCGGTCGACGCCGACGATCTGCAGCCGCTCGCCGGCGATGTCGCGCAGCATCTCCTCGTGCTCGCCGGCTTCCGGCGACACGGCGAACCGTTCGTAGCCGGGGGCGTCGATGCCGATCGGGAAGACCCGTGCCGTCACCACCCGGTCGCCGACCCGGATGCGGTTGTCCGACAGCTTCTGGCCGCCCAGCTCGCGGATGCAGAAGGCGAGGAAATTGCGCCTGTCGGTGTCGGTCTGGAAGCCGACGAGATCGTAGGCGAGCATCGCCCGGACGATGTCGTGGCTGGCCGGCAGCGCCGTGAAGATTTCCGGCGGGCAGAAGGGGATGTGCAGGAAGAAGCCGATGCGGCCTTCGAAGCCGCACTGGCGCAGTTCGGAGCCGAGGAAGAAGAAATGATAATCGTGGACCCAGACGATGTCGTCGTCGTCCAGCAGCGGCGCCAGCCGGGCGGCGAAGCGCTGGTTCACCGAGCGGTAGACACGCTCCGACTGCCGGTCGAACTGGGCGAGGTCGAGCCGGTAGTGCAGCAGCGGCCAGAGCGAGCGGTTGGCGTAGCCGAAATAGAAGCCCTCGAGCTCTTCCTGGTTCATGTCGATGGTGGTCATCGACACGCTGTCCTGCACCTCGGTTTGGGCTTCGCTGAAGGTCCCCTGTTCCGACGTGTCGCCGCTCCAGCCGAACCACAGGCCACCGCGCCGCTTCAGCGCATCCGACAGCCCGACCGCCAGACCGCCGGCCTTGCCCTCGTCATTGAGGGGGCCGACCCTGTTCGACACCGCCACCAGTCGCCGCTGCCCGTCCGCCATCGTCTCCCGTCTCCTGTTGCAAAGCCGGCTTCGGCTTCGTCGTCGTGATTGCCGTATGGTCCAGCCTGAGGCGCTCCCTCAGGAGGCCGCGGCGATCCAGGCGTGAACGGCGGCGATGTCCGGCAGCCGGAACTCCGCCACGCTGGTCTTCTCGGCGCCGCCCACCTTGATGGAGACGCCGCCCTGGTTGCGCACGTGGCGCAACGCGAATTCGTCCGTCGTGTCGTCGCCGACATAGACGGGAATGCGGCCGGCAAAGGGCGCATCCTCCATCATCGCGGCGACGGCCTTGCCCTTGTCCATGCCGGCGGGATGCACCTCGACGATGCAGTCGCCATGCATGACGACGAGATCGTCGCGGCCTTCGGTCGCCTGCGCCATGATGCGCTCGGCCAGATCCTGCAGGTCCGGGGCCGTGCGGTAATGCAGGACGAGGGCGGTGTCCTTGTCCTCCAGATGCAGGCGCCGGGCGGACTCGATCGCGCTGGCGATGCGGTCGCGCACCGGGTCGAGGGTCTCTGGGCCGGCCAGCATCTCCACCGCGCCGTCGGGGCTGCGCCGGCGCTCCAGCCCGTGGACGCCGGCCGCGGCAAAGCGGTCGGGCGACAGGAAGCGGTCGAGATCGGCGATGCGGCGGCCGCTGACGACGGCGAGCGCGCCGTCCAGCTTCCGGGCAAGACCGGCCAGCTCCCGTTGAGCAGCGGGCTCTATCGCCACGGCCTGCGGATCGTCGACGAGCTCGACCAGCGTCCCGTCGAAGTCCAGAAAGACGGCGTGACGGGTCGTGTCGAGGGCGGGGGGGAATGCGGATTCTTGTACCATCTCGGTTGCAGTACATAGCATCCGGAACGCCTGCGGCCACAGGATCGATACGAAAGTCGACCGGTTTCTCCCCGACCGCATGCGCCCGGAGAAGTGCCGCCGGCCGCGGATCGCGGCTCCGCCGGCTAGCCGGCCTTGGCGCAGGGCTTTGCCGAAACACCCAGCCGCGCCATGGTCGCGGCGTCCGCCGCCGCCGAGACCGGCAGGCCGTGGGCCGCCTGGAAACTCGTCAGCGCGGCCTCGGTGCCGGGACCGAAGATGCCGTCCACGACGAGGCGGTGGCCATGGGCGACAAGGGAGCCCTGCAGCCGGCGGACATGGTCGCCGCGCGCACCACGGCGTAATTCGCCGGTCGCCGGGTCCGTACCCAGGAGGCTTCTCGCCTTGTGCAGGGCGGCGGCGATCTTCTCGTCATAGCGATTGCGGCGATAGGCCGGGCCGTTGTAGCGGCGGGCAAAGCCGGCGACGTCGCCAGTGACCAGGCGGTCCGCGAGCCGTCCGGCGGCGAGAAACCGCGCCGCGATCTCGAACTGTCCTTCGGCCGAGGCGCGCGCCACCGCCGCGAGATCGGCGGCATCGCGATAGCCGAGCGCCTTCCAGTGCGAGCCCATCACCTGGCAAAGGCCCCAGGAGACGGACGCGGCGGCGGCCGCCGCATCGATCGCCGCCGCCGCGTCGAAGAGCTTCCAGCGGGCGCTCTGGGAGGCGGGATTGCGGATACGCCCGGCCCGCGGATCGGCCAGCCCCGCCGCCCGGGCGCGCTGCCGCGCCGGCTCCGACAGCAGCCGGTCGAAATAATGGCCCTCGAAGCGGATCAGCGGTTCGCGGCGATCGCCGATACGCGCGAACGCCACCGCGTTGGTTTCCACCAGCGCGACGGCGACCAGCACCGCCGCGTCGATGCCGCTCGCCTTCGATACATGGCGCGCTGCGCCAAGAACCGCCTGATCCACCCTCATCGCTCCCTCCCGTCCTGTCACCGCGACCAGTGTCGCCGGATCACGGCGGGCGGGGAGAAAACAACGGCCGCCCCTCAGGCGAGGGACGGCCGATATATGTAGGGGTCGATGGATGCCGAAGCCGCAACGTCAGGCGGCGGCGGGCAGGTCCGTGTCGGCCAGCATCTGCCGGAAACCGGCGGCACGCGGGCGCGCATAGCGAGCCTCGACCTCGCCGGCGATCATGTCCGCCGTCACCGCCGACAGGGTCCAGCCGAGATGGCCGTGGCCGGTGTTGTAGAACACCCCGGCAGCCCGGCCGGCGCCGACCCGCGGCATCATGTTCGGCATCATCGGGCGCAGGCCCGCCCAGGGCACGACCGAATCCGTCGCGATCTCCGGGAAGCGCGTGCGGCACCATTCGACCAGCGGCCGGATGCGGGCCGCCTTGATGTCGCGGTTCTCGCCGGCGAATTCCGCGGTGCCGGCGATGCGCAGCCGGTCGGCGCCGAGGCGGCTGGTGACGACCTTGGCGTGGTCGTCGAGGAGGCTCACCCACGGCGCGCCGGCCCGGCTGGCCTCGTCGGTCAGGTTCACCGTCACCGAATAGCCCTTCACCGGGTAGATGTTGACCCGGTCGCCGAGCTGGCGGGCAAAGGCGCGGCTGGCGACACCGGCGCAGACGACGATGCCGTCGAAGCGCTGCTGGCGCGGCGCGTCCTGTGGCCGGCGGCCGTCCTTCCAGGTCACGTCGACGCCGTCGGCGCCGCGCGAGGCGAGCTTGCGCACGTCGGCATCGAAGGCGAAGGTCGCGCCCTTGCGCCGGCAGGCCTCGGCGAGGTGGCGGGTGTATTTGTGGATGTCGCCGGTGAAGTCGGATTCGGTGAAGAAGCCGCCGACGAAATCCCCGCGGATGGTCGGCTCGATGGCGGCGATCTCGGCTGGCGTCACCGCGTCGCGGCGCAGGCCACCCTCGGCCAGAAGCCGGTTCACACCGGCCGCATGGGCCATCTCCGCGCGGCTTTCATAGACGTGCAGGATGCCGCGCTTCTCGGCATCGAAGTCAAAGCCCTCGCGTTCGGCCGCGTCCAGCAGATGCCGGCGCGCCGCGATCGCCAGCCGGGTGGTGGCGATGGTGTTGGCCTCGTAGCTGCGCGCGGCGAGGACGAATTCCATCATCCAGGACAGCTTGTGCCAGGAGGGCGAGGGATGGACGAGCAGCGGCGCATCCTTGCGCAGCATCCACTTCAGGCCCTTGAGGAAGGTGCTCGGCTGGTTCCAGACCTCGGCGTTGGAGGCCGAAAGCTGGCCGCCATTGGCGAAGGAGGTTTCCATGGCGGCATGGGCATGACGGTCGAAGACGGTCACGTCGAAGCCACGCTGGACGAGCTGATAGGCAGTGGTGACGCCGGTGATGCCGGCGCCGATGACGGCGATGGAGGTCATGACGATCCTTTCGCCCCGCCGCAGCGGGGGCGTCGTTCATGCCCCTCCCGTCATGAGCCTGAGAGCTTCGCGGCCGCGGAGGAATTTCCGGCGGCCACTTTCTCCTTCGGCGGACGCCCGATGAATGGCCGTCGCTCTTCGGAATTTGCAGAGACGCAGGCGGTCCTTTTGCCTGAGAGTTTCCGGGGCGGTTGCTCCTTCGGCGCCGGCCTTGCGGCCGGTCTCTCCCGCTAGCGTCTGTGGGCCCACAATAAGCTTTTCACAGGGCGCCCGCAAGCGGCTGCGTACCGGCGTCGGCGCATGGCCAGCCATGTCGACAGCGCGGGTATGAGCCTCGCGGTTGGCGGCTCGCTGACGGCGGGACTCAGTCGATGCGCAGGCCGCTCGAAGCGTCGAAGCGGTGCAGGGCTGCGTTCGGTGCGGCAGCGCGGACCTTCGTGCCTGGCTCCAGATGGCTGTAGCCGGCCACCCGCACGGCGATCTCCGGACCCTTGCCCGGCAACGCGCCATAGACGTAGCTCTCGGCGCCAACCACCTCGACGCCGGTGACGGTGAGGTCGCAGACGAACTCGCCCGGCGCGGCCGGTGCGTCGGCAAGAAGCCGCATGTGCTCGGGGCGGATGCCGAGGGTCACGCCGGAAGAGGTTGCGCCGACGCCGTCGAGACCGCTGATGCCGGCAACGCCCGCGTGGCCGTTGCCGAGCGGCACGAGGTTCATCGCCGGCGAGCCGATGAAGGTGGCGACGAACAGGCTTGCCGGACGCTCGTAGATCTCCATGGGCGAGCCGGCCTGCTCGATACGGCCGGCGTTCAGCACGACGAGCCGGTCGGCCAGGGTCATCGCCTCGAGCTGGTCGTGGGTCACGTAGAGGCTGGTGGTGGCGAACTGGCGCTGCAGCCGCCGGATCTCCGCGCGCATCTGGACCCGCAGCTTGGCGTCGAGATTGGACAGCGGCTCGTCGAACAGGAAGGCGGCCGGCTCGCGCACGATGGCGCGGCCCATGGCGACGCGCTGGCGCTGGCCGCCGGAGAGCTGGCCGGGCTTGCGCGACAGGAGCGGGGCGATCTCCAGCACCTTCGAGGCCTCCTCGACGCGCCGGGCGATCTCGTCCTTCGCCATCTTGCGGTTCTTCAGGCCGTATTCGAGGTTCTGGCGTACGCTCATATGCGGATAGAGCGCGTAGTTCTGGAACACCATGGCGATGTCGCGCTGGGCCGGCTCCAGATCGTTGACCACCCGGTCGCCGATGGTGATCGTGCCGGAGGAGATCGCCTCCAGCCCGGCCACCATGCGCAAGAGCGTCGACTTTCCGCAGCCGGACGGGCCGACGAGGACGACGAACTCGCCATCGGGAATGTCCAGCGAGACGCCCTTCACAGCCTCCACATTGCCGGCATAGACCTTGCGCACGTCCCTCAGTTCGATGCCTGCCAAGTTTACTTCTCCGCTTCGACGAGGCCGCGCACGAACCAGCGCTGCATCAGGACGACGACCAGGACGGGGGGCGCGATCGCCAGGATCGCCGTCACCATGACCAGATGCCAGGGCGTATCGGCGTCGGCGAAGGACACCATCTTCTTCAGGGCGATGACGATCGTGTTCATCTGGTTGTCGTTGGTGACGAGCAGCGGCCACAGATACTGCGTCCAGCCATAGATGAAGAGGATCACGAACAGGGCCGCGATATTGGTCTTGGAGAGCGGCAGCAGGATATCGCGGAAGAAGCGCATCGGGCCGGCCGCGTCGACCCGCGCCGCCTCCACCAGTTCGGACGGGATGGTCATGAAGAACTGCCGGAACAGGAGCGTCGCGGTCGCCGAAGCGATCAGCGGCAGGATCAGTCCGGCATAGGTGTCGATCATGCCGAGATCGACCATCACCTTGTAGGTCGGCAGGATGCGCACCTCGACCGGCAGCATCAGCGTAATGAAGATCAGCCAGAAGAAGGTCATGCGCAGCGGGAAGCGGAAGAACACGATCGCGAAGGCCGACAGGATCGAGATGACGATCTTGCCGACGGCGATGCCGAGCGCCATCACCGAGGTGTTGAACAGCAGGGTCCAGACGCTGACGCCGCCGATCCGGTCGACGCCGCCGAACAGCGCCTCGCCGTAATTGTCGAGGAACTGGTCGCCCGGCACCAGCGGCAGCGGCGGCCGCAGGATGGTCTGCAGCGTCTGCGTCGAGGCGACGAAGGTGTAGTAGATCGGGAAGGCGACGATCGCCAGGCCCAGCACGAGAAGCACGTGGGCGACCGGCCGGCCGATGGGGCTGCGCTCGATCATGGGCGGTGATTCCGGGGATCAGCCATAGTGCACCCGCCGTTCCACGTAGCGGAACTGCACCGCCGTCAGGGCGATGACGATCGCCATCAGGATCACCGACTGGGCCGCCGAGCTGCCGAGGTCGAGATTCACGAAGCCGTCGATATAGACCTTGTAGACCAGCGTCTCGGTGGCCCGCGCCGGACCGCCGGCGGTGACCGCGTCGATGATGCCGAAGGTGTCGAAGAAGGCGTAGACCGTGTTGACGACGAGCAGGAAGAAGGTCGTCGGCGCGATCAGCGGGAAGACGATGGTCCAGAACCGCTTGGTCGAGCCGGCGCCGTCGATCGCGGCGGCCTCGGTCAGGGATTTCGGGATCGACTGCAGCGCGGCGACGAAGAACAGGAAATTGTAGCTGATCTGCTTCCAGGCGGCCGCCACCACCACCAGCAGCATCGCCTGGTCACCGTTCAAGAGCGGGTCCCAGTTGTAGCCGGAGCGGCGCAGCATGTAGGCGAAGGTGCCCATGGCGGGGTTGAACATGAACAGCCACAGCATGCCGGCGACGGCCGGCGCCACGGCATAGGGCCAGATCAGCAGGGTGCGATAGAAGCCCTTGCCGCGCACCACCTTCTCAGCCGCCGACGCCAGCAGCAGTGCCAGCGCCATGGCGAGGATCGCGGTGGAGAAGGAGAAGATCGCCGTGACCTTCACCGCATTGAGATAGCCGGGATCGCTCAGCACCGAGCGGAAATTGGCGAGGCCGACGAATGTCGTCTTCAGCCCGAACGGGTCCTGGCGCAGCACCGACTGGTAGAGCGCCTGGCTGGCCGGCCAGTAGAAGAACACCAGCGTGATCGCCACCTGCGGCGCGAGCAGCAGGTAGGGCAGCCATTTGTTGGGAAAGACGGCTTTCGACACGGCGTCTCTGGGACTGGGCCGCCGCGCGTGGCGCGTGGCGACGGGAAAAGGGCGACAGGCAGAACGACGCCGGGCGGCCAGGCCACCCGGCGTCGGGGACGACGGCGCTTACTGCGCTTCGGCGATCGCCTCGTTGCCGAGTTCGACGATCTTGTCGAGGGCGGCCTTCGCGTCCTGCTGGCCCGACAGCATCAACTCGAACTGCTCGTTCTCGATGTCGCGAAGCTGCGGCAGGTTGGGCAGGCGCACACCCTTGGAGTTCTCGGTCGGCTCCTTGCCCATCATCTGCAGAATCGGGGTCTCGCGGCCCGGGTTCTTCTCGTAGAAGCCCGAATCCTTGGTCGCCTTGTAGGCGTCCATGGTCACCGGCAGGTAACCCGACACTTGGTGCAGGCGCGACTGGATCTCGGTCTGGGACAGGAAGTTGAAGAACTCCGCGATGCCCTTGTACTCCTCGTCGGACTTGCCGCCGAAGACCCAGAGGCTGGCGCCGCCCGGGATGGTGTTCTGCGGCGCGCCCTCGGCATTGGCGTCATAGGGAAGCTGGCCGATGCCGTAGTTCATGCCCGACTTGACGATGTCGCCGAGACCGCCGGAGGATTCCGTCAGGATCGCGCACTCGCCCGACAGGAAGAGCTGCTTGGCTTCCGAGGTGCGGCCGCCGTAGCGGAAGACGCCGTCCTTGGCGAGATCGGCGATGTCCTGGAAATGCTCGACATAGAGCGGCT
This sequence comes from Aurantimonas manganoxydans SI85-9A1, assembly GCF_000153465.1. Classification (GTDB taxonomy): domain Bacteria; phylum Pseudomonadota; class Alphaproteobacteria; order Rhizobiales; family Rhizobiaceae; genus Aurantimonas; species Aurantimonas manganoxydans. Next base: position 3,957,176 of record NZ_CH672387.1, on the reverse strand, counting down.
CGTTGAGCTTCAGCTCGACGTCGGTGCCGGCCAGGCCGTTCTCGTTGGTGCCATAGGCCACGTTGTTCCACGCCGCGAAGTTCTCGAGGTGGATCCAGGTCAGCCAGGTCGAGGTGTAGCCGCACTCGGCAGCGCCCGATTCCTTGATGGTGCGGGCCGCGGCGAACACGTCCTGCCAGGTCTCCGGCGGGCTGTCGACGTCGAGGCCGGCCTTCTCGAAGATGTCCTTGTTGTAGTACAGGATCGGCGACGAGGAATTGTACGGGAAGGACAGCATCGTGCCGTCCGGCTTGGAGTAATAGGCGACGATGCCGGGCAGGTAGTTCGACTTGTCGAACGTATAGCCGCCGGCTTCCAGAACGTCGGCGACCGGCATGACCGCACCCTCGGCGCCCATCATCACGCCGGTGCCCACGTCGAAGACCTGGATGATCGCCGGCGGCTGCTTGGCGCGGAAGGCGGCGATGCCGGCGTTCAGCGTTTCAGGATAGGTGCCCTTGAAGACCGGGGTGATCTTGTAGGCGTCCTGGCTCTCGTTGAATTCCTTGGCGAGCGTGTCGACGACTTCGTTGTTGGCGCCCGACATTGCGTGCCACCACTGCAGCTCGGTCACGGCGACGGCCTGACCGGCGCCGGCGACCAGCGCGCCCATGGCGACGGCAGCGCCCAGAATCTTGCGGTTCATCATGATTTCCTCACCCTTGATGCGACTCTCGGGCCCTGTTGCCGAGCTCGTTGCAAGCCGCTTCTCTAGGAGTGCTTCAAAACCGATCGGTGACACAAGCATGAAGCTTCGATGACAGTGGAAAAACTCGGGCTGGCGGCTGTAATGACTGTGTTCTGACGCACGTCGTGCGCTTGTTGGCGGCCGTCAGCAGGATTCAGGCTTCGAGCTCCGAACCGCGTTGCGTTTGCCCGCGCCAGGCGCGGCGGCATTCCCAAATTCGTCCGCAAGGATTAGGACATGTCCCGGTGCGGGGCCGGCCGGAGGAGGCATGGCCCGGCGCCACGACATGCCATTGGGGAGATACGCATGGCCTTGATCACCTATCTGACGAAGATCCAGTTCGAGGTCGGCGCCGCCAGCCTGCTCGGCGCGGAATTGCGCGACCTGGGCGTGCGCACGCCGATGATCGTCGCCGACAAGGGGATCGTCGCTGCTGGGCTGGTGGAGCGCGTGCTGTCGGCCGGCGGTCTGCCCGCTGACACGGTGGTCTTCGACGGCACGCCCGAGAACCCGACCGAAGCGGCGGTGAACGCGGCGCTGGCGCTCTATCACGAGCATGGCTGCGACAGCCTCGTGGCGATCGGCGGCGGCTCGCCCATCGACCTGGCCAAGGCGGTGTCGCTGCTGGCCACCCATGCCGGGCCGCTGGAGCAATACGCCGCGATCCTCGGCGGCATCCCGAAGATCACCGCGAACAAGCCGCCGCTGATCGCCATTCCGACGACGGCGGGCACCGGCAGCGAGGTCGGGCGCGCCGCGCTCGTCACGCTCGACGACGGCCGCAAGCTCGGCTTCATCTCACCGCACATGATCCCGAGCGTGGCGATCTGCGACCCGGAGCTGACCGTCGGCCTGCCCGCGGCACTGACTGCCGCGACCGGCATGGACGCCGTCACCCACTGCATCGAGACCTATTTGTCGCCGCGCTACAATCCGCCGGCCGAGGCGATCGCGCTGGACGGGCTGGCCCGCGCCATGCGCTGGATCCGCCGGGCGACGGAGAAGGGCGACGACATCACCGCGCGCAGCGAAATGATGATGGCGGCGCTGCAGGGCGGCATGACCTTCCAGAAGGGGCTCGGCGCGGTCCACTCGCTGTCGCATCCGCTGGGCGGATTGAAGAGCGTGCGCCTGCATCACGGCACGATCAACGCCATCCTGCTGCCGGCGGTGCTGCGCTACAACGCGCCGTCCGCCGAGGAGAAATACCGGGCGCTGGCCGGTGCGATGGGGCTGGAGGCGGGTGCCGATCTGGCCGCGGCGATCACCGCGCTCAACCGCGATCTCGCCATGCCGACGACCCTGTCGGAAATGAACGTGCCGCGCGACTGCTTCGGCCTCGTCGCCGAGGGGGCCGAGCGCGACCATTCGACGGCCACCAATCCGCGGCCGGCCGTCGCGGCCGATTTCATGAAACTGCTCGAAGAGGCCTATTGAGCAGAAAGGCGCAACGCCTCGCTCAAAAGGTCCTCGAGGAGTGACGAACCGGGCGCTGGGCGCCCGGTCGTCATTGGCTGGATCAGCCCTTCGGCTTGGGGCGCGGGCGGCGCGGCTTGGCGCTGCCGGGACCGGTGCCGCCCTTGCGGTTGAACGGCTTCTTGCCGCCCGGCTTGCCGAAGCCGCCCTTGCGGTCGGAATCGCCCCCGCCCGGTGCGCCCGTCGGGGAGATCGTGATGTCGTCGCCGTCGCTGACTTCGGCGGCGTCGGCAAAACGCTTGGCGACGCTCTCGGAGATCTCGAACTTCGTCTCGCGATCGAAGATCTTGATCATGCCGATCTCCTGCCGGGTGATCTTGCCGCGACGGCACAGCAGCGGCAGGATCCACTTCGGATCGGCATTGTTGCGCCGGCCGACATCCATATGGAACCACACCATCGGGCCGCTGGCCTGATCGCGCTCCTTGCGCGGCGTGCGTTCCTTGCCGGCGAAATCCTTGCCGGCCTTCGGGTCGGGGCCGAAGCCGGGATCGAAGACGTCCTCGGGCGCCGGCAGGCGCGAGCGATAGAGCCGTGCCAGCGCCGCGGCGATGGTTTCCGGCGAATGCTTCTCCAGGAGGCTGCGGGCGGCGGCGAGATCGTCCTCGCCGGGCTCCTGCGCCAGCACCGGATCGGTCAGGAGCCGGTCCTCGTCGAGCTTGCGGATCGCGTCGGCCGAGGGCGTGCCGCCCCATTCCGCCCGGATCCGTGCTTCGGCCAGAAGTCGCTCCGCCTTGCGCCGGCGCGAGATCGGCACCAGCAGCACCGAGATGCCCTTGCGCCCGGCGCGGCCGGTGCGGCCGCTGCGGTGCTGCAGCGTTTCGGCGTCGCTCGGCAGATCGGCATGAATGACGAGGGCGAGCCCCGGCAGGTCGATGCCGCGCGCGGCAACGTCGGTGGCCACACACACCCGGGCGCGGCCGTCGCGCAGCGCCTGCATGGCCTGGTTGCGCTCGGCCTGGCCAAGCTCGCCCGACAACGTCACCGCCGAAAAGCCGCGCTCCAGAAGACCGGACGACAGATGCCGCACCGCCTCGCGGGTGTTGCAGAACACGATCGCGCTCGGCGCATCATTGAAGCGCAGGACGTTGACGACGGCGTGTTCCAGCTCGTTCGGCGCGATCCGGATCGCCTTGTATTCGATGTCGGCATGGGCGGCGCTGCTGCGCGTCGCCTCGATGCGCAGCGCGTCGCGCTGGTAGCGCTTGGCCATGGACGAGATCAGCTTCGGCAGCGTCGCCGAGAACAGCAGCGTGCGGCGCTCGCGCGGGGTGGCTTCCAGCAGGAACTCCAGATCCTCGCGGAAGCCGAGATTGAGCATCTCGTCGGCTTCGTCGAGCACCAGCGCCTTCAGGCCGCCGATCTGCAGGGCGCCGCGTTCCAGATGATCGCGCAGGCGGCCGGGCGTGCCGACGACAATATGGGCGCCCTGGGCCAGCTTGCGCTTTTCGGCGCGCGGATCCATGCCGCCGACACAGGTCACCATTTCGGCGCCGGTCTGGGCGTAGAGCCAGGCGAGCTCGGTCGTCACCTGCATGGCGAGTTCGCGCGTCGGCGCGACGATCAGCGCCATCGGCGCGCCGGCCGGGCCGAAGCGCTCGGCCTCGCCGAGCAGCGTGGGGGCGAGGGCGAGCCCGTAGGCGATGGTCTTGCCCGAACCGGTCTGGGCGGAGACGAGGAGGTCGCGGTCGGCCGCCTGCGGCTCGAGGACGGCGTCCTGGACCGGGGTCGGGTCGACGTAACCGCGCTCTGCGAGCGCGTGAGCGAGTGGCGTGCTCGTCGTGCGAAACGGCATCTGGTAATCCTTGGGTATCGGCAGTGGCGGCGGCAACGAGCACGCGCGCGAGTGGCGGCATTTCCGCCCAGCCGCGCTCCCTATTGCACAGGCAGGGCCGCGGCTCAACCGAAACGGCGCCTGACGGTGCTCTCCGGGCGGCCCCCGTCGGCAGTTTTTGCGCGCCAATCGCCGTCCTGATGGTGCGTGCACTGTGCACTGCCGGAGCGGAATATCGTCATTCCGGGACAGCCCCCGCTTGCATCGCGCGTCATTGCCCACCATTCTGTGCCAGCGCGCGGGCGGTACGTCCGGCGCCGACTGGAAAAACAGGTAGTAAAATGGCTCAGACTGGTACGGTGAAGTTCTTCAACATGGACAAGGGCTTCGGCTTCATTAGTCCGGATGCGGGCGGAAGCGATGTGTTCGTGCACATCTCGTCCGTCGAGCGCTCCGGCATGACTTCCCTCACGGAGAATCAGAAGGTTTCCTTCGACACGGAACCCGATCCGCGCGGCAAGGGCCCCAAGGCGGTCAACATTCAGCCCGCATAATTCGGCCAGCAGGACCGTTTCGTCCGCTCCCCGTCGGCCCCGTCGCAAGACGGTTTCCGGCAGGCGCCGAAACGCCCGCTGATCGACCTGCCCGCAGACGGGCTCGATCGCTGCACCGGCCTGGCCGAAGCGATCGCCCGGATGCCCGCCGCGGGTGGCAGACACACGATCGTGCCGGACCTTCCTGAGGCCCGGCACGGCAACGAGACCGATCGATGTTCTTCACGGCCGACACGCATTTCAACGATCCACGCGTCCTGCGGATCGACCGGCGCCCCTTTGCCGATCTTGCCGACCATGATGCCGCGCTGATCGATCGCTGGAACGCCGTCGTGGGGCCGGACGACATTGTCTGGCATCTCGGCGATTTTGCGCGCGGCGATGCCGCCGCCAAGGCCTCGCTCCTGTCCCGCCTCAACGGTCGCAAGCAGCTCGTCACCGGCAACAACGACGATGCCGACACGATCGCCGCGCCCGGCTGGCAAACCGTCCAGGCCTATCGCGAACTCACCATCGACGACCGCCGCGTCGTCCTGTGCCACTACGCCTTCCGGACCTGGAACGGCATGGGCAAGGGCGCCATCGACCTGCATGGCCACTCCCACGGACGGCTGAAGAAGATGACCCGTCAGTTCGATGTCGGCGTCGACGCCTGGGACTTCCGGCCGGTCACGCTGGACGAGATGCTGGCCTCGCGGCCGCAGCGCCGCAAGGCGGCCGGTCCGGACGACAAGGCATCGTCCGAGGCTTAGGCGAGACCCGCCATGCCGTAGGCGTCAGTCCGCCAGCGGCAGGCGGATGGTCTGGTCGAGCCCGCCGCCTGCGCGGTTGGCAACCACGATCGAGCCGCCGGTCTGGTCGATGATCTCCTTGGCGATGGCCATGCCGAGACCGGCGCCGGGCTTGAACTGGCGGCGGCCGAGATCGACCCGGAAGAACGGCTCGAAGGCACGCCCGATCAGGTCTTCGGGAATGCCCGGCCCGTCGTCGGCGAGGCTCACCACGGCGTCCTGCCCGTCGCGGACCAGCGCCACCCGCGCCCCGCCGCCATGCACGGCGGCATTGTCGACGAGGTTGCGCAGCGCCCGCTTGACCGCCAGCGGCCGGGCCCGGATCGACAGCGCCGGCCCGTCGAGACGGGGCGGCTCAACCGGCCTTCCGATCTCGCGCAGCTCGGCAATGATCTCGGTCAGCAGCCGGTCGAGCCGCACTTCTTCGAGCGAACCTGCATCCACTTCCTCGCGCACCAGCCGGATCGCGCTGTCGGCGATGCGGTCGAGCTCGGCCAGGTCCTTCAGCCACACCTCCCGGTCCTCGTCGGGCAGGAACTCGGCGCGCAGCCGCATCCGCGTCATCGGCGTGCGCAGATCGTGGCCGGCGGCCGCGACGAGGCGCATCCGGCTCTCCACCGCCTCGCGCACCCGCGTGGTCAGGCGGTTCAACGCAGCGGCAGTAGCCCGCACTTCGGCCGGCCCGTCCTCGGGAATATGGGCGGGCAGGCCGTCGCGGCCGACGGTGGAGACCGCCTGGTCGAGAATGCGCAACGGGCGGGTCATCTTGGTGGCGACGAAGATCGAGACGGCGGCGGCGCCGACGACGACCAGCGTCATGTAGAAGACGAAGATCGGCCAGTTGCGGGGCGGAAACCCGGTATAGGGCAGATAGGCCCAGCGGCCCGGCGCAAATTCCAGCGCCAGTTGCCGGGTGCGCGCGGCCGGATCGCCGACGACACGCACTGGGATCGACAACCCCTTGGCCGCCACTGCGCTGGCGATGCCGCGGGCGTCGCGCACCTGCATGTCGTCCTGGCGCACCGGTTCCGGACCGACCTCGATGCCGAGCCTGTCGGCGGCCGCCGGGTCCTCGACCAGCAGCGCGGCGACGATCCGCACCTCCTCGGCGAAGACCTCCCGAAAGCTGTCGCGATCCGGGCGCTCCAGGACGACGATGGAGACCAGCGAGGCGACCGCCACGACCCCGACGATGGCGAGGATCAGGAGCAGCGCCAGGCGCGAGCGCAGCGATCTCATGGCTGGCCGTCCCCGGTGCCCGTGGCGGCTTCGCTCCGCTCCACCCGGGCGGCGAACTGGTAGCCGCCATTGCGCACCGTCTTGAACAGCCGGAACACGCCGCCATCGTTGAACTTGCGCCGCAGACGGCTCATCGTCACGTCGACAGAACGGTCGAAGGGGTCGGCGGTGCGCCCGTGCAGGAGATCCATCAGGATGTCGCGGGACAGGACACGGCCCGGTCGCTCCAGAAAGATCATCAGGAGATCGAACTCGGCGCCGGTCAGGACCACTTCGGCGCCGTCGGGATCGGTGGCGAGGCGCCGCTCGGGATCGACGGTGAAGCCTTCGAAGGTGAAGCGCGTCGGTGCCGCCTCGCCCTGGGCGGCGTCCCCGCCGCCATTGACACGGCGCAGAACGGCGCGGATGCGCGCGGCCAGTTCGCGCGGATTGAACGGCTTGCCCAAATAGTCGTCGGCGCCGATCTCCAGCCCGATGATCCGGTCGACGTCTTCCTTCAGCGCGGTCAGGAGGATAATGGCGATCTCCGGCCGCCGGTCTTTGAGGTCGCGGCAGATGTCGAGACCCGAGCCGTCCGGCAGCATCACGTCGAGCACGACGAGGTCGATGCGGGCGTCGGCGATCTTCTGTTCGCAGGCCCGCCGGCTGGCGGCGATGGTGCAACGGAAGCCCTGGCTCTCCAGATACTTGCCGAGCAGGCGTCCGATCTCGGGGTCGTCGTCAACGACGAGGATGTGGGGCTGGCTCATGCGGGGCTCTCGAATGATGGCTCTCGCCCTTTGTGTGACCGGGCTGCGCGCGGGAGGCGAGGCCATTCTTGTAACGGCGCGTTGCAGGAACCGCGGCCCGCAACATTGCGTAACAAGTTTCCGTGTCGGCGACACGCTTCGCAACATTCTGCCGCATCCTCGCAACATCGGCGCACTAGCTTCGGTTTCGGTAGTCACCAAGGGAAGGAAATCTCCATGACCTCCAATCACAGCCAGACGAACACCCGCCGTTCGCACCGCCTGCTGGGTCTCGCCGGCGCCGCGCTCCTCGCCAGCGCCGCCGCCACCTCGGCCTTCGCCCAGACGACGCCGGCACCGGCCGCACCGGCTGCGGCCACCACCTCCTCCGAAAATGCCGGCCAGCGCGCCAACAACAAGCAGATCGCCGAGCATCGGCGCGAGCGTGGCGGCAAGCATCATCGCGCCGGCCGCGGGGGCCGTGGCGGACATCACGCCATGCACCGCATGTTCTCCCCGGCCAAGGTCGCCGGCGCGCTCGCCGCGATCGAGACCGGCATCGGCGTGCGACCCGACCAGATGGAAAGCTGGCGCGCCTTCACCGCGGCGCTGGTAGATTTCGCCGACGCCTCGCAGCCGCCGCGCATGGGTCGCGGCAACGACCGTGGCGGCATGCGGATGATGCCGAATGACGACGCCGGCCCGGCCGATGCCGCCGATGACGAGGCCGCGGACGACCAGACCACGATCGATGCGGATGATGCAGACGACGCGGACACGATTGCCGAGGCCGATGCGCCCGAGGCCGGTGACGACGCAGCCGCGCGGGGCGATCGCGCCTTCCGGATGCTCGACCGCATGGCCGACCGCGCCATCGAGCGTGGCGACAAGGCCGAGACGCTGAAGAGCGCGCTGGCCGATCTGCAGACGACCCTGACGCCGGAGCAGGTCACCACGGCCCGCAAGATCGTGCGCTCGATGATGCGCGATGCCCACATGGAAATGCGCGGTGGTCGCGGCGGCGAGCGCGGCGGACATCACGGCCGGATGGAGCGCGGCGGTGGCCGTGACCATGGCGAGATGCATCGCCGGCATCACGGCGGCGACAAGCGCGATGGCGGCGAGCGCCGTCACGAGCGTCACCACGGCGGTGGCGAGCAGCGCCCCGACCGCGGCTGATCCTGTCATCTCCTGACGAACGCCAGGCGGCCGGCCCTTCGGGGCCGGCCGTTTTCATGCGTTGTCTCAGCCGAGCGCGTCGGCGATGGCCTTGCCGCAATCGACCGTGCCGAGCGGGCCACCGAGATCGCCGGTGCGCAGCTTGTCTTCCGCCAGGACGGTCTCGATCGCCCGAACGATCGCCGCACCGGCGTCCTTGTGGCCGAGATGGTCGAGCATCATCGCGCCGGCCCAGATCTGGCCGACGGGATTGGCGACGCCCTTGCCGGCGATGTCCGGCGCCGAGCCGTGCACCGGCTCGAACAGCGAGGGGAAGTCGCGCTCGGGATTGATGTTGCCCGACGGCGCGATGCCGATCGTGCCGGTGCAGGCCGGGCCGAGATCGGAGAGGATGTCGCCGAAGAGGTTCGAGGCGACGACGACGTCGAAACGGTCCGGATTCAGCACGAAATGGGCGGTCAGGATGTCGATATGGTACTTGTCCCAGGCGATGTCGGGATAGGATTTCGCCATCTCCTCCACCCGCTCGTCCCAGTAGGGCATGCTGATCGAGATGCCGTTGGACTTGGTCGCCGACGTCAGGTGCTTCTTCTCGCGGGTCTGGGCGAGATCGAAGGCGTAGCGCAGGATGCGGTCGACGCCGGTCCGCGTCATCACCGTCTCCTGCAGCACGAATTCGCGGTCGGTGCCCTCGAACATCCGGCCGCCGACCGAGGAATATTCGCCCTCGGTGTTCTCGCGCACCACGAAGAAGTCGATGTCGCCGGGCTCGCGGCCGGCCAGCGGGCTCTTGACGCCGGGCATCAGCTTGACCGGGCGCAGATTGACGTACTGGTCGAACTCGCGGCGGAACTTCAGCAGCGAGCCCCAGAGCGAAATGTGGTCGGGTACGGTCTCCGGCCAGCCGACGGCGCCGAAATAGATCGCGTCATGGCCGCCGATCTGCGCCTTCCAGTCGCCCGGCATCATCTCGCCATGCTTGGCGAAATAGTCGCATGAGGCGAAGTCGAATTCGTCGAACTCCAGCGCCAGGTCGAATTTCGCGGCAGCCGCTTCGAGGACCCGCAGGCCTTCCGGCACGACTTCCTTGCCGATGCCGTCGCCGGCGATGACCGCGATCCTGAGCGCGTTGGATGACATGGAGACCTCGTTCTGGCTGCGATGGCCGGCGATGCCGGCGAATTGGAATGGGAGGGCCGCGCGCGACCCGCCGACGAGCTATAGCGGAAGTAAGCCCGTCATAGAAATGGCCGCGTGTCGCGAAAGGCCGGGCGCTCCGCTGTCGCCGCGCGCAAGGCTTCCAGCCGCGGCGTGTCGGGCACCCAGTCGGCCCCGGGAAACCGCAGCGCCACATAGTCGAGCGCCGTGACCGCGGCGATGGTCGCGAGATCGAGCCGTTCGCCGGGCGCCGCGTCGATCCGGGCGTCGAGTTCGGCCAGCCCGTCCACCATCGTGCGACGGCGCTTGCGGCCGATCGGGCTGGCGTCGAAGGCCGTGTCGGCGAAATTGCCGCTGACGATCTTGCGGCCGACCAGAGTCTGCACGGCGGCGTCGCAGACGCCCAGCGCCAGGCCAGCGATCGACAGGATCTGCGGGGCGTCGTTCCCGGGCGGCGGCGCCTCTCCCACGTTGTCGGCATGCCGTGCGATCAGCAGGCATTCGGCGATCGCCGTGCCGTCGTCGAGGACGAGGCAGGGCACGCGCCCGGCGCTGTTGACGGCCAGCAGCGCGGGATCGTCGTTCCACTGGTCGGCGATCTGGACAGTCAGATCGGGCACCGCCGCGTCGATCAGCGCGGCATGGGCGATCCGGGCGAAGGGCGAGGTGTTGTTCTTCAGGAGCGTCGGCATGTCACCGCTCGCAGTCGGAACAGGCGGTTTCCATTACAGCACCAGCTTCGGCTCGAGCCGGCCGCGCACCGGCAGATCGACGAGGAAGGTCTTGCCGGCATCGGGATCGGCGCGCCGGCCGGCCTCGTCGAGGCCCGTCCAGGCCGAGGTGACGATCATCCGGTCGGCATTCGGGCCAACGAAGGACGGGCAGGTGACCTGCCGCGCCCCGAGCGCGACGCGCCGGACACGCACGCCGTCCGGCGAATAGGCGTCGAGCCTGCCGCCGCCCCAGCGGGCATTCCAGAGCGTGCCGTCGGAGTCGCAGACCGAGCCGTCGAGGCCGCCGTCGCCGCCGGAATGGTCGTGGAAGAGCATCGGGTCCCCTACCGGCAGGCCGCTGGCCGGATCGACGGCGACGCGCATCAGACGGTTCGCCTGCGTGTCGACGAAATAGGCGATGGTGCCGTCGGGCGAGAAGCAGATCGAGTTCGGGATGCCGATCCCGGCATAGAGCCGCTTCAACTCGCCGGCGCGGTACCAGTAGATCGCCCCGGCCTTCGGCTCGGCGTGCTTGCCCATGGTGCCGATCCATAAGGCGCCGGAGGGATGGACGCGGCCGTCATTGGAGCGGGTGACCGGATTGTCGGCTTCCAGCGGTGTGTGCAGGGACAGGCGGCCGGTGGCGGTCTCCCGGATATACAGCCCGTCCTCGGCGGCGATCATCTGCCGATCGCCGTCGATCACCGCCAGGGCGCTCGCCATCACCGGCAGCGGATGCGCCGTTGCCTCGGCCGTATCGCCGCGCTTTTCCAGCAGCATCCGGCCCTCGATGTCGAACCAGAAGGCGGTGTCCGTGGCCGGATCATAGGTCGGGCCCTCGCCGAGCCGGCAGGCGATGTTGGAATAGAGACTGACGGATATGTCGGCGTCGCGCATGGTGCTGGGCCCGGATTGTCCTCTTGGCGGCTCGGCGGCCGCAGCGCGGCGGACGCGCGCCGCCGCAAATCGGGGCCGAAGATGACTGGGCCGGCCGGCTCTGTCGAGCCTCGGCCTGCAAGGGCCGTCAGCTTGCGGCGCGCAGGATCTCGACCAGTTTGCGGCGGCCGTCCTGCGGGCTGGCGTCATTGACGATGCGATGATGCGCCTCGGCGCCGGGCGGTACGGTCAGTTCCACCTGCCGGGCGATACGGGCGGAGATCTCCTCCGGCGCTTCGCGGCCACGCGCGGCGATGCGGGCGATGAGCACGGCGGGCGGCGCGGTGATCTCGACGATGGCGAGCCGTGCGAAGCGCTCTGCGGCTTCGGCGAAGACCCGGCGCGAAACATTCGCGACCACAGTGGTTCCATCCGTCAGCGCCGTCGTCAGATACGCCGGCAAACCATAGGCGAGGCCGTGGGCCCGCCACGACAGGCAGAACGCCCCCGACGCCTCCGCAGCGGCGAAGTCGGCAGGGCTCATGACGTCGTGATCCTCGATCGCCGCGATGGCGTCCCGGGTCACGATCCGCCGGGCAAAGACGATGCCGGGTGTCTTCGCCAGATCTTCCGCCGCCAGCGCCAGCAGCGTGTCCTTGCCGGCGCCGCTCGGGCCGACGACGGCGACGAACAGGCCGGAGCCGCCTGGGGCCATTCCGCCTGCGCTGCGTGCGGGATCAGGCGACACGCCGGCCCTCCCGCCAGACCGCGCGCACCACCGGCGGATCGCCGGCGCTGGTGGAAACCCGCACCAGATCGCCGCGCAGCCCCCGGGCGATGGCGCCGCGATCCGCGAGACCGACCGCGGCGGCCGGATTGGCAGTGACCAGCCGGATCGCCGCCGGCAGGTCACATTCGCCGCTCTCGGCCAGAACGAACACCGCCTGCAGCATCGAGAAGGGAACATAGTCCGAGGAGAGGATGTCGAGGGTGCCCCGGTGCAGAAGCTCGATTGCCGAGACATTGCCGGAATGCGAGCCGCCGCGCACGATGTTGGGCGCGCCCATCAGCACGTGCAGCCCGGCCTCGCGCGAAGCGGCGGCCGCCTCCACCGTCGTCGGGAACTCGGCAATGCGCGTGCCCAGCTCGATGGCTGCGGCGACATGGGCGGCGGTGGCGTCGTCATGGGAGGCCACCGCGATGCCGCGCTCGCGGCAGACCCCGGCGATGGCGCGCCGGGCGGGCGGCGCGTGGCGCTCGGATTCGGCGAGCCGGCGGGCGCTGAAGGCGTCGAAATCGGCATCCGACATGTTCAGCTTCTTCTGGAAATAGGCGCGATAGGCGTCCATGTCGGCGAACTGGCGCTGGCCAGGCGCATGATCCATCAGCGACACCAGCTTCAGCCGCGGATTGCCGGCGATCTTGTCGAAGCCCTCGACCACGTCGGCGGCCGAGACTTCGCAGCGCAGATGGATGTAATGGTCGGCCCGCACCCGCCCTTCGGCGACGGCGCGGTCGATGGTCCGGCCCATCTCCGCCATGTCGTCGGCGGTCAGCGTGCCATTCTCCTCGGTGCCGACCCTGAGCGCGTCGAAGACGGTCGTGATGCCGGAGCCGGCGATCTGATTGTCGTGCGCCTGGATGGCGGCCATCTTGTTCCACATCACCCGTGGCCGCGGATTGAAATGGCCCTCGATATGGTCGGTGTGCAGTTCGACGAGGCCGGGGATGAGGATGTCGCCGCCCATGTCGTCGCCGGTGGCCGGGCCTTCGTCGAAGCCGGCAATTACGCCGTCGCGCATGACCACATGGCCGTTGATCACCGCCTCCGGCGTGACGATGCGGGCATTGGTGAGGATGGTCTCGTCGGGCATGTCAGGCATCTTCCGAAGGGCGGCGGAACGGATGGACCGAATGGACGCGGAACGGCGCGCCCGGCTCCGGCTCCATGAAAAGAGCCAGATGGTCGATGGCAAGCGGGGCGCCATCGAAGGGGGCGAATCTGTCGCTCAGCTGCGCTTCGACGGGCTTGCGCTCGGCGGCCGGAACCTTGCCGGTCAGGGTCATGTGGAAGCGGAATTCCTCGAAGACGTGAGGATAGCCCCATCTCTCCAGATAGTCGCGCTGGCGTTCGGTCAGCTTGTGCGGCTTGCGGCGCGAGATCTCCTCGGCCGTGGCGGGGGCGCGCAGCGGCTCGAAGCTGCGCACGACGGCCGATTCCAGTTCGCCGAGGGCCGGCGGCGCGCTCTCGGGCACCAGCGCGAAGAACGGCCCGAGCCTCGCCAGCACCAGCTCTGCGATCCGCACCGGGTCGCGCGAGGCGCAGAAGGCCGCCAGCCGCGCATCCACTTCGGAAAGGTCGACGCCCTCGGCAAGCCGGAACGGCGCGCGCATGGTCGCATGAAAGCCATAGCGCGCCGGTGACGCGACGAGCGGATCTATAGCGGGATCGGGGTCTCGGGTCGGTTCGCCGTCGAAGGCGCTGCGACCCAGCCATTCGGCGGCGGTCCGGGTCAGCGGCGCACCGGCGGGCGGCGTGAAATAGATCGCGGCGCGCATGGTCGGGGTCCTGTGGCTGGAAGGCGGAAAGCTGGCGGGCATGGCCGGCGCGCGACGTTCGCGCTCCGGCCTGGTCTGACGGCTGGCGGTCCCGCGGGAATATAAGCGGGATTTCGATCTGACCACCGTCCGGTCGACGCCAAGCGGCGCGTGCGATCCTCCCGATCAGCGGAAGACCACGGTGCGGTGGTCGTTGATTATGACCCGGCGTTCCAGATGCATCTTCACCGCCCGGGCCAGCACCCGGCTTTCCACGTCGCGGCCGACGGCGACGAAATCGTCGGGCGACATGGCATGGCTGACCCGCTCGGTCTCCTGCTCGATGATCGGACCCTCGTCGAGATCGGCGGTGACGTAATGGGCGGTGGCGCCGATCAGCTTGACGCCGCGCTCATGGGCCTGGTGGTAGGGCTTGGCGCCCTTGAAGCTGGGCAGGAAGGAGTGATGAATGTTGATCACCTTCCCCGACAGCCGGCGCGAGAGATTGTCCGACAGAACCTGCATGTAGCGGGCGAGGACGACGAGGTCGGCATCGCTGTCGCGCACCAGCTTCAGGACCCGTTCCTCCTGTTCGGCCTTGGTCTCGCGGGTCACCGGCCAATGGTGGAACGGCACGCCCTCGTGGTCGGCCGTGCGGCGCGAATCCTCGTGATTGGACACGATGGCGACGACTTCGGCCCGCAGCCAGCCGACCCGGATCTGGTAGAGCAGGTGCAGCAGCGCGTGGTCGAATTTCGACACCATCAGGATGATCTTCGGCACCCGCGCCTCGTCGGTGATGGCGAGCTTCATGTCGAACCGCGCGGCCACCGGCGCGAGCTGGCGCTCGAGCGCATCGCGGCTGGCGGCCGCCGGCGCCGTGAAGGCGATGCGCAGGAAGAACCGGCCCGTCTGGCGATCCCAGAACTGGGCGCTTTCGGCGATATTGGCGCCGGCATCGGCCAGTTCGGTCGTCACCGCGGCGACGATGCCCGGCTGGTCGCTGCAGGACAGGGTGAGGATGAAGGCGTGTTCGGTCATGGCGGGTCCGGATGGATGGGCGGCGGGGAGACGTTCGGGGCTACGCACGGTGCGGTGACGGGCGGGCGACCGGGCGCATTGGTCGGTCTGCGTCCTGTAGGTCCTTCTAGACCGCCGCAACATGGGAACGCCACTGCCGCCTTGCGCCTCCGGCGCGTCGCCGCGACACGGACAGCGTATCTTCTGCCACCCGGGGAAGTGTGGTCGCGAAAGCACAACCAGCGTTAAGCGATCATGAAGGCGGGACTGCTATTTGACAGGGCCGTGCCGGGACGACTTAGCTTTCGGCCATCCGATCCAGACGAGATGATCTTGACCCAGCGCCTGTCGTTCCGGCTTCGCCCGCTCGCATCCCTCAAGGCCGCGCTTGCCGCGCTCCTGGCGCTGACGCTCGTCGCCTGCCAATCGACCGAGCTGACGACCGCCGGGCTCTTGCCCTATGCCCGGGTCGGCGCGGCCACGGCCACGCCGGGCGTTGCGGAAGTGCGCGGGGAATCGACGCTGGTGCTCGACTTTGCCAGCGGGCGCACGCTCTACGAGGATGCGGCAGACGGCCTGCGTTACCCCGCCTCGCTCACCAAGATGATGACGCTGTATCTCCTGTTCGAGACGATCGAGGCCGGCCGGCTGTCAATGAGCAGCGAATTGCGGGTCAGTGAGAACGCCGCGTCGCAGCCTCCCTCCAAGCTCGGCCTCAAGGCCGGCGAGACGATCCGGGTCGCGGATGCAGCCCAGGCGATCGCGGTGAAATCGGCCAATGACGTCGCCACGGTGATCGCGGAGAATCTCGGCGGCAGCGAGGCCGATTTCGCCAATGCCATGACCGCAAAGGCCCGCGCGCTCGGCATGAGCCGGACGCGCTTCGTCAATGCCTCCGGCCTGCCGGACGAGGGGCAGATCTCGACGGCCCGCGACATGGCCACCCTCGGCCGCGCGCTGCTGAACCGCTTTCCCGCCTATGCCTCGCTCTTCACCCGGACCGGCTTCGACTACAATGGCCGTCACTACAACGCGACCAACAAGCTGCTGGGCAGCGTTGAGGGAGTCGATGGGCTGAAGACCGGATACATCCGCGACGCCGGCTTCCATCTGGCCGCCACCGCCACCCGCCGGGGTCGGCGGATCATCGTCGTTGTGATGGGTGGCCGTACCGGGCGCGAGCGCAATGCCCGGGTCGAGGCGCTGATCGACCAGTATCTCGGCCCCGCATCCGGCGCAGTCGCCGGGCTGCCGGGTCTCTCCCTGACCCGCTAGCGGCGTCGGGCGCTGTTGCGGATGTTGTCGGACGCCTGGCGGCCGGCGGCTGCGGCGAGGGCGTTGTAGCCGTCGACGAAGCGGCGATCGTTCCAGTTCTTCCAGCGCCAGACCCAGCGCCCTTCCAGCGACAGCCCCCATTTGTCGGCGACCGCCCGGCCGTCCGCGGTGGAGAGCAGCGTCAGCCAGTGCTTCTGGGGCCGGTAGGGCTGCAGCGCTTCGCCGTTGATCGTGCGACGCAGATTTGCGGCCAGCACCGGGCCTGCCCTGACAGCGAAGACGCCGGCTTTCGGCCGCGGATCGGGCAGCGCGGCGATGTCGCCGGCGGCGAAGATCTCCGGATGCGAGAGCGATCGCAGGCAGGCATCCACCCGTACGAAACCCTGTTCGTCGAGGGCAAGGCCGGTGTCCCGCAGCCAGGGCGCCGCGGCGCTGCTGGTCGCCCAGAGCAGCATGTCCGCCGCGACCGTACGGCCGTCCGCCGCCCGTACCGTGCCGCTCTCGAAGCCGGTGACGTCGAAGCCGGTCTGCAGGTCGATCCTCCGGCGCGCGAGCGTGGCGGTGATGCGGCGCTGCGTACGCCGGCTGCGTTTGGGCAGAATGGTGGCGGCGCGACCGAGCAATTGGATTTCGACCTTCGCCGCGTGGTCTTCCCTGTTCTGCGAGGCGGCGCCCGACAGGCGCCGATGCAGCCCCAGGGCCAGCTCGACCCCGGCCGGCCCGGTGCCGACCACGGCGATGCGGACGGGGTCCGGGCTTGCGGCCAGTTCGGCCGACAGGCGTTCCAGCCGTTCGACGAACCCGCCGATCGGCTTGACCGGAATACCCGGCATGCCGGCGGGCCGGCTCGGCGCCGAACCGATGTCGATCGACAGGAGATCGTAAGCCAGCGGCGGCCGGCCGGCGATGCTCAGCGTGCGTTTGCTGGCGTCGAGGCCTGTCGCGTCGCCGGTCACCAGCGTCGCGCTGGCAAAGCGGGCAAGCCCGCCGGCGTCGATATGCAGGTCGGCATGTGTATATTCGCCGGACACGAAGCCGGGCAGCATGCCGGAATAGGGCGTGGCGACGTCTCGCGTGACCAGCGTCAGGTCGACATCGGGATGCGGCCGCTCGCCGAAGGCCTTCAGGACAGCGACATGGGAATGGCCGGCGCCCAGAAGCACCAGATGCTTGCGTCGGCCGCTGTGGGTCTGGGGCAGGGGCTTGGCTCCGTTCGCAAGGGCGGCAGCGCCGCCCGGTCCCGATCTGTTGCCAAGCATCCCCTTGGCCGCAGGGCAATCCCGCCGCGATCACGAACACGCCAGCACGCGGCCAATCCTGTGGTCCGGCGGCAGGCGATCGGGCGGGGCGGTAGACTGCCGGGGGCTCGCCCGACTATGTCAGCATGACCGATGATGATGTCACGCGCCGCCGTGCGGGAATCGACCAAGAGGGGAAGACGACGATGGGTAACGAGGACAACACCGCCGCAGGCGCAAAAAGCGGGTCGATGCGCGTCGCCGTGGTCGGCCTGGGATCGATGGGCATGGGCGCGGCGACCTCCTGCGTCGCGGCGGGCTTGACCACCTACGGCATCGACCCGCGCGACAGCGCCTGCGAGGCCTTCGTCGAGGCGGGCGGAGCCGGTGCGGCCAGCGACGGGCGCGACTTTGCCGGCGACCTCGATGCCGTCATCCTGCTCACCGTCAACGCTGCCCAGTGCCGTGATGCGCTGTTCGGCGAGAAGGGCCTTGCCGCGCATCTGAAGGCGGGAACGCCGGTCATGGTCTCCGCGACGATCTCGGTCGCCGACGCCAAGGCCATCGCCGCCGAACTGGAGGCCGCCGGCCTGACCATGCTCGACGCGCCGGTCTCGGGCGGCGCCGCCAGGGCCGCCGCGGGCGAAATGACGGTCATGGCCGCCGGTCCGGCTGCCGTCTTCGACCAGCTCCAGCCGGTGCTCGATGCGGTGGCCGGCAAGGTCTACCGGATTTCCGAGAAGATCGGCGACGGCGCCACGGTGAAGATCATCCACCAGCTTCTCGCTGGCGTGCACATCGCTGCCGGCGCCGAGGCGATGGCGCTGGCCGCCAAGGCGAATATCCCGCTCGAGACCATGTACGACGTCGTCACCAACGCCGCCGGCAATTCCTGGATGTTCGAGAACCGGATGCGCCACGTGGTCGACGGCGACTACACGCCGACCTCGATGGTCGACATCTTCGTCAAGGATCTCGGCCTTGTGACTGAGACCGGCCTGTCGATGAAGTTCCCGCTGCCGCTGGCCACCACCGCCTATTCGATGTTCGCCACGGCCAGCAACGCCGGCTATGGCCAGTGGGACGACAGCGCGGTCATCAAGGTGTTCCCGGGCATCGACCTGCCGGATTCCGGCAAGCACTGACCGACGGGCAGGGCGGCTCAGCGCGTGCCGCCCGTTCCTTGGCGTGGGGTCAGATCGGGAAGGTCAGGGAGATGGCGAGCCCGTCGCTGCCGTCCACGTCTATCGTGCCGTTGAGCTTGCGCACGCAGCCCTCGACGATCCGCCAGCCGAGCGACTTGGAATTGCGCAGCACCGTCTCGGCATCGGCCAGGCCCTCGCCGTCGTCGGCGATCCGCAGATGCAGCGTGCCGTCGGACTGATGCGCCTCGATGGTGACGCGCCCCTTGGTCTGGCCCGCCTGCATGGCGTGCTTGGTGACGTTGGTGACCAGCTCGTTGACGATAAGGGCGAGCTCGGTGGCGGTGTCGAAGGCGACCGGCACGGCATCGACCTTGCAGGTGATGGTGAGCTGGTGATCGCCCATCGCCGATGCCAGCCGGTCGGTCAGGCTTTCCAGATGCTGCTGCAGGTCGACCTGGGTGACGTCCTCGGCCCGGTGCAGGAAATTGTGGGCGTTGGCGAAGGCCTGGATGCGGTTGGTCAGCACCGACAGCGCATCCTGCGTCTCCTCGGTGGTCGCCTGGCGCGCCTGCATGATCGCCAGTGACTGGATGATGGCGAGGTTGTTCTTGGTGCGGTGATGCAGTTCGCGCAGCAGGAACTGTTGCTCGGCGAGCGAATCGCGCAGCGCGCGGTTCTGCTCGGCCAGTTCCTCCATCGGCGACCCGTGGCTCGCCTCCACCAGCGCCGAGGCGGTGGCCACCGCCAGTTCCTCGGGGCGCTTCGTCGTGGAGAGCTGCAGGCCGAGCGTGATGACGGTGCCGCCCGAGCCGGTCTTCAGGTCGAAATCGTCGACGAGCTTCTGCGAGCCGCTCAGGCCGAGGCCGAGGCCTGTATGAGACTGGTGACGGCCGCGCAGCATGGTCTCGACCGCGGCGATGCCACCGCCCTTGTCCTGCACCCGCGCCATCAGCCGGGTGATCTTGGAGCTGCGGTCGAAGGCGAATTCGGTGACGCCGCCCTTGGCGTATTGCAGGGCGTTGCGGGAAATCTCGGAGACGGCCGTGGCGAAGCGGATCTGGTCGCGGGCCGGCGCCCCGGCGACCTTGGCAATCAGCCGGGCTGTGCGGCGGGTATGCGAGACATCCGCATCCTGCTCGAGATTGATCGAGGTGACGACGGCTTTCATTGGCGGGCCCGCGCGATGACGACACCGCTGTCGTCGCTCCCGCGCCGGCGCCGCTTGTAAAGCGTTGCCGCGATGGTCAGGACGTCGCGGTAGAACAGGGCGGACGGTTCGGGGAAGCGCTCGCCGCCCTTCAGGCCGTCGGTGGTGAGGAGCAGCATGGCGCCCTTTCCCCATGCGTGTTCGGTGACCCGGGGCCGGCGGGTCGAGGCGCCGACGATCCCGGGCGAGGAGGGGATGCCGTGGCGGCTGCCGTCGGCCGAGATGATCTCGCCCTTGATGTTGCCGAGGCCGAGGGCCCGCAGCCTGTCGCTGCCATGGGGCAGTTCGACGATCAGCGACGCCGCCCCGCGGCTGCCGGCCATGGCGTCCGCGACGAAGATCTCGGTGTCCTCCAGCGACTTGCCCTTGGCGGCGAGGAACGCGGCCAGTCCGGTCTCGGCGTCCTTGGCGGCGGTTGGCCCGTGACCGAGCACGTCCATCAGCATGATCATCGTGGCGCCGCCATCCTTGCGGATCCCGTGGATGTCGCCGCCGGCATCAAAGCTGGGCTTGGGCACGATCAGGCCGGCGGTTTCCATCGGCCCCCTGGCCGCACGGCCGGTCTTGCCGATGTTGACCGTCAGGGTGGTGCCGCGGCTGTCGCTGTAGATGTCGAGGCCGTCCGACATCCGGGCCATGGCGCCAAGGCCGCTGCCGAGGCTGCGCTCGCCTTCCCCAGCCGTGGTGAAGCCGTCGGCCATGGCCGCTTCGACATTCGGCAGGCCCGGGCCGTCGTCGAGGGCGATGACATCCATGCCGGCCGTGCTCTTGCCCTGATGCGGGCACAGGAGGATCTCGCCGCCGGTGGCATGGCGCAGGAGGTTGGTGCCCGCTTCGGTGACGACCAGCGCCAGACGGTCGCGATCATCCTCGGCCAGGCCGATCGTCTCGGCTTCCTGCAGGGCTCGTCTGCGCGCGGCGCCGATCTGACTTGTTTCCAGGATCGGCAGTGAGATCATCGACACGCGCACTCCAATATGACGGTCGTGCCCGTATCGGACGACGACGTGATCTTGAACCGGTCGACCAGGCGCCGCGCTCCGCTGAGGCCCAGGCCGAGGCCCTTGCCGGTGCTGAAGCCGTCCTTCAAGGCTTGATTGACGTCGGCGATGCCGGGCCCTCTGTCCGTGCACTCCGCAACGACGCGGCGCTGCGAGCCGTTCCCCACGATCTCGAAAGAGATTCTGCCGCCATGGCCGTAGACGATCGCATTGCGCGCGATCTCCGAGACCGCAGTCACGAATTTCGTCTTCTTGATCGCGCTCGCGCCGATCGACGTCATCGCCTGCATCGCGGCCTGGCGCGCGAAGGCGACGTCGCTCGGGCGCGACAGCGTGACGGTCAGATCGCTCTCAGCCAAGAAACGGCGCCTAGTTCCGCTCGCCCAGGATCAGGTTGATCGCCCGATCGGCGTTCAGCGCCGTCTCGACGCCCTCGAGCGTCATGCCCAGCTCGACCAGCGTCATGGCGACGGCCGGGCGCATGCCCACGACGACGGTGCGGGCGTTCATCATCCGCGCCATCTGCGCCATGGCGCCCAGCATCCGGCCGGCAAAGGTGTCGACGATCTCCAGGCTGCCGATGTCTATGATCACGCCGACGGCGTTCTTGCGGGACACCTCCTCGACCAGCTGGTCCTGCAGGGCCAGGATGTCGTGATCGTCCAGGTCATCGCGGATCGCCACGATGACGCAGCCGGTGATCGTGACGATCGGGGTGGTTCCAACCGAGGCTTCCACCCGTCACTGCTCCTTTGGGGGAGACGCCGATCCGCTCGAAGGCGTAGGCGAGGCCGCTCTGCAGATCGACCCGGGTGGTGATGTTCGGCAGCTCGACGCCGAGATTGACCACCGTCTGGGCGATCTTCGGGCGGATGCCGCAGATCACGCAGTGGGCGCCCATCAGGCGGACGGCCGCGGCGGTCTTCAGGAGATGCTGGGCGACCAGCGTGTCGACGGTGGACACGCCCGTGATGTCGATGATCGCGACCTCGGCTTCCCACTGGACGATGGCGTCGAGGAGGTTTTCCATCACCGTCTGGGCGCGGAAGGAATCCAGCGTGCCGATCAGCGGCACCGTGACGATGCGGTCCCAGATCTTGACCACCGGCGCCGAAACCTCGGTCATTTCCTCGCGCTGGCGCTCGATGACGGCTTCGCGTTTCGACACCAGCGACTCGATCGCCTGCAGCACGATCTGGTCGACCATGCGGGTGGTGTTCCACAGCTCCGCGCTCATCTGCTTCGGCTTCTCGGCCAGATCGGCGGCCAGATGGTCGAACAGCGGCTGCTTGAGAGAGGCGATGAACCAGCCCATCTCCGAGGGCGTCACGCCGCGCTGGGTGCGGCTCTCGGTGATCTCCTCGATCGCGTCGCGGACCGGGTCCCAGCCCGGATTGGCGAAGTCGAAGCTGGCGTCGGTGGCCGCCGTCTGGCTGGACCGCGCCAGCGCGGTCAGGAGGTCCCGGCTCTGGCGCTCGGTCTCTTTCGCCGAGACCAGATCGGTCCGCTTGACGCCTTCCTTGGCCTGGGCCTTCATCCAGGCGGAGAGGATCTTCTCGAATTCGTCCTGCAGAAGAGAGGCCGTCGTCGTCGTTTCGCTCGCCATTTCGTGCCTTGCCTGTCCTGATATGTCCCTGACCGTCTATGGCCCGTCGCGACGCCGCATGCAACGCGGCAGCCGGAAATGCAGCCGCAACAACCCTTTGGGCCGTCGGCGGACAGGTGGCAGGCAGGAGTTTTCGAGCTGTCGGGCAGGGATGCGACGACGGTACGCGGCGGGCGGGATCTGGCGGCCCCGCCCGCGACACACCCGATCGGCGTCAGACGGACTTGGTGGCGCCGCCGTCACAGCGGATCACCGAGCCGGTGACGTAGCTGGCCTTGCCGGAGACGAGGAACGCCGCCACCGCGGCGAATTCCGCCACGTCGCCATAGCGCTTGGCCGGAATGGCGAGCCGCGAGGCCTCGCGCACGTCCTCCACCGCCTTGCCGGACTTGGAGGCATTGGCGTTGTCGAGTTCGTCCACGCGCTCGGTGTGGATGCGGCCCGGCAGCAGCATGTTCACGCAGACGCCGTCGCCGGCGACCTCGTTCGACAGCGACTTCGACCAGCCGACCAGCGCCGAGCGCAGGGTGTTGGACAGGGCGAGGTTCGGGATCGGCTGGATGACGCCCGAGGAGGCGATGGTCAGGATGCGGCCCCAGCCCGCCTCGCGCATGCCCGGAAGCACGCGGTTGGTCAGGTCGATGACCCGCTGCACCATCATCTGGAACTGCTTCTCGAGCACGGCGACATCCATGCCGACGGCGCCGCCCGGAGGCGGGCCACCGGTGTTGTTGACCAGGATGTCGACGCCGCCGAGCTTGTCGAGGGCGGCCTGATGCAGCGTCTCGACGAAGCTCGCATCGGCGAGGTCGGCGGCGATGTAGTCGGCCTTGCCGGCGCCGCGGGCGTTGATCGCCTCGCAATTGGCCGCCAGCTTGTCGGCGCTGCGCCCGCACAGGAGGACGTTGGCGCCTTCGGCGGCCAGCGCTTCGGCGATGCCGAGGCCGAGGCCGCGCGAGGAGGCGAGGACGAGGGCGCGCTTGCCGTTGAGATCAAGATCCATGGCCGAGCCTTTCCAGTTTGGTTTCGGTGCGTTTCATCAGCCGGTCGATATCGGTGTGATCGGCAGGTGAAAGTTTCGGTCCCGGCGCGCGCACGCGGGCCGAGGCGATGGCGCCGCGGCGACGCAGCACTTCCTTGCGGGCGGCGAGGCCGAAGACCAGCTGCTGCTCGTAGCGCAGGATCGGTAGATAGGCGTCGAACAGGTCCTCGGCGCCGTCCACGTCGCCGGCATGGTGGCGACGCACCACCTCGACCAGCATCTCCGGATAGGCAAAGCCGGTCATCGCGCCATCGGCGCCGCGCTGCAGCTCCTGCGGCAAATAGAGCCCGCCATTGCCGCACAGGATCGACATACGCGGCGTGTCGGCGGTGCCGGACTTGCTGCGCACCGCGGTGATCTTGGCCAGACCCGGCGAATCCTCATGCTTGAGCATGACGATCTGCTTGTGGTTGCGGGTCAGGGTCAGGATCGTTGCCGAGGAGACCGGCACGCCCGTGGTCTGCGGAAAGTCCTGGAAGCAGATCGGCACGTCGGGGCCGAGCGCCTCGCAGACCTGTCCGAAATAATTGATGATCCGGTCCTCGACCGCCGGTCCCGGCGTCGGGGCGATCATCACGCCGGCCGCGCCCGCTTCCATGACGGAATCGACCGAGCGCTTCATGTTGTCGATACCGGCACCCGAGGCGCCGACGATCACCGGGATGCGGCCGTCGATCCGGTCGAGCACGCGCTTGGCGAAGGTGCGGGATTCCTCGGGGGTGAGCTTGTTCGACTCGCCCATGATCCCGAGGATCGTCATGCCGTTGACGCCGGCGTCGAGATAGAAGTCGACCAGCGTGTCGGTGCTGGCGAGATCGAGCGCGCCGTCGTCGGTGAAGGGCGTTGCGGCGATGATGAAGACGCCGCGACTGTCGCGGTCGATCATTGTGGCTGGCACGGTGATGATTCTCCCTGAATGCTGTCTGCGGCCGGCGGGTCGAGACCTCGAAACAGGCCGGCGCGCGATTTCCCCCGACACGGCGTAGCCCCCTGCATGATTGTATGCAACCTGCCACGACGCGTCGCCGGTGCGCGGGGCGTGCCCCGGAAAGATCGCCGGACGTCTGTCCACCGCATGGCGCTGGCATGCCGGTTGCCATCGGTGCCGGACGCGGCGCATTCTCGCCGCGCAGGACTCGGGAGGGGGTCCGGCTCGCCGGTCTTCAGGAGGTACAGTCCCGCATGCGCTTTCGTCACGACACGCTCTACGCGTCCCGTCGCTCGCCCGTCTTTGCCCGCAACATCGTCTCCACCTCGCAGCCGCTGGCCTCGCAGGCCGGCCTGTCGATGATCGCTAAGGGCGGCAATGCCGTCGACGCGGCGATCGCGGCGGCGGCCGTCCTGGTGCTGGTTGAGCCCACCGGCAACGGCCTCGGGAGCGACGCCTTCGCCATCGTCTGGGACGGCAGCGAACTGCACGGCCTCAACGCTTCGGGCCGCGCTCCGATGGCGTGGAGCCCGGAACGCTTTGCCGGCAAGGCCGCCATGCCCCAGCGCGGCTGGGACAGCGCGACCGTGCCCGGCGCCGTCTCCGCCTGGCGCGACCTGTCGGAGCGCTTCGGCAAGCTGCCCTTCGCCGATCTGCTGGCGCCTGCCATCGCCTATGCCGAGGACGGCTTCCTGGTGTCGCCGATCATCGCCGAATTGTGGGCGCGGGGGGCCGACATCCTCTCGGCGCAGCCCGGTTTCGCCGAGCATTTCATGCCGGGTGGCACGACGCCGGCCGCCGGCACGCTCTATCGCAGTGCCGATCTCGCCCGCTCGCTGCGCCTGATCGCCGAGACCCGGGGCGAGGCCTTCTATCGCGGCGAACTGGCCACGCGCATCGCCGCCTTCGCCAGCGAGACCGGCGGCGCCATGACCGAGGCCGACCTGGCCGCCCACGAGAACGAATGGTGTGGCACCATCAGCCAGGATTACGGCGGGGTCGACCTGCACGAGATCCCGCCCAACGGGCAGGGCATCGCGGCGCTGATGGCGCTCGGCATCCTCAAGCATCTCGGCCTCGAACGCTTTGCGCCGGACAGCGCCGAGGCGCTGCATCTGCAGATCGAGGCGATGAAGCTCGCCTTCCGCGACATGTGGGCCTTCGTCGCCGATCGCGAGCATATGCGCGAGGTGGAGGAGAGGCATCTGCTCGACCCGGCCTATCTGGAAAGCCGCGCCCGGCTGGTCGATCCGCAGAAGGCGCAGGACTTCAAGGCCGGCGCGCCGAAGCAGGGCGGCACGGTGTATCTGTCGGCGGCCGATGCCGACGGCATGATGATCTCCTTCATCCAGTCCAATTACGCCGGCTTCGGCTCGGGCGTCGTCGTGCCGGGCACCGGCATCAGCCTGCAGAATCGCGGCGCCGGCTTCTCGCTGGAAAAAGGCCATCCCAACGAGGTTGCCGGCGGCAAGCGGCCCTTCCACACCATCATTCCCGGCTTCCTGATGAAGGACGGCCAGCCGCTGATGAGCTTCGGCGTCATGGGCGGCCCGATCCAGGCGCAGGGCCATGTACAGATGGTGCTGCGGACCCAGCTCTGGGGCCAAGACCCGCAGACTGCCGTCGACGCACCGCGCTGGCGGATCGTCGAGGGGCTGGACGTGGCGGTGGAAGCGGCAGCTGGCGACGCGGTGATCGCGCAGCTCGAGGCGATGGGCCACCGCATCAGCCGCGAGATGCCCGACACCTCCTATGGCTTCGGCGGAGCGCAGCTCATCCACAAGGTGAAGGACGGCTATGTCGCCGGCTCCGATCCGCGCAAGGACGGGCAGGCCGTGGGCTTCTGACGGTCCTGCGCGAAGGCCGGCGCGTCAGGGCGTGCGCGAAATGCCCGACTTGATGCGCCGCAGCGGGATCGAGGATTCGATCGACGCGACGCCGTCGATCTTGACGAGACGCTCGATCATCAGCGTCTCGAACTCCTTCAGCCCGGTTACGGCGATGCGCAGCAGATAATCGCGATTGCCGGTCATCAGCCAGCAATCGACGACCTCGGGAAAGCGCAGGATCGCGGCTTCGAAGCTGCGCAGCGCCACGTCCACCTGCCGGTCGAGCTTGACCGAGACGAAGATCGACAGGGCGAAGCCCAGCGCCACCTCGTCGATCAGCGCCGCATAGCCGGTGATCACCCCGCTCTCCTCGAGCTGGCGCAGCCGGCGGATGACCGGCGTCGCGCTCAGGCCGACCCGCTGGCTGAGATCAGCCGCCGACATCCGTCCGTCCACTCGAAGCGCGCGCAGGATGCGCAGGTCGATCTCGTCGATCTTGGGGGTATTCACCACGATGAGCCTCTTGCGAAGTGGAAAACTGCCGAACCGCTACCCTTCCACGCAGGTCTTCGCAAGAAAGCGCTTCGCGCCCGGTGATAGCGTCCGCAGGGTTTCCGGCAGTCGCGGCCTGCGCCGCTGCGCCCTGCCGGGAGGGAGAAGACTGCCGGGAGAGCTGCCGATGTCGAGCGAAATGGACCATCTGAAAACCATCGAGCAACGCCTGCTCTGGCTGTCGCACTGGATGATCCACCACGCCAACCATGTCCGGCCGAAGGTGGACGGCATCAAGGTCGGCGGCCACCAGGCCTCCTCGGCCTCGCTCGTCTCGATCATGACGGCGCTGTACTTCTCGGCCCTGCGGCCGGAGGACCGGGTGGCGGTCAAGCCGCATGCCTCGCCGGTCTTTCATGCGATGCAGTATCTGATGGGCCATCAGACCCGCGAGCGGATGGAGAATTTCCGCGGCTATGGCGGCGTCCAGTCCTATCCGTCGCGGACCAAGGATGTCGACGATGTCGATTTCTCCACCGGTTCGGTGGGCCTGGGCGTCGCCATCACCTCCTTCGCCTCGCTGGTCCAGGATTACGTCCAGGCCAAATCCTGGGGTGCCGACATTCCCCTCGGCCGGATGATTGCCCTTGTCGGCGACGCCGAGCTCGACGAGGGCAATGTCTATGAGTGCCTGCAGGAAGGCTGGAAGAACGACCTGCGCAACACCTGGTGGGTCATCGACTACAACCGCCAGTCCCTCGACGGCATCGTGCGCGAAGGGCTGTTCCAGCGGGTCGAGAAGATCTTCGACGCCTTCGGCTGGGACGTGGTGCGGATCAAGTATGGCCGGCTGCAGCGGGCCGCCTTCGAGGAGCCGGGCGGCCAGACGCTGAAGGCGTGGATCGACGCCTGCCCGAACCAGCTCTATGCGGCGCTGACCTTCATGGGCGGCGCGGTCTGGCGGGCCCGCCTGATGGACGCGCTCGGCGACCAGGGCGACGTCACCGCTCTGATCGACCGGCGCAGCGACGACGAACTGGCCGAGCTGATGGAAAATCTTGGCGGCAATTGCGTGCACACCATGGCCGAGACCTTCCGCGCCGTCGACCACGACCGGCCGGTCTGCTTCCTCGCCTATACGATCAAGGGCTGGGGCACGCCGATCGCCGGCCACAAGGACAATCACGGCGGCCTGATGAACAAGGCGCAGATGGCCGAATGGCAGGCCCACATGGGCGTGGCGGAGGGCGCCGAATGGGACCGGTGGGCCACTGTCGAGGACCCGGACGCCCTGCGTGCTTTTCTGGCCGACGTGCCGTTCTTCGCCGAGGGCACGCGCCGCCATGCCGATCGGCCGATTCCCGTTCCTGCGATCGCCACGCGGGCCGAGCCCGAGATGTCCACCCAGGCCGGCTTCGGCCGCATCCTCGACGACATCTCCAAGACCGAAACCGAGCTCGCCGCGCGCATCGTCACCATGTCGCCGGACGTGACCGGCACGACCAGCCTCGGTCCGTGGGTGAACCGGCGCAAGCTGTTCGCCCGCAAGGCTCAGACCGATACCTTCATCTCCGAGAAGATTCCGTCCACGGCGAAATGGGAGTTCACGCCGGAGGGCCAGCATATCGAGCTCGGCATTGCCGAGATGAACCTCTTCCTGCTGCTCGGCGCGGCGGGACTGTCCCATTTGCTGAACGGCCGGCGCTTGCTGCCGATCGGTACCGTCTACGATCCCTTCGTGGCGCGCGGCCTCGATGCCTTGAACTACGCCTGCTACCAGGATGCCCGCTTCATGGTGGTCGGCACGCCCTCCGGCGTGACCCTGGCGCCAGAGGGGGGTGCCCACCAGTCGATCGGTTCGCCGCTGATCGGCATGACGCAGGACGGTCTCGCGGCCTTCGAGCCCGGCTTCGTCGACGAGCTGGCGATCATCATGGGCTGGGGCTTCGCGCATATGCAGCGGGACGGGGAGCTGACGCCCGACCCCCGCACGAGCCTCGCCGATGCCGCCGGCGGTTCGGTCTATCTGCGGCTGACGACCAACCCGCTGGAACAGCCGGGCCGCCGCTCCAGCGCCGATTTCGAACAGGGCGTCGTCGACGGCGCCTACTGGATGCGCGAGCCGGGCCCGAACTGCGAACTGGTCATCGCCTATCAGGGCGCCGTGGCGAACGAGGCCATCGCCGCCGCCGGCCGGCTCGGCCAGCGCCATCGCGACATCGGCGTCCTGGCGGTCACCTCGGCCGACCGGCTGCATGCCGGCTGGAGCGCGGCGCAGCGGGCCCGCCGGCAGGGAGAACGCCGTGCGACCAGCCATGCCGAGCGGCTGTTCGCACGCTTGCCGCCGCATTGCCGGGTCGTGACCGTCATCGACGGTCATCCGACCACGCTGTCCTGGCTCGGCGGCGTCGGTGGCCACCGCACGATCCCCCTCGGCGTCGAACGCTTCGGACAGACCGGCACGATCGGCGATCTCTATCGCCATTTCGGCCTCGATGCCGAGGCGATCGTCGCGGCGGCGACCGGCGCCCTGCAACTGCCCGCAGAGATCGCGGCCGTGGCGGGGCGCTAGCAGGCGCGCACGGCACCTCTGTGCGGACCGGGACCGGCTAGACCGTGATCAGGGTGGAATCCCACACGGCGCCGAAATGGATCGCCGCGGCGGCCACGACGAAGGCGTGCCAGATGGCGTTCTGGAATCGCAACCGTTCCATCAAATGGAAGATGACGCCGATCGAATAGACCAGCCCGCCGGCGACGATCAGCCAGAGCACCTGGGGCGGCAACTGGGTCGACAGGTGGTCGTAGGCGACGATGCCGCTCCAGCCCATGGCGAGGTAGAGGAGGATCGACAGCCGGTCGAACTGTCCCGGCCGGGCGATCTTCAGCGTAATGCCCACCGCCGCGATGCTCCACACGCCGGTAAGCAGCCACCAGGTCTGGCTGCGCACCAGGAAGGGCGTGTAGGTGCCGGCGATCAGCAGGTAGATCGCCGAATGGTCGAGCCGGCGCAGCATCCACTTGATCCGCGACACCGGCCAGACATTGTAGGCGGCCGAAATGCCGATCGAGAACAGCAGCGTGGCGAGATAGATCGTCACCGCCGCAAAGGTCGCCGCCGACACCTCGCCGACCATGGCGATCAGGAAGATGAGGCTGCCGCTCAGCGCCGCGAGGACGCCGACGGCGTGAACGGCCGCGTCGGCGCGCAGTTCGCTGACGGAATAGGTCCAGCGGACGGCGCCGGGATGTGCGTCTGGCATTCGGCTCTCCGATGCTGCTTCCTGCGATCCCGCGACAAAATGCCATGGATCGGTCGTCTCGCCGACTGTGACGGCGTCGTCTTCGCTTGGGGATGCGACATGCCGTAGCGCCGTCATCGCGTTGCGCACTTGTGTCTCTACTCTTTGACTGCAGGGTGGGTTTTGTTAATCGAAGGTTAACAGTCGGGCGCCGTGGCGCCAGCCGCGGTCTTCAGGAACATGGTGCGCAATGACCCAGTTTTCGATTCTCCGATCTGTTCTCTGGGCGCCAACCATCGCGATGTCCTGGCTGTGGGGCCTCGGTTTCTTCTATGCGATCCACGTCACCCTGACCCATGGCTGGCTAGCCTTCGCCGCCTTCGCCACCGCCAACATCACCGGCCTGTTCCTGTTCGGCTGGGTGCTCGGCGCGCCGAACCGGGACCCCGCCGCCATCTTCCGGCAGGTCCAGAGCGCCTATGGCGGCATCTTCCTCCTGTGCCAGCTCGGTGCGGTTGCGCTGACCATCTTCGGCTTCGTCGCCTATGTGTGGCAGCCGCTCTTCGGCGGCGATGCGGCGATCATGGTGGGGCTGCTCGTCCTGATGGGTTGCGCCATCGGCCATGCCCTGCCGCTCGTCCGGCTGAAGCTCCTGCATGTGGTGATGCTCCTGGTCGGCATAACCGCGGCCGGCGTCGCCCTGACCGGCCTGCCGGTGAAAGCCAACCTGCCCAACGTGCCGCTGGCCTCGTTCGATGCCACCTTCTACGGCCTTGTCATCCCGACCCTCGTCGGCTTCCTGCTGGGTCCGTGGATGGATGTGCAGCAATGGCAGCGCGTTCTGGAAATCCATCGCGAGGGCGGCTCGGTGCGCGTCGCCTATGGTGCGGGATCGCTCCTCTTCTGCGGGCTGTTGTGCCTCAACGCGGTTCTCGCCGGGTCCGCGGGGCTGATCACCTTCACCTCGGCCGATGGCGTCGCCCAGGCGCAGCCCGCCGTGGCACTGGCGCTGGCCGGTAGCGGCTCGGGGCTCGCGATCCTTGCCTATCTGGTCTGGTCGGTGGTCGCCGCGCTGACCACCATCGACAGCTTCTACGTGGCAACGCGCTGGCATCTGGGAGCGCTGACGGAGCGCAGCCTCAGCCCGCTGCTTGCCTTCGTTCCGGCCGGGCTGGTGTCGTCGCCCCTGTGGCTTCTGGCGGCAGCCGCCGGCGTCGCCGGCCTTGCCCTGTCGGCCCAGCTCTCGCAGATCGCCCTGATGCTGCCCTTCGCGACGCTGTTGGTGGGCGGCGCGGGCTGCCTGGTCTGCGAGGTGCTGGGGGCGACACGGCGCTACGATCCGGTGCTGTGCTACCTGATCGGGCTGGCCGCCATGCTGATCTTCCTGATCGGCCATGTGGCCCCGATTCCGGCCTTCGTCGCCGGGGCGCCGCTGCTGGCGCTGATCGGCGCCTTCCCGATGCTGGGGCAACTGCTCTTCGGCGCGCCGCCGGAAGTGGCCACCAGGCTCGCGCCGATGCCGTCCGGGCCGATCCCGACGCGGGTCGAGCTCGTCCCGCGCAACGAGAACGTGCCGAGCCCGTCGACGAATACGAGCCTGTCCCACGGCTTCGACGGCCAGACCTTCGTGATGAAGCTGATGCCGACCTATGACGACACCAATTCGGTCGGCAATGTCTATTTCGCCAATTACGTTCGCTGGGTCGGCAAGGCGCGCGAGCTGTTCTTCAACATCTGCATGCCGGATTTCGACCTGAAGACGACGAGCTATTACGTGCTGACCAAGTCGTTCAACCACGACTTCCGTCGCGAGGCGAGTGAGTTCGATCCGGTGACGGTGCGCATCAGGATCGCCCGTCACAACCGCAAATTCGTCACGCTCGCCCACGAGATCCACAGCGAGAGCCAGGGTCTGCTCGGACGCGGCGAGCAATCGCTGATGTTCGTCGATACCGAGCAATACCGGCCGCTGGACATTCCGCGCGACATCATCAGCGGCTTCCTGCCCTACTGGCCGAAGGAATCGCCGCATCTGGGCGAGACGCCGGATGTGGCCGGACTGCCGACGCGGGCGGCCCAGAACAGCATCTGAACGGCGACCGAGCGGCGCAGGCGCGCGGCGCTCAGGCCGCGTGGGGGTTTACGAGGTTCAGCCGCGGCTTGCGGATCAGGGCCTCGGCCTCATCGGCCGGAACCGGGCGGCTGTAGAGATAGCCCTGGAACTGGTGGCAGCCCTGTTCGGCGAGGCAGGTCTGCTGGGCGAGGGTCTCGACCCCTTCGGCCGTCACCGTCATGCCGAGGCTCGTTCCGAGCTGCACGACCGCCCGGACGATGGCGACGTCGGTCTTGGCGTCGGGCAGGTCGCGGACGAAATTGCGGTCGATCTTGATCTTGGTGAACGGCGCGCGGCGCAGATAGCTGAGGCTCGAATAGCCGGTGCCGAAATCGTCGAGCGACAGGCTGACGCCCATGCCGCGCAGGGTCCGCAGGATGTCGAGGATTTCCTGCGTGGCCTCCAGGAACACCGATTCGGTGATCTCCAGTTCCAGCCGCTCGGCAGCGAGCCCGCTCTCCTGCAGCGCGTCGCGGACGATGGCGACGACATCGCTGTGGCGGAACTGGATCGGCGACAGATTGACGGCGACCGTCAGCTTCGACGGCCAGGCGGCGGCGATGCGGCACGCTTCGCGGATCACCCACTGGCCCAGCGGGATGATCGCACCGCTCTGCTCGGCCAGCGGGATGAACTCATCCGGCGGCACCAGCCCGCGGGTCGGGTGCTGCCAGCGCAGGAGCACCTCGAAGCCCTCAATGGTCGCGGCCCGCGCCGAGACCAGCGGCTGGAAGTGGAGGATGAACTCGCGCCGCTCCAGGGCGCCGCGCAGCTCGCCGGTCAGGGCGCGGCATTCCTCGATCTGCTCGTCCATCTGCGCTTCGTAGAAGCGAAAGCTGCGCCCGCCCTCCTGCTTCATCCGGTATAGCGCGACGTCGGCGCGGCGCATCACCTCTTCCGAGCCGTTCTCCGGGGCGGTGGCGACGCCGATGCTGACGCCGACGGAAATCCTCAGATCGCCGATCCGGTAGGGCGCGCTGATCCGGTCCACCAGGTGACCGGCAAGCTCGGCCGCCGCCTCGCGGTCGTGGCCGTTGGCGACGATGGCGAATTCGTCGCCGGCCAGCCGCGCGATGGTCCGGGCCGGGTCGGCGAAGCTCAGGAGGCGTCCGGCGACATTGCGCAGCAGTGCGTCGCCGATACCGTGGCCGAAGGTGTCGTTGACGCTCTTGAACGCATCGAGGTCGAGCCGCAGCACGGCGAAGCGGACCTGATCCGGATCGCCGTTGCGCGCTTCGGCGAGCTTTTCCTGGAAGAGCGACCGGTTGGGCAGCTCCGTCAGGGCATCGTGGCTGGCCAGATAGGCGAGGCGGTCGTCGGTGGTCTTCTTCTGGGTCACGTCGGAGCCGACGCCGCGATAGCCGGAGAACCGGCCGGCCGTGTCGATGATCGGCTTGCCGCTCAGCGCCCACCAGCGGTTACTGCCCGAGACATCCACCGGCAGCACGATCTTGTGGAAGGGCAGGCGCGCGCCGATCGACGACCACAGCATGGCCGCCGCGTGGGCCTCGCCGGTACGGACCGGCGGCGGCAGCAATTCGCCGAGCGGGCGGTCCTGCAGATCCGCGATGCGGGTATTGGCGACCTCGCCGAAGCGGGCCGAGACATGGCGAAGCCGCAGATCGCCGTCGGTCTCCCACAGCCAGTCGCTGGCATTCTCCTCGAAATCGTTGAGGAGGAGATTGGTCAGTTCCTGCTGGCGTTCCAGCTCGACCTGCGAGGCGGCCCGCATGGTCACGAGCCGGCTGAGATGC
The DNA here is from genome assembly GCF_000153465.1 of Aurantimonas manganoxydans SI85-9A1. GTDB lineage: Bacteria > Pseudomonadota > Alphaproteobacteria > Rhizobiales > Rhizobiaceae > Aurantimonas > Aurantimonas manganoxydans. The sequence goes on along the minus strand of NZ_CH672387.1, from coordinate 3,923,531 downwards.
ACGATCGTCGCGAAGATGAAGCCCGAATAGATGGCCAGGAGCACGGCCACGAAGATGTAGAAGGCTTCGCCGGTGGTCGCCAGCGCCACGAAGCTGCCCGCCACGATCGGGCCGGTGAAGCTGATCGCCGCACGCGGCACGACGGCGAGGCCGATGCCGGTGGCGATCAGGCCGGCGCAGGTCGATGCGATGAGCAGCCGCCCGTCGGCGCCGGCCTGCGCGAACAGCACCAGCGGAACGGATCCCAGAAGCGTGCCGGCGAACAGCGCCAGCCGGGCGAACCATTCGACATAGCTGCTGTCGACCCGCTGCGGCTTGGCCGAGCTGCGCCAGCGCCAGCAGCGCTCCAGCGCGATCACCGTCGCGGGGATCGCAAGGCATTGCAGGAGCACGAGATAGCCGGCCAGCTCGGGCTGCCAGAACAGGTAGGAGACGACCTGGACGACGCTGATGCTGGTGATGACGGTAAAGGGGGCGAGGCGGAGGGCAAAGTCCAGCTGCTCGACGCGGACCCGCTCCTGAAGTTGCAGCTCCAGCCGGCGGGGCTTGCGATCCATGTCGATCAGATAGGAGGCCAGGGCCCTGAACAAATCGATCCATCCTACCGCCCGCAGCGGGCTGGTTTCAGGCACACCGGCGAAGTGTTAGGGGTCGGCTCTTAATTTATGCTGAACAGCGGCCGCAACCGGAGCGAGAAAGCCTGATCCTGCATGGGGTTAAGGCGACCGGAGATTGATCTCCCGCAACGCTTTGTACGCAATGTTCGCGACAATTCCGGGCGGCCTGACATCGGGCCATCGCAGGCGCCCGACAGACGGAAAGGCCGCCCGGGATATCCCGGACGGCCTTGCATGTTGGTCGACGATGGTCGCGCCGGATGGGCGCGCCGCACTTAGCCCGCGGTGAGCGGCGAGATCGCGATCTCGACGCGGCGGTTCTGGGCACGGCCGGACTCGGTGTCGTTGGAGGCGACCGGCTGGCTCTCGCCGAAGCCCTGCGTGTTCAGGCGGCGCGGATCGACGCCCTGCGAGGCCAGAAGCTGGCTGACCGAGGAGGCGCGCTGCTGCGACAGGGTGAAGTTGTAGCCGTCGGAGCCCTGGCTGTCGGTGTGGCCGTACACGTTGACGATCGACTTGTCGTATTCCTTCAGGACCAGCGCGACCGAGTTCAGGGTCGGGTAGAAGGCCGGCAGGATCGACGACTGGTCGGTCGGGAAGGTGATGTTGGACGGCATGTTCAGGATGATGCGGTCGCCGACGCGGGTGACCGACACGCCGGTGCCACGCAGCTGGTCGCGCAGCTTGGCTTCCTGGTTGTCCATATAGGCGCCGACGGCGCCGCCGCCGAGCGTACCGATGCCGGCACCGATCAGTGCGGCGCGGCCGGAATCCACGCCGGCGGCGCGGCCGACCAGATAGCCGCCGAGCGCGCCGACGCCGGCGCCGATGCCGGCACCGCCCACGGTGTTGGAGAGCTTCTGCTCGCCGGTATAGGGATCGGTCGTGCAGCCGGCGAAGGCCACGGTGAGGGCGAGAACGAAAGCGAGCTTCTTCATCAGCGAAAGTCCAGATGTGTGAGGCGGGGCGAAGCCCGCGCGAAATGTCCCGGTCCGATGGCCGTTAGACAGCACAGATGTCTGGAATGTGGCTGGATCGTTGCGGCCCGGCCACAGATGCGGCGGCATTGCCGACACAGGTGCCAGACCCGGCCAGACCGTACGGAAGGAGGGCGAGACCGGCGCGGCATGAAGGCCGCGCGGCAGCGACCGCCCGGCGGACCGGGCGACCGCGGAACGGTGCCTCAGGCGGCGTCGCGCTGCTTCAGGAGACCGCGATTGATCAGCAATTCGGCGATCTGGACCGTGTTCAGGGCCGCGCCCTTGCGCAGATTGTCGGCGACGACCCAAATGTTCAGGCCGTTGTCGAGGGTCTGGTCCTCGCGGATGCGCGAGATGTAGGTCGCGTCCTCGCCGGCCGATTCGTAGGGGGTGATGTAGCCACCGTCCTCATGCTTGTCGATGACGAGGCAACCGGGTGCCTCGCGCAGGATGTCGCGCGCCTCGTCGGCGGTGATCGGCTTCTCGAACTCGATGTTCACCGCTTCGGCATGGCCGATGAAGACCGGCACGCGCACGGCGGTGCAGGTGACCTTGATCTTCGGGTCGAGCATCTTCTTGGTCTCGGCCATCACCTTCCACTCTTCCTTGGTGGAACCGTCTTCCATGAAGACGTCGATATGGGGGATGACGTTGAAGGCGATGCGCTTGGTGAACTTCTTGCGCTCGATCTCATCGGCGACGAAGACCGCGCGGCTCTGCTTGAACAGCTCGTCCATGCCCTCCTTGCCGGCGCCGGAGACCGACTGGTAGGTCGAGACCACGATCCGCTTGATCGTCGCGACGTCGTGCAGCGGCTTCAGCGCCACGACGAGCTGCGCGGTCGAGCAGTTCGGATTGGCGATGATGTTCTTCTTGCGGAAGCCCTCGACGGCATCGGCGTTCACTTCCGGCACCACCAACGGCACGTCCGGATCGTAGCGATAGGCCGAGGAATTATCGATGACGACGCAGCCGGCGGCGGCGATCTTCGGCGACCATTCCTTGGAGATGTCGCCGCCCGCCGACATCAGGCAGATGTCGGTGCCGTTGAAATCATACTGGTCCAGCGCGACGATCTTCAGCGTCTTGTCGCCGAACGAGACCTCGGTTCCCTGGCTGCGGCGCGAGGCCAGCGCCACGACCTCGTCGGCGGGAAATCCGCGCTCGGCCAGGATTTCCAGCATTTCGCGCCCGACATTGCCGGTAGCGCCGACGACGGCGACCTTGTAACCCATGGGATGCAATCCTTCGCTCTCCCCGCTCACTCTTCGCACGCTCGCGTCTCTGCCCCGGGGGAGACCAGCGGGGCAGGCGGCGTCACAGAGTCGACGGTTTGACGGTGCAGCGTACGGACATGAGGCGCGATATGCGCGGATGCACGGGGCTTGTCAATTGCGCGGGCCGGGTTCGGCCCACCCGACAAGCCGCGATATCAAGCCTGCGGACCCCGCTCCGGCCCCTGCCTGGCAGGACTTTGTCGCTGCTCAGGCGGCGGCCTCGCGCGGTCGCGCCGCTTCCCTGAGCTGCCGGGCGATCTCGTCCCAGGCCCGCTGCTCGCCGGGCTTGACCGTGCGGGCGGCGCCAAGGCCCTCGAGCGCCTCCAGCGTGATCGCCTGCTGCAGGGCGCCCGCATCCTGGACGAGACAATAGAGCATGACGTGGAACTGCAACTTGCCGATGTCGGAGGTGCCGACCGTCACCTCGTAGCCCGGCCCGGCGATCTCGGCGCCCGCCTTGCCGGCCGCCAGCCGGTGGAAGCGCGTTGCCCGGTCGAGATCGTCGGCGAGCGCGGCTTCGGCCGCCGCCTCGATCCGCGCCTTGGTTTCGCGCACCGGCACCGGGCCTTCGAGCGTCAGGGTGAAGCGGTGCGGGAAGAAGTGCCGGGGCTGGGCGCCGACGCGCACCGGCCCGGTCAAAAGGATCGCATTCGGCAGCATCACCACGCGGCCGGTGCCCGAATGGCCGAGATGATGGGGCGGCAGCTCCATGATCGTCGTGGAGAACAGGCCGTGATCGATCACCTCGCCATGGATGCCGTTGATGTCAATGCGGTCGCCGACCTTGAAGAGATGGCCGCCGAACCGCAACACCGAACCGGCGATGCACATGATCAGTTCCTTGGTCGCCACGACCAGCGCCACCATGACGGCGGCCAGCGAGAACAGGAGGTTCTGGATCTCGCTCAGCCAGATGCCGAGCAGCGCCACGGCGACGACGGCATGGGTGATGGCGCGGATGGTGAAGCGGCGCTGACGGGCCTCGATCGGATCGGTATTGCGGGTGGCGAACCACTCGCCGGCCCAGCGCAGGCCGAATGTCGCCACGAGAATCGCGAGGCTCCACATCAGATTGTCGGCGATCGGGGTCGGGATGAAGAACGGCACGCAACTCTCCATGGCGTTGCCGGGCCGGGCCCTTGCGGGCCGGCTGCCAGACATGCGCCGACGCTTCCTTCGTATCGCCCGCTTATGGTCCTGCGCGGTTAACGGCGCCTTGACGGAACAAGGCCATTTGGCGGCATTTGTCGGGACGCCCCTGCCGGCTCGGCCACAATTGGCGAACCGGGCGCCGGATCGGCAGGGTGTCCAGCTGCGTCCTTTGGTGTAAAGCCGGCACGATGACTGGCACCATGGAGGATACGCCAAGATGACGACCCGCAAGCTCCTGCTCTTGCCCGGCGACGGGATCGGCCCCGAGACGACGGCACAGGTGGAGAAGCTAACCGCCCTGATGAACGAGACGGTCGGCGCCGGCTTCGAGACCGAGACCGCGCTTGTCGGCGGCTGCGCCTACGACGCGGAAGGCGCGCCGATCTCCGACGCGACCATGGGCCTTGCCATGGCCAGCGACGCGGTGCTGTTCGGGGCCGTCGGCGGGCCGAAATGGGATGGCGTCGACTACGACAAGCGCCCCGAGGCCGGGCTTCTGCGGCTGCGCAAGGACATGGAGCTCTTCGCCAATCTGCGTCCGGCGATCTGCTATCCGGCGCTGGCGGGGTCGTCTTCGCTGAAGCGCGAGGTGATCGAGGGTCTCGACATCCTGATCCTGCGCGAGCTTACCGGCGGCGTCTATTTCGGCGAGCCCAAGGAGATCATCGATCTGGGCAACGGCCAGAAGCGCGCCATCGATACCCAGGTCTACGATACCTACGAGATCGAGCGCATCGCCCGGGCCGCCTTCGACCTCGCCCGCACCCGTCGCGGCAAGGTGACGTCGATGGAAAAGCGCAACGTCATGAAGTCGGGCCTCTACTGGAACGAGGTCGTCACCCGCATCCATCGCGAGGAATATGCCGATCTGGAGCTGGAGCACATGCTGGCCGATGCCGGCGGCATGCAGCTGGTGCGCGCGCCCAAGCAGTTCGACGTCATCGTCACCGACAATCTGTTCGGCGACATGCTCTCCGACATCGCGGCGATGCTGACCGGCTCGCTCGGCATGCTGCCCTCGGCGTCGCTGGGTGCGGCCGACGAGAAGACCGGCACGCGCCGGGCGCTCTACGAGCCGGTGCACGGCTCGGCGCCGGACATCGCCGGCAAGGGCGTCGCCAACCCGCTGGCGATGATCGCCTCCTTCGCCATGTGCCTGCGCTATTCGTTCCAGATGGTCGCCGAGGCCGATGCGCTGGAGGGCGCGGTCGCCGACGTGCTGGAATCGGGCGTGCGCACCGGTGACATCATGGGCGAGGGCTGCCGCCAGGTCGGCACCGAGGAGATGGGCGACGCGGTGGCTGCACGCTTCCGCGAGACGCTCGCCAGGACTGCCTGAACGGGGCCGAGCAACGGCAAGAACGATCATCCCGCGTGACTGCGACGCAACCGCTCGGGGACATCTGCGTTGTTTGCGCAAGATAACTTCGACAGGAGCGCAGGATGATCAAGAGCATTCTCAAGGCAGTCATCGTCGGCTGGGTGGCCAAGAAGTTCCTCGGCCGCGGCGAAGAGCCCCGCCGGGCACCGCGCCGGGCCTGAACTTACCGCCCGTCGAACAGACAGACGACGACATGAAGACGACCGGCCTCGCGAGAGGCCGGCCGTTTTTCGTTCAGAACCTTGAAGAGCGCCGCGGCCGCGAAGCCTACATATGCTTCATCAGCTTGTTGCGCAGCGTCTTGCGGTCGCGGCGGCCGCGCATCTGACGCGTCTCCACCGAATGCGGCACGATCTGCCGGTTGCCGTCCTCGTCCTTCTTGATGGCGAAACTGCGCGTCGCGCCGACCGGCATCCGCTCGGTGCCGTAGAGCGCCACCACGGTCAGCACGAAGGTGTCGATCGTGGCGTTGCGGGTGAAGTCCGGATCGGTGCGGGTGATTTCCTTCAGCAGCTCGTCGAAATGCCCCAGATCCATGTAGCGCCCGGTGCCGAGGCTGCCCTGGCGCATGGCGGAATGAGGATCCTCGCCCAGGTCTTCCGGCAGGTCGCGCAGATCGGTGAGCGTGTATTCGCGCGTCTCGTCGCCTGCTGTGACCGTGGCCAGGAGGCTGGTCACATAGACCTGTTCGGCGCCCATATTGGTGATCAGGCAGCGCGAGCGGATGCCGTGGCCGGCGCCGCGGGTGATCAGGATGGAAGACCGGCGCTGGCGCCGGTAGCTGGTCACCATGATCTGCAGATAGACACCCCAGACGCCGAGCATGGCGGCGTTCAGGGCGACGTTGAGCGCGCCGCTGTTCTCGGACATCCAGGCGAGCATGCCGACCGATCCTTCCGGTACTGCGCTGCGACTCCCCACGGGCGACCCCCAAGGGCGCCCCAAAGGGCGGTCGCAGCGACGATGCTCCGCTTAACTGCCGCGGCTGGAGCGCGCGGCAACCGGCCGATTGATCCGCCGTCTATCGACCGCTGGCCGTCGAGGGCAACCGCGACGGCCGGGGATCAGGCTCAGGCCCAGGGACGGCGCTCGGCCAGATCCTGTTCGTAGGAGCCGATGGTCTCGGCCTTCTCCATGGTCAGGCCGATGTCGTCGAGACCGTTGAGCAGGCAGTGCTTGCGGAACGGGTCGATCTCGAAGGTGATCTCGCCCCCGTCGGGGCCGGAGATGGTCTGGGCTTCCAGATCGATGGTTAGGCGGGCATTGGCGCCGCGCTCGGCGTCGTCCATCAGCAGTTCGAGCTGCTCGGGCGTCACGGTGATCGGCAGGATGCCGTTCTTGAAGCAGTTGTTGTAGAAGATGTCGGCGAAGGACGTGGAGATCACGCAGCGGATGCCGAAGTCGAGCAGCGCCCAGGGCGCATGCTCGCGCGACGAGCCGCAACCGAAATTGTCACCCGCCACGAGGATCTCGGCATTGCGGTAAGCCGGCTTGTTCAGGACGAAGTCCGGGTTCTCCGAGCCGTCCCGGTTGAAGCGCGACTCGGCGAACAGGCCGGCGCCGAGGCCGGTGCGCTTGATCGTCTTCAGATAGTCCTTGGGGATGATCATGTCGGTGTCGATGTTGATGATCGGCAGTGGCGCCGCGATCCCGGTCAGGCGGTCGAATTTCTGCATGGCTCCATCCCCTTGGCTCGCCGATGGTGTCGGCGGATGTTCCTCGCCCGGGGAGATAGCATGGCGCCGCCGAGGCGCAAACCGGGGCGTCGCCCGGGCCGGCCCGGCGATTGCCTCGCGCAGCTGAATCGGCCATGACATCGGCCATGACCACGCCCTTTCGCCCCCGCCGCTCGCTGCTCTTCGTCCCCGGCGCCAATGCCCGCGCGCTGGAGAAATCCGACGGTCTCGCCGCCGACGGCCTGATCTACGATCTGGAGGATTCCGCCGCCCCGCACGAGAAGGACGCGGCGCGCGAGCGCCTGCGCACGCATCTGCAGGACAGCTCCTTCAAGGGCGAGCGGATCGTGCGGATCAACACGCTCGACACGCAGTGGGGCACCGAAGACCTCCTAATGGCGCGCGGAGCCGGGGTCGATGCGATCCTCCTGCCCAAGGTCGAAACCGTTGCGATGCTGCAAGAGGCCGCCGTCGCGCTGGCCGAAACTGACGCGCCGGACAGGCTGAAGCTCTGGGCGATGATCGAGACGCCGCTCGGCATTCTCGACGTCGGCACGATCGCCCGCGAGGGCAGCCGGAACCGGCTCGGCGCGCTGATCGTCGGGCCCAACGACATCGCGTTGTCCACCGGCATTGAACCGGGACCGGAGCGGGCCGAAATGATGCCGTGGATGATGCAGATCGTCGTCGCGGCGAAAGCCTACGACCTCGCCGTCCTCGACGGCGTCTATGCCGATTTCCGCAATACGGAGGGCTTTGCAACGGAATGCGCGGCCGGCCGGCGTATGGGCTTCGACGGCAAGACGCTGATCCACCCGAGCCAGATCACGGCGGCCAATCAGGCCTTCTCGCCCGATCCGGAGGCGGTCGCCTGGGCCGAGCGGGTGGTTGCGGCCTTCGCAGAGCCGGAAAACCGGGACAAGGGCGTCCTGCAGATCGATGGCCGCATGGTCGAGCGGCTGCATCTGACCCAGGCGCAGGCACTTCTCCAGATGCGCGACAGCATCGCCGAACGCGGGACGACGGCATGAAACTCTACCGCTTCCTTTCCGGGCCGGACGATTCCAGCTTCTGCCACAAGGTCTCGCTCGCCCTCTCCAAGGGCTGGGAGTTGCACGGCTCGCCGACCTACGCCTTCGACGCGGCGGCCGGCGCGATGCGCTGCGGCCAGGCAGTGACCAAGATCGTCGAGGGTCGCGACTACGATCCGGCCATGAAGCTCGGCGAACAATAACCGACATTCTGCGAGGAAACGGCTCGGGCCGATGCCCGAACCGCGGCGTGACCATGCCCGAAAAGACGAAACGCCATCTGGAATCGGCCCTCGGCTACGGCATCGGCTGTGCCGCCTTGGGCCTGTTCGGCGCCGCCTGCCTGACGGTCTTCGCGCTTCTGGCGCTGGCCATGCCGATGACCGTCTCGATCGTCACCGGCACACTGGCCGTGCTGGCGTTTCTGGGCTGGCGCAAGCGGCGTCGGCGTCAGGCGACCGAGTCCTCCAGTGCCTCCATGTCCTCGTCCGACAGGCCGAAATGATGCCCGATCTCGTGGATCAGGACATGTGAGACGAGGCTGCCCAGCGTCTCCTCGTGCTCGGCCCAGTAGTCGAGGATCGGCCGGCGATAGAGCAGGATCCGGTTCGGCAGTTCGCCGGTGACCGGGCTGCCGAGATCGCCGATGCCGCGGCCCTCGAACAGGCCGAGAATGTCGAAGGGGCTGTCGAGCGCCATCTCCTTGACGACGTCGTCGTCGGGAAACTCGGCGATGAGGAAGCGGATCTCGCCCGACAGGGCCCGGAACTCGGCCGGCAGCTCGTCATAGGCCTTGATGGCGATGGCCTCGATCACGTCGAGACCCGGCGCCATCCGCCCTTCCCAGTCCGCAGGCGTCGCGCCGCTCACGGGCGGATCTCCTGATGCCGGCCATCTCCGGGCGCGGTCTGTCCGTACCAGGCCGCGGCGGCCTCGATCTGCTCCTCGGTAAGGTGCTTGGCGATGTTCGTCATGACATGGGCATAGGCGGTGCCGCCGCGCTCCCCCTCCTTCCACAGATGCAACTGGGTCTTCAGGTACCATTCGGGTTGGCCGGCCAGACGCGGATAGACGGCGTTGCGGGCCGGCTCCCGATTGGCGCCATCGGCGCCGTGGCAGCTTTCGCAGGCCGGCAGCTTGCGCTCCGGCAGGCCGTCTTCGGCAAGCCGTCGGCCCAGCGCCAGAAGCCCGTCCCGTGTGTCGGGCGGGCCCGAGGCCGCTTCCCCCGGCACGGCGCGTTCGGTCTCGGTCTTCGGCGTTTCGACAGGGGGCGTCGCTGCGGCCGCGTCGGATCCGACCCCACCCGTCGCCGCGGGGCCTTCGGGTCCTTCGACGCCAGCGAAATGCTCGGCGAGACGCGCCAGCATCTCGGCATCGTAGCGCCGGGCCGGTGGCTGCATGAACCCGCTGGCGCGCTCGCCGTTGGAATAGGCTTGCAGGCTGGCCAGAAGATAGTCGGCCGGCTGTCCGGCCAGAACCGGAAAGGTGCCGTCGGGCCCGCGGCCATAGCCGTCGCGGCCGTGGCAGCGGGCGCAATCGGCCAGCGCGTCCTCGAAGGCGAGTTCGGCGCCGTTGGACAAGGTGGTGTTCTGCGCGCCATTCCCACTGTCCAGCCCGCTATCGCCGCCGCTGGCCAGCGCCAGATCGTCATAGGCGGCCGGCGACATGCCGGGCAGGGCGCGCAGGAAGGCCACCTGCGCCCAGACCTCGTCGGCGCGCGCCTGTGTCGGCCAGGCCGGCATGCCGGTATATTTGATGCCGTGCTGGACGATCCAGAACAGCTCGCGATCGGACCATTCCGGCACACGTTCCTCGAGGCGCGGCGGAGCCGGCGTCATCGACAGGACGACCGGCGACTGGGCCTCGGTCGGGCTGCCATGGCAGACGGCGCAGCCGGTGGCGAAATGCCCGGCGCCGCGCTTGACCAGTGCCGGGTCGGACAGGTCGAGATCGTCGGGAACGCTGACGGCTAGCGACTGCTTTTCGGCGGCGTTGCCCATGACCCAGTGCAGGAACCAGCCGAAGGGCGGGAAATGCCCGGAGGAGGCTGAGATCGGCACCATGCCGGACCAGCCGAGGGCGAAGGCGGCAACGACGCCGGCGGCCGCGGCGGCGCCGATCCGCTTCCAGGTCAGGATGAAATCGATCCGCTTGCGCATTACCGGCAGTCCGCGATCATGATGACGGGCAGGACGTCGAAGATGACGCCGACGAAGGACAGGGCGGCGAGCAGCAGCGTCGAGAATTCCAGGAACCGCTCCCGGTCCTCCGGCGTATCGCGATCGTGGCGATGGCCGCCGCCCCCGGCCGACCAGTCGCGCCAGGCGCGGCGAAAGCCGTAGGCGATGGCCAGCAGCGACAGGAGCGTGACGACGCCGATGGCGATCCGCGCCGTCGCCAGATCCTTGAACAGCCAGCTCTGCGGTGCGCAGGCATAAGCCGCCACCGTGTAGCTGAACAGGAAGTGCAGCGCCCAGACCAGCGGCGCCGCGATCAGCGTCCACAGATCGTCATAGGTGCGTTTGTCGACCGACATGTTCGCCTCCTAGACCAAGAGCGGGAAGAGCGAGATCGTCACCACCGTTGCCAACGCGGTCGCGGCCATGAAGTGCCAGTAGAGCGCCACATTGTGGATATCGATGTCGAAGACCGGCGTCAGCTTTCCGGCCAGCGAACGGGCGAGGCAGTAGGCGAGCATCAGCGCGCCGACCGCGCCATGGGCGGCGGTCCAGATGACCAGTGTCCAGACGATCGCCGGATGGACGTGGACCGTGGGGTCCATGTTGGTGGCGTAGGGCGCCCAGACCAGGGCCGCCGCGGCCGCCAGGCTGATCGCCGCCGCGCCGCCCATCAGGAGCCGCGACAGGCCGACATGCGCACGGCTGTTGGCGACGAGCGCCGCCTGCGCGCCGATCCAGGCCGCCGCGAACAGCCCCAGCGACACCAGCGGCCAGAGCAATCCCGGCCCTTCCGAGACCGGCGGCGGGAAGTCGGCATGGATGGTGAAGAAGAAATAATAGCCGAAGGCGAGCCCGGCAAAGGCGGTGCCGTCGCCGACCATGGTGATGAACATCGCCCACCAGCCGACCGAATGCGGGCCGGACGTATAGAGCGGCAGCGACAGGCCGCGTCCGACGTCCTTCTCCATCTTCTCCGGGACCACGGCGGTGCCGCGCCACAGCCAGACGATGATCGCCGCCGTCGCCAGCACCATCGCGGCGATGGTGGCGTACCAGTAATGGAACGTCGCCAGGATGAAGACCGCGCCGAGGAAGATCGCCGCCCAGAAGGTCATGAAGGTCGGCCCCGGCACCCGCAGGCACTGGATCGGTCGCCCGTCGAGAACGCTGGTGACGATGGTCTCGCGCTTCATCTCGACGGCGTCGGGCAGATAGAACCGCCCCTTGTCGACATCGTCGATGAAGTTCGGCTGGTCCCAGATCGGATAGCGGGTGCGCACCAGCGGGATCGAGCGCACGCCCCAGTTCTCGCCGGGCATCTCGCCGAGCCATTCCAGCGTGCCGGCGTTCCAGGGATTGCGCTTGGCGTAGGGCTCCTTGCCGCGTGGCCGCAGCACATCGCCCACCACCACCAGGAAGCCGGCGGCGAAGACGAAGGCGCCGATTGTCGAGATCAGGTTGGGGATCTCGAGCCCCAGCGCTTCCGGATAGGTCCAGACCCGTCGCGGCATGCCCATCAGGCCGGACCAGTGCATCGGCATGAAGGCGACGTTGAAGCCGACGAACATCAGCCAGAAGGCGATCTTGCCGAAGCGGTCGGACATTTTCCGCCCGCCGATGAGCGGCCAGTAATAATAGACGCCGGCCACCACCGGGAACAGCATGCCGCCGATCAGCACGTAATGGAGATGAGCGACGATGAAATAGGTGTCGTGGGCCTGCCAGTCGAAGGGGGCCAGCGCGATCATCACGCCGGTCAGTCCGCCGATGACGAAGATCGCCAGGAAGCCGGAGACGAACAGCATCGGCACCGAATAGATCACCCGGCCGGTCAGGAGCGTCGCCAGGAAGACGAAGATCTGCACGCCGGTTGGGATCGCCACCGCCTCCGAGGCCGCCGAGAAGAAGCCGAGCGAGATCGACGGCAAGCCCGTGGCGTACATGTGGTGGACCCACAGGCCGAAGGACAGGAAGCCGGTGCCCACAGCCGCCAGGACGATCCAGGAATAGCCGAGGATCGGACGCTGGGCGAAGGTCGGCACGATCATCGCCAGCAGCGCGATGGCCGGCAGGAAGACGATGTAGACCTCCGGATGGCCGAAGATCCAGAACAGATGCTGCCACAGCATCGGGTCGCCGCCGCGCGTCGGGTCGAAGAAGGGCCAGTTGAACAGCCGTTCCAGCTCGAACAGGATGTCGCCGGCGATCAGCGGCGGGAAGGCGAAGAGGATCATTCCCGCGACGACCAGCACGTACCAGCCATAGAGCGGCATCAGGTTGAGCCGCATGCCGGGCGGCCGGCATTTGAGCGTGCCGACGATCAGCTCGACCGCCGCGGCGATCGATGCGACCTCGATGAAGGACAGGCCCAAGAGCCAGATGTCCGGGCCGTAGCCGGGCGAGAACCGCTCCTGCGTCGTCAGCGGCGGATACATGAACCAGCCGCCCTCGGGGGCCGAATCGAAGAAGATCGAGCCGCAGACGAAGACGCCGCCGATCAGGAAGCACCAGTAGCCGAAGGCCGACAGGCGCGGGAAGGGCAGGTCGCGCGCCCCCAGCATCTGCGGCAGCAGGATGATCGCCACGGCCTCGAAGATCGGCACCGCGAACAGGAACATCATCACGGTGCCGTGCAGCGTGTAGACCTGATTGTAGAAGGACGCGGTCAGGAAGTCGTTCTCAGGCACCGCCAGCTGGCTGCGGATCATCAGTCCGAGAACGCCGGCAAACAGCATGAAGGCGAAGGACGTCGCCGTGTACCAGATGCCGACTTCGGTGTTGTTGACCGCCGACCAGTAGCGCCAGCCCTTCGGGGCGGCCCAGACCGTGCGCAGCCGGTCCTCCTGCTCGCGGCGGACGGCCGGGTCCTCCTGGTCGCGATCGCTCGCGCCGGTGATCGCCGGGTTGTCGAAGGGTATCTCGCTCATTCGAGGCGTCCGAGCCATTGGGCGATCGCGTCGATCTCGGTGTCCGGCAGGACGCCGAAGGACGGCATCTCGACGCCCGGCTTGACGTGATCGGTGGAGTGGATGAAGCGGGCGATATTGGCGACATTCGTCGGCAGCAGGCCGGCGGCGATGGTCTGGCGCGAGGCGATGTGGGTCAGGTCCGGGCCGACGCGGCCGTCGGCCTCGGTGCCGCGGACCGTATGGCAGGCGCCGCAGCCATTCTTCAGGAACAGCGCTGCGCCGGGATCGTCGGTGACGGCAGCCGGCCGGGCCAGGGCCGCGACGCGGGCGTCGTACTCGGCCTGCGGCACCACCACGACGCGCAGCCCCATCTGGGTATGGGCATCGCCGCAGAATTCGGCGCAGACGCCGTTATAGACGCCTTCGCGGGTCGGCTCGAGCACCAGCCGGTTGACCCGGCCCGGAATGGCGTCGGTCTTGCCGGCGATGGCGGGAACCCAGAAGGAATGGATCACGTCGGGGCTGCCGAGCAGGATTTCCGTGCGCCGGCCGAGCGGCAGCCAGAGCTCGTTGGCGCTCTCGATGCCGCCGTCGGGCAGGCTGCGCACCGCGCCCGGCTCGCCCTCGACATCGTAGGCGATGCGCCACCAGAAGCGCTCGCCCGAGACCGCGATGGTCGGCCCGTTTGCGGGGCGACGCAGCTCCGGCATCATGGCGAGCCCCCAGATCAGCAGGCCGCCGAGGACGACGACCGGAAAGACGCCGCCGCCCCAGATGATCAGGTAGAGGCCGGTGCGCTCGCTATGGGCGCGGGGCCGGGTCTTCGTGGCGTAGATCCCGAGGCCGATGACAAACAGCCAGATCGCGATCGATCCGACTAGCATGACCCAGAACAGGAAGGCGACGTCGGTGGCCTCGGCGCCGGCGCCCTCGAAGACCGATTGCGGTCCGGCGCAGCCGGCCAGGAGCGCCAGTCCGGCCGGGGCGGCAAGACGCGCGACCCGGCCCGGCCGCAAGGCGGCGGGCAATCTGCGACGGCTGAAGGTCCCGGTCGTGAGCGGCCGCGATGCCGGCATCGTCATCCTTTCGATATGGCGCGGTCGCCGGATTTCCGGACGCCCCTCGTGGCGCCCTTATCGGCAGATAGGCGCCGTCCGGGCTTCGGCCAGAACGAAAGTGACGACCGCGCCCACATCGCTCCGGCCGGGCCGGATCATTGGAAATTGCGACCCTTGGGCAGCACCTCCCGGCTCTGGCGTTCGGCCATGCTGCGCTGGATCGGGCCGTCGCTTGCCGCCACCATGCGCAGGTGCCGGTGGGCCAGCCGCTTCTCGTCGATCGGCCGGCGCACCTCGTCGGCGCGGGCAAGGGCGGCGCCGAGCGAGACGGCGAGTTCCGCCGCGTCCACGTCACCGGCCTTGGCCGCATCGGGGGCAAGGCCGGCCGGACGGCTGGAAGGCCGCCGCAGCGGGCTCTTCACGTGATCGGCCGGCGCCAGGGCGTAGTCCGTCGTCGCGCCGCCATCGGCAACGCGCATCAGGAGCGGCGTCAGGTCCTCGATGGTCTGGGCGACGACATGGATGACCCCGTGGTCGGACTGCATCCGGCCGGTCACTTTGACGAAACGGGCCCCCAGGACGAGGGCGCGGTGGCTTTCGAAGACCTTCGGCCAGACGATGATGTTGGCGGTGCCGGTCTCGTCCTCGATGGTCATGAAGATGACGCCCTTGGCCGAGCCGGGCCGCTGGCGGATCAGGACGAGGCCGGCGACCGTGACCCAGCTGCCCGAGCGCAGGCGCTCCAGCCGTTCGTCGGGGATGACCCGCAGGGCATCCAGGTCGCGGCGCACGAAGCTCACCGGATGCGCCTTCAGCGACAGCGACAGGAAGCGATAATCGTTGATCACCTCTTCGCCGACCGGCATCGGCGGCAGCGTCGCGTCGGGCTCGGCCTGCAGGTCGCGGGTCGCCGCCTGCTCGAACAGCGGCAGCCGCTCCGACGAGCCCTTGGCGTCGAGCGCCCGGCAGGCCCACAGCGCGTCGCGGCGGCTGTAGCCCAGCGAGGCGAAGGCGTCGGCATCGGCCAGCCGCTCGATGGTCGCGCGTTTCAGCCCGGAGCGCAGCCACAGGTCGCGCACGGAATCGTAGCCCGCGCCCCGGACCTCGACCAGCGTGCGCATGTCGGCCTCGCCGAGGCCCTTCACCTGCCGGAAGCCGAGACGGACCGCGTGGCGCGTGCGGATGTGGTCGCGCATGCCGGCATTGCGGGCCTTCATCCGTCCGGGATCGAAGGGGGCGGCCTCCAGCGACTGGTCCCAGCCGGAACGGTTGATGTCGACCGGCCGCATCTCGACACCGTGCTCGCGGGCATCGCGCACGATCTGCGAGGGCGCGTAGAAGCCCATCGGCTGGGCGTTCAGGAGAGCGGCGGCGAAGACGTCGGGGTAATGGCATTTCAGCCAGCAAGAGGCGTAGACCAGCAGCGCGAAGGAGGCGGCGTGGCTTTCGGGAAAGCCGTATTCGCCGAAGCCCTCGATCTGCTTAAAACAGCGCTCGGCGAAGTCGCGTTCGTAGCCGCGCGCCACCATGCCCTCGACCATCTTCTTCTGGAAGGTGTGGATGGTGCCGACCCGCCGGAAGGTCGCCATGGCGCGGCGCAGCCGGTCGGCCTCGTTCGGCGTGAAGCCCGCCGCGACGATGGCGATCTTCATCGCCTGTTCCTGGAACAGCGGCACGCCGAGGGTGCGGCCGAGCACCTCGCGCAGTTCCTCCTTGGGGAAGGTGACCGGCTCCAGCCCCATCTTGCGGCGCAGATAGGGGTGGACCATGTCGCCCTGGATCGGGCCGGGCCGCACGATGGCCACCTCGATGACCAGGTCGTAGAAGCAGTCGGGCCGCAGCTTGGGCAGCATGGTCATCTGCGCCCGGCTCTCGATCTGGAAGACCCCCAGCGTGTCGGCGCGCTGGATCATCGCATAGGTCGGCTGGTCGTCCTGCGCCTTGGACAGGTCGGCCAGCGTCAGCGGCAGGTCGTAATGCTGCTGCAGGAGATCGAAGGCGCGGCGCAGGCAGGACAGCATGCCCAGCGCCAGGATGTCGATCTTCAGGATGCCGAGCTCGTCGAGATCGTCCTTGTCCCATTCGACGATGGTGCGCCCCTCCATGCCGGTGTTGAGGATCGGCACGACCTCGTCGATGCGGCCCTTGGTGATGACGAAGCCGCCGACATGCTGGGACAGATGCCGGGGAAAGCCGGACAGCTCGGCGGAAAAGGACAGGACGTTGGCGGTGGTGGCGTCCTTGGCCGACAGGCCGGCGGCGGCAGCCTCGCGCTCGCCGAGATCGGCGGAGGAATAGCCCCAGACCGAGCCGGACAAGGCCGAAACCGCATCCTCCGACAGGCCGAACGCCTTGCCGACCTCGCGGGCGGCCGAACGCGCCCGGTAGGTGATGACCGTGGCGGCGATGGCGGCGTTGTCGCGGCCGTAATGCTCGTAGATGTACTGGATCACCTCCTCGCGGCGCTCGTGCTCGAAGTCGATGTCGATATCCGGCGGCTCGCGCCGGTCCGAGGAGATGAAGCGCTCGAACAGGAGGCCGGCCCGCTCCGGCGAGACCTCGGTGACACCGATGCAGAAGCAGACGACGGAATTGGCCGCCGAGCCGCGGCCCTGGCACAGGATGCCCTTCTCGCGGGCGCCCTTCACGATGTGGTGGACGGTGAGGAAATACGGCTCGTACTGCAATTCGCCGATGATCTTCAGCTCGTAGTCGATCCGCGTCGTCACGCTGGCCGGCACGCCCTCCGGATAGCGCCAGCGGGCGCCCTCATGGGCGAGATGGCGCAACTCCTCGGCCGGCGAGCGCGACAGCTTCAGCGCCTCGTCGGGATATTCGTAGGCCAGGCTCTTCAGATCGAACTGCAGCTCGGCGAAGAACCGACCGGTCTCGGCGATCGCCTCGGGAGAATGGCGGAACAGCCGCTCCATCTCGTGCGGCGCCTTCAGGTGCCGCTCGGCATTGCGCGCCAGCAGGAAACCGGCCTCGGCCAGCGGCACATGCTCGCGGATCGCGGTCATCACGTCCTGCAGCCGGCGCCGGCCGGGCGCGTGGTGGAAGGCGTCGTTGGTGGCCAGCATCGGCGTGCGGCAGCGCGCGGCCAGATGCGCCGCCCGTGCCATGCGGCGCTGGTCGAGCCCGTCATGAGCCGGCGCGACCGCCAGGCGGACGGCGCCGCCGAAGGCCTCGCGCAGCCGGTGTAGCGGGTCGGCGAGGCCGGCCTCCATTGCCGCGGCGTCGCCGTCCTGTCCGCAGCCGAGCGCCTGGGGTGCGATCATCGCGAGGTTCAGCCCCTCGCCCCATTCCAGAAGGTCGGCAAGGGTGAGGATGCAGCTGCCCTTGGTCGCCCGCAGATTGCCGCGGCTCAGAAGCCGGCAGAGCCGGCCCCAGCCGGCGCGGTCGCGCGGATAGGCGAAGATGTCGGGCGTCGCGTCGGAAAACACCAGCCGGGCGCCGGGCGCATAGGGCAATTCCGCCTCGCGCGCGGCCTGATGGGCGCGCACGACGCCGGCCACGGTGTTGCGGTCGGCAATGCCGAGGCCGGCGAGCCCCAGGCGGTGGGCGGTGACCACCAGCTCCTCCGGCTGCGACGCGCCGGCAAGGAAGGAAAAGCAGCTGGCGACGCCGATCTCGGGAAAGGCCCGGGGCTCGCGATAAGGCTCGATCCTCATGCGAAGATGCCGTGCAGGAACCAGGCCGGGCGTCCGTCCGGCACCTGCAGTTCGGGATCGACGGCCGGGTCGGCGCAGCCCTCACGAAACAGCCAGAAGCGGCGGCCGGCCTCGTCCTCGACGCGGTAATAGTCGCGGGCCGCCGCGTCGGGCTGGCGCCACCATTCGCCGGCGAGGCGCTCCGGCCCCTCGGCCCGGCGCACCACGTGCAGCGCCCGGCGCCAGCGAAATTTCAACGGCGCGCCGTCCGGCACCTCGAAGCTCGCCTCGATCGCTTCCGGCATGGCGAGCAGCCGCAGCGGCCGCGGCGCCGTCTGCGGCGCGGCGACCGGTGACGGCCTTGCCAGCGCCGCCGAGCCCGCTGCCATCGGCTGCCAGCGCTCGGCCCGCTCGGGCCAGTGGCTGGCGACGGCGTCGAGCCGCAGGACGCTGGCCTCGCCGAGCCGTGCCCCGAGCCGGTCGACGAGACTGCCGAAGGCGTCGCTGCCGACGGTCTCGCCGGACAGGTCGGTCTGCAGGTCCGGCATCGGCTCGGTGGCGTAGATGGCGAGCTTGACGAGATCGTAGCCGAAGCCGGCGTCGAATTCCTCGCCGAGCCCCTTCATGCGCTCGCGGAACAGGCGCTGGATGGCGGCGGGCTCGCGCACCGGCCGCGAGGCGCCGACCACCAGCCGGTTGACCGCTCCGTCGACGCGGAACAACGACAGTTCGAGCTGCCGCGCCCCGACGCCGCGCCGCTCCAGGTCGCCCTTCAGCCGTGCGGCGAGCAGCAGGAGGATGCGCTCGACGTCGTCGGTCAGGCTGATCGGCTCGAACAGCCGCCGCTCGGCGGTCAGGTCCGGCACCGGCCGGCGCGGGCTGATCGGCCGGGAGGCGCGGCCAAGCGCGGTGTCCAGGCGGGCGAGGAGATCTTCGCCGAAGCGCCGCGCCAGCCCGGCGCGGGGCAGCGCCAGCAGCGCGTC
Source organism: Aurantimonas manganoxydans SI85-9A1 (assembly GCF_000153465.1). Classification (GTDB taxonomy): domain Bacteria; phylum Pseudomonadota; class Alphaproteobacteria; order Rhizobiales; family Rhizobiaceae; genus Aurantimonas; species Aurantimonas manganoxydans. The sequence goes on along the minus strand of NZ_CH672387.1, from coordinate 3,904,637 downwards.
GATGGTCTTCAGGCCGAGACGGCGAAACATCGCCGCGACCGGCGGCTCCAGCCGCAGCGCGGCGACGGGCAGCGGCGAAACGGCGGCCAGTTCGTCGTTCTCGGCGACGATGGCGCCGCCGCGCCCCCTGCCGCCGCCGACCAGCGCCAGGGCGGTGCCGGCATGGCTGGCGATCGCCGCGAGCGCGGCGAGGCCCTGATGGAACAGCCGCACCAAGAGGTCGTCCATCAGCGCCCTCTCGCCGCCGAAGAGATGGGCGCAGCCGGAAATGTCGAGGACGAGACCGTGCGGCGCGTCGAGGGCGACGAGCGGCGTGTAGCGGTCGCACCAGTCGGCGACCGCTTCCAGAAGCCGCCGGTCGGCCGCCGGGTCGGCAAGCATGACCTCCATGTCCGGAAACCGCGCCTTCGCCTCGGCCAGGCCGCCGCCCGCCGCCAGCCCCATGGCCTCGGCCGCTTCGCAGGTCGCCACGATGCGGTTGGCGTTGCCGACGGTTTCGTAGAGCGCCAGCGGCGCCGGGCGGACGCTTCTGTCGCCGTCGCCGGCCGCTCCCTTACGAGGCGCGTCGGAGCGCCACGACCGTCCCATCCGCTCGCGCCGGATCCGGTCCGTCGACAGCCGTGGAAACGAGAGGGCGAGATAGCGGTTCGGAACGGGCCGGGGGGCCGAAACGTCGCTCATGGGAATTCCACTCCAGGACTACATGCTGCGGGCGACCGTCGCGGGATTTCTCCACCGTGACGTCGAAGACCGGGTGGCCGATGAGCTTGTCGCGGTCGGCCAGATCGGCGACGCGGCTCGCCGGCCCCGGCCGGATCCGCAGCCGCAGCGGCGCGGCGGTGGCCTCGGGACGGGCGCTCTGGCGCAGCAGCAGCAGCGGCAGGCCGGCCTCGCGGGCGCGCAGATGCAGCCGCCGGGTGCCGTCGAGGCCGAGCCGGGCGGGATTGCCGCGCACCTCCAGGATCGCCATGGCCAGCGCTCGCGAGGTGGCGGCTTCCTCGCCGGCCCAGGCCGCCTCGTCGAGCTTGCGGGTCTTGACGAGGCAGAGCGCGGCGGGGTCGAGGCCGAAGCTCGCGAGCCCCGGCAGATAGGGAAGCCCGGCCTCGGAAAACGCCATCATGTCGCCGATCCACAGGAGCGGCCGGCCGGGGCGTGCGCCGAAGCGGATCGCCAGCGCCAGCGCGAAGCCGGCGAGCGAGCCGCCGTCGCGGGTCTCGTCGAGATGGATCTCGGCCAGTCCCGCCGCCGGAAAGCCGCCGCCGAGCGCCGCATCGGCCGCGGCGTCGCCGAGCGACAGGAGCTTCGGCATCACGCGTCGCACGGCTGCTGCGTCGCCCTGGTGGCGGGTGTCCGCAGCCGTGTTCTCCAGCCGGCAGACCGGCTCGCCCTCGATCTGCGCGATGCTCTCGCGCAGCTCCGACAGGGCACGATTCCTAGCAAAGTCCCGGTCCGTGCCATACAGGCGAACGGGCGCGGGCGGGGCCGCGCGCCGGGGGGCGGCCAGCGCGGCGGGATCGGTCGAGGCCATAGGATTCTCCTTCGATCACAAGGGATTCGCGATCGCTCCGCCTCACCAAGAGGTTTGTTCCTGATATGTTCCTATGGATTCCAGAGCGGCCCTGGAGAGTCAAGCCGAGTCTGCACGGGCCCGTGCGCCGTCTTCGAGAAGGGCAGGATTCCTAATCGCCTGTCTTGCGACAACCACACAAAAAGGCCGCCGCGAGGGGATCGCGACGGCCTTTCGAAAGGTCTGTGGATGGTGAGTGCGGTCAGGCGTCCTTGGTGACGTGCGGCCGTTCGCCGACGAAGAAGAACGGCCGCAGGCGCACGCCGAGAACCGAGCCGGCATAGGCGGCGACCAGCCACAGCCAGCCATGCAGGCTGCCCGAGGCGATGCCGCCGAAATACGCGCCGATATTGCAGCCGAAAGCGATTCGCGCGCCATAGCCCAGCATCAGTCCGCCGATCGCCGCGGCCAGGATGGAGCGCAGCGGAATGGCGAAGTTCGGCGCCAGCCGGCCGGCGAGGGCCGCGGCGAGGAGGGCGCCGAGGATGATGCCAATATTCATCACCGAAGTGATGTCGGCGAAGATGCTGGAGGACAGCGCCGCCGCATTGCCCGGCTGCTGCCAGTAGAACCAGGCGGACGGATCGATACCGCCGAGCTCCGACAGCTTGGCGCCCCACAGCGCGAAGGCCGAAGTGATGCCCCAGGGGCGCCCGGCCAGCGCCAGCGTGACGAAGTTGAGCAGCGCCAGCGCGATGGCGCCGGCGACCAGCGGCCACGGCCCGCGGGCAAAGCGCGCCAGACCGTGGCGCTTCGGTGCGTCGGCCTGCTCCAGCCTGCCATGGCGGCGCTTTTCGACGAGGATCGTCACCGCCGCGATGGCCGCGAAGACGGCGAAGGACAGGACGATGCCCAGCGGCGCGCCGACGCTTTCGACGACCGAGACCGGTTCAAAGGCCGGCAGCGCCATCCACCAGTCGAAATGGATCGTCGCCAGCAGCGAGCCGATGATGAAGAAGGCCAGCGTGATCAGCATGCGGGCATTGCCGCCGCCAGCGGTGTAGAGCGTGCCGGAGGCGCAGCCGCCGCCCAGCTGCATGCCGATGCCGAAGATGAACGCCCCGACCAGCACCGAGGTACCGACCGGCGAGACGAAGCCCGAGACCTCCTGGCCGAACAAGCTGCCGGCGGCCAGCGCCGGGAAGAACAGCGCGACGACGATGGCCAGCATCACCATCTGGGCGCGCAGGCCCCGGCCGCGACCGTCGCGGATGAAGTTGCGCCAGGCCGAGGTGAAGCCGAAGGCGGCATGGTAGAGGACGAGGCCGAAGGCGCCGCCGACGACGAAGAGCGCGGCAATGCGCGAGCTCTGGCCGAAGCCGAGCCCCAGCGCGCCGATGAGGGCGAGGCCGAGCGCGACCCAGGCGGCCGGGCTCACGGCGCCGCTGCCGGGGGCGCGGCTTGCCATGGTGATCTGCGACATGGATGTCTCCGTGGAAATGCAAGCTGTTGCGACGACAGATAGGCGCGGGGTGCGGGGCCGACGACGCACAGCATGCTCCGCCCGGCAGCGGGAGGCGAAGATTGTTCCCCGCAAGCGCCGATCCGCGCCAAGCGCGTTACCAGGCGCCGCAAGGCTTTCGTGAGCCGGCTACATCCGGATGCGGCGCAGCGCGTCGGCCGGTTCGCGGCGACCGCGCCATTGCTTGGGATAGCCGAAGGAGACCTCCTCGAAGGCGACGCCGTCGATGGTCCTGGACGAGGGCATGTGCAGATGGCCGGAGATCACGGCGCGGGCGTTGTAGCGGGTGTGCCAGTCTTCGGTGCGGGTGGTGCCGCACCAGATCGAGAACCGCGGAATGCGCGGCAGGCGGGCCAGATCACGGCGCAGCGGCCAGTGATTGACGAGGATATTAGGCACGCCGTCGTCGAGCCCGTCGAGGCGGGCCGCGGTCGCCGACACGCGAGCCGCACACCAGGCGCTGCGGCTGGCGTGAGGGTCGGCCGGCAGGAACTGCTCATCGGAGCAGACCGGCCCGCCCTCGCGGGCCCAGGCGACGGCGTCCTCGTGGGCGACATCGGAGGGCCGGAAGGAATAGTCGTAGAGCAGGAACATCGGCACGATGCGCACGTCCTGTCCGTCGATGGCGACGACCGGATAAGCGTCCTCGGGCGTCAGCACGCCGCGGGCCCGGCAGCGCTCGACGAAGTGGTGATAGCGCGCCTCGCCGCGCAGCGGCACGCCCTCGGTGGCCACGGCCCAGAGTTCGTGATTGCCCGGCACCCAGACGATTTGCCGGTATTTCGGCTGGAGGACGTCGAGGGCCAGATCCAGATGGCGCTCGGTCTCGCCGACGTCGCCGGCCAGAATCAGCCAATCCTCCGGATGCGCGGCGATCTCGTGGATCGCCTCGCGATTGGCCGGGTGACCGAGATGCAGGTCGGCGACGGCGAAGAGCTTCACGATGCGCCGTCCGTGGCATCGATATCGGTAACGGAGCCCGACAGCGGGACGGTGCGCAGGACCCGCACGGCGTTGATCCGGTCCGGCGGCGAGGCCGCGAAGGCCAGGCGGTGATCCTGCGAGACGCGCCGGCGCAGGAAGGCCCAGCGGGCCGGATCGTCCTGGCAGCCTTCATGGAAGGCGATGGTCGGCCGGTCGGTGGCGTCGTCGAGGGCGAAGGAGAAGCCGTCCAGCGGCAAGGCCAGCCCCATGCCGCGGGCCTTGATATAGGCTTCCTTCAGGGTCCAGACCGCGAAGAAGCGCTCGGCCAGCGCCGGGCCGGTCGCCGCGCGCACCCATTCGGCTTCGGTCGGCGAGAAATAGCGCCCGGCCAGATCGAAGGTGGCGCTTTCCCGGCCGACCGCCTCCACGTCGATGCCGATCTCGCAGCCCCTGGAGACGGCCAGTGCGACGAGGCCGCGCGTATGGGAGAGGTTGAACACGAGGCCACCGGCCGCCTCGCCGACGATCGAGGGCCGGCCATGGCGGTTGGTCTCGAAGCGCCAGTCGGCGGGCGCGACGTCGCGGTAACGCGACAGGGTGGTGCGGACCAGCGCCCGGCCGACCAGGAACTCGTCGCGGGCGCCGGCCACCTTGTAGCGGTCGTGGCGCTCGGTCTCATGCGGGTCGAGAAGCCCGCGATAGGCGGCGCGCTCGCTCTCGCCGATATCGGTCAGGAAGGTCAGCCAGATGGCGACCCCGTTCTCCGGCAGGTCAGCGGCGCTTTTGATGGGATCGATCGGTGGCAAGGCGGTCCTCGGCGGCATGGCGGCCCGGTTTCACAGCCGCAAAAGCATCGAGGCGCGGGGGGGCGCCCGCGCCTCGATCATCGTTCAATGTGGGGAGGCCTCAGTCCACCCGGTAGAGGGGCACCGGCCGTTCGTCGCGACGCTCGCGGCGTTCCTCGCGATAATCGCGGCGATCGTCCCGCCGGTCCTCGCGGAATTCGCGCCGGTCTTCGCGGAAGTCCCGGCGGGCATCACGCCGGTCGTCACGGCGATCGAAGTCGCGGCGGTGGCGGCCCCGGCGATCGTCGTAGCGGTCACGATCGCGATAGAAATTGCGGCCGCGATAATGGTCGTCCCAGTAGCGGCCGATCGAGAAGGAGATGACCGGGGCGTCCATCCGGTCGACATAGCGCGGGCCGGTATAGCGGCGCTCGCGGGCGTCGGCGAGATAGTTGGATGACATCCAGCCGCGCTGGCCGTCATAGCCGACATCGCACCAGGCGCGGGTGTCGAGGCAACCGAAGACGCGGACCCGGTCGCCGGCGCCGACGACGTTGACGGCGGGATAGGAGGTCGACGGTCCGGCGCGCAGATTGACGTCGGTGGTGGCGATCGCACGCGACTGCGCCTGTGCGCTCGCCGGCAGCGTGATGGCGCTCGCGACCGCGAGCGCTGCAAAGAGCATCTTGTTCATGGCGTTCCCTCGGACTGAGCCGGAACCTCTCCGGTTCTCTTGCTGCAGTAAGCCACAGTCAGTCCGAACGGTTCCCGAACGAACCTGTTATCCGGCGTTCATCTTCCGTAGCGGCAACAGGTCAGCGCTTCGCCTCGATCGCGTCCCACAGGACCGCCGCGATATCGGCGCCGCCGAAGCGCTTCACCTCGCGGATGCCAGTCGGGGAGGTGACATTGATCTCGGTCAGGAGATCGCCGATCACATCGATGCCGACGAAGATCAGGCCGCGCTCGCGCAGCGCCGGTCCGATGCGCTCGCAGATCTCGCGTTCGCGGGGTGTCAGCTCGGTCGGCGTCGCCTGGCCGCCGACATGCATGTTGGAACGGGTGTCGGTCTCGGCCGGCACGCGGTTGATCGCACCGGCGAACTCGCCGTCGACCAGGATGATCCGTTTGTCGCCCTTGCGCACGTCCTTCAGATAGCGCTGCACGATGAACGGCTCGCGGAACAGAAGGCCGAAGGTCTCCAGGAAGGAGGTCAGGTTGCGGTCGTCCGGGGTGATGTGGAAGACGCCGGCGCCGCCATTGCCGTAGAGCGGCTTCATGACGATGTCGCCGAATTCGGCGCGGAAGGCCATGACCTCTTCCGGGTCCTTGGTGATCAGCGTCTCCGGCATCAGGTCGGCGAATTCGGTGACGAAGATCTTCTCCGGCGCGTTGCGCACCGAGGTCGGGTCGTTGACGACCAGCGTCTTCGGGTGGATGCGGTCGAGAATATGGGTCGAGGTAATGTAGGCCATGTCGAAGGGCGGGTCCTGGCGCAGGAGGACGACGTCCATCTCGGCCAGATCGACCTTTTCCTGGGGCCCGAGGCTGAAATGATTGCCCTCTTCCTCGCGCAGTTCCAGCGCCTCGCCGCGGGCCGTGGCACGGCCGTCGCGCAGCGACAGCCGGTCGGGCGTGTAGTGGAACAGGCTGTGGCCGCGGTTCTGCGCTTCCAGGCAGAGGGCGAAGGTGGAATCGCCCTTGATCGAGATCGAGGAGACATGGTCCATCTGGACCGCGACTTTGAGCGCCATGGGGTTTCCTTCGCCTGGGAACGGGTACGACCGCGCTGCGACGTAGCGCCGAGCGGCGGCATGCGCAATGGCAATGGACGGATCGCCTCCCGCAAGACCCCGGGCGGGGCCCTGGTCAGGCGACCCAGCGGCGTCCGGTGGTCTCCAGCCCGAAGAAGCGCGGCGTGCGCGCAAAGGCGGCGAGGCCGGCCAGCGCGGCCAGCGGCTCGGTCACCACGAAGAGCGGGATCTCGCGCATCAGCGCGCTGTGCGGAGCCTTGTCCTCGAAGGCGGCGCGGACCTGGTCGGCCTTCAGGATCGGGATGATGCGCTGGAAGATGCCGCCGGCGATATAGACGCCGCCGCGGGCCATGAAGAGAAGCGCGATGTCGCCGGCGACGCGGCCGAGATAGGTGGCGAAAAGGTCGACGGCTTCGGCCGAGGGCACGTCCTTGCGGTTGACGGCGGCCTCGGTGATCTCGGCGGGCGAGCTGTGGACCGGGTCGACGCCGTCGGCGGCGCAGATCGCCTCGTAGAGATTGACGAGGCCGCGGCCGCACAGGACCTGTTCGCCCGACACCCGTCCCTCGATGGTCTTCAGATGCGGCCAGATCGCGTAGTCGCGGGGCGTGCGCGGGCCGAGATCGATATGGCCGCCTTCGCCGGCGACCGGGATCCACATGCTGCGGGCGCGCACCAGCCCGGCGACGCCGAGGCCGGTGCCGGGGCCGAGCACGGCGCGGCTGGCGCCTTCATGGACGGTGCCGCCGCCGATCTGCGAGCGCGAGGCATCCCCCAGCGCGGAGATCGCCAGCGCCTGCGCTTCGAAATCGTTGAGGACGATGACCTCCTCGATCCCGAGTTCCGCCAGCATCTTGCGCGGCCGCACCACCCAGGGGCAGTTGGTCAGGTCGATCTCGTCGCCGTCCACCGGGCCGGCGACCGCCAGAACCGCCGATTTCGGCTGGATGGAGGTCTTGTCCAGAACCGTCGCCTGGATGGCGTCGTCGATCGTCTCGAAATCGGCGGTCTGGATCACCGGGAACGGCTTGGGATCGGCGAAGGCGTCGACCAGCAGGGAAAAGCGCGCATTGGTGCCGCCGATATCGCCGATCAGGATCGGAAATTTCAACGCGTCGTTTTCGTCGCGCTTGCCTGCCATGGGAATGCCCGCTTCAATCGATTCGTATGATTGCCACATAGGCCATTGCCGTGACGAAGGCAAAACGCCGATCCGCCGCATGCGCCGGCGTCGGCCCGTCCCACGTGGCCGGCAGCGGCCCGTAGGACGGACCGATGCGGTTCAGCGGATCGGTCGGTTGGTCGGGATCGGAATCCGCACTTCGGGTGCATAGCCCAGCGCCCCGGCCGGGGCGGCCATGCTGGCAGCCACCACGCCGCTGCCGTCGAAGAGGGCCGGTGCGTTGGCGACCTGGCGGCAGGCGTTGGGCATGTCGGCCAGCATCATCGGCGGCTTCGGCTTGGCCGGCTTGCCGCCGGGCTTGGGCGGCTGCAGCGCCACGTCGAACCACCAGTCGAGGTCGCCGCAGCCATCGCCGCTGCCGGTGGCGCGCTGCTCGGTGCAGCCGGGCGAGCCGGGCTGGCAGAACAGCCGCACGTGAAAATGTTCGTGATGGCCGTAATAGGGGCGGACCTTGTTCAGCCAGGCGCGCTCGCGCCCCGTGGTCTCGCACAGCTTCTTCTTGATGCCCGGATGAACGAAGATGCGCTGCACCCTGGGGTCCTCGGCGGCCATCCGGATGAGGTCGCGATAGTTCGAGGTCCAGACCCGGTCGTCGACCTGGAAGGTGCCGGGCTTCAGCACCGAGCGGAACGGAAAGTCCTCGCGGGCCTCCGGCGTCAGCCGGCGGGCCGGCATCGGCTGCAGCCAGATGTCGGCATCGAGGCCGATCTGGTGCGAGGCATGGCCGGACGGCATCGGGCCGCCGCGGGCCTGCGAGATGTCGCCGACGAGAAGGCCGGGCCAGACGCCGCGCGCCGCCGCCTCACGGGAGAGACGCTCGAGGAAGTCGATGGTGTTGGGGTGGCCGTAGCGGCGATCGCGCGACAGGCGCATCGCCTGCCATGTCGGGCCATCGGCGGGCAGCTGCGCCGCGCCGGCGAGACAGCCCTTGGAATAGAAGCCGTAGCTGGCCGAGGGCAGCGCCGCCGCCGCATGCTGGCTGCCAAAGATCTGCTTGGCGGTCGGCTCGGCCGCGGCGGCCGTGCATGCCATCATCGCCGCGACCAGAAGCGCGCCCGCCGCCGTGCGTGTCCGCGTCTTGCCCGTTGCCGTCATCAGCCTCGTCTTCCCCCGTCGTCGCGTCCGCGAGCCTATCGGGCGCAGGTGGACCGAGGCTTGCAGGAAGAATCCGGGCGCGGCGAGACGCCTGCCCGGATCATCGTGCGAAGACTGACGCAGGCTTATGCCGTTTTCGTGGCCGTCAGCCGGAAACCGCGACCCAGTCGCCGGTCCGGCCGGCCTCGAACAGGGCGTCGATCGCCGCCTGGTTGCGGCGGCTGGATTCCAGCGAGAACAGTTCGATACCCTTGCCGGCGATCGCGTCGGCAAAGCTCTCCACCTGCAGCCGGTACTGGTCGATGCCGGGGAAGCGGAAGGTCTCGGTATGGCGGTGCGTGCGGTCGTGCAGGAACACCTTGTCGCCGTCATAGAGGCTGGCGTTGAACGGCGCGGCGAGCTCGATGAAGCCGTCCTGGCCGTGGAAAACGATGCCCTGCCGGTTGGCCATGCGGGTGCCCAGATACACGCTCATCTCGAAGTCGCCGAAATCCACCGTGCCGGTGACGAAGGAATCGGTGCCGAACTCGGCATCCGTGACCACCTTGGCGCGCACCCGCACCGGTTCCATGCCGGTCGCGAAGCGGCTGGTGACCATGGGATAGACGCCGATGTCGCGCAGTGCGCCGCCGCCCAGCTCGGGCCGGTTGCGCATGTTGGCGGCGTCGACATTGTAGTAGCTGAAGGCCGCCTCGATATGCACCAGCCGGCCGATCGCGCCGTCGGCGATCAGCTGCTGCACCTTGGCCCATTGCGGGTGATAGGTGACCATGAAGGCCTCGGACACCGTGACGCCGGCCGCCTTCGCCGCATCCGCGATCGCCGCGATCTCCGCGGCGGTCATACCCATCGGCTTTTCGCACAGGACGTGCTTGCCGGCCTCGATCGCTTTCAGCGTCCATTCGGCGTGCTGGGACGTCGGCAACGGGACGTAGATCACGTCGACCTCGTCGGAGGCGAGGAGCTCGTTGTAGCTGCCATAGGCGCGCGGGATGCTGAACATCTCGGCGACTTCGCGTGCCCGCTCCACGTCACGGCTGGCGATCGCCGCCAGCCGGCCATTGGTCGCCTTGGCGATCGCGGGCATCACATGTTCCCGCCCGATCTTGGCGGTGGACAGAATTCCCCATCTGAGCATGCCGGTTCCCCCTCTGTGGTCGTTCGTCGTCATTGTCCTTGCCGCGACCGGCCGCCCCTCGCCAGGCGGCCGGCCACAGGTCTTGTCAGCCGTTCAGGACGGCCTTCACGGCGTCCAGCTCGGTCAGCGGCAGCTGCGGCCGCGGGCCGATCTGGCCGATGATGTGGCCGGCCGACGCGACGCCGAGCCGTGCCGACTTCTCGTGGTCCAGGCCCATCGTATAGCCGCGCAGGAAGCCGGCGGCGAAGAGGTCGCCCGCACCGGTCGCGTCGACCACCTTGTCGATCGCCGTGGCCGGCACCGCGATCCGCTGGTCGCCTTCGGCCACGATACAGCCCTTCTCGCTGCGGGTGACCGCGGCGAAGCGCTTGACGTCCTTGGCCAGCGCGTCGATCGCCGCGTCCATGTCCTCGGTCTCGTAGAGCGCCTTGGCCTCGGCCTCGTTGGCGAAGACGATGTCGACCGTGCCCGAGCGGATCAGGTCGAGGAATTCGGCGCGGTAGCGATGCACGCAGAAGGAATCCGACAGGGTCATGGCGACCTCGCGGCCGTTCTCATGGGCGATCTTCGCGGCGGCGACGATGGCCTCCTTGGCGCGGGGCGGATCCCACAGATAGCCTTCGAAATAGGTGACCTTGGCGGCGGCCACGAGCGAAGCGTCGATGTCCTGCGGCCCGAGCTCGGTGCAGGCGCCGAGGAAGGTGCTCATCGAGCGCTCGCCATCCGGCGTGACCAGGACCATGCAGCGCGCCGTCGGCGGCGTGGTGTCGAGCGGCGTGGTGTCGAACTTGACGCCCAGCGCGCGGATGTCGTGGGTGAAGATCCGGCCGAGCTGGTCGTTGGCGACCTTGCCGATATAGGCGCCCGTGCCGCCGAGGCTGACCAGCCCGGCGATGGTGTTGCCGGCGCTGCCGCCCGAGGTCTCTGTGCCCGGACCCATGGCGTCGTAGAGATGCTCGGCGCGTTCGGCGTCGATCAGCGTCATGCCGGCCTTCTGCACGCCTTCGCGTTCCAGAAAGGCGTCGTCGGCCCGCGCGATGATGTCGACGATCGCATTGCCGATCGTCAGAACGTCGTATTCTGCCATGGTCCATCCTGTCGTTGAAGCGTGCCGTCTGGTTAACCCGCGGGGGCCGAAATGGCCAGAGCGGCGGGATCGCGGGGCGCTGTCACCCGCGTTGTCAGGGCTCGTCGGCATCCCTATCTCGGCATGACGGAAAGGACGCCCGATGATCTTCACTGCCGCCCGGCTTGCGCTCGCCGACATCTTCTCGCCGCCGTTCCGGGCAGCCCTGTGGAAGACACTTGGGCTGACGGCCGTGGTGCTCGTGGCGCTCTGGTTCGGCATCGGCGCCATCGCCGAGATCTTCGCCGTGCCGTTCCTGTCCAACCTCTTCCCGAATGATCTGAGCTGGCTCGATCAGGCCGGCACGCTCGCCGGCTGGGCCGCCGGCCTGCTCCTGGCGGTGCTGCTGGCCTTCCTGATCGGCCCGATCAGCGCGGTCATCGCCAGCCTGTTCCTCGACGACGTCGCGGTGGTGGTCGAGCGCGAGAGCTACCCCGATGCCCCGACCGGCACGGCGATGGCCTTCCTGCCGGGGCTCGTCCTGTCGGTGAAGTTCTTCGGCGTCGTCATCCTCGGCAATCTGCTGGCGCTGGTGCTGCTGCTCGTGCCCGGCGTCAACATCGCCGCCTTCTTCCTGGTCAACGGCTATCTGCTCGGCCGCGAATATTTCGAGTTCGCGGCCATGCGCTACCGGTCGGAAGACGAGGCCAAGGCGATCCGTTCGCGCCATGGCGGCACGGTGTTCATGGCCGGCCTCTTGATCGCCGGCTTCCTGGCGATCCCGATCGTCAATCTGCTGACGCCGCTCTTTGCGGCAGCGCTGATGGTGCATCTGCACCAGCGCATCGCGGCGAAGGCCGGCGGCCTGCCGATCCAGGCGGACCGGACCGCGCGCCGCGTCAGGGGATCGGATGCAGCGGCGCCGGAACGTCGTTCGTCTTGATCTCGGCCTTGCAGAGATCGGCGATGACGCAGGCCTCGCAGTCCGGCTTGCGCGCCTTGCAGACATAGCGGCCGTGCAGGATCAGCCAGTGATGGGCATGGCGGCGGTAGGGCTGCGGGATGATCCGCAGCAGGCCCTGTTCCACCGCCTCGGGCGTTGCGCCGGGCGCCAGCTTCAACCGGTTGCCGATCCGGAAGATGTGGGTGTCGACGGCCAGCGTCTCCTCGCCGAAGGCGACGTTGAGGACGACGCTGGCGGTCTTGCGGCCGACGCCGGGCAGGGCCTCTAGCGCGGCGCGGTCGCCGGGCACCTCCCCGCCATGCTGCGCCACCAGCGTCTCGGCGAGGGCGGCGACGTTCTTTGCCTTGTTGCGATAGAGCCCGATGGTGCGGATATGCTCGCGGATCGCATCCTCGCCCAGCGCCGCCATGGCGGCTGCATTGTCGGCGACGCGAAACAGTTCGCGCGTTGCCTTGTTGACGCCGGCATCGGTCGCCTGCGCCGACAGGACGACGGCGACCAGTAGCGTGAACGGATTGGTGTAGGCGAGCTCTGACACGGGCTCGGGCCGCTGCACCGAGAAGCGCCGGAAGATCTCGGTGATCTCCTCTTGCGAATAGGGAATCTTCACGCGGCGCGGCCGGGCCGGGCGACGCGTCGCCGCCTTGGCCGGACGCTTGGCACTGGCCGTGCGCGGCGGTGCGTCGCTTTTGCCGCGCTTGACCCCTTGGCCGGATGGTCCAATCTTGTCGCTCATCGTTGCCCTATAGCGAGACGACGCCGTGACTGACAATCGCGATGGCACAGGTCAGGCCGACGCCGCGTCGGAACGGCCGATCTTCGAGGCCTTGCTGACGCCCTACCGCTCGCTCGGCCGGCGCGGCTTCAACATCCTCATGGCCTTTGTCGGCGGGGTCAGCCTCGTCACCGGCATCGCCTTCGTCGCCAAGGGCGCCTGGCCGGTCTTCGGCTTCTTCGGCGTCGACGTGCTGCTGATCTGGTGGGCGTTTCGCGCCAGCTACCGCTCGGCCAGGGCACGCGAACTGGTCACCGTGTCCCGGACCGACCTGGCGATCCGCAAGATCTCGCCGCGCGGCGAGGTCCGCGAGACCCATCACAACCCGTTCTGGGCACGGTTCAAGGTGGACCGGCATGACGAGATCGGCATCACCCGGATGAGCGTCGATTCCAAGACCGCCTCCACCGAGATCGGCGGGTTTCTCAATCCCGACGACCGCGAGAGCTTCGCGCGCGAATTCAACCGCGCGCTGCTGACCGCCAAGGGCCGCTGACCGGCTGGCGTCTCCATGTTGCCGATTGTCGGAAAACGGGTGGCGGACGCCGCCCGTGGAGGCGATGATCGGCCAGCAAGGGAGAATTGCCATGTTGTCGATCGCACCCGACACGGTCCGAACCGACCCCGTCGTGATCACGCCATCCGCCAGCCAGGAGAGCCTCGGCGATTACGAGACGGTCCGCCGCGCCATCGAGTTCATCTCGACCCATTACAGCGAGCAGCCGAGCCTCGGCGAGATTGCTGCCGCGCTCGGCCGTTCGGAAGAGGCGCTGACCGCCGTGTTCCGCCGCTGGGCCGGGCTGACGCCGAAGGCCTTCCTGCAGGCCGTCACCATGGACCATGCCCGCCGCCTGCTTGACGGCGGGGCGTCGCTGCTGGACGCCGCCTTCGAGGTGGGCCTGTCCGGCCCGTCGCGGCTGCACGACCTCTTCGTCAAGCACGAAGCCCAGTCGCCGGGCGCCTACAAGGCCAAGGGCGCGGGCATCGCCTTCGACTACGGTTTTCACGCCACGCCCTTCGGCCTGGCGCTGGTCGTGGCCACCGAACGGGGCCTCGCCGGCATCGGCTTTGCCGAACCCGGCGACGGCGGCGAGGCGGCGGCGCTGGACGACATGCGCCGGCGCTGGCCGAAGGCGAGTTTCCGGCTGGCGCCCGACCGGACCGCGTCGCTCGCCCGGCGCATCTTCGAGCCCGGCCATTGGCAGAGCGAGCGGCCGTTGCGGGTGGTGCTGATCGGGACGGATTTCGAGATCCGGGTCTGGGAAACGCTGCTGACGATCCCCGTGGGACAGGCGACCACCTATGCCAGCGTCGCCGGGCGCATCGGTGCGCCGAAGGCGGCCCGGGCCGTCGGGGCGGCGGTCGGGCGCAACCCGATCTCCTTCGTCGTGCCGTGCCACCGGGTGGTCGGCAAGTCCGGGGCTCTCACCGGCTATCACTGGGGCATCACCCGCAAGCGGGCGATGCTCGGCTGGGAAAGCGGACTTCTGGCCCGCGACAACGGATGACATGCGGCTTGCCCCGGCGAGGACCCGTGCCGGGGCAAGCGGTCGCATTCGCAGACTTGCACACAGCCCTATCTGAGCTCCCCGATCAGGGGAGGACGAGGCCGGTGGCCGGACGGATGAGCGACATGGCGGTTCTGCCTGAGGCGGCAGTGGAGACGGTGTTCCAGCGCCTCGCCGCCGAGATGCCGGGGCGCACGGCGACGGCCAAGGGGCCGAAGGACCAGCCCGATCCGTTCCGCTCGCTTGTCTCCTGCGTCCTCTCGGCCCAGAGCCTCGACCGCAACACGGCCGCGGCGGCCGAGGCGCTGTTTGCGATGGCCACGACGCCGCAGGCGATGCTGGTGCTCGGCGAGGAGGCGATCGCCCGTGCGATCAGGCCCTGCGGTCTCTACAACATGAAGGCGCGCAATCTGACGCGGCTCTGCCAGGCATTGCTTCAGACCCATGGCGGGGTCGTCCCGCAGGATCGGGCCGGGCTGATGGCGCTGCCGGGCGTCGGGCGCAAATGCGCCGACATCGTCCTCAGCTTCACCTTCGGACAGGACGTCATCGCCGTCGACACTCATGTCCACCGGGTCGCCAACCGCATCGGCCTGACGGCGGCGCGCGGGGCCGACGCCACCGCCGACCAGCTCGCCGCCCGCGCCCCGGACTGGGCGCAGGGCGACGGGCATTTCTGGCTGATCCAGTTCGGCAAGGCGGTCTGCGTGGCGCGCAGACCCCGCTGCGAGGCCTGCATGCTCACCGATCTCTGCCTCTGGTTCACCGCCAACCGGGACGTCGCCGCCTCCTGAGCGGCGGTCGCGTGGCGGGCTCAGATCTTACCG
Source organism: Aurantimonas manganoxydans SI85-9A1 (assembly GCF_000153465.1). Classification (GTDB taxonomy): domain Bacteria; phylum Pseudomonadota; class Alphaproteobacteria; order Rhizobiales; family Rhizobiaceae; genus Aurantimonas; species Aurantimonas manganoxydans. The sequence continues at coordinate 3,889,589 of NZ_CH672387.1, read as the reverse complement.
TCGAGACCCATCTGGTAGTATTTGTGGACGATGTTGTCCTGGTTCTCCAGGAGCCAGTCGATCGAGGGCTCGTTCGCCATCGCCTTGCGGATCGCCTGGGTCATGCCCTTGCGATGGATGTCGAACAGCACCTTGTGGTCGAGATCCGGCACGTCGACGATGGTCGGGGCGAGCCACACCGAGCAGATGATGCCAAGGTCGTTGACCCGGTCCTTCGGCAGGATGCCCTCGCGCACGGCGTCGAGCACGCCATTGGCGATGGCGAACTGCACCGTGCCCATCAGGATGTTGGTGTATTTGGGATCGTCGACGGTGACCTTCGACACGCAAAGCGTGACGGGGCGGACCATGATGTCGGTGTTCAGCAGGGCGAAGACGCGGCTGTGGCCCTTCACCTGGTCGCCGGTGAGGGTGGCGAGCGCGGTGCCAACCGGCCCGTCGAGCTCGCCGATCACGACTTCCGGTTCGGCGGCGGTGCCCGGAGGGCCGCCGGCGACAAGGGCTTCGCCGCTGCGCAGGACGATACGGTCGGTCATGATGGCATTCTCTCGCTGGTTTCCGGCGCCCGCTGCGGCCTAGCAGCTTCCGCCGGCGCACTCAAACCCGCGCCGACGGGGCGCGGGCTCGAGCGAAACCGGAGCGCCGTCAGCCTTCGAGGACGGTCTTCTCGGCGACACTGGTATCGGCGTTGAGCCGGTAGACGATCGGCACACCGGTGGCGATCTCCTGGCCGACGATCTCCTCGCCGGTCAGCCCGTCCAGCGCCATCACCATGGCGCGCAGCGAATTGCCGTGGGCGGCGACCAGCACCGTGCCGTCGTTCATCACCTTCGGCAGGATGTCGTGGATGTAATAGGGCCAGACGCGGGCGCCGGTGTCCTTCAGGCTCTCCCCGCCCGGCGGCGGCACGTCGTAGGAGCGGCGCCAGATATGCACCTGCTCCTCGCCCCATTTGGCGCGGGCGTCGTCCTTGTTGAGGCCGGACAGGTCGCCATAGTCGCGCTCGTTGAGGGCGACGTGGCGGATCGTCTCGAGGTCCGGCTGGCCGAGTTCGTCGAGCGCCAGCGTCAGCGTGCGCTGGGCGCGGGAGAGTTCGCTGGTGAAGGCGATGTCGAAGGTCAGGCCCGCGGCCTTCAGGCGGCGCCCGGCATCCATGGCTTCCTCGACGCCCTTCTCGGTCAGGTCGGGGTCCTTCCAGCCGGTGAAGAGGTTCTTGAGGTTCCAGTCGCTCTGGCCGTGGCGGACGAGGACGAGGGTTCTGGACATCGCGGCGGACCTTTCATGTGGGTCGGATGAAGCGTGCGGGGCGGGCGGGCGCCAGCCGTCAGAGGCCGAGGACGTCGGCCATGGTGTAGAGGCCGGGCGCGCGGTCCTTTGCCCAGAGGGCGGCGCGGACGGCGCCGCGGGCGAAGATCGCCCGGTCGGTGGCCAGATGCGAGATCTCGATGCGCTCACCTTCGCCGGCCAGGATCACCGAATGCTCGCCGGTGACCGAGCCGCCGCGCAGCGTGGCGAAGCCGATCGTGCCTTCGGGGCGCGGCCCGGTATGGCCGTCGCGCACCCGCACGCTTTTGTCGGCGAGCGAGATGCCGCGACCCTTCGCGGCGGCCTCACCGAGGAGCAGGGCGGTGCCGGATGGTGCATCCACCTTGTGCTTGTGGTGCATTTCCAGGATCTCGATGTCGAAGGCGTCGGGGCCGAGCGCCCGGGCAGCCTTCTCGACGAGGCCGGCGAGCAGATTGACGCCGAGGCTCATATTGCCGGATTTGACGATCGGCGTGCGCTCGGCGCTGGCCGCGATCGCCGCGTCCTGATCGGTCGAGCAGCCGGTGGTGCCGACGACATGGACCAGCGAGCCGCTCGCGGCGCGTTCGGCCATGGCGACGGAAGCCGCCGGCGCGGTGAAGTCGATGATGCCGTCGGCGCCGGCGAGGGCCGCATCGATATCGTCGGTGATGAGGACCCCCGAGGTCCCGATGCCGGCGAGGAGCCCCGCATCCTGGCCGATCGCCTCCGAGCCCTCGCGTTCGACCGCGCCGGACAGGACGGCGCCTTCGGTCTCGCTGATCACGGTGACCAGCGTGCGGCCCATACGACCGGCGGCGCCCAGGACGACCAGCTTCATCGGTGCCATCGCGTCTCTCCCTCGTTGCGCGGCCTGGCGCGTCAGCCCCGCACGGATGCGGCGATTTCCTCGGGCCGCGTTGCCGTACCGCTGCGGCGATCGCTCGACTGCAGGCCGTGGAACCGGGCATAGAGGCCGTCGCGGCGTCCGACAAGTTCCTCGTGGCTGCCGCGCTCGACGATCTCGCCGCCATCGACGACGAGAATCTGGTCGGCGCCGACGATGGTCGACAGGCGGTGCGCGACGACGAGGACGGTGCGGTTCTTCATCGCCTCGTCCAGCGCCGCCTGCACCAGGGTCTCGGAGCGCGTGTCGAGGGCCGAGGTGGCCTCGTCGAGAAGCAGGATGGGCGCGTTGCGCACCAGCGCCCGGGCGATCGACAGGCGCTGGCGCTGGCCGCCCGACAGCGAGATGCCGTTTTCGCCGAGCGGCGTGTCGTAGCCCTGGGGCTGGGCGAGGATGAACTCCTCGGCCTGCGCCTGCCGCGCGGCCTCGGCGATCTCATCGTCGGTCGCATCGGGGCGGCCGAGGCGGATGTTCTCGCGGATCGTGCCCTCGAAGAGATACGGCGTCTGCGGGACATAGGCGATCTGCGCGCGCAGCGAGGCTGTCGCGACGTCGCGGATGTCCTGGCCGTCGATGCGGATGGCGCCCTCCGACACGTCGTAGAAGCGCTGCAGCAGCGAGATCAAGGTGGACTTGCCGCCGCCCGACGCGCCGATCAGTGCGGTGGTGCGGCCCGGCCGGGCGGTGAAGCTCATGCCCTTCAGGACGGGTTCGCCCGGATGATAGCCGAAGCCGACATTCTCGAAGACGATCTCCGCCCGGTCGACCTTCAGCGCCGGCGCGCCCGGCTTGTCGGCCTGGCCCGGCTTCAGATCGAGGATCTCGTAGATCATCTGGGCGTTGACCAGCGCCCGCTCGAGTTGCACCTGCAGCTTGGCGAGACGGCGGGCCGGATCATAGGCGAGCAGCAGCGCCGTGATGAACGCGAACATGGCGCCCGGCGAGTAGCCGTAGACGATGGCGCGGTAGCCCGAATAGGCGATCACCCCGGCGATCGCGAGGCCGGCGACGATCTCGGTGACCGGCGTGGTGCGCTCGGTGATGACGGCGATGCGGTTGGAGCGTTCCTCGGCGCCGAGGATCAGCGTCTCGATGCGTGCGCGCAGCGGCTTTTCCATGGTGAAGGCCTTCACCACGGTGATGCCCTGTGCCGCCTCCTGGATCGAGCCGAGCACCCGCGCATTGAGATCGATCGACTGGCGGGTGACCACCCGCAGTTTGCGGGCCAGAATGCCGATCATCAGGGCGATCGGCGGGCCGGCGATCAGGGCGATCATCGACAGCAGCGGGTCCTGGTAGATCATCACGAAGACCAGGAAGATCAGCGTCAGCAGATCGCGGGCGATCGAGGTGACCGTCAGGTTCAGCGTGTCGCGGATGCCGGCGACATTCTGGTTGATCCGGGCGGCGAGATGCGCCGAGCGGTTCTCGCCGAAGAAGTCCACCGACAGGGCCATCAGATGGGCGAACAGCCGGCGCTGGTAGCGCGCGACGATGTGGTTGCCGATGCGGGCGAGGATCACGCCCTGGCCGTAGGTGGCAAGGCCGCGCGTGGCGAAGGCCAGGAAGACGACGATCGGCAGCGTGACGATGGCGGCGCGGTTCTGGTTGACGAAGATGTCGTCGATCACGCTGCGCATGATCCAGGCCAGAAACGCCGTCGAGGCCGCGACCAGCACGAGGCAGACGATCGCCATCACGTACTGGCGCAGGAACTGCCGGCCGTTCTCCTGGATGATCCGCTTCAGGAGCCGCAGCACGAGACCGCGCTCGCCCGGCTCCTTCAGGGACATCCGCTTCTTCGTCGTCACGCCGGCGGCCTGCCCGGCTGTCGTTTTCTTGCTCATCGCGACGTCCTATAGAGGCTCATGCGCCCGGTGCCTATCGGGGCCGGGCGGGCGCCGCGTCGGAAATCCGCCGGCACTGGCCGATCGGCAACGGTCGGGATGCCTGCGAGCCTAGCCGCGACCCTGCCACGCGCCGGTGACATGGACCGGCCAGCGCCATGGCAGCACGGCGACGATATCGAAGCGGCGCGAGAGCCGGGCGAAATCGGTCCGGCGCCCGATCCACAGATCGGCCGCGGCCTCGATCCGGCGCTGGGTCTGCGGGCCGACCGCGTCCATCGCCTCGGCGAGCGTCGCGCGGGCCTTCACCTCGACGAAGGCGACGAGATCGCCGCGCCGGGCGATCAGGTCGATCTCGCCGGCTTTCGTGCGGTGCCGGACGGCGAGGATGCGGTAGCCCTTCAGGCGCAGCGCCATGGCCGCCAGCCACTCGCCGCGATGACCCTTGCGAAAGCCATGCCGACGCCGGGCGCGCGCCGCGTCCGCAGAGGTCACTGCCGGCCCTTGAGGGCGAGGGCGCGCTGGTAGAGGTCGCGTCGCCCGAGGCCGGTCAGCCGGGCCGCTTCCTGCGCCGCTTTGGTCGGCTTCATCTCCGCCAGCAGACCCGACAGGATCGCGTCGGCATCGGCCTCGCTCGCCACCGGCGGCGCGTCGGGCGGCGCGATGCAGACGACGATCTCGCCGCGCACGCGTTCCATGCCCGCGAACTCTGCGGCGAGGTCGCCCAGCGTGCCGCGATAGATAGTCTCGTACGCCTTGGTCAGTTCGCGGCAGACGGCGGCCTGACGCGCGCCGAGGGCCTGGTCCATGGCCGCGAGGCTGTCGGCGATCCGGTGCGGGGCCTCGAAGAAGACCAGCGTGCCGGGAATGCGGGCGAGTTCTTCCAGCCGCTGCGCGCGCGCCTGCTCCTTCTGCGGCAGGAAGCCGGCAAAGAAGAAGGCGTCGGACGGCAGGCCCGAGGCGAGCAGCGCGGCGAGGGCCGCCGAGGCGCCGGGGATCGGCACGACGGGAATCCTGGCCGCAATCGCCTCCTGGACGATCCGGTAGCCAGGGTCCGACACCAGCGGTGTTCCGGCGTCCGAGACCAGCGCCACCGACAGGCCGGCCTGCAGATCGGCGAGGAGCGCGGCGCTGGCATCTTCGGCATTGTGCTCGTGATAGGCGAACATCCGGCGCTCGATGCCGAAGCGATGCAGCAGCTTGGCGGTGACGCGCGTATCCTCGCAGGCGAGGCGATCGGCTCCCGCGATGAGTTCCAGCCCGCGCAGGGTCACGTCGCCGAGATTGCCGATTGGCGTCGCCACCAGATAGAGGCCCGGCTCCGGCTTCGGCGCCGTATGCGCCACATCGCGGATGCGATAGCGGCGGGCGGGCTCGTCAGTCTGTGTCATTCGCACGCAACTTTGTCAGAGAGGTTCGAGGCTGTCTTCGCGCAGATCGCCGTCGAAGTCGCGTCCCGCATAGAAAATCCGCAGGATAACGATGTGATCGTGCTCGATCCGATAAGCGAGGAGAAGGGTACGGTCGATCGCAAGCGTCCTGATCCCAGCCGCAAGATCGTCTCGTCGTCTGCCACTGTCCGGAAACCGCGAAAGCCGTTCAACCGCGTTTTCGACGCGTTCGACGCGTTCGACGAGATGCCGGGCACCTGACGGGCTGTGGAGGGCGACGAAGTCGTCGATGGCATCGAGATCCTCTTCCGCAAGCGGATGAAACCGGATCTCAGGCCGCATCCGGGCCCGTTCGCTTGGCCCTCGCGCCTTGCTTGTCGCGCAAACGATCGAAGACATCGCGGGCAGGGCGGGACGGTCGGGGATCGTCGAGAGCGAGTTCGATCCCGGCCTTTACAACCGCGTCCCGTCCTGCGGCCTCGCGATCCAGCGCCCGAAGTCCGGCGCGGATCACGTCGCTGGCATCGGAGAGATCGCCGCTTTCAAGATGCGCGTCGAGGCTCGCACGCTGCTGGCCCAGATCGACCAGAACCGGAGTGTTGTTGCGCGTCATCGTCAGGCGCTCCTGCTGATAGCGACGCGATTTTATCGCCGACCGGTTGTGCTGTCGACCGTGATGCTCGCTCAAGCGAGGTCGGCGACCACCGCGTCGAGGACGAGCATGCCGGCAGGCGTTGCCCGCAGCCGGTCGGGACCGAGGCGTTCCACCATGCCGTGGGCCATCAGGTCCGCCTCGCTGACCGGATCGAGGTCGCGGCCGGTCAGCTTGCGCCAGCGCTTCAGGTCGATGCCCTCGGTCAGGCGCAAGCCCATCAGCAGCAATTCGTCGGCCTGCTCGGTCGGGCTCAGCAAGTCATCGACCACCGCCCCGCTGTCCCAGGATTCGACCATCTTCAGCCAGGTTTCCGGCAGCGGTTCGTTGGAGATGGCGTGGCGCCCGCCCGGACCCATCAGCCGGCCATGGGCGCCGGGGCCGACACCGGCATAGAGGCCGTAGCGCCAGTAGGTCAGGTTGTGGCGGGACTCGGCGCCGGGGACGGCGTGGTTGGAGATCTCGTAGGCCGGTAGGCCGCGTTCGGCGGTAATCCGCTGGGTGGATTCGTAGAGGTCGGCCGACAGATCCCCATCCGGCACGATCAGCTTGCCTGCCTTGTGCAGGGCGTAGAAGGGCGTGCCCTCCTCGATGGTAAGCTGGTAGAGCGACAGATGATCGGCGGCCAGATCGATCGCCTGGTTCAGCTCGCTCTCCCAGGCCGCGACGGTCTGGTCGGGCCGGGCATAGATCAGGTCGAAGGACAGGCGCGGGAAGATCTCGCGGGCAAGGCCGATGGCGTGCAGCGCCTGGTCGACGCTGTGCAGCCGGCCCAGCAGCCGAAGGTCGCGATCGTTCAGCGCCTGCACGCCGAGCGACACCCGGTTGACGCCGGCCTCGCGATAGCCACGGAACCGCTCCGCCTCGACGCTCGACGGATTGGCCTCCAGCGTGATCTCGGCGCCGTCGGCGATCGTCCAGTTGGCGGCCACGGCATCGAGGATCCGGCGGACCGTCGCCGGCTCCATCAGCGACGGCGTACCACCGCCGAGGAAGATCGAGGTGACCGTCTCGCCCGCCGAGCGGCGGGCCATCTCGGCCAGTTCCCGCTCGAAGGCCGCCGCATAGCGCTCCTGGTCCACCGGCTTGTGCCGGACATGACTGTTGAAGTCGCAATACGGGCATTTGGCCGCGCAGAACGGCCAATGCACATAGACGCCGAACCCCGGCGCGCGCGATTGCGGCTCGAAGGCAAGGACGTCACGGCCTGGGCGGGAATGGATCGTCATTCGACTCCGAGTGCGTCGCGCGCGAATTTCTGGAAGGCCCGCGCCCGGTGCGACATGGCGGTCGGCTGGCCGGGCTTCCAGGCGTGTTTTTCCGCCGACATCATCTCGCCGAAGGTCCGGTCGCTGCCGTCGGGCAGGAAGATCGGATCGTAGCCGAAGCCGAGCTCGCCGCGCGGCGGCCAGACGATGGTCCCCTCGACCTCGCCCCGGAAGAGATGCGTGCCGCCGGCCGGATCCGCAAGGCACAGAACCGCGACGAATTTCGCCCGGCGCTGCTCCGGCGTCGTGGCGCCGGCCGCCTGCAGCTTCTCCTCGACATTGCGCATCGCCATGGCGAAATCGCGATCCGGTCCGCCCCAGCGCGCCGAATAGATGCCGGGATCGCCGTTCAGCGCGTCGATGGCGATACCGGAATCGTCCGACAGCGACACGAGGCCGGTGGCGCGCATGGCGGCCAGCGCCTTGAGCTCGGCATTGGCCTCGAAGGTCGTGCCGGTCTCCTCGGGATCCTCGAGGCCCTTGTCCTTCGCCGAGGTCACCTCGAAGCCGAAGGGCTCCATCAGCTCGCGGATTTCCCAGATTTTTCCGATATTGTGGCTGGCAACGAGAAGCGGGCCGTCCTTCGGGTCGAGACGTGTCATTGCGCGGCCTCGATGGCCTGGCGCTGCATGCCGACGAGATCGTTGATCCCCTTGCGGGCGAGATCGAGGAGCTTGAGGAACTCGTCCTGCGAAAACGGCGTGCCCTCGGCGGTGCCCTGGATCTCGACGATGCCGCCGGCGCCGGTCATGACGAAATTGGCGTCGGTCTCGGCGGCGGAATCTTCCGGGTAGTCGAGATCGAGCACCGGCTCGCCCTTGTAGATGCCGCAGGAGATCGCCGCGACGTGGTCCTTCAGCACCTTGGCCGGATCGACCATGGCGCGCTGGCCCATCCAGGCGAGGCAGTCGGCCAGTGCCACGTAGCCGCCGGTGATCGCCGCCGTGCGGGTGCCGCCATCGGCCTGGATGACGTCGCAATCCACGGTGATCTGGCGCTCGCCCAGGGCCTGCAGGTCGACGACGGCGCGCAGGCTGCGGCCGACGAGACGCTGGATTTCCTGGGTACGGCCCGACTGCTTGCCGGACGCCGCCTCGCGGCGCATCCGGTCGCCCGTGGCGCGCGGCAGCATGCCGTATTCGGCCGTCACCCAGCCCTTGCCGGAGTTCTTCAGCCAGCCCGGCACGCGCTCTTCAAGGCTCGCCGTGCACAGGACATGGGTGTCGCCGAACCGGACGAGGCACGAGCCTTCGGCGTGACGGGAGTAGTTCCGCTCGAGGCTGACGGGCCGCAATTCGTCGAAGGCGCGTTTGGATGGCCGCATGATGAGGTCCTGACAATCGGTCCTGGAGAAGGGAATAGATGCTTCGGGTTGCGCCGGGCTTGTATCGGCGATGACCCGGCGGATCAAAGATTTTCGCGTCGCCGTCATGGCGGGGCGCCGCGCGATGGCGGAAGATCGGCCGGAAACACGCCTGCGCGGAGGGCTATCGCGGCCGGACGGCTTGGCGAGGGCCCGTGCATTCCCTATAGTCCGGTCATGCGGGAAACGATGCGACGCCATGACTGAATTCCGTTTGCCTGTCAGCGATTTGGCTTCCGGAGCACTGCCGCTGGACGAGCGCTCGCGGGAGATCTTCCGGCTGATCGTCGAGAGCTATCTCGATATCGGCGAGCCGGTGGGCTCGCGCATGCTGTCGCGGCTCCTGACCAACGCGCTGTCGCCGGCCTCGATCCGCAACGTGATGAGCGATCTGGAAGCGCTCGGCCTGATCTATGCGCCGCATGTCAGCGCCGGACGCATGCCGACCGAACTGGGCCTGCGCTTCTTCGTTGACGCCTTTCTGGAGGTTGGCGATCTAGGCTCGTCCGAGCGCGAGGAGATCGAGGAGAAAGTGCGCGTGTCGGGCGACGGCCGCCCGTTCGAATCGCTTCTGACCGAGGCGAGCCAGCTCCTGTCCGGCCTGTCGCGCGGCGCCGGCATCGTACTGACCTCAAAGGCCGATCTGCGCCTCAAGCATATCGAGTTCATCCGGCTGGAGCCCACACGGGCGCTGGCGGTGCTGGTCGGCGCCAATGGCGAGGTGGAGAACCGCATTCTCGACCTGCCGGCCGGCGTCACCGCCTCGCAGCTTGTCGAGGCCGGAAACTTCCTCAACGCCCATATCGTCGGCCGCACGCTGGGCGAGGCGAGCGAGGAGATCGCCCGGCTGAAGGACAACACGTCCAGTGCCCTCGACCTCCTGTCGCGCCAGCTCGTCGAAAAGGGGCTGGCGGTCTGGTCCGGCGCCTCGGCCGACCAGCCGGCGCGGCTGATCGTGCGTGGTCGCGCAAATCTCCTGGAGAACGTCACCGCCTCCGAGGACATCGAACGGCTGCGCCTGCTCTTCGACGATCTGGAGACCAAGAGCGGCATCATCGAACTTCTCGGCCTTGCCGAGAAGGGCAATGGCGTGCGGATCTTCATCGGGTCGGAGAACAAGCTGTTCTCGCTGTCCGGATCCTCGCTGGTGGTCGCCCCATATCAGGGCGGCGGCGAGAGCGTCATCGGCGCGGTCGGCGTGATCGGCCCGACCCGGCTCAACTACAAGCGCATCGTGCCGATGGTGGACTACACCGCGCGCATCGTATCGCGGCTTCTGACCTCCGGCGCGGCCGCCCGCGAGGCTTGATTTTCCGTCCCGTCAATTCGATATGCGGCGCGACAACGATTTTACGCCGCGCTGCGCGGTTCGCGTGGGGACCCCCACCGCGGACTTGTGCAGCCAGGCCCCGACACGAGGTGATGACGCATGAGCGATACCGGCAAGCGCGAACACGACGAAGCCCGCAACCGGGCATCTGACCCGGCCGCCCGCGATCGCGCCGACCCGGCGAGCGAGGCCGAGGCGCGGCGTGCGGCGGCCAATGCCAATGCCGAGGGCAGCGGCTATGCGGACGCCGCCAGCGGCTTTGCCGACGCCGATGCGGCGGCCAGCGCTGATGCCGAGCGCATCGCCGCGCTGGAAGCCGAGAACGCCGACGTCAAGGATCGCCTGCTGCGGCTGGCCGCTGACATGGAGAACCTGCGTCGGCGGACCGAGCGCGAGGTCAAAGATGCGCGCACCTACGCGGTGACCGGCTTTGCCCGCGAGATCCTGTCGGTCGCCGACAATCTGCGCCGCGCGCTGGAAGCCGTGCCGGCCGAAGCCAAGGCCGATGGCGAGGGTGGTCTGGCCGGTCTCATCGACGGCGTCGAGGTGACCGAGCGGTCGCTGATCAGCACGCTGGAGAAGCACGGCGTCAGGAAGCTCGACCCGGAAGGCCAGCGCTTCGATCCGAACTTCCATCAGGCGATGTTCGAGATCCCGAACACCGAAGTGCCGAACGGCACCGTCCTGCAGGTCGTGCAGGCGGGCTATGCCATTGGCGAGCGCGTGCTGCGCCCGGCCATGGTCGGCGTGTCCAAGGGCGGGCCGAAGGCTTCTGCCGCCAAGGCCGAGGCGGACGCCGCTCCGCAGGACGTCGGCGACACCATCTGATCGCCACAAAGCCCGCCGACGCTTTTCCGTATCGTAGGGACCAACCCGCGATACGGATGTCAGGCAAGGACAGGCGACTTATGACGAAGACCATCCTCCCGCTCGCGGTATCGGCCGGACTGCTCGTGCTGGGCACGTTGGCGGCCAAGGCCGATCATGCCGACCGGCACATGTCGGTCTGGAAGTCGCCGACCTGCGGCTGCTGCGAGGCCTGGACGGACATTGCCCGCGCGCATGGCTTTGACGTCACCGTCACGAACACCGATGAACTGACCCCGATCAAGCGTGCGGCGAAGGTGCCGGCGGCGATGGAAGGGTGCCACACGGCCAGGATCGACGGCTATGTCATCGAGGGCCATGTGCCGATGGATGCGATCGACCGGCTCCTCGCCGAGCGTCCCGCCCTGGCCGGCCTGTCGGCACCGGGCATGCCGATGGGCTCGCCCGGCATGGGCGACGACCCGGACGCCCGCTACGACGTCTACGGCTTCGGTGGCAAAGGCGGTCCGTCCGTCTATCAGGCTGTCGGCGCCCGCTGACCGGCCACCAATTTCAGACAGGATAGGGAGTCGCGCCTGATCCAGGTGGCCCGGCTCAGAAGCGCGGCGGCGTGCGACCGGCGGCGCGGCAGGCTGCCACCAGCGTGTTGGCCATCAGCATGGCGATGGTCATCGGCCCGACGCCGCCCGGCACCGGCGTGATCGCCGCGGCCTTCTGCGAGGCGGCCTCGAACGCCACATCGCCCACCAGCCGGGTCTTCACCGAGCCGTCGGGGTTGTTGCCCTTCTCGGGCGCGTCGATCCGGTTGATGCCGACATCGATGACCACGGCACCCTCCTTCACATAGTCCGCGCCGATCATCTCCGGCCGGCCGACGGCCGCGACCAGGATATCCGCGTTCCGGCAGAGGGCGGGCAGGTCCTTGGTGCGCGAATGGGCGATGGTCACGGTGGCGTTGGCAGCCAGAAGAAGCTGCGCCATCGGCTTGCCGACGATGTTGGAGCGGCCGACGATCACCGCGTTGAGGCCCGACAGATCGTCGCCGAGAACGTCGCGGATCAGGATCATCGAGCCAGCCGGCGTGCAGGGCACGAAGGCTTCGTCGATCGCGCCGGTGGACAGCCGCCCGACATTGACGAGGTGGAAGCCGTCGACGTCCTTGTCGGCGTCGATCGCCTGGATCACCTTGCCCTCGTCGATCTGCGGCGGCAGCGGCAGTTGGACGAGAATGCCGTGGATGTCGGGATCGGCGTTGAGCTCGGCGATCAGGTCGAGCAGCGCCGCTTCGGACGTGTCGGCGTCGAGCACGTGCTTGACCGACTTGAAGCCGCATTCGACCGCGCGCTTGGCCTTGGAGCCGACATAGACCTGACTGGCCGGGTCTTCGCCGACGATCACCACGGCCAGTCCGGGTTGGAGGCCCGTCTCGGCGGTCAGGGACGACGTCGCCGCCGTGACCTCCTCGATGATCCGCGCCGCGCGCGCCTTGCCGTCGATCCGCCGTGCCTCGGCCATGGTGCCGTATCCTTCCTGTCCGCGGTGCCGTCAGCGTCTCTTATGGCAGAAGGCCGCCGCGGTGAAAGGGGCCGTGCCTCTAGTTCGGACCGGGCTGCGCCGTGGTGCGTGGCTCCGAGGTGCGGGCGATCCAGCCGGCAAAGCGGTCGATCCAGCTGTTGAGAAAGCTCCGGGTCGCCTCGTCGGTGACGTTGTTATCGGCGTCGAAGGCGTCGGCCTTGTAGCTGTAGTAGACCTCCGGCTGGCCCATCAGGACCATGTCGACGACGGTCAGGAGACCCTTGAGTGCGTTCTGGCCGACAGCCGAACCAATCGCGCCGGGGCTGGTGCCGATCACGGCCGCTGGCTTGGCCTCCCAGGAATTCTGACCCCAGGGACGCGTTCCCCAGTCTATGGCGTTCTTAATCGCGGGAGTGAAGGAGCGATTGTATTCGGGCGTCACGAACAGCACCGCATCGGCTGCCTCGACCTCGCTCTTCATGCGCAGCACGGATGCCGGGGCGTCGTCCCAGAGGTCCTCATTGTAGAGCGGCAGGTCACCGATCTCGACGAAACGGAATGTCAGGCGATCGCCGGCGAGCCGGCCGAGGCTTTCGGCGAATTTGCGGTTGATGGAGGCGCGACGCAGCGAGCCGACGAGGACGGCGACGGTGGGCATGAAAGGAGCCTTTCGTTTACAAACGTGACTGGATCACCATTTGATACCCGAATGGATTCACGCAAGATCGCACCTGGACGAGCCTGAGGCACCTCAATGAAACCGCCCCACGATTCCGGTCGCTGCCGACAAGCGAATGAAGTGATCTCGCTGGTCGGCGACAAATGGAGCGTTCACATCGTCATGCTTCTGGGCACTGGGCGGAAGCGCTTCATGGAGATCAAGCGCGCCGTGGACGGAATTTCCCAGAAGATGCTCACCATCACCCTGCGGGGGCTGGAGCGCGACGGTTATGTCACCCGCACAGCCTACCCGACGATCCCGCCGAAGGTTGAGTACGAGCTGACCGATCTCGGTCGCGAATTGCTGGTGCCCCTCGATGCGCTGGGGTCATGGGCTCTGGCGAACCACGCGAGGGTTGTGGCGGCACGGGCGGCCTACGACGGGCGGGGGCTGCCGCAAGCGGCAGAATAGCCAACCCCCGGATGGGCAGTTCGGGGCGGGTGCGCCTCATGCCGATGGGACGACGCGCTACGCGCCCCGGGCGGTTCGGTTTCATTTCGCGCAGCGCGTTAACCGGCCCGCCGAACCT
>NZ_CH672387.1:3590627-3875934 GCF_000153465.1 Aurantimonas manganoxydans SI85-9A1 | reverse complement strand
GTCCTCACCCTGATCTCGGGTGGCACGATGCTTCTGGCGTCGGGCGTACAGGAACGCGAGCGCGCCGCGGTTGCCCAGCGTTACCGGCTCGACCATGCCACGTCGGCGATCGGCGCCGAGATGTATGTGCTGACCGGTCAGGCGCGGCAATATGTCATCACCGGCGATCCGACCCATCTCATCGTCTATGACCGCGAGGAGAAGGCGCTCCAGTCGCTGGAGAACCGGACCCGCCGGATCAGCGAGGCCGGTGCGAGCCCGGAAGAGCTGGATTTGCTCAAGCAAGCGCTGCGCTGGGCCGATACGCTCCGTGACGAACAGCGAGCGGCGATCGAGGCCTACGGACAAGGGCAGCAGGATCGCGCCCGCAGCATCATGTTCGGCGCCGAATATGAGCGCGAGCTCGACCGGGCCGAGAGGCTGATCGAGCGGTTCCAGTATCAGCTCGATCAACGCACCGCCGCGGCGGTCGATGCCGCGACCAATGTCTCGCGGGTATGGCGGCTGGCCTCCGAGGTGACCCTCGGAACGACGGCCCTGTTGTTTCTGTTCGTCCTGTACTTCCTGTTCAAGCGGCGGGTGCTGCACCCGGTCGTCAAGCTGAGCGACGTGGTGGCACGGCTCGCGGCCCAGGATTACGACGTTGAGCCTCCGGCCTATGACAAGATCGACGAGATCGGCGACATGGCCCAGGCCATCCGCGTATTCCGCGAGAACGGGCTCGAACGGCAACGGCTGGAGCGCGAGCGCAGCGCGGATCTTGCCATGCGGGACCTGCTGGCGCGGATGACCCAGCGTATGCAGGCCTGCGACACCCAGCAGGGGCTCGAGGAAGTCGTCCAGCGGTTCATGCCGGAGATCGCCCCGGCGCTGGCAGGGCGGCTCTATCTGCTGGATCACGCCCGCAACATGATGATCGCGGGCTGCTCCTGGCTGTCGCCGGTCCATTCGCGCATCGAATTTGCGCCGATCGGCTGCTGGGCATTGCGCCGCGGCGTTCCTCACCGTCATGCAGGCATCGAGATCGATGTCCCCTGCGAGCATCTCGACTTCGCTGACGGGGCACCGGCGGATTCCATCTGCCTGCCGCTGACGTCCCAGCGCCAGACGCTTGGCCTTCTCTATCTGGAGCCGCGTGACGGGGAGGACTACGACCCGAACCAGACGCTCGAGATCTATCTGAAGATGCTGGCCGAGAACATCGGCCTGGCTCTGGCCAATCTGCGCCTGCGCGAGACGTTGCGCGAGATGGCGATGGCCGACCCCCTGACGGGGCTCGCCAACCGGCGGGCCCTCGATAGCCGCTTCGCCTTCGAGGTGGCGGAAACCGAGCGGCTCGGACGGTCGTTCAGTTGCGTGATGCTCGATATCGACCATTTCAAACGCTTCAACGATGATCACGGCCACGATGCAGGAGACGCAGTGCTGCGCGCCGTGGGCGAGACGCTGACCGGCGTCACGCGTGAGGCGGGGATGGTGTTTCGCTATGGTGGCGAAGAGTTCGTCCTGCTGATGCCGGGCCTCGACTGCGAGCAGGCCCGCGAGCGCGGCGAAGTCGTTCGCCAGGCAATCAACGCCCTGACAATCAACCATGAGGGGGAGGTGCTGGGGCCGATCACCGTTTCCCTCGGTCTTGCAAGCGCGCCGGAACATTGTGCCAGAAGCCGCCTCGTTCAGGTCGCCGATGCAGCCCTCCTTGAGGCAAAGGCCGCCGGCCGCAACCGGATTCATATCTCCGTGGAGCAGGACCGCCGCTTGCCGAACAGATAGCGGCGTGGGTGACGTGCCCGGCGCCGGAGCCGGGGTCCGCCGCGGCAATGATCTTGGACGGAACGCAAATTATCGCTCCATCCTGTCGTTCGGAGGGCCTGTCGCACTTGTCAGGGTCGATTGCCGCATCCGCGACCGGATGAGCGCCTCAGAGGCTCGCTGCGGTGCGGGCGGCCTGGTCGTAATGGCCCGACAGGACGCGCAGGAGGCGGGCGACGTTGGTCATGGCCTCGGGGGAAATGCCGAGTTCCTCGGCGCCGGAGACGAGGATGCGTTCGCGTAGATCCTTGTAGCGGCGGCAGGCGGTTTCGCCCTCGGGGGTGATCGCGATCAGCCGTTCCTTTCCCGATTTCTCGCGCGCCACCAGCCCCTTCGCCTCCAGCTTGCGGATCGCATAGGTCGCCAGATGCGTGTCCTCGATGCCCAGCACGAGGCAGATGTCGGCGAGGCGCTTGGGCTTGCCGCGATGGGTGACCGTGTGGAGGACGAGGATCTCCGTCGCTGTCAGGCCGGGCTGGCCGGCCGCCGTCATGCAGCGGATCATCCAGCGCTCGAACGCATGGTTGGCGAGGATCATCCCGAACTCGACCTCCGACAGCGCCGGCATGGCGCCATCGGCCAGATGCGCCGAGGAGACAATCGGGCCGAAGCCTCCCGGTCCTGCGGGCGATGAGGCTTCGGGGTTGGTGTCGTCAGTCCCGCCGGCCATGGTCAGCCTCCGGAGAACATCGTGCGGGGCAGATAGAGCGCGAGATCGGGGAATACCGCCAGCAGCACCACCATCAGCGCCAGGAGGCCGAAGAACGGCGCCGTGGCGGCGGCGATCTTGAAGATGTTCTGGCCGGTCAGACCTTGGATGACGAAGAGGTTGAAGCCGACCGGCGGCGTGATCTGCGCCATCTCCACGACGATGACGAGATAGATGCCGAACCAGACGAGGTCGAAGCCGGCCTGGGTCACCAGCGGCATGATCACGGAAGTGGTCAGCACCACCATGGAAATGCCGTCGAGGAAGCAGCCGAGCACCATGAAGAACACCGTCAGCGCGGCCAGCAGCGCGAAGGGCGACAGGTCGAGCGAGCCGATCCAGGTGGCGAGTTCCCGCGGCAGGCCGGTAAAGCCCATGGCGGTGGTGACCACGGCGGCGCCGGCAAGGATGAAGGCGATCATCGCCGACACCCGCGTCGCCGCCATCAGACCCTCGCGGAAACTCTGCCAGTTCAGCGAATTCTGCGCCCGCGCGATGACCAGCGCCAGGGTGACGCCGATCACCGCCGCCTCGGTCGGCGAAGCGATGCCGCCATAGATCGAGCCGATGACGCCGGCGATCAGCAGGATCGTCGGCAGGATGCGGCCGAGCGAGCGGAAGGCGCTCTCCTCGACGATGACGTCGGCCGCGGCCGGGATCAGCGAGGGCTTCAGCGTGGTGATGAGCGCCACATAGCCCATGAACAACAGCGCCAGCACGATGCCCGGCACGACGCCGGCGATGAACAGCCGGGCAATCGATTCCTCCACCGCCGCGCCATAGACGATGAGAATGATCGAGGGCGGGATCAGCAGGCCCAGCGTGCCCGAGCCGGCCAGCGAGCCCATGGCGATGCGCTCGTCATAGCCCCGCTCCTTCAGTTCCGGCAGCGAGATCTTGCCGATGGTCTGGGTGGTGGCGGCCGACGAGCCGGAGATCGCCGCGAAGATGGCGCAGCCGACGATGTTGACGTGGATCAGGCGGCCCGGCAGCCGCCGCATCAGCGGCGCGAGGCCGGCAAAGAGGTCCTCCGACAGTTTCGAGCGGAACAGGATCTCGCCCATCCAGATGAACATCGGCAGGGCGGTGAGGTCCCACGAGGTGGAGGCCGACCAGAAGGAGGTGGCGAGGATCTGTGCGTCGGGCAGCGCCGGCCGGGTGAGCAGCGCCGCGAGCGCCGTCAACGTCAGCGCGAGTGCGACCCACAGGCCCGACGCGAGCGCGCCGAAGAGGACGACGACGAGCAGCAGCGAGACTTCGAACACGCCCATCAGACGCCGCCTCCGCTGCCGGCGATGCGATCCATGCCGCGAAACGCCAGCACGGCCTCGTCGACGAGGGCGATGGCGAGGATGAACAGGCCCAGCGCCAGTGTCGCCTGGGGCAAGGCGAGGGGCACGGCGATCATCCCGTAGGAGACGTCGCCGTAGCTGAAGCTCTTCAGCGCGAGTCCGCCGGTGGCATAGGCGCCGAACAGGGCGATTCCGGCGCCGAGCAGCGCAACGATGCCGTCGACATTCTGGCGCGCCCGCTCGGGCAGGCGCTGGGTGACGAGGTCGACGCGGATGTGGACGTTCCGGGCCAGCGTGTCGGCCAGGGCCAGGAAGGTGGCGCCCGCCAAGAGGAAGCCGGCGATCTCGGCGAGCGAAGGCACAGCGAAGCGGGTCGGCGTCGCGCCGAGGCTGATCAGCGCGAAATCGAGGAGCCGGGCGCCCACCTGCAGCGCGACAAGGACGAGGATGGCGACAAGGCAGAAGGCGGCGATGCCGCCGGCCACGCTGTAGATCGTATCGAGAATCCGACGCATCGGTGCTCCGGGCGGGTTGACGGGCAGGCTCGGGGCAAGAGACGGGCGACGATGGACGCCGCCCGTCTCACGGGAGCAATGATCAGTTGCGATAGGCCTCGATCAGGGCGGCACCCGGCTCACCCGCCGACTGCTTCCAGGACTCGGTCAGCGTCTCGCCGATCTTCTGGAAGTCCGCCTTCATCTGCTCGGACGGCTCCTCGACCGCGATGCCGTTCTCCGACAGCGTCTTGGTGGCCGCTTCGGTCTCGGCGACGGACGCCTCCCAGCCGCGGGTTTCGGCGGCGGCCGCCGCTTCGGTGATGGCGGTCTGGGCCTCCGGCGACAGGGCGTCGAAGGCAGCCTGGTTGACGATCACCATGTTGCGCGGCAGCCAGGCGTTGAGAACGTAGTAGTTCGACAGGAAGTCCCAGGCCTTGGTGTCGACGCCGGTGGAGGGCGAGGTCATCATCGCCTCGACGCGGCCGGTCGAGAAGGCAGTCGGCACGTCCGAGGCCTCGATCTGGGTCGGTACCATGCCGGCTTCGTTGGCGATCGCCTCGGTCGAGGTGTTGTAGGCGCGGAACGACTTGCCGCCGAGTTCTGCGACGGAATCCACCGCCTGCTTGGTGTAGAGGCCCTGCGGCGGCCACGGCACCGAGAACAGAAGCTTCAGGCCGTCCTTGGCCAGCACCTCTTCCATCATCGGCTTCTGGGCGTCGTAGAGTTTCTTCGCCTCGTCGTAGCTGGTGGCCAGGAACGGCACGGAATCGGCGCCGTAGATCGGGTTCTCGTTCTCGAGCCGCGAGACCAGCAACTCGCCGATCGGCACGATGCCGTCGCGGACCGAGTTCTTGATGTCGGGATGCTTGATCAGCGACTGGTTCGGGTGCTGGGTGATCTGGACCGCGTCGCCGGCGGCGCCGTTCACCTCCTCGATGAAGGTGGCGATGTTCTTCTCGTGGAAATTGCCTTCCGCATAGGGGGTCGGCATGTCCCAGGCGGTCTGGGCAAGGGCCGCGCCCGGCAGGACCAGAGTGGCGGCTAGCGTAATCGTCGACAGATGCTTCATCGCAGTCTCCATGGCTGTTTCCGGAAGAAAGACTTCCACGAAAATTGCCCTTCGTCAAACACGCTGATAATCTGTCGATAAATCGCCGATAAAGATGAAATCTTGAGCGGAGTGCCGAAGATGAGTGCAGTCAACAGCGGCAAGTGGGACTTCTGGATCGACCGGGGCGGCACCTTCACCGACATCATCGGCCGCGATCCCGACGGGGGCCTGCATCCGCGCAAGCTGCTCTCCGAAAATCCCGGCGTCTACGAGGACGCCGCCCTCGAAGGCATCCGCGACCTCCTCGGCCTCGCCAGCGACGCGCCGATCGTCTCGGACCGCGTCGGCACCGTGCGCATGGGCACGACAGTCGCCACCAACGCACTGCTCGAGCGCAAGGGCGACCGCACGCTGCTGCTCATCACCCGCGGTTTCCGTGATGCGCTCAAGATCGCCTATCAGGCCCGGCCCGACATCTTCGCCAAGGAGATCATCCTGCCCGAGCAGCTCTACGAGCGGGTGGCGGAAGTCGGCGAGCGGGTGCTGGCCGACGGCACGCTGGAGCGCGAACTGGACGAGGCGGGCACGCGCGACGCGCTGGCGGCCGCCAAGGCCGACGGCATCGACGCCGTCGCCATCGTCTTCATGCATTCCTGGCGCTATCCGGCCCACGAGCAGCGCGCCCGCACCCTGGCGGAAGAAGCGGGCTTCTCGCAGATCTCGGTCAGCCACGAGGTCTCCCCGCTGGTCAAGATCGTCGGGCGCGGCGACACCACGGTCGTCGACGCCTATCTGACGCCGATCCTGTCGCGCTATGTCAGCCGCGTCGCCGGCGCGCTCGGCGCCAGCACAGAAGATGCCGCCGCGCCGTCGCTGCAGTTCATGATGTCGTCGGGCGGACTGACCGCCGCCGACCTCTTCCAGGGCAAGGACGCGATCCTGTCGGGCCCCGCCGGCGGCGTCGTCGGCATGGCCGAAACCGCGCGCCTGGCCGGCGAGGAAAAGGTCATCGGCTTCGACATGGGCGGCACCTCGACCGACGTCACCCACTATGCCGGCTCCTATGAGCGGGCGCTGGATTCGGAGGTTGCGGGCGTGCGTATCCGCGCGCCGATGATGCGCATCCACACGGTGGCTGCCGGCGGCGGCTCGATCCTGCATCTCGACCAGGGCCGCTTCCAGGTCGGCCCGGATTCGGCCGGCGCGCATCCGGGGCCTGCGGCCTACGGCAAGGGCGGGCCGCTGACGGTGACCGACGCCAACGTCATGCTCGGCAAGCTGAAGCCGGAGCTGTTCCCGGCAGTGTTCGGGCCGGGCCGCGACCAGCCGCTGGACGCCGGCATCGTCGCCGAAAAGTTCAAGGCGATGGCGGCGACGCTCGGCGAGGATCGCGATCCGCGGCAGATGGCCGAGGGCTTCCTGACCATCGCCGTCGAGAACATGGCCAACGCCATCAAGAAGATCTCGGTGCAGCGCGGCTACGACGTCTCGCGCTACCTGCTCAATTCCTTCGGCGGCGCCGGTGGCCAGCATGCCTGCCTTGTCGCCGACGCCCTGTCGATGGAGCGGGTGCTGATCCACCCCATGTCCGGCCTCCTGTCGGCCTACGGCATCGGCCTGTCCTCGCTATTCTCCTCGCGCAGCCAGGCGCTGGTCGCGCCGCTGGAAGAGGCGTCCCGCGACGCCATCGACGCGCTGGCGGCGGAGCTCGGAAAGGCCGTGGCCGGCGAACTCGCCGCCCAGGGCGTCGCCGACGAGAGCGTCGACACGACACTGCTGCTGCAACTGCGCTATGACGGCACCGACACGATGCTGCCGGTCGTCCATACCGGCGATTTCGCGGCCGCCCGCGCGGCCTTCGAGGACGCCCACCGGGCGCAGTTCGGCTTCGTCTACGAGGATCGCCCGATCGTCGTCGAGAACGTGTCGGTGGAAGGCGCCGAGCGCCGCGACACGGTCGTCGACGCGAGCGAGGGCAATGTCGCGGCCTATGAGGCGGAAGCCTCCGAGACCGGCCGCATCTACACCGGTGGGGCCGAGCGCGAGGCCGGTATCTTCCGCCGCGAGGCGCTGGAACTGGGCGCCCGCATCGCCGGACCGGCGCTGATCGTCGAGCCCAACCAGACCATCGTCGTCGAGCCGGGCTGGTCGGCGGGGATCACCGTCCACAACGACGTCCTCCTGACCCGCACAGAGAAGAAGGCCCGCCATGCCGCGCTCGGCACGGCCAGGGCCGGCTCCGGCGAGGCGGGTGCCGATCCGGTGCTGCTGGAGGTGTTCAACAACCTGTTCATGTCGATCGCCGAGCAGATGGGCGTGACGCTGCAGAACACCGCCTCCTCGGTGAACATCAAGGAGCGGCTCGATTTCTCCTGCGCCGTCTTCGACGCCACCGGCGCGCTTGTCGCCAACGCCCCGCACATGCCGGTGCATCTGGGCTCCATGGACCGCTCGGTCGAAACGATCATCGCCCAGAACCGGGAGGCGATCCGGCCGGGCGACGTCTTCGCCCTCAACGCGCCCTATAATGGCGGCACCCATCTGCCGGACATCACCGTCGTCACCCCGGTCTTCGACGACGCGAAGCGGACGATCCTGTTCTACGTCGCCTCGCGCGGCCACCATGCCGATGTCGGCGGCATCGCGCCGGGCTCGATGACCCCGCGCGCCACCAGGGTCGACGAGGAGGGCGTCCTCATCGACAATCTGCGCCTCGTCGATGGCGGCATCTTCCAGGAGGAGGAACTGCGCCGGGCCCTGACCAACCATCCCTATCCGGCCCGCAATCCCGACCAGAACGTCGCCGACCTGAAGGCGCAGATCGCGGCCAACGAGAAGGGCGTCGCCGAATTGCGCAAGATGGTCGAGACCTTCGGCCTCGACACGGCCCGCGCCTATATGGGCTTCGTCCAGGACAACGCTGCCGAGGCAGTGCGCCAGCTCATCGACGGGCTGGAGGATTGTGCCTACGAATATCCGACCGATTCCGGCCAGATCATCAAGGTCGCGATCACCATCGACCGGGAGGCCCGCGAGGCGACGGTCGACTTCACCGGCACCTCGCCGTCCATGGCCAACAACTTCAACGCGCCCGAGCCGGTGACGCGGGCCGCGGTCCTCTACGTCTTCCGCGTGATGGTGGAAAAGCCGATCCCGATGAATGCCGGGTGCCTGCGCCCGATCCGCATCGTCGTGCCGGACGGTTCGATGCTCAAGCCGGTCTATCCGGCCGCCGTCGTCGCCGGCAATGTCGAGACCTCGCAGCATGTCACCAATGCGCTGTTCGGCGCCTTCGGCGCGCTGTCGAACTCGGAGGGTACGATGAACAACCTGACCTTCGGCGACGCACGCTACCAGTATTACGAGACCATCTGCTCGGGCTCGCCGGCCGGTCGCATGAACGACGGCACCAGCTTCGCCGGCACGTCGGGCGTGCATGTGCACATGACCAATTCGCGCCTCACCGATCCGGAGATCCTGGAGATGCGCTATCCGGTCGTGCTGGAGGATTTTCATATCCGGGCTGGTTCCGGCGGCGGCGGCGAGAAGGCCGGCGGTGACGGCACCGAGCGCACCATCCGCTTTCTGCAGGAGATGGACTGCGCCATCCTGTCGTCGCACCGGACTTTGCCGCCGCGGGGCATCGCCGGCGGCGAGGACGGCCAGATGGGAAAGACCGAGATCCGCCGCGCGGATGGCAGCGTCGAACGGCTCGAAGGTTGCGACCAGACCGTGCTGCAGGCCGGCGAGGCGGTGATCGTCACGACGCCGACGCCGGGCGGCTACGGCCGGCCCTAAGCCGCGGTAGTTTCGCAGCAATCGCCATTGCCGTCGGCCCGGTCCTTGCGATCGCCGGCCGGCGGCGGGACAATGTCGACGTGCCGGGCAGGCGGGAGATGACATGGCGGAAGGTGGTGGCTATCGCTGCGACGGTTCCGTCGGTGTTCTTTCCATTCAGCCGTGTAGTTTAGGCCAATTGTCACTGCCTGAACGACGGAATGAAAGGTGCGTCGCCGTTCCGTAAGGATGGAATTAACCAGATGCGTCGATTCTATTCATGGGCGTCGCGGGACGTCTCTGAGCTAATCCGACTGGAACCACATTGAGAATCAACGATCTGCGCATGGCGAGGAAGCTCGCTCTCGCCTTTTTTGCCGTCATCTTCGCCACCATCGCGGCAGACTTCCTCGTCTATCGCTCGTTGGATGCGATCGGAACCAATGCCGATCAGAACCAGGTCAGTTTCGGCTTGAGCGTGAGCGCTGAGCATATGCTCAGGGACATGGTCGAACAGCAGAACGCTGTGCGTGGATACCTGCTGAGCAACAACGAGGGCTTTCTCTCCACATACGAGAAAGCGAAAGCCGATTTCACGTCGCATGCCGAGTCCTTCAAAGCGGATACGGTTTCGATCGATCAGAAGACCCGCGTAGAGAACTTGCAGGCCGTCGTGGCCAACTGGCAGACGAAGTCTGCTGAGCGCCAGTTGGAACTCGCTCGCAACCCGTTGACGCGTGATCAGGCGTTTGCGCTCACCGGGAAGCTCACGCTGGCTGAGGGCCGCACAATCATCGACGAGGTTCGCGATGGCCAGAATACTATTATCGCCGGCCGTATCGTTGAACGTGATGCAGTAGCAAGTGCGGCGAACTGGACCCTTACCTTGGGTGCAGTCGTGGCCACTGCGATCGCGCTGATTATGGGGTTCTTCCTGTCCCGCTCCATTGCGATGCCGATCTCCCAGATGGCCGGCGTGATGCGAAAGCTGGCGGGCGGCGACAAGACCGTCATCATCCCCGGCGCAAACCGCCACGATGAAGTGGGCGAGATGGCCGGCGCGGTCGAGGCCTTCAAGCGGGCCGCCATCGAACGCGACGAGCTGGCCGAGGAAGCCGAGGCCGCTCGTATCAGCCAGGACGAGGCCAAGAAGCGTCAGGCGGCCCTCGACAACGCCAAGGCCGAGGACCTGCGCGCCTTTGTCGGCGTCGTCGAAGTGGGCTTCGAGCGCCTGTCGGCCGGTGACCTGACCGTGCGCATGCAGGACAGGGTGGCCGAGGAATTCGAGCCGATCCGGGCCAAGTTCAACGCCAGCGTCGCGTCGCTGGAAGAAGCCATCGGCCATGTGGTGACCTCCATCGCCTCGATCCGCACGGGTCTCGGCGAGATCAACACGGCCTCGAACGATCTCGCCCACCGCACCGAACAGCAGGCGGCGAGCCTGGAAGAGACCGTCGCGGCTTTGGGCGAAGTGACCCAGGCCGTCAACGAGACCGCCGAGGGCGCCGGCAAGGCCCAGCAGGTGGCGTCGGGTGCCCGTGAGAAGGCCCAGAAGGGCGGCGAGGTCGTCGGCAAGGCGGTCGCGGCCATGGGCCAGATCGAGCAGTCCTCGGAGAAGATCAACTCGATCATCTCGGTCATCGACGAGATCGCCTTCCAGACCAATCTCCTGGCGCTGAATGCCGGTGTCGAGGCGGCGCGGGCCGGCGAAGCGGGCAAGGGCTTTGCGGTCGTCGCCCAGGAAGTGCGCGGCCTCGCCCAGCGCTCGGCGGAAGCCGCCAAGGAGATCAAGACGCTGATCGCCACGTCCCGCGAGCAGGTCGGCACCGGCGTCGAGCTGGTCACCGCCTCCGGCAAGTCGCTGGAAGAGATCGTCACGGAAGTCAGCGCCATGGCGGAGGTCATCTCGACCATTGCCTCCTCGGCCCGGGAACAGGCGACGAGCCTGCGGGAAGTCTCGGGTGCGGCCGACCAGATGGACAAGGTCACCCAGCAGAACGCCGCCATGGTGGAAGAGGCGACCGCGGCGAGCCAGACGCTCGCCAACGAGACCGACGAACTGGCCCATGCCATGGCCAAGTTCAGCACCAGTGCCGGCAATGCCGGCGCCCGCCGCAGCGAAGGCCGGGCGCAGCCGCAGCGCCATGCGCCGTCCCGCGGCGTGACACAGATGCGCACGACCGGTTCGGGCGGCGCCGCCCGCGCCACGCAGATCCAGGAAGATAGCTGGGAGGAATTCTGACCGGCCTCGCCGGGCGCCCTTTGGGGCAATCGGCGAAGCAGCATGATCGGAACGGCCCGGGGTGGGATAATGCCCCGGGCCGTTCCGCGTCGGTCCGGACGACATCGCGAGGCATCGCGCCGCGTTCCATGCGGATGGCGATACTGGCCGGAATACCGCTGTACATGCATGAGAAGTAATAAGCCTGCCATGCAGAAGTGCTGATCCGGCGCCGCGCAAGCTTTCGCGTGGACTATCCGGGCGCGAGGGGACTTCGCGGTAACGGAAATTTCAGCAGCCGTGGATAGAAATTTCCTGACGGCACAATTGGCCCTTCCGGAAACGGTTGCGCAGTGAAGGCCCCTGTCCGTCACGAAACCCCGCCGATCGCGCGGATACTGGCGTCCGCCCGGCCGCGGCGGCGCATCCCAGCCGAGGTTCGATGCCGATGTTGTCGCGAATGTCTCTTCCAGCAAAAGTCTCTCTCATGGTGGTCGCCTGCCTGGCGATCCTGACCGCCATGTTCGGAGTCGCCGGCGTGGTCCTGCTACAGGAAGAGGGCAGCCAGCGCGCCGTAGAGCGTCAGGAAAGCAACATGCGGGTCGCGTGGGAGGTTCTGCGCAACTATGGCGACGACTTCCGTCTCGAAGGCGATACGCTCTACGCGGGCAACCAGCCGCTGAACGACTTCTTTGCGCCGGTGGACAAGGTCAAGGCGCTGGTCGGCGGCACCGCGACGATCTTCATGGGTGACACCCGCGTCTCCACCAATGTCATGAAGCCCGACGGTGGCCGCGCCGTCGGCACGGTTCTCGCCCGTGGCCCGGTGCATGATGCGCTGTTCATCGAGGGCCGGCCGTTCCGCGGTCAGGCAGATATTCTGGGCACCTCCTTCTTCACCGCCTACGATCCGATCAAGGATGCGTCGGGCAAGACCATCGGCGTCCTCTATGTCGGCGTGCCCGAGGCCGAGTTCCTGACCGCCGTCCAGGCGCTCGAAATCCGGCTCGGTGCCATCTCCGTCATCGGCGCGGTGCTGATCGGCCTGGCAGTCCTGTGGATCTCCAAGCGCATGTTCGCGCCGCTGCAGAAGCTGACCGAAACCGTCGCGGACGTCGCCGACGGCAAGACCGACGTCGAGGTCGTGGGGCTCGATCGCTCCGACGAGATCGGCCGGATGGCCAATTCGGTGGAGCATCTGCGCCATACCGTGATCGAACAGCGCCAACTGAAGGAGCAGGCTGCGATCGCAGCCGCCGATGAGGAAGCCGAGCGCATCCGCCAGGCCGAACTGGGCGAAGGCTACGTCAAGGCGCATGAGTTCTTCATGGCCGAAATGACCGAAGGCTTCGAGCGGCTGGCCAGCGGCGACCTGACCGCCCGCCTCGATCGGGAATTCACGAAGGATTACGAGGGCGTGCGCGGCCTCTTCAACGATGCCATCGCCAAGCTCGAAACGGCCTTCTCCGGCGTCGTGACGTCGATCGCCTCGATCCGCACGGGTCTCGGCGAGATCAACACCGCCTCCAACGATCTCGCCCACCGCACCGAACAGCAGGCGGCGAGCCTGGAAGAGACCGTCGCGGCTTTGGGCGAAGTGACCCAGGCCGTCAACGAGACCGCCGAGGGCGCCGGCAAGGCCCAGCAGGTGGCGTCAGGTGCGCGTGAAAAGGCCCAGAAGGGCGGCGAGGTTGTCGGCAAGGCGGTCGCGGCCATGGGCCAGATCGAGCAGTCCTCGGAGAAGATCAACTCGATCATCTCGGTCATCGACGAGATCGCCTTCCAGACCAATCTCCTGGCGCTGAATGCCGGTGTCGAGGCGGCACGGGCCGGCGAAGCAGGCAAGGGCTTTGCGGTCGTTGCCCAGGAAGTGCGCGGCCTCGCCCAGCGCTCTGCGGAAGCCGCCAAGGAGATCAAGACGCTGATCGCAACCTCCCGCGAACAGGTCGGCACCGGCGTCGAGCTGGTCACGGCCTCGGGCAAGTCGCTGGAGGAGATCGTCACCGAGGTCAGCGCGATGGCCGAGGTCATTTCGACCATTGCTTCGAGCGCTCGCGAACAGGCGACGAGCCTGCGCGAAGTCTCTGGCGCCGCCGACCAGATGGACAAGATCACCCAGCAGAACGCCGCGATGGTGGAAGAGGCGACCGCGGCGAGCCAGACGCTGGCCAACGAGACCGACGAACTCGCCCATGCCATGGCGCAGTTCCGCACCAGTGCCGGCGACCTGAATCGCAGCCCGGCCCGCCCTGCGCAGGCGCCGCGTCGCAGTGCCGCAGTGACCCAGCTTCGCCCGACCGGTGCGGGCGGTGCGGCCCGCGCCCCGCGCGCCCAGGAGGAGAGCTGGGAAGAGTTCTGATCCCGGCTTCCATCACCAGAATGCATCATGCCGGCCTTCGAGCCGGCATGTCTGTTTGTGGGAGGATCATTTTCGTCATCGACGAGATCGCCTCCCAAACCAACCTCCTGGCGCTAACGCGGCGGCGCGGCCGACCAGATGGACAAGGTGACCCAACCGAACGACGCTATGGTGGAAGAGGCAACGGCGGCCAGCTAGACGCCGGCGAGCGAGACCGCAAAACTCGCCATGCCCGATGACCTCCATTCCGCCGTTCAGCCTCGGACATACGCGCCTGAAATCGCGCGTATGTACAGCTCCTCCGGTCTTGTTGCACTGCACGCACCGCCCATCTTAACTGCCACGACAACGGTGGAGAGATCACATGCAGATGCAGGGCAATGTCGCGGTCGTCACGGGCGCCGGATCGGGGATCGGCAGGCAGATCGCGCTGAGTTTCGCCCGCGAGGGCGCGCGTCTGGCGATCTGCGACATCGACATGGCGGCTGCCGGTCGTGTCGTCGGCGAACTGGAAGAGGCCGGCGCCGAGGCGATGGCGGTGGAGATGGACGTCACCAGCGAGGAGGCGGTGAACAGCGGCGTCGACGCGGTGGCGCGTCGCTTCGGCCGGATCGACACCATGGTCTCCAATGCCGGCATCCAGATCGTCCATCCGATCGAGGATTTTCCCTATGCCGATTTCCGCAGGCTGCTGGCCATCCATCTCGACGGCTCGTTCCTGCTGACCAAGGCATGCGTGAAGCACATGTATCCGCAGAAATCCGGCTCGCTGATCTATATGGGCTCGGTGCACAGCCACGAGGCGTCAGCGCTGAAATCCGCCTATGTCGCGGCCAAGCACGGCATTCTCGGCCTGTCCCGGGTGATGGCCAAGGAGGGAGCGAAGCACGGCGTGCGCGCCAACACGATCTGCCCCGGCTTCGTGAAGACGCCGCTCGTCGAGAAGCAGATCCCCGAACAGGCGGCCAGCCTGAACATTTCCGAGAAGGAGGTGGTCGACCGGGTCATGCTGGGCGGCACCGTCGACCAGGAATTCACCACCATGGAGGACGTCGCCGAGATCGCGGTGTTCCTCGCCGGTTTCCGCTCCAATGCGCTGACCGGCCAGTCGATCGTCCCCAGTCACGGCTGGTACATGGCCTGACACGATACCGGTCCTATCTCCCGTCGCGGGGCATCCGCCATGGAAGGGACAGCATCATGGAAATCATCAGCATTCAGCCGATCGTCGCACTGATCGCGGGGGTTCTCATCCTCGTCATCCCGCGGCTTCTGAACATCATCGTGGCGCTGTATCTGATCTTCATCGGTCTGACCGGGCTGTTCCCGGACGCGCTCGCCCGGCTGGCCGGCTGACATGCAGGCGCAACGCAAACGCGTCCTGATCCTCGGCGGCGGCGCCGGCGGGCTGGAACTGGCGGCGGAACTGGCCGCCGAGAAGACTTGCGCCGTGACGCTGGTCGATGTGGTCAGCACCCATCTGTGGAAGCCGCGGCTGCATGAATTCGCCGCCGGCACGGTGAACTCGACGCTTGCCGAGATCAGTTTCTACATGCTGGCCAAGATGCGCGGCTTCCGCTTCGAGCAGGGCCGGGTCGAGGCGATCGACCGGGCGGCGAAGACCGTGCGGCTCGGCGACATGCACGACCAGGACGGCCGGCTCCTGACCCCGGCGCGCAACCTCTCCTACGATGTCTGCGTCGTCGCGCTGGGCGGCGTCACCACCGATTTCGGCACCGAGGGCGTCGCCGAACACGCCATCCGGCTCGACACCAAGACCGATGCCGACGAGTTCCGCGAATTGTTCATCGCGGCGATGATCGCGGCGCGGGCGGGCGCCGACCCGGCGCGGATCGTCATCATCGGCTCCGGCGCGACCGGCACCGAGCTTGCCGCCCATCTGCGCCTGTCCGAACAGGCCTTCTTCGAACCCGAGGACGAGCGCGCGCGCCGCAAGCTGCTCGACTTGACCATCCTGGAAGCGGCGCCCGAGCTGATGCCGGGGGCGAATGGCGAGCTGCGGACCGGTGTCGCCGACCGGCTGAAGGCGCTCGACGTCTCGGTCGAGACCGGCGCCAGGGTCGCGGCGGTCACGGCCAGCGAGGTCCGCTCCGCCGACGGCAAGAGCTGGCCCGCCGACATCGCCGTCTGGGCGGCCGGGCTCGTCGGCCATCCCTGCCTGAAGGGGCTCGCCGACTTCGAGATGGACCGCAAGGGCCGCATTGTCGTCGACGACCGGCTGCGCACCACCGTCGATCCGGCGATCTACGTCCTGGGCGACGCGGCCAGCCATACGCCGGCCGGCGCCCAGATGCCGCTGCCGCCGACCGCGCAATGCGCCAGCCAGCAGGCCGACTATCTCGCCTCGGCGATCCCCAAGGCACTGGCCGGCGAAACGCCCGGCCCCTTCGTCTTCCGCGACAAGGGCAAGCTGGTGTCGCTGGGCCGCGCCGGTTCGGTGGGCCTGATCGGCTTTGCCCGCAAGGATGATTTCTACGTCGCCGGCCAGTTCGCCACCGCCGCCTATCACGCTCTCCAGCGCCAGCATCAATGGGCAGTGCTGGGGCCGCTGCGGGGCACGGTGGCGATCGTCGCCGACGTCATCAGCCCGGCACGCGGGCCCGCCCTGAAGCTGCACGGCTGAAGCTGTCGCCCGTCGCTGCCCTGGCGGCGGGCGGTGCGCCGCCCCTTGCGGATCGACGCGAAATGCCGATGTTAGTCCGTCGCACGCCCCCGGCGTCGGATCATTTCCACAAGCCATGCCCCGTGAGAAGGAACCAACAATGACCCATCCCGTCATTGCGGACGGCAATGTCGCCGTCGTCACCGGTGGCGCGTCCGGCATCGGCCTTGCCGCCGCCAAGCGCTTTGCCGCCGCCGGCATGACCGTCTGTTTGGTCGACCGGATCGAGGAGCGGCTCGCCGCCGCCAAGGAGGCCGTCGCTGCCGAAAGCCCGTCCGGCACGGTTCTGACGTCGAACACCGATGTCGGCGACCGTGCCGCGGTCGAGGCCCTGGCCAAGAACCTCTTCGGCCGCTTCGGCACGATCCACCTTCTGTTCGACAATGCCGGCATCCAGCCGGGCAGCAGCATCTTCGGGCCGCAGGCCAACTGGGACGCGGTGCTGCGGGTCAATCTGCACGGCGCCATCCAGGTTGCCCAGATCTTCGGCGAGCGCATGGTCGCCGGCGGCGAGCCCGGGCTGATCGTCGTCAGCGGTTCCAAGCAGGGCATTACCACGCCGCCGGGAGACCCGGCCTACAACGTCTCCAAGGCCGGGCTGAAGGCCTTTACCGAGGCGTTGCAGCATGATCTGCGCAACCGCCAAGGCGGACGGGTCGAGGCGCGGCTGATGATCCCGGGCTTCGTCTTCACCCCGCTGACGCGGGGCGAACGGGTCGAGAAGCCCGACGGCGCCTGGACGCCGGAACAGACCGCCGATTTCATGCTGGAGAAGCTCGGCACCGATGAATTCTACATCCTCTGCCCGGATGGCGAGGTGACCCGCGAGATGGACGAGAAGCGCATCGCCTGGGCGGCGGGCGACATCGTCGAGAACCGGCCGCCGCTGTCGCGCTGGCACAGCGACTGGGCCGAGAAGTTCAAGGCCTGGGCCGCCGGCCGCTAAGGCGCCGGGTTCAATCGCGGTTGCGGGCGAGGGCGAGTAGGCGGTCGACGGCGATCACCCGCTCCAGCTCGTCCGCGATCGCATCCAGCGCGGCTTCGACACCCGCCCGGTAGCCGGTGTCGGCGGCGTCGAGACCGAAGCGGGCGAGGAAGCTGCGGCGCCAGCCATCGGCGCCGAACAGCCCGTGCAGATAGGTGCCGAAGACCCGGCCGTCGGGCGATGACGCGCCATCCGGCGTCCCGTCGATGAGGCAGACCGGCCGGGCGCAGTCGGGACCGGCGGTGCGGCCGAGATGGATTTCGTAGCCGTCGAGCGGCGCGCCGTCGGGTGCGGTGACCCGCGCCTCGCGCACGGTCTTTTCCGGCTCCATCACCGTCTCGACATCGAGCAGCCCGAGCCCCTCCGCCTGGCGCACCGGCCCCTCGATGCCATGTGGATCGCGCACCGCGCGGCCGAGCATCTGGTAGCCGCCGCACAGGCCCACGACATGGCCGCCGCGCGCGTGATGGGCGGCGAGATCCCGGTCCCAGCCATTCGCCCGGAAGGCGGCCAGATCGCCGATGGTCGATTTCGAGCCCGGAATCAGAACCAGCGCGGCGTGCTCCGGCAGCCGGTCACCGGGCCGCACGAAGACGATGTCGACATCCGGCTCGGCTTTCAGCGGGTCGAGATCGTCGAAATTGGCGATCCGGCCGAGCAGCGGCACGGCGACGGTCAGCTTTCGTTCGGCGCCTGGCGCCGACAACCGTTCCAGCGCCACCGAATCCTCGGCCGGCAGCTTCGCCGCAGCGGCGAGATGCGGCACCACGCCGAGGCTCGGCCAGCCGGTGAAGTCGGTGATGGCGGCGAGCCCGTCGTCGAACAGCGAGACGTCGCCGCGAAACTTGTTGATCAGATAGCCGGCGATCTGCCGCCGGTCGGCCTCGGGCAGGATGGCGTGGGTGCCGACCAGCGAGGCGATGACGCCGCCGCGATCGATATCGCCGACGAGGATCACCGGCACGTCGGCGGCGGTGGCAAAGCCCATATTCGCGATGTCGTTGGCGCGCAGATTGATCTCGGCCGGCGACCCGGCGCCTTCCACGATGACGAGATCCGCACCGGCGGAGAGCCGTGCGAAGCTGTCGAGCACCGTGTCGAGAAAACCGGCCTTCAGCCGCTGATAGTCGCGGCCCTTCGCCTCGCCGGCCACCCGGCCCCGCAGGACGATCTGGCTGCCGGTCTCCGACTGCGGTTTCAGGAGCACCGGATTCATGTCGACCGTCGGCGCCGTGCCGCAGGCCAGCGCCTGCAGCCGTTGCCCGCGGCCGATTTCGCCGAAGCCGCCGGTCTCCGGAATCAGCGCTACGGCGGCGTTGTTCGACATGTTCTGCGGCTTGAACGGCCGCACTTTCAGGCCGCGCCGGGCAAACAGCCGGCAAAGCCCAGCGACCAGCACGGTCTTGCCGACATCCGATCCGGTGCCCTGGAGCATGATGGCGGGAGTCCGGGGCATGCGGCAGATCCTTGGCGGGGCGGGCAGGCGGCAGGAGCGGAAGCGGCGTATCCGCCCCGCAATAGCATTGCTGCGACCGCCGACCCAAGCACCGTTGCCGGGCGCGTCGACCCGGCTCGCGAACACTTCGTTTGACGGCGGGGCGGCTAGCGGTCTAGGCCATGGCTTGAACTGACGGTGCCCGCGTGACGGGCTGAAATCATTCCGGTGCGGCCGACCCAAGCAGGGGGCCAAGACGGAACTGTCGGACCGAACCGCAAACCGGCTCCGGCCGCCGCGGCTCCTCCGGCTTCGAGATGAGAGGAACGGGGGCGATGAAGGCTTTGATGCTGTGCGGCCATGGCAGCCGCGACCAGGGCGCCATGATCGAGTTCGGCGGCCTCGCCGAGAAGCTCCGCACCCGGCTGCCCGACTGGTCGGTCGAGCATGGCTATCTGGAATTTGCCAAGCCGGTCATCCGCGACGGCCTCGACAAGCTGAAGGCATCCGGCGCCGAGACGGTGCTGGCGCTGCCGGGCATGCTGTTTGCCGCCGGCCACGCCAAGAACGACATCCCCTCCGTCCTCAACACCTATGCCGCAGCCAATGGCCTGCGCATCGAATATGGCCGCGAGCTCGGCGTCGACCTGAAGATGATCCGCGCCGCCGGCGAGCGCATCAAGGAATGCCTGCGCGCCGATGGCTGGCAGGACGGCGAGCCGCTGCACGACACCATGCTGGTGGTGGTCGGTCGCGGCGCTTCGGATCCCGACGCCAATTCCAACGTCGCCAAGGTCATGCGGATGCTGTGGGAGGGCCTCGGCTTCGGCTGGGGCGAGACGGTCTATTCGGGCGTCACCTTTCCGCTGGTCGAGCCGGGCCTCGAACATGCCAGCCGCCTCGGCTACAGCCGCATCGTCGTCTTCCCGTATTTCCTGTTCACCGGCGTCCTGGTGCGACGGATCTACGACCAGACCGACATCGTCGCCGCCGCCCATCCCGAGATCCGCTTCCTCAAGGCACCCTATCTCGGCGCCCATGATCTGGTGGTGGAGACCTTCGTCGACCGCCTCGGCGAGATCCTCGAGGGCACCAACAACATGAACTGCCAGATGTGCAAGTACCGCGAGCAGGTGCTGGGCTTCGAGGCGGAAGTGGGCCTGGCGCAGGAGAGCCATCACCATCACGTCGAGGGCGTCGGCTCGTCGGCCGATTGCACGCTCTGCGACACGGTCTGCACCGGCGCCTGCCGGACGGCCGCCGCGGCTGCTTCGGGGGCGGGGCATGCCCACGGCCACGACCACGCGCATGACCATAAAACAGCCGCCGATCACGGGCACGGCCATGGGCATGACCATTCTCACGCCGATTCCCACGGCCACCATCACCACGCGGCGCACGATCGTGCTCACGGGCACGGTCACGGCCATTCGCATGGTCATGGCGGTGCCGACCACCATCACCACCCCTATCCCCATGCCGACCACCCGCTCGGCCCTCGCTCCATGCGCAAGGACTGACGGGGTGCCGCACTCCAGCTTCACGAGGATCGGATGACGCCGCTGTTCGACCGCTACGCGATCGTCGACTGGTCCGCATCGAACACGCCGACCACCGGCAAGGATTCCATCTGGATTGCCTTTGCCGAGCGCGAAGGTGCCGAGACGCGACTTCTGGAAACCACCAACCCGTCGACCCGCTCGGCGGCGATGGCGATGCTGCGGCAGTTCTTCCGGGACTCGCTGGCCGAGAACAAGCGCGTCTTCGCCGGCTTCGACTTCCCCTTCGGCTATCCCGCTGGGGCGGCCGCGGCGATTGCTGGCACACCAGACTGGCGCGCTCTGTGGCATTTCCTTGCCGAGGCGATGCAGGACCGGGACGACAATTTCTCCAACCGCTTCGAGGTCACCGGCCGGCTGAACCGAGAGGCGCTGGCCTTCGCGCCGATGTACTGGGGTCGTCCGATGCACCAGGAAGTGCCGGGCCTGCCGGTCGCGCGGCCGGAGCCCTATCCGACGGCGCTGCCCGAAAAGCGCCTGGCCGAGCAGCGCACCGCCAAGGCCCAGCCGGTCTGGAAGCTCGCCTTCGCCGGCAGCGTCGGCAGCCAGGCGATCACCGGCATTGCCCGGCTCGAGCATCTGCGCCGCGATCCGGAGTTCGCCGAGCACGTGTCGGTCTGGCCTTTCGAGACGCGCTTTGCCGACGATCTCGGCGCGCCGATCGTCCTGGCCGAGATCTATCCGAGTCTCGCCGCGATCGAGAAGGGCGAGAAATCCTGTCTCGACGAGGCGCAGGTGGAAGGGCTGGCGGACATCTTCGCCCGCTTCGACGCCGAGGGCCGCTTCGGCGAGCTTCTGGCCGCGCCGACCGATCTGTCCGAAGCCGAGCGCAGCAACGTCCTGACCGAGGAAGGCTGGATCGCCGGGCTTGGCCACCGGCTGGCCGAAACGGCGGCCGAGGAGCCGGACGCCTATGTCGCGCCGGGCTCGCGGCTCAACTATCTGCGCGATCCCGCCGCGATCTATGCCGAGAGCTTCCGGCAGATTCGTGCCGAGACCGACCTGTCGAACCTGCCGGAAAACGCCCACGATCTGGCCATCCGGCTGATCCATGCTTGCGGCATGCCCGACATCGTCTCCGACCTCGTCCTGTCCGAGGATGCGATCGGGGCCGGACGCGCCGCGCTCGACCGGGGTGCGCCGATCCTCTGCGACGCCGAGATGGTCTCGCACGGCATCATCTCGTCGCGGCTGCCCCAGCAGAACAAGATCGTTTGCCGGCTGAACGATCCGCGGACCCGCCGCATCGCCGAGCGCGAGAGCACGACCCGGTCGGCGGCGCAGGTCGATCTGTGGAACGACGTCATGGACGGCGCCATCGTCGCCATCGGCAACGCCCCGACGGCACTGTTCCGCCTCCTGGAGCGCATCGACGAGGGCGCGGCACGGCCGGCGCTGATCGTCGGCCTGCCGGTCGGCTTTGTCGGCGCGGCCGAATCCAAGGCCGAGCTGGTGCGCGATCCGCGCGGCATTCCCTTCGTGACCCTGACCGGCCGGCGCGGCGGCAGCGCCATGGCGGCCGCGGCGGTCAACGCGCTGGCACAGGGGCTCGAATAGGCCATGACCGACGCGGCCCAGCCCTGGCTGACGGTGGTGGGGATCGGCGATGGCGGGCTCGACTCGCTGTCCTCGGAAGCGCTGGACGCGCTGCGCGCCGCCCGGACGATCTTCGGCGGCGAGCGCCATTTGGCGATGCTCGACGATTTCAGCGCCCAGCAGATCGCCTGGGAGAAGCCCTTCGACGATTCCATGATCGCGCTGCAGGCCTGTGCCGGCTCGCCCACCGTGGTGCTGGCGACCGGTGATCCGATGTGGTTCGGCGTCGGGGCGACGCTGACGCGCCATGTCGATCCGGCCGAAATGCGGGTGCTGCCGTCGCCCTCGGCCTTCCAGCTGACCGCCGCTGCCCTTTGCTGGCCGCTGGCCGATTGCCAGTGCCTGACGGTGCACGGACGCCCGCTCGAGGGGGTCTCGCGGCATCTGGTGCCGGGCGCCCGGCTGCTGATCTATTCGGCGGACGGCAGCTCCCCGCAGGCTCTCGCGCGGCTGCTCACCGGGCGCGGCTACGGGCCGAGCCGGATCGTCGTCTGCGAGCATCTGGGCGGCACCCGCGAGCGCATTCGCGCCACGGTCGCGGCCGATTTCGACCTGACGGGCATCGCCGACCTCAACACCGTTGCGGTGGAATGCGTCGCGGGCCGAGCCGCCGAACCGCGGCCGCTGGTGCCGGGGCTTGCCGACGACGCCTTCGTCAACGACGGCAAGATGACCAAGCGGGTCCTGCGCGGCCTCGCCATTTCGGCATTGCAG
Source organism: Aurantimonas manganoxydans SI85-9A1 (assembly GCF_000153465.1). Classification (GTDB taxonomy): domain Bacteria; phylum Pseudomonadota; class Alphaproteobacteria; order Rhizobiales; family Rhizobiaceae; genus Aurantimonas; species Aurantimonas manganoxydans. Next base: position 3,853,247 of record NZ_CH672387.1, on the reverse strand, counting down.
CCGCTGCCGGGCCATCTCCTGTGGGATGTCGGCGCCGGCTCGGGCTCGATTTCGGTGGAATGGCTGCGCACGGCGCCCGGCATGGCGGCGATCGCCATCGAGCCGGTCGAGGACCGTCTTGCGATGGTCCGCGAGAACGCGGAGGCCCTCGGCGTGCCCGAGCTTCGCATCGTCGAGGGGGCCGCTCCGGACGCCTACGCCGATCTGCCGGCCCCGGACGCGATCTTCATCGGCGGCGGCCTGACCGACGGCGTGTTCGACGCGGCCTGGGAAGCGCTGAAGCCCGGCGGGCGAATGGTCGCCCATGCGGTCACGCTGGAATCCGAGGCGATCCTTCTCGACCTGCATGCGCGGCTCGGCGGCGAACTCATGCGCATTCAGGTCGACCGGGCCGAGGAGGTCGGGCCGTATCGGGGCTTCCGGCCGGCCATGCCGGTCATCCACTGGCATGTGACCAAGAGCGACCGCCCGTGAGCGCGCCCGGCACCCTCTACGGGTTGGGCGTCGGGCCGGGCGATCCCGAACTCCTGACGCTGAAGGCGCTGCGCATCCTGAAGGCCGCGCCGGTGATCGCCTATCCCGCGCCGGACCACGGCACGAGCTTTGCCCGCGCCATCGTCGAAGGCTATCTGACCGGCGCGCAGGAGGAGATCGCCATCGTCGTGCCGATGCGCACCGAGCGCTTTCCCGCGGCCGCCATCTACGACGAGGCCGCGGCAAGGATCGGCGACCGGCTGGCCGCCGGCCAGGACGTGGCGGTATTCTGCGAGGGCGATCCGTTCTTCTACGGCTCCTTCATGTATCTCTTCGAGCGCCTGTCGGGCCGCTTTCCGGTCGAGATCGTGCCCGGCGTCTCCTCGGTGATGGCCGCCACCGCCGCCTCGCACCGCCCGCTGGCCGCCCGCAACGACATCCTGACGGTGATCCCCGGGCCCCTCGACGACGACGCCCTGCGCCAGCGGATCGAAGCATCCGACGCCTTTGCCATCATGAAGCTCGGGCGGCATTTCGGCCGCGTGAAGGCGCTGCTCGGTGCAATGAACCTGACCGACGCCTGCGCCTATTGCGAGCGCGTGACCCTGCCCGAGGAGCGCATCATGCCGCTGGCCGACGTAACCGGCGACGCCCCCTATTTTTCGATGATCCTCGGCTATCGCGGTGCCGAGCCCGGCATTCGGGACGCGGTCATCCAGCGCCGGGAGACCGCGCAATGACAAACCCGGCCATCATCATCCTGTCCGATGCCGCGCGGCCGCTCGCGGATCGTCTTGCGGCATGTCTCGGCGGCGAGATCCACGGCGCCGCCGGCCGCTGCCTTGATGCGCCGGTTCGCTTCGAGGCCGCCGGTCCGCACCTGCAGGCGCTGTTCCGGGAGGGCCGGCCGACCGTCGCCCTGATGGCGGCGGGCGCGCTGATCCGCATCCTCGCGCCACTGCTGTCGGACAAATCCGCCGAGCCGCCTGTCGTCGCCGTCGCCGAAGACGGCTCGGCCGTCGTGCCGCTGCTCGGCGGTCATCACGGCGCCAATGATCTGGCCCGGGCCATCGCGGCCGAACTCGGCGGCGTCGCGGCCGTCACCACCGCCGGCGACCTGCGTTTCGGCGTCGCGCTCGATGCGCCGCCGGCGGGCTGGCGGCTGGACAACCCGCAGGATGCCAAGCCCGCGATGGCGGCGCTCGTCGCCGGTGCCCATGCCAGGCTGGACGGCGAGGCAGCGTCCGCCGCCGACTGGCTGACCGCCTCGCGGATTCCCTTCGCCGCGGACGGCGCGGTGCGCCTGCGCGCCAGCATGGAAGCAGGGGGACCGAACGCCGGCGAATTGCTCTACCGGCCGCAGAGGCTTGTTCTCGGCATCGGCAGCGAGCGCCATGCGCCGGCCGAGGAAGCGATCGCACTGGCCGAGGTGACCCTCGCCGAAGCCGGCGTCAGCCCCCTGGCGCTCGCCGCCATCGCTTCCATCGACCTGAAGGCGGACGAGCCGGCGGTCCATGCGGTGGCTGCGCATTTCGGCGTGCCGGCGCGGTTCTTCACCGCCGCCGAGCTGGAGGCCGAGGCGCCGCGCCTCGCCACGCCCTCGGATGTCGTCTTTGCCGAGACCGGCTGCCACGGCGTCGCCGAGGGTGCGGCGCTGGCATCCGTCGGGGCCGACGGGCGCCTGCGGCTCGCCAAGCGCAAGAGCCGCCGCGTCACCGCCGCGCTCGCCGAGGCACCTCGGCCGCTGGACGCAGGCCGCATTGGCCGGACACGGGGCAGGTTGTCCGTCGTCGGCATCGGGCCGGGCGGCGCCGAATGGCGTTCGCCGGAGGTCAGCGACATGGTCGCAGCCGCCAGCGATCTCGTCGGCTATTCGCTCTATCTCGACCTGCTCGGTCCGCTAGCCGACGGCAAGACGCGCCACGATTTCGACCTTGGTATGGAAGAGGCGCGGGTGCGCCACGCCATGGAACTGGCCGGCGAGGGCCGCGACGTGGCGCTGGTCTGCTCGGGCGACGCTGGCATCTACGCCATGGCGACTCTGGTCTTCGAACTCCTCGACAAGGACGGCGTGTCCGCGAGTGCCAGGCGCATCGCCATCGCATGCTCGCCGGGCATCTCGGCGCTGCAGGGCGCCGCGGCGCGTGCCGGGGCGCCGCTCGGCCACGATTTTTGCACCATCTCCCTCTCCGACCTGCTGACGCCGTGGGACGACATCCAGCGCCGGGTGCGCGCAGCCGGCGAGGGCGACTTCGTCATCGCCTTCTACAATCCCGTGTCGCGCAAGCGGCGCACCCAGCTCGCCTTCGCCCGGGACGAACTGCTGAAGCATCGCCCCGCCGACACGCCGGTGATCCTCGCCACCAATCTCGGCCGCACCGGCGAACGCCTGCGTGTCGTGCCGCTGAGCGCCCTCGACGTCGACGATGTCGACATGCTGACCGTGGTGATCGTCGGCTCGTCCGACACGCGTAGCGTCACCACCGGCGACGGGCGGGAATGGGTCTACACGCCCCGCGGCTATGCCGGGAAGGCCGGCACCGGCATGGCGGAGAGCCCTCGAAAGGACAACGCGGCATGACCGTCCATTTCATCGGCGCCGGTCCCGGCGCGCCCGACCTGATCACCGTGCGCGGCCTGCGCCTGATCGAATCCTGCCCGGTCTGCCTCTATGCCGGCTCGCTGGTGCCCGAGGCCGTGGTCAAGGCTGCGCCCGAGGATGCGAAGGTCCTCGACACGGCGCCGATGACGCTGGACGAGATCGTCGACGAGATGGCGGCGGCGCATGAACGCGGCCAGGATGTGGCACGGGTGCATTCCGGCGACCCGTCGCTCTACGGCGCCATCGCCGAGCAGATCCGCCGCCTGAAGGCGCTCGATATTCCCTTCGACATCACCCCCGGCGTGCCGGCCTTCGCCGCTGCGGCGGCGATGATGCAGACGGAGCTCACGGTTCCCGAAATCTGCCAGACGGTGATCCTGACGCGCACGGCGATGAAGTCGTCGAAGATGCCGGAGGGCGAGGAACTGTCGACGCTGGGCCGGAGCGGCGCGACGCTGGCGATCCATCTGTCGGTGCGCAACATTCCGCATATCCAGCGCGAGCTTCTGCCGCTGCCGGCCTATGGCGAGGATTGCCCGGCGGTGATCGCCTATCGCGTCGGCTGGCCCGACGAGGCGTTCATCCACGGCACGCTGGGCGACATTCACCGCAAGGCGCGCGAGGCCAAGCTGACCCGCACCGCGCTGATCTTCGTCGGGCGGGCGTTGGGTGCCGAGGACTTCATCGATTCCAAGCTCTACGACGCGGGGCACGTCCATGTGATGCGGCCCAGGCGCAAGCAGGCTGCGGTCTAGGCGGCGATGCCGAGGAGCGCGAGAACCGCGTCGAGCGAGCCGGCCAGCGGCGGCGGCGGGGCCGGGGGCCGCGCGATCATCACCACCGGCAGGCCCAGCCGGCGCGCCGCGGCGACCTTGGCGTATGACGTCGCGCCACCGGAATTGCGGCAGACGAGATGCGTGACGCCGAGCCAGCGCAGCAGCGCGGCTTCGGTCTCAGCGTCCGAGGATGGCCGGCCGAGGACGATCTCGGCCGCAAACGCCAATGGCGGCTCCGGCGGATCGATCATCCGCACGACGGGTGTCAGATCCGGGCGATGGGCGAAGGGCGCGAGATGCTGGCGCCCCAACGCGAGGAACGGCCTTGCGCCGACGGGGAGGGCGTCGCGGGCCGTACCGAGGCAATCGACGTCGATCCAGTTGTCGTCCGCCTGCTTGTCCCACGCCGGGCGGACGAACGCGATCCGTCTGACGCCGGCAAGCGCTGCGGCCCTGGCGGCGTTGCGCGAGATGCCGGCGGCGAAGGGATGGGTCGCATCCACCAGCCAGCTGACGCCCGCCTCCCGCAGGAAGGCCGCCAGCCCCTCGGCGCCGCCGAAGCCGCCGATGCGGATATCGCAGCCCGCAGGCTTGACTGGCTTGGCCGTGCGCCCGGCGAGCGACAACACGATTCGCGCCGCAGGCACGCTTTCGCAGAGCCGGCTTACCAGCGCGTTCGCCTCCGCGGTGCCGCCGAGGATCAGGATCATCTCAGCCGGTGCGGGCAACCACGCCTCCGGCCCGGTCGACCACGATGATGTGCGGCACAACGGGGGCGCCGCGCAGGATGGCGGCGGCGCTGCCCTGCGCCCGCACGGCAATGGCGTCCGCGAGATCGATGTTCTCGGCTGCGCACAGGTCGAGCACGGCCTTGGCCGTGTTGGCACCGAGGATCGTCTCGCGCAGCGCGGCGCCGCGTTCGGGTGCGATCGTCTCGGCCAGGCCGGCGAGGAAGGCGAAATCCACCTGGCTGCGGCCCGAATGCAAATCCATCGCACCCTGGGCCAGCTTGGTCAGCTTGGCGAAGCCGCCGGCGATGGTGACGTGGGGCACCGGATGGGCGCGCAGATATTTGAGCAGCCCGCCGGCGAAATCGCCCATGTCGAGATAGGCGATCTCCGGCAGCTCCGGATGCAGCGCCCGCGCGGCGTTCTCGCTGGCCGAGCCCGTGGCGCCGACGACATGGTCGAGCCCGGCCGCCCGCGCCACGTCGATGCCGCGGTGGATGGAGTGGATCCAGGCCGAGCAGGAGAAGGGGTGGACGATCCCGGTCGTGCCGAGGATCGACAGGCCGCCGAGAATGCCGAGGCGCGGGTTCCAGGTTTCGGTCGCCAGCGCCTCGCCATCGGTGACGGACAGGGTGATCTGGACATCCGCCGAGCGGCCGTATTCGCCGCAGAGCGCCGTAACGACGTCGCGCATCATCTGCCGCGGTACCGGATTGATCGCCGGTTCTCCGACCCCGATGGGCAGGCCCTCGCGGGTCACCGTGCCGACGCCGGGTCCGGCGCGAAAGACGATGCCGGAGCCGGGCGCGCCGAAGCAGATCGTCGCGACGATCTCGGCAAGATGGGTGACGTCGGGATCGTCGCCGGCATCCTTGATGATCGCAGCCATGGCGCGGTCGCCGGTCCGTTCCGCGCGGTTGAGCGCGAAAGCCGGCGTCTCGCCCTTGGGCAGGGTGATCGTCACCGGATCGGGGAAGTCGCCGGTCAGAAGCGCGGTGAGGGCCGCCTTGGTGGCTGCAGTGGCGCAGGCGCCAGTGGTCCAGCCGCGGCGCAGGCTTTCGCCCTTGTCGCGGGACCCGTCCGTGCTGTCGTCGCCGAGATTGAAGCCCATCGGCGCCTTATAGGCGGGGCGGTGGCCGGCGGAAAGCGTCCGGTTGCCGATGCGGCGCCGGGGGCCGGGCGATGAGCGGACTGATGATCGCCGCGCCCCATTCGGGCGCCGGCAAGACCAGCGTGACCCTCGGGCTCCTGCGGACGCTGCGTCGACGGGGCATCGCGGTCGGGTCGGCCAAGGCCGGGCCGGACTATATCGACCCCGCCTTCCATGCCGCCGCCAGCGGCGCGCCCTGCGTCAATCTCGATCCCTGGGCGATGCGGCCGGCGCTGCTTGAAGGGTTGGCGGCAGAGGCCCGCGCGACGGGGGGCCTTGTCGTCGAGGCAATGATGGGCCTGTTCGACGGCGCGGCCGATGGCAGCGGTTCGGCCGCCGATCTCGCGGCCCGGCTCGGCCTGAAGATCGTGCTGGTCGTCGACTGCGCCCGCCAGTCCCATTCGGTGGCGGCGCTGGTGCGGGGCTTCGCCAGCCATCGCGAGGACATCCGGATCGCGGGCCTGATCCTCAACCGTGTCGGCTCGCCGCGACATGCCGCGCTGCTGACCGGGGCGCTGGCACCCCTCGGCATTCCGGTTCTCGGCGTGCTGCCGAGACAGGGCGATCTTGCCCTGCCCGAGCGCCATCTGGGGCTGGTGCAGGCCGGCGAGCACGCCGATCTCGACGCGTTCCTCGACCGGGCCGCCGACTGGCTCGACGCCGGCTGCGACGTGCCGGCCCTTGCCGCTCTGGCCGGTGGCGACGATGCGGAGCGCAACCATCCTTCGGCGACACCACTTGCCCCGCTCGGTCGCCATATCGCGATCGCCCGCGACGCGGCCTTCGCCTTTGCCTATCCGCATCTCATGGATGGCTGGCGCCGGGCCGGGGCCGAACTGTCCTTCTTCTCGCCGCTGGCCGACGAGGCGCCCGACGACCGGGCCGACGCGATCTATCTGCCGGGCGGCTATCCGGAGCTCCATGCGGGGCAGATCGCCAAGGCCGGACGATTCCGTGCAGGCATGCTGGGGGCGGCGGCGACGGGCGTTGCGATCTATGGCGAGTGCGGCGGCTACATGGTGCTGGGCGAGGCGCTGACCGATGCGGAGGGTGACACCCATTCCATGCTCGGCCTCTTGCCGATGCGCACGAGCTTTCGCGAGCGCCGGCTGCATCTCGGCTACCGCCGCCTGACGCCGTGCGGCCCCGGTCCCTGGGCCGGACCGCTGCGGGCACATGAGTTCCACTACACGGCCATCGTCTCGGAAGGGCCGGGCGCGCCGCTGTTCACGGCCGAGGATGCACGCGGCGAGGCACTGGGCGATTACGGCCTGCGACGGGGAAGCGTCTGCGGCTCCTTCCTCCATCTCATCGACGGGGAGGCGTGATGGCGTCGCCTGATCCGAAGGCGCTCCAGCATGGCGGGGCACTGGATGCGGCGATCGCACGCCATGGCGGCGCGCGGGCCGACTGGCTCGACCTGTCGACCGGCATCAATCCGACACCGCCCCGCCTTCCGGATCTCGATGCTGCGCTCTGGCAGCGGCTGCCCGAGGCAGGGCTGGAGCGCGAGGCACTGGCGGCGGCGCGACGCTGCTACGGCGCGCCCGACACGGCTGGCATCGTCGCCGCCCCCGGAACGCAGGCGCTGATTGCGGCGCTTCCGCATCTCTTCGCACCGACGAATGTCGCGATCCTCACGCCGACCTATTCCGAGCACGCCCTGACCTTCGCCGCCGCTGGTCACCGGATCAGCCGCTTCGCGCGGCTGGAAGAGGTGGCGGGCACAGCGCGGATCGTGGTGGTGGTCAACCCGAACAATCCCGATGGCCATGTCTTCGAGCCGGCGGAGCTGCTTGCCCTCGCCGATCGGCTGGCCGCGCGGGATGGCCTGCTGGTCGTCGACGAAGCCTTTGCCGATGTCGATGGGACCCGCTCGCTCGCGCCCTGCACGGGGCGCGACGGGCTGCTGGTCTATCGCTCCTTCGGCAAGTTCTTCGGTCTGGCGGGGCTGCGCCTCGGTTTCGCACTGACGACGCCGGCCCTGGCCGCGCAGCTCGGCGAGAGGCTTGGCACCTGGGCGGTCTCCGGACCGGCGCTCGCCATCGGCGCAGCGCTGCTGGGCGATGACGCTCTCGTAGCCGAGACGCGGGCCGGCATCCTGCGGCAGCACGGACTCCTGAGGGCCACGCTCCGCGCCGTCGGCCTGCCCCTGGTGGGCGGCACCAGCCTGTTCGCCACCGTCGCGCATCCGGGCGCCCACGATCTCTTTGCTGCACTCTGTCGGCGCCGCATTCTCACCCGTCCGTTCCAGACGCCCGGCGACTGGCTACGCTTCGGCAATCCGGCGGATGGGGCAGTGGCGGCGCGTCTCGAAACGGCTTTGCGCGCGGCGCTCGCCGAAATCGACGGCGCGCCATGAGCCTGCATTTCGCCCTGCTTCTTGCCGGCACGGCTCTGGACCGGCTGGTCGGCGACCCGGACTGGCTCTGGCGCCGCCTGCCGCATCCGGTGGTTCTGTTCGGCAAAGCCGTCGATGCGCTGGATGCGAGGCTCAACCGCGAGGGCTATTCCCAGGCCCGCCGGCGACGGAACGGCTTTGTCGCTGCTGCGATCCTCGTCGGCGGAGCGGCCGCGATCGGCCTCGTCCTGTCGCATGTCTTCGCCATGGCGGGTCCGCTCGGATGGGTGCTGGAGATCCTCGTTCTGGCGGTGTTTCTCGCCCAGAAGAGCCTCGTCGATCATGTGCGCGCCGTTGCCGATGCCCTGGTGGGCGAGGGGCTTGCGGGTGGTCGGCTTGCGGTTGCGATGATCGTCGGCCGCGATCCCGACGCGCTGGACGAGGCCGGCGTCTGCCGGGCGGCGATCGAGAGCCTTGCCGAAAACGCCTCGGACGGGGTGGTGGCACCGTTCCTCTGGTATCTGGTCTTCGGCCTGCCGGGGCTGTTGGCCTACAAGGCGGTCAACACCGCCGATTCGATGATCGGCCATATGAATGCCCGCTACCGCGCCTTCGGCTTTGCCTCGGCAAAGCTCGACGACGCCATGAACTGGCCGGCGGCGCGGCTCACCGCGCTGCTCTTCGCCCTTGCCGCCGCGTTTTGCGCCCGCCGCTCATTCCTGGTCGGCGCGTTGATGGCCATTGTCCGGCGCGATGCGCCGCGGCACCGCTCGCCCAATGCCGGCTGGCCCGAAGCGGCGGTCGCGGCTTCCCTCGATCTGTCGCTCGGCGGCCCGCGAAGCTACGGCGAACTCGTGGTGGAGGCGCCGATGCTCAATCCGGTGGGACGGCGCGCCGCGAATGTTGCGGACATCGGGGCAGCGATCGGCCTGTTCGGCGGGATGGCCAATCTTCTCCTGTCGATTGCGGCGATCCTCGCTCTGGCGGCCTGGACCCTCGGCCTGTGAGCGTCTCAGCCGATGGAGATGGCAAGGCCCGTCAGCGCCGCCAGTTCGACGAGCTGCTGCGCGGCGCCGAGGCAATCGCCGGTCTGGCCGCCGAGCCGGCGCATGATGAAACGACGGAAGCCGAAAAGGGTCAGCGCCCCGAAGGCGTAGCCGGCCAGTGTCGTGCCGATGCCGCAGGCGATAAGGCCGCCGGCGAGATAGAGCATCGTGCCGATCATGAGCGACAGCCGGCCGGTGCGGCTGTCGGGCCGGCCGACGCGGTCGGCGAGGCCGCCGGGATCGGCCGAGACGAGCGACGACCACAGCCAGGCCATGGCGCCGCGACTGACCGCCGCGACGGCGACGAGCGCCAGCGCCGCGCTGGGGGCTCCAAGGCTGCCTGCGAGTTCGGCGACGAGGGCGATGCGCAGGATTACCGACAGGACGAGCGCCAGCGCGCCATAGCTGCCGACCCGGCTGTCCTTCATGATCGCCAGCGCGCGTTCGCGCTCGTGATGGCCGCCGAGCCCGTCGGCGACGTCGCCCAGCCCGTCCTCGTGCAGGGCGCCTGTGGTGAACACCAGCGCGGCGACGGCGAGCGTTGCGGCGACCAGCGGCGACAGGCCGAGCGCGGCCGCAAGCATCAGAACCAGAGCCGCCGGCAGCGCGGCGATGACGCCCGCCACCGGAAAGACGTGGGTATCGTCGCCGAGGGGATGATGGGCGGGGAAGGCCCATGGGACCGGCGGCATGCGGGTGAGGAAGGCGAGGCTGCGCAGCGTCGCGGCGACATATCGTTCCATGGCGGCCCTTGCTCCCCGCGCGCAGCTGCGCCATTGCGGCGGCAACGCTTTCCATCCCCGAGCGGCGCCGCGCGCCGTCAACGTTCCGGAACCTAGAGGATTCGCTCCATGTCCACCACCGGACTGCCCTTCGACGACATTCGCGATCTGGTGCGCCGCATGCCCGGCCCCGACGTGGCCGCGGTGAACGCCAAGCGCGAGCGCGAGGCGCAACTGACCAAGCCGGCCGGCGCGCTCGGCCGCATGGAGGAACTGTCGGAATGGCTCGCCGCCTGGCAGGGGCGCCAGCCGGCCGTAAGGCGCCCGCTGGTCGCGGTCTTTGCCGGCAATCACGGCGTCACCCGGCAGGGCGTGTCACCCTTTCCGCCCGAGGTGACGGCCCAGATGGTGTCGAACTTCGCGGCCGGCGGCGCGGCGATCAACCAGATCTGCGCGGCCTACGATCTCGGCCTGAAGGTCTTCGACCTGGCGCTGGAAGTGCCGACGAAGGACATCACCGAAGAGGCGGCGATGGACGAGCGCACCTGCGCCGCCACCATGGCCTTCGGCATGGAGGTGCTGGCCGGCGAGCCCGACCTTCTGTGCATCGGCGAGATGGGTATCGGCAACACGACCGTCGCGGCGGCGATCTTCACGGCGCTGTTCGGCGGCGAACCGCGCGACTGGGTCGGCCCCGGCGCGGGGCAGGATTCCGCCGGGGTCGCGAAGAAGGCCGATGTCGTGGCCCGGGCCCTCGCCTGCCACGCGGGGCATCTGTCGGATCCGCTGGAGGTGCTGCGCCGCCTCGGCGGACGCGAGATCGCGGCGATGGCCGGTGCGATCCTTGCCGCGCGCATGCAGAAGGTGCCGGTGATCGTCGATGGTTTCGTGTCCACCGCGGCGGCGGCGGTGCTTCACGCCATGGACCCGCAGGCCCTCGATCATTGCCTGTTCGGCCATGTCTCGGCCGAGCCGGGCCATATCCGGGCGCTGGAGACGATGAACAAGGTGCCGCTGCTCGCCTTGGGCATGCGGCTGGGCGAGGGCACCGGGGCGGCGCTGGCCGCCGGCATCGTCAAGGCGGCGGCCGAATGCCATTCCGGCATGGCGACCTTCGAACAGGCGGCGGTCTCGAACCGGGTCTAGGCGCGCGCCAGCTGGCCGGGGCCGATCCCGGCGACGGCCTGCTGCATGGCGTCGCTGGTTTGCATGAGAGCCCGGGCAGCCTCGGCCGTCATGGGACGGCCGAGGAGATAGCCCTGGGCCGTTCCGCAGCCGAGGTCGAGCAGGCGGGCCAGCTGCTCCTCGCTTTCCACGCCTTCGCCGGTGGTGGCGATCGACAGGTCCTTGGCCATCATCGTGACGGCCCGCAGCACCGCCAGCGAACTGACATCGTCGGGCGCGGAATCGATGAAGCTGCGGTCGATCTTGATCCGGTCGAGATCGAATTCGCGCAGATGCGCCAGCGACGAATAGCCGGTGCCGAAATCGTCCATCGCGATGCGCACGCCGAGACTGCGCAGCGCGGTCAGCGTCGCGTTGATCCGGCGGCCGTCGTCGACCATGGCCGTTTCGGTCAGCTCCAGTTCCAGGCGTTGCGCCGTCAGGCCGTGCTCGGCCAGCGCCCTCGTCACCTGCCGCAGCATGTCGGTCTTGTGCAACTGGACCGGGGAGACGTTGACGGACACGTAGAGTTCGCCGGGCCAGTGGCTGGCCTCGCGGCAGGCTTCGTTCAGCACCCATTCGCCGATCTCGGTGATCAGCCCGGTCTCCTCGGCCAACGGGATGAATTCGACGGGCGGGACCAGGCCGAGGGTCGGATGGTTCCAGCGGATCAGCGCTTCGAAGCCGACGAGTTCGCGGGTCGGCAGGTTGAACAGCGGCTGATAATTCAGCGAGAACTGGCCCTCCTTCAGCGCCCGGACCATGTCCATTTCCAGGTCCCGGCGCTTGACCGCATCCTCCATCATGCCGCTTTCGTAGCGCTCGATGCGGTTGCGGCCGTTCTTCTTCGCCTTGTAGAGGGCAAGGTCCGCCTGACGGACGACCAGATCCGGGTCGTCCACGTCGTCGGCCGTGGCGAGGCCGACGCTGCAACCGATGCTGATGCGGTGCTTGTCGGCCGTGAAGGGGCGTTCGAAGCCTTCGACCACGCGGCGCGCCAGCGTATCGCTGTGTTCGTCGTCGCCTGGCAGGATCGCCAGCTCGTCGCCGCCGAGGCGGAAGATCAGATCGTTCGGATTGCAGCAGGCCCGCAGCCGGTCCGCGACCTGGATGAGCAGCGCGTCGCCGACCGGATGGCCGAGCGTGTCGTTCACCGCCTTGAAGCGATCGAGGTCGATCATCACGATGGTGGTCGGCTTGGCCGAATCGAAGCGCGCCTTCAGCTCGTCCTGGAAGCTGCGGCGGTTCGGCAGTCCGGTCAGCGCGTCGTGATAGGCCATGTGCGTGATCGTGGCCTGGACCTGCCGCGCCTCGGTCATGTCGTCATAGGTCAGGATCGCGCCGCCGTCGGCCATCGGGCAGCAGGCCACCCCGATGACCCGGCCGTCGGCGAGGTGGTGTTCGACCCGGGTGATGGTGGAGCGGCGCATCCAGACGGTGTGATTGTCGATCACCCGGTCGATCCGCGCGGCGTCCCAGCCCGCCTTGTGGCCGAAATTGTCGAGGAAGGACGACAGCGCCAGCCCTGAGCGCAATTCGTTCGGGCCGATGCCGAGCAGCTCGTAGGCGCGCTCGTTGTGCAGGGTGATGATCCCGTCCGGGCCGACCATGACGAGGCCGTTCGACATGTTCTGGAGCGCCGCCGACAGGACGCGCAGATGCTCCGCCGCGTCAGCGGCCGCCGCCCGCGAGGAGGCGTCCAGCTTCTCGCCGTTCACGGCCAGGATGAAGGCGGTGATGAAAATCATCAGCGCGGCGAGGGCGACGAAGGCCGACAGCGTCACCGGTTCGACGATCCAGACCTCGGCGGCCGGGGCGGCGCTCAGGGTCAGGCCCGCAATCGCGATGAAATGCAGGAAGCAGACGCCCAGCACCATCAGCGTGGCGACGGCGAGGCGCTGCTTGCCACGGGGCGGCATCGACATCGCCGCGGCAAAGAACCCGGCGCCGGCGAAGAGTGAGATCAGCGTGACCAGTGGATCGTAGGCGGCCAGGCAACCCTGCAACGCGCTCATGCCGGTGAAGTGCATGGCACCGACACCGAGGCCGGCGATCGCGCCCAGCGCCATCCGGGCGGCCCGCGAATGCACCAGGACGGTCGCCGCCAAGGGCAGGCCGACGAACAGGATGCCGACGAACACCGACACGATCGTGACCATGGGATCGTAGCCAAGAACGACATCGGGGCGGAAACCGAGCATCGCCACGAAATGGGTCGTCCAGACGCCGAGGCCGGCGACCGCGGCGCTGACCGCCATCCATGTGTAGCGCCGGCCTCCTTCGACCGAGCTGGCACGGTCGAGAACGGTCAGGACGATCGCGGCCATGATGGCGCAGACGACGAGTGCCGTCGCGACGAAACCAAGGGAATGGTCGACGAGAACGTTCTGCGCGAATGCGGCCAAGGAAACACCTGTCGCCGATATCCGGCCGTTTGGATCGGCAAGCCGATCGCGACGCTGAAACTAAGTCTGCGGGACTTTGCCCTCCTTCCGTGAAGGAAGCGTAAAATTGAAAGTAATGAGCGGCAGTCGGGCGCGAAGGGAGGCGCGGGGCCCGGCGAGCGGGACTGCGTCCTGAACGTAGCGCCATCGGCATAGCGGCGCCGGCGGGCACAGACCGCCGCCACCGGACGCCCTTGCGGCGGCGGCTTGCTGCGGATGCGGCGCCTGGGCCGCCCGGGTCAGCGCACCACGAAGACGGATGCGGAGGTGTGCGTGGCCAGATGGCCCGCATGGGATGTGAAGAGATGGTCCGGCAGCCCCGGCACACGCGACGCCATGACCACGAGGTCCGCGCCGCATTCGTCGATCGCGTCCAGAAGAGTGCGGCCCAGCTCGACGCTCGGATCGTGGCGGACATAGGCCTTCGACGTCTGCTCGACGCCGTGGTCGCGGGCCTGGCCCGCCGCGAAGGCCTCCAGCTTGCCGGCATATTCCTCCGGCGTATGGGCGACGCCGGACGGCGCGTTGGAGGTTACGCCGACATAGTGCACGGGGATATTGTAGAGGCTGGCGAGACCCGCGGCCGTCTTCAGCGCCTTGTCGAGCTTGTCGGCATGGGTGAGGTCCACGGGGATCATGATCCTGGCATACATGGCGGTCTCCTTCGCGTTCGGGCTCCGACTGATATGCGCATGGCGCGGCGGCCGAAGGATTGACGGCGATCAAGTGTCCGTCCGGATGCTCGCGATGACCCGGACGTGCGTCCGCTGGTCTGAGGTCACATAAGACCCTCGGCCTTCGCGTCGAACTCGCAGCGACGTTGGCCCCGGTCAGTTGGCGGCGAAGACCGCACGCTCGGCGCTCACGCAGTCGCGGATGAAGTCGGCGACGGCGGCGATCCGCCGGATGTCGCGGACGCTCTCGTGATAGACGAGCCAGTAGCTGCGGTGGATCGTTTCCTCCGGCAGGATGCGCGTGAGCTGGGGGCGGTCGGCGGCCATGAAGCCGTGCAGGATGCCGATCCCGGCGCCGGCAGCCACCGCCTCGGTCTGGCCGATCGCGCTCGACACCTCGTAGTGCGCCGGCCAGCGGGCGACGATGTCGGTATGGTAGGCGAGCCGCGGGCTGTAGAGGAGGTCCTCCACCGCGCCGACGAGACGGTGCCGGCCGAGCTCGGCCAGCGAGGCCGGGGCGCCATGGGCGGCGATGTAGCCGCGTGAGGCATAAAGGCCGAGCGCATAGTCGGTGAGCTTGCCGGCGACGAGCCGCCCGGCTTCTGGGCGGGCGACCGTGATCGCGATGTCGGCCTCGCGGCGCGAAATCGAGAAGGCGCGCGGCACGGGCACGAGCTGGACGGTGAGGTCGGGATGGCGTTCGGTCAGCCGCCAGAGGCGGGGGGCGAGAAACGCGGTGCCGAAACCGTCGGGCGTTCCCACTCGCACGGTGCCCGAGAGCGCCAGTTCTGTCGCGCCGATATCGGCACGCGCGGCCAGCATGGCCGCTTCCATGCGCTCGGCCTGTTCGAGGAAGTCGCGGCCGGTGGGCGTCAGCTCGCAGCCATTCGGGCGCCGGTCGAGAAGCCGGGCGCCGAGTGCCGTTTCGAGCGCCGTCAGCCGCCGGCCGACGGTTGCGTGGTTGAGTTCCAGCCGCCGCGCTGCCGCCAGGATCTGGCCGGCTCGTGCCACCGCAAGAAACAGCCTGACATCGTCCCAGTTCACGTCCGTTCCTCTCCAATCCGCGCCAGGGACGTCAATCTACGCACAACGGATGCGCAATGCGAAGGATTGGCTTTCGCCGCTGCCTGCGCGAAGACTGAGGGCAACACCCGCAACAGGAGGAAACCGGATGGAACAGATCGGACATTTCATCGGCGGCAAGCGCGTCGCCGGCACGAGCGGCCGCACAGCCGACGTCTTCAATCCGGCCACCGGCGAGGTCCAGGCTCAGGTCGCGCTGGCCAGCGCCGACGAGCTGACCGCGGCGGTCGCGAATGCCAAGGCGGCGCAGCCGGCCTGGGCCGCGACCAACCCGCAGCGCCGCGCCCGCGTGATGATGAAGTTCGTCGAACTTCTGAACCGCGACATGGACAAGCTGGCCGAGGTGCTGTCGCGCGAGCATGGCAAGACCATTCCCGACGCCAAGGGCGACGTGCAGCGCGGCCTCGAGGTCGCCGAGTTCTGCATCGGCGCGCCGCATCTCCTGAAGGGCGAGTTCTCCGAGGGCGCCGGCCCCGGCATCGACCTCTATTCGATCCGCCAGGCGCTGGGCGTCGTGGCCGGCATCACGCCGTTCAACTTCCCGGCGATGATCCCGATGTGGAAGTTCGCCCCGGCGATCGCCGCCGGCAACGCCTTCATCCTGAAGCCGTCCGAGCGTGACCCGTCGGTCCCGCTCATGCTGGCCGAGCTGATGATCGAGGCCGGCCTGCCGGAAGGCATTCTCAACGTCGTCAACGGCGACAAGGGCGCGGTGGATGCGATCCTCGACGATCCCGACATCCAGGCCATCGGCTTCGTCGGCTCGACGCCGATCGCCCAGTACATCTATTCGCGCGGTTGCGCGAACGGCAAGCGCGTCCAGTGCTTCGGCGGCGCCAAGAACCACATGATCATCATGCCGGACGCCGACATCGACAAGGCGGCGGACGCCCTGATCGGCGCCGGCTACGGCGCGGCCGGCGAGCGCTGCATGGCCGTGTCCGTGGCCGTCCCGGTCGGCAAGGAGACCGCCGATCGCCTGATGGAGAAGCTGATCCCGCGGGTCGAAGCGTTGAAGATCGCGCCCTATACGGCCGGCGACGACGTCGACATGGGACCGCTGGTCACCCGCGAGGCGCAGCAGCGCGTGTTGGGCCTCATCGACCGGGGTGTCGAAGAGGGCGCCAAGCTTGCCGTCGACGGCCGCGGCTTCAAGATGCAGGGCTACGAGAACGGCTTCTTCGTCGGCGCCTGCCTGTTCGACGACGTCACCAAGGACATGGACATCTACAAGACCGAGATCTTCGGTCCGGTCCTGTCGGTGGTGCGCGCCAAGGATTACGAGGAAGCGATCGACCTGCCGATGAGCCACGAATACGGCAACGGCGTCTCGATCTACACCCGTGACGGCGACGCCGCCCGCGACTTCGCCAGCCGCATCAACATCGGCATGGTCGGCGTCAACGTGCCGATTCCGGTGCCGCTGGCCTACTACACCTTCGGCGGCTGGAAGGCCTCGGGCTTCGGCGATCTCAACCAGCACGGCCCGGACGCCTTCCGCTTCTACACCCGTACCAAGACGGTCACGAGCCGCTGGCCGTCGGGGATCAAGGACGGTGCCGAGTTCGCCATGCCGGTCATGCGGTAGAGCGGACCCACAGGACAGAATGCAGAACGGGCGCCATCGGCGCCCGTTTTCGCATATCCGGACGCGACCGTCAGACCGGGCGGCGTGTCTTGAGGATCGGCGTCAGCGGCTCGTCCGGCGTCGCCATCGCGCCGCGCGCTCTCTCGGCGGCCGCGTCACTGCTGCGCACCGTGACCTTCTGGGCGGTGCGCCACCAGTCGAGATAGCGCGCGAGGCCGAAGAGGATCGCGAGGCCGGCCAGCACCATCGGCGTGTCGAACCAGATCGACGGTTCCGAACCGTGCTTCAGCACCTGGCCGCACAGCGACAGCACTGTGCCGACGGCGAAGACCGGCAGCGAATGGCGTCCCAGCATGGTGAAGATGTTGTCGCGCGAGATGTTGGCGAAGGGCGAGCTCGCCGCGGCATTGGCGAAGAGGTAGCAGATCGCCATCACATGCAGCAGCCGGGTCAGGCTGACATAGGTCTTGTCGAAGCCGGTGATCAGCACCGGCAGCGGGCTCTGGCCCCAGATCCACCACAGGCCGAAGCGGATGGTCAGGAAGGCCAGCAGCGCATAGGCGAGGGCCAGCGCGTAGAGCCAAGGCCGATAGGACACCGCAACGCCGGTCTCGCGCCGGTTCAGGCCGCAATAGAGGCCGACGGCGAAGATCAGCTGCCAGGAGAAAGGATTGAAGAACCAGCCGCCTGGCAGCGGAAAGGCCGGCACGTCGATCGCCCAGACATAGGCGACGATCCACATCAGGACGGCCCCGGCGAGCATCGCGCCGCGGCTGATCTGCGCCAGTGCCAGATGCAGCGGCAGCATCAGCAAGAGCACGCAATACATCGGCAGGATGTTCACATAGCCGAGTTGGTGGCCGAGGCCGGCGACACCGATCATCGTCTCCATCGGCATGGTGATGAAGGAGCGCAGCCCGATCGTGCGCATCATGTCGCCATAGCCGAGCGCCAGCGCCGCCCAGGAGAAGATGCCGATCGCCGCCACGGTCAGGGTGATGTGGACGAGGTAGAGAACGCCCGCGCGGCGCCACGCCTTCAGCGTCGCCGCGACCCGCTCGCCCGCCAGGAACAGCGGGGCATAGGCATAGGCCGAGGCAAAGCCCGCCAGGAAGACGAACAGTTCGGCCGCGTCGGAGAAGCCGAAATTGCGGGAGGTGAAGTTCTCCCAGACGTTGCCGGGAATATGGTTGACGAAGATCATCGCGAGCGCGATGCCGCGCCAGAAGTCCACCCGGTAATCGCGGGGTGACTTCAAGGCAGTACGGGTGACAGCGGTCATCGTCTCGGGGGCAGCCTCATGCGGGATCGGGCAGCACCGGTGCCACCGACACTGTGGCTTTCTCAAGGTCGGCACCGGCCGAAAGACGGGCCAGCCGCTCCTGCCAGAGGGCATAGCTGCGGATCACCGGCTCCGGATCGGACTCGAAGGGGGTCTCGAACAGGCGCTGGCGACGCACCCAGTCGCCCAGCGCCGGGTTGCCGGTGGCGCTGATCAGGACCGGCGCCGCGACGAGCGGCAGCGCGATCGGCAGGGTCCACAGGACGAGGCTCGGGGCGTAGTTGATCGTGGCGAACAGCACGAGGCCGCCGGCCAGCACCATCCACCAGCTCGCCTTGAAGGCGGCGTCGAGCGGCAGGCTGCCGTCGGCGCGCTCGGTCGACGGCCACCCGGCATCGGCGCCGATCAGGATCTCGGCCACGGCCTTCGACTGGAACATCATCATCACCGGGGCGAGGATGCTGGTCATCACCAGTTCTGCCGTCGCGCCGGCCAGCACCGCGAGCGTCCCGCCGAACCGCCGCCGCCGAGCGGTGAAGGCGCTGCCGACCGCGATCAGCGTCTTGGGCAGCAGCAAGAGGACGAAGATGCCGAAGAGCAGGAGCAGCGCCTTGCCGGTCTCGGGGCGCGGAAACACCGGGAACAGGGAATCGGCCGGGAAATAGTTCGGCTCGGGCGCCAGGATCGGGTCCAGCAGGCTGACGATCAGGAACATCAGCCAGATCGGCGAGGCGGCATAGGCCATGATTCCGCTGGCCAGCGAGACGCGGCTCCACAGCTTCAGCCCCGGCGCGGCGAGGAGCTTGCCGTGCTGGAGATTGCCCTGGCACCAGCGGCGGTCGCGCTTGGCATATTCGATGATGTTGGCCGGGGCTTCCTCGTAGGAGCCTTCGAGGTCCGGATCGACCTGGACCTTGTAGCCGGCCCGCGCCAGCAGCGCCGCCTCGACGGAATCGTGGCTGAGGATATGGCCGCCGAAAGGCGGGCGGCCGTGCAGGTCGGGCAGGCCGCAGGAGGCCGCGAAGGCGCGCACGCGCAGGATGGCGTTGTGGCCCCAGAACGGCCCCTCGCGGCCCTGCAGCACGGCGATGCCGCGCGAGAAGACCGGCGAGAACAAGGCTGCGGAAAACTGCAGGGCACGGCCGAACAGGGTGCGCCGGCCGATGATCAGCGGCTGGGTCTGCAACAGGCCGAGTTCGGGGTCGCCATCCATCCGGGCGACCATCTCCACCATGGTCTCCGGCCGCATCAGGCTGTCGGCGTCGAGCACCAGCATGTAGTCGTAGGCACCGCCGCTGGTGGTCACGAAGTCGGCGATATTGCCCGCCTTGCGGCCGACATTCTTCTCGCGGTTGCGGTAGTAGAGCCGGCCGGCCGCCCCGAGTTCGGACAGGAGCATGTCGACGCCGCGCCGTTCGGCGGCGACGTTCTCGGCCCGGGTGGAATCGCTGAGGATGTAGAAGTCGAAGGCGTCGAGCCCGCCGATGCTGCGCAGGCCCTCATACATGGCACCGACGCGCGCCAGCACCGCTTCGGCGTCCTCGTTGTAGACGGGGACGAGGATGGCGGTGCGGCTGACATGTCCGGGCAGCGCCCGGCGGCGCGGCGGCGCGCCGGACGACATGATGCCGGCCAACGCCATGTTGAAGCCCCAGGCGAGCCAGAGGCAGCACAGCACGAGCAGGCTGATCTGCACGATGTGCAGATAGGTCACCCCGTTCACCGTCACGACGATGAAGAACAGCGAAGCTGCGATCGCCGCCAGCACGACGGAGGCCAGGGCGAAGAGAAGACGCTGAGCCGTGATCAACGCGGTGTCCGTCGGTGAGATGGTGCCGCGGCCCGGATCACCCCGGGCCGTTCAGGCATGGTGATCAATTGCGGTCGGCGGAAAGGCGGCCGAGCGAGATCGTCGGGAAGCGCAGCGGCCGGCCGGTTAGCGGCTGGATCGGCATGGTGAGCCGGGCCACAGGCGGCGGCACGGCAACCGTGCGCACGAAGGCCAGCGCCGCTGCGTCGCCCTGCATGGCCGCGGCCAGCAAGTGTTCGGCGTCATCGGAACGCCCGCTCGAAGCAAGGCGCGCGCGGACGGCGTCCAGTACGACGTCGTCGTCCAGATCGGCCCGGCCGATCAGCCGGCCGGCATTGGTCTCCTGCATGGAGCGGCGGTCTTCCGTTGCAAAAACGGTCATGTCCTGTTCGTCCATTGATAGAGCCACGTCTCACTGACAATGCGCTGCAGCATTGAAAGTTTCACGCGAAGTTCAGCAGGCTGTGAATCGGTTTTCTCGAGTTCCAGGGCGATGCGCCAGCCGCCACTGGGCAGCCGCGCGATTCCCGAATGGATCAGCCGGGTGTTGTCCGGCACGTCGATCAGGGGCTCGATCTGGGCATCGGCGGGCAGCTTGGCAATGCTGCCGCCCTCGAAATTGATGGCGATGCGGTGGGTCGACAGGTCGGCATCCGCCGCGTTGCCGCCGACGCCGATGAAGGTGCCGGTGACCTTGGCCTGGTTGTCCTCGAGCTCGACGTCGAGGCCCCAGTGCATCCGGTAGCTGAACTCCATCGCGCCGCCGGCTTCGGCCCTCGCCTCGGGCACCCAGAAGGCGACGATATTGTCGTTGGCTTCCGAATCCGTCGGGATCTCGACGAGCTCGACGGTCCCCTTGCCCCAGTCGCCCAGCGGCTCGATCATCAGCGAGGGCCGCAGTTCGTAGCGGGCCTCGATGTCTTCGTAATGGGAGAAGTCGCGGTCACGCTGCAGGAGGCCGAAGCCGCGGGGGCTGGTCTCCTGGAAATAGGACATCGCCAGGTTTTCGGGGTTCTTCAGCGGCCGCCACAGCTTTTCGCCATCGGCCCGGCGAATGCACAGGCCGTCGCTGTCATGAACCTCGGGGCGGAAGTCGTCGCGGCCGAAGCGGTCGTTCTCGCCAAAGGTGTACATGGAGGTCAGCGGCGCGATACCGACGCGGTTGACGTCGGTGCGGAAGAACAGCCGGGTGGTCACGTCGATCGTGGTCTGCGGGCCCGGCGTGATCAGGAAGGAATAGGCGCCGGTGAGGCTCGGGCTGTCGAGCTCCGCCATCAGCCGGATGCGGGAATCGCCCGGCTTCGGCGCATCGATGTAGAAGGCGCTGAAACGCGGAAATTCTTCGGTCTCGCTGGTCGCCGTGTTGATGGCGAGACCGCGGGCCGACAGCCCGTAGCGGGTGCCGGTGCCCAACGCGCGGAAATAGCTCGCGCCCAGGAAGGTCACCAGCTCGTCGAAATAGTCCGGCCGTTCGATCGGCGCGTGGATCCGGAAACCGGCAACGCCGTCCAGCGGCAGGTCCTGGAATTTCGACGGATCCAGCGGCGGGCGGTATTCGAAATCCGAGGGCGCGAAATCGTGGCGATTGTAGATGCCGTTCTGCCCGACGAAGACCTTGGTGGTCTCCTTGAACACCCAACCGGGATAGAAGGCCTGCAGGTGGAACTCCACCGGCTCGGCGCGCCACAGGGCGTGGTCCGGCCGGAAGCGGATCGCCCGGTGCTCGTCGTAATTGAGGTCGAGGATTTCCGGCGGCAGGTCGTTGGCCGGCGCGCTGTAGGATTCGCCGGCGCGCTGCTGCATGCGCGCGGCCAGCTCATCGAAGGTGAACGGCGCGTCGGGCGCGCCGACAGTCGCCGGCTGTCCGACCGGCGGCGTGGGAGCCTCCGTCTCCTGGGCAAAGCCCGGACGGGGCAGAAGCGCTGCGAGGGTGAGCGCTACACCAGTCTTCAGCGCGGTACGGCGGGACGCAAAACTCTTGTGATTCACGGGCTGCTTGTGAGTTTGAGAACAGACACGAAGGCGTGAGCATAGGCACAATTGCGGCGATTACATAGCCGCCGCGCACAGGCTTGTAGGCCCGGATGATGAACGCTTCCTGACGAGGACAGGGCGTGTGTCAGCCGCCGGAAAAGCGGTAGAGGCTGTGATGGCTATAGGTCTCGCCCGGCCGCAGGATCGCCTGGGGAAACTCCGGCCGATTGGGCGAATCCGGCCAGCCCTGGGGCTCCAGCGCCAGGGCCGAGCGGCTGCCGATCGGCACCCCGCCATGGCCCATAATCGAGCCGTCCAGCTTGGCGCCGTCATAGACCTGCAGGCCGGGTTCGATGGTGGAAAGGGTCAGGGTGATGCCGCTTGTCTCGCCCTGGAGCCGGGCGGCAAGGCGTGGCTCCGGTGCCGTCGTGTCGGCCAGGCAGAAATTGTGGTCGAGCGGATCGGGAGCCTCGCCCACCAGCCGGCCCGCGCCGAAGTCGAACGGCGTGCCCGCCACCGGTGCAATCGCCCCGGTCGGAAGCGCCGCCGCGTCGATCGGCAGATAGCGATCCGCCGCCAGCGTCAGTCGGTGGCCGCGAATGTCGTCGCTGCCGTCGAGATTGAAGTAGAAATGCGTCGTCAGGTTCACCGGGGTCGGGCGATCGCTGGTCGCCTCGTAGCTCACCGACAGCGTCTGCTCCGGCAGGATCGCGAAGCGGGCGGTGATGTCGACGGTCCCGGGATAGCCCTCGTCGCCATCGGCCGACACGAGGCTCAGGGTCAGCGCGTCCGGCGCGCGCTCGACGATGGTCCAGATGCGCGTCGAAAAACCACCGGGCCCGCCATGCAGATGATTGGGCGGGTCGTTACGGGCGAGCTGGGAGCCCCGGCCGTCGATGGTGAAGCGACCCTCGCCGATCCGGTTGGCGAAGCGGCCGATGGTGGCGCCGAGATATTCGCGGTTGCCGGCCGTGTAATGCTCGGGGTCGGCGGCGCCGACGACCAGCGAATGGGCAAATCCGTCGAGGTGAACGGCCCGGACCGCTGCGCCGGCTGTCGCGATCTCGGCGCTGAGGCCGCCGCCGGCAATCGTCACGAACTCGCTCATCGGCATTCTCCCCTCCGCTGCCGCAAGCCGGCGATCGCGGAATAGGCAGTGCCGGGGCGCGCGTCAATCGAGCGCCCGCGTGGCAGCCGCGCGTCTATCGCAGGCGTCGCAGCTTCTGGGTCAGGATATCGCCGGTGCGCGTCAGGGAACTCTGCAGCACCTGCAGTTCGTCCTGCGTCAGGGACTGGGCGAGGTCGATCTCGAGCCGCTGCCAGACGTTTCGTACGGTCGCCTGCACCCGCTCGCCATCCGGGGTCAGCTGCACCATCGTGCGGCGCGCATCGGCACTGTTGGCCGAGCGGGCGACCAGGCCCTTCTCGATCAGCCGGTCCAGCATCTTGGACACCGTGGAAGGCCGCACCGAAAGCTGCTCGGCCAGCGCCGACACGCTGACCGGGGCGAGGGGATCGAGGCGGTCGAGGAGCTGATCCTGGCCGGGATGCAGTCCGATATCGGCAAGAAGCAGGGCGAGAAAGGCCCGGGTGGACTTGGCGATCGACAGGAGCGACGGCACGATCACCGGCGTCATCATTGTCGAAGGATCGGTGTGGACCGATGCTGTTGTCTGTGAGTTCGTATCCATGATCCCGGTTAACCGTTAGCCGAGGGCCGGTCCTTAAACTGGTATATTCTCCGCACGAAAAAGACAGCCATACATAGTATCCGCAAGGCTGGCAGTTCGTGGCGTGCGACGGGCGACCGACACGGCCCGAACGTTGCTGACGCGGGGTCCGCGGTGTTTGTCGAACGAGAAATTCCGCGATCGGTTCCCGACGAACAATGGTCTCGCCGCGCCGAATCTGGCATCACACCACAACCCGAGCGCGTCGTCGGTCGACGTGCGGCAAAGAGGAGCGGGACGCATGCCCGACGTCAGGGTCATCTGCGCGATCGGCCGGAGCGGACAACTCGGCCTCGATGGCGGCATGCCGTGGGAGGGGTGTCCCGAGCGCGTCTACACCGAGGATGTCGAGCGCTTTTTCGAGATCACCCGCGGTCATGTGCTGATCGCCGGGCCAAAGACCGTCGCGTCCTTCCCGTATTTCGCCCGCAAGGACCGCACCATCGTGGAAATCCGCTCGGCCGACGATCCCCAGACGGTGCTCGAGAGCTTCGGCGAGCGGGTGGTCTATATCGGCGGCGGCCCGGCGGTCTGGGACGTCTATGCGCGCTATGTGCGCCACTGGGACATCAACACGCTGCCCTATGACGGTGCGGCCGATACCTGGTTCGATCCGGCCTGGCTTCTGGCAGGCGGCACGACGCAGCGCTGAGGCGCGCGGCTCGGTTCAGCCGGGCAGCACCGCCCCGCGTTCGCGCGGATCGACTCCGCATTCCTCCGCGATGGCGGCGCAGAGCCCTTCCATCAGCGCGCGCAAGGGCGGGGCCGGCATGACCGGCGCCGGCCCATCGAGGCTGGCAGGTGCGAGGAGGCGCAGGCTGTTGGTCAGGACGATCTGACCCGCCGCGAGATCCGGGAGCGTCAGGGGCCTTTCGACCGCCGACAGACCGAACGCGCCGGCATTGGCGAGGATCCAGCCCCGCACGATGCCGTCGAGGACGCCGTCGTCGCGTGGCGGGGTGACGATCTCGGTCCCCGCCAGGGCGAAGACATTCGCCAGCGCCGAACAGGCGACGCGGTCCGCCCCGTTGAGGAACAGCGCCTCGTCGGCGCCGGCCTGCCTTGCGGCATGGTTGGCAAGGACGCTGTCGAGATAGGCCAGCGATTTGACCCGCGCGGTCGGCGAGGTCTCGTTGCGGCGGATCTCCGAGACCTGAAGCCGCAGCGGCGCGAAAATCATCGCGGGAGCGAGCGGCGCCGTGGTGCCGATCAGCGTTGGCTGCGGATCGGCGGGAAAGGCGAGGCCGCGTGCGCCGGGGCCGCGGGTCAGCGTCAGGCGGATCGCCCCGTCGCCGCGTCGCTCGGCCAGCGCCGTCATCGCCAGTTCCAGCGCCGCGCGATCCGCGGGGATGGCGAGGCTGGCCGCCGCGGCCATCAGCCGGTCGAGATGGGCCTCCTGGCGAAACACCCTGCCGCCGAGCACCAGCGACGTGTCGAAGACGCCGTCGGCAAGGGTCAGGCCGCGGTCGTTCGCGGCGACGGCGCCGGGGGGCGACACAAAGCCGCCGTCAATCCAGATCTCGTCCACGCCAACGCTCCGCAAGGGACAGGAAATTCTCGAAGATCCGCTCGCCGCGATCGGTCAAAACGGATTCGGGATGGAACTGGATGCCCCAGGTCGGGTGCGTGTGGTGCGACAGGGCCATGATCTCGCCCTCGTCCGAACAGGCGTCGATGGCGAGGTGTTCGCGCATCGCCGGCGTCTCCTCGACGATCAGCGAATGATAGCGCCCGACCATGGTCGGTTGCGGCAATCCGTCGAAGAGGTTCGCCGCGTCATGGGCGATCCGCGAGGCGCGGCCATGCATGGGCTTGATGGCACGGGTGACGGTGCCGCCAAAGGCCTCGCCGATGACCTGATGGCCGAGGCAGACGCCGAGGATCGGCACGCGGCCGGACAATTGCCGCACCAGATCGAGCGAGATGCCGGCCTCACGCGGCGAGCATGGGCCCGGCGAAATGATCACGGCCGATGGTGCAAGCGCGTCGATCTCCTGCAATGTGACGGCATCGTTGCGCACCACCTCGATCGTGCCGCCCAGCCGTTCGAGATAGCGGGCGACGTTGAAGACGAAGCTGTCGTAATTGTCGATGACGAGGATCATCGCGGACCCTCCTTCGCACCGTTCCCATCGTCCGCGTCGAAGGCCGCGAAGACGCGGGTCGCCTTGGTGAAGGTCTCCTCGTATTCGGCCGCCGGGTCCGACAGGACGGTGATGCCGCCGCCGGCCGACAGCCGCGCCGTGCCGGCCTCGAAGCTGACGGTGCGGATGGCGATGTTGAGGTCCATCGCCCCGTCGAAGCCGAGATAGCCGATGGCGCCGCAATAGGGGCCGCGGGCGGTGTTCTCGATCTCGGTGATGATGTCCATGGCCCGGATCTTCGGCGCGCCGGTGATCGAGCCGCCCGGAAAGGTCGCGGCGATGAGGTCGCCGGCGGTCCGGCCGGGCCGAAGTGTTCCGGTCACCACCGAGACCAGGTGATGGACCGAGGCGTAGCTCTCCAGGCCACACAGCACCGGCACCTCCACGGATTCGGCCGTGCAGATCCGGGAGATGTCGTTGCGCAGGAGATCGACGATCATGACGTTCTCGGCCCGGTCCTTCTCCGAGGCCAGCAAGGCCTCGGCGAGGGCGCGGTCTTCCTCCGTGTCGGCGGAGCGCTTGGCCGTACCCTTGATCGGCCGGGTCTCCACCGTGTCGCCGTCGCGTTTCAGGAAGCGCTCCGGCGAGGAGGACGCGATGGCGAGGCCCTCATGCTCCAGATAGGCGCCGAAGGGTGCCGCATTGGTCCGACGCAGCCGCAGATAGAGCGCGAAGGGATCGAAGGCGTCGGGAAGCCTGGCGGTGAAGGTCTGGGCAACATTGGCCTGGTAGATGTCGCCGGCCAATATGTAGTCGCGCACCTTCTGGATCGCCGCCCGGTAGTCGTCGGCAAAGAAATTGGAGCGCCAGTCGAGGCCGCCTGGCCGGGCGCCGGTGCCGAGCGCCGGCGCCTCCGTCTCCAGCGCGGCCCGGAAGCGGGCGACACGCGCCTGGGCCGGGGCGTCGTCGCTTTCGCCGGCCCGGCGCGCGCCGATCACGAAGGCGCGGTCTGCTTCGTGGTCGAAGGCGAGAACCGTGTCGTAGAGATCGAAGCGCAGGCTGGGCTTTGTCGGGTCGAGATCGGCCGGCGCGGCGAGCGTTTCCAGATGCCGGGCGAATTCGTAGCCGATGAAGCCGATGGCCCCGCCCTGGAAGGGCGGCAGTTCGGGATGCGCTTCCTGGCGATGCTCGGCAAGGACGGCGTCGAGCGCTGCCAGCGGCGGGCCGTCGAGGCGGTTTCCATCGAGCATGGCACCGTCGGCATCCACCGTGAACGCGGCGAAGGGTGCGGCGGCGACGTAGGAGTAGCGCCCCAGCGTCGCGTGCCGCATGGCGCTGTCGAGAAACGCCAGGCCGCCGAGGGGCCTCAGCCGGGCCGCCGCGATCTGCGGCGCAAGGGGAGCGATCTCGTCATACACCATCCCCGGCAGATGCCCTGATCTCCGGGGCCCCGTCAAACCGGTTTCACGGCCTCGGCCTGGCCGCCGTGTCGCAGTCCGCCAGAGCCGTGGGGCGGGCCACTGGCGGCGGGGCCCACCAGCGCCATCTATCCAGCCAGCTTGCCTCTGATTCGGAGATCCAGGATGCGATCCGCCCTTCTTCTGGTTGCCGCCCTTGCCGGCGTCGCCGGCTGCAACAGCACCGCCCCCTATCCCAACGGCTCGCCCATCGTCGGCGCGCGGGTATCGGCCAATGAGAACCCTCGTGGCTCCGATGCCTTCTGCCGCCAGTATGCCCGCCAGACCGCGGGCAACAGCTACGAGAACCGCATCGATCGCGAAGAGGACGGGTTCGGCGTGCGCGCACTGACGCGTCAGAGCGCGCTCGATCAGGGCGAGGCCGCCTATCGCCGCTGCCGGGCCGGCCGCACGGACTGACGCCGCCCACGCCGGCGTCCAGCCTGACCGGCGCGTGAAGGTCGTCCGCCGCGCCCCTTGTGCACCGGTCGTTCTTGCGGCATCGCTGCGAGGAACCAGTGGCGGGGACAGGCGATGGCGTCCACCAGTGACGGCAGGACAATCGACGCGGATGTCGCGATCGTCGGCGCGGGCATTATCGGCATCACCGCCGCCTTCGCCCTGCAGGAGCGCGGGCAGAGCGTCGTCCTGATCGAGCGCGGCGAGGTTGCCCACGGCGCCAGCTTCGGCAATGCCGGGGCCTTCGCGTTCAGCGATGTCATGCCGCTGGCCTCGCCTGGCATCCTGCGCAAGGCACCGCGCTGGCTGCTCGATCCGCTGGGCCCGTTGAGCGTGCCGCCGGCCTATCTGCCGACCATCGCCCCGTGGCTGTTCCGGTTCTGGCGTGCCAGCCGGCCCGCCGCCTTCGCGACCAGCTTCGCAGCGCAGGTGGCGATGATGGAACTGGCGAGCACCGAGACCCGTCGGCTGATCGCGGCGGCCGGGCTCGACGCGATGCTGCGCTCCGACGGGGCGCTGGAACTCTACGAAAGCCGCGCCGAGTTCGAGGCGTCGCTGGGGGCCTGGCAGGCGCGCAAAACCGCCGGCATCGCCTGTCGCCATCTGGACGGCGCCGGCATCGCGCAATTGCAGCCGGGCCTGTCGCCGCGCTTCACCCACGGGACCTTCGTGCCCGGCTGGCAGTCGATCGCCGACCCCTATGATTATGCAAAAGCGCTGGCCGGCCGCCTCGTCGAACGGGGCGGACGGATCGTCCGCGCCGAGGTGCGCGGCCTCACGCCCGCCGGCGACGCGGTGTGCCTGAAGCTGGCGGACGGGTCGGAGCTCCTGGCACGACACGCAATCGTTGCGGGCGGCGCATGGTCGAAGCCGCTGGCGGCCGCCCTCGGCGACCGGCTGCCGCTGGAGACCGAGCGCGGCTACAACACCACGTTGCCGCCGGGCGCCTTCGACCTGAAGCAACAGCTGACCTTTCCCGGCCATGGCTTCGTGGTAAGCCGGCTGACATCCGGCATCCGGGTGGGCGGCGCCGTGGAACTGGGCGGCCTGAAGCGCCCGCCGGACTATCGCCGGTCGGCGACCACGCTGGAGAAGGCGAAGCGCTTCCTGCCCGCACTCGACACCACCGGGGGCCGACAGTGGATGGGGTTTCGGCCCTCCATGCCGGACTCGCTCCCGGTCATCGGGCGTGCATCCGCGACCGACCGCGTGGTCTATGCCTTCGGCCACGGCCATCTCGGCCTGACCCAGTCGGCGGCGACGGCGCGTATTCTCGCCGATCTCGTCACCGGCACGCCGACGCCGATCAACCTCGTGGCCTTCTCGCCGCGCCGTTTCGCCTGACCTGCCACCGGAGATCCACATGGCACGCCACAGCTTCTTCTGCCTCGACGGTCACACCTGCGGGAATCCCGTTCGTCTCGTGGCTGGCGGCGGCCCGTTCCTCGACGGAGCGACGATGATCGAGAAGCGGGCGCATTTCATGGCCGAATATGACTGGATCCGCACCGGGCTGATGTTCGAGCCGCGCGGCCACGACATGATGTCCGGCGCGATCCTCTACCCGCCGACCCGCGACGATTGCGACGTGGCCGTGCTCTACATCGAGACCTCCGGCTGCCTGCCCATGTGCGGCCACGGCACCATCGGCACCGTGACAATGGCGC
The DNA here is from genome assembly GCF_000153465.1 of Aurantimonas manganoxydans SI85-9A1. Classification (GTDB taxonomy): domain Bacteria; phylum Pseudomonadota; class Alphaproteobacteria; order Rhizobiales; family Rhizobiaceae; genus Aurantimonas; species Aurantimonas manganoxydans. Next base: position 3,823,992 of record NZ_CH672387.1, on the reverse strand, counting down.
TGGAGCACGGGCTCGTGCGGCCGAAGGAGCCCGGGGTCCTCCGGCTCGACACGCCGGCCGGCGTGGTCACCTGCCGCTACCGCGAGGAGAACGGGTTCGTTGAGGAGGTCCGGCTGACCAATGTGCCGGCCTTCCTGCACGCCGAAGGCATCGCGGTGGACTGCCCCGGCCTTGGCCCGCTGACGGTCGACATCGCCTATGGCGGCAATTTCTACGCCATCGTCGATCCGCAGTCGAATTTCCGCGACATGGCCGACTTCACCGCTTCCCAGCTTGTCGCCCTGTCCGGCCCGTTGCGCGCGGCGCTGAACGAGGCCCATGAGTTCGTGCACCCGCAGACCCCGGCGATCCGCGGCCTGCGCCATGTCTTGTGGGCCGGCGAGCCGACGATGGAGAGCGCCACGGCCCGCAACGCGGTGTTCTACGGCGACAAGGCGATCGACCGCAGCCCCTGCGGCACCGGCACCTCGGCGCGCATGGCGCAATGGGCGGCGAAGGGGCGCCTCGCGCCCGGCGACGACTTCGTCCACGAAAGCATCATCGGCTCGCTGTTTCACGGCCGGGTCGAGGCCGCGGCCGAGATCGGCGGCAAGCCGGCGATCGTGCCGTCCATCGCCGGCTGGGCACGGCTGACCGGCATCAACACGATCTTCATCGACGACCGCGACCCGTTCCGGCACGGCTTCCAGGTGCTGTAATCGGTCGACTAGACGATCAAGGCCGCCGGCGCGAATGCGCCGACGGCCTTGATCGTGGCTCTGACGCGGGGTGCTTACGCGGCGGCCTTGTTGATGCCGCCGGTGGCGATCTGCGTCATCGTCTTGTCGCCGTGATAGGTCGCGTCCAGGCACTTCTGCAGCTTCTGCGCGTCGTCCTTCAGGTCGAGACGCTTGGCGAAGGCTTCGAGGCAGCCATAGCCGGCGATCGCGTAATGGGCCATGCGCTGATACTGGGTGATGATCATCGCGTCGCGGGCGTCGGGATCGGTGATCTCCTCCTCGATGCCGTGCGAGCGGGCTTCCTTGACGAGGCCTTCCATGCCCTTGCAGAATTCGCCCGAGGGATCCGCGCCATGGGCGTTGATGATCTCCTTCAGCGTGGCGATGCCGTCCTCAATGCCGGCGACGCCGGCGTCCAGCGCGCTTTTCAGGTCGCCGTCGGTGGCGACGCCGGCCAGTTCGCGGGTGACCTTTGCGGACTGGTTGCAGGCGCTGTGAATGTCCTGCAGCTGGTCGATATAGATGTCCTTGAGATTGGCGAGAGCCATGATGCGTCCCTTCCGTCTTGATCCTGTGCGCCGTGGCGCTTCGGGACGGTAAAGGGCAAAGGACGGCCGGGTGTTCCATGATGGGAACCGGCGCGGCACTTGGTCCCGGATGCTCGGGTGCCCCGCGCGGCTTTGACCACTTTCGGCAATGCGGATGACGGGCTAGACGGTAAGTCTCCGATTTCCTTCCAAGAATAGTTGAAGCCGATCATGGACCAGGCGACCCGTTCCAGTTTCGACCTCCGCCTGCCGGCCTTCGTGACCATGATGCGCGAGAGCCAGCGGCTGCGCCTGGCGACGCTGGTGCGGCTGCGCTGGCTCTCCGTCGCCGGCCAGACCGCGGCCTGCGTGTTCGTGGCCTGGGGGCTGTGGTGGCCGTTTCCGATCGGCACCTGCCTCGCGTTGATCGCCGCCTCGGTGGCGCTGAACATCTATCTGTCGATCAGCTTCCCGGCGAGCCGGCGGCTGTCCTCGACGGCTGCGGCCGGCGTGCTGACCTTCGACATTTTGCAGCCGACGGGTCTCCTGTTCCTCACCGGCGGCATCGAGAATCCGTTCACGGTGTTCCTCGTGGTGCCCTCGATTATCGCTTCGGCGACGCAGCCGCCGCTGACGACGGTGGGGGTAGGGCTTCTGGCCGTTGTCTGCACGACGGCGCTGGCCTTCTTCCACATGCCGGTGCCCTGGCCCCACGGCATGTCGCTGGAACTGCCGATCTCCTATGTCGGCGGCCTGTGGTTCGCGATCGTCACGACCCTCGTCTTCTCCTCGATCTACATCTACCGCGTGGCGGCGGAATCGCGGGCGCTCGCAGATGCGCTGAGCGCCACCGAACTCGTCCTGCAGCGCGAGCAGCACCTGTCGGCGCTGGACGGGCTGGCCGCCGCCGCCGCCCATGAGCTCGGGACCCCGCTCGCCACCATCGCCCTCGTCGCCAAGGAAATGGGCCGCTCGGTGCCGGCCGACGATCCGCAGCGCGAGGACGTGGATCTGCTGGTCGAGCAGTCGGAGCGCTGCCGCACGATCCTGCGCCAGCTCAGCTCACTGTCCTCGTCCAGCGAGACCCATCTGGCGCGTCTGTCAGTGATGTCGCTGATCGACGAGGTGGCCGAGCCGCACCGCAATTTCGGGGTCGCGCTGAAGGTCGAGACGGTCGAGCGCGACGGCGCCGAGCCGGTCGCCCGCCGCAATGCCGGCATCGTCTACGGCCTCGGCAACATCGTCGAGAACGCCGTGGACTTTGCCGATGGCGAAGTGATCATCCGCGCCGGCTGGAGCGAGAGCCACGTCTATATCGAGGTGCTGGACGACGGGCCGGGCTTTGCCCCGGAGATCCTCGACCGGATCGGCGACCCCTACATGTCGGACCGCGATTCGACGGAGCGCAACACCGGCGGCGGTCTCGGCCTCGGCCTGTTCATCGCCAAGACGCTGCTCGAACGCTCCGGCGCCTCGATCACCTTCGCCAACCGGGCGAGCCGCGGCCGCGTCGCCAACGGCGCCGTCGTGGTGATCTCCTGGCCGCGGGACGTCTTCCTGTCGAACCGGCCGGCCAATCGCGACTGACGCAGCGGCAGAGCCGGCGCGGCAACCGCCGGATGCGTACTTCGGTCGCATGCCGATTGCCGGTTCTGGCGGGTGCAAGCCGTTGAAGGCGTGTGCCCGGCGCTCCATTTCCCGGACAAAGGAAAGGAACGCCGATGTTGACCGAAACTGTAGGGACTGCTCCGGAGCGGTCGTTTCTGCCGCAGGGTGACCGATCCCTGCTTCTGGTCGATGACGACCGCCCGTTCCTGCAGCGCATGAGCCGGGCGCTCGAGCAGCGCGGCTTCGAAGTGGTGACCGCCGAAAGCGTTGAAGAAGGGCTCGCCGCCCTGAAGCGCTCGGCGCCGGCCTGCGCCGTCGTCGACATGCGGCTGGCCGACGGCAACGGGCTCGACGTGATCGAGGCGCTGCAGCGGGCCCGCGAGGACGCGCGGGTCGTGGTGCTGACCGGCTACGGCAACATCGCCACCGCCGTGACCGCCGTGAAGCTCGGCGCCATCGACTATCTGGCCAAGCCCGCCGATGCCGACGAAGTGATCGCTGCGCTCAGCCGCAAGGCCGGCGACCGCGCCGCGCCGCCGGAGAACCCGATGTCGGCCGACCGGGTCCGCTGGGAGCATATCCAGCGCGTCTACGAATTGTGCGACCGCAACGTCTCCGAGACCGCCCGCCGGCTGTCGATGCACCGCCGGACCCTGCAGCGGATCCTCGCCAAGCGCGCGCCGCGCTGAACCCGCCTCCTGCGGAGGCGGTCAGTCCGCCTCCGTCTCGCCCGCCATCCCGGTCATGAACGGATTGGCCGCCCATTCCGCCTGCACCAGGCGGTCGGCGGCCAGCCGCGCGAAACGCAGCGTCATCGCCTTGCGCGTCGCCGGCGCGATCCGGTCTTCCGGCGCCTCGCGCAGGATTTCGGCGCCGTAGCCATCCGACACGATCAGCCCGCAGCTTTCGGGAAAGATGTCCGCCGGCACGCCCGGATGGGTGGCGAAGAACAGCCGGTCGCAATGCTGCAGATAATCCGGCCATTTCCGGTCCACCCGGAAATCCTCGATCGAGGTCTTGATCTCGACGATGGTGATCTCGCCCTTTTCCGACAGGCAGACGAGGTCGGCGCGGCGGCCGGACGCCAGCGCCATCTCCGGCAGCAACGACACCTTGCGTGCCAGCATCAGGCGCTGCACGCCCCGGCGCACCATCATGGCACGCTCGGACTGGCGGCCGTCGACCAGCGGGTCGACGCGGAAGGGGGATACGATCGGCATGATCGAGACCTAGCCGAGCCGCGACGCTCTCGGCAAGCAAAAATGCGAACAAACCAGAAACGCGGCGCGACGTCGCATCCACGTCCCGCGGTACCGATACGCCGACGATGCGAAGGCGTGGCTCAGCGGCCGGTGCGGTCCCCGGAGATCTCCTCGAGGATCGGGCAGTCGGGCCCGTCGTCGCCGTGGCAGCGTTCGCTGAGGTCTGCAAGAGCGCGTTTCAGCGATTGCAGCTCGGCGATCTTGCGGTCGATCTCGGCCATGCGGGAACTGGCCATCGACTTGACGTCCTCGCTACGCCGTCCCTCGTCCTCGTAGAGCGAGATCAACCGTCGCGCTTCCTCGATGGTGAAGCCGAGGGAGCGCGAGCGCTGGAGGAACCGCAGGAGATGCACATCGCGATCGCCGTAATTGCGATAGCCGTTGATGGCCCGGGACGGTTTCACCAGCCCGACTTCCTCGTAATAGCGGATCGTCTTGGGGGGGAGGCCGGACAGCCGGGCCGCCTCTCCGATGTTCATCAAAAAGCCCTCGTAGCTAAGGTTGCGAACGTCCCAGAGTGCGCCTGAGATGTCGCAGCGGCCGCTGCCGTCAACTGTCACCAAGCGGCAACAAAGCCTTCGTTAACCAACGTCGTGCTTCCATCGCGTATTGCCTGACGGATGGACGCGGACTAACGAGGAGACGGCTACAGATGGTCGGCGCTCCTCCGGTGCGCGGTTCGTTCGGCGAACTGATCCCATCCCACCCCGAACATGGCATTTTCGATGACGAGCAAACGTTCCCTTCTCCTTGGTGCCGCGGTCCTTTCGCTGGCCGTGGCTGCCGGTTGCGCGAGCAACCAGCGCGCATCGTTGGCGCCGTCCGGGGTCTCCGCCTACACCGCGCCGACCAGCCTGCCGAACGAAGGCAGCCTCGGCGCCACCTCGGCGCTGGGCTATTCGGCCGTCGTCGATGATGGCTACGCACTGCCGGCGATCCCGACCGACAAGATCGATCCGGAATATCTGCGCCAGCGCGTGTCCTTCCCGGAAGGCCGCGAATACGAGCTGGGCACGGTCGTGGTCGATACGCCGAACCGCTTCCTCTACGTGGTCGAGGCCGACGGCATGGCCATGCGCTACGGCATCGGTGTCGGCCGCGCCGGCTTCTCCTGGGCTGGCGACGCCAACATCCGCGCCAAGCGTTCCTGGCCGAAGTGGTTTCCGCCCGCCGAGATGATCGACCGCAAGCCGGATCTCGAGCCCTATCGCGACGGCATGGATCCCGGCCTGACCAACCCGCTGGGCGCCCGCGCGCTGTATCTCTACCAGAATGGCAAGGACACGCTGTTCCGCCTGCATGGCACGCCGGAATGGTGGACGATCGGCACCGCTGCCTCGTCGGGCTGCATCCGTCTGATGAACCAGGACATCATCGACCTGTACGAGCGCGTTCCGATGGATGCGCGCGTCGTGGTCAAGCAGGGCAAGGAGCGCCTCGCCGCTCGCTGAGCAGAGGCGCTGTCTCCGGCGATCCGTCACCGGACACCAGTTTACAGGGCGGGGGACCGCCAGGGCCGGATGCTTCGGGGGAGGCGTCCGGCCTTTTTTTGTCCTGCGCTATCGAGCTGGATGATCGATCTGCCGCGCCTCAGCGTGGGGTCCCTCTGGCCGCATCGCTGGCGGATCGGCGGCCCGCCAACGCGGCGGCGAGCAACAGGCCGAGGGTCACCGCGTTGGAGACGTGCCAGAGGAAGTGCGTGCCGAGGGGCCAATCCGTACAGAGCGGCGTGTCGGCCATGCGCAGGCCGAGCGAGACGGAAAAGACCGTTCCCGCCGCAAGGACGGCCGGCCCCGCGCAGTGGCGGGTCGCGGCCAGATAGCTGCCGATCCCAAGCATGGCGAGAAGCGCCGGCACGTAGCCCGCCGAGGATCCGACCATTCCTGCGAAGAGGGGCTCCAAGATGATCGAGGCGCCCAGGAAGCCAGCGGTGCCGAGGCCGGCGGCCCAGCGGCCGAGCCCGACGAGGCGGTGCAGCGCCAGGAAGAAATAGGCGTAGATGAACAGCGCGATCGGCAGGACGTCGGCAAGGCTCGACCAGCGGTTGGCGAAGGTGTGGAACAGGAACGAGCCGATGCCGATGATGGCGACGAGGCCGGCCAGCAGAAGCACGGGCCGGTCCGATCCGCCAGCCCGGCGCCACAGTGCAAAGCCGGCGGCGGCTGCGACGAGGAAGGCCAGGTTGGAGACCGCGTTCAGCGGCTCGGCCCAGAAGCCGGCTTCCAACCGCTCGCAATAGGCGTCGATCGGTTGCGTCCAGTCCATGGCCGCGCCGTCGCGTCAGGCCCTATTGTCCGGTGCGCCAGGGATCGTAAGTGCCGAAGTTCCAGAGTTGGCCCTCGGGATCGCGGCAGGCGAATTCCTTCGAGCCGTAGCTCTTCTCCTGCAGATCCGCGACGATGGTCGCGCCGGCCGCCTGGACCGCCTCGTAGAGATGGTCGATGTCCCTGACGACGAGATAGGGGCTCTGGGTGACCGCCGCGTCGGAACGGGCGGGCACCTGCAACGCACCGAAATCGTCGTCCCGGGCATCGCCGACCATCACCATGCCGTCGCCGTGGACGAGTTCGGCGTGCAGGATGCTGCCGTTGGTATCCTCGTGGACGGCGTGGCGGCTGAAGCCGAGTGTGTCGCAAAGCCAGGTGATCATCTTGCGGCAATTCTCGTAACGAATGGTGGGAATGACGGTCGATGGCATCGCGGCTCCTCCCTTGCGACGAGGATAGCATCGTAGCCGCGTTCCGGCGTCCGGGTCATCAAAATTTCATACCCGTCGACGCGATCGCGCGGGCCGCGAACGGACGTCGGCGTCAGAGCCCCGGCCAGGCGAGCGTCGCGCCGGCGACCACCGCGTAGCGGGCGAACTTGCCGATCGCGACAAGGATCGTGAACCGCAGCAGCGGCACCCGCAGCACGCCGGCGATCACCGTCAGCGCGTCGCCGCCCAGCGGCCACCACGCAAGCAGCAGGGTCCAGACGCCGTAGCGATTGAAGAACCCCGTGGCCCTGTCGAGATGGCGCGGTGGCACCGGAAACCATCGGCGGTCGGCATAGTGCAGAAGGAAGCGGCCGCAGACCCAGTTGACCACCGAGCCGAGCGTGTTGCCGACCCCGGCGACGACGACCAGAAGCCAGGGGTCGCCGACGCCTTCGGCAAGCAGCGCGACCAGCACGATCTCCGAGGCGCCGGGCAGCAGCGTCGCGGCGAGGAAAGCACTCCAGAACAGGCCCGCGCAGGCGGCGAACAGCGTCATCGCAGAACCGCCGGGCGAACCGAAAAACGCGCGCACCGGCGGTTTTTCGCGGACGGGAGATTGAACGCCGTTTCGCCAGTCACCATGTTGAGGATACTGCAGCAAGACATGTCGAAGCCCCCGCGATGCCTCAGCGTCGCGGCCATTTTCGAAAGGAACGTGACTGCGATGACTTCGCGAGCTTTGATTCGTCCGGCATGGACGCCGGCCACGATTGCCCTGATGGTTGGCGGGTTCATGATCTTCTGGCCTCTCGGCCTGGCGATGCTGGCCTACATCCTCTGGGGTGACCGTTTGGACGGCTTCAAGCGGGACGTCAATGAGACGACGGATCGCCTGTTCGGCGGCCTGAAGCGCGCCGGCGGGGGCAGCCCCTTCGGCGCCCCGCGGACCGGCAATGTCGCCTTCGACGACTGGCGGGAGAAGGAACTCAGCCGCCTCGACGAGGAGCGCCGCCGGCTGCACGAGGCCGAGGCCGAATTCGCCGCCTATGCGCGCGAACTGCGCCGGGCCAAGGACCAGCAGGAGTTCGACCGCTTCATGGCCGAGCGCGGCAAGCGCCGCGACGAGGGCCCAGTGGTCGACGGCCAGCCGGCCTGACCCTGACGATGGCGCCCGGCCTGGCTGCGCGCTCATGAAAAAGACGGCGGCGTCCCCTGGGCGCCGCCGTTTTCGTATCGTGACGGTGTAGACTGCGATTCGAACGGCGGCGTGCTGCCGCCTATCCCTGTCCGGCTGCCGATGTCCTTCCTCTTTCCCCGTGCCAAGCCACGCGTCTCCGCGATCCCCGAACGGCTCGATCTCGCCGGCGGCCCGGTCGCGGTGACCGTGCGGCGCAATCCCCGCGCCAAGCGCATGATCCTGCGGCTTGCCCCCGGCGCTTCCGGTGTTGTCGTGACCGCGCCGCGCCAGGTCTCGGGCCGGGCGATCGCCGAATTCCTGGAGCGGCACCGCGGCTGGGTCGAGGAGCGCGTCGCGCGGGCGCCGGGGCATGTGGTCGTTGCCGACGGTGCGACGATCCCGTTTCGCGGCGGCACGCTGCGCCTCGTGTCGGCGCCGGAGCGCCGGGCGTCGCGTTTCGAGACGGTCGACGGCGAGGCGTGCCTCATGGTCGGCGGCGCGCCGGAGCATTTCGTGCGCCGCGTCGTCGATACGCTGAAGCGCGAGGCGCGGCAGGACCTGCAGGCGGCGGTGGATCGCCATGCGGCGACCGTCGGCCTGCGTCCGCGTTCGATGGCGCTGAAGGACACCCGCAGCCGCTGGGGCTCCTGCACCATCGACCGGCGACTGGCCTTTTCCTGGCGCATCGTCATGGCGCCGCCGGAGGTGCTCGACTATCTCGCCGCCCATGAGGTGGCGCATTTTCGCGAGATGAACCACGGCGCGTCGTTCTGGGCGCTCTGCCGCGAGCTCTGCCCGGGCATGGACCACGGCCGCGACTGGCTGAAGCGCCACGGGGCCGGGCTCCACGCCATCGATTGTTCCGGCGCCTGACCCGCGGTTTTGCCGCATCCTTTACAGGCCGGGGCGAGAGGCGCGATAAGGGCGCCAAGAGTGCGATCCGACCTTCGGGAGTACGGCTTTTGCGAGCCTTCGACGTCAAGATCTGCGGACTGTCCACGCCCGAGACCCTCGCGGTGGCGCTGGAGCGTGGCGCAAGCCATGTCGGCTTCGTGCATTTCGCCAGGAGCCCGCGGCATATGGACGTGGGGCCGATGGCCGAACTTGTCGCAAAGGTCGACGGCCGTGCCGAGACCGTGATCGTCACCGTCGATCCCGACGATGCCTTGCTCGACCGCTTCGCCCGTGACGTGAAGCCGGACTGGCTTCAGCTGCATGGCCGCGAGACGCCCGAGCGGGTGCGCGAGATCAAGGCGCGCACCGGGCTGAAGGTGATGAAGGCGCTGCCGGTGGCCGCCGCAGGGGATCTCGCCGCGGTTGCGCCCTATGCCGGCGTCGCCGACCGCATCCTGCTCGATTCCAAGCGGCCAAAGGGCTCCGATCTGCCGGGCGGCAACGGCGTCTCCTTCGACTGGACGCTGCTTACCTCCGCCGGGTCGGGCCTTGACCCGCAAATGGCCTATATGCTCTCCGGAGGGATCGACGCCGACAACGTCGCCGAGGCCGTCAGGATCGCCGATCCGTCCGGCATCGACGTGTCGTCGGGCGTCGAAAGCGCCCCCGGCGTCAAGGATGCCGGCCGCATGCACAGCTTCTTCGATGCGCTGGATCGCCTTGGCGAGCCGGCGAGAAAGGCACGAGTCTCGTGAACCAGCCGCTGACCCCGAATTCCTTCCGCGCCGGCCCCGACGAGGAAGGCCGTTTCGGCATCTTCGGCGGCCGCTTCGTCGCCGAAACGCTGATGCCGCTGATCCTCGATCTGCAGGAAGCCTGGGAGACGGCGCGCGTCGATCCGGCGTTCAAGGCCGAGCTCGACGGGCTGAATACCCATTACACCGGCCGGCCGTCGCCGCTCTATTTCGCCGAGCGGCTGACAGAGAAGCTCGGCGGCGCCAAGATCTATTTCAAGCGCGACGAGCTGAACCACACCGGCTCGCACAAGATCAACAACTGCCTCGGCCAGATCCTGCTTGCCCGCAAGATGGGCAAGACCCGGATCATCGCCGAAACCGGCGCCGGCCAGCATGGCGTGGCGACCGCCACGGTCTGCGCCCGCTTCGGCCTGCCGTGCGTCATCTACATGGGCGCGACCGACGTCGAGCGGCAGTCGCCCAACGTCTTCCGCATGAAGCTCCTGGGCGCCGAGATCGTGCCGGTCACCGCCGGCCACGGCACGCTGAAGGACGCCATGAACGAGGCGCTCCGCGACTGGGTGACGAATGTCGATTCCACCTATTACCTGATCGGCACCGCCGCCGGCCCGCATCCGTATCCGGAGCTGGTGCGCGAGTTCCAGTCGGTGATCGGCAAGGAGACCCGCGAGCAGATGATGGCCGCCGAAGGGCGCCTGCCGGACATGCTGGTGGCGGCCGTCGGCGGCGGCTCCAACGCCATCGGCCTGTTCCATCCCTTCCTCGACGACAAGGACGTCGCCATCGTTGGCGTCGAGGCGGGCGGCAAGGGTCTGGACGGCGAGGAGCACTGCGCCTCGCTGACCGCAGGCTCCCCCGGCGTTCTCCACGGCAACCGCACCTATCTGCTGCAGGATGACGACGGCCAGATCAAGGAAGGCCATTCGATCTCGGCCGGCCTCGACTATCCGGGCATCGGGCCGGAGCATTCCTGGCTGAAGGATTCCGGCCGGGTGGAATATGTGCCGATCATGGACACCGAAGCGCTCGAGGCCTTCCAGCTCCTGACCCGCACCGAGGGCATCATCCCGGCGCTGGAGCCGGCCCATGCGCTGGCCGAAGTGGTCAAGCGGGCGCCGACCATGGGCAAGGACCAGATCATCGTGATGAATCTCTGCGGGCGCGGCGACAAGGACGTCTTCACCGCCGCCAAGCATTTGGGCGTGGAGCTCTAGACTGCCGGACGGGCCGCCGCGATCGGTGGCCCGGTAAGCGGAATGTCCTCAAACCAAGCTGACAACGCTGGACGAGCCAGCGAGCGAAGCGAGCCTGCATGACCGACATCGTCGAAATCCACGTCACCTGCCCCTCGCTTGAGGAAGCGCGGGAACTGTCGCATGTCCTGATCGACGGCCGCTTCGCGGCCTGCGTCAATATCGGCAAGGAAGTCGACAGCCGCTATGTCTGGCAGGGCAGCAAGGAGCGCCACGACGAGTGGCCGCTGACGATCAAGACCACGGCGGACCGGTTCGACGCCTGCGCGGCGGCGATCCGCGAACACCATCCCTATGACACGCCCGCGATCTTCGGCTTCAAGGTCGACCACGTGGACGCGGCGACCGCCCAATGGGTCGCCGAGGTGACGAAAGCCTGACATGACGACACGCATCGAAGACCGGTTCCGCGCGCTGAAGGAAGAGGGTCGCCCCGCCTTCGTGACCTTCGTCATGGCCGGCGACCCCGACCACGAGACGGCGCTGGAGATCGCCCGGGCACTCCCGGCGGCCGGCGCCGACATCATCGAGCTCGGCATGCCCTTCTCCGATCCCATGGCCGACGGCCCGGCGATCCAGAAGGCCGGTCTGCGGGCCCTGCAGGCCGGCGAAAGCCTGAAGAAGACCCTGTCGCTGGTGCGCGCCTTCCGCGAGGGCGACCAGACCACGCCGATCATCCTGATGGGCTACTTCAACCCGATCTACATCTACGGCGTCGAGCGCTTCGTTCCCGACGCGCTGGCCGCCGGCGTCGACGGGCTGATCGTGGTCGACCTGCCGCCGGAGATGGACGACGAGCTCTGCCTGCCGGCCCTGCAGAGCGGGCTCAACTTCATCCGTCTCGCCACCCCGACGACTGACGACAAGCGCCTGCCGGCGGTGCTGAAGAACACCTCCGGCTTCGTTTACTACGTCTCGATCACCGGCATCACCGGCTCGGCCGCCCCCGATGCGGACAAGGTCGCCGCCGCCGTCGGGCGCATCAAGAAGCACACCGACCTGCCGGTCTGCGTCGGCTTCGGCGTCACCTCCGCCGATCAGGCGCGCGAGATCGGCAAGGGCGCCGACGGCGTCGTCGTCGGCTCGGCGATCGTCAAGGCGATCGAGCAGTCGCTGGAGAACGGCCGCGCCACCGCCCGCACGGTCAGCGACGTGCGCGACCTCGTCGGCGAGATCGCCGGCGGCGTGCGTGCCGCCCATCTTGCCAAGTCCTGAGCGGGCGACCATGTCCGGGGCGTGACGCGCCCCGTCGACAGGGACGCATGACCGCCTAATTCCTGCGGCAGCGATTGCGCTGCCGCCCCTTGCCGGCAGCGGCTGCCGGACCGATTTTGCCACGGGACAAGTGCCTTGAACTGGATCACCAACTACGTTCGCCCGAAGATCTCGAGCCTCCTCGCCACGCGCGAAGTGCCCGAAAACCTCTGGATCAAATGTCCCGAGACCGGCGAGATGGTCTTCCACAAGGATCTGGAAGCCAATCAGTGGGTGGTGCCGTCCTCCGGCTTCCACATGCGCATCCGAGCCCGCGACCGGCTGAAGGCGTTCTTCGACGACGGCGCCTTCGAGACCATCGAACTGCCCAAGGTCGCGGTCGATCCGCTGAAGTTCCGCGACTCCAAGCGCTATGTCGAACGGCTGAAGGAATACAAGGCGAAGGCCGAGATGGACGACGCCGTGCTGGCGGCGCGCGGCAGCCTCGAGGGCGTTCCGGTGATGGCCATCGTCCAGGACTTCGCCTTCATGGGCGGCTCGCTCGGCATGGCCGCCGGCGAGGCGATCATCAAGGGCTTCGAGACCGCCATCGCCGAGCGGCGCCCGGTGGTGCTGTTCGCCGCCTCCGGCGGCGCGCGTATGCAGGAGGGCATCCTGTCGCTGATGCAGCTGCCGCGCACGACGGTGGCGGTAGAAATGCTGAAGGAGGCAGGGCTGCCCTACATGGTCGTCCTGACGAATCCGACGGCCGGCGGCGTGTCGGCCTCCTATGCGATGCTGGGCGACGTCCACATTGCCGAGCCGGGTGCGGTGATCGGCTTTGCGGGCGCCCGCGTCATCGAACAGACGATCCGCGAGAAACTGCCCGAGGGCTTCCAGCGCGCAGAGTATCTGATGGCCCACGGCATGGTCGACATGGTCGTGCATCGCCACGAATTGCGCTCGACCATCGCCAATCTCCTGAAGCTGCTGACCAGGCAGCCGGCCGAGGCCCTCGAAGAGGAAGCGATCGCGGCCGAGCCCGTTGAGGCGATGGGCGCCGAGCCAGCCGAGGCGCCGGAATCGCAGGCCGCGGGCTGAGCGGCCTTTTTGCATCGCTCCCCGCACTGGCGTAATTCTTTCCGATGACAACGACCTCGCTGGCCGCCGCCGAAATCGATGCCCTGATGCTGAAGCATCCGAAGGGCTTCGACCTGTCCCTCGACCGCATTCGCCGGCTTCTGACCGATCTTGGTGAGCCGCAGCGCAAGCTGCCGCCGCAGATCCACATTGCCGGCACCAACGGCAAGGGCTCCGTCACGGCGTTCTGCCGGGCCATTCTGGAGGCCGACGGGCAGGCGGTGCACGCCCATACCTCGCCGCATCTCGTCAACTGGCACGAGCGCTACCGCATCGGCCGCAAGGGCGAGCCCGGAGCCCTGGTCGACGACGCGATGCTGGCCGAGGCCGTGGCCCGCGCCGCAAAAGCCAATGCCGGTGCGCCGATCACCGTGTTCGAGATCCTCACCGCGGTGACGTTCCTGCTGTTTTCGGAAAACCCGGCCGACGCGGTGCTTCTGGAAGTCGGGCTCGGCGGCCGCTTCGACGCCACCAACGTCATCGAGAAGCCGGCCGTCACGGTCATCACGTCGATCTCGCTCGATCACCAGTCCTATCTCGGCGACCGCGTCGAACTGATCGCCGCAGAGAAGGGCGGCATCATCAAGCGCGGCGTGCCTGTGGTGCTGGGCCAGCAGAACGAGGCGATCGCGCTCGAGGTGCTGACCTCCATGGCCGACCGCGCCGGGGCGCCGCTGCTCGTCTACGGCCAGGACTTCTTCGCTTATGAGGAACATGGACGGCTGGTCTATCAGGACGAATCCGGCCTGCTCGACCTGCCGATGCCGCGGCTGCCGGGACGCCATCAGCTGACCAATGCCGCAACCGCCATCGCCGCATTGCGCCATGGCGGCTTCGCGCCGGCCGACAAGGCGATCGAGGCGGGGCTTTCCCATGTCGAATGGCCGGGACGGATGCAGCAGATCGCCTCGGGTCCGCTCTACCGGGCGGCGTTTCCGGGCTCGGAGCTGTGGCTCGACGGCGGCCACAATCCCGGCGCGGGCGCGGCCATCGCCGAGACGCTGGCTGATCTGGAGGAGCGCGTCTCGCGGCCGCTGTTCCTGATCGTCGGGATGATCAACACCAAGGACCCGACCGGCTTCTTCGCGTCCTTTGCCGGCATTGCGCGGCATGTCTTCACCGTGCCCGTCGGCTCGTCGGACGCGGGCATCGACCCCGACGATCTCGCCGAGGCGGCGATCGACGCCGGTCTCGACGCCGAGCCCTGCGACAGTGTCGAGGAGGCGATCCGGCTGGTCTCCAGCAGTTGGGACGACAGCCGCGCGCCGCGCTTCCTGATCTGCGGCTCGCTCTATCTGGTTGGCGATGTCCTCTCCAGCAGCGGTCTCGCCCCGCGCTGAACTCCTGCGGGCTCTGAGCCCACCACACGAAAAAGGCCCGGGCGATCGACCCAGGTCTTTTTCAGTTCATCGCGATGGCGCTGGACGCTGAGCCGCTCAGGCAGCGCCCTTGTTGATCCAGTCGACGAGCTTCGACTTGGACTGCGCGCCGACCATCGTGTCGGCATGCTCGCCATTCTTGAAGATCATCAGCGTCGGAATCGAACGCACGCCGAACTGGGCGGCGATGTCCGGGTTCTCGTCGATGTTCACCTTGGCGATCCGGACATTGTCCATCTCGTTGGAGATTTCCTCGAGGCTCGGCGCGATCATCTTGCAGGGCCCGCACCATTCGGCCCAGAAATCGACGACGACGGGCTTGTCGCTGCCGAGGACGTCGGTCTGGAAATTGCTGGTGTCGATCTTTGTCGTGGCCATGGTCGGCTCCTAAATCCTGTTCGTCTCGTTACGTAGAAGTCGCCCAGCGCCAAATCAAGCGACGGCGCCGTTCTCTTGACGCTCCGTTGCCGATTGCGTGGACGCCCGGCGGCGCGCGACCGCCTGCTCCATCACCGCTTCCGAGAGGGCGATCAGCCGCGGCGCTTCGGTGAACAGCAGCGCCGCCTCGATCGGCCGGTCCGGATAGAGCGGCTTCAGCATCTCCCGGTAGAGCGCCAGCTGCATGATGTAGGCCGGCGACACCTCCGCTAGGGAAGCGGGCGGTGGCCGGTTGGTCTTGTAGTCGACGATCAGCACGCGCGTTGTGGTGACCGCGAGGCGGTCGATCGTGCCGTTGACCCGGTAGCTGCGGCCGGCAAGCGTGATCTCGCCGGCAACCGGCACCTCGGCCCGGCTGCCGGCTGCGAAGATCGCGGCGAAGCCCGGATCGTCCATGACGGCCAGCGCGGAGGCGACCAGCGCGTCGTGGTCGCCCGCACGCATCTCCGGCGCCGCCGTCGCCAGATAGCGCCGTGCGGCCGCCTCTCGTGCGTCCGCGGCCATCTCCGGCAAGACCTGCAGCAGCTTGTGGACCGCAAGGCCGCGGCGGATGGCAAAGGACGGATCGCCCGTCTGGCTGAGCACCGGGGACACGAAGGCCTGCGCGGCTTCGGGCGGGATTGCGTCGTCTTCGGCGATCTCGGTCCCCTCGCCGGCGGAGGACGGCGACAGCGGTCGCGGCGGCAGGATTTCCGGCGGCAGCGGCGACAGGTCGAGCGGCGCGGGCGCGTCGGGCTGCGAGGGGATCGCGGCAGCCAGCTTGTCGCCTGTCCCGGCCGCGCCGAAACGCCAGGCGATGGTCGCGCCGTCGGCGTCGATCACCGGCTCGCACTCCGCCGACAGGGCGAGCTGGGCCCGCTGCAGCCAGGAATTCTCGTTCGGGCCGCGCACGCCCGAGACGCCGCAGACGACCAGCCGGTCGGCGGCGCGGGTCATGCCGACATAGAGCAGCCGGCGATATTCCTCCTCGGCCCGCGCCTTCTCCGCTTCCTTGAGGGCAGCGATGGCGTCGTTCTCCAGATCCTTGGCGGCACGCCACAGGAAGCCCGGGGACATTCCGGGCACAAGACCGGGCATGTCGGGCCATTCCATCAGCCGGGAGCCATGGGCGTGGCTGAACGGGGCGGAACCGGGATCGACGAGGAAGACGACCGGCGCCTCCAGCCCCTTGGAGGCGTGGGTGGTCATGATCCGCACCTCGCCGCGGCCCTGCTCCATTTCGCGCTTGATCGAGGGCGGGGCGGCGGCCAGCCGCGCGAGGAAGGCGTCGAGGCCGGGTTCGCCCGCGTCCTCGTCGGCCAGCGCCAGATCGAGGAAGGCATCGATCACCTCGCCCGAATCCGAGCCGAGCCGGCGCGTCAGCCGGGCGCGGCCCCCCTCGGGACCGAGAATGCGGGCATAGAAGGCGAAGATGGTCTCGAAGCCCGAACGGGCCCGTAACTCGTCGAGCCGCGTCAGCGCGTAACGGCATTTGGCCAGAAACGCCTCGGTCGTTTCGTCCGGCACGAACTCCGGCACGCGGGCAAGTCCCTCCGGTCCGCAGATCCGCCGCAGGCCGAGCGACAGCGGCTCGTGGCGCTCGCGCGACAGGGCCAGCCCCATCAGGTCGTCATCGGTGAAATCGAAGAAGGGCGACTTCAGGACGGCGGCGAAGGACAGATCGTCCTCGAAATTGGCCACTGTCCGGCCGAGCGCCATCAGGTCCTTCACCGCGATATGGTCGGTGATGACCAGCCGGTCGGCGCCGGCGACGGGAATGCCGGCATCGCGCAGCGCCTTGGCCATGGCCGCGACGAAGCCGGAGCGCTTGCGCACCAGGACGATGACGTCACCCGCCGCCAGCGGGCGCACCGCGCCCTTGTGCGCGATGGGGTCGCCGATCCAGTCGCCGATCTGGGCGGCGATCCGCCGCGCCAGCCGGTTGGCCGGGGAATTGGCCGGCTCGTAGTCGATCGCCTGCAGCCAGTCGCGCGACTGCGGCTGCTCCTCGGCCTGATAGACGGGCCAGATCTCCACCAGGCCCGGCGCCTCGCCCCGCGCCGTCTGGTGCGCCGGCGGCTCGTCGCCCGACGACAGGCCCTTGCGGTTCTCGGCGTCGGCAAAGACGGTGTCCACCGCCCGCAGGACGTCGGCGGCGGTGCGGAAGGACTGGGTCAGCCGCACTTCCTCGAAACGCGCCTCGGCGGCCTCGGCACGCTTTCGCATGGCCCGCTGCTCGTCGGCGAACATGCGCGGCGAGGCGCCCTGGAAGGAGTAGATCGACTGCTTCTCGTCGCCGACGGCGAAGACCGTGCGGGTGACCTCTCGGGCCCCGGCGCCGGCGAAGAACTCCTCCACCAGCTGACGCATCACCTGCCATTGCCGCGGACTGGTGTCCTGCGCCTCGTCGATCAGGACGTGATCGATGCCCTGGTCGAGCTTGTAATGGACCCAGGCCGAGGCGGCCGAGCGGGTCAGGAGCTCGGCGGTCCGCACGATCAGATCCTCGAAATCGAGCCGCCCCCGCCGGCGCTTGAGAATGGCGTAGTCGCGCTCGAAGGCGTCGGCGATCACCAGGGCGGCGGCGCTGGCGCGAAACAGCCGCAGGCTGGCGAGGCGCTCGTCGATCGCCTGGACGTGGTCGGCCAGCTGCTGCAACCGCTCGGGAAAGTCGGGCAGGGCGTCGGCCACCGCCTTTGTGGCGACGCTCGACGGCTTGTAGGGCGTGCCCTTGGCCGTCAGGCACAGCGCCTTCAGCGCGGCGAGCCGCGCATCCGGCGTGCCGGCGTCCCGGAGCGCCTGCAGGCGGTCGCGGAACTTGACGTCGGTCGGCTTGGAACTGGCGGCGGCAAGGCTCATAGCGCTGTCGCAGAAGGCCGCGTCGAAGCTGGGCGCATCGTCTGCCGCCGCGACGATCGCGGCCTCGTCCTCGCCGGGCTGCAGCCCGAGGGCGTGGCGCAGAAGCGCGACCGCCGCGTCGATCCCGCCGGCCTCGTCGAGATGCCGCCGGATGGCGTCGCGCCGGTTGACGATTTCGCCGATGAGCTGGTCGAGGCCCCATTCGCCGGCCAGCGTGAGGGCCGAGGCAAAGGCGTCCGCCAGCGCCGAGGCGGCCTCGTCCGGTGCCTTCCGCGCCGCGCCGGTAATCAGCAGGCGGCGCGCTTCGGCCAGCAGGGCCATGCTCTCGGCGTCGTCCAGCACCTCGAAATGCCCTGGAACGTTCGCTTCGAGCGGAAACTGGTGGAGGATCGCCTCGCAGAAGGCGTGGATGGTCTGGATCTTCAGCCCGCCCGGCGTCTCCAGCGCTTCCGCGAAGAGACGGCGCGCGACGATCATCCTCTCCGGCGTCGGCGGCCTGCCGTCGAGCCGGGCGATCTCCGCCGCGAGATCGGCATCCTCGGCGGTCGCCCATTTCGCCAGCCTTGCGAAGACGCGGCCCGACATCTCGGCCGCCGCCGCCTTGGTATAGGTCAGGCAGAGGATCTTCGACGGCTCGACCTTCGACAGGAGCAGCCGCACGACGCGTTCGGTCAGGACATGGGTCTTGCCGGAGCCGGCATTGGCCGACACGAAGACCGAGCGCTCCGGATCGGCAGCGATGGCCTGCAGCCGCGTCGTTTCGGCAATGCCGGTGAAGCCGCTCATGCCGCGCTCCCTTCGCCGCCGTCGCCGCCCTCGTCGGCACCGATCGACCATTCCTGCGCCCGGGCCAGATGATCGTAGGCACCGGAGAAATCGCCCGCGATGAAGGGCCGTGTGCGCGAGCGGAAGGGGGTCGCCGCGTTGCGGAAATTCGCCACCAGGCCGCGGAACTTGGCCAGGGCCTCATCGCTGAGCGCGTCGGGATCGACCGGCTCGCCCTTGCGACCGCCGTCACTGGCGAGATGGTCCTCGTAGAGCGTGCGTTCGCGCAGGCGGACATAGACGAGGTCGGAAATCGCCGAGGCGGTGCCGGCGTCGGCAAAGGCGCCGAGCTTGGCCATGGCGCCTTCCAGCGGCAGTTGCGGGGCCAGCAGCGCGCGGGCCTGCGAGACCGACGGTGTCGTGCCGGTCTTGAAGTCGAGGATCTCGGTCGAGCCGTCGGCCATGACATCGACGCGGTCGGCCCGCCCGCGCAGCGTCGTCGCCAGGTCGGTGAAATCGTAAGCGCCGCCGATCTCGGCATGGCGCGTCGCCACACGGGGCCCGCGCTCGCGCTCCCAGGCGATGAAGTTGGCGCACAGCGATTCTGCGCGCGGCCACCACACGGCCTCGATGTCCGGCGGCAGCATCTCCTCATCAAAGCGCTCGCGGGCGATGGCGAGGATCTCCGCTTCGGCATCGCCCGCGTCGGGATCGTGGCCGCGCTGGACGAAGCGGCCGAGAATGTCGTGGAAGAGATTGCCGCGTTCGGCGGCGTGCGGATCGCGCATCAGTTCGGGCAGCGGCTCGAGATTCATGATCTTGCGGGCATGGATCGCGTAGGGATCGCGGATCAACGTCTCGACATCGGTGATCGAATAGGAGGTCGGCCGGCGGTCCAGCGGCGGGCGCGGCTCGGGGCGGGCCGCGCGGATGTCCTGTCCGGCATCGGCCGGCGCGTCGTCGAGCCGGCGGGCATGATCGAGATAGGTCTGTCCGGCGGCCCGCAGACGCGCGGTGCCGTCCTCGCCGGCCAGAGTCGTCAGCCGCTGCAGCCAGCGCGAGGCGATCGCCGGAGCGCCGCCGGCACGCCGCGAACGTGTGATGACGACCTTTCGGGCGCCCATCGCCATCCAGAAATCGTGGGCGGCCAGGCCGATGCGCCGCTCCGGCGGGTCGAGCGCGATCTCGCGGCGCATCAGCCGCGACAGGAAGGCGCCGCTCTTGGTGCCGCCGGGCCAGGTACCTTCGTTGAGGCCGCCGAGGATCGCCATGTCGACGCTCTGCAGCCGCGCCTCCAGCGTGCCCCAGACGAAGGCGCGGGCGGAGAGGCCGCCGCGCGGCTTGACCGTGACGCCGGCGATCAGCGCATCGATGACGTCGCCGAGTTCGCGCGACGCGAAGCCGAAGCCGGTGTCGGGCGCCCGCACGATGTCGCTCAGGAACTCGACCATCGCCCGGCCGGCCTCCTCGGCATAGACTTCGGAGGCGTCCTCGTCGGCATCCGCCGCCACGGCCTCGAGACAGCGTGTCAGCGCGGTCGCATAGGCCGCGATCTCGCGTTCGGTCCCGTCGCGCAGGGCGGACAGCGGTTCCAGCGCCGCCTCCAGGCGGTCGGCCATGATCTGGGCCAGTTCGCGCTCGGCCTCGGGCAGGATGCGGACCGGCCGCGGCATGTGGGTCGCCGTCTCCAGCATCCTGCGCCGCGCGGCGACGATGGCGCCGAGGCGGGCGCCGTCAGGAATGCCGACCGAACCGCGCAGGGCCAGCATCTCGATGGCGCGGGCGGCGCGGCGGGCCTCGGCAGCAGGCATGCCGAGCCGGGTCAGCGGATGCTTCAGAAGCGCGATCAGGGCGATCGGGTCGCCCGGCTGCAACGCAACGGCGGCGAGGGTGGTCAGCAGCGTGCCGGGCGGCGTGGCCGCCAGCGGCCGGCCGCCGGAATCATTGGCGGCGATGCCGAAGCGGGCGAGTTCCGAGACGACCCGGCGGGCGAGATTGCGGTCCGGGGTAATCAGCGCCGTCGTCGCATCCGGATCGGCCAGCGCCGCGCGCATTGCGCAGGCGATCGCGAGGGCCTCCTCGCGTTCGTCATTCGCCTCGACGAGAGCGAGACCGTCCAGGGCCTCTGCGCCGTGATCGCGCGCCGTCTCGCGCCAGCGATGGGTGGTTTCGGCGGGGCGCAGCGCATCGGCGACGAAAGCCTCGCGGGCGGTGAGGGCAGGCTCCTCGTTCGGAGCCAGATGCGTCACCGCCTCCGGTGGCAGGGCGAAGCGGGCGAGGATGGTCTTCAGGCCGTATTGTGGATGGCCGGGCGCCGAGATCGCGCCCTCGCGGGAGATCGCGGCGAAGGCCTCCGGATCGAGATGCCGGTCGAGACCGGGCAGCACCAGGGCGCCATGCTCGAGATGGGCGATGGCGTGCATCAGTTCGATCGTCGCGGGGGCGGTGGCGGTGGAGCCGGCGAGGATCACCGGACCGATGCCGGGATCGCGCCGCAGCCGCTGGGCCTCGGCCCGCAGCCAGACATTCTTGGCCGTGGCCTCGCTGACCCGGCCGGCCTCGGCCAGCGCCTGTGGCCAGGTTTCCGTGACGATCGACAGGAACGTGACGGTGAGCTGCCACCAGTCGGACAGGGCGTCGGGAGCAAGGCCCGCGAGCTTACCGAGGCTGGTGCCCTCGGTCTCGACCTCGTCGAGCAGCGCGCCAAGATCGGCCGCCAGCCACAGGGCGTCGGCGGCGGAGGCCGGCAGCACGGCCTCTTCGCCGATCAGCGCCTCGAATTCACGGCCGCGCGTGACCGAGCGCCATTGCCGAGCGAGGCGCGCGAGCTGCAGACGCCGTTCCAGTTCGCCCATGGACGGTTCCAGCGACGGCCGCTCGCCCTCGGGCGCGAACTGGCTGGCCTCGTCGCTCTCGCCGATCGGCCGGATGGCGGGGAGGATGGCGCTGCCGGTGCCCAGAAGCCGGGCGAATTCCCCGGCCAGCGCGCGCGCGGCGCGGCGGGTCGGCACGTAGATCGTCGCGCCGGCCAGGGCCAGCGGATCGCCCGTATAGCGGAAGGACGGCACGATGCGACCGTCGAGCAGGCCTTCGGCAAGCGTGGCAAGGAAAGGCCGTCCCGGCGGGATCGAAAAAAGGTTGGCGGTCATGCACCGAGTCTAGGCCAAGCCCGGACGATTCGCACGGGCCAGTTGCCGGCGCGGCCCGATTGCACGGGGGGTCCCGGCGGGGCGAGCGGCGTTCGCGCCGGTTCCTTGCGGCGCGCGGTATTGGTCTCAGGACGCCTCGGCCCAGCCCTTTGCGACGACCGGCGGCTGCGCCTTGCGTTGGGCGAAGAGCTGCAAGAGGTCGGTGGTGCTGTTGAAATCGGCGGGGCGGGCGAAATGGTAGCCCTGGCCGAGAACATAGCCGAGCTCGTTCAGCCGTTCGGCCTGTCCTGCATTCTCGATCCCCTCGGCCACGACCCGCATGCCCAGCTTGTCGGCGATGCCCATCAGCCCCTCGATGATCGCGCTGCTCGGCGCGTCGGTGAGCATCTGGTCGACGAAGGAGCGGTCGATCTTGATGATGTCCACCGGCAGCTTGAGCAGGTGGGTGAGGGAGGCGAAGCCGGTGCCGAAATCATCCAGCGAAACCAGGACGCCGAGGTTGCGAAGCCGCGTCAGGCTCTCGGCGACATCCTCGCCGAGCCCGTCGAGGAAGACGTTCTCGGTCACCTCGACGACGAGCTGATGATACGGCACCCCGGCCGCCTCGAAGGGCGCGAGGAACCGCGCCTCCAGATCGCCGGATTCGAAATCTGCGGGGGCGAGGTTGATACCCACATGCTGGATCGGCAGGCCGCGAGCGATCCAGGCCGCGAGATCGCGGGCGATCTGCGCGAACATGCGCTCGCTGATACGCGAGGCGACCTTGTTGTCGGAAAAGGCCGCCGAGAAGGCCCCCGCGGCGACGATCCGCCCATCGGGCGTGACCATGCGCGCCAAGGCTTCGAGCCCGACGATTTCGGCCGTGTCGAGCCGGACGACGGGCTGGTAGTAGGTCAGGATCCGGTCTTCCGACAACGCCTGGTCGACCTCGCGGATGGTCTCGACCCGTTGCATGATGGTGGTCCGCAGCTCGGCATCGAAGGCGACGTAGCTGCCGCGGTCGGTTTCCTTGGCATGGTAGAGCGCGAAATCGGCGTTCTGCCGCAGCGTTTCGGCGTCGCTTCCGTCCGGACCGTAGACGACGCCGCCGAGCGTGACCTGCGGCACCATCATGTTGCCGTTGCACTCGAAGGGCGGGCTCATCCGGCGACGGATCGCGTGGGCGATCCGCGCGAGCTCGGCATGATTGCGGCAGGGATCGCAGACTACAGCGAACTCGTCGCCGCTCAGCCGGTAGGCGGCACTGACGGCGGCGGCGTCGCTGTCGCGCAGGCGTTGGGCGACCTCGCGGATCAGCCGGTCGCCGACCATGTGGCCCATGGAATCGTTGATCGCCTTCAGATGGTCGATGTCGACGAGGATCAGCGCGAAGCTCGGCGACGTCTCGAGCGCCAACGCGGTGATCGCCTCGTCGAAACACCGACGGTTGGGCAGGTTCGTCAACTGGTCGAAATAGGCGAGGTGATGGTTGTGCTGCTGCATCTGCGTGTGGGCGATGGAGATCGTGCACAGATGCACGCAGGCATCAACGATCTGTCGCTCGAACGCGCTCGGGCCGCGCTGGACCGGATAATAGAAGGCGAAGGTTGCGGCGACGCGTCCCGAGGAATCGCAGATCGGGCTCGACCAGCAGGCCCTCAGCCCCAACGGTAGCGCGAGCTGCGCGTAGCCGAACCAGAGCGGGTCGGTGGCGATATCGGTCACCACGACCGGCTCGCCACGGAATGCCGCAGTGCCGCACGAGCCGGCACTTGGCCCGATGTCTAGCCCATTCAGCGCTTCGCAGTAATGCGCGGGCAGCGACGGAGCCGCCAGAGAGCGCAGCTGGCGGTTCTCGTCGATCAGAAGGATCGAGCAGATCACGCCGGGCGCCAGGCTTTCGACGCGCGCGCACAGGAGGTTGGCAATGACGTGGAACTGCGAACCCAGGGCAATCGCCTCGAGGATTTCGGTCTGCAGCTGTTGCAGCGCGAAATGGCCGTCTGTCCGCATCAAATCCACCCGTCTTGTGCTCAGGCAGCACTCTGCGGGCCGGTGCGTTAGAAAAGGCTCAACGGCAGCCCTCGGAATGCAAACACAAATAAGTGTTCAGCGAGGTGATCTGTTTGTTTTGCAGTGGTAAACCGTCGGCGACGCGCAGCGGCTCAGGCGGCGGCGCTGGCGATGAAGGCGGCCTCCGCGAGAGGGATGGCGCCGGGCGTTCCGACCGTGATCCACAGGCCGCCGAGCCGCACGCCATAGAGGCGGTCGGCGTCGATCAGATCGTCGAAGACGCGGTTCAGCGAGAATTTCTCCGGCTTCATGCCGGCGAAGATCTCGGGCTTCATGATCGCGACGCCGGCATAGATGAAGGGCGACATGTCGCGCTCCTCGACGCGGGTCAGCCGGCCCTCGACATCCATGACGAAATCGCCCTTGCCGTCGTAGCCGGTGGCCTGCTGCATGTCGGCGATCAGCAGCGACATATCCATGCGCGCCGGGTTCCACAGATGCGCCATCAGATCGAGATTGTCGCGGTAGCCGTCGATCCAGAACGTGTCGGAATTGATCACGTAGAAGGGCTCGGATCCGAGCTCCGGCAGCGCCTTGACGATGCCGCCACCCGAATCCAGCAACTCGTCCTGCTCGTCGGAGACGATGATCTCCATGTCCTTGCGCTTGCGCAGATGCGCCCGCATCAGATCGGCCATGTAATGCACGTTGACGACGACGCGCTCGACGCCGTTGCGGGCCAGCGCATCGAGCCCGTAATCGATCAGCGCCTTGCCCCGGATCTCGACGAGGGGCTTGGGAATGGTCGAGGTGATCGGCCGCATGCGCTTGCCGAGGCCGGCGGCCAGAACCATGGCGGTCTTGGGCTTGAAGGGCGGGGTGGTCGTCAGGGTCATGCGGCTCTTGTCCGGGCTCAAAGGGGGCGCTGCGTCGGTGCCTCGTCGAGGACGCCCCAGTCTTGGTACAGATCGCGCAGGGCCGTCAGGGACGGGTGGTCGAGCGTGCGCGCCAGATAGGCTTTAATCCGTGGGATGTGACGGAGATATTGCGGCTTGCCGTCGCGTTCCAGCAATCGCACGAATATTCCGAGGATCTTGGATCCCCGCTGGGCCGCCATGATGGCGTAGGCGCGCTCGAAACCGGAGGCGTCGAAACCCGCATCCCTGGCGCGCAGCGAGACGTAGTGCGCGGTCAGCCGCGCCTCGAGTTCGGCCGACACGTCGACGCGGGCATCCTGTGCCAGCGAGGCGAGATCGTAGGCGGCCGGGCCGATCAGCGCATCCTGGAAGTCGATGAGGCCGATCCGGGCGAGGCCCTCTTCAGCCGGGCGCCAGATGATGTTGGGCGAATGGAAGTCGCGCAGCACCAGGCTGGTCTCCGCATCGTCCAGCGCATCGAAGAGGCCGTTCCAGATCTGCGCGAAACGCGCCGTCTCGTCGGGACTGGCCGATCGACGCCGGGCATGGGGAAGATACCAGTCGGGCAGGAGGTCGACTTCCATGCGCATGGCGCGGCGATCATAGGGCGGCACCGTGTGGCAAACGCCATCCGCAACCGGCATGGCCGAGTCCCAGCGGGTCCCGTGCAGGGCGGCGAGCGCCTCTGCCGCAGCCTCGTAGCGTTCGGGGACCGGGCGGCCATCGGCGTCGAGCAGGGTCTGGCTGCCCAGATGCTCGATCAGCAGGAGGCCGGCGTCCAGATCGGCACGGTGGATCCGCGGTGCCGCGAAGCCCTCAGCGGACAGCGCATTGGCAACGGCCACGAAGGGCGCGACGTCCTCGGCGAGATGGGCGACGCGGCTGTAGGGCAGGCCGTCGCGGATGGGCGGGCCATCGGGCTGGCGCGGAGCGTCCATGACCACCAGCGTCAGGCCGTCCCTGTCCACCGTCTCGTAGCGGCGGCTGGAGGCATCGCCTCTGAAGCGGCAGCGGGGTTGTTCCGCGCAGCCGGCTTCCGCGAGGAAGCGGCGGATCGCCAGCGAACGCAGGATGCGGGGCGTCGCCTCGGCGTCGGCGCTCACATGGGCGGTCCGGCCGCCGCCGGGGGTATTGTCCAGCGTGACCGTCACCGTGGCCGCGGCCAGCGCCGACGGGGCGTTCTGAGGCCATTCGACGAAGACGATGCCGTCCCGCGCCATTTCCTCGAAGCCGAGTTCGTCCAGTTCGTCGTCGCCCGACAGGCGGTAGAGATCGAGATGCGCCGCCGGCGGAACCGTCTCGTAGGGCTGCACCAGCGTGTAGGTCGGCGACGGCACCTCGAGCTCCGGGTTGTCGGCCAGGGTGCGGATCGCGGCGCGTGCGAGCGTCGACTTGCCGGCGCCCAGATCACCGATCAGCGCGACGACGTCGCCCGCCGTCAGGGCCAGCGCCAGATCGCCGCCGAGCCGCAGCGTGGCGGCTTCGTCAGCCAGCGGAATGCGGACGATCTCGACGAGCGCGTCCGGCGCGTCGCTCGCGATCGTTGCCGGGCGTGAGGCATTCATTCGGCGGCGTCCTCGAAAGCCTGATCGTCGCCATCGTGGCGCAGCGGGGCAGCCGGGTCGAGCGGGAAGTCGCAGATCACCGTCGTTCCCTCGTCCGGCGCGGACTGGATGCAGATCGTGCCGCGATGCAGTTCGACGAAGCTCTTGACGATGGACAGGCCCAGCCCCGCGCCGGAATGGCGCCCGCCGGCCGGATTGGATTCGAAGCGCTCGAAGACCCGGTCGATCTGGTCCGCCGGAATGCCCGGGCCGCGATCGGTGACGGCAAAGGAGATGGCGCGCGGGCCGCGTGTGGCGACGACGTCGACGGCAGTGCCGGCCGGTGCGAAATTCGCCGCGTTCGACAGGAGGTTGAAGAGGATCTGGGTGAGACGGTGGCTGTCGGCCATGAAGGTCTCGCCGGCCTTGGCGAGATCGATCCGCAGCGTGACCTCGGCTTCCTCCAGCCGCTCCCTGATGCCGTCGGCCGCGTGCTCGACGGTGCTGACGATGTCCACTTCGGACAGGTCGAGCTCCATGATGCCGGCATCGACCGTGGCAAGGTCCAGGATGTCGTTGACGATGGTCAGGAGCGAGCTGGTGGAGACGGCGATGTAGTCAAGATACTCGCTCTGGCGTTCGTTGAGCGGCCCGGTCTCGGTGGACCGCAGCAGCGCCGAGAAGCCGATGATGTTGGTCAGCGGCGAACGCAGCTCGTAGTTCACGTGCTGGACGAAGTCGTTCTTGATCTGGTTGGCCTGCTCCAGGGCCTCGTTCTTCTCGCGCAGCATCCGTTCGGCCTGACGCGCGTCGGAGATGTCGGAGAAGGTCAGCATGGTCTGGCCGTTGGGCAACGGCACGATGGCGAAGGCGATGGTGCGGCCGGAGGACAGGATCATCTCGCCGGTCTCGGTGTCGCGGCGGGTTTCGTCGAAGGCGGTGACCGACTGGCAGAACAGCGGCCAGCCGCCGACGGCGGACGCCGTGCCATCGGTGTCGGCGGAGGAGATCGTGCGGCGGATCGCGACGCTGGCGAGATCGGACAGGGTGTGGATGCGCGGCCGTGACAGGAGGTAGTCCGGCTTGAGCCCGAACAGCTCGGCGAAGGACGGGTTCGACAGCCGCAGGCGGCCGTCGCTGCCGAACACCGCGACGGCCTCCGACAGATAGTCGATGGTCTCGCGCTGCAGCTGGACCGTGGCCTTCACCTGGCTTTCCAGATCGAGCTTCTCGGTGATGTCCTCGAAGATCCAGGTGGCGCCGCCCTGGGGCTGCGGCGTGGCGATGACGCGCAACGTGCGGGCGTCGGCCAGATGCCACATCGTCTCGGTCGGCTCGGTCGCCCGGTAGGCGGCGAGGTCCTGGTCCTGGATCTCGCTGCGGAACAGCTTCTCCACCGGCAGGATGCCACGGGTGCGCAGATGGTCGAGGAGGGCGAGATGGTCCGGCTCCGATTCCAGATAGGAATTGGTCAGGTCGAACAGGCGCTGGAAGGCGGCGTTATGGTAAGTAAGACGCGTCTTGTCGTCGAAGCGGGCGACCGCCGTGGTGAGCTGGTCGAGGGTCTCGGACTGGCTGTTGATGGTCTGGCGCAGCTCCATGCGGACCTGCTCGGTCTCCGACACGTCAATGGCAAGGCCGGCCGAGCCGAGCGGGCCGGTGGCTTCCACCACCGCGAAATTGCGGCGGTCGGCCGCGACCACGGTCGAGAGCTTGTCGGAGAAGACGGCCTGTTCGGACAGCCGCGCGGCGATCGTCAGGCGATCCTGCTCCGACAGGAACTCCACCTGCCGCTCCAGCGTGTCGGCCGCCTCCTTTGCGTCGACCGAGGCCGCATAGGCGTTGTTCACCCAGCCGAGGCGGCCGTTGCGGTCGCGCAGCCAGACCGGGATCGGCGCGGCGTTGAACAGGTTCTGCATCGTCTCGATCATCGCGAGCGCATCGGCGCTGGCGATCTCGGCCTCGCGGGCGCGCTCGCGCAGGCCTTCCAGGGCGACGAAGCGGACGACGGCAAGGCCGCCGATGGTCTTGCCGGAGGCTTCGATCAGGCGGCCATGGGGCAGGTCGATCTCGATACTGAAGGGCTCGGCGTCGTGGCGCAGCGCGGTGATCGCGGTCTGCAGCCGCAGCGCGACGTCGGCAGCCATCCAGTCGCCGAAGGACAGGAAGCGCTTTTCCTCGACCGGGGCGCCGGCGGGGCCGGGCAGAGCGCCGAGGATTTCCGGCGCGCCGGGGCCGGAATAGACCAGAAGCCGCTCTTCGCCGGCGGTCAGAAGCATGGTGCGCGCTTCGGCTTCGGCCCGGCTTTCGGCCAGGCTGGCGCGCAGCATGTCGTTCTCGGTGGCGGTCGCGGCGCGCTGGCGGATCAGGAAGACCGCGCTCAGCATCGAGGCCCCGATCAGCATGGCAACGAGGGCCAGATAGAGAATGTCGGCCGGTCCCAGCATGGTGTCGACGCCGCCCGCCAGCGACAGAAGCTGGGCCGAGGCCGGCGAGGGAGCCAGTGCCAGGATGGCGAGGCCGGAGCCGATGGCCCGCCGCCGGGACGGCGATGCGGGTGTGTGCGCGTGTCGGTCTGCCGTTGCGGTACGGCGCCCGTCGCAAGAATCCATTCGTGTCCGGAAAGCGCCGCCGCGCCCGGATCCACACCCCTCGTTCATTCCGTCAGTCCCCGTTCGTGTCAGCCAGCGTATCCCGGCGTCCTTGTCCCGGCCGCAGGCGCCATACCGCACGCACCGCCGCTGCCGGTGGCCCGGAATGGTGATGCGAATGTGGGATTCGCATTCATCCGGAGCCGAAGCCAGAACACCGGAAGTGCCCTGACGAAACGCAAAGAAACGCTGACGCAGCGACCGGTCCACCCACCGGCAGCTGCGATTCGGACATAGTAGCCACTGCGGAATCCTGCGCAATCCACAACAACGCGGCTGGCGGAAAAGAAAAAACCGCCGGGACGGCTTGCGCCCCGGCGGTTCGTCTGATTCGGGTCCGGTGTCCGGACGGGATCAGTAGCGGTAATGCTCGGGCTTGTATGGGCCCTGCTGTTCCACGCCGATATAGGAGGCCTGCTCGGCGGACAGCTCGCTCAGCCTTGCGCCAAGCTTGGCGAGATGCAGACGGGCAACACGCTCGTCGAGATGCTTCGGCAGGACATAGACCTCGTTGCCGTACTTCTCGCCCTTGGTGAACAGCTCGATCTGCGCCAGCACCTGGTTGGTGAAGGACGCCGACATCACGAAGGACGGGTGGCCGGTGGCGTTGCCGAGGTTCAGCAGACGGCCTTCCGACAGCAGCAGCATGCGGTTGCCCTTGGCGAACTCGATCATGTCGACCTGCGGCTTGATGTTCGTCCACTTGAGATTCTTCAGCGCGTCGATCTGAATCTCGTTGTCGAAGTGGCCGATGTTGCCCACGATCGCCATGTCCTTCATCTCGCGCATGTGCTCGATGCGGATGACGTCCTTGTTGCCGGTCGTCGTGATGAAGATGTCGGCGCTGGAGACGACGTCCTCGAGCTGAACGACCTCGAAGCCGTCCATGGCGGCCTGCAGCGCGCAGATCGGGTCGACTTCCGTGACCTTCACGCGGGCGCCGGCGCCCTGCAGCGAGGCCGCCGAGCCCTTGCCGACGTCACCGTAACCGCAGACGACGGCGACCTTGCCGGCCATCATCACGTCGGTGGCGCGACGGATGCCGTCGACCAGCGATTCCTTGCAGCCATACTTGTTGTCGAACTTCGACTTGGTGACCGAGTCGTTGACGTTGATCGCCGGGAAGGGCAGCAGGCCCTTCTTCTGCAGCTGGTACAGGCGGTTGACGCCCGTGGTGGTCTCTTCGGTCACGCCCTTGATGGCGTCGCGCTGCTTGGTGAAGAAGCCCGGGGTGGCGGCCATGCGCTTCTTGATCTGTGCGAAGAGGATCTGCTCTTCCTCGTTGCCCGGGTTGGACAGCACGTCCTCGCCGGCTTCGGCGCGGGCGCCGAGCAGGATGTACATCGTGGCGTCGCCGCCATCGTCGAGGATCATGTTGGACGGCTCACCATCCGGCCACTGGAAGATGGCGTCGGTGTAGGTCCAGTATTCCTCGAGGCTCTCGCCCTTGATTGCGAAGACCGGGATGCCCGCCTCGGCAATCGCCGCGGCGGCATGGTCCTGGGTCGAGAAGATGTTGCAGGAGGCCCAGCGCAGGTCGGCGCCGAGATCGCGCAGCGTCTCGATGAGAACGGCGGTCTGGATCGTCATGTGGAGCGAGCCGGTGATGCGCGCGCCCTTGAGCGGCTTGTCGGTGCCGAACTCCTCGCGGCAGGCCATCAGGCCCGGCATCTCGGTCTCGGCGATATCGAGTTCCTTGCGGCCGTAGGCGGCGAGGGAGATATCCTTGACGACGTAATCCTGTGCGTTGGCCATGTGCAATCCATTCGTACGGTGGGAAATCGGGTGGTCGGCCGGGGTCTCCCCCGGTCGCATTGGCAGCGATCTACCAGTCTTGAGCCTTTCGGACAAGGGGACATAAACATTTGCTTATGTCTTGATTGGATGCGTCGCGCTTTGCCTGCGCCGGTTTTGGGGATAGCGTGCCGCGGCAATGCGCGGGAGGAGGAGACGGTGATGGGCCTGAGGTCTGGCATGCTGGCTGCGGGCCTGTGCGGGCTCCTTGTCGCGAACGGCCCCGTCGAGGCGGCCGGTGGCAGGGAGGGGGCGCTTGCGGACAGCCTGTTCGAGTTCGCGCTGCCCTATTCGCCCTATCTGTTCGACCTCGCCCTCTATGCGGGCCGGGGCGTCGCCGAGATCACCTACGACGCGCGCCGTTACGACGATGTGACACAGGCGCTGATCGTGACGGGTCTGAAGATCCGACGCGACGATTTCACCGCGGAGATCGGCCAGATGCGCCTGTCCGCCGAACAGGCGGTCTATGAGTCCGTCGCCGTGGACACTCGTGCCTTGCCACTCGATCCGCCCGTGCGGGCGGTCCTGCAGCGGCTCGACCGGGAAGTCTTGACCGGCGACATCGTCGTGGCCGGCCGCACCGACGTCGCGGCTGCCGACTACGATCTGCAGGCGTCGGTTGCGATCGATGGGGTGGGAACCCTCGACCTGTCCGCCGATCTCCGCGGCTTCCACATCCTCCTGCCGCTGGACGAGTTCGAGGGCGGCGCGGGAAGCGACGATCCGATGCTGGCCGGCCGGCTGCAGTCGGCGGAAGCGAGCTTTACCGACGCCGGGCTGGTGGAGGCGCTCTACCACGTCGTCGGCGCGATGCAGGGAATGACCGCCGATCAGGCCCGCGGCACCGCCGGCATGATGGCCGGCATCGGCGTCGCGGCGGTGTTTGCCGACATGCCGGGCGCGCCCGACCCGCGACTGCAGGCCATGGCTCGCGAGTGGTCGGCGAGCGTCCAGGCGTTCCTGGCAAAGCCGGACCGGCTGAGCCTGCGGCTGCAGCCCGCCGCACCCTTCGATCTCGCCCGGCTGACTGGTGATGCACCGGTGGGCGCCGCCGAGATCGTGGCGCTTGCACCATCGGTTGCCGCCGGGCCGGCGCCGGCCATCGCGCTGCTCGATCCCGATGCCCTCGTGTCTGGCCCGGACGCCGACCTTGCCGCGGTGCTGACGACGGCTGACGCCCTGATCGCCGGCCGCGGCGTGCCGCAGGACATCGTGCAGGCGGTGACGATCCTCCTGCCGGCGGTGGAAAAGGACAACCGGGCGGCCATCGGGCTCCTGGCCCGTGCGCTGGCGCTGAACCCGCGCGTCGCGATCCCGCAGGACGGCCTGCGCGGCGCCTATGTGGCGCTGCTGCTGGCGCGGGCCGACGGGATCGCCATCGCCGACGACAGTCTCGCGTCGGTCCAGGGGCGTCTCAGCCCGGAAGAGGTGGCCGCCGCCGAGGACGATGCACAGCTGCGCTGGCGCCGGACGCCCGCCGGTGAAGCCCGTCACGCGGCGGAAGTCGCGGCCTTCGGCCAGCGCGACTGGGCGGCGATCCGGCGGCTGGCCTTCGGCTATTACGAGGGCATCGAGACGCCGCGCAACGGCATGCGGGCCTATGGCTGGGCGACGATTGCGGCGGCCGGTGGCGACCGAATTGCCGCGGGCCTGCGCGACGATCTGGTGGCTGCGGTGAATACCGGCCGCTTCATCCTGCCGATGGAGCGGGCCAAGGCCGCCACCGCCGATCTGTGGAAGCTGCTGATTGCCGAGGCACCGGATGCCGCCGACGCCGAACCGGCGCCGAACAGCGGCGAGGCCACCGGAACGGACGGCGCGGAGATGCCCGCTGCCCGCCCGGAGGCCGGTCAGGCCGGAAGCGAAGACGCTGGAGAAGGCAGCACGGGCGAAGAGGGCACGAAGACCGTACCCGAGCCGGACACCCGTGAGGAAGACGCAGCCGCAAGCAAGCCGGGCGATGCGGTGCCGCCGGCCGACTGACCGGGCGCAGCGCGGCTAGCTGTCCTCCCCGAAACGGTTGGCGACGAGGGTCTCGATCGCATCGAGCGCGGCGTCCGCGTCATTGCCGGTGGCGGCGACCTCGATGGTCGTGCCCTTGCTGGCGGCCAGCATCATCAGCCCCATGATCGACTGGCCGCCGACGGTCATGCCGTCGCGCGAGATTGTCAGCTCGGCATCGAACACCTCGGCCGTCTGCACGAAGCGCGCCGAGGCGCGGGCGTGCAGGCCGCGCTTGTTGACGATGGTGAGGGTGCGGGGCGGCGGGGTGTCGGGCCGGGTCATCGAATGGGGCCTGCCGGCATCGGCCGGGGCGGGGCAATTGGTATCGCTCGGAGTGCCGGCATTGGTGCTCACTTGCCGCTCAGGACCCGGCTGGCGACGTTGATGTATTTGCGGCCGGCTTCCTGCGCCTCGACGAGGGCGACCGCCAGCGGTTTTTCTTCGCGCACGCTGGCCAGCTTGATCAGCATCGGCAGGTTGACGCCGGCCAGGACGTCGACGCGGTTGCCGTCCATGACGGAGATGGCGAGGTTGGAGGGCGTTCCGCCGAACATGTCGGTGAGAATGATCACGCCGGCGCCACGTTCCGCCCGGGCGACGGCCTCGACGATATCGACGCGTCGCTGCTCCATGTCGTCCTCCGGGCCGATCGAGATCGTCTCGAAGGCGTCCTGCGGGCCGACGACGTGCTCGACCGCGTGACGGAATTCATCGGCGAGCCGGCCATGGGTCACGAGTACCAGACCGATCATACGCCGTCCCTCACGCTAGTCTGGCCCGGCATCGCGGCGGCCTCCCTGAACTGCTGGGCCGTTCGGCCGCATGTCTGCTGCGGGAGATGCGGCAAAGCCGACCTCCACGGGCGCGCATCCTCGCCATCCTTCGGCGGATACGCAAGTTAAATGATCATGCCCTGCGCACTTGCCGGTCACCATTGTCTCAGACGTCGTTGACGGGCGGTGAAAGCACCAGCGAGGCGAGGATGTCGGCGCCGAAGCCGGCCTCGCGTGCCGGCAGTTCCACCCGCCGGATCGCCTGCCCGAGAATCTCCGCCGTTCGGGGCTCCGGCAACCGCTCGATGCCGGCCGGGTCGACCAGATCGACGACCAGGCCGAGGCGGGCGGAGGTCGCGAAAGGCTCCCGCAGGATGCCGATGCCGGAGACTTCGATCAGCCCGGCCAGCGCCGCCGGCGCCAACATCGAGACGGCGTTGCCGCCATCTTGGGCGACCACCACGCGATCGTCGGCCACCAGCAGTGCTTTGAGGTTCAGCGCCGTGCAACGGCGCAACGTCGACAGCGCCAGGGAGGATTTGCCGCTGCGCGCCGGGCCGCGGATCAGAATGCCGAGATCGCCGATCCGGATCGCGCAGCCGTGAAGATTGGCCGGCTCGCTCATTCGGCCGGAAAGGACACGATGAACCGCGCACCCGCAACGCCGTTGGGCGCGTCGCTGTCGGCGATGTTCTCCGCCCGGATCGTGCCGCCATGGGCTTCGACAATCTGCCTACTGATCGACAGGCCGAGGCCGGAATTCTGACCGAAGGCCTCGGCCGAGGGCCGGTCCGTGTAGAAGCGCTCGAAGATCCGGTCGATGATCTCGGCCTGGATGCCAGGGCCGTTGTCCTCGACCACGATGACGACGCGGCTGTTGCGGCGGCGCAGGAGGACGTCGATACGGCCGTTGGTTTCGGGCACGAAGGAGCGGGCATTCTCGATCAGGTTGGTGAAGACCTGGCTCAGCCGCAGATCGTGGCCGGTCACCACGTAGCCGTCCTTGATCGAGCCCGGCAGCGCCTGCTTGTCGAAGGTGATCGAGACCTGCCGGCCGGCCTTGGACTGGCTGCGGGCACCCTCCACCACGGCGCGCAGGAGCTGGGCGAGATCGACCTTGCTGGCGATCTGGCGAGCCAGTTCCGCATCGAGGCGCGAAGCGTCCGAAATGTCGGTGATCAGCCGGTCGAGCCGGCGCACATCGTGCTGGATGATGTCGAGCAGGCGCTCACGCGAGGCGTCGGTGCGGGCCAGCGGCAGCGTCTCCACGGCGCTGCGCAACGAAGTCAGCGGATTCTTCAGCTCGTGGCTGACATCGGCGGCGAAGGTCTCGATCGCGTCCATGCGGGCATAGAGCGAATTGGTCATGTCGCGCAGCGCGGTGGCCAGATTGCCGACCTCGTCGGCACGGTCGCCGAAATCGGGGATCGCGGTGCGTTCGTTGACGCCGCGCCGCACCCGGATCGCGGCCGCCGACAGGCGCCGCAATGGTGTCGCAATGGTCGAGGCGAGAAGGATCGACAGGACGATGGTCACCAGAGAGGCGACGGCGAAGGTTCGCACGATGGCGGTCCGCTCGGCCTGCACGATCTTGTCGATGTCGCCACCCTGGGTGGACAGCATCAGAACGCCGAGCACCGCCCGGAAACGCTGGATCGGCACGGCGACGGAGACGATGAGCTCGCCGCTCTCGGTTGCCCGCACCACCGTGGCCGGGCCGCCGGTCAGCGCGTTCATCACCTCCGGATAGGCGGCGCCAGAGCCGCCCGGGGTCTCGCGATAGACCGGCAGGTCGCGGCGCTGGAACAATTGCTGGAACCAGTCGGCCAGCATCTCGCCGAACCCCGGCTCCTCGTCCACCGCGACCGGCGGCAGGTCGTAGCGCAGGATCTGCCCGCGCGAATACAGATGCCGGGAATCGAGGATGAGATTGGCGTCGCGGTCGTAGAGACGCGCCCGGGTGCGGGTCGGCGAGATCAGCCGTCGCAGCAGCGGCGCGACCCGCTCCGGGTTGATCGGAAAGTCGAGGCTGTCGGTGGAATCGGCACTCGGCGCCAGCGTGTCGCCGGCCTGGAGCTCCAGGAGACGCTCGGGGTCGAGGGTGATCGAGTTGGTCTCCACCGTCGCCGACGAGGCGATGGCGCTGGCGATGATCTCGCCCTGGGTCAGGAGGCTTTCGACCCGGGCGTCGATCAGCCCGGCGCGGAACTGGTTGAGGTACAGGATGCCCGAAACGAGGACGATCAGCGCGACGAGATTGAGGAAGACGATGCGCCGTGTCAGCGACGAAAAGATCGTGTGCCCGAGCAGCCAGCGCGTGCGGTAGAGCACCCTGCGGATGAACGGCAGCCGGCGCAGGCGGCCGCGCACGATCGCCTCGCGCCGCCGTCGGTTGCGCCGCTCCGAACCGCCATCGCCGGCTTCTGTTTCGCTGATGGACACCATCGACCTTTCTAGGGCCCGCTCACGCTTCCCGGAAGCGGTAGCCGACCCCGTAGAGGGTCTCGATCATGTCGAAGTCGTCGTCGATCGCCTTGAACTTCTTGCGCAGCCGCTTGATGTGGCTGTCGATGGTGCGGTCGTCGACGTAGACCTGCTCGTCATAGGCCGCGTCCATCAGGGCGTCGCGGCTCTTCACCACGCCGGGCCGCTGGGCGAGGGAGTGCAGGATGAGGAATTCGGTGACGGTCAGCGTCACCGGATGGCCCGTCCAGGTGCAGGTGTGGCGTTCCTGATCCATCACGAGCTGGCCCCGCTCCAGCGAGGATTCGGGCACCGGGCCGCCGGGCTTGGCCGCCTCGCGCGGCGCGCCGCGCCGCAGGATCGCCCGCACCCGCTCGACCAGCAGGCGCTGCGAGAACGGTTTGCGGATATAATCGTCGGCGCCCATCTTCAGGCCGAACAATTCGTCGATCTCCTCGTCCTTGGAGGTGAGGAAGATGACCGGGATATCGGATTTCTGGCGCAGGCGCCGCAGCAGCTCCATCCCGTCCATGCGCGGCATCTTGATGTCGAAGATGGCGAGATTCGGCGGTCGGGACTGCAGGCCCTCCAGCGCGGACGCGCCGTCGGTGTAGGTCTCGACCCGGTAGCCCTCATTCTCCAGCGCGATCGAGACCGACGCGAGAATGTTCCTGTCGTCGTCGACAAGGGCGATGGTTGGCATTGCGATCTTCTCCAGTTTCCGTCCCTCGCAGCGACGTGCATGTCGCGAGAGGGGCTCGGCCGCGCCCGGCAGGATCACTGGTCGCGGCCGTCGAGGCAGATGTCCCTTCTGCTGATGCGTTCCGCAACAGGGAACGCGCCATCGGCAGCGCCAATCAGCGATAAATGTGGCGGGATTGGAAAATTACAAAGACGCAGCGGAAGTTTTCGGCCGGCTGGCATCCCGCGCGGCGGCTTCGTCCTGTGTCCGGCACCGCCCCGCGGACCCGCCGGTCGCAGGGTGGTGGCTCGGCCGGTCTAGAGATCGACCTTGCGCTGCTCGCCGATCTGCGGCCGCTCCTTGCCGCCGACATAGGCGCGAGCGAACTCCCAGGCCTGGGTGATCTTGCTGGCTTTCACGTCCCAGATTTCCGCCGAGTCCGGATCGACCACGAGAACGACCACGTCGGGATCGTTCTTGCCCTCCGGCAGCCATGCTTCGGCGGAGGCATCCCACAGATCGGCGACGAGCGACCGGTCACCCACCACTTCCGCGCGTCCCGACAGCGACATGTACTGTCCGTGCTTGGAGAAGGTGCAGGCGACGTCGTCGTCGCGGGCGATCTCCTCGACCTTGTGGGTCATGCGCTCGGTCAGGAAATAGAGCTTCCGGTCGTCGCCGCGCAGGCGGAGCGCCATGGGGCGCGCCCGCATCCGGCCGCCGTCGCGCGTCACCACCATGCAGGTGTCGAAATTGCCGATCGTCTCCCAGAATTTGTCGATGTCGCTGGTGGTCATGGCGTTCTCCTGTCGCATTCTTCTTGCACCGAAGCCGGTGCTCTCGAATGGAACAATGCAGCGGACCGGGAAAGGTGCCAGCGCGATCGCGGTCGCCGCGTTGGTCATGAGAGCCTCGAAGGGGCGTCCGGGCGGGCAGGTCCGCCATGCCGCGGCGACCGCGCCATGTCGTCGCTCTCCCGCCGCGATTTAAATCGATCATATCGGGAGGCGTTCGGATTTAATCGATTAAGTGACTGTTCTGATTGTCGATTTTCCGCCCGGAGGGCTTGCTTGTTGGAAGTCGCTGGGTAGTTAGTGGACGCGCGGCAAACATGGTGGGCGCTGGCCTGGCAGACGCGGGCTTCCGGCAAGGAGACGACAGTGGACGAGATCGGCACGAGAAATCCTGATTGCGGAATCGAGACGACCGGCCTCGATGGCCTGTCCTCCGTGCGCTGGAACCTCGGCGAAGCGGAACTGATCGAAACCGCCATCCGCCGTGGCGAAGGGCGGCTTACGGCGCATGGCGCCTTCGTGGCGACCACCGGCAAGCACACCGGCCGCTCGGCCAAGGACAAGTTCATCGTCCGCGACGAGATGACCGACCCGGCCGTCTGGTGGGACAACAACGCCGCCATGGAGCCCGACGCCTTCGAACGGCTGCGCGAGGATTTTCAGGCCGCGGCCGCCGGCCGTGATCTCTTCGTGCAGGATCTGATCGGCGGTGCGGACCCCGAAAACGCCATCCGCGTGCGCGTGGTCACGGAATATGCCTGGCACTCGCTGTTCATCCGCAATCTCCTGATCCGGCCGTCGCAGGACGAGTTGCGCGACTTCGTGCCGGAGATGACGATCATCGACCTGCCGTCCTTCCGCGCCGATCCCGAACGCCACGGCTGCCGCACCGAGACCGTCATCGGCGTCGATCTGTCCCGCAAGATCGTGCTGATCGGTGGCACCTCCTATGCCGGCGAGATGAAGAAGTCGGTGTTCACCGCACTGAATTTCATCCTGCCCGAGAAGGGCGTGATGCCGATGCACTGCTCGGCCAATGTCGGGCCGGACGGCGACGGCGCCGTGTTCTTCGGCCTGTCGGGCACGGGCAAGACCACGCTCTCCGCCGACCCGCGTCGCACGCTGATCGGCGACGACGAGCATGGCTGGGGCGAGAACGGCGTCTTCAACTTCGAAGGTGGCTGCTACGCCAAGACCATCCGCCTGTCGCCCGAGGCCGAGCCGGAAATCTTCGCGACCACCCGTCGCTTCGGCACCGTCCTGGAGAACGTCGTTCTCGACGAGAACCGCGTGCCCGACTTCGACGACGGATCGCTGACCGAGAACACCCGCGCCGCCTATCCGCTGCACTTCATCCCCAATGCCAGCGACACCGGCGTCGACGGTCATCCGCGCAACATCATCATGCTGACGGCCGACGCCTTCGGCGTGCTGCCGCCGATCGCCCGGCTGACCCCAGCCGAGGCCATGTACCACTTCCTGTCGGGCTACACCGCCAAGGTGGCGGGCACGGAAAAGGGCGTGACCGAGCCGGAGGCCACCTTCTCGACCTGCTTCGGTGCGCCGTTCATGCCGCGTCATCCCGCCGAATACGGCAATCTGCTTCGCGACCTCATCGCCCAGCATCAGGTCGATTGCTGGCTGGTCAACACCGGCTGGACCGGCGGGGCCTACGGCACCGGCCATCGCATGCCGATCAAGGTGACCCGCGCGCTGCTCTCGGCGGCGCTCGACGGCAGCCTGAAGGATGCCGAGTTCCGCGCCGATCCGAATTTCGGCTTCCAGGTGCCGGTTGCGGTGGAGGGGGTCGACACGACCATTCTCGACCCGCGCACCACCTGGACGGACAAGGCCGCCTACGACGCGCAGGCAGCACGGCTGGTCTCGATGTTCCGGTCGAACTTTGCCAAGTTCGAGGATCACGTCGATGTCGAGGTGATGCAGGCGGCCCCGGCCCAGGCGCTCGCCGCCGAATAGCAATGTCGTTCCCCCGCCGGTGCCGCCAGACTTCGCGGTGCCGGCGGTCCTCCAGCGACCTTCCGGAACCCATTCGCGCGCCGCCGCATTGCCGCCCGGAGCCGGCAGCGCTATCGATGCCCATCGGGACGCGGCTGACGGTCGCAGACGGGGCAGGGCATGGCCGGCGATCACGATCTGATCATCAACGAGCGCGTGACGATTTCCGGCGGGGATCTGCAGGAGCAGTTCATCCGCGCCGGCGGACCGGGCGGACAGAACGTCAACAAGGTCTCCACCGCGGTCCAACTGCGCTTTGCCGCCGCCCAGTCGGCCGCGCTCTACCCCGATACGTTGCGCCGCCTGCTGCGGCTTGCCGGACAACGGGCGACCAAGGACGGCGACGTCCTGATCGAGGCGTCACGCTTCCGCAGCCAGGAGCGCAACCGCGAGGATGCGCGCGAGCGTCTGGCGGCCCTCATCCGCGAAGCGCTGAAGCCGCCCCTGCCGCCGCGGCGCAAGACGCGGCCGACCAAGGGCTCGGTCGAGCGGCGCCTGAAGGCCAAGAAGGGCCGCTCCCAGATCAAGAATCTGCGCGGACGGGTCGACGACTGAACCGCCGGTACCCGCGCCGGGTCGGCTGTCCGCCGGTCAAGTTCGACTGACGCAGCCGTGATCGCATCTTTCGAAGCCACGCGGCCCGACCCTTCGTATCTCCCGTATCCTCCTGACCGGGAGGAACCGAGATTTCCACGGAAATCCAAGTTTCACTGGGAGACTATTGATATGATCAAGACCCTTATCCGTTCGGCCGCCATCGCCTCGCTCGTTGCAGCAGGCACCGTCGGCTTCAGCGCCGGCAGCTTCGCGCAGGACATGCCGATGGTCGGCGGCGCCGAGATGAGCCCGGAAAAGACCATCGTCGAGAACGCTTCCGCCGCCTCCAACCTGACGACGCTGGTCGCCGCCGTGAAGGCTGCCGGTCTGGCCGAGACGCTCTCCGGCGAAGGCCCGTTCACCGTCTTCGCACCGACCAACGAGGCCTTCGAGAAGCTGCCCGACGGCACGGTCGACGATCTCCTGAAGCCGGAGAACAAGGAAAAGCTGGCCAAGATCCTGACCTATCACGTGGTCCCGGCCAAGGCATCGTCGGAAGCCGCGATGAAGATGATCGAGGATGATGGCGGCAAGCACCCGGCACCGACCGTCGCCGGCGAGAACATCACGCTTGGCATGGACGGCGACAACATCGTCGTCATGGACGCCGCCGGCAACACCGCAACGGTGATCCAGGCCGACGTCATGCAGTCGAACGGTGTCGTGCACGTCATCGACACGGTCCTGATGCCGTCCATGTAATCGGCTCCGGCGGGCCGCCGACTTTCATGACGATAGCGGCGGTCATGTCAACCGATCTCCCGCGCCGTCACCGGCGCGGGATACGTCGTTTGTCACTTCTGCGTAACAAGCTGGCATGCGGCTGCGAAGCAAGCCATATCCGGTAGACGGCGGCGATCGGCAAGTATCGCTGCGACGCGCTCGCCGCGCGGATCAGATCAGCCGGCCCTACAGAAGGAGATGTCCCATGCGTAGACGAAACTTCCTGGCAAGCGCGGCCGCTTTGGCAGTGACGGCGATCGGCGGAAGCCTGTTCTTCCGCGCCGGCGCCCACGCCAACGACGAAACCTTCCCCGTTTCCAAGACCGAGGACGAGTGGCGCAAGCTGCTGACCCCGGACCAGTTCGCCGTGCTGCGCGAAGAGGCGACCGAGCGGCCTTTCTCCAGCCAGCTGAACGACAACAAGAAAGCCGGTGTCTACGCCTGCGCCGGCTGCGACACGCCGGCCTATTCGTCTGAGACCAAGTTCGATTCCGGCACGGGCTGGCCGAGTTTCTGGGCGCCGCTGTCCGACGATGCAATCGGCACCCGCGAGGATTTCCGGCTCATCTACACGCGGACCGAAGTCCATTGCGCCACCTGCGGCGGCCATTTCGGCCATATCTTCGATGACGGCCCCGCGCCGACCGGCAAGCGCCATTGCCTGAACGGCGTGGCGCTGAACTTCCGACCCGGTCCGACCACGGCTTCCTGACCGGTTCGTGGCGGAACGACGGGACGGCGGTTCGCGAAAGCGGGCCGCCGTTTTTCGTTTGGCAAGGAAGCGGTGCGACGATGCGGATCAACCAATGGGCCGGATGCGGGACGGCGACCGATTGAATGGAGCGTGGGGCGACGCCATATGGAGATCATTGGCCGGAGCGGTGCCTGTCAGGGCCGCTGCCACCGAAAGTCGCTTTCCGAAGGACTTCACGACCGATGAGCCGAATGACGCCGTTTTCCAGCCCGTTGCTGCTTGGCTTCGACAGTGTCGAAAAGACGCTGGAGAGAATCGCCAAGGGCGGTGACGGATACCCGCCCTACAACATCGAACGCATCCGTCCGAAGCCGACCGACGCCAAGAGCGAGGACCTGATCCGCATCACCTTGGCGGTAGCGGGGTTCAGTCCCGAGGACCTGGAGGTCACGACGGAAGAGAACCAGTTGATGATCCGTGGTCGCCAGACCGACGACGCAGAGCGCGAATATCTGCATCGCGGCATCGCGGCGCGGCAGTTCCAGAAATGCTTCCTGCTCGCGGACGGCATGCGGATCATCGGTGCCACACTGAAGAACGGCCTGTTGCTCGTGGATCTGGCCAAGCCCGAACCCGAGCGAATCGTCAAGAAGATCCAGATTGCGGTCGCCGACTGACTCGAATTGCCTACGTTTGCCTAGAAAGGAGACGTCCCATGACCCATGACATCGCTTCGACCATGAGCGAGACCGATCTCGCGGCGGTTGGCGAGGGCCACCTCGCCTATCTGCGCCGCATGTCCTCCGACGACATGCGCGCGCGTTTCCCGGCTGCCAAGTCGATCGAGCCGGGGCTGAACCTTTGGGCGCTGTTTTCTGCCGACGGCACGCCGCTGGCAGTCTCCGATGATCGCGGCAGCATCCTTGCGAGCGCCGACGAGAACGAGCTGCAGACCGTCAGCACCCACTGACGGCAGCGCGTCATGCCCTGAACGACAAAGGCGGGTCTGCATCTGCAGGCCCGCCTTTTCATTGTCTGGATGGACGCCAAGCCTGCCTGGTTCAGGCGGCGTTCTGGGTGGCCGCCGCCGTCATCAGCGAATAGATCGATCCGGCGTCCCGCGAGCCGCGGATATTGGCCACGGTGTCGGGATTGCGCAGCAACCGCGCCACCTTGGACAGGGCCTTCAGATGGTCGGCGCCCGAACCTTCGGGCGCCAGGAGCAGGAAGACGAGATCCACCGGCTGATCGTCGAGGGCGTCGAACTCAACCGGACGGCTGAGGCGCGCGAACACGCCCACGATCCGGTCGAGCGTCGGCAGCTTGCCATGCGGGATGGCGATGCCGTTGCCGACGCCCGTCGAGCCCAGCTTTTCGCGCTGCAGGATCGTCTCGAAGATCTCGCGCTCGGTGAGTCCGGTGATCTCCGCGGCCTTCTCGGCCAATTCCTGAAGCACCTGCTTCTTGGAATTGGCTCGCAAGCCGGGCAGAATCGCCGCCGGTTCGATGAGCGTTTCGAAATCCATCGCTGCGATGCCTTATCCTGCGTAGCGCGTGAATGTGAGCGCCGAACGTTGTGTGGCGCTCACGCCCGCTCTGCGTAGGTCGACGGATCAACCCAGCCGTAATTGCCGTCCGCACGCCTGAACACGAGGTTCAGGTCACCGGACTTGGCATTGCGGAACACCACCACCGGGCTGTCCTGGCGGTCGAGTTCCATCACCGCGCCGGCGACCGACAGGGTGCCGACCTTCAGCGTGGTTTCGGCGATGATCGCCGGGGCGAAATCCTCGGGAAGTTCCTCTTCCTCTTCCGGGATCGCCGCCATGACCGAATAGGCCATGTCGCGATGCTCGCTCGAGGATGCCTTGTGATCCTTCAGACGCCGCTTGTAGCGGCGCAGCCGCTTCTCAATCCGCTCGGCGGCCTCGGCGAAGCTCACATCCGGCTCGTGGGCCTGTCCCGCGGCCTGGAAGACGACACCGGTATCGAGATGCACCACGCAGTCGGTCGAGAAACGCGAACCGTTCTTCGACACGACGACCGTGCCGGAAAAATTGCCGTCGAAATACTTGTCGACCGCTTCGTTCAGACGATCACCGATCCGCGTGCGGAACGCGTCGCCGATGTCCATGTGCTTTCCCGAAATACGCAGTGTCATGGCTGGAAACTCCCTTGCAATGACAGTTGACCCGGTTTCGTGAACCGGTCGACAGAAACGCGCCGGGCCGGAGTTGGATGCCGTCCGGTCGTCGCAATTGCGGGATGAGCGGGCATCTTGCCCTCCGGGCTCGAGAAGTGGCGCCTTCTAGGGAGGATCGCCTGGAGTGTCAACGCAGCCTCGATGGCCCCGTCGCAGGCACCTGCGCAGGGGGCTCGTCGGGCCGGTGAGTCCGGGGAGCGAACCGCCATCAGGAGGCCAGCCGCCGTGCGTTCATCTCGCGTCGACGCTGGATCGATGAGGGAATGCCCAGCGCCTCACGATACTTGGCCACGGTGCGGCGTGCCAGATCGATGCCTTCCTTCTTCAGGATGGCGGCGATGTCGTCGTCGGACATCACCTTGCCCTGGCTCTCGGCATCGATCAGCAGCTTGATGCGGTGTTTCACGCTTTCGGCCGAGTGGGCGTCGCCGCCGTTGGCCGAGGCGATCGCGACCGTGAAGAAGAAGCGCATCTCGAAGGTGCCGCGGGGCGTGGCGATGAACTTGGTCGCCGTCACCCGGCTGACGGTCGATTCGTGCATGCCGATCGCCTCGGCCACGGCCATCAGCGTCATCGGCTTCAATCCGCCGATGCCGTGGGTCAGGAAACCGTCCTGCCGCCGCACGATCTCGCTGGCGACCTTGACGATGGTCTTGGCCCGCTGGTCGAGCGCCCGCACCAGCCAGTTGGCCGATTGCTGGCATTCGCCGATGAAGGCGCGGTCGTCGTCGGACAGGCCACCGCTGCGCACCGTGCGCAGATAATTGTTGTCGACGAGCACCCGGGGCAGGGCGTCGGGATTGAGTTCCACCTGCCAGCCGCCGTTCGGCGCTTCGGTGACGAGGACGTCGGGCACGATCGACTCGAAGCCCTCGTGGTCGAAGGCGTGGCCGGGCTTGGGGTCGAGGCCCCGGATCTCGGCCAGGATGTCCATCAGGCCGGATTCGTCCTCGCCGGTCAGCCGCCTGAGCGCGGCGAAGTCCCGCCGCGCGAGAAGGTCGAGATTGTCGATCACAGCGGCGATGACCGGGTCGAAGCGGTTGCGGCGGCGCAGCTGGATGGCGAGGCATTCGGCAAGGCCGCGGGCGAAGAGGCCCGCCGGCGTCGCCTCGCTCTGGATGGCCGTCAGCACCGCCTCGACCTCGGCGACCGTCACGCCGAGATCGATGGCAAGCTGGTCGCAGGACAGGCGCAGATAGCCGCTCTCGTCGAGATGCTCGACCATCGCTTCGCCGATCTTCCGGGCGGGGCCGTCAGACACCGCGT
This sequence comes from Aurantimonas manganoxydans SI85-9A1, assembly GCF_000153465.1. Lineage (GTDB taxonomy): Bacteria > Pseudomonadota > Alphaproteobacteria > Rhizobiales > Rhizobiaceae > Aurantimonas > Aurantimonas manganoxydans. The sequence goes on along the minus strand of NZ_CH672387.1, from coordinate 3,779,077 downwards.
CGCGCACTTCCGAAAGGGCATGGGCGTTGAGCGACGGCCGCCGCTCTGCCAGATCCTCGACGCTGAAATCATGATCGGAGGCCGCGATGCGGCCTTCGCCGCGGGCGATCGGGGCCGCCCGCTCCGGCCGGTCGCCGGCGTCCTCGCGCCCGGCAAAGCCGCTCTCGAAGGCCGCGTTGTCATTTTCCGATCCGGTGATCTGCGTGCCCGCGGCTGCTTCCTCGCGGGGCTGAAGCGGTACGGGCGAATCGGCCGGTGTGTCCATCTCCGCCGCCGGGCGCCCGGAGGCCTCCGCGGTGCCCGCGGCGAGCAACGGGTTGCGCTCCATCTCGCCGTCGACATAGGCCGCCAGCTCGACATTGGAGTACTGCAGCAGCCGAATCGATTGCAGCAGCTGGGGCGTCATCACCAGCGATTGCGATTGCCGCATCTGCAGTTTGGCGGAAAGAGCCATGGACGCCGAGACACTCCCCAGTGCGACTGCTGGTGGGGACGATGGGCATCCCCGGTCGAGACCGCATCGATCACGCGGCCGTCACCGGTCATCAAAGCGGCTTGCCGCATTCGTTGTCAATGTGAGTTCGATCGCGCCATGGCGTCGCGCGGCGCGGTTGCTGCGTGCGATTGCGCGCGTCCCGGTGGTTCCGGAATCGACGGCTCGCCGACCGGCGCAAGCGCCGGTCGGCGGTTGCGCAGAGATTGTGCAGGGACCGGCTAGAAGCTGAATTCGTCGCCGAGATAGAACCGGCGCACATCCGGATTGTCGACGATCTCCTGCGGCTTGCCGTGGGTCAGCACCGCGCCGGCATGCATGATGTAGGCCCGGTCGATCAGACCCAGCGTCTCGCGCACATTGTGGTCGGTGACGAGCACGCCGATGCCGCGTTTGGTGAGATGCCGGACCAGTTGCTGGATGTCGGAGACGGCGATCGGATCGACGCCGGCGAAAGGCTCGTCCAGCAGCATGAAAGTGGGTTTGGAGGCCAGGGCCCGGGCGATCTCGCAGCGCCGCCGCTCGCCGCCCGAGAGCGAGGTCGAGGCCTGCTTGCGCAGATGGTCGATGTGGAACTCGCTGAGCAGCGCCGTCAGTTCCTCTTCGCGCACGTCGCGGTCGGGCTCCACCACTTCGAGCACGGCGCGGATGTTGCCCTCGACCGACAGGCCGCGAAAGATCGATGCTTCCTGGGGCAGATAGCCGATGCCGAGACGCGAGCGCCGATACATCGGCACGGTCGTGATGTCGTGGCCGTCGAGCATGATGCGGCCCTGATCGACGGGCACGAGCCCGGTGATCATGTAGAAGCAGGTGGTCTTGCCGGCGCCGTTCGGGCCGAGCAGGCCGACCGCCTCGCCGCGCCGGACCAAGAGGCCGACGTCGTCGACGACCCGTCGGCCGCGATAGCTCTTGGTCAGGCCGGCCGCCGCCAGCGTGCCCTCGGCCGCATCCGGGTGGAGACCTTCGAGGTCGCCTATCCCGTGCGGCAGGCCGTAAGTCGGCGCGGCCGGGTGCGGGCCCGGCTCGGCATTGGCCATGGCCGCGGGCTGCCGTTTCAACGCCTGCCTCAATTCGTTGCCTGCCCGGCGCCGGGCGTCAGCATCAGCCGCACGCGGCCGCCGGTCTCGGCACCGCCGTCGCAGGCGCTTTCCAGCCGGGCCAGCCCGGTGTCCATCTGGATGGTGAGCCGGCAACCCTCGGCGACGTTCTGGCCTTGGGTGAGAACGACATTGCCGCGCATTACCACGACCTGAGTCCCCATGTCGAAATCGGCCTGGTCGGCCGTGGCGACCTGATCGGCCGACTTCACATAGACCTTCTCGCTGGCTTCCAGCCGCTCGATCTGGTTCGAGCCGCCCGGCAGGCCGCCGCCACCGGCCGGCTGGCTGCCGCCGGTCTCGTCCTTCTTGTAGGTGACGACGAGGCGGCCGGTGCGCAGTTCCGTCTCGCCCTGTTCGACCTGGACGTTGCCGGTGAAGGTCGCGACCGCCTTCGCGTCGTCGACGACGAGCTGGTTGGATTCGATGGAGATCGGCTGGTCGCCGTCGACCTGCAGGCCACCGAAACTCTTGCCGAGGCCGGGCTCTGTCTGTTGCGCCTGCGCGGGCGCCAGCGCACCGAGCGCAAGCCCGACGAGGAAGACGGCGCCGGCGATGTTCGCGCTGCGGGGAATGATGCTGGGCATGAACTACTCGCTGGTTGACGCTTGTTGCAGGGCTTGCGACGACTTGTCCGGGCGCAGCAACATCTTCACCCGTCCGCCGAAGGTAATGACGTCGCCGCCATTTGTCAGGTTCAGGGAGCTCGCTTCGATGGTCTGTTCCGGGGTTTCGATCCGGACAGGACCCTCGCCTTTCAAGGCGCCGCTGGCAATGTCGATGTCGGCCGCCGACAGGCTGATGGTAATCCCGTTGGTCGTGGCGACCCGCACGCCGCCGGCAAGCACAAGGGTCTCCGCGGTCGGGTCGTATTTGCCAGAGGCGGCCTTGATATCCGCCGAAATCTCGTCGTCGATGGCGATCTTGGCTGCGATCGTCTCCAGATCGACGCCGCCGCCACCCAGTGCCTGGATCGCCCGTTCGGCGACCAGCTCATAGGGGCGGTTCTTGCCGTCGATTCCCGACATGCGCGGATCCTGCATGACGATGCGACCGTCCTCGATCGACGTGCCATTGACGGAGAAATCCTCCGGCAGGCTGCGCGCCACCCAGGTCACGGCGATGCCGCCCACGACGATGATCGCGGCAAGGGCCGGCAATCCGATCTTCAGAATGCGCACGAGCCGCGAATGTCGCCGGGCCCGCGCAAATTCGTGCGACGCCCGTGACGCGGGGGGTGTGAGGGCGCGATCCCCGATCTGGGCCGCACGCAACTGGGGATGGTCGCTGTCTACCATCGATTTCGTCCTCTGCGTGCCATCGCTCCCTGCCTGCCGTTGCGGCGCCGCGAAGGCGGTTCGCGCATCCTGCACAGCAATACGGGGTTTTTGCGTCCGGCCGAGATACGCGTCCAGCGATATCCGTAAAATGTGAATTGTTCGTATGCCGGGACGCCGGTCGCCGCCATATGGGGACGGTCAGGCGGGCCGTCGAGGCATACCGGGCCGCCGGACGGCGGCGTTGCGCCCGGAAAACCGATTCCATCTTTCCAAGTGATGCTGTAACCCTCGCGGCGCGGGCGACTGGGCGTCCGCTCGCACGGAGAGCACCATGTCCGCGATCGAGGATCTGATCGACCGTCGCCGGTTGCGCCGCAAGCTCAGTTTCTGGCGCGTCGCCGCCATCCTGATCGTCGCCGTTGCTATTGCTGCGGGCGCCTACGCCCTGTCGGCCGACCGCATGGCAACGTCCAAGGATCAGATTGCCCGCGTCTCGATCGAGGGCATGATCCTCAAGGACCAGAAGCTGCTCGACCTTCTCGATCGGCTGAAGGACGAGGACGCCGTGAAGGCGGTGGTCCTGCGCATCGATTCCCCGGGCGGCACGACGGTCGGCGGCGAATCCATCTACGAGGCGGTGCGGGCCATCGCCGAAGTGAAGCCCGTGGCGGCCGAGGTCGGCACGCTGGCGGCCTCGGCGGGCTACATGATCGCCTCCGGCGCCGATCACATCGTGGCCCGGCGCACCTCCATCGTCGGCTCGATCGGCGTCATCTTCCAGTATGTCGATGCCTCGCAACTGCTCGATACGGTCGGGGTCCAGATCAACGCCATCAAGTCGGCACCGCTGAAGGCGGAACCCTCGCCCTTCGCACCCGCCCCGGAGGCAGCCAAGGAGATGATCAACCGGCTGGTGATGGACACCTACGAGTGGTTCGTCGCGCTGGTCGCCGAGCGCCGCGACATGAGCATGGCGGAGGCAAAGGCTCTCGCCGACGGTTCGATCTTCAGCGGCCAGCAGGGCCTGAAGAACCGGCTGGTCGACGCCCTGGGCGGCGAGAACGAGGTGCGCCGCTGGTTCGAAGAGGATCGCGGCATTGCCAGGGATCTGGTCATCGTCGACCGTGAGCCCAAGGATGACGGTTTCGACTTCTCGATGTTCGCCGGTGCCCGGGCGGCGATCTACGGCGTCTTCGGCCTCGATCCCCGGTCGGGCTCGCTGACCGCCGCCGTGCTTCGCAAGGCCGGTCACCTTGACGGTCTCGTGTCGCTCTGGCAGCCTTTGAGCGGTGCGTCCTCGCTGCGTTAAGTGGCGGAAACAACTGGATTGTCGCGCACTGCCCACCGTTCCGATTGGGGTCGAGCGGAGACGGGCATCTCAAACCGTGCTCAGGGGGAGCAGTCGCTTGATCAAGTCGGAACTCGTGCAGGCCATCGCCACGCGTAATCCACATCTCTACCAGCGCGACGTGGAAACGATCGTCAACGCGATCTTCGACGAGATCACCGGCGCGCTGTGCGAATCCAACCGGGTCGAGCTGCGCGGCTTCGGCGCCTTCTCGGTCAAGCATCGCCCGCCGCGTTCGGGCCGCAATCCGCGCACCGGCGAGGCGGTCGCCGTCGAAGAGAAATGGGTGCCGTTCTTCAAGGCCGGCAAGGAACTGCGCGAGCGCCTCAACGCCGACTGATGTGGCGTTCGGCCGGTGGAACCTTGTGGGGGCGAGGTCGATCCGCCGGGCCGAAACCGTGCAGGTCGGACCGGAAGGATCCGTGCCTCGCGACCGCGACTGGCCGGGCAAGGCCTATGTAGGCACGGGCCGAGGGTGCGAGAGTGATTGACGCGACCGGGCAATGGCCCATCTTCAGTCTCTGGCAATGGCCTACATCGACCGGGACACCGATTCCGTTCGATCCGGGCGCACGACAAAACAGCATCTGGGGCGACGTCTGATGATCTCGAAAATCCTGTCCTTCATCATTCTCGTGCCGATCGCGATCGTGCTGATCGTCTTCTGCGTGGCCAACCGACAGGCGGTGCCGGTCTCGCTCGACCCCATCGGCACGCTGCCGCAGCTCGCCTTCTCGGCGCCGCTCTTCATCCTGCTTCTGGGCGCGGTGATCCTCGGCGTGGTGCTCGGCGGCATCGGCACCTGGCTGACCCAGTCCCATTACCGGCGCAAATCCTGGAAGCGGAAATACGAGGTCGAGCGGCTGCGCCGCGAGGCGAGCGAGAACGAGGCCAAGCTGCGGCATCTTCAGGAAGAGCGCGCCAAGGCCTCCGGCACGTCGACCTCGCTGGTCACCTCCCGCGCCGCCTGATCGGGCGGCGACTGCCGGCGCATGCGAGGCCGATCGAGATCAGCCCCGCATCATTCCGTGCGAAGACGGGCCCGGTCCGCCCTCAGACGGCCTCGGTCGTGCCCTCCGCGGAACTGGCGCCACCTGATACCTTCTCGGCGAAGCAGTCGAAGAACTGCCCGGCCAGCTTCTTGGCGGTGGAATCGATCAGCCGGCCGCCGAGCTGGGCGATCTTGCCGCCCACCTGCGCCTTGACGTCGTAGGTCAGGATCGTCTCGTCGCCGTCTTCGGCGAGATGCACGTCGGCGCCGCCCTTGGCGAAGCCGGCGATCCCGCCCTTGCCTTCGCCGACGATCGAATAGCTCTGCGGAGCCTCGATGTTCTCCAGTCGGACCTGACCCTCGAACTTCGCCTTCACGGGGCCGATCTTGGTCACCACCGTCGCGGCCATCTCGTTCTCGCCGGTCATTTCCAGGCTCTGGCAGCCGGGGATGCAGTCGCGCAGAACGTCGGTGTCGTTCAGCGCCGCCCACACCGCTTCGCGCCGGGCCGGGAGCCGGTATTCGCCCTTGAGATCCATCGACAGTTCCTCCCTGGTGGGTGGGGCGTGTGAAGGCCCCGTCAGCTTGATGCCGTCCTTAACGACCACGTTTTGCATCGCTTTGCCAAGATGGGGCGGAACCGCTAAGGAGCGCGTTTACACAAACAGGCAGGGAGGCTCGTCTTGGCGCGAGCACGGCGGATGGGCCGCAAGGCCGCGGCAAAATCGGGCTCCGCGCAGGTCAAGGACACTGGCGCCGGACGGCAGCGCATCCGCGCGCCATCGCCCGCCGGTCAGGCCGCCGAAACGAAGACCCCGCGCGTCGAGCCGCCTGCGGTGACCCGGCTGGACCTGCCGGCGCCGACCGGCGAACGGCCGGCGGAATCCGGCCCGCTGATCCTGACCGTGGCGGCGACGCCGGACTATGCGCTGCTGGATTCGGGGCGCGGCGAGAAGCTCGAGCGCTACGGGCCGCTGCTGGTGCGCCGTCCGGAGAACCAGGCGATCTGGGAGCCGCGCGACCCAGCAAGGTGGCAGGATGCCGACGCCGAGTTCACCGGCGACACGGACGAGGAAGGCACCGGCCGCTGGCGCTTCCCCAAGGTTCCGCTCGGCGAGACATGGCCGCTGACCTATGACGGGCTGTCCTATCAGGGCCGCTTCACCTCGTTCCGCCATGTCGGCGTGTTTCCCGAACAGGCGGCCCACTGGTCGTTTGCCGAGGACGCGATCCGCAAGGCCAACCGCGCGCGCCAGACCCCCGTCCGGCTGCTCAACATGTTCGGTTATACCGGCGTCGCCTCGCTGGTGGCGGCCCGGGCCGGAGCCGATGTGACCCATGTCGACGCCTCCAAGAAGGCGATCGGCTGGGCGCGCGAGAACCAGGAGATGGCCGGGCTCGGCGACAAGCCGGTTCGCTGGATCTGCGAGGACGCCGTCCGCTATGCCGAGCGCGAGATCAAGCGCGGCAGCCAGTACGACGCGATCCTGCTCGATCCGCCGAAGTTCGGCCGCGGTCCCAAGGGCGAGGTCTGGCAGCTCTTCGAGGATCTGCCGTACCTCCTGTCGCTGACCCGGGCGCTTTTGTCCGACAAGCCGCTTTTCGCGATCCTCACCGCCTATTCGATCCGCGCCTCGTTCTATTCCCTGTCGGCGTTGATGGGGGAGACCATGCGCGGTCTCGGCGGCGACCTCGCATCCGGCGAACTTGTCATCCGCGAGGAGGGCGCCGAGCCGCGGGTCCTGTCCACATCCCTGTTTTCCCGCTGGAGTGCCCCCGATGACTGACCGCTCGCGCCCGCCCGAGACCGGTGACGGCCGGCACTTTGCCCCGACCCGCGCCCCCGGCCGGGTCAAGGAGGTGTCCAGCGTCTCCAACCCCATCGTCAAGGACATCCGGGCGCTGGCCCAGAAGCGCCATCGCGACGAAACCGGCCTGTTCCTCGCTGAAGGGCTGAAGCTCGTCGGCGACGCGCTCGACGCGGGCTGGGAGATCCAGACGCTGGTCATCGCTCGCGCCGCCGCCGGACACGAATTCCTGGAGAAGACCGCCGCGCGGACTGTATCGCTGGGCGGCGACGTCCTCGAAGCCAACGCCAAGGTGCTGGAGGCGATCACCCGCCGCGACAATCCGCAGAATGCCGTCGGCGTGTTCCGTCGCCGGCTGACGCCGCTGGCCAAGCTCGACGTCTCGGGCCGCAACGTCATTGTCGCGCTCGACCGGGTCCGCGATCCGGGCAATCTCGGCACGGTCCTCAGAACCGCCGATGCCGCGGGGGCGACGGGCGTCGTCCTGATCGGCGAGACGGTCGATCCGTTCTCGCTGGAGACCGTGCGGGCGACCATGGGGTCGATCTTTGCCGTGCCGCTGGCCAAGGCGAGCGAGGCGGAGTTCCTCGAATGGCGCAAGGGCTTTTCCGGCCTTGTCGCCGGCACCCACATGGAGGGCGCCGTCGATTATCGCGAGCCCAGATACGGCGCCCAGCCGACGATCCTGCTGATGGGCAACGAGCAGGCCGGTTTGACACCCTCGCTCGCGCGGATCTGCGACGTGCTGGTGCGCATTCCCCAGTCCGGCCGCGCCGACAGCCTCAATCTGGCGGTCGCCACGGGCGTGATGCTGTTCGAGGCGCGGCGTGGAGCGCTGACGCTGTGAACCGCAACCTCGTTCTGTTCAACGTTCTCGTCGTCGTGCTGGCCGTGATGGCGGACCAGATGATCAAGGCACTCGTGGTCGCCAAGATGGCGCTTGGCGAGGCGATCGAGCTGCTGCCGTTCCTGGCGATCTACCACGCCCGCAACAACGGCATCGCCTTCTCGATGTTCTCCGGGATGGGGGAAGTCGGTCTCGCCGCCCTGGCCGGCGTGGTTCTGGTCGTGGTGATGATTCTCTGGATCAAGACCCCGGCGGATCGGCGGCTGACCCATTTCGGCCTCGCCATCATCGTCGGCGGCGCGATCGGCAATCTCATCGACCGCGTCCTGCTCGGCTATGTGGTCGACTACGTCTATTTTCACACCCCGGTCTGGGCCTTCGCGATCTTCAACCTGGCCGATGCCTGCATCACCGTCGGCGCCGGCGTGATCCTCTTCGACGAGTTCATCCTGCAGCCACGCCGCGAGCGGGTGAGGGCGCGGGCGGACAGAACCGTCGATTGACAAGCATGGCGCGCGCCCTCTGTCAGGTAAGGCATGGCGAGCGATGACAGGGAACGGAAAGAGCGCAGGATGAGCGAGACATTCCGGGCGATCCGCGTATCGCGGGACGAGGCGAAGACGCAGTCGGTCGATATCGTCGAGATGTCGACGGACGACCTGATGGACGGCGATGTGGACGTCGCGGTCGAGGCCACCACCGTCAATTACAAGGACGGTCTGGCGATCACCGGCCGGGGCCCGGTGGTCCGCCGCTGGCCCCTGATCCCCGGGATCGATCTCGCCGGGACCGTGCTGCGCTCGACCCATGCCGGCTGGCAGGGGGGCGACAAGGTCGTCCTCAACGGCTGGGGTGTCGGCGAAACCCATCACGGCGCCTTTGCCGGGCGCGCACGGCTGAACGGCGACTGGCTGGTGCCGCTGCCCGAGAATTTCTCTGCCAAGGACGCGATGGCGATCGGCACCGCCGGCTACACCGCCATGCTGTCGGTGATGGCGCTGGAAGATGCGGGCTTGAGTCCGGATGCCGGACCGGTGGTCGTCACCGGTGCCTCCGGTGGAGTCGGCTCGGTCGCGGTCGCGCTTCTGTCGAAGCTCGGCTGGACTGTCATTGCCTCGACCGGTCGCCCGGCGGAAGCCGGCTGGTTGCGTGATCTGGGAGCGACCGAGATCATCGACCGCGCCGAACTGGCGGAGCCGGGCAGACCGCTTGCCAAGGAGCGCTGGGCCGGCGGCGTCGATGCGGTCGGCAGCCACACGCTCGCCAATGTCCTGGCAGCCACGAAATACGGCGGCGTCGTCACCTGTTGCGGCCTTGCCCAAGGCATGGATCTGCCGGCTTCGGTAGCGCCCTTCATCCTGCGCGGGGTCTCGCTGCTCGGCATCGATTCCGTCATGGCTCCGAAGCCGCGGCGATTGCGGGCCTGGAAGCGGCTGGCCGAGGATCTCGATCCTGCCAAACTGCGAGCGATCGCGACCGACATCGACTTTGATGGTATCGTTGATGCCGCCGGGAAGATCATCGACGGCCAGATCCGCGGGCGTGTCGTCGTCGACATGAGTTGATAAGGGGCCGCGGCGACGCCATTTTGGTGGATTGCCGCGCGGCCGAACAGTCCGTCGGCAGAGGCGACGGGGGCCGGAACCGGATGGTTGGTCCCGGGAGGATGCCTTCGGGTGTCTCTTCAAGGCGCGAAGAGGTGACGGGCGAGGGCGCCGGTCATCAAAACGTCGCCGAAGCTTTGTACCGCGTGGATGGCATGGGGATCGAGGGAGAGTTGCGATGACCGTGGACGGGACCCGACATGTATCCGCCGTGACCCCGCGTCCTGCGGCGTTCGACTTCGGCCATGTCGCCTTGCGGTTCGTACCCGCCAAGATGCGCCGGGTGCCGATCAGCTTCGACCCTGCGACCCCGATCCTCGGCCGCATCGGCGAGCTCGAGGTTCGGCTCGCGCGCAGCTCGGCCGAGGTCAAGGCGGCGCAGCAGTTGCGCTATCGCGTCTTTTACGAGGAAATGAGCGCCCAGCCGTCGAAATTCCAGAAGATGACGCGGCGCGACAGCGACGGTTTCGATCGCTATTGCGACCATCTCCTGGTGATTGATCACAAGCGCGGCGGCTCCACGACCAACCGGATCGTCGGCACCTACCGCCTGATGCGGGCGGAGATGGCGGAACTGGCCGGTGGTTTCTACACGGCGCAGGAATTCGACATCGCGCCGATGATCGCCCGCCATTCCGGCAAGCGCTTTCTCGAACTCGGACGCTCCTGCGTTCTCAAGGACTATCGCGGCAAGCGCACGGTCGAACTGCTCTGGCAGGGGATCTGGAGTTATGTCCTGGCCCACGACATCGACGTGTTGTTCGGCTGCGCCTCGCTGGCCGGCACCGATACCGAGGCCTTGGCGCTGCCGCTGGCGTTCCTGAAGCAGAACGCCCCGGCCCCGGCCGAATGGGCCGTGCGCGCCCATGCCCATCGCGGCACGTTCTTCCCGGACATGGGCGAGATCGCCGACATGCGATCGGCGCTGGCGCAGATGCCGCCGCTCCTGAAGGGCTATCTCCGCCTCGGCGGCTATATCGGGGAAGGGGCGGTGGTCGACCGCCAGTTCGGCACCACCGACGTTCTCGTCGTTTTGCCACGCGAACGGATCAATCCGCGCTATATCGGCCATTACGGCGCCGATGCGGGCCGCTTTGCCACCTGAACCGCGACCCCGGCCCCTCGGGTCTAACCGCCGCGGGCTGGTGGCGGGGCACTGCTACTCGCCGATCCGCACGATGCTGCGCGTCTTCAGGTCGACGATGACCGGCTGGCCGGCATAGTAGAAATAGGCAAAGCTCGTATTGCCGTTGGCCTGCTGCAGGTTGACGCTTGCCGGCACCGAATCGCCGAGCGCCGGGGGCCGCTGCATCTGGGCGTTGTCCGACGGATGCGACAACGCGTATTGCAGCACATTGACCTTTTCGTCGCTGCCCTGCGCGGCGGCGCCCAGCGTCATCGCCAGGAGAGCTGCGACTGCGATCTGCATGGTTTTCGGCATGACTCGACTTCCTCAGGCGATGGCCTGCCGGGTACGATCGGCAGGTGAACGGCATTGTCACGGAGCGGCAGCGCCCACAGGCGCCGATCCGTTCCCCGTCAGCCGACGGTGACATCTTCGGCCGAGTGGTCTCCGCCTGCAAGATGCCCGAACTAGCATGCCTTCGATGAACGCAGGCTGACAATCCGCAAATGGCGCGAACCGGCCGGCGCTACAACGCACCAACGGGTGAACGCATTGGTGCCGGGGGCGCCTCCGGTCCGCCCCCGGCCCGTTGTGTCGATCAGCCGATCGCATCATAGGCGGCGATGGCCGCCATGTTGACGATGTCGGAATCGCGGGCACCGAGGGAGACGATCTGCACCGGCCGCTCGAGCCCGACCAGCAACGGCCCAATCACCTTGGAGCCGCCGAGCTCCTGCAGCATCTTCGTGGCGATCGAGGCCGAGTGGAAGGCCGGCATGACCAGGACGTTGGCCGGGCCGGACAGGCGGCAGAACGGGTACTGCTCCATGAGCTCGGCATTCAGCGCCACGTCGGCGTTCATTTCGCCGTCATACTCGAAATCGACATTCCGGCTGTCGAGGATGCGCACCGCATCCTGCACCTTCTGCGCCCGGTCTCCCGGCGGATTGCCGAAGGTCGAATAGGCCAGCATCGCCACCCGCGGCTCGTAGCCCATCTTGCGGGCCATGGCCGCGGCTTCCACCGCGATGTCGGCGAGTTCCTCGGCATTCGGCATGTCGTGCACCGCCGTGTCGGCGACCAACACGGTGCGCCCGCGGCACAGGGCGATGGAAACGCCGATCATGCAATGGCCGGGTTCGACGTCGAGAACGCGGGTCACGTCCGCAAGCACCGTCTGGTAGTTGCGCGTTACGCCCGAGACCATCGCGTCGGCATCGCCGGTGGCGACCATGGCGCTGGCGAAATGGTTGCGGTCGTTGCGCATCATCCGCACGCAGTCGCGGTGCAGATAGCCCTTGCGCTGCAGCCGGCTGTAGAGAAGGTCGGTATAGGCCTCCACCCGGGTGGATAGCCGCGCATTGATGATCTCCAGCCCCGGCCGCTCCAGGTCGATACCGGCCTCGCGGGCGGTCTCGCGCATCTCGGCCTCGCGGCCGAGCAGGATGGCGGTGCCCAGATTCTGGTTCACATAGGCGAGGGCGGCCCGCATCACCTGCGGCTCCTCGCCCTCGGCGAAGACGACCCGCTTGGGGTCCCGGCGCACGCCGTCATAGATGCGCTGCAGGGTCGAGACGATCGGGTCGCGTCGTGAGCGCAGTTCCTTGTCATAGGCCTCGAAATCGCCGATCGCGCGGCGGGCGACGCCGGTGTCCATGGCGGCCTTCGCCACGGCCTGCGGGATCGCCGAGATCAGCCGCGGATCGAACGGCACCGGGATGATGTAGCGCGGCCCGAATTGCGGGCGCTGGCCGCGATAGGCCGCCACCACGTCGTCGGGCACGTCCTCGCGGGCAAGCGCCGCCAGCGCTTCGGCCGCCGCGACCTTCATCTCCTCGTTGATCGTCGTGGCCCGCACGTCCAGCGCGCCGCGGAAGATGTAGGGGAAGCCGAGGACGTTGTTGACCTGGTTGGGATAGTCCGACCGGCCGGTCGCCATGATCGCGTCGGAGCGGATCTCTGCGACCTCCTCCGGGGTGATCTCCGGATCGGGGTTGGCCATGGCGAAGATCACCGGGTTCTTGGCCATCGAGGCGACCATCGCCGGCGTCAGCGCGCCCTTGGCCGACAGGCCGAACACCACGTCGGCGCCGTCCATCGCCTCGGCGAGGGTGCGCAGGTCGGTGTCCACCGCATGGGCCGATTTCCACTGGTTCATGCCGCTTTCGCGGCCGCGATGGATGACGCCCTTGGTGTCGCAGACGATGATGTTGCGGGCGGCAAAGCCCATCGCCTTCAAGAGGTCGACGCAGGCGATCGCCGCCGAGCCGGCGCCGTTGACCACCAGCCGAGTCGAGGTCAGGTCGCGGCCGGTCAGGTGCAGCGCGTTGATCAGGCCGGCGGCGGCGATAATCGCTGTACCGTGCTGGTCGTCATGGAACACCGGGATGTCCATGAGCTCGCGCAGCCGCTCCTCGATGACGAAGCAGTCGGGCGCCCGGATATCCTCCAGATTGATGCCGCCGAAGGACGGCCCCAAAAGCCGCACGCAATTGATGAACTCCTCGACATTCTCCGTGTCGACCTCCAGATCGATGGAATCGACGTCGGCGAAGCGCTTGAACAGCACGGCCTTGCCTTCCATCACCGGCTTGGAAGCCAGCGCGCCGAGATTGCCGAGACCGAGAATCGCCGTGCCGTTGGAGATGACGGCGACCATGTTGCCGCGGGCCGTGTAGTCGAAAGCCGTTTCCGGGTCCTCGGCGATCTTGCGGACCGGAACCGCCACGCCCGGCGAATAGGCCAGCGACAGGTCGCGCTGGGTCGCCATCGGCTTGGTCGGGTTGATCTCGAGCTTGCCGGGTCGGCCTTGCGAGTGGAAGTCCAGGGCTTCCTGATCGGTCACGGATGGCGGACGCTGGCCCGGTTTATCAAGCATGCTGGTGCCCCTCCCTTTGGGATTGTTGGTGTCTCCTCTTCCATCGCGATACCCGCAAAGCTATGCCAAGGGAAGCTTGGCGGCCGGCGCGGGACGTGTTCCCACGCCCCAGACGGCCGCTCTGCCACCGACCGGACGACAAGGACGCAAGAGAACGATCGAAGCGATGACAGCGCAAACGGACGCCGCGGCGACCCCGCCTCCGACGCCGATGATGGCGCAGTACATCGAGATCAAGTCGGCCAATCCCGACTGTCTCCTGTTCTACCGGATGGGCGATTTCTACGAGCTGTTCTTCGACGACGCCGTCGAGGCGTCGCGCGCCCTCGGCATCACGCTGACCAAGCGCGGCAAGCATCTGGGCGACGACATCCCGATGGCCGGCGTCCCGGTGGTCTCGGCCGACGACTACCTCCACAAGCTGATCGCCCTCGGCCACCGTGTCGCCGTCTGCGAACAGGTCGAGGACCCGGCCGAGGCCCGCAAGCGCGGCGCAAAGTCCGTCGTCCGGCGCGACGTGGTGCGGCTGGTCACCCCCGGCACGATCACCGAGGAAACTCTGCTCGAGCCCGGCCGGCCCAATTACCTGATGGCGCTGGCGCGGCTCGGTGGCTCCGGACCCGGCGCGACCTTCGCTCTGGCCTGGACGGATCTCTCCACCGGCAGTTTTCGCCTGGCCGAGACCGACATGGCGCGGCTGTCCACGGACATCGCCGCCATCGAGCCGAGCGAACTGGTCGTCGCCGATCCCGTGTTCCACGACGAGGCCGTGCAGCCGCTGCTGCGCCGCTTCGGCCGCACGGCCCGCCCCGAGCCCCAGGCGCTGTTCGACGGCGCCACGGCCGAGGAGCGGCTGTGCCGGTTCTTCGGCGTGGCGACGCTGGAAGGCTTCGGCGGATTCACGCGGGTCGAGCTGGCCGCCGGCGCGGCGCTGATCGCCTATCTCGGCAAGACCCAGCTGGCGGCACGTCCCGCCCTGCAGCGGCCCGAACGCATCGCGCCGGGCTCGCTCATGCAGATCGATCCGGCGACCCGCGCCTCGCTGGAACTCACCCGCACCATTTCCGGCAAGCGGCAGGGCAGTCTTCTCGCCACCATCGACCGGACCGTCACCGGCGCCGGCGGGCGGCTTCTCGCCGGGCGCCTGGCCGGGCCGCTGACCGATCCGGCGGCGATCCGCGAGCGCCAGGCCTCGGTGGCGCATTTCATCGCCGACATGACCGCCCGCCAGCGCCTGCGCGCGACATTGGGGGGACTGCCGGACACGGAGCGGGCGCTGTCGCGGCTGTCGCTGGGCCGCGGCGGTCCGCGCGACCTCGCGGCGATCCGCGACGGGCTGCAGGCCGGACTGGCGATCGCCGCCAGCCTCGACGGCGATTTGCCGGCCGAGCTTGCCCGCGCCGCCGCCGCGCTGGCGGCGCTGCCGCGCCACTGCCTGGAACCGCTGGCCGCGACGCTGGCCGACGACATGCCGCTCTCCAAGCGCGACGGCGGTTTCGTGCGCGAGGGCGCCATCGCAGAACTCGACGAGGCCCGCGCCCTGCGCGAGAATTCCCGCCGGGTGATCGCCGAACTGCAGGGGCGCTACGCCGCCGAGACCGGGGTTCGCAATCTGCGGATCAAGCACAACAACGTGCTCGGCTATTTCGTCGAAGTCAGTGACGGACAGGCGAAGGCCCTCACCGAAGGCGAGGGCGTCGCCCGCTTCATCCACCGTCAGACCATGGCCTCCGCCATGCGCTTCACCACGACCGAGTTGTCGGAACTCGAAAGCCGGATCGCGGGCGCAGCCTCCGAGGCGCTGCGTATCGAACTGGCGACCTTCGACCGCCTCGCCGACACTGTCGTCGGCTGCGCCGATGCGATCCAGCGCGGCGCCGAGGCGCTGGCCGTGCTCGACGTCTCCGCGGCTCTGGCTGAGCTTGCGGTCGCCGAAGACTGGACCGCGCCGCTCGTGGACGACAGCCTGGCGTTTCACGTTGAATGCGGCCGGCATCCGGTGGTCGAGGCTGCGCTGAAGGCGGGAAGCGGCGACCCGTTCGTCGCCAATGACTGCGATCTGTCGCCGCCCGACGATGCCGACGCCGGCGCGATCTGGCTGCTGACCGGGCCGAACATGGGCGGCAAGTCGACCTTCCTGCGCCAGAACGCCCTCGTTGCCGTTCTTGCCCAGATCGGTTCCTACGTGCCGGCAACCCGGGCCCATATCGGGATCGTCGACCGGCTGTTCAGCCGGGTGGGGGCCTCCGACGACCTCGCCGAAGGGCGCTCGACCTTCATGGTCGAAATGGTCGAGACCGCGGCGATCCTCAACCAATCCGGCGAACGGGCACTGGTCATCCTCGACGAGATCGGCCGGGGGACGGCGACCTATGACGGCCTGTCCATTGCCTTCGCCGCCGTCGAGCACCTGCATGAGGTCAATCGCTGCCGGGCCCTCTTCGCCACCCATTTCCACGAGATGACGGCCCTGGCGGCCCGGCTTGGCAGGATGAAGAATGCCACCATGCGGGTGAAGGAGTGGGAAGGGGAGGTCATCTTCCTGCACGAGGTGAAGCCCGGCGTGGCAGACCGCTCCTACGGCATCCAGGTAGCCAAGCTTGCCGGTCTGCCAACGCAGGCGGTGGAGCGGGCACGGCAGGTACTGATCCAGTTGGAGCGCGGTGAGCAGGGCGAGAAGCGCAGTGCCTTCGTGGACGACTTGCCGCTGTTCTCGGCGGTCGTGCGCCGGAGCGAGGCACCGGAGCGGCCGGCTGATACGGCCCTGCGTGACGCCTTGGCCGAGGTCGACCCGGACAGCCTGTCGCCCCGCGAGGCGCTGGAAGAGCTCTACCGGCTGAAGGGATTGGCGAAGCCGCAAGGCTGAGTTCGCCCGTTGCATGACAGATTGACGCATGGGTGGGG
Source organism: Aurantimonas manganoxydans SI85-9A1 (assembly GCF_000153465.1). Lineage (GTDB taxonomy): Bacteria > Pseudomonadota > Alphaproteobacteria > Rhizobiales > Rhizobiaceae > Aurantimonas > Aurantimonas manganoxydans. The sequence goes on along the minus strand of NZ_CH672387.1, from coordinate 3,762,698 downwards.
TGGCTCAGACGGCTTCGGTGCCTCCGGGCGGAAAGCTGCGTGAGGCCCCGTGCGCCCTGACCCAGCGGGCGTTCGGCCCGCTGTACCCACCCGTCGCTCATGACAGCCTGATCTCATCTTCGTGATCCGGGCCCGGGCGGGTCGGTCGATTTATATGGAACCGGCAGGGATGCGCGCCGTTGTTGTGCCGATCGTGAATTTACCGACGCCATCGTCGGATGTGTTCACACCGATACTCATTCGAAAGGCATTTCTTATGAAGACGACTGCTATCTTTACCGCCGCCCTTCTTGGTACCTCGGTGTTCAGCTTTGGTGCGCTGGCGCAGGACGCCACGCCGAAGATCCCTGGTTCGGAAACCGTGATCGAGCAGAACAACGCCGCCGAGCGCAACGACGTCGCCGAGAGCGACGGCACGACAGGCATGGCGCCGGCAGCCAGCGACACCCAGGCGACCATCGTCCCGGGGAGCGAGACGCAGGCCGAGACGGTCGAAGCGCAGGAGCGCAACGATGTGGCCGAGGACAACGGCATGACGACCTCGTCCACGACGCCGGAGAATGGCGATGACGTGATCGTGCCGGGTTCGGGCGCGACCTTCTCGCCGGAGAAGGCTGCCGAAACCCAGAAGGGCGAAGCCCTGCAGGACGGCTCGAACACTAACGTCGTCAAGTAATCTGCTTCGCCCGCATCTTGCGGGCAGCACATCGGAAGGGTCGTCCCGAAAGGGGCGGCCCTTTTCTGCGTTCTGCGTGCCCGCCAAGACGGTCGTTCACACCAGCGTGAAAACGATCGGGTTCCATTTCCGCGGGCATGATTTTCGACCACGGACTGTTCACAATCCGGCACTTTCGTCGAGCGATACAGTGCTTACATCGGGATCAATCGGCGCCACGGAATATTTCATGTATCCGGCGACGCAGAGAATTGAAACCATCCAAGTGAACGGTAATACAATGAAGAATGTCATCGCCATTTCGGCAGCAGTCATCGGTCTTTCGATCGCCGCTCCGGCTGTCGCACAGTCGATCATCCCGGGTTCGGAATTCTACGAGACCCGCAACGAGGAAGCCCAGCGCCAGGTCACCGCTGACGGCGGCGTCGCCGCTGCCACCACGCAGACCGACGCGCGTGCCTATGGCTATGCCCAGGGCAACACGACCGCCGCGACCAACGAGACCTCGGTTGTTCCGGGCAGCGACTTCTATCGCACCGAGGCAAACGAAGCCGAGCGTGGCGCCACGCAGCGCTAATCCGGCATTGCACGGGGCGGAATTCACCTTCCGCCGATCAAGGGTCGTCCCGCGGGGCGGCCCATTTTTGTGCGTCTGGCCCGGCGGGCACTTCCCGGACGGGATGATCTGCCGGCTTTCTCGCTTCGCGCTGGCGAATGGGATATAGCCTGCCGCCGAACGCGAATTCGATCGATCAGGATTGCCGATGACGATGCTGGAGGCCTCCGCCGCCTTGTCGAGCCCCGCTTCCCTGCCCAATGGGGAAAGCCTTGTCGGCATCATCGACGTGGATGGCCTGCGCAGCAGGCTGGCCGCGATCGCCGAGGCAGACAGCGCCGGCGGGGCGTCGAACACGGCGCGCAGCGAGGTCCTGGCGCTGGTGCGGGACGTGATCCGCGACGGCCGCGCCACCATCGAGGAAATGCTGTTCGAAGATGGCAGTGGCAGCCTGTGTGCGCGCCGTCTCGCCCGGCTGCAGGACGCGGTGATCCACGCGATCCACGACTACGCCCTGCGCTTCGTCTTCAATGCCGCCAACCTGTCGGCCGGCGAGCGGATGACGGTCCTGGCCGTCGGCGGCTATGGCCGTGGCACGCTGGCGCCGGGATCCGACATCGATCTCCTGTTTCTCCTCCCCTACAAGCAGTCGGCGCTCGGCGAGCAGGTGGTGGAATATCTCCTGTATCTCCTGTGGGATCTGGGCTTCAAGGTCGGTCACGCATCCCGCACCGTCGACGAATGCATCAAGCTGGCGCGCGCCGACTTCACCATCCGCACCGCGATTCTCGAACGCTGGCTCATCGCCGGCGACGAAGAGCTTCTGGCCGAACTCGACACACGCTTTGAGGCCGAGGTGGTGGCCGGGACGAGCGAGGCCTTCATCGCCGCCAAGCTCGAGGAGCGGTCCGCGCGCCACGCCAAGACCGGCAACACGCGCTATCTCGTCGAGCCCAATATCAAGGAAGGCAAGGGCGGCCTGCGCGACCTCAACACCCTGTTCTGGATCGCCAAGTACCATTACCGCGTGAACACGACCGAGGCGCTGGTCGAGGCCGGCGTGTTCTCCAGGCGCGAAGCCAAGCTCTTCGCCAAGGCCGAGGATTTCCTGTGGGCCGTGCGCTGCCACATGCATTTCGCCACCGGCAAGGCCGAGGAGCGCTTATCCTTCGACCTGCAGCCGGAGATCGCCAAGCGGCTCGGCTACAATGCCCATCCGGGCTTGAAGGACGTCGAGCGCTTCATGAAGCACTACTTCCTGATCGCCAAGGACGTCGGCGATCTCACGCGCATCTTCTGCGCGGCGCTGGAAGAGCAGCATGCCAAGGACGCCCCCGGCATCCGCGGCTTCGTGCGCACCCTGCGCGCCCGGGCCAAGAAGATCCCCGGCACGCTCGATTTCCACATCGACAACAACCGCATCAATGTCAGCCGTGCGACCGTCTTCCGCGACGATCCGGTCAATCTGATCCGCATCTTCCGCCTCGCTGCACTGCACGAGCTGGAATACCACCCCGACGCGCTGAAGCTGATCCGCCGGTCCCTGCGCCTGGTCGATGCCGAATTGCGGGACAATCCGGAGGCCAACAGCCTCTTCATCGACGTTCTGACCGATCGCAAGGATCCCGAGCTGCATCTGCGGCGGATGAACGAGGCCGGCGTTCTTGGTCGCTTCATCCCCGATTTCGGCCGGATCGTCGCGATGATGCAGTTCAACATGTACCACCACTACACGGTGGACGAGCACCTGCTGCGGTCGATCTCGACCCTGTCGCGCATCGAGCACGGCGAACTGGTCGAGGAGGTGCCGCTGTCGAGCGGCTTCATGCCGCTCCAGAAGGACCGGGTGCCGCTTTACCTGGCGCTGCTCCTGCACGACATCGCCAAGGGGCGGCCGGTGGATCATTCCATCGCCGGGGCCGAGATCGCCCGCGAACTGTGCCCGCGCTTCGGCCTCGACGAGCGCGAGACCGATCTCGTCGCATGGCTGGTCGAGGACCATCTCGTCATGTCGATGACGGCGCAGCAGCGCGATCTGACTGACCGCAAGACCATTCTCGACTTCGCCGAACGCGTGCGCACGCTCGATCGCCTGAAGCTCCTGACGATCCTCACCGTCTGCGACATCCGCGCGGTCGGTCCCGGCGTCTGGAACGGCTGGAAGGGCCAGCTCATCCGGACCCTCTACATGGAGACCGAGCCGACCCTGACCGGCGGCTTCACCCAGAGCTCGCGCAGCGAGCGGATCGGGCAGGCGCGCGAGCGTCTCGCCGAGCGGCTGGGGGCATGGCCGGAAGCCGAGCGCACCGGCTATCTCGACCTCCATTATCCGAACTATTTCCTAACCGCGCCGCTGGATGACCAGCTTCGCCATGCCGAGTTCATCCGCGAATCGCGCGATGCCGGCGCCCTGGCGACGCAGACGCGCACCGACCGCTTCCGCGAAGTGACGGAGATCATGGTGCTGGCGCCCGACCATCCGCGGCTTCTGTCGCTGATCGCCGGAGCCTGCGCCGGTACCGGCGCCAACATCGCCGACGCGCAGATCTTCACCATGTCGGACGGCAGGGCGCTGGACGTGATGCTGCTCAACCGCGAGTTCGAATCCGACGAGGACGAGATTCGCCGCGCCGAGCGCATCTGCGCCAATATCGGCAAGCTGCTGCAGGGCCGCGAGATGCCGGCCAGCCTCCTGGCCAATCGCCGGCCGCCCCGCAGTACCGAGCTGTTTGCCGTCAAGCCGCGGGTCAGCGTCGACAACACCCTGTCGAACCAGCTGACCGTCATCGAGGTGGAGGGGCTCGACCGGCCCGGTCTCTTGTCGGACGTCACCGGCGCGATCTCGGACCTCAATCTCGACATCCGCTCGGCCCACATCTCTACCTATGGCGAGAAGGTCGTCGACGTCTTCTACGTCACCGACCTGATCGGCACGAAGATCACCAGCGAGACCCGCATCGAGCGGATCGAGGTCCGGCTGAAGCGCGTCTTCGAAAGCCCGGAGGGCGAGATGTCCTCACCGGTCGTCATGTCCTCGCAGCGCGCATTCGGCATTCCCCATCGATGAGCCTTCTGTCCAAGTTCGCTACCGTCGGGGGGGCGACGCTGGTCTCCCGCATCTTCGGCTTCGGCCGCGAAATGATGATGGCCTCGGCGCTGGGCGTCGGACCGGTGGCCGATGCCTTCAACCTGGCGTTCCGCTTTCCGAACCTGTTCCGGCGGCTCTTTGCCGAAGGCGCGTTCAACGCCGCCTTTATTCCGCTGTTCTCCCGCTCGCTGGAAGAGGAGGGTGAGGAGGGCGCCCGGCGTTTCGCCAACGAGATCTTCTCGACGCTGTTCACCGCGCTCGTCGTCCTGACGGTGCTGGCGCTGGTGTTCATGCCGGTGCTGGTTAAGACGATCATCGCGCCCGGCCTTGCCGTATGCGTCGACGACCCGTCGGCGGGCGGTGACGTGATCTCCTGCGCCGCGCGCTACGACATCACCGTCACCTTCTCGCGCATCATGTTCCCGTATCTTGCCTGCATGTCGCTGATGGCGATGGTTTGCGGCATCCTCAACGCTTTCCGCCGCTTCTTCGTCGCGGCCGCGGCGCCCACGCTGCTGAACTTCATCCTGATCGGCGTCCTGTCCTGGTGCCTGTGGACCGAGGCCGACAAGCCGACCATCGGCTTCCTGATGAGCTGGGGCGTGATGATCGCCGGGCTGGCGCAGCTTGCCATGGTGGTGGTCGCCATGCGCATGGCCGGCTTCGGCGTCGCGCTCAAACGCCCGCGCTGGACCAAGGGCCTGAAGCGGTTGCTGGTACTTGCGGGGCCTGCCGCCCTGATCGGCGGCATCACCCAGATCAACCTTTTCGTCGGCCAGGCCATCGCCTCCTTCAAGCCGGGGGCAGTGTCGATCCTGCAATATGCCGACCGGCCCTATCAGCTGCCGCTCGGCATGATCGGCGTGGCGATCGGCGTCGTGCTCCTGCCCGAACTCGCCCGCGCCCTGAAGGCGGGCCATCTGCGCGAGGCGCAGCACACCCAGAACCGCAGCCTGGAATTCGCCCTGTTCCTGACGCTGCCCGCCGCGGTCGCCCTGTTCATCATTCCAGAGCCGATCATCCGGGTGATCTACGAGCGCGGCGCCTTCGATCCGTCGGTGACGCCCGTCGTCGCCTCGGTCCTCGGCCTCTACGCTCTGGGGCTGCCGGCCTTCGTGATGATCAAGGTGTTTTCGCCCGGCTATTTCGCCCGCGAGGACACCAAGACGCCGATGAAGGCGACGCTCGCCTCCGCCGGAGCGAACATCGTCCTGTCGCTGATCCTGTTCTGGCTGATCGCCGAGCGGGGCATCGCCCTGGCGACGACACTGGCCGGCTGGCTGAATGCCGGGCTGCTGTTTGCCGGCCTCTACCGCAAGGGCCAGTGGCAGATCGACCGCGAATTGTTGAAGCGGACCGCGCTGGTGCTCGTCTGCTCGCTCCTGATGGGCGGGGTCCTGATCGTCGAGATGATCGAGTTTCGCGACTGGCTGCAGCCGTCTAGCGCGCTGACGACGCAGATCCTGGCGATCGGCATTCTCGTTGCCTCCGCCATGGCAATCTATTTCGCTCTGGCGCTGGCCACCGGCGCGGCCGACCGCAGGCTGTTCCTCGCCGTCCTGAAGCGCAAGCGACCGCCGCCGCCACCCGCTGCATCCTGAGCCGGGGCAGGGCGCTTGATCGTGCCCGTGCCCTCGGCCATAACGCGCGGCAATTCCCGCCCGCGCTGCCAATTCCGGAGCCGCCGACCATGAGCGACATCACCCCCCGCGTCTTTTCCGGCGTGCAGCCCACGGGCAATCTGCATCTGGGCAATTATCTCGGCGCGATCCGCAAGTTCGTCGCCCTGCAGGAGAGCCACGACTGCATCTACTGCGTCGTCGACCTGCATTCGATCACGGTCCAGCTCGTCCATGACGACCTGCGCGGCCAGACCCGGTCGATCACCGCCGCCTTCCTCGCTGCCGGCATCGACCCGAAGCAGCACATCGTCTTCAACCAGAGCCGCGTTCCCGGCCATGCCGAACTGGCCTGGGTGTTCAACTGCGTCGCGCGCATCGGCTGGATGAACCGCATGACGCAGTTCAAGGAAAAGGCCGGCAAGGACCGCGAGAACGCCTCGCTGGGCCTGCTCGCCTATCCGAGCCTCATGGCCGCCGACATCCTTCTCTACCGGGCGACCCACGTCCCCGTCGGCGACGACCAGAAGCAGCATCTGGAGCTGACTCGCGACATCGCCGCCAAGTTCAACAACGACTTCTCGGACAAGATCGCCGCCGCAGGGGTGGGGCAGCCGATCCAGATGGGCGACGAGACGGTGAACGGCTACTTCCCGATCACCGAGCCGCTGATCGAGGGGCCGGCGACCCGGGTGATGAGCCTGAAGGACGGCTCGAAGAAGATGTCGAAATCCGATCCATCGGACCTGTCGCGCATCAATCTGACCGACGACGCCGACGCGATCTCGCGCAAGATCCGCAAGGCGCGCACCGACCCGGACGCCTTGCCGTCCGAGGTCGACGGGCTGACCGGTCGGCCGGAGGCAGACAACCTGATCGGCATCTATGCCGCGCTCGCCGAACGGTCCAAGGCCGAGATCCTCGCCGAGTTCGGTGGCCGGCAATTCTCCGAGTTCAAGCCGGCCATGGCCGAGCTGGCGGTGGAAAAGCTCGCCCCGGTCAGCGGCGAGATGCGGCGCCTGCTGGCGGCACCCGATCACATCGATGCGGTTCTGAAGGATGGCGGCGAGCGCGCCGGCGCCATTGCCGCGGCGACGATGAACGACGTCAAGGACATCATCGGTCTGCTGCGGGACTGATTCTGCAGCGGTTTGCGGCGTGGAGGCGGTGACAGTGCGTCCCGTCACCTTGTCGCGGGGCACCGCCGCTGCCATCTTGCCGCCATGGTATCGAAACGCATCGGTCGGGACGCCGGCGGCAAACGCAAGTTCCTCGCCATTATCGACGACACGCCGGAGTGCATGCGCGCTGCGGCCTATGCGGCGCAGCGCGCCAAGGCGAGCGGCGGCGGCGCCGTGCTCTTGTATGTCATCGAGCCCGGCGACTTCCAGCACTGGCTCGGCGTCGAGAAGATCATGCGCGCCGAGGCCAACGAGGAAGCCGAAGCGCGGCTCGGCAAGGTGGCCGACGAACTGCGCGAGGCCGTGGGAATCGAGCCCGAGGGCGTCGTGCGCGAGGGCACTGTCATCGAGCAGATCCACGCCCTGATCGAGGCGGACCGCGAGATCGCGATCCTGGTGCTGGCGGCCGGCGAGGCCAATGAAGGTCCGGGTCCGCTGGTTTCCGCCGTGGCGGGCAAGGGAGCGGCCTTTCCGATCCCGGTGACCATCGTCCCCGCGACCCTCACCGACGAGGATATCCAAAGCCTCTGCTGACGGGCGGGGCCGACCGTCATGGCAGGCCCTGTCGCCCCGGCGGCAGACCCCTTATGTTGCCCCGATCGTCGTTCTGAGATAAGTTTAGAACGATTCCAGATTATGCGCGACCACGAGGTCGCAAGAGAGGATGCGAGATGTTCATCCAGACCGAAGTCACCCCGAACCCCGCCACGCTGAAGTTTCTGCCCGGCCGTGTCGTGCTGGAGAGTGGCACCGAAGAGTTCCTTTCGAAGGAAGACGCGGCCAATCGTTCGCCGCTGGCGGCACGTCTGATGGACGTGCCGGGCGTGACCGGTGTGTTCTTCGGCTATGATTTCGTCACCGTCAGCAAGGACGGCCCGGACTGGCAGCACCTCAAGCCGGCGATCCTTGCCGGCCTGATGGAGCACTTCATGGGCAACGAGCCGGTGATGACGGCGCAGGGCTCCAACGCCGCGATGCCCGACGGCGAAGAGTTCTTCGAGCCCGGTGACGAGGGCACTGTCGCGACCATCAAGGAGCTGCTCGAGACCCGCGTCCGCCCGGCCGTGGCCCAGGACGGTGGCGACATCACCTTCCGCGGCTATCGCGACGGCACCGTCTATCTGAACATGCGCGGCGCCTGCGCCGGTTGCCCGTCGTCCACGGCGACGCTGAAGCACGGAATCCAGAACCTGCTGCGCCACTTCGTGCCCGAGGTCGAGGCGGTGGAAGCGGTCGAGGCCGCCTGATGCCGCTCAGCGCCGGGCCCGTCTGAGCCGATGGCCGCACTGCTTCTGGCCGTCGACACCGCCTTTGCGCGGTGCTCGGTGGGGCTCTTCGACATGGATGCCGGCGTCATGCTGGCACGGGACGAGACGGAGATCGGCAAGGGACATGCCGAGCAGCTGTTCGGCATCATCGACGACGTCCTGAGCGCAGCGGGTGCCGATTACGCGTCGCTGCGCAGGATCGCCGTCACGGTCGGGCCGGGCTCGTTCACCGGTCTCCGGGTCGGTGTGTCGGCAGTGCGCGGTCTGGCACTGACGCTCGGGGTACCCGCCATCGGCGTCACGACGCTGGAGGTGCTCGCAGCCCCGCATCTTGCCGCCGACCGGGCCGTTCTCAGCGTTCTCGACGCCAAGCGCAGTGAGGTCTACGCCGCCCTCTACGACGGCGACGGCGCCGCGCTGAAGGAACCGGTGGCCCTGTCGCCCGAAGACCTCGTCGGCGTCGTCGCGCACGCGCCGGAAGGGGCGTCGCTTGCTGTCGTTGGAACCGGTGCCCTGATCGCGCGTCAGGCGCTGGCCGGCCGCGATGTCGCCATCCTGCCCGAGGCGGCCGCACCCGACATTGCGACGCTGTGTCGTCTGGCTGCCGGCCGCGCGACTGGCGAGGCTCCGCGCCCGCTCTATCTGCGCGGCGCCGACGCCAAACCGGCAGCCGCGACCGGACTATTTGCCATTCCCGGCGAAAGCGCTCCGCAAGGCTAGCGGAATAGGGTTAGGATCGAGGATGGTCGGCTCTGGTTTTCCCGCAGGGCCTAGATACACGGATCGTCGGCACGCTGGAGCGAGTGAGGGCTCATGTACTGGTTTCTGCCCTGGGTCTGGACCGTTTCATTTCTCGAAGGCCTCTTCGGCGGCCAGGAAGTCGTCGCTGCGCCGCTGTCCGAGGGGGACATCGACGCCGCCGCGGAGATTCACAGCCAGGCCTTCGATCAGGCATGGACGGGCGACGAACTGGCCGCGATCCTGGCGCAGGATGGCACCTTCGGCGTGGTCGCCCGCCGGATCGGCTCGCCCGATGATCCGCCGCTGGGCTTCGTGCTGGCGCGCAACACCGAAGGCGAAGCGGAGATCCTCACCATTGCGGTGGCCAAGCGCGCCCGCGGCGCCGGCGTCGGCCGTCTTCTGATGGACGAGATCCTGCAACTCCTCCACGCGGCCCGGGCCGAGTCGCTTTTCCTCGAAGTCGACGAGGAGAACACGGCGGCGCGCAAGCTCTACGGGCGCCTGCGGTTCGAGGAAGTCGGCCGGCGGCCGGCCTATTACCGCCATCCCGAAGGCCACCGGACAAGCGCTTTGACGCTGAAGCGGGTGCTCCGCTAGGCGCATGATCATGCAGAGCAAGCATATTCAGGCGTGCCCGGCGCACGTGGCGCAGCCATGATCGGAACGCTGCGCGTCGCGGCCGTCAGCATCATTCTCGTCGCACTGACCCTGATCCTGTGGCCGGTCCAGGTTATCGCCATCGCCCGTGGATGGTCACTGGCCAGGATCTTGCCTGTGCTGTGGCACCGTATCGCCTGCCGGGTTGCGGGGTTGCGGGTCCGCATCGTCGGCCAGCCATGCTCCGACCATCCCCTGCTGATCGCCGCCAACCACCAGTCCTGGTCGGACATCATGGTACTCGGCCGGGTCATGCCCTTGTCCTTCATCGCCAAGTCGGAGGTCGAGGGCTGGCCTGCCTTCGGGCTTCTGGCAAAGCTGCAGCGCACCGTCTTCGTCGAACGCGGCGCGCGCCACCGCACCGGCCATCAGGCCGGCGCCATCGCCCGGCGGTTGGGCGAAGGCGACGCCATGGTGCTGTTCGCCGAAGGTACGACCTCGGACGGCAACGAAGTCCTGCCATTCAAGACGGCGCTGTTCGGCGCGGCCCAGGCGGCGCTGGTCTCCTCGCATACTGCGCAGGTTCGGGTTCAGCCGGTGGCGATCGCCTATACCCATGCCAATGGCGTGCCGCTGGGCCGCAGGTTCCGCCCGCTGGTGGCCTGGCCGGGGGACGTGGCGCTGGGGCCGCATCTGCTCGGCGTTCTCAAGGAAGGGGCCATCGACGTCGAGATCTCGTTTGGCGAGCCGATCGTCTTCGCTGCCGATTCCAACCGCAAGCATGTCGCGCGGGCCGCCGAGGAGAGCGTTCGGACGATGCTGGCGGCGAGCCTTTGCGGCCACAATCTGCCTGCAAAGCAGGCGGCTGTGGTATCGCGACGCGAGCCGACGCTTGCACCGCGTCACGATGCTGTCGATATAGGGGGATAGGTCACTCGTTTCCGGCGGCGCGCGCCGGCAGCACACGAGGGCCGATCAGAAGGGCGCATGACCGACACGACTGCAGCAACACGACCGGACGAGACCGGCATCAATACCCGCAAGGTCTTCATCAAGACCTATGGCTGCCAGATGAACGTCTACGATTCGCAGCGTATGGGCGATGCCTTGGCGCGCGATGGCTACCAGCCGACCGAAGTGATCGAGGACGCCGATCTCGTTCTGCTCAACACCTGCCATATCCGCGAGCGGGCCGCCGAGAAAATCTATTCCGAACTGGGCCGCATCAAGCTGCTGAAGGCCGAAAAGGCCGAGCAGGGCGTGGAGATGCGCGTCGCCGTGGCTGGCTGCGTCGCCCAGGCCGAGGGCCAGGAGATCATCGACCGCGCGCCGGTGGTCGATCTCGTCATCGGACCGCAGACCTATCACCGGCTGCCCGAGGCGCTGGCCCGGGTCGCGCGCGGCGACAAGGTCGTGGAGACCGACTACGCCGTCGAGGACAAGTTCCGGCATCTGCCGAAAGTGACGGCGCCGCAGATCCGGACGCGCGGCGTGACGGCCTTCCTCACCGTGCAGGAAGGCTGCGACAAGTTCTGCACCTTCTGCGTGGTGCCCTATACGCGCGGGTCCGAGGTTTCGCGCCCGCTGACCCAGATCATGGGCGAGGCCCGTACGCTGGCGGCAGCCGGCGTGCGAGAGGTCACGCTGCTCGGCCAGAACGTCAATGGCTGGTCGGGGCAGGACGAGGCGGGGCGCGACATCGGCCTTGGCGGATTGTTGCGGGCGCTGGCGGAGATCCCCGGCTTCGCGCGTCTGCGCTACACGACCTCTCATCCCCGCGACATGGACGACGACCTGATCGCCGCCCATCGCGATCTGCCGGCGCTGATGCCCTATCTGCATCTTCCGGTGCAGTCGGGCTCCGATCGGATTCTCAAGGCGATGAACCGTCGCCATACGGGCGCCGACTACCTGCGGCTTCTCGACCGCATTCGTCAGGCACGTCCCGATATCGCCCTGTCCGGCGACTTCATCGTCGGTTTCCCCGGCGAGACTGATGCCGATTTCGAGGACACGATGGAGCTGGTCTCCGAGGTGCGTTACGCCTCGGCCTTCAGCTTCAAGTACTCGGCCCGTCCGGGCACGCCGGGCGCGACGATGGACGATCATGTGGACGAAGCGGTGAAGTCCGAGCGCCTGCAGCGGCTGCAGACCCTCTTGCGCGAGCATCAGGTCGATTTTGCCGAAAGCCTCGTCGGCCGTGACATCGACGTTCTGGTCGAAAAGCCGGGGCGCTATCCCCACCAGAGGGTCGGACGCTCGCCGTTCCTGCAGCCCGTTGTATTGGACGCGGCCGCCGGCGAGATCGGCGACATCGTGACCGTGCGGATCGAATCGACCCTGCCGAATTCGCTGCTGGCGACCGGCGGTGCCGTTCCGGCTGCCGAGGCGCGGCATCGCAACGCAGTGCCTGCCGAACCGATAAGGAAGATCGCTTGAGGACGGAGCGCAGTACCGCAGCCCCTGCGTCGGGTGCATCCGACATGGCTCACATCGTCCTGACCTTCGAGGATAACCGCCTGGCCGGCTCGCTCTTCGGCCAGTTCGACGAGCACCTCGCGCTGCTCGAACAGAAACTGAAAGTCGATGCGCGGGCGCGCGGCAACAAGGTCGAGATCCGCGGCGATTCGGCGAGCTGCGAGCAGGCCCGGCGGGCGCTGGACTATCTGTATGAGCGGCTGCAGGCCGGCACCGAGATCGGCATCAAGGATGTCGAGGGCGCCATCCGCATGGCGATCGCGGCCGATGACCAGCTCTATCTGCCGACTCTGGAAAAGAAGGGTCGCATGTCGCTCGCGCAGATCTCGACGCGGCGCCGGACCATCCACGCGCGCACGCCGACGCAGGACGCCTACATGCGGGCGCTCGAGCGCTCCGAGCTCGTCTTCGGCGTCGGGCCGGCCGGCACCGGCAAGACCTATCTCGCCGTCGCCCATGCCGCGATGCTGCTGGAGCGCGGGCAGGTCGAGCGGATCATCCTGTCGCGTCCGGCCGTCGAGGCCGGCGAGCGGCTCGGCTTCCTGCCCGGCGACATGAAGGAAAAGGTCGACCCCTATCTGCGGCCGCTCTACGACGCGCTCTACGACATGATCCCGGCCGAGAAGGTGGAGCGCGCGCTGGCCGCCGGCGCCATCGAGATCGCGCCGCTGGCCTTCATGCGGGGCCGGACGCTGGCGAATGCCGCGGTGATCCTCGACGAGGCGCAGAACACCACCACCATGCAGATGAAGATGTTCCTCACCCGCCTGGGCGAGAATGCCCGGATGGTGGTGACCGGGGACCCGTCCCAGGTTGATCTGCCGCCCGGACAGAAGTCGGGTCTCGCCGAGGCGATGCGCATTCTGGAGACGGTGCCGCAGGCGGTGACGGTTCGCTTTGCCGCCAAGGACGTCGTCCGCCATCCGTTGGTCCAGGCGATCGTCGAAGCCTATGAGGAGGATGCGACGCGCGCCCGTGCGCCGGGCATCCCCGCGGCACGGTAATGCCCGGATCGCAATCGCGTGCCGCCTTCGGCATGCCGACCTATGATGGCCTGACCGTCGCCCTGACCGTCGAGGATCCGCGCTGGGACGATGCCGGGCTCGGCGACATTCCGGCGATGGCGGCGGAAACCTTTTCGGTCGCGGCGGCGCGTCTGGGCCTGCCGGGCGATCTCGTCAGCGAGATATCCCTGACGCTGGCTGACGACGAAACGGTGCGCGCCGTCAACGCCGAATGGCGGAACAAGGACAAGCCGACCAACATTCTGTCCTTCCCCATGGCCGATCTGGCGCCGGGCGAGCGGCCGGGCCCGCTTCTGGGCGATCTCCTGGTCGCCTTCGAAACGGTCGCGCGCGAAGCGGATGAGGAGGCCAAGGCCTTCGCGGACCATTTCCGCCATCTTCTCGTGCACGGCTTCCTGCATCTGATGGGCCTCGATCACATGGTTGATACCGAGGCCGACGACATGGAGGCGGCGGAGATCGCCATTCTTGCCGAGTTTGGCATCGCCGATCCCTATGGCGACGAACCCGGTCCCTTGAACGAAGCCGAACAGGATGTTCCGGCGAACCAAGAGCGAGACGATGACCTTCGACACAGACGCGGCGGCTGACGGCAACCGCGGACCGGCCGGCGCCGAGAATGGCGACGACCACGCAGCCGGCGACGACCGAAGTCGGCGCGGCGCAAACCGCGGTGACGGCTTCTTTGGCGGCCTGATCCAGCGGGTGCGTCCGCGCATGCCCCGCCTGATGCGCGAGGACCTGACCCAGGCCCTCCTGCATCACGATCCCGGCGAGGGGGCCTTCTCGCCCGAGGAACGCGCGATGCTCAACAACATCCTGCGACTGCGCGAACTGCGCGTCGAGGATGTCATGGTGCCGCGCGCCGACATCCAGGCCGTCGACATCACCACCACCCTCGGCGAACTGATGAAGCAGTTCGAATCGAGCGGCCATTCGCGCATGCCGGTCTATGGCGAGAGCCTCGACGACCCGCGCGGCATGATCCACATCCGCGACGTCGTCGGCCACATCACCCGCGTCGCGCGACCGGCCAACGGGCAGGGCGCCAAGGAGCCGGCCGCGCGGACCCGTGCCGGCCTCGACCTGCGCCAGATCAATCTGGCCCGGAAGGTGTCCGACCTGGGGATCATCCGCAAGGTTCTCTTCGTGCCGCCTTCGATGCTCGCGACCGACCTGATGGCGCGCATGCAGGCCACCCGCACCCAGATGGCGCTGGTGATCGACGAGTACGGCGGCACCGACGGGCTGGTGTCGCTGGAGGACATCATCGAGATGGTCGTCGGCAACATCGAGGACGAGCACGACGACGACGCCCCGATGATCACCGAAAGCGGCGATGGCATCTATTACGCCGACGCCCGTGCCGATCTCGACGAGGTCCGAAAGCTGGTCGGCGAGGATTTCGACATCAGCGAATACGAGGACGAGGCCGACACGATCGGCGGTCTCCTGTTCTCCGAGCTCGGCCGCGTGCCGGCACGCGGCGAAGTGGTGCAGGCTGTTCCAGGCTTCGAATTCCAGGTACTGGATGCCGACCCGCGCCGGGTTCGCCGTGTCCGGATCGTCCGCTTTCGCCAGGGCGAGAAGCGCCGCCGCTTCGTGGAAGGACTGGCCGACGCCTGAGGGGGCGTCGGTGACCGCCGGCCGCCCTCGGCAGCCGCAGTCGCGGGAATGTTCTGCACATCGTCGGCGCCCGGCGTAGGATGCCGGCCCGACCGAATCCTGCAGGGGGCCCTGTGAGCGTTATTTCCCGCGGCGACGACCGCGTCCGCGACGACAAACTCCTCGACCGGATCGCCGGTTGGGTGTCGCTCGCCGAAGGCTGGCGCCGCATGGTGCTGGCGCTGTCGGCGGGGGCGATCTGTACCTTCGCCCTGCCGCCCTACAATTTTCCCGCGGTCGGCTTCATCGGTTTCCCGCTCCTCGTCTGGCTGCTCGATGGGGCGGCCGCCGAGCCGGGCCACTCGGCCCTGCGTCGCATGGCGCCGGCCTTTGTCACAGGCTGGCTGTTCGGCTTCGGCTATTTCGTCGCCGGCCTGTGGTGGCTGGGCGCCGCCATGATGGTCGACGCGGCGAGCTTTGCGATCTTCATCCCGCTCGCGGTGCTCGGTCTGCCGGCGATCCTCGCCATCTATTTCGGGCTGGCGGCCGTGCTGGCGCGTTGCGTGTGGACCGACAGCGCCTATCGAATCCTGGCGCTGGCCGGCTCGTTGGCGCTGTTCGAATATCTGCGCGAAATTCTGTTCACGGGCTTTCCCTGGAACGAGATCGGCGTCATGGCCGCGCCGCTGCCGCTGTTGATGCAGACGAGCAGCCTCGTCGGCGTGCACGGGCTGACGCTCCTGGCCGTCGTCGTCTTTGCCAGCCCCGCTGTCCTTGTCGACCGGCGGGGGCGGGCCGCGATGCTGGCGACCGCGGCGACCCTGCTCGTCCTGCATGTGGGATACGGGGCCTGGCGGCTGCAGGCCCATCCGACCGAACTGGTCGAGAATGTCCGGGTCCGGGTGGTACAGCCCAATATCCTGCAGTCGCTGAAATGGGACGAGAACGAAGCGGAGCGGATTTTCGAGCGCCACCTGTCGCTGACCGGGGCCGACGCAGTCGTGGCAAGTGTCGATCCCGCTGCGGCCGGAGGCGCTGCTGTGGATGGGCCCGCCGACCCTGCGACGCGCACCCTTGTCGTTTGGCCTGAATCCGCCTTTCCGTTCCTGTTGACCGAGCGCCCCGACGCCATTGCGCGAATCGCCGAGGCGCTGCAACCGGGCGAAACGCTGATCGCCGGCGCGGCACGGCTCGAAGGCGCCGATATCACCTCTTCTCGTGTGTATAACTCGGTCTACGTCATCGACGACGCGGGCCAGATCGTGGATGCGCGGGACAAGACGCATCTGGTCCCCTTCGGCGAATATCTGCCGTTCCAGGATTTCCTCGAAGGGTTCGGTCTGTCGCAACTCGCCGAAATGCCCGGCGGCTTCTCGGCGGGCACCGTTCGCAGTCCGGTTCCGCTTGAAGGCGCGCCGTCCTTCCTGCCGCTGATCTGCTACGAGATCATCTTTCCTTCCGAGATCGAGGCCGGTGCGCCCGACGATCGTCCGGGCTTTTTCGTGAACGATACCAATGACGCATGGTATGGCGATACGCCCGGCCCCTACCAGCATCTTCGGCTGGCCGAACTGACATCGGTCGCCTTCGGACTGCCGCTCGTGCGAAGCGCCAACACCGGCATCTCGGTCGTCACGGACGCCTATGGACGACAGCTCGACGGGCTGGCGCTCGGCGCGACGGGAAGCATCGAAACGCCGCTGCCCCGGGCCGCCCCCGCCACGATCTACGCAAGCTGGGGCAACACGCCATTCTGGATTGCATTTTTCATAATATGGATGATCCCGATAGCAATGCGGTTAAAGATGCGCGCTCTGATTGATTGACATTCGCGACACGCGCTGCCTAACCCGAAGGCCGAAATTGATTGCGACAATTTTCTGAAGCCCAGAGGCGCACCGCCGCTGGGGATGACGGCCCACCGCATCGGATGGAAGTTGCGATGTCGATGATGCTGAGAGAAGAGGCACCCGCCATGGTCGACAACAAGAAGAAGCCCAATCCGGTGGATATCCACGTCGGGTCGCGGGTTCGTCTTCGTCGGACCATGCTTGGCATGAGCCAGGAAAAGCTGGGCGAAAGCCTCGGGATCACCTTTCAGCAGATTCAAAAATACGAGAAGGGCACCAACCGCATTGGTGCCAGTCGTTTGCAGCGGATTTCCGAAGTGATGACCGTGCCGGTGTCCTTCTTCTTCGAGGACGCGCCTACGGGCATGACCGGCAGCGAAAGTCTGCAGGAGCCGTCGAGCCCCGACTATGTCGTCGACTTCCTCTCGTCTTCAGAAGGCCTGCAACTGAACCGCGCCTTCGTGCGCATCTCCGATCCGAAGGTCCGCCGCCGAGTCATCGACCTGGTCCGCACCCTGGCGGACTCGGGCGAGACCGACAGCTAGGTGCTGAGCGACTCGCGTCAAACGTGAGCCCCGGGCGCACTTGACGCCGCGCTGCCATTGCCCCAAACCGCATTCCGCATGATTCAAGCCGGGCGTAAGTTCCTGTTGTGGTGCTCAACGGCACGACAAGCTCTCGCGTCCGACTGCCCCGAGCGGGATTCTCCAGAAACGGAAAGAGGAATCGATGGCGCGTTCTGACTATGTCTTCACCAGCGAAAGCGTGTCGGAGGGCCATCCCGACAAAGTCTGCGACCGGATCTCCGATGAGATCGTCGATCTGATCTATCGAGAGGCCAAGAAGACCGGCGTTGACCCTTGGTCGGTTCGCATTGCCTGCGAGACTCTGGCGACCACGAATCGCGTCGTCATCGCCGGCGAGGTTCGCCTGCCCGCCAGCCTGATGAAGACCGACAAGAACGGCAACGAAGTCATCAATGCCGGTCGTTTCAGGTCTGCCGCGCGCCGCGCGATCCGCGATATCGGTTACGAGCAGGACGGCTTTCACTGGAAGAACGCCAAGGTCGACATCCTGCTGCATTCGCAGTCGGCCGACATCGCCCAGGGCGTCGACAAGGCGTCTGACGCCGAGGACGGCGCCAACCAGGCCGAAGGCGCGGGCGATCAGGGCATCATGTTCGGCTATGCCTGCCGCGAGACCCCGGACCTGATGCCGGCGCCGATCTTCTACGCGCATAAGATCCTCGAGATCCTGGCGGCCGCCCGCAAGAAGGGCGAGGGCGATGCGGCGCATCTTGGCCCGGACGCCAAGAGCCAGGTGACCGTGCGTTACAAGGACGGTATGCCCTACGAGGTCAGTTCGATCGTCCTGTCCACCCAGCACACCGATGACAGCTGGGATTCGGCCAAGGTGCGCAAGGTCGTCGAGCCTTATATCCGCGAAGCCCTGAGCGACATCGCGATCGCCGACGATTGCGCCTGGTACATCAATCCGACCGGCAAGTTCGTCATCGGCGGCCCGGACGGCGACGCCGGTCTCACCGGCCGCAAGATCATCGTCGACACCTATGGCGGCGCGGCACCCCATGGCGGTGGCGCGTTCTCCGGCAAGGACACGACCAAGGTCGACCGTTCCGCCGCCTATGCCGCCCGCTACCTGGCCAAGAATGTCGTCGCCGCCAAGCTGGCCGACCGCTGCACGATCCAGCTCGCCTACGCGATCGGCATTGCCCAGCCGCTGGCGGTCTATGTCGACCTCCACGAGACCGGCAAGAATGTCGACGAAGTAGCCATCGAGAAGGCGATCCGCGCGGTGATGGATCTGTCGCCGACGGGCATCCGCCGGCATCTCGACCTCAACAAGCCGATCTATGCCAAGACCGCAGCCTACGGCCATTTCGGCCGCAAGCCCGGCCGTGACGGTTCCTTCTCCTGGGAGAAGACCGATCTCGCGCCGAAGCTGAAGGCCGCTCTGGCCAGCTGATCGATGACGGCCGAAGGACATCCCGAGCGCTCGCGCGAGGCGTTCTTCGGCCGGCTCAAGGGGCCGAAGCTCCGGCCTGGCCAGACCGCATTGATCGAAGAGGTTCTGCCGCAGTTGCGGCCGGACCTCACCAAGCCTGCACCCGAAGCGCTGACGGATCTGTTTCCCGTGCCCGTCGAGGCGGTGCGCTTGGAGATCGGCTTCGGCGGCGGCGAGCATCTCCTGCACGAGAGCGGGCGCTTTCCACGCACCGGTTTCATCGGCGTCGAGCCCTTCGTCAACGGCATGGCGAAGCTGCTCAGTGCTATCCAGGATGCGCCACGGCCCAACCTTCGGCTCTACGACGACGACGCCACGCGCCTCCTCGACTGGCTGCCCTCGGCAAGCCTCGCCGGCGTCGACCTGTTCTATCCCGATCCCTGGCCCAAGCGCCGCCATTTCAAGCGGCGGTTTGTCAACGCGCGCAATCTGGATCGGATCGCCCGGGTGCTGGCGCCGGGATCGAATTTTCGCTTCGCATCCGACATCGACACCTATGTCGACTGGACCTTGCGCCACTGCCGCGACCATGCCGAATTCGAGTGGACGGCCGAGCGCGCGGCCGACTGGCACACCCCTTACGAGGCTTGGCCCGGCACCCGCTACGAGGCGAAGGCGATCCGCGAGGGACGCCCGCCCGCCTACCTGACCTTTCGTCGCCGCTGAGGCGGCTTTGGTGGGGTGCGGCCGGGGCCGGCGTGAAGATGCTTGAAGGATCGGGCAAAACGGCGTATACCCCTCTCAAATTCTCTGCGATGTGGTCGAGAGAGTGGGTCCTGCCGGTCCCGCTCTTTTTTGTTACCGGGGGTACGGTATCTCCAGTGATCACGCGTCAAGGCGCCGATCCACATCGCGGATCGATCAATTGGGCCGGGTCGGACGCCGGCCCGCAACACTTCTCTCGGAGTACCGTGACGACCGCTACAGACCGCATCGTGAAGGAACAGGGCCTGGAAGGCCGCGTCGCTGAGATCGTCGAGCCGGCGATCGAGCAGATCGGCTATCGTCTGGTGCGCGTGCGCACCTCGGGCCTCAACGGCATGACGCTGCAGATCATGGCGGAGCGGCCGGACGGCACGATGACCGTCGAGGATTGCGAAGCGGTGTCGCGCGCGGTCTCTCCGGTTCTCGATGTCGACGATCCGATCGACAAGGCGTATCATCTGGAAGTGTCCTCGCCGGGCATCGACCGTCCCCTCGTGCGCAAGGGCGACTTCGAGACCTGGGCCGGTTTCCTGATGAAGCTCGAGACCAACCGGCTGATCAACGAGCGCAAGCGTTATCGCGGCAAGATCGTGGCCGTCGGCGACGAGGCGATCACCGTCGAACGCGACCAGCCCGCCGAAGGCGAGCCGGGCGCGGTCGAGATTCCCTTCGATGCCATCGGCGAGGCACGGCTGATCCTGACCGACGATCTGATCGCCGCGGCCCTGAAGGCCGACAAGGCCGCCCGCAAGGCGCGCGGCGACGTCGATCCGGATGCCGGCGACGACGACGAGGCGGGAGCCTTCGAGCACTAGAATGGCGCATCGGGCGCCAACGCCCGCCGCTTTATGACGAACGATAAGCCGGGCGCTGCGGCGTGACCCGGTCGGTAGCCCGACCGGACGCCAGGCGCCACAAGCCACCTCAAGGGTGGACGGCCGGAAGCGATGATGGGACCGGCTGCGGCTGAGCGGCGGACGGTTCGAAGTCAGGAGAAGAGACAATGGCAGTCAGTGCGAACCGGCTGGAGCTTCTGCAGATTGCGGACGCTGTCGCGCGGGAAAAGTCGATCGATCGTGAGATCGTCATCGGGGCGATGGCCGACGCCATCCAGAAGGCGGCACGTTCGCGCTACGGCCAGGAAACCAACATCCGCGTCGACATCAACCAGAAGACCGGTGAGATGAAGCTGCAGCGGCTGCTCGAGGTCGTCGACGAAGTCGAGGATCCGAACACCCAGATCTATCTCGATCTCGCCCGGGACAAGAACCCCGACGCCGAGCCGGGCGACTTCATCGCCGAGCAGCTGCCGCCGATGGATTTCGGTCGCATCGCCGCCCAGTCCGCCAAGCAGGTCATCGTCCAGAAGGTGCGCGACGCCGAGCGCGACCGCCAGTATGACGAATACAAGGACCGCGTCGGCGAGATCGTCAACGGCACCGTCAAGCGGGTTGAATACGGCAACGTCATCGTCGATCTCGGCCGCGGCGAGGGCATCATCCGCCGCGACGAGCAGATTCCGCGGGAGCTGTTCCGCTATGGCGACCGCGTCCGCGCCTTCGTCTACGACGTGCGCCGCGAGCAGCGTGGTCCGCAGATCTTCCTGTCGCGCACCCATCCGCAGTTCATGGCGAAGCTCTTCACCATGGAAGTGCCGGAGATCTACGACGGCATCATCACCATCAAGGCCGTCGCCCGTGATCCGGGTTCGCGTGCCAAGATCGCGGTGACCTCGAGCGATTCCTCCGTCGATCCGGTCGGCGCCTGCGTCGGCATGCGCGGCTCGCGCGTGCAGGCCGTGGTCGGCGAGTTGCAGGGCGAAAAGATCGACATCATCCCCTGGTCGCCGGACGCCGCATCCTTCCTCGTCAACGCGCTGCAGCCGGCGGAAGTCGCCAAGGTGGTGCTCGACGAGGACGCCGAGCGTATTGAAGTCGTGGTGCCCGATGACCAATTGTCGTTGGCGATCGGTCGTCGTGGACAGAATGTCCGGCTGGCTTCGCAGCTCACCGGCTGGGACATCGACATCCTGACCGAGCAGGAAGAATCCGAGCGGCGCCAGAAGGAATTCGCCGAGCGTTCGGAGACCTTCATGAACGCCCTGAACGTCGACGAGATGGTCGGTCAGGTGCTGGCGTCGGAAGGCTTCGCGACCGTCGAGGAAATCGCCTATGTCGACCAGGACGAGGTCGCCGCGATCGAAGGCTTCGATGACGAGACGGCTTCCGAGATCCAGGAGCGCGCGCGTGAGTTCCTGGAGCGCCGCGAGGCGGAGTTCGATGCCAAGCGCGTCGAGTTGGGTGTCAGCGACGATCTGCGCCAGATCAACGGCGTGACCACGCCGATGCTGGTGGCGCTGGGCGAAGACGGCGTGAAGACGATGGAAGACTTCGCCGGCTGCGCCGCCGACGATCTGATCGGCTGGACCGAGCGCAAGGACGGCGAGACGACGCGTTTCCCGGGGGCACTGTCCGCCTTCGATGTGTCGCGGGCCGACGCCGACCAGATGGTGTTGCAGGCGCGTCTGATCGCCGGCTGGATCACCGAAGCCGATCTTGCCGGACCGGAAGAAGAAGAGGAGATGACCGAGGAGGCCGAGGAAGGCCAGGCGGTCTGAGTCGAAGGACGGGCCGGGAATCGGCATGACGGAGGACGCGGGCGACGAAGCGGAGGTTGAATTGAACGATCGTACGTGCATCGTTTCACGTCGGACGTGCGAACCTGCCGATCTCATCCGCTTCGTGCGTGGCCCCGACGGGGCCGTCGTGCCGGATCTGCGGCGTCGACTTCCTGGTCGGGGAGCCCATGTCTCTCTCGACCGGACGCTGGTTGACGAGGCGGTTCGCCGCAAGCTCTTCGCCCGGGCGTTCCGGGCGCAGGTCACCGGACCGGCCGATCTCGGCGATCAGGTGGATGGGCTCCTGGCCAAATCCGCACTCGGCGCCCTCGGGCTGGCTCGCAAGGCTGGACAGCTGGTAACCGGCGCGACCAAGGTGGACACGGCCATCCGGTCGGGACGCGCGCTCATGGTGATCCATGCCCGCGATGCGGCACCGGACGGAATACGCAAGCTGGACGCCGCCCGACGCGCGGTCGCGGCGACCGGCGGAACTGAGATTTCATCCCTGCGTCTGCTCGATGCGGACGAATTGGGTTTGGCCTTTGGCCAGGGGAATGTGATACATGCAGCGATCCTTGCCGGTGGCGCGGGCTCGGCTGCGGCGACGTGCCTTCGAGCACTCGCGACATATCGGGGCGAAGGCTCCGGATCGGTTTCAGGCGCGCCCGCAGGGTCCGCCGGCCACGTGACCGATACTGGGAACGACATGGGAGCGCCTTTACAGCGACGCTCCGGGCAAGATGAAGGGCGCGGGCTCGATCCCGCGCAGGAAGCGGAAGCGTAGATGAGCGATACCAAGTCCGGCGACGACAAGACGCTGAGCGTCAGCACGAAGAAGACCCTGACCCTGAAGCGGAGCGGCGTCGAGCAGTCGACGGTGCGCCAGAGTTTCTCGCATGGGCGCACCAACAACGTCGTTGTCGAGACCAAGAAGCGGCGCATCGCCAAGCCGGAGGAGCGCGAGGCATCGCCTGCGGTCGCCGCCGGCCTGAAGCCGCGTGCGCCGCAGCCGGCTGCACCCGCCAAGCCGGCCGAAACGCCGGCGGCCGCGACGTCGCCGCGCGTCGCACCAACAACGCCGCCGCCGACCCCGCCCCAGGCTGGCGGTCGCCCGCAGCAGATTCAGCTCGGTCCCAAGCCCGGCGAGGAGCCGGCTGCCAAGGCACCAGCACCGAGCGAGCCGGAAGCTCCGGTCGCGGCGAAGGCCGAAGCGGCCGCTCCGGCTGCGCCCGCGACGCCGGCCGCGGAAGCACCGGCACCGGAGGCCACTGCGGCCAAGCCGGATACGCCGAAAGCCGAGGCTGCGGCACCCGCTGCCGAGAAGCCGGCTGCCGCCAAGCCGGCCGCGCCGGTCGCCAGCGCGCCTGCCGCACCGACGGCAACGGCACGTCCGGCTGCTGGCCGTACGGGCGCCGCACCGCAGGGCCGTCCCGGCCAGGCTGGTGCTGGTGGTCGTCCGGCGCAGGGTGGCGGACGCCCGGGCGGTCGCGACGAGCGTCGTCCCGCGGCACCGGCCACGGGTCGCCAGCCCCGCGGCGCCGTTCTCAGCGATCTGTCGTCGCGTGAGATGGATGCCCGTCGCCGTGCGCTCGAACTCGCCAAGCAGCGCGAGGCCGAAGACCGTCGCCTGTTCCAGGAGCAGGAAGCCCGCCGCATTGCCGAAGACGAGCGCCGTCAGCGCGAGCGTGAGGAATCCGAGCGCCGTCAGGCCGAGGAGAATGTCCGGCTCGAGCTGGAGGCCGAGGCACGCCGCAAGGCCGAGGCCGATGCCGAACGTCGCGCTCCGCAGGGCAAGGTCGACGCCAACGCGCCGGCACCGAGCCCGGCTGACGCAGAGGCGGCGGAAGCTGCCGCTGCACGCGGTCGCGGCGATGCCCGTCGCCGCCCCGGCGAGGAAGACGATGCGCGGGCCCGCCCGGGTGTCCGTCGTCCGGTCAAGGGTGCCGAGGCGCCGAAGCCGGCCCGTCCGGATCGTGATGCAGGCCGCCGTCGCGGCAAGTTGACGCTCGACAAGGCGCTGACCGCCGATGATGGCGCACGGGGCCGGTCCCTGTCGTCGATCCGGCGCCGCCAGGAGAAGTTCAAACGCTCGCAGCAGAATACGCCGCGGGAGAAAATTGCACGCGAAGTGACCATTCCAGAGACGATCAGCATCCAGGAACTCGCCAACCGCATGTCGGAGCGTTCCGTCGACGTCATCAAGTTCCTCATGCAGCAGGGACAGATGATGAAGCCGGGCGACATCATCGAAGCGGATCTGGCCGAGCTCATCGCGTCGGAATTCGGACACACGGTTCGCCGTGTGGCGGAATCCGACGTGGAGGAAGGCATCTTCAACGTCGAGGACAATGTCGAGAAGCTGCAGTCGCGCCCTCCGGTCGTGACCATCATGGGCCATGTCGACCACGGCAAGACCTCGCTGCTCGACGCGATCCGCAAGACCTCCGTGGTGTCCGGCGAGTCCGGCGGCATCACCCAGCATATCGGCGCCTACCAGGTCGAGCAGGATGGTCAGAAGATCACCTTCATCGACACGCCGGGCCACGCCGCCTTTACCGCGATGCGCGCCCGTGGCGCCGAAGCGACCGACATTGCCGTTCTGGTGGTGGCGGCCGACGACAGCGTCATGCCGCAGACGATCGAATCCATCAATCACGCCAAGTCGGCGGGTGTCCCGATCATCGTGGCGATCAACAAGATCGACAAGCCGGGCGCCGATGCGTCGAAGGTCCGCACGGGCCTCCTGCAGCACGAGGTCTTCGTGGAATCCATGGGCGGTGAGGTCCTCGACGTCGAGGTCTCGGCCACCAAGGGCCTCAACCTCGACAAGCTGCTCGAGGCGATCCTCCTGCAGGCCGAACTGCTCGACCTGAAGGCCGACCCGGAGCGCACCGCCGAGGGCTCCGTCATCGAGGCGCAGCTCGACAAGGGCCGCGGTCCGGTGGCGACCGTTCTCGTCCAGACCGGCACGCTCAAAATCGGCGACATTGTCGTCGCCGGCGACGAATGGGGCCGCGTGCGCGCCCTGATCAACGACAAGGGCGAGCAGATCAAGGAAGCCGCGCCGTCGACACCTGTCGAGGTGCTGGGCATGCAAGGGACGCCGCTTGCCGGCGACCGCATGGCCGTCGTCGAGAACGAGGGCAAGGCCCGCGAGATCGCCGACTACCGCCAGCGCGTGGCCCGCGAGAAGCAGGTCGCCAAGAATGCCGGCCAGCGCGGTTCGCTCGAGCAGATGATGTCGCAGCTGCAGGATACGGGGCTCAAGGAGTTCCCGCTGCTGATCAAGGGCGACGTGCAGGGCTCGATCGAAGCCATTGTCGGTGCGCTCGACGCACTGGGCACCGACGAGGTTCGTGCCCGGATCGTCCATTCGGGCGCCGGTGCGATCACCGAGTCGGACGTGGCGCTCGCCGCCGCCTCCAATGCCGCGATCATCGGCTTCAATGTCCGCGCCAACAAGCAGGCCCGCGACGCCTCGGCCCGCGACGGGATCGAGATCCGCTACTACAACATCATCTACGACCTTGTGGATGACGTGAAGGATGCGATGTCCGGCCTGCTGTCGCCGGAGCGCCGCGAGACCTTCCTTGGCAATGCCGAGATCCGGGAGGTGTTCAACATCACCAAGATCGGCAAGGTCGCGGGTTGTCTCGTCACCGAGGGCGAAGTCGAGCGCGGTGCCGGCGTGCGCCTTATCCGCGACAACGTCGTCATCCACGAAGGCACGCTCAAGACGCTCAAGCGCTTCAAGGACGAAGTGCCGAAGGTCATCAGCGGCCAGGAGTGCGGCATGGCCTTCGAGCGCTACGAGGACATTCGCCAGGGCGACGTCATCGAGTGCTTCCGCGTCGAGCACGTGGCCCGCACGCTCTAGAGCGACGCGGAAACAACAGGGCTCAATCGGCGGGCGGGGAGCGATCCTCGCCCGCCGAGCCTTGCGCGTCACGCTGGCCGGAAACGGCGAGCACCCTTAGCCCATCCACCGATATGACGGGACGATTCGGATATGGCCCGAACCTCATCCTCCGGACCCTCGCAGCGCCAGTTGAGCGTCGGCGAGAAGGTCAGGCACGCCCTCACCGAGGTGATGCAGCGCGGCGAGATCAACGATCCGATGCTGGAGAAGGCGCTCGTCTTGGTGACCGAGGTACGCATGTCGTCGGATCTGAAGCTCGCGACGGCCTATGTGACGATCCTCGGCCAGACCGAGACCAAGCCGTTCGTCGATGCGCTCAACCGCAATGCCCGCTTCATCCGCGGTCGGCTGACACCAGCGTTGCGGCAGATGAAATACATGCCGGAGGTGCGGTTTCGCACCGACACCTCCTTCGACAATTTCGCGCGTATCGACGCGCTCCTCAAATCGCCGGAGGTCGCCCGCGACCTCGATGACGAGGACGACGACAAGGACAACGGCTGATGGCACGCCGTGGCAAGAAGCCCAAGGGCCGGCCGATCAATGGCTGGATCATCTTCGACAAGCCCAAGGGCATGGGCTCGACCGAGGCCGTGTCGAAGATGAAATGGATGTTCTTCGCCCAGAAGGCCGGCCATGCCGGCACGCTGGATCCGCTCGCCTCCGGCATGCTGCCGATCGCGCTGGGCGACGCGACCAAGACTGTTCCCTTCGTCATGGATGGCCGCAAGGTCTACCGCTTCAGCGTCCGCTGGGGCGCCGAGACGACGACCGACGACACCGAGGGGCCGGTGGTCAATTCCTCCGATGCACGCCCGTCGCGGGCCGACATCGAGGACCTGCTGGCCGACTATACCGGCGAGATCAGCCAGGTGCCGCCGAACTTCTCCGCCATCAAGATCGCCGGCGAGCGGGCCTATGACCTGGCGCGCGAGGGCGAGACCGTGGAGATCGCGGCGCGCACGGTCTCCGTTCATCGCCTCGACATCGTCGAGATGCCCGACGCCGAGACGACCGTCTTCGAGGCCGAATGCGGCAAGGGCACCTATGTGCGCGCCATCGCCCGCGACCTCGGCCGCGATCTCGGCTGCTACGGCCATGTGGCGGAGCTCCGCCGGGTCTCCGTCGGCGCCTTCGGCGAAGACGATCTGGTGCCGCTGAGCGAGCTGGAAGCAGCGGCCGAAGAGGGCATGGAAGAGCTCGACGCCGAGGCGATCGAATCGGGCGCTCGGCCGCGTGTCGTCGATTTCGAGCCGCTGGACGAATATCTCGTCAGCCCGGAATCGGCCCTGTCGGATCTCTACGAGGTGATGCTCAGCGACGAGCAGGCGAGCCGCGTCCTCTCCGGCAATCCGGTGCTGCTGCGCGGGCGCGACGCACCGGCCTTCTGCGACGAGGCCTATGCCACCGGCCATGGCCGGCTGATCGCGCTGGGCTCGGTCGAAGAGGGCTCCTTCCGCCCCAAGCGCGTGTTCGGCGGCAAGGGCTGAACCACCGCTGAGCGTCTGCCCGCCTGTCGATCCCGGCGGCGCGCCTTATCTCGCTGCCATGAGCCGTCCGGATAAACGTCCTGTCGGCAGCAGGGCAGCAGGGACGCGATGAGACTGGCGAGCATACCCGGAAAGAAGCGGCGGGCACGGCGCAAGGAGAAGGCGCGGCGTCTGGCCGTCGGGGCGCCGCCCGGAACCCTGGAGGCCGACCCGCAGGCTGCCCCCACCGTCATCAGCGTCGTCGCCGTCGGCGGCGGCGAGAGCCTGCGCCAGACCGGTGTGACCGTCGCGGCCGCCCTGGCGCTGCGCGAGGCGTGGCCGCTCGTCTGGATCGACTGTTCGGGCCTTGCCGACATCGAGGCGATCCGCGCCATCGGCGCGGCCTTCGGCCTGCATCCGCTGGCCCTCGAAGACGTCCTCGACACCGCCCAGCGGCCGAAATGCGAGGTGCAGGCGGATCACGCCTTCGTCGTCATGCGGATGCTCGACCGCGAGGGCGGCAGCGAACAGCTGTCGCTGTTCTTCGGCGAGGGCTTCGTCCTGACCTTCCAGGAGCGCCGCGGCGACAGTTTCGAGCCGGTGCGCCAGCGCATCGCCAAAGGCGCGCCGCGGCTCCTGGCCGGCCATGCCGACTATCTTGCCTATGCCCTGATCGACGCGGTGATCGACGCCTATTTCCCGGTGGTGGACGCACAGATCGCGCGGATCGAGCAGCTGGAGGACGACATCCTGGCCGGTGTCGACGGCGACCAGGTGCACGATCTGCACGGCCTGCGCCGCGAGCTCCTGGGCCTGAAACGCTGGCTGCGGCCGACCCGCGACGCGCTGGGCGTCATCCTGCGGCTCGACCGGCCGTGGCTGAGGGCCGAGACGCGGGTCTATTTCACCGACGTGCAGGACCATGCCGACCAGCTGATCGACACCAACGAGACCTATCGCGACACCGCCTCGGGGCTGATCGACCTGCACATGACCCTGTCGGCGGCCAAGACCAGCGAGGTGATCAATTTGCTGACCATCATCTCGACCATCTTCATTCCGCTCGGCTTTCTCGCCGGTCTCTGGGGCATGAATTTCAACCCGGAGATCTCCGAGTGGAACATGCCGCTGACCCAGCACCCCTATGGCTATCCGATCGCGCTGGCCTTCATGGTGGCGCTGGCGCTGGGCCTGCTGGTCTATTTCCGCAAACGGCGCTGGATCTGATCATGCTCGACCCGCAAGCCAAGGCCGTCCTCGACGATCTGGCCCGCAAGGCCGCCGTGCAGGTGGCGCCGCGCGATGCCGCCCAGAAACTCGCCCAGGCCCGCGCCATGACCGGCGCCATGGCCGATTATTCCGGGCAGGCGCCCGACGGCGTCAGCGCCCGCGACATCGAGGTGGCGGGCCCGGCCGGGCCGATCCGCGTGCGCCTGACCCGGCCAGACGGCGCAGCATTGCCGCCGCTCCTGGTCTGGTATCACGGCGGCGGCGCCATGGCCGGCTCGCTGGAGGGCCACGACGTCCCGCTGCGCCAGCTGACCGAAGCGACCGGCTGGGCGATCGCCTCGGTCGACTACCGGCTGGCCCCCGAACATCCCCATCCCGCACCCCAGGACGATTGCCTCGCCGCCACGCGCGCCCTGCGCGATGCCGCCGAAACGCTCGGCTGCGATCCGGCGCGCCTCGCCATCGGCGGCGATTCCATCGGCGGGCTGTTTGCCGCCGACGTGGCGCTGGCGCTGCGCGAGGCGGGCGAGCGGCTACCCGAGGCGATGGTGCTGGTCTATCCCAACACCGATCTGCGGCCGGACCGCCCCTGGCCGTCGCTTGGCACCGAGAGCGGCCATGTGATGACGCAGGAGTCGCTTGCCTATGAGAACGACCTCTTCGTGCCGGATGTCGCCGAGCGCCACACGCCGCGCGCCTCGCCCTTTCTGGCGCCGGACCTCACCGGCCTGCCGCTGGCGCTGATGATCACCTGCGAGCACGACCCGCTGCGCGACGAGGGCGAGGGCTTTGCCGCGCGCCTCGGCGAAGCCGGCGTTCAGGTCACCGCCCATCGCGAGGCGGGCATGATCCACGCAGTCCTGCAGATGGATGGCTGGATCGCCCGCGCCGCCGATCTGCGCGCCCGCATCGCGGATTTCCTCGGCTAGGCGCGCGGCCGCGCCCGGCGGCGCGATGCGCCCCGGCTGTGGCCAGTCCCGCGCCGGGCTTCTCCCGGCGGATCTCGTCCGGCTGCCGACGGGCAGCGGAGCGCCGGAGGCGAACCTTCCGACTGTTTGTGTATCGGCTCGCCTCCGGCGCTCCGCACGGCGTCTTGGCGAATGCGTTTCACCCTCCCGTTTGCCGGCGCCGCATTGGCGCGGTGCTGGCATCGGGGTGGGTGGCTGCCGGCTCGGTGCGGGTTGCCCCGCATGCGGACCGTTCCGCGCCGCCTCCTAGTGGGCAGGGTCCGGCGGGGCCACGCATCCGTCCGGGCCGCCCGACCCTCCGGAAGGGCCAGGCGTCGCGGACGCCGCCCGCCTCCCCGAACGATCCCGGCGATCGTCCGTCCCGTCGGGGACGCGGTGAGGGCAGTGTGCAGGCGCTGGCGCGGGGTGGGGATAAGGTTTTTGTGGCGAGCTGGTGTGGGCCGTTGAGAAAATAACTGCTTCCAAGGTGCTCGACGTGGGAAGCAGACGTTCGTCCAGCCGACAATACCGTGATGACGCGGATCCAGACATTATGGTGGCCTGCCAAGTTTCCGAAACAAAACGGCCGTTCATTACCGCTGAAGCCGGCAGCTACGCCCGCGCTCGAGAGAGTTAATAGAATTGTCGCCTTCCACAAGAAAGTATTCCGAACCTCGGCATGCGTCATTGACGCAGCTGCCAATTCCGTCGATCTCTCTTCATGGTCGGTAGAGCGGGGAGGCCGCGGAAGCGGTGCTGGCTATTGGAGATTGAGCGCGAGAGTCTCGATGCGGTGTTGCATCAGCTCTATCAGGACATCGACAAGCACGGGCGGCAGCACGGTGGCGGAACCCGTGGGAACAAGCTCGGCGGCACGGTCGAGCTGCTCGGCGTCGCGCTGCGGATCACAAATCCACGAGCGAGAATCAGCCGATCC
The DNA here is from genome assembly GCF_000153465.1 of Aurantimonas manganoxydans SI85-9A1. Taxonomy (GTDB): domain Bacteria; phylum Pseudomonadota; class Alphaproteobacteria; order Rhizobiales; family Rhizobiaceae; genus Aurantimonas; species Aurantimonas manganoxydans. The sequence goes on along the minus strand of NZ_CH672387.1, from coordinate 3,732,162 downwards.
GAAAACCGAGGGAAGCCGTTCAGCGCATTGGGGGAACTGCTGTGGTATCTATCGGGCTCCAACAAGCTGACCTTCATTAAGCCCTACGTTTCCGAATACGAGAACGATGCGGTCGATGGCGTGCTCGAGGGGGCTTACGGCCCCCGATTCCTCGCGATGCGGGGCGAAATCGACCAGTTCGACAGCATCGAGCGGCTTCTGCGCCGGAAGCCCGGATCGAGACGCGCGGTCGTCCAACTCTTCAATGCCGAGGACATCGCGACCGATCACAAGGAGATCCCATGCACGACGACGCTGCAGTTCCACCTGCGCGAGGGCCGACTGCACCTGTCCGTAACACTGAGATCGAATGACGCGTACTGGGGGCTGCCTCATGACGTGTTCTGCTTCACCATGATCCAGGAGATGATGGCGCGGCGGCTCGAAGCCGAACTCGGCGAATACTATCAATACGTTGGCAGCATGCACGTCTATGACAAGTATCTTCCAGACATGCGCGCCTATCTGGACGAGGGCTTCCAGCAGGTTTACGCCATGCCCCCGATGCCTACCGGCAACCCCTTCGACTTGATTCCTAAGCTGCTGGAAGTCGAGGGGCGGCTGCGCGACGGGCAACGGATAGAACCCGCCAGCGAGATGTCCGACCCCTATTGGTCCGACGTCGTCCGCCTGCTGCAGGTCTTCTGGTCGCGGCGCCAATCCAGAAGCAGGGAAGAGCACGTACGTCGGCTCGACGAGATTCGCGGCGAACTGGCGTCGGCATCTTACAAGCCGTATGTGGATGCGAGAAAGGATCTTACGATCCGCGCCGCAGCCAAGAAGGCCGACGGCGATCCAGTTTAAGGAACTGCGGGCGATGTGGCCAAGTAGAGATTCGGAGCGCAACCGTTTGGAAACGGAGCTGACGGCCGCGAAGCCCTTACTTGCGCTGGCAGGTCTCGCGAATCAAGCGACGATCGAAACCCTCGCGCTGCAATTCGTTGCCAGCCAGCGTCGGGAAGATTACTACAAGCACGTCCAAGCAAAGCCGGTTTCGGCCGCACGAGCCGCTCCGAACAGCCCGGCATTCGACGCGGAACGCGCCGTAGCCCATCACATGCAGCAAGGTGACATCGACGAAGCTGGCTGGCTGATATTCCTAATGACCCACTTCGCGCGCCCGGTCGGATCCAACTGGCTGCGCCTTCAGGATGTCTACGGCAGACTGGGAAACGGCAGATGGGACTGGGCCACAGTCACCGCCAACCCCGCGGCGTTCTACAATTGGCTGGACGCCAACTGGCAACAGATACGGGGCAAGTTCGGCAACCATCGCAAATACACGAGCCTGCGACCGAACGCCCCGATCCCAATGCGCAAAACGGTTGCCGACTATCTAGCGTGGATCGGTCCGGCCGGACACACCGCGTTCTTCGCGAATGTCGTTCGCGCCGCCGGCAACGACCCGCACGTCATATTCGACCATCTATATAACCAGATGAGGATCGGTACCTTCGCGCGGCTCGGCAAGTTCGACTATCTGTCGCTCATTGGGCGCTACGGCGTGGCGCCGATCGAAGCGGGGTCCGCCTACCTGAAGGGTGCCACGGGACCAGAGGCCGGGGCGAGGCTGCTAGTGGACGGATCCCGCAAGTCCGCGACGCCGCTCAGTTCGATTCAGGGCAAGCTCGACGCCCTCGACCTGCGTCTCAAGGTCGGCATGGTGATAATGGAGGACGCGCTGTGCAACTGGCAGAAGAGCCCGGACAATTTCGTTCACTATCTCGGCTGATCGAAAAGCGCCGCGAGGTCGTCCCAGCGCCAGTGGCGCTTGAGAAAATTCATCTGATTGGGCCGGATCATCCGCCGGTGCTGCATCTGCCCGACGGTTAGCCCAGGAGCGACGCCCGTCGACACGCTGAACCGAACGACCGCATCCTTCGCCGCGTATAACTTTTCGAACTCGTCCTCGCGACGTTCGGGTATGATGCAGCGCGACGCAAAGTCGTTGGCTTCGCGTTCGGTGTCGTCCTGCGCTTCGGCGTCGACGTCGCTGTCGACGAACGTCTGCGCGCGATGGAGGACGACGTGGCCAAGTTCGTGGAACACTGTGAACCAGAAGCGGTCGTCCGACAGACCGCGGAAGCTCAGCAGGATCATCGCCTTGTCTGAGGCGACCATCCGACTCGCGCCTGACGCGCGGCAGCCCTGTGGCGCACGCTGCAGCACGACGGCGACGCCGACCTCAGCGCAGAGCGACTTGAGCTTCGGCAGGAAGAGCTCAGGTCGACGGACGAGCGACAGCTTCCTGATCGCGTCCATCCGGTCCAGCAGATTGTCAACGTGGAGTGGACGGGTCGGAACCATGTCCGCGCCCAGTTCCCCCTCGCGCAGCCACATCAGCACCGCGTGGTCGTCCGAGCTGAATGCCTGAGACGTACGAAACAGGGTTTCCGATCGGATGCGGCCGTAGCGCGTCTCCCACGCCGCGATAGTGCCGACGTTGAAGAACGCCAGGCGGCGGCGCACCTCGGATCTGCGGGTGTCCTCCGACATCCGCCCCCGCGGCTTCGTTCCGGGCACGGGGATCAGAAGCCAGTCGTCGGCCTCAGTCGCGAACGCGCGGTCGACCGCTCGCTCTAGCGCGCCGTCGTAATTCTCCTGCCGCTTGAGCCAGAACGCCGCAGTGCCGCCCAGCGATTCGGCGAGCACGCTGGCATCGTCAGCCTGAATCGGATGCGATCCGTCGAGCAGCCCGCGGAGCGCGGCCATTCCACCCGGAAGCCGAACGGCGACGTCTTCTGGACCGACCCCGCGACGCTGCATGAGGGCTCGCATCGAATCGCCGGGCTTCGAAAACCAGTCAGGCGTGAACTCGTGCGCTTCCCTCAAGGCACCCTCGACACTTCCACCAACTTCAACCTCGTCACGCTGTCCCACCGAATCCGGCCATCGTCTGACCTCTTGAAGCGTGTTCCGACCACGACAAAGGCTGCGCGATAGTCTGCACTGAGGTCGACGCGAAGGGAATCGTCCTCTAGCACAAAAATCTCGCCATCATGCAGGTCGATTAGCTGCTCCGCGTTCTCTAGCGCGTGCGCTTCGGAGATGAGCGTAACGAGCGCCTGTGCCTCCACGCGACCGTATTGACGCTCCGCTCGATCAAGGTCGGTGCAGATGTCGTGAAGCAGTGGATCGTGAAACGAAACCGTGATCAAGCAGCGCACGCTCCGTTCGCCCTTGCGCCGCCGATGGGCATGGCTGTGCTGGCGCTTCTCACTGCGGCAACGGCGACCCGTGTGGCTTGGCCCGCTGTTTAGCGCGGATCATCTCGATGCGATCCCAGTTGCGCTCAAGCTCCCGCTCGCCGGCATCATCCATGTTGATCCCCGACGCGCTGCACAACCCCGCCAATGTTACCATTACGCCGCCGACTTCCTGATCGGGCCGCCCGACAGGTCTGCCGAAAACGTATTCGACCAGCGCCAGCGCGTCGTCCCGCGAGCATTCATTGGCCTGCGCGAGTTCAAGCGCCTCTTCCAGGAAGCGATGGGTTCTCTCCGGCCGATCGGAACGGACCGACGGCGGAAAGCATTGGTCAAGCCACCGCTCTACTCGCTGCTGATAGGAACTCAACTCCGACGACATTCCCGCGATCCCTCTTGCGAGACCGACGACTGGTCTCTCATCTTATTGTTACTGCGGGCCTCGACTATGTCAAAGACGGGTGGTTTGATTAGGCCGATCAGGTGGAAGAAATCTCCCTTTTGAACATCATAGCTCGATGCCGTGGGGTGCCCTTCCTCCCCGAAAGCCGTCTAGCCGCTTTCCACCCAGTCGTGTTGACCAACGCTGCGTGAAGGAACGTCGGCTTTCAGGGTCGTGTTCGAACGAACTGTACGGCTGAGATGCGCGCAAAGTGGCCCGCAACTTCCGTCCGCATCCAGCTTCAACCTCCTTTGGAGGGCGGTGCATGCCCCTGCCGTTCACCTCGCTGGACCGCGTCGCGGCGGGGCATCGGACCCTCTCCATATGCAAGGAGACAGACTCCCCCTACCACAGCTCCGCCAGGGCCGCGCCGGCGAGGGCGGAGAGGATGAGGGCGGAGGAGGTCTTGAGGGGCAGGGGCTTGCGGGGCGCGGTTTCGCCGCTGAAGAAGTTGAGCGGCATCAGGCGGTTCTGGTTGCCGCCGGCCTCGCCGCGGGGCGCCTCGATGTAGCATTCGTCGTCGAACCAGGCCCAGTCGTCGGTCCAGGTCCAGCAATCATGCGCGCGGTAGACGTCGGCGATCGCCTCGGCCAGCGCCTTGTCGGTCGGCAGCCGCACATAGGGCGCGGGGTCTGAGCGCAGATAGCGCATGGCCAGCGGCAGCGAGCGCTCGGTGCAGTAGTTCGACATCCACAGGGTGAAGCCGATCCTGCGGCGCAGATGGTCGAGGGCGCGGAAGATTTGGACATGGTCCTCATGGCCGTATTCGCCCCAGGGATTGTGGGTGAAGACGTTCATGTCGGGGGTCAGCATCGGCGCCAGCGCGTCGCAGATGCGGGTGAAATTGTCCCGGTAGGTCTGGGCGACCCGCTCGGGCGAGGTGACCGGCGACAGCGGCGAGACCTTGCCGAGGGCCCGCTTGGCCAGGCGCGTGACCTCGCGGCGGGTCTCCTCGGGCCCGAGCCGCATGCCGTAATCGGTCAGCACCGGGTTCTGCCAGTCGGCGCAGCCATAGGTGCCGGGCTCGGCGACGTTGAGGCAGGTGACGTCGCGCAGGGGCAGCGCCGCCATGGCCGCCGCCCGCGCCGGGCCGAGCCGGGGCGCGGCCCAGAAGTCGCGAAACACGATGACGACCTTGTCGACCTTGCCGACGATGGCGTTGAACCACAGCATCTCGTCGTCGGGATGCGCGCCGATGATCATGGAATTGGTCAGGAAGTCGGGCCTGGCAGGCATCTATGTCTCGCTGGTCTTCGTCGATACTGTGCGGTGCAGCATGTCGCCGCGCATGTGGCGAAGCTTTTCACGTATCGCGAAGACTATCCGGGCGGCCCGTCCCAGTACAGTGGGGGTGCCGGTGAGGATGAACATGGGTGTCGGCGCGGTGCCGAAATCGGCCTTGAAGTCTTCGTCGCCTATGGTGAAGTCGAAGATGCGGCCGCCGCGCGCCAGCCAGTCCTCCATCATCAGGTCGTAGAGGACGAGGCCGGGGGAATGGCGGCCGAAATTGTCGTAGTCGGCGCCGATCAGGAGGTAGAGCAGCCGCTCGCCCGTCGTGAGGGCGAAGACATAGGCGATGGGCGTGTCGCCCTCCGACAGGCGGTAGAGGGCGCAGAAGCCGGCGCCGCTGCCGCGCTCGGCGATGGCGGCGTAGAACCGGGCGACGTCCGGCGTCTGGATCGGGTCGCCGGCGAAGCGGCCGCTGCGCAAATCGCGCAGCCGGTGGACGGCGTCGGCGGCCGCGGGTCCCTCCAGGCGGTCAAGGCGCACCGCCGGGTTCTTCAGGAGGCGTTTCTTGCGGCGGTCGAGATATTTCTGGAAGCTGCGCGAGAAGGCCGTGCGGCGCCAGTCGGCATAGGGCGCCGTCAGGGTGGCGGCATGGGCGCTGAAATCGGCGGGCTGCGGTTCGGCGGCCAGGAAGATCCGCCAGTCGGCGACGGCTTCGGGCCGGACCGGGCGCAGGCGCAGCATGTCGTGGGCCGGCAGGACGGCGCGGATGCGGGCGGCGAGCGTCGTGTCGGCGGCGAGGGCCGGGCGGATGGCCGGGTCGATCACCGGCGCGGCGTAGTCGCTGACGCCGAGATCGGTGGCTTCGAGGAGCCGGATGCCCTGGACGCGGCGCAGGATCAGCGGCAGGACGAAGGCGAGGCGGCCGTTTGGCTGGCGGCCGGTGACGATGACGGGCGCCGCGCCCCGCGCCGGCGCCAGCATCGCGTAGAATGTGTCGAGCCAGAGCGGATGGGCGAAGGCCCCGGTGGCCGCGGCTTCGAAGAGACGGGCATAGTCCGGGCCAGAAAAGTCGAAGCTTTTCTCGCAGGCGATACGCAGGTCGTGATCGTCTGATGCTGCTGGCATGGGATCAGGGTCGCCCGTTTCTGTGCAGCATTGTTACCGGTCACCCTGTTTATTTTCGGTTGACGCGATCGTGATGGCGGAATGCTTGCTTAGCCGGCAATGTATATGCGGGCGGACCGGCGCCGGCGGCGGCGCGAAACGGGCGTTGGCCGGTCGCGGCTAGCATTGTGGGCCGAGATCGCGTATATGCGCCGCAGCGCCGGGCGGTTTGCCTGCCCCGCGCTGTTCATGGCCCTCGCTGGACGACATCCCGGCCAGGGCGACCAACCCTCACATTTTCCAAGAAAGGGAATCCGATGTCGATTACGCTTGAGCGCAAGGCCGAGCTCATGAAGGAATACGCCACCAAGGACGGCGACACCGGTTCGCCGGAAGTCCAGGTTGCGATCCTGACCGAGCGGATCACCAACCTTACCGAGCATTTCAAGGACCACAAGAAGGACAACCACTCGCGTCGTGGCCTTCTGAAGATGGTCTCCCAGCGCCGCCGCCTCCTGGACTATCTGAAGTCCAAGGAAGAGCAGCGCTACACCACCCTGATCGGCCGTCTCGGACTGCGCCGCTAGTCAGTTTTCCGGCGGGCCGGGGGCGATACGCTTCCGGCCCGCCACTTATGCCGCTTCCCTCTAGTCGGAGGCGGTCATGCCCCGGTACCCGGCGCGCCCGCAAGGCTCGCAGGTCCGACCCTTCGAACGGTCACGGGGCAGGATTGCCGGATGCTTCCGGCGCGAATGCGGGGTCGCCCCCGCCGCGCGCCACAAGCGAAGCCTCCCGTCGTCTTGCCCGTGATGCGTTTCGGCACCGCAACGCGCGCCGCCCATGACCCCGAAAAGGCGGTTTCGGCGCGCAGGATGAAAAGGCAAGAACATGTTCGATACCCATAAGGTGGAAATCGACTGGGCGGGACGTCCGCTCACCCTCGAGACCGGCAAGATCGCCCGTCAGGCCGACGGCGCCGTGCTGGCGACCTACGGCGAGACCGTCGTTCTGGCGACCGTCGTGTCGGCCAAGCAGCCCAAGCCGGGCCTCGACTTCTTCCCGCTGACCGTGAACTACCAGGAAAAGACCTTCGCCGCCGGCAAGATCCCGGGTGGCTTCTTCAAGCGCGAAGGCCGTCCGAGCGAGAAGGAGACGCTGGTCTCCCGCCTGATCGACCGTCCGATCCGCCCGCTCTTCGCCCAGGGCTACAAGAACGAGACCCAGGTCGTCGTCACCGTCCTGCAGCATGATCTGGAGAACGATCCGGACGTGCTGGCGATGGTCGCAGCCTCGGCCGCGCTGACCCTGTCGGGCGTGCCCTTCATGGGCCCGATCGGCGGCGCACGCGTCGGCTACATCAACGGCGAGTACAAGCTGAACCCGCATGTCGACGAGATGAGCGAGTCGCAGCTCGACCTGGTCGTCGCCGGCACCGAAGGCGCCGTCCTGATGGTGGAATCGGAAGCTCACGAGCTGGCCGAGGACATCATGCTGGGCGCCGTCATGTTCGGCCACCGCGGCTTCCAGCCGGTGATCGACGCGATCATCAAGCTGGCCGAGCACGCCGCCAAGGAGCCGCGCGAGCACGTCGTCGCCGACTATTCGGCGCTCGAGGCCGAAATGCTGCAGCTGGTCGAAGGCGAGCTGCGCGACGCCTACAAGATCACCGACAAGACCCAGCGCTACACCGCCGTCGACGCGGTCAAGGCTAAGGTCACCGGCCACTTCCTGCCGGAAGGCGTCGAGGACACGAAGTACTCCAAGGAGCAGGTCGGCACCGTCTTCAAGTCGCTGCAGGCCAAGATCGTCCGCTGGAACATCCTCGACACCGGCGGCCGCATCGACGGCCGTGACCTGAAGACGGTCCGCAAGATCGTCTCGGAGGCCGGCATCCTGCCGCGCGCCCACGGTTCGGCGCTGTTCACCCGCGGCGAGACCCAGGCGCTGGTCGTCGCCACGCTCGGCACCGGCGAGGACGAGCAGTTCGTCGACGCCCTGACCGGCACCTACAAGGAGCGCTTCCTGCTCCATTACAACTTCCCTCCGTACTCGGTCGGCGAGACCGGCCGCATGGGCTCGCCCGGCCGCCGCGAGATCGGCCACGGCAAGCTGGCATGGCGCGCCCTGCGTCCGATGCTGCCGGCACCGGAGCAGTTCCCCTACACGATCCGCGCCGTCTCCGAGGTCACCGAGTCGAACGGCTCGTCCTCGATGGCGACCGTCTGCGGCACCTCGCTGGCGCTGATGGATGCGGGCGTTCCGCTGAAGCGTTCGGTGGCGGGTATCGCCATGGGCCTGATCAAGGAAGACGAGCGCTTCGCCGTGCTGTCGGACATCCTTGGTGACGAGGACCATCTCGGCGACATGGACTTCAAGGTCGCCGGTACCTCCGAGGGCATCACCTCGCTGCAGATGGACATCAAGATCCAGGGCATCACCGAGGAGATCATGCAGATCGCCCTCGACCAGGCCAAGGGCGGCCGTCTGCACATCCTGCAGGAGATGGGCCAGGCGCTGTCGGAAAGCCGCGCCGAGCTGGGCGAGTTCGCCCCGCGCATCGAGGTCATGCAGATCCCGACCGACAAGATCCGCGACGTCATCGGCGCCGGCGGCAAGATCATCCGCGAGATCGTCGAGAAGACCGGCGCCAAGATCAACATCGAGGATGACGGCACGGTGAAGATCGCATCGTCCTCCGGCAAGGAGATCGAGGCGGCCAAGAAGTGGATCCACTCGATCGTGGCCGAGCCGGAAGTCGGTGAAGTCTACGAGGGTACGGTCGTCAAGACCGTCGAGTTCGGCGCCTTCGTGAACTTCTTCGGTTCGCGTGACGGTCTCGTCCACATCTCGCAGCTCGCCGCCGATCGCGTCGCCAAGACGACCGACATCGTCAAGGAAGGCGACAAGGTCTGGGTCAAGCTGATGGGCTTCGACGAGCGCGGCAAGGTTCGCCTGTCGATGAAGGTCGTCGACCAGGAGACCGGCCAGGAGATCAAGAAGGGCGAGGAAGACGCCGCCTGATCAGGCCGTCTCTTCGCTGACAGAATGAAAGGCGCGTCCCTCGGGGCGCGCCTTTTTCGTTGGGGTAAGGGTCGCGACCTTCGGACCCGATCGGTGCCTACGCGTCAGGCGGACCGCCGGTTCCGCTGCCGCGACGAACGCTCCTGCAGCCGGGCGATTGCCTGAAGCGCGTCGACGGCGAGCGGCAGCCGCGCAACCTCCTCGACCTGAGGGCGGGTCAGGCCGGTGACATCTTCCAGAATATGGTCGTCGACGCGCAGCAGGGTGTTGAAGGCGTCGCGGCAAAGCCGCTGCCGGCGCTTCTTCACCGTCCAGGAATGCAGCCAGCCGACGAGGCCGGGTTGATGTGCGTCGTTGTGCTGGATGGTCTGGGGCAGGGCCGAATGATGCAGCATGAGAACCTCCAATTGCCGATAGGCGAAATGTGAGGGTTTCTCATTGATGAGACAAACGAGAAGGAGTAAGCCTAGCGGCAAGTTTCGCTAACAGGAGGCTCCGCCTGTGCTGACGCCCACTCTGCCCAATCTCGACATGGACCTCGCCCGCACGATGGTGGCGATTGCCGACACCGGCAATTTCTCGCGCGCCGCCGAGCGGGTGCATCGCAGCGCGTCGGCGATCAGCCTTCAGGTGAAGAAGCTGGAAGACATGGTCGGCCGCGACCTGTTCCGCCGCGACGCCCGCAGCGTGGCGCTGACCGCCGATGGCGAGATTTTCCTCGGCTATGCCCGACGCCTCTTGAAGCTGAACGACGAAGCCTTCTCGCGCTTCCTGTCGCCCTGCTGCGAGGGCAGCGTGCGGCTGGGCGTGCCCAATGACAACGGCGTGGTCGCCATGCCGGAAATCCTCCGGCGCTTCGCCCGGACCCATCCCAAGGTCGAGGTGGAGGTGCGGCTGGATCGCACCGAGGAATTGCGGCGGCGCTGCTGGTCCGGGGAGCTCGATCTCGCCATCTACAGTCACGACGAACGCCTCGACGGGCCGGATTACATCCATTCCGAGCCGCTGGTCTGGGTGGGGGCGCGTGGCGGCCTCGCCGTCGCCGAAACGCCGCTGCCGCTCGCCCTCGCCGATGCCGGCTGCGCCTGGCGCGGCATGGCGCTGGCGGCGCTGGACGTCCGCGATATCGACTATCGCGTCGCCTATACCAGCGAGTTCTGCACCGGCCAGCTTGCGGCCGTCGCCGCCGATCTGGCCATCGCGCCGCTGCCGATCAGCGTCGTGTCGGATGACATCGTGCAGCTGGGCGCCGAGCGTGGCCTGCCACCGCTGGGCAATTACCGCATGACGCTGGCCCGCCGCGACGGCGCCGGTCCGGTCGCCGATGCACTGGCCGCCCATGTGACCGCCAGCTTCTGCGCCATCGCCGAACGCGGCACCCGGTTGTTCGCCTGACGGGCGCGGGGACTGTTATGATCAGGCCGCAGGCGTATCGTGGCCGGGGGCGCGTCGTCTGACGCGGGGCCGGCGGTCGTTCTGCGCAACCGGCGCGCCGGGGGGCCTTGAGGGAGGATGAGGGAATGCCGGGGCTGATCATCCGCGTCATGGCGGCGCTGTTTCTCGGGCTTGTCTCCAGCCAGTCGCTGGAATTCACCCAGCAATATCTCCAGCGCCTCGGCGGCGCCGTCGACGAATTGCGCAAGGTCGTGGAGCGTTTCGACGCCAGCGCGGCGTCCTCCGACCTGTCGCGCAGCGAGGCGGTGGCGCGGTTGCGCGAGAACCGCGACGCTTTCGTCGCGCGCCAGGGCGCGGATGCCGAGCAGACCATCGCCCGCTATGACGCGGTCGAGCGGCGCTATCGCAGCGTCGCCGAATCGGCGCCCCTGTTCCGGCCCTTCGTCGCGGTGGGCGATCCGGACTGGGAGATCGCCGAGCGCGCCGCCGCCGACTATCGCCCGGCCCTGCCGATCACCGTCGAGGGGCTGCTCCTGGCAGTCGCGGGTTTCGCCCTCGGCTGGGCGATCGGAGCCGGCGGCCATGGCGCTGCGCGCATGCGCCGGCGTCGCCGCGAGGGTCGGCTGGCGTCAAGCTGAGCCGGCGACCGCGATCTTGGCGCGGCGGCGTTGACAGCGCCGCCCGGGAGGCACAGATTCCGTCCATCCAAGGGGAGTTCCGGCAGGGAACTGAGAGGCCATCGGCCGCCGAAAGGCGTGAGCGCGTGGCGACCCTTCGAACCTGATCCGGTTGAGACCGGCGGAGGGATGGAATGCGGTGGCCCCTGGCCGGCGGTTTGCCGCAGGCGAGCGCCGCGCCGCCGATCTTTCCCCTGCCCACCAGCCGGATCTCCGAGACGCGTCGAGGAGGATCGAGACAATGGCCGACCGGGTCGCCTGTTTGCACGACGCTTGCCGCACAAGCGGGGCCTGACCATGCGGGTGGCCGTCATCGGGGCCGGCGTTGCCGGGCTCGTCACTGCGCTGGAACTCGCCGCACGAGGCGCCGATGTCGCGCTGTACGAGGCCGCACCCGAGCTGGGTCTTGCCGCCGCGTCGTGGCTGGCCGGCGGCATGCTGGCGCCGCGCTGCGAGGCCGAGAGTGCCGATCCGGCCATCGTCGTGCCGGGGCTGGCGGGAATCGACTGGTGGTCGGGCCACGTGCCGGACGTCGCGCGCCACGGCACGCTGGTGCTGGCACCCTGGCGTGACCGCGCGGACCTTGCCCGCTTCGCCCGCCGCACGCGCGGGCACGAGCGGCTCGATGCGGACCGGATCGCCACGCTGGAGCCCGATCTCGCCGGCCGCTTCGCCGAGGGCCTGTTCTTTGCCGAGGAAGCCCATCTCGATCCGCGCCGCACGCTGGAGGCGCTGGCGGAACGGCTGCGCGAACGCGGCGTCGCGCTGCATTTCGGCAGCCGCGTCGCGCCCGCCGATCTCGACCATGATCGCATCGTCGATGCGCGCGGCATCGCGGCGCGACCGGAGCTGCCGCGGCTGCGGGCGGTGCGCGGCGAGATGGTGCTGCTGCGCACGCGCGAGGTCTCGCTGTCGCGGCCGGTGCGGCTCCTGCATCCGCGCTCGCCGATCTATGTCGTGCCGCGCGCCGACGGCCTGTTCATGGTGGGCGCGACCATGCTGGAAAGCGACGACGATCGCGGCATCACACTGCGCGGCACCGTCGAGCTGCTGAACGCCGCCTATGCGCTGCATCCCGCATTCGCCGAGGCCGAGCTGGTGGAGACCGGCGCCGGCCTGCGGCCCTCCTATGCCGACAATCTGCCACGGGTGACGCGCAACGGCCGGGTCGTCAGCCTGAACGGGCTGTACCGCCACGGCTTCCTGCTGTCGCCGGCCATGGCGGCGGAGGCCGCCGCCGAAATCTTCGCAGAGACGCTGAAGGACGCATCATGAGAATTTCCGTCAATGGCGAGGAGCGCAGCGTCGAGGCCGCCACCCTCGACCGGGCGCTCGTCGAACTGGGCTATGACGGCGCCGTGGTCGCCACGGCGCTGAACCGCGACTTCGTGCCGAAGACCGAACGCGGGACGGTGCGCCTTGCCGAGGGCGACGCCATCGAGATCATCGCCCCGATGAAGGGAGGCTGAGCATGGACACGATCGACACCGACACGGCGCGCGCCGTGACCGGCATGGACATCTATGGCCGCCGCATCGCCTCGCGGCTGATGCTCGGCACCTCGCTCTATCCCTCGCCGCAAATGATGACCGACGCGATCAATGCGTCCGGGGCCGGTATCGTCACCGTTTCGCTGCGGCGCGAATCCGGCGAGGCGCGGGCGGGGCAAGCCTTCTGGGAGCTGATCCGGGGTCTCGGCCTCGACATCCTGCCCAACACGGCGGGCTGTCACTCGGCCCGCGAGGCGGTGACGACGGCGCAGATGGCCCGCGAGATCTTCGGCACCGACTGGGTCAAGCTGGAGGTGGTGCGCGACGCCGAGACGCTGCAGCCCGACGTGTTCGGGCTGGTGGAGGCGGCGCGCACCCTGACCGGCGAGGGCTTCAAGGTGCTGCCCTATACGGTGGAGGATCTGTCGGTCGCCGACCGGCTGGTCGAGGCCGGCTGCCGGGTGCTGATGCCCTGGGGCGCGCCGATCGGCTCGGGGCTCGGGCTGAACAATCGCTACGGCCTGCGCCAGCTCAGGGCGCATTTTCCCGAGGTGACGCTGGTCGTCGATGCCGGGCTCGGCCTGCCGTCGCAGGCGGCCGCCGCCATGGAGCTCGGCTATGACGGCGTGCTCCTGAACACGGCGGTCGCGAAGGCCGGCGACCCGGTGGCGATGGCGCGGGGCTTTGCGCTGGCGGTCGAGGCCGGGCGGCTGGCCTTCGAGGCGGACCCGATGGCGCCGCGCGACATGGCCGCGCCTTCGACCCCGATGCTGGGGCAGGCGATGCTTGGCGATGTCGGCGGACCGGGAGAATTGCGATGAGCCAGGCTGGGGAGCGCGGGGTCGCGGAGCGGCCGGGGAAGGAGCTGCGGCTCGATCCGTTCTATCTGATCGTCGACGATGCCGAGATGGCCGAGCGGCTGGTGCCGGTCGGGGTGAAGCTCCTGCAATTGCGCGCCAAGGACATGGATGCGGCGAGGCTGCGCCGGGAGATCCGCCGCACGCGCGATGTCTGCGCCGCCCATGGCTGCCTGCTGGTGATCAACGATTTCTGGCGGCTGGCGATCGAGGAGGGCTGCGATGTCGTCCATCTGGGACAGGAGGACCTGGCCGAGGCGGACTGCGCTGCGATCCGGGCCGCCGGCCTGAAGCTCGGCGTCAGCACCCATGACAGTGCCGAGCTCGCCGTGGCGCTGGCCGCCGACCCGGATTACGTGGCGCTGGGGCCGGTCTGGCAGACCAAGCTGAAGGTGATGAAATGGGCGCCGCAGACGCCCGAGCGTCTCGGCGTCTGGCGCCAGCGCATCGGCGATCTGCCGCTGGTGGCGATCGGCGGCATTACCGTGGAGCGGCTGCCGCAGGTCTTCGCGCAAGGGGCCGACAGCGCCGCGGTGGTCACCGACGTGACCCGGGCCGCGGACCCGGAAGCGCGGGCGCGGGAATGGCTCGCGGCGACCGCGCCCTACCGGCGATAGTGGTTTTAAGGCTGTGAGGGGGAGGGCGGCTACTTGCCGCCGCTCTCGTCCTCGCCCTCGACGACCGCCTTGCGGTGTTCCTGGGCCTTCAGTTCCTCGAGCGAGGGCATCGACATGATGTTGTAGCCCGAATCCACATAGTGGATCTCGCCGGTGACGCCGTTGGACAGCTCCGACATCAGGTAGAGCACCGCGCCGCCGACTTCCTCGATCGAGGTGTTGCGGCGCATCGGCGCGTTGCGGCGCTGGAAGTTGAACATCAGCCGGGCATCGGAGACGCCGGCGCCCGCCAGCGTGCGCACCGGTCCGGCCGAGACGCTGTTCACCCGGATGTTGCGCGGCCCGAAATCGGCGGCGAGATAGCGCACCGAGGCTTCGAGCGCGGCCTTGGCGACGCCCATGACGTTGTAGTTCGGCATGACCCGCACAGCGCCGCCGTAGCTCATGGTCACCATCGAGCCGCCATTGGTCATGATCTCCGCGGCGCGCTTCGCCACCTCCGTGAAGGAGAAGCAGGAGATCAGCATGGTGCGGGTGAAGTTCTCCCGCGTCGTGTCGGCGTAGAGGCCCTGGAGTTCGCTCTTGTCGGAGAACGCGATGGCGTGGAGGACGAAGTCGATCGTGCCCCATTCCTCCTTCAGCGTCGCGAAGACCTGGTCGAGCGATTCGGTGTCCTCGACGTCGCAGGGGATGACGAGCTTGCTGCCGATCTCCTCGGCGAGCGGGCGCACGCGCCGTCCGAAGGCCTCGCCCTGATAGGTCAGCGCGATCTCCGCGCCCTGCGCCGCCAGCGCCTTGGCGGCGCCCCATGCGATGGAATTGTGGTTCGCGACGCCCATGATGAGCCCGCGTTTGCCTTTCATCAGATCGGTCATGTGCCCTCCAAACCTCAGTCCGTCACGCGTTGGAAGGCGAGGCAGGCATTGGTGCCGCCGAAGCCGAAGGAATTCGACAGGACCCTGTCGATCTTCGCATTGTCGACCCGCTCGCGCAGGATCGGCATGCCCTCGAACTCGGGATCGAGTTCGTCGATATGGGCGCTCTTGGCGAGGAAGCCGTGCTTCATCATCAAAAGCGAGTAGATCGCCTCGTGGACGCCGGTGGCGCCCTGGCTGTGGCCGGTCAGCGACTTGGTGCCGGAGATCGGCGGGATGTTGTCGCCGAAGACCTCGCGGATCGCCTGGACCTCCATGCGGTCGCCGACCGGGGTCGAGGTGGCATGGGGGTTGATGTAGTCGATCGGGCCGTCGAGATGGTCGATCGCCTGGCGCATGCAGCGCACCGCGCCTTCGCCGGACGGGGCGACCATGTCGGCGCCGTCGGAGGTGGCGCCATAGCCGACCAGCTCGGCGACGATGTTGGCGCCGCGTGCCTTGGCCCGCTCGTATTCCTCCAGCACCAGGACACCGGCGCCGCCGGCGATGACGAAGCCGTCGCGGGCGTTGTCATAGGCGCGCGAGGCGATCTCCGGGCGGTCGTTGAAGTCCGAGGACAGGGCGCCCATCGCGTCGAACAGCACCGACAGGGTCCAGTGCAGATCCTCGCAGCCGCCGGCGAACATCACATCCTGCTTGCCCATCTGGATGGTCTCGTAGGCATTGCCGATGCAATGGCTCGAGGTCGAGCAGGCCGACGAGATCGAGTAGTTGACGCCCTTGATCTTGAACCAGGTGGCCAGCGTCGCCGAGGCGGTCGAGGACATCGCCTTCGGCACGGCCGTCGGTCCGATGCGCTTCGGGCCCTTTTCGCGGGCGGTCTCGGCCGCCTGGACGATGGTCTGGGTCGAGGCGCCGCCCGAGCCCATGATGATGCCGGTGCGCTCGTTGGAGATGTCGGCGGCCTCGAGGCCCGCATCGGCGATCGCCTGGTCCATGGCGATGTGGTTCCAGGCGGTGCCGCCGCCATGGAAGCGCATGGCACGCCGGTCGAGAACGGTGGTGGGGTCCAGCGTCGGCTTGCCGTGGACGTGGCTGCGGAACCCCAGTTCCTTGTATTCCTCGGCAAAGCTGATGCCCGAACGCGCATCCCTGAGAGAGGCGGTCACCTCGTCGACATTGTTGCCGATCGAGGACACGATCCCCATACCCGTCACGACGACCCGCTTCATCGTCCGCTCCTTCCAGATTCCAGGATCCGCGCCGTCATCAGACGGCGGCCTGAGCCGCTTCCTCGTCGCTGAACAGGCCGACGCGCAGATCGCTGGCCTTGTAGATGACCTCGCCATCGGCCTTCATCCAGCCATTGGCGATGCCCAGCTTCAGGCGCGAGCGCATCACGCGGCGGAACTCCACGCCGTATTCGACCAGCTTGACCTTCGGCGTCACCTGGCCGCTGAACTTGACCTCGCCGACGCCGAGCGCCCGACCACGGCCGGGTTCGCCCAGCCAGCCGAGATAGAAGCCGGTGAGCTGCCACAGCGCATCGAGCCCGAGGCAGCCCGGCATCACCGGATCGCCTTCGAAATGGCAGTCGAAGAACCACAGGTCCGGGTTCACGTCGAACTCGGCCCGGATGATGCCCTTGCCGTTCTCGCCGCCCGTCTCGTTGACCTCGGTGATGCGGTTGAACATCAGCATCGGCGGCAGCGGCAATTGCGCATTGCCGGCGCCGAACAACTGGCCATGACCGCAGGCGATGAGGTCGTCGTAATCGTAGGAGGTCTTCTTCGTCGCCATGATCGCTTGTGTCCGCCCTGTTCTCCCGACCCTGCCATGGGCCCTTGTCGGCTGCGCCCATACCACGCCACCCGCACAGGTGAAACCGTTTGGCTGGGCCCGGCGTATCCGGCGCGCCAGGATGGCGGCCGGCCAACGCCGTCCTCGCCAGCCTATCTGTGGTACATGGCGCCCGATTTCGATAGCACCGGGCGAAGGAAGCCGCGTCAGCGCGCGGCATGACCGCCGCCCTCGACAGGATGCAACACTGCCGTGACCGACCTTTTCATCCCTTCGCGCCGCAGCGCTCTTGCCCTGTGGGCCGGCGCCGCGCTGCTGCTCGCCGCGACAGCGCCGGCCCTTGGCCAGTCCTGGCGCAGCGACGGCGCTGTCGCAGGCTTCACGGCGGGGTCGTGCTTCACCGGGCTGACATTCCGCTGCGCGAGTGCCGGCCGCGTGACGGTGAGTTTTTCCGGCTTCCCGGGACGGCTGCAGGCGGGCCAGGCCCATACGGTGGTGGCGACGGTCGACGACACGGCCTTCGTGCTGGAGGCAATCGCCCGCGACGCCGGCAGCGGCTCGATTCTGATGGCCGAGGGCACGCTGGCGGCCCGCGCCGGTTTCATCGAGGCCCTGCGCAAGGGCCGCAGCGTCGAGGTGGCGGGGCCGGTCGGGCGCTACAGCCTGCCGCTGACAGGGTCGGGCGACGCGCTGGCCGCCTTTACGCAGGGCTGCGGCTAGGCCCTTCCATCAACCGTGATGCTGGGTTCTGCGGGGCGGCATTTGTGACCGCAATGCCGATGACGTATATTGCGGTCGTGCAGGCCCTTCGGTAAGCCTGCGAGGACATTCGCATATTCTTCGCACAAACAAGAGACTGGTGGCATTCAGCAATGGAAAACCGGACGCGCGCCCAGAGCTTCTGTGTATTCGAGCGCCTTCGCTCGGTGGGTCTGCGCCCGACGCGGCAGCGGGTGGCCCTGTGCAACCTGATGTTCGGCGCCGGCGACCGCCATCTCTCGGCCGAGGAACTGCACGAGGAAGCCCACAAGGCCGGTGATCCCGTCTCGCTGGCGACCGTGTACAACACGCTGCACCAGTTCACCGATGCGGGTCTCGTGCGGCCGCTCTCGGCGGAGGGCCAGCGCACCTATTTCGACACCAACACCTCCGATCATCATCACTTCTTCGTCGAGGACGACAATTCGATGATCGATATTCCCGATGGCGGGCTGCGGCTCGACCGGCTGCCGGAGGCGCCGGAGGGCATGGAGATCGTCAATGTCGACGTGGTGGTGCGCCTGCGCCGCAAGAAGGCGCTGGACCAGGCCGCCGAATAGGCGCCGACCACCTTCCAGCATGTCTCAAGACAAAAGCCCGGATCGTGGCGGCGATCCGGGCTTTCGCATGTCCGGCGCAGGCTTTGACCGGCGCCGGTGAGAGCGGACGCGGCTACTCGAAGCGCTCGTCCGGATAGACGCCCCAGATCTCCTGCTGGCGAACATAGCCGTCGCGGTCGGCGACCTTGAGTTCGCACCAGCCGGCCGTGCAGGTCTTCACGCCCGCGACGACGCCCGGCTCGATCCGCGCCACCAGCGGCGCATCGGTCGCGGGGCTGTTGTGGATGTCGATCATCGTCGCCTTGCCGCGCAGCCACGGGGCGGCGATCGAGGTGCGGTCGCCGGACAGGAGCGAGTGATAGACCCAGCCCTCGGTGCCCTCGGAATCGCGGATGCGGCGCCACAGCTCGTATTCCTGGATGACCTCCACCGGCAGGCCTTCCTTGAGATACAGCCAGGTCACCGGATAGTCGCGCCCCGGTCCGATCCGCAGGTTCACGCGGCTGGCCTTCAGGCTGACATAGCGCGGCAGCGGCAGCTTGGAGACCGGCCCAACCTCGACGGCATGGGCGGCGGGCAGGGGGGCTGCGCCGGTGAAGAGCACGGCGGCGCCGGCGAGCGCCAGCAGCGGACGGCGAAAACGGGCGAAGAACGGCATCGCAAACTCCAGACGACAAGATGCACGGGGCGCGCGGTCAGGCGGCGCCGGGGTCTTCCAGCGGCCGGGACCCCGGCAGGCGCAGCGCTTTGTTTTCAGCTGCCGCCTTGCTAGGGAGGGCCCTCGGCTCCGGGGTCGAATGATCGTTCGTTTCGGTTAATATCGTCTTGATTTGGGGAGGAGCGCGGCCGATGGCGTCACGCGAAAAGCCGCTTGTGATCGTCACCCGCAAATTGCCGGCGCCGATCGAAAGGCGCATGGCCGAGCTGTTCGACGTGCGGTTCAACGAGACCGACCGTCCGATGGAGCAGCCGGCCCTCGTCGCCGCCGTGCGCGAGGCCGACGTCCTGGTGCCGACGGTCACCGACCGCATCGACCGGGCGGTGATCGAGCAGGCCGGCCCGCGGCTGAAGATGATCGCCAATTACGGCAACGGCGTCGACAATATCGACATCCAGGCGGCGCTGAACCGCAATCTCCTCGTCACCAACACGCCCAACGTCCTCAACGAGGACACCGCCGACATGACCATGGCGCTGATCCTGGCGGTGCCGCGGCGGCTGGTGGAAGGCGGCACGCGGCTCCTGGGCGACGAGAAATGGCCGGGCTGGTCGCCGACATGGATGCTGGGAAGCCGCATCTGGGGCAAGAAGCTCGGCATCCTCGGCATGGGCCGGATCGGCACTGCCGTCGCCCGGCGGGCCAAGGCCTTCGGGCTGGAGATCCACTACCACAATCGCGGTCGGGTCAGCCCCAGGACCGAGGCCGAGTTCGGCGCCACCTACTGGGAGAGCCTCGACCAGATGCTGGCCCGCATGGACATCATCTCGGTCAACTGCCCCTACACGCCGGCGACCTATCACCTCCTGTCGGCGCGGCGGCTGGCGCTGATCCAGCCGCATGCCTTCATCGTCAACACCGCCCGCGGCGAGATCATCGACGAAAAGGCGCTGGTGAAGCTGATCGAGCAGGAGCGCATCGCCGGCGCCGGGCTCGACGTCTTCGAGGAAGAGCCGGCCGTCGATCGCAAACTGATGAAGCTGGCCCGCGACAACAAGGTCGTGCTGCTGCCCCATATGGGATCGGCCACCATCGAGGCGCGCATCGAGATGGGCGAGAAGGTGATCATCAACATCCGCACGCTGATGGACGGCCACCGCCCGCCGGACCGCATCCTGCCCGGCCAGATCTGACGGCAACCGGCCGCATCGCGCACGGTCGTCCTTCGTAAGACAGAGCCGCGATCGCTTCCATGTCCCGGTGATATGGGGAGCGCGAAAGCGGATGGGGATCGGCTGCTTTTGCTGCGCCTGCGTTTCGCAGCCGCATGATGGACAAGCTGCGGTCGCGCGGCAATCCTCTCCTCGAGCACCGCGCAAGGGGAGGAACCATGAGCGAGACCATCGAACGGCAGGTGGCGGCCGAGCCGAGCGCTGCTCGTGCCGCCGCCGACGGCTGGCTGTCGGCTTTCGAGACGGCCCTGTCGGCCGGCGCCATCGACGCCGCCGCCGAGCTGTTCGCCGAAACCAGCTTCTGGCGCGACCTCGTCACCTTCACCTGGAACATCAAGACGGTGGAGGGGCCGGCGGGCGTGCGCGACATGCTGGCCGCGCAGCTGGGTGCCACCGGTCCGCGCGGCTTCACCCTGTCGGAGGAACCGGCCGAGGACGGTGGCGTCACCACCGCCTGGTTCGTCTTCGAGACCGAGTTCGCTCGCGGCGAGGGCGTCTTGCGGCTGAAGGACGGCAAGGCCTGGACGCTGCTGACCGCGATGACCGAGCTGAAGGGCTTCGAGGAACCGTCCCACGAGCGCCGCCCGGCCGGCGCCGAGCACGGGGCGGCGAAGAACCGCAAGAGCTGGCTGGAAAAGCGCGAGGAGGAAGCACGCACGCTGGGCTACGAGACCCAGCCCTATGCGCTGATCGTCGGCGGCGGCCAGGGCGGCATCGCGCTGGGCGCGCGGCTGCGCCAGCTCGGCGTGCCGACCATCATCATCGAGAAGAACGACCGGCCCGGCGACAGCTGGCGCAAGCGCTACAAGTCGCTCTGCCTCCACGATCCAGTCTGGTACGACCACCTGCCCTACATCGACTTTCCGAAGAACTGGCCGGTCTTCGCGCCCAAGGACAAGATCGGCGACTGGCTGGAAATGTACACCAAGGTCATGGAGCTCAATTACTGGGCGAAGACCACGGCCAAGAGCGCTCGCTACGATGCGGCGAAGGGGGAGTGGGAAGTGGTCGTCGACCGCGACGGCGAGGAAGTGACGCTGCGGCCCAGGCAGCTGATCATGGCGACCGGCATGTCGGGCAAGGCGAACATGCCGAAGTTCAAGGGCATGGAGCGGTTTCGCGGCGAGCAGCAGCATTCCTCGCAGCATCCGGGCCCGGACGCCTACAAGGACCGCAAGGTCGTCGTCATCGGCTCCAACAATTCGGCCCACGACATCTGTGCCGCCCTGTGGGAGGCCGGCGCCGACGTCACCATGGTGCAGCGCTCGACCACCCATATCGTGCGCTCCGACCCGCTGATGGAGCATGGCCTGGGGGCGCTCTATTCCGAACAGGCGGTGGCCAGCGGCATCACCACCCACAAGGCGGACATGATCTTCGCCTCGCTGCCCTACCGGATCCTGCACGAATTCCAGATCCCCATCTACGACAAGATCCGCGAGGTCGATGCCGACTTCTACCGCGACCTGGAGAAGGCCGGGTTCCAGCTCGATTTCGGCGCCGACGAATCCGGCCTGTTCATGAAATATCTGCGCCGCGGTTCGGGCTATTACATCGATGTCGGCGCCTCGCAGCTGATCATCGACGGCAAGATCAAGCTGAAGGCCGGGCAGGTGGAGGAGATCACCGAGACCGGCGTGAAGCTCGACGACGGCACCGAGCTGCCGGCCGACCTCATCGTCTATGCCACCGGCTACGGCTCGATGAACGGCTGGGCCGCCGACCTGATCAGCCAGGAGGTGGCCGACAAGGTCGGCAAGGTCTGGGGCCTGGGCTCAGACACGCCCAAGGACCCGGGGCCCTGGGAGGGCGAGCAGCGCAACATGTGGAAGCCGACCCGGGTGGACAACCTCTGGTTCCACGGCGGCAATCTGCACCAGTCGCGGCACTATTCGCTGTATCTGGCGCTGCAGATCAAGGCCCGGAAGGAAGGCATCCCGACGCCGGTCTACGGGCTGCAGGAGGTGCACCATCTCGGTCGCTGACCGCAGCCCGACGCGCGGGACGTGACCAACAGAAGGAACGCTTAACCCTCCCTTGGTGGCGGCGGCGACGCATCGAACCTTTTCGGCAGATGCGCGTTTGTAAGCCAGGCAAACATCAAAGGAGTGCCAGCCATGCTGGGTTGGGCCGTTACGTTTCTCATCATCGCGCTGATCGCCGCCGTTCTGGGCTTCGGCGGCATCGCCGGCACCGCGATGGGCATCGCGAAGATCATCTTCTTCGTCGCAATCGTGCTCTTCGTCCTGTCGCTGATCTTCGGCGGCTTCCGTCGGCGCTCGATCTAGACCTGCTGCGCCACAAGGCGCCGGCATCCATCCATCTGAAAGGGCGGTGTCCGTGACGGGCGCCGCCCTTTCTGCGTGATGGCCATGGGCCTTGCGCCGTGCCCGTGGCATGCTTCCTGCTTCGGTTTCCCCA
Organism: Aurantimonas manganoxydans SI85-9A1; assembly: GCF_000153465.1. GTDB lineage: Bacteria > Pseudomonadota > Alphaproteobacteria > Rhizobiales > Rhizobiaceae > Aurantimonas > Aurantimonas manganoxydans. Next base: position 3,709,779 of record NZ_CH672387.1, on the reverse strand, counting down.
TGCCCCTCGGGACGCAGGCGGGAGACAGGGGAATGATGACCGGAGCAGCGCGATGACGCAGAAAACGGCAGCCCCTCTTTCAGGCATGATCTACCGGCTGGAGGACCGCCCGCCGCCAGGCCCGGCCATTCTCGCCGCCATCCAGCATATCCTCGCCTCCATCGTCGGCATCGTCACGCCGGCGCTGATCATCGGCGGCGTGCTGGGGCTGGGCGAGCACATTCCCTATCTCGTCGCCATGTCGCTGTTCGTGTCGGGCGTCGCCACCTTCATCCAGTGCCGCCGCTTCGGACCGGTCGGCTCGGGACTGCTGTCGGTGCAGGGCACCAGCTTCGCCTTCGTCGGCGCGATCCTGGCGGCCGGCTTCGCGGTGAAGGGGCGGGGCGGCACGCCGGAAGACATTCTGGCGATGATCTTCGGCCTGTGCCTCGTCGGCTGCCTCGTGGAGATCGGCCTCAGCCGGTTCGTCGGCCGGCTGCGGCGCATCATCACCCCGACGGTGACCGGCATCGTCATCACCATCATCGGCCTCAGCCTGGTCAAGGTCGGCTTCACCGACTTTGCCGGCGGTGCGACGGCCGGCGACGCGCTGGGCGAGCCGGTCAATCTGCTGCTCGGCTTCATCGTCGTCGCGGCGATCCTCGCCCTGACCTTCCAGCGCAATCAGACGGTGCGGATCTCGGCGATCATGGCCGGGCTCGTCATCGGCTTCGTGGTCGCAGCGCTGCTGGGCAAGGTGGATTTCTCCAGCGCCGGCAGCGGGCCGCTGATCGCCCTGCCGATCCCGTTTCGCTACGGCATCGACTTCGATCTGGCGCTGTTCCTGCCGATCGCCTTCATCTATCTGATCACCGCCATCGAGACGACGGGCGATCTGACCGCCAATTCGATCATCGCCGGCGAGCCGGTGCGCGGCGATCTCTACATGGCGCGGATCAAGGGCGGCATTCTGGCCGACGGCGTCAATTCCGGCCTTGCGGCGGTGTTCAACACCTTTCCCAACACGACCTTCTCCCAGAACAACGGCGTCATCCAGATGACCGGCGTCGCCAGCCGACATGTCGGCATGATCATCGCCGTGATCCTGATTGTCCTGGGGTTCTTTCCGGTGATCGGCAACGCTTTCCTGCTGGTGCCGAAACCGGTGCTGGGCGGCGCGACGCTGGTCCTGTTCGGCACCATCGCAGTGGCCGGCATCCGCATCCTCGCCTCCGAGCCGATCGACCGGCGCAAGGCCTACATCATGGCCGTGTCCTTCGGCCTCGGCCTCGGCGTGACGCTGGTGCCGGACGCCACGCAGCACCTGCCGGACTTCATCCGCCAGGTCTTCGCGACGCCGATCACGCTGAGCGGTCTGTCGGCGATCATCCTGTCGCTGGTGATCCCGGAAGGAGACGATGCGGTGGCCGAGCCGGCAACGGCCGAGCGCCCGGTGCAACCGGCCTGAGGCCGCCGGGGACCGCCAGGCTCAGCCGGTCTTCGGCCGGCGGTAGCGGATTTCCTCGATCCGCATGGTCAGGAGATCGACCATCAGGAAGCGACCGACGAGCGGCTCGCCCATGCCGCAGATCAGCTTGATCGCTTCCGAGGCGGCGAGGGTGCCGAGGACGCCGGTGGTGGCGCCCAGAATGCCAGCCTCCGCACACGACGGCACCATGCCGGCCGGCGGGGCCTCGGGGAAGAGATCGCGATAGCCGGGATTGCGGCGGCCGTCGGCGCCGGTCGCATACGGCTTCAGCACGGTCAGCGACCCGGAGAAGCGGTTCACCGCCGCCGTGACGAGCGGGGTTTCGGCGGCTTCGCAGAGATCGGCCATGGCGTAGCGCGTGGCGAAATTGTCCGACCCGTCGATGACGAGGTCGTAGCCGGCGACGATCGCCGTGCCGGTCGCCATGTCGAGGCGCAGCGCGTGGGGCACCACCGTGACATGCGGATTGATGCCTGCCACGGCGTCCGCCGCGCTGTCGAGTTTGGAGCGGCCGACATCGGCGGTGCCGTGCAGGACCTGCCGCTGCAGGTTGGAGAGGGAGACGATGTCGTCGTCGGCAATGCCGATGGTGCCGACACCCGCGGCCGCGAGATAGAGGATGATCGGCGAGCCGAGCCCGCCGGCGCCGATCACCAGCACCCTGGCGCGCTTCAGCGCTTGCTGCCCGGCGCCGCCGACTTCCGGCAGGACGATGTGGCGGGCGTAGCGTTCCAGCTCGTCGGGGGCGAGGGGAGCCTGGCTCATGGCGACGTCTCCGGTGATGCGCCTTCGATGCGTGCGGGATCGGCCGGGCGGACCGTGCCGCCCGACACCTCCATGATCTGGGCCCGATCGCCCAGGGCTGCAAACAGGCTGGCGTCGGTGCCGGTCATGAAGGCCTGCACGCCGAGCTCGGCGATCAGGTCGAACAGGGCGGCGCGCCGGCCCGGATCGAGATGCGCGGCGATCTCGTCGAGGAGCAGCAGCGGCGGCAGCGACGACATGGCGGCGACCAGCCGGGCATGGGCGAGGACGAGGCCGATCAGCAGCGCCTTCTGCTCGCCGGTGGAGGACAGCGCCGCCGGCATCGCCTTGGCGAGATGGGTGACGGAGAGCTCCGCCCGGTGGGCGCCCTCCAGCGTGCGGCCGGCGGCCCGGTCGCCATAGCGCGCCGACCGCAGCCGCATGCGCGCCTCGTCCTCGACATCCGCGGAGGGACGGGCGAGGTCGAGGCCGTCATAGCCCGATGTCAGCTCGAGCCCGGCGCTGGGAAAGGGCGAACCGGCGCCGGTCCGGGCGATCATGCCGGCCAGCATGCCGACGAGTTCGGAGCGGGCGAGCGCCATGGCGATGCCGAGCTCGGCCATCTGCGCCTCGATGCCCGACAGCCAGGAATCGTCCAGCCGGTTGTCGGCGAGGAGGCGGTTGCGCGAGCGCACGGCGCGCTCGTAATCGGCGGCCCGGCGGCCATGGGTCGGATCGACGGCCAGCACCATGCGGTCGAGGAAGCGGCGCCGGTCGCCGGCCGGTCCGGTGAAGAGCCCGTCCATGGCCGGCGTCAGCCACAGGATGCGCAGGAGATCGAGCAGTTCGTCGGCCGATTTCGCCGCCGTCTCGTCGATCCGCACGCTGCGCGCCGCCGCGCCTGCCGGGTCGGGCATCATCTTGGTGGCGATGATGGTCTCGACCCCGAGGGAGGCGGCGTTGGCACGCACCGAAAAGCCGCCGCTGCCGCCCTTGCGCGCGACGTCCTGATAGGGCGCGCGGCGAAGGCCCCGGCCAGGCGTCAGGAGCGAGATGGCTTCGAGAAGATTGGTCTTGCCGGCGCCATTGTCGCCGACGAAGACGACGAAGCCGCGGGTGAAGCGCAGCGACAGCGTCTCGTAATTGCGGAAATCGGCCAGACGCAGTTCGTCGAGCCGCACCGCGGGCGGCGTCCGGCTGTCGGTGGAGGGGAAAACGGCGGCGTCCGGGCTCTGGTCCAAGCGCGTTGCGGCGGTCAGACCCGCATCGGCATCAGGACGTAGAGCGTCGCGTCGTCGCCGCCGTCCTTGATGAGGGTCGGGGAACCGGGATCGGCGAGCATGAAGACGGTCTCGTCGCCCGACAGCTGGTTGGTGATGTCGAGGAGATACTTGGCGTTGAAGCCGATCTCGATCTCGTCCGAATCGTAGCCGACGGCCAGTTCCTCGGTGGCCGTGCCCGAATCCGGCGAGTTGACGGTCAGCACCAGCTGCGAATCGGCGACGGCGAGCTTCACCGCCCGGCCGCGTTCCGACGAGATGGTGGAGACGCGGTCGACGGCCGCCGAGAAGGTCTGCCGGTCCAGCGTCAGCGCCTTGTCGTTGTTCTGCGGAATGACCCGCTGATAGTCCGGGAAGGTGCCGTCGATCAGCTTGGAGGTCATCACCACCGCGCCGATGGTGAAGCGGATCTTGGCGTCCGACAGCTCGACCGAGATTTCGGCCTCGTCATTGCTGTCGCCGAGGAGCTTCTGCAACTCGCCCACGGTCTTGCGCGGAATGATGATGCCCGGCATGCCTTCCGAGCCGGCCGGAGCCTTCTGGTCGGCCCGCGCCAGGCGGTGGCCGTCGGTGGCGACGGCGCGCAGCTGCAGGTCGCCGTCGGCCTCGATCGTGTGCAGGTAGATGCCGTTCAGATAATAGCGCGTCTCCTCGGTGGAGATGGCGAACTGGGTGCGCTCGATCAGCCGGCCGAGTTCGGCGGCCTTGAGCTTGAAGGCATGGCTGAGGGTGCCGGCGGTGATGTCGGGGAAGTCCGATTCCGGCAGGCACTGCAGCCGGAAGTTCGAGCGGCCCGACGAGACCGTCATCTGGGTGCCCTCGGCATTGGTGGCCAGGCTCACCTCGGCCCCGTCCGGCAGCTTGCGGACGATGTCGTAGAGCAGATGCGCCGGCACCGTCGTCGCGCCCTCCTGCTCGCCCGTCGCCGGTGCGCTCTCGGTGATCTCCAGGTCGAGATCGGTCGCCTTCAGCCGCAGGCCTTCGCCTTCCGTCTTCAACAGGACGTTGGAGAGGATCGGGATGGTGTTGCGGCGTTCCACGACACGATGAACGTGCGCCAGGGACTTGAGGAGGTTCGAACGTTCGATGATGATGCGCATGACGAAGCCGTTTGGTTCGGGCAGGCGCCGCAGGAGACGGCACCCGTTCCGGGGTCCGATGGTCTTAGAGATTTGGAGGCCGCTTGGAAAGGCCGGACCGCGCGAGGCTGGGCGAGCCAGAGCCGGGGAGGCCCGCGGACCGGCGGCGCCGCTTGACGGCGCCGCGCCGGGGCGGCCTACTCCTCGATCATACGCCGGATGATGTCGAGCTCCTCGGACAGCTTGTCGTCCTTGGCCCGCTCGCCCTCAATCTTGCGAACGGCATGGAGCACCGTCGTGTGGTCGCGGCCGCCGAAGCGCCGGCCGATTTCCGGCAGCGAGCGGGGCGTCATGGTCTTGGCGAGATACATGGCGATCTGGCGGGGCCGCACGATGGTCCGCGTACGCCGGGCCGACAGGATATCCGTGCGCGTCACATTGTAGTGGCGCGAGACGAATTTGAGGATGTCCTCGATACGCACCCGACGCTCGCTGTTGGCGCGGGTGAGCTGGCTGAGGAGATCGTCCAGATGCTCGGCCGACAGCGGCTGGCCGAGCGAATGGCGAAAGGCGATCTGGTTGAAGGCGCCTTCCAGGTCGCGGCCGGAGCCGGCGACGCGCTGGGCAATCGTGTCGATGACGCCGTCGGGCATGTCGAAGGAGGGATCCTCGGCCCGCATGGCCGCGGCGCGGGTGCGGATGATCGAGCGACGCATCTCGTAGTCCGGCGCCGCCAGTTCCAGCGTGATGCCGTTGGACAAGCGCGAGCGGACCCGCGGATCCAGTGATTCCAGCTCCATGGCCGGGCGATCTGCGGCGCAGATCACCTGCTTGGCGGAATCGATCAGCGCGTTGAGGAGATGGCAGAACTCCTGCTGGATCGACTTGCCCTGCAGGAACTGGGTGTCGTCGATGATCAGGATGTCGATGCCGCGCAGGGTCTCCTTGAGGTCGAGCGCGCGGTTGTCGCGGATCGCGGTGGCGAAGCGCCACATGAAATATTCCGCCGTCAGATAGACGACGCGCGGCTTGTCCTCGCGGCGAATCGCGGCGTTGGCGATCGCCTGCAGCAGATGCGTCTTGCCCAGCCCCACGGCGGCGTGGATGAACAGCGGGTTGAAGCGCACCGACTGGGGACCGTTCTCGGCGATGGCACGGCCGGCGGCGAGGGCGACGCGGTTGGAACTGCCCTCGACGAGAGTGTCGAAGACGTAGCGCGGGTCGAGCGGCGAGCCGAAGGTCGGCGTCGGGGCGGGCGCCGCATCGAACATCTGCCGGGCTTCGGCCGGGGCGGCGCTGCGCGCGGCGCGGCTTTCGCCGATCTGCGCGGCGGGACGCGGGGCCGCTGCCCTGGTCCGGGTGGTCTCCGGCTGCTCGGCGACACGGGGCTGGCGGATGGTCACGCCGCCACCGCGCACGGCGCTGCGCACGGCGATGTCGACGCGCAGGGTGCCCGGCACTTCCTCGCGGAAGATCTCGGTCAGGAGCTCATGATAGTGCGACTGGATCCAGCTGCGCAGGAAGGCGGTCGGCACGGTGATGCGGCAGACGCCCTTGCCCGGCGCCTCGAGCTTCATGCGCTGGAACCAGCTGGCGAAGATGTCCTGCCCAAGCTGCGCCTTCAGACGGGCATTCACCCGCTCCATGATGTCCGCAGTTCCTGTGCCGCCGCTCGCCATGCCCGCCCCGCAATCGTTCGTGTTGTCTTTCGTCACCCGGGCGGCGTCATGCCGTCCGGACCAGATCGGCAGCGTGTCCGCCGATCGTCCTGCGCCCTGCTGCATCACTTCTGCACCCACGGGAGACCCTCCGCTTTCCAGCCAGCCTTGCGTCCGCGATGGGCTTCCTCGTCCGGCGGGCCCTCGAAGCCGTCCAGGACGTTGAAGCAGTGGGTGTAGCCCGCCCCGGTCAGCGCCACGGCGCTGGCGATGGAGCGGACGCCCGAACGGCAGAGGAAGAAGACCGGCGTGTCACGCGTCCCACCTTCGCTCTCGATGCGCCGGGCAAGCTTGGCGGCGAAATCCGGATCGACGGCCATGGAGGGGAAGCTCTGCCATTCCTGCAGGATCGCCGCCTTGCCGAGGGGGGCGAGCTGCGGGACGCCGACATAGCTCCATTCGGCCACGGTGCGCACGTCGACCAGAACCGCGTCCGGCGTGTCGGCGAGCGTCGCCCAGCATTCCTTCGGCGTGACATCGCCCTTGTATTCACCGTTCATGCAAAAGCTCTCCTGCGCTCCGGCCCATCGTTGGGCAGAAGTCAGCCGCACCCGCGGCGTGGGAGCGCCGGGATCGACTACGAATAAATTGTGGAAGGACGGATTTAGACTCTAGGCGAGATGGGGCCGCGCCGCTGGCAACTCGAACCGTGACCGAATGTTCTGGATAAGTTCGGTTGTCCCCGCACTTCGTCTTTCCCCGCACTTGTTTCGAGGAGGAAAATACGAAACGCGACAGCTTCGGGCAAGGCTCGCAAACCGTGAATCGCAATGCGAGCACCCCCAGTGTGGCAGACTCGTCCCGCGTGAATCATTGCCCATCAGGGTAAACACCAGTGGTTCTGGTGACTTGGCTCCCAAGCAGCTTTTGAGCGCATCGGGCAAAAGATAAAAATGAAAAAAGTAAGGCAGTCCGCTTGACTCAAGGGCCGCCGAAACTCGCCTTAGCCGGCTGTTTTATGATGCTCACTGACCTTCTGCAAGGCACTGGAATCGTTCGCCAAAACCACGCGATGGAATCGCGGCGGGCAATCGGCAGGTTTGCGCGTGACGAATCGATGACGGGTGAGCCGCGGACCCTGCAAAGGCGCCGGGAATCACTCCAGATCGCCATGGCCGGGTCCGGAATCAAAAAGGCCCGGCGGTTAAGCCAGGCCTTTCGGAAAGGGTCTGAAAGGGCGGGATGCGCCCCTGTCAGTGTATGCGACGAGCCTCAGGCTTCGCCGAGGGCCTTCACGCGATGCGACAGGCGGGAGATCTTCCGCGATGCCGTATTCTTGTGGAAGATCCCCTTCGAGGTCGCGCTCATCATCACCGGCTCGGCGGCGAGGAAGGCGGTCATCGCGGCGGTCTTGTCGCCCGATGCAATGGCTTCCTCGACGCGGCGCAGGTAGGTGCGGACCCGGCTGCGGCGAGCGGTGTTGACGGCAGTGCGTCGCGCGATCTTCCGCGCCGCTTTCTTGGCCGAAGGGGTGTTGGCCATGTTCGTCTCTCTCTGTCTGTCGCGACGATGCGCTTGTGTCGGTAAACTGCGGTTTGATCGTGCCGGGCGGCAAAGGGTGCACGCTGCAGCACGAAGAAACGGGCCGCACCATGGGTGCCGCCGAATTCAGAGCCTCTATAGGCAAGAGCGTTCGGCGCGTCAAGACAAAGTCGGAACCCGGCGGGCATTGCTCTTCGCGTCGCCGCACCGTTACGGACGCGACCCTAGCGTTGGCAGACCAGGCAGAAGAAGGTCGAGCGTCCCGACTGGACGATCCGCCGGATGACTCCGCGGCAGCCCGCGTGCCGGCACGGCTCATGCTCGCGGTCATAGGCGGCGAAGCTGTGCTGGAAATAGCCGAGCGAGCCGTCGGCCTGCCGGTAATCGCGCAGCGACGAGCCGCCAGCGGCGATGGCGTCGGCGATGGTCTCGCGGATGTTCAGCGCCAGGAGGTCGAGGCGCTGGCTCGGGCGGCCGCCCTTCTTCACCAGCGTTCCCGCCGCGCGCCGCGGCGACAGGCGCGAGCGCCACAGCGCCTCGCAGACATAGATATTGCCGAGGCCGGCGATGATGCGCTGGTCGAGGAGCACCGCCTTGAGCGGCGCCGCCCGTCCGGCGAAGGCCGGGGCCAGCGCCGCGCCGGACAGGCCGTTGCCCGTCGGCTCGATGCCGAGGCCGGCAAAATGCGGATGGGTCTCCATCTCGGCCCGCGCGATCAGCGTCATGTAGCCGAAGCGCCGCGGGTCGTTGTAGATCACCGCGGCCGGCTGGCCGTCCCCGGTCGTCACGTCGAAGCGCACATGGTCGTGGAGACGGGCGGTGGAGCGCGGGTGGTGGAAGACGCCCGGCAGGCTCTCGCCCTCCGGACCCTCGATGCGGAACGAGCCGGACATGCCCAGATGCATGGCAAGGACGAGGTCGCCCTCCATCTCGGCGACGAGATATTTCGCCCGCCGGCCAAGCGCCGTGATGCGCCGGCCGGTGACCCGTTCGGCGAAGCGTTCGGGCAGCGCAAACCGCAAATCCGGCCGCGCCAGATGCAGATGGGTGATGCGCGCACCCTCCAGGACGGGCTGCAGGCCGCGGCGGACCGTCTCTACCTCTGGCAATTCCGGCATATTCGATTAAGTCCCGAACCGTTGGGCCATCCGTGCGGTGCGCCCGCCGAACCCAGCGTGCTTCGCCGATGACGCGTCGCATGCCGGGATCGTCCGTCCCTATATCCGCATCGAAGCGATGCGATGCAATGAAGGTGCCGCCCCATGTCGCGAACGCGTGTGACCGGAGCCGAAGCGATGGAGACGGCCTACGGCTTTTCCACGGTCACCGGCCGGGAAGAGAAGCAGGCCCGGGTCAATGACGTCTTCCATCGGGTCGCCGAGCGCTACGACCTGATGAACGACCTGATGTCGGGCGGCCTCCACCGCGTCTGGAAGAACGCGATGGTGGCCTGGCTGTCGCCGCCGCACCGGGCCGGCTGGAACTTCATCGACGTGGCCGGCGGCACCGGCGACGTCGCCTTCCGCATCACCGAGGCCTCGCGCCGGCGGGCCAGCGGCACGGTGCTCGACATCAACGCCTCGATGCTGGGCGTCGGCGCGGAGCGCGCGGTCAAGCGCGGCCTCGACGAGAATCTCGTCTTCGTGGAGGGCAATGCCGAGGAGCTCAAGCTGCCCGACGCCGGCTTCGACGCCTATACGATCGCCTTCGGCATCCGCAACGTGCCGCGCATCGACGCGGCGCTGGCGGAGGCCTACCGGGTGCTCAAGCCCGGCGGGCGCTTCATGTGCTTGGAATTCTCGGAAGTCGACATGCCGATCCTCGACAAGATCTACGAGCAATGGTCGTTCAAGGTCATCCCGCGCATCGGCGAGACCGTCGCGCGCGACCGCGAATCCTACGAATATCTGGTCGAGTCGATCCGCCGCTTCCCGAACCAGGCCAATTTCGCCTCCGCGATCCGCGCGGCCGGCTTCGAGCGTGTCTCCTATCGCAACCTGTCGGGCGGCATCGCGGCCATCCATTCCGGCTGGAAGCTCTGATCTGAACGAACGGAGCCTCTCTTGGCCAATCCCGTCACCGGCACCCTTGCGCTTATCCGGGCCGCCTATGTTCTTGCCCGCGAAGGCGTCGTCGGCTCGTTCCCGGGCGAGGGCCTGCCACCCGGCCCGGCGCTGCTGCACCGCCTTGCGCGGCTGATCGAACGCGGCTCGGCCGAAGACCGGCCGCGCTCCGACAACCTGTCGCGGGCGCTGAACCGGCTCGGCCCCTCCTACGTCAAGCTCGGCCAGTTCCTGGCGACGCGGCCCGACCTCGTCGGGGCGGCGACGGCGCAGGAACTCGGCCAGCTGCAGGACAAGGTGCCGCCGTTCCCGCGCGAACAGGCCGTGGCCGAGATCGAGACGACCCTCGGCCGTCGGATCGACGACCTGTTCATCGATCTCGGCGAAGTGGTGGGCGCCGCCTCGATCGCGCAGGTCTACAAGGCCCGCATCCGCAACGAGGACGGCAGCGAGCGCTTCGCCGCGGTCAAGGTGGTGCGGCCGGGCGTGCGCATCCGTTTCCTGCGCCAGCTCGAGACCTTCGCCTTCATCGCCCAGTTCCTGGAGCGTTACGTGCGCTCGTCGCGCCGGCTCCGGCCGGTCGCCGTGGTCGAGACGCTGGCCCAGTCGACCCGCATCGAGATGGACCTGCGGCTGGAGGCGGCGGCCTCGTCCGAAATGGCCGAGAACACCGCCGACGATCCCGGCTTCCGCGTGCCGCGCATCGACTGGGAGCGCACCGGCCGCGACGTCCTGACGATGGAGTGGATCGACGGCATCAAGATGAGCGATGTCGCCGGCATCGTCGAGGCCGGCCACGACACCAAGCAGCTCGGCGTGATGATCGTGCAGTCCTTCCTGCGCCATGCCATGCGCGACGGCTTCTTCCATGCCGACATGCACCAGGGAAACCTGTTCGTGGCGCCGGACGGCGCCGTCGTCGCCGTCGACATGGGCATTGTCGGGCGCCTGTCGGACGAGTCCAAGCGCTTTCTGGCCGAGATCCTCTACGGCTTCATCCGGCGCGACTATCGCCGCGTTGCCGAGCTGCATTTCGAGGCGGGCTACGTGCCGCGCGGCCAGGACGTGGCGAGTTTCGCCCAGGCGCTGCGGGCGATCGGCGAGCCGATCTACGGCCAGCCGGCCGAGACCATCTCCATGGGCCACCTGCTGTCGCTGCTGTTCGAGGTGACCGAGCTCTTCGACATGCGGGCGCGCCCCGAGCTCGTGCTTCTGCAGAAGACCATGGTGGTGGTCGAGGGCGTCGCGCGCTCCTTTGATCCGAAGTTCAACATGTGGGTGGCGGCCGAGCCGGTGGTCTCGGAATACATCCTCACCGAGCTCGGCCCCGCGGCCAAGCTGCGCGAGGCGCGCCGGGGTGTCGATTCGCTGTTCCATCTCCTGCGGCGCACGCCGGAATTTGCCGGCGGGCTGGAAATCCTCGCCCGGCAGATGCCGGACCTCATCGAGAAGGGCATCCGCCTCGACGACGAGACGCTGAACAATCTGGCGACGGACAAGCGCTCCAGCGTGATCCTGCGCCTGATCGCCCAATGGATCATCGCCCTGTCGCTGATGACCATCGCGCTGGGCTACACCTTCGGCTGAGACCGGCCCGCCGGCATGTCGGCCGGCGGCGCCTTTGTTGCTCCGGTGAGCGGCGGCCGCTAGACACGGGGCCGTGGAACAGCGTCTTTCGCGAGGCAGGCATGGCGACCGCGACGATCGGGATCATTCAGGCGGAGCCGGCATGAGCGGCCTTTCGGGCAAACGGGTGCTGCTGATCATCGGCGGCGGCATCGCGGCCTACAAGTCGCTCGACCTGATCCGCCGCCTGCGCGAGCGCGGCGCCGCGGTGACGCCGGTGATGACCGGGTCTGCCGCCGAATTCGTCACGCCGCTTGCCGTCGGTGCCCTGTCGGCCGCCAAGGTCTTCTCCGATCTCTTCGACCGCGAGGACGAGCACGATGTCGGCCATATCCGGCTCGCCCGGGAGGCCGATGCGATCCTCGTCGCGCCGGCCACGGCCAATCTGATGGCCCGCGCCGCCAACGGCCTGGCCGACGATCTGGCGACGGCGATCCTGCTGGCCGCCCGCGCGCCGATCCTGATGGCGCCGGCGATGAACCCCGCCATGTGGAACCACGCCGCGACCCGTCGCAATCACGCGACGCTGATCGCCGACGGCGTGCGCTTCGTTGGGCCGAATGCCGGCGAGATGGCGGAAGCGGGCGAGGCCGGCACCGGTCGCATGGCCGAGCCGACCGAGATCGCCGACGCGCTGGAAGCGATGCTGGACGTCGGGCCGAAGCCGCTGGCCGGCCGGCGGGTCGTCGTCACCTCCGGGCCTACCCACGAACCGATCGACCCCGTCCGCTACATCGCCAACAGATCGTCGGGACGCCAGGGCCACGCCATCGCCGCGGCACTGGCCGAACTGGGCGCCGAGGTGACGCTGGTCAGCGGCCCGGTGACGCTCCCCGATCCGGCCGGCGTCGCCGTCGCCCATGTCGAGACCGCCCGCGAAATGCTGGGGGCGGTCGAGGCCGCGCTGCCCGCCGATGCGGCGATCTTCGTGGCCGCCGTCGCCGACTGGCGGGCCGAGGCCGAGACGGCGCGCAAGATCAAGAAGACCGGAGGCGGACCGCCGGCGCTTGCCCTGACCGAGAATCCCGACATCCTGGCGACCATCGGCCATGCGCCAAACCGGCCGAAACTGGTCGTCGGCTTTGCCGCCGAGACTGACGATCTTCTCGCCAATGCCCACGGCAAGCTCGCCCGCAAGGGCGCCGACGCGATCGTCGCCAACGACGTGTCCGCCGGGACCGGCGTCATGGGCGGGAGCGCCAATACGGTCCACATCGTGACGGCGGCCGGTGTCGAGGCATGGCCGAAGATGGACAAGACGGAGGTGGCCAGAAGGCTGGCCGCCTGGGTGGCCGACCGCCTGACGGGAGCGGCCGCATGAGCGTGCCGACCATCGCGATCCTGCGGCTGCCCCACAATTCCGACCTGCCGTTGCCGGCCTATGAGAGCGCCGGAGCGGCGGGCGCCGACCTGCGCGCGGCGGTGACGGGGGAGATGGTGCTGGCGCCGGGCGAACGCCGGCTGGTGCCGACCGGCCTCGCCTTCGAGATTCCTGAAGGCTTCGAGGTGCAGATCCGGCCGCGCTCCGGCCTTGCCGTGAAGCACGGGGTGACCGTGCTGAACACGCCGGGCACGATCGACAGCGATTATCGCGGCGAGGTGCAGGTGGTGCTGGTCAATCTGGGGAGCGAGCCCTTCGCGATCGCGCGGGGCGAGCGGATCGCCCAGGTGGTCGTCGCGCCGGTGGTGCAGGCGACTTTCACAGAGCGGGCGAGCCTGTCGGACAGCGCCCGCGGCGCCGGCGGCTTCGGCTCCACGGGCCGCAGCTAGGCGGACGGCGCCAGCGTCAGCGGGCGGGCAGGGCGGTCAGTCGGGCGGCCTGCTGGTTTTCCTGCTGCCGGTCGGCCTGCAGATAGCGGCGGCCGTGGGCGGCGACCGAGGTGATGGTCGTGCGGTTCCGGCCGGTGCGCTTGGAATGGTAGAGATTGACGTCGGCCGCGCCATAGACCCGGTCGAAGAGCTGCGGCGTCGTATAGAAGGCGCCGCCGATGCTGACCGACAGGCGGGCGCTCTGCTTGCCGTCGCTGACACTCAGCTTGCCGATGCTCAGCCGCAGGCGCTCGGCGACGGCCTTGCCCTGTTCGAGGCTGGTGCAGGGGAAGGAGATGGCGAATTCCTCGCCGCCCAGGCGCCCGACCGCATCGGAGCCCCGCATCGACCGCTTCAGCGCGCCGGCGATGGCCTTCAGCGCCTTGTCGCCGGTCGGATGGCCGAGGCGGTCGTTGATCCGCTTGAAATGGTCGGCATCGATGATGAGCAGCATCAGCCCGGCATATTGGTGGTCGCCGAGCGCCGCCATGTGCCGGCGGATGATCGTGTCGAAGCCCGGACGGTTCAGCACGCCGGTGAGGCGGTCGGTCGTTGCGGCCCGCTGCAGGCCGTCATTGTGCTGCATCAGCCCGGTGAGGCGGACGACGAAATAGATCGCATAGGGCACGGCGCTCAGAATGGGCACCACGACGGCAAAGCCGAGCGCACGGTTCAGCGCGGCCTGGCCGACGCCGTCGAAGATGTGGAAGGCGGCAACCACCGACAGCAGCGTCATGGCCAGGAGCAACAGGACGAACTCGCCGAAAATCGTGCGAATGTGCTGAAAGGTGCGTGCCATGCGCAATCTCGTTTCGTGCAAAGGGCGCGAGGGACCCGCCGTGATCCGCCATACTGGTTGGGGCGGCCTAAGAGAGGGTAAAGAATTGGTTGCAAATTGCATGGATCGGCCGGCTCCGGCCTAGCAAGCTATTCCGGCCAGACCGCCGGCTTTGGATTGTCAGACCTCAAAACCGCGCGCGATCCGGCATAGGTTAGGCACGATGACCGGGCGCGAAGTGAATGAACGCCGGGCCGCGACAGGGAAGGAGACCATCATGGACAAGGTAGTGAAAGAGGGCGCCGCCCGGACCCACGGGCGCGGACGCATCTACGATTCCATCGCCGACACCATCGGTGACACGCCGATCGTCCGGCTGGACAAGCTGGCGAAGGAAAAGGGCGTGAAGGCCAACCTTCTCGCCAAGCTCGAATTCTTTAACCCGATCGCCAGCGTCAAGGACCGCATCGGCGTCGCCATGATCGAGAAGCTCGAGGCCGACGGCCGGATCACGCCGGGCAAGACGACGCTGATCGAGCCGACATCGGGCAATACCGGCATCGGGCTCGCCTTTGCGGCCGCGGCCAAGGGTTACCGCCTGATCCTGACCATGCCGGAGACCATGTCGATCGAGCGCCGCAAGATGCTGCGCCTGCTGGGCGCCGATCTGGTGCTCACCGAGGGCGCCAAGGGCATGAAGGGCGCCATCGCCAAGGCCGGCGAGCTGGTGGCCGAAATTCCCGATGCGGTGATGCCGCAGCAGTTCGAAAACCCGGCCAACCCGGAAATCCACCGCGTCACCACCGCCGAGGAAATCTGGAACGACACCAAGGGCGAAATCGACGTGCTGGTGTCCGGCATCGGCACCGGCGGCACGATCACCGGCGCCGGCCAGGTGCTGAAGCAGCGCAAGCCCGGCGTCCGCATCGTCGCGGTCGAGCCGGAAGCCTCGCATGTCCTGTCGGGCGGCGATCCCGGCCCGCACAAGATCCAGGGCATCGGCGCGGGCTTCGCGCCGGCGATCCTCGACCGCGAGGTCTATGACGAGGTCGTGCAGGTGACCAATGACGACGCCTTCGAGATCGCCCGTCTCGTCGCCCGCATCGAGGGCGTGCCGGTGGGCATTTCCTCCGGTGCGGCGCTCTCGGCGGCGATCGCGGTCGGCCAGCGCCCGGAGATGGCGGGCAAGAACATCGTCGTGATCATCCCGTCCTTCGCCGAGCGCTATCTGTCGACGGCGCTGTTCGACGGTCTGGGCGAGGAGGACGGCGCGAAATAGCGCCGGACCCCTCCGCCGTTCGGCCGACGGGAGGGCGCCATGGATGTCTTCGCGCTGGCCGAGCGGGCGATGCGCATGGACGAGGAGAGCTGGGCCCGCCATGCCAATCCTTGGAGCGTCTGGACCCGGGCGGCGATCCTGCCCGTGCTGGTCCTGGCGATCTGGAGCCGCGTCTGGATCGGCTGGTGGGCGCTCGCGCCGGTCGCGGCCCTGGCGGTCTTCGCCATGGTCAATCCGCGGCTGTTTCCGCCGCCCCGCGATCCCGACAACTGGGCGTCGCGGGCGACCTTCGGCGAGCGGGTCTATCTGAACCGGAAGGCGGTGCCGGTCCCGGACCACCATCGCCGGGCCGCGACGATCCTCACATCGATCACTGCCGTCGGGGTCCCCATCCTGGCCTATGGCCTGATCCGGGGCGAGGCGACCGCCACGATCGCGGGGCTGATCATCGCGGAGGGCGGCAAGCTCTGGTTCGTCGACCGCATGGTCTGGCTCTATGCCGACATGTGCGAAGTCTCGGACGAATACCGCCGCTGGCTGGAGCCGAAGTCGGACGCGCGGCGGCCGCAATCGCAGGATGCGTCAGGCTGCTAGAGGAGCCCAGACACAAAAAAGCCCGGCGGATCGGATCCGCCGGGCTTTTCTGCTCTCGAGGAGCGAATGGGTCGTATCAGTACTGCGAGGTCGCGGAAGCCGGACGCGGTGCACCGGCTGCGCCGTTGGCACCGGCGCCTGCGCTCGGTGCGCCCGGGCGAGGTGCGCCGGGACGGATCTTGCGCTTCGGACCGGGCACGAGGCCTTCGCGCTGCGCCTGCTTGCGAGCAAGCTTGCGGGAGCGGCGGATCGCCTCCTGCTTCTGCCGAGCGCGTCGCTCGGACGGCTTCTCGTAGGCGCGACGCGCCTTCATCTCACGGAAGACGCCTTCGCGCTGCAATTTCTTCTTCAGCGCCCGCAGGGCCTGATCGACATTGTTGTCTCTGACGTCGACTTTCAAAACGACTCCTTCCATCAGTTGATGGGCCACGGGCCATTTCCCTGCCTCGCGGGGCAGGTGGTGGCCGGGCCTCGGAATTGATCGGCGACCGAGTCGGTCTGCCAACCGGCTATTTAGCGCGCGCCGTCGGCTTTGTCGTCTTGGCCTTCGCCTTCGACGCCTTCGCCTCTGCCTTGGTCGGCTCAGGCGCTTCGGCCGCATCCCGCTCCATGCGGAGCTTCTTCAATCGTGCCGTCTTTTCCTGGACGGCCAGGCTTTCGGCAGCGATGATTCCAATCGCGGAGCCCTTGGCCGGTCGTTCCGGCGGTCCGGACAGTGCCGCTTCGGCGCGTTCACGCGCCTTCCTGGAATTTTCCATCGTCACCTTCTTCCGCCGTTGTTCGCCACCAAACGCCGCGAACCCATGCGAAACAGTAGAGACCGGCAGGCCAGAAGCCCGCCGGTCACATCATGCAATCAGGCGCGCTGAACGTTGACAGCCTTCGGGCCCTTGCCGCGGGTGTCCGGCTCGGTGTCGAAGCTGATCTTGTCGCCTTCGTTCAGGGAGGAGATGCCCGCGCGCTCGAGAGCGGAGACGTGAAGGAAGACATCCTTCGCGCCGCCTTCCGGGGTGACAAATCCGAAACCCTTGGCTTCGTTGAAGAACTTTACGGTGCCGGTCTGGCTCATGGTATTACCTTTCGTCGCTGCCCTGTGGGCGATCGTCTGAAGTGTTCTCGCGACGCGATTGACTTCTTGAGTGGTGTGGACACGGCATGCCGCCGCGGCCGGAGATTCGGAACTTCACAAGGGTTACGGCGAAAGGTTTGGTTCTCGTCGCGCTGGTCGCGCCAATGCGCTACCAAGCGAACCGCCGTTTTACGGTGGCGGAACGTCTGCCAGACTCCGGGTCTGCAAATACCCGAACTGATAGTATGGGCTTTCACGCGCCCGAACGCAAGCGCACTGTCGCCCGAATGGGCCGTCACCGCCCCGTCGGCAGCCCGCAAGCCCCTGCCAGGCAGGCCTCGGCGGCCGGAATCGTCCCGGCCGCAACTGGTCCCGTCAGCCTGCCAGGGGCGCCGGCGTCCGGCGGCTGACCCTGAGCGGCAGTCCGCCATTCGGCTGCACGGTGATGCGCTGCACCACCTCCGGCGGCGCGGCCTCCTCATAGTCGAAACGCAGGCCCCGCAGGAGGCAGGCGAGGGCGATGACGCCTTCCATCAGGGCGAAGCTGGCGCCGATGCAGACCCGCGGGCCGACCCCGAAGGGCAGATACTGGTAGCGGTCGAGCGCCTCGCGATTGCCGGGCAGGAACCGGCTGGGGATGAAATGGTCGGGCCGGTCCCAGAGCATTTCATGGCGATGGATCAGCCAAGGCATGACCAGCACCGTCGCGCCGGCGGGAATCGCCACGTCGCCGACCCGGTCCGGCGCCAGCGCGGTGCGGTTCAGCGAGGGCGCCGGGGGATAGAGCCGCAGCGATTCCTCGAAGACGGCCCGCGTATAGGGCAGCCGCTCCAGCCATTCGCTCGGATGCGACAGGGTCGGCAGGATTGTGTCGAGCTCGGCCTCGACGGCGGCGCGCTCGGCGGGCGCCTGGCTGAGGAGATACAGCGTCCAGGCCAGCGACCGCGCGGTGGTCTCGTGGCCGGCGCCGATGAAGGTGATGATGTTGTCCTCGATCTCGCTGGCCGACAGGCCGTCGGTCTTGACCAGCAGCGTCAGGAGATCGTTGGGCGCGCCGTCGGGATCGCGGGCGATCTGCTCGCGGCGGCGGGTGATGGTGCGGGCGATGAGGCCGCGGAAATAGTCCATCGACTTGCGGCCGCGCATCCGGCGCAGGCGCGGCAGGAAGGCCGGCGCGCCGAGGAGGTCGAGCGGGTCGACCCGTCCCATGGAGCCGAGAAAGTCGCGGGTCGAGCGGGCGAATGTCTCGCCGTCATCGGCGATGTCGTCGGTGAACAGGGTCGCCTGCAGGATGTCGAAGGTCAGCAGCGTCATCTCGTGGCTGCCGTCCACCATGCCGCCGGCGCGCGCGGCGAGGCCGTCGGCGAAGCGCTCGGACCGGTCCTGCATGGTTTCGGAGAAGCCGGCCGTGTGGCGCGGCGTGAACACCGGCGCGATGGCCTTGCGGGTGCGGCGCCACAGGGCGCCCTCGGCGGTCAGGAGCCCGTCGCGCAGGAGCGGCCGCAGGATGCGCTGGCGCAGCGGCTGCATGACGTAGTTTTTCGCGTTCTCCACCAGGCAGTGGCGGACGCCGGCCGGGTCGTTGATGACGATGTTCGGCACGCCCAGCCACTTGCCGACGATATAGGGCTCCTTGAACGCCCGCGTGCCCCAGATCTCGATGGGATTGCGCGAGGCCGTCGTCAGGAAGCCGAAGAAGCCGAGCGGTATCGCGTTGGGCACCGGGGCCGGGGCGCGGAACGGCCGCACCGGCGCGGCGGACATGGCCTGGGCTGGAGCGGTCAGGGTATCGGACATGAAATGGCGACTCGCCGCAGGAGAGAAGGGTCGCGATTGCATATGGGTGGCGGCGATTGCCGCGTCGAGCGGCGCAATCGTCGCGGGTGGCGCCGATCACGGTCGCTTTTGCCGCCGACGGCTGCCGGCAGGGCAGGGCGTCCGGTCAGGCGTCGGCGGGGCTTGTGCGGACATGGGCCGCGAGCCGGCCGCGCATGTCGTCGGGCAGCGGCGTCGAGCGGCGGGTGGCCTCGTCCATCAAAACGATCACCGCGGCGGCGCTGGCGCACAGGACGCCATTCTGGAAGACGCCCTGGCGCAGGCGGATCGAGCTGTTGCCCAGGCCCTCGACCGCCGTGCCGATCTCGACCTCGCCCGGCCAGTTCATCTCGCGCCGGAAGTCGATGGCGATCTGCGCCAGGACGAAGGCGGTTCCGGCCGGCGGCGGCGCCTCGCCGGCATGCAGCACTTCCACCCGGCCCGTCTCGAAGAAGGTCGCGTAGACGGCGTTGTTCACATGGCCCTGGCGGTCGGTGTCGCCGTAGCGCAGCTTGTCGCGGGTCCAGAAGGTGAAGCTGTCCCGCATCGGGTCGTTGGAAGGCATGGATCGGTCCCTCACGGCGAAGATTGCAGCGGAAGCGGAGGCGCGGCACGGGTCGCGCGGCCGGCCAGGCGTTGCGTTCGCGCCGCATTCCGGCCCGCCGCTGGGGGTAGGGCCGGCAGGCGCTTTCGTCAATGAAGGAGAGACCCTATATAAAAGAGTGAATTTTGGCCGATTCGCCCTCCCCGGGCGCGCGGCTCGAGACCAAGGACCATCATGTCAGCTATCCCCGAGACCGATCCGCTTGCCAATCCCGAATATGGTGCCGATTCGATCAAGGTCCTGAAGGGGCTGGACGCCGTGCGCAAGCGGCCGGGCATGTATATCGGCGACACCGACGACGGCTCGGGCCTGCACCACATGGTCTACGAGGTGGTGGACAACGCCATCGACGAGGCGCTGGCCGGCCATGCGACCCATGTCACGGTCACGCTGAACCCCGAAGGGTCGTGCACCGTGACCGACAATGGCCGCGGCATCCCGACCGACATCCACACCGGCGAGGGCGTTTCGGCGGCCGAGGTCATCATGACCCAGCTGCATGCCGGCGGTAAGTTCGACCAGAACTCCTACAAGGTGTCCGGCGGCCTGCACGGCGTCGGCGTGTCGGTGGTCAACGCGCTGTCGGTCAAGCTGTCGATGAAGATCCGGCGCAAGGGCAAGATCCACGAGATGTCGTTCACCCACGGCGTGCCGGACGGCTCGCTGGAGGTGACCGGGGACGCCGGCGACGAGACCGGCACGGCGATCACCTTCCTGCCCTCGACCGACACCTTTCAGGGCGTCACCGAGTTCGACTACGGCACGCTGGAGCACCGGCTGCGCGAGCTGGCCTTCCTGAATTCGGGCGTGCGGATCATCCTCACCGACAAGCGCCATGCCGACGAGAAGGTCACCGAGCTGTTCTACGAGGGCGGCCTGGAAGCCTTCGTCCGCTATCTCGACCGCGCCCGCAAGCCGCTGATCCCCGAGCCGATCGTGCTCTACGGCGAAAAGGACGGCATCGTCGTCGAGGCGGCGCTGTGGTGGAACGACAGCTACAATGAATCCGTCCTCTGCTTCACCAACAACATTCCGCAGCGCGACGGCGGCACGCACATGGCGGGCTTCCGCGGTGGGCTGACCCGGCAGGTGACCGGCTATGCGGAAACCTCCGGCGCGCTGAAGCGCGAGAAGGTGACGCTGACCGGCGACGATTGCCGCGAAGGCCTGTCCTGCGTGTTGTCGGTGAAGGTGCCGGACCCGAAATTCTCGTCCCAGACCAAGGACAAGCTGGTCTCCTCGGAAGTGCGCCCCGTCGTCGAGAGCCTGGTCAACGAGACCCTGTCGACCTGGTTCGAGGAGCACCCGCAGGAGGGCAAGGTGGTCATCGCCAAGGTGGTGGAAGCCGCCTCGGCCCGCGAGGCCGCCCGCAAGGCCCGCGACCTGACCCGGCGCAAGGGCGCGCTGGACATCACCTCGCTGCCCGGCAAGCTGGCCGACTGCCAGGAGCGCGATCCGGCGAAGTCCGAGATCTTCATCGTCGAGGGCGACTCGGCCGGCGGCTCGGCCAAGGGTGCGCGCTCGCGCAAGAACCAGGCGATCCTGCCCCTGCGCGGCAAGATCCTGAATGTCGAGCGCGCCCGCTTCGACCGCATGCTGGGCTCCGACCAGATCGGCACGCTGATCACGGCACTGGGCACGTCCATCGGCAAGGACGAGTTCAACATCGAGAAGCTGCGCTACCACAAGATCATCATCATGACGGACGCCGACGTCGACGGCGCCCATATCCGCACCCTTCTGCTGACCTTCTTCTTCCGGCAGATGCCGGAGCTGATCGAGCGCGGCTACATCTACATCGCCCAGCCGCCGCTCTATAAGGTGACGCGGGGCAAGCAGAGCCAGTATCTGAAGGACGAGAAGGCGCTCGAGAACTACCTGATCGAAGGTGGTCTCGACGATGCCGGGCTGACGCTTGCCCATGGCGAGGTCCGCACCGGCCGCGATCTGCGCGGCGTCGTTGAGGACGCGCTGCAGGTGCGCCAGGTGATGAGCAGCCTGCATTCGCGCTACGACCGCAGCGTCATCGAGCAGGCCGCCATCGTCGGCGCCCTGTCGCCGGAGATGGCCGACGACGCGGCCAAGGGTCCGCAGATGGCCCAGCGGATCGCCGAGCGGCTGGACGACGTGGCCGAGGAAACCGAGCGCGGCTGGTCCGGCGAGGCGGTCGACGGCGGCTATCGCCTGATGCGCACCGTGCGCGGCGTCTCCGAGGTGCAGACGATCGATGCGGCGTTGATCAATTCCGGCGACGGCCTGCAGCTGAACCGCCTCGCGGGGCGGCTTGCCGAGATCTACCAGGGCCTGCCGGTGCTGCGCCGGCGCGATACCGAGCGCGAGCTCACCGGACCGCTGGAGCTTCTGACCGCAGTCTTCGAGGTCGGCCGCAAGGGCCTGACCCTGCAGCGCTACAAGGGTCTGGGCGAGATGAACCCGGAGCAGCTCTGGGAGACGACGCTGGACCCGGAAGCCCGCACCCTGGTGATGGTCAAGATCAACGATGCCACCGACGCCGACCAGCTGTTCTCGCGGCTGATGGGCGACGAGGTCGAGCCGCGCCGCGAGTTCATCCAGGAACACGCCCTGCAGGTCGCCAATCTGGATATCTGAAGCGTCCGCGACCGGTTTTGCACCGGTCGCGTTTCGCGTCTGATGATTCGCGTGGCGGCAGACGCTCTGCGGGGCGGGCGTCCGTTCGTCGGATGTGCCGTCTCGCCCGGGCCGGTTGAGCGCGTCGTCGGCGACCCTACATCCTTTGTACAACAACAGGATGTCGTCCGATGAGTGTCGCTTTCGTCAAGGAACCCAATGACGACCAGGTCGAGGTGCTGCCGGATCGCGATCTGGGCACCGAGCCCAATCTGGTCACGCCGCGCGGGCTGTCGCTGATCGATGCCGAGATCGCCGCGCTGAACGAGCGCAAGGAGGCGGCGCGGCAGGCCGACGACAAGATCGCCATCGCCAACATCAACCGCGACCTGCGCTACTGGAATGCGCGCCGCGCCACCGCCGAGCTGATCCGGCCGCGCGACACCGGCGGCACGGCCCAGTTCGGGAGCGTCGTATCGATCGAGCGCGAGGACGGCCGCACCCAGCAATTCACCATTGTCGGGATCGACGAGGCCGATCCGTCCGCCGGGCTGATCTCCTATCTGTCGCCGCTGGCCCGCAGCCTGATCGGACGGACTGTCGGCGACATTGTGCGCGCCGGCACCGCCGACGCCGAGATCATCGCGATTTCCGAGGAAGCCGCCTGACCGTCCCCGGCCGGCTGAGGTTCCAGGCCGGGGATAGTTAACGAATCCTTTCCGCCGCCGTGCCGCCACGGCATGGCTGCCTTGCATCGCGCGGCATTGCTGCATTGCGGCAAAGCTTCCATCTAGGGGCGGAAAGGAGACCAGTCATGAACATCACCGACAAGATCCGCGGCGCCTTCAGCCGCAACCGCGAGCAGGAGCTGGTTCGGGCCTATCTGGACCAGTCCGTGTCCATGTCCGATCTGGAGCGCCGTCTCCGCGAGGTCGACCAGGGTCGTTTCTCGGCACGCAGCTACCCCTTCTGACAGGGCGCGGGGGGCTTCTCCCGCCTCGATCTGCCCGGCGCGGCATGGCCTGCGCGCGAAGGGCCGGATTCACCGCCCGCAAACGACGTGCCAGCTTCCCGCTGCCCCGCCGTTTGCGGGCGTTCTCGTCTGCGGGTATGCCGGTTGACGATCCGTCCGTCCGACTGCCTCTGGCCAAAGCTGGCCGAACGGCTATGTCGGGTGGAAATGCCCGGCGACATTCGCGCGCTCCGGCCGTCTCCTGCAGCGGTAACATCTCTCCATGGCACCGATCCTCTCCGTCCAGAACGTCTCGAAGACCTATGCGGGCGGCTTCCAGGCGCTGAAGAACATCGACCTGTCCATCGACAAGGGCGAGATCTTCGCGCTGCTCGGCCCCAACGGCGCCGGCAAGACGACGCTGATCTCGATCATCTGCGGCATTGCCGGCCTGACCGAGGGTTCGATCTCGGTCGGCGGCCACGACATCGACCGCGACTTCCGCGCCGCCCGCTCGATGATCGGCCTCGTTCCGCAGGAGCTGACCACCGACGCCTTCGAGAGCGTCTGGGCCACCGTCTCCTTCTCGCGCGGGCTGTTCGGCAAGAAGCGCAATCCAGCCCATATCGAGAAGGTGCTGCGCGACCTGTCGCTGTGGGACAAGCGTGACAGCAAGATCATGACCCTGTCGGGCGGCATGAAGCGCCGCGTGCTGATCGCCAAGGCGCTGTCGCACGAACCGGAGGTGCTGTTCCTCGACGAGCCGACGGCCGGCGTCGATGTCGGCCTGCGCCGCGAGATGTGGGAGGTCGTGCGCAAGCTGCGCGAATCCGGCGTCACCATCATCCTCACCACCCACTATATCGAGGAAGCCGAGATGATGGCCGACCGTATCGGCGTCATCTCGCGCGGCGAGCTGATCCTGGTCGAGGACAAGGCCGAGCTGATGCGCAAGCTCGGCCACAAGGAACTGACCCTGCATCTGCAGGAGCCGATCCAGCGCCTGCCGGACGGGCTCGACGATTACGACATCACGCTGGCGCCGGACGGCGAGAGCCTGACATACAGCTACGACACCACGGCCGAGCGCACCGGCATCGCCACGCTGATGAGCCGCCTGTCGGACGCCGGCATCCGCTTCCGCGACCTGTCGACCAAACAGTCCACGCTGGAGGAAATCTTCGTGAACCTGGTGAGGGACGAGGCATGAATTTCGCTGCGGTCCGCGCAATCTACAAGTTCGAGATGGCCCGCACCTGGCGGACCATCATGCAGAGCGTGATCTCGCCGGTCATCTCCACCTCGCTCTATTTCGTCGTCTTCGGCGCGGCCATCGGCTCGCGTATCGAGGAGATCGACGGCGTCTCCTACGGCGCCTTCATCGTGCCCGGCCTGATCATGCTGTCGCTGTTGCAGCAGAGCCTGACCAATGCCGCCTTCGGCATCTATTTCCCCAAATTCGTCGGCACGATCTACGAAATCCTGTCGGCGCCGATCTCGGCCTTCGAGATCGTGCTCGGCTATGTCGGCGCGGCGGCCACCAAATCGGCCATGCTCGGACTGATCATCCTCGCCACCGCCTGGTTCTTCGTCGATCTGCGGATCGAGCATCCGATCTGGATGCTCTCCTTCCTCGTTCTGACGGCGATCACCTTCTCGCTGTTCGGCTTCATCATCGGCATCTGGGCCGACGGCTTCGAGAAATTGCAGCTCGTGCCGCTGCTGATCATCACCCCACTGGCCTTTCTGGGAGGCAGCTTCTATTCCATCAAGATGCTGCCGGAGTTCTGGCAGGACGTCAGCCTGGTCAATCCGGTCGTCTATCTGATCAGCGGCTTTCGCTGGGCCTTCTACGGCACGTCGGACGTGTCGATCGGGGTCAGCCTGGCCATGACGCTGGTCTTCCTGGGGGCCAGCCTGCTGGTCATCGGCTGGATCTTCCGCACCGGTTGGCGGCTGAAGAGCTGACACGCGCGGCGACCGCCGCGGAACGCAATTCGACGGACCGTCCGGCGTGGCGCATCGCCCCGGGGCGGGGGAAGACAGGAGAAGTCAGATGGGTGATCGGCCGGCCGATATCGGGGTCTATGGTCTCGGGACGATGGGCGCCAATCTCGCGCTCAACATCGCCGAGAAAGGCTTCAGGGTGGCGGTCTTCAACCGCACCGTCGAGAAGGGCTTTGCCCTGCGCGACGACAATCCGGGTATCGGCGACAATGTCGTGCCGGCCTCGACGCTGAAGGAATTCGTCGCCTCGCTGAAGAGCCCGCGGCTGGTGCTGTTCATGGTCCCGGCCGGCAAGATCGTCGATGCCGAGATCGCCGAGGTGGCGCCGCTGCTGTCGCCGGGCGACGTGATGATCGACGCCGGCAATGCCGATTTCAACGACACGGTCCGCCGCTCGCGGGACGTCGAGGGCACCGGCCTCAACTTCGTCGGCATGGGCGTGTCGGGCGGCGAGCTCGGTGCGCGCCACGGCCCTTCGATCATGGTCGGCGGGGCGAAGGACACCTATCCGCAGCTCGAGCCGATCCTGACGAAGATCGCTGCGAAATACGAAGGCGCGCCCTGCGTCGCATGGCTCGGCCCGGACGGCGCCGGCCATTTCGTCAAGACCATCCACAACGGCATCGAATATGCCGACATGCAGATGATCGCCGAGATCTACGGCATCATGCGCGACGGCATGGGGATGCAGGCGGACGCCATGGCGGCGATCTTCGGCGAGTGGAACAAGGGCGGCCTGTCCTCCTACCTGATCGAGATCACCGCGGTGAATCTCGCCGAGAAGGACCCCGAGACCGGCAAGCCGCTGGTCGATTTGATCGTCGACGAGGCTGGCCAGAAGGGGACCGGCCGCTGGGCGGTCATCGAGGCGCAGAAGCTGGGCGTCGGCGCCACCACCATCGAGGCCGCGGTCTCGGCGCGAGGCGTCTCCTCGCGCCGCTCCGAGCGGGCCGAGGCGAGCCGCTTCTATGCCGGCATCGCCACCGAGGCGGCGGATTTCTCCGCCGAGGCCGCCGGCATCGCCGAACTGGAGCAGGCGCTGGAGACGGCCAAGATCATCGCCTACGCCCAGGGCTACGCCACCATGGCCTCGGCCTCGGAGGAGTTCGGCTGGAACCTGCCGCTCGGCACTATCGCCGAGATCTGGCGCGCCGGCTGCATCATCCGCTCGCAGTTCCTCGACGACATCGCCGGCGCCTACGAGACCGGCGGCGTGGTCAACCTGTTGCAGTCGCCTGCCTTCATCGGCCGGGTCGAGGCGGGGCAGACGGCGCTGCGCAAGGTTGTCGCCAAGGCGTCGATGGCCGGCATCCCGGTGCCGGCGCTGTCGGCGGCGCTCGCCTATTTCGACGATTATCGCCGGGCGCGCGGCACCACCAATCTGACCCAGGCGCAGCGCGACCTGTTCGGGGCCCACACCTTCCACCGGCTCGACCGCGACGGTGTTTTCCACCATCGCTGGCCGGCCGTCTGATCCGGCCTAGCTGCCGTTTAGCAGCGGCAGCCAGACGACCAGCGCCAGAAGCGTCGCCAGCAGCACTGGCGGCGTGATGACCAGCCCGACCTTCATATACTGGCCCCAGGTGATGCGATATCCCTTGGTGGCCAGGACATGCAGCCAGAGCAGCGTGGCGAGGCTGCCGATCGGGGTGAATTTCGGCCCGAGATCGTTGCCGATGACATTGGCGTAGATCATCAGTTCCTGGCTCAGCGGCGTGACGTCCGCCCGGTCGATGGCCAGCGCCCCGACCAGCGTCGCCGGCATGTTGTTCATCACCGAGGCGAGGATGGCGGCGGCAAAGCCGCTGCCGACGGTCGCCACGACATTGCCCTGCTGGCCGAGCCAGACCAGGAGGCCGGCGGCCAGATCCGTCAGGCCGGCATTGCCGAGGCCGTAGACCACCAGGTACATGCCCACCGAGAACAGGACGATCTGCCAGGGCGCATTGCGCAGAACCCGACCGATCGGCACCACCGCCGCGCCCTTGCCGATCCAGCGGCCGGCGATGGCCAGCAGCAGCAAGGCCGCGGCGCCGGTGACGAACGCGATCGGCACGTCGAACGGGCCGGTGACGAAATAGGCGATCAGCAGCAGGCCGAGCAGCGGGAAGGCGGCGCGGAACACCAGCGGGTCGCGGATCGCCGAGCGCGGCTCTTCCAGCTCCTCCACCGGATAGGCCGCCGGGATCGCCCGTCCGTAATAAACCCACAGCACCGCCAGCGTCGCCGCCAGGGCGACGAGGTCGACCGGCACCATGACCAGCGCGTAGCGGTTGAAGCTGATGTCGAAATAATTCGCCGAGACGATGTTCACGAGATTGGAGATGACCAGCGGCAGGCTGGTCGTGTCGGCGACGAAGCCGGTGGCGACGATGAAGGCCAGTGCCGCCTCGGGTCGGAAGTCGAGCCGCAGGAGGATCGCCAGCACGATCGGCGTCAGAAGCAGCGCCGCGCCGTCATTGGCGAAGAAGGCGGCGATCACCGCACCGAGCAGCACGACGAGCGGAAACAGCCGCCGCCCGTTGCCGCCGCCCCAGCGCGCCACATGCAGCGCCGCCCAGTGGAAGAAGCCCGCCTCGTCGAGGATCAGCGAGATGACGATCAGCCCGACAAAGGTGAAGGTCGCATCCCAGACGATGTCCCAGACGACGCCGAGATCGGTGAAATCGACCACCCCGACGGCCAGTGCCATCGCCGCGCCGCCCAGCGCGCTCCAGCCGATGCCGAGGCCCTTCGGCTGCCAGATGACGAGGATCAGGGTGGCGAGGAAGATCGCGAAGGCGAGCATGGCAATGTCCGGGACGGGGTGGGCGAAAAGCTCAGATCGAGCGCTGGTTGACCCTGAGGGAGACGGCTTCCGCGCTCTCCACGCGTTCGGAATAGCGATCGGTCAGATAGTCCGACCGGCCGCGCACGAGATGGGTGAACTTCACCAGTTCCTCGCAGACATCGACGATGCGGTTGTAATAGGCGGACGGCTTCATCCGCCCCGCCTCGTCGAACTCGTTGAAGGCCTTGGCCACCGACGACTGGTTGGGGATGGTGACCATGCGCATCCAGCGGCCGAGAATGCGCATCTGGTTGACCGCGTTGAAGGATTGCGAACCGCCCGATACCTGCATGACGGCCAGCGTCTTCCCCTGGGTCGGCCGCACGCCGCCGAGCGACAGCGGCAGCCAGTCGATCTGCGCCTTCATGATCGCCGTCATCGCGCCGTGGCGCTCCGGGCTGACCCAGACCATGCCCTCGGCCCACATGGCGAGGTCGCGCAGCTCCTTCACCTTGGGATGGGAGGGCTCGGCGCCGTCGGGCAGCGGCAGGTCGTGCGGATCGAAGGTCTTCACCTCGCAGCCGAACCAGCGCAGCAGCCGGCCAGCTTCCTCGGCGACAAAGCGCGAATAGGAGCGCGCGCGGATCGAGCCGTAGAGGACGAGGATCCGCGGCGCGTGGGCCGGACCGTCCGGCCCGGCCAGCGCCGCGACATCGGGCCGTTCGAGCTGGTCGGCGGCGATGTTCGGCAGGTCGAACGGCGTTGCAGGCTCATCCGTCATGGTAGTGTTCGCTTCCTTCGATCACCACTTCGCCGTCCTCCTTGGTGAACAGGCCGATCTCGGGATCCGGCAGGATCTCCAGCACGGTCTCGGACGGGCGGCACAGCCGGGCGCCCTTGTCCGTCACCACGATCGGGCGGTTGATCAGGATCGGGTGTTGCATCATCGCGGCGAGGATTTCCTCGTCCGACAGCTTCGGGTCGTCGAGCCCGAGCTCGGCATAGGGTGTGCCCTTTTCGCGCAGCAGGTCGCGCGGCTTCATCTGCATCATGTCGAGCAGCTCGATCAGCGTTTCGCGGCTGGGCGGGTTCTTCAGATATTCGATGACCTGCGGGTCCTCGCCCGACTGGCGGATCATGGCGAGGGTGTTGCGCGAGGTGCCGCAGTCGGGATTGTGATAGATCGTGACGGTCATGAGGCCTCTGCTGGGTGGGGAGCGGTCGCCGTCGTCCCCTCCAACCGGCCAATGGCACGGATCTCGGCGGTCAGGCTGCTGCGCTCGAGCGTTTCAATCGGCAACGCCGTGAAGACGGCGATGCGATTGCGCATGTAATGCAGCGCACGCAGAAAGGCAGCGCGCTGCCACATTCCGCCGCGCGTTTCGGCTGCCGGGTCCTCGATGCCCCAGTGCCCGGTCATCGGCTGGCCCGGCCAGACCGGGCAGGATTCGCCGGCCGCGTCGTCGCAGACGGTGAAGACGAAATCCATCATCGGCGCGCCCGGCTCGGCGAACTCGTCCCAGCTCTTGTAGCGCAGGCCGTCGGTCGGATAGCCGTGCTCGGCCAGAAGCTCGAGGCTCATCGGGTGGACGTCGGGCCTGGGGAAGCTGCCCGCCGAAAAGGCGTTGAAGCGCCCGCCGCCCTCCTTGCGCAGGATGGCTTCGGCGAGGATCGAGCGGGCGGAATTGCCCGTACACAGGAACAGCACGTTGAACGGATCGGACCGGGTCATCGGCAGGCCTCCTCTGTCCCGCAGGCGGGCACCAGCGCGGCAAGATCGCCGCAAAGCTCCGGCCGGCCGCCGCAGCAATCCTCGGTGAGGAAGCCCAGCAGGCCACGCATCTCGTCGTAGCGGACGGCATAGAGGATGCGCCGTCCGTCCCGCCGCGAACCGATCAGTCCTCCGCGCTCGAGGGCGGCGAGATGGAAGCTCATCCGGGTGGGGGCCGCGCCGAGACGCTCCGCGATCACGCCGGACGGCAGTCCCTCGGGTCCGGCCTGCACGAGGGCACGGAACGCGGCGAGGCGGTCGGCATGGGCGAGGGCGGCGAGCGCCGCGACGGCTCTGTCTTCATCCATGCTGCAATACTACAAGGATATTTGTAGTATGCAAGCGCGGCGATGCAGCCGCCCGGCGCGAGGTGCCCGTCGCGGCGTCGTCGCGGCGGCAGTCCGGTCAGTCGCCGGGGTCGGGAATCTTCAGGAGCTGGCCGCAGGCCTTGCAGTGGACGGCGTCGGGGTCGTGGCGCTGCAGGCCGCAATTGGGGCAGGGATAGTCGACCTTGCGCGGCCGGAAGATCGCCTGCGCCAGGCGCACGAACAGCGAGATGCCGATGATCATGATGACAACCGAGGTCAGCTTGCCCCAGCTGCCCGGCAGGGTGATGTCGCCGTAGCCCGTCGTCGTCACCGAGGCGACGGTGAAATAGAGCGCGTCGAGATAGCCCTCGAGGCCCGACCCCTTCCGAAAGAAGGTCGTGTAGACGAAGCCCGTCGCCAGGAAGAGAAAGGTGATCAGATTGACCACCGCGCGGGCGAGCTGCTCCCAGTCCCGGTGGCCCCAGCGCCGCAACGGCCGCCACAGGACGCCGCTCTGGGAGATCGACCACAGCCGGACGATCCGCAGGAAGCCGAAATTGATCAGCGTGTAGGGAAACAGCAGCGTCGCCAGGATCACCAGATCCAGGAGCACGAAGGGCTGGCGCAGCCATTTGAGCGGGTTGCGGGCGGCAAAGCACCGTGCCGAGACGTCGGCGGCGAGAATCGCGGCGACCGAATAATCGACGAAGAGGAAGGACGGGTCGTCGCGCAGGATCGGGCTGAAGACGAAGAAGGCGATGATCGCCATGTCCACCAGCAGCACCGCCATCTGGAAGCGCAGGGCGTTTCGGGTGTGACCGTGATAGAGTCGGCGCAGGCGGACCCTTGCGCGGGTGATCCGGGTCTTGAGCCGGCGGCGGTGCCTGCCATGTGCAGGACGGGCGGATTGCAGCATTGCAGCCGATAGGTTGGGTCCGGAAGGGCGCGTCGCGCGGACCGGCCGGAATGCCGCTCCACCGCCCGAGGTAGCGCGGCAGGCTTCAGGAGTACAGGCAATGAGCAAGGACGGGACGGCCCCGAGGATCGCGATCACCTATTGCACCCAGTGCCAGTGGCTGCTGCGGGCGGCCTGGATGGCGCAGGAGCTGCTGTCGACCTTCGGCCCGGATCTGGGCGAGGTGGCGCTGGTGCCGGGCACCGGCGGGGTCTTCGAGATCCGTTATGAGGGCGAGACGATCTGGGAGCGCAAGGCCGATGGCGGCTTTCCGGAGGCCAAGATCCTGAAGCAGCGGGTGCGCGACCGGCTCGACCCGGCCCGCGACCTCGGCCACAGCGACCGCTGACGCGGCGGGGCCGCTGCCGGCCCCGCGCAGGACGGAGGGTCCGGCCGGTCAGCTGACTGGGACGGTCACCTTCTTCGGATCGAAGGCGACATGGCCGGCGATCTCGCCGACGCCGGCATGGGGCGTATCATAGGCCCAGACCGCGTCGTCGGCGGACTGCGCCTCGGCGGTGATCGACCAGTAGCGGGCCTCGCCCTTGAACGGGCAGGTCGTGCGCCGGTCGCTTTCGCGCAGATAGGCCATCTCCACCCGGTCCTTCGGGATATAATAGACCGGATCGTAGCCGGTCTCGTGCAGCACCAGCGCCTTGTCGGTGGAGGCAAGGATGGCGCCGAGGAAATTCACCACCACGGAGCCGGCGGCCGGCTCGATCCGGATTCGCTCGCAGGTACGCTGTTCGAGGTCTGTGGTCATCGGGCTTCTCCAATTGCAGGGATCGCCAAGGAAAAGGGGCCCGCGGCAGGGCCGTTCCGCGGCTGCGGCGAAGCGTCCGGATCGGCATCCGTGCCGGGACGGGCGCCCGGCACGGATTTCTCGGCCGCGCCCTAGAGCGCGAGTTGCAGATGCGGCCGGCCGTCCGAGGTCTTCTCGGTCGTCGCGCCGGTCGCATCCACGGTGACGGTCACCCGGCGCCGGAACGCCGAGAAACTGTCGAAGGCGACGACGTCCACCGGCGTGTCGAACTGGATCGAGGCCCGGTAGCGCCCGCTCTTCGACAGAGCGTGCAGCGCGACGAGTTCGCCGGTGAAGTCGTGGCCGAGATAGCGGCCGGCCACCGTCGAGCCGATGGTCAGATCGGCGACGGAGCGGCCGCGTGCGGCCAGCGCACTCAGCGTGTTCCAGTCGCGCACGCCGTGCTGGCGCGCCACCAGCTCCAGGGCGGCGCTGTGGGTGAGGTCGTGGCCCGTGTCGGCCAGTCCGGCCCGCAGGCGCCTGGCCTGGGCCTTGTAGTCGGTGGCGGTCGGGGTGTGGGGCATGCCGGTCATCTGCTGAACCTTTCGAGGTCGTCGCATGCGGCGTCTTGAAGTCGGGGCTCGCGATTGCCGTCAGGCCGCATGCCAACGTGAAATGGCGTCACGGATGATCGGAAAGGGGATTCACCACGGCTTTCGCCCGCGAGCGGCAGGCTCCCTCGGCCCGCAGCACAGATGGAGGGTCGCGGCCGCAACGTCAAGCGCGGCGATCTCGGCGGCATCAGCGGGGCGGGCCAAGGTGGCGCGCGGCGGCCGGCGGCGTTACAGAAGCGGCAACGAAGGAAGAGGACGAAGCCATGCGCGCCCAGCCCAACGGATCCCATTACATCGACGGCGGCTATGTCGAGGACGAGAGCGGCGAGGCCTTCGCCAGCATTTATCCGGCCACCGGCGAGACCATCGCCGAACTGCACGCCGCCACCCCGGCCCTGATCGAGCGCGCCATCGCCGCGGCGCAGAAGGGGCAGGCCGTCTGGGCGGCGATGACCGGCGCCGAGCGCGGCCGCATCCTGCGCCGGGCCGCGGCGATCATGCGCGACCGCAACGAGGCGCTGTCGGAGCTGGAGACGCTCGACACCGGCAAGGCGCTGTCCGAGACGCTGGTGGCGGACGCCGCCTCGGGCGCCGACGCGCTGGAATATTTCGGCGCGCTCGCCGCCGACATCACCGGCGACTACATCGATCTCGGCGGCTCCTTCGCCTATACGCGCCGCGAGCCGCTGGGCGTCTGCGCCGGCATCGGCGCCTGGAACTACCCGATCCAGATCGCCTCCTGGAAGGCCGCCCCGGCGCTGGCCTGCGGCAACGCGATGATCTTCAAGCCCTCTGAAGTGACGCCGCTGACGGCGCTGAAACTCGCCGAGATCCTGTCCGAGGCGGGCCTGCCGGCCGGCGTCTTCAACGTCGTGCAGGGCATGGGCCCGGTGGGCGCGGCACTCGCCGGCCATCCGCGGATCGCCAAGGTCTCGGTCACCGGCTCGGTGCCGACCGGCGCGCGGGTGATGCAGGCGGCGTCTGAGACCACCAAGCACGTGACCCTGGAACTCGGCGGCAAGTCGCCGATCGTCGTCTTCGCCGATGCCGATCTCGATGCGGCGGTTTCCGGCGCGATCCTCGGCAATTTCTACTCCACCGGCCAGATCTGCTCGAACGGCACCCGCGTCTTCGTCGAGCGCTCGGTGCGGGCCGCCTTCGTCGAGAAGCTGGTGGCGCGCACCAGGGCGATCACCCTCGGCGATCCGCTGCGGGTGACCACCGATCTCGGCCCGCTGGTCTCGCGCGCCCAGTACGAGAAGGTGCTCTCCTATCTGGAGATCGGCCGGCAGGAAGGCGCCACGGTCGCCTGCGGCGGCGGCGGCGCAAAGGTCGACGGCTTTCCCGACGGGGTCTTCGTCGAGCCGACGGTCTTCACCGACGTCACCGACGACATGCGCATCGCCGGCGAGGAGATCTTCGGCCCGGTCATGTGCGTCCTCGATTTCGACGACGAGGAGGAGGCGATCGCCCGCGCCAATGCCAGCGAATTCGGCCTGGCGGCGGGCGTCTACACCCGCGACATCCAGCGCGGCCACCGCGTCGTGGCGAAGCTGCAGGCCGGCACCTGCTGGATCAACGCCTACAATCTGACCCCGGTGGAAATGCCCTTCGGTGGCTTCAAGCGCTCCGGCATCGGCCGCGAGAACGGCCGCGCGGCGCTGGAGCATTACAGCCAGGTCAAGTCGGTCTATGTCGAGATGGGCACGAGCGAGGCGCCCTACTGACGGAAAGGCCGGTCACGGGACCGTCAGGGCGCAGGCGTTGACTTTCGCCCGCCGCCATTGTTCGGCTGTCTGCATGTGCGGCGAAGCAGCGAGAACCCGGCCCTGATGTCGACAAGTGCGGAGGAAGGCCGGGCAGTGCTCGTGGAACGCCTGCGCGCCGTCGCTACGGGCGACCGCGCGGCGCTGCAGGCCGTCTACGATCTGACATCGGCGAAGCTATTCGGCATCTGCCTGCGTATCTTGGGGGACCGCGAGGAAGCCGAGGACGTGTTGCAGGATGTGTATCTGATCATATGGCGCAAGGCCGAGAGCTTCGATGCGGGGCGGGCGAGCCCGATCACCTGGCTGGCGACGATCGCCCGCAACCGGTCGATCGACCGCCTGCGCCAGGTCGGGCCTCGCCGCGCCGACCGGCCGGTGGACGCCGCGCTGGATCTTGCCGACGGCACGCCCGACGCCTTCGAGCTGCTGCATCGCGCGCAGGAGGGGCAGCAGCTCGCCGCATGCCTGGACACGCTGGAAGAGCGCGCCCGCAGCGCGATCACCGCGGCCTTTTTCGGCGGCGCCACCTATGAAACGCTGGCCGGCCATGCCGGGGTGCCGCTCGGCACCATGAAGAGCCTGATCCGGCGCGGGCTGCAGAAACTGAAGGGATGCCTGTCGCAATGACCGCGGCGCAAGACCACGAACGGGACGATGCGGATCTGGCCGCCGAGTATGTGCTCGGCGTTCTGGATGGCGCAGAGCGTCGTGCGGTCGAGCGCCGGGCGGCGACGGATGCCGCCTTCGCGCAGGAGATCGATGCCTGGGCCGAGCGCCTCGGGCCGCTGGCGCAGACGGTGCCGGCAGTGGTGCCGCCCGCCAGCGTCTGGGCCCGCATCGCCGGCGAGATCGACTGGATGACGCGCCGTGCCGCGACCCCGGCTGTGCCGCGCGGCCGCAGGGTTTCGCCGATCTGGCAATGGCTGGGGCTCGGCGGAATGGGGCTCGCCGTCACCAGCCTGGCGATGCTCATCCTGGTCGCCGGCCGCGACCTCGCCGCGCCGCCCCCTGCGCCGGGCGGGACGCTGACCGCGACGCTCAGCGCCGACGACGGCACGCCGCTCCTGACGGTGGTGATCGACACCGGCACCGCCGAGGCGACGCTGATCCCCGTGGTCGCCGCGCAGGAGGCGGGCCGGGTGCCCGAGCTCTGGCTGGTACCGCCGGCCGGCGGCGCGCCGCGCTCGCTCGGCTTGATCGACATGACCCATCCGCTGCGGCTGGTTCTCAGTGATCCCGAATATGGTGCCACCGATGCCGCGCTCGCAGTGTCGATGGAGCCCGAGGGCGGTTCGCCCACCGGCGTGCCGACGGGCCCCGTGGTCGCCTCCGGTCCGCTGCATTCGATCTGATCGCCTGACGAAACAAACAGGCCGGCCGACCTCGCGAGAGATCGATCGGCCTGTCTGCATGTGATCGGGAGTGTCTCGGACCGCCGGTTTCCCGGCTCGGTCAGTCGGCCCGATGGCCGGGCCCGCGCGAACGCGCCCGGCGGCTGGGGCTCAGAACTCGTCCCAGCTGTCGGCGACCGGCTTCGGTGCCGCACCGCCGTCGATGGTCCGCAGCTGCCTGACGCCGCGCGACGGGGCCCCATGGCGGTGCGACGGCTGCGGCGCCGGCGAACCGCGGCGGGCGCCGGCATCGCCGGCACTGGTGCTGAACTTGGCCATGGCATGGGCCAGCTCGTCTGTCTCGTTGGCCAGCGTCTGGCTCGCCGCCGTCGCTTCCTCGACCATGGCGGCGTTCTGCTGGGTCACCTTGTCCATCTGATCGGCCGCACCCGAGACTTCGCGCAGGCTCGTCGCCTGTTCCCGGGCCGAGGAGGCAATGGTCGAGATGACCTCCGCCATGGCGCTGACTTCGGTGACGATCTCTTCCAGCGACTTGCCGGAGGCGGTGACGAGCTCGACGCCGGTGCCGACCTGTTCGCGGGAGGTGGCGATCAGCGTCTTGATCTCCTTGGCCGCTTCCGCCGAGCGCTGGGCGAGCCCGCGCACTTCCTGGGCGACGACCGCAAAGCCCTTGCCCGCCTCGCCGGCCCGGGCCGCCTCGACGCCGGCGTTCAGCGCCAGGAGATTGGTCTGGAAGGCGATCTCGTCGATCACCGAGATGATCGAGTTGATCTTCTCCGAGGACTGCTCGATCTGGCCCATGGCCGCGACCGCCTTGCCGACGACCTCGCCGCCCTTCTGGGCCTTTTCACGGGCACCCGAGGCCACCTGCTGGGCCTTGCCGGCACCTTCGGCGGTCTCGTTGACGGCCTGGGTCACTTCGCCCAAAGCCGCGACGGTTTCCTCCAGGCTCGCCGCCTGCTGCTCGGTGCGGTGGGCGAGATCGTTGGAGGCGGTGTTGATCTCGCCGAGACCCGTGCGGATCGAGGCGATCGAGGTCACGACATGGCCGATGGCCTCTTCCAGCGAGGCGACGCTGGCGTTGAACTTGGCGCGGATCGGCTCGAATTCCTCGGCCACCTTGTCCTGCATGCGCACCGTCAGGTCGCCGGCCGACAGGCGCTCGAAGCCCACTTCGACCACCCCGACGAAGGCGCGCAGGTCTTCCGCCTTGGCGTTGTCGAGCGCCGCCTGACGCTTCTTGGCCTCTTCCTGGCTGATGCGGGCGGCCTCGGCTTCCTCGGCCAGCTCGTCGCGCTCGATGGCGGCCTGCTTGAAGGCCTCGACCGCGCCGGCCATCTCGCCGATCTCGTCCCGGCGGCCGGCGCCGGGGATGATGACGGTCTTGTCGCCGGCGGCGAGCGAACGCATGGCAGCGGTCATCTGGGCGATGGGGCGCGAGATCGAACGGGCCAGCGGAATGGCACAGGCGATCAAGAGGGCGAACAGCAACGCGAACCAGAGAAGCGCCTTGTAGACTTCGCCCATGAACTGGGTGTTGAGATCGTCGACATAGAGCCCGGTGGCAACCGTCCAGTCCCAGGGGGCAAACAGCTGTGCGTAGGAGAGTTTGGGCGAGATCTCGTCCGACCCCTTCAGCCGCGCCCGGTAATAGGTCGTGAAGCCGCCGCCCTTGTGGGCGTTCTCCACCATCTCGCGGTTGTAGAAGACGCCCTTCACATCCTTGGATTTGAACGAATCCGTGCCCTGAAGCTTCGGATCGGGGTGCATCACGCGCGTGCCGTCGGCGCTCATCATGAAGAGGTAGTCGTTTTGTCCGAAGCGGATCGGCAGGGCGGCTTCACGGGCACGGTCCTGCGCCTCCTGAAGCGTCAGTTCGCCCGACTCGACCCTTGCCTGAAAGCCGCCGAGCATCGAGATGGCGCTGTCGACCTGCGAGATGATCAGATTCTTGCGATCGTTCCAGATCGTTTGATGCAGCGAGTACAGTTGCAGGGTCATCGCGGCGATGCTGGCGAAGGCTGCAACAGCGATGAGGGCGGACAGTTTTCGGCTGATGGAGAAATTCATGACGTTCCCGCTGCGGCCCTTACGGCCTGTTCGTAAGCTTCGCGGATTTTATGGCGGGGGAATTAAGAACATTCGGTTTACGGACCGTTGTCTCCTGCGCGCCGTCACTTTCCGCAGCGACCATCTGCACCTGGCGTGACAGCAGCGGCAAAACCGACGCGCGCGCCGGCCTTCGCCCATGGCGCGGGGTCGGTCGATCGGGTAACGCTGCCCCGATGAGCAAGCTCTTTTCCGTCATCTTACTGCTTTTGATGATCGCGCATCTGATCCGGCCCTTCGGCGTGCCGGGCCTGCGCAAGCGCGGCGATTTCTGGAAGCTGGCGCTTCTGGGCATCTTCGCCTTCATGGCGACGGTGCTGATCCGGCCGCAATAGTCACGCCGCGCCCGCAGACCCCGTCAGACAAACGCGGTCACCCTCCACACGCCACCTTGACGGATGCCTTGGCGCGGTCGCAACGTCGCGCATGTATCGCGACGAAGGGGGTGGACCTTGCCGGACGATCAGCCGCTCAGCCTGCATGTGCCCGAGCCCGAGGTCCGGCCCGGCGGCACCCCCGATTTCAGCGGCGTCAAGATCGCCCGGGCCGGCACGGTGCGCCGCCCGCCGGTCGACGTCGATCCGGCCGAGATCCGCGATCTCGCCTATTCGATCATCCGCGTCCTCAACCGCTCCGGCGAGGCGGTGGGCGAATGGGCCGGCACGCTGAGCGACGAGGAGGTCCTGGCCGGGCTGAAGACGATGATGCGGGTGCGCGCCTTCGACCGCCGCATGCTGATGGCCCAGCGTCAGGGCAAGACCTCGTTCTACATGCAGTGCCTCGGCGAGGAGGCGATCGCCTGCGCCTTTCGCAAGGCCCTTGGCCCCGGCGACATGAACTTTCCGACCTATCGCCAGCAGGGGCTGCTGATCGCCGACGACTATCCGCTCGTCGACATGATGTGCCAGATCTATTCCAACCGCCGCGACCCGCTGAAGGGCCGGCAGCTGCCGATCATGTATTCGTCCAAGGAGCACGGCTTCTTCTCGATCTCGGGCAATCTGGCGACCCAGTTCGTGCAGGGCGTCGGCTGGGCGATGGCCTCGGCGATCAAGGGCGATCACCGCATCGCCGCAGCCTGGATCGGCGACGGCTCGACGGCCGAGAGCGACTTCCACTCGGCCATGGTCTTCGCCTCGACCTACAAGGCGCCGGTGGTGCTCAACATCGTCAACAACCAATGGGCCATCTCGACCTATCAGGGCATTGCCCGCGGCGGCTCCGGCACCTTCGCCGCGCGCGGTCTCGGCTTCGGCATTCCCTCGCTGCGGGTCGACGGCAACGACTATCTGGCCGTCCACGCGGCGTCCAAATGGGCCGTCGAGCGGGCCCGCCGCAATCTCGGCCCGACGCTGATCGAATGGGTCACCTACCGCGCCGCCGCCCATTCCACTTCGGACGATCCGTCCGCCTACCGCCCCAAGGAGGAGACCGACGCCTGGCCGCTCGGCGATCCGGTGAAGCGGCTGAAGAACCATCTGATCCTCAAGGAGGTCTGGAGCGAGGAGCGCCACGTCCAGGCCGAGGCCGAGATCGACGCGGAGATCCTCGCCGCCCAGCGCGAGGCCGAGACCCACGGCACGCTCCACACCGGTCCGCGGCCCTCGGTGCGCGACATGTTCGAGGGCGTCTACGAGGAGATGCCGCCGCATCTGCGCCGCCAGCGCCAGCAGGCGGGGTACTGACGATGAGCGCGACGGGACGGCCGAGCAGGCCCCGGCGGCGAATGCAGGAAAGGTTGCTGA
The DNA here is from genome assembly GCF_000153465.1 of Aurantimonas manganoxydans SI85-9A1. Taxonomy (GTDB): domain Bacteria; phylum Pseudomonadota; class Alphaproteobacteria; order Rhizobiales; family Rhizobiaceae; genus Aurantimonas; species Aurantimonas manganoxydans. Next base: position 3,670,688 of record NZ_CH672387.1, on the reverse strand, counting down.
CGCCATGGCGCGCATGACCATGATCGAGGCGATCCGCGACGCTCATGCGGTGAAGATGGCGGAGGACGACAACGTCGTCGTCTTCGGCGAGGACGTCGGCTATTTCGGCGGCGTCTTCCGCTGCACGGCCGGGCTCCAGGAGCGCTTCGGCAAGAACCGCTGCTTCGACGCGCCGATCAACGAGAGCGGCATCGTCGGCACCGCCATCGGCATGGCGGCCTATGGCTTGCGGCCGGTCGTGGAAATGCAGTTCGCCGATTATGTCTATCCGGCCTACGACCAGATCGTCTCGGAGGCGGCGCGGCTGCGCTATCGCTCGGCCAGCGACTTCACCGCGCCGATGGTGGTGCGCATGCCGACCGGCGGCGGCATCTTCGGCGGCCAGACCCATTCCCAGTCGCCCGAGGCGCTGTTTACCCATGTCGCCGGCCTGAAGACGGTGGTGCCGTCCAATCCCTACGACGCCAAGGGCCTGCTGATCGCCGCCATCGAGGACAACGACCCGGTGATCTTCCTGGAGCCCAAGCGGCTCTACAACGGCCCCTTCGACGGCCATCACGACCGGCCGGTGACGCCCTGGTCGAAGCATCCGCTGGGCGAGGTTCCGGAGGGCCGCTACACCGTGCCGCTCGGCAAGGGCGTGGTGCGCCGCGAGGGCGCCGGGGTCACCGTTCTGGCCTATGGCACCATGGTGCATGTCGCCATCGCGGCGGCCGAGATGGTCGGAATCGATGCCGAAATCCTCGACCTGCGCACCCTCGTGCCCCTCGATCTCGACCTGATCCGGCAGTCGGTGGAGAAGACCGGCCGCTGCGTCGTCGTCCACGAGGCGACGCTGACCTCGGGCTTCGGCGCCGAGCTCTGCGCCCTCGTCGAGGAGACTTGCTTCTATCACCTCGAGGCGCCGATCCTGCGGGTTGCCGGCTGGGACACGCCCTATCCGCACGCCCAGGAATGGGACTATTTTCCCGGTCCGGCGCGGGTCGGGGCGGCCCTCAGACAGGTCATGGAGGGCTGATCATGGGCACCTACACGATCAAGCTGCCGGATGTGGGCGAGGGCGTCGCCGAAGCCGAACTCGTCGAATGGCATGTGAAGATCGGCGACGTTGTGCGCGAGGACGCGGTCCTCGCCGCCGTGATGACCGACAAGGCGACGGTCGACATTCCCTCGCCGGTGGACGGCACCGTCGCCTGGATGGGCGGCGAGATCGGCGAGACGCTGGCCGTCGGATCGCCGCTGGTCAAGCTCACCGTCGATGGGGAGGGCGGCACCAACGAGCCGGACGAGAACCCCGACGATGTGGTCGCGACAAGCGAGGACGCACCGCGTTCGCCCTCGGCCGAACGGGCGCCGGGACCGGCCGACCGCAAGGCCACGACCGGTGGCAACGATGCGGCGGAGGCGGACGAGGCGACATCAGATAAGCCGGCAAAGCCGTCGGGTGGCGGTTCCTCTGGCGCGTCCCCGGCGACCCCGGCCCGGCCGAAGGCGCAGCGGCCTGCGTCCGCTTCGCCGGCGCGCAAGCCGGGTGAGCGTCCGCTGGCCTCGCCGGCTGTGCGGCGCCGGGCCATGGAGGCCGGAATCGATCTGCGCCGGGTCGCCGGCAGCGGTCCGGCGGGCCGGATCGGCCGGGACGATCTCGACGCCTATCTGGACGGCGGCGGCACCGAGCCTTCCGCCGGCGGAGGCCTGCAGGCCGACAGTTCCGTCACCGAGATCAAGGTGGTCGGCCTCAGGCGGCGCATCGCCGAGAAGATGGCGCTGGCCAAGAGCCGCATCGCCCACATCACCTATGTCGAGGAGATCGACGTCGAGGCGCTGGAGGAGCTGCGCGCCGCGATGAACCGCGACCGCCGCGAGGACCGGCCGAAACTGACCCTTCTGCCGTTCCTGATGCGGGCGATGGTCATCGCCATTCGCGAGCAGCCGGCGCTGAACGCGCTCTATGACGACGAGGCCAATGTCCTGCACCAGCATGGCGGCGTCCATATCGGCATCGCGGCCCAGACCGGCGCCGGGCTGGTCGTCCCGGTGGTTCGCCATGCCGAGGCGCGCGACCTGTGGAACTGCGCCGGCGAACTGGCCCGGCTCGGCGAGGCGGCGAAGTCCGGCACCGCCAAGCGCGAGGAGCTGTCCGGCTCGACCATCACCATCACCTCGCTCGGCGCCATGGGAGGCATCGTCACGACGCCGGTGATCAACCATCCGGAAGTCGCCATCGTCGGCGTCAACAAGATCGAGATCCGCCCGGTCTGGGACGGCACCGGCTTCGTGCCGCGCCGGCGCATGAACCTGTCCTCCAGCTTCGACCACCGGGTGATCGACGGCTGGGACGCCGCCCGCTTCGTCCAGCGCATCAAGGCACTTCTGGAAACCCCCGCGATGATCTTCGTCGAGGAGCGGCCATGACCGACATTTCCTGCCAGCTCCTGGTGATCGGCGCCGGCCCCGGCGGCTATGTCGCAGCGATCCGCGCCGGTCAGCTGGGCCTCGACACGGTGATCGTCGACGACCGCAAGCCGGGCGGCACCTGCCTGAATATCGGCTGCATCCCGTCCAAGGCACTGATCCACGCCGCCGACGAATATTTCCTGTTGCGCGAAGCCGCCCGCGGCGCGGCGATCCCGGGCATCACGGCCGCCGAGCCTGGCCTCGACTGGGGCGAGGTGGTCGACTGGAAGGACGGCATCGTCAACCGCCTGAACAACGGCGTCACCGGTCTTCTGAAACGGGCCAAGGTGAAGCTCGTCTCCGGCCGGGCGCGATTTCTCGACGGCAAGACCGTCGAGGTGACGGGCGAGACGGGCACCCAGCGCATTGCCGCCGAGAATGTCGTCATCGCCACCGGCTCGGTGCCGGTCGAACTGCCGTCGCTGCCCTTCGGCGGCAAGGTGATCTCGTCGGCCGAGGCGCTGAGTCTCGACGCGCCGCCGGAGCGTCTGGTGGTGGTCGGCGGCGGCTATATCGGCGTCGAGCTCGGCACCGCCTTCGCCAAGGCCGGCTCGACCGTCACCATCGTCGAGGCGACGGCGCAGATCCTGCCGCTCTACGATGCCGAACTCGTCCGGCCGGTGCGCGCGCGGCTCGAGGCGCTCGGCGTCGAGATCCTGACCGAGGCGAAAGCCATGGGGCTGGCCGGCGAGGGGGGCGACCTCGTCGTGGAAGGCGCCGATGGCGGCGAGCGCCGGCTTGCCGCGGACCGGGTTCTCGTCACGGTCGGGCGAAGGCCGCTGACCGACGGCTGGGGCCGCGAGGAGCTGGTGCTGGAGATGGACGGGCCGTTCCTGCGGGTCGACGAACAGCGCCGCACCGCCATGCGCGGCGTCTATGCCATCGGCGATGTCTGCGGCGAGCCGATGCTGGCCCACAAGGCGATGGCCGAGGGCGAGATGGTCGCCGAGATCGTCGCCGGTGCGCGGCTCGCCTGGGACAAGCGCGCCATCCCGGCGATCTGTTTCACCGATCCGGAGATCGTCACCGTCGGCCTGTCGCCGGAGGAGGCGAAGCGGCAGGGCCATGAGACGAAGATCGGGCTCTTCCCCTTCCAGGCCAATGGTCGGGCGATGACCCTTGCCCGCGACGACGGCTTCGTGCGGGTGGTGGCGCGGGCCGACAATCACCTGGTGCTCGGCATCCAGGCCGTCGGCGCCGGCATTTCCGAATTGTCGGCCGCCTTTGGGCTGGCGCTGGAGATGGGCGCCTGCCTCGAAGACATCGCCGGGACCATCCACGCCCATCCGACTCAAGGGGAAGGATTCCAGGAGGCCGCCTTCAAGGCGCTGGGCCACGCCATCCACATCTGAGCGGGCTCAGGCGGGCCGGCTCTGCGTGCCGCCGTTTGATACCCGGTGCCGGCTGGTGTAGAGACCCGCCTTCGGGACGATAGCAGGCAAGGCCGGACATCATGGATCGCATTCGCATTCGCGGCGGCAACGAGCTCAACGGGACGATACCCATCTCGGGCGCCAAGAACGCGGCGTTGCCGCTGATGATCGCGTCGCTGCTCACCGACGACACGCTGACGCTGGAAAACGTGCCGCATCTCGCCGATGTCGAGCAGCTGATCCGTATTCTCGGCAACCACGGCGTCGACTATTCGGTGATCGGCAAGCGCTTCCGGCAGCAGCCGGGTCTCGGCCGCACCATTCATTTCGATGCGCGCAACATCGTCGACACCACCGCGCCCTACGAGCTCGTCTCCAAGATGCGGGCGAGCTTCTGGGTCATCGGTCCGCTTCTGGCGCGCATGCACAAGGCCAAGGTCTCGCTGCCGGGCGGCTGCGCCATCGGCACCCGGCCGGTCGACCTGTTCATCGACGGCCTGCGGGCGCTCGGCGCCACCATCGACATCGATGCCGGCTATGCCGTGGCCGAGGCCAAGGGCGGCCTCGTCGGCGCGCGCTACGTCTTCCCGAAGGTCTCGGTCGGCGCGACCCACGTGCTGATGATGGCCGCGACGCTCGCCAAGGGCCAGACGGTTCTGGAGAACGCGGCGCGCGAGCCGGAGGTCGTCGACCTCGCCACCTGCCTCTCGGCCATGGGCGCCAGGATCGAGGGCGCCGGCACCGGCACCATCACCATCGAGGGCGTGCCGGCCCTGTCGGGCGCCCGCCACCGGGTGCTGCCCGACCGCATCGAGACCGGCACCTACGCCATGGCCGTGGCGATGACCGGCGGCGACGTGACGCTGACCGGCACCAATGCCCAGCTCCTGCAGACCGCGCTCGGCAGCCTGAAGGGCGCCGGCGTCACCGTCGATCCGGTCGAGGACGGCATTCGCGTCTATCGCAATGGCGGCGGCATCGCGCCGGTCGACGTGGTCACCGACCCCTATCCGGGCTTCCCGACCGATCTGCAGGCGCAGATGATGGCGCTGATGACGCGGGCCGAGGGCACCTCGCACATCACCGAGACGATCTTCGAGAACCGCTTCATGCATGTGCAGGAACTGGTCCGCCTCGGCGCCCGGATCACCCTGTCCGGCCAGGTCGCGACGATCGAGGGCGTCAATCGCCTCGTCGGCGCGCCGGTCATGGCGACCGATCTGCGCGCCTCCGTGTCGCTGGTGATCGCCGGCCTCGTCGCCGAGGGCGAGACGACGATCAACCGCGTCTATCATCTGGATCGCGGCTTCGAGCGGCTGGAAGAAAAGCTGGGCGCCTGCGGCGCCGACATCGAACGCGTCTCGGCCGGTTGAGGATCGGGGCGGGTTCGATGTCGTTCCGATGCTGTCGGCGCGCCTCTTGGCGGCCGTGATCGACCGGCGCATATTGCTTTTTTTCGCGTTTGCCCCGATCTAAGGCACCGATCCCCATTCCGTCGCCGCGTCAGTGCGGCGGTTCGTCTCGTCGCGAAGCCTGACGCTTCGCGCCCTCACACACGATCAAGGCACTACATCATATGGCAAAAGAAGAAGTTCTCGAGTTTCCGGGCACGGTGACAGAGCTGTTACCCAACGCGACGTTCCGGATCAAACTCGAGAACGAGCACGAGATCATCGCCCATACGGCGGGCCGCATGCGCAAGAACCGCATCCGCGTCCTGACCGGCGACAAGGTGCTCGTCGAGATGACACCCTACGACCTGACCAAGGGTCGCATCACCTACCGCTTCAAGTAAGTCGGCAAGGGCATGAGTACCAAAGCGGCGCACCCCGTGCTCGTTCTCGCCTCGGGTTCGCCCCGGCGGCTGGAGTTGCTTGCGCAGGCCGGTATCGAGCCGGACCGCCTGCTGCCGGCCGACATGGACGAGTCGCCGCTGCGCAACGAGCATCCGCGTTCGCTGGCCAAGCGGCTGGCCAAGGCGAAGGCCGAACTGGCCGTGCGCGCCTTGCGCGAGCTCGACGTTCCAGGTCCGCGCTTCGTGCTGGCGGCCGACACGGTGGTCTCGGTGGGCCGGCAGATCATGCCCAAGGCCGAACTGGCCGACGACGCGATCGCCAATCTGCGCACGTTGTCGGGACGCACGCACCGCGTCTATACCGGCGTCGCTCTGGTCGGCCCGAGCGGCTCGCTGCGCCAGCGCCTGATCGAGACGCGCGTCCGCTTCAAGCGGCTGTCGCGCGAGGATATCGATTGCTACATCGCCTCGGACGAATGGCGCGGCAAGGCCGGTGGCTATGCCATCCAGGGTCTGGCCGGCAGCTTCGTCGTGCGCCTGATCGGCTCCTACACCAGCGTCGTCGGTCTGCCGCTCTACGAGACGCTCGCGCTGCTCGCCGGCGAAGGCTACGACATCCACAACCGGTGGAAGGCCGCAGCGGGCCAGACGGAAACGGCATGAATGCGATCGGTGCGAAGGTGACGCCGCTTCGTTCCAAGCGGCAATGCCCCGAATGCGGCAATGCGTCGGACCGGGCGAGCTATCCGTTCTGCTCGCCGCGCTGCAAGGCGATCGACCTCAATCGCTGGCTGAGCGGCAGCTACGTGATTCCCGGGACCGAGGAAGAGCCGTCGGCGCCGGACACCGGCGAAGAGAACTGACGGCGGCGCGCATCGCTGGGGCGATCGCCGAAGCCGGACGGAACGGGCCGGCGAGACCTAGTCCTTGACCGACCCCACCAGTACGGCATTGCCGTCCTCGACGCGGTTCCAGCGGCCGGGATCGGCGACGCTCTGGCGCTTCAGGAAGCGGTAGGGCGTATCGCCCCAGGCCACGACCCGGCGATCGAGATTGTCGAGAATGAATTCGCCGCGCTGTGTCCTGAGCGTCAGGATGGCGTGGCCTTCGCCATCGCGCTTGCGCACGACGGTGAGGAGAAGATTGCCCAGATCGATGCCTGCGCGCTCGTGCAGGATCTTGCGCTTCAGGAGAGCGTAGTCCTCGCAGTCGCCCTCGTTGCTCTCCGGGGGATAGGTCCAGCGCTCCTCGACCCCGTAGAGCTCGTGATCCGATCTGGCGGTGATGCGGCGGTTGATCTCGGCATTGGTTTCGGCCACCGCGCTGATCAGTTCGGGCGTGAGCTTGACCGGTTCGATGCTCTGGCCGGCCACGCGGTCGCTGGCGGGGCGGCATTCATCGGGATGGGTATGGCAGAACAGCCGGTGTCCGACCGGCGGCGAGGTGGTGACTCCGACCACCATGAACGGCCCGCGTGCTTCCGCCATGACCGATCCGGTCTGTGCTGTCAGGCAAAGCAATATCGTGGCGCCGATTGCGCGTAAAGACCCCATCCGTACCCCGCTCGGACGAACAACCCTCTCTGGTCTCGATGGTGTTGGGGATGCGGAAAACTGTCAACGCAACCGGCGTTGCTGCGGCGCATCATTCTCCAGCCACGCACAAGCTGCAGCCGGTTTCCGCATGGAAACGACAGCGTGAACAGGCATTTGGGCGCGATCCGTAGCAGGCTAATAAACGGAAATCATGGGGCTTTCTCGGTCCGGCCGATGGCTTTGTGACAAATTCACAACAGGCTGGAGGCGATCGCTTTCGCGATGCAGAATCGGTGGAACCTTACGCGCCGTCGCGGAACGCGGTGACGAGATCGGTCGCCGCGCGGCCGATCAGGGCCAGATCCTGCGGCCGGGACAGGCGATGATCGCCGTCCTTGACCAGCGTCATGATCGTTCCGCAGAAGGGCAGGTGGGTGACCAGCTCCATCGCATGGGAGAACGGGACGTCCTTGTCGGCCATGCCCTGGATGATCGTCACCGGACAGCCCGTCTCGATCAGATCGGTCATGACGAGATTGTCGCGGCCGTCCTCGAACAGCGCCCGGGTGTAGAGGTCGGGCTCGGGCGAATAGTCGGACGGCTTGGTCAGCACGCCGTCACGCGCCAGCGCCTCGCGCTGCGCGGCGTCGAGTTTCGGCATCATCAGCTTCTCGGTGAAGTCGGGGGCCGGGGCCAGCAGCAGCAGCCCGGCGATCCGTTTGCGGTCGCCGGCGTCCCGCGCCATCTGCGTCAGCCGCAGGGCGACCCATGCCCCCATGGACGAGCCGACGAGAATGGCCGGCCCGTCGACGGCGGCATCGATGACCGCCTTGGCGTCCTCGACCCAGCGGCTGATCGTGCCGTCCTCGAAGCGACCGCCGGATTCGCCATGACCGGAATAGTCGAGCCGGCAGAAGCCGAGACCCTCGCGCTGCGCCAGTTCGGCCAGATACTCTGCCTTCGTGCCGCGCATGTCGGAACGGTAGCCGCCGAGCCAGACGAGGGTGGGGCCCGCGCCGGCCTGGGTGCGGTAGGCGATGCGCCGTGCGTCGGTGCCGACGGTCAGGGTCCGGGGCGTATCGGCAGAGGGTTCGGCGCGCATGAGGATGATCCGTTCTGGTGACTCTACGGCGCCCGACGCGCCCGTCTGGGGCCCCCGGCGCATTTTCTCGACGGCCGGGGCGTGCCAATCGGCCCAGCCGATGCTATATACGCCCCACTGAAGGACCCGCATCGTGGGTGATCGTTGATCGGTTCCGCCGTTCGTTCGAGGAACCCGATCCGACGCCGCGTGTTGTCCCAGAGCCGTCTTGCGTCGTCAACAACAGGAGTCAACGACCATTCGCAGACCATTCCGTGCACCACCGACCCAGAACACGGGACCGCGTTCCAACAAGGATATTCGCGTTCCTCAGGTCCAGTTGATCGACGCCGACGGTGAAAACCGCGGCCCGACCGCGACCTCTGAAGCGCTTGCCATGGCTGAGGAAGCCGGACTCGATCTCGTCGAGATCGTGCCGACGGCCAACCCGCCTGTCTGCAAGATTCTCGACCTGGGCAAGCTGAAATACGAGACCCAGAAGAAGTCGGCCGAGGCGCGCAGGCGCCAGAAGACCATCGAGGTCAAAGAGATCAAGATGCGGCCGAACATCGACGAGCACGATTACGAGACCAAGATGAAGTCGGTCCGCCGCTTCTTCGACGAGGGCGACAAGGTGAAGGTCACCCTGCGCTTCCGGGGTCGCGAGATGGCGCACCAGGAACTGGGCATGCGTCTGCTCAACCGGGTTCGCGAAGAGACCGGCGAGATCGCCAAGGTCGAGGCCGAGCCCAAGCTCGAGGGCCGGCAGATGATGATGGTTCTCGCCCCGCGCGGCTGAGATCGATCGTCGATCGGTAGACATGCAGAAAGCCGGCATCCCTCGGGGGCGCCGGCTTTTTCCTTGTGGGGCCCGGCCATGTCGCCAGCCACAGGGAGCGTTCCGGGCGGCTCAGGCGCGGTAGCAGCAGGCCTGCAGCTCCTGCTGGCTCTTGCCTATGACGGCGATCAGCCGGTCGAGACGCCTTGGCGGCGGTTCTCCGCACCGTTCGAGCCCGTTGCCATGGCCGCAGGGTAGAAGTGTAATCGGCAAGGGGGCGCCGTGGCGCAGGCCGTGTAGGCCGAGGGCCTCGCTGTCGCTGTCGCCGCCGACGATGCGTTCGACCGCGCGGTAGAGTTGGCGCCGATCCCGCATTGTCGCGGGGCGCAGGGTGGCGGTGTCACCCGGCGGCACGAAGAAGCGGCGTGTCGAGATCATGTCCTCCGCGGCCGTGTTGGCGGCAAGGATGGTGCGGCGGTCGGACAGAAGCGCGATCCCGAAGGGCAGCGGGTCCCAGCTTGCCTCGATCGTCTCCCGGTCCGGCTCGTCCGGGGTGCCGAGGCAGTGGGACACCAGGAAGGTGCGCCGCAGATCGTCGGCATTGCGGCGCAGCAGCGTGTGGATGGCCGTTGCATTGCGTCCTGTCGGGGTATCGGGGCTTTCGACGAGGAGGAGCCAGGTCCATGGCGCGCCGCGGTGGAGGACCAGTCCGGTCGCCCATGCGGTCGGTGATGGGGGCATTCCGAAAGGATCGATCTGGCGGCTGTCGAACACCGCCCCCGCAACGAGGTTCGGCGTGCCCGGGGGCGGGCCGGTTTCACCGAAGCGGAAGACGGCCTGCTGCCCGCCGAACGGCAGGGCGAGTTCGAGGCGCTCGGTGCATTGCGTCGCCACCCGAAGGAGCGTCGTCCGCGCGCCGGCGAACATCGCGTCGATGGCCTGTGTGACCCCGACCCAGTTTTCCCGGCTGAAAGCGGCGCATGGGAGTTGTTCGCGCAGCGTGTCCACACCGTGCGGAAACCGAATGAGCGTCATTGCCGTCCATTTCCATGCCCACCGGATGATTCCCTCGTGTCCGGGATCCCGCAAATAACTCAGTGAGGAAATAGCCGGAGTCAAGAAGATTCCATAGGGATAGGGATGGCGCCTCCCCGGCTGTCCCGGCCGGCTGCGAGGCGGATCCGGGGCTGTGAGGAACCCCGGCGTGGCGTCTTGCGCGGCGACCCGTCTTTGCCTATAAACGCGACGTTCAGATGCGAACCGGCCGGCAGGGCATGCCGTGGCGGTTCTCAATGCTGTCGCGACATCGTCACAGAGGCGACCCGGCAATCGGGAGTTCCGATTGCCCGCGGATTGTCGCGATCCTCACCAAGGAGAGCAAAATGCCCAAGATGAAGACCAAGGCCAGCGCCAAGAAGCGCTTCCGGATGACGGCCAATGGCCGCGTCAAGGCAGGCGCCGCCGGCAAGCGCCACGGCATGATCAAACGCTCCAACGACTTCCTGCGCGATGCGCGCGGCACGATGATCCTGTCCAAGCCCGACGAGCGGATCGTCAAGATCTACATGCCCTACAACCGCTAAGCGGCCCGGGCTTTTTAGAGAATTCAGGAGTTTAGATCATGGCACGAGTGAAACGGGGCGTAACGTCCCACGCCAAGCACAAGAAGATTCTGAAGCAGGCCGCCGGTTTCTACGGTCGTCGCAAGAACACCATCCGCGCCGCCAAGGCCGCCGTCGACCGGTCGAAGCAGTATGCGACCCGCGATCGCCGGGTGAAGAAGCGGAATTTCCGCGCCCTGTGGATCCAGCGCATCAATGCCGCCGTCCGCGAGCATGGCATGACCTATGGCCGCTTCATCGACGGCCTGAACAAGGCCGGCATCGAGGTCGACCGCAAGGTCCTGTCCGACATCGCGATCCACGAGCCCGAGGCGTTCGGTGCGCTGTGCGAGCAGGCCAAGTCGGCGCTTGCCTACCTCAAGGAAAGCGAATTTGACGGTGCCTACGAGCGCGCCGTTGGCGAGACGCGCGCGGCCTGAGGCCAGCGCAACTCTTGACGCTTACGGGCCCGCGCCGCACTGCCGCGCGGGCCTTTTCATGTCGGCGGGTCCGATCGGGCCGCGGTCCGGGCGCGTCTTGCGCGGGGACCGTCGGCGCATGGTCGTCCGGCCTTCGCAAGCAGTATGGGAGCAACGGATGAGCGATCTTCAGGCACTGGAAGCCCATCTCTCCGAACAGGTCGCGGCCGCCGCCGACGAGGCGCAGCTGGAGGCGATCCGCGTTGCCGAACTCGGCAAGAAGGGCCGCATCTCCGAGCTCCTGAAGGGTCTCGGCAAGATGAGCCCCGACGAGCGCCGCGTCGAAGGCCCGAAGCTGAACGGCCTGCGTGATCGCGCCCAGACGCTGATCAACGCCCGCCGCGAGGAACTCGCCGACGCCGCGATTGCCGTGCGCCTGGCCGCCGAGCGCGTCGACGTGACCCTGCCGGTGCGCCCCAGCCCGGCCGCCCGCGGCCGTATCCATCCGATCAGCCAGGTCATCGACGAGATCACCGCGATCTTCGCCGACATGGGCTTTGCGATTGCCGAAGGGCCGGACATCGAGACCGACCACTACAATTTCACGGCGCTGAACTTTCCCGAGGGCCATCCGGCCCGCGAGATGCACGACACCTTCTTCCTGAAGCCGGACGCAAAGGGAGAGCGCAAGGTGCTGCGCACCCACACCTCGCCGGTGCAGATCCGCACCATGGAGACGACGAAGCCGCCGCTGCGCATCGTCATTCCCGGCCGCACCTACCGGCAGGATTCCGACGCGACCCATTCGCCGATGTTCCACCAGGTCGAGGGTCTTGTCATCGACAAGACCGCCAATGTGGCGAACATGAAATGGGTGCTGGAGGAGTTCTGCAAGGCGTTCTTCGAGGTGCCGTCGCTGAACATGCGGTTCCGGCCGTCCTACTTCCCCTTCACCGAGCCGAGCCTCGAGGTCGACATCCAGTGCGACCGGTCGAACCCGGGCGAAGTGCGCTTCGGGGAGGGCTCGGACTGGATGGAGATCCTGGGCTGCGGCATGGTGCATCCGAACGTGCTGCGCCATGGCGGGCTCGACCCGGACGAGTATCAGGGCTTCGCCTGGGGCATGGGCATCGACCGCATCGCCATGCTGAAATACGGCATGCCGGACCTGCGCGCCTTCTTCGATTCCGACGTGCGCTGGCTGGAGCATTACGGCTTCCGCCCGCTCGACATGCCGACCCTGTTCGGCGGCCTGTCGACGTGACATTGATGACCGCCGCGCAGTCTCTCGGGATCTGCGGCGGGCCATTCTGAGTTGACTGTCCACTGCAAGCAGGAGCCTTCGCCATGTCGGCACGCATGACCGTCCTCGAAGTGATCGCCGTCGTGGCCGGCGCCGTGATCGGCCTTCTGGCGCTCGACTTCGCCAGCTGGCTGTTTGCCGACACGAGCTTCTTTGCGCTTCTGGCCTCGCCCGGTCGCATCGTCCTGGCGCTGGTGACGGTCGGCCTCTTTGCCTTCTACTACCGCTCCATGTCGCAGACCCCGGCGGCGCTGGCCTCGTTCTTCACCGGCGTCGGCCTGCCGGCGATCCTCGACCGCTTCGGCTTCGATACGCTGCTGCCCTGGGGCACGCTGCTCGTCCTCTACGTGGTCTTTGCCATCGTCGCCCTGCTGACCTATCGCTTCGTCCATGCCACGGCGCTGGCGCAGGGCGTCGCCGACGACATCGCCGGGCCGAAGCGGCGCGACGATTTCTGAGCCCCGTGGCCGGAGCGCCCGCAGGCGCCCCGGCGAAGACACGCGCGCCGCGGCCCCCCAGCCATCCGGCGCATTTCCCACGGCCGATCGGCCCGTCCGCAACGAGACTGAACCGAACCGATGAAATTCACGCTTTCCTGGCTCAAGGACCATCTCGACACCGACGCCTCGCTGGCCGAGATCTGCGAACGCCTGACCATGATCGGCCTCGAGGTCGAGACCGTCGACGACCGCGCCGTCTTCGCGCCCTTCCGCATCGCGCGGGTGCTGAGCGCCGAGCGCCACCCAGACGCCGACAAGCTGCAGGTGCTGAGCGTCGACGCCGGGCCCGAGGTCAATGACGGCAAGCCGCTGCAGGTGGTCTGCGGCGCGCCCAATGCGCGGGCCGGGATGGTCGGCGTTCTGGCGACGCCGGGCACCTATGTGCCGGGCATCGACACCACCCTGTCGATCGGCCGCATCCGCGGCGTCGAATCCCACGGCATGATGTGCTCGGAGCGCGAGCTCGAACTCTCCGACAGCCATGACGGCATCATCGATCTCGCCGCGGACGCGCCGGTGGGCACGCGCTTTGCCGATTATGCCGACCTCGCCGATCCGGTCATCGAGATCAATCTGACGCCGAACCGACCCGACGCCACCGGTGTCGCCGGCATCGCCCGCGATCTTGCCGCCTCCGGCATGGGCACGCTGAAGACCGCCGCGCCCGAGCGCATCGAGGGCGAGGGCGACTGCCCCGTCGCCTTGTCGGTGGAAAGCGCGACCTGCACCGGCTTTGCCCTGTGCAAGGTCTCGGGCGTCGCCAACGGCACCTCGCCGGAATGGATGCAGAAGCGGCTGAAGGCGATCGGCCTGCGCCCGATCAACGCGCTCGTCGACATCACCAATTACGTCACCTTCGACCGCGGCCGCCCGCTGCACGTCTTCGACGCCGCCAAGGTGGCCGGCGGCCTCGTCGTGCGCGACGCCCGTGACGGCGAGGAGGTACTGGCCCTCGACGAGCGGACCTACACCCTGTCGGCCGGCATGTGCGTCATCGCCGACGACAAGGGCGTCGAATCCATTGCCGGCATCATGGGCGGCGAGCATTCGGGCTGCGATGCGGCGACGACCGACGTCCTGATCGAATCGGCGCTGTGGGACCCGCGCGCCATCGCCCGCACCGGCCGCAGCCTCGGCATCATCACCGATGCGCGCTACCGCTTCGAGCGCGGCGTCGATCCCGACTTCATGGAGCCGGGCCTCGATCTGGCGACGCGCCTCGTCCTTGATCTGTGCGGCGGCACGCCGTCGCGGCGCATCGTCGTCGAGAGCACGACGCCGGCGCCGGCGCCCATCGTCCTGCCCTTCACCGAGACCGAGCGACTGACCGGCATCCAGGTGGAGCGCGACCGGCAGGTCGCCATCTTGGAAAGCCTCGGCTTCAAAGTGTCGCCGGAAGGCAAAACCGCCAGCGTCGTCAGCCCGAGCTGGCGCCCGGACATCGACGGCAAGGCCGATCTCGTCGAGGAAGTCATGCGCCTCGTCGGCGTCGACACGATCGCGCCGCAGCCGCTGCCTTCGGCCGGTGCCGTCGGCGGGCGCATCCTCACCGTGCCGCAGATCCGCGACCGCGCCGCGCGCCGGGCGCTGGCCGCCCGCGGCATGGTGGAGACGGTGAGCTACAGCTTCATCGGCGAGAGCCACGCCGCGGCCTTCGGCGGCGGCGCGACCGCGCTGAAGCTGGAGAACCCGATCTCGGCCGACATGTCGGACATGCGGCCGTCGCTGCTGCCGGGCCTGATCACGGCGGCGGCGCGCAACGCCGCCCGCGGCCATGGCGACACGGCGCTGTTCGAGGTGGCGGCGATCTACCGCTCGGACGAGCCGGACGGCCAGCTGCGCGTCGCCGGCGGCCTGCGCCGCGGCACCGCCATCATGTCCGGCGGCGGCCGGTCGTGGAACGGCAATGCCTCCGCCGTCTCGGTGTACGACGCCAAGGCCGACGCCATCGCGGCGCTGGAGGCCGCCGGCGCGCCGGTCGACCGGCTGATGATCGAGGCGCCGGCGAGCGACTGGTACCATCCGGGCCGCTCCGGCCGGATCAAGCTGGGGCCCAAGGTGGTGCTGGCGGAGTTCGGCGAATTCCATCCGAAGACGCTGAAGACGCTGGATGCCTCAGGGCCGCATTGCGGCTTCGAGGTGTTTCTCGACGCGATCCCGACGCCCAAGCGCAAGGCGACCCGCACCAAGCCGGTGCTGGCCCTGTCGGCCTTCCAGCCGGTGCGCCGCGACTTCGCCTTCGTCGTCGATGCCGATGTCGAGGCGCTGAAGCTGGTGCGCGCGGCCGAGGGTGCCGACCGCAAGCTGGTCGGCGAGGTGCGCGTCTTCGACGTCTTCACCGGCGCGGCGCTCGGCGAGAACCGCAAGTCGGTGGCGCTGGAAGTCACCCTCAATCCGGTCGAGCGGACCCTGACCGAGGAGGATCTGGAGGCGGTGTCCGCCAAGATCGTCGCCCAAGTCGAAAAGGCCACCGGCGGCACGTTGCGGGCGTAACGGTTCGCAGCGTCCGGCGGGCGTACTCGGCGCGCGTTGCTGTTGGGATGGTGGCGTGCGGTTGTGCTGCGCAGCGGGCCGCATCGGCGCTGTGGCATGGGGCGTCGGGTTGAACCCGAGGATGACGCGCGTTGATGGAGTGCGCAGCCTGTCGAGGGGGGGCACAACGTCCCGGAGCACAGGCGTAGGCCGTCCGCCGCTGGGCAGCGGCCCGCTTTGGCGGGGCTGCCTGAGGGGCCTTGTCGTTGCGGCTGCGGTGTTGCGGCCGCCTCGCCCGGGTCGATGGCCGCGCGGTGGTATCCCTGCGCGAACAAACCTCGGACTGCATCAGCTCTTCTGCGCCATCCAGACTTTGTGGATGGCGCCCTGCGGCTCGTCGAAGACGGCCATGCGCACGGTGAAGCCGGCCTCCGCCAGAAGCACCCGGTAGCCGGCATCCGAATAGCTGGCATAGGCGATGGGCACGTCGAACATCTTGTCGCGGATCGCCGAATGCGACGGCCCGCTGGTGAACATCAGCCAGCCGCCGGGGCGCAGCCACGCCGCGAAGCGGCCCAGCATCGCCGTCTGGTCGCCGTGGTCCAGATGGAAGAAGCTGTCCCAAGCGATGATTGCATCGAAGGACACGGCCGGGAGCTAGGCTCGCATGTCGCACAGGATGGTCGGAACCTGCGGATAGGCCCGATGGAAATGCGCCAGCATGGCGGCCGACCCGTCGAGCGCCGTGATCGAGACGCCGGCCTCCAGACAATGCGCCAGCCCCGCGTGACCGGTGCCGCAGCCGCAATCCAGGAGCCGCGCCCCGGTTGGAAGCGATGCCGCCAGTTGCGCGTAGAAGGGCGGCTCCCACGGCTTTAGCCGGCGCGCGGCCTCGAAGCGGTCGGCGATGATGTCGTAGCCCGCAATGGCGGGGTGCGGCTCCGCGCTCATGCCGCCGTCATGCCGCGGCGGCCAGGCGCTCGCCGGCCATGCGGTAGGAGATCGCCTCGGCCAGATGGATGCGCCGGACCATGTCGTCGCCGTCGAGATCGGCCAGGGTCCGCGCGACCTTGAGAATGCGGTGATAGGCGCGGGCGGAGAACCGCATCTGCTCGGCCGCCTCCTGCAGCAGGGTCCGGCCCTCCCGGTCCGGCTCGGCGACGCTTTCGATCAGGGCGGCAGGGCAACGGGAATTGCGGGTCGAGCCGGGCAGGCCGAGCGTCTCGTAGCGCTCCGTCTGCAGGGCGTGGGCGGCGGCGACGCGCGCCTTCACCTCGGCCGAGGATTCCGCCGGCTGCGGCTTGATCAGGTCGGCGGCCGTCACCGCCGGCACGTCGACGCGAATGTCGATCCGGTCCATCAGCGGGCCGGAGATGCGGGCCTGGTAGTCGGCGGCACAGCGTGGGCCGCGGGCGCAACTTCGGCCGGGCTCGCCCGCCATGCCGCATCGGCAGGGATTCATTGCCGCCACGAGTTGCATCTTGGCCGGGTAGGTGACGCGGTGATTGGCCCGGGCGATGACGCTTTCGCCGGCCTCCAGCGGCTGGCGCAGGGAATCCAGCACGACCGGCGAGAATTCGGGGAATTCGTCGAGAAACAGGATGCCGCGATGGGCGAGCGAGACCTCGCCCGGCCGCGCCCTCAGGCCGCCGCCGACCATCGCCGCCATCGAGGCCGAATGATGCGGCGCCCGGAACGGCCGGCGATCCGACAGCTTGCCGCCGGACAATTCCCCGGCGATCGAGGCGATCATCGACACTTCGAGCAATTCGCGCGGTGTCAGCGCTGGCAGGATCGACGGCAGGCGCTGCGCCAGCATCGACTTGCCCGAACCGGGCGGGCCGACCATCAGGAGATTGTGGCCGCCCGCCGCACTGATCTCCAGCGCCCGCTTGGCGACGATCTGGCCCTTGATCTCGGCAAGGTCCGGCAGGTCGGAAGGCGCGGCCCGGATGGCCGGCTCCGGCCGGGCGATGATCTGCGTGCCGCGGAAATGATTGGCGATCTGGATCAGGCTGCGGGCGGCGACGATGTCCATGTCCTGGCTCGCCCAGGCCGCCTCCGCGCCGCTTTCAGCCGGGCAGATCAGGCCGAGGCCGATGGCGTTGGCGCCCATTGCCGCCGGCAGGGCCCCGGCGACCGCCGTGGTCATGCCGTCGAGGGAGAGCTCGCCGAGGACGACAAAGCCGGCCAGCGCGTCGGACGGGATCGCGCCGAGCGCCGCCATCAGGCCGAGAGCGATCGGCAGGTCGTAATGGCTGCCCTCCTTGGGAAGGTCGGCGGGGGCGAGATTGACGGTCACCTTCTTGGGCGGCATCGACAGCCCGGAGGCATGCAGGGCCGCCTGGACGCGCTCGCGGCTCTCGGCCACCGCCTTGTCCGGCAGGCCGACGATCTGGATGCCGACCTTGCCCGGCGCCACCATCACCTGCACGTCGACGGGAATCGCTTCGATGCCCTGAAACGCCACCGTCTTGACCCGAGATACCATTGCCACCACCCCTCGTGATGAACTCCGGCCCACCCAATTTGCCGGAAAGCGACGTTAGGTAAGCATGGAAATTGGAATGAAACAAGAACAGGACAGAAACAAATCGGCGCCAAAGTGAGTCGCGCCTGTACGACGGTTCGATGGTTAAACAAGCGTTAACGCGTCGAACCGGATGCCGCGCGAAGCAGGCGGCTCAGAGCTGCGCGATCAGGAAGACGGTGGCCGACAGGGCCAGCAGGCCGGCCACCATGAAGCCGCCGTTCCAGACCACCCCGACCCGGAAGGCGCTGGTATGGCCAAGCCGTCCGATCAGCAGCGTCGTCGCCGTGAAGGGCGAGGATGCGCCGGTGAGCGCCCAGCCGGCGGTCAGCGCGACGACGACGACATTCGGCGACACGCCCATGGCGGCGGCCGACGGCAGCAAGGGCGCCAGCAGCGACACCGACAGGATCGGGTTCATGCCGAGCTGGCCGAGCAGCGGGATGATCCAGACGATGGCGACGAGGATCACTGAAGCCGGGATGGCGTCCAGCGCCAGGGCCTGATCGGCGATCAGCGGCTGCAGCAACTCGCCGCCGGTGGCGCCGATGAAGCCGGCCATGACCAGGAGGATCAGCTCGGACTGGAAGGAGGGGATGTCGGTGAGGGCGAGCCGCTTCAGCCGCGTCGCGGTCCGCGCCGCCGTTCCAGTCTCGCCGCGGGACTGGATGACAATCCAGCCGATGGCGATGGTCGGCACCAGCAGCATCACCACGGCGATCACCCGCAGCCCGGTGAGAAGCTCCAGCACCGCGACGCCCGAGAAGAGCAGGACGAGCAGCGCCAGCAGCGGCTTCAGGTCGCGCCAGCCGCCGATCGGATCGCGCCGTGCCGGCGCCGGCTGGGTCAGCTTCGGCTTGAAATAGGTGTCCAGCGCCCAGCCGATGAAGGTGACGAGAGCCGCGTTGAAGATCGCGAAGACGGCCGCCCCGCTCCATGACGAGCCGGGAATGACCGAGGTGGAGATCGCCATGGCGAAGGCCAGCGGCGACCAGGTCAGCGAGGCGACGAAGCCGCGCTGGATCGCCAGCAGCATGCGCCGGTTGCGGATCTCGCGGATCTCGGCGTTGGGCTCGCGGCTGGCGATGCTTTCGGTCAACCCGCCCAGGAGCGAGATCGCGCCGTAGCTGAGGATCAGCGCGAAGAGATGGCCGCCGGTGGTCAGCGCCAGATAGCGTTTGCCGGGCGGCTGGCTGGCGAGATACTGCCCGCATCGCTCGATGGCCGGCGAGGCGGCGGCGGGGCCGCGCAGCGAGGCGAGCGCGATGAAGAAGGCCGCGATGAAGCCGCCCTGTTCGAGCCCCTTCAGCGTGATGGCGAGCCAGTCGGCGCGGGTGAAGAGGGCGATGGCGACGAGGCCGAGGCCGAGCGCCACGAATGCCTGGCGCGACCAGGGCGCCCGCGGCGTGGCGAGAACCAGGAAGACGAGGATGCCGGCGGCCGCGACCAGCCCGGCGCCCGCGCTGCCCACCCATTCGCGCAGAAGGATGGCGACGCCCGTGACGATCAGAACGACACCGATGAGACGGTCGATCAACGCTTGCGAACTCCGCGGAGGGACGAGGCGGCGGGAAACTCTCTCTGTCTTAGCATTCCCGGGCGGCGCGTCACGTCTCGCCGGCGAGATTTGCACCGGATCGTCGCCGAAGGATCGGTGAGCGGCGCGGGGCGGCGGGGGTTTGTCACGCGGGCAGACCGGCGGTATGACGCGCCATGTCCCTGACCGTCGCCACCTTCTATCGTTTTGTCACGCTCGACGACCTTCCCGCGCTGAAGGCCGAGCTCGCCGCCTTGTGCGCCGACACCGGCACACGCGGCACGATCCTCATTGCCCCGGAGGGGATCAACGGCACGCTGGCGGGACCGCAGGACGGCGTGGCGACGATGGTCGCGCATCTCGACCGGCGCTGCGGCATCGGCCGCGGCGAGCTGAAATTCTCGGCGGCCGAGGACTGGCCCTTTGCCCGCACCAAGGTGCGCATCCGGCCCGAGATCATCACCATGCGGGCACCCGAGGCCGATCCCTCCCGGCGCGTCGGCACCTATGTCGCCCCTTCCGACTGGAACGCCCTGATCAATGATCCGGAGGTGCTCGTCCTCGACACCCGCAATCGCTACGAGACCAAGGTCGGCGGCTTTGCCGGGGCGGTGGATCCGGCGATCGACAGCTTCACGGACTTCAAGGCCTATGTGGAGACCGCGCTCGACCCGGCCGAGCACCGCAAGGTGGCGATGTTCTGCACCGGCGGCATCCGCTGCGAGAAGGCCTCGGCCTACATGCTCTCCAAGGGGTTCGAGAGCGTCTTCCACCTGAAGGGCGGCATCCTGCAATATCTCGAGGACGTGCCGCGGGAAGACAGTCGCTGGGAGGGCGACTGCTACGTCTTCGACGGCCGCGTCGCCGTCGGCCATGGGCTGGCACGGACGGACTGGACCGCCTGCTATGGCTGCGGCCAGCCGCTGTCGCCGGAGGAGCGCGCCGACCCGGCCTTCGAGGAGGGGGTCTCCTGCGCCCATTGCATCGACCGGCTGAGCGAGGAGAAGGCGGCGTCGCTGCGCGAGCGCCAGCGCCAGATCATGCGGGAGACGGGGCGCGGCTGAGCGGCCCGCCGTCCGTCAGAAGGGCAGCCCCACATAGTTCTCGGCAAGCGATGTCTGCGCCGCCTCGGAATCGGCCAGATAGTCGAATTCCGCCTCCTGGATCCGCTGCGAAAAGGCGCCGTGCTCCTCGAAACGGTGGATCATCGAGGTGAACCACCAGGAGAAGCGCTCGGCCTTCCACACGCGCGCCAGCGCGGTCTCGGAATAGGCGTCGAGCAGCCCGTCATCCTTGTCGAGGTAATGGGCGATCAGCGCGCGCGACAAATAGTGGATGTCGGAGACCGCCAGGTTCAGTCCCTTGGCGCCGGTCGGCGGCACGATATGGGCGGCATCGCCGGCGAGGAACATCCGGCCGTAGCGCATCGGCTCGGCGACGAAGGAGCGCAGCGGCGCCAGCGACTTCTCGATCGACGGCCCACGCACCAGATTGCCGGCGACCGCGGAGGGCAGCCGCGCCTGCAATTCGTCGAAGAAGCGCTCGTCCGGCCAGTTGGCGACATCGTCGTCGGCGTCGCACTGGATGTAGTAGCGCGAGAGCTGCGGATTGCGCAGCGAGCACAGCGCGAAGCCGCGGCTGTGATTGGCGTAGATCAGCTCGTCCTGGATCGGCGGCGTGCGGGTCAGGACGCCGAGCCAGGCGAAGGGATAGACCCGCTCGAAGGTCTCGATGCTGGCGGCGGGGATCGCCTGTCGGCAGACGCCGTGGAAGCCGTCGCAGCCGGCGATGAAGTCGCATTCCAGCCGCTGTTCGCCGTCGCGCGTGCGGTAGGTGACGAAGGGCGCGCTGCCGGTGATGTCCTGCGGCGTGACGTCCTCGACCTCGTGGATGACCGGCACGCAGGCCTCGTCGAGGGCGTCGTAGAGATCGTGGGTCACCTCGGTCTGGCCGTAGACCGTCACGGTCTTGCCGCCGGTCAGTTCGCGCAGGTCGACATGCAGCATCTCGCCGCGCCAGGCGATGTCGAAGCCGTCATGGACGAGGCCCTCGCGGTCCATCCGCGCGCCGAGGCCGACGGTGCGCAGGAGATCCGTGGTGCCTTGTTCGAGGACGCCGGCGCGGATGCGCGACAGGACGTAGTCGCGGCTCTTGCGCTCCAGGACAACGCTTTCGATGCCGGCGCGGTGCAGGATCAGCGCGAGCAGCAGGCCGGCGGGGCCACCGCCGATGATGGCGACGCGGGTGCGGGTGGTCGTCACGCGGCGTTCCGGCGATGTGCCGCCGCGGTGCGGGCCTTGATCGCGCGCAGGGTGGAGAGCTCCAGTTCGGTCGGCGGCGGTGTTTCGCCGACATCGGCCGCATAGACGACATCCCAGTCGCAGCTCGCCGCGATTGCCTCGCGCGAGGCGCCCGGATGGATGGAATTGACCTCGAATTCCTTGGTCTGCGGGTTCGGCCGCCAGACTGCCATGTCGGTCACCAGAAGCGTCGGCCCCTTGGTGGTGATGCCGAGATCCTGGCGGTCCGAGCCGCCCTTGCCGTGGCCGAAGGAGGTGAAGAAGTCGATTGCCTTCACCATGCCGCGCTTCGTCTGCTTCATGGTGATGAACACCTCGCCGCAGGACGAGGCGATCTCCGGCGCGCCGCCACCGCCCGGCAGGCGGGTCTTCGGGTGGGCGTAGTCGCCGATCACCGTGGTGTTGATGTTGCCGAAGGGATCGAGCTGCGCGGCGCCCAGGAAGCCGATGGAGATGCGGCCGCCCTGCAGCCAGTAGCGAAACATCTCCGGTACCGAGACGGTGGTCAGCGCCGTCTCGCAGAGTTCGCCGTCGCCGATCGACAGCGGCAGGACGCTCGGCGCCGTGGCGATGGTGCCGCTCTCGTAGATCAGGGTGATGTCCGGCGCATGGGTGAGCCGGGCGACGTTGCAAGCGGCAGAGGGCGCGCCGATGCCGACGAAGCAGACGTCGTCGTTTGACAGGGCCCGCGCGGCGGCGATGGTCATCATCTCGTCGGGCGTGAAGTCGGCCATCACATCTTCCCTTTCAGCGTCTCGACGCGGCCGGCGAAATCCTCCGGCCCGGCCTGCATGACATGAGTGTCGATCCAGGCCCTGAACCGGTCCATGTCTGCGGCGATCTCGTCCCATTCGACATAGGCCGCGTTGTCGCGGCCGTAATAGCCGCGGGCATAGGACGGATGGGCGCCGCCGGGCACATGGGCAATTGCGCTGATCGTCCAGTGCGGCAGGATGGTGAGGTTCGGATGGGCGTCGTCGAAATCGTCGACGATCTCCTCCACGGTGATGACGGCGCGCCTGGCCGCCAGCACCGCCTCCTTCTGGACGCCGAGAATGCCCTCGATCAGGACATTGCCCTTCCGGTCGGCCTTCTGGGCGTGGATGAAGGTGACGTCCGGCCGGATCGCGGGCACGGCGGCCAGTTCCTCGCCGGTGAAGGGGCAGGTGACCGAGCGGATGTTCGCATTGACCGCCTTCAGCCCGGCGCCCTTGTAGCCGCGGAACACCGCCATCGGCAGGCCGGCGGCGCCCGCCTCATAGGCATTGGCGAGGGCGGCGTGGGAGTGTTCCTCCAGTTCCAGCGCCTGCGGCACGCCGTTCTCCACCGCGTCGCGCACGCGCCGCAGCAGGCCGACGCCGGGATTGCCGAGATAGGAGAAGATCATCTTCTTCACCAGCCCGCAGCCGACGAGCTGGTCGTAGACGAGGTCGGGTGTCAGGCGCACGAGGGTCAGCTCGCCGATCCCCTGGCGGATCACCTCATGGGCGGCCGCATGGGGAATGAGATGGGTGAAGCCCTCGAAGGCCGCGATGTCGCCGGGCCGCAGATTGTCGGCGACGGCGTCTTTCAGTGTCTTGAACTGTGCCATGGACCTCTTTGCAGCCGTCAGATGTCGAAGAAGATCGTCTCGTTCTCGCCCTGCAGGTGGATGTCGAACCGGTAGGTCGGCACGTCACCCTCCTGCGTGCGGGGCGCGATCAGTGTCTGGACCCGCGCGCGGTGCTCGATGCGCGCCAGCACCGGATCGGCTGCGTTGGCCGCCTCCTCGTCGCCGAAATACATGCGGGTGTGCAAGCCGAGATTGATGCCGCGCGCGACGATCCAGACCGTCACATGCGGCGCCTGAGGGCGGCCGTCCTTGAACGGGACCTTGCCGGGCTTGATCGTCTCGAAGACGAACTCGCCGGTGGTCATGTCGCCGGGCGAGCGGCCGAAGCCGGAAAAATGCGGATCGGCGGTGCCGCGGGTCTCGGACGGGCCGGGATAGAGCCCTTGCGCATCGGCCTGCCAGATCTCGACCAGGGCGTCCTTCAGCGCGGTGCCGACGCCGTCGAAGACGCGGCCGACGATGCGGATGCGCTCGCCCTGCGTCTCGGCATCCACCATGCGGGCGCCGAGATCCTCGGCATAGACGCCCTCGATGCCGCTGTAGTTCGGCGTACAGCCGATATGGACGTAGGGGCCGGCGGTCTGCGACGGCGATTCCTTCAGATAGGCGAGGGGCTGGGCCATCAATTGCCCTCCGTCCGGTTCTCGAACAGGGTCGACCGGCGCCCGCGCAGGACGATGTCGAAGCGATAGGCGCGGCTGTCCATCGGCACGGCATTGTTCATGTCGAGCGGCGCGATCAGCCGTTCGACCGCGGCGCGGTCGGGGATCGTCGCAACGATCGGGCAGCGCCAGATCAGCGGGTCGCCCTCGAAATACATCTGGGTGATCAGCCGCTGGGCGAAGCCATGGCCGAAGACCGAGAAATGGATATGGGCCGGCCGCCAGTCATTGACGCCGTTGGGCCAGGGATAGGCGCCGGGCTTGATGGTGCGCAGGCGGTAGCTGCCGTCTGCATCTGTGAGGGTGCGTCCGCAGCCGCCGAAATTCGGATCCAGCGGCGCCAGATAGGTTTCCTTCTTGTGGCGGTAGCGCCCGCCGGCATTGGCCTGCCAGAATTCCAGAAGTGCGCCGGGAACGCCCCTGCCGGTCTCGTCGAGCACCCGGCCATGGACGATGATGCGCTGGCCGATCGGCTCGCCGCCATGGGCGAAATTGCGCAGGAGGTCGTTGTCGGTCTCGCCGATCAGATCATGGCCGAAGACCGGGCCGGTCATCTCCGAGACGGTGTTGTCGAGCGAGATCGGCGCCTTCTGCGGCGAGCGCGTCACGCTCGTCTTGTAGCCGGGCGTATAGGCGGCCGGATGCCAGTTGCGGTCGCGCTGGAAGAAGGATCCGCCGCTCATGCGGGGCCTGCCTCAGCGGCCTTGTCGATCTCGGCATAGACCGACTTGGCGATCTTGATGGCGTGGTTGGCGGCCGGCACGCCGGCATAGACGGCGACGTGCAGCAGCGCTTCCAGAACGTCCTCGCGGGTCGCGCCGGTATTGGCCGTGGCCCGCACATGCATGGCGACCTCGTCGTCCTGGCCGAGCGCGGCCAGGAGCGCGATGGTGACGATGGAGCGTTCGCGATGGGTGAAATGCGGCCGCGACCAGACCGTGCCCCAGGCGCCCTCGGTGATGAAGCTCTGGAAGGGGGCGTCGAACCCGTCGCTCTGGCGCTGGGCGCGATCGACATGGGCGTCGCCGAGCACGGCACGGCGTACTCTCATGCCCGCCTGATAGCGCTCGCTGGGGTCCTGCTGCATGGTTCCTCCCGGTCTCCGTCAGCTCAACCCGTTCACTATCAGCCGCCTGAAAACTCATGTAAAATGAATTCCAGCGCAGTTCGCATAACCGTGAGATTATGGAAATCGACCCACGGGTTCGTCTGAGACATCTGAAGACCTTTATCGAGGTAGCCCGCTCCGCCAGTCTCGGCAAGGCGGCCGTGCGGCTGAACGTGTCGCAGCCCGCCGTCTCCAAGACGCTGTCTGAACTCGAGGAGATGCTGGGGGCGCGCCTCATTGCCCGCGGACGGGGCGGGGCGACACTGACGCCGGTGGGGCGGATGTTTCATTCCTATGCCTCGGCCAGCCTTGCCGCCCTCAGCCAGGGTATCGAGGGCGTCGCCGAGACGCTGGCCGCATCGCAGCTGCGCCTGACCATCGGGGCGCTGCCGAGCGTCGCCGCGCGCATCGTGCCCGACGCGGCGATCGAGATGGCGCGGACCGCCCCGGAGGCGGGGCTGACCATCGTCTCCGGGCCCAATGCCTACCTCCTGTCGCAGCTCGCCTCCGGCGCACTCGACCTGGTGATCGGCCGGCTCGGCCAGCCCGAGGCGATGGCCGGCTTCAGCTTCGCCCAGCTCTATTCCGAGCGGGTCAGCCTCGTCGTACGCCCCGGCCATCCGCTGCTGAGCGCCGCCGATCCCGCGCTGATCGCGGCCTATCCGCTGATCTTTCCCGATGCGGATGCCGCCATCCGGACGATCGCCGAGCGCTACTTCATCGCCCATGGCCTGACCCGCCGCCGCGACCGGATCGAGACCGTCGTCGACAGTTTCGGTCGGGCCTATGTCCGCAAGACCGATGCGGTCTGGTTCATCTCGTCGGGGGTGGTGGCGCTGGACGTGGCCGACGGCATGCTGGCCGAACTGCCCGTCGACATGGCCGAGACGCTGGGGCCGGTCGGCCTGACCATGCGCGGGGAGGGCGATCCGTCGCCGGCGCTCCGGCTGTTCATCGCCGCGATCCGCGCCACGGTGGCCGCCCACGGGCTGGCCCGCTGAGGCGGCGGCAGGGTCGGGCCTTGCCGGCGGCCTCTGCGCGGTTTCCCGGGCGCTGCGCGCTGCCATTAACGGCCTGCTAACCATAAATGTGGAAGGTCGCAGCGAGGGACCCCCGATGCGACCAGCTCTGCCGATCCTGTTCACGCTCGCCATTGTCGGCGGATGCACCAGCATCCCCTCGCGCTGCTATGTGACGCTCGACAATGGCGGCGGCCCGACCGCCGAGGCCTGCGAGACCGGGCCGGAACTCATCGTGCGGCCGATCACCCCGACCAACGCCGCCTATTATGTCCCGCCCTATGTCATCGCGGCCCTGTCCTATGAAGGATTCCTGGTGCCCCGGGAGCCGGCCGTCGACGCGGATACGGATGTGGATGCGGACGGGGAGCCCGCAGGGCCGGACGCCGCCGCGACGCCCGCCTGGCCGCTGCCGGCCGCCGGCCAGACACCCTGGCGGCAGACCGTCACCGGCACGGAAGGCCTCGCCATCGCCTTTGCCGACGACGAGGACGGCGTGACAGCGGACGATCTCGAACGCTTCTGGGATGCCGGATTGATGGTGACGCCGACGCGCACGGCGCCGCCCGTCGGCGCGCCGGAGAACCGGCTGCCGCAGGCCTATACGATCGACGGTGAAATCCGCTATCGCCGACCGGACGCGTTCCACGGGATGAGCTTCCCGATCTCTAGCGCGCTGTCTCCATGAGCAGCGGAATGCCGTTCAGGATGGCGTGGCCGGGGGGCAGGATCTTCACCCGGCGCGACGGCTTGGTGTCGGAGGATTCCACGACGATCGCCGTGCCCTCGGTCTCGAAAACGTAATTCACCCCGTCGCAACGCACGGGGCTCCCGAACAGGCCTTCGGAAAAGGACTCGATGTCGATCGCATTGCACCGGTTGATGGTGGTGCTCTCCACCTTGCGGGTGGCGCGATCCTGGACGAGGGCGTTCAGCGTGTAGCCGCGCTCCTCTTCGACGAATTCGAAGGCGAGCCCGTATTCCGGCAGCGGAGCGGGCGCGGTGGCGGGGGGAGATTTTTCCCCGAAAGGAATGGTCAGGCCGGCGGCCAGGACGAGTGCTGCCGTGAAGCTGGCGGTGACGGTCATCGGCGTCCGCTCCTTCTGGGGCAAGGATGAAGGGGGAGCGGGCACATCTGCTCGCACCCCCCTCGTGCGATGTCAGCAGGCGCCGTCGACGAGCGTGTAGTGATCCTGCTCGACGAGCTTCCGCGTGGTCTTGTACACGGCCGGATTGCGGCGCTTGACGATGGTGGCGCCGTCGACGAAGTCGCCGACCCAGGAGCGGCTCTCGCCGACGACCTTCTTGCCACGGGTATTGTAGATGTAGGTGGAAGGCACGTACTCGACGCAATATGCCTTCTCGTTGTTTTCGGCGATGTGTCGCTTGTAGGTTTTGGCTTCGGCGGTCGCCGAAAACGCGAGCACCGCAGCGATAGCGGGAATGCTAAGCAGGACCTTGCGCATGGAAAAAACGCCTCCGTTGTTATGATGTAGCGCAAGGAGAGGATTGAATCATATTTGACGAATATCAACAGGATTATGCTGACTTAACGGAAGTTTTTGCTTCGCCACGCGAGTTGTGCCAAGTTGAGACAAAATCTGTGCTGTTATGGCGCGACGCACGGCGCATCTGACTCATGTTGTTCATAAGGCGGAGGAAATACCCGCATGTTCCTCTGCGGAGTGTTCGGCGGTTGCAGCCGGGTTGCGACCTAGCGGCACGCGTGATGCGCGGCGTGCTGCCCGGATGACGTCGCCGGGTCTCAATCCTCGACGAGGATGGTCCCTGCAACCTCGATGCCGAAGCCGGTAAGGCCGACATAGGCGCGCTCATGCGTGGCCACGACCGAAATCGAGCGCACGCCGAGATCACGCAGGATCTGCGCCCCGACGCCGATCTCGCGCCAGCGCTGCTGGCGCTTCAGAGCGCTGCCGTGGCGTTCGCCGTCGGCATGGTCGGCGACCGTGTCGCCGGTCTCGAAATCGTCGACATTGGGCGTGCGCAGCAGCATCAGGACGCCGGAGCCGTGGCTCTTCAGCCGGTCGACGGCGATCTCCACCCAGGTCTTGGTCTCCCGCGTGCGGCCGAACAGGTCGAGCACCGGCTGCTCGCGGTGGATGCGGGTCGGCACCTTCTCGCCGTCGCGCACGTCGCCGAACACCGCCACCACGTGCTGCATCTGGTCGAAGGGCGTCTCGTAGATGCGCAGCATGGCATCCACGCCGCCGACCTTCATCGGCTCCTCGCGCACGCAGGTGACGAAGGACTCGCGCCGGATGCGGTGGGAGATCAGGTCCTCGATGGAGATGATCTTCAGGCCGTGCTCGCGGGCGAAGACCAGCAGCTCCGGCAGCCGCTTCACCGTGCCGTCGTCATTGACGATCTCGGCCAGGACGCCGGCCGGCTCCAGCCCGGCCAGCCTGGCGAGATCGGTGCCCGCTTCGGTGTGGCCGGAGCGGGTGAGGACGCCGCCGTCCCGGGCGATCAGCGGGAAGATATGCCCCGGCTTCAGGAAGTCGGTGCCCGAGCAATTGTCGTTGGCCAGCGCCCGCACCGTGTTGGTGCGTTCCTCGGCGGAGATGCCGGTGGTCATGCCGACCTTGTAGTCGACGGACACGGTGAAGGCGGTGCGCATCGGGTCGAGATTGTTGGCGACCATCGGCGGCAGGTTCAGCCGGTCGGCGCGGTCGGCGGTCATCGGCACGCAGATGATGCCGCTGGTGTGGCGGATCATGAAGGCCATCTTTTCGGGCGTCGCCTTCGAGGCGGCCATGATCAGGTCGCCCTCGTTCTCGCGGTCGGTGTCGTCGACCACGACGACGAGCTCGCCCTCGGCGATCGCCGCGATGGCCGATTCGATGCTGTCGAGCTGCGTGTCCTGGTCTGTCATGTCCGTCCGCTCCGATTGCAGGTCATGCGCCCCGGCATGCCGCCTCGTCTCCGCGACCCCGGCCGGCCGACCCGGAAGGGCCGGCGCCGCGCCGTCGCGCTTGCTTCCTCGATGCTTTAGGCGCGGGGCGGCCGGCGATCAATGCGAACGCCCCGAACGCAGTGGTCAGCCACGGCCGCGATAGGGCGGCACGCCGGTCTCCGGGACCCAGGCGCCCTCTGGGGCCGGGCCGGTCTGCCAGAACACGTCGATCGGAATGCCGCCGCGCGGATACCAGTAGCCGCCGATGCGCAGCCACAAAGGCTGGGTCGCGGCGACGATGCGCCGGCCGACCGAGACGGTGCAATCCTCGTGGAAGGCGCCGTGATTGCGGAAGCTGGTCAAGAACAGCTTCAGCGACTTCGATTCCACCAGCCGCTCGTCCGGCGCGTAGTCGATGACCAGATGGGCGAAGTCCGGCTGGCCGGTCACCGGGCAGAGCGAGGTGAATTCCGGGCAGGTGAAGCGCACGATGGCCGGCGCGCCGTCGCCGCGCGTGTAGGGCACCGTTTCCAGCACCGCCTCTTCGGGCGAGGCGGCGGGACGGGCGTCGCGGCCGAGTTGGGAGAGATCGTCGGGAGAAACCATGGAAGCGTCCGTGAAGCCGTCGGAAGGACTGCGCCGCTTCCTGGGGACAGCGGCGGCGCCAAGCCGTTGCATGTAGGAGCGTGGCCCGGCGATTGATAGGGTGCCGCGATGATCGACAAGCTCGAATATCTCATCATGCTGGCCGGCGAGAAGCATTTCGGCCGCGCCGCCGAACGGCTGGGCATCACCCAGCCGACCCTGTCGGCGGGTCTGCGCCAGCTGGAGGAGCGGCTCGGGGTGACGCTGGTCAATCGCGGTTCGCGGTTCCAGGGCATGACCGACGAAGGCGAGCGCGTGCTGGTCTGGGCGCGGCGCATCACCGACGATCTGCGCACCATGCGCGAGGAGATCCGCACCGTCCGGTCCGGCCTTTCCGGTCATCTGCGGATCGGCGCGGTGCCGACGGCGCTGCCGGTGGTGGCGCGGCTGACGACGCCGTTCCTGGCGCGGCACGCCGATGTCTCCTTCGAGGTCATGTCGCACACCTCGACCGAGCTCGTGCAGGGCGTCGAGAATTTCGAGATCGACGTCGCCCTGACCTATCTCGACGACGAGCGTCTGCGCCGGCTGGATACACGGCCGCTCTATGCCGAGCGCTACTGCCTGGTGACGACGCGCGGCAGCCGCCTGGCCGACAGGGCGAGCGTGACCTGGGAGGAGGCGGCCTCGATCCCGCTCTGCCTCCTGTTTGGCGACATGCAGAACCGGCAGATCCTCAACCGGCATCTGGGGGCCGAGGGGAGGGCATTCCGGGCGGTGATGGAATCGAACTCGATGATCGCGCTGCTGGCGCAGGTGCGGGCCGCCGATCTGGCGACGATCATGCCCTGTCCCTTCGCCGACACGCTGGGCCTGGCCGACCCGATGGTGGCGATCCCCATCACCGATGGCGACGTCAGCTACCGCATCGGTCTGGTCACGGCCCGGCGCGATCCGCGCCCGCCGATCCTCACCGCCTTCTGGGATGAAAGCGCGCTGCCGGACGGGCCCTGAACACGTCGGCGCGACGATAGCGCTTGCGGCAACGCCGCTCTGCTCCACTTGGCCGGGGACCGGCGTGGACGACGATCCGCCCCGCTCGCCGCAAGAAGGATCAGGCATGACCCGCAACCCGTCGACGGGCACGCAGAGCATCGTCTTTCGGGACGGCGCCTTCGCATCGGCGACGCGCCAGGTGCCGGCGGAAACCGCCATCGCCATCTCGGTCGACGGCTCGACCCATGCGGTGATGATGGCGACGCCCTCCCATATCCGGGATCTCGGTATCGGCCTTGCCCTGAACGAGCGCATCGTCACCCGTCCCGACGAGATCGAGCGGATGGAGATCGTCGACAGCGACCTCGGCATCGACTGCCGGCTGTGGCTGAGCGAGGCCCGCGCCGCGACCTACACCGCCCGCCGACGCCAGATGACGGGGCCGGTGGGCTGTGGCCTCTGCGGCGTGGAATCGCTGGAGCTCGCAGGCCGCGACCTGCCGGCCGTTGATGCGGCGGACGTCTCCGTCGCGCCGGCCGAACTGACCGATGCGGTGGCCAACATGGCGCGGCAGCAGGAGCTGACGCGGCTGACGCGCGCCGTCCACGCGGCGGCATTTCACCGGCCGAGCGGTAACATGGTGGTGCTGCGCGAGGATGTCGGCCGGCACAATGCACTGGACAAGGTGGCCGGGCATCTGGCCGGGGCCGGCATCGATCCCGCGACCGGCTTCCTGACCATCACCAGCCGGGTCTCGGTGGAGCTGATCCAGAAGGCGGCGGTGATGGGCTGCGGCCTGATCGCCGCGATCTCCGCGCCCACCGAGCTCGCCATCGCGGAGGCGCAGGCCGCCGGCATCACGCTGGTGGCAGTGGTGCGCGATGAGGGTTTCGAGATCTTCACCCATCCCGCGCGCATTGCAGGCGCCGACGCGGCGTCGGCTGGGCGTCGCCCAAGGGGAGAGGTCCGGCCCCGGAGCGCCTGACCCCGGCCGGCGGATCGAAACGGGGGGAGGCACGCAACCGGGCGTTAACCATGGCGCGATACAACCGGAGCGTCGAAACTCTCCGGATCGCTGTCATGAAACTGTTTCGTGCCGGGGCCGCCATCCTGGCGCTCGCCCTCATCGCCGGCTGCGGCCATAACGAGGCGAGAAGCCTTGCGATGAAGGGCCCGACCGCCACGACGTCGGTCTCCGCGCTCGGTTTCGCGCCCGATGCTTCAGACGGCGCCTTCCCGCTGTTCCAGTCCTTCGCGCCGGTCTCGTCTTCGCCGCTGAACGGTCGCACGCTGGAAGTCAGCCACATCTCCGACATCGTTCTGCAACCCAGGGAGGTGGTGCTCACCTTCGATGACGGTCCGATTCCGGGCAAGACCCACAAGATCCTGCGCGCACTCGACGAATACGGCGTCGGCGCGACCTTCCTGATGGTCGGCCAGATGGCCCGCGCCTATCCGAAGATCGCCCAGGACGTGGCGCTGCACGGCCACACCATCGGCACCCACACCGACGGCCACGCCAATCTGCGCACGCTCAGCGCCGACGCGGCCATCGCCGAGATCCACCGCGGCCAGCGCAGCGTCTCGGCGGCACTGGCGCCGATCGGCCGGCGTCCGGCGCCGTTCTTCCGCTTTCCCTATCTCGCCGACACGCGGTCGCTGCGCGAGCGTCTGTCGGGCGAGGGCGTCGTGGCGATCGACGTCGACATCGACTCCAAGGACTATTTCCGCGACGCGCCGTCGATCGTTCGCGACCGCACGCTGCTGTCGCTGGAAAAGCACGGCCGCGGCATCGTGCTGTTCCACGACATCCAGTCGCGCACGGCGGCGATGCTGCCGGACTTCCTGCAGGCGCTGCAGGAGCGCGGCTTCAAGGTGGTGCGGCTTGTGCCGGCTGGCCGGCCGTCGGGACCTATGCTCCTGTCCGACGCGAGCTTCTGACGGGCGGCGAGGCGCCGGGGCTCAGGCCTCGGATGTCTCGCTCGGCGCCGGAGGCAGCGTCTCGCGCCGATCGCCGGCGGCCTGGCGCCACCGCACTTCGCTATCATAGAGCCCCTGGAGTTCCGCCTCGCGGGCCTGCGACTGGCTCAAGCGGTCCCGCGTGTCGCGCAGCCGCAAGCGCAGGGCCATGGCGACCAGCGAGACCGCGACGATCACGGCGAGGCTTCCATAGGCCAGGACCTGACGCTGCAGCGGATCGTCCACCGGCGCGGTGGCGCGGACGGCGATCACGGCGAGAAACACCGCCGCCAGAAAGATGACCACGCTGCGCGTCAGGATCAGCGACAGCAGCGCCAACGCCAGTCCCATGGCGGCGATGACCGGCTGGCGTGTCGCGATCGCGATCCACGCATTCCACCATTCCATGGCGATCGCCATCCATGCCTGCGCCGTCACGCTGTCCCCCGCCGTGCCGCCTCTGTGCCGACATGATCATCCTAGCCCGTTCGACGGGCAAGGGGAGAGTGGTTGAGCGCCGCCGGGACTGTTCCGCCGGGGTCATTCCGCCGGTTCGGAATCCTCGGCCAGTTCCTGTTCCGCCTCGATCGCCGGTTGGCGGGTGAAGCCCTTGATGCCGGCATGCTGGTTGCGGTCGCGCTCGATCTCGACCGGCGAGGTGGCATAGGCGGTGATCAGCTCCGACAGCGAGCGCAGGGCATGCATGTGGATGCGCTCGTAGCCGTGCGAGGCATCGACGCCGAAGGTGATGAGGGCGGTGCGCACGTCGTGGCCGGCCTCGATCGCCGAGGCCGAGTCCGAGCGGTAGAACTTGAAGATGTCCTTCTGGTAGCTGATGTCCTCGTCGATGCAGAGCCGCACCAGCTTCTTGGTCAGATGGAAGTCGAACGGGCCGGACTGGTCGGACATGCCGATGGTCACGCCGAATTCCGACGAGTTCTGGCCCGGCGCCGAGGTGCCGTTGTCGACGGCGATCATCGAGGCGACGTCGGGGGTCAGGATCGAGGCGGCGCCGACGCCCACCTCCTCGGCGATGGTGAACAGCCAGTGGATGTCCACCGGCGTCGACACGCCCTCGCGCTCCATCGCCTCGATCGCCGCCAGCATCACCGCGACGCCGGCCTTGTTGTCGAGATGGCGCGAGACGATGAAGCCGTTCTCCATGAATTCGGGCTGCGGATCGATGGCGACCGTGTCGCCGATCTCGATCTTCAGCTTGTCGAGCTCCTCGCGATTGCGCGACAGGGCGTCGACGCGCATTTCGACATAGTCCCAGCCCACCGGCATGGTGTCGATTTCCATGTTGTAGGTATGCCCCGAGGCCTTCAGCGGCAGGATGGTGCCGCGATAGGTGCCGGCCTCGGTGAACAGCGTCGCGCGGGCGCCTTCGGCAAAGCGCGCCGACCACATGCCGATCGGCACCAGTTCCAGCCGGCCATTGTCCTTGAGCTGCTTCACCTGGGCGCCGAGCGTGTCGAGATGGCTGACGATGGCGCGGGCCGAGGCCCGGCGCGAGCCCTGGCGGACGGCCGAGATGGCGCCGCGGCGGGTCAGTTCGGCAGTCAGGCCGAGGCGCTCCAGCTCCTTGGCGACATGGCGCACGATGGTGTCCGTGTAACCGGTCGGACTGGGGATGGTGAGCAGCGCCTTGAGCTGGTCCGTCAGATACTCGGCATCGATGGCAAGCCGCGGCACTATTCGTCCTTCCGTGATTTCTGCTGCTGATTCCTGGCTGCGCGCACTGAAAACGGTATCGACAGGGGAAACAAGAGGTCGATGAAACGCTCGGCTGTCGGCTGCGGCTCGTGATTGGCCAGACCCGGCCGCTCATTGGCCTCGATGAAGACATAGTCAGGCTGGCGCGGATCCTTGACCATCAGGTCGATGCCGGTCACCGGAATCTCGATCGCCCGGGCCGCGGCGATGGCCGCCTGGACCAGCGTCGGATGGACCTCGCCGGTGACGTCGTGGATGGTCCCGCCGGTGTGCAGATTCGCCGTCTTGCGCACCGCGATCCATTCGCCCTTGGGCAAAACCGCATCCATGTCGTAGCCGGCATTCTTCACGCAGCGCGTGGTCTCTGCGTCGTCGGGGATGCGGCTTTCGCCGCCGGTCGCGGCGGCGCGGCGGCGCGACAGATGCTCGATCAACTCGCGCACGCTGGAGCGGCCGTCGCCGGTGATGTGCGGCGGGCGGCGCAGCGCGGCGGCCACCAGCCGGTAGTCGATGACGATGAGCCGCAGATCCTCGCCGTTGAAGCAGGCCTCCAGCAGCACCCGGTCGGATTGCTGGCGGGCCGCCGCGATGGCGGTCTTCGCGTCCTCCAGATTGTCGATGCCGACGGCGATGCCACGGCCCTGTTCGCCGCGCGCCGGCTTCACCACGATGCTGCCATGGGTCTCGATGAAGGCGGCGATCGCCTCGTCGCCGACATCGGCGTCCATCTGTTCGGGCACCTTGACGCCGGCCGCCTCGACGGTGCGCCGGGTGACCGACTTGTCGTCGCAGATCGACATGGCGATGGCGGAGGTGAGCTCCGACAGGCTCTCGCGGCAATGGATCGTGCGACCGCCCTGGGTCAGGCGGAAGAAGCCGCCCGGCGCGTCGGTGACCTCGGCATGGATGCCGCGCCGCCGGGCCTCGTCAACAATGATCCGCGCGTAGGGATTGAGATGGTCGTAATCGTCGTCGGTGCCGGTGAACAGCTTCTCGTTGATCTCGTTCTTGCGCTTCACGGCGAAATAGGGGACCCGGTAGAAGCCGAGCTTGTCGTAGAGGGCGATCGCCTTGTCGTTGTCGTGCATCACCGACAGATCCATGAAGGCGCATTCGCGCGCCTGGAAATGCTCGGCAAGGCGTCGCACCAGCGCTTCGCCGATGCCGGGCTGGGTGGCCTGCGGGTCGACCGCCAGGCACCAGAGCGAGGAGCCGTTCTCCGGGTCGTTGAAGGCGCGGCGATTGTGGACGCCGGTGACGGTACCGATGATCGCGCCGGTGGTCTCATCCTCGGCGACGAAATAGGTCAGCGCCCGGTTGTCGCGGTTCGACCAGAAGAAGCCGGGATGCACCTGCACCATGCCGCGGCTCTGGTAGATGCGGTTGACCTCGTTGGCATCCTGTTCCGACGACATGCGGCGGATGAAATAGCCGCGCGGACGGCGCGGATCGCTGCGATAGGTGGCGAGGTCCAGCCGGTAGGTGTGCGACGGGTCGAGAAAGATCTCCTGCGGCGCATGGCTGAGCAGGACATGCGGATCGCGCACATAGAAGGCGATGTCGCGCCGCGCCGTGCCTTCCTCGCGCAGGCTGCTGACCAGCTCCTTGGGGTCGTCGAAGGTCTGGCCGAAGACCAGCCGGCCCCAGCCGCAATCGAGAATGGCGTTTTCCTGCGCCTGGTAGGCGGCACCGCCGGGCTGGTTGATCGGCGGCTTCATGCCGTCGCGATGCATCCGCCGCAGGCGGTGCTTGTCG
The DNA here is from genome assembly GCF_000153465.1 of Aurantimonas manganoxydans SI85-9A1. Taxonomy (GTDB): domain Bacteria; phylum Pseudomonadota; class Alphaproteobacteria; order Rhizobiales; family Rhizobiaceae; genus Aurantimonas; species Aurantimonas manganoxydans. The sequence continues at coordinate 3,634,684 of NZ_CH672387.1, read as the reverse complement.
ACCCCGTGCTGCTGCTTGTCTCTCATGTCGGCCATGGCGCGATCACAGCTCCTGCTGCTGAAGCCACATTTCCAGAAGCGCGACCTGCCACAGTTCCGAGCCGCGCAGCGGCGTGATGTGGTCCGCCGGATTGGCGAACAGCGTGTCGAGATAGTCGTCGCGGAACAGGCCGCGGGAGCGGGCGCTGTCGGAGCGCAGCGTGTCCTGCACCATGTCGAGATAGGGGCCGGAGATGTATTTGAGCTGCGGGACCGGGAAATAACCCTTCTTCCGGTCGATCACCTCGGACGGGACGACCTGCCGCGCAACCTCCTTGAGGACACCCTTGCCCTCCTGCTTGAGCTTTTCCTCGGCCGGCACGCGCGCGGCCAGCTCGACCAGTTCGTGGTCGAGGAACGGCACCCGCGCCTCCAGGCCCCAGGCCATGGTCATGTTGTCGACGCGCTTGACCGGATCGTCCACCAGCATGATGTGGGCGTCGACCCGCAGGGCCTTGTCGACCGGGTTGGTGGCGCCGGCCATCGCGAAATGGCGCTCGACGAATTCGCGGCTGACGTCGCTGCCCGCGTGCCATTCCGGCGAAATCTGCCGGCGCAGCGTTTCGTCGGAGCGGTCGAAGAAGGCGCGGCTGTAGGCGGCCAGCGGATCGTTGGCGCCGACCATCGGCGGGTACCAGTGATAGCCGCCGAAGATCTCGTCGGCGCCCTGGCCCGACTGGACCACCTTGATGTGCTTGGAGACCTCGCGCGACAGGAGGTAGAAGCCGACATTGTCGTAGGAAACCATCGGCTCCGACATGGCGGCGATGGTGCCCGGCAGATGCTCCATCAGTTCCGAGCCCGGCACGAAGATCTTGTGGTGCTCGGTGCCGTAGTGATTGGCGATCAGGTCGGAGAACTCGAACTCGTTGCCGACCTCGCCATTGGCATCCTCGAAGCCGATCGAGAAGGTGTTGAGGTCCTTCTGGCCGGCCTCGGCGAGGAGCCCGACGATCAGCGAGGAATCGACGCCGCCCGACAGCAGTACGCCGACCGGCACGTCGGCGACCATGCGGCGCGCGACGGCGGTCTTCAGCGATTCCATGACGAGGTCGCGCCAGTCGTTGGAGGACAGCTTCTCGTCGCCCGGCAGCGGTGCGAAGTTCGGCGCCCAGAACATCTCGTCGCTGTAGCTGCCGTCGGCCTCGATCAGCCGCGTCGTCGCCGGCGGCAGCTTGCGCACGCCCTTGACGATGGTCAGCGGCGGCGGCACCACCGCGTGGAACGTCATGTAGTGGTGCAGCGCCTCACGATCAATCGAGGTGTCGACGTCGCGGGTGCGCAGGATCGCCTGCAGCGACGAGCCGACATAGAGGCGCTTGTCGTTCTGCGACAGATAGAGCGGCTTGATGCCGAAGCGGTCGCGGGCGAGCAGCACCCGGCCGGTCTCGCGCTCGTGCAGGACGAAGGCGAACATGCCGTGGAAGCGCTTGACGCAATCGCGGCCCCAGGCGTGATACGCCTTCAGGATCACCTCGGTGTCGCCATGGGAGAAGAAGCGGTAACCCTTGCCCTCCAGTTCCTGGCGCAGTTCCGGGTAATTGTAGATGCAGCCGTTGAAGGCGATGGTGAGGCCGAGATCGGGGTCGACCATCGGCTGCTCGGCCTTCTCGCTCAAATCGATGATCTTCAGCCGGCGATGGCCGAGGCCGACCCGGCCGCGCACCACCTGGCCGGAGCCGTCGGGGCCGCGGCGCTCGAGGCAGGCGGACATTCTGGAAATGCGTTCCGGCGACGCCGAATTTCCGTCAAACCGGATCTCACCGCAAATTCCGCACATGTCGCCTCCAGAGCCTGTCTCGTCGTCGTGGCGCCCGCCTGCGATGCGGCCGGACGCTCGGGTGAAACGGGCATATAGGCCGCGCCGGCCCGACATGAACCAAGCGGCCGAGATTTTGCCGCGGTGCAGCGAAATCACGCCGCGGCAGGCCGCCCTCAGGGCCGCAGGAAGACCTTGCCGCGGTTCATGCCTTCGAGAGCTCCAGCGAGTCGGTCCGGCGCCTCGGCGAGCGGGATGGTCTCGGCGACATCGGTCTTCCAGGCACCGCTGATGAAGCGTTTCTGCACTTCGGTGAAGGCTTCGACGCGCTGCTCGGGCGTCGCGCGGCCGAGCCATTCGGTCAGCCAGAAGCCCTCGATGACCTTCTTCATGAACACCATCTGGCCGAGTGCCGGCAGGCGGGGCGCCTCCTGCGAGAGCTTGCCGTAGATCACCCAGTGCGCCCCGGCCGGCATGGCCGAGAAGATCGTCGCCGAATGATTGTCCGCCACGGCGTCGAGCAGCATCCTCGGCTGGTTCTGCTTCATCGCCTGCAGGAGCATGTCCTCGAAATCCTCCCGGGCTGTGTTCAGCACCGTGCCCGCGCCGAGGCCCTCTAGCGTGCTGCGATGCTCCTCGCGGCGCACGACGGCGATGGCGTGCATGCCCATGTCGCGGGCAAGCGAGGCCATCAGCTTGCAGAGCTGGCTGGCGCCGGCGGTCATCACGAAGGAATTCGCCCCGCGCTCCTTTGCGAGATGCACCATGGCCCAGGCGCTGAGCGGGTTGACGATCAGCGCCGCCGCATCCTCGTCGCGCATCTGCGGGGCCAGCGGAACGACCGCGCCGGCATCGGTGAGGGCATATTGCGCCCAGGCGCCGGTCCCGGTGCGCGCCACCGACACCGCGACGCGCTGGCCGACCAGCTTGGCCGCCGCCGGGTCCTCACCGGCGGCCACGACCTCGCCCATCGCCTCGAAGCCGGCGGCAACGCCCTTGCGCCGCGGCTGGCCGTATTCGCCCTTGATGTAGTGGAGATCGGACGGGTTGATGTTGGCAAGGCCGATGCGGACCAGCACCTGCCGGCCTTCCGGCTTCGGCACGGCGATCTCCTCCAGCGAGACCCAGTCCTTCAGGTCCTCGATGGTCGGGCCTTCGGCGGTGCCGGAATAGCCGTCATATCTGAGGACGAGCGCCTGCATCGTATCGGGAATGGCGGACATGGATGTCTCCTGAAACTGGGATGTCTCTTGGGCGAACGCATGACCGGGCCGTCGGTTTCGGCCCGGCCGACGCTGCATCCTACGGAACGAGGACGATCTTGCCGGTGGTCTGGCGGTCGTGCATGCGGCGCAGGACATCGGCGGCGTCAGTGAGCTTCGCGCGCTCCGAGACATGCGGCCGGACGCTGCCGTCGACCGCCCAGCCCATCAACTCGCGCATGTTGTCGGCGAAGACCGCGGGCTCCTTGCGGGTGAAGGCGCCCCAGAACACGCCGACGAGGCTGTAGCCCTTCACCAGCGCAAGATTGACCGGCAGCTTCGGGATGGTGGCCGAGGCAAAGCCGATGACCAGCAGGCGGCCGTTCCAGGCCATCGACCGGGCCAGCGCGTCGAACGCCTCGCCGCCCACAGGGTCGAAGGCGACATCGACGCCGGCGCCGTCGGTCAGCCGCTTGATGTCGCCGCGCAGATCCTCGTAGCCGATCGCCTCGTCGGCGCCCTCGGCCCTGGCCAGCGCCTGCTTTTCGGCCGACGAGGCGACGGCGATCACCCGTGCGCCCATGGTCTTGCCGATCTGGATGGCGGCAAGGCCCGTGGCGCCGGCCGCGCCGAGGACGAGCAGCGTCTCGCCCGGCTTCAGCGCCGCCCGCTGCTTCAGCGCGTGATGGGCGGTGCCATAGCCGCAGACGAGGGCGCAGGCGACGCCGGCATCGAAACCGTCGGGCAGGGGCATGGCCGCGGCCTCGTGAACCGCGACCCTTTCGGCAAAGGCGCCGAGCTGCATCGAGGCGACGACCCGGTCGCCGACCTTGAGCCGCGTCACGTCGGGGCCGACCGCGACGACGGTGCCGGCGCTTTCCATGCCCGGAACGAAGGGCAGATCGGGCCTGGCCTGATACAGCCCCTGGACGAGCAGGCCGTCCGGATAGTTCACGCCGACCGCCTCGGCCTTGATGACGACCTCGCGGCCCGCGGGCGACGGTTCGTCGACATCCTTGTAGGCGAGGTTCTCGATCGGACCGTAGTCTTCGCAGACGATGGCTTTCATGAAATTTCCCTAAAGGCTTGCGGCCGGCGCCGTCACGGCATCGCGGTTGCGCCAAGGCTGCGCAGACGTAGCCGGCATAATTTCAGGACAGGCGTTCGGCGATCCACAGCTTGATCAGCGCCTGACGGGTCACCCCGAGGCGCCGTGCCTGCTGGTCCAGACCCGTCACGACCCAGGCGGGGAAATCGACGTTGACACGCCGTGTTTCGACATTGGGCCGCCGGGCCTTCGACCAGTCGATCTGGTCGCTCACATCCTCGCCGGCATCGAATGCCGCATCGAGATCATGCGCTTTCATAGAATGCGACCTCCTGTTGTCTGGCTCGCCGCACGGAAATTAACCGGATCCTGCCGGCGCGAACGGCATAGATGGCCGCCCAGTGTTTCTCGCCGATCCGGCCGACCGCCAGGAAGCGGGGTTCGTCGTCGGTGCGGGCCGGCGTCTCGATCATCCAAGGATCATCCCAGATGCGCTGGGCGTCCTCGAAGTCGATACCGTGCTTGGCCTTGTTCGCCGTGCTCTTGTTCGGGTCGTACTCGAACTGCATGGGTCATATTGGTACGGAAACAGCGTAGTTTCCATACCTTTCCACCATGCTGACCGAGGCGGCCTGACCGCCCCGGTCTCGCAGGTCCGGCGTCAGACCTTCTGCTGGGTGTGCTTGGCCAGTTCCCAACGCGCCACCTGACGGCGGTGCACCGCGTCGGGGCCGTCGGCAAGCCGCAGGGTGCGGACATGGGTCCACATGCGGGCCAGCGGCGTGTCCTGGGAAATGCCTTCGCCGCCGAACATCTGCACCGCCTCGTCGATGACCGACAGGGCGACGTTCGGCGCGACGACCTTGATCTGGCTGATCCAGGGCGCGGCGGCCCGCTGGTCGCCCTGGTCCATCATCCAGGCCGCCTTCAGGCACAGGAGCCGTGCCATCTCGATGTCCATGCGGCACTTGGCGATGATGTCGTAATTGGCGCCGAGCTGGGCCAGCGGCTTGCCGAAGGCCTCGCGGCGCAGCGACCGGGCGCACATCATCTCCAGCGCCGCCTCGGCATGGCCGATGGCGCGCATGCAATGGTGGATGCGGCCGGGTCCGAGCCGGCCCTGGGCCACTTCGAAGCCGCGGCCTTCCTCGAGGATCATCGCCGATTTCGGCACCCGCACGTCGGTGAAGCGGATATGCATGTGGCCATGCGGCGCGTCGTCATCGCCATAGACGGTCATGGCGCGCAGGATCTCGATGCCCGGCGTGTCGGCCGGCACCAGGATCATCGAATGGCGCTTGTGCTTGGGCAGCTCGTCGCCGCCGGTCTTCACCATGACGATGTAGATCTCGCAGCGCGGATCGCCGGCCCCGGACGACCACCATTTCTCGCCGTTCAGCACGTAGTCGTCGCCGTCGGCGACGCACGGCATCGACACGTTGGTGGCGTCGGAGGAGGCGACGTCCGGCTCGGTCATCAGATAGGCCGAACGGATTTCGCCATCGAGCAGGCGGGGCAGCCAGGGCGCCTGCTGCTCTGGCGTGCAATAGCGCTCGAAGACTTCCATGTTGCCGGTGTCGGGGGCCGAGCAGTTGAAGGTCTCGGCGCCCAGATGCGTCTTGCCCATCTCCTCGGCGAGATAGGCGTATTCGACGGTGGAGAGGCCGTAGCCGCGCTCGGAATCCGTCAGCCAGAAATTCCACAGCTTGCGGCTTTTGGCCGTCGCCTTCAGCCCCTCGAGAATTTCCTTCTGGCGGGCCGTGTAGACCCAGCGGCCTTCCTTCGGCACCTCGGCCAGAAACTCTTCGCCGGCCGGCGTGATCTCGTGGCGCACCATGTCGCGCACCGCCGCGTGGATCGGCTTCAGCCGCTCGGTCATGCCCAGCGCCATCGCGCCGTTCTGTTCGTTCATCGGTCGAATTCCTCCTCAAGAATGCTGTCGTCGGCACCGGCGCCGCGCAATGCAAAGAATGCCAGGTCGTGGGCGATGGTCCGGCGATCGTCCGCCGTCTCGCCGTCCCGCTCCCGATACCAGAAGACCGGCGAGTTGATCACCGCCAGGAATGTCTTGCCCGCCAGGGAGATGTCACTCGTCGCCGGCAGGTCGCCCTGGGTCCGCGCTTCGGCGATCACCCCGCGGAACAGTGCCTCGTAGCGGTCCCGCTCGGCGATCAGCGTGTCCAGCGACGCCTTGTCTTCCGGCGTCGTCGGGTTGTTGAGATGCCGCGAGACGCCCTGCAGGATCACCAGCTGGAAGTGTACCTCCTGCATCATCGTCATGATGTGCGCCTCGGCCATGGCCCGCAGCCGCGTCACTGCCCGGTCGCGGGACTGGGCATGCAGGGTGACGGCGGCGAAATCCAGCGCCATGCCGTGCTGGCAGACGTCGAAGAACAGATCGTTCTTCGAGCGGTAGTAATGATAGACGATGCCCTTGGTCGCGCCCATGCGGCGGGCGACGTCGTCGATCGAAGCGGCCGCATAGCCGCTCTCGCCGAACGCCCGGGCCGCGGCGGCCAGGATCGCCGCCCGCACGCCGTCCGGATCGCCATCGCCGCCGCGCGCCGCCACGAAGTCCCGGTCGCGCCGCGAGCGCGACGGCGCCGCCCGGCGTGGCCGGGCGCCGGTCTCCTGAGTGTCGCCTGTGGTTCTCGCGCTCGTCATCCTGTCGCCACTGGACATACTCACGAGTATGATGTCAATTGCGGCACGAAGGATTTCGCGTCGCGCCGTCGCCGGACGGGCGCCGACGCAAGCGACCGGGAGGGACCGCCGATGACCATGCCGATGTTGGAACGCCTGTTTTCCGTCGAGGGCAAGACCGCCCTCGTGACCGGCGGTGCGACGGGCATCGGCCGGATGATCGCGACGGCACTGGCCGGCGGCGGCGCGCGGGTCCTCATCGCGTCCCGCAAGTCCGAGGCCTGCGAGGCGACGGCCGCCGAGATCAATGCCGAGGGTCATCCGGGCACGGTCGAGGGCTTTGCCGGCGACGTGTCCAGCGAGGCCGGTGTCGCGGCGCTGGCCGAAGCGGTGCAGGCCCGCACCGACCGGCTCGATATCCTGTTCAACAATGCGGGCGTGTCCTGGGGCGCGCCGCTGGAAGAGTTTCCCTACAGCGCCTGGGCGAAGGTCATGGGGGTCAATGTCGCCGGCCTCTTCACCGTGACCCAGCGGCTGCTGCCACTGCTGGAAAAGGCCGCCAGCGCCGAGGACCCGGCCCGGATCGTCAATCTCGGCTCGGTGATGGGCGCGGCGCCGCTGGCCGAGAACGTCTATTCCTACGCGGCCTCCAAGGCGGCGGTGCATCATCTGACGCGCTGCCTCGCCAAGGAATTCGCCGCGCGCCACATCACCGTCAACGCCTTTGCACCGGGCCCCTTCCAGTCGAAGATGACGGCCTTCGCGACGGGCACGGACGAGAAGGCCGCGGCGGTCGGGCGCGGCGTTCCCATGGGCCGGATCGGCGCTCCGGACGACATTGCCGGGGCGGCCCTGTTCCTTTGCGGTCGCGGCGGCGCATATACCACGGGCGCGATCCTGCCGCTGGACGGCGGCATCGGGGTCGAGACCGGTCACGAACTGTTCGAGGAGCACTGATGGAACTGGATTCGGTCGCCGCGACCGAGGCGGCCCTGAAGGCCCGCCTGGTCTCGATGGAGGCCTATCGCGCTCACCTCGATGGCGCGCCGCTCACCTCCGACTGGATGACCGTCGACCAGACGATGATCGACGGCTTTGCGGCGGCGACGCGCGATTATCAGTTCATCCATGTGGACCCGGAGCGGGCGAAGGCCGAAACGCCCTTCGGCGGCACGATCGCCCATGGCTTCCTGACCATCTCGCTGCTGTCGCCGCTCGCCTATGACGCGCTCCCCGGCGTGAAGACCACCCGGATGGGCATCAATTACGGCTTCGATCGCGTGCGCTTTCTCAATCCGGTCAAGGCCGGGGCGCGGGTGCGCGGCGTCTTCAGGATGGTCGCACTTGCCGAGCGCGCGGTCAGCCTGCAGACCACCTGGGACGCTTCGATCGAGATCGAGGGCGCCACCAAGCCGGCCCTGACCGCGCAGTGGATCACGCTGGCGGTGCTGGAACCGCCGACCGACTGAGCCGACGCACACCACCATACGCGCGCACCAACCGAGGGAACACCAAACCCATGAGAGAAGCGGTCATCGTCTCGACGGCCCGCACGCCGATCGGCAAGGCCTATCGCGGCGCCTTCAACGACACCCAGGCCCAGGCGCTGGGCGGGCACGCCATCCGCCACGCGGTCGAGCGCGCCGGCGTCGATCCGGCCGAGATCGAGGACGTGGTGATGGGCGCGGCCCTGCAGCAGGGCTCGACCGGCACCAATATCGCCCGCCAGTGCGCGCTGCGCGCCGGCCTGCCGACGCAGGTCGCCGGCATGTCGGTGGACCGGCAATGCGCCTCCGGCCTGATGGGCATCGCCATCGCCGCCAAGCAGATCGTCCAGGACAACATGACCGTGGCGGTCGGCGGCGGGCTGGAATCGGTGTCGCTGGTCCAGAACGACAAGATGAACATGCTCCGCGCCGCCGATCCCTGGCTGCGCGAGCACCGGCCCGACCTCTACATGTCGATGCTGGAGACCGCCGAGATCGTCGCCGACCGCTATGGTATCTCGCGCGAGGACCAGGACGCCTTCGCGCTGCAGTCGCAGCAGCGCACGGCCGCAGCCCAACAGGCCGGCCGCTACGACAACGAGATCGTGCCGATGACCGTGACCATGAAGGTCAAGGATCGCGAGACCGGCGAGATCTCCGATCGCGAGGTCACCATTGATCGCGACGAGGGCAACCGGCCGCAGACGACGCTCGCCGATCTCGAGAAGCTGAATCCGGTCTTCAAGGACGGCCAGGAGGTCGCCGAAGGGCGCTTCATCACCGCCGGCAACGCCTCGCAGCTCTCCGATGGCGCCTCCGCCGCGGTGCTGATGGAAGCCCGCGACGCTGAGCGCCGCGGCCTGCAGCCGCTCGGCCGCTATGCCGGCATCGCGGTCGCCGGCTGCGACCCGGACGAGATGGGTATCGGCCCGGTTTTCGCGGTGCCCAAGCTTCTGGAGAAGAACGGCCTGAAGATCGGCGACATCGGCCTGTGGGAGCTGAACGAGGCCTTCGCCTCCCAGGCGATCTATTGCCGCGACAAGCTCGGCATTTCCGGCGAAATCCTCAACGTCGACGGCGGCGCGATCTCGATCGGCCATCCCTACGGCATGTCCGGCGCCCGCATGGCCGGCCACGCGCTCATCGAGGGCCGGCGGCGCGGCGTGCGCTGGGTCGTCGTGACCATGTGTGTCGGCGGCGGCATGGGCGCGGCCGGCCTCTTCGAGGTCCTGTGAAAGGCGCACGATGACGACTGACGGCGACGACCGGACGATCGACGAAGCGGCGCTCGGCCAGTATCTGGAAGAGCATGTGGAGGGCTTCCACGGGCTCGAACGGATGGTCAAGTTCCAGGCGGGGCAGTCGAACCCCACCTGGAGGCTCGACGCCGAGAGCGGCACCTATGTCCTGCGCGCCAAGCCGCCGGGCGAATTGCTGAAATCCGCCCATCAGGTGGACCGCGAGTTCCGCGTCATGCAGGCGCTCGCCGGCAGCAACGTGCCGGTGCCGCGCATGCTGCATCTGGCGACGCAGAGCCAGTCGCCGCTCGGCCGGACCTTCTTCGTCATGGAGCATTGCGACGGCCGCATCTTCTGGGACCCGGCCCTGCCGGAAATCGCCACCCCCGAGGAACGCGGGGCGATCTACGACGCCATGAATGCCGCGCTGGCGGCGCTGCATTCGGTGGATGTGGATTCGGTGGGTCTCGCCGATTTCGGCCGGCCGGGAAGCTATTTCGAGCGCCAGCTCTCGCGCTGGACCGAGCAGTACCGGCAGTCGAAAATCGACCCGATCCCGGCGATGGACGAGCTGATCGCCTGGCTGGAGAAGAACCTGCCGCCCGATGACGGCGCGTCCGGCCTCGTCCATGGCGATTTCCGTCTCGACAACATGATCTTCGCCAAGAATGAGCCGACGATCCTGGCGGTTCTCGACTGGGAATTGTCGACCCTCGGCCACCCGCTGGCCGATCTGTCCTACCAGTGCATGCAGTGGCGCCTGCCCAATGCCGGCTCCTTCAAGGGGCTGGGCGACCTCGACCGGACCGCCCTCGGCATTCCGACCGAGGAGCAGTATGTGGCGCGCTATTGCGAGCGGCGCGGCATCGACGGCATCGACCACTGGCCGTTCTATGTCGCCTTCTCCTTCTTCCGGCTCGCGGCGATCCTGCAGGGCGTCTTCAAGCGCTACACCCAGGGCAATGCCTCCAATCCGGAGAAGGCCAAGGTCTATGGCCGCAACGTGCCGGTCCTGGCGCAGCTCGCAATCGACCTGATCGAGAAGGAAGCCTGATGGCGCGCTTTGCGGGCAGGGCGGTTCTCGTTTCGGGAGCGGCCGGCGGTTTCGGCCGCTCGATCGCCACGGCGCTCGCCGCCGAAGGGGCGCGGCTGGTCCTCACCGATCGGGACGAAGGCTCGCTCGAAGCCCTCGCCGCCGAACTCACCGGCACGGACATCGCGACGCTGGCCGGCGACGTCTCGCGCGAGGCGACGGCATCGGCGCTCGTGGATCTGGCGACCGAGCGTTTCTGCGGCCTCGACATCGCCATCAACAATGCCGGCATCGCCCATGAATACAGGCGGCTGCAGGAGATCAGCGCCGAAGAGGCCGAGCGGGTGATCGCCGTCGATTTGATGGGGGTGTTCTTCGCCATGAAGCACCAGATCGCGGCGATGAATGCGCGCTTTGCCCGCGACGGCACCAAGGCTGCGATCGTCAACGTCGCCTCGGTGGCGGGGCTCGGCGGGGCGCCGCTTCTGTCGGTCTATGCCGCCGCAAAGCACGGCGTGATCGGCCTGACGAAATCCGCCGCCGCCGAAAACGCCAGCCGCGGCCTGCGCATCAACGCCGTCTGCCCGTCCTTTGCCCGCACTGCCATGGTGCTGGGTGCGCCGGGATCGCTGGCCGGTGCGACGGAGCCGAGCGAGGCCGAGCAGAAGATCGTCCGCGGCATTCCGATGCGCCGGCTCGCCGAGATCGACGAGGTGGTGACGGCGGTGCTGTTTGCGGCCGACCCGGCCAATGGCTTCATGACCGGCGCGGCCATTCCCGTCGATGGCGGCCTGACGGCGATCTGAACCGCCGGCCGGTGGTCCGACTCGATTTTCCGGCGCGTTTCCCCTAGGTCTCGGGCGGGCGCCCGAAGCGAGAAGGACGAACCATGGCCGCACAGCCATCGATCTGCGACTTCGGCTGGAAGGCGATCGACGCCGAACTCATCGGCGTCGACGGCAAGCAGCATCGCATCTTCGACCACAAGCGCGAGAACGGCCTGCTGGTCGCCTTCATCTGCAATCACTGCCCCTATGTGAAGGCGATGATCGAGCGGCTGGTGCGCGACGCGGCCGAACTGGCGGAGCTGGGCATCGGCACGGTGGCGATCTCCTCCAACGATGCCGAGCGCTTCCCCGACGATTCCTTCGAGCGGATGCAGGATTTCGCCCGCCAGCACGATTTCCCGTTCCCGTATCTCTACGACGAGGACCAGAGCGTCGCCCGGGCCTATGGCGCGGTCTGCACGCCGGATTTCTTCGGCTTCAACGGCGATCTCGGCTTGCAATATCGCGGCCGCATCGATGCCTCGCGCAAGGTCGTCGCGCCCGAGGGCACGGCGCGCGATCTCTTCGACGCCATGCGCCAGGTCGCCGAGACCGGCAAGGGCCCGGCCGAGCAGATCCCCTCCATCGGCTGTTCGATCAAATGGAAGGAAACCGTCTGATGGCCGGACGCTGGCCGCAGGCGGTCCTCTTCGATCTCGACGGCACCCTCGTCGATTCTGCCCCCGACATCCACGCCGCGCTGAACGAGACGCTGGCAAGCTATGGCGAGCCGCCCTTCACGCTGGAGGCGGTGACCCGCATGGTCGGCCGCGGCGTGCCGGTGCTCATCGAGCGCGCCTGGGAGGGACTCGGCAAGAGCATCGACCCGGCCGAGCGCGAACGCGTGGTCGCGCGCTTCCTGGCGATCTACGAGCCGCGTGCCACCGAGTTGACGACGCTGACCGCCGGCGCCAGCGAGGCGACCCGCGCCCTGGTCGACGCCGGCACCCCGATCGGTGTCGTCACGAACAAGCCCGAAGCCGCGACGCGCGAGATCCTCAGCCATTTCGGCCTGTCGGAACTGATGCAGGTGGTGGTCGGCGGCGATGCCGGCCCGGCGAAGAAGCCGGAGCCGGGCCTGTTGCTTTTGGCCTGCGAGCGCCTGGGCCTCGCCGTCGGCCAGGTCGTCTTTGTCGGCGACAGCGAGAACGACGTGGCCGCCGCGAAGGCCGCCGGCATGGCGGTCGTGGTCCTGCGGGGCGGTTATACGAGCATCGCCGCCGACGCTCTCGGCGCGGATGCGGTCGTGGATCGCCTCGACGCGCTCGGCGACGTCGTTTCGACCCTGCGGCCAGCCTCGGCCTGACGCCGCTCTCCCCTGGAAACGGGGTGGACGATGCACGCCTGGCCGCGCAAGGTTTCTGGGCGGCCAGGCTTCCCGGCGACATGTGCGGCCCTATGTCGGTCATGTCGGTGGCCGCGCGTCGAACCCTTTGCGGGTCCGGCGGCCGGGACGTCTCGACAGATGTTGCAGGTTCCGCGTCGCAGGTCGGATGAATGTGCGGCTAACGTCATTTCCCTGTCGCAGTCTCCTGCTTCGCTGAATGCGAATCCTAGTTCCGTTTCAAAATGTTTGGAGACGAGACATGGTCAGGATCGACGACGCGGAGGCCGTGCGCAGGCTGGCCTATGAAATCTGGGAACGCGAGGGCCGGCCGACCGGGCGCGAGCATGAACACTGGGCCGAGGCCAACCTGATCATGGCCGCGCGCAACCCGGTGACAGCGGCGGAGCCGGTGGACGAACCCCGCTGGAACCGCATCGAGGCCGAGCGCGCCGAAGCCGACGCCCTGCGCCGCGCGCTGTGGACGCCGGAACCCTTCTCCACCGAATTGTTCGGTCAGCGGATGGCCAGTCCCAAGCCCCGCAGCTGGTCGCGCCGCGCCCAGCCGTCCCCGGTGCCGGTGGTCGAGGGTCGGCCGGCCGGCGGCGGTGCGCGGGGATGATCGCGCCGCGTGGGCGATAGCCTGCGTTGCGCTTGGAAAGGCCTGTGGCGGTCTTTCCGGCAGGCCATGAGATGGGCGCGGCCCGCGATTGCACGACCGCCCGCTCTCTCGAACGCGGGTCTGCGTGAGCGGGGGCCCGTCAGGCCGTCGCGACCGCCTGCGGTCCGGCCACGATCGCATCGGTCGGCAAGCTCTGCGGCATGCTGCGCGAGCCCTCGCGATGCGCGCGAAAACCGCCGCCGTCCCGCTTGACCGCGTAGGAGGTCGCATCGGCGTCGCGAAGCAGCGCGTCGAGGGAGGCGGTGTCAGACGATGCGATACTGTAGCCGAGGCTGAGGCCCACCCGGATCGTCTGCCCGCCGTCGATCCGATAAGCTTCGCTCAGGCCGGCGTGAATGCGCTGGGCGAGCGCGTCCGGGGCTGCCGGATCCTTGAGGCCGGGCTGGACGACCACGAACTCGTCGCCGCCGATGCGGGCGACGATGTCCCCCTGTCCGACGATCCGACGCAGGCGGCCGGCCACCTCCTGCAGGAGCCGGTCCCCGGTGGCATGCCCGAAGGCGTCGTTCACCGCCTTGAAGCCATCGAGATCGAAGACGTGAACGGCGACCCGGCTGCGATCCTCCCGGGGCAGGGCGTCGTACGCTTCGCGCAGCCCGAGACGGTTGGAGAGTTCGGTCAGCGGATCGCGCCGTGCCAGCGTTGCCATCTGCAGGCGCATGGTGATCAGGCGGCAGGCACTGCGGTGGAGATGCGCGATGGTTTCAAGCGCGCTGATCAGGAACATCAGGAACACGGCGCCGGTGAGAAGCCGGGCATCCTCGATGTGGAACGCCGCCGAGGCGATCGCCGGGGCCGCCGTCAGGAGCACCGCCCCCGTTGCGATCTTCGGACGCACCGAGATCCGGGTTGCGACGCCGGCGCAGTAGCCGAACACCAGCGCCGTCGCAACGACATGCAGCGACAGGTCGGGCAGGGAGAACAGCAACGCGCCCAGCGCGCCCATCGGCGCGGCCATGCACCACGTCGTGATCGCGTGTCCGGCTTCGAATTTTCGGATGTCACAGAGCGTGGGCTCACGCCGGGCGATGATCCGTCGATGGAACAGGATGAACAGCGCCTTGCCGATCGAGGCCACGACCCCGAAGACCGTGATGGCGAGCGCCCCGACGGCGCCAGTTTCGAGATAGGCGTAGAAGCCGATGCTGAAGAATGTCGCGCCGATCGCGGCGATGGGCAGAAGATTGTCGGCCAGCGCCGCGACCAGAGCTTTATAGACCTCGACGGGCTCGGTGTGACGCAGCATCAGCCATTCTGATCGTTGTGACGATGACAGTTCGATATCACAACAGTCGTTTACGGGATGTTGCGGCGTGGACGCGGATTGCTGTCGCGGGACAGCGACATCAACGACATGCGCGGTGTCGCGGCGCGGCGTGCCGCGTGGTAGCGCCGAGGCGCTGATGCCGGACAGCCGCTTGCTGCCCCGCGACAAGCATCGGCAGCATATCAGGCATCGTAGATTTGAAGGGAAGAAATGGTGCCGCTTGCGTGACTCGAACACGCGACCCCGTCATTACGAATGACGTGCTCTACCAACTGAGCTAAAGCGGCACGGTCCGGATCGGATCGAAATCCGCGGACGGCGCCCTGATAGCGGGAAACGCGGTCGGGTTCAAGCGGGAAAGCGACATGGGACGGCGGCGCGGCACGATTGTGCGATGCGCCACCCGCCGGTGGGTTTTGGACAGCGTTTCAGCCGCAGATGCGGCGCCTGGCGGCCTCGTATTCGGTGGCGAGGCGATCGACCAGGTCGCTGGCCGGACCGACCGAGCGCACCGCGCCGATGCCCTGGCCCGAGCCCCAGATCTCCTTCCAGGCCTTGGGCTTGGCGCTGCCGCCGAAATCCATCTGGCTGGGATCGCTTCCGGGCAGGGCGTCCGGGTCGAGGCCGGCGGCCACGATGGATTCGCGCAGGTAGTTGCCGTGGATGCCCGTGAAGAGGTCGGTATAGACGATGTCGCTCGCCCGGCCACGGGCGATACCCTGCTTGTAGTCCTCGGCCGCCCGCGCCTCGTCGGTGGCGATGAAGGCCGAGCCGATATAGCCACCATCGGCGCCCATGGCTTGCGCGGCCAGCACCGCGTCGCCGGTGGCGATCGCGCCAGACAGGAACACCGGGCCGTCGAACCATTGGCGGATTTCCTGGATCAGCGCGAAGGGCGACAGGGTGCCGGCATGGCCGCCGGCACCGGCCGCCACCGCGATCAGGCCGTCGGCGCCCTTCTCGATCGCCTTGCGGGCGAAGCGGTCGTCGATGACGTCGTGCAGCACAATGCCGCCATAGGAATGCACCGCCTCGTTCACCTCGGGCCGCGCGCCCAGCGAGGTGATGACGATCGGCACCTTGTGCTCGACGCAGACGGCGAGATCCTCCTCCAGCCGCGTGTTGGAGCGGTGGACGATCTGGTTGACGGCGAAGGGCGCGGCCGGCCGCTCGGGATGCGCGCGGTCGTGGGCGGCCAGCGCCTCCTCGATCTCGCAGAGCCATTCGTCGAGCTGGGCCGCCGGCCGGGCGTTCAGCGCCGGAAAGGCGCCGACGATGCCGGCTTTGGCCTGGGCGATGACCAGCGCCGGATGCGAGATGATGAACAGCGGCGCGGCGATGACCGGCAGCCGCAGGCGACCTTCGAGAAGCGTGGGGAGGGCCAGGATCACACCTATGATTTTGACGTAAACGTAAGAGCGAGAGGTCGTAGCAGATCGCTCGCGGCCTGCAAAGATCGGGCGGTTCGCCATGGCCCGGCGCGTGTTCGGCTACGCCATCCTCCGGGCAGGGCACCGCTTAGACGGACAGGCGGTCGCACCACCTTGCGCGCCGGCCCGCGACGACCGATCTTGGCGGCGATGTCCGACCTGTTCCCGCCCGTGCCGACCACGCCCTCGCTTTTCGCTGAGCCCGGGCCGACGATTGTCCGCGTCATCGACGTGGAGACGGCGGGCCACCGGCTGGAAGATGACGCGGTCATCGAGATCGGCTCGATCGACGTGGATCTGGCGACCGGGGTGATCGGCAACCCGCTGCAGACCTTGTGCGATCCCGCCGGCGTCGCGATCAATCCGCATGCCCGCAGGGTCCACCAGATCAGCGACGCCATGCTGGACGGCGCGCCGCCATTCGCCGAGGCGGTCCGGCCCTTCGCGTCGGCCGGGCTCTATGCCGCCCAGCGTGCCAGCTTCGATCGCTCGCGCCTGCGGCTGACCGGACGCTGGCTGTGCACCTACAAGCTGGCGCTGCGGGCGTTTCCGCAGGTGCGGGCGCATGGCCTGCAGAGCCTGGTCAAATATGTGCCGCTCGACTTGTCCGAGGTGCGGCCGATGCTGGAGGGGCTGCATCCGCACCGCGCGCTCTACGACGCGGTCTGCACGGCGGTGCTTTTGCGGACCATCGCGGCGACGCTGATGCCGCGCTGCCACGATGTCGACGATTTTCTGGAGCGGGCCGAGCGGGTCTCGCACGAACCGGCGCTGCTGGCGCGGCTGCGCTTCGGCCGCCACAAGGGCGTCGCTTTGGCCGAGGTGCCGGACGCCTATCTGGAATGGCTGCTGCGCGAGCCGGGCATGGAGGCCGACGCCGTCTTCACCGCCCGCCACCATCTGCGGCTGCGCAGCGTGCGCGGTGCCCGCAAGATGCCGGCGACCGCCGTTTGAGCCAGTTGGAGGTGGCGTGCGCTGCCTTGGGGACGATGCGACCCGGCGGCCGCGCCCTATGTGCCCCGCCATCGCCGATCCGCAGCCGTTCCGGGACTCCATGAAGCGCTTTGCCGAACTCCTCGACCGCCTGGTCCTGACCCCGTCGCGCAACGGCAAGCTGCGCCTGATGGTGGATTTCTTCCGCCAGGTGCCCGATCCCGAGCGCGGCTATGCGCTGGCGGCGATCACCGGCGATCTCGACGTGCGCAGCGTCAAGCCGGCCATGCTGCGCGAATTGATGGCGAGCCGCATGGACGCGGTGCTGTTCGGCTATTCCTACGATTATGTCGGCGATCTGGCCGAAACCATCGCCCTGGTCTGGCCGTCGCCGCTGGATGGCGCTGCCCGTCCGGCCGATCCGCCGACGCTGGCGGAAGTGGTGGAGACGCTGGACGCCGCGACCCGCAAGGACGGCCCGGCGCTCGTCGAGGCCTGGCTCGACCGGCTGGATTCCTCGGGCCGCTACGCGCTGTTGAAGCTCGTCACCGGCGCCATGCGCATCGGCGTCTCCTCGCGCCTCGCCAAGCAGGCGCTGGCCGAGTTCGGCGACCGGCCGGTGGCCGAGATCGAGGAGCTCTGGCACGGGCTGGAACTGCCCTATGAGAGCCTGTTCGCCTGGCTGGAAGGGCGCGACGACAAGCCGGTCTCGGCGGCGGCCTCGCCGTTCCGCCCGGTGATGCTGTCGCAGGCGCTGGAGGAGCCGGATTACGGCCGCATCGATCCCGAGACCTATGCAGCGGAGTGGAAATGGGACGGCATCCGCGTCCAGGCGACGGCGGAGAACGGCACGCGGCGGCTGTATTCGCGCACCGGCGACGACATCTCCAACGCCTTTCCCGACCTTCTCGACTTCATGACCTATGAGGGCGCGCTCGACGGCGAGTTGCTGGTCGCCACGCCGCAATCCCAGAGTGGCGGCAAGCCGAAGGTGGAGGCGCATGAGGGGGCGCCGCGCGACGACATCGTCGTCGGCACCTTCTCCGACCTGCAGCAGCGCCTGAACCGCAAGACGGTCTCGGCCGCCGTCCTGAAGCGCTATCCGGTGTTCCTGCGGACCTACGATCTGTTGCAGGACGGCGACGAGGATCTGCGGGCGCTGCCCTTCGCCGAGCGCCGCAAGCGGCTGGACCGCTTCGTCGCCGGCCTTGAGCCGACCCGCTTCGACGTCTCGCCCTTCCTCGACTTTTCCGATTTCGACGAACTCGCTCGCCTGCGTGCCGGTCCGCCCCATCCGGTGATCGAGGGCGTGATGCTGAAGCGCTGGGACTCGACCTATGTGCCGGGGCGGCCGAAGGGGCCATGGTTCAAGTGGAAGCAGGACCCGCATCTGGTCGACGCGGTGCTGATGTATGCCCAGCGCGGCCACGGCAAACGGTCGAGCTTCTATTCCGACTACACGTTCGGCGTCTGGACCGGGCCAATGGACGATCCCGAACTGGTGCCGGTGGGCAAGGCCTATTTCGGCTTCACCGACGAGGAGCTGAAGCAGCTCGACAAATATGTCCGCGACAACACGATCGAGCGCTTCGGCCCGGTGCGTTCGGTGCGGGCCGAGCCCGATCACGGCCTCGTCCTGGAAGTCGCCTTCGAGGGGCTGGCCCGCTCGAGCCGCCACAAGAGCGGCGTCGCCATGCGCTTTCCGCGCGTCTCGCGGCTGCGATGGGACAAGCCGGCCTTCGAGGCGGACCGGCTGGAAACCCTGCAGGCGATGCTGCCCGAGCCGATGCCGGAATAGGGCGCAGCGGGGTCGCCGGGACCGGGCTGCACGCCGGCTGACCGGTTCTGCGGGCTTGTGCGGGGGGGCGCGACCGCCTACCTGCCGGGCAGGGACGCAGCGGAGCGGTGCAACATGTCGGAACGGGTGAACAGGTTTCTCGGTGGCTCGCCGCTCGGCGTGATCATGCGGCTGATCCTGCTGTCGATCGTCGTCGGCGTGATCCTGTCCTGGCTGTCCTGGAGCCCCGCCGACGTGATCGACTGGTTCGTCGGCCTGTTCGACTGGCTCTGGTACAACATCTTTGGCTCGCTCGACCGGGCGCTGGACTACTTCCTGCTCGGCGCGGCCATCGTCATCCCGATCTTCATCATCTCGCGGCTGCTGACGATGGGCCGCCGCTAGGGGCGCCACGCAGGGCAGGCTCAGGCGAACTCCCAGGCCACCCGGTGCAGGATCGAATGGCGGTGGGCGAGGGCGTCGATGTCGCGGGAATAGCCGCCGCCGATGACGCAGGCGACGGGGATGCCGACGTCGCGGCAGGTCCCGATCACCGTGCGGTCGCGCTCGGCAAGGCCGGCATCGCTCAGCGCCAGACGGCCGAGCCGGTCGTCTTCGTGCGGGTCGACCCCGGCATTGTAGAAGACGATGTCGGGGAGCGAGCGGCGGAGACCTTCGGCCAGCGCCGGCACGAGGGCGTCGAGATAGTCGGCGTCGCCGGTGCCGTCCGCCAGCGGCACGTCGAGATCGGACTGCGCCTTGCGCACCGGATAGTTCCTGGCGCCGTGCAGCGACAGGGTGAAGACCCGCCGCTCGTTCTCGAAGATGCGGGCCGTGCCGTCACCCTGGTGGACGTCGCAATCGACGATCAGGACGCGGCCGGCATCGCCGTCGGCCAGGAGGAGCGACGCGGCCACCGCCACGTCGTTGAACACCGAGAAGCCGGCGCCGCAGTCCCGCGCCGCATGATGGCTGCCGCCGGCCGTGTTGCAGGCGAGCCCCTCGACGAGCGCCAGATGGGCGGTCAGCACCGTGCCGCCGGTGGCACAGCGCGAGCGCAGCGCCACCTTCTCGTCCACCCGGAAGCCGATCGCCTTCTCCATCTGCGGCGGCACTGCCGAAAACAGCACCTGGTCGACATAGAGCGGGTCATGGGCCAGCCGCAGCCAGTTCTGCGGAGCCGGGGCCGGTTCGTGGTAGCCGCCGGGCGCGACGAGCCCGTCCTCGACGAGGATTTCGGCGAGCCGCGAGAATTTCGACATCGGAAACCGGTGCGCGGCATCGAAATCCGCGTCGAAGGCGGGATGGTGGATGATCGGAAGAGGCATTCGGCGACAAGCTAGGGCGGCCTCGCCGGGATTCACCGCGGCAAGGTTTCGCTTGCGTGCCTGCGATGCCGGTGCAACCTGCCGCCTATGCACGAGATGATCGATCAGGACGACAGGCGCGGCGGCGGTACGGAGCCGGGTGGGCAGACGCTGCGCTCGCGCCCCTTCGCGGTCACCCATCGCGATGTCTGGAAGATCACCCTGCCGATGACGCTGGCCTTCCTGACGACCCCGCTGATCGGGCTGACCGATACGGCGGTGGTCGGGCGGATCGGCGATGCAACGGCGCTCGGAGGCCTTGCGGTCGGTGCGCTGATCTTCGATTTCGCCTTCGCAACGTTCAATTTCCTGCGCTCCGGCACGACCGGGCTGACGGCGCAGGCGGCGGGCGAGGAGAACGGCCGCGAGGTGCAGGCGGTGTTCTGGCGCTCGGTCGTGCTGTCGCTGCTGATCGGTGCCGGGCTGATCGCCGCCGAGCCGCTGATCACCGGGCTCGGCCGTCTGGCCATCGCGCCGGGGCGGGGGGTCGTTGCCGCGACCGGGCTCTACGTCTTCGTGCGGATGTTCTCGGCGCCCTTCGCCTTTCTCAACTACGCCATTCTCGGCCATGTGCTGGGCTGCGGCCGGGGCGGCCTGGGGCTCGCGCTGCAATTCGTCGTCAACGGCAGCAACATCGCCCTGTCGATCCTGTTCGGCCTGGTGATGGAATACGGCATTGCCGGCGTCGCCGTCGGCACGGTCTGCGGCGAGGCGATCGGCGCCCTTGTCGGTTTCCTCGTCGTCTTGCAGCGTTTCGACGCCGCCGACCGGCCATCTCGTTCGCGGGTCTTCGAGCGGGCCGGCTTCGTGCGGATGATCGCGGTCAATCGCGACATCATGATCCGCTCCTTCTGTCTGCTCGGCGCCTTCATGCTGTTCGCGCGGCTCGGGGCCCAGTTCGGCACGCTGGTGCTGGCGGCCAATGGCATCCTGATGAACTTCTTCGCGGTCGGCAGCTATTTTCTCGACGGCATGGCGACGGCCACCGAGCAACTGGTCGGACGCTCGGTCGGGGCGCGCTACAGGCCGGCCTTCGACCGCGCCGTCCGCCTCACCATCTTGTGGGGCATGGCCGTGTCGCTGGTGGTCTCGGCGGTGTTCCTCTTCGCCGGCGAGGCGTTGATCGCCGCCCTGACGACGGACCCGGCGGTGCGGCAGATGGCCACGGACTATCTGCCGTTCGCGGCGCTGACGCCGGTTGCCGGCGCGCTGGCCTTCATCATGGACGGTGTGTTCATCGGCGCCACCTGGTCGCAGACTATGCGCAACATGATGATCGCCGCCTTCCTCGCCTTCGCGGCCGCCGCCTACGCGCTGACGCCGATCTACGGCAATACGGGCCTGTGGCTGGCGCTCCTCGCCTTTCTCGGCTTTCGCGGCTTCAGCCTGCTCGCCCTGGTGCCGCGGCGGCGGGCCGAGACCTTCGCCGCGCGATCATGGCGCGGCCGACGCGAAAACGTTGCTGTGCGGTAGCATTGTCCACAGACAAGACGAAAGTCCGACGGAACGGAAACCGCGACTTGCCGTTAGCTGACCATCTTTACCCATCTTCAGGTTGCGCCTCGCCGCCGACCGGACTCACGGGAACCGACGGCAGCAGCACATGAGACAGCGCGACGACTGGCATCTCACCGAGATCATCGGCCACGAGCAGGGCCGGGGCGATCCTTTCGCGGCTGCCATTCGCGGAACCCGCATGCCGATGATCATCACCGATCCCCGGCAGCCCGACAATCCGATCATCTTCGCCAACAAGGCCTTCCAGGACCTCATCGGCTACGACCGCGACGAGATCATCGGTCGCAACTGCCGGTTCTTGCAGGGGCCGGACACCGATCCCACCGAGGTGGATCGTCTGCGGCAGGCGATCGCGCGCAAGGAGCCGGTGAACGTCCAGTTGCGCAACTACCGCAAGGACGGCAGCGCCTTCTGGAATTCGCTCTATGTCAGCCCGGTGCGCGGCGAGGACGGCGACGTCCAGTTTTTCTTCGCCTCGCAGCTCGACATGACCGAGCGGGTCGAGGCCGAGCAGGCGCTGGCCCGTCAGAAAGAGGATGTCGAGGCGCAGGTGGATGCCCGCACCCGGGATCTGCAGGCGGCGCTGGAGGCCAAGACGCTGCTGCTCAACGAGGTCGATCACCGGGTCAAGAACAACCTGACCATGATCGGCTCGCTGCTGCGGCTCCAGATGCGCTCGATCCCCGATCCGAAGTTCCGCGAGACGCTGGAAACCATGCTGGAGCGCATCGACGCCCTGGCCGCCGTCCATCGCCGGCTCTACCAGGCCGATGACGTGACCCGGTTCGACGTTGGCGCCTTCGCCGACAGCCTCGCCTCCGACGTTCTGGGCGCCAGTGGTCGCGAGGACATCAGGCTGCGCAGCAGCTGCGAGCCCGTCCCGATTCCGGCGGACAAGGCGGCGCCGGTCGGCCTGATCCTCAACGAGCTGATCACCAACGCGGTCAAGCATGCCTATGCCGACGGACGGAGCGGCGAATTGCGCCTCGACGTGAGGCAGGCCGACGGCCATGCCATGATCGATCTCCGCGACGATGGTCCGGGTTTCGACGCAGCCCGGATCACCACGGGTTCGGTGGGACGCTCGCTGATCGCGCGCCTGTCGCGCCAGATCGGCGCCGAAACCGAGTGGAACGGCGCCGCGTCCGGCACCCACGTGTCCATCCGCTTCCCGCTGCACCAGCCGGACGAAGCAGGAGCTGCATGAATATGCCCGCGCTCAAGTTCCTGATCGTCGAAGACGAAGCGCTGCTCGCCATGGACATGGAAGCCATGATCGAGGATGCGGGCCACGAGGTCGCCGGCGAATGCGCGTCGCTGCGCGAGGTGCAGGCGCTGCCCCGCGATCTGGCGCCGGACGTCGCCTTCGTCGACCTGCATCTGGCCGAGCATTCGAGCGGCATCGATGTCTGCACCCATATCCGCAGCATCTGGCCCGACACGATGGTGGTCTTCGTGACCGGCAATCCGCGCAAGCTGCCGGAGGACTTTGCCGGCGGGCATGGCGTCCTGCCCAAGCCCTTCGTGCGCCATGACGTGTTCCGGATCATGCAGTATCTGCAGGAGGGGATGGCCAACCCGCCGCCGCACTGCAAGCCGCCGGCAAGCTTCCATGCCTCGCCGGGGCTGGCCTTCGCCTGGGCCTGAGCCGGCGACGGTCTCCGCACGCCGTGTGAGGCGCTCGCCGCTCAGATCACGGGCGGATTTGCCAGAACGGCATCGACGTTGCGGTCGCGCAGCTCGCGCAGGCTGTCGATCCCGGCGCGGTCGAGATAGCGCAGAATTCCTCTGAGAATCGCGCCCGGCAGTTCGGGGCCATGATAAACCAGTGCCGTGTAGAGCTGCAGCAGGTCGGCGCCCGCCTCGATCCGCCGGATCGCCTCGGCGGCACTGTCGATCCCGCCGACGCCGATCAGCGGCATGTCGGGGCCGAGCGCCTTGCGAAACCGCGCCAGCACATAGGTCGCGCGCGCCGCCAGTGGTGCTCCCGACAGGCCCCCGGCCTCGGTGGCGTCCGGCAGGCCGGTGACCCCCGCGCGCGACAGGGTCGTGTTGGAGACGATCATGCCGTCGATGCCGCGCCGCGTGACCTGGCCGGCGATCTCCTCGATCTGCTCCTCGGTCAGGTCCGGCGCCACCTTCAGGAACAGCGGCGTCTTCGCCGTGCCCGACAGGGCGGCGTAGCCGTCCCGCGCCGCCACGGCCGAGCGGAGCAGCCGGTCGAGTTCCGAGCCGCTCTGCAGCGCGCGCAGGCCCGGCGTGTTGGGCGAGGAAATGTTGATCGTCAGATAGCTGGCGACCGGGGCGAAGACGTTGATGCCCTCGACATAGTCGGCGACCCGGTCGATCGCGTCCTTGTTGGCCCCGACATTGACGCCGACGATGCCCGGCTTGCGGGCGCGGGCCGACAGCCGCGCGAAGGCTTCGGCATGGCCCTGATTGTTGAAGCCAAGGCGGTTGATGATCGCCTCTTTCGCCGTGATGCGGAACACCCGGGGCTTGGGATTGCCCTCCTGCGGCTTCGGCGTGATCGTGCCGACCTCGGCAAAGCCGAAGCCGAGCCGCAGCGCGGCGTCGGGCACCTCGGCATTCTTGTCGTAGCCGGCGGCAAGGCCGAGCGGGTTGGGAAAGCCGATGCCCGCGACCGCAACGCGCAGACGATTGTCCACCGGGGTGTCGGCGCGCGGCACGAGGCCGCTCTTCAGAGCGGCGATCGACAGGCCGTGGCTGCGCTCGGGATCGAGGCGGAAGATGGCCGGGCGTGCCAGCCGGTAGAGGCGTCTCACCTGACAGAGCCGGGGAACTGGTGATTGCCGTCGGCGCCGAGCGGCAGGTCCTCGACCCACAGCACCGCGTCCAGCGGCAGCGGACCGTAGAGATGCGGGAACAGCGCGCCACCGCGCGACGGCTCGAAGCGCAGGGCCTCGCCGAGGCGGGCCGGATCCACCGCGATCAGCAGGAGATCGTCCTGGCGGGCGAAGTGCCGGGCCGCCGTCTCGCGCGCCTGCTGGCCGGTCGAGAAATGGATGTAGCCATCCGCCTCGTCCACCGGTGCGCCGTCGAAGCGGCCCCTGGCCTTCGCGGCCTCCCACAGCGCCCGCGGCGCGATCTTGTATATCGGCTCAACCATGCTTCATCGGTTGCCAGAGGCACCGGCAAAAAGCAATCGCGCCGCATGCCATCCGCCGCCACGAGGTGGTCACGTCTCCGGTCTAGCGTCACGGGCAGGGCCGGAGCGTGCCGGCCATCCACCTAGGCAACGGGAGGCCGCCATGGCCGGATATGTGCTGACGATCCTGACCGCAACCGCACTGCTGGCGACGCCGGCGGCCGCCCAGTCGCTGCTCGACACGGCCGGCGGGCGCTACGAAATGCAGCCCGTCGATGGCGGCGTCGCGCGGCTCGACACGGTGACCGGCGACGTCGAGTTCTGCCGGGTTTCGGGCGATGCGATCGTCTGCACCGATGCCACACTCGGCGGGGGCAGCGACGCAAGCGGCAACGGCGATCTTGCCGCCCGCCTCGACGATCTCGAGGCCCGGGTGGAGGAGCTGGAAGAGGGCCGCCGGGCGCTGATCGACAGCGACGACGCCGATCGGGCCGTCGACCAGATGCAGAAGCTGTTCCGCGGCTTCGCCGACATCGTCCGGGAGCTCGACGAGGACATTCGCGGCGAGACCCCGCCGGATGACGCGGACGCCGATGCGGACATGCCCGGCCGGACCTGACGCGTAGTGAAACGGACGGGCCGGGGCGTCAGACCGGGAAGCTGACCCGGCGCCTCAGATAGGCTTCCATCGTGTCGAGGGAGCGCTGCCCGGCGGCCGTCGGAAACACTTCGAAGACGTGGCAGCCGCCATTGGTCAGCGACAGCTCCGTCTCGATCCCGCTGCCCATCCAGCGCATCGCCATGAACAGCGTGTCGTCGATCAACAGGTCGCGCGTGCCGCAGCTGAACAGGGCCGGCGGCAGGCCGGTCAGGTCGGCATGGAGCGGCGAGACCGCCGGGTCCTTGAGCGAGACGCTCTCCGGCACCAGGCGCATGACGAATTCCATGACGTCGTCGGTGTTGAGGACGAGCCGCTCCTTACCCCCGTTGCGCACGCTCGGGGTCAGCGACAGGTCGTAGCAGCCGGCGACCAGATTGGCGGCGCGGAACGGTGTCAGGCCGTATTCGTCGCGCAGCCGCAGCATCGTCAGGACGGCGAGATGCGCCCCGGCCGATTCCCCGCCGATCGCCAGGAAGCCGCGCGGCAGGTCGAGATGGCCATTGGCCAGCGCCACCGCGATGTCGGTGCAGTCGTGCAGGGCCGCCGGATGCGGAAATTCGGGCGCCAGCCGGTATTCGACCGAGGCGACGGTCAGCCCGGTATTGTCAGCCATTCGGCGCAGGCGCGGATCGGCCTCGTCGGCGGCGCCGAACACCCAGCCGCCGCCATGGATATGCAGGAAGGTGCCGCGGGTCTGGCCGTCACGCGGCCGGAACACCCGCACCGGGATCTCGCGGCCGGCGCCGCCGATATGGATGATCTCCTCGGCGTTCTTCTCGCGCGGGCCGATCGGCAGGATGCCGCGGCCGTCGCGCCGCGCCTTGCGGACCGTTTCCACCGGCAGCGACCAGGGATCGGGCAGCGCCTTTTGGTCCCTGATGATCTTCTCGTTCAGGGCGACCAGTTCGGGGTCCGCCTGCGCCGGGTCGAATGCTGCCGGGTCGATGGTCAGTCGCGTCTTGGTCATTGTCGTTTCCCTGTTTGCGCCGGAGAAGCTAGGACATGGCCTCCACAGGTGTAGGGCGCGGCGCGTGGCAAAGGCGCAGGGCCGCACGCGATGACAACGGGGCAAGCCGATGGACCAGCATATCGAAACCCTCAGCGTCGCCACGCGGGGGCGCTCGATGACCGACATCAGCGCCGCGATCGCCGAACGGCTGACCTCCGCGGGCGCCCTCGAGGGGTTGCTGACGGTGTTCATCCGCCATACCTCGGCGTCGCTGACCATCCAGGAGAACGCCGATCCCGACGTCCAGCACGACCTCCTGAACGCCCTCGACCGGCTGGCACCCGCCGATGCGCCTTATGTCCACACCATGGAGGGCCCGGACGACATGCCGGCCCACATCAAGACCGTGCTGACGGGAACCAGCGTCGCAGTGCCGGTGTCGGGCGGCCGCATGATGCTCGGCACTTGGCAGGGCATCTACGTCGTCGAGCATCGGGCGCGCCCGCATTCGCGCGAGATCGTGCTGCACTTTTCCGGTACGCTGGGCTGAGGCCGGAACCACCGCGGGTTGATCCCGCCGGGCAGCCGGGCCAAGAAGGGCCGCGACGAAGTGGGAGCGCGTCGCAGCCGGTATCCGGTTGAAAAGGCAGGGGGAGAACAGGGGCATGCGCTACGTCTTCATCGTGGCCGACGATCATCCGCTGTTTCGCGGCGCGCTGCGGGAGATCCTGACGTCGCTGCCGGACACGGCCGAGATTGTCGAGGCGGCGGATTTCGACCAGGCCGCCGCGGCGCTGGCCGCCAATCCCGAGGCGGATCTGATGCTGCTCGACCTGAATATGCCGGGAACCAGCGGCCTGTCGGGCATGGCGCTCCTGCGCGCCGATCACCCCTCGGTGCCCATCGCCATCGTCTCGGGCAGCGAGGACGCGCCGATCGTGGCGCGGGCCCTCGATCTCGGGGCCTCCGGTTTCATCCCGAAATCTTCCGGCTTTGCCGAGATCCGCGAGGCGATCCTGGCGCTTCTGGCCGGCGAGGTTTTCCTGCCGCCGGACATCTCGCTGGAATCGGAACGCGACCCGGAGGTCACCGAGCTGATCCAGCGCATCCGCACCCTGACGCCGCAGCAGACGCGGGTCTTGACCATGCTGGGGCGCGGGCTTCTCAACAAGCAGATCGCCTACGAGCTCGGCATCTCCGAAGCCACCATCAAGGCGCATGTCTCGGCGGTGCTTCTGAAGCTCGGCGTCGACAGCCGTACCCAGGCGGTGATCCGCCTGTCGCGGCTCGGCCTCGATCTGGAAAGCGGCCTCGCCGGCTGAGCCGAGCGCTGCGGACGTATCCCATCCAAGCCACGCGCCAGAGGCCGTCGCTGCTGCCGGCCGCCTATTCCGCGGCTTCGCGGCGGCCGTGCTTGCGGCCCATGGCGGCGCGCAGCGACGCCGGCTTCAGCGGCTTGGTCAGGATGTCCACCTCCATCCCCGCCGCCTGCTCGCGCAGGCCCGGCGACCGATCGGCGGTGACGAGGATCACCGGCAGTTCGGGGCCGAACACCCGGCGCAGCGCCGTCACCGCGTCGAGGCCTGTCCCCTCGTCGAGATGATAGTCGACAAGGGCGATGTCGGGCGCGATGCCGCGCCGCCCGAGATCGGGGATCGCCTCCGACGCGGACCCATAGGCCTCGACCTCGCAGCCCCAGCCGGCCAGGAGCACCCGCATGCCTTCGCGGATGGCCACCTCGTTATCGATGCACAGGACCCGGGTTCCGGCCAGCGCCAGCCCGGCCCGCGCGGGCAGCAGCGCGGTCTGGGGCGCGGTGACGGGCGTCACGTCGGCCACCGGCAGCGTCACCCGGAAGCGGGTGCCGCGGCCATGCTCCGACGTCGCCTCGATCGGATGGTCGAGCACCCGGGCGATGCGATCGACGATGGACAGGCCGAGCCCCAGCCCGCGGGCGGTCCGGCTGCCTTCGTCGAGGCGGACGAATTCGTGGTAGATCGCCTCCAGCTTGTCGGCCGGAATGCCGATGCCGCTGTCGGCGATCTCCACGTCGATCCGGCCGCCGGTGCGGTGGCGCACGCCGACCACGACCTTGCCGGCGCGGGTATACTTGATGGCGTTGGAGACGAGGTTCTGGATCAGCCGGCGCAGCAGGTTGCGGTCCGAGCGGACCGACACGCCGGTGCGCACGAAGCGCAGCGCGATTGCCTTTTCGTCGGCCAGGGGCTTCATGTCGGTCTCGATCTGGCGCAGCAGCCGGTCGAGCGGGAAATCCTCGATCTTGGCCTGCATGCCGCCGGCTTCCAGCCGCGAGATGTCGAGCACCGCGCCGATGATCGCCTCGACGGCCTCCAGCGACGAGCCGATATTGGCGGCGATCTCGGTCTCCTGCCCGCCGAGGCTGCGCTCTTCCAGCGCCGCGGCGTAGAGCCGGGCGGCGTTGAGCGGCTGCAGGATGTCGTGGCCGGCGGCGGCCAGGAAGCGCGTCTTGCCGAGATTGGCCGCGTCGGCCGCCAGCCGCGCCTTGCCGAGCTCTTCGTTGGCCGTCGTCAGTTCGCCGGTGCGCATGCGCACCCGCTCTTCGAGACTCTCGTTCATCTCGCGCAGGGCGGCGGCGCGGCGCACCCGCTCGGTCATGTCCGAGACGGTGGCGACGAGCCCGCCTTCCGGCATGCGGTTGGAGCGGAATTCGAGCACGCGGCCGGAGCGCCGCAGGCTGATCTGACGCAGTGCCGGCGGCCGGGTCAGCACCTCGAAGCTGGTGTCGTATTCGGGTCGGTCGATCTCGCCGGCCTCGATCAGCTCGTCGAGGACGACGGTCATCGGCGTGCCGATCTGGCCGAACTCCGACGACAGGCCGACGAGATCGCGGAACTGCCGGTTCCAGAAGGTCAGGCGGTAGTCGGCGTCGAAGATGGCGAGGCCCTGGTCGACCTGTTCGAGCGCGATCCTCAGGAGATCGCGATTGTATTGCAGCGCCTCGGAGGCGTCGTCGAGGAGCTGCAGCGCCGAGCGGCTGGAATCGGCATGGCGCTGGAACAAGAGCGACAGGACGAGCCGCGACGAGGCCGAGCCGATGGCCGCGGCCAGAAGCTGCTCGGAAAAGCGGATCGTGGCGGAATCGGCCGTGTCGTCGTCGTCGATGGTTCGGTGCTCGGCCTCGGCGAAGCTGCGGAACGAGCGTTCGGTGCGGTCCGAGCCGAGATAGCGGGCGATGGTCGCCTTGAGCTCGCGGATGCTGACCCCGGCGCGCGTGCGCCGCACGCCGGCCGCGGGACCGACGTCGCTGGAGGCGAAGACCGCCGCCTGGATGCGCTCCAGCGGGGTCGCCTTGCGGCTGAGCGAGCCGACGACGAGGAAGAAGATATTGGCCGACAGGCTGACGAGGCAGCCAAAGAGCAGGGGATCGAGCAGCGGCGCGGTCGCGGGATCGGCACCGGCGGTGACCGCCGTCGCGTCGATCGCCTGGCCGCGTAAGAGAGCCGGCATGAGCAGCGTCCAGGCCCAGCCGATGATGCCGGCGATGAGGCCCGCCGTGGCGCCGCGGGCATTGGCGCCCTTCCAGTACAGCCCGGCGAGGAAGGGCGGCGCGAGCTGGGCGATGGCGGCGAAGGACAGGAGCCCGATCGAGGCGAGGCCGCTGCCGGCCCCCGCGTAGCGATAATAGCCGTAGCCGAGAAACACGACGACGAAGATAGCCGAGCGCCGGACATTGAGGATCAGCCGGGTCTCGTCGCGGGTGGGGTCGACCGCATGGTCGCGGCGCTTCAGGAGCCACGGCAACACGAGGTCGTTGGAGATCATGATCGACAGGGCGACGCTGGCGACGATCACCATGGCTGTGGCGGCCGACAGGCCGCCGATGAAGGCGACCAGCGACAGTGCGTCCTGGCCCTGCGACAGCGGCAGCGACAGGACGTAGAGATCGGCATCGACGCTCGGGCCGAGGGTGATCAGCCCGGCCACGGCGATCGGCACGACGAAGAGGTTGATGACGACGAGATAGAGCGGGAACAGCCAGCGGGCGCGGCGGATCTCGTGGCGGGTACGGTTTTCCACCACGGTCATGTGGAACTGCCGTGGCAGGAGCAGGATTACCAGCGCGCTGAGGCCCAGCGAGGCGATGAAGTGACCGCCAATGCCGCCCTGGAAGGAGGCGAGGACGCGCGGGCTGGCGAGCGCCGCAGTCCACAATTCGCCCGGCTCGAACAGGACGAAGGTCGCCCACAGGCCGACCGCCAGGAAGGCGGTGAGCTTGACCAGCGATTCCATGGCGACGGCGAGGACGAGGCCGTCCTGATGCTCGGTGGCGTCGGCGTGTCGGGTGCCGAACAGCACCGCGAAGATGCCGAGGACGGTGGCGACGAGCAGCGCCAGGTCGCTGAACAGCGGCGGCATTTCCAGCGTCGCGCTGTAATGGGCGACGAGGCTGGCGACGCTGGTGGAAATCGCCTTCAACTGCAAGGCGATGTAGGGCACCGTGCCGACAATGGCGATGACGGTGGCGAGCGCGGCGACCGACGGGTTCTTGCCGTAGCGCGAGCCGATGAAGTCGGCGACGGTGGTGATGCGCTCCGCCTTGGCGTGGCGGATCAGCCGTTCGATGAAGCCGGGCGCGAAGACGAAGACGAGGATCGGGCCGAGATAGATCGCCAGGAAGGACAGGCCATCGCGCGCCGCCACGCCGACCGAGCCGAAGAACGTCCAGGAGGTGCAATAGACGGCGAGGCTGAGCGCATAGACGCCCGGCCTGCTGATCCGCGCCCGGCCGGCCGCCGCCCGGCGGTCTCCCCACCAGGCCACGGCGAATAGCAGCAACAGATAGACGATCGCCGTGAAGACGATGATCCCGCTATGCAATTCTCATCCTCCCGGCGGCCCGACGGGAGCGGAGCGGCGCCCCTGCGGGTCAGGTGAGCCGGGATGCCGCTTCAGGCCGCAGCGTGTTCGACACAACCATTGGTGCCCGCGCAAGTCCAGTTTGCGACCCGGCGGGCGCCGGCGATCGCCGGTTTTCCGGCCGTCGCGAGATTGTGCCGCTGCCGCGCAACTGTAGAGTGGACGCCCCATCCTCAGAGGAATCATGAGATGCTCAAGGAATTCAAGGAATTTGCCCTGAAGGGCAACATGGTCGATCTGGCGATCGGCATCATCATCGGCGCGGCGTTTTCCGGCCTCGTCAATTCGGTGGTGAAGGACCTGTTCATGCCGGTCATCGCCGCGATCTCGGGCGGGGTCGACTTCACCAACAAGTTCGTCGGTCTCGACGATGGCGTCACCGCCACCAGCCTGGATGCAGCGCGCGAGCAGGGGCCGGTGCTCGCCTATGGCCAGTTCGTCACCCTGTCGATCAACTTCCTGATCGTCGCGTTCATCCTGTTCATGGTGGTCAAGGCGATGAACCGGCTGAAGCGCAAGGAAGAGGCCAAGCCGCCGGAGGTGGCCGAGGTGCCGCGCAACGAGAAGCTGCTGGAGGAAATCCGCGACCTGCTGGCCAGCGCCGCGAACCGCGAAACCCGGGTCTGACGCTTCACTGGACCGAAGACGATGCCCGCCGCCGAGAGCGGCGGGCTTGCATTTTCCGGGACGAAGCGCGATGCCGGGCACGGCGTCAGGCGACGCCGTTTTCGTTCGAGTCTCCCCCGGAAGGCACCTTGATGAGCGACAGAATTCGGCTCAGCCGCGAGGCTGTGGAAGCGCCGGCGAGCGGCATTGTCGCCGTCATCGACTATGCCCGCGGCCATGAGGGGGTGATCCCGCTCTGGGCCGGCGAGGGCGACCTGCCGACGCCGGGCTTCATCGCCGAGGCGGTAACCGCGAGCCTGTCGGCGGGCGAGACCTTCTACACCTATCAGCGCGGCCTGCCGGAACTGCGCCAGGCGCTGAGCGACTACACCGCCCGGCTCTACGGCATCGAATCCTCGCCGGAACGCTTCTTCGTCACCGGTTCGGGCATGCAGGCGATCCAGATCTCGATCGCGGCGAGCGCGTCGCCCGGCGACGAGCTGATCTATTTCGGCCCGGCGTGGCCGAACTTCGCCGCCGCCTGCGGCGTGCGCGGCGCCGTACCCAGCGAAGTCGCGCTCGACTGGACCGATGCCGGCTGGCAGCTCGATCTCGACAAGGTCGTCGCCGCCATTGGCCCGAAGACCCGCACGATCTTCGTCAACACGCCGGC
Organism: Aurantimonas manganoxydans SI85-9A1; assembly: GCF_000153465.1. GTDB lineage: Bacteria > Pseudomonadota > Alphaproteobacteria > Rhizobiales > Rhizobiaceae > Aurantimonas > Aurantimonas manganoxydans. Next base: position 3,602,214 of record NZ_CH672387.1, on the reverse strand, counting down.
GAACCCGACCGGCTGGACCGCCGACCACGCGACGCTGAAGGCGCTGCTGGCGCTTGCCCGCCAGCACGGCCTGACGATCATCGCCGACGAGATCTACAGCCGCTTCTACTACGCCGCCGACCGGGCGCCGTCCTTCCACGACATCATGGAGCCGGACGACGCGATCCTGTTCGTCAATTCCTTCTCCAAGAACTGGGCGATGACCGGCTGGCGGGTCGGCTGGATCGAGACCACCCCGGCCATCGGCACCGTCATCGCCAATCTCACCCAGTACTCGACCTCGGGGGTCGCCCCCTTCATGCAGCGCGGCGCCATCGCCGCGATCACCGAGGGCGAGCCCTTCGTGGCGATGCAGGTGGAGCGGGCCCACAAGGCGCGCGACATCTTCACCGAGCGGCTGGCGGCAACCAACCGGGTCGCCATCGTCCAGCCGGCGGGTGCGTTCTATTCCTTCTTCGCCATCGACGGCATCACCGAGACCCGCGAGACGGCCTTCCGCATCGTCGACGAGGCGAAGGTGGGCCTTGCGCCTGGCACCGCCTTCGGCCCGGTATCGCCGGGCTCGTTCCGGGCCTGCTTCCATCGCCGGCTCGACGAGGTGGAGATGGCGGCGGATCGGCTGGCCGACTGGATCGGCCGTTCGGCGTGACCGGCTGGGACCGGCGCCGGATCGGCAATCTCGTCGCCACGCTGGCGCTGGCCGCCCTTGGCGGAGCTGGCGCCGCGGCGCTCGGCCTGCCGGTGGCCTGGCTGCTCGGCCCGGTCCTCGTCGTCTCGGCCGCCAGCATTGCCGGTCTCGATACGCGGCTGCCGCAAGGGTTGCGGACGCTGGCCTTCTTCATCCTCGGCGTGCAGGCAGGTTCCGGCGTGACTCCCGCCGTCCTCGACCAGATGGCGATCTGGCCGCTGTCCTTCACCGTCCAGATGCTCGGCATCCTGGTCGTCATCATCGTGACTCGCGCATTCCTGCGTTACGGCCTCGGCTGGGATCGAGACACCGCTTTGTTCGCCTCGCTGCCGGGGGCGCTGTCCTTCGTATTGGCGGCGGCCTCGGAAACCCGGGCCGACCTGCCGCGGGTGACCATCGTCCAGAGCGTGCGGCTGCTGATCCTGATCGGCGCACTGACGCCGGTGCTCGGCTGGTTCGAGGGCGGCGAGGATGTTGTCGCCGCGTCGCGTGGCACCGACGGGCCGCTGACGGAATATCTGCTGCTGCTGTTCGTCTGCGTCGCGGCGGCCGCGCTCGGCCATCTGGTGCGGCTGCCGGGCGGCATGATGCTGGGCGCCTTGATCGGCAGCGCCTTCATGCATGTCGGCGAATTCGCCACCGTCGCCATTCCGCCGGCTCTCGCCGTGCCGAGCCTGATCCTTCTGGGCGCGCTGATCGGGTCGCGGCTGCAGGGGCTGGACCGCAAGGGGGTCTTCGCGCTGCTGCCGGCGGCGATCGGCTCGTTTGCCATCGGCATCGTGATCTCGGCGATCTCGGTCGCCGTGGCGGTGCTGGTGCTGGAGATTTCGGTCGGCAAGGTGGCGCTGGCCTATGCGCCGGGCGCGCTGGAAGCGTTGACGGTTCTGGCGTTCCAGTTCGACGTCGATCCGGCCTATGTCGCGGCCCACCACGTCGTGCGCTTCATCTGCATCGCTTTGATGGTGCCGCTTCTGGCCAAGCACATTGCTCGGCCGGGCGACACCGTGGCGGTGCCGCCGGAGGAATCAGGCGTCGATGGCGGCGAAGACGGACGGTGACGGGGCGGGCGCCTCGCCGCCCTCCGGTCCCCAGAAGATCACCCAGGTGACGAAATCGTCCGACATGTCGGTGAAGCGGTGGTCCTGTCCGGCGCGCACGAACAGCGCGTCGCCCGCCGCCACGTCGTCGGTCTGACCCTCGCGCCAGAACGCCGCCCGCCCCGAGACGACGATGTAGAGCTCGTCCTGCAGATGCGGGCGCTGGTGGTCGGTGCCGCGCGGCGCGAACACTTCCAGCGACATGGTGCCGTGGGAGATGGCCTCGGCGGCGAAGACGCCGTCCGGCCATTGCCCGGTCGCGGGCAGGGGCAATCTGTCCAGAAGCTGCGCCAGCGAAATCTTCATGGAGCGCTCCTTTCGACGCGGGTCGTCACCCGGCCGCGGCAAGCGCGGCCAGTGTGGGACGTGTCAGCCGCCGGCCTGCGACACGACCAGCGGGGTCACCTTGGTGGACCGCTCGGCCTGGGCCGGCTGCTGGCTGGCGAAGGGAATGCCGATGGCGTTCCAGGTCTCGACCAGGGCGTCCTTCAGCGTGTCGATCAACGCGTCGTCGTGCAGCGGCGTCGGCGTGATGCGCAGGCGCTCGGTGCCACGCGGCACGGTCGGGTAGTTGATCGGCTGGATGTAGATGCCGTGGGCATGAAGGAGGTGGTCGCTGGCCTTCTTGCACAGGTCCGGATCGCCGACGAGCACCGGCACGATGTGGGTCTCGGACGGCATCACCGGCAGGTCGGCCTCGCCGAACACCAGCTTCGCCTGGGCCGCCTGGCGCTGCTGGGCGTCGCGCTCGGCCTGGCTGGTCTTCAGGTGGCGGATGGAGGCGACGGCCGCGGCCGCGAGCGCCGGCGGCAGGGCGGTGGTGAAGATGAAGCCCGGCGCATAAGAGCGGACCGCGTCGATCAGCGCCCGGGTGCCGGTGATGTAGCCGCCGAGCACGCCGAAGGCCTTGGCCAGCGTGCCCTCGATCACGTCGATCCGGTGCGCGACGTCGTCGCGCTCGCAGATGCCACCTCCGCGCGCGCCGTACATGCCGACCGCATGGACCTCGTCGATATAGGTCATCGCATTGTAGCGCTCGGCCAGATCGGCGATCTCGGCGATCGGCGCGATGTCGCCATCCATGGAATAGACGCTCTCGAAGACGATCAGCTTCGGCCGGTTCGGCTCGGCCGCCTTCAGCAGCTCTTCCAGATGGGCGAGGTCGTTGTGGCGGAACACCTGCTTCTTGACGCCGGACTTGCGCACGCCCTCGATCATCGAGGCATGGTTCAACTCGTCGGAGAGGATCAGGCAGTCGGGCAGCAGCTTGGCGATGGTCGAGATCGACGCCTCGTTGGAGACGAAGCCGGAGGTGAAGACCAGCGCGGCTTCCTTGCCGTGCAGATCCGCCAGTTCCTTCTCCAGTTCCACCAGCGGATGGTTGGTGCCGGAAATGTTGCGGGTGCCGCCGGCACCCGAGCCCATGGCCGAGGCGGTCGAGGTCATCGCCGAGATGACGTCCGCGTGCTGGCCCATGCCGAGATAGTCGTTGGAGCACCACACGGTGATCTCGGTGGCTTCGCCGTCATGGCGCCAGATGGCCGTCGGAAACCGGCCGGCAATGCGCTCGAGATCGGCAAAGACCCGGTAGCGTTTCTCGGCATGCAAAGCCTCGATCGCAGACTCGAACTGGCCCTGATAATCGATCATCCCATACTCCTTGTCAGAACCTTTCTAAGAGCCGTTCCAGTCAAAGTCCATCTTCGGCCGGGCATTCGGGCACCATGCGTTCAATTGTCGTTTTGCCAGGAAGCGAAGCGCGAACAGGGACTTCGCCGCCGCTGCGCAGATGGGGATCGCAGCGGCGCGATGCCCGGCGGTCTTGTGGCCCAGCGGAAATGTCGCAGGCGCGCCGATAGCGCCGCGTCTGCCGGCCGTGCCGTCGCGCTTGTATGGTGACCGGATCGGCGGGCCCGGTCAGTCGTCGCCCGCTCCTGCCGGGTCCGCGTTGTCGTCCGTCTGCGATGCCTGCGCACTCTGCCGGCGGGCGCGGGCCTGTTCCTTGCGCTTGCGCAAATTCTCCCGCAATTGCGCCTCCAGCCGTTCCTGCCGGCTGAGTTTGGGCGGAGTGCTTCCGGTGTCGTCCTGGCTCATCTGTCTGCACCTTGTTCGCGATCGTGCGGCGATCGGCAGGCTGGCTTGGTCAATCGATCCGCGGCGTGACGGTTCCGTCGGCGGCCTCAGCGCGCCTCGGCCGTCATGGCGGCAAGCGCGTCCGGCGTCGGCCGGGCCGGCGCCCAGCCGAGCGTGTGTCGCAGATGCCCGGCATCCACGACGAAGGGTGTGTCGAGGGTCGCTACCATCGCCTCGCGCCCGGCCAGGCCGGCGAGCTTACGCAGCAAGGCGGGCGGCACCTGGATCAGGCGAGGGGGGCGGCCGAGCCCGTGGCGCAGGGCCGTCACGATCGCGGCGGTCGACAGCGGCGGATCGCCGGCGACGAGGAAGATCTCGCCGGCGGCCTGTTCCGCGGTGAGGGCCAGCACGATCGCCTGCACGAGATCGTCGACGGCCACGAGGCTGCGGGGCGCCGCAAGCCCGCCCAGCGGCAACGGCGCCGGCATGCGGGCCAGTTTTGCCAGCGCGGCGATGCCGCCGCGCCCACCGGGGCCGAACACCGGCACCGGTCGCAGAACGCAGCCCGTCGTCGCACTGCCGGACAGCCCCTGCCAGAAGGCGCGTTCGCCCTCGTGCTTTGAGCGCGCATAGGCGCTCTGCGGCGCGATCGGGGATGCCTCGTCGACCGGGTCGGGGAAGGCGGCGTGGACATTCGCCGTGCTGACGAAGACCATCCGCCGGACGCCCTCTTGCGCCGCCCGGCGCGCCAGCGCGGCGGTGCCGTCGCGATTGACCGCCGCAAGGGCCGCGAGATCGGCGGCGTCGGCGGTGCCGCGTCCGGGATTGGCGGCGGCCAGATGCGCGACGGCGTCGATGCCCCGGGGCCAGTCCGGCGTCGTCTCGATGTCGGCAAGGTTGGCCGGGGCGGCGAAGACGCCATCGCCGCCCGGCCCGCCGCGGCGCAGGACGACGATGTCGTGGCCGTCCGCCGCGAGCGCCGCCTTGAGGTGGCGCCCGACGAAACCGCTGCTGCCTGTCAGAAGGATGCGCAAGGCGAGGGCACTCCGTGGAACCGTTCGAACCGGTTCTGGCGAAGCCGCGGCCCATGCGCAACGCCGGCGGGGCGAAAAGCGATTTGCCAATCGCGGGCGATGCTGTAGCGGAAGGGCCATGAAGCGCCTCTTCGATTTCACAGCCAGCCTCGTCGGCCTCGTCTGTCTGGGCTGGCTGATCGGTCTTCTCGCGATCCTGGTGAAGCGGGACAGCGACGGCCCCGGCATCTATGCCCAGCCGCGGGTCGGCCGCGATGGCGCGGTCTTCACTTGCTACAAGCTGCGCACCATGCACCGGACCACCGTGTCGGCCGCCTCGCACGAGACGCCGGCCTCGGCGGTGACCGCGCTGGGCCGCCGGCTGCGCGCCCTGAAGCTCGACGAGTTGCCGCAGCTGTGGAACGTCCTGAAGGGCGAGATGAGCTTTGTCGGCCCGCGGCCCTGCCTGCCGTCGCAGACCGTGCTGATCGAGGAACGCGGCCGGCGCGGCGTCCTCGCGGTGCGCCCCGGCATCACCGGCGAGGCGCAGGTGCAGGGTGTCGATATGTCCGACCCGGTCCGCCTCGCCGAGATCGACGCGCATTATGTGAAGAACCGCAGCTTCCTCGGCGATCTGACGCTGATCCTGCAGACGGTGGCCGGCGGCGGCCGCGGCGACCGGGTGCGCGGCTGAGGCCGGGCGGCTTACAACGACGCTGAAATCCGCTAGGTGTCCGGCGCGGAGCGGGGAGGGCTCCAATCTGTCCCGCCGCATGCGCGTCACCAGCAATCCGAGGATGCCAGCTCCATGATCGAACGCGTCGGCTTCGCCGCCGAACTCGCCGCCTATACCGACCGGCATGGCCCGGTGACCATCGGTCTCGCCGGTGCCGGCCAGATGGGCACGGACATCGTCGTGCAGGTGGCGCTGATGACCGGCGTGCGGATCGGGGCGATCGCCGCCAACAGCCCGCGCCGGCCGACGGAGGCCATCGCCATGGCGGGCCATTCCGCCGACCATGGCAGCATTGCCGCGAGCGCCTCCGACATCGACCGGACCATCGAAGCGGGCCGCATCGCCGTTACCGACGATCTCGGCGCGCTCTGTGCCGCCGGGCGCATCGACGTCGTCGTCGACGCGACAGGGAGCCCCGAAGTGGGCACCTTCCTGGCGCTGGAGGCGATCCGCAACGGCAAGCATATCGTCATGCTGAATGTCGAGGCGGACATCACCGTCGGCCGCCTGCTGGCCCGCAAGGCGAAGGAAGCCGGCCTCGTCTATACGGGCTCGGCCGGCGACGAGCCGGCCTCCACGCTGGAGCTCATCGCCTTCGCCCAGAGCCTCGGCATGGAGATCGTCGCGGCGGGCAAGGGCAAGAACAACCCGCTGCGCCATTCCGCCATTCCCGAGGAATACGAGGAGGAGGCCCGCGCGCGAAACATGAATGCCCGCATGCTGGTCGAGTTCATCGACGGCTCCAAGACCATGGTCGAGATGACCGCCATCGCCAATTGTACCGGCCTGACGCCGGATGTCGCGGGCATGCACGGCCCCGAAGCCACCAGCGACAATCTCGGGCAGGTGCTCTGCACCACCGAGGATGGCGGAATCCTGTCGCGGTCGGGCTGCGTCGACTACACGATCGGCAAGGGCGTTGCGCCCGGCGTCTTCTGCGTGGTCAAGCCGCGCCATCCCCGCGCCATCGAGCGGATGGCCGATCTGAAGGTCGGCCCCGGTCCCTGTTTCGGCCTGATCCGGCCGTTCCACCTGACCAGCCTGGAGACCCCGCTCTCGGCGGTGCGCGCGGTGATCCACCAGCGGCCCGACATGGTGCCGATCGACCGGCCCGTTGGCGAGTGCGGCGCGCTGGCCAAGCGCGACCTGACGCCCGGCGAGACGCTCGGCCGGATCGGCGAGGCCGACTATCGCGGCTACGCGATGACCTGGCAGGACGGGCGCCAGCGCCGGGCGCTGCCGATCGGACTCGTGGAAAAGGCGAAGGTGGTGCAGCCGATCAGGGCCGGCGCGCTTCTGACCCACGACAATTGCGCTCCCGACGAGACCCTGCTCGTCACCCGGATGCGGGCCGAACTTGACGCCGCCGATGGCCGCTTCGCAGCCTGAGCCGGGAACCGCCGAACGCGGCGTCATCCGGGCGGTCACCTGGAACTGCCACGGCTCGATCGGCGCTGATCGCCGCTGCGACCCGGACCGCACCCTTGCGACCATCGCGCGGCTCGGCCCGGATATTCTGGCGCTGCAGGAGGTCGACGGCCGCTCGCATCTCGGCCGCCGGCAGCGCGCTTTCGAGACGCTGGGGCAGGAGCTTCTGAAAACGGCGGGATCGCAGATCGTCGAGGCGCGCACCGTGCCGCGCGAGGATCGCGACTACGGCCATCTGCTGTGGTCGCGCTGGCCGATCGTCAGTGCGACAATCCATACCCTGCCGGAACCCGGGGTCGAGCCGCGCGCGGCCATCGAGGCCGTGGTCGCCGCGCCGTCGGGGCATCTGCGGGTGCTGGCTTTCCATCTCGGTCTGCTGCGGCGCCAGCGTCGGGCGCAGGCGCAGTTCCTCGCCGAGCGTGTCGACGCGCGGGACGTGCCGACGCTGGCGATGGGGGACGGCAACGATCTGAGGCTGGGGGGCGCGCTGCATGGCGCGCTGGCGCCGCGGCTGCCGGTGCACACCGCGCCGCGCTCGTTTCCGGCGCGCTGGCCGATGCTCCGGCTGGACCGGATCTACGCCTCGGAAGGGTTTTCGCTGGTCACGCATGGACCGGGCCATGCCTCGCGGCCCGCCTCCGATCATCTGGCCGTCATGGCCGATCTGGCCTGGCCGGAGATTGTCTAAAGGCGCGTAGCTAGCTGGACGGCTCGGTCTTGTCCGCCGCCTGATCGGGGCGCGTCGAGCGGATGACGATGTCGAGACCTTCGGCAAGGCACTTGCGGCTGTCTTCGTCGAGCGGCTCGAGGGCCTCGCAGATGCGCTGAAGCGGGTCCTTCTTCAGCAGCGCGCGACCGCGGTCGGTCAGGCCGAGTTCCTCGGCGCGGCCGCGTCCGACGCTGCCCAGCTTGGTGACGTAGCCCTTGGTGATCAGCGTGCGCACGGTGCGGGCCACGGCGCCCGAGGCAAGACCCTGGAAGCGGGCGAGATCGATGGCAGTCCGCAGGGGCACGGGCGCGGAATGGATGTAGCGCAGGGCCGCCCATTGCGCCGGGAACAGCTTGGACGCGTATCCCTGCGAGTGAAGACGCCGGGCAATCTGCTCCAGCTGGCTGGCCAGATCCGTCGTGGGTATCATCGAAATTCCGCTGTCTTCCTGAGAACCCCGTCCGCATGCGCGCCTGCATCGAACCTTGCTGGGCGTGCATATATGAGGATCAACGAAGGATATCCAATCAAGGCTGCCTGCATTCCTAAAGAGAGGTGCAGACAGTGTTTAAAACTATAAGTATATCATGCGTTCGATCTTGGCAGGGCTTGTCGCTGGACACGCGCCGTGCGTTTCGTCCTGAACTTGATGGCCCGATGGGCTGCCTGCATCGATGACGGCTGCGGCCCGACTGCTCACAGATGTGCCTGCTCAATCCGGCGAGATTGAGGACGACACGGGGCTGCCGGAGCGCCTGACGGGATCGGCGAACTGTGGTCAGTCGGGCGTGCGCAGCCAATAGACGCGGAGCGGCTGAGCGAGGACGCGCATGCCGTCCTCGCTCTCGGCTTCAGCTTCGAAGCGGGCTTCCACTGCGCTGCGATTGTCCGCAACGGCAGCTGCGCGCAGCGGATCGACGGCTTCCAGCCGCTCGATGAACTGGGCGACATCGCGGAAATGTTCGCTGCGCTGATAGACGACGTTGCCGCGCAGGACGAAGCTGCCGTTGCGCACGGCATCCGCCACAGCGACGCCGGCCGCCTCGCGGATCTCGCTCTCGTCCTCGACCGGGCGCATCGCCTCGAAATACGGGCCTTCGGCCAGGGGCTCGACGATCAGCACCGTGCCGGCCGGCTTCGTCACGCGCGCAGCCTCCGCAAGCGCCGTCGCCATGGCGGCGACCGGCACGTGGTGCAGGGCGTTGAGGATCACGGCAGCATCGAAGTCGGCATCGTCGAAGGGAAGCGCTTCGGCCGCTGCTACTTCGAAACGGGCCTCCGGGACGCTGTCGCGGGCTGCGGCGATGGCCGCCTCGCTGGGGTCGATCCCGGTGACGGCGAAGCCGCGCTTGACGAGGCTGCGGGCGAGGGCGCCGCGTCCGCAGCCGATGTCGAGCACCGAGCCGGCGGCTTCCCCGGCCAGTACCTCGCCGATGACGGCGGCGGTGTCGCCGGCCGCAAAGGCGGTGTTCAGGGCGCTCTGGATGGTCTTCGGATCGCTCATGGCCGGTTCCTGCAGCGTGCGGGGACAGGACGATTCCCACCCCGCCGCGACGATAGCGGCCGGAAGCCTGTGAGCAAGGGCCGGAGCGCCGGGGCGCTCCGGCGGACCGGATCAGCCGGCCGGGTAGTTCTGCGGGAACAGCGCCCGCAGGGCGGCTTCGTCGCGCTCCGACTTGAAGCCGACATCGCTGCCGACCTTGCGGGCTTCGGCCACGGCTGGGCGGGCGTCGATGGCCGCGAACCATCGCGACAGGTTCGGGTAGTTGGCGAGTTCGCCTTCGCCCAGCACCATCTTCGCGCGGTCGATCCATCCCCAGGCCGCCATGTCGACGATGCTGTAGTCGTCGCCGACGAAGAATTCGCGGCCGGCCAGATGGTCGTCCAGCACCTGGTAGTGCCGCTGGGCCTCGCGCAGATAGCGGTTGGCGGCGTAGTCGGACTTGTCCTTGCCGACCGTGCGGAAATGCACCGACTGGCCGGAGTAGGGGCCGACACCGGTGGCGATGAACATCAGCCAGGACAGGAGTTCGCCGCGATCCTCGACCTTGCCGGCGAACTTGCCGTGCTTGTCGGCGAGATAGAGCAGGATGGCGTTGGAATCGAAGACGCGCTTGCCGTCGTCCTCGATCGCCGGCAGCTTGCCGTTGGGATTGATCTTCCGGAACGCGGCCTCGTGCTGCTCGCCCTTCAGCGTGTCGACCGGCGCAAGCTCGAAATCGAGGCCGGCTTCCTTGAGGAAGAGCGCGACCTTCATCGGGTTCGGCGTCGGGTGGAAGTAGAATTTCAGCATCTGTGCGAGATCCCCATTGGCAGATTGTCGACCGCATATGCTGTGACAGAGGGGGCCGAAGGCAAGGAGGACGCTGCGTTCATCGATAGCTGCCGACGCGATGCCAGCCTGTTGCCGGCGATCGGCCGGACGGCACGCGCTTTATCCGCACGCTTTATCCCGATGGGCAAGTCATGTAACGGCTTGGCGATGGACCCGCACGGAGGGGGTGCCGCAGGCATGGGCGGCGGCATCCGGGAACTTTGAGGAGGCCGGAATGGTGGCCACGGATATCGCGACCCGGGTCTGGAGCCACACGTTCAAGCTCGACCCGATCGTGCGCAGCCTGCTCGACACGGATTTCTACAAGCTGCTGATGCTGCAGATGATCCGCGGGCAGCACCCGGACGTGCAGGCGACCTTCTCGCTGAACAACCGGTCGAAGCATGTGAGACTCGCCGAGATCGTCGACGAGCAGGAACTGCGCGAGAATCTCGACTATGTCCGCACGCTCTCCTTCACCAAGCGGGAGATGATCTGGCTCGCCGGCAACACCTTCTACGGCACGCGGCAGATCTTCCGGCCGGACTTCCTCGAATGGCTGGAGGATTTCCGCCTGCCCGAATACGAGTTGCGCCGGGTCGACGGCCAGTTCGAGCTGGATTTCCACGGTCCCTGGACCCACACCATGATGTGGGAGATCCCGGCGCTGGCAATCATCAACGAGCTGCGCTCGCGCGCCGCGATGAAGGATCTCGGGCGCTTCGAGCTCGACGTGCTTTATGCCCGCGCCAAGGCCAAGATGTGGGGCAAGGTCGAGCGGCTGCAGGCCCTGCCGAATCTGCGCATCTCCGATTTCGGCACGCGCCGGCGGCACTCCTTCCTGTGGCAGCGCTGGTGCGTTGAGGCCCTGAAGGAAGGGCTCGGCCACCGTTTCCTCGGCTCCTCCAACGTGCTTCTGGCCATGGAAACCGATCTGGAGGCCATCGGCACCAACGCCCACGAACTGCCCATGGTGATGGGGGCGCTCGCCGGCAGCGACGCCGAACTGCGCCAGGCGCCCTACGAGGTGCTGCGCGAGTGGCAGAGCTACTATGGCGGCAACCTGCTGATCGTCCTGCCCGATACCTTCGGCACCTCCGCCTTCCTGAAGAATGCGCCGGAATGGCTGGCGTCCTGGACCGGCTTCAGGCCGGATTCCGCGCCCCCCATCGAGGGCGGCGAGGAGATCATCGCCTGGTGGAAGCGCATGGGGCAGGACCCCAAGGACAAGCTGCTGGTGTTCTCGGACGGCATGGATTCCGACACGATCGAGCGGACCTACCGGCATTTCGAGGGTCGGGTGCGCATGAGCTTCGGCTGGGGCACCAACCTGACCAACGATTTCCGCGGCGCCTCGCCCGAGCCGAGCACCGGCCTCGACCCGATCTCGCTGGTCTGCAAGGTGACCTCGGCCAATGGCCGGCCGGCGGTGAAGCTCTCCGACAATCCGGCCAAGACCAGCGGCGATCCCGAGGCGGTGGCGCGCTACCACCGGGTCTTCGGCGAAGCCGCCTATGCCGAGCGCGCGC
>NZ_CH672387.1:3158931-3590607 GCF_000153465.1 Aurantimonas manganoxydans SI85-9A1 | reverse complement strand
ACGATCGAGACAGGCGAAGGCGTACGCAGCGTGGCGCGCGCAACGGCAGAGGTGGACGCATGAACGCGCGGCCCGACAAGAACCGACTGAACGACGCAGAGCCGGTTGCCAAGCCGGGCGACACGGTTGCGCCGTCCGCGCCGGCAGCCGAACCCGCCGCCGAAGCGGCCACTCCGGAGCCCGGGGCTGCCAAACCGACCGCGCCCGAAACGACGCAGCCGGAGGCGCCGAAGAAGCGCCGCCGTCCGCTCCGCAAGCTCATGATCGTCGCGCTGCCGCTCGCACTCGTGCTGGGCGGCGCCTATTACTGGGTCACCGGCGGACGCTACCTCAACACCGAGGACGCCTACGTCCAGCAGGACCGCGTCACGGTGATGCCGCAGGTGAGCGGCCAGATCGCCACCGTCGCCGTCGCCGAGAACCAGACGGTGGAGGCCGGCGCGCTGCTCTTCACCATCGACGATGCCGTCTACCGCAATGCCGTCGAGCAGGATCAGGCCAATCTGGAATCGGCCCGGCTCGATGTGGAAAAGCTGAAGGCCGCCTACGCCCAGGCGGTGTCGGAGGCCGCGACCGCGCGCGACGCGCTGGAAAATGCCCAGACCCGGAACGATCGCCAGCAGACGCTGGTGAAGAAGGGCATCGTCAGCCAGTCCTCCCTCGACGATGCGGACCTGCAGCTGCGCCAGGCGCGCGGCGCGCTGTCGTCGGCCGAAAGCCAGGTCCTGGCTGCCAAGGCGGCGTTGGCCGGCAATCCCGACATCGCCACCGACAGGCATCCGGCCGTCCTCAAGGCGCTGGCGCAGCTCCATGCTGCCGAGCTGGATCTGGCCCATACGCGAGTGACGGCGCCGGAGCCCGGCGTGATCAGCCAGACCGACCGGCTGCAGGAAGGCCAGTACGTGACCCCGGCCTCCTCGGTGATGAGCCTGGTGGAGACCCGCGACAGCTGGATCGAGGCCAATTACAAGGAAACCGAGCTGACCGACATGCGTGTCGGCCAGCCGGTGGATGTCGAGCTCGATACCTATCCGGATCACGTGCTGCACGCGACGGTCGGCTCGATCGGTGCCGGCACTGGCTCGGAATTCGCCCTCCTGCCGGCCCAGAATGCCACCGGCAACTGGGTGAAGGTGGTGCAGCGCATTCCCGTGCGAATTCATATCGAGGCGGCCGACGACATGCCGGCCCTGCGCGCCGGCATGAGCGCCAGCGTGACAGTGGATACCGGCCGGTCGCGAGGCGTGCCCGACTTCATGAAGTCCACCGTTGCGGCGCTCGGCCTCGACCGCTATCTGCCGGCCGGCACCGCCGTTGCCGCGACCCGGCCTGGCGGGACGGCACCGGACGTGGTCGCCAGCGACGCCACCGCCAGGGAAGGGGCCACCGCCGGCATGGCGACGACCCCGGCACGATGAGCGCCGCGGCGGCGCCGGCCGCCGCCGGCCCCGACGGTGTCGTCGCCCACAAGGGCCTGATCACCGTCTCGATCATGCTGGCGACGATCATGCAGGTGCTCGACACCACGATCGCCAATGTCGCTCTGCCCAACATGCAGGGCTCGCTGGGCGCCGCCCAGGACCAGATCACCTGGGTGCTGACCTCCTACATCGTTGCGGCGGCGATCATGACGCCGGTGACCGGCTGGCTGTCCGACCGGATGGGCCTGCGCGAATTGTTCATCGCCTCGGCCGCCGGCTTCGTCGTCGCCTCCATGGCCTGCGGCTTTGCGACCAGCCTCAACGAGATGATCGTCTTTCGGCTGTTCCAGGGCCTGTGCGGCGCGGCACTGGTGCCGCTGTCGCAGACCGTGCTCCTGAACATCAACACCCGTGAACAGCACGGTTCCGCCATGGCGATCTGGGGCGCCGGCATCATGGTCGGCCCGATCGTCGGCCCGACGCTGGGCGGCTGGCTGACCGAGACCTTCAACTGGCGCTGGGTGTTCTTCGTCAATCTGCCGATCGGCATGCTGGCGCTGGCCGGCATGATCCTGTTCCTGCCGAAGACGCCCAAGCGCCGGCGCGGCTTCGACTTCTTCGGCTTCGCCATGCTGTCGCTGTTCATCGGCGCCTTGCAGATGTTCCTCGACCGCGGCGAGCAGGTGGACTGGTTCGCCTCGCCCGAATGCTGGATCGAGCTCGGCCTCGCCGTCTCGGGACTGTGGGCCTTCGTCCTGCACATCACCGGCCGCGAAGGCGCCTTCATCGACCCGAAGATCTTCACCGACCGCAATCTGGTGATGGCGCTGGTGATGATCTTCGTCGTCGGCATGATCCTGCTCGCCGGTCTCGCCCTCTTGCCGCCGATGCTGCAAAACATTCTCGGCTATCCGGTGGTGACGACGGGGCTCGTCCTGGCGCCGCGCGGTGTCGGTACGATGATCTCGATGATCGTCGTCGGCCGGCTGATCGGCAAGGTCGACACGCGGCTTCTGATCTTCACCGGCCTGATGTTGACGGCGTTGTCGCTCTACCAGATGAGCGGCTTCTCGATCATGATGAATTCGACGCCGATCATCGTCTCCGGCGTCGTCCAGGGGCTCGGTCTCGGCCTCGTTTTCGTGCCGCTGTCGACGCTGGCCTTCGCGACACTGGCGCCGCAGTTCCGGCCGGACGCCGCCTCGCTGTTCAGCCTGCTGCGCAATATCGGCTCGTCGGTCGGTATCTCCATCGTCTCGGTGGAGCTCGCCCACAACATCGTCATCAACCGCGCCGAACTCGTCGGAGGGCTGAACCCGTTCAACCCCAACTTCACCAGTGCGGTCGGCGCCATGGGCCTCGACCAGACGACGACGCTCGCCCTTCTGAACCAGCAGGTCCAGGCGCAGGCGGCGATGATCGCCTATGTCGACGACTTCAAGCTGATGATGATCATCACGCTCTGCGCCGTGCCTCTGCTGCTCTTCATGCGTCGGCCCGGGGCGAGCGCCGGCGCGACCGGGCATGCCCCGGCGATGGAGTAGAGGCCTCGGGGAGGGGCGTGCGTCAGCCGACCGGAGGCGACAATCTGCCGTTCCGCCGGCACGGCATGTTCCATTTCGCCATCCAGGACCCCGATCTGGAAGGCTTTCTGGCGAAAATCGTCGCGGCGGGCGGTCGCCAGCGCGTGCCGGTGCGCGAATATGTCCCCGGCGAGAAGCCCTGCCGCATGGTCTATGTCGAGGATTCCTTCGGCATCGTCTTCGAGATCTGCAGCCACAGCCACGAGCTGACCTGTTCGGCGGGCGCCTACGCCTGATCGGGCCGACCGTCCGGTCCGCTCGGCACAAGCAGGCAGGCATCGTTTCCGGCAGTGCCGGCCTGTACCGTTAGCGCGCGCCAACCGCGTGCCTGTCCGCCCGCGGATGAACGGTGCGTCGGGATTGCGTTCGACGATCGGGACCACAGCTTAGGCGCATCACGGGACGCCAGACGTCCCGACCGACATTGCCGATGCCGGCCGACGCCGTGGTTCGCCACCGTCGGCCGTTGTCGTCGGCGGTCGCGGGCGAGAGCCCCGACCGACCCATATTATCCGGAAGGACACCATGACCCAGTCGACCGAAGTCAATCGCCGCTATGTGCTGGCCGAACGCCCAAAGGGCGAGCCGAACGACGACACGCTGCGCCTGGAAACGGTCGCACGGCCGGAAGCCGGCGCCGGGCAGATGCTCCTGCGCAACGAATACCTGTCCCTCGACCCCTATATGCGCGGCCGCATGAGCGACGCGCCGTCCTATGCCGCGCCGGTGGAGATCGGCGAGGTCATGGTGGGCGGCACCGTCGCGCAGGTTGTCACGTCGAATGTCGACGGCTTTGCCGAGGGTGACTGGGTGGTCGCCTTCGGCGGCTGGCAGGATTACGCCCTGTCCGACGGCAAGGGCGTCATCAACATGGGCAAGGATCCCGAGAACCCGTCCTGGGCGCTCGGCGTTCTCGGCATGCCGGGCCTCACCGCCTGGGCCGGCCTGACGCAGATCGGCGCCCCGAAGCCGGGTGAGACGCTGGTCGTCGCCGGTGCCAGCGGTCCGGTCGGCGCGACCGTCGGGCAGATCGGCAAGATCCTCGGCTGCCGCGTCATCGGCATCGCCGGCGGGGCGGAAAAATGCGCCCATGTGGTGGAGACGCTCGGCTTCGACGCCTGCGTTGACTACAAGGCCGACGGCTTCGCCGACGCCCTGAAGGACGCAGCGGCCGACGGCATCGACATCTATTTCGAGAATGTCGGCGGGGCGGTCTTCGACGCCGTGCTGCCGCTGCTCAACCCCTCGGCCCGCATCCCGGTGTGCGGCCTGATCTCCCAGTACAACGCCACCTCGCTGCCCGACGGCCCGGACCGGATGAACTATCTGATGGGCCAGATCCTGCGCAAGCGCATGACCATGCGCGGCTTCATCGTCTTCGACGATTTCGGCCATCTCTACCCGCAATTCGCCGAACAGATGGGCGCTTGGGTGAAGGACGGGAAGATCCGCTACCGCGAGGAGATGATCTCCGGGCTGGAACAGGCGCCGGGCGCGTTCATTGGCCTCCTGAAGGGTGAAGCGTTCGGCAAGCGCGTCATCCACCTCGCTGACTGAAACCGACACATTCGAAGGGTACCAACCATGAAAATTCTGATGGTTCTGACGTCGCATGACCAGCTCGGCGACACCGGCAAGAAGACCGGCTTCTGGCTCGAGGAATTCGCCGCGCCCTACTACGTCTTCAAGGACGCCGGCGCCGACGTCGCGCTGGCCTCGCCGAAGGGCGGCCAGCCGCCGCTCGATCCGATGAGCGATTCCGAGGACGCTCAGACCGACGCGACCAGGCGCTTCAAGCTCGACAAGGCGGCGCAGCAGGATCTGGCGAGCACCCAGGTTCTCTCCTCGGTCGATGCCGACGGTTTCGACGCGATCTTCTTTCCCGGCGGCCACGGCCCGCTCTGGGACCTTGCCGAGGACGCCGACAGCCGCCGGCTGATCGAAACCTTCGCCCGAAGCGACCGTCCGGTGGGCGCGGTCTGCCACGCGCCGGCCGTCTTCCGTCACACCCAGACCGCCGACGGCAAGCCGCTGGTCGCGGGCCGCACCGTGACCGGCTTCACCAATACCGAGGAAGAGGGCGTCGGCCTGACCGACGTCGTGCCGTTCCTCGTCCAGGACATGCTGACCGCCAATGGCGGCGAGTACCAGAAGGGCGACGACTGGGCATCCTTCGTGGTCACCGACGGCAAGCTGGTCACCGGCCAGAACCCTGCTTCCTCGGAAGAGGCTGCGCGCAAGCTGCTGACCTTCCTCTGAGCCTGAACGGGGCGCCCTGCGGCGCCTCCGATACGTTGAAGCAAGGCGGAGGCAGCCCCGGTTGCCTCCGCCTTTGGCTGTCCGCTGCCTTCAAGTCGCCCGCCGACCGGAGGGGCCGCTGTCACGTCGCGGCACGCAGCCCGATATCCTCGCGTTCGACCAGTCCCGCGGCTGCAAGCCCGGCGCAATAGCGATCGAGAAGCGCCCCGTTCATGAAGCGCAGCGCGTCGCGCACGGTCGCGATGGTCGTGCCGGGACGGCTGGCCGTGAAGCGGTCCAGCGCCAGGCGCGCATCCGCCTCCTGGCCGCAGGCGCCGAGAAAGGCCGCCAGATCGCGATGCGGCCAGGTCATGCCCGGCTTTTCTGCCAGCGCCCGCCGCGTCCAGCGAGCGGCCTCCTCGGGCCGGTCCGAGGCGAAATGCGCCAGGCCGATGCCGATGAACGAGTTGAAGGCGAACGGGTCGAGCGGCGACAGGCGCAGCGACCGCTCGAAGCAGGCAAAGGCGTCGTCCGGCTGGCCGGCATAGACGCGGGCGAAGCCCCGCCGCGTCCAGGCCCAGGCGTGGTTGACGTCGAGATCCAGCGCCCGGTCCAGCAGCGCGTTCGCCCGCTCCAGATCCGCCTCGATCAGCATGGTGGCGGTGGCCACGGCGGTAAGGGCCAGGGGGTCGTCGTCGATGCGGCCCGGCGTGCGGTCCAGAAGCGCCCGGCCGCGCGTCCGCTGCTCGCCGATATCGTTTGCCCAGTTATAGGCGATGTGCTGGGCATGGGCCCAGGCGCCGATCGCCGCCGCGCGTCCGTTGTCCGGCTCCAGCGCCAGGGCCTCGTCGATCAGCCCGATGGCGAGGTCGTTCTCGTCGTGGCGGTGCGCCCACAGATGCGGCAGCGCCTGCATGACGAGGTCGTAAGCGACGAGATTGTCCGGCGGCCGGCGCCGGGCGCGTTCGATCTCGGCGCGGCGGATGGTCGGATGCAGCGCGCCGGAGACGGTCTCGGCGATGTAGTCCTGGACCTGGAAGAGATCGTCGATCTCCGCGTCGATCCGTTCGCTCCAGATCTGCAGCGCGGTCTCGCCATCCACCAGATGCAGCGACACGCGCATGCGCCGGTCGGAAAAACGCACGCTGCCCTGCAGGATGTAGCGCACGCCGAGCTCGGCGGCGATTTCCTTCGCTCCCAGGGACTTGCCCCGGTAGGTGGCGGCGGACTGGCGGGCGATGACGAGAAATTCGCGGACCCGGGCGAGGCTGGCGGTGACCTCCTCCACCATGCCGTCGATGAAATTGTTGCGTCCCGGATCGCCGCTGAGATTGTCGAAGGGCATGACCGCCACCGACGGCTGGGTGTGCGGATCGGGGACCGCGATGCGGCGCGCCCGACTGGCGCTGATCACCTTGGGCGTCCACACCCAGATCGGCTCGTGCCGGGCGTAGCCCTTCAGTTCGCAGGGACCGATGCCGGTGAAATAGAGATCGGTCTTGCCCTGCAGATATTCGAACACGCCGCGGCTGATGGCCATGCCGCCGGCCGGTGAGATCTGCTGCACGCGGGTTGCCAGCACCACGCCTTCGCCGAAGCGGTCGTGCTCGGTGACGACGACGTCGCCGATCACGATGCCGATCCGCACCGGCAGCGCCGGCCTGTGCGCCTGCCGGTCGGCGAGCAGCGCTCGCTGGAAGCGCGCCGCCCACTGGACGGCGTTCACGGCGCTGCCGAATTCGATGAGCACGCCATCGCCACTGGTCTTGAAGATGTCGCCGCCGAACTCGCCGACGGTGGGGCGCACGAACCGCTTGTAGGCGCGTTCGACCGCGGCGAGGGCTGCGGTTTCGTCAGCCTCGACCAGACCGGAAAAGCCTTCGACATCCAGTGACAGGATGGCTGCAAGCCGGCGCAGGGGCGTCATGGTCGACGCGTTTCCTATTGGAGCGAACGGCTGCGTTTTACCAGACTTGCGGAAGGCCGGCCAATGGAAAACTCAGCCCGGCTGACGGCCAGCCGAACCGGCACGCCGATGCCGCCCGGCCCGCAAACCTCAGTCGCCGACCGCCACGCCCTCGCGGCGCGGGTCGGCCCCGCCTTCCAGCCCGTCCGCCGTGATGGCGATGCCGTGCAGGCCGGAATCGAGATCGGTCTCGTTCACCGCGAAGCCGAGATCGCGCAGCGGCGCGGCCAAGGCCGTGGCGCGGGTGCCGGCCTCGACGTCGAATGTGCCGAAGCGATTGACCAGATGCGGCATGGCGATGGCCTGCTGCACGTCCATCTCCCAGTCGAGCATGGCGATCAGCGCCTGCGCCACATAGCCGATGATCCGGCTGCCGCCGGGCGAGCCGATGGCGACCACCGGCGCGCCGTCGCGCATGACGATGGTCGGCGCCATGGACGAGCGGGGCCGCTTGCCCGGCGCCACCGCATTGGCGATGACATACCCCTCCGCGTCATGGGTGGCGAAGGAGAAGTCGGTCAGTTCGTTGTTCAGCAGGAAGCCGCCGGTCATCAGCCGCGAGCCGAAGCCGTTCTCGATGGTCGTCGTCATGGAGACGACGTTGCCGTCCGGATCGACGATGGCGAAATGACTGGTGGACGGCAGCTCGATGGCCATGTCGTCGCCCAGCAGCATGGCGTGGTCCCAGGGCGGCATGCCGGGGGCGACCGCATCGTCTGCCAGCGCGCCATCGCCGGACAGGAGCGCGGACCGCCCTGCCAGATAGTCGGCATCGAGCAGGCCCCGCTGCGGCATCGGCACGAAGTCGCTGTCGGCCATGTAGCGGCCGCGATCAGCGAAGGCGAGGCGCGAGGCATCGCCGATCAGGCGCCAGGCTTTGGCGCTGTCGGGGCCGAGGGCGGCCATGTCGTGGGGCGCCAGCACGCCGAGGATCTGGCCGATGGTCAGCGCGCCGGAGGAGGGCGGTCCCATGCCGCAGACATCGGCGCTGCGATAGACGACGCAGACCGGCTCGCGCTCGACGATGGCGTAACTGGCAAGATCGGCCGGCGCGAGCACACCGGGATTGCCCTCGGCGTTCCGCACCGTATCGACGATGCCTTGCGCCACCGGGCCCTCGTAGAAGCCGTCCGCGCCCTTCTCCGCGATCGCCGCCAGCGTGTCGGCATAGGCGGCATTCGTCAGGATGGTCCCGACCGGCAACGCGGCGTCATCGGCGCCGAAGAAATAGCCCTTGGTGCCGGGATAGAGCGACAGCCGCTCGGCATCCTCGGCGATCAGCTCGTGGAGCCGGGGAGAGACGGCGAAACCCTCGCGGGCAAGATCGATCGCCGGCTGCACGATTGCAGCCCAGGGGAGCTTGCCGTAGCGCTCATGGGTGTCGAACAGCAGCCGCACCGTGCCGGGCGTGCCGACCGAGCGGCCGCCGACGACGGCGTCGTAGAAGGCGAGCGGCTCGCCGGCCGCGTCGAGGAAGAGTTTCGGCGTCGCCGCCGCCGGCGCGGTCTCGCGGCCGTCGAAGGTGGTCAGCCGGCCGGCCTCGGCGTCGAAATAGACCAGGAAGGCGCCGCCGCCGATCCCCGAGGATTGCGGCTCGACCAGGCCGAGCACGAGCTGCGTCGTCACCATGGCGTCGATGGCGTTGCCGCCGTCGCGCAGGATGGCGAGACCGGCTTCCGCCGCCAGCGGGTTGGCCGCCGCCACCATCTGCCGCTCGGCCTGCACCAGCGCCTTGGCGGCGGCCTCGGTCGCGATCTCCGGCTGGACGCGATCGGCGGCCTGCTCCTGGGCGACGGCCGATCCGGTGATGGCAAGACAGACGCCGAGCCACAGCCCGGCAAGCGGTAAACGACGCATGGCGCGATCCTCCCGATGATCCCGAAGGCTACCGCGCCGCGAAGCGGGGTGGAAGGTGGGTTTGGGAGGTGAGTGCGGGGTGACGGCGCGAGGATGAGGTCGGCGCGGGCGGCGGAACCCAAACGTCAGCAGCGGTGGCGGCGTTTGGCATGGGTCCTCGGGTCAAGCCCGAGCAACTGTGTGAGTATGCGTCAAGGGGTGGCTGGGCGCGGCTGATATTCTCCGGTTCGGATTGCCACGTTGAGCGTGACGAGGAGCTTGCGGGCGATGGCGATCAGGCTGAGCTTTGCTGGTTTGCCGGCGGTCGTCATGGTGGCGAAGAGGGCCTTCCACGGCGTTGTTCGCACGGCGGCGAGCGCCGCCATGTAGAGGGCGTCGCGCACGCGCTTGCGGCCACCCTGGACGCAGCGTCTGCCGCGCAGCAGGCCGGAGTCCCGGGCAATGGGGGCAAGCCCCGCCAGGGCGGCGATCGCCCGGCGGCTGACGCGGCCGAGTTCGGGCAGGCTGGCCAGCAGCACCGAAGCGGCGACCGGCCCGATGCCGGGAGCTGCGCGCAGCACGCGGCGCTGGCGGGCCAAAGCGGCATCGGCCGCGACCGTCGCCTCGATGCGGCGCTCGATGGTGCGGATCTGCGCGTCGAGGAGGGCGATCACCGCGAGGAGACTTTCGGCGATGCACGGCTCGCTCATGGTCCGCAACCGCACCCGCTCGGCCTTGCGCATTGCGACGAGCTGGTCGCGGCGGCTGACCAAGCCCTGCAGCGCCAGCCGCGCGGGCGCCACCTTCTCCGTCGGCCGCAGCGCCAGAGCCGTGCCGTAAAGGGCCAGCATGCGGGCATCGACCGCATCGGTCTTGGCCAGAAGGCCGGCCGACCGGGCGAAGTCGCGGGCGCGGCGGGGATTGGCCCGGTGGAACACCAGGCCCGCCGCCTCCAGGGCACGGATCAGCGGCTGGTCGAACGGCGCGGTGGCCTCGATCACGACGAAAGCCTGCCGCCTTGCCGCCAAGGCCGTCACGGCAGCGATCCCGTCGGCATCGTTGGTCAGGCGTCTGGCCCGCCCTTCGGGATGAGCAAAGACGTCGAGATGCGCTCCAGAGATATCGATACCCAGCACGGTCCGGTCTATCATCATAAGTCCCATCCTTGTCCTGCGGGCTCGGCGCTGTCACGCCGGCCCCGGCAACTGTTCGGGGTGGATGACGAAAGGCGGGCGGCGAACCTTGCTCGGGCACGGTCTCCAACGACCAAGGATGACACGGTGCGCTGCCCGCCGATCAGCCTCTCCAATTGCAAGAGGCCGTCAACAGACAAGGATGACGACCTTGTTTGATGGGCATGCCTTGTCACGGATGTCGACGGCAAGCCGTCCCCACCCCGACGCGCGTCATCCTTGGGCTTGACCCGAGGACCCATGCCTCAGCGTTGACGCTTGTATCGCCTCAAGAGAATATCGGCCGGCCCTTCGTGTTGGCCGACAGACCAGCCCGCTACAGCGCGGCGAGGCCGCCGTTTTCAGCGAGGGCTTCCAGATGGTGGTCGGCGTCGCCGAAGGCGAGGTCGATCATGGCGAGGCGCTTCATGTGGTGGCCGACCTCGTATTCCATGGTGACGCCGACGCCGCCGTGAAGCTGCACGGCGCTTTCGCGGATGAACTTGGCCGAACGGCCGATCTGCACCTTGGCGGCGGAGATCGCCTCGCGCCGGGTGGCGGCGTCGGGCTCGGAGGCATTCATCGTGGCGTAGAGCATCATCGAGCGGGCCTGCTCCAGCGCCATGTACATCTCGGCGCCGCGATGCTGCAGCACCTGGAAGCCGCCGATCGGCACGCCGAACTGCTTGCGCTCCTTCAGATAGGCGATGGTCAGATCGTGCATGCGCTGCATCGACCCGACGGCCTCGGCGCAGAGCGCGGCGATGGTCTCGTCGACCACCCGCTCGACGATCGGCAACGCGCCCGACGGATCGCCGAGGACCTTGTCGGCGGGCACCGACACGCCGTCGAAGGTGAGTTCAGCGGCCCGCATGCCGTCCTGTGTCGGGTAGCCCCGGCGCGACAGACCTTGCGCATCGGCGGGCACCAGGAACAGGCCGAGGCCCGAGCGGTCGCCGGCAGCCCCGCCGGTGCGGGCGAGGACGACGAAGCCGTCGGCGCTGTCGCCATGCAACACCAGCGACTTCTCGCCGGTCAGCGTGTAGCCGTCACCGGACGGCGTCGCCGCCATGGCCGCGGCGGCCGGATCGTAGCGCATGGCCCGCTCGGCAAAAGCAAAGGCGAGGCGGGTCGAGCCGTCGGCAAGGCCCGGCACCCATGCGGCGCGCTGTGCGGCCGATCCGGCATGGCGGATGGCGCCGCCGGCCATCACCACCGAGGCGAGATAGGGCTCCACCACCAGCCCGCGGCCGAAGGCCTCCATAATGATCATCGTCTCCACCGGACCACCGCCGAAGCCGCCATCGTCCTCGGCGAAGGGCACCGCCGTCAGGCCGAGCTCGGCGAAGGCGGACCACATGGCCGGGCTGAAGCCGGGCTCCTCGGCACGGTAGCGCCCGCGCTGTTCGAAGCCGTAGCGGTCCTGGATCAGCCGCTCGACCGAATCGCGGATCATGGTCTGTTCGTCGGAAAGGTCGAAATCCATTTCAGGGCGTCCTGCTGCTGGCGGGGCCGGCGGCGCGATCGCGCGCCCAGGCCGGCGAATGAGGGAAGGCGAAGGCCGGCGCGGTGGGCGCCGGCGCGATCAGAGGCCGAGGATCGCCTTGGCGATGATGCTCTTCTGGATCTCGTTGGAGCCGCCGTAGATCGACACCTTGCGGTAGTTGAAATAGGCGGGCGCTAGCGAGGCAGCGTAGTCCGGCCCGACCGGCGGCTCGTTGCGGCCATCCTCGCGCTCCGGCTCGTAGGGCAGGGCATAGGGGCCGATCGCCTCCATCAGGAGTTCGGTCGTCGCCTGCTGCAGCTCCGAGCCCTTGATCTTCAGGATCGAGGAGGCGGGATCGGGCTTGCCGTCATGGCCGCGCTTGGCCTCGGCCGAAACGACGCGCAGCTGGGTCATCTCCAGCGCCTTCAGCTCCACCTCGACGGCGGCGACCTTCTCGCGGAAGCGACGGTTCTCCCAGACCGGGGTCTGGCCGGCAAACTCCAGCCGGGCGATCTCCTTCAGGCGGCGGATCCGCTCCTTGGAGCCGCCGACCCGGGCGATGCCGACGCGCTCGTGGCCGAGCAGGAACTTGGCGTAGTCCCAGCCCTTGTTCTCCTCGCCGACGAGGTTCTCGACCGGGACGCGCACGTCGTCGAAGAACACCTCGTTGACCTCGTGGCCGCCGTCGATGGTCTGGATCGGCCGCACGGTGACGCCGGGCGTCGTCATGTCGATGAGCAGGAAGGAAATGCCCATCTGCTTCTTCGGTGCGTCGGGATCGGTGCGCACCAGGCAGAAGATCCAGTCGGCATGCTGGCCGAGGGTCGTCCAGGTCTTCTGGCCGTTGACGACGTAATGGTCGCCATCGCGCACGGCGCGGGTCGTCAGGCTGGCGAGGTCGGAGCCGGCGCCCGGCTCGGAGAAGCCCTGGCACCACCAGTCGTCGAGATTGGCGATGCGCGGCAGGTACTTCGCCTTCTGGGTGTCGTTGCCGAAGGTGTAGATCACCGGGGCGACCATGTTGTGGCCGAAGGGCAGCATCTGGGGCGCCGGTGCCTGCTGCATCTCGTCCTGGAAGATATACTGCTCGATCGGCTTCCAGCCGGTGCCGCCATGTTCGACCGGCCAGTGGGGCACCGACCAGCCCTTGGCGTTGAGGATGCGGGTCCAGCGCACCATGCCGTCCTTCGACACGTGGCGGCCGTCGCGCAGGGCCGCCGTCACGTCGTCCGGCACGTTCTCGCGGATGAAGCTGCGGACCTCGTTGCGGAACGCGACCTCTTCGTCGGTGAAGCGAAGGTCCATCTGTGTCCATCCTTGTCGGTAAGGGCGATGCGGGGCAGGTGGAACCGCTGCGGGCTTCGCTTCCGGCTCTCTCGTGGAGCAGAACCGACCCTGCGATCCCCGTCCCGAATTCCGCATCGTGGAATTCGGTTTTGCAATTGCCGCAAGGTAGAAATCGCCCTAGCCTCTGTCAACGACGACGCGGCGCTCCCGTCCGGGCAGTTTGCCGCCCCCCGCAACCCCGGCTGCCTTCTCCGCGAGGCCCGGCCCGCCAGCTATTCCAGGACAGTTTCATGACGACAATCAATCCCGCCACGACGCTGGACGTCGAGGGAGAGATCGCAGTGCTGACGCTCGACAACCCGCCGGTCAACGCGCTGTCGCACATCCTGCGCGAAGGCGTCGCGGCAGGGCTCGAGGCAGCCGCCGCGGACCCGGCGGTCAAGGCCATCGTCCTGATCTGCGCCGGTCGCACATTCATCGCCGGGGCCGACATCAAGGAGTTCGGCAAGCCGATCGCAGCGCCCACCCTGCAGGACCTGCAGGACCGGATCGAAGCGCTCGACAAGCCGGTGATCGCGGCGCTGCACGGCACGGCGCTCGGTGGCGGGCTGGAGCTGGCGCTGGCCTGCCATTACCGGATCGCCTCGCCCTCGGCCAAGGTCGGCCTGCCCGAGATCAAGCTGGGCATCATCCCCGGCGCCGGCGGCACCCAGCGGCTGCCGCGGCTGGTGGGCCTGCCCCGCGCCCTCGACATGATCCTCACCGGCACGCCGGTCGGCGCCGCGAGCGCAGTGACCCTCGGCATCGTCGACGAGCTGGCGGCCGGCGACCTGCGCGCCGAGGCGCTGCGCTTTGCCAATGCGATCGTCACCGAAGGCCGGCCGCTGCGCCGGATCCGGGACGAGGCGCAGCGTCTCGACGGCGAGAATGTTGACGCCGCCCTGGAGGGTGCACGCGAGCGCCATGGCCGCAAGATGCGCGGCTACGAGAGCTTCGAGAGGGCGATGGACGCCGTTGCCAATGCAGCGCGCCTGCCCTTCGACGAAGGCCTGGCCCGCGAGCGCGAGATCTTCGTCGAACTCTTGGGCGGCACCCAGTCCAAGGCCCAGCGCTATGTCTTCGGCGCCACCCGGGCCGTCGCCAAGATCGCCGACATTCCCGCCGACACGCCGACGCGCAAAATCGGCCGCGTCGGCATTATCGGCGCCGGCACCATGGGCGGCGGCATCGCCATGAAATTCCTGTCGGCGGGCATTCCCGTCACCATCATCGAGCAGGCCCAGGAGGCCCTCGACCGCGGCACCGGCACCATCGCGAAGAACTACGCCGCCTCGGTCCGGCGTGGCCGCATCCGCGCGGAGGACGCCGAAAAGGCCAATGCCCTCCTGACGCCGTCGCTGGAATTCGACGATCTGGCCGATTGCGACCTGATCATCGAGGCGGCCTTCGAGGAGATGGCGGTCAAGAAGGAGATCTTCGCGCGACTCGACGCCATCGCCAGGGATGGCGCGATCCTCGCCTCCAACACCTCCTATCTCGACATCGACGAGATCGCGTCGGTGACGAAGCGGCCGGCCGACGTGCTCGGCATGCACTTTTTCTCGCCCGCCAACATCATGAAGCTGCTGGAGGTCGTGCGCGGCCGCGAGACGGCGAAGGACGTCATCGCCACGGCGATGAAGATCGGCCGCGACATCGGCAAGACGGCCGTGCTCGTCGGCGTCTGCCACGGCTTCGTCGGCAACCGCATGCTGTCGGCCCGCCAGCGCGAGGCCAACAAGCTGATCCTGGAAGGCGCGATGCCCTGGGACGTCGACCGGGTGCTGACCGATTTCGGCCTGCCGATGGGGCCGTTCCAGATGGCCGATCTCGCCGGGCTCGATCTGGGCTGGAACCGCGAGACGTCGAAGGGCGAAACCATCCGCGAACGGCTCTGCGAGGCCGATCGCCGTGGCCAGAAGACCTCGGCCGGGTTCTATGACTATGACGAGAACCGCAAGGGCTCGCCCTCGGCCATGGTCGAGGAGATCATCCTCATAAAGTCGCGCGAAGAGGGCTTCGAGCGCCGCGCCATCGGCGACGACGAGATCCTCGAACGGCTGGTCTATCCGATGATCAACGAGGGCGCGAAGATCCTCGACGAGGGGATCGCCCAGCGCGCCTCGGACATCGATGTGGTCTGGATCAACGGCTATGGCTGGCCGGTCTATCGCGGCGGGCCGATGTTCACCGCCGACACGATCGGACCCGACGTGATCCTCGACAAGATGCGCGAATTCGAGGCCCGCTTCGGCGAGGACTTCGCGCCTGCACCGATGCTGGAGCGGATCGCGCGCGAGGGCGGCTCCTTCACCGGCGCCGCCTGAGAACGCGGCAAAGGGCCCGGCGATGCGCAGGCGGGATGCGGACGGCACGGCAGGGGGACCAGCGCTTGAGGACGATCCCGGCATGGTCACCGCGCTGGTGCGCGGCCTCGACGTCCTGCGGTCGTTCCGCCGCGACGACGGCGCGCTCGGCAATCAGGAGATCGCCCGGCGCACCGGGCTGCCCAAGGCGACCGTGTCGCGCCTCACCTACACGCTGAGCCGTCTCGGCTATCTCGTGCATCTGCCCGAATCGGCGAATTACCGGCTGGGGCCGGGCGCGCTCGCCCTCGGCTTCGCCACGCTCGGCTCGCTCGGGGTGCGCGACGTGGCGCGGCCCTTCATGCAGGCGCTGGCCGACGAGACCCAGTGCTCGGTCGCGCTGGCGACCCGCGACGGCATGGCGATGCTCTATGTCGAGGCCTGCCGGGGATCAAGCGCCATCCGCGTCGATCTCGACGTCGGCAGCCATCTGAAGCTCGCGACCTCGGCCATCGGACGGGCCTATCTCGCCGGCCTGCCGGACCGAGATCGCGCCGATTTGATGGCGAAGCTGGCGGCCCGCGAGGGCGAGGCCTGGCCGGCGATGGAGGCGGGGATCGCCGCGGCGCTCAAGGATTTCCGGGCGCTGGGCTTCGTCGTCTCGGCCGGCGACTGGAAGCGCGAGGTCAACGCCGTCGGCGTGCCGCTGGCCATCGGTACCGGCGGTCTCGCCTTCGCGCTGAATTGCGGCGGGCCGGCCTTCGCGCTGCCGGCCGAGCGGCTGCGCAGCGACGTCGGGCCGAAGCTGAAGCGCACGGCGCAAGCGGTGCGCGGCGCGCTGGGACTGTAGCCTCGCCGCGCCGCCGGCTTGTGCGATGCGCATAGGAAAATCGTCGCGCATGGGACGAAGTCCCTTTTCCTTCCAGCGCGATGGCAATAGGTTTCGCCGCAATCCGCGTCGGTTTTGGGCACCGGACCGGTCGGTCACACTCAATGGGAGACCCCGATCGTGGCAGCACGCATCATCAGCTTCATCGTCGCGCTTTTTGTCCTGCCGGGACTGGCCCTCGCGCATGGCCCGACCCGCCAGAAGGCGAGCGAAACCGTCACGATCGACGCGGCGCCGGACAAGGTCTGGGCCAAGATCGCCGAGTTCGGCGACATGTCCTGGCATCCGCGCATCGCCATGACCGACGCCCCCAAGGGCAACGAGAAGGGCTCGATCCGCACTCTCGGCTTCACCGACGGCGGCATGATGGAAGAAGAGCTGTCGAAATACGACGCGACCAAGATGAGCTACTCGACCTTCATCGGCCATGTGAATGTCGACCTGCTGCCGGCGACGAACTACTCCTCCACCATCACCGTCAAGCCGGCCAAGGACGGCGCCGGATCCGAGGTGCAGTGGCGCGCCGCCTTCTATCGCGGCTATCCGAACAACGATCCGCCGGCCGAGCTCAACGACGAAGCCGCCGTGGAAGGGGTCACCGCCTATATCCGCGAGGGTCTCGAAAATCTGAAGGCGACCGTCGAATCGGGCTCCTGATGCCGCGCGTCGCAGCGAGCGGGGCGAAAGCGGCCTTCGTCGCCGCGCTGCTCTGGTCGCTGCCGGCCGCGGCCGGCGACATCGCCTATGTCACCAGCCAGGAGGCGGGGGAACTCGCCTTTGTCGATCTCGAGGCCATGGCGGTGACGAAGACCATCGCCGTGACCGGCAAGCCGGCGGGGATCGCGGTTTCCAGCGATGGCCGCCGCGCCTATGTCTCAAGGCCCGAGGACAAGGCGATCAGCATCGTCGACACCGCAAGCGGCGAGACGATCGGCGAGATCGCCACCGGCGGTGGGCCGCTCGGCATTGCGGTGCATCCGTCCGGTGCGCCGGTCTATGTCGCCGACTGGTTTTCCCATTCGCTGCTGGTTCTCGATCCCGGGACGCGCAAGGTGGTGGGGTCCTTCGAAACCGGAGAATCGCCTTCCGGCGTCGCCGTCAGCGCCGACGGCAAGGTGATCGTCACCGCCGACCGGGATTCCAACCAGGTCTCCTTCATCGACACGGAGACCGGCGCGGCGATCGCCCGCGTTGCGGTCGGCGAGCGGCCCTTCGGCGTGACCATCTCGCCGGATGGCAAGCGGGTCTATGCCGCCAATGTCGGCAGCGACGACGTCAGCATCATCGACATGGCGACCCACGCGGTCAGGTCCACGGTCCCGGTCGGCTCGCACCCCTATGCGGTGGCCGAAAGCCGCGGCAAGGTGTTCGTCACCGACCAGTATGGCAGCACCGTCACCGTCTTCGATGCGGTGACCGGCACGCGTCTGGAGCAACTGGAAACCGGCGAATATCCCGAAGGCATCGATGTCGGCAGCGACGGGCGATTCGTCTATGTCGCCAACTGGTTCGACAACACGCTGTCGAAGATCGATGCCGGCACGCTGGAGGTGGTCGGCAGCGTCGAGGTCGGCGACGGCCCGCGCGCCTTCGGCGAGTTCATCGGCAAGGCGCCCTGACGATATCACATCATGGCCAGACTCTTGCGCCAGATTCCTGCGCGAAGGAGACATGCCATGACGGACAATCGCTATGGCGGCATCGCTTTCGGTGCCGCAATCGGAACCGGATTGGGGGCGCTGCTGGGCGCCTTCGTCCTGGACAATGTGGCGCTCGGCATCGCCGTCGGGATCGCGATCGGGGCCGGCTTCGGCAATACGATCGGGCGGCATTTCTAGCGCGGCGGCAGTGCTGCGACGCCGGGCTCGCTATGGCGACCGGGAGGGGCCGTCACCGCATGACGCAGCACCGCGCAGACGGAAGCGGATCGCCGGCCGACAAACAGAGACATGGCAATCGGGAGGAACGATGATGGGACGACGGAACGCTGTGACGCGAGGGCTGGCAAAGGCGGCTGCCGCCGCTGGCCTGATCGCATTTGCGCCCCTGCCGGCCGCCGCGCAGTCGCCGCAGCCGCAGGACATGGTCGTTGGCGAAGCCGGTTCCGCCAGGGTGCCGGTGATGGGTAGCGTGCCGAATGCCGCCACTGCCGATTATCCGACGACCGCTACGGCCGACTACGTGTTCGGCTGCATGTCGAGCAACGGCAACACCCGCACGGCGCTGGAACAGTGTTCCTGCTCCTTCGATGTGGTCGCGACGCTGCTGCCCTATCAGCGCTATGTCGACGCCTCGACCTATCTGTCGATGGGACAGGTCACCGGCGAGAAGGGCGTGCTGTTCCGCTCCAGCGCCGACGCCAAGGCGACGGTCGCCGACCTGCGCCGGGCTCAGGCCGAAGCCGAGATCCGCTGCTTCAACTGACGGCGAGGCCTGCCTTCACCCGTTGGGCAGGCGGTCCGGAAGGACCGGCGCGCCAGGCGCCGGGATCAGGCCGCGATCAGGACTGGCCGGCGGTGAAAGTCTGCTCGAAGACATTGCCCTCGGTATCGGTGGCCTTGGCGTGGAACGGCAGCGCCGGATCGCCCGCATAGTCGAAGCGGAAGCTCGGATCTTCCGAGATCGAGATGCCGCCGGTCATCGAGAACAGCGGCTCGCCGCCATGGGTGACGGCCAGCTCCGACACGAAATGCGCCGGGATGTAGAGCAGCGTCACCTGATCCTTCTGCAGTCCGGAATTGTTCGGGTGGCGGATCATCAGCTGCGCCTCGTGGCGGGCCGTGTCTGTTGCGTCCTCGGCCGCCGCGAACTGCCGCAGCTTCATCTGGCCCATCTGGCGGGCCGCGACTTCCGGGTCCTTGGCCGCCGGCGCCGCACAGCCGCCCGCCGCCTTCACGAACTGCTTCGTTACATAGAGCGTGCCGTCCGCCGCCTCGGCCACGGCGTGGATGTCGGTATAGGCATTCACCCGCACGCGGGTGGACAGCTCGGTCAGGCCGGCGCCTGGCGCGATCTCGAAGGTCGCCGCCACCGGGGCGGGATTTTCGTCGATGACGAGGGTGACGCGGCGGATGTCGCGGGCCGGATCGAGAGTCAGCTTGACCGGCACGATGGCCGGGTCGGTCGCCCGGGCCGGCGCCTCCAGCGTGATCGCGTCACTGCCCTCGACCAGTTCGCGGTCGCCGAAGAGGTCACCCTTCAGGCCCGGCCAGGCCGAATCTGCCGCTGCCGCGATCTCTTCCGGCGATGCCGCCCATGCAGTGCTGCCGGCGGAAAGGGCGCCGAAGGCCGCGGCCAGTCCGAGCGTCACGACGCCGCCGAGCCGGGCCGCGCGGCCTGCTCTGGTCGCGGATGTCGGATGCGGCAACGCTCCGAATAGAGCCTTCGGCATGAGAACCTCCCGGTTATATCCTGCGAGTGCCCGTTCGCCTGCGGTCAATCTGACTGTCGGTGGTCCCAACGGCAAGGCCAGCACCGATCAACACTTGACGATCAGCGCCCGCCGGGCGCCGTCACTCCCATTCGAGCTCGGCAAAGCCGGCGGTGGCGTTGCGGGCGTTGAAGGCGTCGAACACCTTCCATCGGTCGGCCGCGCCCGCGCCCGCCGACTCCACCGCCTCGGCCAGTGGCACGCCGGCGGCGATGGCGGCGCGCAGGTCGGCGGCCAGGGCCTCGAGATAGGCGGTCTCGGCATCGAGTGCCTGCGGCCACGGCGCGCTGGCGGGGCCATGGCCGGGCACCACCCGCTCGGCGGGCAGGTCCCGAAGGTCGGCGATCCGGGCGAGCCAGCCCTTCAGCGAGCCATCCAGCACCGGCACATGCGCCATGAACACCAGATCACCGGCAAACAGCGTGGCGGTCTGTTCGTCGAAGACGGTCAGGTCGTTGTCCGTATGGGCCGTCGGCCAGGCGCGCAGTTCGAGGACGCGTCCGCCGAGATCGAGGCGGCGCGTGCCGGCCACCGTCTCGTCGGGCAGGGTGACAGTGACCGCCTCCGCCGCTTCGGGGCCGAGCTGTTCGCGCATCGACAATTTGTAGTGCTCGGCGCGTGCCCCGAGCGCGGCCGGCAGCTTGGCGTGGCCGACGATCGTCGCGCCGGTTGCGGCGAACACCTGGTTTCCGAACACATGGTCGGGATGCATGTGCGTATTGATCAGATAGCGGACCGGCTTGTCGGTCACGGCGCGGATGGCCGCCAGCGCGGCCTCGCCATCGGCAACGCTGCCGCCGCTGTCGATCATCGCAACGGAATCCGCGCCGACGATGAAGCCGAGATTGGCGATGGCGCCGTGATTGTCCGGCGTGGTTTCGGCGACGAGCCCGGCCCGCACATGGATGCCCGGCGCGATCTCCTTGAAGCCGGGTGCCGATTCGCCGGCGGCGGGCAGGGCCGCACCAAGGCACAGCATCCAGGCAAGGAACGTGGTCGGCAGCCGGCGCAGGGCGGAAGTCAGGGTACAAGTCATCCCGGTATCAGGCACGCGCCCATGCCACAGGGCAAGTGTGACGCCGCTTCAACTGGACGTGACGCGGCGGTCTCCGCCTGGCGGCTCGGTGGCCGCGCCCAACGATAAACCGTGCCCATGCGCCGTTGATCGCAGCGCCGAGCGAGATGATTCCAGCGTTTCGACCATTGGCAGTCCTGCCACTTTAGTATCAAGCGTGAATTGCTGCCGGGATGGAACGTCAATCCCCGATCGGATTGCAGAACATCCCGGCGGCCCTGCGGCGCCTCGTCGCGACTTTCGCCGTCCCGGACAGTATAAGGCGTCAAGATATCGGTATTTCGTTGGCTTGTCGGTCGAGTGGCGAGATGATCGCAGCGCCTTCACTGCAATGCACCCAGGAAATGCTGCGGCGCACACAGGAAAAGTGGCATTCGGCGCTTGCGCAGGAAAATTTCCCGAACTAGCATCCTTCCATGGTTTCCGGCTTCAAGGTCGCAGTGTTGGGAGCGCTGCGAATCTCGAAGGCCACGGTAGGGCGTTGATCAACGGTGCCCACCAAGACCCCTATTGGCGGTCGTGACACGCTGCCGGAAACCTTCCCCCGACGCTACCGATGGTTCGACGTATGTCGGCAATCCTGCCGCCAGCCGTCGCCGGCACAGTTCCTTGGGAGGACAGTGAATGTTGAAGCTCATCACGAAGGCTGCACTTGCATCCAGCCTGCTCGTTGGTATCGGGGGCACCGCCTCCGCCAACGATAAACTGCAGGAACTGCAGGGCGATGCCGCGCAGTGGGTCATGCCGACCGGCAACTACGCCAACCAGCGCTATTCGACGCTCGACAAGATCAACAAGGACAATGTCGGCGACATGGTCCCGGCCTGGACCTTCTCGACCGGCGTGCTGCGCGGTCACGAGGGCAACCCGCTGGTCGTCGGCGACACGATGTATGTCCACACCCCGTTCCCCAACATGGTCTATGCCCTCGATCTGTCCGACGACGGCTCGATCATGTGGAAGTATGAGCCGAAGCAGGATCCCAACGTCATTCCGGTGATGTGCTGCGACACCGTCAACCGCGGCGTCGCCTATGCGCCGGCGCAGGGTGACGGCGGCAAGGACCTGGTCATCCTCCATCAGGCCGATACCACCGTGGTGGCGCTTGACGCCAAGACCGGCGAGCAGGTCTGGTCCGTCCAGAACGGCGACGCGTCGAAGGGCGAGACCGGCACGGCCGCGCCGATGGTCTTCAAGGACAAGGTGCTGATCGGCATTTCCGGTGGCGAGTTCGGCGTACGCGGTTCCGTGACCGCCTACAATCTCTCCGACGGCACCCAGGCATGGCGTGCCTATTCGACCGGTCCGGACGACGAGATGCTGTTCGATCCCGAGAAGACCACGGCTCTCGGCGAGCCGGTGGGCGCCGATTCCTCGCTCAACAGCTGGGAAGGCGACCAGTGGCAGATCGGCGGCGGCACCACCTGGGGCTGGTTCGCCTATGATCCGGACCTGAACCTGATCTACTACGGCACCGGCAACCCCTCGACCTGGAACCCGGCCCAGCGCCCGGGCGACAACAAATGGTCGATGACCATCATGGCCCGCGATGCCGACACCGGCATGGCCAAGTGGGTCTACCAGATGACCCCGCATGACGAGTGGGACTTCGACGGCGTCAACGAGATGATCCTCGCGGACATCGACGTCGACGGTTCCGAGCGCAAGGCGCTCGTCCACTTCGACCGCAACGGCTTCGCCTACACCCTCGACCGCGAGACCGGCGAGCTGCTGGTGGCCAAGAAGTACGACCCGGCCGTCAACTGGGCGACGGAAGTCGTCATGGACAAGGAGTCCGATCAGTACGGCCGTCCGCAGGTGGTCGCCGAATACTCGACCGAGCAGAACGGCGAAGACGTGAACTCGACCGGCATCTGCCCGGCCGCGCTCGGCACCAAGGACCAGCAGCCGGCGGCCTATTCGCCGGAGACCAAGCTGTTCTACGTGCCGACCAACCATGTCTGCATGGACTACGAGCCGTTCCGCGTGGCCTACACCGCCGGACAGCCTTACGTCGGGGCGACCCTGTCGATGTACCCGGCGCCGAACAGCCATGGCGGCATGGGCAACTTCATCGCCTGGGACGCCGGCAAGGGTGAGATCGTCTGGTCGCTGCCCGAGCAGTTCTCGGTGTGGTCCGGCGCTCTGGCGACCGCGGGCGACATCGTCTTCTACGGCACGCTCGAGGGTTACCTGAAGGCGGTGAACGCGCAGACGGGCGAGGAACTTTACAAGTTCAAGACCCCGTCGGGCATCATCGGGAACGTGATGACCTACGAGAACGACGGCAAGCAGTATGTCGGCATCCTGTCCGGCATTGGTGGCTGGGCCGGCATCGGCCTGGCGGCGGGCCTCACCGATCCCAACGCCGGTCTCGGCGCGGTCGGCGGCTATGCGGCCCTGTCCAAGTACACCGCGCTCGGTGGTCAGCTGACGGTCTTCACCGTCCCGGACCAGACCGCGAGCAAGTAAGCTGACAAGGGGCCTCGCTCTGAACAGGGCGGGGCCCTCCGCATGACTGGAGGGCCCGTCGTCAGGCATCGACCTCGACCTCGGGCCTTCGCTTTTGGGAGGGGAGGGTGCGCGACATCCGCGCGCATCGTCCGAAGCTCGGGCCGCTTGAGTGGCCCGGTTGTCAACATGAGGCCTTGAATGAACAGCAAGTTGATCGCGATCATGGGCGCCGCCCTCCTGTCGGCCAGCACCCTGGCCATCGCGCAGGACAGTGGCACCACGGTCGTTCCCGCTGGCGAAGCGGCGCCTGCCGCAGCAGCGCCGGCCGCGGAGACAGGCGGTGCCGCCGCGGCGACCGCAACGGCCGCGCCCGCCGCCGCCGACAAGGCCCCCGAGGCGGCTGCCGCCGAGACGGCCCCGGCCAGCGGCGATGCCGAAATGGCATCCGCCGAGCACATGAAGCCCGACGCCCATCCGTCCAAGGATACGGCCACCGAAGGCAATGCGCCGACGGAAGGCGATCTCGGCAAGAATGCCGATCCGGCCGGCAACCCGACCTATGTCGTCGCACCCGACGGCAAGGTCGATTGGTACGCTTGGCGCGGCTACAAGAAATACATGGCCAATTGCATGCAGTGCCACGGCCCGGATGGCATGGGCTCGTCCTTCGCCCCCAATCTGACGGAGTCCCTGCAGGACCTGACCTATTACGATTATGCCGGCATCGTCGTCGGCGGCCAGCAGAACAAATGGAGCGCCGGCAACTCCATCATGCCGGCATGGGGCGAGGATCCCAACGTGATGTGCTCGCTGGACTCGATCTACATCTACCTGCGGGGCCGCGCCGACGGCACCATCGAGCGGGGCGAGCCCAAGCGGATCGCCAACAACAAGGAGGCCCAGCAGGAAGAGTACGACTGTCTGGGATTTTAAGGCATGACAGCAGTGTCGAGGACATCTGCCGGCATCGCGAGCGTTCTGGCGCTCGCGATGTCGTTTCCGGCGGTGGCGCAGGATCGCGAGTTCGGTGGCGAGATCGAACTCGTCGATCCGAACGTCCTGCGGGTCTGCGCCGACCCGAACAACATGCCCTTCTCCAACCAGGCCGAACAGGGCATGGAGCAGGCGATCGCCGAGCTTCTGGCCGACAAGCTCGACCGCGAGTCCGTGAGCTATTCCTACTTCCCGCAGGCCACCGGCTTCGTGCGGATGACGCTTGGGTCCAATCTCTGCGACGTGATCATCAGCTACCCGCAGGGTGACGAGCTCGTCCAGAACACCAACGCCTATTACCGCACCTCCTACGCGCTGGTCTATCCGAAGAGCGGCGACCTCGCGGGGGTCACGACGACCGCCGACCCCAAGCTCAAGGACAAGCGGATCGGCATCGTCGCCGGCACGCCGCCGGCCACCTATCTGGCCCGCGCCGGGCTGATCGGCCGGGCCAAGCCCTACCAACTGATGATCGACACGCGGGTCGACAATTCCGCCAAGGCGATGATCGACGATCTCGGCACCGGCGACATCGACGCGGCCGTGCTCTGGGGCCCGATGGCCGGCTATTATGCCAAGCGCGCCGATGCCGACTATACCGTCGTGCCGCTGGTGGCCGAAGGTCCGGGCCCGGCCCTGGCCTATCGCATCACCATGGGCGTGCGGGCCTCCGACCAGGAATGGAAGCGCACGCTCAACCGGGCGATCCGCGACTATCAGGGCGAGATCAACGAGATCCTGCTGGCCTATGGCGTGCCGCTGCTCGACGAGGCGGATCAGCCGATCCTGTCGCAATCCGGCAAGACCGCCCAGGACCTGCCGCTGCCGCAGAAGGCGCAGGCTGCCGGCGTGACGGCTCCCGCTGACGCGACGGACACCGCGGCCAACCCCGAGCCGAAGGGGTGACCCGCCCAGGCCCGGCCATGCGGCGGATCATCCCGGCGCTGGCCTGGCTTGTGCTGGCGGTCGGCGGTGTGGTCCTCTCGGGCCACGGTCCGGGTGGCTCTGCCGCCCAAGCGCAAACGGCGGCAGTGGACGGCGTCGCGGTCCCGGAGCCCGAAGACTACCGCACCGAAGCCTATCGGGCACCGGTGCCCGCGACCCTTGTCGGCGGCACCGTCATCGATACCGAGACGGCCGAGCGACTGCATGGCGAGGGGGTCGCCTTCATCGATGTGCTGCCCCGTCCGCCACGGCCGGACCTGCCGGCAGGCACCTTGTGGCGCGAACGCCCCCGCAACGACATTCCGGGCTCGCTCTGGCTGGTGGATACCGGCTATGGCGCGCTGACGCCGGCAATGGAGGCCTATCTTCTCGACGGCCTCGCCACGGCGACCGGGCGCGACAAGACCCGCCCGCTCGTCATCTATTGCGATCGCGATTGCTGGATGAGCTACAACGCCGCCAAGCGTGCGATCCGCGCCGGCTATGAGGCCGTTTACTGGTATCCCGACGGCGTTCAGGGCTGGGCCGAGGCGGGCAACGATCTGGCCGCCAACCAGCCGGAGCCGCGACCGGACGAGTAGCGTCGCAAGCGGTTGCCCGCCGGGTCTAGCGGCCGGTCAGAAGCGCCGGCGGGTCCTGCGCACGAAGATGTAGCCGGCGACGCCCGCCGCGACGATCGCGACCAGCACGAACAGGACCAGCATCGCCGCCGCGCCGAGAAGCGCGCCGAACGTGTCCCAGAAACCGATCTGGGCAATCAGGATGGCGATCAGGACGATCAGCAGGAGCGGCATGGCGGTTCCTTCTTCGGCTGCGGCAAGGGGCCGGTCCAAGGACTGCCCCGCACGTTCCGATGCGTCAAGCTGTCGCCGGCATTTCGCGTCCGCCGGTCAGCGGTTGAGCATCCGCCCACCCTTGGTCTCGATGGCGAAGCGAACGAGATCGGAGGTCCGCTCGACGCCGAGCTTCTCCTTGATCCGCGTCGATGTGTTGGCGATCGTCTTGTAGGCGACGCCCAGCCCCTCGGCGATCTCGGTCAGGCTCTTGCCCTCGCCCAGCATGTGCAGGATCTGCAATTCGCGCCGTGTCAGGTCGTCGGGGCCGGCGCCGCGGCCCGCATGGGTCGCCATCAGCGCCGCCGTCTCGCTGTCGACATAGGGCTCGTTCTTCAGCGCCATCTCGATCGCCTCGACCAGTTCGTCCGACGGCGCGCTCTTGGCGACGTAGCCGAGCGCGCCTTCGCGCCGCGCCGAGGCGGCATAGACGATGTCGGAATACATGGAGAACACGACGATCCGGGCCTTGGGATCGTCGGCGCGCAGCCGGCGCAGGACGTCGAGACCGCTGCCGTTCTTCAGATTGATGTCGAGGACGACGACGTCGGGCCGCAGGCGGCGGAACTCCGCCAGCGCCTCGGACGGGGTCTCGGCCTCGCCGATCTCGCTGACCTCCAGCGTTTCCACGAGGCGCCGGACGCCGTCCCGCACCACCGTATGATCGTCGACGATCAGTATCTTCATGACGTCTCCTGCCTGTCGTCGCCGTCGATATGGGGGCCGGTTCCGCCCGGCAGCGGCACCCAGCCTTCGAGCCGGACGCCCGGCGGCAGGGGCACCTGCGCGATGTCGAGACGCCCGCCGACCGCCTCGACCCGCTCGCGCATGCCGATCAGCCCGAAGCCGCCGGCCGTGCCCGTCGCGGGCAGGCCGCCGCCATCGTCCACGACGGAAAATTCCAGTCGTCGTGCGCGGGTCTCGAGCCGGATGGCAATGCGGCTCGGATGGCCATGGCGAAGCGCATTGTGGACCGCTTCGCGCACTGCGCGCAGCACCAGGACCTCCAAAGTGCCACCCCAGTCGCCGTCTTCCAGCGCCGCGGTGATGGCGATGTCGGGATGGCGGCGGGACAGGTCGGCGACGATATCCTCGATCGACGCCTTGAGGCCGAGGCCAGGCATCAGGCCGGGGCGCAGATCTGTGAGGATGCGGCGCACTTCCTGGCGGGCGCGATGAGCGGCCGACTTGATGTCCTCGGCGCGCGACGCGATCGTCTCGCCGCCCGCAAGCTTGGCCGACGCCCGGCGGATCGCCGAGGCATCGACGTCGATGACGAAGAGCAGCGGACCGATCTCGTCATGCAGATCGCGCGCGAGTTCGGCGCGCTCCTCGTCCTGCAGAAGCAGCAATTGCTCGGAGAGCCGGCGGTTGCGCGCCGAAATCTCGTCGAGCCGCCTGGCCATGTCGTTGCAGCCGGCGGCCAGGGCCCGCATCTCCGGCGGGTCGGCGGGAGCGAGGGCGATATCGTAGTCGCCGCCGCCGATCCGGGCGAAGGCCGCCTGGATGTCGGCGAGGGGACGCAGGGCCCGGTCGGCGACGATCCAGATCGCGGCGAAGGCGATGAGGAGAAACGCGATCAGGATGGCGAGGCTGGTGGCAAGGTCCATCCAGCTGCTGGCCAGTTCGTTGCGCGGGTCGATGGAGACGACCGCCGCCGTCATCGGCAGCGCGCTGCCCGACAGCGGCATGATGATGGTCGAGGGCGGCGGCGCCAGAAAATCGACGAACCATTCGGGAAGGCCGCCATAGGCCTCGGCGGGCTGCGAGGCGGCGCGCACGGCACCGGTGGCATCGATCAGCATCATCTGGACATGGCGATCGCCGTTGAAGGCGCGCACGAAGCTGGCCAGCTCGCCCTGCGTGTCGCGGGAGGCGGGCAGTTCCGCGATCAGCTGGGCGACCCGGTTGGAGGCGACGGTGCGCGCCGCGGTCAGCTCGGCTTCGATGTTGGACGAGGCCTGCCGAAAGCCCAGAAGGCCGCCGATCACCAGGATGGCGAGGAAGGCGGCGGTGAGCGTGGCGGCAAGGCGGGCTTTCAGGGACAAGGCGGCCGATCGTTGCGGTGACGGGAAGGCGGGCCCCGGCGGCTGTGCCGCCCGCGGCCCGGATCGCGTTCATTCAGACGCGCTGGCGTGGTCGCCCGTCAAGGGCGGCCGCGCCGATGATCCGTCGCGCTAGCCGCCGAAATCGCAGGCCGTCTCCGGCTCGTCGATGCCCAGCGTGTCGAGTTCGGAGACCTGATGCAGGAAGCCCTCCTGCGGTGACGACGAGACAACCGACGCCTCGGTGCCGAGCAGCACCGGCTGGCGCAGCTGCCAGTCCCAGTCGCGGAAGGTCAGGCGCTGGCCCTTGAAGGCGGCGACGGTGAAGTCGGGGCTCTTGATGTAGGCGTCGATCGTCGCCGGATCGACCGACTGGGTGCGCGAGGCGGCTTCGCCGATGACCCGCACCGCGGTCCAGGCCTGCATGTCCTTGGATTCCATCCGCCGGCCGGCGGCGTCCACGAAGCGGTTCTGGATCTGCGCGCCGCCCCATTGCTCGGCGGCCGGATGCCAGGAGCCGGGTGTCAGGCCCGCCGTGCCGGCGACGGGACGGGGAATCCAGTTGCGCCAGGGCACATAGCTGCCGAACACCTCGCTTTCGTCGGCGACCAGCAGCACGTCGTGATCGGGAAGATCCTGCAGGAAGACCGGGATCTGGCGCTGCACCAGCGCCTGGCCGGAATCGGTCGCCCGGGCACCGCCCTTGTCCTCGAACAGCTTCTCGGCGACGATCTTGCCGCCGAACTTGGTGGCCGAACGTTTCAGCGCGTCGGCGAATTTCTGGTCGTCGGGATGTTCGCCGGCCACCAGCGCCCATTCGCGCCACTGCTTCCACATCAGATATTGCGCCAGACCGTCGGTCAGCATGGCTCGCGAGGGGGCGGTGTGCAGCATGTTGGCGCGGCAGTCCGCGCCGCGCAGGCTGTCGTCCGTGGCGCCGGCGTTCAAGACCAGCGCATCGGCCGTGGCCGCCAGTTCGGCCACTGCCAGCGTGTCGGGACCGGACAGGTCGGTGACGATGTAGTGGATGCCGGCCTCCAGCATGGTCCGGGTCGCCGCGGCCACGTCCTCGCCCGGCTTCAGCGTCACCACGTCCATGGTGAAGTTCTGGCCCATGAAGGAGCCGGTCGTGTTGTTGTCGGCGATCCCCACCTCGGCGCCGGCGACGCCGATATCCTCCGGCGGAATGTTGAGCACCGAGAGGGCGAGGGTCGGCTCCCAGGTCCTGAGATAGCCGAGCTTGACGGTCTGGGCGGCTTCGGTTGCCGGGGGAGCCGCCTGGGTTGCCGGCTCGGCAGCCGGCTCCTGCGCCTGTCCCGCGCCGGCCATCACCAGCATCAGGGCCGCGGCCCCCGTCAGCGCGCGTGCCATCGCCGTCTTCGACATGATCTGCCTCCCATTCCCCCGGCGGGCTCCCACCCGCCTCCCGCGCACCCCCGCGAAAATCGTTTGCTCCACGGGCTCAGGGCGTTAGTTCTAGCGCCAGCGCGGTGGGCATCGCGTTCCACGGAGAAGCGAGAGTGTTCGTCCTACCATTGTTTCCCCAAGGCCGCGCGCCAAGGCAAGGCAGAGTTTTTCCCGTTGTCGCCGTCCTTCTGGCGCTGGCGCTGGCGCTGCCCGCCGCAGCCGCCGACAGGACCGTCGCCATCTTCGACTTCGAACTGATCGATTCCAGCCTCGAAGGCTCGATGATGGGCAAGAACGCCGACGAGCAGGCCCGGCTGGACCGCCTGGCACCGGACCTGCGCGAGGCGGTCGCGGCACTGCCCGGCTACAGCGTCGTCGACATCGCGCCGGTACGCGAACGGGCGGAGAAGCAGTATTTGCAGAGTTGCGGGAATTGCAGCCAGACCTTCGCCCGCGAGATCGGCGCCGACATCGCCGTCACCGGCACCGTGCAGAAGGTCTCCAACCTGATCCTCAACATCAACGCCTATGCCTTCGATGCCGAGACCGGCGAGGCGATTGCCCGCGGCAGCGCCGACATCCGCTCCAACACCGACCAGAGCTGGCAGCGCGGCATCGATTACCTCTGGGAGAACGTCCTGGAGACGCAGTTCGAGGCCGCGCGTTGATCAAGCTTCTGGCGAGCGTCACCGGGCCGCACGAAGCCGGGATCGTCCTTGAGGGCGGCGCCGATCTTGTCGATCTGAAGGATCCGGCAAAGGGTGCGCTCGGCGCTGTCTCCCCGCAGGTCCTTGCCGAGACCATGGACATGGTCGGCGGCCGCAGGCCGGTGTCGGCCGTCGCCGGCGACCTGCCCGTGCTGCCGGACGTGGTGCGCGAGGCGGTCGAAGCGCGTGTCGCTGCCGACTTCGTCAAGATCGGGCTGTTTCCGGCCAGTCGCGACGCGCGCCTCGCGGTGATCGAGGCGCTGCGGCCGCTGGCGAACCGCACCGGGCTCATCGCGGTGTTCTTCGCCGATGGCGACCCGGATTTCAGCCTGCTGCCGGTGCTGGCGGAGGCTGGCTTCAGGGGTGCGATGATCGACACGATCGGCAAGTCGAGCGGCCGCCTGATGGCGCATCTGTCGATGACCGCGCTGGGCGACTTCGTGCGACATGCGCGCGACCTTGGCCTGATGAGCGGACTGGCCGGATCGCTGGAGCCGCCGGACGTGCCGCGCCTTGCCGTCCTGCGGCCGGACTATCTCGGCTTTCGCGGCGCGCTGACGACGGGCGCCCGCGACGCGCCGGTGGATATTGCCGCCGTGCGCACGATCCGCGCGCTGTTGCCGGCAAGCGAGGCAAGCGATCATGGCGTCGAGCCCGTCGCCGGGCGCGGCGATCGCATCCTGGTGCGCGATTTCACCGTGCCGATGGAGATCGGCGCCTATGACCATGAGCGCGGCCGGACCCAGAAGGTGCGCTTCTCGGTCGAGGCCGAGATCGCCCCGATCGGCGCCGATGCGCGCTCGATGGCCGACATCTATTCCTACGATCTGATCCTCGACGCCATCCGGGCGCTCGCCGCCCGCGGCCACACCGATCTGGTCGAGACGCTGGCGGTGGAACTGGCCGAAACGGTGCTGGCCGACGCCCGCATCCGCGAGGTGACGGTTCGGGTCGAAAAGCTCGAACTTGGGCCCGAGGCCGTCGGCATCGAACTGACGCGCCGCCGCGCCGGCGGACGCTGAACCGGGGCCGATCCAAGAATCTCGCGGGGCGGGTGGCATGGCTGGGCTGGCCGTGACACGGTGGCCACGTGAATGGCAGAGCGTTGCAAGGGGCAGCTTCGTGGACAACATCCTGGTCGTGAAGTTCGGAGGCAGCTATGCGACCACGCCCGATCTTTTGCGCTGGCTGAAGGCGATCGAGGCGACCCGGATGCCGGTGGTGATCGTGCCGGGCGGCGGTCCCTTCGCCGAGGCGGTGCGGCGCTACCAGCCGCGGATCGGCTTCAACGACGCGACCGCCCACGAGATGGCGATTCTAGCCATGGAGCAGTTCGGCCTGGCGCTGGTCGGCCTCGGCAGCCGTCTGGTGCGGGCGAGCGACGATGCCGGCATCGCGGCGGCGCTGGAGCGCGGCGACATCCCGGTCTGGATGCCGCGGCAGATGGCGCTGGCGGCGCCGGAGATCGACCGGGATTGGTCCGTGACCTCCGACAGTCTCGCCGCCTGGCTCGCGGATCATATCCCCGGCGCGCGGCTCTTCCTGATCAAGCAGATCGACCTGCCGGACGATTCCACCCTGGCGGCCCTGGCCGGCGCCGAGATCGTCGACGAAGCATTTTCGCGGGTCCTGGGCGAGGCGACGGATTTGTATGTCGCCGGTCCCGCCGACCTGTCGACGGCCGGTATCAATCTTGGCGAGGGGACGATCCCCGGACGTCGGATCCTGCGCCAGCCGATGCCGGCGCCGGCCGCCTCGACCCCGGCCTGAGACGACGCCCATGTCACGATCCATGGCATCTGCGTCGCATGCATTGCTTCGGCGCTTCCCATCGCTCCCGCATTGGCCGACATAACCGGCCATGGCGAAGGAAACCCTGCTCTTTCTTACCGGTCATCTGGCGCGTCCGCGGCTCGAACGCGTGCTGACGGGGCTCGGCGAGACCGATTTCGACTGGGCGATTGCCGATATCGGCGTGAAGGTCGCGGCGCTGGCCACCGGCGACATCATCGAGCGTCGCCTTGCCCGGCCCGTCGCGGCCGACAGGGTGATCCTGCCGGGGCGCTGCCGCGCCGATCTCGATCGCCTGTCGGAGAGCTTCGGCGTGCCGTTCCAGCGCGGTCCGGACGAACTGGCCGACCTGCCGGCCTTTCTCGGCCGCAAGGGCACACCGCCGGATCTGTCGCGCCACGACATGAGGATCTTCGCCGAGATCGTCGATGCCTCGGCGCTGACCGTCGAGGACATCGTCGGGCGCGCCGAGGCGATGCGTGCGGCCGGGGCGGACGTGATCGATCTCGGCTGCCTGCCCGACACGCCCTTCGATCATCTGGAGGCGGCCGTTCGCGCGCTGAAGGCGGCCGGCCACCGGGTGAGCGTCGATTCCGCCAATCCCGACGAACTGGCCCGAGGCACGCGTGCCGGCGCCGACTTCCTGCTGAGCCTCACCGAAGAGACCCTCGACATTGCCCGCGAAGGCGAGGCGGTGCCGATCCTGGTGCCGGCGAGGCCCCACGATTTCGACTCGCTGGAACGCGCCGTCGCGCGCGCCCGCGAGATGGGCATCGTCTTCATCGCCGATCCGATCCTCGACCCGATCCATTTCGGCTTCGCCGCTTCGCTGGTCCGCTACCACCGGCTGCGCGAAGCCCATCCCGATGTCGAGATCCTGATGGGGACGGGCAATCTCACCGAGCTGACCGACGCCGATACCTCCGGCATCACCGCGACATTGCTCGGCATCTGTTCGGAACTGGCGATCCGCAACCTCCTGGTCGTGCATGTCAGCCCGCATACGCGGCGCACGGTCGAGGAGCACGATGCGGCGCGGCGCATGATGTTCGCCGCCCGCGCCGACGGCGCTCTGCCGCGCGGCTATTCCGGCGCGCTGCTGCAGGTCCACGACGTGAAGCCCCATGCCGCGACGCCTGAGGAACTGGCCGAGCAGGCGGCGACGATCCGCGACCGCAATTACCGCATCGAGACGGCGGTCGATGGCGTCCATCTCTATAATCGCGACACCCATGTCACTGCGACCGACGCCTTCGAGTTCTTCCCCGAACTGGAGGTCGCGGGCGACACGGGCCACGCCTTCTATCTGGGCGCGGAACTGCAGAAGGCCGAAATCGCCTGGCGGCTCGGCAAGCGCTATGCGCAGGACACGCCGCTCGACTTCGGCGTTGCCGCGCCGCGGCGCGAGGAAGACCGCACCCGGCTGGAGGAAGCCGGCCACACGCT
This sequence comes from Aurantimonas manganoxydans SI85-9A1, assembly GCF_000153465.1. Lineage (GTDB taxonomy): Bacteria > Pseudomonadota > Alphaproteobacteria > Rhizobiales > Rhizobiaceae > Aurantimonas > Aurantimonas manganoxydans. The sequence continues at coordinate 3,557,258 of NZ_CH672387.1, read as the reverse complement.
GAAGGCGAAGAAGCAGACCCCGTCCGGCTGACGGGCCGATAGAGACAATCCGCGAGAGACCGACGATGCCCTATATCCGCGAGACGATCCTGACCACGGCCTCGGCCGACGGCGTGGTGCATATCGCGCCGCTCGGCATCATCCAAGACGGTGACGGCTGGGTGATCGCGCCGTTCCGGCCCTCGACGACCCTTGCCAATATCGAGGCGACGGGCGTCGCCATCGTCAACTACACCGACGAGGCGAAGATCTTCGCCGGCTGCCTGACCGGCCGGCGCGACTGGCCGCTGGCGCCGGTGGAGGGCTGCGCCGTGCCGCGGCTGGACGCCGCCCTCAGCCACGACGTGCTCGAAGTCGTCTCCGTGACCGGCGACGACATCCGTCCGCACTTCCACTGCCGCGTTGCCTCTTCGGGCCAGCACCGCCCGTTCCTTGGCATGAACCGCGCCAAGGCGGCGGTGCTGGAAGCCGCCATTCTCGTCAGCCGGCTCAAGATGTTGCCGACCGAGAAGATCGAGGACGAGATCGCCTATCTGAAGATCGCCATCGACAAGACGGCAGGCCCCGACGAGGAGCAGGCCTGGTACTGGCTTCTGGAGAAGGTCATCGCCCATCTGGCCGAGGTCGAGCCGACCGCCTGAGCCTTGCCCTTCGCGTCGTGGCTAAGTGCTCCGACTGAACAGACTGTCGCGGCGGCGAACCAATTCGCCTCTCGCGTCGTTCCCTTCTCGATTTCGAACCATTCCAACCTGCAGCGGCCGGGATCGCGCAGGCGGGGCGAAGCGAAGGGACCTTCACCTTGATCAATCTGACCATCAACGGAACCGAGCATCAGCTCGAGGCCGACGTGCGGACGTCGCTGCTCGACGCGCTGCGCGACCACCTTGCCATGACCGGCACCAAGAAGGGCTGTGACCACGGCCAGTGCGGCGCCTGCACCGTGCTCGTCAACGGCCGGCGGATCAATTCCTGCCTGACCCTCGCCATCATGCACGAGGGCGACGACGTCACCACCATCGAGGGCCTGGGCGAGCCCGGCAATCTCGACACCATGCAGGAGAGCTTCCTGCATCATGACGGCTACCAGTGCGGCTATTGCACGCCGGGCCAGATCATGTCGGCCACCGGCATGCTGGGCGAGGTCAGGGATGGTTGGCCGAGCCATGTCACCGACAAGCTCGATGGCCAGGTCGAGCTGACCGACGCCGAGATTTCCGAGCGCATGAGCGGCAACATCTGCCGCTGCTCGGCCTATCCGAACATCGTCGACGCGATCCGCACCGCCAGCACCAAGAACAACTCGGGAGGCCCGGCATGAAGCCGTTCGAATATTCCCGCGTTTCCGAGGTCGCCGAAGCCGGTCAGCTGGCCGGCCGTTTCATCGCCGGCGGCACCAATCTGCTCGACCTGATGAAGCTGGAAGTCGAGGCGCCGGACCGGCTCGTCGACATCACCCGGCTGCCGCTGAAGGACATCGAGGAGACCGAGGACGGCGGCCTGCGCATCGGCGCGCTGGTCACCAATGCCGATCTGGCCGCCGATCCGCGCATCCGCCGCGACTACGCCGTGCTGTCGCGGGCGCTGCTCGCCGGCGCCTCGGGCCAGCTCCGCAACAAGGCGTCCACCGGCGGCAATCTCCTGCAGCGCACCCGTTGCTATTATTTCTATGACACCACGGCGCCCTGCAACAAGCGCGAGCCGGGCTCCGGCTGCGGCGCCATCGGCGGCTTCAACCGCATCCACGCCATCCTCGGCGCCAGCGAGAAGTGCATCGCCACCCACCCCTCCGACATGGCGGTCGCCATGCGCGCCCTTGGCGCCATGGTCGAGACGGTGCTGCCGGACGGCTCGACCCGCGAGCTCGATTTCGACGGCCTCTACCGCCTGCCGGGCGACACGCCCGAGATCGAGACCAACCTGGAGCCCGGCGAGCTGATCACCGCGGTGCGCCTGCCCAGGCCCGCCGGCGGCGTGCATGTCTACCGCAAGGTCCGCGACCGTGCGTCCTACGCCTTCGCGCTCGTTTCGGTCGCGGCCGTGATCACCGTCGAGAACGGCACGATCTCGGCGGCGCGTCTCGCCTTCGGTGGGCTCGCCCACATGCCGTGGCGCGACGAGGCCGTCGAGGCTGCACTGATCGGCCAGGCGCCGTCGAAGGACCTCTTCGCCAAGGCCGCCGACATCCTTTTGAAGGATGCCAGGGGGCAGGGCGGCAATGACTTCAAGATCCCGCTGGCGCGCCGCACGCTGTCCGCCGTGCTGGCCGAGGCGACGAAGGGAGACGCATGATGAACACCCATGTCATGGACAAGGAGATCGGCGAAACGCGGCTCGACCGCGAGACGCAGGGCGTCATCGGCAAGCCCGTCGATCGCTACGAAGGCCCGCTGAAGGTCTCCGGCAAGGCGACCTACGCCTATGAATATCTCGCCGACGACAAGAACGTGGCCTACGGCTTCCTCGTCACCGCCAGCATCGGCAAGGGCAAGATCGTCAAGGTCGACGGCTCGAAGGCGCTCTCGGCGCCGGGCGTTCTCGCCGTGGTCGACGGCGACAAGATCCTGCGGGCCTCCTCGCAGCCAATGGCGCCGGCCGCCCAGACGATCGACGGCGAGGTCTTCCATTACGGCCAGCCGGTCGCGGTCGTCGTGGCCACGAGCTTCGAGGCGGCGCGTCATGGCGCCAAGCTGGTCCAGGTCGAGTACGCTCCGGCGAGCGGCGGTCGCTATTCTCTCGAGCAGGTCAAGGATCAGGGCCGCGCCTCGGACCAGGGCGTGATGCCGGCCGACACGGAGCGCGGCGATTTCGAGACGGCGTTTGCCAAGGCCGAAATCCAGTTCGACCAGACCTACACGACGCCTAGCCACCATTCCTCCGCCATGGAGCCCCATGCGAGCGTGGCGAAGTGGGACGGCGACAAGCTGACCGTCTGGTCGTCCTGCCAGCTGCTGGAAACCAACGTCCAGCAGATCGCCAACGGCGTCGGCGTGCCGGTCGAGAATGTCCGACTGCTCAGCCCCTATATCGGTGGAGGTTTCGGCTCCAAGCTCGGCATCGGCCCGGATGCGGTGCTGTCGGCGCTCGCCGCCCGCGCGGCCGGACGTCCGGTCAAGCTGGCGCTCAGCCGGCCGCACGTCTTCCAGACGACGTCGCGGCGGTCCGAGACGATCCAGCGCATTCGCATCGGCACGACCAGGGACGGCCACATCACCGCCTTCGCCCACGAGACCTTTGCTGCCAATTCGCCCGGCAACGGCTTCTTCGAGCCGGCCGGCGTATCCAGCGTGTTCCTCTACGCCGGCAAGGACCGGAAGGTCACCCACCGGCTGTCCGAGACCGACGTCCTGATGACCTCGGCCGTGCGCGCGCCGGGCGAGGCCGTCGGCATGTTGGCGCTGGAAAACGCCATGGACGAGATGGCCGAGAAGCTCGGTCTTGATCCGGTGGAGTTCCGCAAGCTGAACGAGCCGGAGGTCGCCCCGCAGGATGATTTGCCCTTCTCCTCGCGCAAGCTGGTGGAATGCTACGAGGAAGGCGCCCACCGCTTTGGCTGGGACAAGCGTCCGGCCAAGCCGGGCAGCGTCTGCGAGGGCGAATGGCTGATCGGCTACGGCATGGCCTCGGCCTCGCGCGCCAACTCGCTGATGAAGTCCTCGGCCGAGGTGGAGATGACGCCGGACGGCCGGGCGGTCGTGCGCACCGCCATGACCGATATCGGCACCGGCACCTACACGATCCTGCAGCAGATCGCCGGCGAGATGCTGGGCCTGCCGCTGGACCGCATCGATGTCGAGCTGGGTGATACCTCGCTGCCGTCATCGTCCGGTTCGGGCGGCTCCTGGGGCGCCAACAGCGCCGGCTCGTCGGTCTATGTCGCCTGCGAGGCGCTGATCGGGGAGATCGCCCAGCGTCTCGGCGTCGAGCCCGACGGGCTGACCCTGAAGGACGGCCACGCCATTGCCAACAACCGGCAGGTGCCGTTCACCGAGATCCTCGACGGCAAGAGCCTGATGAAGCTCGGCACCATCAAGCCGGGCGAGACGTCGCAGAACTACAATCAGGCGAGCTACGGGGCGCATTTCTGCGAGGTCGCGGTCAATGCTGTGACCGGCGAAACGCGGGTGCGGCGCCTGCTGACCGTGGCCGCGGCGGGCCGGATTCTCAACGAGAAGACGGCGACGTCGCAGTGCTATGGCGGCCAGATCTGGGGTATCGGCTCGGCCCTGACCGAGGAGCTTGTCACCGACGAGCGAACCGGCCTTCTGGTGAACCACGACCTCGCCGAATACCACGTGCCGGTGAATGCCGACGTGCCGCAGCTCGATGTCGTGCTGCTGCCCGAGCGCGATCCCCATGCCAGCCCGCTGGCCGGCAAGGGCATCGGTGAACTGGCGCTGGCCGGCGTCGGCGCGGCAGTGACCAACGCCATCTACAATGCCTGCGGCGCCCGCGTCCGCGACTATCCAATGACGCTGGACAAGGTGCTCGCCGGTATGTCGCCGGAGATCGACGCGGCCGCATAGGCCGCGCGAAGGCGGAATAGAGAAAGACAGGGGTCGGCGTCGCGCCGGCCCCTTTTTCGTGTGGGGCGCTACGCCTGCTTGGCCGCCAGCAGTGCCAGTGCCGCGGCAGGTGCGGCGCGGCAGACCGCGTCGCGCATTTCGCCGGGGCAGTCGAACAGGTCGGAGAAGTCGACGACGCCCCGGTCGAGCCGCGCGGCGAGGCGGCGCAGCACCGGCCGGCCGGCGCCTGCGACGACCACGGGCGCGTCGTCCGAAACGTCCTCGCGCGACAGCACCTGCAAGGCCGCGTCGTGGACATGGCGGACCTGCGCTTCGGCAAATGCATGGGCCAGCCATTCCCAGGCGCCGTCGCCAGCATCGGCGGCATCCATGCCGACCATCCGCGCCAGGCGCCGGCGCGAGGCTTCCAGCGTCTTCTCGTGACCATCGGCGGCCGGGTGCAGGTCATCGGCCTCGTCGAGCGTGCCGACGATGCGCTGGACGTCGGCCATGGTCGCGAAGAACTCGTTCATCACCGGGATCGAGCGCCCGGCGAAGGGAACGCGGTTCTCCACCGCCATCAACGCCGTGCGGGTGTAGCCCTGATAGACCAGTTCGCCCTCCACCAGCCGCTGCCGGTCGGTGAAGCCGCGTGCCTTGGCCGTGCCGCCGGCGAGCGGTACGATGTCGGTCGTCGTCGAACCCATATCGAGGAACAGGGCTTCCTCGATGGCGGTCGCGGCCAGCGCCGCGCTCGCATGCCAGTTCGCCGAAGCGATGGCGTCGGCATGGCCGCGGGCGTCACCGGCAGCGAGAAAGCCGGACGCGCCGGCATAGATCAGGACGTCGCCGCTCAGTCGCTCGGCAAAGATCCGCGTCAGCTGCGCGACGCCGTCGCGGCGCGATTCGAAGACGTCCGACAATTCGCCGGTCATCGTCACGGCGTGCCGGTCCACCTCCGGCATACCCTCCAGTATGGTCGTCAGCGCGAGATCCAGGTGCTCCAGCCCCTGCCAGATCGGGCTCGGCTCCTGCCAGACCTTGAGGACATGCTCTCCCTCCGCCAGTACCGCCTTCAGATGCGCGCCACCGACGTCCCAACCCAGCGTTCTCGTCATGCCATGTCCGCTCGTTTCTGATACGGGGCATCCTATACCACCGAACAGCGCGGCGGCGCGAGCCGAGGGCCCCATGCAGATCATCCCGGTACTCGACATCAAGGACGGCCGCGTCGTGCGCGGCGTCATGGGGGATCGCGCCAACTACCGGCCGATCGAGACGCCGCTTGCGGAAGGCGCCGATCCGGTGGCCGTGGCGCGGGGACTGATGGCGCTGGCGCCGTTCCGCAGCCTCTACATCGCCGATCTCGACGCCATCGAGGGGCGGCCAGCCAACGACGCGACCATCGCGCGGCTGGGGACGGCGTTTCCGACGACGGAGATCTGGATCGACGGCGGCGTCCACACCACCGAAGATGCGCAGCGCGTTCTGGCCCAGCCTCGACACGTGGCGGTGGTCGGCACCGAATCGATCGAGGGCACCGGCGTTGCCCGCGACCTTGCTGGCGAGCCCCGGGCGGTGCTGTCGCTGGACTTTCGCGGCGACGACTTTCTCGGTCCGGTGGAGCTTCTGACGGAGGCTTCGCTCTGGCCGCGGCGCCTGATCGTCATGACCTTGGCGCGGGTGGGCAGCGGCGCTGGTCCGGATCTGGAGCGGCTGGCGAGCGTGGCGGCGCGGGCCGGGGATCGGGCGATCTTTGCGGCCGGCGGCGTGCGCGGCGCGGACGATGTCACCGCACTGGCAGAGGCAGGGATCACAGGTGCGCTGGTGTCGACGGCCCTGCATGACGGCCGGCTGGCCCCGGCGGATCTGCAGCGCTTCCTTTGATCTCGGCAACGCTGCGGCCGGCGCGTCTTCGCTTGGTCGAACGCGCAAGAAAAAAGGGGCCGCAAGGGCCCCTTTTCCGTCTGTCGTCCTCGTTCCCGCGGGAACAGGTTTCCTATTGGAAACCGAACTTGGCGGCCAATCGCCGGAGGAGGCCGGCGGGCATCGCCGGCTTGTCGTCTCCCCCGGGATGGTTCCTTGTCTAAGCGCCGGCGAACGGGTGAGCCGCCGAGCCTTTCTTGGAGACCACTTCCGCGGCGGTCGGCGTGCCCTTGATGGCGCGCTCGATGGATTCCATCGTCGCCTGGTAGTTGTAGTCGCGGATCTTGGCGTCGTCCTCGGCTTCCCAGTGGATGAAGACACCGACGCAGATGAACAGATCGTCGGCTTCGGCCTGCGGGATGATGCCCTTCTCGACCGAATCGGCGACGGCGCGCGCAACGGCGGTCTGCGCCGGTCCGAACATCTGGACGGCCTGCTTGGCGCCCTTGATGGTGACCTTGTTGAACATGACCGTGTTCGGCTTGCACGGCAGGTTCGGCGCGACGACGGCGAGCAGCGTCGTGAAGCCGTCCTTGTTGTTGGTCAGCGAGTTACAGAACGCCGACTCGGCGGCGGACCCGCGGGGTCCGATGATGAGATCGATATGGGCGACTTCGTTGCCTTCGCCGACGAGCGATTCGCCGACCATGACCTTGTTGATTGTTGCCATGAGCAATTCCTCCAAATGTGCCAACCTGACGCGGCTTGCCGCCGGCCCGGCTCTAAGAACTTACGATCCCGAAAGGCATGTTCGGCAGCGCCCTTCAAAAGTGCGCGACCGCGTCTCCCTCCCGGTCGCCGGACGGCCTCCCGACCGGCATACGTCTATCCTTGTTAGCGGCGTCCCCCGCGGGACCGGTTAGCCAGATAGTCAAGGTGTCACATGGACCCTTACGGCCGACAGTCAATCACTCCCGTTGCGCTTCCGCAAGGTTCTGCGCGAAAAGGCTGGCGACCGTCAGATCGGCCGATGTGCCGGGATTGCGACCGTCGCGCTTGAGTGCGGCATCGAGGCGAAGCGCCAGGGCGAGACGCGCGTCCGGATCCTGCGTCCGGGCGACATCGCCGGCGAGATCGGCCATTTGCCGGCGCACCGTCTCGGCAACCTCCAGCCCGTATTTGCGCTGAAGATGACTGTCGGGGAAGACCGATGCGAAGGCGAGATAGGCGGCGAGCGCCGGGCCCGTTCCCGGCGGCTGCGTTGCGGTGTCCGGGGCGGTGATGGCCGGCACGCCGATCTCGAAGATCTCGCGAAACCCGCCGGCATATTGCCGGGCGACGAGGTCCCGGTCGGCGGCAAGTCGCATCGCTTCGACGAGGCCGATGGTCGGCGGCGAGCGCACGTCCTGCTCGGCGGCCTCGCCGAGCCCGCCGGGCGTCGCCAGCGCGATGGCTGCGAAGGTGTCGTGCGCGTCCTGCGCATCGAGGCGGGCGAGGACATCCGCCACCGCTTCGCGCAGATCGCGATCGCCGGCTTCAGGGCGCTCGGCGGCGGCCGCCAGGGGCGCGCAGAGGAGGACGATGCCGAGATTGGCGTTCAGGCCGACCGCATCCCAGCTGGCGCGTGTCGCGCCGAGGATGCGGGCGCCGACGCCGAGATCGTGCCGGGCGATCCACGGCGCCGTCGCCCTTGCGGCGGCCTCGAAGGTGTCGGCGTGCATGCCGTGGCCATCGGCATAGCGATGGACATTGCCGGGCTTGGCGGCGTCGAGCTCGGCCCGGCAGGCGGCGAGGAAGGCCGCGGCGATCCGGTCGGGTGGCAGGCTCATACGGCCTGAGGCAGCGGCTGCGACAGGAGCTGACGGCGGCGGGCCTCGGCCAGCGCCACCACGTCGCGGGCACGAATGGCGGCGATGTCGCTGCCGGTGGCCCGCTGCAGTCCGGTCCAGGCGGGCATGGAATTGACCTCGATGATCGCGGCGCGGCCGCTCTCGTCGCGCAGCAGGTCGACGCCGCAGAAATCTCCCTCGACGGCGGCTGTGGCGGCGATCGCAAGCTCTTCCATCTCGCGGTCGGCCGGCATGGCGACGGCGTTGGCGCCCTGCTTGACGTTGGTGATCCAGTTCGCCGCCTCGCGCCGCATCGAGGCGACGGCGCGGCCGGCCGAGACCAGCACCCGCACGTCGCTCCAGCGCCCGCCGGTCTCGACCCCGGCATAGCGCTGCAGATAGTAGACGCCGCCCGCGATCTCGACGGCCGGCGGCAGGTCGTCCGCGCCGCGCACCAGCTTCAGCCCCTTGCCCTGCGCCCCGAAGAGCGGCTTCAGCACCATCGGGCCGGGCTCGGCGGCGAGGATGCGCGCGGCCTCTGCGCGGCTCTCCACGGCGTAGCTGCGCGGGCTCGGCAGGCCCGCCCGATGCAGGAGGAAGCTGGTCATCGACTTGTCGACGCAGTTCTCGACGGCGCGCGGGCCGTTGGAGACCGGCACGCCGCTGCGCGCCAGAGCGTGGAGGACCCCGAGCCGGCGTGTGACCTGCTCGAAGCTGCCCGCATCCATCGTGCGCAGGCAGACCGCGTCCGGCAGGTTATCGCCGAATTGCGGAATACGCAGGCCGCTTGCCGAGCCGGTGTCGAAGCCGATGTCCGACAGGCCGGCCAGCACCACCGTCGCGCCGAGTGCGCCGAAGGCCGCGATCAGGTCGCGGGCATGCCGGTCCCGGTCGGCCGAGACCAGGAGAATGCGCGGGGCGCCCGATGCGCCGGGAATTGCCGGTTCAGCCAAAGGAGGCATCGATCAGCTTGGGATCGACCGCGCCGCCGCGGAAGGTCTCGCCGGTCTCCAGCGCCACCACCGCCACTTCGGCGGGCGAGAACAGCATCGGGTCGATCTTGTAGAAATCACCCTCGTAGCGGCGGAAGATCTCGGCAAAGGGCGTGCCGTAGTCACTGGCGGTCGAACTCGGCAGCTTCTCGGCCAGCGCCCTGGCGTCGGCGGCCGGGCCGGTGACGTGCAGCAGGATGCGCCCGCCATAGATGACGGCGTCGTTGGTGCGGCCCATGGCGGTGATGAAGTCGGGATGCGGCGGGCTGAGCGGCGCGGTGCCGGTGCCCTCGACGATGCGCGACAGGTCGAATTTCAGCTCATGCGCCTTGTGCAGCGCCACCTCGACCACGCGGCCGACGATCTGCACCGAGCCGGCCAGACTCTGGGTCGGCGCGTAGATGATGGTCAGCGCCTCGGGCGCCACGCCGCAATCGGCGGCGATCTGTCGGACGAGGTCTTCCGGCGGCGGACTGCCGGATTCCAGCACCAGCGTCGCCGTGTCGCTTTGATCGGCATAGGCGATGTCCTTGAACAGCGCCTCCTTGCCGGCCAGCGCCCGGCCGGGGCCCGAGCCCATGGCGAAATAGGCCGCGTCGCCTTCGCCGCTGGTCAGCTGCCAGCCGGCATACTGGCTGCCCAGGCAGGCAACAACCGGCTGCGAGGTGCGCGTCGTCAGGGTGAACGGCCAGTTGGGCAGGTAGGGCGCGGAACCGAGCGTCACCTCGCCGAGCCCGCCGAGGCAGATTTCGGTCATCAGCCGGCCGGCCTCGAGGCTGCCGGTCACCGACGCGCCGGCATCGATCAGCGTTTCTCCGGCCGGTCCGGTGGACACGCCGATCCGCAGTTCCGCCGCGCGACGCTGCAGGGTCTCGATCAGGGGGAGAACGCCTCCGTTGACCGACAATTGCGATGCACGGCTCATGCGGCCATCCTCCCGGTTCGTTCATGCAATGCGTCCACGCGGGCGTGGAACAGGGCCTCGGCGGCCGCAGCGTCGGCTGCTTCGGCAACGACCGTGCAGAGCGGCTGGCCGGGACCGAACGCGGCCGGCGGCTGGGTGCGGTCGCAGGTCCATTCCGGCCAGTCGAAATCGGCCGGCAGGGGCACCGCGACGTCGGTCCAGGCAAGGCCCGAGGCCCGGACGGTGCCGGCGGGCGGAACGCTCATTGGCAGGCGCCCCCGGCAGGCGTCGAGATGCAGCGCCAGGAGCGGCGCGTCGTCGCGGTCGTAGATGTCGACCGTTGCGCCGAAGCGGGCGTTGATTTCGAGCAGCACCGGCCCGTCCGGCGTCAGCACGAAATCGCCGCTGGCGATGCCGGCGAGCGGTACTCCGCGCGCCAGCCGCTCCAGTGCCGCGACCATGGCCGGGCCGGTGTCGCCGGGCGGGTCCAGCGGGCCCACAGCGCCGCCATAGCGGTACGGCTCGTCCGCCGAGGGGGCAGCCCATTGCCGGGTGAAGCCCAGCATCGCGATCCGCCCGTTCGCCGCGAGGAAGGCCGCCGACCATTTCTCGCCCGTCACCCTGCGCTGGACATAGCGATCGGCGTCGAGCGGCGTGTCGCTTGCCGGCCGGACATGGCTGCCGCCGGCGCCGCCGATCTTCTTGGACACCCAGCCGGCGGGATCGCCGACAACGCTGCGCCGGGTCTCGGGATGGGCGATTCCGGCCTTTGCGCAGAGCGCGGCGAAGCCCTCGGGGTCTTTCAGCAGGCGGGTCGTGGCGGCGTCGGTCCCGAGGATCGGCCAGCGCGCGCCGATCCGCTCCAGAAGTTCGGTGCGATCCTCGAAGCCGGCGCCCGGAACGAAGCCGATCGGCGCATGGCCGTCGGCCAGCCGCCCGAGGATTGCCAGCAGTTCCTCGCCGTCGAAGCCGTCGGGATAGTCGCCATGCAGGACCTCGGCCGCCCGCGCCGACTGCTTCAGGTCGAGGTCGCCGAAGAAGTCGACCGCCAGCGCGTCGATGCCGGAACGCCGGGCGCTTTCGGCGATCTGACGCGCCGAAAAGGCAGCACAGAGAATGCTGGCGCGCGATGCCATCGGGTTACGAGACCAGGGTGCGGGCCAGCGCGAAGGCGTCGCGGAAGTCGAGCACCTGCGGCTCTTCCGCCTCGATCATGCGCTGCAGGAGCCCGGATTCGGTCTTCGACTTCAGCGGGCCGACCGCCAGCGCACCGATGCCGAAGGCCTCGGTGCCGTCGATCTGTTCCTCGTCATCCATCACGCCGATGCCCTCGAGGCCGAGCGGCGGCACCGCATTGGCGTCGGCGGCGACGAGGAGCTTCGGCGCGCCCTGAATCTGGTCCTTGCCGAGCACCTGAACGCCGGCCTTGGCGGCGGCGATGATGACGTGGACGTCCTCGATGATCGCGGTGTTCTTGTCGGCGGACGAGCCGTCGACCGGCTCGACTTCGACGCCGAAGCGTTCCTTCATCTCGGCCGCGCGCTTGGAGATCCGCTCGATCCCGTCATAGCCAACGACCTTCACCCTGGCGTCTTCCAGCGCGGCGATGACGGCGGCGCAATAGCCGACGACGCCGGTGGCACCGAAGACGGCGATGGTGACGTCCTTCAGCGCCATCTGCTTGCGGTTCTTCAGGGTGCGCTCGATGCAGGCGACCATGGCCGCAGCCGTTGTGAAGGAGCCCGAGGGATCGGCCATGATGTTGCAGCCGAAGGGCGGCACGAGCGCGTCCTTCGCCGCCGCGATCATGTCCAGCGCCAGCACCGAATCATTGCCGCCGAAGAACACCGCCGAGCGCACGCCGCGATCCGGCGGGCGCGAGAAGATCACGTCCTGAACGAGGTCGGCGACCTCGGCCATCTCGACGCTCTCATAGGGCAGCACCGCATCGTAGCCGGCGTCGAGCGCCATGTTCACGTCGAAGGGGCTGATGTGCTTCTGCGGCGTGATCATGTGCAGGATGTTCTTGTGCGCCATGGAAAGTCTCCGGTCTGCATGTGCGTTCGCCGGGCCGGTCGGCCGCGACGGTGCCAGGGCTTGTCGCCGCTAGCCGGTGCCCGTCAGTCGGAGCCCGCGGCGTTCGACGCCGGCTCCATGATTGCGTCCCGCAAGGATGCGGATATCGAGCCCCGCGGCCGCCTCGCCGATCGCCGCGACGAGGCGGCGGGCCTCGCGGGCCGAGGGGGCGAAGGCAAAGCCGGTGGGGCCCCACGAGCTCTGGCCGATGCCGTGGGCGCCGGCCGCCGCCAGCGCCTCGCAGGCTCGGGCCACGGCCGGGCTGGTGAAGACGCCGCCCTGGGCCGGGGCGAAATGCTCGCCGACCATCTGCTGGATGGTGGCGATGGCGGCGCCGAAGCCGGCAATGTCGGTCTCGGCCAGCGACGGCAAGGCCTGCATCAGCACCAGCCGGCAGATTTCCGCGATCTGCGCCTCGGGAAAGGCCGGCAGCGTCGCGAAGGCGGCGACTTCGTCGGCGCCGTGGAAGCCCGTATCGCTCGGGTCGAGGACGAGAATGACGCGCCAGTCGTGCGGAAACGGCAGCCGCGCGATCAGCGGCGGCGGCATGTCGCTGTCGCCCTTGCCGCCGTCCACCGCAACGCCGCCGCCGCTGACGAAGGCAGCGCCGAGTCCCGACCGGTTGCCGCGGCCGAGCCGCGCCGCGTCGCCGGAAATGTCGGCCGGCTGTCCCTCCAGCGCACGCAGAGCGGTCGCCACGGCCAGCGCCAGCTGGGTGCCCGATCCGAGGCCCGAATGGGCCGGGATGGCGTCCGAAATCGTCAGCTCGTGGCGGGTGCCGATGCCCAGATGCCGGCGCATGTCGTCGAGATAGGCGGCTGCGCGGCCCGCTTCCGGACCGTCGACATGGTCCTGCCGGGCCCGCCGGATGGAAAGCCGCGTCGCGGGCTCTTCCAGCGCCATGCCGATTCCCCCGAACCGGCGCGCGGACTGGCCGCCGGGATCGAGAAATCCCAGATGCAGGCGAGCGGGCGCCGAGACGTTGACGACGTCGTCTGTCACTTTGTCCCCTGAACTTGCGTGCCCGCACCCTATTATTGCGGCGAATACCGATGGCGCAAGCGTAGTGGAGGAGAAACCATGGCAGCGAAGACCTATTCCGACGCCGAGGTGACCAAGCGACTGGAAACGGAGCTGCCCACATGGCGGCTCGAGGACGGCTGGATCCGCCGCACCTACAAGACCGCGGGCTGGAAGGGCACGCTGATGGTGATCAACGCCGTCGGCCATCTCGCCGAGGCTGCATTCCACCATCCCGACATCACCGCGTCCTACGCCTGGGTCGAGGTGCGGCTGGTGAATCACGCCGCGAAGGGGATCACCGATTCGGACTTCGCCCTCGCCAAGATGATCGAGCAGGTGGTCATGTGGCAGCCGGGCAAGGAGGACGGGCCGCTGTCGGGCACGCCGGACGATCCGCGCTTCGCCTATATCAAATACGACAAGAGCTGAGACCTGCCGGCAGGGATTTGATCTTCGCCGCCAAGGCTGTAGTTTGCATCACGGGCACAGAAAGCGAATGGTTTTGCAGAACGCATGGATCGACGGGCAACCGGCGTCCACACAGGAGGCTGTGTCCGCAGCGGCGGAGCTGATCGGCCGAAGCCGCCTGCCTCTCGTGACCGGACTCTCGACCGATGTCGCAGGCATCAAGGCCGCGGTTGCCCTGGCGCAGATCGCCGGCGGGGCGATCGATCATGCCGCCTCGAAGGGCATCTATCCGCTGATCTCGGCGATGCGTGACAGCGGCATGATGCTGGCCGCACCGTCCGAGGTCCGGCGCCGCGCCGACCGCGTGCTGGTGGTCGGTGACGACGCCTTCGAAGACGCGCCGGACATGCCGGATTATCTGTTCGACGAGACGCCTGATCTCGGCAAAGCGACCCGGGGCGTCGAGCGCCAGATCCTGTGGCTGGGCGCCGGCGACGACGTGCCGGACCTGCCGGAATCGGTCACGCTGCACGGCGTCAACTGCGCCGGCGAGGATCTCCTCGACGCGCTGTCGGCGATCCGCGCCGAGTTGGCCGGGCACCGGCACGGCGCCGGACCGCTGCCGGTGCCAACTGTGCAATTCGTCGCCGAATGGCTGAAGGAGGCGGCGTTCGGCTGCGCCATCTTCGCGCCGGCCAGCCTCGACAGCCTCACCATCGAGATGTTGGCCGGCCTGGTCTTCGACCTGAACGTCGAGACCCGTTTCACCAGCCTGCCGATGCTGCGCGCCGACCAGGCCTTTGCTGCCGCGCAGGCGACCACTTGGGCGACCGGATTTCCGCTGCGCAGCGGTTTCGGTCGCGGCTACCCCGACCACGATCCGCATCTGTATCGCGGCGAGCGGCTGATCGCCGACGGCGAGGCGGATCTGGTGGTGCATCTCGCCGCGCTGGACGGCCAGGACGAGACCGAACCGGAGTGGTCGGCGACCGTGCCGGTTGTCGCGCTGTGCGGCGAGGCGACCGACTGGACCCATCCGCCGAAGATCGCCTTCGCCGTGGCGACGGCCGGCCGCGATCACGACAGCGTCCTCTACGACAATGGCTTCGGCGGCTTCGTGCCGGTCGCGGCATCGCAGGCGGGCGAGGACGCCGGCGGGCGCATGACGGCGGCGGCCGTCCTTGCGGCGATCGCCGCGCATCTGGGACAGACGACGACGGAAGCGGCAGCATGATCGTCGGACGGAAAGGGGCGTCTGCATGCTGACGCATTTGAAGAACGGCCATGTCGTCGACCCGGCCAACGACCGGGACGCGGTGGGGGATCTGTATCTCGCCGACGGCGTCGTCGTCGATGCGCCGACGGATGGGCGCCGGCCCGACGAGACGATCGACTGCAAGGGGCTGGTCGTCATGGCGGGCGCCATCGACATCCACTCCCACATCGCCAGCGGGCACGTGAACACGGCGCGGCTGCTGCTGCCGGAATATCACCGGGCCTTCCAGTCCCGGCCGGACGCAACCGGCCTGTCCAAGGTCGGCTGGACCACCGAGGAAACCGGCCTGCGCTACGCCGAAATGGGTTTCACCACCGTGGTCGAGCCCGCCATGGCGCCGTCCTCGGCGCTGCATTCCCATCTCGAACTCGCCGACATCCCGATCATCGACAAGGCGACGCTCGTCGTCCTCGGCAATGACGATTTCCTGATGGCGATGATCCGCGACGGCGAGAGCGAGAGCGCCATCGCCGACTATGTCGCCTGGACTGTCTCGGCGTCGCGGGCGCTCGGCGTCAAATGCATCAATGCCGGCGGCTCCGCGGCCTTCAAGGAGAATGTCCGCAAGTTCGACTTCGACGACATCGTGCCCGATTACGGCGTGTCGTCGCGCCGGATCGTCAAGACGCTGCAGGGCGCGGTGAACGGGCTCGGCATCCCGCATCCGCTGCATGTCCATTGCAACAATCTCGGGGTGCCCGGCGATTCCGCCTCGTCGGCCGAGGCGACCATCGGCGCGGCCGAGGGCCTGCCGATGCATCTCGCCCACATCCAGTTCTACGGCTACGGCACCGAGGGCAAGCGCGGCTTTTCCTCCGTCGGGCAGCGGCTGGCGGATCTCGTCAACCGGACGCCGGAGGTCACCGTCGATATCGGCCAGGTGATGTTCGGCCAGACCGTGACGATCTCCTCGGACGAGATGCGCCAGTTCGCCGGCCGGCCGCAGGCCAGCCCCGGCAAGACGATCATCTTCGACCACGAGGCCAATGGCGGCGGCGTGGTGCCAATGGAATACAAGCAGAAGAGCTTCTTCAACGCGCTGCAATGGGCGATCGGGCTGGAGCTGTTCCTCCTGATCGAGGACCCGTCGCGGGTGTTCTTCACCACCGACCATCCCAATGGCGCGCCGTTCACCAGCTACCCGGACATCTTCGCGCTGCTGATGGACCGGGGAGTGCGCCAGCTCTGGCTCGACGCGTTGCCGAAATCGGTGGTGCGGATGACCAGCCTGCCGGAGATCACCCGCGAATACACGCTGCGGGAGATCGCGACGATGACCCGCGCCGCCCCGGCCCGCCTGCTCGGAACGTCCGATCGCGGCCATCTGGGGGCAGGGGCCGTCGGCGACGTGGCGATCTACCGACCGGGCCACGACAAGGCCGAGATGTTCGGCCGCGCGGCCTATGTCTTCAAGGACGGGACGCTGGTGGTGAAGGACGGCACCGTCGTCAACCGCACCAAGGGCCGCACCCTGACGGTCCGGCCCGAAGCGGACAAGGCGATGGCCAGGCGCCTCGACCGCTATTTCGACGAACGCTTCGGTTTGCCGTCGCGCTGGTTCGAAGTGCCGGACTTCGCCATCGGCCAAGAGGATCCGTTCAAGGTGATGCCATGCCGGACGTGACACAGGACGCGCCGTCCACGGCGATGACCCGCAATGGCGTCGTCATCGACGACACCTTCGCCGAGGCGTTTCCGATGAGCGGAACGGCCATCCAGGTCACCGCCGATTCGGAGAAATGGGCGATGGAGGCCGCGCGCTCCTTCACCGGTTTCGCCACCTCGGTGATCGCCTGCGGCTGCGAGGCCGGCATCGACCGCGTCGTGCCGGCGAGCGAGACCCGCGACGGGCGGCCGGGCGTGCGCATTCTCCTGTTCTCGATGGATAAGGACGGCCTCGCCAAGCAACTCGGGACCCGGCTCGGCCAGTGCATTCTCACCAGCCCGTCCTCGGCCTGCTACGCCGATTTCGACAGCGAGACGCAGATCGATCTCGGCTCGGCCATCCGCTATTTCGCCGACGGCTGGCAGATCTCTAAGAAATTCTCCGGCCGGCATTTCTGGCGCATGCCGGTGATGGAGGGCGAATTCCTCTGCGAGGCGACGACCGGCATGACCGGCGACGGCGTGGGCGGCGGCAATCTGCTGTTCATGGCCCGCACCAGCGCACAGGCGCTGGCGGCGGCCGAGGCGGCGCTCGAGGCGATGCGCGACGTGCCCGGCGCGATCATGCCGTTTCCCGGGGGAATCGTGCGCTCCGGCTCCAAGGTCGGCGGCAAGTACAAGGGCATGATGGCCTCCACCAACGATGCCTATTGCCCGACCCTGAAGGGCGTCACCCCATCGGCTCTGACCCCCGATATCGGTTCGGTGCTGGAGATCGTCATCGACGGCCTGTCGAGCCAGGCCGTGGCCGATGCCATGCGCGCCGGGCTGAAGGCGGCGGTCGATCTGGGGCCCGACAAGGGCGCCTTGCGGATCGGCGCCGGCAATTACGGCGGCAATCTCGGACCGCATCACTTCCATCTGAAGGAGCTGGCGCCATGAGCGGGCTCACCTTCCGCAAGCGGGCCGAGCCGGACCAGCGCATCGACCTGGCGGCCCTGATCCCGTCGCGCCTTGCCGGTCTCACCATTGCGCAGATCGCCTCCCTGCCGATCGGCACGACCCGCTGGCTGGTCACGGTCGGCGACCTCTTCGACGTGTCGGGCGACGATCCGGCGCAATTGCGCTTCGAGGGCGGCTCGCAGCGCTTCGACCGGATCGGCGAGGGGCTCGACGGCGGCGAGATCCATGTCGAGGGCGATGCCGGCTGGCGGATCGGCCGGGTGATGAGCGGCGGACGGCTGACTGTGACGGGCTCGGCCGGCGGCTTCGCCGGTTCGGCCATGAGCGGCGGCGAGCTGCGCATCGAGGGCGATGCGGGCGATTTTCTCGGCGGTCCGCTGGCCGGCGAGATGGCGGGCATGTCGGGCGGCACGATCCGTGTCGGCGGCGCGGCCGGCGAACGGGCGGCTGATCGCATGCGGCGCGGCACCATCGTCGTCGCGGGCGCACTCGGCGCCAATGCCGCCAGCCGGATGATCGCAGGCACGCTGATCGCCGGCGGCCGCGCCGCGGGCGTTCCCGGCCGCATGATGAAGCGTGGCACGCTGATCCTGCCCGGCGGGGTCGAGCGCCTGTCGCCGACCTTCCTCGACAACGGTCCGGCCGACCTCCTGATCCTGAAGTTGATGGCCCGGGATATCGCCGCCGGACCCGCCGGTCCGGTGCCCTTCGATGGCGCCCCCATGCGGCGGCTCGGCGGCGACACGGCGGTGCTCGGTATGGGCGAGATCTTCCTGCCGTTGTGAATCGGCGAGACTGCACGATTGCCATGCGACACGGCGCCACCGCTCTGCTGACTTGCCAGGATGCGCCGCTAGCTCTGCATCCGGATGCAGCATCGCTGCGTATGTGAAGAGCGTATCCAGTTCGACCGGGCACCGTCGGATCCCCCAGGAAGGAAACGGCCGAGACGATGATTGACCTGATCTTGACCATCTGCATGGTGAGCGACCCGTCGAGCTGCCGGGAAGAGCGGCTGACCTACCAGAGCCGCGGCTCGCTGGCGCAATGCATGATGCTGTCGACGCCCTATGTCGCGGCCTGGGCAGGCGATCATCCGCAATGGACGATCAAGAGCTGGAAGTGCCACTGGCCGGAAGATCGCAAGGAAGCGATCTGAGCGGACAGCGCATCAGATCCGCGCTGCTGCCGCGCTGCTCACTGCGATGAATTTGTGGGCATTGAATAAATTATGGGCAGATTTGATCTGACCCTAGGTCAGGCTTGTCGCTCTACCAATGGCTCCACCGGCCGGATGGCCGCGTTCGCCGCCTGTCCTTCGCTCATCACCAGTCTGGCACGGGGATTGCTCCCTGTGTGACCGGAGCCCGTCGCTGAGAGCGGGACCTGTCAACTGGAGAGCGTGAATGACATCACCTATCAATTGGCTTCGTGGCGCCGTCGCCGCGACCGCGATGAGCGGCGTCGCACTGACCGGTGCCGTGGCGCAGGACGCGCCGTCCGGCGATCCGATCAAGGTCGGCATCCTGCATTCGCTGTCGGGCACGATGGCGATTTCCGAGACCACCCTGAAGGACGCCATGCTGATGCTCATCGAGGAGCAGAACGCCAAGGGCGGTCTGCTCGGGCGTCCGCTCGAAGGTGTCGTGGTCGACCCGGCTTCCGACTGGCCGCTCTTCGCCGAGAAGATGCGCGACCTCGTCTCGGCCCAGGATGTCGCGGCGGTGTTCTGCTGCTGGACCTCGGTGTCGCGCAAATCGATCCTGCCGGTGGCCGAAGAGCTCAACACGGTCGTCTTCTACCCGGTCCAGTACGAGGGGGAGGAATCCTCACGTAACATTTTCTACACCGGTGCCGCGCCCAACCAGCAGGCGATCCCCGCCGTCGACTATCTGATGGAGGAAGGCGTCGAGCGCTGGGTGCTGGAAGGTACCGACTACGTCTATCCGCGCACCACCAACAAGATCCTCGAGCAGTATCTCAAGGACAAGGGCGTCGCCGCCGAGGACATCAAGGTCAACTATACGCCCTTCGGTTTCTCCGACTGGCAGACCGAAGTGTCGGCCATCAAGGAATTCGGCTCGACCGGCAAGAAGACCGCCGTTGTCTCGACTGTGAACGGCGACGCCAACGTGCCGTTCTACAAGGAACTCGCCAACCAGGGCATCGCCGCGACCGACATTCCGGTCGTCGCCTTCTCCGTCGGCGAGGAAGAACTGGCCGGCATCGACACCGGGCCGCTGGTGGGCCATCTCGCCGCCTGGAACTACTTCCAGTCGGTCGATACGCCCGAGAATGCCGAGTTCATCGAGAAGTGGAAGACCTTCATCGGCGACGACAAGCGCGTCACCAATGACCCGATGGAAGCCCACTATATCGGCTTCAACATGTGGGTGAAGGCGGTCGAGGCCGCCGGCACGACCGAGGCCGATGCGGTCATCGCCGCCCTGCCGGGCGTCGAGGTGCCGAACCTCACCGGCGGCATGTCCACCATGTTGGCCAACCACCACATCACCAAGCCCGTGCTGATCGGCGAGATCAACGACGAGGGCCAGTTCGACATCGTCTCGGAGACCGAGGAACTGGTGCCGGGCGACGCCTGGTCCGACTTCCTGCCGGAATCCAAGAAGCTGACCGCCGACTGGACCGACCCGATCAATTGCGGGAACTACAACACCGAGACCAAGACCTGCGGCGGCGCTTCGGCGGAAGCCAAGTAAGCGGATCCGACACCTTCGTCCTCCCAAGACGAACCCGGCGGGGGCGGTCCAGGCGACCGTCCCCGTCCCCAGCGGCCCTCAGGTGGGATGTGATGCAACAGTTCTTCGAGCGATGCCGGACCGGTCTCATGCTGGTCGCGGGTCTCCTGCTGGCGGCCGGACTTATGGCGGCGCAGCCGGCATGGGCCCAAGACGCTGACCCGGCCACGATCGTCCAGAAACTCGGCGGCAAGCAGAGCTTCGGCAAGACCGAGGCGGTGATCGCGGAAGCGGCGGCCAGCGGCGATGCGGCCCTGGCGCCCGCACTCAAGGCCCTGCGTGACGGCGACCTCTACTGGCGCAAGAGCGACGAGGCCGTCTTCGTCGGCGCGGCGCGCGGCGACGAGTTGGTCCTCACCGATCCGGTTACCGGCGAGGCCGCCGGCACCGTAGCCAAGGCAGACGTCACCAAGGTCCGCATCAAGAATTCGATCCGCAACGCGGTCACCGCCGCCCTCGGCACCCTGACCCTGCGCGCCGCCGATCCGGCCCAGCGGATGCGGGCCGCCAGTACCGTGTTCTCCGACGCCGACCCCGAGATGATCGCGCCGCTGGAAGCTGCGATTGCCGCCGAGACCGACGCGGGTGTCCTGGCACGGCTGGAAGAGGCGCGCGCCGCCGCGATCCTCGCCTCGGACCGCCCGGCCGTCGAGAAGGCCGAAGCCGCCAAGGTGCTGCAGTCGCGCGGCGACCGCGAGGCGCTGAACATGCTGCGCACCTTTGCCGATGCCACCGACGATCCGGTGGCCCGCGAGGTGGCGCGTGAATCCATCGCCGGCATCGAGGCCAACATCGCCTTCTGGAACCAGATGCAGAATGTCTGGTACGGCCTGTCGCTCGGCTCAGTGCTACTGCTCGCGGCTATCGGGCTGGCCATCACCTTCGGTGTGATGGGGGTCATCAACATGGCCCATGGCGAGATGGTCATGCTGGGCGCCTACACGACCTTCGTGGTGCAGGAGGCGATCCGCGGCTCGGCGCCCTGGCTGTTTCCCTGGTCGCTGACCATTGCACTACCGCTGGCCTTCCTCGTCTCCGGCTTCGCCGGGCTGGTCATGGAGCGCGGCCTGATCCGCTTTCTCTACGGCCGGCCGCTGGAAACGCTGCTGGCGACCTTCGGCGTCTCGCTGATCCTGCAGCAGGCGGTGCGCACCGTCTTCGGCCCGACCAATCGCGAGGTCGGCAATCCCGACTGGATGTCCGGCGCCTTCGATGTCGGGCTGATGTCGGTCACCTGGAACCGGCTGTGGATCATCGTCTTCGCGCTGGTCGTCTTCCTGGCGCTGCTTGCCGTCCTCAACCGCACGCCGCTCGGCCTGCAGATGCGCGCCGTCACCCAGAACCGCAAGATGGCTTCGGCCATGGGCATCCGCACCCCGTGGGTCGACGCCATGACCTTCGCGCTCGGCTCCGGCATCGCCGGCGTCGCCGGCGTCGCGCTCAGCCAGATCGACAATGTCTCGCCGAGCCTCGGCCAGGGCTACATTATCGATAGCTTCATGGTCGTGGTGTTCGGCGGGGTCGGCAATCTGTGGGGCACGCTGGTCGGGGCGATGAGCCTCGGCGTCCTGAACAAGTTCCTCGAACCCTATGCCGGCGCCGTTCTCGGCAAGATCATCGTGCTCGTCCTGATCATCCTCTTCATCCAGAAACGGCCGCGCGGCCTGTTCGCCCAGAAGGGGAGGTTCGTCGACGCATGATTCTCGCGCGCTTCCTCGGTCCCCGCATCTTCATCTTGGTCGCCGTGATCCTGGCGGCGGCAATCCTCGTGCCGATGGCCAATCTGTGGCTGCCGGCCAGCCATCCGCTGCATGTGCCGTCCTATGCCGTGCCGCTCTTCGGCAAATATGTCTGCTACGCGCTGCTGGCGCTCGCCCTCGATCTGGTCTGGGGCTATGTCGGCATCCTGTCGCTCGGCCATGGCGCCTTCTTCGCCCTCGGCGGCTATGCCATGGGCATGTATCTGATGCGCCAGATCGGTTCGCGCGGGGTCTATGGCGACCCGGTGCTGCCGGACTTCATGGTGTTCCTGAACTGGCAGGAGCTGCCCTGGTACTGGTACGGCTTCGACCAGTTCTGGTTCGCCGCACTGATGGTCGTGCTGGCCCCCGGCATCCTCGCCTTCGTCTTCGGCTATTTCGCCTTCCGCAGCCGCGTCACCGGCGTCTATCTGTCGATCATCACCCAGGCGATGACCTACGCGCTGCTGCTGGCCTTCTTTCGCAACGACATGGGGTTCGGCGGCAATAACGGCCTGACCGACTTCAAGGAACTGCTCGGCTTCTCGCTGCAGGCCGACACCACCCGCGCCGGCCTCTTTGCCGCGAGCTGCATCGCGCTGGCGGTGGCGGTGGTGATCGTCGGCTGGATCACCCGCTCGCGGCTCGGCAAGCTGATGGTGGCCGTGCGCGACGCCGAAAGCCGTACCCGCTTCATCGGCTGGCGGCCCGAGCATGTGAAGCTCTTCGCCTTCACCGTCTCGGCGGTGATGGCCGGCATTGCCGGCGCCCTCTACGTGCCGCAGGTCGGCATCATCAATCCCGGCGAATTCGCCCCGGTCAATTCCATCGAGATCGTCGTTTGGGCGGCGGTCGGCGGCCGCGGCACGCTGATCGGCCCGGTCATCGGGGCGCTGCTGGTCAATTTCGGCAAGAGCACCTTCACCGCCATCGCGCCGGAATTCTGGCTCTTCGTCCTCGGCAGCCTGTTCGTCTTCGTCACCCTGTTCCTGCCCCGCGGCATCGTCGGCACCATCGACCATGGCTGGAACGCCTGGCGGGCCCGGCGCGGCGATGCCGACCGCGAGAAGGGCGAGGCGGTCGACGATGCGCCCGTGCCGGCACCGGGGCCGGCGGAATGACCATGATGGACCAGATGACCGACGCTCCCGACACGACCACGGCCACGGCCGGCGGGCCGGCCGCGCCCGCCAGCGGTGCAGACGTCGCACCGGCGCAGCCGAACGTCTCGCCGCACCCCTACGCCACCCAGCGCGCCGCCCTGCTGGCCGAGCGCGAAGCCCTCGGGCAGGCTCGGCGCGACACGCTGCTCTATCTCGACGGTGTCACCAAGAGCTTCGACGGCTTCAAGGCGATCAACAATCTCTCGCTGGTCATCCAGAAGGGCGAGATGCGGGCGATCATCGGCCCGAACGGTGCCGGCAAGACCACCATGATGGACATCATCACCGGCAAGACCCGGCCCGACGAGGGCGAGGTGTATTTCGCCGGCGATGTCGACCTGACCAAGCAGGACGAGGCCGCGATCGCCAATATGGGCATCGGCCGGAAATTCCAGAAGCCGACCGTCTTCGAGAGCCACACGGTGGCCGACAACATCCGCATGTCGCTGGCCGGCTCGCGCTCGATCTTCGCCGCGCTGCTGCATCGCGACAGCGCCGGCGAACGCCAGACGGTTGCCGACATTCTGGAGACGACGCGGCTGACCGCCAAAGCGGGCACGCTGGCGGCCGATCTCAGCCACGGCCAGAAGCAATGGCTGGAGATCGGCATGCTGCTGGCGCAGGATCCCGAACTGCTGCTGGTCGACGAACCGGTGGCCGGCATGACCGACGCCGAGACCGAGGAGACGGCGCGGCTGCTGCGCGAGATCGCTCGCACCCGCTCGGTGGTCGTGGTCGAGCACGACATGCATTTCGTCCGCGCCCTCGACGTCAAGGTCACCTGCCTGCACGAGGGCTCGGTGCTGTCCGAAGGCACGCTCGACCATGTTTCCGCCGATCCGCGCGTCGTCGAGGTGTATCTTGGCCGCTGAGACCTACGAGGCGGGCCGAAATCTCCGCGCGATGCCGCGCAGGATTGGCGCGACGCGCTGCCTTGCCGGTTCGGTCGCGGCCCATCCAACATTCCCTGCAGGAGCGCCGAACGCCCCATGCTGACCGTTTCGAACGTCGATCTCTATTACGGTGCGGCGCAGGCGCTGCGCGGCGTGTCGCTGAATGCCAAGAAGGGCGAGATCACCTGCGTCCTCGGCCGCAACGGCGTCGGCAAGACCTCGCTGTTGCGGGCCATCGTCGGCCAGCAGCCGATCCGCGCCGGCCAGATCGCCTTCGACGGCGACAATCTCGGCCGCGAGGCGCCCTATACGCGGGCCCGGCGCGGCATCGGCTTCGTGCCGCAGGGCCGCGAAATCTTCCCGCTCCTGACGGTGAAGGAGAATCTCCAGACCGGCTTCGCGCCGCTGAAGGGCGCCGACCGGACCATCCCCGACCATGTCTTCGAGCTCTTCCCGGTGCTCGCCGACATGCTGGGCCGGCGTGGCGGCGACCTGTCCGGCGGGCAGCAGCAGCAGCTGGCGATCGGCCGGGCGCTGGTGACGCGGCCGCAACTCCTCGTTCTCGACGAGCCGACCGAGGGCATCCAGCCCTCGATCATCAAGGATATCGGCCGGGCCATCCGCTATCTGAAGGACCAGTCCGGCCTCGCCATCCTGCTGGTCGAGCAATATCTGGATTTCTGCCGGGAACTGGCCGATCAGGTCTACATCATGGACCGCGGCGAGATCGTCTTCGACGGCCCCGCCGAGGGCCTCGACGATCCCGACGTGCGCCGCCATCTCACGGTGTGATCCCGATCTCCGCGATGATCGCCCTCGCTTCAGTCTTCCCGAGCGGCATGTTAGAAAGGATGACACGGTCGCGTCCGATGTTCCTCGATCTGCGGCATGTGGTGCGTTCCGCTTTCGGGAGGATACCCAGTGCGCTTCATCGCGACGCTTCTTGCCTGCCTTTGTCTTGCCGGTGCCAGTCAGGCGCAAACGCTGGTCAAGCCCGGCGAGGTCGATCAGATTGTCGACATCGCCCGCGGCTTCGGGTCCGGAACATTGGAAAAGGACGAGACCGAATATGTCCGGGGGCGCATCGATGGCACGCTCTACGTGATCTTCTTCAACGACTGCAATTCCGACAGAAGCGAGTGCCAGAGCCTTCAGTTCTACGCCTCCTGGGACGGCGTCCCCGTCGATCAGGCCGCCATCAACGGCTGGAACCGGGACAAGCGCTTTGCCAAGGCTTATGTCGACGCCGAGAACGATCCGGTGCTGGAGATGGACGTCAATCTGCGCCACGGAGTTACCCGCGGCAATCTCGAGGATACGTTCGACTGGTGGCGTCTGTCCCTGAGAGAGTTCAAGTCGGGCGTCCTCAAGCTTTAGGGCCATTCGCGACTTCCGGTGGCCAGCCGTGGGGTTGGGATCTGTGCTCGGTCGGGACTCTTGCCGTTCATGCCGGGACCTGCGAGCCTCGCGCCATCTCCACGCATCCCCTTGGACAGATCGCCATGAGAGACGCAGCCGGCGCTCCGTCGGGTCAAGCCGCTTTGCCGCGCGTCCGCGTAGGCCTGCCGGCATGAGCGCGGTGCCCGACTCGTCGGTGACGGACAAGGTGGCCCCACGCCGCATGCAGCGCTCGGAAGGGGCGGCGTCGGCGCAGTTCCGCGTCGTCGAAGGCCGAACCCGTCTGCAGCGGCTGCACCAGTCCGGCTGCCTCAAGCTGCGGTTCCCGCGGTTGCCGCGTCAGCAGGCCGAGGCGATCCTGATCAACAGCTCGGGCGGCCTGACCGGCGGCGACCGGCTGGCGCAGGATTTCACCGTTGCGGCCGGGGCCGATCTCACCGTCACCACCCAGGCCTGCGAACGCATCTACCGCGCTTCGGGCGGCGACACCGCCCATGTGACGACGCGCACGACGCTGGAAGCGGGCGCAAGGCTGGTCTGCCTGCCGCAGGAGACAATCCTCTTCGACGGCGGCCGGGTGCGCCGCACGCTCGAGGTCGAGGCTGCGCCGGATGCGCGGTTCCTCCTGTGCGAATCGCTGATCCTAGGCCGCGAGCTCATGGGCGAGAGCGTGACCACCGGCCATTTCCACGATCGTTGGCGGGTGCGGCTGGGCGGACGGCTGGTCTTTGCCGACGACCTTCAGCTGTCCGGCGACATCGCCGCGGCGATGGCAGAGCCCGCCTCGCTCGGCCCGAACCGCGCGCTGGCGACATTGGTAGCCCATCTGCCCGACGCCGAAGCGCGCCTCGACGGTCTGCGCGGCGCGATCGGCGAAGACGGCGGCGCCAGTCTGGTTGGTGGTGTTCTCGTCGCCCGCATCCGGGCCGCGTCCGGCTTTCACCTGCGCCAGCGGCTGGTGCCGGTGCTTTCGGGTCTGGCGGACGGGCCGTTGCCGCTTGTATGGTCGCTATGACGCATCTGCGAAGGAACCCGGCATGCAACTGACCCCGCGCGAAAAGGACAAGCTGCTCGTCTCGATGGCCGCCATGGTGGCGCGCCGCCGACTGGAACGTGGCGTGAAGCTGAACCATCCCGAGGCGATCGCGCTGATCACCGATTATGTCGTGGAGGGCGCGCGCGACGGCCGCAGCGTCGCCGACCTGATGGAGGCCGGCGCCCATGTGATCACGCGCGACCAGGTGATGGAGGGGATTGCCGAGATGATCCACGACGTCCAGGTCGAGGCGACGTTTCCCGACGGCACGAAGCTGGTGACGGTGCACGAACCGATCCGCTGATCCGGGGTGCTCTGCGACCTGGGACGCCTGCGCTGCAGGCGCGCCCGACGTGCCGCTACCGGCGTTCCGTGGCCGGCACTTCAACCAGCGTGTCTGCCTTCGCTGCGGGTTCAAGCGAGGACACAGTCATGTCCGGCTCGTCGGCTGCGACAGTGACGGGCGCATCTCCGACGAATCGGAACCCCTGTTCGATGACGGAATAATAGGCGGGACCGGTGAGGGGACCGATGGTGACAGTGCGGACCATCAGGGGCTGCGCCGGTCCCACGGGACCGAGGAGCAGACCGAGAAACGCCGCGATCAGAAGCGACCTCAGCATGTGAACTCCAACCTGTTGTGCGGCTGCGTGGTCCGATCGTTCGATGCCGGACCTTTGATTTCTTCCGCAACGTCATTATGCGACGTTTCGTTCCGCGCACCAGCTCTTTTTCCCGAAAGCCGTTAACGCGGAGCCGAGACATAACCCGCGAAAGTTTCACGAGTTCTTGCCGGCGCAACCATCGTTATCGACAGGCTTTCCGAAATCCTACAGGCCATCCCGCCGCTGTTCGCATCCGCGAGATCCTTGCCAGAAAGCCTTTGACACCGGGGCGGCCGGCTTCCATGATCGCGCCCGAACCCGCCGCGCCGGGCGCCCCTCCGGGGCGGTGCCGGAGGCGGGCTGGACGTGACCCATATCGGGGCGCCCGTCGACCAATCTGAGGGACATCCGCATGCTCACACGCTTCGCCATTGCCGCCGCAACCCTGGCCGCCGCAACAGTGCCCGCCTTCGCTCATCTCGATCCGGTGGCGCATGGTTCGCTGGCCGCCGGCGCCTCGCATCCGCTGCTCGGCTGGGACCACGTCCTGGTGATGGTGGCCGTCGGCCTGTGGGCCGCCACGCTCGGTGGTCGTGCGCGCCTCGCCGTTCCTGTCGCCTTCGTCGCCGCGATGGGCGCCGGCTTCGTGCTGGCCCTGAACGGCCTGTCGCTGCCCTTCGTCGAGCCGGTGGTCATGGCGTCGGTCGTCGCCCTCGGCCTTCTGGTCGCTGCCGCGGCTCGCCTGCCGGTTCCGGCCGCGGCCGCAGCAGTCGGCGCCTTCGCCCTGTTCCATGGCTCGGCCCACGGCGCCGAGCTAGGCTCGGCCGGCGCTCTCTCCTTCGGCCTCGGTTTCGTGGTGGCCACGGCCGCGCTGCATGGCGTTGGCCTGGCTCTCGGCCATTCGCTGACCGCCGGCCGCCAGCCGCTGATCGTCCGCGCGCTCGGCGCGGCCTCGGCGCTTGCCGGCCTCTACATGATCGCTGCCTGAGCCACGTGACGCATCCGGGCCCTGGCCCGCAGACGACAGGGCTCGCCCGGAAACGGGCGGGCCTGAGAGAAGAGCAGCGGCGTGCCTGAGTTCATCCGGGCGCCGCAGCCGGTCGGCGAATACGACCTGATGGCGATCGGCCCCGTGCTGCTGGTGGTTCTGGCGATCATCGCCATTCGCAAGCTCTGGAGGAATGGTTCATGATTCCCGGCGAAATCCTCACCCCCGACGGCGATATCGTCCTCAATGACGGCGCCGAGCCGATCACCCTGATGGTCGGCAATACGGGCGACCGGCCGGTCCAGGTCGGCAGCCACTTCCATTTCGCCGAAACCAATCCCGCACTCACCTTCGATCGCGACGCCGCGCGCGGTATGCGGCTGGATCTGGCCGCCGGCACCGCCGTGCGCTTCGAGCCCGGCCAGTCCCGCGAGGTCACGCTGGTGCCGCTCGGCGGCGCGCGCAAGGTCTATGGCTTCAACGGCAAGGTGATGGGCGCGCTCTGAACGACGCGGCGCCGGCGCCGCTGAGGCGCCACCCCTGATTCCCGGCCGTGAGGACGATGGCTGCAAGCCTTGCCAGATGGCGCAGGCGCGGCTTGGTGCGGTCTGGAGAAAGGGGACGGGCGAATGTGCGACCATTGCGTGATCGACAGCGTGAAGAGCCGGATGCTGAGCCGGCGCGGGCTCTTGGGCGGCGGGCTTGCCGCGGCCGCGGCGGGGATCGCGAGCCCGGCCTTTGCGCAGGACGCCGCCAAGCCGGCGGTCGCCCCCTCGATGCCGGCGAAGGCCATCGCCGACCTGACCCATGAACTCTATCCGGAGTTCCCGACCTTCTTCGGCGACCAGCAATTCTTCATGGAGCAGAAATTCTCCTACGCCGAGCACAAGTTCAATCTGTTCGAGCTGCGGGTGAACGAGCACACCGGCACCCATGTCGACGCGCCGCTGCATTTTTCCGCCGACGGCCAGTCGGTGGCGGAGATCCCCGTCGACAAGCTGATGGCGCCGCTGGTCGTGGTCGACATCCGGGAGAAGGCGGAGAAGAATGCGGACGCGCAGGTCACGCCTGACGATCTGAAGGCCTGGATCGCGGCGCATGGCGACATGCCGGAGAAGTGCTGCGTGGCGATGAATTCCGGCTGGGCCCGGCATCTGGACACCGACAAGTTCCGCAATGCCGACCAGGACGGCACCATGCATTTCCCCGGCTTCCATGTGGAAGCGGTGCAGATGCTCCTGGAGGGTTCGGCGGTCGGCATCGCCGTCGACACGCTGTCGCTCGACTTCGGCATGTCGCCGGACTTCGCCGTGCATTACGCCTGGTTGCCGGAAGGCCGCTGGGGGTTGGAGTGCATCGCCGGGCTCGACGACATGCCGGCAACAGGGGCGACGCTGATCGTCGGCGCGCCGAAGCATCGGGGCGGCTCGGGCGGCCCGGCCCGCGTCTTCGCACTCACCTGAGGGGACAGGCCATGGCAACGGCACCGCTGGTTTCGGATGCACAGGCCAGCCCCGAGGTGCGCGCCGTCTTCGACGACATCCGCGCGACCCGCGGCTCGGACTTCGTCAACAATTTCTGGCGCGTGCTGGCCGCCGATCCGGGGACTCTGAAGCGGACATGGGAGGAGGTGAAGGCGGTGATGGGCGCGCCGGGCGCGCTCGATCCGCTGACCCGCGAGATGCTCTACATCGCCGTTTCGACCACCAATGGCTGCAGCTATTGCGTCCATTCCCACACGGCCGCGGCGCGGGCGAAGGGGATGACCAATGCGCAATATGGTGAACTGCTGGCCGTCGTCGGCCTTGCCGCCAGGACCAACCAGCTGGCGCAGGCGTTGCAGGTGCCCGTGGACGACGCCTTCGAGGTCTGACCGCCGGCTCAGGAGACGAGGCGTGGCTCAGTCGCCATTGGCCTTGGGAATGGCGCTCGGAGCGCTCGACAGGCCGCGGCGAATGGAGCCCAGATCGACGGCGACGGTCGGCTTGGTGATCCGGTAGGCCCGGTCGGGGCCTGCGCCGGGCGTGCCGATCGTGTCGCTGGTGCCGAAGCTGGTCACCGACGAGGTGCCGGCGCCTGCCTCGGAGCGTGCCAGCCCTTCGGCATTGAGGCTGTTGATCGTGGACGAACCCTCGCTCGCCAGCCCCTCGGTGGTGTCGGCGCCGAGGCCGGTGCTGCCCGAACTTGCGCCCGGTGCGATCGGGTCGGTCAGGGTGGGGGATGCGCCGGTATCCGACAGGCTCGACCCCGATCCGACGCCGCTCGTGCTGCCGATGCCGCCGGCGCCGGAGCCGGAGCCGGTGACGACACCGCTGCCCGACGATCCACCGATGCCGGACGATCCGCCGGCACCCGAAGACCCGCCGACGCCGCCGGAGAGCTGGGCCAGTGCGGGGCCTGCCGCGAGAATCGTCGCGATTGCGATCAGGGAGGGGAGGGTTCTGCGCATGGCCTTTGCCTTCCGAAATCACGGCGCGGGACGGTGAGCGGCCCGGTGCCTCTGATCAGCAACTCCGCGCGCCTCCGACCGGTTCCAGATCGCGGACAGCGCCGTGCAGCCTACCGCCGGATGATGGCGCGGTGGGGGCCTGCCGAACTGCCGCGGGTCACCTCGCTGCGGCCGGCGGCATTGGGGCCCTGCCGCGCGAAGCTGCCGGCATTGGTGCCGTTGAGGTCCGGCCGCCCCTCGACCGCGCGTTCCGCCGTGCTTGGCTGAGGGGCGCGGCTTCGGGGCACCTTCGGCTTCAGATAGCTGTCGTCGAAATTCTTTCCGTAGGCCCGCTCGGTGACCGTGTCGCCGAAGACGTCGGCGCCGCGGATGCGGGGGCCGGCCGTCACCGCCGGCGAACCGCCGATGCGCATGCCCGACGCCGACGAGCCCGGCACGTCGCCCATCGGCCCCGGATCGTAGGCCTGGGCGAGGGCGGCGCCGGGCAGAAGCAGCGCGGCAAGGAGGGCGAAGCGGATCATCTGGGCTCCTGTATCGGGGGCGTGCGGGCACGCCGGCATGCGCGCCGCTGCGGCCGAATTGCCGCCAGTCTCGCGCCGATCGTCAAAACCGGGAAGACAAGCTTTCGCGACCGACCTATGGTCGCTGATGGTGCGCCGCAACGAGAGCGGCCGCATCAACGAATTCGACCCGTCTGGAGATCGCCCATGCCCGCCCGGATCGCTCGCTCATCCTATGCCGCCATGTTCGGCCCGACGACCGGCGACAAGGTGCGCCTCGCCGACACCGAACTGTTCATCGAGGTGGAAAAGGACTTCACCACCTATGGCGAGGAGGTGAAGTTCGGCGGCGGCAAGGTGATCCGCGACGGCATGGGCCAGTCCCAGCATTCGCGGGCTGAGGGCGCGGTCGACACGGTGATCACCAACGCGCTGGTTCTCGATCATACCGGCATTTACAAGGCCGATATCGGCCTGCGCGACGGTCGCATCTGCGCCATCGGCAAGGCCGGCAATCCCGATACCCAGGGCGGCGTCGACATCATCATCGGCCCCGGCACCGAGGCGATCGCCGCCGAGGGCAAGATCGTCACCGCCGGCGGCTTCGACAGCCACATCCACTTCATCTGTCCGCAGCAGATCGAGGAGGCGCTGTTTTCGGGCGTCACCACCATGATGGGCGGCGGCACGGGGCCGGCGCATGGCACGCTGGCGACGACCTGCACCCCCGGCCCCTGGCATCTGGCGCGCATGCTGCAGGCGACGGACGCGATGCCGATGAATATCGGCTTCTCCGGCAAGGGCAACGCCTCGCTGCCGGCCGCGCTGGAGGAGATGGTGCGGGGCGGCGCCTGCGCCCTGAAGCTGCACGAGGACTGGGGCACGACGCCCGCCGCCATCGACTGCTGCCTGTCGGTGGCCGACGATCACGACGTGCAGGTGATGATCCACACCGACACGCTGAACGAGAGCGGCTTCGTCGAGAACACCGTCGACGCCTTCAAGGGCCGCACCATCCACGCCTTCCATACCGAGGGCGCCGGCGGCGGCCACGCGCCGGACATCATCAAGGTGTGCGGCCTGCCCAACGTGATCCCGTCCTCGACCAATCCGACGCGGCCCTACACCACCAACACGCTGGAAGAGCATCTCGACATGCTGATGGTCTGCCACCATCTCGACGCGTCGATTCCCGAAGACATCGCCTTCGCCGAAAGCCGCATCCGCAAGGAAACCATCGCGGCGGAGGACATCCTCCACGATCTCGGCGCCTTCTCGATCATCGCCTCCGATTCCCAGGCCATGGGCCGGGTCGGCGAAGTGATTATCCGCACCTGGCAGACCGCCGACAAGATGAAGCGGCAGCGCGGGCGGCTGGCCGGCGAAACCGGTGACAACGACAATCTGCGCGCCCGCCGCTATGTCGCGAAATACACGATCAACCCGGCCATCGCGCAGGGCATGTCGAAGGAGATCGGCTCGATCGAGGTCGGCAAGCGCGCCGACCTCGTGCTGTGGGATCCGGCCTTCTTCGGCGTCAAGCCGATGATGGTGCTGATCGGCGGCACCATCGTGGCGGCCCCGATGGGCGACCCCAACGCCTCGATCCCGACGCCGCAGCCGGTCCATTACCGGCCGATGTTCGGCGCCTTCGGCAAGGCCGTCAGCAATTCCGCCATCTCCTTCGTCTCCGGCGCCGCGATGGCCGACGGGCTGCGTGAAAAGATCGGCTGCGAGAAGGCATTCTTGGCGGTGGAGAATACCCGCGGCGGCATCTCCAAGGCATCAATGCGCCTCAACGATGCGACACCCCATATCGAGGTCGATCCGGAGACCTACGAGGTGCGCGCCGACGGTGAATTGCTGACCTGCGAGCCCGCCTCGGTGCTGCCGATGGCGCAGCGCTACTTCCTGTTCTAGGCTTTCCCGAAGGATCGCAGCGGCCCGAAGGACGATCGGACCCCGCCGCGGCCACTGGGGAGGAGCCATGATGCACCGTAATGACGTTTCGATCGCCGCACGGGGCAGGGCGCTTGCCCTTGGCCTGGCGCTGGCCGCCATTGGCGCCGTCCCTGCGCTCGCGCAGGACGGAGAGCCGCTGACCCTCGATCTGGAGGGACCGGCCGAGCGCACCACCGTCACCTATCTCTGCCGGGACACGGCCGAGGCCGAACCGGTGGAAATGGCGGTCGAATACATCAATTTGCCGTCCAACTCGCTTGCCATCCTGCCGGTGGACGGCCGCCAGACATTGTTCGTCGATGTGATGTCCGGCTCAGGCGCGAAATACGCGGCCGGCGCGATGGTCTGGTGGACCAAGGGACGACGCGGCGACCTTTACAGCGAGATGCGCAGCGACCCGAGCCAGACGACGGTCTGCGAAGTCCGCCGCTGATCGGGACGGGGGCTCAGCCGCCGGCCAGCGCCGCGGCACTGGCGTGCAGGGCCGGGCGGTAGCCGGCCGCGATTGCCGCGGCGCTCGGCAGCGGCGTTGCCACGGTGACCGGCCCGTCCGGCATTTCCCGCATGGCATCGTAGCCCGCGGGCGTCCAGCGCAGGAGGCGATTGTTGAGGACGACCCAGGCACGCTCTTCGACGATGACGAAGACGCCGTCGGGCAGTTCGCCTCCGACGCGCTCCGCCCGGCGTTGATGGCGTGTGCCCGTAACGATGCGCGAGGCATGCAGGAGGTCGTCGATCTCGTGGCTCGACGGGGCGTTCTCCAACCCGTTGCCCTCGGCGAAGGCGGAACGGTAGGCGAGGGCGGCCGCGCGGCGGCATTCCCAGCAGGGCCGGTGGCCGGCGGCAAGCGCCGTCGCCTCATCGAGGAAGAACAGTTCGGTGTAGCGGCCCGGCGCCATGATCTCGCGCTTGCGGCTTTTGAACGCCAGCGTGCAGACGATCCACGCCTTGTGCTTCCAGCGGCTGACGCCGAGGC
This sequence comes from Aurantimonas manganoxydans SI85-9A1, assembly GCF_000153465.1. Lineage (GTDB taxonomy): Bacteria > Pseudomonadota > Alphaproteobacteria > Rhizobiales > Rhizobiaceae > Aurantimonas > Aurantimonas manganoxydans. The sequence goes on along the minus strand of NZ_CH672387.1, from coordinate 3,523,346 downwards.
GGCGCATGCCGTCATGCAGAATACCGCGATTGCCCATGAAATCGCCCCTGGCCGGGTCGACGACGATCTCGCCCAGCGGGGTGACGCGGTTCTGCAGAGCCATGCTGCGTTCCCTTGCCCATCTGCCGACGCATTCCGCGCCATGGTTCTCCCGGCCGAAGGGCTGGTCCGGAGCCACGGGGCACCGTATCGTCGCGGCACGCACAGTGAAACGGGCATGGCCCTTCAGAAAGAGACAGCGGGATGATCGTCGGCGATACCATCAAGCGGGCTGGAGAGTGGACCACGGCGGCGGACACGATCACGCTGGACGAATCGGCGCGCCATCGCCGGCGCATGGCGATGGTCAGCGACGATGGTATCGCTTTCCTGCTCGACCTGCCGGAGGCGCTGCTGCTGGTCGAGGGCGACGCCATCCTTCTGGACGATGGCCGGCTGATCGCGGTAAAGGCCAAGCCCGAGGAGCTCTACGAGATCCGCGGCCGCGATGCTCGCCATCTGCTCGTGCTGGCCTGGCAGATCGGCAACCGGCATCTGGCGGCGCAACTGCTGGACGACCGGATCCTGATCCGCCGCGACGCCGTGGTGCGCACCATGCTGGAGGGGCTGGGCGCCGAGATCACCGAGACCGAGGCGGCCTTCGATCCCGAAGGCGGTGCCTACGAGCCGTCGGGCCATCACCATCCGGTCGAGACGGTCCCTCTTTGAGCCGGCTGGCTGACTCGGTGCCGGTAGCGGCGGCGGCATCGGTCGCCACCCCGCATCTGGCCGAACTCCTGACCCTGTTCTCGCCGGCCTTCCCGATCGGCGCCTTCGCCTGGTCGCACGGGCTGGAAACGGCGGTGGCCGAGCGCGTCCTGACGGACGGGGCATCGGTAGAGGCCTGGGTGCGGGTGCTGCTCGATCGCGGCAGCGGCTGGAACGACGCCGTGCTGCTGGTCGAGGCCTACGCCGCGCATCAGGCAGGCGACGCGGCCCGATTCGCGGCCGTCGCGGAGCTCGCCGAGGCGCTGGCCGGCAGTGCCGAACGCCGCGCCGAGACGCTGGCGCTAGGCGCCGCCTTCGCCGAAGCATCGCAGCCATGGGCGGGAACCGGCGAAGCGGAGCGTAGGGAAGGCGCCGACGCCGTCGCCTATCCGGTCGCGGTCGGGCGGCTCGCCGCCGAAGCCGGCTTCGGGCTGGACGAGACGCTGCTGGCCTTCGTGCACGGCTTTGCCGCGTCGCTGGTGTCGGCGGCGGTGCGGCTGGTGCCGCTGGCCCAGAGCGAGGCGGTGCGGATCCTGCGGCGGCTGGAGCCCGACATTCGAGCCCTGACCGAGCGGGCGGGCCGCTCGACTCTGGACGATCTCGGCTCGGCGGCGCTAGGGTCGGACATTGCCGCACTGCGGCACGAAACCCTTCCCACGAGGCTCTTCCGCTCATGATGTCCAAGAACGGTCCCCTGCGCGTCGGCATCGGCGGCCCCGTCGGCTCGGGCAAGACGACCCTGGTCGAAAAGCTCTGCAAGGCCGCGCGCGACAGCTGGTCGATCGGCGTCGTCACCAACGACATCTACACCCGCGAGGACGCCGAGGCGCTGGTCCGGCTGCAGGCATTGCCCTCCGACCGGATCATCGGCGTCGAGACCGGCGGCTGCCCCCACACGGCGATCCGTGAGGATGCCTCGATCAACATCGCGGCGATCCGCGATCTCAACGCACGCCATCCCGGCCTCGACCTGGTGCTGGTGGAATCGGGCGGCGACAATCTGGCGGCGACCTTCTCGCCGGACCTCGTGGATCTGTCGATCTACGTCATCTCCGTCTGCCAGGGCGACGATATTCCGCGAAAGGGCGGGCCGGCGATCACCCGCTCGGACCTGCTGGTGATCAACAAGACCGATCTCGCCCCCCATGTTGGGGCCGATCTGGAGCGGATGCGCGGCGATGCCGCGAAGGGCCGCGGCGACGGGCCGACGATCTTTGCCGATCTGTCGCGCGCCAAGGGGATCGGCGACATCCTTGCCTTCCTGTCCGAACGCGGCGGGATGAGAGCGGTGGAGAGCGCCGCGTGACACGGCTCTGGCTGAAGACGCCGCTGGCGATCCTCGCGGAGGGGGCCGACGGCGGCATCGTCGTGGAGGACGGCCGTATCGTCGAACTGGTGCCGTCGGGAGGTGAGCCCCAGGCGCCGGTGGACGAGACTTTCGACGCCGCGCGCCACGTGGTGTTGCCGGGTCTCGTCAACACCCATCATCATTTCTACCAGACGCTGACGCGGGCCCATCCGCAGGCGATCGACAAGGAGCTGTTTCCCTGGCTCGAGAGCCTCTACCCGATCTGGGCGCGGCTCGATCCGGACAGTTTTCGCCTGTCGGTGCGGCTGGCCCTGACCGAACTGCTGATGTCCGGCTGCACCACGGCGGCCGACCACCACTATCTGTTTCCCAAGGGGCTCGAGGACGCCATCGACATCGAGGCCGAGGAGGCGGCGGCACTCGGCATTCGGGTGACACTGACCCGCGGCTCGATGAATCTCAGCCAGAAGGATGGCGGCCTGCCGCCGGATTCGGTGGTGCAGGACGAGGACGAGATCCTGGCCGACAGCGAGCGGCTGATCGGCCGCTGGCATGACCGCTCCGACGGCGCGATGACGCAGATCGCGCTGGCGCCGTGCTCGCCCTTCTCGGTGACGAAGAGCCTGATGATGGCGAGTGCGGAGCTTGCCGAGAGGCACGATTGCCGGCTGCACACCCATCTCGGCGAGACCGAGGACGAGAACCGCTTCTGCGTCGAGAGTTTCGGCTGCCGCCCGGTCGACTATCTGGAGGACGTTGGCTGGCTCGGGCCGCGCACCTGGCTGGCCCACGGCATTCACTTCACCACCGACGAGTGCCGCCGGCTTGGCGCCCACAAGGTCGGCGTCTGCCACTGCCCGGCGTCGAATGCGGTGCTCGCCTCCGGCTTCTGCCCGGTGAACGAACTGCGCGCAGCGGGCTCGCCCGTCGGCCTCGGCGTCGACGGCTCGGCGTCGAACGACGCTTCGAACCTCATCGAGGCGGCGCGCCATGCGCTGATGGTGGGGCGGCTGAACTATCGCTCCGCCGAGGCGGTCACCGCCCGCGACGTGCTGGCCATGGGCACCGAGGGCTCGGCCGCCTGTCTCGGCCGGACGGATATCGGCCGCATTGCGGTCGGCATGCAGGCCGATCTCGCCCTGTTCACGCTGGACGAGTTGCGCTTCTCGGGCGCCCACGATCCGATCGCCGCGCTCGTCCTGTGCGGCGCGACCCGCGCGGACCGTGTGATGGTGAAGGGCCAGTGGCGGGTCGAGGACGGCATGCCGGTCGGCATCGACATCGCCCGGCTGCGGGCCGCGCACGGCGCAGCGGCCCTGCGCTTTGCCTGAGCTTTCCGGGGCCGTCAGTCGGCCCGGACGCAGGTGTCCTATTCGGCGGCTGCGGCTTCGCCTGGCAGCGCGTAGGCGATCACGCTGTCACCGCGCTTGGTCCCGAGCGAGCCATGTCCGCCCGCCGCGACCAGCACATACTGCCGCCCGTCGGCGCCCTCGTAGGACATCGGCGTCGACTGGCCGCCGGCCGGCAGGCGTGCACGCCAGAGTTGCTTGCCCGTCGTCACGTCGAAGCCGCGCACGTAATAGTCGAGCGTGCCGGAGATGAAGGCGACGCCGCCGGCGGTGATGACCGGCCCGCCCAGATCCGGCACGCCCATCTCGAAGGGCAGCGGGATCGGCGAGGAATCGCGCACCGTGCCGTTCTTGTGCATCCAGACGGTCTCGCCGGTAGCGAGGTCGGAGCCGGTGACATAGCCCCAGGGCGGCGACTGGCAGGGCAGGCCGAGCACCGAGGTAAAGGGCGAGAGCTCGACCGCATAGGGCGCGCCGAAATTCTCGTTCAGCGCCGGCAGCGCGCCGTCCGGCTGCGACTTGTTGACGACGAGGTCGCTGTCGTTGTCGCGCGGCACCAGCTTCGAGACGAAGGCCAGATAGGCGGGCGTCGAGAACATCACGTCGCGCACCGGATCGATGGCGACGCCGCCCCAGTTGAACACGCCGAAATTGCCCGGATAGACCAGCGAGCCTTCCAGCGACGGCGGCGTGTAGCGGCCCTCGTAGCGATAGCCGTGGAAGGCGATGCGGCAGGCGAGCTGATCGAACAGGGTGGCGCCCCACATGTCGGTCTCGCGGATCGCCGGCGGATCGAAGGACAGCGCCGAGACCGGCTGCGTCGGCGCGGTGAAGTCCGGTTCGACGGCGCCGCCCGGGACCGGGGTCTCGACCACCGGCAGGGCCGGCTCGCCGGTGCGGCGGTCGAGGACGTAGACCTCGCCCTGCTTGGTCGGCTGGACCACTACCGGCACGCTCTCGCCCCTGATGGTCAGGTCGAGCAGCGAGGGCTGCGACGGCACGTCGTAGTCCCACAGATCGTGATGGACGGTCTGGAACACCCAGCGCACTTCGCCGGTGGCGATGTCGAGCGCGACGACCGAGGAGGAGAAGCGCTCGACGGCGTCGGAGCGGTTCGCGCCCCACTGGTCCGGGGGCTGGTTGCCGAGCGGCACATAGACCATGCCGAGCGCCTCGTCGGCCGCGGAGATCGACCAGGAATTGGGCGAGTTCGGCGTGTAGGACTGACCTTCCGGCAGCGGCGTGGTCTGGTCCGGATTGCCCGAATCCCAGGCCCAGACGAGATCGCCCGTCTCGATGTCGTAGCCACGGATGACGCCGGAGGCCTCGTTGGTGGAAACGTTGTCGAGAACCGTGCCGCCGACGATGACCATATCCTGCGTCACGACGACCGGCGAGGTCGAGTAATAGGAACCCGGATTGACGTTCGGCATCTTCTGCCAGAGGTCGATCTGGCCGTCGCCGCCACCAAAGCCGGTACAGACGGCACCGGTCTCGAGGTTGAGCGCGATCAGCCGGCCGTCGGCGGTCGGCATGAACAGCTTGCCGTCGCAGGTGTCGCTGGTGCGCGCGGCGGTCGCCGCCGCCACCGGCTGGTTGCTGGTGGGCGTCTCGGTCGGCGCGGCCGGTGCGGTCGCTGCATCATCGGCCGATGCCGGCTGGCCGTCGGTCTGGGGCGCGGCGAGCTGGCCGCTCTGCGCGAGCGCCGTGGCGGTGCCGGTGGGCGAGTCGGAGGCCGGCGACGCCGCATCCGCAGCCGGCGTGGCTGCCGCGTCGGCACCCGCCTGATCGGCCGTGCCCGGCGCCTGATAGGCGAGGCCCCGGCAGGTCAGGTGCTGCAGGGCGAGCTCGCCCTGGATCTGCGGATCGTAGCGCCAGATCTCTTCGCCGGTGGTGGCATCGAGGGCAATGACGTTCTGATGCGGCGTGCACAGATACAGCCGCTCGCCGATCTTCAGCGGGGTGACCTCGAAGGTGGTCTCCACCGGGTCGCCCGGCTGGGTCTCGTCGCCCGTATGGTACTCCCAGGCCACCTGGAGCCGGTCGACATTGTCCGGGGTGATCTGGTCCAGCGGCGCATAGCGCTGGCCGTAACTGGTGCGGCCGTACTGGTGCCATTCGCCGGCCGGCACACCGAGGTCGTTCCACGCGGTCTGGCGCTCCGGCAGCCGGCCTTCGACCGAGTGCAGATCGGTGAACCAGGAAATACCGGCCACGACGAGAGCGACGACGAGGGCGCCGGAGAGCGCGAGGCCCGATCCGCGTCGCGCCGAGGGGGTGACGACGACGCCGTCCAGTGCCTGGGCCACATTGCGCCGGCCGAGACGCCGGGTGATCCACGGCAGGAGCAGGACCAGACCGAGGATGAAGATGACGCCGCCACGCGCCGCCAGGGGCCACCAGTCGAAGCCGACCTCCCAGATTGCCCAGATCAGGGTGCCGATAACGAGGGCAGCATAAAGCGACAGCGCTTCAGGACGGCGGAACTGCAGGAGCAGCGCGGTCGCCAGCATGACGAGGCCGGCGATCAGATAGTACCAGGAACCGCCCGCGACGATCAGCCAGAGGCCGCCGCCGGTGAGGAACAGGCCGGCCAGGGCCAGGATCGCGATCGTGATGAGGGAGATGATCGAGCCGGGACCGGAGCGCATCGGACGTCCTTTCGCTGTGCAGCATGTCGGACCGACCTATCGCCCTCGGCCGGCATGTCCAGCCTTTGGCACCTGCGGCAATGCAAAATGCACGGGCGTGCGGTTGCCGGTGCCTGGCCGGCTCCCACCCGTGCCTCGTGTTTTGGTTGCCTGGTCCTCGGCAGCGCGTGGGCGCGGCTACCGCTCCGCCAGCACCGAATAGGGAGCCGGGTAGGTCTGCTCCTCGAGGTTCGGCTGCTCGCCGCCGCGATCGACGACGACAAAGTCGCTGGTCCGGGAAAGCGACACCAGCGGATGGTGCCAGACATTGCAGGCGTAGTTCACGCCCTGGCCGGGGGCGGCGAGGAAGGCCTGGGGCTCGCCGGGTCGTCCGTCCCGATCCGGCGCCACAACGACCAGGAACGGGACAGGCTGGAGCGGCACGAAGGCCTGGGTGCCCAGCGGGTGGCGCTCCATCATCCGGATCTCCACCGGGAAGGCGAAGGCCTGGCCGCGAAAGATGGAGATCAGCGGACGGCCGCCCTCGGTCGCGACATCCACATGGGCGAGATCGTGAAAGCGCGTGGTGGTGCCGCCATTGATCGCGAAATGCGCCGCGCCATCGGTCTCGATGACGTCGCCGAAGGGGGCGAAGGCCTCCTTCGTCAGCGGGCGCGCGAACAGCGTCCGGTCGGTGCCGCTCATGATGCCTTCGTACCGTAGAGGCGCAGTCGCGACACGCCGCCATCGGGAAAGATGTCGAGGCGGACATGGGTTACCGGACCGAGATCGATCACATCGTCGAAGGTCCGCTCCTCGTCGGCCGCCAGCCTGGTTTCGTCGAGGAGCAGCGGCCATGCGGCGCTTTCCGCCTCGATGGAATCGGGCGCGGGATCGGCGTCGAGCCGCGCGGCACGCAGGCTGAAGCGGTCGGGGAAATTGCCCTTGAAGTGACGGGTGTCGATCAGGAGGTTGGAAATGGTGCCCGCGGTGCCGAGCTTGAGGACGCACCAGTCATTGCCGGGGCGGCGCCGGCGGGCGGTTTCCCAGCCATCGGCCATCACCGGCGCGCGGCCCGGCGCCAGCATGTTGGCCGGTGCGCCGTAATGGGCGTCGTTCCACGCGATGGCGGTGCCGCCATTGGTAAGGGCGGCGAGGTCCACCACCTCGTCGGCGCCGACCTCGGACCAGTCCTTGGCGATGGTTCCGTAAACCCGCAGGCGCGCGACGCCTCCATCGGGGTAGATGTGCAGGCGCAGCCAGCGGAACGGGCCGGCGGCGTCACTGGCGACGATGTTATGGCTGTCGCCCTTCAGATCCATGCGCGGCACGATGGTCTGCCAGTCGTCCTCGCCCGGCGCGTCCACCGTGTCCGCCGCTTCGAGCGCGGCTTCCGGCGGGAAATTGCCGGTGAAGAAGGCGGTGTCGATGTCGACGGCGGCGATGGTGCCGCGCTGGCCGAGGCGGATGATCGCATGGTCGTGGCCGGGCGTGCGCTTGCGGCGCGATTCCCAGCCATCCATCCACTTGCCGTGGTCGTCGAAACGGTCCGGAAAGAAGACCGGCGCGTCGGGCGCGATCATCCGGCTCTTGTCGGCGAAGAAGTCGTCGGTCGCGAAGGTGACCTCGGTGCCGAGCCGCGGATGGGCGAGATCCACATAGCGCTTCAGGAGGTCGTCGGCCTCCGGCGCGGGGTCGGCGGTGATGAAGCGTTCCGAGCTCATGCTGCGTCCTCGAAGATCTGGGCGATGCGCAGGCGGGCGATGCGCTCGACCTGCCGGCATGCGGTGGCGAATTCTGTGGCCTGGTCGTTGTCGACCCGCGCCTCGAAGGCGGCGAGGATGTCGTCTTTGGTCAGGCCTTTCACGGCGATGATGAAGGGAAAGCCGAAGCGCGCGACATAGCGCGTATTGAGATCGGTGAAGCGGGCCAGTTCCGCCTCGCTCAGCCGGTCGAGGCCGGCGCCCGCCTGTTCGGATTTCGACTGCTCGGTCAGGTCGCCGGCCAGTGCCAGCTTGCCGGCGAGATCGGGATGCGCCTTGAGGATGCCCAGCCTCTCGTCATGGGAGGCGAGGCGGAAGGTCTGGTTCATCGCGGCGGCAAGGCCTTCGGTCGTGTCGTTGGCGGCGCCGAGACCGCGGGTCAGGGTGCGCTCGGCGATGAAGGGCGAATGCTCGAAGACCGAGCCGAACACGTCCACGAAGGCCGTTTTCGACAGTCGGCTCGGCCGCCAGGGCGCGGCATGGGGAAAGCGCTCGCGCCAGTGGCGGGCAATGTCGATCCGCCGCGCCACCCATACGTCGGGCTTCGACTGGACATAGTCGAGGAAGCGGGCCAGCGCCGCGGCGCGGCCGGGCCGCCCGACGAGACGGCAGTGCAGGCCGATATTCAGCATCTTCGCCTGACCGGCCTCACCCTCCGCATAGAGGACGTCAAAGGCGTCCTTGAGATAGGCGAAGAACTGGTCGCCGGAATTGAACCCCTGCGGGGTGGCGAAGCGCATGTCGTTGGTGTCGAGCGTGTAGGGGACGACCAGAAGCGGGCCGGACTCCGTCTCCTGCCAGTAGGGCAGGTCGTCGGCATAGGCGTCGGAGGCGTAGAGGAAGCCGCCCTCTTCGGCTGCGAGTTCCAGCGTGTGCTGCGAGGAGCGGCCGGTGTACCAGCCGAGCGGGCGCTCGCCGGTGATCGCCGCATGCAGCGCGATCGCGTCCTGCATGTCCCGGCGCTCGTCCTCGCGGCTGTAGTCCTTGTATTCCACCCACTTCAGGCCGTGCGAGGCGATCTCCCATTCCGCCTCCTGCATCGCCGCGACCACGTCCGGATTGCGCGCGAGCGCGGTGGCCACGCCATAGACGGTGACCGGCATGGCGCGTTCGGTGAACATGCGCCAGAGCCGCCAGAAGCCGGCGCGTGAACCGTATTCGTAGATCGATTCCATGTTCATGTGGCGCATGCCCGGCCAGGGCTGGGCGCCGACGATTTCCGACAGGAAGGCCTCCGACGCCGCGTCGCCGTGAAGGACGGAATTCTCGCCGCCCTCCTCGTAATTGACGATGAACTGGACGCAGATCTTGGCGTCGCCGCTGCCGCCGGGATTGGGCCATGCCGGGGCGGGGGGCGTGCGGCCGTAGCCGAGAAGGTCGCGCGGATAGCGGGATGATGTCATGCAGGCTCCGTCAGTCTGCACAAGAGATAGCCCGAAGCCGGTGGTCTCTGGAAGCGTCGGCGAGAGACGCCGCGAAAGGTCAGCGGCGGCCGCCCACCTCGTCGATATGCAGCAGCATGTCGGCGGGGTCCTCGTAGACCCGGAAAGCGCCGGCCCGCTCCAGCTCGTTGGTGCCGTAGCCACCGGACAGCAACCCGACGCCGAGCGCCCGGCAGCGCTGCGCGGCCAGCATGTCCCAGATCGAATCGCCGACGACGATGGTGGTGTCGGTCGCAACCCCCAGCTTCTCGGCCGCAGCGATGAACAGGTCGGGATCGGGCTTGGCGTATTTGACCAGGTCGCGGGTGATCACCGGCACCTTGTCCGGATCGACGCCGAGCCGGTCGAGATTGTGCCGCGCCGTTTCCATCCGGCCGCTGGTGGCGATCGCCCATCTGACGCCCGCATTGGTCAGCGCCGCCAGGAGCTCCGTCGCGCCGGGCAGCGGGCGCACCATATGGGCATGCCGGCCATAGGCCTCCGCATGGAGTTTGCGCAGGCGCTCCGAGGTCTCCTCGGTGATCTCGTGGTCGGTCTCGCGCAGCAGCTGGTTGGTGAACAGCCCGCCGCTCATGCCGATCTTGCGGTGGATGCGCCAGACCGACAGGGCGATGCCCTCCGAATCGAGCGCCTCCTGCCAGGCGATGACATGCTGGTAGACGCTGTCGACGAGGGTGCCGTCGAGGTCGAAGAGGAAGGCCGGTCCGTCACGCATGATCTGGCTCCGTTGGTGTCGGCCATCCCGGCGGAACGGCTGTCACGGGGGATGTGTGGCGCCAAGGCGCGCCGGCGAGTGGATTATTGTGCAGCGCCCCGCTTTACGGCTCCGCACCGGGCGGTGCAGGATGCTGACCGGATGGTCAAAAAAGCAATGGAACGGCCTCGATGGGCGAAGCAGATCAGGCGCGGCTGACGACGCATGTGCTGGATACGAGTCTCGGTCGCCCGGGCTCCGGCATTGCCGTGGCGCTGACTCGGCTCGGCCCGGACGGCAGCCGCACGCTCGTCGCCGAGGCCGTGACCAATGCCGACGGGCGCTGTGACGCGCCGCTGATGGCGGGCGACGCCTTCGCGATCGGCGAATACGAGCTGGTCTTCGCGGCCGGCGCCTATTTCGACGCCATGGGCATCGACCTGCAGGAGCCGAAATTCCTCGGCGACGTGGTGCTGCGCTTCGGCATCGCCGAACGCAGCCATTATCACGTGCCGCTGCTGCTCTCGCCCTTCGGCTATTCGACCTATCGGGGGAGCTGATGACGGCGATCTCCGCCCGGCCGATCCGCTTCGTCCTCAACGGCGAGGAACGCGCCGTCGAGGGCGTCGCGACGACGACGACGCTTCTGGAATATCTGCGCCGCACCGAGCGGCTGACCGGCACCAAGGAAGGCTGCGCCGAGGGCGATTGCGGCGCCTGCACGGTGCTTCTGGCCGAATCCGACGGGGCCGGCGGCCTGCATCGCCGCGCGGTGAACGCCTGCATCCAGTTTCTGCCGGCGATGAACGGCCGCGCGATCGAGACCGTGGAGCATCTCGGGCGCGACGGGCCGCATCCGGTGCAGGCCGCGATGGTCGAGCGTCACGGCAGCCAGTGCGGCTTCTGCACGCCGGGCTTCGTCATGCAGCTTCATGCGGGCTGGCTGACCGGCGCGATCTCCGACCGGGCATCGGTGAAGGATCTGATCGCCGGCAATCTGTGCCGCTGCACCGGCTACGGTCCGATCATCGATGCCGGCCTCGATCTGGCCGCCGAGCCCGTGCCCGACACGCGGGAGGAGGACGCGGTGCTCTCCCGCCGCCTGCGCGTTGTCGAGGGCGACGCGGTGTTTGCCTATGAGCAGGACGGCGGCCGCTGGTTCGCGCCGACCAATGTCGACGATCTTGCCGACCTCTATGCCGAGCATCCCGACGCCGTGCTGGTTGCCGGCGCGACCGATGTCGGCCTCTGGGTCACCAAGCAGCATCGCGACCTGCCCGTTCTGATCGACGTCAGCCATGTTCGCGACCTGCGGGTGATCGAGGAGGCCGGCGGCCGGGTCTATTTCGGCGCGGCGGTCACCCATCGCGAAGCGCGCGACATCCTCGCCGACATTCACCCGGATCTCGGCGAGATGCTGCGCCGCTTTGCCGGCTACCAGATCCGCAATGCCGGCACGGTCGGCGGCAACATCGCCAACGGTTCGCCCATCGGCGATCTGCCGCCCTGCCTGATCGCGCTCGGCGCGGTGCTGCATCTGCGCAAGGGCGACGATTTCCGCCAGGTGCCGCTGGAAGACTTCTTCCTCGAATATGGAAGGCAGGACCGCGCCAGGGGCGAGTTCGTGATCGCCGTTGAAGTGCCGCGGCTCGAGGACGGCCAGCGCTTCTTCGCCCACAAGATCTCCAAGCGGCTGGATTCCGACATCTCGGCGGTCATGGCCGCGTTCCGTCTGACGGTCGAAGGCGAGGGGCCGGGCGCGCCGGTCACCGAGGCGCGGCTGGCCTTCGGTGGCATGGCGGGCGTTCCCAGGCGCGCCGCGCGGGCCGAGGCGATGCTGGTCGGGCGACTGCTTGGCCCCGACGCCATCGAGGCCGCCGTCGCGGCGCTGGCGGAGGATTTCACGCCGCTGACCGACATGCGGGCCTCAGCCGGATACCGTCTGAAGACCGCGCAGAACCTGTTGCGGCGCTTCCTTTCTCAGGAAGGGGGTGCGTCGCGCATCGGCCTGGCCGACGTGCAGTCGGAGACTGTTGGCGAAACGGTCGGTGCGGCATCATGATCGATGAAACCCGCATCCAGGATCGCGGTGCGGCCGGCGAACCGGCGCCCGCCGAACTCGGCGAGCAGCCGCCGGGCGAGGCCCGCGCCATTCGGGGCGGCGTCAGCGCGGCGCTCGCCCATGACAGCGGCGCCAAGCATGTCTCCGGCGCCGCCCGCTATATCGACGACGATCCGGAACTGCCGGGCACGCTCCAGATCTTCATCGCCATGTCCGAGCGCGCCCATGCCCGCATCCGGTCGATGGATCTCGACGCGGTGCGCGCCGCGCCGGGCGTCGCGGCGGTGCTGACGGTGGCCGACATTCCCGGCCAGAACGACTATTCGCCGGTCTTCGGCGACGATCCGATCTTCCCGCCGCTCGAAGGCGAGGGTGCCGTCGTCCAGTATGTCGGCCAGCCGATCTTCGCCGTCGCCGCAGAGACCTTGGCCCTGGCAAGAGCCGCGGCGAAATGCGCGACGATCGCCTATGAGGATCTGCCGGCGGCGATCGACCTCGACGCGGCGATCGCGATGGCGGACGAAGCCGGCGAGGACCTGCTGCCGCCGCACGAGATGCGGCTCGGCGACGCCGAGGCGGTGCTCAAGACGGCCCATCAGCGCCTGCGCGGCCGGATCGAGATCGGCGGCCAGGACCATTTCTATCTGGAAGGCCAGATCGCCTCTGCGATTCCGGGCGAGGATGGGGACGTTCTCGTGCGCTCCTCGACCCAGCACCCCTCGGAGGTCCAGCACAACGTCGCCAAGATGCTCGGGATCCCCGACCATGCGGTGACCGTCGAGGTGCGGCGCATGGGCGGCGGCTTCGGCGGCAAGGAGAGCCAGCCGGCGCTGTTCGCCGCCGTCGCGGCGCTGGTGGCGGTGAAGACCGGCCGGCCGGCCAAATGCCGGCTCGACCGCGACGACGACATGGTCATGACCGGCAAGCGCCACGAGGTGCGGATCGAGTACGATCTCGGCTTCGACGCCGATGGCAGGATCGAAGCCGTCGATTTCGCCCATTTCGTGCGCTGCGGCTATTCCAAGGACCTGTCCGCGGCCATTGCCGACCGGGCGATGTTCCACGCCGACAACGCCTATGCGCTGCCCGCCGCGCGCATCCATTCGCGGCGGTTGAAGACGCATACGGTCTCCAACACGGCGTTTCGCGGCTTCGGCGGTCCGCAGGGCATGGTCGGCATCGAGCGCGCCATGGACCGGATTGCCTTTGCCACGGGCATCGATCCGCTCGACGTGCGCAAGCGCAATGTCTATCCGGCGCCCGGCAGCGGGACCGGGCCGGCGTCGACGCCCTACCACATGCCGGTCACCGATTCGGTCATCGGCGAGATCCTCGAGGAGCTGGAGGCGAGCTGCGCCTATCGCGCCCGGCGCGAAAAGATCGCGGCCTTCAACGCCGCCAATCCGGTGCTGAAGAAGGGCCTCGCCCTGACGCCGGTGAAGTTCGGCATCTCCTTCACCACCAGCCATCTCAACCAGGCCGGCGCGCTCGTCCATGTCTACAAGGACGGCTCGGTGACGCTGAACCATGGCGGCACCGAGATGGGGCAGGGGCTGTTCACCAAGGTGGCGCAGGTCGTCGCCGAGGAATTCCAGATCGACATCGACCAGGTGAAGATCACCGGCACCACGACGGGCAAGGTTCCCAACACCTCGGCGACCGCCGCCTCGTCCGGCTCGGACCTCAACGGCATGGCGGCGCAGGCGGCCGCCCGCACCATCAAGGACCGGCTGATCGACTATGCCGTGGAGCGCTATCACGTGCCCCGCGACCAGGTCGTGTTCGAGGCCAACCGGGTGCGGATCGGCAATGCCGAGAAGCGCTTCTCCGATCTCGTCGGCGAGGCCTATCTGGCCCGTATCTCCCTGTCCTCGACGGGCTTCTACGCCACGCCCGGCATCAGCTACGATCGCGACAATGCCCGCGGCACGCCCTTCTATTACTTTGCCTATGGCGCGGCCTGTTCGGAGGTCGTGATCGATACGCTGACCGGCGAGTACCGACTGTTGCGCACCGACATTCTCCACGATGTCGGCCGGTCGCTGAACCCGGCCATCGACCGGGGCCAGATCGAGGGCGGCTTTATCCAGGGCATGGGCTGGCTGACCATGGAAGAGCTCTGGTGGGACGAAGCCGGACGGCTCAGGACCCATGCGCCCTCGACCTACAAGATCCCGACGGCCAACGATCGGCCGGACGATTTCCGCCTGGCGATCTGGGAAAAGGGCGAGAACCGTTCCGAGACGATCTATCGCTCCAAGGCCGTCGGAGAGCCGCCCTTCATGCTGGCGATCTCGGTGTTCTCGGCCCTGACCGATGCGATCATCGCGGCGGGTGACGGCCGCGCGTTCCCCGATCTCGACGTGCCGGCGACGCCCGAGCGGGTGCTGGCGGCGGTGGACAGCGTGCGGGGCGCGGCGTGAGCCTCGCCGCGGCCCTGCGCGCGGCGCTTGCCGCGAGCGATCCGGCCGTCCTCGTCACGGTGACACAGGTCCGCGGCTCGACCCCGCGCGAAGCTGGTGCCGCCATGCTGGTCACCGCCGACGGCATGGCTGGCACGATCGGCGGCGGGCGGCTGGAATTCGAGGCGATCGAACGCGCCCGCATGATGCTGGAGGCCGGCGAGGATACGGCCCAGATGGACGTGCCCCTCGGCCCCGAGATCGGCCAGTGCTGCGGCGGCCGCGTCCGGCTCGACCTCGCCCGTGCCGACGATGCCACGCTGCAGGCTTTGACGAGGGACGGCGAAGCCCGGCGCGCGGCCCAGCCGACCGTGCTGATCTTTGGTGCCGGCCACACGGGGCGAGCGCTGGCGACCGCGCTGGCGCTGCTGCCCTTCTCGGTGCGGCTCGTCGACAGCCGGCCGGAGACGCTGCACGGCCTTCCCGATACCGTCACGACCGTCGCCGCCGCCCTGCCCGAAGCCGAAGTGGACGCCGCACCGCCGGGCGCCGCCTATGTGGTGATGACCCACGAACACTCGCTGGACTTCCTCATTGCCGGCGCGGCGCTGGCGCGCGGCGATGCCGCCTATGTCGGGATGATCGGCTCGGCGACCAAGCGCGAGCGCCTGCGCCGCGATCTGGAGGCAGCCGGGCGCGGCGACGACATCGATCGCCTGACCTTGCCGATCGGCGGTGCTGCGGTGCGGGACAAGCGCCCCGAAGTGATCGCCGCGCTGACGGCTGCCGAGCTGGCGACCTGCCTGCTTTCCAGTCAACAGGAAATAGTGATCGATCGCTTTGCAGCTGCGTCTGCGCGGTGCAATAGTGCGCCAGTCCGATCAACGAGGTGACCCGCTCCGCCATGGCGCCACGGCTGCAGCTTTCCGGTATCACGAAGCGCTTTCCGGGCGTCGTCGCCAACGAGGCGGTGTCGTTTTCCGTGGCGCCCGGAGAGATTCACGCCCTCTTAGGTGAGAACGGCGCCGGCAAGTCGACCCTCGTCAAGATCATCTACGGCGTGCAGAAGTCAGACGAGGGCGAGATCGCCTTCGACGGCCACGCGGTGTCCATCGACTCGCCGCGCGAGGCACGGGCCCTCGGCATCGGCATGGTGTTCCAGCATTTCTCGCTGTTCGAGGCGATGACGGTGCTGGAGAACATCGCGCTGGGCATGGACAATCCGCCGCCGCGCCGCGAGTTGGAGGCGGCCGTCCGCGACGTCCTTGAGACCTACAGGCTCACCCTCGACCCGCACCGCTACGTCCACACCCTGTCGGTGGGCGAGCGCCAGCGCATCGAGATCGTGCGGGCGCTGCTGCAGCGCCCGAAGCTGCTGATCATGGACGAGCCCACCTCGGTGCTCACGCCCCAGGAGGTGGAGCAGCTGTTCGACACGCTGAGGCGCCTTGCCTCCGAGGGCTGCTCGATCCTCTACATTTCCCACAAGCTGCACGAGATCAAGGAACTCTGCGAGTCGGCAACCATCCTGCGCGGCGGCAAGGTGGTGGCGACCTGCGATCCGCGCGCCGAATCGGCGCGCTCCATGGCCGAGCTGATGATCGGCGGCAGCCTGAAGGATCTGGCGCCCCGCGAGGGTGAATGCTCAGGCGCCAACCGGCTGGTGGTCGAGGCCCTGTCGATGGCCGGCGAGCCGCCCTTCGGCACCAGCCTCGCCGACGTCTCCTTCGCGGTGCGGGCCGGCGAGATCTTCGGCATAGCCGGCGTCGCGGGCAACGGCCAGAACGAGCTTCTCTCGGCGCTGTCGGGCGAACGCGCCGACTATGAGGGCGGGGCGATCACCCTCGACGATACGCCGATCACCCGCCTCTCGGTGACCGGACGCCGTGTCGCCGGGCTGGCGACCCTGCCGGAAGAACGCAACGGCCACGCGGCGGTGCCGGGGCTTTCGCTCGCCGAGAACGCCATCCTGTCGGCGCGCCGGCGCAAGGGGCTGGTCTCGGGCGGCATCATCCGCGCCGGGGCCGCACGCCGCTTCGCCGCTGCGGTCATCGACGCGTTTTCGGTGAAGGCCACCGGTCCGGCGGCCTCGGCCGCCAGCCTGTCCGGCGGCAATCTGCAGAAATTCGTCATGGGCCGGGAGATCATGCAGGAGCCGGCGGTGCTGGTCGTCTCGCAGCCGACCTGGGGTGTCGATGCAGGCGCGGCCTCTTTCATCCGCCAGGCCATGGTCGATCTGGCCGGCAAGGGCACGGCGATCGTCGTGGTCAGTCAGGACCTCGACGAGCTGCTGGAATTCTGCGACCGCATGGCGGTCATCAATGGGGGACATCTGTCGGATGCGATGGAGGTGAAGGGCATTTCGGTCGAACGGGTCGGGCTGCTGATGGGCGGTGTCCATGGCGAGGCCGATCACCGGCCGGCCTCCGCGGAGCGGGCCGACTGATGGCCTTCGTCCTCGAACCGCGTCGCGAGCCGAGCCGGGCCATGATGCTGGCCGCCCCGGTGATCGCCGTCGCCCTCACCCTCGTCGTTGGTGCGCTGCTGTTCACGCTGCTCGGCCACAACGGCGCGCTGGCGGTCTACGAGATCTTCGTGCGACCGCTGTTCAATCCCTATCGCTGGCAGGATTTGCTGGTGAAGGCCGCGCCGCTGGCGATCATCGCCACGGGCCTCGCCATCGGCTTTCGCGCCAATGTCTGGAACATCGGCGCCGAGGGGCAGTACATTCTCGGCGGCCTCGCCGGCACCGGCATCGCGCTGGCCACGCTCGATCTCGACGGTGGCTGGGTCCTGCCGCTGATGGTCGTCGCCGGCATCCTCGGTGGCATGGCCTGGGCGGCGGTGCCGGCCTTTCTCAAGACGCGGATGAACGTCAACGAGATCCTGTCGAGCCTGATGCTCAACTACGTGGCGATCCAGCTCCTGTATTATCTGATGCGCGGGCCGTGGAAGGACCCGATGGGCTTCAACTTCCCGCAGACGGCGATGTTCTCGGCGGCGCAGACGCTGCCGGTCGCCGTGCCGGGCACGCTGATCCATCTCGGCATTCCGATCGCCGCGGCGCTGGCGCTGACCGCCTGGTTCCTGATCGCCCGCTCGATCACCGGCTTCCAGATCCGCGTCGTGGGCCTTGCCCCGCGCGCGGCGCGCTATGGCGGCTTCCGGCAATCCTCCACCGTCTGGCTGGCGCTGATGGTCGGCGGCGGCATGGCCGGGCTTGCCGGCATCCTCGAGGCCAGCGGTCCCTTCGGCCAGATGGTCCCGCAGTTTCCCACTGGCTACGGCTACACGGCGATCATCGTTGCCTTTCTCGGCCGGCTCAATCCGCTCGGCATTCTGCTCGCCGCACTGGTGCTGGCGCTGACCTATGTCGGCGGCGAGAGCGCCCAGACGGCGCTCGGCCTGCCGTCGGCCGCCGCGGGCGTCTTCCAGGCGATGATGCTGTTCTTCCTGCTAGCGACGGACATCCTCGTGCGCTACCGGCTGGCGTGGCGTCGGCCGGCCGCCGGGCATCCGCTGCCCGCGGCAGGGCAGGGCGCAACCAAGACCCGCGCGGAGGCCGCGACCGCATGACCCTTGCGCTGTTCATCACCATCCTGATGACGGTCGCCGCCGCCGCGACCCCGCTTTTGATCGCGGCGCTGGGCGAACTCGTCGTCGAGAAGTCCGGCGTCCTCAATCTCGGCGTCGAGGGCATGATGCTGATCGGCGCGGTCACCGGCTTTGCCGTGGCGTCGGTCACCGGCGTGCCGGCGGTGGGCGCGGTCGCAGCCATGGGCGCAGGCGCGCTCGCGGCGTCGATCTTCGCCGTCCTGACGCTGAGCCTGATGGCCAATCAGGTCGCGACGGGGCTGGCCCTGACGATCTTCGGCACCGGCGTCTCGGCGCTGCTCGGCGCCCCCTATGTCGGCATCACCACGACGCCGCTCGGCCCGGTCTTCCCGGATGCGCTGGCGTCCGATCCGATCTGGCGGATCCTCTTCGGCCATTCGCCGCTGGTCTATGTCGGACTTCTCCTGACGCTCGGCGTGTGGTGGTTCCTGAAGCACAGCCGGCCGGGACTGATCCTGCGCGCCGTCGGCGAAAGCGACAGCGCCGCCCATTCGATCGGCTATCCGGTGCTGAAGATCCGCTATCTGGCGGTGCTGTTCGGCGGCGCCATGGCGGGTCTCGGTGGCTGCTATTATTCGCTGGTGCTGACGCCGATGTGGGCCGAGCGGCTCACCGCGGGCCGCGGCTGGATCGCCATCGCGCTGGTGGTCTTCGCCTCCTGGCGACCGGGCCGGGTGCTGGCCGGGGCGTATCTCTTCGGCGCGGTGATCACGCTGGAGCTGCAGGCCAAGGCGGCGGGGCTCAATTTCTTCGCGCCGGAGCTTCTGGCGAGCCTTCCCTATCTGGCGACGGTGCTCGTCCTGGCGATCATTTCCGCCGGCCGGCGCGGAGCCGGCACGGCGGCGCCGGCCTGTCTCGGCCAACCCTTCAGGGCCAGTGCCTGATCCCGTTCACGAACACGAAAAGGAGTCCCAGATGTTCGACACCACCAGACGCCGACTGATGGCCGGAGCCGTCGGGCTCGCCGCCGCCGCATCCTTCGCCCTGCCGGCCTTCGCCCAGGACGGCAAGGACACCGTCAAGGCCGCCTTCGTCTATGTCGGTCCGATCGGCGACTACGGCTGGACCTACGCCCACGACCAGGGCCGCAAATATCTCGAGGAGAAGCTCGGCGACAAGGTCGAGACCTCCTATGTCGAGAACGTCGCCGAAGGGCCGGACGCCGAGCGCGTCATCCGCCAGCTCGCCCAGGAAGGCAACGACATCATCTTCACGACGTCGTTCGGCTTCATGAACCCGACGATCAAGGTGGCCAAGCAGTTCCCGGACGTGAAGTTCGAGCACGCGACCGGCTACCAGACCGGCTCGGACAACATGGGCCTGTACAATTCGCGCTTCTATCAGGGCCGCGCCGTGCTCGGCACGATCGCCGGCATGATGTCGGAGACGGGCAAGGCCGGCTACATCGCCTCCTTCCCGATCCCCGAGGTGGTGATGGGCATCAACGCCTTCACCCTGGCCGCCCGCAAGGTCAATCCGGAGTTCACCACCCAGGTCGTCTGGGTCTCGTCCTGGTACGACCCGGCCAAGGAAGCCGACGCCGCCAAGGCGCTGCTGAGCCAGGGCGCCGACGTCATCACCCAGCACACCGACTCGCCAGCTCCGCTGCAGGCCGCCGAAGAGGCCGGCGCCATCGCCTTCGGCCAGGCCTGGGACATGACCAGCTTCGCGCCGAACGCCCACATGACCGCGATCGTCGACCAGTGGGGTCCCTATTACGTCAAGCGGGTCGAGGCGCTGCTGGACGGCACCTGGGAAGCCGACAATGTCTGGCTCGGCATGGCCGAGGGCGAGGTCGAGATGGGCCCGTTCAACGACAAGATGCCCGATGACGTGAAGGCGGCCGCCCAGAAGGTCGTCGACGACACCAAGGCCGGCAATTACGAGATCTTCACCGGACCGATCAAGGATCAGGCCGGCGAGGAGCGCGCTGCCGAGGGTGAGGTCATCCCCGACGGCGACCTGCTCAAGATGGATTGGTATGTCGAGGGCGTGCAGAACTGATCACGCCTGGAGTTGCGGAGCGGTCCCGTCGCGGACCGCTCCGGCCAGCCTGTCGGCGGCGGAGCGTCCCTCTGGACCTTTCGCCGCCGTTTTCACGTAAGGGACGTTTCGCCGATGTGGACCTATTTTGCCGAATGGCTGGGCTTCGCCGTGCGTTGGGTGCATGTGATCACCGCCATCGCGTGGATCGGCTCGTCCTTCTATTTCATTGCCCTCGATCTCGGCCTCAGGCGCTCGCGTGAGCTGCCGGAAGGCGTCGGCGGCGAGGCCTGGCAGGTGCATGGCGGCGGATTCTACCATGTGCAGAAATACATGGTCGCGCCGGGCCACATGCCCGAGGACCTGACCTGGTTCAAATGGGAGAGCTACGCCACCTGGTTGTCGGGGGCGGCGCTCTTGTTCCTGGTCTATTACGTCGGGGCCGAGCTCTATCTGATCGATCCGAGCCGCGCCGATCTGCCGGTCTGGGGCGCGACGGCCATCGGGATCGGCGGCCTGGCGCTCGGCTGGGTGGTCTATGACGGGCTCTGCAAGTCGCCTTTGAAGAACAACGACACGGCGCTGCTGGCGGCGCTCTTCGTCTATGTGGTGCTGGCGAGCTATCTCTTTGCGCAGGTGTTTTCCGGCCGCGGCGCCATGCTCCACACCGGCGCGATGATCGCGACGATCATGACCGCCAACGTCTTCCTGACCATCATCCCGAACCAGACCATCGTCGTCGCGGACCTCAAGGCCGGCCGCACGCCAGAGGCACGGCTCGGCAAGGAGGCCAAGCAGCGCTCGCTGCACAACAACTACCTGACCCTGCCGGTCATCTTCCTGATGCTGTCCAACCACTACCCGCTGGCCTTCGCCACCGAGTGGAACTGGGCGATCGCCGGGCTGGTGCTCCTGATCGGTGCGGTGGTCCGGCATTTCTTCAACACCATGCATGCGACGGGCCGGCAGCTCTGGTGGTGCTGGGCCGTCGCCGGCGTCCTGTTTGCCGCCGTCATCACCCTGTCCGGTGCCCCCGGCTGGAGCGACAAAGCGGCCGTTGCCGCCGAGGACGGCCCCGCCCGCCGCTGGGACGGCGACCCACAGATGGCGCTGGCCGCCTCGCCCCATTTCGAGGACGCGCAGGCCATCGTCATGGCGCGCTGCTCCATGTGCCATGCCGACGAACCGCTCTGGCCCGGCATCGGCCACGCGCCGAAGGATGTGCGGCTGGAGACCGCCGACGAGATCATCCACTACGCGCCGCTGATCGAGCGGCAGGCGGTGCGCAGCCATGCCATGCCGCCCGGCAACATCACCGGTATCGAGCCGGCCGAGCGCGAAACGCTGGCAGCCTGGATCGCCTCGGGCTCGGGCCTTTATGTGGCGGGAGCCTCGCGGTGAAGCGCCCCGGTGGCGGCACCGCGCTCAGGGCGCGGCTTCTGTGGTTCGACGCCGATCCGGCGGAGGAGGGCGAGGCGCGTGCCGTGCGCTATGTCGCGGACGGCATCGTCGTCGTCGAGAACGGCGTCATCCGCGAGGTGGGCGAAGCGGCGGATATCCTGCGCCGGCTGCTGCCCGACACGCCCCTCGTCGACCACCGTCCGCATCTGCTGATGCCGGGCTTCATCGACCCGCATCTGCACATGCCCCAGACCCAGGTCATCGCCTCCTATGGCGCCGAACTGATGGAATGGCTGGCGAAATACACCTTCCCGGAGGAGAGCCGCTACGGCGATCCGGCCGTCGCCGAGGCCGCCTCGCGTTTCCTGCTCGACGAATTGCTGGCCAACGGCACCACCACCGCCGGGGTCTATTGCACCAGCCATCGCGAAAGCGTCGACGCCTTTTTCGCCGACGCCGGGCGGCGCGGCATGCGCATGGTCGCCGGCAAGGTGATGATGGACCGCAACGCCCCCGCGGCGCTGCTCGACACGGCCGAGACCGGCTACCAGCAGTCCAAGGAACTGATCGAGCGCTGGCATGGGAAAGGGCGGCTCGACTATGCCATCACGCCGCGCTTCGCGCCGACCTCCACCGAGGCGCAGCTGGAAGCCTGCGAGATGCTGGCGGGCGAGTATCCCGAGCTCCACATCCAGACGCATCTGTCCGAGAACACCGCCGAGATCGCCTTCGTGCGCAAGGCGTTCGCCTGGTCGAAGGACTATACCGAGGTCTACGAGCGCTACGGCCTCGTGCGGCCGAAGGCGATGTTCGGCCATTGCATCCATCTGTCCGCGCGCGAACGCGGCGCCCTGGCGGCGGGCGGGGCGACGGCGGTGTTCTGCCCGACCTCGAACCTGTTTCTCGGCTCCGGCCTGTTCGATCTCGCCGGCATGCGCGAGGCCGGCATCCTCGCCGGCATCGCGACCGATATCGGCGGCGGCACCAGCTATTCCATGCTGCGGACCGCGTCGGAGGGCTACAAGGTGCTCGCCCTTGCCGGCCAGCGCCTGCCGGCCTTCGACGCCTTCCACATGCTGACCGCCGGCAATGCGGCCGCCATGGGCCTCGACAATCGCATCGGGAGGATCGCGCCGGGCATGGAGGCCGATTTCGTCGTTCTCGACAGCCACGCGACCGCCGCGATGCGTCGGCGCATGGAGCGGGTCGAGACGCTGGAGGAGGAGCTTTTCGCGTTGATCGTGCTCGGCGACGACCGGGCGACGGTGGCGACCTATGTCGAGGGCCGCCGCGCCTATGACCGGGCGCTGCCTGCACGCACGCTACCGCCGCGCGCCGATCCGGCGCCGATGTCCGTAACCGGCAGCCAGGGTGAGGCACCGCAATGAGCGCACGGTTCGAGCGCCGCGCAACCGGCTGAAATTGCTGGCAGCACCATAAAAGTCGCGGCGATGCCGCGACATGACGCCATTGCCGTCTATCTCTTCTGCCAGACCATGCCGCCCGGGCGGCGCTGGAGAAGGAATATCGGATGCGACTGGTACGATACGGCGAGGCCGGCAACGAGAAGCCGGGACTGATCGACGACGATCACGTGTTGCGGGATCTGTCGGAGGATGTCGGCGACATCGCCGGCGAGTTTCTCGGCCGGGCCCAGATGGAGCGGATCCGGGCGATCGATCCGAAGAGCCTCGCCAAGGCCGACCCGTCGCATCGCATCGGCTCGCCCGTCGGCCGGGTCGGCAATTTCATCGCGGTCGGGCTCAACTACAGCGACCACGCCAAGGAGACCGGCGCCGACATTCCGAAGGAGCCGATCCTCTTCAACAAGGCGCCCTCCTGCATCGTCGGTCCCCATGACGATGTCATCGTGCCGCGCGGCTCCGACAAGCTCGACTGGGAGGTCGAGATCGCCATCGTGATCGGCGACGAGGCGAGTTACGTATCGGAAGCCGATGCGATGGATCACGTCGCCGGCTTCTGCCTCTGCCACGACGTCTCCGAGCGCAGCTTCCAGATCGAGCGCGGCGGCCAGTGGATGAAGGGCAAGAGTGCCCCGACCTTCGGCCCGCTCGGCCCCTGGCTGGTGACGCCCGAAACGCTGGGCGACCCGCAGGCCGTCGATCTCTGGCTCGACGTCAATGGCGAGCGCATGCAGACCGGCTCCACGGCGACCATGATCTTCGGGGTCCGCACGCTGGTCTCCTACATCTCGCAGTTCATGCGGCTGATGCCCGGCGACGTCATCACCACCGGCACGCCGCCTGGTGTCGGCATGGGAATGAAGCCACCGGTCTTCCTGAAGCCCGGCGATATCGTCACTCTGGGCGGCACCCATCTGGGAGAACAGCGCCAGACCATCCGGGCCGCCACCAGCTGACCGGGGCCGTCCCGCCTGCAACGGATGCGAGGCGGGACGGAACATTGCGCCTGCGGGCGGCTTTCTTCTTAGAAGGCGGCGCTGCTCCGGTTGCTTTGCCGTCACCGCGAAAGGAACCGCGGGAGAGGGGATCGATACTGCACCGGGCGCGTTTGTCGCCTTCGATGCCGCCCTGAAATTCCGGGGGACGGCTTTCCGATCTGGGGAAGGATTTTCATGGCCAAGGCAGTCCAGCCCGCGCGCGCATCCCGTACGTCCCGCAAGGCGGCAGAGGCTCCGACCGGCGAGGCGGCCCTCCTGGCGCTCGCGCAGAACCGCATCGCGATCGAGACGGTCACGCCGGAAATCGATGGCGGACGCTTCGCGGTGAAGCGGCTGGAAGGCGAACCGCTGGTCGTCGAGGCTGATGTCTTTTCCGATGGCCATGACAAGATCGCCGCCGCCGTCATCTACGGGCCGGCCGATGCCGAGGAGTGGGACGAGACGCCGCTGATCTTCGTCGAGAACGATCGCTGGTCGGCCGAGATCGTCTTCGAGAAGCCGGGCCCGTATCGCTTCTCGGTCATTGCCTGGCGCGATCTGCACGCGACGTGGCGTGACGAGGCGAAGAAGAAGCGCGATGCCGGCAAGCTGACCGATCTGGAACTGACCGAGGGGCGCGAACTGGTTCGCGCGGCCCGCGAATCCGGCCGGGGCACTAGGGCGCAGCAGGACGGGATTTCGCGGCTGCACGAGAAGCTGGAAGCGTTGCAGGCCAAGGGCGACGCCGACGGCCAGTATCATCTGCTGCAGGACCCCGAGACGATCGCGCTGCTGGCCGTCGCCGGACAGCGCACCAACCTCTCGCGCTATCCGGGCAACGTCCCGGTCTGGGTGGATCGCACGGCGGCGGGTTTTTCCGCCTGGTACGAGCTGTTCCCGCGCTCCCAGTCCGGCGATGTCGACCGCCACGGGACCTTCGACAACGTCATCGACCGGCTGCCCGACATTCAGGACATGGGCTTTGACGTCCTCTATTTCCCGCCGATCCACCCCATCGGCACCGCCAACCGCAAGGGTCGCAACAACACTCTGACGCCGAGCCCCACCGATCCCGGCAGCCCTTACGCCATCGGTTCGCCCGAGGGCGGCCACGACGCGATCCACCCGGAGCTCGGCAATTTCGAGGATTTCGCCCGGCTGGTCTCGCGGGCGCGCGACCACGGGCTCGAGGTCGCGATCGACTTCGCCATCCAGTGCTCGCCCGACCATCCGTGGATCAGGGAGCATCCGGAGTGGTTCGACTGGCGGCCCGACGGAACCATCAAATACGCAGAGAACCCGCCGAAGAAGTACGAGGACATCGTCAACGTCCACTTCTACCGCGGCGCGCTGCCGTCGATCTGGTACGCCCTGCGCGACATCGTGCTGTTCTGGCTGGACAAGGGCGTGCGGATCTTCCGCGTCGACAATCCGCACACCAAGCCGTTTCCCTTCTGGGAGTGGATGATCGCCGAAGTTCGCAAGGTCGATCCCGGCGCGATCTTCCTTGCTGAGGCTTTCACCCGGCCGAAGGTGATGAAGCGGCTTGCCAAGGTCGGCTACAACCAGTCCTATTCCTACTTCACCTGGCGCAACACCAAGGCGGAGCTGGTCGAATATCTGACCGAACTGACGCAGGAAGAATGCGCCGAGTACATGCGGCCGAATTTCTTCGTCAACACGCCGGACATCAACCCGGTCTATCTGCAGGTCAGCGGCCGCCCCGGCTTCCAGACCCGGCTGGCGCTGGCGGCTTCGCTCGGCGGCAATTACGGCGTCTATTCCGGCTTCGAGCTGTGCGAATTCCTGCCCGTGCCCGGCAAGGAAGAATATCTCAACTCCGAGAAATACGAGATCCGCGCCTTCGACTGGAAGGCCGAGGGCAACATCCGCGAGGACATCGCCTTCTTCAACCGGATCCGCCGGGATGAGCCGGCACTGCAGGATTTCCGCAGTTTGGCGTTCTACAATTTCTGGAACGACCAGATCCTCTATTATGGCAAGCGGACGCAGGATCGCTCCTCGTTCCTGCTGTTCCTCGTCAATCTCGATCCGCATTCGGCACAGGGCGGTCACTTCGAGGTGCCGATGTGGGAGCTTGGCCTGCCCGACGACGGCACGGTCCGGGTCACCGACATGTTCGACGGACGCGAATTCGCCTGGCACGGCAAGATTCAGCACTGGTGGCTGAATCCGCAGGAACGGCCTTACGCGGTCTTCAAGATCTCACGCTGACACCAATCTTTCGGGAAGCAGCCTCTCCATGAACGAACAAGTCTCCGTCCAGCCGACCGATCACGCCACCGGACCCGATCCGGATGCCGCGGACTGGTACAAGGACGCGATCATCTACCAGCTCCACGTGAAGACCTATCTCGATTCCAACGGGGACGGGATCGGCGACTTTGCGGGACTGCTGGAGAAGCTGGACTACATTCAAGCGCTGGGCGTGACGGCGATCTGGCTGCTGCCGTTCTATCCCTCGCCGCTGCGCGACGACGGCTACGACATCTCCGACTATCGCTCGGTCAATCCGTCCTACGGCAATATCGAGGACGTGGAGCGGCTGATCGCCGAGGCGCATCACCGCGGTATGCGGGTGATCACCGAGCTGGTCATCAACCACACCTCCGACCAGCATCCCTGGTTCCAGGCCGCCCGCAACGCGCCCAAGGGCTCGCCCGAGCGCGACTTCTATGTCTGGGCCGACGACGACAAGGGTTACGATCTGACCCGGATCATCTTCACCGACACCGAGACGTCGAACTGGACCTGGGACCCGGTCGCCAAGCAGTATTTCTGGCACCGCTTCTTCTCCCACCAGCCGGACCTGAACTTCGACAATCCGAAGGTTCTGGAGGAAGTGCTGTCAGTCATGCACTTCTGGCTGGACAAGGGCGTCGACGGGCTGAGGCTCGACGCGATCCCCTATCTGGTCGAGCGGGAAGGGACCAACAACGAGAACCTGCCGGAGACCCACGATGTCCTGAAGGCGATCCGCGCCAATCTGGACAAGCACTATCCCGACCGCATGCTCCTGGCCGAGGCCAATCAGTGGCCGGAGGACACCCGTCCCTATTTCGGCGACGGCGACGAGTGCCACATGGCGTTCCACTTCCCGCTGATGCCGCGCATGTACATGGCGGTGGCGCAGGAAGACCGGCACCCGATCACCGATATCATGCGGCAGACGCCGGAGATTCCGGCCAACTGCCAGTGGGCAATCTTCCTGCGCAACCATGACGAGCTGACGCTGGAAATGGTCACCGAGGAGGAGCGCGACTATCTCTGGTCGACCTATGCGGCCGACACCCGCGCCCGGATCAATCTCGGCATCCGCCGCCGGCTCGCCCCGCTGATGGGCAACGACCGCCGCAAGGTCGAGCTTCTCAACGCACTGCTGATGTCGATGCCCGGCACGCCGACCGTCTATTACGGCGACGAGATCGGCATGGGCGACAATTACTATCTCGGCGATCGCGACGGCGTGCGCACGCCGATGCAGTGGTCGGCCGACCGCAATGGCGGGTTCTCCCGCTCCGATCCGCAGCGGCTCTACCTGCCGGTGATCCAGGACCCGGTCTATGGCTACCAGGCCGTCAACGTCGAGGCGCAGTCGAACAACCCGGCGTCGCAGCTCAACTGGATGCGGCGCCTGATCCAGGTCCGGCGTACCAAGGAAGCCTTCGGCCGCGGCACGGTGAAGTTCCTCTATCCGTCGAACCGCAAGATTCTTGCCTATCTGCGCGAATATGGCGACGAGCGCATCCTGTGCGTGGCCAATCTGTCGTCCTCGGCGCAGGCGGTTGAGCTCGAACTCGCCGATTTCGCCGGCGTTATGCCGGTGGAGATGCTGGGTCTGTCGACCTTCCCGCAGATCGGGACGGGCACCTACATGCTCACTCTGCCGGCCTTCGGCTTCTTCTGGTTCGACCTCGCCGCGAGCGCGACGAGGGCGCCCGAGCCGACGCCGCTGCCGGCCTTCTCGACCCTGGTCGTCTCTGGCGATCTGAAGGGTACGATCAATGCGCGCAATCAGCACGAACTGGAATCGGTGCTGCCGGAATTCGTCCGCGGGCAGCGCTGGTTCGCCGCCAAGGCGGAGGGGCAGCGCAGCGTCTCGCTGGAAGTGCTCGGACCGCCGACGCCGAATTCCCGCCGCCATCTCTTCAACGAGATCGTCGTCGAGGCGGAGGACGGCCAGCACCGCTACTTCATGCCGCTCAGCGCCAAATGGGGCGAAGAGAACCTGAACTCGCAAGCGCCGTTGCTGCCCTACACCCTGACCAAGATCCGGCAGGGGCCGCGCATCGGCGCGGTGGTCGACGGCACGCGCGACCCGGATCTCGCCAAGCTCGTCGTCTCACTGATCGCGGCAGGCGTCGATATCGACCTCGGCGGTGCGTCCCTGCACGTCGCCGCGTCGGAGACCGAACGCGACACGCTGGCCAGAGCGTTGCTCGTCGAGCCGGAACAAATCCATGCGATCGCCGGCGAGCAGTCGAACACCTCCGTCCTTGTCGGGGACGAGGCGATCCTGAAGTTCTACCGCCGCTTGCGTGACGGCATTCAGCCGGAACTCGAGATCACCCGCTTCCTTACCGAGAAGACCGATTTCGAGGCTGCGCCCGCGCTGCTTGGCTCGATCGAACTGGTGCGCGAGGACGGCAGCCGCACGGCGATCGCGGCCCTGTTCGAGCAGGTCCGCAACCAGGGCGACGCCTGGACCGTCGTCACCGATGCGTTGGCGCGCTACCTGCGCGACCACGCCTATTCCAACGAGCCGGCCACGGAAGACGGTGCCGAGATAGCGCCGATGAGCGATCTGAAGCTCGCCATCCAGATTGATGTCGGCGACGTGCTCGGAACACGGACCGGCGAGATGCACGCGGCGCTGGCGACGGTCACCGGCGATCCGGCCTTCGATCCGGAGCCGATCGACACCGCCTCGCTGGCGGAGATGCTGGCCGAGGCCAAGCGCGAGGCGACGGATGCGCTGACCGTGCTGCGTCGCATGCGCGACAATGCCGGCGACGGCATCGGTCTGGACGTCGATCGCCTGCTTGGGGCCGAAAAGGACATCCTGACCTGGTTCGACGGCTTCATGGAGCTGACGGTCAATTCGCACCGGACCCGGATCCACGGCGACTACCATCTGGGCCAGGTTCTGGTCGCCAAGAACGACGTGGCGATCCTCGATTTCGAGGGCGAGCCGGGCCGCGACCTCGAAGAGCGGCGGCGCAAATCCTCGCCGCTGCGGGACGTGGCCGGCATGATCCGTTCCTTCGATTACGCCGCCTTCTCGGCTCGCGACAAGGCGGGCCCCGCCGACGAGGGCACCGTCGAGCGGCTGCGCGAAATGGCCGAGAGCTGGCGCGACGAGGTCACCGAGACCTTCCTTGCGCGCTGGAGCGAGGCCTCCGGCATGTCGCTTGCCGACCCGGCGACCGGGCAGTTGCTGGATCTCTTCGTGCTCCAGAAGGCTTTCTATGAACTGCGCTACGAAGCGACGATGCGCCCCGCATGGCTGTCGATCCCGCTGCGGGGAATCGTGGCGCTCCTCGAGAAACGACAGGTTTTGAAATGACGCTGACGAGTTCCTCTTCGCGCGGAGCGGCCGCTTCCACCGACCATCGCGCCGACGCGCATCAGATCGATGCCATCGGCCGCGGCATTCACGGCGATCCCTTCGGCGTGCTCGGACCGCGCAAGGCCGACGGCGGCACCATCGTGCGCGTCTTCCGGCCCGGTGCCGAGACGGCCGCGGTCGTGGACAGGACGGGCAAGCTCCTGGGCGAGCTGGAAGCGGGCGGTGCCGACGGCTTCCATTCGGGCTACGTGTCCGGCCTGAAACCGGACGACGCCTATCGCCTGCAGTTCAGCCATGGCGGCGAACGCTGGCAGGAAGAGGACACCTATCGCTTCGGCACGGTGCTGGGCGAGCAGGACGTCTATCTTCTGGCGGAAGGCAATCACTACCGCCTCTATGAGAAGCTCGGCGCCCATCCGACCGTCATGGATGGCGTCGAGGGCACGGCCTTCGCGGTGCTGGCGCCGGCCGCCCGGCGGGTGTCCGTGGTCGGCAATTTCAATTCCTGGGATGGCCGCCGCCATGTCATGCGCAAGCGCCATGAGTGCGGCGTGTGGGAATTGTTCATCCCCGCCGTCGGGCGCGGCGAGGTCTACAAATACGAGATCATCGGCGCGGACGGAAACCTGCTGCCGCTGAAGACCGATCCCGTCGGCTTCCTGCAGGAGATGGCACCGTCGACCGGCTCCATCGTCGACGGCCTCGTCGAGCACGAATGGAAGGACGACGAGTTTCAGGCCCATGCAGCCGACTGGCAGGATCGCGAGAAGCCGATCTCGATCTACGAGGTGCATCTGGGCTCCTGGCGGCGCGGTCCGGACAATGCCTATCTCGACTATGACGAACTGGCCGCCGAACTGGTGCCCTATGTCCGCGACATGGGCTTCACCCATGTGGAATTGCTGCCGGTCTCCGAGCATCCCTTCTACGGATCCTGGGGCTACCAGCCGATCGGCCTCTACGCGCCGACCTCGCGCTTCGGGTCGCCCGCAGGCTTCGCACGCCTCGTCGATGCGCTGCATCAGGCCGGCATCGGGGTGCTCCTCGACTGGGTTCCGGGTCATTTCCCGACCGACACCCACGGTCTCGGCCAGTTCGACGGCACCGCGCTCTACGAGCATCCCGATCCGCGTCGCGGCTTCCACAAGGACTGGAACACGCTGATTTACGATTACGGCCGGCCGGAAGTGGAGAACTTCCTGGTCGCCAACGGCCTCTACTGGCTCGACCGCTTCCACATCGACGGCCTGCGCGTCGATGCGGTTGCCTCGATGCTGTATCTCGACTATTCGCGCGAGCACGGCGAATGGGAGCCCAACATCCATGGCGGGCGCGAGAACCTCGAGGCCATGGCGTTCCTGAAGGACACCAACGAGCGGGTCGGCGAGTACTATCCCAAGGCGACGACCCACGCCGAGGAATCGACGGCCTTCCCGGACGTGTCACGCCCGACCTTCGCCGGCGGCCTCGGCTTCCACTTCAAGTGGAACATGGGCTGGATGCACGACACCCTGCATTACATGCAGGAAGACCCGATCAACCGGCGCTACCACCACCACCACATGACCTTCGGCATGGTCTACGCCTATTCGGAGAACTTCGTCCTGCCGCTAAGCCATGACGAGGTGGTCTACGGAAAGGGCTCGCTGCTCGGCAAGATGCCGGGCGACGAGTGGCAGAAATTCGCCAATCTGCGGGCCTATTTCGGCTTCATGTGGACCCATCCCGGCAAGAAGCTGATCTTCATGGGCGGCGAGTTCGGGCAGGTCGGCGAGTGGAACCACGACCGCTCCCTCGACTGGCACCTCCTCGATCAGCCCGGTCATGAGGGCATGCGCCGCCTCGTCCGCGATCTCAACACCATGTATCGCGAGATCCCGGCGCTCTACGAACTCGACTGCGATCCGGCCGGCTTCGAATGGGTCGACACGTCGAATGTCGAGCAGAGCGTCATCGCCTTCATGCGCAAGGACCGCGCCGGTAATCCGGTGCTGATCGTGTCGAACTTCACGCCGGTGCCACGCCACGACTACCGCATCGGCGTGCCGCTGCCCGGCAAATGGGTCGAACGCCTGAACACCGATTCGGAGATCTACGGCGGCTCCAATGTCGGCAACATGGGCGGCAAGGACGCCGAAGAGGTGTCGGTGCACGGCCGGCCCTACTCGATCCCGCTGTCGCTGCCGCCGCTCGGCACCGTCGTGCTTGTGCAGCAAGACTGAGCCACTGCAAATCGGGGAGGCGGCCTCATCGCCGCCGTTCCGTCGCGGGCGCTGCTGACATGAGGGCGTTGACCGCGTAGAACCGAATGCGTGACGGGGGCGCCTGCCGGAAACGGCAGGCTGAGAAGCACCCTTCGAACCTGACCCGGATAATGCCGGCGGAGGGAGTCGCGGCGGGGTCTCTCACATGCTCCGTCGGGCTCGTCGTCGGCCAGGAGCCGACCTTGATGCCAAGCCAGTCCACCATCCGCAACGTTCTCTCGATCGCCGGCTCGGACCCGTCCGGCGGGGCCGGCATCCAGGCCGATCTCAAAACTTTCGCGGCGAACGGCGTCTATGGCATGGCGGTCATCACCGCGCTGACCGCCCAGAACACGCGAGGCGTCAGCGGCGTCGAACTGGTCTCGCCCGACTTCGTCACCCGCCAGATCGACGCGGTCTTTGCCGATATCCGCGTCGATGCGGTGAAGATCGGCATGATCGCCACCGCCGGGATCGCCCGTGCCGTCGCCGATGCGCTGAAACGGCACAAGGCGCGAAACGTCGTTCTCGACCCGGTCATGGTCGCCAAGGGCGGCGACCGGCTGTTGGCCGAGGAGGCCGTGGCGGCGTTACGCAGCGAACTCGTACCCCTTGCCGACATGATCACGCCGAACCTGCCGGAAGCGGCGGTGCTGCTCGATGCGGCGGAAGCCACCGACCGCACCGAGATGGAGGCCACGGCGACCCGTCTGCAGGCGCTGGGCTGCGGCTCGGCGCTGTTGAAGGGCGGTCATCTGGGCGGCGACGATAGCCCGGACCTGCTGGTCACGACCACGCAGGGTCAATGGTTCGAGGGCGCGCGACTTCAAACCCGCAACACCCATGGCACTGGCTGCACCCTGTCCTCGGCGCTGGCGGCGCAGTTGGCGCTGACCGGCGACGCGTTCGCCGCGGTGAGGATCGCCAAGGCGTTTGTTGCGGGCGCCATCGGTGCGGCGGATCGGCTCGACGTCGGATCGGGGCACGGTCCGACGCACCATTTCCACCGTTACTGGTAGCTCGGCGCTCGGCTCAGGAAGCCTGCAGCAGGGCGTCGTCCGCAGGCGGTCCAGCCTCCTGGACGTCCACCGCGACAGCCTCGACGCGGTCGCGGCCCATGGATTTTGCGCGGTAGAGCGCCTGGTCGGCGGCCGTCAGCAGGCCGTTCAGGTCGCGGTTCGCCTCGTTGGTCGCCACGCCGGCACTGACGGTGGCCGCGATCGACCGGCCGCCGACCGTGCGGGCCTGGTTGGCAAATCCGCGCACGATCGCCTTTGCGATGACCGCCGGCTCGTGCTTGTCGCGGCGCCGGACGAGGGCGGCGAACTCCTCACCCCCGAGCCGGGCGAAGACGTCGGTCGGACGCAGATGGTCGGCGGTGCTGTCGACGAACAGCTTGATGACCTCGTCGCCGCAGCCATGCCCGTGATCGTCGTTGATCTTCTTGAAGCGATCGAGATCGAACAGGAGCAGGGCCACGTCGCCGGCATCGGCGTCGTTGAGAAGCGCGGTCGCCTTGGTCGTGAAGGCCCGGCGGTTGTCGATGCCAGTGAGGAAGTCGGTTTCCGACAGGCGGCGCAGGGACTGCTCATGCCGCCCGCGCACCATGGCGATGACGAGATAGGTACTCACACCGATCATCAGGATCGCCTGGGTCATCACCAGCGTGAACAGGAAGCCGGTCATCAATTGCTGGTCGGAGACGGCGGCCGGCAGGCCGACCAGCATCACGCGCAGGGCGCAGAACAGACCATGCGCACCGAAGGCCGCGCTGAGGATCAGGGCCGGTCCGCTGCGGGCTGTCGGGTTGAGCAGGGTCAGCGCGATGGCCAGCGAATAGAAGGCGGAAATGGTCGAGATCACGGCGACCCGGGCCTCGACGCTCCCTGCCGCCGGGGACAGCCCGTAGAACAGCAGCCAGACGACCGGCCCGGCATACCACCAGAGGCTCGTTTTCACATCGCAGAACCGGGCGAAGCCGACATAGAGCAGCGCGTAGCCTGAGAGCAGCAGCGCATTGGCCCCGCCGATGGCCACCGCATAGAATTCGAACACCCGCAGCGGCGCCGTGGCCGCAGCCAGCGCGATCAGACCCATGCCGGCACTCCAGTACAGCAGCGCCCTCTCGCGCAGATTCCGCCACTCGACCAGATGGCAGAGGCTGGCGCTGAAACAGAGCGCGCTCAAGACAAGGAGCATCGTGGGGGTATGGATCTGCATGTGCCCGCGAAAAACGAAGATGACGTAGGGATACTAGCGCGAAAGATGTCGACGCTTCGTTACGACTTGCAACGATGAGTCCGCAAGAAGCCTCAGTCGCTCGCGGCATTGGCGTCGTCCAGCGGGACCACGTCGACGGCATGCGAGGTCTGCTGGTGGCCGGCGGTTACGACGACACCCGCGACCGGGGCGACGTCGTCATAGTCACGGCCCATCGCCACGATGATGTGGCCCTGTTCCACCGCGACGCCGTTGGTCGGGTCGAACCCGACCCAGCCGGCATCCGGGCCGAGCCACGCGGCGGCCCAGGCATGCATGGAATCGGCGCCTTCGAGGCGCGGCTGTCCGGGCGGCGGCTCGGTGCGCAGGAAGCCGCTGACATAGGCCGCGGGAATGCCGGCGCCGCGCAGGCCCGCCACCATCACATGCGCGAAGTCCTGGCAGACCCCGCGGCGGCGCGCAAAGGCTTCGGCGACGCCGGTGCGCACGTCGGTCGCGCCGGGCTCGTAGGCGAATTCGTCCTGGATGCGCCTGGCCAGCGCCAGCACTCCCGAGCCCGCCTGCGGCGCCTCGTCGAGGCTCGAAGCGGCATAGGCAGTGATGTCGCTGGCCGGCACGATGCGGCGACTGCGGCCGAGGAAATGGATCGGCGACAGCGCGTCGCTGCCGCGCCAGGTGATCACGGCGTCGGCGACGGCATCGGCCGTCGGCGTTGCCGCCAGGTCGACCGGTGCGCGGTCGACCCGCACGCGGGCGCGCATCTCGACGGCCAGTTCGCCATGCGGTCGGCGGAACGCCACGTCCTCGACCGGATTGCCGAAGAAATCATGCTCGTGATGATGCTCGTCGGGATCGGGCGAGACGACGACGGTCGAGGCGAGGACGCGCTGGCCGCTGTCGTTGCGGGGCCGCGCATAGAGGAGATGGCGGGCATCGGCGACGGCGGAGGGATAGGCGCAGCCGATCTGCAGGCGAATGTCGTAGATCATTCCGGGCCGCCCCCGTCCGTCGGGGTCGCCGGCCCGGCCATCAGATAGCGCCGCCCGATCAGATCCGACAAAAGCCCGAGATCGCCGGCGACACGTTCGAGGAAGGGGGTGTCGACTTCCGCCGCTACGGCGGTTTCCAGCCGGACCTTGAGGCGTGCCACACGGCGGAACAGCATGTCCGGCGTCTCGCCGGACTTCACGCCGGGCAGTTCCACCAGCCGCGCCTCCAGATCATTGACCTGGAAGGCGAGCGACCGCGGATTGAGCGGATCGAGAAGGGTAAGGTCGACGACCGTCTCCTGCGACAGATCCACCGAATAGCGGCGGCGATAGGTGACGCGGCTGTCGGTGAATTCGAGGAGGGCTTCCAGTGCACCCTCCGGCGGCGCGTCGCGCATCAGCGTCGCCGCGATCAGCGCCGACATCTGGCCGCGCTCGATCCGCCGGCCGCATTGCATGAAGCGCCAGCCGGTGAACTGGTACATGTTCTCGCGCACCAGGCCCGTGAAGCCCGACAGCCGTGTCAGGATCTGGCTGGTCAGCGCCACGATATCCCGGTCATCGTCGGCGATGGCCTGTTCGATCAGCTCGACGATCTCGTTCAGGCTGCGCCAGCCATCGGGCGAAAACCGGTCGCGGATGCGCGAGGCGGTGCTGGCGGCCTGGCGGGCCAGCATCAGGAGACCCGTTGCGGGGTCCGCCGGCGGGATCGAGACGCCGAGCCCTGACAGAAGCGTCGCGACGCTGGCCTCCACCTCGGCCAGCCGCTGGCCTTCGCCGGCCCGTGCCGCGTAGAGTCGCAGAAGCCGGGTGGCGACCTCGCAGCGTTCGGCATAGCGGCCGAGCCAGTAGAGATTGTCGGCGGCCCTTGCTGGCAGCGCCCCCGGCAGCCGCCGCAGGAAACGGTCGCCCGAGCCGAGCAGCGTGACCGGGCTCGCCGGCGTCTCGGAGGGGATCCAGACGTCGGTGGAACGGCCACCCTTCTGCATGGAGACGACACGGGCGTCGCGGGAATCGGCAATGCGGGCAAAGCCGCCCGGCATCACATGCCAGCCATCCTCGTCGCGCGCGAGAAAGACCCGCAGGGTCACCGGTCGCGGTTCCAGCACGCCGTCGACGAAGGCCGGCGCGGTGGACAGGCGAGCGATCTCCTGGCCGACCAGCCGGAACCCCTCCGCAACGAGCCGCGATCCGCTGTCGCCGGTATCGAAGGCCGGCCCGGCATCGCCGGTCGTGGCCGATGGCGGGAACGCGTCGGCCAGTTGCAGCCGGTCGCGATGGGCCGCGACATGGGCCCGCTCCGCCTCCTGGCCGCACCACCATGTCGCCACCGTCGGCAGCGCCAGCCGGCGACCGATCAGCGCCTCGGCCAGCGGTTCCTGGAACGCCATCAGGGCGCGGCTTTCCAGAATGCCCGAGCCCGGCGCGTTGACCATCGCCAGCGTCCCGGCGCGGACGGCGCGCAGCAGGCCGGGCGTGCCGATCCGCGAGCCGGAGAACAGCTCCAGCGGGTCGCAGAAATCGGCGTCGAGCCGGCGCCACAGGACGTTGATGGCGCGGGTGCCGTCGACGGTGCGCACATCGACGCGGTCGCCATGCACGACGAGGTCGCCGCCCTCCAGCAGCAGGAGGCCGAGATAGCGGGCGAGATAGGCCTGTTCGTAATAGGTGTCGTTGTGGGGCCCCGGCGTCAGAAGGCCGATGCGCGAGGCGTCGGGCCCGGCCAGCCTGTAGAGGCTGTCGCGGAAACGCTGGAAGAAGCCGGCCAGCCGCTCGACATTCATGTCGCGGGTGAGTTCGGGGAAGGCCTTGGCGGTGGCGACCCGGTTTTCCAGCGCGAAGCCGGCGCCGGACGGCGCCTGTGTGCGGTCGCCCAGGACCCACCAGCGCCCGTCGGGACCGCGGCCGAGATCCATGGCGATGAAGCGGATCAGCGGTTCGCCGGACAGTCCCTGGTCGGCGACGGGGCGCAGGAATTCCGGATTCTGGCCGAGGATCGGGCCGGGCAGGGTGCCCTCGGTGATCAGCCGGCGCTGGCCGTAGAGGTCGGCCAGCAGCCGTTCCAGGAAGTCGGCGCGTTCGACCAGCCCATCCGACAGGGACTGCCACGCCGCCGGATCGAGCACCAGCGGCGGCTGCGACAGCGGCCAGTCGCGCTCGACCTCGCTCGCGTCGCCATAGACCCGGTGGAAGACGCCGGCTTCGCTGAGATATTGCCGGGCGCTGCGGAACCGCGCGTCGCGCTCGCCCTCCGCCATGGTCCCCAAGGCATCGATCAGCGGCCGGTAATGCGGACGCACCGAGCCGTCCCGCGCCAGCATCTCGTCATGGCCGGTGCCGACAAGGGCGGCGTAGCGGGCGAGAGCGGACGCGGGATCACGGAACTGCATGCTTTTTCGTAAAACTCCTGACCAGATGGGCTATAGCCGCATTCGCTCTCTGGACCTAGCAAGAGATTGGACACCATGCGCGCACACCTTGCCAGCCTGCTGCGCTCGCGCCGCTGGGAATACTTCATCATCACCGTCATCGTGATCAACGCGATCACGCTCGGCCTCGAGACCGATCCCTGGATGATGGCGACCTTCGGCTCGCTCTTGGTGGCGCTCGACCAGACGATCGTCGTCGTCTTCGTGATCGAGATCTGCCTGCGCATCTACGCCTTCGGGTGGCGGTTCTTCCGTGATCCCTGGAGCCTGTTCGACTTCGCCATCGTGGCGATCGCGCTGATGCCGGCGACCGGGCCGCTGACGGTGCTGCGCGCCCTGCGCATCCTGCGGGTGATGCGGCTGATCTCGGTGGTGCCCTCGCTGCGCCGGGTCATCGGCGGGCTGAT
Source organism: Aurantimonas manganoxydans SI85-9A1 (assembly GCF_000153465.1). Classification (GTDB taxonomy): domain Bacteria; phylum Pseudomonadota; class Alphaproteobacteria; order Rhizobiales; family Rhizobiaceae; genus Aurantimonas; species Aurantimonas manganoxydans. The sequence continues at coordinate 3,485,670 of NZ_CH672387.1, read as the reverse complement.
TGCGGCGCTGCCCGGCATGGGCTCGATCGTCGTCCTCCTGCTTCTGGTCTTCTACGTCTTCTCGGTGATGGCGACCAAGCTCTACGGCGCGACCTTCCCCGAATGGTTCGGCAGCATCGGCGCGTCGATCTACACGCTGTTCCAGGTGATGACGCTGGAAAGCTGGTCGATGGGCATCGTGCGGCCGGTGATGGAAGCGCACCCCCATGCCTGGCTGTTCTTCGTGCCGTTCATCCTGTCGACGACCTACGCCGTCCTGAACCTGTTCATCGGTGTCATCGTCTCGGCCATGCAGGAGGAGCATCAGGCCGTCGTCGAGGCCGAGCAGGAGCAGGTGCACGACGAGAACATGCAGGTGCTCGCCGAGTTGCGGGCCCTGCGCAGCGAGCTCGCGGAGATCAAGACGCGGCTCGCCTGAGGCGGCGGGCCGATCCGGCAGGCCCGCCCGTGGTGTGCGGGCCTGCCGGTGTCCTTGTGATCGCGACCTAGGCGAGGCCGGCGGGACGCCGCAGGTCGAGGGTCGTTGGGAAGGTCGCGTTGGGCCGCTCGCCGATCGGCTCGTAGGTGCCGGGCGTGTGGCCGATTTCCTCGAAGCGGGCGAGACGCCGCGCCTCGGCCTCGTAGGAATTGACCGGGAACGTATCGTAGTTGCGACCGCCCGGATGGGCGACGTGATAGACGCAGCCGCCCAGCGAGCGCTTCGACCAGCGATCGTAGATGTCGAAGGTCAGCGGCGCGTCGACGGGCAGGGTGGGGTGCAGGCCCGAGGCCGGCTGCCACGCCTTGAAGCGCACGCCCGCCACCGCGTCCTTGCCGCTGCCGGTCGGCGTCATCGGCACCTCGCGGCCGTTGCAGGTGAGCATGTGGCGCGCCGGATCGAAGCCGCTCATCTTCGCCTGCAGCCGCTCGACCGAGGAATCGACGAAGCGCACCGTGCCGCCGATGGCGCCCGTCTCGCCCATCACGTGCCAGGGCTCCAGCGCCTGACGCAGCTCCAGTGAAACACCACTGCGCTCGATCCGTCCGCAGAAGGGGAAGCGGAACTCGGCCTGCGCCTCGAACCATTCGGCCCGCATCGGATAGCCGGCCGCACCGAGGTCGGCGAGCACGTCGGTGAAGTCCTGCCAGACGAACTCGGGCAGCATGAAGCGGTCGTGCAGGGTGGTGCCCCAGCGCACGAAGCGGCCGGTCTCCGGCGTCTTCCAGAACTTGGCGATCAGCGCCCGGATCAGGAGCTGCTGGGCAAGGCTCATCCGCGCGTCCGGCGGCATCTCGAAGCCGCGGAACTCGACGAGGCCGAGGCGGCCCGTCGGACCGTCGGGGGAGAACAGCTTGTCGATGCAGATCTCGGCCCGATGGGTGTTGCCGGTCACGTCAATCAGGAGATTGCGGAACAGCCGATCAGTCATCCACGGCGCGACGGAGGTGGAATCCTCCGGGATCTGCGCCATGGCGATCTCGAGCTCGTAGAGCTGGTCGTGGCGCGCCTCGTCGATGCGTGGCGCCTGGCTCGTCGGTCCGATGAACAGGCCGGAGAACAGATAGGACAGCGACGGATGGCGCTGCCAGTAGAGGACCAGCGACTTCAAAAGGTCCGGCCGCCGCAGGAAGGGCGAGTCCAGCGGCGTCGCGCCGCCGACCACCACATGGTTACCGCCGCCGGTGCCGGCATGCTTGCCATCGATCATGAACTTGTCGGTGCCCAGCCGCGACTGCCGCGCCTCCTCGTAGACGGCCGTCGTGATGTCGACGCTCTCGCGCCATGACGCGGCGGGATGGACATTGACCTCGATGACGCCCGGGTCGGGCGCGACGCGGATGACGTTGAGGCGCGGATCGGCCGGCGGGGCGTAGCCCTCGATCTGGATCGGCAGGTTTTCGGCTTCCGCCACCTCCTCGACCGCGCCGAGGAGGTCGAGATAGGCCTCGGCCGTCTCCAGCGGCGGCATGAACACGCACAATTTGCCGTCGCGCGGCTCGATGGCGATGGCCGTGCGCACCGCGCCGAGGATGGCATTGGGGCTCGGCTCGGCCGGAGGCGTCGGCGCCGCGGTGCCGGCACTCGACGTCATGCCGGCGCTGCCGATCGACTGGCGCATCGTTCCGGCGGGGCCCTCCATTGTCTGCTCGGCCGTGTCGTCCCGCTGGCTCTGCATTTCGACGCGGCCGTACTGGGTGCGGTTCTGCGGCGGCAGCGGCGGGAAGGGCTGCATCGGATCGGCCGGGTGGATGTAGGGATAGTCTTTCGACTCCAGATGCGGGATCGCGCCGAGCGGCAGGCGGTAGCCCAGCGCACTGTCGCCGGGGGCGAGGAACAGATGTCCGCGCCGTGTCGTCCAGCGCTCCGACTGCCAGCGCAGGGCGCGCTCGCCGCGTCCCTGCCACGCCTGCACCGGCAGGACATAGCCGGTCGGCTTGGACAGGCCGCGCGAGAACACCGTCGCCAGACGGGCGCGTTCCTCCGGGTCCTCCAGCTTGGAATCGGTCGGCTCGACATTTTCGGGAAGCTGCGCCTCGCGGGCGAGCCAGTAGGCGGAGTCCTCATAGGCCGGGGCGGCGTAGTCGGGCGACACGCCGATCGCCTCGGCGACCTTGCGCGACAGGCGCTCGGCCTCTTCGGGCCCGACCGGGCGCGCCTCGGTCTCGCGCGCCACCAGTTCGGCGTTCTTCCAGACCGGCACGCCATCCTTGCGCCAGTAAAGCGAGAAGGTCCAGCGCGGCAGGGTCTCGCCCGGATACCATTTGCCCTGGCCATAATGCAGGAAACCGTCGGGCGCGAAACGGTCGCGCAGGCGCCGGATCAGGTCGTCGGCGAGGCCACGCTTCATCGGGCCGGTCGCGTCGGCGTTCCATTCCGGCGACTCGAACTCGTCGATCGAGACGAAGGTCGGCTCACCGCCCATGGTCAGGCGGACGTCGTTCTCCACCAGTTCGCGGTCCACGGTCTCGCCGAGTTCGTCCAGCGCCTGCCAGCTTTCCTCGGAGAAGGGGTAGGACACGCGCGGCCGTTCGGAGATGCGATCGACGGTCATCTCGAAGTCGAATTCGACCTCGGCGAAGCTGACGGCGCCCGAGATCGGCGCAGCCGAACGGTAATGCGGCGTGGCGGCCAGCGGCACGTGGCTCTCGCCGGTCATCAGGCCGGAGGTGGGATCGAGGCCGATCCAGCCAGCGCCGGGCAGATAGACCTCGGCCCAGGCGTGCAGGTCGGTGAAATCGACATCGGTGCCCGTGGGGCCGTCGAGGGCGACCTGATCGGGCTTCAATTGGATCAGATAGCCGGAGACGAAGCGGGCGGCGAAGCCGAGATGGCGCAGGATCTGGACCAGCAGCCAGGACGTGTCGCGGCACGAGCCCGAGCGGTTCTGCAGCGTTTCGTCCGGCGTCTGAACGCCCGGCTCCATGCGCACCAGATAGGTGATCTCCTGCTGCAGCGTCCGGTTGAGGCCGACGAGGAAATCCACCGTATGGGTCTCGCTGCGGTCGAGGTCTTCCAGATAGCGGGTCAGCAGCGGACCGGCGGGCTCTGCACCGAGATAGGCGGAGAGGTCTGTCTTCAGCGGCTCCTCGTACTGGAACGGCCATGCCTCGGCCGCTTCCTCGACGAAGAAGTCGAACGGATTGTAGACCGTCATGTCGGCCAGGAGATCGACCTCGATGCGGAATTCGGTGGCTTCCTCCGGGAACACCAGCCGCGCGAGGTAGTTGCCGAAAGGATCCTGTTGCCAGTTGATGAAGTGGTTCTCCGGCAGGATCTTCAGCGCGTAGGACGGCACCCTTGTGCGCGAATGCGGCGCCGGCCGCAGCCGGATGACCTGCGGGCCGAGCCTGACCGGACGGTCGTAGCGGTAATGGGTGACATGGTGCAGGGCTGCTAGGATCGACATCGGAACTTTCGTGCAGGTCACTCGGAACGCGGCGGGGCGGATGCTGCAGACGTTCCTTGACCATAAGGCCGGGACGGTCCCCGGCAAGCTCTCCCATCCCCCTGCAGGGGATGCGGACCGATTTATTTGCCTCCGGTGCCGGAAAGCCGGAACCTGCCGCCCATCGGCGCATTGATGCGCGCTGGCTGCTAACGCCACGTCAGGCGCCGCAAAGGTATTGAAGATGAAGCTGTTTTCCTGTCCGTCCTGCTCGCACACCGTGTTCTTCGAAAACACTGTCTGCGAGCGGTGCAATCACGCGCTCGGCTATGAGCCGCAGGCCAATCGTATCCTGGCGCTGGAGGCCGACGAGGGGATCTGGAAGTCGGTCGGCGCCTACAGCGATGCCGGCCGCTGGAAATACTGCCAGAACAGCGAATATGGCGTCTGCAACTGGCTGATCCCGGGCGACAGCGCCGACAGCCTGTGCGCGGCCTGCCGGCACAATGTCACGGTGCCCGACCTCGGCGACACCGAGAAGGTCGATCTGTGGCGCAGCATGGAGATCGCCAAGCACCGGATGATCTACACGGCGATGCGGCTCGGCCTGCCGCTGGTGACCCGCGAGGAGGACGATGAGGGCCTGGGCTTCGACTTCCTGTCGAACGATCCGGGCACGAATGAATCGGTCATGACCGGCCATGACGACGGGCTGATCACCATCGCGCTGGTCGAGGCGAACGACGCCGAGCGCGAGAAGCGCCGGACATCGATGGGCGAGCCCTATCGCACGCTGCTTGGCCATTTCCGCCACGAGGTCGGCCACTGGTACTGGGACCGGCTGGTCCGCGACGGCGGTGCGCTGGACGCCTGCCGGGCGATCTTCGGCGACGATACCGTCGATTACGGCGACGCGCTGCAGACCCACTACGCCAACGGGCCGAAGCCGAACTGGCAGGACGAATACGTCTCGTCCTATGCCGGTGCCCATGCCTGGGAGGATTTCGCCGAGACCTGGGCGCATTACTTCCACATCGTCGATACGCTGGAGACCGGCCGCAGCTGGGGCGTCATCGTCAATCCGCGGGTTGACGAGGCGGGACTGCTCAGCACGCGGATCGATTTCGACGTCTTCTCGGAAGGTGTCACGACGCAGGAGATCGCCGGGGCGTGGCTGCCGCTCTCGGCGGCGCTGAACTCGTTTAACCGTTCGATGGGGCACCAGGATCTCTATCCCTTCGTCCTGTCCGAAACGGTGATCGGCAAGCTCGGCTTCATCCACGATCTGGTCCATGGCCGGATCGGCAACGCGACGGGCAAGGCCGGCGCGCACCGCGGCTGACGAGCAGGTCGCGGCCATCGAAATTACCCGGCGCGGACCGGGCCGGCGGTGGCACAAATGCCATTCGCGTGAGTTAGGCTGATGCGAGCCGGGGACGGAAGCCGCGTCGGTCGGCAAGGCGGTCGCAGCGACACGACCAGCCATCGCGTGCAGCGCGGCCGGACCGCATCGGTCCATGGAACTGACGGGACAGGCATATGACAAGCGGCAATCGTTTCTCCTTCGACACGTCCTGGGGCACACAGCATGGGGATGACGGGACCGTCTTCCGGCTCTGGGCGCCCGGCGCCGGACATGTCGATCTCGTCGTTGGACGCCAAGGCGGTGAGAACGACTTCCTTGCGATGGAGAAGGACGCCGCCGGCTGGTGGCGGATCACGACCGATCAGGTCGCCGTCGGCAGGGGCTACGGTTTCCGCGTCGATGGCGGGATGGTCGTTCCGGACCCCGCGGCGCGTGCGCAGATGGGCGACGTGCACGGCCTGTCGAAACTGGTCGATCCGCGATCCTATGCCTGGAAGACAGCCGACTGGGCCGGCCGGCCCTGGGAAGAGGTGGTGTTCTACGAGCTCCACACCGGCACCTTCACCGAGGCCGGCACTTTCGAGGCGATGATCGAGCGGCTCGACTATCTGCGGGATCTCGGGATCACCGCGGTCGAACTGATGCCCGTCGCCCAGTTCGGTGGCCGTCGCGGCTGGGGCTATGACGGCGTGCTGCTGTACTGCCCGCACGAGGTCTATGGCGGCGTCGACGGTCTCAAGCGGCTGGTCGACGCGGCGCATGAGCGCGGCCTGATGGTCTTCCTTGACGTCGTCTACAACCATTTCGGACCGGATGGGAACTACATCGGCTCCTATGCGCCGGAGTTCTTCCACGAAGAGATCCATACCCCCTGGGGTGCGGCGATCGCCTATGACGAAGCGCCGGTGCGCGAGTTCATGATCGACAATGCGCTCTACTGGCTCGAGGAATACCGGATCGACGGCCTGCGCCTCGACGCCATCGACTCCATCAAGGACACGACCGACACCCCGCTGGTGAAGGAACTGGCCACGCGGGTCCGGGCGGCCTTTCCCGATCGCCACGTGCATCTGACCACCGAGGACGACCGCAACATCACCTGGCATGTCGCCCGCGACGAGGCCGGGCAGCCGACGCTGGTCTCGGGCGAATGGAACGACGATTTCCACCACTGCGCCCATGTCATCGCGACCCATGAATACGACAATTACTATGCCGACTATGTCGGCCACAGCGTCGAGCAGATGGCCAAGTGCCTGGCCACCGGTTTCGTCTTCCAGGGCGAGTATTCCGAGCATCGCGGCCGCGAGGTGGGCGAGAATTCGGCCCATCTGCCGCCGACCGCCTTCGTCAATTTCGTCCAGAACCACGACCAGATCGGTAATCGCGCCTTTGGCGACCGGCTGACGGATCTCGGCTCGCGCCGCGCGGTCGAATGCCTGCAGGCCATCCTGCTCCTGTCGCCGCAGATCCCGCTGATGTTCATGGGCGAGGAGTTCGGCGACACCCATCCCTTCAGCTTCTTCACCGATTTCGACGGCGAGCTCGGCACCGCTGTGCGCGAGGGCCGGCGCAACGAATTCGCCAAGTTCGGAGCGTTCCAGGACGAGGAAGCGCGACAGCTGATTCCCGACCCGAACGAGGAAAGCACCTTCCACAATTCGCGCGTCGACTGGACCATGCCCGAGCGGCCGACCTATCGGCGCCGACTGGAACTGACGCGGCAATTGCTGGCCAAGCGCCAGTCCGCGATCGTCCCGCTTCTGAAGGGCATTGGCGGCAATGGCGGCACGTGGTTCGCGTCGGACGCGTCCAAGGCCTTCGTCGTGGCCTGGGAACTGGCCGGGGGAACGGTGCTGCACCTCTTCGCCAATCTCGACGACGAGCCGTGGCCGATCCCCGACACGGTTGCCAAGAGCGATCTGACCTGCGGCACGCTGGTGCACGCCTATCCCAAGGGCGCCGACGAGCATCTGACGAGCGGCATTCTGCCGGGCACCTCTGTGGTGTTCCGCCTCGAAAGCCAGAACCTGATCGCGGGGCCAGTCTCTTGAGCCGGGCCCTGCAGGACCTCGCGGAAAGCCACGGCATCCAGGTCGAATACACGTCCGAGATGGGCGAGCCGGTCCGCATTTCCGATGCGGCGGTGCACAGCCTGCTGGCGGCGCTCGGCATCGATCCGGACGCTGGCGCGAAAGGCAGCTTTGCCGAAGCCCATCACAAGCCTGAACGCACCTGCGCGCTGCCGGCAGCGGTGAAGGGGCAGCGTCGCTGGGGCGTTGCCTGCCAGCTCTACGGTCTGCGCTCGGCGCGCAATCTCGGCCTCGGCGATTTCACCGATCTCGCCGATCTGGCGGTGACCGCGGCACGCGAGGGCGCCTCCTTCGTCGGGGTCAATCCGCTGCATGCCCTGTTCATGGCCGATGCCGGCCGCTTCAGCCCCTATTCGCCCTCGACCCGCAGTTTCCTCAATCCGCTCTACATCGCCATCGACCGCCTCAACGGCGGCGACGGGGTGCTGGCCGCGTTGCGCCGTGAAAGCCCGGAGCTGTTCGATGCGCTCGACGGCGACCTCGTCGATTATCCGGCCGTCGGCCAGGTGAAGCGGCTGGCGCTGGAGCGGGTCTTCGCAGCGAGGCGCGCCGAGATCGAGGCCTCCGAGGCCTTTGCCCAATTCCGGGCAGCCGGCGGCGAGGCGCTGGCGGGTTTCGCCCTGTTCGAGGCGATCTCCGAAGCGCAGGTGGCCGATGGCGGCCATGCCGGCTGGCACAACTGGCCGCAGGAACTGCAGGACCGCACGAGCCCGGCGGTCGCGGAATTCGCAGCCGCCCATGCCGACAGGCTGACCTTCCATGCGTGGCTGCAGTTCACCGCCGAAACGCAGCTGGCGGCGGCACAGGCCACCGCCCGGTCCGCCGGCATGACGATCGGTCTCTATCTCGATCTGGCCGTCGGCGTTGCGCCGGACGGCGCCGAGACCTGGAGCGATCCGTCGCTGACGGTCAATGCGGCCCGGGTCGGCTCGCCCCCGGACATGTTCAACAGCCAGGGCCAGGACTGGGGCCTCGCGCCGCTGTCGCCCAAGGTGCTGGCCGAGCGCGACTACCGGCCGTTGCGCGCCTCCTTCGAGGCGCTGACCCGCCATGCCGGCGCCGTCCGCATCGATCATGCCATGGGTCTGGCACGGCTTTGGTGGATCCCGCAGGATGCCGGCTCCTCGGGCGGCGGCTATGTCCGCTATCCGCTCGGGGCGATGGTCGACGCCGTGGCCGAAGCCTCCGAAGCCAATGAATGCCTGGTCATCGGCGAGGATCTCGGTACGGTCCCGGAAGGTTTTCGCGGCACGATGGAGGACGCCAACATTCTGTCCTACCGCGTTCTCTACTTCGAGCGGCAGGACGACCGTTTCGTCGAGCCGCAGGACTATCCCGAACTGGCGCTGGCCTGCGTCTCCACCCACGATCTGGCGACGCTCGCCGGTTGGTGGACGGGCGCCGACGTCCAGCTGCGCGCCGAGGCCGGCACCCAGGACGAGGCCGCGACCGAGCGCGATCTCGCTGCGCGCCGCCACGACCGCGTGGCATTGCTGGCAGCGCTCGCCAAGGCGAAGCTGCTGCCGAAGGACATGGAGGCGCTGACCCTTGCGGGCGGTGCCGATCTGCCCGAGGCGCTGCCGGCGGAGATTGCCGTCGCCGTCCATCGCTATGTCGCGCGCACGCCGTCGCTCCTCCTGACCGTGCAGCTCGAGGACATGGTGGGACAGGAGCGCCAGCCGAACCTGCCCGGCACCACCGACCAGTATCCCAATTGGCGCATCCGATCCGACGTGCCCCTCGAGGGGCTGATCGACCACGAGCGCTTCCGGGCCATGGCCAGGGCCATGCGCGAAGAAAGGCCGAACACATAATGAGCCGCCAACTCGTCGCCACCTATCGCCTGCAGTTTCGCGAGGGCACCGATTTCGCGGTTGCCGCGGATCTCGCCGCCTATGTCGGCAAGCTGGGCGCCAGCCATCTCTACGCCTCGCCGATCTTCGCCGCCTCGCCGGGCTCCACCCACGGCTACGACGTCACCGACTACAATTCCTTCGAGGAGGATCTGGGCGGGGTCGCCGGCTTCACCAGGATGAGCGACGCGCTGGTGAAGGCCGATCTCGGCCTGATCCTCGACTTCGTGCCGAACCACATGGGCGTCTCGCCGACCAACCACTGGTGGGAGGACGTGCTGCGCTGGGGCCGCGAAAGCCGCTATGCCGGCACCTTCGACATCTCCTGGGAGGCCGAGAAGATCCTCGTGCCGGTACTGGCCAAGCCTTATGGCGAAGCGCTCGCCGACGGTGACCTCTCCGTCGTCTTCGACGAGCCGACCTCCAGCCTGCGCTTCGACGCCTCCGGCTACGGCCTGCCGATCGATCCGCGCACCTATGGCCAGATCTTCGGCCTGATGGATCATCCGGACAAGGACCGGCTGATCCGCCGCTTCGCCGTCTCGACGCCGACCGAGGCCGACGAGATGACCGAGCGGTTCCACGAGCATCTCGCCGATCCGGCCTTCCGCTCCGCGCTGGACAAGGCGCTGGCGACGATCCGGGGCGATCAGGCCGCGCTGCACGATCTGCACGAAGCGCAGGCCTGGCGGCTGGCCTGGTGGCGCACGGCCCGCGAGAAGCTGACCTATCGCCGGTTCTTCGAGATCGCCGACCTGATCGGCGTGCGCCAGGAATCGCGCCGGGTGTTCCGCGAATCCCACCAGATGGTAATGCGGCTGGCCCGCGAGCGCCGGCTCGACGGCATCCGCATCGACCATGTCGACGGCCTCGCCGATCCGAAGGGCTATCTGGAGGATCTGCGCCAGGCGTTTCATTCGGTTCGCCGCTCGCCCTCGATCCATGTCGAGAAGATCCTGACCGGCGACGAGCGCCTGCGCACGTCCTGGGAGATCGCCGGCACGACCGGCTACGAATTCATCACTGCCCTGTCGGGGCTTTACGTCGACGCCGCTCGCGAGGCGCCGATGACCGACGCCTATCACGACTTCCTCGGCGAGGAGGAAGACCTGCGGGCCATGATCACCCGGCAGAAGCGGGCGATCTTCCAGCGCAACCTCGCCGGTGAACTGTCCTATCTGACGGGCCTCGCCCTGTCGGTGGCCGGGCGCGGCCTTGCGACCCGCGATCTGGGCGCCGACACCATGGCCCGCGCCATCGTCGAGGTGGCGACGGCGCTGCCGGTCTACCGCACCTATGTCTCGGTCGACGGCGTGCCGCGCCGCGATATCGCGATCATCGACGACGCGGTCGATCTGGCCATGACCGGCCGCGAGGTCGAGGCGGATGAGCCGATCCAGTTCATCGGCCGGCTCTTGAAGCTCGATTTCGAGGACGGCGCCGATGTCGCCGGCGCCCTCGATTTCACCCGCCGCCTGCAGCAGACTACCGGCGCGGTGATGGCCAAGGCCGTCGAGGACACGGTGTTCTACCGCTACAACCGCCTGATCGCGCTGAACGAGGTGGGCGGCGAGCCGGATCATTACGGCGCCGATGTCGATCTCTTCCACGAGGCGATGCAGATCCGGGTCGAGGATCAGCCGGAAGGCATGCTGGCCACCTCGACCCACGACACCAAGCGCGGTGAGGACGCCCGGGCGCGGCTTTACACGCTGTCGGAGGCGCCGGAGCACTGGCAGTCGCTCGTGCGCGGATACGCCGAGCAGCTCGCGCCGTACCGGCATTCCATCGAAGGCGGCCAGATGGAAGCGCCCGAGCCGGCGACGGAATGGGGCCTCTACCAGTCGCTGCTCGGCGTCCTGCCGACGGATTTCGACCCGGCCGACACCGACGCCTGTGCCGCGATCGCAGAACGCCTGGCCGCCTATGCCGAGAAGGCGGTGCGCGAGGCCAAGCGCTGGACCAGCTGGACCTCGCCGGCCGAAGCCTATGAAGCCGGCGTGCAGGACTTCGTCCATGCGCTGCTCGACCCGAAGAAGACCGGCGATTTCCTCTCCAGCTTCTGGGCGGCGGCGCAGCCCTTCGTGGCCGCCGGCGTGCTGAATTCGCTGTCCCAGACAGCGATCAAGATGGCGGCGCCGGGCGTACCCGACATCTACCAGGGCACCGAGTTCTACGATTTCTCCCTGGTCGATCCGGACAACCGGCGGACCGTCGACTTCGCGTCGATCTCAGCCGCCCTTTTGGAAGCGGGCAATCCGGCGGACGCGCTGGCCGACTGGCGCAGCGGCCATCTGAAGGCGATGATCGTCGCGCGCGGACTGGCGATGCGCCAGCGTGCGCCGGCGCTGTTCACCACGGGGGCCTATGTGCCGCTGGCCGTCGAGGGCGCGATGGCGGCGCATGTCGTCGCCTTTGCCCGCACCGACGAGGCCGGACACGCCGCGATCACCATCGCGCCGCGGCTGTGCCTGACCCTGCTGGACGGGCGCGAGGCGATCGACGTGCCGGCCGAGCGTTGGCAGGAGACGTCGATCCGCCTGCCGGAGGGGCTCGCCGGCCGCACCTACCGCGACGTGGTCACCGGGCAGGAGCATGAACTGCCCACCGAGCTGTCCCTGGCGACGGTGCTGGCGCAGCTTCCCTTCGCGTTGCTCGAGGCCATCTGATCGAGTTGAGTCCGGGGCGAGGGGACCTTCGCCCCGGAGGCAGGCAAGGCGCCCCGCAGTTCGGCTTATCGGAGACCGTCATGGCAATCCGCACCGTCGTCTGGAACGAGTTCGTCCACGAGCGCGAGGAAGCCGAGGTCCGCGCGATCTATCCGGACGGCATCCACGAGACGATCGCCGCCGCCTTGCGGCAGGATCCGGAGATAGACGTCGCCACTGCGACGTTGGACGCGCCCGAGCACGGCCTTCCGCAGGAACGGCTCGACGCGACGGACGTGCTTCTGTGGTGGGGGCACAAGGCCCATGGCCAGGTCAGCGACGAGACGGTCAATCGCGTCGCCGAGCGGGTGCATCAGGGCATGGGCCTGCTCGTCCTGCATTCGGGGCACTTCTCGAAGATATTCAAGCGGCTGATGGGCACGCCCTGCTCGCTGCGGTGGCGCGAGGCGGGCGAGCGCGAACGGCTGTGGACGATCAACCGCTCGCATCCGATCGCGCAGGGGCTCGGGCCGTCGATCGAGCTGCCCCAGGCGGAGATGTATGGCGAACCGTTCCTGGTGCCCGATCCGCTGGAGACGGTGTTCATCTCCTGGTTCGAGGGCGGCGAGGTGTTCCGCTCCGGCCTGACCTACCGGCGCGGGGCGGGCAACATCTTCTATTTCAGCCCCGGTCACGAGACCTATCCGATCTATCACGAGCCGGCCGTGCAGACCGTGCTGCGCAATGCGGTGCACTGGGCGTACAACCCGGTTCCCGCGTGGTCCGACGTGTCGAATGCGCCGAACGTGCCGGTCGACAAGGCACCCGAGCCGATCGAGCAACGCGGCGCCTCGCTCCACAAGGACGGCGAGGCGGGCTTTCGATGACCGGCGGGGCGACCTCGCCGTCCGGGGCCGCGGCGGGTGCGAAGCGCATCCTGATCCTCGGAACCGGCAGCATCGCCCATCGCCACGCCGAGCATTTCGGCTCGATCCCCGGCTGCACGGTCGTTGCGGCCTGCGACACCAATGCCGAACGGGCCCGGGCCTTCGCCGCCCTGCATGACATTCCGCAGGCTTTCGACAATCTCGATGCCGCGCTGGCCTGGGGCGGTTTCGAGGCGGTGGTCAACGCGACCCCGGACCAGGTTCACAAGCCGACGACGCTGGAGATCCTCGAACACGGCAAGGCGGTGTTCTGCGAGAAGCCGCTGGCGGTCCATGCGGCCGACGCCTTCGAGATGGTTGCGGCGGCGGAGGCGGCCGGCGCGATCAACATGGTCAACCTGACCTACCGCAATGCCCATGCGATCCAGATGGCGCGCCGGATGATCGAGTCGGGCGAGATCGGCGCCATCCGGCACGTCGCCGCGAGCTATCTGCAGAGCTGGCTGACGGCGCGCCACTGGGGCGACTGGCGGACCGACGAGCGATGGCTGTGGCGGCTGTCGACGGCCCATGGCTCGGGCGGCGTCCTCGGCGATATCGGCATCCACATCCTCGACTTCGTCACCTTCGGCACCGGTCTCGACATCGCCGCGCTGGGGGCGCGGCTCAAGACCTTCGACAAGGCCGAGGGCGGCGCGATCGGCGACTACGGGCTCGACGCCAACGATTCCTGCGCGATGACCGTGGAATTAGGCAACGGGGCGCTGGGTGTCGTCCATATGAGCCGGTCGGCGACCGGCAGGGAGAACGATCTCGACCTGACCATTCACGGCGAGAAGGGCGCCCTGAAGATCTGGTCCAACACGACGGACTCGACGCTTTCGGCCTGTCTCGGACCTGATATCGAGACGCAGACCTGGAAGGTGCTCGACTGCCCGCCGACACCGCGTAACGCCGACCGCTTCGTGCTGGCGCTCCTGTCGGGGGTGAACGGCCAGCCGGATTTCCGCCACGCGGCGCAGGTGCAGACGCTGCTCGACCTTGCCATCCGGTCTGACGCGCAGGGGCGGATGCTGACCGTCGATTGAGCAAAAGGCGGCGGCGAATCGCTTTTTCGGGGGCGTATCCAGTCCCGGTTAAGGATTTGCCCGGTAAGCTGCCGCCCATGTGCCGCCTTCCGCGGCCGTAGTGTCACGTGCGGTCCGCACGGCCAGGAAACGCCGGCATGCTCTCCAATACGCTCTCGTACCAGCTCTACACCCGCGACATGACCCGCACGCTCGACCGCATCGCGGCCGATCCCGTGGTCAAGCGCGAGGCGGAATACTACCGGACGAACATTCATTCGGTCTCGACGATCGACGAGTTCATGGCGGATTACCGGCTCTATTCCTACGCCATGAAGGCGCATGGGCTGGAAGAACAGATCGGTTCGAAGGCGCTGATCAAGAAGGTGCTCGAGAGCGATCTCAGCGATTCCAAGAGCCTTGCCAACAAGCTGTCGGACGAGCGCTACCGGACTTTCGCCAAGGCTTTCAGCTTCATCAATACCGCCGAGCCGCCGGTTCTGGTGGCCCAGACGGTCGGGCAGACCGATCTCGTCGTCGAGGCCTATTCGGACTATCGCACCCGCGCCGGCCAGGTGCATGCGACGGCCGCCAAGGCCTACATGGACGGCATCGGCGCCATCTCCAATGTCGATGAGTTCCTGAACAGCACGCATCTCTTCAACGTCTCGCTGGCCTCGGTCGGCATCGACCCGTCGATTGCGTCGCGTTCCTTCATCCGTGATGTCCTGACCGGCAACGCTGCCGACGGTCCAGCCGCCAATGGCGACAACCGCTATGCCGATCTCGCCGCCATGCTGGCCTTCGAGCCGGACGGCTCGATCCCCGCCGGTGGCCTGCAGAGCGAGAAGGAGGCCAACAACACGGTCTTCGAATATTTCGCCAAGAAGGGCCTCGCCACCAGCGAGCAGGCGGCGGCCTACCAGGTCAGCTACTATGAATCCGAGATCGCCAAGATCCGCACCGCGGACGAACTGGTCAACGATCCCCGCCTGTTCGGCATAGCGTTGAGTTCGGTCGGCCTCAGCGATTCGGAGATGCCCTCCTATGCCTGGACGCTGATCACCAGCGACCCGGACGACCCGAACAGCGACCTGAACCAGATGCCGGAGGACACGCCGGCCTCGCTCGCCCGAAAGGAGAAGTACAAGCTTCTCAACGAGCGGTTCAATTTCGACACGCAGGGCAATCTGCCGGTCGGCGAACCTGCCCAGAGCGATGCGGCGCGCGAGGCGACGGTCGACGGCTATTTCGCCAATTACCGTACCGCCACGGCCGGCAACGACAAGATCGCCACCAGCCTGTTCCGCGTGGCGGTGAGTGGCATGTCGACCGTCCGCCAGTTCGTCTCGAGTTCGGCGGTCTACGACTACGCCCTGAAGGCCTTCGGCCTGGACCCGGCGACCGAGAGCCGCAGCAGCATCATGCGGGTGCTGCGCAGCGACCCCTCCGACCCGTCGTCCTATGCCAATTCATTGAATAACGATCGCTACGTGAAGCTGGCGGCGGCGTTCAACTTCGACGACAGCGGCAAGATCGCGGCCCAGCGCATTGCCCAGACCGAAGCCAACCAGATCGACACCGCCACGCGCTACGCTGGATCCTTCGGCGACACGCCGACGACGGCCGAAAGCAAGGCGATCACCGAGGCCACCACCGCCTACAAGAAGGCGCTCCTGTCGATCGTCTCCGTCAACGACTTCGTCAGCAACAAGACCGTCGTGAACTTCGCGCTGAAGGCCTATGGGCTGGAGGCCGATCGCCTGTCGCAGAAGGATCTCGTCTCGATCCTGACCAGCGATCCGTCCGATCCCGAGAGCTTCGTCAACAAGTCGGGCGATCGCCGTCTGATCGAATTCGCGGCCGCCTACGCCTTCACGCCGGATGGCGGCATCGAGCGCGGCGTGCACGAGATCCAGAGCGCCAGCGACTTCCTTTCGACGCAGGATTTCTACCTGCGCCAGACCATGGAAGAAGAGGCCGGCGCCGACAATGAGTCGGTGCGCCTGGCCCTCTATTTCCGTCGGCTGGCGCCCGAACTGACGTCGATCTACGAGATCCTCGCCGATCCGGCGCTCCTGACCGTGGTGCAGACCGCGGTGGGACTGCCGGCCGAATCGAGCCAGAGCAATCTCGATCTGCAGAAGCGGACGATCGAGAAGAAGCTGGACCTGGAAACGCTGAAGGACCCGAAGGGACTGGAGCGGTTCATCAGCCGCTATCTCGCCCTGCAGGAAGCCCAGTCGACGAGCACGGCGACGTCGCCGGCCCTGGCGATCCTCGGCAGTTCCGGCGGCATCCTGTAACTATCTGCGACATGTGAAACGACGAAGGCCCCGGCGGATACGCTCCACCAGGGCCTTCTTCGTTTGGGGCCATCACCGATGGGCGCAGGCCGCGCCATCGGTCGATTGCTGCGCGACGCGCGTGTTCCCGTCAGGTCAGCGGACCGACAGGACCTCGCCGCTGCGGCGGTCGATCTCGACACGCATCTGGCGCTTGCGCCGGTCGGAGCCCTCGACGCGGTAGGCGCCGCGGCTGCTCGTGACGACGTGGACCTGGCGCATGCCCTGACGCTTGGCGATGCGCACCGCATCGCGCTCGGAGACGTCGCGGCGGGCTTCCTCGCGCCGATCCCGGCGATCGTGGTCGCGCCGGTCGTGATCGCGCATCTGTTCCTGGGGGACGATGCGGATCCCGTCGCGACCGATCTGGACGCTCTGGGACAGCACCGGCGTGGCCGCGGTCATTGCCGCTACGGCCACCACTGCGTAAAGGCTTTTCCTGCTGATCACGGCTCGACTCCTCACCCAAAATCGCGCGGCCGGAAACAACTCCAGCGCGTGTGCGGAGCCCAAACCGAGATTGTGGTCCTTTGGTTCCGTGACTATCAGGCAGGGGAACGTGACATCGGCTCGCGACGGTCGGGGACGACGCTGCGTGGACGCCGTCCCCGTGCGATCGCGAATTTCGCGGTCCGTCAGTGCAGGTACTGGCCGCCATTCGCCGAGAGCGTCGAGCCGGTGATGAAGCCGGCGTCGTCCGAAGCAAGGAACACCACGCAGCGGGCAATCTCTTCGGCTTCGCCGAGACGGCCGACCGGGATCTGCGGCAGGATGTGCTTCTGCATCACGTCGTCGGAGATCGTCGCCATCATCTCGGTGTTGATGTAGCCGGGGCAGATCGTGTTGACGGTGATGCCCTTCTTGGCGCCTTCCTGGGCCAGCGCCTTGGAGAAGCCGATGTCGCCGGCCTTGGCGGCGGAATAGTTCGCCTGGCCTGCCTGACCCTTCTGGCCGTTGATCGACGAAATGTTGATGATCCGGCCGAAACTGCGCGACCGCATGCCCTCCCAGACCGGCCGGGTCATGTTGAACAGGCCGTTGAGATTGGTGCCGATGACCTCCTGCCATTGCTCGGGTGTCATCTTGTGGAACATGGCGTCCCGCGTGATGCCGGCATTGTTGACTAGGATCTCGACGGGGCCGTGCTCGGCCTCGACCTTGGCGATGCCCTCCGCGCAGGCCTCGTAGGAAGAGACATCCCATTTGTAGACGGCGATGCCGGTGGCGTCCTTGAAGGCGTTGGCCTTCTCGTCATTGCCGGCATAGGTCGCCGCGACCGTGTAGCCGGCCGCCTTCAGCGCCTTGGCGATGGCCGCGCCGATACCGCGCGTGCCGCCGGTGACGATTGCAACTCTTCCCATGTCTTTCCTCCCATTTGACTTCTTATGATCCGCGAGCGTCGCGCGTTCCTTGCGTTTTGTCATGTGCGTAGGCCGGCGCGTCCGTTCCCAGCCCGTGCCGGAGCAGGAAAGCCCTGCCGTCGCTGGCGCCCTGTCGCCAGGTGTCCTCGATCTTTTCGCGGTTGGTGAAATCGATCTTGTCGGCCGGCACCGCTTCGGACGGCTCGACATAGAGGCAGCTGTCCGACTTCGGCAGGTGACGGAACCGGCGGGTGAGCAGGATAAGCGTCCGGCCCTCGTTCGGATCGGGCATCGGCGCCTTCGACGTCATGCCGCCGTCGATGACCGGGCGGCCGTTCCAGCCCTCGATGTTGAACACCGGCGGGATCACGGCCGCACTGCAGATGAGATCGATCAGGCAGCCGTCGCGGGCCGCCTGCCTGGCGTCCACGAGAATCTGGTCGGCGCCCAGCACCGTCGGCAACATGACCTTCGGCGTCGAGCGGACGGCGAGATCGACGAGATAGGCCGCCATCAGCGGGAAGGTCGACCATTTCGGCAGGCGCCGGGTCGGCGGATGGGCCAGCAACACCTGAAAGGACGGGCCGTCGGCGATGGCCGCGATGGCCTGCCGGTCGAGCGTCTCGCTGACGATTTCCCGGTACATGCGCTGGTGCGGCGTCAGCCCGTCGGCCTGCACCTCGTTCCAGCTGGTGGCGATGTTCTGCGATCGGCGGTCGAAGGTCGTGCCCATCACCTCCAGCAGGGTTTCGTCGCGACCGGCGATGAAGCAGCTCGCCGACAGCGCGCCGCCGGAGACGCCGGCGATGCGCGCCGGCGTCAGGGCCAGCGGCCGGCGGACCGTCTCGAGGAAACCGCCGTGCCAGAAGCAGCGCGTTCCGCCGCCCGAGAACACGAGCTGTTCGAAGTTCAGGTCCGTCATGCCGCCGCGCCGTTTACGACGGCGCCGTTACGGGCGCTCGAAGCACATGGCGACGCCCATGCCGCCGCCGATGCACAGGGTGGCGAGACCCTTCTTGGCGTCGCGCCGGATCATCTCATGGATCAGCGTGTTGAGGACGCGCGTGCCGGACGCGCCGATTGGATGGCCGATGGCAATGGCGCCGCCATTGACGTTGACGATGTCCGGGTTCCAGCCGAGGTCCTTGTTCACCGCGCAGGCCTGAGCGGCGAAGGCCTCGTTGGCCTCGACGAGGTCGAGATCCTCGACACTCCAGCCGGCCTTTTCGAGCGCCTTGCGCGAGGCCGGAATCGGTCCGGTGCCCATGATCGACGGATCGACGCCGGCGGTCGCCCAGGAGGCGATGCGCACCAGCGGGGTCAGCCCGCGCCGCTCGGCCTCGGCCTCGCTCATCAGCACCGTGGCGCCAGCGCCGTCATTGATGCCCGAGGCGTTGGCCGCCGTAACCGAGCCTTCCTTGTCAAAGGCCGGGCGCAGCTTCTGCACCTTCTCCAGCGTCGTGCCGTGCTTGATGTACTCGTCATCCTCCACCACCGTGTCGCCCTTGCGGCCTTTGACGGTGAAGGGGACGATCTCGTCCTTGAAGCGACCGGCCTTCTGGGCGGCCTCGGCCTTGTTCTGCGAGGCCACGGCGAACTCGTCCTGCATCTCGCGGGTGATCTGCCACTGGCGCGAGACGTTCTCGGCCGTATTGCCCATGTGGTAGCCGTTGAAGGCGTCGATCAGGCCGTCCTTCAGCATGGTGTCGACCATCTTCAGGTCGCCCATCTTCTGGCCCTGGCGCAGATGCGCGGCATGCGGCGCCATGGACATGGATTCCTGCCCACCGGCCACGATGATGCTGGCGTCGCCGAGGGCGATCTGCTGCATGCCGATGGCGACGGTGCGCAGACCCGAGCCGCAGAGCTGGTTCAGCGCCCAGGCGGTGGTCTCCTTCGGGCAGCCGGCCGCCATGGCCGCCTGACGGGCCGGGTTCTGGCCCTCGGCGGCGGTCAGGATCTGGCCCATGATGACCTCGTCCACGTCGTTGGCGTCGACCTTGGCGCGGGCCAGCGCCTCGCGAATGGCCGCAGCGCCCAGCTCATGGGCAGGCACATTGGCGAACGCGCCGTTGAAGGAGCCGACCGGGGTGCGCGCCGCGCCGACGATGACGACCGATTGTCCGTTGCTCATGACCTGTGTCTCCCTGCGGGCTGCCCGCGATCCGAGGAATTCCGTGCCGCGGCAGATAGGGTGCCGCGACCGGGTTCCCATCGGTTGTCGCAGAGCCGCTTTGCGACTGTCAACGCGATCCCCGGCGCTGCGCCCCGCGCCGGCGGACGCTGCGATGCGGTAGGCGCCCCGGCCGGGCCGCCGGGAATGGTTTGAGTACCGCCGGGTTTTGTGCCTATCATTTATGCGGCGCAACGAAGCAGTCGCACAAACCGACGACGTTGACGCCGGAACAGCGGGCTAGGGGGTGAGGAATGGCCAAGAATTCGGACGTGACGGTCATCAAGAAATACGCCAATCGCCGGCTCTACAATACCGGTACCAGCACGTATGTGACGCTGGAAAACCTGGCGGCGATGGTCAAAAAGAACGAGGAATTCGAGGTTCAGGACGCCAAGACCGGCGAGGACATCACCCATTCGGTGCTGACCCAGATCATCTTCGAGCAGGAGAACAAGGGCGGCCAGAACCTGATGCCGATCGCCTTCCTGCGCCAGCTCATCCGGTTTTATGGCGACCAGATGCAGATGGTCATTCCGGCCTATCTGGAACAGTCGATGAGCGCGTTTTCGCGCGAACAGGAAGGCTTCCGCGACAAGCTGCCAAGCGCGATGGCGCAGACGCCGATCAAGCTGATGGAAGAGCAGGTTCGTCGCAACACCGAGATGTTCCGGCAGGCCATGACCGTGTTCAATCCGTTTGCCGCCGGGGCCATGGGAAATGCGGCCGATCCGGCGTCGCGTGACAGCGAGGCGGGCGCGCCGCGCCGCAGCGAGCGGCCGGCCGACGACGATCTGAAGGCGATGCGCGAGCAGCTGGTGGAGATGCAGAAGCGCATCGAGGCGCTGGACGCCCGCAAGACCGACACCAAGAAGGCCGACTGATCACGATCGGTGCCGTCCGCCGCCCGGGGGAGGACCGGGCCGCGGGCGCTACAGCGTGGCGACAGCAGTGCAGGCAACGCGAAAAGGGCCAGTCCTGCCGGACCGGCCCTTTTTCATGCTGATCGATCCGGCCGCCGAGGCAGCCGGGAAAGGGCTTACGCCTTTTCCTTGACCGACAGGATCTGGCGACCGCGATACATGCCGGTCTTCAGGTCGACGTGATGCGGACGGCGCAGCTCGCCCGAATCCTTGTCTTCGATGTAGGTCGGCGCCTTGAGGGCGTCCGCCGAACGGCGCATGCCGCGCTTCGACGGGGACGTTTTGCGTTTGGGTACGGCCATGTCTTGCTCCGTTCGGGCTGTCGGGGGATGCCGCAACGCGGCATCATCGACGTCTGTCTGATCTGGTTCTGCGCCGGCTCTCGGAGCTCCGCGCATTCACGTCGGCGTCGCCCGCGATCCCATGCAGATCGCCGCAGGACTTCGCCATGACGGGAATTCGAGGCTGCCCATAGCAAAGACCCGGTCGGTTGGGAAGGGGCAGGCGACGATTCCATCGCCGTCCTTATGCCGGCTTCACGCAGCCGACATAGTCGCCCGAGCTTTTCGCCATGCGCTGCACCCGGTCGGCGAGGCGGTTGAGCCCGCGCCCGGGATTGGCCGGATTGCGCTGGATCGGATTGGGCAGCGTGACCGCCAGAAGCGCGGCCTGGCGGGCGGTGAGTCTGGCGGCGGACCGGCCGAAGTAATGCTGCGCAGCCGCCTCGATGCCATAGATGCCGCGATCCCACTCCACGACGTTGAGATAGATCTCCATGATCCGCCGCTTCGACAGGACAAGGTCGAGGTAGAGGGCGAGCGGCGCCTCGATCGCCTTGCGCACATAGGAGCGGCCGCCCCACAGGAAGAGATTCTTTACCGTCTGCATGGGAATCGTCGAGGCGCCGCGGGTTTCCTCGCCGGCCAGCGCTTCCTCCACCACGGCGCGCATCTCGCCCCAGTCGATGCCGTCATGCCGGCAGAACTGGCCGTCCTCCGACATCATCACCGAATAGACCATCACCGGGGCGATGGCGTCGATGTCGACCCATTCACGCTGCATCGAACGGAAGCCGAAATGATCGGCCAGCATCAGCGTCGAGACCGGATGCACGGCGCGCAGGGCATAGAGTGGCGTCAGGATGAGGGGAATCGCCACCAGTACGAGAATCACGAGAGCGGCGATCGCCGCAATGCGCCGGATCATCGTGCGACGCCTGCACGGCCGGCGGAGGCCGGCTGGTTACTGTTCGAAGGGCAGGGGCGGGAACGCGCGGTCATCCGCCGGTCTTACCGGTGACGCCGCATGGCCGCAACGCCGCGCCGTGTCGATCGCCGTGGGGCCGCGATGGGGAACCTGCCGCACAGCCGCCTTGACCCGGGCCGCGGCTTCGGCAAAGCCGAGCGCACTGACAGGAGAGCGACGCAGCCATGAGCCAGACCCCGTTTCAAGCCCGGTTGTCGGAAGCCGCCGACCTGACCGAAGCCCGGCTCGCGGACTGCCTTGCCGGCGCGCACGGTTCGGTGGCGGGCGCTCCGGCGCGGCTTCTGGCGGCCATGCGCCATGGCGCGCTCGGCGGGGGCAAGCGGCTGCGGCCCTTCCTGGTGATCGAGAGCGCGCGCCTGTTCGGCGCCGACCTGCAGGCTGCGATCGGTGCGGCGACGGCGCTGGAGTGCATCCACTGCTATTCGCTGGTCCATGACGATCTGCCGTCGATGGACGACGACGATCTGAGGCGCGGCAAGCCCACCGTCCACCGGGCCTATGACGAGGCGACGGCGATCCTGGCGGGCGACGGCCTCCTGACCCTCGCCTTCGGTCTCGTGGCAGGCGAGGAAGGGCTATCGCCGAAGGCCCGCGTCGCGCTCGTCGCGCTGCTGGCCCGCGATGCCGGCGCAGCGGGCATGGTCGGCGGGCAGGTGCTGGATCTCGCCGCCGAGAACGCCGTCCTGTCCGAGGACGAGATCGCCCGGATGCAGGCGATGAAGACCGGCGCGCTGATCGCCTTCGCCTGCGAGGCCGGCGCCATCGTCGCCGATGCCGGTGCGGCCGAACGCGCCCGCCTGCGCCGCTTCGGCGAGATCGTCGGCCTCGCCTTCCAACTCGCCGACGACCTTCTCGACGAGACGGCGGATGCCGCGGTGCTGGGGAAGGCTGCCGGCAAGGACCGCGAGCGGGGCAAGAAGACGCTGCCTGCCCTCCACGGGATCGACTGGACCCGTGCGCGTCTCGACCGGCTGGTGGCCGAGGCGGAGGCGGAACTTGCGCCCTTCGGCGACAAGGGGGGCGTGCTGATCGAGGCGGCGCGGTTCGTGGCGAACCGGACGAGCTGAGGTCAGAGCGAAGGAGCTTGAGTCTTGTCCGCCATAGGGTCGATGCCCGATCGCGCAGCGAGCCGGCCGGTTCTGCCACTGCCGCATCGACCGCCTTCTCTTCGCGCTTGCGAAACGTCCCGCGCCGCCGCAATCTTGAGTGCCGGCCGCAAGCGGGATAAGTCCGGCATCCTGTACAGGAGGAGCGTTCCTTGGCCATTCGCAAGATTCTCGTCGCCAACCGATCCGAAATCGCCATTCGCGTGTTCCGCGCCGCGAACGAGCTCGATATCCGGACCGTGGCGATCTGGGCCGAGGAAGACAAGCTGGCCCTGCACCGCTTCAAGGCCGACGAGAGCTACCAGGTCGGCCGTGGTCCACATCTGTCCAAGGACATGGGGCCGATCGAGAGCTATCTGGCGATCGAGGAAGTGATCCGGGTCGCGAAGCTCTCGGGCGCCGACGCCATTCATCCGGGCTACGGCCTCCTGTCGGAAAGCCCCGAATTCGTCGATGCCTGCGTCGAGGCGGGGATCACCTTCATCGGCCCCTCCGCCGACACCATGCGCCGGCTCGGCAACAAGGTGGCGGCGCGCAATCTCGCGCTCGAAGTCGGAGTGCCGGTGGTGCCGGCCACCGTGCCGCTGCCCGACGACATGGACGAGGTGCGCCGCATGGCGGCCGAGGTCGGCTATCCGGTGATGCTGAAGGCGTCTTGGGGCGGCGGCGGCCGCGGCATGCGCGCCATCCGCGACGAAAAGGACCTCGAACGCGAGGTTGTCGAGGGCAAGCGCGAGGCCCGCGCCGCCTTCGGCAAGGACGAGGTCTATCTCGAGAAGCTGATCGAGCGCGCCCGCCATGTCGAGGTGCAGATCCTCGGCGACACCCATGGCAACGTCGTCGACCTGTTCGAGCGCGACTGCTCGATCCAGCGCCGCAACCAGAAGGTCGTTGAGCGCGCCCCGGCGCCCTATCTCGACGACGCCCAGCGTGCGGAGATCGCCGGCTATGCGCGCAAGCTCGCCGACGCCACCGCCTATGTCGGCGCCGGCACCGTCGAGTTCCTGATGGATGCCGACAGCGGCAAGTTCTACTTCATCGAGGTCAATCCGCGCATCCAGGTCGAGCATACGGTGACCGAGGAAGTCACCGGCATCGACATCGTCAAGGCGCAGATCCACATCCTCGACGGCCATGCCATCGGCACGCCGGAATCGGGCGTACCGCCCCAGAGCGAGATCCGTCTCAACGGCCATGCCATGCAGTGCCGGATCACGACGGAAGACCCCGAGCAGAACTTCATTCCCGATTACGGTCGCATCACCGCCTATCGCGGCGCAACGGGCTTCGGCATCCGGCTCGACGGCGGCACCGCCTATTCCGGCGCGGTCATCACCCGCTTCTACGATCCGCTGCTGGAAAAGGTCACCGCCTGGGCGCCGAGCCCGGAGGAAGTCATCGCTCGCATGGACCGGGCGCTGCGCGAATTCCGTATCCGGGGTGTCGCCACGAACCTGACCTTCCTCGAAGCGATCATCTCGCACCCGAAATTCCGCGACAATTCCTACACGACCAAGTTCATCGACGAGACGCCGGCCCTGTTCGACCAGGTGAAGCGCCGCGACCGCGCGACCAAGCTCTTGACCTATCTCGCCGACGTCACCGTCAACGGTCATCCGGAGACCAAGAACCGCCCGCGCCCCTCGGCCGAGCACGCTTTGCCGATCCCGCCGCTGTTCAAGGCGCCGATCGTCGACGGCACGCGCCAGAAGCTCGACGAACTCGGCCCCCGCGGCTTTGCCGACTGGATGCTGGCCCAGCCGCAGGTGCTGGTCACCGACACGACCATGCGCGACGGCCACCAGTCGCTGCTGGCGACCCGCGTGCGCACCCACGACATCGCTGCGGTGGCCGACGCCTATGCCCGCGGCCTGCCGCAGCTCCTCAGCCTCGAATGCTGGGGCGGGGCGACCTTCGACGTCGCCATGCGTTTCCTGACCGAAGATCCGTGGGAGCGCCTGGCGCTGGTCCGCGAGCGCGCGCCCAACATCCTGTTGCAGATGCTGCTGCGCGGCTCCAACGGCGTCGGCTACACCAATTATCCCGACAATGTCGTCAAGCGCTTCGTCGCCGAGGCGGCCCGTGGCGGCGTCGACCTGTTCCGCGTCTTCGACTGCCTGAACTGGGTCGAGAACATGCGCGTCTCCATGGACGCGGTATGCGAGGCCGACAAGCTGTGCGAGGGCGCGATCTGCTACACGGGCGACCTGTTCGACCCGGACCGCGCCAAATACGATCTGAAATACTACGTCTCCCTCGCCAAGGAGATGGAGGCCGCCGGCGCCCACATTCTCGGCGTCAAGGACATGGCGGGCCTGCTGAAGCCTGCGGCGGCGCGCGTGCTGTTCAAGGCGCTGAAGGAAGAGGTCGGGCTGCCGATCCACTTCCACACCCACGACACGTCGGGCATCTCGGCAGCGACCGTGCTGGCCGCGATCGATTTCGGCGTCGACGCGGTCGATGCGGCCATGGATGCCTTCTCCGGCAACACGGCGCAGCCCTGCCTCGGCTCCATCGTCGAGGCGCTGAAGGGCAGCGAGCGCGATTCCGGCCTGTCCGCCGAGGCGATCCGACGGATCTCCTTCTACTGGGAGGCCGTGCGCAACCAGTATGCGGCTTTCGAGAGCGACCTGAAGGGGCCGGCGTCCGAAGTCTATCTGCACGAGATGCCCGGCGGCCAGTTCACCAATCTGAAGGAACAGGCTCGTTCGCTGGGGCTGGAGACGCGCTGGCACCAGGTGGCCCAGACCTATTCCGACGTGAACCGGATGTTCGGCGACATCGTCAAGGTGACGCCGTCCTCCAAGGTGGTCGGCGACATGGCGCTGATGATGGTCAGCCAGGATCTGACCGTCGCCGACGTCATGGACCCGAAGAAGGATCTGGCCTTCCCCGATTCCGTCGTCTCGATGATGCATGGCGACCTCGGCCAGCCGCCGCAGGGCTGGCCCGCCGACATCCAGAAGAAGGTGCTGAAGGGCGAGACGCCGATCACCGTGCGGCCGGGCTCGCTGCTTGCCGACGCCGATCTGGCTGCCGAGCAGGCGAAGCTGGAGGAGAAGCTGGAGCGCGACGCCAGCGCGCAGGAGTTCGCCTCCTATTTGATGTATCCGAAGGTCTTCACCGACTTCGCCGCGGCCCAGGAGCTCTACGGCCCGGTCTCGATGCTGCCGACGCCATCCTATTTCTACGGCATCGCCCAGGACGAGGAAGTGCTGATCGATCTGGAGCGCGGCAAGACGCTGGTGGTCCGCTGCCTCGGCTTCGGCGAGACCGACGAGAAGGGCATGCGGACGGTGTTCTTCGAGCTGAACGGCCAGCCGCGGCGCATCAAGGTGCCGGACCGGGCCCATGGCGCGGCCGGCGCCGCCGTGCGGCCGAAGGCGGAAGCGGGCAATGCCAACCATGTCGGCGCGCCGATGCCGGGTGTCGTCTCGACCCTTGCCGTGGCCGCAGGCCAGACGGTGCGCAGCGGCGACGTGCTCCTGTCCATCGAGGCGATGAAGATGGAGACCGCCATCCACGCCGAGCGCGACGGCACCATCGAGGCAGTGCATGTCACGGCGGGGGCGCAGATCGACGCCAAGGACCTGCTGGTGGTGTACGCCGCGGGGTAGGGTAGGGCTTCCCCCTGAAGCGGAACAGCAAAATGCCGTCGGCGACCCCGGCGGCATTTTGCTGTTCGGGCCCTGGTGTCGGGCTGCTTGACGATCTCGGCATAATCGTGCAGAAACATGCATCAACATGAGCGGAGCGGAAGGCGCAGCGAATGACGTCCCTTCTGACTGGACAGCGCCAGGCCGCCATTCGCGAACGGCTGGCCAGGGACGGCCGGGTGATCGCGGCCACCATGGCGCGGGAATTCTCAGTCTCGGAGGATACGATCCGCCGCGACCTGCGCGAAATGGCGGCGGCCGGGCTCTGCGAGCGCGTCTATGGCGGTGCCTTGCCGCTCGCCCCCAGCGGCGCGCCACTGGCCAGCCGGCAGGAGAAGGCCGGTCCGGCAAAAGCGGAGCTTGCCAGAGTCGCGGCGGGCATCCTGCCACGTGACGGCACGATCTTCATCGATGCCGGCTCGACCAACATTGCGCTTGCGCGGCAGATCGCACCGGACTTGCGCGCCACCATCGTCACCAATTCTCCATCCGTCGCCTTGGCCGTGCCGGAGGCGCCCGGATTGCGGGTGGTCCTCGTCGGCGGGCAGTTCGATCCCCACACCGGCGCCTGCCTCGGCGCCAAGGCGGTCAGCGACGCTGAGCGCCTGTGTCCGGATCTGGTGGTGCTGGGCGCCTGCGGCGTCGACCCCGTCGAGGGCGTCACCGCCTTCAGCCAGGAAGAGGCGGAGTTCAAGCGGCGCATGGCCCTGTCCGGGCGCAGCGTCATGGTGATCGCGACGGCGGACAAGCTGGGCACGGTGGCGCCGTTCCGGGTCATTGCCGCGTCGAAAATGACCCGGATGGTGACCGAAGCTGATGCCGGGCCCGCCATCCTCGCCGCCTTTGCCGATGGGGGCACCGATGTCGTCCGTGTGCCCGTCCGCTAGCCGAAGATCCCGTTCGTTGCGCCGCCCGCGGCGCTGTTGCTGGAGCCATCCATGTCCGTAGTGCAGACCCGGTCGCCCGCGCCGCAGACGGGCGTCTTTCCGCCGACGCGGATCGCCGTGGCGCTGGCCTTCTTCGTCAACGGGCTGGTTCTCGGCTCGTGGACGCCGCAGGTGCCGGTGCTCGCGGCGCGCCTCGGGATCGGCGAATCCACCCTCGGCCTGTTCATTCTGGTGCTGGGCCTTGGTGCGATCACGGCCATGCCGCTCATCGGCGGCGTTCTGGCGACGCGCGGTTCGCGGCGGCCGGTTCTGGTGACCCAGGCACTGCTCGCGCTGGCACTGCCGCTTCTGGTGCTGGCGCCGACGCCGGTCTTTGCCGCCGTCGCCATCTTCGCCTTCGGGGCGATGATGGGCGGCATGGATGTCGCGATCAACGCCAATGCCGTCGCCGTCGAGCGCCGCCTCGGCCGGGCGATCATGTCGTCCTGTCACGGCTTCTGGTCGGTCGGCGGCTTCGTCGGTGCCGCATCGGGCGGGCCGCTGATCGAAGCGATCGGCGCGCCGGCCCATGCGCTGGCGATCGGGGCGATCACGCTTGTCCTGATCCTGCCGGTTCGCCGCAGCATCTTTGACGATGGGCAGATCATGACGGGGACGAGCGAGGGCACCGGCGGCCTCGGCGCCATCCGGGCCGCGGCGAGGCGCAACCGGCCGGCGCTGCTCAAGGGGCTGGCCATCGGCATTCTGGCGCTGTTCGCCATGGTGCCCGAAGGCGCGGCGATCGACTGGAGCGCGATCTATCTGCGCCAGGATCTGGGCGCCACGATTTCCAGTTCGGGCTTTGCCTTCGCGGCGTTCTCTGCGGCGATGGCGGTGTTCCGCTTTGCCGGCGACAGTATCCGTGACCGGCTGGGCGCGGTGCGCACCGTGCGGCTGTCACTCGTGGCGGGGATCGGGGGCCTTTGCGCCGTCGGGCTGGCGCCGAGCCTCGGCTGGGCGATTGCCGGCTTCGCACTGCTCGGTGTTGGCCTGTCTAACATCGTGCCGGTCACCTTCTCGGCGGCGGGCAATATTGCCGGGCTGCGGCCGGGGGTCGGTCTC
Source organism: Aurantimonas manganoxydans SI85-9A1 (assembly GCF_000153465.1). Classification (GTDB taxonomy): domain Bacteria; phylum Pseudomonadota; class Alphaproteobacteria; order Rhizobiales; family Rhizobiaceae; genus Aurantimonas; species Aurantimonas manganoxydans. The sequence goes on along the minus strand of NZ_CH672387.1, from coordinate 3,457,072 downwards.
GCGATCGCAACGACGCTCGGCTATTCGGGCATTCTGATCGCGCCGTCGATCATCGGGTTCATCGCCGAGCATCTCGGCTTTCCGGTGGTCTTCTTCGGGATGTCGGGGCTGCTGGTCGTGATTCTGGCGATGTCGGCGCTGTTGGCAGGCGCCGATGATCGCTCGGTGGATGCGCCCGTCGCTGTCTCCGATCCGGCGCCGTCCTGAAAAGGTCCCCGAAGCCGGACAGCTTCGGGGGCGGTGGGTTAGATCTTCCCGAGCAGCAGCAAGATGATCAGGATGACCAGAAGCACGCCGACGATACCCGACGGGCCATAGCCCCAGCCGCCGGAATAGCCCCAGGTCGGAAGCGCTCCGACCAGGATCAGGATGAGGATGATGAGAAGGATCGTGCCGACACTCATGGGACTGGTTCCTGATTGTTCGTGAAACTTGCCATCACAAACCTTTGAACCGGGTTTCGGTTCCCAGCGTCGATGTCGAAGGAATCCGGCCTCAGGTGGGGCCAAGCCCGCCAATGGCCACGAAGACCGCCACCATCATGAAGATGATCGCCAGGGCAATGGTCGGCCGGTATCCCCACTGTCGGGAATAGGGCCATGTCGGCATCGCCGCGATCAGAAGCAGGAACGCGATGACGACGATGATCGGGCCATATCCGACGGGCATGGGAAACTCCTTCGCGCGGTAGATGGCATCGCCATAGGACAGCAGGCCGCCAGGCTTCAAGGGTGGCACGGGCCGTGTCGCACGCCCGGAAGCGCGTTCCGTTCCCGTGATCGGTACCGCATGCGACCCGCTCTGAATTGACAAGCCGGCGCGAAGGCGCCACCTGCGACGGCAGCGAACTTCCATCCGAGGCCTTGCCATGACCGTTCATTCGCCGATCGACCCGGCCGCCACGATCGATGCTGATCCGGCGCCGCGCCGATCCACCGTCGGCGTGGGTGTCGGCAACATCATGGTCGGCGGGGGCGCGCCGGTCGTCGTCCAGTCGATGACCAACACCGATACGGCCGACATCGACGCGACGGTCGCGCAGGTGGCGGCGCTCGCCAAGGCCGGCTCGGAGATCGTCCGCATCACCGTTGACCGCGACGAATCCGCCGCGGCCGTGCCGAAGGTCCGTGAGCGCCTCGACCGGCTGGGCGTCGACGTGCCGCTGGTCGGCGACTTCCACTATATCGGCCACAAACTGCTCGCCGATCACCCGGCCTGTGCCGAAGCCCTGGCGAAATATCGCATCAATCCCGGCAATGTCGGCTTCAAGGACAAGAAGGACCGGCAGTTCGGCGCCATCGTCGAGACCGCGATCCGCTACGGCAAGCCGGTGCGCATCGGCGTCAACTGGGGCTCGCTGGACCAGGAGCTGCTGACCCGACTGATGGATGCCAACAACGAGCTGCCGCAGCCGCGCTCGGCACGGGCCGTGACGCGCGAGGCGATCGTGCAGTCTGCGCTGCTGTCGGCGGAGCTGGCTGAGGAGATCGGGCTTGGCCGCGACCGCATCATCCTGTCGGCCAAGGTCAGCCAGGTGCAGGATTTGATCGCCGTCTATCGCGACCTGTCGCGGCGCACCAACCATGCGCTGCATCTTGGCCTGACCGAGGCGGGCATGGGCTCGAAGGGAATCGTCGCGTCCTCGGCGGCGATGGGCATTCTCCTGCAGGAAGGCATCGGTGACACGATCCGCGTGTCGCTGACGCCGGAGCCGAACGGCGATCGGACCCGCGAGGTGCAGGTCGCGCAGGAACTCCTGCAGACCATGGGCTTTCGCCAGTTCCTGCCGGTCGTCGCCGCCTGTCCGGGTTGCGGACGCACGACCTCCACGGTGTTCCAGGAACTGGCCCAGAAGATCCAGTCTGACATCCGCATCAACATGCCGATCTGGCGCGAGAAATATCCGGGCGTCGAGGCGCTGAACGTCGCGGTGATGGGCTGTATCGTCAACGGACCGGGCGAATCCAAGCATGCCGATATCGGCATCTCGCTGCCCGGGACCGGCGAAACGCCGGCCGCGCCGGTCTTCGTCGACGGCAAGAAAAGCGTGACCCTGCGCGGCCCCGACATCGCCGCCGACTTCCAGGTGATGGTTGCCGACTATATCGAGCGCCGCTTCGGTTCGGGTCAGGCGTCCGAGTAGCCTTTTCGGCTTTCCTGTGCATTCCTGCCGACCATGGCGACATGCGCGATGACAGCCTCCAAGCCGGTTCTGCGGCGCGCCCTCGGTGTTGGCGCTGCCTGCGGGTTGGCGCTTGCCGTCTTCGCGCCGGCGGCGGCAGGCGCGCAGGTCGCCGACAAGGGCGCGATCGTCCTGCCGGCACTGGCCTTCCCCCCAAGCCCGCCCCGTCTTTCCGAACGCGCGGACGAGGCGGAGGCCAGCGCGGACCAGCCGCTGTCCGCCACGGCCATCTGCGGCATGATCGCCCGCAACGCCGACGCGGTCGGCATGTCGCCGGACTTCTTCGCGCGGCTGATCTGGAAGGAAAGCCGCTTCGACGCCGGCGCGGTCTCGCCGGTGGGGGCACGCGGCATCGCCCAGTTCATGCCCTATACGGCGGAGGAGCGCGGCCTTGACGACCCCTATGATGCTCGTCAGGCACTGCGGCATTCGGCCCTCTATCTGGCCGATCTGCGCGCCGAGCTCGGCAATTGGGGCCTTGCGGCCGCCGCCTACAATGGCGGCATCAACCGGGTGAAGCGCTGGCTCGTCAGCGGCGGATCGCTGCCCTACGAGACCGAGGACTACGTCAATGCCATCACTTTCCGGCCGGCGGACTGGTTTCGCGAGGACGGGCGCGAGCTCGAGCCGCGACCGCTCGATGCGGACCGTGATTTCGACGAGAGCTGTGCCCGGCTGCCGATCATGAAGACCCGCGCGGTCTTTGCCGCCTTCGACGGGGTCGAGAGCGCGCCGATGCGGCCCTGGGGCGTGCAGGTCGCGGGCCACGCCCGGCAGGCCGTCGCCATGAAGATGTTCCAGCGGGTGCAGTCGCGCTTCGGCGCCATCCTGAAGGGCCGGGACCCGCTGGTCATCCGGGGCCGCAATGGCGCCCGCCAGCGCATCTACGCGGTGCGTATCGGCGCCGATACCCGCAGCGAAGCCGACGCGCTGTGTGGACGGTTGCGCGGGGCCGGCGGGTCCTGCGTCGTCCTGAAGAACTGATGGCCAAGTTCTATCGGTTGCGGATCAGCGGCACGCGGCTCGGCCACCGGGTGCGCTCGGTCTCGCGCACGAAGGTGAAGAGGCCTGAGGCCGCCACCAGCACCATGCCGATGATCGCGATCAGGTCGGGGAACTCGGAGAAGAAGCTGGCGCCGATGATCGTCGCCCAGACGATCTGGCTGTATTGGGTCGGCGCGACCCGCGCCGCCGGGGCGAGCCGGGTAGCGAAGACGATCAGCAGATGGCCCATGCCGGCGCAGAGCCCGGCAAGGATCATGATCGGCCACAGATCGTTGGCCGGGATCTCGAAGTCCGGGACCATCAGGACGCCGTTGACCACGATGGCGGCCACCAGCACGGCGCCGATCAGCGTGATCCGCCGCTCCGAAGGGCCGAGAACGCGCAGGACGATGACGGTAATCGCGCCGCATATGGCGACGCCGATGGCCGCGAAATGACCCGGCAGGATCTCGCGGAAGCCGGGGCGCACCACGAGGAGCACGCCGATGAGGCCGCCGATGACGGCCAGCCAGCGGCGCCAGCCGATCGGCTCCTTCAGGACGACGAAGGAGAACACCGTGACGAAGATCGGCAGGAGGAAGATCAGCGCATAGGCTTCGGCGAGCGGCAGGCTGGTGAAGGCGATGACGCCCAGAATGCCGCCGAGCGTGCCGCTGGCCATGCGCAGGGCCACGAGACCGGGGCGATTGGGCACGAAGACATTGCCCCAATTGTCCTCGGGGCGCTTGGTGAAGAGCGCTGGAAGCAAAGCGAAGATCGAGACGAAGAAGCCGATCTCGAAGATCGGCAGCCGGTCGCCGATCGCCTTGAGCGAGGCATCGCCGCAGGCAAAGGCAAAATAGGACGCGAAGGCGAGGAGAATGCCGGCCTGCATGGGAGCACGCTTCGTCTGGGGTGCGGGAACTTGTCGCTAGGCCAAGGCACGCGCGCAATGCAAACGAATTCTCGCGGATCTCTGCGCGTTCGGCAGGGCAGGGAAGACGCGGACCCCAGACGCGAAAAAAGGCAGCGAGGGGGAGCTGCCTTTTTCCGTCTGCTTCTTTGCGATCGAGGGGGATGATCGCTTGGGGGTGCCTGAAGAATGCAGGTCAACGGAAAGGGTTCCGAAAAAACTTTGCGGCGGTACGATTTTTTTGCCGACCGGCGGAACCGGTCCGCTAAGTGACGCTCAGACTTTGCGAATCGGGCCAGAACCTTTTCCAACCGATATATCTTCCCACATGAGCGGGACGCATGACCGACCATCGCCCCGCCCGAGAAAGCATCCGTTTCGACGGATCCAATGTCACCGCTGTTCTCGGTCCGACCAATACCGGCAAGACGTATCTCGCCATTGAGCGCATGGTCGCCCATTCTTCGGGGACCATCGGCCTGCCGCTGCGCCTTTTGGCGCGGGAGGTCTACCAGAAGGTCTGCGACCGGGTCGGGGTGGGCGCCGTCGCGCTGATCACCGGCGAGGAAAAGATCAAGCCGCCCAATGCGCGCTATTCGGTCTGCACCGTCGAGGCGATGCCGCGCACCCCGAACACCGCCTTCGTCGCCATCGACGAGGTTCAGCTCGCCAGCGATCTGGAGCGCGGTCACGTCTTCACCGACCGCATCCTGCATGCCCGCGGCCGCGAGGAGACGCTGCTGCTCGGCTCGTCGACCATGCAGGGTGTGCTGCAGCGGCTGCTGAGCGGCTCCCATGCGACGACGCGGCCGCGTCTGTCGAACCTCGTCTATGCCGGCTCCAGGAAGATCACCCGCCTGCCGCGGCGCACCGCCATCGTCGCCTTCTCGGCCGACGAGGTCTATGCGATCGCCGAGCTGATCCGCCGCCAGCGGGGCGGGGCGGCCGTGGTTCTCGGCGCGCTGTCACCGCGCACTCGCAACGCCCAGGTGGAACTCTACCAGTCCGGCGACGTGGACTTCCTGATCGCCACCGATGCCATCGGCATGGGCCTCAACCTCGATGTCGATCACGTCGCCTTCGCCCAGGACTGGAAATTCGATGGTTTCCAGTATCGCCAGCTGACGCCTTCCGAATTCGGGCAGATCGCCGGCCGCGCCGGACGGCATCTGCGCGACGGCACGTTCGGTGTTACCGGCAAGGTCGATCCGTTGGCCCCGGAGCTTGCCGAAGCGCTGGAAGCGCACTCCTTCGCGCCGGTGAAGGTGCTGCAATGGCGCTCGCGCGCGTTCGACTTCGCCTCGATCGACGCGCTGAAGGAGAGCCTTGAGGCGCCGCCGCCGAGCGACGCACTGGCCCGCGCGCTGCCGGCCGTCGATCAGCGGGCGCTGGAATTCCTGTCGCGCGACCCGGCCGTCAAGGATCGCGCCACCAGCCCGGCAGCGGTCGAACTCCTGTGGGAAGCCTGCAAGCTGCCGGACTATCGGCGCATTGCGCCGGCCCAGCACGCGGAGATCATCGCCACCATCTATGCCGACCTTGCGTCGGACGGCCACGTCGCCGAAGACTACATGGCCAGCCAGGTCCGGCGTGCCGATCGCACCGAAGGCGACATCGATACGCTGTCGCAGCGGATCGCGGAAATCCGCACCTGGACCTATATTTCACACCGTCCGGACTGGCTGGCCGATCCGACACACTGGCAGGAAAAGACTCGCGAGATCGAAGACCGTCTTTCCGACGCTCTTCACGACAGGTTGACGAAACGCTTCGTAGACCGCAGGACAAGCGTCTTGATGAGGCGGCTGAGAGAGAACGCGTTCATGGAAGCTGAGATCGGCGGCGACGGCACGGTAGTGGTCGAGGGCCACCCGGTAGGCGAGCTGCAGGGGTTCAGGTTCACGCCCGACGGCAAGGCCGAAGGGCCGGATGGCCGTGCGGTGCGTGCCGCCGCCCAGAAGGCGTTGGCCGGCGAGTTCGAGAAGCGGGCGGAACGCTTCGCCAATTCACCCAATGGCGATATCGCGCTGGGCTCGGACGGGCTCGTGCGCTGGCTCGGTGCGCCGGTGGCGGTGCTGTCGGCCGGCGACGATCCGCTGAAGCCGAAGACGGTGCTGCTTGCCGACGAGCAACTGACCGGCGTGGCGCGCGACAAGGTCGCGGCGCGGGCCGAGCGTTCGGTCACCTACCAGATCACCACGGTTCTCAAGCCGCTGCTCGATCTGCAGGCTTCCGAAGGTCTGGAGGGCGTCGCCAAGGGGCTCGCCTACCGGCTCTACGAGAATTACGGCCTGATTCAGCGTCGCGAGATTTCCGAGGACGTGCGGTCGCTCGACCAGGAATCGCGCGCGGCCCTGCGTCGCTGCGGTGTGCGCTTCGGCGCCTACCACATCTTCGTTCCGGCGCTGATCAAGCCCGCGCCGGCGGCCCTTTTGACGCTGCTCTGGGCCATCCACAATGACGGTCGCGACAAGCCGGGCTATGGCGAGGTCACCCATCTTCTGGCGACCGGCCGCACCTCGGCAGTGGCCGATGCTTCCTTCGATCCGGTGTTCTGGGGACTGGCCGGCTACCGGCTGCTCGGTCGCCGGGCCGTGCGCGTCGACATTCTCGAGCGCCTTGCCGACCTGATCCGCCCCGCGCTCGGCTGGAAGCCGGGCACCGGCAAGCGGCCGGAAGGCGCCTATGACGGCTCGCAGTTCCTCGTCACGCCCGGGATGATGTCGATTCTCGGCGCGACCTCGGAAGACATGGAAGAGGTTCTCAAGGGCCTCGGCTATCGTGGCGAGCCGGTCGAGCAGACCAAGGTCGAGGCTGAACTCGCCCGGTTGGACGAAGCGAGCCGCGCGGCCGAAGAGGCATCGCGTGCCGAAGCGGCCAGGAAGGCCGCGGAAGCGGCTGCGACCTCGGATGCACCACAGCCCGCGGCGGAAACCGCGGACGAGGCCAGCACCGGCACGGACGCCGTCGATACCGCTGCCGCGGAGACGCCCGCTGGCGAGACAGTAACCGAAACCGCAGACGTTGGCGGGGCTGCCGAGGCATCCGACACGCCGATCGCACCGGTCGAAGCCACCGAAACCGGTGGTCTGGCCGAAGCCGGGAAGGCCGCTGCGGCCGCCCTTGGCGAAGCCACCGACGGCGAAGCCGCTGCAACGCCGGCTGAAGCCGCCGAGACGTCCAGCGCCGATGCACCGGCGGCGGAAACGACCGAAGCCGCGGCAGCCGATGCAGCCACCGGCGAGGGCGGCGAGGCCGCCGAACCCGAGGCACCCAAGCTCGTGCAGCTCTGGCGTCCGCAGCGCGGCGCCGGCCGTGGCGGCGCCCGTCATGGCCAGCGTGGTCGCGGCCGTGGCTCGCAGGGTGCCGGCGATGGCGACGAGCGTGCGCCGCGCTTCGGCAAGGGTGCCCCGCGTGGCAAGGGTCGCGATGGTGGCGACCGCGCCGACAAGGGCGACGGCAAGGGCCGGGGCGATCGCCCCGAGCGCGGCCGTCGCTTCGACAAGCCGCAGGGGGGCAAGCCGCCCGTGCAGCCGGCCCGGCCGCAGCGCATCGATCCCGATTCGCCCTTCGCCAAACTCGCTGCGCTGAAGGACAAGCTTGGCAAGTAAGCGCCATGCGGAGCCGATGGCTCCGGCAGCACCCGCGGGGCAGCGCATCGACAAATGGCTGTTCTTCGCGCGGGTCGTGAAGTCGCGAAGCCTTGCCCAGAAGCTGGTCCAGGCCGGCGGCGTTCGCATCAACGGCGACAAGACCGACAACGCCGCGCGGGCCGTGCGCCCGGGCGACACGCTGACCATCGCCCGGCGCGACGAGATCCTCGTCCTGAAGATCGTCGATCCGGGCGAACGGCGCGGGCCGGCCAGCGAGGCGGCGACCCTCTACGAGGATCTGTCACCGACGCGGGAAGCCATCGCGGAACAGAAAGAAGCGGCCAAGGGCAAGGCCGCACCGGGCTATCAACCCTCGGCGCGGCCGCCGACCAAGAAGGAGCGCCGCGCCCATGAGCGTCTGCGCTGGGACGGCGCCTGACCGGCCACGTCCGTCCTGACAGAGTTGAAAGAGCTCAGTCGCCCTGGCCGGGCTCGGCCGAGAAGTATTTCTCGAACTTGCCGTCTTCGCCGTCGAACTTTTCCGCATCCGCAGGCGCATCACGCTTGATCGTGATGTTCGGCCATTTCTCGGCATATTCGGTGTTGATCTTCAGCCATTTGTCGAGATTGGGCTCGGTGTCCGGCTTGATCGCCTCGGCGGGGCATTCCGGCTCGCAGACGCCGCAATCGATGCACTCATCCGGATGGATGACGAGCATGTTGTCGCCTTCGTAGAAGCAGTCGACCGGACAGACCTCGACGCAATCCATGTACTTGCAGCGAATGCAATTGTCGGTCACCAGATAGGTCATGTCTGATCCTTGGCCTGTTCGGGCCCGTACGAAGGGCCCTGTCATTCTCGCGAGCAGCAACGGCGATTGCCGCCGTGTCTCGCCTATCGTGGCGACGTAACCCCTCTCTTGAAGACAGACAAGAGCAAAGCATGTCGTGTCACGGCGGCGATCCGGGAATGGTTTTCCATCAAGGCGGCAGGGTCGCCGGTGAGCTGGGATCAAACGACGTTGCGGGAGCACGCGCGGCTCTGCAGCAACTGTTCGTGGGATTCCTCGCGTGCCGGAACGACCATGCTCCGCAAGCCGGCCCGGCGCGAAGGACGATCCCGGTGCGCGCATCGGCGCGCAAAATTACGCCTCGCCCTGTGACCGCCCCGGACGCTATGTCACAAGAGAGTGACGAGTAGGACGACCGAGGACGGATCCATGGCCGAGCGCCCGATTCTGGTGAGCGACGACAGCCTCGAAGAGGCCGATGCCAATGGCGCGCGCCTGCGCTCGCAGCGCATGGGTCCGCTGGCGAGCCTGCCGGTGTTCTTCGACCTGGCGGGCAAGCGCGTGGTCATGGCCGGCGGCGGACCGGGTGCGGCATGGAAGGCCGAGCTTCTGGCCTCGGCGGGCGCCCATGTCGATCTCTATGTCCCGGCGGACGGGATCGACGGGGAGATGGCCGAGCTTCTCGCTGTGCCGCCGGAATCCGGCGTGATCGTTCATCACGACCGGCCCTGGGCGACCGATGTCTTCGCCGGAGCGGCGATCGCCGTCGGCGATACCGAGAGCCTCGCCGAGGGCCAGGCCTTCGCCTGCGCCGCGCGGGCGGCCGGCGTGCCGGTCAACGTCGTCGACAAGCCGTCCTATTGCGACTTCCGCTTCGGCACGATCGTCAATCGCTCGCCGGTGGTCATCGGTATTTCCACCGACGGCGCCGCACCGATCCTCGGCCAGGCGATCCGCCGCCGCATCGAGACCCTGCTGCCGCCGGCGCTCAGCCAGTGGGCGGCCCTGGCCGCCAGGGTCCGCGGCGCGGTGATGGAGCGGCTCTCGCCGGGCCCGTTGCGCCGTGCCTTCTGGGAGCGCTTCACCGACAGCGCCTTCACCACCAAACTGCCCGACGCCGCGGCCGAGGCGGCGGCCGGCGGCTTCATCGACGATCTGGCGCGCTCGCCCGAGGCCGGCGGCCGCGTCACCCTGGTCGGGGCGGGCCCCGGCGAAGCCGAGCTGCTGACCCTGAAGGCGGTGCGCGCCCTGCAGGCGGCCGATGTGATCCTGTTCGACGACCTCGTCTCCGACGAGATCCTCGAGCTCGCCCGCCGCGAGGCACGGCGCATGCTGGTCGGCAAGCGCGCCGCCCGCGACAGCTGCCGCCAGGAAGACATCAACGCCATGATGGTCAGCTTCGCCAAGGCGGGCAAGCACGTGGTGCGGCTGAAATCCGGCGACGTGTCAGTGTTCGGCCGGGCCGGCGAGGAACTGGACGAGCTGGCGCGCGAGAACATTCCGGTCGCCATCGTGCCGGGCATCACCGCCGCTTCGGCGCTGGCGGCGAGCTTCGGCGTGTCGCTGACCCATCGCGACCGGGCCCAGCAGCTGCGTTTCGTCACCGGCCATTCCAAGAAGGGCGGCCTGCCGGAGGACCTCGACTGGCATGCGCTGGCCGACGATCACGCCACCACCGTCTTCTACATGGGCGGCCGGATGGCGGCGAAGATCGCCGAGCGGCTGATCCATCACGGCCTGCCGGCCACGACCCCGGTCGCCGTCGCCGCCAATCTGTCGCGCGACGACGAAACCCGCGCCGCCGGCACGCTCGCCGACCTCGGCGCCATCGTCGCCAGGATCGGCGTCGACCGCCCGATCCTGATCGGTGTCGGCCGGGTGTTCACCGAACATGCCCGTGCCGCCTCGGCCGATCCGTTCATGGTCGATGCCGGACGGACGGCAGTCGGCTGAGCCGGCGTCGGACTCTTCGGCCGGCACGGCGCGCTGTCACAGGTTGGGATCGATGCCCACCGTGGTTCGGTCCAGCACTTCGCGCAGGGCAAAGGACGAATTGATCCGCACCACATGCGGAAACGACGACAGATAGGTCTTGTGGATGCGCTCGTAGTCTTCGAGATCGCGGGCCGCGACCCGCAGGAGATAGTCGTATTCCCCCGACATCAGGAAGCAGACCAGGACGTTCGGGCATCCCTTTGCCGCGGCCTCGAACTCGGCGAGTTGCCGCTCGGTCTGACCGGACAGGCCGATATTGACGATTACCGTGATGGTGTGGCCGAGCGTCCGGTTGGACAGTTTTGCATGGTAGCCGCGGATCGCACCGCTCGCCTCCAGCCGGTCGAGCCGCCGTGAGCAGGCCGAAGCCGACAGACCGACCCGCTCGGCCAGCGCCGCGTTCGACAGCCGGCCCTCCCTTTGCAGGGTGCGCATGATCTGCAGATCGAAGCGGTCGATCGTCTCCATCCGCAGAAGTTTGCGCAAAATGGCAGCAAAGCGCAAGAAAACATCGATCCTCGCGGTTCCGGCAGACGGAAACGCGGGGACATTGCGTCGGAACCGCGTTTCAATCCAGGTGCCCACAGATGGAGGAAACGGATGCGCGTCGGCTGCCCGAAGGAGATCAAGAACAACGAATACCGCGTCGGCCTGACGCCGTCGGCGACGCGCGAATATGTCGGTCACGGCCACCAGGTGATCATCGAGACCGGCGCCGGTGCCGGCATCGACGCCAGCGACGCCGATTACGAGGCGGCGGGCGCCACCATCGCGGCGGACGCCGCACAGGTCTTCAAGACGGTCGACATGGTGGTGAAGGTCAAGGAGCCGCAGCCCGCCGAATGGGCGCAGCTGCGCGAGGGGCAGATCCTCTACACCTATCTGCATCTCGCGCCCGACCCCAAACAGACCGAGGGGCTGATCGCCTCCGGCGTCACCGCGGTCGCCTACGAGACGGTGACCGACGGACGTGGCGGTCTGCCGCTGCTCGCGCCGATGTCCGAGGTCGCAGGCCGTCTGTCGATCCAGGCCGCGGCCCACGCACTGGAAAAGGCCCATGGCGGCCGCGGGGTTCTGCTCGGTGGCGTTCCCGGCGTGGCCTGCGGCAAGGTCGTCATCATCGGCGGCGGCGTGGTCGGCAAGGAAGCCGCTAAGATGGCGATCGGCCTCGGGGCGGACGTCACCATTCTCGACCGGTCGATCGCCCGTCTGCGCGAACTCGACGATCTCTTCGCCGGCCGGGTGCAGACGCGCTATTCCACCAGTACGGCGATCGAGGAAGAGGTCTTCGCCGCCGACGCGGTCATCGGCGCGGTGCTGATCCCGGGTGCCTCGGCGCCGAAGTTGGTGACGCGGGCCATGCTGCCCAGCATGAAGAAGGGCGCGGTGCTGGTCGATGTCGCCATCGATCAGGGCGGCTGCTTCGAGACATCGCGCGCCACCACACATGCCGAGCCGACCTTCGAGATCGACGGCGTGGTGCATTATTGCGTCGCCAACATGCCCGGCGCCGTCCCGATCACCTCCGCGCACGCGCTCAACAACGCCACGCTCCCCTTCGGGCTGGCCTTGGCGGACAACGGCCTGAAGGCGCTGTCGGACGACCCGCATCTCCTGCACGGGCTGAATGTCCATCGCGGCCTGATCACCAACCGCGCCGTCGCGCAGTCGCTTGGCCGCGAGATGGTCGACGCCTACGAAGCGCTTGCGGCCTGATGAGGCGGCCCGGCGGGCGGACATGAAAAAGGGGCGGCCGGTCGAACCCGACCGCCGCCCCTTTTCAAACTCTCGGCATCGAATGCCGGCGGCATCAGACCTCGACGATGAGGCCGTTCGCCACGAGCTTGGAAATATCCACCTCGCGCAGCTTCTGGGTCCGGCCAAGCTTGCCGCCGAAACCCTTCACTTCCTCGGCCGACAGCGGCAGAACGAAGCGCTGGCTGACGATCCGCGGCGGTCCGTTGACCTGCGCGAACTCCGTCCATTGCAGGCGTCCGGAATAGGTCCCCACCGGGAGGATCAGACCGTCGCCGAGATCGACCGGTTCGGTCACCTTGTAGGTCCGGTCTTCGTGGGCTGCCCTGGCTGCCATCTATGTCCTCGTTTCTTCAAGAATGGTCGGGATGCAATGCATGCCGAGCCGTGTTGTCAGGCGTCGCCAACGATTTCGGCGATACGCCCGGTGCCTTTGCATTCCGGGCAGGGCTCGCCATCGACGGTCCCCGATCCACCACATCTGCGGCAGAGATTTTCCGCCGTCTGCGGCGCGTTGTCATTGCCTTCGTCGCCGGGTCTTGCGGCGGGCGGGGTCGACATGGGCGCCTCCTGAATGCGGTCGTGGCCCGGGGTCGGGTCAGAACCCGAACCTGCCTGTCAGGAGTATATGTGCCAGTCGGCCGAGATTTCACGCCGGCACGATCGCCGGTAAGCGGGGGCTGTCGTCCTAGACTGCCTCGCCCGTTGCTGGCAGCCTATCACAGTCGAGCCCGAAACGCTGCCGCGCCATCCGGCAATCCTCGCCCCCGGGAACGCATTCGCGGCAGACCTGCGGCCGCAGCGCGTAAATCGTGCAAACCGTGCCGGTGCCCACCACCCCGGAAAGCGCGGCGCAGCGGTCGTTTTCGCAGCGCATGCCGCTGAGATCGCTCGCCACCAGCGCGGCGGGAATCAGGTCGAGCGCGGCGTCGCTCTCGATGGAAAAGCGGGGCCAGTCGGCCGAATAGGCGCAACAGGCGCCGCAGGCCTGGCAGTCGAAGACGGCATCGGACGGGGTCATTGCGGGTGTTCTTGCAGCCTGGGCCGGGGCGGTCAATGCGTCCGGCACGCGGGAGGCCTGGACGTGGACCATCCGGCGGATTGTCGGCTGTCGCGAAACCATATGGAAACGGACCATAGGTAAGGTTTGCGCACCACGAATGGACCGTGGGGGAGATCGATCTCGTGAAAAGCGCATTTCGCAAGCGGTTCTGGACGGCGAAATCCGGGAATGTAGCGGTTGTCTTCGGACTGACGCTGCCCATTCTCGCCTGCTGCATGGGCGCGGCGGTCGACATCTCCGGAATCTACGCCTCGAAGCGCAATCTCCAGCATTCGGTCGATATTGCAGCGCTGGCCGCGGGCCGGGAATATTCCAACAACCAGCAGGATTCCCACCTGTCAAAGGTCGCCGAAGGCTATTTCTTCGAGAACGCCGGAGCCGATGCGCGCGCGAACACCGACTTCAGCTATGACGGCATCTTCAACGAGGACGGCTCGACGGTTCTGCAGGTGTCGGCCGCCCGCCGGCATCCGACCATCTTCGGCGACCTCCTCTCCTTCGTGACCGCCGGCGAACTCGACTGGCGCGCGTTTCCGCTGGCGGCCCGAAGCCAGATCGTCGTCCAGAACCAGTCCATCGAACTGGTCATGGTGCTCGACAATTCCGGCTCGATGACCGGCCGGCCGAAATCCGGTGGCGGCAAGCGCAAGATCGACACCATCAAGGAAGCCGCCATCGGTCTGACCGGTCAGTTCCTGAAGGGCGCCGCGTCCTCGACCCTGAAGCTGCCGGTCCAGTTCGGCGTCGTCCCCTTCGCCGCAGCGGTCAATATCGGGCCGGACAATCACGACGCGAAATGGATGGACACCAAGGGACGGTCCTCGATCCACAACGAATATCTCGACTGGGCCAACTGGAAGACGAGCCGCGGCGTCAAACTGGCGGAGCGAAGCCCGACAGGCGATTACTGGCAGGAGATTTCCTCGAAGACACCGCTGACGCGGTTCTTCGTCTATGAGAACGCCCACCACAAGAACGAATTGGGGCCCTGGTTGGGCTGCGTGGAATCGCGACCGAACGGGCTGGCGATCACCGATGCGGAACCCAACTACGCCAATCCCGACACGCTGTTCGTGCCGAGCTTTGGCCCGGACGAATACGATGGCAGCAAGGGCGACAATGACTACCTCGAAGACGAGGGCAGGCGGTCGATGCCGGCCGAAACGGCGATGTCGGTTCAGGCGAAGGTCGCAAAATATTTCGACGGCAGCGACTTGCAGCGGGGCAACCACCCTGGCCCGAACCGTGGCTGCCTGTCGACACCTGTCACCCCGCTGACTGACAACCAGGCCACGATCAACGCGGCGATCAACGCCATGGATGCGGATGGCGAGACCAACATCCCCGAAGGCATCGCTTGGGGCTGGCGGCTGTTGTCGGCCCGCGAACCCTTCACCCAGGGACGAGCCAACGACGCCAAGGACAATCTGAAGGTCCTGGTGCTGATGACCGACGGCGACAACAATTACGGCAGCGACGAGAACGACTACAACGAATCCGGCTACGGCACCTTCGGCTATGCCAGTACCTACGACGCCTATGGCAATCACAGCTGGGGGCGCATCTTCGACGACACGAGCACGACCAGCAAGCGAGCGAACCGATCCAGCTTCGTCTCCGCGATGAACGAGAAGGTCGCGGCGATCTGCCAGAACATCAAGGATGATGGGCGCAAGGCCACCGGAGAGGACGGGATCGTCATCTTCACGATCGCCTTCGATCTCAACGATGGCTCCTCGGTGAAGAAGCTGATGGAGCAGTGCGCGTCCTACGGCATCACCGATCCGACGAAGAAGCTCTATTACGACGCCAAGAGCTCGAGCGACCTGATGGCGGCGTTCGATTCCATCACCGAACAGGTCTCGAGCCTGCGCATCGCGAAATAGCCTGCAGCCTCCTCCGCGGGGAGGCGACGCTATTCCGTATCGAGCGTCAGTTCGAAGCGTTCGACGACGCTCGGCTGGATCACCCGGGCGGTCATCGTGACCAGCACGATCTGCGCGTCGAGGCTGTCGCCGGCCTCCATGGCACGTTCGATCCGGTCACCGACTCGCAGCGCCAGATCGACGTCGTTGGCGCCGGCAAAACCTTCCGCCCCGATCATGCAATAGCCGAGGATCTCGGCCGCGGCGCGGTAAGCCTGCGGCGCGGAAAACGCCCCGATCGCATGATCCTGCATCAGTCTGACCACCGTCAGCTTTACCGCCTCCGGCACCATCCTGGGGTGCAGGTCGACGGAGCGCAGAGCGCTGTCGAGCTGTTTCAGATCCTCGGATCGCCCGAAGACGCCGAACAGGCCGAGGGACGATCGTTGTCTGGTCATGGCGCGATCCTGCATCGACGGCATTGTGCGGTGACGGGAGGCGGCCACACGGCACCGAAAAAGGCCCGGCCAACCGGTGTCGCCGCGGGCCCGAATTTTCTTCTGTGACCGATAGCCGTGTCGTTCCCAGTGTTTGTGGCTTCGTAACCCGTTGCGGCTATTGCAGATAGAGGCGGCAGGATCGGAGCCAGAACGTTGCCAAATATGGGATTCTTTCTCGGCGTCGTGAACGGCCTCGGCATCTTCGCGCTGGTGACGATGATGTATGGCTTGGCGCTGCGCAAAGCCGAGCCGGGGCTTGGGCGAAGCCTTGCACTGGGCCTGCTGTTCGGTGTCGGGGCATCGTTGTCGATCGCCAATGCGGTCGAACTCGCGCCGGGTCTGCGCATCGACCCGCGGGCGGTCATGCTGGTTCTGGCGGCCCCCTTCGGTGGACCGGGAGCCGCGACCGTGGCCGCGCTGGTCACCAGCCTCTTCCGGCTGCATCTCGGCGGTGCGGGCACGATGGGCGGGATCGCGAACATTGTGACCATCGCGGCCATCGGTGCCTATTTCGCTCATTTCGTCTTCGAGAAGATGCAGCCGGCCCGTACGCGCGACCTCCTGCTGCTCGGCCTTCTTTGCAATGTGCCGTTTCTCTTCATCCTGACGGTGCCGGTCGACAACGCGTCGCAGATCTTCCTGCGGACGATCGGCCCGATGACGGTTGCGGACGTGATCGGTGTCCTTGTCCTCGGACGTTTCCTCTGCAGCGAGCGCAAGGCTTTCGTCTTTGGCCGGGCGCTGGAGGCGGAAGCGTCGACCGATCCGCTGACCCTTCTGCCCAACCGCCGCCATCTGGAGCGACGCACCAGCGAGATGGTCGAGACGGCACGGCGCAGTGGCCAGCCCATCTCGGTGCTCGTCATCGACATCGACCGGTTCAAACAGGTCAACGACACATACGGTCATGATGTCGGGGATACGATCCTCTTGAAGGTGGCGGACGTGGTGCGGGACAACGTCCGCAAATCCGATGCGATCGCCCGCTTCGGCGGCGAGGAGATCGTCGTGGCGATGGCGGATGCCACCCCGGAAGCGGCCTTGCAGACCGCCGAACGGATCCGACTTGCGGTGGACGAAAAGATCTTCCACGGCGAGCAGGAGAGCGGCAACGTCACCGTCAGTGTCGGCGTCGCCACGCAGCAGGGGGAAGACCTGTCCTTCAAGCGCCTCTTCAAGGCTGCCGACGAGGCGCTCTTCCTCGCCAAGGACCGCGGCCGCAACCGCGTGGAAGTCGCGATATAGGGAAAGCCGGCAGAGGGCAGAGGGAGTGTGCCAGTTCCGACACCGGCGACGGGGGGTGGCATGAGGATGCGGCACAGGTTTGACCAGGGCGTCCGGTCGGGTCCGCCACCAACTCGCCGAGGTCTTCTGAAGAGATTAGAAAAGTAAACCGATCAATGACGATAACACGCTCCAGACCGCCCAGAGGATAACGCCGGTCGTGAGTGCCAGCAGCGTCGTTGCGAGCAAGCAGCCTTTCAGGAAGTCGTAATCCAAGGTGACGCTCACAACATCGTGCGGCCGCCGGGCAGTCCTCTCCGCAGGGCGTTGGAGCGCCTTCTGCCTTGCTGACGAATTCTCGACATTGGTTTCGGCCGACATGAGGATGCGAGAACGATCCTGGACTCCGCGCTGTATCAGCGTCGGAGCAGACGCAGCCGTGAGCGGGCGAAGACCAAAAGGCGAGCGGCGCAGGTCGATACTCATGGGGATCCAGTGATGCCGCGCAAAGACCCGTCTCATGAAGTCCATGAATGTATGCATGTATTTTGGATTGGCTCTTTCTGGCTCATCCATTCTGAGTGGATGACCTCACTGTTTGGACTGGTCCTTTGATCTGCGACGCAGGCGGATGGACCACATAAGGAGAGGTCGTCAATTCAGGGACGGATGCTTCCTGCGAACTCCGGCTGTAAGCAACACGATTGTTTGCCGCGACCTGGTGCTCTGCACTCCGCCGATACCCCGAGACAATTATGGTGCAACATCACCGGTTGGCCTGCATCTCACGTCAAAGACAGATTCGCGTTGTATTTTGGGGGCACACATCCCATCCCCTCACGGCAGATGCAAGTGGCCTTGTTTCGATAGAGTGTTAAATGACTCCTGCTTACTAAAATGCTTAACAGTCACGGGGAGTTCACAGTGAACCGGTGCGTTGAAGGCGCGCTGGCGGGGCGTTCCACCGTGCCGAAGTGTGCGAGGGCCCAGCGTCAGCACCAGCAATCGAAGCAACGATTCGGGAGAATCAGCACATTAACAGACTGGGATCAGTGGCTGCTCAACGCGATGTATTCGGTTGTAGCTTGTATATCCCCGTGCCTCGCTACGCGGCGAGGAGCTCGCATGTGGCCGTGCCGCAGGGCGCAAAGCCATTGGTGATCCCGACTGGATTCGAACCAGTGACCCTCAGATTAGGAATCTGATGCTCTATCCTGCTGAGCTACGGGACCAACCGCGCGCAACGTAGTCGAAGGCGCAGGGTTCGCCAAGTCTGCTTGCGGCGCACTCGTGCGGGGATGTCACGGATCAGCGCACCTTGGGATCGGCCTGGGCGACGAGGAGCGCCGTGCCCTGGCGGACCGTCACGGCGATCGGCCCGAGCGCCTCGTTCGACTGTGTAAGGATCGAGTGGAATGGCAGGTCGACAGCGTCGAGTGGCCATTTCGCACCGGAGATCGTCAGGCCGGAAAGATCCGAGAACTTCAGGATCGAGAACTGCATGCCGGGCGCAAGATCGAAGGCTCGACGGTCCGGTCCCAGTGGCCAGGCGCGTTCGATGCCGTCGAACAGCTCCACGTCGACGCCGCGGGCGGCATAGCGCAGGGCCAGGATCAGATGTGCGAAGGCGTGGTCGCTGCGCGGGCCGCTCAGCGCACCGACCAGAAGCAGCCCGGTCGCACCCCGCGTCAGCGCCGCCTCGATGGCGATCTCGCCGTCGGTCATCGCCTTGTCGCGGGGATAGGGTTCGCGGGGCAGGCTGGTCAGTTCGATCGCCGGTCGCGGCGGGCTGGAATCGAAATCGCCGACCCAGAGTTCCGGCGTCACCTGCAGCTCAGCGGCATGGCGCAGGCCGTCATCCGCGGCGATGACCCGCGTGCCCTCCACCGCAGCGATCAGCGCAGGGGTGGGGGCGATATGGCCGGCAAGGAGAATGGAAAAGCGCGACATCGCGGCTCGCCTACAGCATCGGGCCGCAAACGCCAATCGGCTGCTTCGACATCGTAAGGAGATTGCCGGCCAGGGCATCGCCTGCTCGCCACGTCGGAGCGCAGCCTTGCAGTCCGACGCGAGGGCTCGGCATTGGGGCAGGACAGCAGAGCTGGCACGTGGTCCGGGTGCGCGGCCGCCCTTGCCGGCAAGCGGCGTGACCTCTAAGTCTTGCCGTGCTCACACGGGGTGCCTTCGGGCTGAGAGGCGCATGCCGACCCGTCGAACCTGATCCGGCTCATACCGGCGGAGGGATGCGGGCGTCGGCGGGTGTCTCGCGGATGCTTTCGTTTCGAAGGCCGCCGTCTCGAAAGGCACCACCATGGTCCGACCTCTCTTCCTCCCGCCGATGTCCGTTCGCCATCTCGGCGTTTGCGCCCTTCTGGCCGGCGTGACCGGAGCGGTCGCGCAGACCGACAAGCCGGTGCTCACCGTCTATACCTATGAGAGCTTCACGCCCGAATGGGGGCCGGGCCCGAAGATCGAGGCGGGTTTCGAAGCGGTGTGCAACTGCGACCTGCAGTTCGTCGGGCTCGAGGACGGCGTCGCGATCCTCAATCGTCTCAAGCTCGAAGGCCCCTCGACCGAAGCCGATGTCGTCCTTGGCCTGACCACCGATCTCATCCCCGAGGCCAAGGCAACCGGCATGTTCGCTCCGAGCGGGGCGGATCTCTCGGGTCTCGACGTGCCGACCGGCTTCTCGGACGACATCTTCGTCCCCTACGACTATTCCTATCTCGCCTTCGTCTACGACAGCGAGATGATCGCCGAACCACCGGCGAGCCTCGACGATCTGGTCAATGGCGATCCCGAGGTGAAGATCGCCATCGAGGACGCGCGGACCTCGACACCGGGCCTCGGCATGATGCTGTGGATGAAGAAGATCTATGGCGACGAAGCCGCCGCCAAATGGGAGCAGCTGTCGAAGCGCATCCTGACCGTGACGCCGGGCTGGAGCGAGGCCTATGGCCTGTTCACCAGCGGCGAGGTGCCGATGGTTCTCAGCTACACGACATCGCCCGCCTACCACATGATCGAGGAAGACACCGACCGTTATCAGGCCGCGGCCTTCGCGGAGGGCCACTACCTGCAGATCGAGGTGGCGGCGATGCTGAAGACGACCGAGACAGCCGAACTGGCGACGCGCTTCCTCGACTACATGCTGACCGCCGAGGTGCAATCGCTGATCCCCACCACCAACTGGACGTTGCCGGTCGCGGGCGGCATCGATCTGCCCGAGGCGTTCGGTCGCCTGGTGCAGGTGGAGACGCCGCTGATGATCGATCCGGAAACGGTGGCCGCCAACCGCAAGGCGTGGACGCAGGAATGGCTCGAAGCGATCGGCCGCTGACGATCGAGTGCGCGTCCCGGTGAGGCATTCATGACCGCTGCTGCGGATCGTGCCTGGCGGATCGGCCTCGGCCTTGGCGCTGCCGGCACCCTCGTCGGCTTCCTGGCCGGCGCCTTCGTTGTGCTTCTCCTTGCGACGGGCGCCGCGCCCGATTTCCGGGCGGTGGCCGGCGATCGCTATCTCCTCGGCGTCGTCCTGTTCACCCTCGAGCAGGCGGTGCTGTCGACCCTCCTGTCGGTGGTGGGCGCCATCCCGCTGGCACTGGCCCTGCATCGTGCCCGCTTTCCCGGTCGCCGTGCGGTGCTGCGCCTGTTCCTCCTGCCGCAGGTGCTGCCCGTGCTGGTCGGCGCACTGGCGATCCTCACCATCTGGGGTCGCAACGGCCTCCTCTCGGACGCTCTTGCGGCGATCGGACTGGCCCGGCTCGACATCTATGGTCTCTCGGGCATCCTGATCGCCCACGTTTTCTTCAACCTGCCGCTGGCCGCCCGGCTGATGCTGGCCGGGCTCGACCGCGTGCCGGCCGAAAGCTGGAAGCTCGCCGGGCAATTGTCGCTGAGCCCAATGGCCACCTTCCGACTTGTCGAATGGCCGGCCCTGCGCGGTGCACTGCCGGCAGCCGCGAGCCTCATCTTCATGCTGTGCGTCACCAGCTTCACGCTGGTGCTGGTACTGGGCGGCGGGCCTGGCGCCACGACGCTGGAAGTCGCGATCTACCAGTCCCTGCGCTACGATTTCGATCCCGGCCGTGCGATCACGCTGTCCCTCGTCCAGATCGGCCTGACGGCAATCGTCCTGTGGCTGGCGACCCGGCTCGGCGGTGATGCCGCCGCGGGTTTCGGCCTGGGCGGCCGCGCGCTGCGCTACGATCGCCGCAGTCCCGTACGTGCCTTCCTGGACGCGCTCGTGCTGCTCTTCGGCATCGGCTTCGTCCTGGCGCCCTTCGTCGCGGTGGTGGTGCGCGGCCTGGAAGCAGACCTCGCGCGATTGCTGGCCGATCCGGCGGTCCATCGTGCGGCGATCACCAGCATCGTCATCGCGACGGCTGCGGCCCTTCTCGCTATGGCCGTCTCGCTGGCCATCGTCCTTGCCATCGAGGCGCTGCGCAACGCGCCGGGGGACCGGCTGACCCCACGCAGGGTGGTGCTTGGCAACGGGTTGGAGACGACGGCCAGTCTCGTGCTCGTCGTTCCCCCCATCGTGGTCGGGGCCGGCTGGTTCCTGTCGCTGCGGCAGGTCACCGATGTCTTTGCCGCCGCGCCCTACGTCGTCGTCGCGACCAACGCGGCAATGGCCGTGCCCTTCATCGTACGCATCGTCGGGCCGGCTCTCGCAGCGGCCAACCAGGCGACCGGTCGGCTGGCCGACAGCCTCGGCCTTGCAGGCCTGTCGCGGTTGCTGGTCGTGGACTGGCCGGTCTTGCGCGCGCCCGTCGCCCTTGGCTTCGCCTTCGCCCTTGCGATCTCACTCGGCGATCTCGGCGCCATCGCCCTGTTCGGCAGCCAGGACCTGGTGACCTTGCCCTATCTCCTGCTGCAGCGCATGGGCAGCTATCGCACGGCCGACGCGGCTGGACTGGCGCTGCTCCTCGGCATCCTGTGTCTGTCGCTGATGGCGCTGGCCGAGCGTGGACTTGCACGAAGGGACCATCCGGCATGAAGAAGGCCCTCGTCCTCGACAACGTCCGCTTTGCCCATGGCGGCAGCGAGATGCACTTCGATCTTGCGGTGGAGGCCGGCGAGTGGCTGGCGGTCATCGGTCCGAGCGGCGCCGGCAAGTCGACGCTGCTCGACCTCGTGGCGGGGTTCGCTGCGCCTTCCGCCGGCACGATCGCCATCGACGGGCGTGCGATGGCTGGTGTCGCGCCGGCGGAACGCCCGCTCAGCATCGTCTTCCAGGACAACAATCTGTTTCCCCATCTCGACGTTTTCCACAATGTCGCCCTCGGCATCGCCCCCGATCTCCGGGTGGCTGCTGCCGACAGACGCCGCGTCGAGGCGGCTCTGGACGCGGTCGGGCTGGCGGGCTTCGGCAAGCGGCGTCCGGCCGAGATGTCGGGCGGCGAAAGGCAGCGCGTAGCTCTGGCGCGGGTCTTCCTGCGCGACCGGCCGCTTCTCCTTCTCGACGAGCCCTTCGCCGCGCTCGGTCCTGCCTTGCGCCGCGAGATGCTGGTGATCCTGACCGAATTGCGGGCGGGGCGCGCGGAACCGCCCGCGATTGTCATGGTCACGCACCATCCCGAGGACGCTGTCGGCCACGCCGACCGGACGGCATTTCTCGACGCCGGCGAGATCGCGGCCATCGGACCGACGCGTAGACTGTTGGCCGGAGACGACGATCCGCGGGTGGCCCGCTATCTCGGCACGATTGCCCCTGGGGAACGCCCTTGACCCGGACCGACAGAGGGGCGACCGGCTAACTTCGCGACTGACGTATTTCCGGCGGATTTTCCTGATAGCGGACAGGGGAAGGCACGAGGCAAAGCGGCGGCGCTTTTTCGAAATCTGTTGCTGATCGATCCTAACCCGTGTGACAGCGGTTCGGATAAGCCTTGAGTCTCGGGAAGCGAAGCGGTTCTGTGGGGGCGACGATCGCAGCGATGGCAATGAACTCCGGTCCTGGTCGTGCGGGACGCCATGTGCGCCGCATGATCGGCGGTGTCGCGCTGGGCGCGTTGCTGGCGACCGGCGCCTGCACCACGATCGAAGCGGGGCTGGATGGCCTCTCGCCTGCCAGCAGCAGCGTGCAGGCGGGTTATGCCGCGACGCGTCGTCCGATCACCTTCGAGAACGTCCAGCGCAGCGATCCGCAATCGGTCATCGGACGCTCCCAGCACCCCAAGATCCTGGCGGCCTATGGCGGCGCCTATTCCGATCCCAAGCTGGAGCGCACGCTGGCGACCATCGTCGGCAAGCTGGCTGCCGAGACTGACGACCCGAACCGCGCCTATCGCATCACCATTCTGAACTCGCCCAACGTCAACGCCTTCGCGCTGCCGGGCGGCTATGTCTACATCACCCGTGGTCTCGTGGCGCTGGCCAACGACTCGGCCGAGGTCGCTGCGGTGATCGGCCACGAGATGGCGCATATCACCGCCAATCACGGCATCGAGCGCCAGCAGCGCGAGCAGGCCGCCGAGATCGCCAGCCGGGTCGTCAGCGAAGTGCTGGCGGGCGAGCCGGCCGGGCAGGTCGCCCTGGCGCGCGGCAAGCTGAGCCTTGCCCAGTTCTCGCGCCAGCAGGAGCTGCAGGCCGACATTCTCGGCATTCGCCACATCGCCAAGGCCGGTTTCGATCCGTTCGCCGCAGCGCGCTTCCTGCAGGCGATGGATTCGTATGCCAAGATCCGCACGGCCTTCCAGGCCGGCGATCCCGAGCTGGACTTCCTCGCCTCGCATCCGTCGGCGCCGCAGCGCATCGATCTCGCCAACCGCCATGCGCGCGAATACGGTCAGCCGGGCACTGGAACGACGGATCGCGATCGCTATCTGGCGGGCATCGACGGCATGCTGTTCGGCGACTCCGCCGTCGAAGGCTATGTCCGCGAACAGCGCTTTTATCATCCCGGTCTCGGCATCACCTTCGAAGTGCCGAAGGGCTTCGTCATCGACAACACCGCGGAGGCGGTGCTGGCGAGCGGACCCAACGACACCGCGATCCGGTTCGATGGCGTCGCATTGCCCAAGACCACCGGCTTGGTCGACTACGTCAACAGTGGCTGGATCGGCGGGCTCGATCCGTCGAGCATCCGCGCCTTCAAGATCGGCAATCTCGATGCGGTGTCGGCTCGGGCCGAGGGCGGCGAATATGTCTTCGACGTCACCGTCGTGCGGGTCGGCGGACAGGTCTATCGCTTCCTGACGGCCGTACAGGCAAGTTCCGCCGGCACGGCGGCCGGAATCGCCGGGAAGGTGGCGAACTCGTTCCGGCTCCTCTCGACGGCCGAGAAGGAGAGCCTGAAGCCGCTGCGTATCCGGATCGTCACGGCGTCGGCGGGCGACAGCACAACATCGCTGGCTGCCCGCATGGTTGGGGTCGAGGGCAAGACGGCGATGTTCCGGCTGCTCAATGATCTCGATGCGGATGAGAACGTGAAGCCAGGTACGCGCTACAAGATCGTCGCCGAGTAGTCGGCCAAGGCGTCAGACAATGATCCAACGAAAAAGGGGCGCCCGATCGGGAGCCCCTTTTTCGTTCGAAGTGATGCTGGCAATCAGCTCACATAGGCACTGCGGTCGGCGTTGGTCTCGAGCAGCGCGGCGCGCAGCTTCTCCAGCGCACGGGTCTCGATCTGGCGCACCCGCTCCTTGGAGATGCCGAGCTTGGTGCCGAGCGCTTCCAGGGTCGCGCCGTCGTCCTGCAGACGGCGCTCGCGGATGATCTTCAGCTCGCGCTCGGACAGAACGTCGAGGGCACTGTGCAGCCAGGTCACGCGACGCTCGTCGTCGATCGACACGGAGACCATCTCGTCCGGGAGGGGCGAGTTTGAGACGAGGAAGTCCTGTCGGTCGGCGCTGCCGGATTCGTCTTCCATCAGCGGCGCATTGAGCGAGGAATCGGGGCCGGACAGCCGGGAATCCATCAGCGCCACGTCGCCCTCCGACACCTTCAGTGCCGTTGCGATTTCCTTGTACATTGCGCTGCCGGTAACACCGCCGTCGGCGCCCTGGCTGAGCCGAGCCCGCAGACGGCGCAGGTTGAAGAAGAGGGCCTTTTGGGCCGAAGAGGTGCCGCCGCGAACGATCGACCAGTTGCGCAGGATGTAGTCCTGGATCGACGCCCGGATCCACCACGTCGCGTAGGTGGAGAAGCGCACTTCCCGTTCCGGCTCGAACCGGGCCGCGGCCTCCAGCAGGCCGACATGGCCCTCCTGGATAAGGTCGTTCATCGCCAGACCGAAATGGCGGAACTTGGCGGCCATCGAGATGACGAGGCGCATATGGGCGGAGGTGATCTTGTGAAGGGCTTCCTGGTCGCGCTTTTCCTTCCAGCGCACCGCCAGTTCGTACTCTTCTTCGCGCTGCAGGTACGGGGCTGACATGGCCGCGCGGATCAGCGTACGGCGAGCGGACTGTGACTTCATCGGTTACCCTCCGGTCAAGCTTATGAGGCGCTGTGGCCTACCGAGCGAGGCTGCTTGCGGGTTCACGCGTCGGTGTTGATGAAACACGGACTGGCCGCAAACGTTCCCGGAGGGGAAAACTTTTTTGGTTTAGGTAGCGGGAGTGCCGTATTCGGCAAGGGAACCGGCCGATGGCGGCCGGCGAGCAAAATCGCGCAAAGGCGATCAGGATCGCCGTGTGCGGAGCCTATGCCAGTTTGCACGCGGAGGCAACGACGGCGCTTGGGACTCTGCACCACAAGAAAGGCCGGCGCACCTTGCGGTGGCCGGCCCGGCTTCGTCCGTGGACGACAGGTAGGTTCGAAGGTGACCTTAGGCCGCCTTTTCCTGTTCGTCGGTCTCGCCTGTGGCAGCGGCCGGTGCGTCCGCCTCGCCTTCGGCTTCCGTTTCTTCCTCGCCCTTGGCGACGCGCTTCGGGCCCTTGTTGAGGTTGAGCTCGATCAGCTGCACCGCCTCGGTCTCGGAGACCTCGTTGACGGCCGCGAGTTCGCGGGCCATGCGGCCGAGCGCGGCTTCGTAGAGCTGGCGTTCGGAATAGGACTGCTCTGGCTGGCTGTCGGCGCGATAGAGGTCGCGGACCACTTCGGCGATCTGGATCAGGTCGCCTGAATTGATCTTGGCATCGTATTCCTGGGCGCGGCGACTCCACATGGTCTTCTTCACGCGGGCGCGGCCCTGTACGACCTTCAGCGAGCGCTCGACGAAGTCCGTTTCAGAGAGTTTGCGCATGCCGACGGATTCGGCCTTGGCGACCGGGACCTTCAAGCGCATCTTGTCTTTCTCGAAGTCGATGACGAAGAGCTCGAGCTTCATGCCCGCTACTTCCTGCTCCTCGATCGCTACGATCTGGCCGACGCCATGAGCCGGATAGACGATGCTCTCTCCGGTCTTGAAACCCTGGCGGTTGGAAGCCTTCTTCTGACTGCTCATACGCTTTTTTAAACTCCCTGTTGTGCCTGGCCGCGGCAGCCGCTAGACACGGGTGGCGGCGCAGGCGCCGCCGTTTGCTTGGGGCCCGGTGGTACTTGCCGGACCGCAGTCGATCGGTGTAATCGCCTCCCGTGTTTCCGCATGAGCGCCGCATGGACCGAGCGGTCGCAAGCGGACGGACATTCTTCTCGGTAGGGGAAGCATCCTTTTCGGACAGGCCCGAGAGCGCTGGACGGCGTCAAGAGCTGGCCATGAGGCCGACTGTGTGACGACGCTACACCAATCTGACGAAAAATTCAAGGTTTCTGCCACTTAGTCGTTCGTCGCGGCGCAGCATCCGCGAGGCGCGATTCGCACCTGGCCACGTCGTGCGGGGCCGTCCACCGTTCCGCAACGCCAGCGATCGGTGAGGCGGCGCGACCCTCAATTCTCCTTCGGCGAACCTGGTGCCATATACACCTGCTGGCGAAAGTGCAGGTATTTCGGATCGAAGTCGCCGACGCGAGCGAAGGCGGACCAGTCCTTGATCGTCATGCGGGAACGCTCCCGCTCGATCAGGTTCTCAGCCTTGAGTTCTTGCAGCACCCGGTTCACCGTCACGACGGTGAGGCCGAGCGCGTCAGCCAATTCGTGCTGCGTCAGCGGCAGATGGTAGACGAGGTCCGGCGCAAGCTGCACCGCCCGCAGCCTGACCGCGAGTTCGCAGAGAAGATGCGCCGTGCGGCTCTTGCCGGACAGGCGGCCCAGCCCGACGATCCATTCGCGGAAGATCGCGCCGTCGATTAACGTTTCGAGCCACAGAGCAGCGGCGACATTGGGGCGCTCCCGGCAGAGGTTCCAAACAGCCTTGTGGGACACGAACCCCACGCGCGACGGCGTGGTGGCTGCGAAACTGTGGTCCATGCGGCGAATATGCAGGCTGTGCAGATCCGGAATATCACCGGGGACGTTGAAGGCGATGATCTGCCGACGGCCATCGCGGATGTTGCGATAGCGGTAGGTGAAGCCTTCGATGAGGATACAGCACTGGGAGACCGTCTCGCCCTCGCTGACGATGTCCGTGTCGGCGGCGACGTCGCGAACGGCGATGGGCAGGGCCGACAGGGCGGCGCGATCCTCATCGTTCAAATCCGCGATCATGTCGAGGCGGGTGATGAGCTTTCGATGGGCGTCAGTCGCCAATATACATCCTTCCATTCCGTCGGTATTCAGGACGACGGCACCCGGGCCGCGGCCCCATTCCGCATGGCCGACACCTTCGGCATGACAGGCAAATGGCTTGCCTGCAAGACGCGCTGCCCACTGCGTGAGATGGTTGCGCCATGGAATTGTGATGTCGCGCGATCTACCCGCCGGGTCTGAGCAAATCATTGGCCGGATACAGGACATTAATTGTTTCGAACAAACTTGCCGTCATAGTTGAATGAGTTCATTGACCCGATTGACCGAGCGCTGTGGCCCGTTTCGACCTCATCCTAGTGCTTCTGAACGGGCTCGGCCTGATGGCGCTGATCGCCCTGGCGTTCGGTACCATCGAGCGGCTGATGTCGGATCCGACGCTGAAGCGGTGGCTGCATGCGCCTGTGTTCGCACTGGGAACTGTCGCATCAATGCTGTCCCCGGCGCATCTGGCCGACGGCATTATCATCGACACGCGATGCGTCATTGTCGCTCTGGCCGGAGCGTTCGTCGGCTGGCCGGCGGCGCTGGCCGCGGGCCTTGCAGGCGCCGCCTATAGAATTTGGCTGAGCGGTGCCGGTGCGCCCGTCGGGGTCGTCACGATCGTGCTGGCAGCCGCGATCGGGCTGCTATGGGGCAGGCTGTACCGGCGCGGCCGAGTCGCGCGGCGTCGCAACCTCATTGCGCTCGGCCTGATCGTCTCGGCCCACATCGCGTTGTTCGTATTCCTGCCCTTGCCAGATCCGCTGGGTTTCACCCTGAACCTGATCCCCTTCGTGGTGCCGACCTATGTCGCGGGCGTCTTCGTGATGGGGTCGATGATGCAGCGGGAGACCCGCATGATGCGGCGCGAACAGAGCCTCGAGGTGGATGCCTTCACCGATGCCCTGACCGGCCTGGCGAACCGTCGGGCCTATGACGCGCTGATCGCAGAGGAACTGGCACAAAGGCGCGGCGCCGAGATCGGCGTGACGCTGCTCGTCGTGGATTTCGATCATTTCAAGCAGGTCAACGATACCTACGGACATGAGGCCGGCGACGAGGCGTTGAAGGTCGTCAGCCGCATTCTGCGGTCCTGCGTGCGCGAAGGCGACTATGTCTGCCGCCATGGCGGCGAGGAATTCACCGTGATCCTGCCGCAGACCGGACTGCCGCAAGGCCGGCGCACGGCCGAGCGAATCCGGCACGCCATCGAGGCTGCTCCGCTGATCGCCGGCGACCAGAACCTGTCACTGACGGTCAGCATCGGCGTTGCCGGAGCGCCGCAACATGGCGACGACCCGAACACGCTGTACCGCTGTGCCGATGCGGCGCTCTACGAAGCCAAGAGCGCAGGCCGCGATCAGGTGGTTGTGTATGGGCGGCCCCAACTTCGCGAGGTCGTGTCTGTCGACGAGAGAGAGGCCCTGGCGCTCGCCAACTGACACATTCTCACGCCGATCACAGCCGAAAATCCGCCCAAACCCCTCAGTTTCGGGCGAGAGCAGCTTCGGCAAGGCGCTGCCAATAGCTAGCGCCGAAGACGAGAGCCTCGTCGGAGAAGTCATAGCTGGCGCTGTGCAGGCTGGCGCTGTCGCCATTGCCGATGAAAACGTAGGCTCCGGGACATTTCTCCAGCATGTAGGAAAAATCCTCGCCGGCCATCAACGGTGGCGCCGCCGCATCCACCGCATCGGCCCCGGCGATGTCGGCGGCGATCCCGGCGCAGAACTCGGCTTCCGCCGCATCGTTGATGGTGATCGGGTAGTTGCGATCGTAGTCGACCCGCACATGCGCGCCATGGGCGGTGGCGATCCCCTGCGCGATCTCGCGGATCCGGGCTTCGGCGAGTTCCCGCAGTTCGAGCGACAGGGCCCGGACCGTTCCAGACACAACGGCCTCGTCCGGAATCACGTTGTGGGCGCAGCCAGCATGGAACTGGGTGACGGAGACGACCAAGGACTGCAGCGGATCGGCATTGCGCGCGACGATCGCCTGCAGTCCCTGGACGATGGCCGCGCCAACGACGATCGGATCGACCGTGCGATGGGGCAGGGCGGCATGGCCGCCGCGCCCGTCGACGGTGATCGCGAATTCGTCCGTCGAGGCCATGATCGGGCCGCCCCGCATGCCGAACCGGCCGACCGGCATGCCCGGCAGATTGTGCATGCCGTAGACACGGCTGAGCGGCAATCGCTCGAACAGCCCGTCATCGATCATCGCCTTGGCCCCGGCGCCGCCTTCCTCCGCAGGCTGGAAGATCAGCGCCACGGTTCCGTCGAAGGCACGCGTCTCGCAAAGGCTGCGGCCGGCGGCGAGCAGCATCGTCGTATGGCCGTCATGGCCGCAGGCATGCATCATGCCAGGCATCCTGGACGCATAGGCGACGCCCGTCTCCTCGGTGATCGGCAGCGCGTCCATGTCGGCGCGAAGGCCGATCATCGGCCCGCCCGCACCGCTGCGTCCATGCACCAGCCCCACGACGCCGGTCCGGCCCATTCCGGTGATCACCTCGTCGCAGCCGAAGTCGCGCAGCTTGCCGGCAACGAACGCCGCAGTCTCATGGACCTCATAGAGCAGTTCGGGACGCTGATGCAGGTGCTGGCGCCAGCCGGCGATCTCCGGTTGGGCATCGGCAATTCGGTTGTTGACAGGCATGGGCGACTTTCCGACTCTCTGGTTCGGACCTACAAGGGAATGTGAGGTCGATGCGTCAACCCGGCATTGCCATGCTTGGGACACAGCCCAAGGTTAGGCGCCCGTCTGCTTTATCGGATCGACGAAAAACGGCAGCCTGACCGCAATCAATGAAGGAATCCAGCGTGAAGACGCGCGCGTCCCGACCATTTCCCGTTTTTCCCCTCGTTTGCCTTCTGGCGCTGGTTCTCGCTGTCGTGCCCCTGGCCGGCGGGGCCGCACTGGCCCAGGCAGCGAAGGCCGATGCAGCCGCGACGGATACGGCGCCGCCGATGGCCTCGATCGTCGTGGACGTGGCGACGGGCAAGGTCCTGTCGCAGCAACATGCGACCGAACGGCGCTATCCAGCTTCGACGACGAAGCTGATGACGGCCTATCTGGCGCTGAGGGCGCTTCGCGAATCCCGGCTGTCACTTGACTCGCCGGTGATCGTCACGCGGCGTTCTGCCGCCGAAGCTCCCAGCAAGATGGGATTCAAGCCGGGCTCGGTGATCCGTCTGGACTTCGCCCTGCGGATGATGCTCGTGAAGTCGGCCAACGACATTGCCTACGCCATCGGCGAGACGGTCGGTGGATCGATGGAAGAGTTCGTCGCGATGATGAACGACGCCGCCGCGCAACTCGGCATGCAAGACACCCGTTTCATCAACGCCAACGGCCTGCCGGGAGAAGGGCAACATTCATCGGCCAAGGATCTCGCCATTCTGGGCGTTGCGATCCGCCGCGAATTTCCGGCCTTCGCCGATTATTTCGGTACGGAGGCGATCTCCAACGGCACGGCGATTCTGAAGAACGGCAACAAGTTGCTCGGTCGCTTCGACGGCGCCGATGGCATGAAGACCGGTTACATCTGTGCCTCGGGCTTTAACCTCGTGTCGTCCGCGACCCGCAACGGCCGTACGCTCGTGGCCGTGGTGATTGGTGCAAACGGCACCATTCCACGCGAACGGCTGTCGGCCGAAATCCTCGAGGCGGGCTTTGCAACCGATCCCGCCTCCGTCGACATCCGGGTGGACGAGTTGCCGGTCGCATCCGACACCGAACCGCTGGATGTCTCCGATTACATCTGCTCGGCGGAAGGCCGTACGGCGCGGGCCAACGAGCGCGTGGAGGAACGCGACCGCGAGGAGACCTTCGGCTCGCCCTACCTGCGTGATCTCGACCGCTCGCCGGTGGTCTTCCGGGTCAGCCTCGGCGGCGCTGCCGGCAACGCGATCGCAGAACCCGGCATCTCGATCATCTCCGCCTATGGCATTCCGCTGCCGACCCCACGTCCCGACTATACGCCGGCGACGCCCACCGAAGTCGATGCGACGCCGCAAGTGCCCGCACCAGCCGATGCGCCTCTGCCGGCGGCACCCTCCGGGGAGGCTGTCGAGACGGACGAGAACGAGGTAGTCGTCGAAGCCACCGGCTCAGGGGATGTCGACGAGCGCGCCACGGATCTGGGTATTGATCGGGACGGCAAGACCTCACGGCTCGCCATCCGGCGTGACGACGCTGCCGATCTG
Source organism: Aurantimonas manganoxydans SI85-9A1 (assembly GCF_000153465.1). GTDB lineage: Bacteria > Pseudomonadota > Alphaproteobacteria > Rhizobiales > Rhizobiaceae > Aurantimonas > Aurantimonas manganoxydans. Next base: position 3,425,450 of record NZ_CH672387.1, on the reverse strand, counting down.
CGCAAGGCGACGACCGAGCCGATGCCGAGCGCCGCAGAACGGCCGGCAAACTGACCCGCGCCCCGATCCGCCTCACCGTCCTGACCGGCTTCCTCGGTTCCGGCAAGACGACGCTGCTCAACCGCCTGCTTTCCGAGCCGGCGGTCACGAACACGGCCGTCGTGGTCAACGAATTCGGCGAGGCGGGCATTGACCAGCTTCTGATCGAGACCGCGTCCAGCGATGGCGTGATCGAACTGTCGGACGGATGCCTGTGCTGCAGCGTGCGCGGCGAGCTCGTCGAGACCCTCCTCGAACTGGCGGAGCGTCCCCGGTCCGGCGAACCGCCTCTCGAGCGGGTGGTCGTCGAGACGACGGGGCTTGCGGACCCAGCACCGATCCTGGCGTCGCTGATGGCGCAGCCGGCGCTCCTTGAAGCTTATGTCCTCGATGGCGTGATCGCAGTCGTGGATTGCCTTGCCGGGAGCCGCAATCTTGCCGAGCGCAGTGAGGCGCGCCAGCAGGTCGCCGTCGCCGACCGCATCGTCGTCACTAAGGCGGACCTTGCCGACCAGGGCGCGCGGTCCAAGCTCGATGCGGCCGTACGGCGCCTGAATTCCGGAGCCGGACTGGTCGAGGCCGGTGATGGCCAGCCGTTGGCCGACCGGCTTCTACATTGCGGCCTCTACGATCCGACCACCGGCGTGGTGGATGCAAGGCGCTGGCTGGGGCTCGCAGATGATGCCGAAGCTCGGTCGGAGGCGAGTTGCGACGGCGTGCACGCGCACCACGCAGGGCATCATCACCATGGCCTAGGCCACCATGCGAGCGAGGGCCACCCCCATGGCAACGTCCGCTCGTTTTCGCTGGTCGAAGCAAACCCGGTCGCCTGGGAAGCGGTCGAGGCGTTTCTTGACCTGCTGCGCGCCACGCAGGGCGAGCATATCCTTCGGATGAAGGCGATCGTCCATCTGCGCGAGGCCCCGGATCGCCCCGTCGTCCTGCATGGTGTTCGCGAGTACCAGCATCCCCCAGCGCAACTTGCCGCCTGGCCAAAAGGGACCCGCCGCGAGACGCGCATCGTGCTCATCGGTGATGCGCTGCCCGAGAATTATGTCCGCGATCTCTTCGCCGCCTTCACCGGCGGCGCGCGCATCGACGCGCCCGATCGCACGGCATTGGAAGACAACCCGCTGGCGGTGCCGGGCTACAGCTTTCCCTGAGCGGCTCGCTCACCAGCCACCTTGCAGTGGGAGCGGTCGTTCAGCCAACTGGTCCGATCTTCTTTCGCAGTTGCCTCGATCCTATCTGGTGGCGGTGCCTGAACCCCCATCCCCGCAATGAAGGTCCGACATGAGCGACTATGCGATCGATCCCCAGATCATCGTCGATTTCTGGCGAGACGCCGGACCTGAGCGGTGGTTCGCCAAGAGCGATGCCTTCGATGCGACGATCCGGCAGCGTTTCGGCGACATCTACGAGCAGGCGGCAGCGGGCGAACGCGATGCCTGGATCGAAGAGCCGACCGGGGCCTTGGCGCTTGTTATTCTGCTGGACCAGTTTCCGCGCAACATCTTCCGCAATTCGCCGCAGGCCTTTGCCACCGATGCCAAGGCGCTGGCGATCGCCCGAACGGCGCTTGCCCGCGGCGACGACCGGATCGTGGGAGAGGATCTGAACGCTTTCCTCGCGATGCCGCTGATGCATTCGGAGAATCTTGCGGATCAGGAAGCCTGCGTGGAGTGGATGGAAACCATCGGCGGGACGGGCAACCGCAAGGCCGCTGCCGAGCATCGCGACATCATCGCGCGTTTCGGCCGGTTTCCGCACCGAAATGCCATCCTGGGGCGCCAATCCACCCCCGAAGAGCTCGAGTTTCTCGCCTCCGGGGGATTTTCCGGCTGATCACGGGTGAAGTCCGTACTTTTTTAAAGTCCTCGGCATATGCCTTGTTAAGCCCCTCCCGCTACTTTGTAGCCGACTACGCATGATGCGTGGCCAGCGGATCAGGCAGGGGCTGCTGAAGGTGACCCATGGTAGCCAAACCCTCGATGAGTGATCTCATCGGCGGACTCCCGCCGATGGCCTCGGGCGTGCCGCTGTACGAGGGCGCGGTGAATGCGACCCCCGAGCTCGATCTGACGGTTCCGTTCGGCCGCGTCTCGCGCCATTTGTCGATCTATGCACCGAATGCGGTTTTCGGCCTGATCGACGAACTGGCTCATCTGTCGCGGCGCGCGATCGAACCCAATGTATTTTTCGACCCGCAGTTTCTCGCACCGGCCATGCCGCGTCTCGACGACCGCAAGGTGCGTCTCATGGTCGTGCGCGACGAGAAGGGCAGCCGCAGCCGGCTTCGCTTGCTGATGCCATTCTCGGTCGAACGGTCGGCCTTTATCGGTGGCGTCGCGACGATCCGCGCCTGGACACATCCCTTTGGTCCCCTGGGAACGCTGCCGGTGGACGGTGACGATCCTGCCGGCACGCTCTCGAATTTCCTCTCCACCCTGACCGCCGCCGAACTCGGCCTCCCCGACGTGCTCGTCATTCCGGACGTGCGCATCGACGGACCGATGGCCACGACGCTGCTCGCCGCCGCTGCAAAAGCCGGTCTGCCGACGGCCGTCGCCAACCGCGTGTCCCGCGCAGCGCTGGTCAAGAGCGCCGACACCGTGCGGCCAAGCCCGCTGTCTGGCCGCCGCCGCCGGGAACTCGCCCGCCAGACCCGTCGTCTGGCGGCGACCGGTCCGGTCTTGCTGGAGACCGCCCGGCAACCTGATGACGTGCGGCTGGCGCTGGAGGATTTCTTCTCGCTCGAGGCAAGCGGATGGAAGGGCCGCGCGCGGACCGCGCTGATCATAGACCGCTACCGGTCCGCCTTCGCCCGCGAGGCGATCAACGCGCTCGCACAGGACGACCGGGTCAGGATCTATACGTTGAAGACAGGCAGTCGCCCCGTGGCGAGTCTCGTCGTGCTCGTCGATCGCGGCCAAGCCTACACGTGGAAGACCGCTTATGACGAGGCTTTCGCCGCCACGTCTCCGGGCCAGCAGATCGTCGCGGCCGCGACGCGGGCATTGCTCGCCGATCCCGCCGTCGAGCGTGCCGATTCCTGCACCGTCCCCGACCATTTCGTGATGAACCGCTTCTGGCCTGATCGCATTGTGGTTGGCACGATCGTCGTCGGCCTGACCCCGCAGACCGGGGCGCGCGTCGACAAGGTTGCCCGGGGGCTGGCCTCCATGCGCCGCTCGCGCAACCTCGCGCGCATCATGCGGCAGCGCGTGCAGGGGATGCTGTCCTTCCGCTGACCGGCCTTCAGGCTGCGCTCGCCTTCGCCGCCTCCTCCGCCTCGCGCGCGGCACGATCGCGGAATTCGCGTCGCACGATCTTTCCGCTGGTCGTCAGCGGCATGGCCTCGACGAAGGCGATTTCGCGCGGATATTCGTGGGCTGACAGGCGCTCGCGCACATGGAGCTGGATCGTACGGGCGAGGTCCTCGCTGGGCGCGTGGCCGGCAGCGGGCACGATATAGGCCTTTACGATCTCGGTGCGCAGCGGATCCGGCTTTCCCACGACGGCCGCCATGTGCACGGCCGGATGGGCGAGCAGGCAATTCTCGACCTCTCCCGGTCCGATCCGGTAGCCGGCGGAGGTGATGATGTCGTCGTCGCGCCCGACGAACTCGACATAGCCGTCCGCGTCCATCTGTCCCTGATCGCCGGTCAGGAGCCAGTCGCCGCGAAATTTCTCGCTCGTCGCCTTCGGGTTTTGCCAGTAGCCGAGAAACATGACCGGGTCGGGCGCGGCAATCGCGATCGTGCCGGTGACCCCGCGTGGCACTTCGCGGCCATCGGCATCGACGATCGCCACCTTGTGGCCGGGCACCGGCTTGCCGATGGCGCCGGCGCGGGAGACGCCGAAGGCAGCCGCCGATCCCAACACCATATTGCACTCGGTCTGGCCGTAGAATTCGTTGACGGTGACGCCGAGAACGTCACGCGCCCAGGCGAAGGTGTCGGCGGGCAGCGTCTCGCCGGCCGAGCCGACCGTGCGCAAATCGAGCCCGGCGAGCGCCTGCGCATTTGCAGCGCCCTTCATCATCCGCAGCGCCGTCGCCGGCAGGAACGCGTTGCGCACCTTCTGCCGGGCCATCAGCGCGAAGGCCGCGGCTGGGTCGAAGCGTGCGCGGGAATAAACGACGGGTACGCCGAGCAGCAGGGACGGGAGCAGCGCGTTGAGCAGGCCGCCGGCCCACGCCCAGTCGGCGGGCGTCCATATCCGGTCTCCGGCCTGTGGCATGTTCTCATGGTGAAAGCGCATGCCCGGCAGGTGGCCGAGAAGCACCCGGTGCCCGTGCAGGGCTCCCTTCGGGGAGCCGGTGGTGCCGGAAGTGAAGATGATCATCGCCGGATCGTCCGGTGTGGTCTCGGCGATCGGTACCACGCCCGCCGCCGCGCGTTCGAGGTCGCCCAGTTCGGGCAGATCGCCTCGCGCTTGCCCGACGGTGACGATGTCAGTGAGGTCGGGTAGGGCCCCAGTGATCTCCGCCAGGACCGACAGTCCGCTCGCATCGATCACCACCAGCTTCGCACTACAGGCACGCAGGCGGAACTCCAGAGCCTCGGGTCCGAAACGCAGCGCCAGCGGCACGGCGATGGCGCCGAGGCGGTAGACCGCCAGGTGGACGATCACCGTCTCGAAGCTCTGCGGCAGGACGATCGCCACCCGGTCGCCGCGCTTCACGCCGCGCGCTGCGAAGGCCGCGGCCAGCCGCGACGAGCGCCGCGCCAACTCGCCATAGCTCATCGTCAGTGCCGGCTCGGCACCGCGATCCTCGATCAGGCAGATCCGGTCCGCTGCGTCGCGGGCCCAGGCATCGGCACAGGCCTCGGCGATGTTGAACCTGGCCGGCAAGTCCCAGTGGAACCCGGAATACAGAAGATCGTAGGGGGTGTCGGTGGTCGTCATGGCGTTCCGAGACTGTGCCGGAACATTGGTGCCCCTGGCCGGGATCGAACCAGCACTCCTTGCGGAACGCGATTTTGAGTCGCGCGCGTCTACCAATTCCGCCACAGGGGCGAACGGTTCAGATCCGTTCGTTGGCGGACTATAGCCGCGGCGCCCTTCGGGTCAATGGTCCGTGCGTCGGCTTTCGCTGTCCGTTGCGTTCGCCTGCCGATCGTCCTATGCGGGCGACAGGGCCAGCCCCGTTTTGCTTCCACGGACATCCGCCATGCTCCGCCGCCTCTATGACTGGGTCATGTCGCTTGCCGCGACCCGCCATGCCGAGCGCGGCCTGGCCGCCGTCTCTTTCATCGAAAGCTCCGTTTTCCCGATCCCGCCGGATGCGCTGCTGATTCCGATGGTCATCGCCCGGCCACGCAGATGGGTGCGGATCGGGCTCATCTGCACCGTCGCATCGGTGCTGGGCGCGTTTCTCGGCTATGCCATCGGCGCCCTGTTCTTCGACCTGATCGGCCAGCCCATTCTGGAGATCTATGGCAAGGCCGACGCCTTCACCGAACTCAGCGCCCGCTACAACGCCTGGGGCGGCTGGGCCGTGCTCTTCGCTGCGCTGACACCGTTTCCCTATAAGGTGCTGACCATCTTCTCCGGCGTCACTGGGCTGAACCTCATCACTTTCACGATCGTCTCGATTGTCGGTCGCAGCCTCCGTTTCTTCTTCGTGGCCTGGCTGTTGCAGCGCTTCGGCGCTCCGATCCAGGGCTTCATCGAGAAGAATCTCGGGCTGCTCTTCACTCTCTTCATAATCCTTCTGTTCGGTGGCTTCGTCGCCGTTCGCTATATGATGTAACGGATGATGGCATGGCACTGACTGACCGCTTCCAGCGCCCGACCGGCTTTCGACAGACGCTGGCTTCCGGCTTCCTCCTCGCCGGGACCGCGATCACGGTCGGCACGGCGCTGCTGTTCCAGTATGTCGGCGGCTACATTCCCTGTGCGCTGTGCCTGCAGCAGCGCATTCCCTACTATGTGGCGATCCCGCTGGCGCTGGTCGCCTTCGTGGCGGCTGCGGGCCGCGCACCGGCGCTCCTGACCCGGCTGCTTCTCCTGGCGATCGGCGTGATCATGCTGGTGTCGCTGTATCTCGGCGTCTTCCATGCCGGTGTCGAATGGGGCTACTGGCCCGGCCCGACGGACTGCGCTCAGGTCGGCGGCGGTGACCTGGGCGGCGGCGACCTCCTGTCGGCGATCGACGCCATCCGGCCGCCCTCCTGCGACGAAGCGGCGGGACGCTTCCTCGGCCTGTCCTTCGCCGGCTGGAACGCCATCGCCTCGGCCCTCTTTGCCGCCGTCGCGCTGCGCAGCGCGGTTGCCAAGGCCGATCGCTTCGCCTGAAGCATCCGCCGGGCCTGGCGGACCGGCGCTCCCCTGAAAGCGAAGCATGTCGACGCTGTTCCTCACCCTGTGGCCGCTCTTTGCCCTGATCGTGGCGGGGCTGGGCTTCCGCCGCTCCGGCTTTCCCGGCGAGGGCTTCTGGCCGGCCGCCGAGAAGCTGAACTACTTCGTGCTGTTTCCGGCGCTGCTGTTTTCCAGTCTCGCCAACGCACCTCTGGCCGATCCGTCGATCCTCAAGCTGGCCGGCGCGATCTTCGCGGTGCTGGCCGCCGCGTCGCTGGTCATGCTCGCCTTGCGCCGGGTCTTCGCTTGGCCCGCCGCGCGCTACGGGCCGATCGTCCAGGGCATCACCCGGTTCAATACCTATCTCGGCCTCGCCATGGTCGCGAGCCTCTATGGTCCCGACGGGCTGGCCCGCGCTGCGGTCATCCTCGCGGTCATGGTCCCGACGGTGAACGTCCTCTCGGTGATCGCGCTGACATCGGAGCGCCATACCAGCGCGCGCGAACTGGTCATGCCGGTCCTCCGCAATCCGCTGATCCTCGCCTGCCTCGCCGGCGCGGTCGTGGCGGCGCTCGGCCTCGGCATGCCCTTCGGTATCGATCGGCTGCTCGGGCTCCTGGCCGCGGCCAGCCTGCCGCTCGGCCTGCTTTGCGTGGGGGCTGCCCTCAAGTTGAAGGCCGCGCGGGCCGAGACGACGATTCTGACCGCCAACAGCCTGGCACGACTGATCGCCATGCCGCTGCTGGCCTTCGCGGTCGCTTGGCTGATGGCGCTGCCGCCCCTCGATGGCGCGCTTCTGGTGATCTTCTTCGCTTTGCCGACCGCGCCGACGTCCTACGTGCTGACGAACCAGCTGAAGGGCGACGCGACGCTGATGGCGGGACTGGTGACATTGCAGACGCTGCTTGCCGCCGCCAGCCTTCCGCTGGTCCTGGCGCTGCTCATCTGACATGGCCGGCGGTGCTGCCGGCCATGTCGGCCGTGGCCATGGCCGCCGCCGCCGCATAGCCGCCTGCCGCCCCGTCGACGAAATGGACGTGGTCACTGCGACTTGCGGACGGGACGAAGCAGGTCATCAGCGCCGCGGCCTGACGGTGCGTTCCGGTCCGCGCGAGCCCCGCAGCGCGGGCATCGCGCAGCCGCGCCTCGATCCGATCCGCCACCGCGGCGGTGCAGTCGAGGGTCATGCGCAAGCCGTCGTCGAACTTGCGGAAGTCGCTGTTGCGCGCCAGTTCCGAGCGGTAGCGCGCCGGATCGAAGGCCCCGACCCGCGTACCGGTCACGAAGCTGAGATGCGACAGCAGCGTACGGAGGCCGACGGAGAGGCGGGAGGCCCAGAGCGGCAGCCCGGTCATTGCCTTGCGCACCTCCGCCTCGATGGGCAATCCTGCTGGTGGCCAGTGCAGTTCCGGCCCTTCCGGCGGCACGGGATTGCCGTCGTGCCCCTCTTCGACGCCGAGCTCCAGGATGTCGCGGGCAAGATCCGCGAAGGCTTCGGTCGACGCCTCCGGTCTCGGCAACAGAACCACCGACAGGATGAGGTCTTTGCGCGCCGGAATCTGGGAAAAGCGGCAGGACAGGCCGGCGAGGTCCGGACGGGCCGTCGCCCCGTCTTCCGGTACGATCCGGAATGCCCCGGCCTTCATCCGCCGTTCGGCCCAGGCGAGCCCACCGCCGGCGAACATCGCATAGGACACGTCGGGCGAGGGGGCGAAGCGGGCGATCTGCACGTCGTGGCCGTTGTTACGGATGGTCGCGACCGGCACCATCGCCACCCGCAAGGACAGGTCGAAGGCGCTTTGCGCCCAGCCCGCGACGGATGCGAGCGCGGCCCTGCCGGTCTCGGCGTGTGCGGCGGGCAGGGCGAAGCCGGCACCATCGCCGCCGAAGACGAAGGGAAATTCGCGACCGTGAAGGCCGTTCGCCACCGCCGCGATCACCGCCGCGGCGACGGTGTTCACGCGCTTGTAGCCGCCCGAGCTGACGGCGTCGGTCGAGCGCACGATGTCGGCGACGCCGACGACCCAGTCTGCGGGGAGCGGGCGATAGGCGCTGGCATCGCCGAGGCCGAGAATGCTGCTGGAAACGGGAAGGGCTTCGTAGAACGCAAGGTCGGTGGACGCTGTGCAGCCGTCGTCTGGTCCCGTCGCGTCCATTCCGATACCTTGCCCCTTACCACGGGGCTGCTGCCCGTCAGGCAATTATCTAGGGCGCGGTGTCCAGAGCCGTCCACGACCGCGTGCGCAAAACCGCGTGACGACGTGGCCGCGAACGATGGGCGCCGCGGCCGTGCGCAGTCGCCGGCAAGCGCACTATTCGGGATCGAGCTCGGAATCCCAGTAGAGATAGTCGAGCCAGCTCTCGTGCAGGAAGTTCGGGGGGAACAGCCGGCCATTATTGTGCAGGTCGTGGACGCTCGGCTGGAAGGGCGTCTGGTGGGGGAACATCCGGGCGGCTTTCGGCATCAGGCCGCCCTTTTTCAGATTGCAGGGCGAACAGGCCGCCACGACGTTTTCCCAGGTGGTCAGACCGCCGCGCGAACGCGGAATGACGTGGTCGAAGGTGAGTTCGTGGGGCGAGCCACAATACTGGCACTGGAAGCGGTCGCGCAGGAAGACGTTGAAGCGGGTGAAGGCCGGATAGCGTGCCGGCTTGATGTAGGTCTTGAGGCAGACGACCGAGGGCAGGCGCATCGAATAGGTCGGGCTGTGCACCGCGCGATCGTATTCGGCGAGGATGGTCACCCTGTCGAGAAACACCGCCTTCACCGCGTCCTGCCAGGACCAGAGGGACAGAGGATAATAGCTGAGCGGCCGGAAATCGGCGTTCAGAACGAGGGTTGGGGATAAGTCCTGAGTAACCGCGATCGTCACAGGTAGTCTTCCTACCTCCCATCGAGAAAAACCAAGCTGGTGCGAGTATCGTGCGCCATCGTGTCGGGTTTGTGAAGCCTCGTCACGCAGGGGATGGCGGCGCCGTCCGGCCGGCATTGCAGCCCCTTGCCGGCGGACGCGACGGAAGATCTGTGGATAAATGCCGCAGCGCGTTACGTCAGCTGGCGGGCGCCGCCTCGCGCCGGGTGATCGCCGCGTAATAGGCCCAGAACAGCCGCGCTGCGACCGAGCGCCACGGCGCCCAGGGCAGGGCGAGCTCGGCCGATTGCCGGGCGCTTGGGCGGATGTCGTGTCCGAAGGCGTGGGCGAGGGCGACCTGCAGCGCAAGGTCGCCCGACGGGAAGATGTCGGGATGGCCGGCGCAGAACAGGAGGTAGCATTCGGCCGTCCAGGGGCCGATGCCGCTGACCGCGACCAGCTCGGCGATCGCGGCGGCGGCCGGGGCAGCGTCCACCCGGGTGAAGTCGAGAGCGCCGCCATGCACCGCTTCGGCGACGGCCCGCATCGTCCGCTGCTTGGGACGTGACAGGCCGGCCCGGCGGTAGGCCGCGTCGTCCGCCGTCAGGAAAGCCTGCGGATCGGCGATATCGAACGCGCTCTCCAGCCGGGCGAAGATCGCCTCGGCGCTGGCGCGGGACACCTGCTGGGAGACGATGATGCGGGCAAGGCCCGGCAGGCCGCCGGGATTGCGGCGCAGCGGCAGCGGCCCGGCGACCGCGGCAATGGCGCCAAGCCGCGGATCGGCCCGCAGCAGCGCGGTCAGCCCCGCTGCGACATCGGCGTCGCTGCGAATGATCCCCGCCTTGCCTGGCTCATCCTGCGGCCGCATGGTCTCGCCCGTCTATCATGGTGCTTGCCAGAAGCGACCGTAGAAGTCGCGCCAGATGAGAGGAAGCCGATTCGATGCAGCCAGCGCCAGCCGTTTTCCGCTTTGCCCCGAGCCCGAATGGCGAGCTGCATCTCGGCCATGCCTATTCGGTGCTGGTCAATCACCGGATGGCGCGGGAAGCGGGCGGTGAGTTCCTGCTGCGCATCGAGGATATCGACCAGGCCCGCTGCACCCGCGAATATGAACGCCAGATCGAAGACGACCTGACCTTTCTCGGCGTCGACTGGGACGTGGCCCCGCGCCGCCAGTCGGAGCATTTTGCCGACTACGCCGCCGCGCTGGAAGCGCTGGCCGATGCCGAGCTGATCTATCCGGGCTTCATGTCGCGGGGCGAGATTCGGGCCTTTGCCCAGCGCTACGAGGACGACGAGGGCACGCGCTGGCCGCGCGATCCGGACGGGGCGCCGCTGTATCCGGCGCTTGATCGCGACCTGTCGAGCCGCCAGCGCGAGCGCAAAATGCGCGACGGCGAGCGCTTTGCCTGGCGGCTCGATACGGCCAAGGCGGTCGCCATGCTCGGCACGCTGACCTTCGCGGAAACCGGCTTGGCCCCCGAGGCGGGCGGCGGCGAGGTCGTGGCGAAGCCGCTGGAATGGGGCGACGTGGTGCTCGGCCGCATGGAGACGCCGACGAGCTATCATCTGTCTGTGGTGGTCGACGACGCGGTGCAGGGCGTGACCCATGTGGTGCGCGGTCGCGACCTGTTCCCGGCGACCAGCATCCACCGCCTTCTGCAGGCGCTGCTCGGCCTGCCGGTGCCGCGCTATCACCATCACGAGCTGATCCTGGGGCCCGACGGGCGCAAGCTGTCGAAAAGCGCCGGCGACACCGCGATCCGCGCCTTGCGCGAGGCCGGGCTCGGCGCCGAGGACATTCGCCGCATGGTCGGCCTGCCGGCCGCGCCGCCGGCGGGGAGCCTCAGCCGAGAATCGTCAGCCAGAGGCTGAGGGTGACGACCGACAGCACCGTCGAGACGAAGAGCGTCGACGAGGCGAATTTCTCGCCGGAGCGGAAATAGACGGCGAAGAGATAGGCGTTGACGCCGGCGGGCGCGGCCGCAGTCAGGACCGCGCCCTTCAACCAGAGCGGCGGCAGGCCGAGCTGGCTGCCGATGGCGTAGACGATGGCCGGCATGACGACGAGCGACAGCACCGCCACCACGCCGGACGCGACGAGTTCGCCGCGCAGCCCGTAGCGGGTCAGCGACATGCCCAGCGAGAACAGCGCCAGCGGACCGGCGGTGCTGCCGAGAAGCCCGGTGATCTCGTCGAGATGCGATCCCAGCCGCAGCCCGGTGCCGCGCCAGGCGAGACCCGCGAGAATGCCGATGACGATGGCGTTGGTGGCGAGGTTGCGGGCCACCCGCTTCATCGTCGCGGCAAGGGGGATCGCCTCCGCCGACGCACCGTCGCTGTCGCGCGCGTCGAGCAGCGCGGCGCGCTCGATCAGCAGCGTCGAGGCGATCATCATCACCGGCAGGTGGATCGACACGATGACCAGCAGCGGCTCGAGCCCGGCGTCGCCATAGGCGCGCTGCAGGGTCGGGATGGCGATGAAGATGGTGTTGGCGAAGCTCGCCGCGATGCCGGCGATGGCGCCGGTGCGCCGGTCCGAGCCGGACAGGCGGCGGACCAGCAGCGTGCCGGCCGTCCAGGTGATCGCGACGCCGCCGAAATAGGCCGCCCAGAGCGCCAGCGGATTGGCGTCGCCGAAGCGGGCGGTCGCCAGCGTGCGGAACAACAGGATCGGCACGGCGACGACGAAGACGAAGCGCGCCAGCGCCTCGCCGGTCGCCTCCGACAGCAGGCCGGCCCTGGCGAAGAGAAAACCGATGACGATCAGGCTGAAGATCGGCACGATGACGTCGAAGATCGTTTGCATGGGCCACCGCGCGGGTTCGCTCCGCGATAGCCGCCCTGGCGCGCGAGCGCAAACACCGCCGGCGCGATTTCGTCATCCCGGCTGACGGTTCCGCCTTTCGGCGCGGCCGTGGCCCTGCTAACCAGTGGCCGATCCCCATGACAAGAAGGCCGACCCGCCCGTGCAAAGGCTGCTTCCATTCTTTCCGGTCGTCTTCGTCCTGCTGTGGTCGACCGGCTTCATCGGCGCGCGCTATGCGATGCCCTATGCCGAGCCCTTCACCTTTCTGAGCCTGCGCTATGCGCTGGCGCTGGCGATCCTCGGCACGCTGGTGGTCGCCATGCGGGCGCCCTGGCCGGGCCGCTGGCCGGCCATGCACGCGATGATCGCCGGCAGCCTGATCCACGGCGTGTATCTCGGCGGCGTGTTCTTCGCCGTCCGCCATGGCCTGAACGCCGGCATCGCGGCGCTGATCGTCGGGCTGCAGCCGATCCTGACGACCATCCTGGCCGCCAGCTTCCTCGGCGAACGGGTCAAGCCGCGCCACATCATGGGTCTCGGCCTCGGCCTTGTCGGCGTGGCGCTGGTGATCCTGCCCAAGCTCGACGGCGACGGCGCCTATGGCGTGTTGACGCTGGGCCCGGTGTTCCTGTCGGCGATCGCCATCTCGGTCGGCTCGGTCTGGCAGAAACGCTTCGTCGGCGGTGTGGACCTGCGCACCGGCACCGCCCTGCAATATCTCGGCGCCTTGGTGCCGACGCTGATCCTCGCCATGACCGTCGAGACCATGGACGTCACATGGTCGGGCGAACTGGTCTTCGCGCTGGCCTGGCTGACCATCGTCCTGTCGATCGGCGCGGTGTTCCTGCTGCTGTTCCTGATCCGCGAGGGCGCGGTCTCCTCGGTCGCCTCGCTGATGTACCTGGTGCCGGGCGTCACCGCGGTGACGGCCTGGCTGCTGTTCGGCGAGACGCTGACGGCGATCCAGCTGGCCGGGCTGGTGCTGGCCGGCGTCGGCGTCGCCGCCGCCACGCGCGGCGGGCGGGCCCGCGCCATTTCCAAGAGCGTCTGAGGCGCCTGAGGCGCGCCCGGCCCGACGCGCCCGAACCGAGACTGCGACCCTTCGCCGGGGCGGCCGCCCTTCGCCTCGGCGGGCGGCATGCCTATATGAGACCCGCACACCCGCCAACCGAACCGCCACAAGGGCCGGCATGTCCGACTTCCTCACCTATCTCGCGCTGGCCGTCATGATCGTGACGGCGGGCGTCCTCGTCGCCGGCCTGTTCAACATGATGAAGGGCGGCGATGGCAATCGCTCGCAGAAGCTGATGCGCGCCCGCGTCATGCTGCAGGGCGTCGCCGTGATCCTCATCGTCGGCGTGCTGCTGCTCGCCCGCTAGCCGCTCCCGCATCATCGCCATGCAGCAATCCCCGGACGGGCGCACTCGCCCCGGCCGGTGCCGCCACGCGCCCATGCGGCCGCGGCCTCGCGCCCGAACGGGCCGAAGGGATGGAGCAGGCAACGGGACGCCGGAGGCGAACCCCTCGACGGTTTAATGTCATGCGGTTCGCCTCCGGCATCCCGCGCGGCGTCTTGAGCAACCCTTCGGCACGGGACCCGCAAGGGCGATCCGTGGCTGCCGGCTCTTCACGCCCTGAGGCGCTCAAGCGGACCGTTCCGCAGCCCCCTCGTAATGGAGGACGGTCCGGCGGTGCGAAGGGCCGTCCGGGCCGGGGCTTCTCCGGAAGAAGCCCCGTCGCGGACGCCGCCCGCCAGCCCCCGAACGATCCCGGTGATCATTCGCGCCCGTTCCGCGGGCCAGCGGTCAGGGCAGTATGGGGGAGGGGTGGGGGATGGGGATAACGTTAATATTCTGTAACTGCTTGGTTGGATTCAGCACACCAGGTCGATGCTGTTTACACAGCGCGAAATTTCCCGCATGTGCAAGACCCGGCCATGTTCGATGATTATCTGAGTATCGCTCATCGGCTGCAAATAACAGGTAGCCAGATGCCTCTCTGTAGGATAGCAATGCTAAAAATCTATTTTCGGACGTTGCTGAATCCAGTTTATCTGCAAACCTCCTTGAGACTTGCATTGAAACATGGCGGCGCACTGGTCTCCGGAAAGTGTATCCCTGTAGAATGTGAGCCAACCATTCCGCCATTTTTGCAGCGAAACAGGGAATCGTGATACAGAATTCGAATAATCCGTCGTGTCAGTGTCCTTCGTTGCCATCTCGGCGTTCAGGTCAAGCATATACAGTGATACAATGAATTAGGAGTACGGGATGGCAAAAGCAGAGCATGTTGAGTGGCTTAAAGACGGTAATGTATCTTGGAATCATCGACGTAGAGTTGTCAAATTCAAACCAGATCTCTCAAATCTAGACTTTAACGAGGCTATTCTGGATTGGCTAATTCCGGACAGAGACTCAGGCTTCTTTAAGAATTTTAATTTCTCGGATGCCGACTTGCAAGGGGCGAACCTTTCCGGTCTTGATTTCTCAAGATCCAAGTTCTCAGGCGCGAATCTTTCAGGCGCCGACCTGACTCAGGCGCATTTTCGGAATGCGAAGTTCAACAGAGCGAATCTTTCGCGCGTCATCGCTCTTGGTGCTGAGTTCTCAAGCGCAGATTTTTACGGCGCAGATTTTCGCGATGCACAATTGGAGGGCGCAAACTTCGCGGGAGCATCCGTGGAGCCACTAACAATACCGGCGCCCCAAAGAGTTCAAGTTCTAGAAACCATTGAACAAGTCACCCCATCCGACGCATACGTTTCAGAGTACGGAAGTCTCGCATGGACGCAGTTGCGGAGGAGGGCGCCGGAGATAAGGGAACCTACCTACCATGTCGTCTACGCGACAAACCGAAATATAATTCCGATGTCCGCGGATATCTCGTTCGGATGTGACCGTAGCGATACGCTGCACTATGGATCTTGCCAAGTTTTTGTCCCAAAGTCTCACAAGGTTGGATCGATTGGGTCACCCTTCTGGAAGAGACTATACAAGGGTGATGATAGGTTGAAGATCAGGAAGCTCGTTTCCCTCGACGGGGAACTTCATTGGCAAATTGTCCGGGAAAATTTTTCTCGATCTAAAATATCATCGCCTCCGACCATATTGATACATGGATACAACACTGATTTCGAAAGCGCAATTCTCTGGGCGGCCCAGATCGGATTTGATCTCGGCTTGGAACGTGGGGTTAGCTTGTTCAGTTGGCCATCGAAAGGAACCATTAACGGGTATGCTTCCGATGAGGCGACCGTAGAGGCAAGCAAATACAAGCTGGCCGACTATATCCTAGAGTACATAGAAAACGTTGGCGACATCGGCGTTAACATTATAGCCCATAGTATGGGGTGTCGTTGTGTGACGGGGGCGCTGGAAATTATTGGATACAAAAAACCAAGCCAATTGAAGAAGATAAATCAGATTATTTTAGCGGCAGCGGATGTAGATCAAGATGTAATGTTGAACCTCGCACATCATGTGGTTCTAAACTCCGGTCGCACAACCTCATACATCTGCAAAAGCGATTTTGCGTTGTCCGCCTCGGGCTGGCTTCACAGTTACGCTCGGGTCGGCTTGCTGCCGCCAATTTTCTTGTTCAACCAGATTGATACGATTGATGTCGGAAGAACGGAGCCTTTGGGGTGGGGGCATGGCTACGTAGCCAGCGCTAAACCAATACTAAACGATATATTTCAACTCATAAAATATTCATCTGCGCCAGAGAATAGATTTTCAGTAGAGCCGGCGATAATCGGTGGGTCCGCCCATTGGAGGCTGCGAGACTAATGGCGGGTAGCGCGCTGCAGATACGGGGAAATATATCCTTTTTCAAAGACGCGCGCTTTAACGCAACGAAGCTATAGATGGGGGTAAATGGTTCGCGACCATAATGTGAAGCCGTATTGATGTTGTCCTCATCCCACCCCTGTCCCCCGCCGCCCTATCCCCTATGATGTCGCCAAACCGGAGACATCATGGTCAAGCTGAACAAGATCTACACGCGCACCGGCGATGCCGGGGAGACGGGGCTCGGCAGTGGCGAGCGGCGGTTGAAGAGTGATCTGCGGGTCGAGACCTACGGCACGATCGACGAGCTCAACGCCGTTCTCGGGATGGTGCGGCTGCATGCCGAGGGCGAGCTCGACGCCATGCTGGCGCGCATCCAGAACGAATTGTTCGATCTCGGCGCGGAACTGGCGACGCCGGAGACCGGCGAGCCCTTGCCCTACGAGCCGCTGAAGATCGTCGCCTCGCAGGTCGACGCGCTGGAGCGCGAGATCGACGCCATGAACGGGCGGCTGGCGCCGCTGAAGAGCTTCGTGCTGCCGGCCGGCTCGCCCGCCGCCACCCATCTGCACCATGCCCGCACCGTGGCGCGGCGGGCCGAGCGGCTGATGGTCGCGCTGGCGAAGAAGGACGGCGAGACGGTCGCCGAGGTCGCGCTGCGCTACGTCAACCGCCTGTCCGACCATCTGTTCGTCGCCGGTCGCATTGCCAATGACGACGGCAAGGCGGATGTTCTGTGGGTGCCCGGCGCCAGCCGCTGAGGCGTCGGGATCGCCGCGCGGGCCGTGCGGCCGGGAGGTTCCGCGGCCCGGCATCCGGCGGTGGTGACAGGGGGTCGCAGGCCGTCGCGGGGGCGGAGGTTTCGGCTTGCGCTTTGGCCGGGGAGCCCGGCCAAGAGCGCCAGGGTCGAAAGCCTTCGGCCAAGAGCCGGGCCAGAAGTTCCTCGGCCAAAAGTTCGGCCAAAAGCCTCCGGCCAAACGCCCTCGGCCCAAAGCCTGAAAGGTCTGCCGTGTTCGTCCCCTTCTACGACGCCAACCGCCTGCGTCATATCCGCTTCCAGTATGTGACGGTGGGGCTGATCGCGGCCAATGCGCTGGTCTATCTGTTCGCCAAGGCGAGCGGCGAGACCGGGGCGTTCCTGTCGGCCTTCGAGATCTCCTACGGCTTCATCCCGGCGGTGGTGAACGGCTATGCCGAGCTGCCGCCGGCCTATGTGGCGGTGCCGGGCTGGCTGAACTTCCTGACCTATTCCTTCCTGCATCTCGACATCTGGCATATCGGCGGCAACATGCTGTTCCTCTGGGTGTTCGGCGACAATGTCGAGGACGCCTTCGGCCATGTAAAGTTCCTCGTCTTCTACCTCGCCTGCGCGGCGGCGGGGGCGGGGCTGCATGCGCTGATGTTTCCGGGCTCGGAGGCGACGCTGATCGGCGCGTCCGGGGCGGTGTCGGGCGTCGCGGCGGCCTATCTGATGCTGCATCCAAGGGTCTGGGTCTGGGTGCTGGCCTTCGGACGCATCCCGTTGAACCTGCCGGCCTGGCTGCTGCTGATGGTGTGGATCGGCCTGCAGTTCGTGCTGTTCGCGTCGGGCGCCGAGGACGTGTCCTATGCCGCCCATGCCGGCGGCATCCTGGCCGGGGCGGCGCTGACGCTGGTGTTGCGCCGGCGCGGCGTGGTGCTGTTCGACCGCCAGATCCAGACGCCGCGGGCGGTGGAACTGGAGGCAGGCGACACCGGGCCATCGTGACCCGGCACTTGCAAGATCGGCGCGGGAACCGCACAAGGCCGCTACGGGACCGCGAAACTTTGACCATTACGTAAAAGTCAGATATCTCGCGGCCAATCGGCTCCGGTCGCCTGCGCGCTGACAGCTACAGGCGGCAGCCGGGCCGGGCAGGACATGAGGCTTTCGGGCGCTCGGCGCCCACAAAGGGAGAGACACGACCGATGAAGGTTCTCGTCGCAGTCAAGCGCGTCGTCGACTACAACGTGAAGATCCGGGTCAAGCCGGACGGCACGGGCGTCGACCTCGCCAACGTCAAGATGAGCATGAACCCCTTCGACGAGATCGCCGTCGAGGAGGCGATCCGCCTGAAGGAAGCCGGCACGGTGACGGAGATCGTCGCGGTGTCCGTCGGCCCGCAGCAGGCGCAGGAGACGATCCGCACCGCGCTGGCCATGGGCGCCGACCGCGGCATCCTGGTCAAGACCGACCAGCCGACCGAGCCTCTGGCCGTCGCCAAGATCCTCAAGGGCGTGGTCGAGGCCGAGAGCCCGGACCTCGTCATTCTCGGCAAGCAGGCGATCGACGACGACTGCAATCAGACCGGCCAGATGCTGGCGGCGCTGCTCGGCTGGAGCCAGGGCACCTTCGCCAACAAGATCGAGCTGACCGACGGCAAGGCGACCGTGACCCGCGAGGTCGACGGCGGCCTGCAGACCGTGGCGCTGAAGATGCCGGCGATCGTGACCACCGATCTGCGCCTCAACGAGCCGCGCTACGCCTCGCTGCCGAACATCATGAAGGCCAAGAAGAAGCCGCTCGAGGAGAAGTCGCCGGACGATTACGGCGTCGACATCACGCCGCGGCTTGAGATCCTGAAGACCGCCGAGCCGGGCAAGCGCGAGGCCGGCGTCAAGGTCGCCAGCGTCGACGAACTGGTCGACAAGCTGAAGAACGAAGCCGGCGTGCTCTGAGCACGCGCCTTGAAGGATTGGATGCCGGCCGGCCGCGCGCGGAACGCGCAGGCGACCGCCGGATGCCAGGGAGACCCGCGATCATGACCACGCTTCTCATCGCCGAACACGACAACCAGACCCTGTCCGAGCAGACCGCCAAGGCGCTGACCGCCGCCGCCCAGATGGGCGGTGACGTGCATGTGCTGGTCGCCGGTTCAAGCTCTGCCGCCGTCGCCGAGGCCGCCGGCCAGCTCGACGGCGTCGCCAAGGTGCTGCATGCCGATGCAGACGCCTATGCCCACGGCCTCGCCGAGCCTCTGGCCGACCTCGTCGTCAGGCTCGCCGAGGGCTACGACGCCATCGTCGCGCCGGCCACCACCGCCGGCAAGAACGTCGCGCCGCGCATCGCCGCGCTGCTCGACGTGATGCAGATCTCCGACGTCGTCGCCGTCGAGGGCGCCGACACCTTCCAGCGGCCGATCTATGCCGGCAACGCCATCCAGACGGTGAAGTCGAGCGACGCCAAGAAGGTGATCACCGTGCGCACCTCGGGCTTCCAGGCCGCCGGCAGCGGCGGTTCGGCCGCCGTCGAGGCGGTGGACGCGGCCGGCGATCCGGGCCTGTCGACCTTCGTCGAGGAAAAGCTCGCCCACAGCGAGCGGCCGGAGCTGACCAGCGCCAAGATCATCCTGTCGGGTGGCCGCGCGCTGGGCTCCAAGGAGAAGTTCGACGAGGTGCTGCTGCCCGTCGCCGACAAGCTCGGCGCGGCGATCGGCGCCTCGCGCGCGGCGGTCGATGCCGGCTACGCGCCGAACGACTGGCAGGTCGGCCAGACCGGCAAGGTCGTGGCGCCCGATCTCTACATCGCCGTCGGCATTTCCGGCGCCATCCAGCATCTGGCCGGCATGAAGGATTCCAAGATCATCGTCGCCATCAACAAGGACGAGGAAGCGCCGATCTTCCAGGTCGCCGATTACGGCCTCGTCGGCGATCTGTTCCAGATCCTGCCCGAGCTGAAGGACAAGCTCTGAGCGTCCGGCGCGCGGCTTTGACGAAGCCGCGCGCCGCCGCTAGGTTCGCGACGCAACATCGAAGGTGAGCGAAGGCGAGATGGCGGACAGTATCAAGCACGTTGGCATCGTCGGCGCGGGGCAGATGGGCTCCGGCATCGCCCATGTCTCGGCCCTCGCCGGCTACGGCGTGACGCTCTACGACATCGCCGAGGACCGCACCAGCGCCGGCCGCGACAAGATCGCCGCCACCCTCGACCGCCAGCTCGCCTCCCAGAAGATCACAGAGGCCGACCGCGACGCGGCGATGGCGCGGATCGCCACCACCACCGACACGGCGGCGCTCGGCACCGCCGATCTCGTCATCGAGGCGGCGACCGAGGACGAAACGGTCAAGCGCAAGATCTACCGCGAGATCTGCCCTCATCTGGCGCCCGGCGCGATCCTGGCCACCAACACCTCGTCGATCTCCATCACCCGGCTCGCCTCGGCCACCGACCGCCCCGAGCGGTTCATGGGCATCCACTTCATGAACCCGGTGCCGGTGATGAAGCTGGTCGAGCTGGTGCGCGGCATCGCCACCGAGGACGCGACCTTCGAATCGGCGCGCCACTACGTCACCGCCCTCGACAAGACGATCAGCGTCTCGGAGGATTTCCCGGCCTTCATCGTCAACCGCATCCTCCTGCCGATGATCAACGAGGCGATCTACGTCCTCTACGAGGGCGTCGGCTCGGTCGAATCCATCGACACCGCCATGAAGCTGGGCGCCAACCATCCGATGGGCCCGCTGCAGCTCGCCGACTTCATCGGCCTCGATACCTGCCTGTCGATCATGCAGGTGCTGCATGACGGGCTGGCGGATTCGAAATACCGGCCCTGTCCGCTGCTGGTGAAATATGTCGAGGCGGGCTGGCTCGGCCGCAAGGCCGGCCGCGGCTTCTACGACTATCGCGGCGAGACGCCGGTCCCGACGCGGTAGCAGCACCTCATATCTAAGAGGCGACGGTGAAGCTGATGCACAACCCAAAGCATCCGTGCTAGCTTTGGCGTCGGAGGTTCAATGACGGTCGAGCGCTTAACCGTCCAGGTGGAGTCGAACATCGGAGAGGATGGCCCTCTTACGGTAAACGATGCTCTGCGCCAATTTATCGACGCCTTCGACTTAGTAACTGCAGCTATCTGCGAGGAGCAGGGCGGAGAAGCTGTTAAATGGCGCCTAGTCGCGATGTCCAAAAACAGTCCGGCTACGGCGACGGCTGAAGCTTACTCCGTTGATCCTTCTATCGAAGCAGGGCCGATCGCTCATCGCGGAAAGAGACGGTTTGTGGAAGGCATGAACCGCTTATCCAACGGTACGGCGGATGACTGGATTTTCGAAAAGGCTTCTTTAGCTAAATCCTTCTTGCGCCGAAATTTAAATGGCGTTGGACGTACTACAATTGACGCATATAATGACCTGCCTCGTCCGGTGATCGTAGAAAAGACCGCTCGCTCTGGTCTTAATGCTTTGGAGCTTCGAGAGCTGCAGAGTCAATTTGACGACATTGATCTTAGCCGCGAGGAATGGGGATCGATCGAGGCGAACGTTTCTGAAGCGAAAACCTATTATTCTCAGCCAGCCCTTTATGTCAAAGAGCGAAAATCTCTCACTGTGATCCCCTGTGTTTTATCAGAGGAAGCTGCAAGAGATGCGGGGCCAACACATAATTGGTCAGAAGTTTGGACTGGAAAAAGAGTAAGAATCCGAGGGCAGATATTCTACAATAAGCTGGGCCAGATCAGTCGTATTAGAGCGACTAAGATTCACGACATTCAGCCGGCCCCGGTTCGGCTATCTGATATTCGGAATATCGATTTAACAGAAGGTCGATCACCGAATGAGCACTTAAGCGATTTCTGGGATGGCAAGCTTGGCTAAGGTGCGCAATGTTTATTGGGATGCGTGCGCTTGGCTAGGCCTTGTTAGTAAGGAGTCCAGAAAGCTTCGGGAGCTCGAAATTGTCTGGAAGATGGCAGAGCGAGGAGAGGTCCAAATATGGACCAGCACTTTGTCATTAGCTGAAGTCTATAAGACGAGGTGCGAAAAGAAACTAAGCCACCTTCTGCCCGAGCATGATGCATTAATCGACAATATGTTTGATCAGAGTTTTGTTAAAAAAATTCAGGTCGATACGGAAGTTGCGCGTCTTGCAAAAACGTTGGCGCGAACGCATGAACTATTAAAGAAGCCGACTGATGCGATCCATCTAGCCTCAGCTATTCTGTGGAACTTGGACGAAATTCACACCTATGATGGATCTGACCTACTGCATCTGGATGGTCAGATAAAACGCGACGACGGAGATTTTCTCAAGATATGCATTCCAGATAACCTGACCGACGGGGCTCTCTTCGCCGGGAAAAAGGACATACGGGAGCCCGAAGTTGCCAAAGCTCAAAAGGTAGACTGATAAATTCCGCGAGGCAGCTCGCGAACTGAAAACAGATGACGACGCAGAGTGATTCGACGCAACGCTAAAGCGGATCGCGAAGGCACCGCCGGCGAAAGACGAGACGGATAAGACGACTAAACGCTAGCCCCAAATCAGTCGTCTATCTGCAATTGAATCTAAGTGAGGACACTTTCTCGGTTTGTTAGTCGCCGCTTGTTCCTGTAGAATCGGACATAGACCCATGACGTCACGGTCGTCGTAAAATAGCGCGCCTCGATTTTCGCGGGCTACCAGCGGAGTATAGTGGCAGTGTGGGCAAACCCACGGCGTTTCTCTTTTCAACTTTTTACCTTCCTTCGCAGCAAGCGCAGCTTGATAGCCGGGCTTCTTGGTGGAGAGAGCCATGCTTTCCATTCAACGTGACGGAAACGGGGCACGATTCAGTCTATCGCTGGGTCCAGATGGCGTTTATCGCGTCGATGGGAGGGCGATCCCAAGTGGTGACCACCCCGCCTGCGGCGTCGACAACCGCGAGTTTGTCGTTGCCGTCCATCACAGCGATGATGTGGTTGTAAGCCGCTACGGGATCATAGGTGGTGTTGACGTAGAAAAGGGATAGCTGGAACTGGTGCCACTGTCCCAAGTCTTTGATGCGGGTTCGCACCTCATCATAGTTCTGCCCCGGCGTGTGCAAGTCGTAGGCGATAAAAAGATTGAAGGCCATCCGCACCCTCCCGTTGTGGAGTGCTAACTCTACCCGATTTCCGTGTGATGTGTGAGGTGGAATACCGCCTCGATGCGATATGCTTTAGATCAAACTGTCCCCCCCGCTGGCCTTCACCGCGACGATCAGCCGGATTGCGCCTGGCGAGCCCATTCGGCCGGGCCGTTGATGGCGGCGCGGGCGCAGCCGTGGGGGCCGACGACGAGGGAGATCGGCAGGCCTAAGGTGACGCCGCGCGCTTCAGTTCGTTGAACACGCCCATGGCATCCCGGCGGAGGGCCGTGTCAGCGCCGTTCGTCGCTCAGCTGACCTGTCCGTGTTCGGCGAGGAAGTCGAGCAGGGCGCGGGCGCGGGCGGGGAGGCTGGCGGACTGGCCGATGAAGACGGCGTGAAATGCTTCCTCGTCGCCCGGATTGGCGTCTTCGAGGAGCGGCACCAACCGGCCTTCGGCGATGTCGGCGCGGATGGTGAAGGCCGCCAGCCGCGCCGGTCCGACGCCGGCGAGCGCCAGGCGCCGCAGGCCTTCGCCGTCATTGATCTGGACCCGGCCAAGCGTCGGCAGGGTGACCGCCTCGCCGGCGTCGCTCCTGAGCGGCCAGCCCTTCATCGCCCGCGCATAGCCGAAGCCCAGCCGTTCGTGCGCTTCCAGCTCCGCGATCGTGCGCGGCAGGCCGTGCCGGGCCACCCAGCCGGGCGCGGCGACGATCATCATGCGCGTCTGGCCGAGCTTGCGCGCCATCAGGTTGGAACTCGGCATGGGGCCGGCGCGGATGGCGATGTCGGTGCGCTCGGCGACGAGGTCGACGACCTGATCGGTCTGCACGATGTCGAGGCCGATCTCGGGATAGCGGGCGAGGAAATCCGGCAGGATCGGCGCCAGGACATGGCTGATATAGGAGGCGCTGGAATTGAGCCGCACGCGCCCGGCGGGCCGTTCGCCGGCACCGGCCGCCCGTTCTGCGTCGGAGAGATCGGCGAGGATCGCCACGGCCCGGTCGTAGAAGCCCTGGCCCTCCGGCGTCAGCTGGAACCGCCGGGTGGTGCGATGGACAAGCCGCGTGCCGAGCCGCGCTTCCAGGCGCGCGACGAGCTTGGAGACCGCCGAGGCCGACATGCCCGAGACCCGCGCCGCCGCCGAGAAGCCGCCGCGCTCGACCACCGTGGCGAACACCTCCATCTCGGCAAAGCGATTGGCGTCGGGGCGTGGCATTTGTGACGTGAAGTCCTGAATGTTGTTCCTGGCGGCAGTCTACTTCATCAAAGCACAAGCTGTCATCTGACGGCCCTGTTCATCATCAGGGATTTCGTCATGCCTCTTGCTCTCTATGCGTTGACCGCCGGTGCCTTCGGTATCGGGGTCACCGAATTCGTCATCATGGGCCTGCTCTTGGATGTCGGCGCCGATCTCGGCGTCTCGACCAGCGCCGCCGGCTTTTTGATCTCCGGCTACGCCATCGGCGTTGTCGTCGGCGCGCCGCTCCTGACCATCCTGACCAGCCGCTGGCCGCGCAAGACCGTGCTTCTGGCATTGATGGCGATCTTCATCGCCGGCAATGTCGCCTGTGCGCTGGCGCCCACCTATGGGCTGCTGATGGCCGCACGGGTGCTGACCGCCTTCGCCCACGGCACCTTCTTCGGCGTCGGCTCGGTCGTCGCCACGAAGCTGGTGCCCGCCGACAAGCGCGCCTCGGCCATTGCGCTGATGTTCACCGGCCTGACCGTCGCCAACATCCTCGGCGTACCGCTGGGCACCTGGCTCGGGCAAGCGGCCGGCTGGCGCGCGACCTTCTGGGCAGTGGCGATCGTCGGCATTCTCGCCACGGTCGTCATCGCCTGGGCCGTGCCCCGGGACGGCAGGCCGGAGGCCGCCGACGACTGGCGCGCCGACCTCAAGGCGCTCGGCCGCCGGCCGGTTCTGCTCGGCCTGCTGACGACGGTGCTCGGCTATGCCGGCGTCTTCGCGGTCTTCACCTATATCGCGCCGCTCCTGACCGGCATCACCGGTTTCGGCGAGGCCGCGATCTCGCCGATCCTGCTGCTGTTCGGCGGCGGGCTGGTGGCCGGCAACCTGCTCGGCGGTCGTCTGGCCGACAGGGCACTGGTGCCCGCGATGATCGGCAGTCTCATCGCGCTCTTCGTGGTGCTCGTTCTGATGGGGCCGGCGCTGCAGGGCACGGTGACCGCGCTCGTCGCCGTGACGCTCCTGGGGGCGGCGGCCTTTGCCACCGTGCCGCCGCTGCAGATGTGGGTGTTGTCCAAGGCGGACGGCGCCGGCGAAAGCCTCGCCTCGTCCTTCAACATCGCCGCCTTCAATCTCGGCAATGCCGTGGGCGCCTTTGCCGGTGGCCTGGTGATCGATTCCGGTCCGGGCCTCGGCTACGTCACCTGGACCGCTGCGCTGTTCCCGCTGGCGGCCCTGGCGGTGGCGCTCACCGCCGTCCGGCTGGACCGGGCGGCCACACGGAGGCCGCCCGGAAAGACGATTAGGCTGCTGCCGATCGGATTCGCATTGCTTCGGCGTAGCTACCGTCGTGAAGGCGACCGTATTTGACGTCGCAGACGCGGCCGGGGTTCACATCGAAATGCGCGGCAATCCGGTTGTTGAACCAACCGTCCAGCAGCATCAGATGGATCTGGATCGCGTCTTCAAAGGTAAGACGGTAAGACGGCTTGTTGTAGTAGTGGGCCATGTGTCGAGCCTTTCGCTCTAGAGCGAGATCGGGCTTGACGCTGCAATCGATATGACTCAGAAAGAGCCTGCATATACCTATGCGCCCGCGCCCGACCTCAAATCGTGCGGGTAAATTGGAAGCCCTCGTACTTGGCGGTTCGAGGGCTTTTCCAATTCCGTCGACCAATGATCTGAACTAAACTGTTCAGCGAGGCAAGACGCACGGAAGGGCACTCTGAGGATAGCCTCGGAGTGTTCACGTAAGTATCTGTTTTCACTTAGGTTCGGTGGTTCCTCCCAGCCCAACCTGCTGTTGCGTCAGATGCAACAACATCTTCTCATACGCCCGACTCGCACGATTCGCTAGCCATGTTGCGCCGCACCCGATTCGGATTTGCAGTTCGATCGAAAGGTTGGCGAGTTGTCCAAGTCTGTCAGTCCTTGACGGCCTGCTTGCCGATCAGGCCGACGTCCCGCTCGCCTTCACCGCCTCGATCAGGCGGATGGCGTCGGGGCTGGCCCATTCGGCCGGGCCGTTGATCGCGGCGCGGGCGCAACCGTCGGGGCCGACGACGAGGGAGATCGGCAGGCCGAAGGCGACGCCGGCGCGCTTCAGATCGTTGAACACGCCCATGGTCTCGTCGCGATAGAAGGGCAGGGCGGTGAGATCGGTCTCGGCGTAGAAAGTCTTCGGCTTCTCGATATCGCCCATGTCGACATTGATCGGCACCACGGCGAAATCGTCGCCGCCTTCCTGGCGCTCCAGCTCGTCCAGCGCCGGCATCTCCTGGCGGCACGGCACGCACCAGGTGGCCCACAGATTGACCAGAAGCGTCTTGCCGGAGAAGTCGGCGAGGGTGACGGGCTGGCCGTCGCCGTCCGAAAAGGCGATGGCCGAGACGTCGAAGGGCGTTTCCAGCGCCTGCACCGCGGCGACCTCGCCGCGCGCCTCGGCATCCACCGCCGCGGTGATCGCGGCATCGGCCGGGCAGGCGCTGGCGGTTTCGTTGCCAGACCCGCTCTCGCTCACGTATAGGACGGCACCACCCGCCGCGATGCCGCAGACCAGCGCGACCGCGGCGATGAGACCGAGCCGCCGCCCGTTCGAAGTCGATCGTTTTGCTTCGGACATGTCGTCAAGAGCCCTTTCGAGTGTCCATGAGCCAGAATCCCGACAACGTCCCCGGTGCCGCCAACGCGATGTGGGGCGGACGCTTCGCCTCGGGTCCCGACGCGATCATGGAAGAAATCAACGCGTCGATCGATTTCGATCGCCGGCTTTATGAAGAGGATATCGCCGGTTCGAAAGCCCATGCCGCCATGCTGGCGCAACAGGGCATCATCACGGCGGATGACGCAGAGAGTATCACGGCGGGTCTGGAGGAGATCCGCGGCGAGATACAGGCCGGCCGGTTCAATTTCTCGCGAGAGCGCGAGGACATTCACATGAACATCGAGGCGCGGCTGGCCGAGCTGATCGGCCCCGCCGCCGGGCGCCTGCATACGGCGCGCTCGCGCAACGACCAGGTGGCGCTGGATTTCCGGCTGCACGTCAAGACCGCGTTCTTCTCCCTCGACCGGGCGCTCACCGGCTTCATCGAGGCGCTGCTCGCCAAGGCCGAGGACCACGCCGACACGGTGATGCCGGGCTTCACCCATCTGCAGGTCGCCCAGCCGGTGACCTTCGGCCACCACTGCCTCGCCTATGTGGAGATGGCGGCCCGCGACCTGTCGCGCTGCCGCGACGCGGTGAACCGGCTGGACGAATGCCCGCTGGGCGCCGCGGCGCTGGCCGGCACCGGCTTCGACATCGACCGCCACATGACGGCGAAGGCTCTCGGTTTTCGCGAGCCGACCCGCAATTCGCTGGATTCGGTGTCCGACCGCGATTTCGCGCTGGAATTCCTGTCGGTGGCGGCGATCTGCGGCACGCATCTGTCGCGGCTGGCGGAGGAGATCGTCATCTGGTCGACGCCGCAATTCGGCTTCGTGCGCCTGTCCGACGCCTTCTCCACCGGCTCGTCGATCATGCCGCAGAAGAAGAACCCGGACGCCGCCGAACTGGTGCGCGCCAAGCCGGGCCGCATCAACGGCGCGCTGATCTCGCTGCTGACCGTCATGAAGGGCCTGCCGCTCAGCTATTCGAAGGACATGCAGGAAGACAAGGAACAGGTCTTCGACGCCATCGATTCGCTGGCCCTGGCGCTGGCTGCTGCCACCGGCATGGTGCGCGACATGACCATCCAGACCGAGGCGATGCGCAAGGCGGCCGGCCACGGCTTCTCCACCGCGACGGACCTGGCCGACTGGCTGGTGCGCGAACTCGGCATGCCGTTCCGCGAGGCCCATCACGTCACCGGCCGGGCGGTGGCGCTGGCCGAAGCGCGCGGCGTCGGGCTGGAGGAGCTGCCGCTGGACAGCCTGCGGGAGCTGGATGCGCGGATCGGCGAGGCGGTGTTCTCGGTGCTCGGCGTCGACGCCTCGGTCAACAGCCGCACCAGCTTCGGCGGCACCGCGCCGGCCAATGTGCGGGCGCAGGTCGCCTATTGGCGCGAGCGGATGGCGACCGACGCGCGATGACGATCGCGGCGGTGGTGATTTTCCGCCGGGAAATCGCTATGACCGCTGACGGGGAAGCTGACGCCGGGACGCGGCGAGGGGTGACGACATGACCATTCGATCGAGCCGGACCTATCTGCCGCTGCTGCTTGTCGCCGCTGCGGCGATGCTGGCGGGCTGCGGCATCAAGAACAATCCGGTGGCGCCGTCCTCCGGGCAGACCGGGGCATCGGCCGGCGCCGACGCGGTCGCCGCCAACAACGCCAGCAGCGGCTTCGGCACGGCAGGCTCGGCCTCGGGCGCGCTGCGCGTCTCGCGCATCCAGGACGACACCGCCATCGGACCGGCCGAGGTGAGCCGCAACAAGGGCGCCACCAGCAGCGGCTTCATCCTCGATCCGCTGCTGAACTGAGCCGTTCCCGCCCCTCTTCCGAGTGCCGTCTGACCTGCCATGAACCATTTCGAAATCCGCGACGGCGTCCTGCATGCCGAGGACGTTTCCGTCGAAACGATCGCCCATGACGTGGGCACGCCCTTCTACTGCTACTCGACCGCGACGCTGACGCGCCACTACACGGTGTTCGCCGAGGCCTTCGCCGATATCGACGCGCTGGTCTGCTACGCCATGAAGGCGAATTCCAACCAGGCGGTGCTGAAGACGCTGGCGGCACTCGGCGCCGGCGCCGACGTGGTATCGGGCGGCGAATTGCTGCGGGCGCTGCGCGCCGGCATCCCGGCCGAAAAGATCATGTTCTCGGGCGTCGGCAAGAGCGTGCCGGAGATCGACCTGGCGCTGGCCTCGGGCATCTTCTGCTTCAACATCGAATCGGAGCCGGAGCTCGAGATGATCGCCGCCCGGGCCGTGGCGGCCGGACGCACGGCGCATGTCTCGTTCCGCATCAATCCCGACGTCGACGCGCGCACCCACGCAAAGATCTCCACCGGCAAGAAGTCCGACAAGTTCGGCATCGCCTATGAGCGGGCCGAGGCGGTGTACGACCGGGCGCGGTCGCTGCCGGGCATCGCGGTGTCGGGCATCGACATGCATATCGGCAGCCAGATCGTCGAGCTGGAGCCCTTCGACCAGGCCTTCGAGCGGTTGGCGGGCCTCGTGCGGCGGCTGCGCGGCGCCGGCCACGACATCGCCCATGTCGATCTCGGCGGCGGCCTCGGCGTGCCCTACAGCCGCACCAACACCCCGCCGCCGGCCCCGCCGGCCTATGCCGAGATCGTCAAGCGCCATGTCCGCGACCTCGACTGCAAGGTGGTGTTCGAGCCCGGCCGGCTGATCGCCGCCAATGCCGGCATCCTGGTCACCCGGGTGGTCTATGTGAAGGAAGCCGAGGGCAAGACCTTCGTCATCGTCGATGCCGGCATGAACGATCTGATCCGCCCGACGCTCTACGATGCCTGGCACGACATCCATCCGGTGATCGACGATCCGGACGCGCCGCGCCTCGTCGCCGACGTGGTCGGCCCGGTCTGCGAGAGCGGCGACTACTTCGCCCGCGCCCGCGACATCCCGGCGGTGAAGGCCGGCGACCTCGTCTATCTGTCCTCGGCCGGCGCCTACGGGGCGGTGCAGTCGGGCACCTACAATTCCCGGCCGCTGATCGCCGAGGTGCTGGTCAAGGGCGACGCCTTCCACGCCATCCGGCCGCGCCAGACCATCGACGAGATGATCGCGCTGGACCGTCTGCCCCCCTGGCTGGGCGGCGACGACTGAGGCTTTTGGCCGCTTCACAGCTGCGTCACCCGCCTCGTCTTCGCCGTAAAAACTGTTACGCTCGCTGAAACTTGCGACGAACGAGGCTGGCCCCATGGCGCGACACGAGCGGCAGAGCGACTGGACCGCGTCCGGGCGTGTCGCGGCGACGCGGCGCATGGCCTGGGCGGCGCTCCTGATCGAGCGCGCCTGGCCGCTGGTGCTGGCGCTCGCCTGCCTCGTCGCGGTGTTCCTGATCCTCGCCTGGTTCGGCCTGTTCGCAACCCTGCCCTTCCTCGCCCGCGTCGCGGTGATCGCGATTCTCGCCGGGCTCGGTCTTGCGGCGCTGTGGCGCAACCGCGGCCTGCGGCTGCCGAGCGCGGCCGCAGTGGATGCGCGCGTCGAAGCGGCGAGCCGGCTGGCCCACCAGCCGCTGCAGGCGCAGGACCAGCGCGCCGTCGGCGCCGATCCGTTTGCCGCCGCGCTGTGGCGCGCCCATCAGCGCCGCATGGCCGAGCGGCTGCGCGATCTCAGCGGCGGTGCGCCGGCCACCCGAACCGAGCGGATCGACCCCTATGGCCTGCGCGCGCTGGTGGCGCTGCTGCTGGTCACCGCCTTCGCCTTTTCCTTCGGTCCGGGCGGCGGCCGCGTCGTCGATGCGCTGGCGCCGGACGCGGCCGACAGCGTCGCCTCGGCGCGGGTCGACGCCTGGGTGACGCCGCCGGCCTATACCGGCCGCGCGCCGATCTTCCTGACCGATGTCGTCGCCTCGGACGCGCCCGTCACCGTGCCCGAGG
The DNA here is from genome assembly GCF_000153465.1 of Aurantimonas manganoxydans SI85-9A1. GTDB lineage: Bacteria > Pseudomonadota > Alphaproteobacteria > Rhizobiales > Rhizobiaceae > Aurantimonas > Aurantimonas manganoxydans. Next base: position 3,395,073 of record NZ_CH672387.1, on the reverse strand, counting down.
GCAGCGAGCTGGAGGTGCGGATTTCCGACGGCTCCAACGCCGAGCTCAGCTTCACCCCGGCCGGCGCCGAGCCGATCGCCATCGCGCCGGTCGCCGATGACGAAGGCGAGGTTGCTGACGCCAACGAGGCTGGCGATTCCGATGCCGATGCCCCGGCCGGCCCGCGCGAATATGCCTATGCCCTCGACATGCCGGGCGAGGCGGCGCTGACCACCACCTTCACCACCCTCGGCCGCTGGCGCTTCGACGTGACGCCCGATCTCGACCCCGAGATTGCCTTCGAGGGCGAGCCGGGCGTGGCGCGCAACGGTGCGCTGCAGCTCACCTACAAGGTCACCGACGATTACGGCGTGCGGCAGGCCAATGCCGCGATCGACGTCACCGACGACATCGTGTCGGCGGATGCGCGGCCGCTGATCGCGCCGCCGGAGATCCGGCTGGCGCTGCCGCGGCGCACCAAGGGCACGGCCGAGGGCCGCACCAGCGCCGACCTGACCGAGAGCCCCTATGCCGGCGCCGAGGTGGCGATGACCCTCGTCGCGGTGGACGACGCCGGGCAGGAGGGCCGCTCCGAGGCGCTGACTTTGACGTTGCCCGAGCGGCGCTTCTCCAACCCGCTGGCCCGCGCCGTGGTCGAGCAGCGGCGCATCCTGGCGCTGGACGCCGACAGCACGGCCCGCGTCGTGCAGATGCTTGACGCGGTGACCCTGCGCGGCGACGAATTCATCGAGAGCCCGGCGACCTATCTGGCGCTGAAGGCCGTGCGCACCCGCATCGCTACCGCCTATGACGACGCGGCATTGGTCTCGGCGGTGGACTTCATGTGGGAGATCGCGCTGGGCATCGAGGACGGCAATCTGTCACTGGCCGAACGGCGGCTGCGCGATGCCCGCGAGCAGCTCTCCGAGGCGCTGGAGAACGGTGCGTCGGATGCCGAGATCGACCAGCTGATGCAGGAACTGCGCGAGGCCATGCAGGAATACATGCAGGCGCTGGCCGAGGCGATGCGCAACCAGCCACCGATGAACCAGGACCAGATGCAGGCCGGCGACATGCAGGAGCTGCGGCCGCAGGATCTGCAGCGCATGATGGACCGCATCGAGGATCTGGCGAAGTCCGGCTCCAAGGAAGCGGCCCAGCAGCTTCTCTCCGAACTGCAGCAGATGATGGACAATCTGCAGGCCATGCGCCCCGGCCAGCCGCAGAATGGCGAACAGAACGCCATGCAGCAGCAGATGAACAAGATGGGCGAATTGCTGCAGCGCCAGCAGCAGCTGATGGACGAGACCTTCGACCTCGGCCGCCGCCAGATCGAGCGCGAGCAGCAGCAGGGGCAGCAGGGCCAGCAGGGCGAACAGGGCGAGCCGCTCACGGCCGAACAGCTGCGCGAGATGATGAAGCAGCTGCAGGAGCAGCAGGGCCAGCTTCAGCAAGAGCTGCAGGCGCTGCAGGAGCAGATGCAGGGCATGGGCATGGAGCCGTCGGAAGGCTTCGGCGAGGCCGGCGAGGCGATGGGCAAGGCCGAGGGCGCGCTGGGCGAGGGCGAGGACGGCGAGGCGGTCGGCCAGCAGGGCCGCGCCATGGAAGCCATGCGCCGCGGCGCGCAGGACATGATGCAGCAGATGCAGGAGGCCATGCAGCAGGGGCAGGGCCAGCCGGGCATGCAGGGACAGGGCGGCCAGATGGGGCAGGGCTTCAACGGCGCCCAGCAGCGCTCCGGCCGCGATCCGCTGGGCCGCCAGCGCCAGACCCAGGGTCCCGATTTCGGGCAGGATGTCGGCGTGCCGGACGAGATCGACACCGAACGGGCCCGCGAGATCCTGGACGCCATCCGCAACCGGCTCGGCGACGCGCTGTCGCCGCAGATGGAACGGGACTATCTGGAGCGGCTGCTCGATACGCCGTAAGGCCGATCAGCCGTCGGACGACATCGCCGCTGCGACGCCTCAGCGCCGCGGCGGTATCTTCCATCGCATGTCAGGTATAGAGGCCGGCTGTATTCGCGGCGTCAGGCGCAGCGGCGGATATGCGGTGCGGCGGGGGCGTCGGCGGTGTCGCCCTGCTGTGCGCGTTCAGCCAGGATGCGGGCGACCTCGCGGCGCAGTTCGGCGATCGAGAACGGCTTTTCCACCACGCCCTCGATGATCGCGGTCAGATCCTCGGCCGCTTCCATCTGCTCGGCATAGCCGGTCATCAGGAGCACCGGCAGATGCGGCCAGGAGGCGGCGATCTCGTGGGCGAGCTCGATGCCGGTGAGGCAGGGCATGCGGATGTCGGACAGGACGAAGTCGAAGGCGCCGTCCCGTTCGACCAGAACGTCCAGCGCCATTTCGCCGTCTTCGGCGACGGTCACCTCGTGACCTTCCAGCCCGAGCGCCCGCGAAACCAGGAGGCGGACACCGGCGTCGTCTTCCGCGATCAGAATCCTCGCCAAGAGGGGTCTCCCATCGTCTGCCTACGCAACACCAAATTGCGCTTCTAAGGCACAATCCTTGCGCAAAGCTTGCATGTCGAGGCTTTCGATCGTCGCAGCCAGATGGCGGCGGCCGCTCTGGCGGTCGTCCGGCAGGCGATGGTAGGCGCCGTCAGTCGACGACGCGGCCGACGAAAGGCAGTTCGCGAAAAGCGTGGCCGACATCCATGCCGTAGCCGACGACGAACTGGTCGGGACAGGAAAAGCCGACATAATCGGCCTCGATATCCGCCTTGCGGCGCATCGGCTTGTCGAGCAGGACGGCGATCGGCACCTCGGCGGCGCCGCGCGACAGCATCAGGTCGCGGGCGAATTTCACCGTGCGGCCCGATTCCAGAATGTCGTCGATGAGCAGCACCGTGCGGCCGGCGACCTCGCTCTCCACGTCGCGCAGGACGCGGATCTCGCCGGGTTCGGTGCCGGCGCCGTAGCTCGACAGGGAGATGAACTCGACCTCGGGCGCGAGCCCGGCATGGTGCAGGGCGCGGATCAGGTCGGCGGCGAAGACGAAGGAGCCCTTCAGCACCGAGATGACCAGAAGGTCCTTGGCCGGCACGGCCGCGATCTCGCCGGCGACCCGGTCGACGGTCTTCGCGATCTCCTCGACGCTGTAGAGCGGCTCGATCTGTTTGCCGCGGACGGTAATCACCGGTCAGCCGCTCCTGTGTCTTCGAATTCGACGCTGATGTCGCCCGCTGTATCATCCGCGACCGCCAGTGCCGAGAGGAATCGCACCGATTGTCCGGCCGGCAGGGCGGAAATCTGCGCGTTCAACGGCTTGCTGCGGGTGATGCCGCCGGCATCGGTCAGCGCGATGCGGAGCGTGGGAACGGTCAGCGGACCGGCGGTGTCGTTGGCGATCACGCCGGCGACCGACAGGACGGCGCCGCTGCCGCGCGGCACGACGCTGGCATCGACATGGCGCAGGACGAGGCCCGAGGCGCTGGTGACCGCATAGGGAGCGGCGACCGGCGAATCGGGCATCGACAGAAGGAGGACCGGCGCGGCGAGGAGGCCGACCAGGAAGCCGCCGACGACGAGGACGGCACGGCCGGGGCTGAGCCGCCGGGCGCGCGCGGCAAGCGACGAGCGGGCCGGGGCGTCCTGTGCGGGCCGCGAGGCATGGCGCGACAGCAGGAACGCCTGGCGCAGCAGGTCGCGCTCCTCGGCGGCGGCGTCGGGAAAGCCGCCATGGCCATGGCCGGTCGCGCGGCGTCCGAAGGGCCGCCCGCTTGGTGCGGGCATCGGTTCGGTACCGGCCGGCTCGTGGGCGATCTGGCGGAGCGTCGAGGCATGGCGCGGCAGCGCCTGGCGGCCGACGATCTCGGCCTCGCCGTCGATGATGATGGCGCGGCGGGGAGCCCGGCGCGTGTCAGCGTTGGTGCGAAAGTCGGTCATCGCATCCTCTGTGCTTCGGCGTTCAGCAATCGGTAAGGATTTATGCTTAACAAACCGTGAATCCGGCGTCGGGGTGGCCGTCGCGGCGCTCGCCGGTTAGGACGGCCAACATTCACCACAAGTCCGGTGCATCTGGACGATCGAGGGCGACAAGACAGGGGCTTTGTGCAGTGATTCGGTTCGAGAATGTCGGGCTTCGATACGACATGGGGCCGGAGGTGCTGCGCGATCTGTCCTTCGAGGTGAAGCGCCAGTCCTTCCAGTTCCTGACCGGCCCGTCGGGCGCCGGCAAGACCAGCCTCCTGCGCATGCTGTTCCTGGCGCTGAAGCCGACCCGCGGCCTGATCACGGTCCTGGGGCGTGACGCCTCGACCCTGTCGCGCACCGACCTGCCGTCGATCCGCCGGCGCATCGGCGTCGTCTTCCAGGATTTCCGCCTGCTCGAGCATCTGTCGACCTACGAGAACGTCGCGCTGCCGCTGCGGGTACGCGGCCGCGAGGAGGCTTCTTACAGGCAGGACGTGATCGACCTGATCAAATGGGTCGGGCTGGGCGAACGCCTGCATGCCTCGCCGGTGGTGCTGTCGGGCGGCGAGAAGCAGCGCGCCGCCATCGCCCGGGCGCTGATCGACCAGCCGGACATCCTTTTGGCCGACGAGCCCACCGGCAATGTCGACCCGCCGCTCGCCCGCCGGCTGCTGCGCCTGTTCATGGAGCTCAACCGCACCGGCACCGCGGTGGTCATCGCCACCCACGATCTCGACCTGATGGAGCAGGTGGCCGCGCGCCGCCTGGTCCTCTCGGACGGACGCCTCGACATCTATGATTGATCTCGCCGACCACTGGATCGACCTGCGCGAATATGTGCTGCGGCTCGTCGGCCCGACCGGCGAGGACAAGCCGGCGCCGATCGTGCCGCGCGCCAATGTCGCAGGCCGCGCCCTGATGACGGTCATCGCCATCATGACCTTCCTGGCGAGCCTGACCGTCGGCGCGGTGACGCTGGTCTCGGACACGGCGTCCCAGTGGCAGAACGACATCTCCCGCGAGATCACCGTGCAGGTGCTGCCCGACGACGGCGTCGACATGGCCGCGGCGCTGGCCGACGTGCGGCGCATCGCGCTGACGACGCAAGGGGTCACCGGCGCGACCATTCTCGACGACGCGGCCACCGGCCGGCTGCTGGAGCCCTGGCTCGGCGACGGGCTCAATCTCGACGATTTGCCGGTGCCGCGGCTGGTGATCATCTCCATCGACCAGGATTCGCCGCCCGACTTCGTCGCCCTCGTGGCGCGGCTGCAGAGCGAGGTGCCGGCCTCCGAGCTCGACGATCACCGCGCCTGGGTGTCGCGGCTGGTGACCATGGCGCGGGCGACAGTGCTGGTCGGCGTCGGCGTCCTGACGCTGGTGCTGGTGGCGACGACGCTGACCGTCGTCTTCGCGACCCGCGGGGCGATGTCGGGCAACCGCCACATCATTGAGGTGCTGCATTTCGTCGGCGCCCGCTCGGCCTTCATCGCCCGCGAGTTCGAGCGCCACTTCCTGCGGCTCGGCCTCGTCGGCGCGGTGATCGGCGGCGCGACGGCGCTGGTCCTCTTCGCGATGATGGGGTTCTGGACGGCGAGCAACACCGCGACGCCCGAGGCCGACCAGATCAGCGCCCTGTTCGGGTCCTTCTCGATCGGCTGGATCGGCTATGTCGGCGTCGTCGCCCTCGTTGCAACCGTGGGGGGGCTGACGGCGTTTACGTCTCGCCTTACTGTGGTCCGTCATCTCGCGGAGATCGACATGATCTCGCCGGTCGAGCGGTAAGCTCCGGTTAACCCTGGACTGGAAAGACTGCGTCTCAGGACGAGGACACGGACAAAGCGATGTCGCATTCCGAGAGGAACATGATCCGATGATCCTAGCGTCATCGGCCCACCCCCATTCTTCCGGCCCCGGCCGCGACGCGCCCGGCGACAAACCGGTGCGCCGGTCGCATCGCTGGATGCCGAGGGGCGTGCGACGGCTGTGCCTTGCGGCGGTCCTCGTCGGCGTGCTTCTGGGCGGCTATCTGGCCGGGGGCTTCGTGCGCTTTGCCGAGGAGGTGAGCCTCCTGGCCAAGCCCGCACCGATCGGCGCGGCGGACGGCATCGTCGTTCTGACCGGCGGCGCGCTGCGCATCGACCAGGCGATCGACCTGCTGAAGGAGGGGCGCGGCCGGCGGCTCTTGATCAGCGGCGTCAATCCGGGCACCAGCGCCGCGACGCTGGCCCGCATGACCGACACCGACCGCGACCTCTTCGCCTGCTGCGTCGATCTCGACTATGCCGCGCTGAACACGGTCGGCAATGCCGAGATCGCCCGCAACTGGGCGCGCGAGCAGGGTTTCCGCGACCTCATCCTGGTGACCAGCGACTATCACATGCCGCGGTCGCTGCGCGAGTTCGACCGCATCGGCGAATTGCGCTCCGTCACGCCCTATGCCGTGCGCCGCGACGACCTCTGGTCGGCCGAACTGATGCCCAACACCGCGGGCCTGCGCGTGCTTTTGACCGAATATGCCAAGCTGATCGCCGCACGGGTGCGGCTGGTCTTCGGCGTCGCCCAGACCGACAGCGTCGCCACCGAACTCGCCGGTCTCGATCCCTGAGGCCGGCCGCCGCTCAGCCCCTCGATTCTCGCCGCCCGACGTCGTATGGCGTCGGCACGTCGCCGGCCTGCCATCCTGTCCGTCCCTGCCGCGCCGACCCATGCCGGAGGCGCTTCCAGCCATGATCTTCGTCCGTTCGCACGCCTTCAACGTGCTGTTCTACGCCAATCTGATCGTCCAGATGATCGTGCTCGGGCCGCTGATGCTCTTCGGCCCGGAGGCGACGGGCTGGTGGGTCGTCAAGAACTGGGCGCGCTCCAGCGTCTGGCTGCTCGAGCATGTCGGCGGCGTGCGCTCGAAGATCACCGGCATCGAGCATGTGCCGGCGGGCCCGTCGATCATCGCCGCCAAGCACCAGTCCTTCTGGGACGTCTTCGCCATCATTCCCGATCTCGACCGGCCGACCTTCATCCTGAAGAAGGAGCTGATGCGCATTCCGCTGTTCGGCTGGCTGGCCGCCAGCATGGGGATGATCCCCGTCGACCGGGCCAAGCGCGGCGGCGCCGTCGCCTCGATGATCGAGGGCGCCCGCAAGGCCGTCGCCGAGGGCCGGCAGATCGTCATTTTTCCTGAGGGCACGCGCACCGCGCCCGGCGCCATCGCCGACTACCGCCAGGGCGTGTTCCGGCTATACGAGGATGTCGGCGTGCCGGTCGTGCCGGTGGCGCTGAATTCCGGCCTCTACTGGCCGCGCCACGCCTTCCTGCGGCGTCCGGGCACGATCCGTGCCGACTATCTGCCAATCATCGAACCGGGGCTGAACCGCGCCGACTTCCTGTCGCATCTGCGCGATTCCATCGAGACGCGCTCCGCCGATTTGATGGCCGAGGCCTATGCCAGCGACGGCCATCTGCCGGCGTCGCAGGGCTCGCGCGACGTCTGAGGCGCGTGTGGCGGGACTAGCGGTGGAGGTGCGCGACCACCTGTTCGAGCCAGGAATCCCGCAAGCCCATCTCGTGGATGTGGTCGAGGGCGCTCGTCACATAGTCGACATTGGCACCGGACTGGCCGTGCGAGCGCTGCACCACCGTGGCCGCATGCTCCACCGTGACGCGGCCGGCATACTGGCTGTGGCCGCGATCGACCACATAGGTCAGGGCCCGCACGCTGCGGCCGTCGGTCAGGCGGACCGGCAGGGTCATCTCGCGATAGACATGGGTGACCAATTCGCGCTCGCGCAGATAGGCAATGGTGGGTTCCCGCTCGGCGGCCGGCACGCGGAACGCCATGCCAACGCAGGAGCCGCCCCGGTCGAGGCCGAAGACCAGCCCCGGCTTTTCCGGCGTGCCGCGATGGACGTGGGAGCGCACGCACAGGGCCCGGTGATAGCCGCCGAGCCGCGCCTGCAGGCGTTCGGTGAAGTCGAAGCCCGGCCGCCAGATCAGCGAGCCGTAGCCAAATACCCACAAATCGTCCATTGCCCTCGAAATGCCCCGCCCGTCCGCGATATCGGTCGGGCCCTCAAAGGATAACGCCATGGCGACGTCAAGCGGCGGACCCGGGAAAGCCGGTCGCGCCTATCTCTGGATCATCGCGATCGTCGTGCTTCTGGCGGCGGGCCTGTCGGGCGCCTGGTACTATCTGGCGAACCAGCTCGATACGCGTGTCGCCCGGGTGATCGAGGATGCACGGGCGCGCGGCACGGCGATCGACTGCGCCAACCAGGCGGTCTTCGGCTATCCGTTCCGCCTCGGCCTGCGCTGCGACGCGGTGACGCTGGACGCGCCGCGCGACGGCGTGCGCGCGACGTCCGGCGCGCTGCGTACCGCCGCCCAGATCTATCAGCCGAACCGCGTCGTCGCCGAGCTGGACGCGCCGTTGATCGTCGACACGGCGGACGCGCCGCCGCTGGAGCTGCGCTGGCAACTGGCGCAGGCGAGCGCGTCCTTCTGGACCGAGGGGCTGGACCGGGCCGCGCTGACGATCGAGGCGCCGGTGGTGGCGCTGACCCAGCCGGCCGCCGACCGCCTGCCGCTGGCCGAGGCCGCGCGGGTCGAGGCGCATCTGCGGCGCCGCGACGGCGATCTCGACGTCGCCCTGTCGAGCCGCGACACCCGCAGCCTGGCGCCACAACTCTCAGAGGTGCCGCCGGCGACGGCCGGTCTCGACCTGACCATCCGCGGCGCGGCGGACTGGCTCGGCGGGCGGGCCGCCGGGGAGACCCTGGGTGAGCTCATGGCGGGCCGCGAGGGCGCGCTGCGGATGCTGTCGATCGATTTCGGCGACGCCGAAATGGCGCTGTCGGGCGAGTTCTCGGTGGGCGTCGATGGCCTCTTGAGCGGCGATTTCGAGCTCGCCGTCCAGGACCCCGCGCGCATCGCGGCGCTGGTCGCGGCGGCCGCGCCGGAGCTGGCGTCGCCGGCCCAGACCATCGCCACGGCGCTGTCCTTTGCCGGACGCAGCGAGAACGGCCGCAGCGTTATCGGCCTCAATGTGCGCAACGGCAATGTCGCCGCAGGCGTCGTTCCGCTCGGCCGGATCCCGCCGCTGCGCTGATCAGTCTTCTGGCGTCTGGGTGGGCGGCGCCGAGGGGGCCGGGGAGTGGTCGCGGCCGAAATCGGGCTTGGCGGTATCCTGCCCGGCCTCGATGACGCCGCGCCGGATCGCCCGGGTGCGAGTGAACAGGTCGAACAGGGTCTCGCCGTCGCCCCAGCGGATCGCCCGCTGCAGGGAGGCGAGATCCTCGGAAAACCGCGCCAGCATCTCCAGCACCGCGTCGCGATTGGTCAGGAAGACGTCGCGCCACATGGTCGGGTCGGAGGCGGCGATACGGGTGAAGTCGCGAAAGCCCGAGGCCGAGAACTTCACCACTTCCGACTGGGTCACCGTCTCCAGATCGGCGGCGGTGCCGACGATGTTGTAGGCGATCAGATGCGGCACGTGGCTGACGATCGCCAGCACCAGGTCGTGATGCTCCGGCGTCATGATCTCGACGTCCGAGCCGCAGGCCTCCCAGAAGGCGCGCAGCTTCGCGACGGCGGCTTCGTCGGTGCCCTCGACCGGTGTCAGGATGCACCAGCGATTGTCGAACAGTTCGAGGAAGCCGGCATCCGGTCCCGACTGCTCGGTGCCGGCGATCGGATGGGCCGGGACGAAATGCACATGGCTCGGCAGATGTGGCTGCATCTGCTGGACGATGGCGCCCTTCACCGAGCCGACATCGCTGACGATGGCGCCGGGCCTCAGCGCGCCGGCGATCTCCTTGGTGACCGCGCCGCAGGAGCCGACGGGCACGCACAGGATGACGAGATCGGCGTCCCGGACCGCGTCCGAGGCGTCGAGATGGTAACTGTCGCCCAGCCCCAGTGCCTCGGCCCGCGCCAGCGTCGCGGCGCGGCGGGTGGTGATGGCGACATGGCCGGCCAGCTTGCGGGCGCGGATGTTGTGCGCCAGCGACGAGCCGATCAGGCCGATCCCGATCAGCGCGACGCGCTGAAACAGCGGCTCGCTCATGGCTGCCCCCGGCCGAGGAAATCGGCGAGGGCGGCGACCGCGCCGCGATTGGCCTCTTCGGTGCCGATGGTCATGCGCAGCGCATTGGGAAAGCCGTAGCCGGCGACCCGGCGCAGGATGAAGCCCTTCGACGTCAGGAAGGCGTCGGCGTCGGCGGCGGTGCGGCCGGGCGCGTCGGGGAAGTGGACGAGGACGAAATTGCCGACGCTCGGCGTCACGGTGAGACCGAGACCTTCCAGCGCACCGGTGGTCCATTCCAGCCAGCGTGTGTTGTGGTCGATGGCGCTCTCGATGAAGGCGCGCTCGCGGATCGCCGCGGCGCCGGCGGCGATGGCCGCAGCGTTGAGGTTGAACGGCCCGCGCACCCGGTCGAGCGCATCGACGATCGCTTCCGGCCCGTACATCCAGCCGATCCTGAGGCCCGCGAGGCCGTAGATCTTGGAGAAGGTGCGGGTCATCACGACGTTCTCGGAGGACGACACCAGTTCGATGCCGGCGCCGTAATCGTTGCGCCGGACATATTCGGCATAGGCGGCGTCGAGGACGAGGATGACGTGGCCGGGCAGACCGGCATGCAGCCGCCGCACTTCGTCGAAGGGCAGATAGGTTCCGGTCGGATTGTTCGGATTGGCGAGGAAGACCAGCTTCGTCTTCCCCGTGACGGCGGCGAGGATCGCGTCGACATCGGCGGTGGCGTCGGTCTCCTTCACCGCGACCGGCGTCGCGCCGCGCGCCAGGATCTGGATGCGGTAGACCAGGAATCCGTGCTCAGTGTGGATCGCCTCGTCGCCGGGCGCCAGATAGCACTGGCACAGAAGCCCGAGCAGTTCGTCCGAACCGTTGCCGCACAGGATATGGCGACCGTCGAGGCCGTGGACCTCGGCGATGGCGTCCTTGAGGGCGGAGGACTGGCCGTCGGGATAGACCTCGAGCTGCGTCAGCGCGGCCGCGGCCGCCTCGCGCGCCGCCGGCGGCGGTCCGAGCGGCGTCTCGTTCGACGACAGCTTGTGCAGCGTCACGCCGGCCGGCGCCTTGCTCTTGCCGGGGACATAGGCCTCGATGTCGAGGACGCCCTTGGTCGGAACGGGTCTCATCGTCCGCACTCTTTCGCTGCGGCGTCGGCCCTGGCGCCGGATCAGCTCCGGCGGGCCCGACGCGTCAATTCAACGACCCGGAGGACGCCCCGTCAGGAGGCGCCGCGATCCGGGGATCGGTCCGGCCGTCCCGGGCGGCCCGGGCGCGTGGGCGCGATGGTCGTCAGGATGGCAGCCGGAAAGGAGCCGCATAGCCCCCGACCGGCCGGATGTCGAGACCGTCGCCCATCGCCGCCTTCACCGCGTCCTCGCCGCCGGTGGTGGCGACCAGCGCGCTGAAGCGGTCGGCGCCGTAGGGCGCCTCGGCGATCACCGTCACCCCGTCGCCCGGCGTCGCCATGCCGGTCAGTCCGTCGACGCAGTAGCAGGCGACTTCCGGCTGGACCGGATCGGCCAGCGGCGGTGCGACGACGAGGCAGGGCGTGCCGGCGGGGCGGCCCGGCGCGTCGAAGAAGGGCAGTCGTGCGACGATCTGCGCCGAGCGGAAGCCCTGCCACCAGGGCCGGCCGGCCGTGCCGATCGGCACGATGCCGAGGCGGTCGCCGCCGTCCTCGATCGCCGCGATCACGTCCTGGCTGGAGCCGTCGATGGTCATCGGCACGGAGAAGCCGAAATAGAAGCGCGCCGTCTCGACCGCCGCGACCACATCGCCCTCGTCGGCGACATGCACGGCGAACGGCGCCTGCAGGGCGGTGAAGGTGGAGATGATCTCGCGCCACAGATGCTCGATGGCGGTCAGCGGCAGATGGCCCTGGTGACGGCCGGCCAGCCGGCGCATCATCTCGGCCTCGCGGCCGGGCCGGAAGGCGGCGCCGTTGCGGGCCGTGCCCTTCACCTCGATCAGCTCGTCGATGACGGTGGCACGCTGCATCAGAAGCCGGTGCACGGACTCGTCGATGGCGTCGATCTTGGCTCTCAGTTCGGCAAGCCGCGACGGGTCGGCCTTGGCGGGTCCGTTCATCTGTCTGGCACTCCCCTCCGGCGCCCCTCGCGCGCCATACTTCACGATCTGCCGGCTTGTATCGGGCCGCCGCGCACTTGGCAAAGTGATCCGGCAACCGGCCCGAGAGCATGGCTGCCGCGTCGCCGCGATTGCCGCGACGCCTCCCAGTGCGTATCTGTGGCAGCGAACGACGCGCCGGCACCACGAGACGTGCCGGACAGCCCGCCCTTTCGCGCCAGCGATCAAGCAGCCGGTAAGACCCATGAGCGCCGAACCTTCCCGCGAACAGCTCGACTATTCCCTCGGCAGCCGCGAGGCCAACGAACCCTCGAGCCCGGTCGCCCGTTTCGGCCCCGACGAGCCGCTGCATCTGGACGCCGGCCGCGACCTGTCGCCCTTCCAGATCGCCTACAACACCTACGGCACGCTGAACGCCGACAAGTCGAACGCCATCCTCGTCTGCCACGCCTTGACCGGCGACCATTATCCGGCCAGCCGCTCGCCGGTGACCGGCAAGCCCGGCTGGTGGTCCTCGATCATCGGCGAGGGCAAGCCGATCGACACGTCGAAATACTTCGTCATCTGCTCCAACGTGATCGGCGGCTGCATGGGCTCGACCGGCCCGGCCTCGATCGACCCGGCGACGGGCAAGCCCTACGGCCTCGGCCTGCCGGTGATCACCATTCGCGACATGGTGCGGGCGCAGGCGATGCTGGTGAAGCGGCTGGGCATCGACACGCTGTTCGCCGTCATCGGCGGCTCGATGGGCGGCATGCAGGTGCTGCAATGGACGGTGAGCTATCCCGAGCGGGTCTTCGCCGCGCTGCCGATCGCCACCGGCGCCCGCCATTCCTCGCAGAACATCGCCTTCCACGAGGTCGGCCGGCAGGCGGTGATGGCCGATCCGGACTGGCAGGGCGGGCGCTATTTCGAGTTCGGCAAGCGGCCCCACAAGGGGCTCGCGGTGGCGCGCATGACCGCCCATGTCACCTATCTGTCGGAGATGGCCCTGCAGCGGAAATTCGGCCGCAACCTGCAGGACCGCGACCAGCTCGGATTCGGCTTCGACGCCGATTTCCAGATCGAGAGCTATCTGCGCCACCAGGGCATGACCTTCGTCGACCGCTTCGACGCCAATTCCTATCTCTACATGACCCGCGCCATGGATTATTTCGACATCGCCGGGGACTATGACGGCCGGCTGGCCAACGCCTTCCGCGGGTCGAAGACAAGGTTCTGCATGGTCTCCTTCTCGTCCGACTGGCTGTTTCCGACCGAGGAGAATCGCGCCGTGGTGCATGCCCTGAACGCCGCCGCCGCCTCGGTCTCCTTCGTCGAGATCGACACCGACCGCGGCCACGACGCCTTCCTCCTGGACGAGCCGGAATTCTTCGCGGCCATCGACGGCTTCGTGTCGTCGGCCGCAACGGCGCGGGGACTTTGACCATGGCGCTTGCCGACGCACCCCTGCCGACCAGCGAAAGCGTGTCCAAGGACGCGGCGACGCGCGTCGACCTGGAGATCATCGCCGACCTCGTCACGCCGGGCAGCCGGGTGCTCGACATCGGCTGCGGCGACGGCGCGCTGCTGGCGCTCCTGGAGCAGCGCCGGCAGGTCGACGGCCGCGGCATGGAGCTGAGCCAGCCCGGCGTCAACGAATGCGTCGCGCGCGGCCTGTCGGTGATCCAGGGCGACGCCGACCGCGATCTCGTCCATTATCCGGACGACGCCTTCGACTATGTCATCCTGTCCCAGACCATCCAGGCGACGCGCAATCCCAAGCTGGTGCTGTCGGAGCTCCTGCGCATCGGCAACCGGGCGATCGTGTCCTTCCCGAATTTCGGCCACTGGTCGATCCGCTACTGGGTGGCGCTGCGCGGCCGCATGCCGGTGACCCGCAATCTGCATCAGGCCTGGTACGACACCTCCAACATCCATTTCTGCACCATCCGCGACTTCGTCGCCCTCGCCGAGGAGGTCGGCGCGACGGTGGAGACGGCCATGGCGCTGAACTCCACCGGCCAGCGCATCGGCATGCAGCTGCCCTGGGCGTTCTGGAACCTGTTCGGCCAGCAGGCGGTGTTCGTCCTGAAGCGCTAGGGTGAGGATGGGGGCCGGTCGATGGTGAGGCGGGGGCAGGCAGGCGCATGACCCGTTACGATTCGCGCCGCTGGTTCCTGGCCGCCTGCCTTGCGGCGCTCGCCGGCTATGTCGACGCGATCGGCTTCCTGAAGCTCGGCGGGCTGTTCGTCTCCTTCATGAGCGGCAATTCGACCCGGCTGGCGGTGGGGGTCGCGGAGCTCTCCGGCATTGCCGGGCTGGCGCTGGCGATCGTCGCGGCCTTTGTCGGCGGCGTGGTCGCCGGCTCCCTGACGGCGCACAGGGCAGGAACCGCCCGCAAGGCCGCCGTGCTGATCCAGGTGGCGGTGCTCCTGGCGGTGGCCGCCGGCCTCGACGCGACCGTCGGGCGGCCTTACGCGTCGCTGACGCTGGCGGCGGCGATGGGCACGGTGAACTGCGTCTTCCAGCGCAATGGCGAGGTTAGCATCGGCGTCAGCTACATGACCGGCACGCTGGTCAAGCTGGGCCAGCACATCGCCAATGCCTGCCTCGGCGGCAAACGCTTCGGCTGGGTGCCGTATATCCTGCTGTGGACCGGCCTTCTGGCGGGCGCCACCCTCGGCGCCTTGGCGCATGGCGCCTTCGAGGCGGTCAGCCTCGTCCCCGCCGTGCTCGTCGCGGCCTTCCTCGCCTGGCTTGCCCATCGCATGGGACCGGCGGAGCCGCTGCGCGACATGATCCGGCCGGCCGGCTGAGGCATCGCCGGCGTGGCGGCTAGCGGAACAGTCGGGCGCCCGCGCCCGCCCCGGCCGGCACCAGCACCGGCTTGATCGCCCGGCGGCGTTCGCGCGCCATCGAGGTCACCGGCACGCCGCGGTAGAGCTGCTTGGTCGCCTCGATGATCACCGCGCCGGCAAAGACCGGCCACAGATCGCGGCCGACCCGCTCCAGCGGCGTGGCGAATCCGAGCATGGACCGCCGCCGGAAGGGCGGGAAGAGCAGCGCCTGCGACCAGGCGGTGGGCGTGAACATGGTGGCGCGCAACAGGCGGGTCAGCTGGCCGCGCGACCACGGCCGGCCCGAGCCGAAAGGCGTATGCTCGAAGCGCGCCCAGATGCCGCGGCGGTGGGGGGCGACGATGACGATGCGCCCGCCCGGCGCCAGCACCCGCCAGGCCTCGGCCAGCATCGTCTCCGGGCTTTCGGCGAATTCCAGCGCATGGACGATGAGGATGCGGTCGACCGAGGCGTCGCCCAGCGGCAGGTCCTCGATGCCGATCAGCGCGGTCAGCGACGCGGCGCCGGCCGGCCAGACCTGCCCGCCCTGGGCGCCCGGCATGAAGGCCAGCGCCCGCTCGGCGTCGGCGGCGAAGCGGTCGATATAGGGCACCGCATAGCCGAGGCCGACCAGCCGCTCCTGCGAGATCGGCCGCCACAGCGGCGTCAGCGCCAGCGAGACGGCCCGCGCGGCCGCCGCGCCCAGGGGCGAGGCGTAGAAGTCGCGCAGGTCGACGATGTCGGCATTGGTCGTCAGTGTGTGCTCTCCGGTTCGGCGTCGGTCCCGCCAGCGATCCCGCGATCCTTACATAGAACGATTGCAAGCTGGCTCGAAACTCCCGTCGCGCGATCGGCGCGGGGGCGAGCGCCGATGGCGGCTGACATCGCGCCATGCTGCCCTAACTCGCAGGGCAGCATCAATCAGAGGGGGACGAGTGCTTATGGCTTCGATCGAGATCCGCCAGTTCGGCTGCCGGAGCGACAATTTCGGCGTGCTGGTGCACGACAAGGACACCGGCACCACGATCGCCATCGACGCGCCGGAGGAACAGCCGATCCTCGATGCGCTGGAGGCGACCGGCTGGACGCTGACCCACATCCTGACGACCCATCATCACGGCGACCATGTCGAGGCGAACGAGGCGCTGAAGGCGCGCTTCCAGGTCGAGATCATCGGCCCGGCCAAGGAGCGCGACCGCATTCCCGGCATCGACCGGACCGCGTCGGGCGGGGACACGCTCGATGTCGGCGGCATCCGCGTCGAGGCGATCGACACGCCGGGCCACACGCTGGGCGAGGTCTCCTACTACATGCCCGACGCCAAGGCGCTGTTTGCCGCCGACGCGCTGTTCTCGCTCGGCTGCGGCCGCCTGTTCGAGGGCGATGCCGCGATGATGTGGGATTCGCTGCAGCGGCTGCGCGCCCTGCCGGACGATACGATGCTCTATTGCGGCCACGAATACACCGCCACCAACGCCCGCTGCGCCATCGACATCGATCCGCAGAACCTGGCGCTGCAGGAGCGGGTGAAGGAGGTCGAGCATCTGCGGGTCGAGGGCAAGCCGACGCTGCCGGTGTCGCTCGGACGCGAGAAGAAGACCAATCCGTTCCTGCGGGCCGACGACCCGGAGCTGAAGGCGGCCATGGGCATGGAAGACGCACAACCGGCGGAGGTCTTCGCGGCCATCCGCAAGAAGCGGGATGGTTACTGATGAGCCTGAAAGCGCTGCACCTCGTCCGCACGCTCGACCTGAAGCCGCATCCCGAGGGCGGCTGGTATCGCGAGACCTTCCGCGACGAGGCCAAAGGGGAGGGCGGTCGCGCCGCCTCCACCGCGATCTACTACCTGCTGGAAGCCGGCGAGACCTCGGAATGGCACCGGGTGACCGACGCCGCCGAGGTCTGGCACTGGTATGGCGGCGCGCCGCTGGTGATCACCATCTCGCAGAACGGCCACGACGCCTCGGCGCACCGGCTGGGTCCTGATGTCGAGGCCGGCGAGCGGCCGCAATTCGTCGTGCCGGCCGGCTGCTGGCAGACCGCGACGAGCCTCGGAGAATACACCCTCGTCGGCTGCACCGTGGCGCCGGGCTTCGACTTCGCGTCCTTCGAGATGGCCCCGGAGAACTGGCGGCCGACGCCGCGCAAGCCCTCCGGAAACTAGCGCGCCACCGCTTTGCCGCGCCGTAGCAGCCGCCGGAACAGCGGCAGCGCGGCAAGACAGGCCCCCAGCGTGATCAGGATCGCCGAGACGACGATGGTGCCCGACAGCGCCGCCTCGCCCGCCGCGATCAGCACCAGCGTCGACAGGAGCGGCGCGGCATAGCTCGCCGCGCCGATCACCTGGATGTCGCCGTGCTTGACCCCGTAGTCCCAGACATAGAAGGCGCCGCCGACCGGCAGCAGGCCGAGCAGCAGCACCGCGATCCACTCGCCGCCGGTCTGCGGCCAGACCGTGGTCTCGAAGGCCAGATGGGCGAGGAGCGACAGCACCGCCGTGACGGCGCAGAAGCCGGTGACCACGTCGCTCGGCACGTCGCCGAAGCGCCGCGACAGGAGCGAGTAGCTGGACCATGTAAGGGCGCAGAGCCCGGCAAGGCCGTAGCCGAGCGCATAGTCGGGAGAGAAAGCCAGCGCCCCGCCGCCGGTGACGATCAATGCTGCGCCGGCAAGGCCGCAGAGGGCGCCGACGATGTGGAACCAGCGCAGGCGTTCGCCGGGCAGAGCGGCCGATCCGAGCACGATCAGCAGCGGCCAGAGATAGGCGATCAGGCCGGCTTGGGCCGCCGGCGCGTTGCGCAGGGCGGCGAAGTACAGCGCGTGGTAGCCGAACAGGCCGCCGACGCCGAGGAGCCATACGGCCGGCCGCTGCCAGAAGACGGCGAGGCTGCCGCCGCGCAGCCTCAGGGCGACGACGCCGATGACGGCGGCGATGGGGAAGGTCATGGCCGCCAGCTGGAACGGCGGGACCGCGCCGCTGCGCGCCGTCAGCAGCGCCAGGACAGCCCACATCAGGACCGCCGCAAAACCCAGTGTCGTGCCCATGTCCCGCTCCCGCTTGCCGCGGCGATCTATGCTCGCCCCGTGTGTGGCGGGTCAATGGCATGGGCGCGGATCTGGCCGGCGGTCCAGACGAAGTGGCGAGGCGCGGCGGGGCCGCGCCAGGGACGTATCAATCGACGGAGACCGACAGGGCCGAGAGGGTCAGCGGGCCGACCGTGGTGGGGATATGGGCATAGACCGGAACGTAGACGTCCTCGCGGGCGATCGGCGCGAACCACAGTTCCAGCGTCTGGCCTTTCAGGAACTTCAGCCCCTTGGAGGATCTGTCGTAGCCGCTGACCGGGTCGATCCGCAGCTTGCAGACCGCGGCATTGCCGGAAAAGCCGGGCATGTCGAAGCGGCGCGTGCCGGCCGGCGACAGCTTCAGGTCGAGCCGCGACCAGCCGTCATAGAGCGGCAGGGTCCGGCGGCACACCGAGGCGGCGTCGCCGGTCTTGATCATCAGCCCGCTCAAGGGGTCGACCACCGAGCGCAGCTGGGCGCGCTGCACCGGCACATAGTCGGGCTTGGCCTTGGCGCGCTTCGGGCCGACCCTGGCGGAGGTCACGCGGCCGCCGCTGAAGGCGACGTCGCTCGACCAGCGCTTGGCGTCGCTGGTATAGTCGAGGCCGTAGCTTTCGGCCGCAAAGCCGCGGCTGGTCACCTTGCCGGCGACCCGGCTGGTGCCGCGCGTGTTGGAGACGAGGCTGCCGAGCCCGGCCGAGGACAGGGTGCCCTTCACCGAGAATCGGCTGCCGTCGATGGTGGTGTCGAAGCTCGCCTTGCCGACCGGCAGGCCGATGATCGAGACGCCGTAGCGCGTCGTGACCGTCTGCTCGGCCCGAACCGGAACGAGGCCTGCGGCGAGCGTCGCCGCAAGGGCGGTGATGGCGAGAATCGGTCGGGACATCATGGAGCGAAGGCCTCTCGCGGCGATGGGGAACGGGCAGCTTCCGGGCAGACGGGACAAACGGTGCGAATTTGTGGCGATCGGGCGGGCACGTCGCCGCGTCTCGCGGCTTGACGCATCGTCCGGCCCGGACTATAGACCCGTTCGAATTTCCGGTCATACCCGATGTCGATGATCGCGCCGTTGCGGTGGCGCGTCTCGGTCGGGCGTTACGTTAATCTGAAAGGTGATCCGATGTCACGCGCCTGCGAACTCACTGGCAAGGCTGTCCAGTCCGGCAACAATGTCAGCCACGCGAACAACAGGACGCGTCGCAAGTTTCTGCCGAATCTGTGCCAGGTCACGCTGATCTCCGACGCGATGGGCCAGCGCTATCGCCTGCGCATCTCGGCGCATGCGCTGCGTTCGGTCGAGCACCGCGGCGGTCTCGACGCGTTCCTGGCCAAGGCCGACGCGGCCGAGCTGTCGCAGCGCGCCCGCCTGCTGAAGCGCCAGATCGCCAAGAAGATCGCCGAGACGGCAGCCGCCTGATCAGGCGCTGAACGGGGCGCGCGAGCGCTCCTGACATCCGACATATCCGGGCCGGTCGCCTTCGGGCGCCCGGCACAAACTGGTTCCATCACCCAGGTTAAAAAAATGCAACTCCTGCGCATCTATCTGCTTCCCGTCATCGCCATGACGGCGATCGTGCTCGCGTCGAACGTCGCGGTGCAGTTCCCGGTCTTCGCCCAGATCGGCTCGCTGCAGCTGGCCGACATCCTGACCTATGGCGCCTTCACCTACGCCTTCGCGTTTCTCGTCACCGACCTGACCAACCGTCGCTATGGCCCGGCTATCGCCCGCCGCGTGGTCTATATCGGCTTTGCCGCCGCGGTCGCCTGCTCGATCGTCGTGCCGCCGGTGCTCTACGATCTCGGTTTCCTGGAATATGCGACGGCCGCCGAGCGACTGCTGCGCATCGCCGTCGCCTCGGGCGGGGCGTTCCTGGCCGCGCAGCTTCTCGACATCGCGGTGTTCAACCGCCTGCGCCAGGAGAGCTGGTGGCGGGCGCCGGCGGCGTCCTCGCTGTCGGGCTCGGTGGTCGACACAATCACCTTCTTCACCGTCGCGTTCGCGCCGGTCTTTCTGTTCCTCGGCCCCAATGACGGCTTCGCGCTGGAAAGCGCGCCGCTGCTCGGCCTGATGGCCGTGGAGGCCCCGCGCTGGGTGTCCTGGGCGATCGGCGATTTCACCGTGAAGCTGTTCATCGCGGTGTTCGCGCTGGTGCCGTACCGGATCATCATGCAGCACTTCATGCCGGCCCGGTCGGTGGCGGCCGCCGGCATCTGACACCCCTCAGTGGGTGCGTGCCTCGCCCTCGGCGAGGCGGAATTCCAGCACCATGTTGCGCTGGAAATACGAGCCGTTGTCGTCCGACATCAGCGTCAGCCGGGTCGCACCGGTCTCGTCGGTCCAGGCGTCGATGGCTTCCATGTTGTCGATTTCCTGGCCGAGATCGAAGGACGCGATCACCGGCCCGTCGACGAGGGCGCCGGGACGGATGGCGTCCGACGCGACCCGCCGGATCCGGATGCCGAGCCCGCCGACCCAGCCATTGTAGCGCCGCTCCAGGAGCAGGAGGTCGCCGCCTGGCAGGAACGTGCCGTCCGAGACCTCCCAGTCGGTATCCTTGCGCACCGTGAAGAGACCCGATCGCGGGCCGTCGAGGATTGCGGCGAAGAGATTGCCGGCGGGGTCGATGGAATGCTCGCTCACCGTCACCAGCGCGCCGGCCAGCGGCCCGGACGGCGGTGCGACCGCCAGCATCTCCAGCCCCTTGTTGCTGCGCAATTCGCGCCGCGGGATCGGCAGGGCGAGCGGCGACGGCCGGCTTGCCGCCATGCTGGGGGCGGCAGCGAAGGCGGCGATGCGGTGATCGCTCTCGAAGGACACGACGACCCTGTCGCCGTCGATCGCCAGTCCTTCAGCGTCGGCATCGCCCTTGCGGCGATGGGCCTGGCCGTCGGGGCCGAGGATCGGGTCGAGGGTCGCCTCGGCGATGCCGACCGGGCGGCCGGCGGCGTCCCGCGCGATGCGTCCGCCCAGCCAGTAGCCGGTGTCGGAGACCGCGAGGAAGCGGCTGCCCCGGTCGCGGAAGCGAAAGGCGGAGAGCCCCATCAGCCGGCTGTCATCGGACCAGAAGGAAAAGCCGCCGACGAAGTCGAGCGCGCCGAAGCGGATGCGCTCGGAATTCTTGTCGAACTGCGCGACGGGCTTGGCGGCGATGTCGAGGCTGCTGCCCGGGGCGGCGGGGGCGGTGGTGCCCAGGAAGAGGGCGCAGAGCGCCGCGATGCCGAAGCGCCGGCTGCGCCCGCCCATCAGCGTCCGGCGCCGCCTGCGCGGCGCCGCTGTCCGCGCCGGCCGCCGGCCTTCTCGTCCTCGAAGAGGTCGGCGAGCTGCTCTGTCATGGCGCCGGCCAGTTCCTCGGCATCGACGATGGTCACGGCGCGCCGGTAGTAGCGGGTGACGTCGTGGCCGATGCCGATGGCGAGGAGCTCGACCGGCGAGCGCGTCTCGATCTGCTCGATGACCGCCCGCAGGTGGCGTTCGAGATAATTGCCGGGGTTCACCGACAGGGTCGAATCGTCCACCGGGGCGCCGTCGGAGATCATCATCAGGATGCGGCGCTGCTCGGGCCGGGCGAGAAGCCGGTTGTGGGCCCAGATCAGCGCCTCGCCGTCGATGTTTTCCTTCAGCAGGCCCTCGCGCATCATCAGGCCGAGATTGCGCCGCGAGCGGCGCCAGGGCGAATCGGCGGATTTGTAGATGATGTGGCGCAGATCGTTGAGGCGGCCGGGCTTCTGCGGCTTGCCGGCCTTCAGCCAGGCCTCGCGCGCCTGCCCGCCCTTCCAGGCGCGGGTGGTGAAACCCAGCACCTCGACCTTGACGCCGCAACGCTCCAGCGTGCGCGCCAGGATGTCGGCGCAGGTGGCCGCGACGGTGATCGGACGGCCGCGCATGGAGCCGGAATTGTCGATCACCAGCGTCACGATCGTGTCGCGGAAATCGGTGTCGCGCTCCATCTTGAAGGACAGCGGCTGCATCGGGTCGATGACCATCCGGCTGAGCCGGGCGGGATCGAGATAGCCTTCCTCCAGGTCGAAGTCCCAGGAGCGGTTCTGCTGGGCCATCAGCCGGCGCTGCAGCCGGTTGGCCAGGCGGCCGACGACGCCCTGCAGGGTCGAGAGCTGCTTGTCGAGGAAGGCGCGCAGCCGGTCGAGCTCGGCCTCGTCGCACAGTTCCTCGGCGCCGATGGTCTCGTCGAAGGCCTGGGTGAAGACCTTGTAGTCGCTGTCGAGATTAAAGCCGTGCTGCGACTGGTTGGGGCGACGCGACTCGCCTGGCGTCTCGGTGTCCTGGCTGTCCTCGTCGGAGGGATCGTCGGCGGTCGCCTCGGAGGATTCGGCCTCGGCCGCCTCCTGGTTCTCGCCTTCGCTCTCGTTCTCCTGGGCCTCGGCCTCGTCGGTGCCGCTCTCCTTCTCGGAGCCGCCCTCGTCGGAATCGCGGGTCTGGTTGTCGCCCTGCTCTTCCTCGCTGTCGGTGTCGTCGCTCTCGTCCTCGTCG
The DNA here is from genome assembly GCF_000153465.1 of Aurantimonas manganoxydans SI85-9A1. Classification (GTDB taxonomy): domain Bacteria; phylum Pseudomonadota; class Alphaproteobacteria; order Rhizobiales; family Rhizobiaceae; genus Aurantimonas; species Aurantimonas manganoxydans. The sequence continues at coordinate 3,372,685 of NZ_CH672387.1, read as the reverse complement.
CCGAGGCTCTCGGCCATCTCCAGCGAGACCAGCATGTCGCGCATCGCCCGCGCGAAGGCCTGCTGGTCGCCGACGGTCTCGCTCAGCCGGTGGAACTTGGTGCCGGCCTTCTCGTCGATGAAGTCGCGCCACACGTCGACCAGCGCCGCGGCGCTGGGCGGGATCGGGCGGCCGGTCAGCTTCTCGCGCACCATCAGCGCCACGGCGTCCTCGATCGGCGCCTCGGCGCGGTCGGTGACGTCGGCGAGGTTGGAGCGGAAATACTTGTCCTCGAGCATCGTCGCGAGATTGTCGCCGACGCCGCGCATGGCATTGGCGCCGATCGCCTCGCAGCGGGCCTGCTCGACGGCGTCGTAGACGGCGCGGGCGCTGCGGCCGTCCGGCGACAGGCTGGAATGCAGCCTGGAATCGTGGCGCGCCTTGCGCAGCGCCATGGCGTCGGACAGGCCGCGGGTGACGCCGAGATCGGTCCTGGAGACGCGCTTGGGCAGGTCCGGCAGGCGGGCGCGCTGGCCGCTGAGGCCCGGACGCTCGGAGGCGTAGGTGACCTCGAGCTCGCCGTCGCCGGCGATCGCCCGCAGGCAGCCGGCGACGGCGCGCCGGAACGGCTCGCTATCGGCCGGCTTGCGGTCCGCAGGACGCGTGTTGTCGCCGATCTTGGCCATGGCCGCCTAGTCCAGAACGAGGTTGGCGGCGCTCTCCGGCAGTTCCTCGCCAAAGGCGCGCTGGTAGAACTCGGCGACGAGCGGGCGCTCCAGATCGTCGCACTTGTTCAGGAAGGTGAGCCGGAACGCAAAGCCCAGATCGCCGAAGATCTCGGCGTTCTCGGCCCAGGTGATCACCGTGCGCGGGCTCATCACCGTCGACAGGTCGCCATTGACGAAGGCCGAGCGGGTAAGGTCGGCGACGCGGACCATCTGGGACACGGTGTCGCGGCCTTCCTTGGTGGCGTAGGTCTTGGCCTTGGAGACGACGATCCCGACCTCGTGGTCGTGGGGCAGATAGTTCAGCGTCGTGACGATGGACCAGCGGTCCATCTGCGCCTGGTTGATCTGCTGGGTGCCGTGATAGAGGCCGGTCGTGTCGCCGAGGCCGACGGTGTTGGCCGTGGCGAACAGGCGGAAAGCCGGGTGCGGGCGGATGACGCGGCTCTGGTCGAGCAGGGTCAGCCGGCCGGAGGATTCCAGCACGCGCTGGATGACGAACATCACGTCCGGGCGGCCGGCGTCGTATTCGTCGAACACCAGCGCGACGTTGTTCTGGTAGGCCCAGGGCAGGATGCCGTCCTTGAACTCGGTGACCTGCATGCCGTCGCGCACGACGATGGCGTCCTTGCCGACCAGATCGATGCGGCTGACATGGCTGTCGAGATTGACGCGCACGCAGGGCCAGTTGAGGCGGGCCGCGACCTGCTCGATATGGGTCGACTTGCCGGTGCCGTGATAGCCCGAGACCATGACGCGCCGGTTCTTGGCGAAGCCGGCGAGGATCGCCAGCGTCGTCGGCTTGTCGAACAGATAGTCCGGGTCGATCTCGGGAACGTGCGGGTCGGACGCGGAAAAGGCCGGGACCGTCAGGTCGCTGTCGAACCCGAAGGTGTCACGCACCGAGACCGTGGTATCGGGCAGGGGGGCCACGTGATGTTCCGCTGCACTCATACTACCTCCAACGGTCCGGCAGCTCTCCGGCGAGCCTCGGGGACCAAGTCATCACTGTCGGTTTGCGGGCGAGAGGGCGGGGCCTCGACGGGCTCCGCGATCATCGCCGCATGGCGTTTGCGCACGCTGGTTTTCGGGGTGGCCGGCGCGTTCCCCTCGCGCTTAGCAAAAACCTGACTGTTTCAAAAGTTTGTAGGCCTGGATCACTTCGCGCAGCTTGTCCTCGGTGCCGCGGTCGCCGCCATTGGCATCGGGATGCAGCTGCTTGACGAGTTGTTTGTAGCGCGTGCGGATCGCTTCGCCACTCGCCTCGTCGGTGAGGTCCAGCGTCTCGAACGCCTTGTGCTCCAGCGACCGGACCTTGGGGCGCCGCGGCTGCGGGCGCCCGCCGCCCTCCTCCGGGAACAGGTCGAACGGGTCGCGCATGCGGCTGTTCCAGCGCTTGGCCCGCGCGGCGCTGGCCGCCTTGGCGCCGTTGCCGGCGGCCGTGCCATTATGCCCCATGGTCCATGTCGGCCGGTGTCCGGTCATGGAATCCTTGAGGTGCTGCTGGATGTCCTTGTCGTTCAGACCGGAGAAATAATTGTAGGACTTGTTGTACTGGCGCACGTGATCGACGCAGAAATGCAGGTACTGCCCTTCGTGGTCACGGCCCATCGGCGCCTTGTAGGAGCCCGGCTCGTTACAGCCTTCCCACGCGCAGACCTCGGCCCGGCGTGGCTCCGCCTTGCCCTTGGTCTTGCGCTTCCCCTTGACGCGGATCGCATCGAAATATTCGGAGTCGAGTTTCATCGCGTCCAATAATGGTGCCCGGGACCGGTGCGGACAAGAATTGACATCCCGGAAAAAGCCCGAAAATGCAGAGGGTCCGCCTGCTTCGCGCAAGCTTCGCTTGGCGCGGTGCGGCGACCGCTACTACAGGAGAGTGACTGCCATGAACACCAGGGCGAAGATCGAGACCAAGCTGGCCGAGGCATTTGCGCCGGAGCATCTGGAGATCATCGACGAGAGCCATCTGCATGCTGGTCACCACCACGCCGATAGCGACCATCACGCCACGTTCGACGGATCGGGCGAGACCCATTTCAGGGTGCGACTCGTGAGCGCGGCCTTTGCCGGCCAGAGCCGGGTGGCGCGCCACCGGGCGATCAACCGCGTCCTGCAGGATGAGCTGGACGCCGGCGTCCACGCCCTTGCCATCGAGGTTTCAGCGCCGGGCGAGGCGCGTCGCCGCTGATCGCATGCGGGAGTGCGGCAAGCGCGGCGCCTGACGGGAAACCCGACGCCGGGCCCGCGTCTCTGCCGCCGGAAGGCTGCGCCGCTCAGTCGCGGCGCGTCGCCTCGGGATCGGAGACCGTATCGGCGGCGTCGGATGATGCAGGCATGTCGTCGGTGTTCGTCAGGTCGGCGTCGACCGGGCGCGGTCCGGGGGACCATTCGTCCCGATCCGCCGCTTCGGTTCCGACCTCGCCGGTCTCGAAATCCGTCGCGTCCGGCTCGACCGTCTCGATGCCGTAGTCGTAATCGTCGATCTCGGGTTCGAGCAGTGCGACGGCCTCGCCGCTCGCCAGTGCATGATGGCCCCCCTTCTTGGGCGGAACCAGGATGGTGGCCGGCCGGATGCGCAGCTTGGCGATGCGGTTCTTCTCGCGCTTCAGGACGGTGAAGCGCTTGTGGAAGAAGGTGAAGGCCTGCCGCTCTTCCGGAATCGTCTGCGTCTCGTGGATGACCAGCCCGGCGATGGTCACCGCCTCCTCGTCCGGCAGGTTCCAGTCCAGCGCCCGGTTGAGGTCGCGGATCGGCACCTGGCCGTCGACGATGACCGAGCCGTCGGCCTCGATCTTGACGCCCTGCATGTCGACATCGTGCTCGTCGGCGATGTTGCCGACGATCTCCTCGAGAATGTCCTCCAGGGTGATCAGGCCTTCGACCTCGCCATATTCGTCGACGACGATGGCGAAATGGGTCTTGCGGCGCAGGAAGGCGTTGAGCTGGTCCTGCAGCGTCGTCGTCTCGGGCACGAACCACGGCTGGGCGCAGATCTTGAGGATGTCGACCTTGGCCGGGTCGTTGTCGACCTCGTGCAGCGCCCGCAGGATGTCCTTGGCATGCACCACGCCGACGATGTTGTCGTAATGGGTCCGCCAGACCGGCATGCGGGTATAGGGGCTTTCCAGGATCTGCCGCACCACCTCGATCGGGCCGTCATCGACATTCACCTGCCGCATGGCGGTGCGGTGGACCATGACGTCGGAGACTTCCAACTCGTGCAGGTCGAGCAGGCCACCGAGCCGGTTGCGGTCGGCATTGACCAGCGAGCCCTCGCGGTGGAGCACCTCGACGGCGCCGCGCAGTTCCTCGTGGGCGGTCAGGAGCGAGGCGCCGGATTCGAGACTCACCCCGAACAGCGCCAGGATTCGGCGGACGATCCAGTTGACCACGCGGGTCAGCGGGCCGAGCAGCGCCACCACCCAGCTCACCGGCCGCGAGACGGCCAGCGAGAACCCGTCCGGCCGGGCGATCGCCGCGGATTTCGGCAGCACCTCGCCGAAGATCACCACGATTACGGTCATGCCGATCGTTGCGTAGACGACGCCGGCCTGGCCGAACAGGCCGAGAAAGGCCGTGGTCGCCAGCGACGAGGCGAGGATGTTGACGAGGTTGTTGCCGATCAGAAGGGCGCCGATCAGCCGGTCCTTCTTCTCGATCAGCGTCTGGACGAGCGTGGCGCGGGCGTCGCCGTTCTTCTCGTAGCTCATCAGCCGGGCCCGCGAGACCGCGGTCAGCGCCGTCTCCGAGCCCGAGAAGAAGGCCGAGATGGCGACGAGGACCAGGACGATGCCGAGAAGGATCCAGAGGGTCACGCTCATCGGGTCAACTCTTCAGTCAGGAAGGCCTCGACGCCGGCCGGCGCGACGTCGCTGGCGATGAAAGCCTGGCCGATGCCGCGGGTGAGGATGAAGGTGAGGCTGCCGCGCCGGACCTTCTTGTCCTGGCCGATCCCGGCCATCAGCGTCGCCACGTCGAGCGGCGCGCCGGGGATCTCGGAAATCCGGGTCGGCAGGCCGACGGCGGCGAAATGTGCTTCGCAGCGCTCGGCATCGGCAGGCAGGCAGAGGCCGAGCTTGGCCGAGAAGCGATGCGCCAGCACGGTGCCGATGGCGACGCCCTCGCCATGGACGAGGCGCTTGGCGTCGTAGCCGACCGCTGCTTCCAGCGCGTGGCCGAAGGTGTGGCCGAGATTGAGCAGCGCACGGCTGCCTTCCTCGCGTTCGTCGGCGGCCACGACGGCGGCCTTGGCGATGCAGCTCTGGCGCACCGATTCGACCCGCTCGGGCCCGCCGGTGAAGATGGCCTCGCGGTTGGCGTCGAGCCAGGCGAAGAAGTCCGGCCGGTCGATCAGCGCCATCTTGGCGATCTCCGCGTAGCCGGCGGCGAATTCCCGCGGACTCAGCGTGTCCAAGAGGGCGGTGTCGGACAAAACGAGGGCCGGCTGGTGGAAGGCGCCGATCAGGTTCTTGCCGCGCGGCGAATTGATGCCGGTCTTGCCGCCGACGGAGGAATCCACCTGCGCCAGGAGCGTCGTCGGCATCTGCACGAAGCCCATGCCGCGGCGCACGATTGCGCTGGCGAAGCCCGCGAGATCGCCGATCACGCCGCCGCCGAGCGCGATGACCACGTCGCCGCGCTCGAGGCGCGCGCCGATGATCTGGTCGACGACGTCGGTGAGCTGCGCGAAGGACTTGGTCGTTTCGCCGGGCGGCACGACGATCTGTACATGGTCGATGCCGGCGGCCCTCAGCGCGATCGACAGCCGCTCGTAATGCAGGCCGGCGACCGTCGTGTCGGTGACGATGGCGGCGCGCACGCCGGGCAGGCGCCGGGCGATCTCCTCGCCGGCGGCGTCGATCAGGCCGGGGCCGATGACGATGTCGTAGCCGCGCGCGCCGAGCTCGACCCGGACGTGGCTGCGGGGCGCGGCCGGCGCGTCGGCGGTGGCGGCGGGAACACTGCTCATCGGTCGGTCTCCGTGGCGAGGTGGCGGTCCAGCGCCTCGATGATTTCCTGGGCGATCACGTCCCGCTTCACGTTGCGCGTCGGGATGGTGATGTCGGCTTCGGCATAGATGGGATAGCGGGTCTCGATCAGGCCGCGCATCACCGCGCGCGGATCGTCCTGCTTGAGCAGCGGGCGGTTGGCCCGGCGCCGGACGCGATCCATCAGCGTGTCGAGATCGGCCTTCAGCCAGACGGTGATCGCCGACTGCTTGAGAAGGCTGCGGGTCTCCTCGTGCATGTAGGCGCCGCCGCCGGTGGCCACGACCTGCGGCCCTTCGGCGGTGAGGCGGCCGACGACGCGCGCCTCCAGCGCCCGGAACTCCGGCTCGCCATAGGACTCGAACAGCTCCGGGATCGACATGCGCGAGACCAGCTCGATCTCGTGGTCGGTGTCGTGAAAGGGCAGGTCGAGAAGCGCCGCGAGCCGGCGTCCGACCGTGGTCTTGCCGGCGCCCATCAGGCCCACGAGGGTGACGGAACGCGTGCCCAGGCGGTCCTGGATGGTGTCGGTTCCGCCCGATGGCAATTCGCTTCTCATTGCGCCTTTCGCAGCCGTCCCACCCTTGCCGTATGCAAACATGAGGAAATCTTAAAGTTCGCCGTTTACCCCGTGAGGGGCTGCCCGTCTCGCTTGCGTTGCGTCCCGTTCGCGTTAGAAGCGGGCGATTGCAAGGGACGCCCACACCAAGGTGAGTTCGCCAGACCGCGATGCCGACCCTCGTCCGCCTCCTGACGACGCTCCTGATCCTTGCGGCCATCATCTACGGCATCATGGCGGCGCTCGTCTACTTCGTCGATCCGACCCGCCGGGAAACCACCGTGGAGATCCCGATGCCATCCGCCGAGCCCGCCGGCACGGGCGGCGGCCTGCGGCCATGAGCCCGGCGCCGGCCCCCGGCGCGCCCGCCGCCACGGGGCTTTCGGCCCGCGAGGGCGCCGACATCGAGACCTTTCTGGAGATGATGGCGGTCGAGCGCGGCGCGGCCGACAACACCGTCGCCGCCTATCGCCGCGATCTGGAGGACGCCGCCGGCTTCATGGCCGGGCAGGGCGGCTCGCTGATGACCGCCACCACCGAGGACATCCGCGCCTATGTCGGCCGGCTGGCCGCGCGCGGCTTTGCCGAGACCAGCCGTTCGCGCCGGCTGTCGGCACTGCGCCAGTATTACCGCTTCCTCTATGTGGAGGGCCGGCGCGGCGACGATCCGACCGGTCCGATCGAGGGGGCCCGCCGCAAGCGGCCGCTGCCCAAGGTGATGAGCGAGGACGAGGTCGACCGGCTGCTCGACCGGGCCGCCGCCGAGGCGGTCGATCCCGAACGCTCGCCCGCCGGTCTGGTGCGCGCCGCGCGCATGCATGCGCTGGTCGAGCTGCTCTATGCCACCGGCATGCGCGTCTCCGAACTGGTCAGCCTGCCGCGGGCCGTGCTGCGGGGCCGCCAGCGCATGATCGTGGTGCGCGGCAAGGGCGACAAGGAGCGCATGGTGCCGATCGGCGAGGCGGCGCGCGACGCGCTGATCCGCTTCGCCGAGGCCATGAAACTTGCCGGCGTCAGCGAGGAGGGGCGCTGGCTGTTCCCGGCCGTGTCGGAGACCGGCCACCTGACCCGCCAGGCCTTCGCCCGGGACCTGAAGGCACTGGCGGCCCGCGAGGGCATCCCCGCCGAGCGGATTTCGCCGCATGTGCTGCGCCACGCCTTCGCCAGCCATCTCCTGCAGAACGGCGCCGATCTCAGGGCGGTGCAGGAACTGCTCGGCCATGCCGACATCTCGACGACGCAGATCTACACCCATGTCCTGGAAGAGCGGCTGATCCGGCTGGTCACCGACCATCATCCCCTGTCGGACGAGAGCCGGCATTGATGCGCTGCACGGTTTTCTTGACAAGGGTGCGGCGCATGGCCAGTTTCCGCCGCAACACAGACGTTGCGCCGCGGGCGGGGCGCAGGCGGGCCAGACCCGCGTGCGCCGCGCGCCCTGCGGTCAGTCGGCCGTCGCGTCCGGTCGCCAAAATCTCGAAGGACGGCTCGACGCCGCGCACCCATGCATAATTATCTCGATTTCGAAAAACCTGTCGCTGATCTCGAAGGCCAGATCCTGGAACTCAAGAAGATCGAGGGCAAGGACGCCGTCGACGTCACCGACGAGATCCAGCGGCTGGAGAAGCGCTCCCGCGAGGCGTTGGCCGATCTGTATCGCAAGCTGACGCCTTGGCAGAAGACCCAGGTCGCGCGCCATCCCGACCGGCCGCACTGCCTCGACTACATCGCCGCCCTGATCACCGACTTCGTACCGCTGGCCGGCGACCGCTTCTATGCCGAAGACCACGCAATCATCAGCGGCTTCGGCCGCTTCGACGGCCAGTCCGTCGCGGTCATCGGCCAGGAGAAGGGTTCCGACACCCAGACCCGCCTGAAGCACAATTTCGGCATGGCGCGGCCCGAGGGCTACCGCAAGGCGGTGCGGGTGATGGAACTCGCCGAGCGCTTCCAGATCCCGGTGCTGACCTTCGTTGACACCGCCGGCGCCTATCCGGGCATCGGCGCCGAGGAGCGCGGGCAGGCCGAGGCGATCGCCCGCTCCACCGAGGCCTGCCTCAATCTGCGCGTGCCGATGGTCTCGCTGGTCATCGGCGAGGGCGGTTCGGGCGGCGCCATCGCCATCGCCACCGCCAACAAGGTCTTGATGCTGGAGCACGCCATCTATTCGGTGATTTCGCCGGAGGCCGGCGCCTCGATCCTGTGGCGGGACGCGACCCGGGCCCGCGACGTGGCGCAGGCGATGAAGATCACGGCGCAGGATCTCGCCGGCTTCGGCATCATCGACGGCATCATCGAGGAGCCGCTGGGCGGCATCCACCGGGCGCCCGCCGAGGGCATCGCGGCCGCCGCCGCGCGCGTGCGCGCCGCCTTCGCCGAGCTGGCCGAGCTCGACGGCGACGGCCTGCGCCGCCAGCGCCGCGAAAAGTTCCTCGCCATCGGGCGGAATCTCTAAAGCCTGTTGCCGGGCGGCAACGCCCTCCCGTTCCATTGGGCCTCAAGCTCTGCAAGGATGCTCCCGGACGACGTAAGGTGAGGGGCGAAATCAACGCAACCTGTCGTCGTCCGGCCTGTCGCCGGCAATCGATCTGATTTTGAACATTAACGATTGCTTAACGACGGTTGCGGCAGAACGGGGAAAGGCATGCGACGGGATATCCGACTTGGGATATGGCCGCCGCGATGGTCCGGGCGCTTCGCAGGCGCCGGTCCGAGTGGGGACGGCCGATGTGCCGTCAATGCGATGGGGATGAGGGGATGTTGTTTCGACGCCTCGTGACGGCCGCCGCGCTTGCGACAGCCATGTTCGCAGTTTCCGCCTGCCAGTACGAAGATCTGCTGCCCGCCGAAGCGCCGCTGCCGGCCGCTCTCGTGCAGGCGATCAAGTCGAACGGAATGGGCGTCAAGTCGCCGATCCTCGTCCGCCTCTACAAGGAAGAGTCGGACCTCGAGGTCTGGAAGCAGAAGACCGACGGCACCTACGCGCTTCTGAAGACCTACGAGATCTGCGCCTGGTCCGGCAAGCTCGGCCCGAAGAAGCAGGAAGGCGACCGTCAGGCGCCGGAGGGCTTCTACACGGTGACGCCGGCGCAGCTGAACCCGAATTCCAATTACCATCTCGCCCTGAACATGGGCTATCCGAACACCTATGACCGGGCCAATGGCCGGACCGGCTCGCATCTGATGATCCACGGCTCGTGCAACTCGTCCGGCTGCTACGCCATGGACGACGAGCAGGTGCAGGAAATCTATTCGCTCGCCCGCCATTCCTTCGAGGGCGGCCAGCGCGCCTTCCAGATCCAGGCCTATCCCTTCCGCATGACGCCGAAGAACATGGCGCGGCACCGCAATTCCGAGCATTACGACTTCTGGAAGATGCTGAAGAAGGGCTCGGACTATTTCGAGATGACCCGCCAGCAGCCCAATGTCGGCGTCTGCGACCGCCGCTACGTCTTCGACCAGAGCGCCGAGACGGTCGCCGGTCTGTCCGCCACGGGCGCCTGCCCGGACTTCTCCCTGCCGGCGCAGGTCGTCGCCAAGGTGGAAGCCGACCATGCCGAGGAGGAGAAGATCGCCTCGAGCTTCTCGCCGAGCGACTTCGCCGAGACCTCGACCTTCAGCTATCGCTCCGGCCAGCCGATCACGCCCGAGGCCTATGCCCAGGAGCAGCATCGCCGCGAGGGCTACGACCGCGAAGGCAACCGCGTCAGCGGTGGCGGCGGCGGCGGCGGCTCGATCTTCTCGAGCTTCCTGAAATAGCGCAGCCGGACGACGGCGGGGCGATCAGGCCCTGCCGGACCATCCGGTCAGGAAAAGCCCGCGGCACCCGTCGCGGGCTTTTTCGTGTCCGGGCGGGAGGCCTTGCGTTCGCCTTCGCGCGCGGCGGTGGTCTGGCCAGAGCCCGGAGGCCTGATCGGGTCCGTACCGCGACCGGCGCGACGAAAGAGCGCCCCTGCGCCCGGGCATGAAAAAGGCCGCCGGACCTTTTCGGATCCGGCGGCCTTGATGCTGTCGCTGCGGTCTGCCTCAGACGAAGGCGCCGTGGCAGTGCTTGAACTTCTTGCCCGAGCCGCAGGGGCAGGGCTCATTGCGGCCGACCTGGCCCCAGCTGTCCGGGTTTTCCGGATCGCGGCGCAGGCCGTCGGCGGCGGCCGGGGTGAAGTTGGCGGTCAGCCGCTCGGCGCCGTCGCCCATCTCGTCGACGCCGGTGGTGGCGTCGAAGTGATGTGCCTCCATGGCCGGCACCTGGGGCGCCGGCTGGCGCTGCTCGGGCTGGACGATCTCGACCCGGGTGAGCTGCGAGGTGGTGCGCTCGCGCAGATTGCCCAGCATCGCCTCGAACAGCTCGAAGGATTCCGACTTGTACTCGTTCAGCGGATCGCGCTGGGCGTAGCCGCGGAAGCCGACGACCGAACGCAGATGGTCGAGATTGACCAGATGCTCGCGCCACAGGGCGTCCAGCGTCTGCAGGACGATGTTGCGCTGGACATAGGTCATTACCTGCGGGCCGAAGCGCTCGGCCTTCTCGGCGGCGGCGCGGTCGGCATGGTCGCGGATACGCTCGCGGATGTCGTCCTCGGCGATGCCTTCCTCGTTCGCCCATTCGGTGATCGGCAGGTCGAGATTGAGGAATTCCAGCGCCTCCGCCTTCAAAGCCTCGGTCTCCCACTGCTCCGGATAGGCCTTTTCCGGAATGTGCCGCGAGACGATGCCGTCGATCGTGGCGTGGCGCATGTCCGCCACGGCCTCGTCGAGCTCTTCGGAATCCATTAGCTCGATGCGCTGCTCGAAGATGACGCGACGCTGGTCGTTCATCACGTCGTCGTACTTCAACAGGTTCTTGCGGATGTCGAAATTGCGGGCCTCGACCTTCTTCTGGGCCTTCTCCAGCGCCTTGTTGATCCACGGATGGACGATGGCCTCGTCCTCCTTGAGACCCAGCTTGGTCAGCATCGAATCCATGCGGTCGGACCCAAAGATGCGCATCAGGTCGTCCTGCAGGGACAGGTAGAACTTGGAGCGGCCCGGATCGCCCTGGCGGCCGGAACGGCCGCGCAGCTGGTTGTCGATGCGCCGGCTTTCATGGCGCTCGGTGGCCAGCACGTAGAGGCCGCCGGCCTCGATGGCGCTTTCCTTCAGCCGCTTGATGTCGGCCTTGATGGCCTCTTCCTTGGCGGTGCGCTCCGGTCCCTCGGCCATGTCGGCGAGTTCGCGATCGATGCGCATCTCGGCATTGCCGCCGAGCTGGATGTCGGTGCCGCGGCCGGCCATGTTGGTGGCGATGGTCACCGCGCCCGGCACGCCGGCTTGGCTGACGATATAGGCCTCCTGCTCATGGTAGCGGGCGTTGAGGACCTGGAAGTCCTTCAGCCCGTCCTGGCGCAGGCGCTCGGCCAGAAGCTCGGACTTCTCGATGGAGGTCGTGCCGACGAGGATCGGCTGGCCGCGCTTGGCGCAGTCCTGGATCTCGCGGCTGATCGCCCGGAACTTCTCCTCGACCGTGCGATAGACCTCGTCGTCCTCGTCGATGCGCTGGATCGGCAGGTTGGTCGGGATCTCGATGACGTCCAGGCCGTAGATGTCGCCGAATTCGGCGGCTTCCGTCTGGGCCGTACCGGTCATGCCGGCCAGCTTGTCGTACATGCGGAAATAGTTCTGGAAGGTGATCGAGGCCAGCGTCTGGTTCTCGGGCTGGACGGTGACGCCTTCCTTGGCCTCCAGCGCCTGGTGCAGGCCTTCCGAGAAGCGCCGGCCCGGCATCATGCGGCCGGTGAACTCGTCGATGATGACCACTTCGTCGTTACGCACGATGTAGTCCTTGTCGCGCTGGAACAGCGCGTGGGCCTTCAATGCGTTGTTGACGTGGTGGACGATGGCGACGTTCTCGATGTCATAGAGCGAATCGCCGACGAGATGGCCGGCAGCCTCCAGAAGCCGCTCCAGCTTCTCGGTGCCGTCCTCGGTGAAGGTCACCGTGCGCTGCTTCTCGTCGATGTCGTAGTCGCTCTTGTCGAGCTGCGGGATGAACCCGTCGATCGTCATGTAGAGCTCGGACCGGTCGTCGAGCGGACCGGAGATGATCAGCGGCGTGCGCGCCTCGTCGATCAGGATCGAATCGACCTCGTCGACGATGGCGTAGCGATGGCCGCGCTGGACCATCTGGCTGCGCTCGTACTTCATGTTGTCGCGCAGATAGTCGAAGCCGAGCTCGTTGTTCGTCGCGTAGGTGACGTCGCAGGCATAGGCCGCACGGCGCTCCTCGTCGGACATGCCGTGGACGATGATGCCGACGGTCAGGCCGAGGAAGCGGTAGAGACGTCCCATCCATTCCGCGTCGCGGCGGGCGAGGTAGTCGTTGACGGTGACGACGTGGACGCCCTTGCCCTCGAGCGCGTTCAGATAGACGGCGAGGGTGGCGACGAGGGTCTTGCCCTCGCCGGTCTTCATCTCGGCGATGGCGCCGGAATTGAGCACCATGCCGCCGATCATCTGAACGTCGAAATGGCGCATGCCGAGAGCACGCTTGGCGCCCTCGCGCACCACGGCGAAGGCCTCGATCAACAGATCGTCGACGGTCTTGCCGGCGGCGATCTCGCTGCGGAACGTCTCGGTTTGTGCCCGCAGCTCGTCGTCGGTGAGTGCGGCGATGTCGGCTTCGCGTGCCGCGACCGCCTTGACCCGGGCGTCGTAGCGTCGAACGACCCGGTCGTTCGCCGAACCCAACAACTTACGGGCGAGCCCGCCAATACTGACCATAACCGGTCCTTCCAAAAGATATCGCACCGTCGATGCCGTGGCCGGCTTGCAGGCCGATGCCACCGATCCTACCAACTTGCAGAATTTCGGGAGGCTTCAAACTTTGCGGAAGTCGGCTGGACTTTCGGTTGGCGCGAGAGATAAGAGGGGGCCAAACCGATGTCAACGGCGCGCCCGGGAGGCGACCGCGCCGTCGAGGCGGGACGAACAGAAGCGGCTGCATCTCTTGCCGCAGGCACCTTCGGCCGTCTCTCCCGTTCCCTCGGACTGCCCATCCAACGCTATCGCAAGGACGTTCTTTGCCATGAACACCGCTTTTCGTTCGACCCTTCTGGCCGGCGCGCTGGTCTTCGCCGCTTTCGGCACCGCTGCCCATGCCGCCGACGAGGACGTCGTCGCCCGGGTCGGATCGGAAGAGATCACCGAGCGCGACCTGAAGGCGGCCGCGGCCGAGGTCGGCGAGCAGTTCGCCCGCCTGCCGGCCGACCAGCGCAAGCTCGCCGTCCTGTCGGCGCTGATCGACATCAAGGTGCTGGCGCGCCAGGCCGAGGCCGAGGCGCTGCAGGACGATCCCGAGGTCGCCGCCCAGATCGACTTCCTGCGCGAGCGCACGCTGCACAACGCCTATTTCGCCCGCAACGGCGTCGCCAACATCACCGAGGAAGAGCTGAAGGCCCGCTTCGAGAAGGAAGTCGCGGCAATGCCGGCGACCGAGGAGGTCCATGCCCGGCACATCCTCCTGAAGACCAAGGAAGAGGCGGAGGCGGTGATCGCCAAGCTCGACGGCGGCGCCGACTTCGTCGAACTCGCCAAGGAAAGCTCCACCGGTCCCTCGGGCCCCGAGGGCGGTGACCTGGGCTTCTTCAGCGCCGGCCAGATGGTGCCGGAGTTCGAGAAGGTGGCCTTCACCATGGAGCCGGGCACCTACACCAAGGAGCCGGTCCAGACCCAGTTCGGCTGGCACGTGATCAAGGTCGAGGAGAAGCGCGAGGCGCCGAAGCCCGAATTCGACGCGGTGAAGGACCAGGTCCGCCAGGTCGTGCTGCGCGAGAAATATATGGGCCTCGTCCAGAAGGCCCGCGACGACCTGCCGGTCGAATATGTCGATCCGGCGATGAAGAGCCAGGTCGAGGCGCTGGAGAAGTCGATGGATCCCGCGGCCGCTCCGGCCGCGCCCGCCGAGCAGTAGGCGGTCGGCGATCCCATGGCCCAGTCCACCCCGGTCTCGCCTCTCGCCCCCACGGAACTGGCCGCGCTGCCGCCGATCGACGGCATGCGCATCGCCACGGCCGCGGCGGGGATCAAGTACAAGGGGCGCACCGACGTCCTGATGATGGTGTTCGACGCGCCGGCCGCGGTGGCGGGCGTCTTCACCACCTCGCGCTGTCCCTCGGCGCCGGTCGACCATTGCCGCGCGAGCCTCGGCGGCGGCACGGCGCGGGCCGTCGTGGTCAATTCCGGCAATGCCAACGCCTTCACCGGCCGGCGCGGCCGGCAGGCGACCGAGGCCACCGCCGAGGCGGCCGCCGACGCCGTGGGTGCGACGCCGCGCGAGGTGTTTCTCGCCTCGACCGGGGTGATCGGCGAGCCGCTCGACGCCCACAAGTTCACCGGCCTCCTGGCAGGTCTCGCGGAAACGGCGGGCGCCGATGGCTGGCGCTCTGCGGCCGACGCGATCATGACCACCGACACCTATCCCAAGCTCGCCACCCGGCAGGTGGCGGTCGACGGGGTGACGGTGACGATCAACGGCATCGCCAAGGGCGCCGGCATGATCGCCCCCGACATGGCGACGATGCTGTCCTTCGTGGCGACCGACGCGGCGATCGCCGCGCCGGCCCTGCAGGCGATGCTGAGCCAAGCCGTCGCGCCGAGCTTCAATTCGGTGACGGTGGACAGCGACACCTCGACCTCCGACACGCTGCTGCTTTTCGCCACCGGCGCGGCCGCGGCGCGTGGCGGCGCTACGATCGAGACCGCCGACGATCCGCGGCTCGACGGTTTCCGGGTGGCGCTGAGCGAGCTGCTTCTCGATCTCGCCCGGCAGGTGGCGCGGGACGGCGAGGGCGCCCGCAAGGAGATCCAGGTCACCGTCGAGGGCGCGACCAGCGACGCGGCGGCCAAGCGCATCGCCCTGTCGATCGCCAATTCGCCGCTGGTCAAGACCGCCGTCGCCGGCGAGGACGCCAATTGGGGCCGCGTCGTCATGGCCGTCGGCAAGGCCGGCGAGGAAGCCGACCGCGACCGGCTGGCGATCCATTTCGGCGACATCCGCGTCGCCGTCGACGGCGAGCGCGACCCGGATTATTCGGAAGATGCCGCTGCGGCCGTCATGCGCCGCGCCGAGATTCCGATCCGGGTCGATCTCGGCCTCGGGCAGGGGCGCTGGACCGTCTATACCTGCGATCTCACCAAGGAATATGTCGCGATCAATGGCGATTACCGAAGCTGAGAAGATGCGGCAGCTGGCCGTGGTGCGACGCCTTGAGGCGGCGGGCTTTCGCGCCTGGCCCGCTTCCTCGACCGGGTTCGACGGCACCTGGGCGGTGCGGGTCACCGCCTCGTTCCCGGCCAAGCGGCTGAACTCCGTCAATCCGCTCGATCCGTCCGACAATTCCGACATTCCCTCGCGGCTGCAGCGGGCGGCCAAGACCTTTGCCGAGCATGGCCGCTCGATCATGGTCCGCCAGTCGCCGCTGGCCCCGCCCGACCTCGTCGCCCATCTCGACGAGAAGGGCTGGTCGCGCTTCGACGAATCCCTGGTGATGACCGCCGATCTGGGCAGTCTCGACCTCGCCGGGCAGGTGGATCGCATCCCGATCCGCGACATGAACCGCTATGTCGAGGCGAGCCTGGCGGTGCATGAGCGCGCGGCCGCGCTGCGCTCGGGGCTGACCGGCGTGCTGGAATCGATCCGGCCGCCGACGGGCCTGTTCATCCGCGAGAACAAGGACGGCTCGCCGGTCGCCGTGGCGCTGGCGATCCACGACAACGACCTGGCTGGACTGCTCGACGTCGCCGTGCATCGCACGGAGCGCCAGCGCGGCGTCGGCCGCGACCTCGTCAAGACGGCGCTGCGCTATACCGCCCACAAGGGTGCCAGGACCGCCTGGGTGCAGGTCGAGGCCGACAACGCGGCCGGCCTGTCGCTCTATCGCTCGCTCGGCTTCAACGAGGCCTATCGCTACGTCTACCGCGCCCCGCCGGGCGGCGGCGCGTGAGCGGGCCGGGGCAGCGCCTGCTGCTGGTCGTCGCCTGCGCGCTGGTCGATTCCGACGGCCGCATCCTCATCGCCGAACGGCCTGCCGGCAAGGCGCTGGCCGGCCTGTGGGAGTTTCCCGGCGGCAAGCTCGAGCCGGGCGAGACGCCCGAGGCGACGCTGATCCGCGAATTGCGCGAGGAACTGGGCATCGAGACGAAGGCGGCGTGCCTGGCGCCGCTGACCTTTGCCAGCCATTCCTATGACGACTTCCACCTCCTGATGCCGCTCTATGTCTGCCGGCGCTACGAGGGCATCGCCATGCCGCGCGAGGGCCAGCGGCTGAAATGGGTCCGGCCGGCGCAATTGCGCGACTATCCGATGCCGCCGGCCGACGAGCCGCTGATCCCGCATCTGATCGAGCTGCTCTGAGCCGTCCCGCCAGCGCTTCGGTGGGCCGGCAACGCGCCGGGTGGCAGCGTGCGCGGCGGCGTGCATTCCCGGCTTAAGGGCTCCTTCACCATCCGCTGGCATGATCGGACCCTCACTTCCGCCTTGCGAGGGGACCATGCGCACGATCGACAGGCACGAGGATCGGATCGAGGAGCCGGCGTCGGACACCCCGGCGACGGGCACCGGTCTGTTCCGCGCCACGCTGCTGTTCGGCGCACTGGCGGTGTTCCTGTCGCTGCTGGTGCCGCCGATCGCCGAACGCAGCGCCAGCTATGTGGCCGGCGACAATCGTCCCGATCTCGACATGATGGCGACGGGCTCCGTCGCGAAGTCCAGCGAATACACCCTGCGCCGCAGCGTCCTGCAGCCGGTCGATGCCGCCCCGTGCGTGATCTACGCCGACGGCCGCCGCCTCGGCAGCTGCTGAGGGTATTTGGCGCGCACACGGAGGCGCGGTGCAGGGACGGCAGGATGTCTCCGCCGTGCTTTCGATGCGATCCAACCGATCGAGACCCGTCGCCCCGGGGCCGATCTGTCGCCAAACCGCTTTTTGCCGGAGCGCCAAAGCTGCTATGGCACGGCGGTGACGAAACTTGATCCTTCCCCCTCGCTGCGCAGCGCCGTCTATGGCGCGCCGCTTTCCGGTCTCGTGGACGTGCCGGCCGGCGCCGTGCAACTGTCGCCGCTGCGGCCCGGCGCCGAGACGCTGGAGGCCCAGCCCGACGCGGCCTTCGCCGAACTGGTGATCGCCGCGCCCCCCGGCTCCATCGAGCGGCGCTTCGTGCTGGCCCATGCCCTGCGCACGCTGGCCCCCGGTGGCGCGATGACGGTGCTGGCGGCCAAGGACAAGGGCGGTCAGCGCCTGCGCGGCGAGCTGGAAGCCTTCGGGTGCGACGTCGCCGAGCATTACAAGTCGCGCCAGCGCGTCTGTTCGCTGGTGCGGCCGGAGACGCTGCACGGTCTTCAGGACGCGATCGCGGCGGGCGCGCCTGTCACGGTCGGGGAGATCGGGCTGCGCTCCCAGCCGGGGATCTTCTCGTGGAACCGGGTCGATCCGGGAACGTCGCTCTTGCTGCGCCATCTGCCGAAGCTGGCCGGGCGCGGCGCCGATCTCGGCGCCGGGCTGGGCGTCCTGTCGCAGGCCGTCCTGGCTTCCCCGGCGGTCGAGGAGCTGACGCTGGTCGAGATCGACCGCCGCGCCGTCGAGGCGTCGAAGGTCAACGTCACCGATCCGCGGGCGCGCTTCGTCTGGGCCGACGCCCGCGAAACGGCGCTGAGCGATCTCCACTTCATCGTCTCGAACCCGCCCTTCCACAGCGAGGGGATCGAGGATCGCGGGCTCGGCCAGGCCTTCATTACGGCAGCGGGGCGGATGCTGCGGCGGTCCGGCACGCTGTATCTCGTGGCCAACCGGCACATGCCCTACGAGGAGGTGCTGCGCACGGCCTTCAGGAGCGTGAAGCCGCTGGCCGACGAGGCCGGCTACAAGATCTTCGAGGCGCGCAAGTGACCAAGACGCCGACATCGCGGCTCGACCGGCTGCTCGCCAATATGGGCTACGCCTCGCGGCGCGAGATCCAGATGCTGGCCAGGAACGGCCGCATCCAACTCGACGGCGCAGCCTTCCACGACGCCGACAAGCGGATCGCGCTGACGCCCGACCTGGAGACGCGGCTGGTTGTCGACGGCGAGGCGCTCGATCCCTTGCCCGGCTTCGCGCTGATGCTGCACAAGCCGCTCGGCGTGACCTGCTCGCACAAGGAGGCGGGGCCGCTGGTCTACGATCTCCTGCCGCAGCGCTGGCGCCGGCGCGACCCCGCCATCTCGACGGTCGGCCGGCTCGACAAGGAGACGTCCGGCCTCTTGCTGATGACCGACGACGGCAAGCTCCTGCATCGCATCATCTCGCCGAAGCGGCATGTCGCCAAGCGCTATCGCGTCCATCTGGCCCGGTCGATGACCGGCGACGAGGCTGCGCTCTTCGCCGCGGGCACGTTGATGCTGGAGGGCGAGGAGAAGCCGCTGGCGCCGGCGGAGCTGGAGGTCGTCGGCCCCCAGGAAGCGCTGCTCGAGGTTCACGAGGGGCGCTACCATCAGGTGCGCCGGATGTTCGCGGCGACGGGCAACCATGTCGAGGCGCTGCACCGCGAATCCGTCGGCGGCCTGAGCCTTCCGGCCGACCTCGCACCCGGCGCGATCCGCCGGCTGGACGATGCCGATCTGGCCGCGATCTTCGACGGCGGACGCCGAAGCGACGGCTGATCGCTGCGCGCGGGCACGGCCGGACCGGAACCGCGCCCGCCACGGGAGCCGGCCGGATCGCCAGTATGATCGGATTCCGCGCTTCGACCCTGGCATGTAAGGACAGCACCGCCGGCAGCGATGCTGTCCTGTCGCGGCTGGGCGTCGTCCTGCGTCAGGCGTGTTCGAGCGCGCTCGCGGACTGCATCGCCAAGACGTCGTTGGCCGAGATCGCCTTGCCGCCGATGCCCCATTCGCCGCTGGCCAGCTCCTGGATCCGGACCCAGGTGACGCCGCGCATCGCTTCGCCCTCGATCCTGACCATGGCCTCGGTGACCGTTTCGATCATCTCCTTCTTCTGTTCCGGCGTGAAGACGCCCTTGATGAGTTGAATATCGACAAGCGGCATATCCGTTCTCCATTGCTTGGGCGTCGGCTGCACTCGGATCGGGCCGACCCACACGGCTTAGCGCGCCCCGCGCGCCGATGCTGGAAGGCCGCGTGGAGAGCGTCCGGAGATTTCGTGGAGATGTGCTAGGCTTCCTGCCGGGTTACGCTGCCCGCAAGGCAGGTCGATGCGATACGTCTTCGAACCGTTCGAACTCGAGCCCATGAAGGGCGAATTGCGGCGCGACGGCCAGCGCGTCGCGGTGGAGCCGCAGGTCTTTGCCTTGCTGCTGCTTCTCGTCGAGAATTCCGAGCGCATGGTCTCCAAGGAGGAGATCGTCGAGAAGATCTGGGACGGACGGGCCGTGTCCGACGCCGCGGTGTCCAGCCGGATCAAGTCGGCCCGGCGGGCGCTGGGCGACGACGGCCGCCAGCAGCGCCTGATCCGCACGCTGCACGGGCGCGGCATCCGCTTCGTCGGCGAGGTCGCGATCGTCGTCGCGCCGCCAGCCGCCATGCCCGCCGCCGACCCGGTGGACAGCGCGACACGTGGCCTGCCCGCCGGCCGGCCGTCGATCGCCGTGCTGCCGTTCCGCGCGATCGGCACCCCGAGGGCCTATGGGGCCATCGGCGAGGCGGTCGCGCATGATCTCATCGCCTCGCTCTCGAGGCTGCGCTGGCTCGACGTCATCGCCCGCGGCTCGTCCTTCCGGTTCCGGAGGCCCAAGGTCGATGTCGACGAGATCGGCCGTCTCCTGAATGTCGGCTATTGCCTGTCGGGGATCGTCGAGATCTTCGGCTCCTCGATCACGATCATCGTCGAACTGGTCGACACGCGCAGCGGCAGCATCCTGTGGGGCGATCACATCGACGCCCGGATCGACGATGTCCATGCCGTGCGGGCACGAGTGGTGGCGGGTGTCGTCGCCGCCCTGGAGGTCCGGATCCCGCTGAACGAGGCCAGTCTGGCGACCCTTTCGGGCCCCGAGAACCTCGACGCCTGGGCGGCCTACCATCTCGGGCTGAAGCATCTCTATCGCTTCAACCGACAGGACAATGCGGCCGCGACGAGCCTGTTCGCGCTGGCGGTCGAGAAGGAACCGCGCTTCGCACGGGGACATGCAGGCCTGTCTTCGGCCAATTTCCAGGGAGCGTTCCTGCGCTATGGCGACCGCGAGCACGACCAGGCCGAGGCCCGGCGATGCGCCGAGCGCAGTGTCGAGCTGGACCCGGTCGATCCCTTCGCGAATTTCGCCCTGGGCAGGGCATTCTGGCTGGTGGGCGACATCGACGCCAGCCTGCCATGGCTCGACCGGTCGACCGAGCTCAGCCCGAATTATGCGCAGGGTTTCTATGCGCGTGCATGGGCCGATACGATCACCGAACGCAATCTCGACGGCAGCGACAATGTCGATCGCGCGCTGACGCTGAGCCCGCTGGACCCGTTCCGTTATGCCATGCTCGGGACGCGGGCGCTGATCTGTCTCACTCGCGGCGAGACCGCCGAGGCAGCGGTCTGGGCCGATCGGGCGGCGCGGGCGCCCGGCGCCCATGTGCTGATCGCCCTGATCGCGCTGGTGGCGCGCGAATTGAACGGCGACAGCCGGGAAGCGGCCGCCTGGGCGCGGGACGTCCGCAGCCGGCGCAGCGGCCTCTCGCGGGCGCATTTCTTCGCCGCCTTTCCCTACAAGGACGGATCGCTGAAGCGTGGCATCGCCCACGCCCTTCGGCAACACGGCTTCTAGAAGGACGCCATCTCCGAGGGCTGCCTCGGTGCCCGCGACGCCGTCGCAGTTTACAGCTTGTCGGAGCGATCCTTCAGGGCGTCCGCAAGGCTTGCCCTGGCGCTGCCGGGCTTGAGGGGCTTCTGCTGGCTTTCATGCGGGCGCCAGCCCGAGAGGTAGATGATGTCGAAAGTTGCGCGGATGCGGCCGTCCGGATCGGAGAAGCGTTCGGCATAGATTTCGGCGGCGCGCAGGAACAGCCGGCGCGAGGCGGGGCGGCGGGAGCGCTCGACCAGCATATTGGCCATGCCCATGGCGCGCAGATCGGCCATCAGTTCGAACAGGGAATCGTAGCGCACCGTCAGCCGGTCCTGGTCGGTCACCGGCAGGGCGAAGCCGGCCCGCTGCAGGAGGCCGCCGGCATCGCGCACGTCGGCGAAGGGCGCAACGCGCGGCGACACGCCGCCGAGGAGTTCCGCCTCGGCCGCAAACAGCGAGGCGCGCAATTCGTTGAGGGTGCCGCCGCCCAAGAGCGCGCAGAGGAAGAGGCCGTCGGGCTTCAGCGCGCGCCGCAGCTGCACGAGGGCGCCGGGCGTGTCGTTGGTCAGGTGCAGCGACAGGGTCGAGACGATCAGGTCGACGCTGTCGGCTGCCAGCGGCAGCATTTCCTCGTCGCCGACAACGGCCATGGCGCTGTCTCCGAGAAGGGACGGCAGGCGCTCGATGCGCAGGACGCGGCCGGTCTGGCCGCCCTGCTCCAGCAATGTTGCCATTTCGCCGGTATGGCCGCCCAGATCGACGGCGGTCTCGAACCGGCGGTCGACCAGCGACAGCCGGTCTGCGAGCTCGGCGGCGATGGCCTTCAGGAGGAAGCGCGGGCTGTCGGAGGTCGCGGCGGCGTGCCAGCGCCCGCGGCGGCGGTCGAGGAGCGCCCGGTCGAAGACGATGTGGTCGGGAGCGTCGGGCATGGGCTTCTCGGCTCTGGTCAATCTGGTCGCAGGTGGCGACAGGCGCTTGTAGCTTGTCGCAGGTGGAGTATCGTCAAGCACAGGGAGGCGCGACCGGCTTCGCGTAACGAGGAGGAAGCCGATCCGCCCTGCGGGCACTGCGCACCAGGGACGGGCGGAACGATGAGCTTATTCAGGCGCGGTTCGGCGGCGATCACCGGCTCCATCGGCCGGCTGCTCTTTCCGCCGGTCTGTCCCGGCTGCCAGGCGGCGGTCACCGGTTCCGGCACGGTGTGCTGCGCCTGCTGGCCGAAGCTGCGTTTCATCGAACGTCCCTATTGCGAGGTTCTCGGGCTACCCTTCGCCTATGATCTGGGCAAGGGGTTCCTCTCCGCCGAGGCCATCGCCGAGCCGCCGCCCTTCGCCCGGCTGCGCGCCGCGGTGCTCTACGAGGATCTGGCGGCGCGCCTCGTCAGCTCGCTGAAATATGCCGACCGCACCGACCTGGTGCCGTTGATGGCCGGCTGGATGACCCGCGCCGGCGCCGAGCTGATCGCCGATGCGGAGGTCGTGGTGCCGGTGCCGCTGCATCCGGGCCGGCTGTGGCGGCGGCGGTTCAACCAGTCGGCGGAGATCGCCCGGCTGGTGGCGCGCGGCGCCAGGCTGTCCTTCTCGCCGCTGTCGCTGAAGCGGGTGAAGGCGACGCGCAGCCAGGTCGGGCTCGGCCCCGCCCAGCGCCGCGCCAATGTCCGCGGCGCCTTCCAGGTGGTGGAGACCCGCCGCGACGAGCTGGACGGGAAGCGGGTGCTGCTGGTCGACGACGTCTATACGACCGGCGCCACCGTCGCGAGCGCCACCCGGGCGCTGAAGCGGGCCGGGGCCCGCGACGTCGACGTGCTCACCTTCGCAAGGGTTGCGACCGGCACCGAGTGAAGCCATATGCTGGTCCTCAACCAGCTGGGAATGACACTCCATGCCGAATGTGACGATCTACACCCGACAGCTCTGCGGTTTCTGTTCGCGCGCCAAGCAGCTTCTCGACCAGAAGAACGTGGCCTACGAGGAGAAGGACGCCTCGTCCTCGCCGCAGCTGCGCCAGGAAATGCGCGAGCGCGGCAACGGCGCCGCCACCTTCCCGCAGATCTTCATCGGCGACACCCATGTCGGCGGCTGTGACGAACTCTACGCGCTGGAGCGCGCCGGCAAGCTGGATCCGCTGCTGGCCGCCTGACGGGTCGCCAGCCTCTTGAAGGGCCGGCCTTTTGAAGGGCGAGCCTTGTGAAGGGAATGCCATGACGACCTTCCGCGCCGCGGTCCTGCAGATGCGCTCCGGCCGCGAGCCGGCCGACAACGCCGCGGCGCTGGACGCGCTGGTGGGCGAGGCGGTGGCGGGCGGCGCGCACTACGTCCAATCGCCGGAGATGACCGGCATGCTGCAGCGCGACCGCGGGGCGCTGATGGACCGGCTGCGGACGGAAGACGACGATCTCCTCGTGGCCACGGCCAGCGAGCTTGCGCGGCGTCACGGCATTCACCTGCATCTGGGATCGATCGCGGTGGCGCTGGAAGACGGGCGCGTCGCCAACCGGGCGCTGCTGTTTGCGCCGGACGGCCAGCGCGTCGCGCGCTACGACAAGATCCACATGTTCGACGTCGATCTCGACAATGGCGAGAGCTGGCGGGAATCGCGCACCTATCGCCCCGGCGGCGCGGCGGTGCTGGCCGATCTCGCCTTCACCGACGGGACCGCGCGGCTCGGCTTCGCCATCTGCTACGACATGCGCTTTCCGCATCTCTTCCGCGAGGAGGCTCTTGCGGGTGCCGAGATCCTGACCGCGCCCGCCGCCTTCACCCGCCAGACCGGCGAGGCCCACTGGCATGTGCTGCTGCGCGCCCGCGCCATCGAGAACGGGGCCTTCGTCATCGCCGCCGCGCAGGGCGGCCGCCATGAGGACGGGCGCGAGACCTACGGCCATTCGCTGATCGTCGATCCCTGGGGCGCGGTGATCGCCGAGGTAGAAGGCAACGAACCGGGCGTCGCCTTCGCCGATATCGACACGGCGGCCGTCGCCGCCGCGCGCGGCAAGGTTCCGAATCTGAAGAATGCCCGCAACTTCACCGTCGGCGATGCCGAGGTGGCGGTGACCGGTGCCCGCGAGGCGGCCGAGTGATCAGTTTCGCGCTGCGCTGTCAGCCCGCCTCTCATGCCTTCGACGGCTGGTTCCGCTCCGGCGAGGATTTCGAGCGCCAGGCGGCGGGCGGGCTGGTGTCCTGCCCGGTCTGCGGATCGACGGATGTGTCCAAGGCGCTGATGAAGCCGGCGGTCGCCAAATCCGGGCGTCAGGGCACGGTGGGCGATCGGGCGCCGGCCGTGGCCGAGGGCCCGGCGGCGCCGGCCGAGGCCCGCTATGCCGGCGGCGATGCGGCGGCGGTCTATGCCAAGCTGCAGGCGATCGCGCGGGAGCTGCGCGCCAAGTCGGATTATGTCGGGCCGAAATTCGCCGAGGAAGCGCGCCGCATCCATTACGGCGAGAGCGAGAAGCGCCAGATCTACGGCGAGGCGTCGCCGCAGGAGGTCAAGAGCCTCGGTGAGGAAGGGATCGCGGCGCTGCCGCTGCCGCCGCTGCCCGAAGACAAGAACTGACCGAAGACAGGAACTGAAGACCGCCTGTCGGCCTCAGCCGCGTGCGGTCCGCGCCAGGGTCACGCCCTTGTGCCGCCGCGGGCCGCCTTCGCCATCCTCGAACAGGCCCTGCTCGGTGGCCTGGCTGTAGAGCAGGTCGCCCTTGGCGCCGGCGATGGTCCGCAGGTCGGCCAGTTCGCACAGCGCGGTGATCTGGAAGGCGAGGCCGCGCAGATGCACGCGGTTGTAGCAGAAGAAGGCAAGGCGGGCGCGGGTCGGCCCCGGGATCTCGCGGATCAGCGCCTGCTTCGTCGCGTCGTCGGAGCGCAGCAGGAGGGCCAGGATCTCCAGATGGACAGGACAGTTGGCCTCATTGGGAATGCTGTCTGATCTCGGCGATACCATGACGTCCTCTTGGGTCTCTACACGTGCTGGTTCTCAGCTCCATGATGCATGCCTCGGTGCGCTCACGACGCCCGCAGGACGAGCATCGCATTCGAGCCTTGTCTCCAGCTTGAACACGGATCCGTGAGGCCGGCTCCGCGCTCCTCAGGCCGAGGGGCGGCGGGCGAGGACCATGTAGTTGACATCGGTGTCGCGCGACCGCTTCCAGGCGTCGGCGAGCGGGTGATAGACGACGCCGACCTCGTCGATCATCGACAGCCCCGCCGCCTCGACCGGATCGCCGATCTCCTTCGGCCGCACCAGCCGCTCGTATTGATGGGTGCCCTTGGGCAGCCAGCCGAGCACGTATTCTGCGCCGATGATGGCGAAGGTCAGCGCCTTGAAGGTGCGGTTGATGGTGGCGACAAAGAGCAGCCCGCCCGGCTTCACCATCGCCGCGCAGGAGGTCAGGAAGAGGTCGACGTCGGAGACGTGCTCGACGATCTCTAGCGCCAGCACCACGTCGAAGGTCTCGCCGCCTGCGGCGATCGCCTCGGCGGTGGTGGCGCGGTAGTCGATGGCAAGCCCGCTCTCGGCGGCGTGCAGCCTGGCGACCTCGATGTTCGTCTCCGAGGCATCGGCGCCGACGACCGTTGCCCCGAGCCTGGCCATCGGTTCGCAGATCAGCCCGCCGCCGCAGCCGATGTCGAGCACCGACAGGCCGTCGAAGGGCTTGTCGGCGAACAGGTCCAGGTCGAAATTCATCGCCAGCTGTTCGCGGATATATTCCAGCCGCACCGGGTTGAACTTGTGCAGCGGCTTGAACTTGCCGACCGGGTTCCACCATTCCTGGGCCAGGCGCGAGAATCGCTCGACCTCGGCCGCGTCGATCGTCGTTCCGTCGGGTGCGCTCATCTCGTCCTCGTTGCCTGTCGTGGTGGTTCGGCATGTTCGCTCCGACCGGCCAAAGTCAAGCGTGACGGCGCGGCGGAGGCGATGCGAGATGGTGTCCGCAAGGCGCGGCGACATTGCGGTTTGAGGTCGCATCGGCTAGGGAACCCCCGCCCGCCGCGTGCTGGGTCCTTCGGACATGTCCGGCCGTTTCGCGACGCCGGACCGTTCGGGGTCAGTTCACCAGACATCTCGTCGAACCACCGAATGCCGATCCCATGGCCCGACTCGTCCTCAAATTCGGCGGCACTTCCGTCGCCGACGTCAACCGCATCCGCAACGTCGCGCGTCATGTGAAACGCGAGGTCGACGCGGGCCACGACGTGGCCGTGGTCGTCTCGGCGATGTCGGGCAAGACCAACGAACTCGTCAGCTGGTGCCGCGAGGCCTCGCCGATCCACGATGCGCGCGAATACGACGCCGTGGTGGCGTCCGGCGAGCAGGTGACGGCCGGCATCCTGGCGATCACGCTGCAGGCGATGGGCGTCAACGCGCGCTCCTGGCAGGGCTGGCAGGTGCCGATCCGCACCGATGGCGCCCATGGCGCCGCCCGCATCCAGGAGATCGATTCGTCGGAGATCGTCCGGCGCTTCGCCGAGGGCCAGGTGGCGGTGCTCGCCGGCTTCCAGGGCATCGCGCCCGACAACCGCATCGCCACGCTCGGGCGCGGCGGTTCGGACACCTCGGCCGTTGCGGTGGCCGCGGCGATCAAGGCCGATCGCTGCGACATCTACACCGACGTCGACGGCGTCTACACCACCGACCCGCGCATCGAGCCGAAGGCCCGGCGCCTGAGCCGCATCTCCTTCGAGGAAATGCTGGAGATGGCCTCGCTCGGCGCCAAGGTGCTGCAGGTGCGCTCGGTGGAACTGGCCATGGTCCACAAGGTGCGGACCTTCGTGCGTTCTTCTTTCGAGGACCCGGACGCGCCCGGCATGGGCGACTTCGACAACCCGCCGGGGACCCTCATTTGCGACGAGGATGAAATCGTGGAACAGCAGGTCGTCACAGGCATCGCCTACGCCAAGGACGAGGCGCAGATCTCGCTGCGCCGGGTCGAGGACCAGCCGGGCGTCGCCGCGGCCATCTTCGGGCCGCTCGCCCAAGCCGGCGTCAATGTCGACATGATCGTCCAGAACATCTCCGAGGCCGGCACCTCGACGGACATGACCTTCACGGTCCCGGCCGGCGATCTCGACAAGGCGACCGCCGTCCTCGAGAAGGCCAAGACGGAGATGCGCTACGACGCCATTCAGAGCGAGCAGGGCCTGACCAAGGTCTCGGTCATCGGCGTCGGCATGCGCAGCCACACCGGCGTTGCCGCCACCGCCTTCAAGGCGCTGGCCGATCGCGGCGTCAACATCCGCGCCATCACCACGTCGGAGATCAAGATCTCGATCCTGATCGACGGCGACTACACCGAACTGGCCGTGCGGGCGCTGCATTCGGTCTACGGTCTCGACAAGGCATAGACCTAAAGGGTCGCCGGACTGCCCGGCCTTGCGTGCCGGCGTGACGGGCGCGCAACCGGGCCGCGAAGGGGAAAACCTATTGCTGCCTTCCGATTGGGTTCTGTCGGGGCAGCTTTATGTGATCTGATACGGGGAAGGGGATCGCGCGGCCGACCGGAATCATCCGGGCGGGCGTCGGCCACCTGGAACGGGACATCGCGTTGAACAGAAGCGACATGTCAGGGCCGCGCGTTCTCATGCGCCGCATCCGGGAGCTCATGGTCGAGCCTCTCGACCCGCAGTCGCGTCTCGACCAGATTTCCCGCCTGATCGCCCAGAACATGGTGGCCGAGGTCTGCTCGCTCTACGTCCTGCGCGCCGACGGCATTCTGGAACTCTACGCCACCGAGGGTCTGAACCCCGGTTCGGTCCATCTCGCCCAGCTGAAGCTCGGCGAGGGCCTCGTCGGCACGATCGCCGCGACGGCGCGGCCGCTGAACCTGCCCGAAGCCCAGAAGCACCCCGCCTTCACCTATCTTCCGGAGACCGGCGAGGAGATCTATCACTCCTTCCTCGGCGTGCCGATCCTGCGCGCCGGCCGCACGCTCGGCGTGCTGGTCGTCCAGAACAAGGCGGCGCGGGTCTATCGCGACGAGGAATCCGAGGCGCTGGAAACCGTCGCCATGGTGGTCGCCGAGATGATCGCCGCCGGCAGCCTGGAAGGCCTGTCGCGGCCCGGCGTCGCCCTCGACCTGTCCCGCTCGGTGTCGTTTACCGGCGTGCCGCTGTCCGACGGCATCGGCCTTGGCCGGGTGATCCTGCACGAGCCGCGCGTCGTCGTGACCAACCTCTTCAACGAGGACATGGAGATCGAGGTCGAGCGCCTGACCAAGGCGCTGGGCGTCCTGCGGCTGTCGATCGAGGACATGCTGTCGCGCCGCGAAGTGGCCGGCGAGGGCGAGCACCGGGCGGTGCTGGAAGCCTATCGCATGTTCGCCCACGACCGCGGCTGGGTGCGGCGGCTGGAAGAGGCGGTGCGCAACGGCCTGACGGCGGAAGCGGCGGTGGAGAAGGTCCAGAGCGACATGCGGGCGCGCATGATGCACATGACCGATCCGTATATCCGCGAGCGGCTGCACGATTTCGACGATCTCGCCAACCGGCTGCTGCGCCAGCTCATCGGCCATGACGGGCAGGCAACGCCCGACGACGCGATCATCGTCGCCCGCTCCATGGGCGCGGCGGAGCTGCTCGACTATCGCCGCGAGCAAATCCGCGGCCTCGTCCTGGAAGAGGGCGCGGCGACGAGCCACGTCGTCATCGTCGCGCGGGCCCTCGGCATTCCCGTCGTCGGCCAGGTCAAGGGCGCGGTCTCCATGTCGGAGAGCGGCGATTCGGTCATCGTCGACGGCGAGGATGGCGGCGTGCATCTGCGCCCGCAGGCCGATCTGGAAGCTTTGTTCTCCGACAAGGCCAAGTTCCGCGAGAAGCGCCAGGAGCGCTACCGGTCGCTGCGCGACATGGCGTCGGTCAGCTGCGACGGGGTCAAGATCGACCTGCAGATGAATGCCGGCCTCCTGGTCGACCTGCCGCAGCTCGACGAGGCCGGCGCCGAGGGCATCGGCCTGTTCCGCACCGAGCTGCAGTTCATGGTCGCCTCCACCATGCCGCGGGCCAGCGACCAGGAGCGGCTGTATTCGGCGGTGCTGGACGCGGCCGGCGGCCGGCCCGTCACCTTCCGCACCCTCGATGTCGGCGGCGACAAGGTGCTGCCCTATCTGAACCAGTTCCCCGAGGACAATCCGGCGCTGGGCTACCGGGCGCTGCGCCTGGCGCTCGACCGGCCGGGCCTGATGCGGACCCAGCTGCGGGCGCTGCTCAAGGCGGCGGCCGGCCGGGAATTGCGGGTCATGTTCCCGATGGTGACCGACGTGTCGGAGCTGCATCTGGCGCGCGACCTGATCAGCCGCGAATACAAGCACCTCACCCGCTTCGGCCATGTCATGCCCGAGCGGCTGAAGATCGGCGCGATGATCGAGGTGCCGGGCATCCTGTTCCAGCTCGACGAGGTGATGCAGCTCCTCGACTTCGTGTCAGTGGGGTCCAACGACCTGTTCCAGTTCTTCAACGCCGTCGATCGCGGCAATGCCCGCGTCGCCGACCGCTTCGACGATCTGTCGCCGGCCTTCCTGCGGGCGCTGAAGCTGATCGTCGATGCCGGCATCCGCCATTCGGTGCCGGTGACCTTGTGTGGCGAGATGGCCGGCCGGCCGCTGTCGGCGATGGCGTTGATCGGCCTCGGCTTCCGGTCCATATCCATGGCACCGCCCTCGATCGGGCCGGTGAAGGCGGCGATCGTCGAGATGAATGTCGGCCGGGTGACCGAGCTGGTGACCGCCTATCTCGACGGCAGCCACCCGTCGGACGCGCCGCGGCGGGCACTGGTCGACTTCGCCAAGGCGCAGGGCATTCCGTATTAGCTGATCCGGCCCGCCGACCCGGATCACCGTCGCGGCCTCGTCGATACGAGGGCCGCATCCTCTTCCCCGCATCTGTTCAGGACCCCATGGCGACCCTGCCGAAATCCAGCCTCGACGAAATCCTCAATCGCTTCGCGCTGCTCGAGCACGAGATGTCGAAGGGGCCGGAGCACGAGGTCTATACCAAGCTGGCCGCCGAATATTCCGGGCTGGAGGAAGTGGTCGCGGCCATTCGCACCTATCAGAAGGCCGAGCAGGAACTGGCCGAGGCTCGCGCGATCCTCGACGAGCCGGCGGCCGGGCGCGACATGCGCGAACTGGCGGAAATCGAGATCGACGAGCTGAAGGAACAGCTGGAGACGCTGACCGCCGAGATCCGCATCCTGCTGCTGCCCAAGGACGCCGCCGACGAGAAGGGCGCGATCCTGGAAATCCGCGCCGGCACCGGCGGCTCGGAGGCCGGCCTCTTCGCCGGCGATCTCTTCCGCATGTATCAGCGCTATGCCGAGATGAACCGCTGGAAGGTCGAGATCATCTCGGCCAGCGAAGGCGAGGTCGGCGGCTACCGCGAAGTGATCGCCGCGATCCGCGGCGTCGGCGTGTTCTCGCGGCTGAAGTTCGAATCCGGCGTCCACCGGGTGCAGCGCGTGCCTGAGACCGAATCGGGCGGCCGCATCCACACCTCGGCGGCCACCGTCGCGGTGCTGCCGGAAGCCGAGGACATCGACGTCGAGGTGAAGACCGAGGACATCCGCATCGACACGATGCGCGCCTCCGGCGCCGGCGGCCAGCACGTCAACACCACCGATTCGGCGGTGCGC
Organism: Aurantimonas manganoxydans SI85-9A1; assembly: GCF_000153465.1. Classification (GTDB taxonomy): domain Bacteria; phylum Pseudomonadota; class Alphaproteobacteria; order Rhizobiales; family Rhizobiaceae; genus Aurantimonas; species Aurantimonas manganoxydans. Next base: position 3,342,014 of record NZ_CH672387.1, on the reverse strand, counting down.
ATCACCCATCTGCCCACCGGCATTGTCGTGACGTCGTCGGAAAAGTCCCAGCACCAGAACCGCGCCCGCGCCATGCAGGTGCTGAAGGCGCGGCTGTTCGACATGGAACGCCAGCGCGCCGACGACGAACGCTCGGCTGCCCGCAAGAGCCAGGTCGGCTCCGGCGACCGTTCGGAGCGCATCCGCACCTATAACTTCCCGCAGGGGCGCGTCACCGACCACCGGATCAACCTGACGCTCTACAAGCTCGACCGGGTGATCGAGGGCGAGATGGACGAACTGGTCGACGCGCTGATCGCCGACCATCAGGCGCATCTGCTGGCCGCCGTCGGCGTCGATGCCTGACGAACCGGGCGGGCCGACGCTCGGCGACTGCCTGCGCGCTGGGCAGGCGCGGCTGCGCGCCGCCGGCTGCGACACGCCCGATCTCGACGCGCGGCTGTTGCTGGCCGAGATCTGCGACCGGCGCCCCGGCGAGGTGCATTCGGCGTCGGGCGCGGTGGTGTCGGCGGCGGACGCGGCCCGCTTCGACGCAGTCCTGGCGCGGCGTGCGGCCGGCGAGCCGGTGCATCGCATCATCGGCCGGCGGGCCTTCTACGAGCATGACTTCGTGCTGTCGCCCGAAACGCTGGAGCCGCGGCCCGACACCGAGGTGCTGGTGGAGGAGGCCCGCGAGGCGATGGCGGCGATCGTCGCGCGCAAGGGCCGCTGCGTCTTCGCCGACGTGGGCACCGGCACCGGCGCCATCGCGGTCTCGCTGCTGGCGCTGTTCGCCGAGGCCGAAGCCGTCGCGCTCGACATTTCGGATGGCGCGCTTCGGACCGCGCGGCGCAATGCGATCGTGGCCGGCGTCGCCGACCGGATGCTGGCCGTGCGGGCGAACTATCTGGACGCGATCGGGGGACCGCTTGAACTCGTGGTGTCGAATCCCCCATATATTCCGCACGACGATATCGCAGCCCTGTCGCGCGAGGTGCGTGACCACGACCCGCTGCTCGCCCTCGATGGCGGCGCGGACGGGCTCGACGCCTATCGCGCGCTGGCGACCGGCGCCCGCCGGGTCGTGCGGCCGCAGGGACTGGTGATCGTCGAGATCGGCGTCGGCCAGGAGCGCGACGTGGCGGCGATCTTCGCAGCCGAAGGTTTCATCCTCGATGCGGAGACCCGGGACCTCGGCGGCGTGATCCGGGTCCTGACCCTGCGGCTGGCGATCGGCGGCGCGGGTTCGGTGTAACCAAGTTTTCAGCCGGCGCCGCAATCGCAGGGTATGCAGACAAAAAACACTTGTGGCAGTGCGGTTTCCCCTCTAGGGTCTGACGAATACGGAACATCCGAGGGGGACATCCCTCAGGCAGCGCCGCCAGGCGACCCGAGGAATGCTCGTGGTGACCGGTAGGTCGTCCGTACAAGCCGGCGCGAGGGTATCGCCAGCCACAACCGACAAAACCTCTAGTTGGCGGCATTGCTGCGGCAGGCTGCACCTCGAGCAGACGCGTGATCCGCGTCTTTGGGCAACAGCCATACCGGCACGACCGGTGCATCCAAAAAGACAGGAAGTTCATGAGGCCAGGACAGCAGCAGAAAAACCGTATGCGCGGACGCGGTCGCAAGGGCCCGAACCCGCTTTCGCGTGGCTACGAGTCGAATGGCCCGGACGTGAAGATCAGGGGCACCGCCCAGCATATCGCCGAGAAATACTCGACCCTGGCGCGTGACGCCTCGGGAGCCGGCGACCGTGTCATGGCCGAGAACTATCTGCAGCACGCCGAGCACTACAATCGCATCGTGGCGGCGGCGCAGGCGCAGTTCCAGCCGCGTGACGACCGCGACAACCGCGACGATTCCAGCGACGACGACGACGACGATCAGCAGGACAATTCCAGCTATCGCGACGACCGGGACGACCGCGACAACGACGCGGACGGCGAGCGCAACCGGGGCAATCGCGACAACCGCGACGGCAACCGCAGCCGCGACCGCGACAACAACCGGGATCGCGACGGCAATCGCGACCGTGATGGCAACCGCGACCGTGATGGAAATCGCGACCGCGACGGCAATCGCAACCGCAACCGCGACGACAACAACCGCGGCAACCGCGACAATCGTCAGCAGGACGACAATCGCGGCAATCGCGATCGGCGTGACCGGTCCGAGCCGAACGGCACCGGCCCGCAGCCGATGGTCGCCGACGAGGCGGACCGCGGGTCGTCGCAGGGCGACGAGCGCCGCGAGCGTCCGGCACGTGCCGAGGGCAATGGCAGCGATGCCGACGGCCGTCGCACCGAGACCGCATCCTCCGACGAGCAGAACGAACGGCCGCGTCGCCGCGCCCGCACCCGTCGCCCGCGCGACGAGGATGGCGTGACGAACGAGACCGCAGCACCCGCCGCACCGGCGCAGGCTGCCGATGCCGGCGAGCGTCCCGTCACGGCGGCGGCTCCGGCCGATGCGCCCGAAGCGGATGCCGCACCGGTGAAGCGCCGTCCCGGACGGCCGCGCAAGAAGAAGCCGGAAGACGGCGCCGACGGCGAGACCAAGGCGGGCGGCGACAACGACGGCCTGCCGGACTTCCTGCTGGCCTCCAACGGCTGACGATCGTCGGGCAACCGATGCGAGACCGAGACAAAGGGCGCTGCGAGCTACGCGGCGCCCTTTTTCGTGGGCGCCTGCCGGAGCGGCGGGCCGGCGCCTTGATCTGGCGCATGGCGGTGGGCGAAACATTTTTGCAACAGTCGTGCGTCTGGCCCTTCCGGGTGAGTTGCGCCTCACCCATATATTCAGCGGGCGGCCTGCCGGAACGGGGGCCGGACTCCAGGAACGTGCGGACGACGCCTGCGGGGTGGTTCGCCGATAGGAGAAGCGATCCATGAATATCGAGAAATACACAGAGCGCGTTCGCGGCTTCATCCAGGCCGCGCAGACCCAGGCGGTCTCGCGCGATCACCAGCAATTCACGCCCGAGCACCTGCTGAAGGTCCTGATCGACGACGAGGAAGGCATGGCGGCCGGCCTTATCGAGAAGGCCGGCGGACGCCCGCAGGAGGTTCGGATCGCCGTCGAGGCGGCCCTCGACGCCATGCCGAAAGTGTCGGGCGGCGGCTCGCAGATGTATCTCGCCCAGCCGCTGGCGAAGATCTTCGCCACCGCCGAGGAGATCGCCAAGAAGGCCGGCGACAGCTATGTCAGCGTCGAGCGCCTGCTTCTGGCCATGACCATCGAGAAGGCCACCAAGACCGCGACCATCCTCGCCAATGCCGGGGTTACGCCGAACGGCCTGAACGCGGCCATCGAAACGCTGCGCAAGGGCCGCACCGCCGACAGCGCGTCGGCGGAGAGCGGCTACGACGCACTGAAGAAATACGCCCGCGACCTGACGGCGGCGGCGCGCGAAGGCAAGCTCGACCCGGTGATCGGCCGTGACGACGAGATCCGCCGTACCATTCAGGTCCTGTCCCGGCGCACCAAGAACAACCCCGTGCTGATCGGCGAGCCCGGCGTCGGCAAGACTGCCATCGCCGAAGGCCTGGCGCTGCGCATCGTCAATGGCGACGTGCCGGAAAGCCTGCGCGACAAGCAGCTGATGGCCCTCGACATGGGTTCGCTCATCGCCGGCGCGAAATATCGCGGCGAGTTCGAGGAGCGGCTGAAGGCGGTCCTGTCCGAGGTGACGGCCGCGGCCGGCAACATCATCCTGTTCATCGACGAGATGCACACGCTGGTCGGCGCGGGCAAGGGCGACGGGGCGATGGACGCCTCCAACCTCCTGAAGCCGGCGCTGGCGCGCGGCGAGCTGCACTGCGTCGGCGCGACGACGCTCGACGAGTATCGCAAGCATGTCGAGAAGGATCCGGCGTTGGCCCGGCGCTTCCAGCCGGTGTTTGTCTCCGAGCCGACCGTCGAGGACACGATCTCGATCCTGCGCGGCCTGAAGGAGAAATACGAGCAGCACCATCAGGTGCGCATTTCCGACAGCGCCCTGGTGGCGGCGGCGCAGCTGTCGAACCGCTACATCACCGACCGCTTCCTGCCCGACAAGGCGATCGACCTGGTCGACGAGGGCGCGGCGCGGCTGCGCATGCAGGTCGATTCCAAGCCCGAGGCGCTGGACGAGATCGACCGCCGCATCATGCAGCTGAAGATCGAGCGCGAGGCGCTGCGCCGCGAGAGTGACGACGCGTCGAAGGACCGGCTCGAGCGGCTGGAAGGCGAACTGGCCAATCTGGAGGAGGAATCCGACCGGATCACCACGACCTGGCAGGCCGAGAAGTCGAAGCTCGGGCTTGCCGCCGACCTGAAGAAGCGCCTCGACGAGGTCCGCAACGAACTGGCCGTCGCCCAGCGCAAGGGCGAGTTCCAGCGGGCCGGCGAGCTCGCCTATGGCGAGATCCCGCAGCTGGAGGCGCAGCTCAAGGAGGCCGAGGCGCAGGATGGGGCCGGTACCGCCGGCTCGATGGTCGAGGAGACCGTCACCGCCGACCACATCGCCCATGTCGTCTCGCGCTGGTCGGGCATTCCGGTCGACCGGATGCTCGAGGGCGAGCGCGACAAGCTGCTGCGCATGGAAGACGCGCTGCAGACGCGGGTCGTCGGCCAGGGCGAAGCGGTGCAGGCGGTGTCGAAGGCGGTGCGCCGGGCGCGGGCCGGCCTGCAGGACCCGAACCGGCCGATCGGCTCGTTCATCTTCCTCGGCCCCACGGGCGTCGGCAAGACCGAGCTGACCAAGTCGCTGGCCGCCTTCCTGTTCGACGACGAGACCGCGATGGTGCGGCTCGACATGTCGGAGTTCATGGAGAAGCATTCGGTGTCGCGGCTGATCGGCGCGCCTCCGGGCTATGTCGGCTACGAGGAGGGCGGCAGCCTGACCGAGGCGGTCCGGCGGCGGCCCTATCAGGTGGTGCTGTTCGACGAGATCGAGAAGGCACATCCCGACGTCTTCAACGTGCTCCTGCAGGTGCTCGACGACGGGCGGCTGACGGACGGGCAGGGGCGCACGGTCGACTTCCGCAACACGATCATCATCATGACCTCCAATCTGGGGGCCGAGTTCCTGACCGCCCTGCGCGACGACGAGGATGCCGAGGCGGCGCGTGACCAGGTGATGGAGGTGGTCAAGCGGGCCTTCCGGCCGGAATTCCTCAACCGTGTGGACGAGACCATCCTCTTCCACCGGCTGCATCGCTCCGAGATGGGCGCGATCGTCGACATCCAGATGAAGCGGCTCGACCAGCTTCTGGCGGATCGCAAGATCCGGGTCGAACTCGACGAGACCGGTCGCGAATGGCTGGCCGAGCGGGGCTACGATCCGGCCTATGGCGCACGGCCGCTGAAGCGGGTGATCCAGCGCGAGGTGCAGGACCCGCTGGCCGAGAAGATCCTGCTCGGCGAGGTCCGCGACGAGAGCGTGATCAAGATCGCCGGGGGCGGCGACCATCTGATCTTCCACGTGGTCGGCTCGAAGGCCGGCGCGCCGGGAGACCGGGTCGCGGCCTGACCGGCGCTGGACCGAAGATGAAAAAGGGGCGGCCCGGCGGGCCGCCCTTGTCGTTTCAACCCTGGTGTCGCGTCAGATGTAGGCGGGACGCCAGTAATCGTCGATGCGCTGGCCGGTGTCGGGATCGTTCCAGCCCGGCGAAGCGTCCGAGGCGAAGCGCGGTGCGCCTTCGAGCTGCTCGCGGGTGATGCCGACGACATAGCCGCCCTGCCGCGCGTCGTATTTCAGCACGTGCCAGGGCAGCGGATGATAGTCCTCGCCGATCCCCAGGAACCCGCCGAAGGACAGGATGGCGTATTTCACCTGGCCGTCGCGCTTGCCGATGACGAGATCCTGGATATGGCCGAGATGGTCGCCGTCTGTGTTGTAGACGGCGGTACCTTCCACCCGGCTCGCCTCGATATTGTTGATGCCGACCTCGTTGTCGGTCTCCTCGCTGGCCATGATATGGCGGCCTTCGGTCGATGACATGATCGCTCTCCATCCAAACGTCCTGTCGGCGCAACGGCTTCGCACAAGGCGCGGTTCCGATCGGCCCGCGCCCGGCGCGCCGCCCTGCCGCAAGGGGACGAAACGCCCGAAGATTGGGACGGCCAGACAAGAATGGCGATCGTCTCCATCTTCCTCAGCGTCATGGCCGGGCGTATGGTGATGCCGGGCGCGTGTGCGCCCGCGCACGCCCGCCGGGCGAGGCGCCTCGTCCGTTCAGGATACCCGAAAATGCAGTTCTGTTTCCGCCCCGTCCTCGCTGTGGCCGTCGGCGCCGTGTGTCTTGCCGCCGTATCCGCCCATGCCGAGAACCGTGACGTGACCGTCACCAATGCGACCAGCGTCGCGATGATCGAGTTCTACGCGTCCAACACCGGGACGAATGCCTGGGAGGAAGACATCCTCGGCGTCGACGTTCTGGAGCCGGGCGAGGCGGTGCTCGTGACCGTCGATGACGGGACCGGCGCCTGCATGTTCGACTTCAAGGCCACCTTCAGCGACGGCACCGACGCCACCAAGGCCGGCGTCGACGTCTGCGAGATTTCGGATTTCGATTTCACCGACTGACCGGTCGGGTTTTGGGAGAAAACGCGATGTGGACGTCCATACGCAGTCTGACACTGGCCGCCGCGCTTCTGGCCGGGGCGGCGCCGGCCCTGGCCGATCCGTCCGGCCACTACACCATCGCCGGCACCAACCCCGACGGCACGACCTACGATGCCAGCGTTCTCGTGGCCAAGGTCGGGGACACCTTCACCCTCACCTATACGCTGCAGGACGGCACCAAGCTGCAGGGCACCGGGATCGGCGACGATGACGTCATGGCCATCGGCTATCTTCAGGATGGCGAGAGCGGCGTCGCGCTGATGTATCGCGAAGGTGGGAAATGGATGGGCGTGTGGAGCTATATCGGCGCCAAGACGCTCGGGACCGAGGAATGGCAGCCGCAATAGGCGGCGGGCCGTGAACGCTTCGGCGGGACTGCGCATCACCACGCGGTCCCGCCGGAGTCATCGCAAAGGGAGTTGCGGGATGACGAAGCGGGTCTGGTTTCTGTGTCTTGCCGCCGTGTTGATGACCGGCCCGGCGCTCGCGCAGAGCCATGAAGAGGTGTCCGCCCGGATCGAGGCGCTGCAGGGCGATGCCGCAGGCTTTGCCGAGGCCTTCGACCTTCTGACCGAGGCGATGCGGTTCGGCGATCCCGTCACCGTGGCGCAGCTTGCCGATTATCCGCTGACGGTCCGCGCCAATGGCGAGGAATACGAGCTGATCGAAGCCCGTGATCTCGTCGACAATTACGACCGCCTCGTCATGGCCGAAACGCAGGCGATGGTTGCGGACCAGAGCTTTGAGGATCTGTTCGTCAATGCGGAAGGGGTGATGTTCGGCAATGGCGAAGTCTGGATGGCGTCCGTCTGCGACGACAATGCGTGCAGCCGGACCCATTGGGCGATCATCACCATCAACAACTGACCGCCCGGCGCCGCGGGCCCTGCAGCCCGCGTCGCCTCAACCGGCCGGATGCGGTCAGTCGTCCTTCAGATAGACTTCGACCGGGCCCTTCAGCTTGATGGTCAGGGGCTGGCCGCGGCGGTCCTTCGCCTTGCCGGCCTGGACGCGGATCCAGCCTTCGCTAATGCAGTATTCCTCGACATTGGTGCGTTCCTCGCCCTTGAACCGCACGCCCACACCCCGCGTCAGCAGGTCGGCGTCGTGGAACTCGCTGGACGGGTCGGAAGACAGCCGGTCGGGAAGGGTGTCGCTCATGGTCGTATCCTGATGTTGGCGCTGGCGCGCATGTGATGCTTGCACATAAACGCTTGCGGCCGCGCGCCCAAGTGGGGACCGGCACAACGACGCTCCGCGGCGGCCGATCCGGGGGCGAGGGAGGCGCTTTCTTCAGAACAACTGACACTTGCGTGAGGTTTCGCCATTTTCATGTCCGGTTCATCCGCCATGTCGGATAGTGCGGGATAAAGGCCTGGAGAGCAGGATCCGCGTCCGGATGGTCGTCCGGCGGTGGATGCGACGGGGCGTCCCGGCGGTGCATGGTGCGCCGGCGGGACCAGGCTGTGCTGGAGAAAGCAAGATGAAGCCTATCGTGGCACTCTGTCTGTCGACGCTTGCGCTGACGACCGCGGCGACCGGGGCGCAGGCCCAGTCGGGCGAGATCCGTCTGGCCCAGGGATACGACCAGTATGGCGACGTCGCCGAGGTCTATGTGGACGAGAGCGGCCGCCGGGTGGTGATCGATTCCACCGGCCGCATCATCGCCATCGAGGAGCCGCGCCGCGAGCGCTTCCGCGAGCGCCGGGCGCGCTTCGGCGAACGGGGCGGCGCCATCATCGACGCGCCGCCGCCGCCGGGCGTGACGCTGGAGGGGCGCGTCGATTTCGGCCCGCGCTCGGCCGATCCCTATGCCGATGACGGCTATGATCGCGAACGCGATTACGGCCCGGATCCGGTCTATCGCGACGAGCCGCGCTATGACGGGCCGATCGAGGCCGCGCCGCTGCCGGACGCGGGGAGCGAACCGCGCCGCGAAGCCGAGCTTCCGCCCGTCCAGGGTCCGGACTATCCGCCCGCCGGCACCGCCGACACCCAGACCAGCGTCGACGACCTGCTGACCGATCCGGGCGCCGCCGGCACGGCGCCGGCCGAAGGTCGCACCATCACGGAATCCGATCCCGCCCCGCCGGTCGAGGCGCCGAAGGGCAAGAACGCCGAGGCCGAGATCGCCGCGCTGCAGATCCTGCTCGACCGCGCCGGCATGTCGCCGGGCGTCATCGACGGCCGCATGGGCTCAAACGTCAACAAGGCGGTCGCCGCCTATGAGGAGAAGTTCGGCCGCAGCCTGCCGACCGGCGACGCCAAGGCGCTGGCCGAGGAACTGGACGCCACCGGCGGGCCGGCGATCACCACCTACGAGATCACCGCCGAGGACGTGGCCGGTCCGTATGTGGCGGCGATCCCGTCCGACTACGGTGAGAAGGCGCAGCTTCCCGAGATGAGCTTCGAGCGCGTCTCGGAACGGCTGGCCGAGCGCTTCCACATGGACGAGGAGTTCCTGCGCAAGATCAACCCGGGCGCCGACTTCAATCGCCAGGGCACCCGCATCAAGGTCGCGGCGACCGGCGAGAACGTGAAGGGCGAGGTCGCCAAGATCATCGCCGACAAGGGCCGCGAGCAGGTGCGCGCCTATGCGGCCGACGGCAGCCTGATCGCCGCCTATCCCTCGACCATCGGCTCGTCCGACACGCCGTCCCCGTCGGGTGTCGTGCAGGTCAACCGCATCGCCTTCGATCCGAACTACACCTACAATCCGAAGGTCAACTTCAAGCAGGGCTCCAACGACAAGGTGCTGACGATTCCGCCGGGCCCGAACGGTCCGGTCGGCACGATCTGGATCGCGCTGTCGAAGCCGACCTACGGCATCCACGGCACGCCGGAACCCTCCAAGATCGGCAAGACCAACAGTCATGGCTGCGTCCGCCTGACCAACTGGGACGCGACCGAGCTCGCCAAGATGGTGAAGGCGGGCGTGACGGTGGAGTTCGCCGAATAGGCACGGCCATGACGACGGCACTGGTGGCCGCAAAGCCTCCGGTCCGGCCCTCGACCTGGCTGCTCGCAACATGACCGCGATCCTGGCTGACCACGCCGCAACGGACAGCAAGCCTGCGTCCGAAGACCTGGGGCGCGCGCTGCCCGTGTCGACCGACATCGGCGACATCGCCATTGTCCACGACGATCATCCGGCGTGTGGCGTGAATGCCGGCGTGCCGGTGCTGCTCCTGCATGGCGCGGTGCAGACGCGGGCGGTCTGGGCCGGGCAGGTGGAAGCGCTGGTCGATCGGCATCGCGTCATCGTGCCGGATCTGCGCGGCCATGGCGCAACGCCGCTCGGCGGTGAGCGTCTGACCATCGACCGCATGGCGATGGATTGTCTGGCGCTACTCGACCGTCTCGGCATCGGCCGCTTTGCCGTCTGCGGCGTCTCGCTGGGCGGCATGGTGGCGCTGGAGATCGCGGCGCGCGCGCCGGACCGGGTGACCGCGCTGGTTCTCGCCAATACGCCCCGCTCCCTGTCGGGCATCGGCTGGGTGCGCCGGCTCGTCGACTGGCTCGACCCGCAACGCCTGCTGCATCCGACGTTCCACATCCTCGGCCAGGCCCGCACGGCGCGGATCGGCCTGGCGCTGGCCGCACGCCTCGTCGGGCCGTTCTGGGTCGGGCGGGACGCGCGCCGGCACTTCATCGCCGGCTTCCGGGCGATGTCGCCGGACGCCATCGTCGCCACCTACCGCGCCATCGTCGAAAGCCGGCCGCTGGATCTCGGCCGCATCCACTGCCCGTGCCTGGTCATCGACACGCTGCATGACGCAACGACGATCCGCGAACAGGCCGCCGACATCGTCGCCGAGGCACCCAATGCCATGAGCGTGGTCTTGGAGGCGGGGCATGTTGCCAATCTCGACAATCCGGCCGTCTTCAACCGCGTTCTCGCTGAGTTTCTGGCTGTGCCCGGCCGGAACTGACCGCTGCGGCATAGTGCCCGCCGCCGGCCCTCGAGCCACCGGAAGCGCCGCAATGGTATAGCGGAAGGGTCGTTGGCCGGCTCGATAGATAAGACGTGATCGTCGTTGCCGGGTCATGGACGAAAGCTAGGTCTTCTCGAACGCGGCTGTCCGGCGGCCTGCCTTCAGGGCGAACCGGCGGCCGGAACCAGTTCGAAGAGGTTCGACATGGCCCATGTTTCCCGCAAATCGCTGACCGACGTCTCCGCGCTCGCGGCCCGCTACCGTGCCGTGCGCGAGGACAGCCGCGCCCTCGGCGCGCCGCTGTCGGACGCCGACGCGACCGTCCAGTCGATGCCAGACGCGAGCCCCGCCAAATGGCACCTGGCCCACACGACCTGGTTCTTCGAGACCATGGTGCTGAAGCCGAATCTCGCCGGCTACGAGGTCTTCGACGACAGCTACAACTATCTCTTCAACTCCTATTACGAGACCATCGGCGAGCGGCAGCCGCGGCCGCGGCGGGGCATGATCACGCGGCCGGCGCTGGACGAGATCTTCGCCTATCGCGCCCATGTGGACGCCGCGATCGAGACGCTGATGGAGCGCGGTCCGGCACCGGATGTCGCCGAGCTGATCGAGCTCGGCTGCCACCACGAGCAGCAGCATCAGGAATTGCTGCTGACCGACATCCTGCACCTCTTCGACCAGAGCCCGCTGAAGCCGGCCTATCGCGACCCGCAGCCACTGGGCGTCGCGGCCGATCCGGGCGAGGTGCGCTTCATCGGCTTCGACGGCGGCATCGTCGAGATCGGCCATGAGGGCGACGGCTTCGCCTTCGACTGCGAGGGGCCGCGCCACCGCGCGCTGCTCGAACCCTACCGTCTGGCCGACCGGCTGGTGACCAATGGCGAATATCTCGCCTTCGTCGAGGATGGCGGCTACCGCGATCCGCTGCTGTGGCTGTCGGCCGGCTGGGGAACGATCCTCGGCGAGGGCTGGACCAGGCCCTTCTACTGGCACGAGCGCGACGGCGAGATGTGGACCATGACCCTGCGCGGCGCGCAGCCGCTCGATCTGAACGCGCCGGTGACGCATCTCAGTTATTTCGAGGCCGACGCCTTCGCGACCTGGGCCGGCAAGCGCCTGCCGACCGAATTCGAATGGGAGAATGCCGCGGCGAGCCTGCCGGTGGAGGGCAATTTCGCCGGGTCCGGCCGGCTGCGGCCGAAGCCCGCGGCGCCGGGCGAGGGCCTGCGCCAGATGTATGGCGACGTGTGGGAATGGACCCGCAGCCCGTTCTCGCCCTATCCGCGTTTCAAGCCGGTCGAGGGGGCGGTCGGCGAGTATAATGGCAAGTTCATGTGCGGCCAGTTCGTGCTGCGCGGCGGCTCCTGCGCCACGCCGGAAAACCATATCCGCACGACCTATCGCAATTTCTTCCCGCCGGACGCCCGCTGGCAGTTCTCCGGCCTGCGCCTCGCCGAGGACGCGTGAGCATGCTGGACCGCATCGACACGCTGGCCCAGCAGCGCGAGGCCTTTCGCGCCGACGTTCTCGACGGCCTGTCGCGCACGCCCAAGACGCTGCCGAGCCGCTGGCTCTACGACGACCGTGGCTCGGAGCTCTTCGAGGAGATCACGGCGCTGCCGGAATATTATCCGACGCGGACCGAGACCGGCATCCTGAAGGAGCAGGCCGGGGAGATCGCCGCCGTCTTCGGGCCGCAGGCGGTGCTGATCGAATATGGCGCCGGCGCTGGCATCAAGACGGAGATCGTTCTGGCGGCGCTGGCAGCTCCGCGCCTCTATGTTCCGATCGACATCTCCGGCGATTTTCTGGAAGCCTCGGCCGAGCGGATCAGGAAGCGGTTTCCCGGCCTTGCGGTGGAGCCGGTGGTCGCCGACTTCACCGCCGAATTCGACCTGCCCGGGGACCTGCCCCAGGACGGGCGCCGGGGCGGGTTCTTCCCCGGCTCGACCCTCGGCAATCTCGGTCGCAGGGAGGCGCTGGCCTTTCTCGCCCGGATGCGCCGGCATGTCGGGGAGGACGGCGTTGCCGTGCTCGGCGTCGATCTGAAGAAGGACATCGACACGCTGCTGGCTGCCTACGACGACGCGGCCGGCGTGACGGCCGCCTTCGACATCAACATACTTGAGCGTATGCAGCGGGAACTGGGCGCCGACCTGCCGCTCGACAATTTCGCCCACGAGGCGCGCTGGAACGGCGAGGCCTCGGCCGTCGAGATGCATCTCGTCGCCCGCGACGCCTGCACGTTGTCCGTTGCCGGCCGCTCCTTTGCCTTCGAGGCGGGCGAAACGATCCACACCGAAAGCTCGCGCAAATACGATGTCGAGGCGCTGGCCGGGATGGCCGACGAATCCGGCTGGTCGCTGGACAAGGTCTGGACCGATCCGCACGGGCTGTTCGCCCTTGTCAGCCTGTCGGCGGTCTAGACCCTCCGACGCCTGACCTACGCCGTCCATCCTGCGGCGACCTGCTCACCGATCGACGCCCGGCTCGACCGCCGGGCGTCTTTTGTCGTAGACCCGCCTCCGGGGCGGGTTCGTGGCCGCGCGGTCGTCGGAGCGCCCCTTTGACGAACCATGACAGGACGCGGGACATGAGCGGCGAACGCATCGTCATCGTCGGCAGCGGCCAGGCAGCGATCCAGCTCGCGGCCAGCCTGCGGCAGGAGGGCCATGAGGGGCCGATCACGCTGATCGGCGACGAGCCGGGTCTGCCCTATCAGCGACCGCCTCTGTCCAAGGGCTACATGAAGGAGGGCGATCCCGAACGCCTGGTCCTCAAGCCGCAGAGCTTCTTCGAGCGCAACGCCATTACCCTTTGCGACGCCACCCGCGTCGCGTCGATCGACCGGGCCGCCCGCACGGTGGCCACCGACGACGGCGCCACCCATGGCTACGATCAGCTGGTTCTGGCCACCGGCGCCCGCAATGTGCGTCCGCCGATCGCCGGCGGCACGCACAGCGATGTCGTGGAGCTGCGCACGCTCGCCCATGCCGAGACGATCCGCCGGCGCCTCGCCGACACGCGCCACGCCATCGTCGTCGGCGGTGGCTTCATCGGGCTGGAGTTCGCCGCCATGGCCCGGCTTGCCGGGGCGCGGGTGACAGTGCTGGAATCCGCCGACCGGCTGATGGCCCGCGCCGTCTCGCCGGCGATTTCGGATTTCGTCCTGGCGCACCACCGCGCCGCGGGCATCGCCATCCGGCTCGGCGCCAAGGTGGCGCGCATCGATGACGAGGCCGAGCGGGTCGTCGGCGTGACGTTGGCGGACGGGACGGGCATCGAGGGCGATCTGGTTCTCGTCGCCACGGGCGTCGCGCCGAATGGCGAACTCGCTGCCGCAGCCGGCCTCGTGGTTGCGAACGGCATCGTCGTCGACGAGACGCTGGCGACCGGCGATCCGGCGATCTCGGCCATCGGCGACTGCGCTTCGGTGCCGGGGCCGCTGGGCACCCATCTGCGGCTGGAATCGGTGCAGGCGGCGATGGACCAGGCGCGCCATCTGGCGAAGCGGATCGTCCACGGCACGGCGGCGGCCTATCATGCGGTGCCATGGTTCTGGAGCGACCAGGGCGCGCTGAAGCTGCAGATCGCCGGGCTGACCAGCGGCGCCGACCGCTTCGAGACGATCCGGCAGGAAGAGCTGGTCACCGTCATCATCGGCTATCGCGACGGGCAACTGGCCTCGGTCGAGACCATCAACGCCCCCGGCGAGCACATGGCCGCCCGCAAGCTGCTCGGCCGCGAGGCACCGGTCGGGGTGGACGAGCTGCGCGACAGCGGCTTCGACCTGCGGGCGCTGGCCAAGGGGCAGGCGGGATCACGCGACCGCAGCGTCGCCTCGGCCTGATCGGGTCGGGTCGAGCGCCGTGCGCCTATCGGCCTGAGGGCCGCGTCAGGATGTAGACGCTGACGGTGCCCATGATCAGCGCCAGGCTGACGAGGACGATCGGGTGGCCGACGGTCACGAAGGCCAGCACGAAGGACGCCAGCATCGCGGCGACGGCGGCGATCTTGGCCCGGCGCGGGATGATCCGGTGTTCGCGCCAGTCGACCAGCGTCGGCCCGAAGCGCGGATGCGCCTCCAGCCGGCGGGCAAGATCGGGATGCGAGCGGGCAAAGCACCACACCGCCAGGAGCAGGAAGGGCGTCGTCGGCAGCAGCGGCAACACGACGCCGAGCCCGCCCAGCACGACGCAGCTGTAGCCGAGAACCAGATAGAAGGGCTTGGCGAAGGGTCGCATGACGGCGCCAGAACAGGATGACCGGGGAGCCGGTTCGCCGACCGCTACGGGCGGTGTGCCTCCCGTGGGCGGGTGATCCGTTGCGAGCTAGCCTCAAGGCGGTGCACGTCAAGACGCGCGCCGCGACCTGTGAGGCCGCCGCGCGCTGTCTTTGCCTCTCGTGGCCGGTCAGCCGGCCTTGGCGCTGCGGACCGCGCCGGAGCCGAGCATGCGGTCGATCTCGGCCGCGTCGTAGCCGGCCTCGCGCAGCACCTCGGCGGTGTGTTCGCCGAGCAGCGGGGCCGGGCGGGTGACGCCGCCGGGCGTGTCGGAGAACTTGATCGGCAGGCCGATCGCCTTCACCCGGCCGGCGGTCGGATGCTCGGTCTCTACCACCATCTCGCGCGACAGGGTCTGCGGGTCCTCGTGCATCTCGGAGATGTCGAGGACCGGCCCGGCCGGCACACCGGCCTCTTCGAGCTGCGTCAGCCATTCTGCCGAGCTGCGCTGCGAGAAATGCCCGTTGAGGATCTCCTCCAGCGCCGGCAGATTCTGCATGCGGCCGTGATTGTTGGCAAAGCGCGGGTCCGACGCCAGTTCCTCGGCGCCGATCACGGCGAGCATGCGCTCCCAGTTCTTCTGGTTCGCCGCGCCGAGATTGATCCAGCCGTCGGCAGTCTGGAAGGCCTGATAGGGCGCGTTCAGCGGATGCGCCGAGCCGAGCGGGCCGGGCGAGGCACCGGTGGCGAAGGCGATGGCCGACTGCCAGTAGGTGTGGGTGATGCCGGCCTCGAACAGCGAGGTGTCGACCTTCTGGCCCTCACCGGTCTGCAACTTGCGGGCATAGGCGGCGGCGCAGCCGAGCGCGCCGAGAATGCCGGCGGTGATGTCGGAGACCGGGGCGCCGGACTTGACCGGCGGGCGGCCGGGGCCTTCGCCGGTGATCGACATCAGGCCGCTCATGCCCTGGGCGATCAGGTCGAAGCCGCCGCGATTGGCATAGGGGCCGGTGCGGCCGAAGCCGGAGATCTCGCAATAGATCAGGCCGGGATTGACCGCCTTCAGCTCCTCGTAGCCGAGCCCGAGCTTCTCCATCGTACCCATGCGGTAATTCTCGATGACGACGTCCGCCGTCTCCAGCATGCGCCGCAGCACCGCCTTGCCGTCTTCGGACTTCAGGTCGAGGACGATTCCGCGCTTGTTGCGGTTCATCATCATGTAGGCGGCGGATTCGCCGTTGATGTCCGGCGGCAGGAAGCGCCGCGTGTCGTCGCCGTCGGGCTTCTCGACCTTGATCACGTCGGCGCCCATGTCGGCCAGCATCATCCCGCAGACCGGGCCAGCCATGATATGTGCGAGCTCGATGACCTTCATGCCGTCGAGCGGGCCTTTCGCCTGTGCCATTACTGGCCTTTCCATTCGGGTTTGCGCTTGCCGAGGAAGGCTTCCATGCCCTCCTTGAAGTCTTCGCTCATATAGGCCTGCACGACGAGGTCACGGTCGTCGGTCTCGGCGCCCTGGACCCGCAGGCGGCGCAGGGCCTCCTTGGTGGTCGAGAGCGTCAGCGGCGCATGGGTGGCGAGCAGCGCCGCCAGTTCTTCGGTGCGGGCGATCAGCGCCGCGTGGTCGGGCACGATCTCGGCGATCAGCCCGGCATTCAGCGCCTCTTCCGCGCCGACGAGGCGGGCGGTGAAGATGATCTCCTTGACCCGGCCGGCGCCCATCAGCGTCGACAGCCGCGACAGATTGGCGATCGACAGGCAATTGCCCAGCGTGCGGGCGATCGGGAATCCGAACTTCAGGTCGGCGGTGGCGATGCGGATGTCGCAGGCCGCCGCGATGCCGGCGCCGCCGCCGGTGCAGGCCCGCGCGATCGCCGCGATGGTGGGCACCGGACAGGCCTCGACCGCACCGAGGACGACGTCGATGCGGTGTTCGTAGTCAAGGGCGTCCTGCTCGGTGTCGAAGCCGCGGAACTGGGTCATGTCGGTGCCGGCGGCGAAAGCCTTGTCGCCGGCGCCGGTGACGACAAGGCACTTCACCGCGCCGCCCAGCTTCGTCTCGCGGCAGATCTCCGCGAGGCGGTCGTACATGGCGAAGGTCAGCGCGTTGCGTGCCTGGGGCCGGTTCAGCGTGATCCAGCCGATACCGTCGCGGACCTCGTAGAGGAGTTCGTCGTTGCTCATGAGGCTACCTGTAGAAATATTCGACGAGGAACATCGGGACTGCCGGCACGTAGGTGCACAGGAGCAGGACGAACAGGAGCACGCCGATGAACGGCAGGTTCCATTTCGATACTTCCCAGATGTTGGCCTTGGCGATGGAGCAGGCGGTGATCAGCACCGAGGCGACCGGTGGCGTCTGCTGGCCGATGGCGAGATTCAGCGTCACGACCAGGCCGAAATGCACCGGGTCGATGCCGGCCTGCTGGATCAGCGGGACGATGATCGGCACGACGAGGATGATCGCCGCGGACGAGTGCAGGAAGAACCCGATGATCAGGAAGAAGACGTTCAGGATCAGGAGGATCAGGTACTGGTTCGTCGTCAGGTCGAGGATCGCACCGGCCAGTTCCTGCGGCACGCGGGCCGTGGTCAGGTAGGAGCCCATGAGGATCGACGAGGCGACCAGCAGCATGACCACGGCGGTCTGGATGCCGCCCTCCAGGGTGGCTTCCTTGAGCTGCGCCCAGTCGACTTCGCGGTACCACAGGCCGACCAGCACTGCCGCGACGACGGCGAGGCCGGCGCCCTCGGTGGCGGTGACGAAGCCGCCGAAGATGCCGCCGAGAATGATGATCGGCAGCGCGAAGCAGGGCAGCGCCTCGACGAAGGAGGTCCGCAGCCGGCCGAGGTTGAAGGCCGCTTCGGTCGGGAAGTTGTAGCGGCGGGCGAAGAAATAGGCGACGCCCATCAGGCCGCCCGCGCCGATCAGGCCCGGCACGACGCCGGCGACGAAGAGCTGCTCGATGCTCGCGCCCGAGGCGACGCCGTAGAGGATCATCGGGATCGACGGCGGGATGATGATCGCCAGCGAAGCCGCCGACGAGGTGACCGCCGCGGCGAAGGGCGCGGGATAACCGCGCTTCTTCATCTCGGGGATCAGGATCGAGCCGATCGCCGCGACGTCGGCGACGGCGGAGCCGGAGATTTCGGCAAAGAACAGCGACACGCCGATATTGACCATCGACAGGCCGCCGCGCACGAAGCCGACGATCGCCGAGACGAAGGCGATGAGGCGCCGGGTGATGCCGGTGGCGTTCATGATCGCGCCGGCGAAGACGAACATCGGGATGGCGATCAGCGAGAAGGACTTGGCGCCCGCATACATGTCGAGGGCGATGGTCACCAGCGCGCCGGTGCCGTCGGTGGCCGCGATGGCGATGACCGCCGACAGCGCCAGTGCCACGGCGATGGGCACGTTGATGCAGACCATCACCACCAGGGCGAGGAAGATCGAAAACAGCAGCATCAGGTCCGATCCCTCTCTGGCGTGGCGTCATGGGCCATGATGGCGTGCTCGACCGAGCAGCCGGCCATGACGTCGCGGTAATAATCCGGGAAACTCAGGATCTCGCAGATGATGAACAGGATGGCGCCGATCGGGATGATCGACTGCGTCACCGATACCGGCACCCAGGTCAGGCTGACCAGCGTCATGCCCTCGAGAACCGTGAGGACCTCCATGCCCGCCCAGGCGAGCAGCGCGAAGAAGAACAGCACCAGTCCCTCGGCGGCGAAGACGGCGATCGAGCGGGCCTTGGGCGGCAGCGCGAGGAGCACGTCCTCGAAGCCGATATGGCCGCGCTTCAGGGCCGCCAGGGCGGCCCCGTAATAGGTGATCCAGGCGAGGAGGACGGAGGCCACCTCATCATACCAGGAGAGCGAGGCGCCCATCTTGCGATAGACGACCGCGACGATGACCACCGTCGTGAGGGTGACCATGAGGGCGATGACCAGCCAGGTCAGGAATTCGCCCAGTATCTTCGCCGTCAGGCGCAATGCCGCCTCCCGCGCCCGAGGGGCGCTGCGTTCATGAATTGAAGGAAATGAGATGGGGACGTGGTGCCAGCCAGGCCGCCGAAGGCCGGCTGGCACCCCATGTCGAAGGACGAACGGACGGTCCGCCCTTCAGGCGTCGGCGATCAGTTGCCGGACGCCAGCGCCTGGATGTCCTCGACCAGCTTCTGGCCGCCTTCGACCTGCTGGCCGAATTCCTCGTAGATCGGCTTGGACGCGGCGATGAAGGCGTCCTTGTCGGCCTCGTTCACCTCGACGCCGGCCTTCTCGATCTCGCCGATCAGGTCGGCATCCATCTTGGCCGACTGCTCGTAGGCGAAGTCGCTCGCCTTGGTGGCGCAATCCTGCACCGCCGTCTTGATCTCGTCGCTCCAGGAATCCCAGTTGCGCGAGGAGGTGGCGAGATAGGCCGGCGAATAGACGTGGCCGGTCATCGACAGGTACTTCTGCACTTCCTGGAACTTGCCGGAATAGATCTGGGCCAGCGGATTTTCCTGGCCGTCGATGACGCCGGTCTTGAGGGCGGTGAACACTTCCGAGAAGGCCATCGGCGTCGGGTTGGCGCCGTAGCTCTGGAACATCTTGACGCGCCATTCGCCCTTCGGAGTGCGCAGCTTGATGCCCTCGAGGTCGGCCGGCACCTTCACCGGCCGCACGTTGTTGGTCACGTTGCGGAAGCCGTTCTCCCAGAAGCCGAGGATGCGGTAGCCGCGCTCGCCGGCCGCGTCCACGAAGATGTCGCGCATCGTGTCGCGAACCTTCTTCATGTGCTCGCGATCCTTGATCAGATACGGCATCTCGAACACGCCGAAGGTCGGCGAGACCGAGCTCATGATCGAGGACGGCAGCGACATGGAGATCTGGCCGAGCTTGAGCTTCTGCAGCATCTCCTCGTCATTGCCGAGCTGCGAGGAACCGTAGACCTCGACGGTGGCCGTGCCGGTGTCCTTGACGCAGGTGGCGAAGTTCTCGGCGGTCGCCTCGTAGAGCGAGCCGGGATCGCCGACATGGCCCATCTTTAGGACTTCCTGCGCGCCGGCGGCCGAGCCCATCAGGGCCACGGCGGCAACGCCCAGCATCAAGCTGCGAATGTTCATTGGTTTCCTCCCAGTTTTCATTTTGGGCAGCTCCTCAACCGCCCGGTGGTCGTTCTGCGTACCGCCTATTCCGCGGCCTGTCTCGCTTCGGCTGCACCGGACTGTGCCAGCACGGCCATCGCAGCCTGAACGCCGCCTGCCTTGTGCGCCACCCCGGCGACCTGCAGACCCATCTCGACGCCTCCCAGCGTGCCGATCAGGGTCAGGTCGTTATAGTCGCCGAGGTGGCCGATGCGGAAGATCTTGTCGGCAAGCTTCGAGAGGCCGGCTCCCAACGACATGTCGAAGCGCTCGAGGATGACCTTCCGCAATGCGTCGGCGCCCTTGCCGTCCGGCATCAGGACGGCGGTCAGCGCGCCCGAATGCTGGGCCGGATCGGCGCAGAGGACTTCCAGCCCCCAGGCCTCGACGGCCGCCCGCGTCGCGGCGGCATGGCGCTGGTGCCGGGCAAAGACGTTGCCCAGCCCTTCCTCGTGCAGCATCTCGATCGCCGCATCGAGGCCGTAGAGAAGATTGGTCGCCGGGGTCGAGGGGAAGAACCCGTTGGGGTTCATCGCCAGCATCTCGTCCCAGGCCCAGTAGGAGCGCGGCAGCTTGGCCGAGGCCTGCGCCGCGATCGCCTTGTCGGAGAGCGCGTTGAAGGACAGGCCCGGCGGCAGCATCAGGCCCTTCTGCGAACCGCCGACGGTGACGTCGACGCCCCATTCGTCGTGCCGGTAGTCGACCGAGCCGAGCGAGGAGATGGTGTCGACCAGCAGCAGCGCCGGATGGCCGGCCGCGTCGATCGCCTTGCGGACGTCGCCGACGGGCGTCACGCAGCCGGTCGAGGTCTCGTTGTGGACGACGCAGACCGCCTTGATCTCGTGGCCGCTGTCGGCCTTCAGCCGCTCGCCGATGGCCGCCGCGTCGGCGCCGTGGCGCCAGTCGCCGGCGATGAACTCGGTCCGCAGGCCCAGCCGCTCGGCCAGCTTCTTCCACAGCGAGGCGAAATGGCCGGTCTCGTACATCAGCACGAGGTCGCCCGGCGACAGCGTGTTGACCAGCGCCGCTTCCCAGGCGCCGGTGCCCGAGCCCGGATAGATGACGACGGGGTTCTTGGTCTGGAAGATCGTGCGGATGCCGGTCAGGACGCGCTTGGCCATCTCCTGAAACTCGGGACCGCGATGATCCATCGTCGGCATGTCCATGGCGCGCAGCACCCGGTCGGGCACATTGGTCGGTCCTGGAATCTGCAGAAAATGCCGGCCGGCTTTGTAGGTCACGATGGCGTCTCCCGGGGACCGCGACGCTTTGTCGGCCGGTCCGTTTCCTTGTCGCACGCTCTTGCCGACGTGCCAGTTTTCAGGTCCAATTGGATTATGAATTCATTATGCGTGTCAAGCGACATTCTGCATGTCGCGGCCGGGAGGGGTCAAAACACATGGGGGAAATGATCCGGCCGGGCCTGAGTCGCCGGCTTGAGCGGGAGATCGCCGGCGACGTCTATTTTGACCGCTTCAACCGCGGGCGCTACGCCACCGATGCCTCGATCTACCAGATCATGCCCGCCGGCGTGGTCGTCGCCCGCACCGGCGACGACGTGGCGGCGGCGCTCGACGCCTGCCGCGAGGAAGGCCTGCCGCTGACCATGCGCGGCGGCGGCACGTCGCAATGCGGCCAGACGGTCAATTCCGGCCTGATCGTCGACACGTCGAAGCATCTCAACAAGCTCCTGGATCTGGACGTCGCGGGCCGGCGCGCGGTGGTCGAGCCGGGCATCGTCCTCGACGATCTCAACCGGCTCCTGAAGCCGCACGGCCTGTGGTTTCCTGTTGACGTCTCCACCGCTTCGCGCGCCACCATCGGCGGCATGGCCGGCAACAATTCGTGCGGCTCGCGCTCGCTGCGCTACGGCACGATGCGCGACAACGTCATCGCCATCGACGCGATCCTTGCCGACGGTACCGCCGGCCGCTTCGCGCAACTCGACCAGAACGTCGCCAATGAGCCGCCGCGCGAACTCGTCGCCGCCATGCTGGCGCTGGGCCGCCGCGAGGCCGGCGAGATCGCGGCGCGCTTCCCGAAGGTGCAGCGCCGGGTCGGCGGCTACAATCTCGACGCGCTGGTGCCCTCCGACGACCCGATCAACCTCGCCCATCTGCTGGTCGGCTCGGAAGGCACGCTGGGCATTTCCACCGCCATCGAGATCCGGCTGTCGCCGCTCCCCAAGGCGACCAAGATCCTCGGCGCCTGCCACTTCCCCACATTCCGCGCGGCGATGGAGGCGGCCCAGCATATCGTCGCCCTGAAGCCGACCTCGGTCGAGCTGGTGGATGCGACCATGATCGGGCTCGCCCGCCGCATCGACATGTTCGTGCCGACGCTGGAGGCCTTCGTCGAGGGCGATCCGGCGGCGCTGCTGCTGGTGGAATTCGCCGATACCGCGAAGGAGAACGCGGCCAGCCTCGCGGCGCTGAAGGACGTGATGAGCGATCTCGGCTATGGCTTCGGCCGCGGCGGCGATCACGAGGGCGGCGTCGTGCCGGTCGCCGATCTGAAGCTGCAGGCGGCGATCGCCGAGCTGCGCGCCGCCGGCCTCAACATCATGATGTCGATGAAGGAGGAGCGCAAACCGGTCTCCTTCGTCGAGGATTGCGCCGTGCCGCTGGAGCATCTGGCCGACTATACCGACCGGCTGACGGCGATCTTCGAGAAGCACGGCACCAAGGGCACCTGGTATGCCCATGCCTCCGAGGGCTGCCTGCACGTGCGCCCGGTCCTCAACGTCAAGCTCGACAAGGACGTGAAGACCATGCGGGCGATCGCCGAGGAGGCCTTCGCCATGGTCCGCGAATACAAGGGCTCGCATTCGGGCGAACACGGCGACGGGCTGGTGCGCTCGGAATTCCACACCCAGATGTTCGGCGAGCGCATCGTCGCCGCCTTCCAAGAGGTGAAGACCGCCTTCGATCCGCATACGCGGCTCAACCCCGGCAAGATCGTCGCGCCGCCGAAGATGGATGACCGCAGCCTGCTGCGCTATCCGCCGGGCTACGCGGTGGACGAGATCCAGACGGCCTTCGACTGGTCGGCCTGGCCCGGCGCCTCCGGCGGCCTGCAGGGCGCCGTGGAGATGTGCAACAACAACGGCGCCTGCCGCAAATCGGCCGGGGCGGTGATGTGCCCGAGCTACCGGGTGACCCGCAACGAGCGCGACGTCACCCGCGGCCGCGCCAACACGCTGCGACTGGCGATCTCCGGCCAGCTCGGCCCGGACGCGCTCGCCTCCGACGAGATGGCCGAGACGCTGAAACTGTGCGTCTCCTGCAAGGCCTGCCGGCGCGAATGCCCGACCGGCGTCGACATGGCCAAGATGAAGGCCGAGGTGCTCTACCAGCGCGGCAAGACCAACGGCTTCTCGCTGAAGGACCGGCTGATTGCCGACCTGCCGCGCTATGCGCCGGCCGCTGCCCGGATGGGCTGGCTGATGGGCCTGCGCGACCGCGTCCCCGCCTTCGCGGCCCTATCGGAGAAGATGGCCGGCTTTTCCGCCCGACGGTCGCTGCCGGCCTTCCGGAGGGACTGGTTCCGCGATGCCGAGGGCCATGCCGCGGGCGCGGCGGCCGGGGCCGAAGCATCCGCCCGGCAGGACGCGGCGGCTTCGACGGAGAATATCGGCGGGGGAGGGGACGGGATCGTCCTCAACCCGGAGGGCGCCGGCGGCGACACGGCGACGGCGAACCGCGCCGATCGGCGCGGCGTGGAGCGCACCGGCCCGGCGCCGCATCCGGACCGGGTGACCGGCGTCGTCCTCTTCGCCGACACCTTCGACCGCTGGTTCGACCCGCAGGTGCTGCGCGCCGCGGTCAAGGTGCTGAAGGCGGGCGGCTATCAGGTCGAGACCGCCCGCCTTGGGCGGAACGAGCGGCCGCTGTGCTGCGGGCGGACCTATCTCGCCGCCGGGATGGCCGACCGCGCGAAGGCCGAGGCGCAGCGCACCATCGACGCGCTACTGCCACATGTGCGGGCCGGGAAGGCGATCGTCGGGCTGGAGCCCTCCTGCATCCTGACCCTGCGCGACGAGTTCCTGGCGCTGGTGCCGGGCGAAGCGGCGGAAGCGGTGGCGGCGTCGGCCATGCTGTTCGAGGAGTTCCTGATGCGCGAGGACAAGGCCGGGCACCTGTCCCTGCCTCTCGACGGCATCGGCCGCGAGGCCTATCTGCACGGTCACTGCCACCAGAAAGCCTTCGGCGCCATGTCGGCCGTCGAGGGCGCGCTGCGGATGATCCCCGGCCTCGACCTGAAGGTGATCGAATCGTCGTGCTGTGGCATGGCGGGGGCCTTCGGCTATGATGCCGAGACCATCGACGTGTCACTGGCCATGGGCGAGCTGTCGCTGCTGCCGGCGGTGCGCGCCGCACCGGCCAATGCGGTGATCGTCGCCGACGGCACCTCCTGCCGGCACCAGATCGCCGACGGCGCCGCACGCCGCGCCGTGCATGTGGCGGAAGTGCTGGCAGGCGCGCTCCATGGAGCTGCGCCGTAATGGCGCCGGTTCGGGTTGGCTCCCGGCAGCCGGCGCTCGATCCGGCCCGTATCTGCGGGGCCGGTCATTCCACGACGGGACACGACGCATGAGCCTTGCCGATACCGATTTCGACGCGCCGCTCTCGCGCCCCGCGCTGGCCGTGGAACTGACCGACCGGATGCGCCGGATGATCATGGAGGGCGAACTCCAGGCCGGCGAGAAGGTGCCCGAAAAGGCGCTGACGGAGCGCTTCGGCGTCTCCCGCACGCCGGTGCGCGAGGCGTTGAAGGTGCTCGCCCACGAAGGCTTCGTGCAACTGGTGCCGAACCGCGGGGCCGTCGTCTCGGGCGAGACGATGAACGAACTGACCGAACTGTTTCCGCTGGTCGCGGCGCTGGAGGGACTGGCCGGCGAGCTGGCGGCCGAGCGCGCTTCCGAGGCCGAGGTCGTGGCGATCGCCGATCTCACCCGTCGGCTCGCCGCCGCCTATGAGGCGCAGGACCGGCCGGCCTATTTCGAGATCAACCAGGCGATCCACAGCGCCATCCTGGCCGCCGCCGCCAATCCGACGCTCTCCCAGCATCATGCCATGGTGGCGCGGCGGGTCTATCGGGCGCGCTACCAAGCCAATCTGACGCCCGAGCGCTGGCTGACGGCGACCCGCGAGCACGAGGGCATCCAGGCCGCGCTGGAGGCGCGGGACGGGCCGTTGCTGGGCAGCCTGATGAAGGCGCATCTGACCCACAAGCTGGAATCGCTGCTCGCCCATGCCGAGGCCGAGGCGGCCGCCGGCTAGGACGCCGTCACCGCCGCGCGGCATGCTTGCCGGTCAGTCGCCGACATAATCGGCGTCGGCTGCAGGCTGCACGGCCGGCCGACGCGGCTTGCGCACCGCCAGCACCACCGCAATGAGCAGGAAGCAGCCGGTGATCGTGTAGAGCCCGATCGAGATCCAGCTCGACACGAGGATGCCGGCATCGCCGCCGGAGATCGCCAGCGCCCGCCGCAGCATGCTTTCCATCTCGCCGCCGAGCAGCAGTCCGAGCACCACCGGCACCACCGAGATCTCCAGCTTGCGCAGCACGAAGCCGAGCACGCCGAAGCCGACCATGACCTGCAGGTCGAAGGTGGAATGGCTGATCGAATAGATGCCGACGAAGGAGATCATCACCACGAAGGGCATCAGGGCCCACATCGGGATGGAAAGCATCCGGGTGAACAGCCCGACCAGCGGCAGGTTGAGGATCAAGAGGAAGACGTTGGCCATGAACAGCGCCGCGATCAGCCCCCAGACGATGTCCGGCTGGTTCTGGAACAGCAGCGGCCCCGGCGTGATGTTCAGCGAGATGAGCAGCGCCAGAAGCACCGCCGTCGTGCCCGAGCCCGGCACGCCGAGCGCCAGCATCGGCACCAGCGCGCCGCCGGCCGCGGCATTGTTGCCGGCTTCCGGTGCGGCGACGCCGCGGGGATCGCCCTTGCCGAAGGTGTCGTCGCTGTTCGAATAGCGCTTCTCCAGCGTGTAGGCGATGAACGAGCCGAGCGACGCCCCGGCGCCGGGCAGGATGCCGGAGATGAAGCCGAGGCCGGAGCCGCGGAACATCGCGCCCAGCGACTTGCGGATATCGGGCCAGCGGGCGAAGGCGCGGTTGACCGGCACCGCGCCGGAATGGCCACCGATCCCGTGTTCCAGAAGGATCAGCGCTTCGGAGATGGCGAACAGGCCGACGATGGCGACGATGGCATGGAAGCCGTCATAGAGATGGAAGCTGCCGAAGGTGTAGCGCGGCACGGCGCTCTGCGGATCGATCCCGACCGTGCCCAGCGCCAGGCCGATGCCGGCCGCCAGCAGCGTCTTGGCCGGATTGGCGCCGGTGATGCCGCCGATCGTCGCGAAGGCCATGACATAGAGCGCGAAATACTCGGCCGGGCCGAAGCGGATGGCGAACTGCACCAGCAGCGGGGCAAACAGTACCAGGCCGATGGTCGCGGTCACGGCGCCGACGAAGGACGCGATGCCGGAGATCGCCAGCGCCTCGGGCGCCTTGCCCTGCTGCGCCATCGGGTAGCCGTCGAGGCAGGTCATCATCGCCGGTTCGTCGCCGGGGATGTTGAGCATGATCGAAGAGATACGCCCGCCATACATGCAGCCGTAATAGACGCAGGCGAGCAGGATCAGCGCCGAGCCCGCGGGCAGCTGCAGCGAGAAGGCCAGCGGGATCAGGATCGCCACGCCGTTGACCGGACCGAGGCCGGGCAGCGCGCCGATGATCGTGCCGATGAAGCAGCCGAACAGCGCCAGCCCGATATTGGTCGGGGTCAGGGCGGTGGCGAAACCGTCGGCGAGAAAGCCAAGAATTTCCACGTGATCTCCTTGGCACCGGCCAGGCGGTGACTAACCGAAGAGCGGTCCCGTCGGCAGGGGCAGGCCGAAGACGCCGTCGAACAGGAAGAACAGGCCGAAACCGATCACCAGTCCGGCAATGACGGCCTGCAGCCAGCTGGCGCCGAGGATGCGCGCCAAAAGCACCGCCGCAACGCTCGTCGACAGCGGAAAGCCCGCCGGCTCGAGAATGAGCGGATAGACGATGAGGACCGCCAGCATGGCGATCTGGCCCCAGACATGCGGCCAGCGAAACCAGACCGGATCGGGATCCGGTTTGACGATCAGGAAGGCCGCGAACAGCCCCAGCGGCACCGCGACCATGCGCGGAAACAGGCTCGGGCCGGCCGGATCGCCGTAGGCGACGCTGTAGCCGCCGGCGGCGATCCAGTACCAGATCGCGAGGGCGAGCAGAATCGCCCCCGCGATACGGTCACTGAGCCGCAGGCTCGTGGTCGGTCTAGTTGATGACACCGATGGCCTTCGAAATCTCGGCTGCCTTCTTCTCGGACTCGCGGACGAAGGTGTTGAACTCCTCGCCACCGCGCCAGATCGGCGTCAGGCCGGACTCGGTCGCCGCCGTCTGCCAGCCTTCCGAATCGTAGAGCGCCTTCATCTTCTCGACCCAGAAATCATAGGCGTCGTCGGGAACCCCGCCGCCCATGTAGAAGCCGCGCCAGTTGTAGCCGACCGCATCGATGCCCTGCTCCTTGGCGGTGGCGATGTCCGGATAGGCCGGCAGCCGCTCGTCGGACATGACCGCGAGCGCCTTGGCGTCGCCGGACTGGATGAAGCCGCCGATCTCGCCGATGTCGGTCAAAACGACGTCGATATGGCCGCCGAGCAACTGGGTGACGGCGTCAGCGCCACCGGAGAACTCGACCCAGCGGATGTCCTTGAGCTGGTCGGTCGGAACGCCGGCTTCCTGCGCGAGGATCAGGAAGCGCAGATGGTCCCAGCCGCCGATCGAGGAGGAGCCGCCGACCACGACGCCGGCCGGGTCTTCCTTGACCGCGGCGAGAACGGCGTCGAGCGAATCGTATTTGGACTCCTTGTTGACCAGCATCGTGCCGACATCGGCGCCGAGCATGCCCAGCCAGCGCATCTGGTCGATGCCGGCCGGATACTTGCCCTGGGCGATCTGGGTGATGCCGACGGTGGAGGTCGCGACGATCAGATTGGGGTCGTCATTGCGCTTGGAGGCGACATTGGCGAAGGCCACGGCGCCGACGGCACCCGGCATGTTGGTCACCTGGACGGCGCCCGGCACGAGACTCTCTTCCTGCAGGATGCGCCCGACGGTCCGGCAGGTGAAGTCCCAGCCGCCGCCCGGATTGGCCGGCGCGATGCATTCGACATTCGACGGCTCGAATGCGGCAGCGGGCAAGGCGACCGCCGCCACGGCCGCGGCCATCAACAAACGTTTCAGAAACATGATTTCCCTCCCTCAGGCGGCAGTTCTTGCGTCCCCGCCATTCTTTCGGCCACAGGAGATCGTGCCGACAGCGGCATTCTCCCGTGTGCCTTCCCTAGTGGATGACACCGAAGCATTCGGCCGGTCAAGGCTGGGACGAGGCTCTCTTGTGCTGCGACGCGAAAGAAAAACCTGCTGCGATGCAGCATGAGATTTCGAAATTTACTTTCGCCGGGCCCGTCGCGTATGGGAGCCGTGGTACCAGCGAAACAGGAACGGAGCGGGTTGATGGTCGAAGCACGCCATGTGTCGACGATGCCGGCGAGGCAGGGAACGCGGATCGAGATCTGCGAGGTCGGCCCGCGCGACGGCTTTCAGATCGAGAAGTCGTTCATCCCGACCGGGCGCAAGATCGAGATCGTCAACGGCCTGATCGACGCCGGCCTGCGCAAGGTGCAGGTGACCTCCTTCGTCTCGCCGCGTGCCGTGCCGCAGCTGGCCGACGCCGCCGAGGTGCTGGCCGGGGTGAAGCGCAGGCCGGGCACCGTGCTGACGGCCCTCGTCCCCAATGCCCGCGGCGCCGAACGCGCGGCCGAGACCCAGCTCGACGTGATGGGCGTCTTCTGCTCGGCTTCCGAGACCCACAGCCGCAAGAACGTCAACGCTTCCATCGACGAGACGCTGGCACGGTTTCCGGCCGTCGTCGAGATCGCCAGCGCCGCCGGCAAGCGGGTCCAGGGCGACGTGGCCACCGCCTTCGGCTGCCCCTTCGAAGGTGACGTCGCGCCGGAGCAGGTGGTCCGCATCGCCAGATTCTACCGCGATCTGGGGATCGTCGATCTCAATCTCGGCGACACGACCGGCATGGCGACGCCGACCAATGTGTCGGCGCTCCTCGCGGCCCTGCGCGCGGCCGTGCCCGAGATGACCGTCACCCTGCATTTCCACAACACCCGTGGCGTCGGCCTGGCCAATGTCATGGTCGGGCTCGCCGAGGGCGTGACGCGCTACGATTCATCCATCGGCGGGCTCGGCGGCTGCCCCTTCGCGGCCGGGGCGAGCGGCAACATCTGCACCGAGGATCTGGTCTATCTGCTTCAGGAGAGCGGCTACGAGACGGGCATCGACCTGGACCAACTGATCGACGTCGCCCGGCTCACCCAGACGAGCCTCGGCCGTGAACTGCCGGGTCAGGTCATGAAGGCGGGGCCGCGGCTGACCCGGCACGGCGTCGACGACGTCGCCACGGCGGCGGGCTGACCGGCATGGACCAGCCGCTCGCCGGTATCCGCGTCGTCGACCTGACGCGCATCCTGTCCGGCCCGTTCTGCTCGATGCTGCTCGGCGATCTCGGCGCCGACGTCATCAAGGTCGAATCGCCGGGGCTGGGCGACCATGTCCGCGGCCTCGGCGCGGGCGTCGAGGGCATGTCCTGGTACTTCGCCAGCTTCAACCGCAACAAGCGCTCCATGACGCTCGACCTGAAGAGCGACGCCGGCAAGGCGGTGCTGCGCCGGCTTCTCGCCGACGCTGACGTGCTGGTGGAAAACTACCGGCCGGGCGTTCTGGCCGCCATGGGCTTCGACCGCGCGGCACTGGACGCGATCAATCCGCGGCTCGTGGTCGGCTCCGTCAATGGCTACGGCTCGACCGGCCCCTATCGCGACCGCCCGGCCTTCGACTTCATCACCCAGGCGATGTCGGGCTTCATGTCGGTGAACGGCTCGCAGGAAAGCGGGCCGATGCGGGCTGCGCCGCCGCTGACGGACCTGATCGCCGGCCTCTATGCCGCCTTCGCCATCGTCGCAGCCCTGCGCGTCCGCGACCGCGACGGCGAGGGGCAGGCGGTCGAGGCCTCGATGATGGGCGGCATGATGTCGATGCTGGCCTATCTGTCGGCGGCCCAACTGGCGACCGGCAAGACGCCGGCGCCGACCGGCAACGACCATCCCATCGCCTCGCCCTACGGGCTGTTCCGCGCCGCCGACGGCCATGTCGCCGTGGCGCCCTCGACCGCCCCGACCCTGCGCCGCTTTCTGGACGCGATCGGGCTGATCGGGCTTCTCGACGAGCCGCGCTTTGCCACCAATGCCGACCGGGTGGCCAACCGCGCGGCACTGAACGCCCTGATCGACGACGCCATGTGCCACGAGACCCAGGAGGTCTGGATCGCGCGGCTCAACGCGGCAGGCGTGCCCTGCGGCCGGGTCCAGACCCTTGGCGAGGTGTTCGCGGACCCGCAGGTCGCCGCGCAGGAGATGGTTCTCGACGTTCCCCATCCCGGCCATGGCACTGTGCGGATGACCGGCTTCCCGATGAAATTCGCCAAGACGCCGTCGCAGGTGCGCCATCCGGCGCCCGACCTCGGGCAGGATACCGAGGCGGTGCTGGCCGAAGCCGGCTATGATGCCGCCGACATCGCACGCTTGCGGGCGGACGGCGTCGTCTGAACGCTGGCTGCCGGTGCGGTCGTTCGTCGCCGAGCGGCGAACGCGCGGCTGACCGCACAACTCTGGAGGACCACCCATGACGACGATCCCGACGATTCCCCTGTTCCGCGGCGGACCGGAGGTGGCGCGCCTCTGCCTCGGCACCATGATGTTCGCCGACCGGACCGACGAGGCCGAAGCGGCGCGGATGCTGGACCGTTATTTCGAGGTCGGCGGCAATTTCATCGACACCGCCGACTCCTATACCGGAGGGAAATCCGAGGCGATGCTGGGCCGCCTCCTGAAGGAGCGCCGCGCCGACTGCGTGCTGGCGACCAAGGTCGGCAACCCGGTCACCGATGTCGAGGGATCGGGCGGGCTGTCGCCGGCCTGGATCGCCCGGGCCGCCGAGATGTCGCGCGAGCGGCTGCAGACCGAGACGATCGACCTCTATTACCTGCATCTGGACGACGAGACGACGCCGCTGGACGAGGTGATCGGGGCGCTGGGCGAGCTGATCGCCAAGGGCACCATCCGCCACTGGGGCTTTTCCAATTTCCGCGGCTGGAAGATCGCCGACATGGTCCGCATCGCCGACAGGCTGGGCGTGGCGCGGCCGGTCGTGGCGCAGCCCTACTACCACATGCTCAACCGCACGGCGGAGCCGGACTATCTGCCCGCCTGCCATCATTTCGGCATCGCCGTCGTGCCCTATTCGCCGCTCGGTCGCGGCATCCTGACCGGCAAGTATCGCGGCGGCGTGCCGGACGATTCCCGTGCCGCGCGCGGCGACAAGCGCATGCTGGAGGCGGAGTTCCTGCCGGGCACGATCGAGGCGGCCAACAAGGCGGCCGACTATGCCGAGCAGTCCGGCCGCGATCCGGGCGCCATGGCGCTGAACTGGCTCTTGGCGAATGCCGCCGTGTCGAGCATCCTGATGGGACCGCGCAGTCTCGCGCAACTCGACGGCTATCTCGGCGTTGTGGGCGCCCGCTACGACGCGGACGACGAGGCGTTCCTGAGCGGGCTCTGTGCGTCGGGCCATACGCCCGTCGTCGGCCACAGCGATCCGCGCTATCCGTATCGCGGCCGCGTGCTGCGCTTCTAGCGGCAGGGCTATCGGCGGCTGGTGCCGTGCCGGGCATCGCCGCTGTCACCCTGCGCCGGTCACAGCAGTCCGGCGGGCCGGCTGATGGCAACGGGAGCGCGGACGGGGCAGGGCGCGGCGAGGCCGCGATCGATGCGGGGAGAGAGAGGTCAGGCGGCCTGCTGGCTCTGCCGGCCGCCACGGCGTGGCGGCTGCCATGCCGCCAGACCCGTCGCGATCGCCGCACAGGCAAGGCCGACGGTGCCCGGCGCCCCCTCACGTTCGAAAGCGGCGATCTGTTCGGCAGGAAGGCCGAGGCGTGTCGCGGCATCGTCGTGGGAGAACCACATATGGTCCAGCCACGCACAAAATTCGTGGGCGGTCATCCGAGTTACCTCCGACTGGGACACTTCTATTTGACCCACGAAGATCGACCGGAGTCAATTCCATTGTCGCCATTCTTATAGTTCATAGGCGACAGTTATTTGTTTCAGATGGCAGGGTCGTTGCTATACGCAACCATCAAGTGACCGGCGTGACCGCATGCGCGACCCGGCGCGGTGCGCCCCGACGACCGCCGGGCATTTCGGCGCTTGATGCGCGTCGGGCAGGCTTCTAGACCAGTTGGGGAGGAGTCCGCCGCAAGGCGGCCGACGGCCACAGGCCGGGATTTCGGGAGAATCGTCTTGGATTTTGCGCTCACCGACGAGCAGAGCCAGATCTTCACCATGGCGCGGGATTTCGCCACCGAGAAGATGGCACCGCATGCCGCCCGCTGGGAAGACGAGAAGGCGTTGCCGCGCGAGGTGCTGACCGAACTGGCCGGGCTCGGCATGGCGGCGATCTATGTGCGCGACGACTACGGCTCCGGCCTGTCGCGGCTCGACGCGGCCCTGATCTTCGAGGCGCTGTCCTATGGCGACCCGTCGGTCTCGGCCTTCCTGTCGATCCACAACATGGTCGCCTGGATGATCGACAGCTTCGGCAGCGAGGAGCAGCGGGCCGAATGGCTGCCGAAGCTTGCGTCGATGGAGAAGGTCGCGAGCTACTGCCTGACCGAGCCGGGTTCGGGCTCCGACGCCGCCGCGCTGCGGACCAGCGCGAAGCCGAACGGCAACGGCTACGTCCTCAACGGCACCAAGAGCTTCATTTCCGGGGCGGGCTTCTCGGACCTCTATGTGGTGATGGCACGGACCGGCGACGCGGGGCCGAAGGGCATCTCCGCCATTCTCGTCGAAAACGGCACCGAGGGCCTGTCCTTCGGCGCGCTGGAGAAGAAGATGGGCTGGGTTGCCCAGCCGACCGCCGAGGTGCGCCTCGACGGCTGCAGCGTGCCCGGCGGCAACCTCCTCGGCGAAGTGGGCAAGGGCTTTGCCTACGCCATGATGGGCCTCGACGGCGGCCGGCTGAACATCTCGGCCTGCGCGCTGGGCGCGGCCCAGGCGGCGCTCGACAAGTCCATCGCCTACATGCAGGACCGCCAGGCCTTCGGGAAAAGCCTTACCGAATTCCAGGCGTTGCAGTTCCGGCTGGCCGACATGGAGACCGAGCTGCAGGCGGCGCGCATCTTCCTGCGCCAGGCGGCGTGGAAGCTGGACACCAAGGCGCCCGACGCGACCAAGCATTGCGCCATGGCCAAGCGCTTCGTCACCGACGCCAGCTTCAACGTCGCCAACATGGCCCTGCAGCTGCATGGCGGCTACGGCTACCTCGCCGATTACGGCATCGAGAAGATCGTGCGCGATCTCCGGGTCCACCAGATCCTGGAAGGCACCAACGAGATCATGCGGATGATCACCGCACGCGCACTCCTGGCGGAGCATTCATGAGCATCGAGACCAACGCAGCCAATGACGACGTCCTGATTCGCGCCGAGGGGCGGGCGGGGCGCATCACCCTCAACCGGCCGAAATCCCTCAACGCCCTGTCCCATGCCATGTCGCTGGCGATCGAGGCGGCGATGGACGGCTGGGCCACGGACCCGGCCATCGATCTCGTGATCATGGATGCGGCCGGCGACCGGGCCTTCTGCGCCGGCGGGGACATCCAGAAGATCTATCACGACAGCCGCGCCGGGGATCTGTCCGCGGCCCGCCGTTTCTGGGCCGAGGAATACCGGCTGAACGCCAAGATCGCCCGCTATCCCAAGCCGGTCGTGGCGCTGATGGACGGCATCGTCATGGGCGGCGGCGTCGGCCTCGGCGGCCATACCAGCCACCGCGTCGTCACCGAGCGCTCGATGGTCGCCATGCCCGAATGCGCCATCGGCCTCGTGCCCGATGTCGGCGCGACGCTGATCCTCGCCAACGCCCCCGGCCGGCTCGGCGAATATCTGGCGCTGACCGGTTTCCGCATGGGGCCGGGCGAGGCGATCGCCGCCGGCTTTGCCGACAACTGCATTCGTTCGGACGATCTCGCCGGGCTGACCGCGGCGCTGGTCGAAAGCGGCGATCCGCAGGTGATCGCGCGTTTTGCCGACGCGCCGCCGCTGTCGACGCTGGCCGAGCAGACCGAGGCGATCGACGCAGCGTTCTCGGGCGTCGACGCGGCCGACATCCTGCAGCGCCTCGCCCTCGATGGCGGGGAATGGGCGCAGCGCACGGCCGCGCTGATCCGCAAGGGTTCGCCGATCTCGGTCGGCGCGACGCTGGAACTGGTGCGGGCGGCGCGCGCCGAGCCGACCATCGAGGCGGCGCTGCGCAACGAATACCGCTTCACCTACCGCTCGATCGACGAGGGCGAATTGCTGGAGGGCATTCGCGCCGCGGTGATCGACAAGGACCGCGCGCCGAAATGGTCGCCGGCGCGGATCGAGGATCTGCCGCAGGCGCGGGTCGCCGCGATGCTGGCACCGCTGGGCGAGCACGAACTGACACTCGGAGAACAGGCAGGGGAGAAACGGCCATGAAGATCGGTTTCGTCGGTCTCGGCAACATGGGTGCGCCGATGGCGGCCAATCTGGCGAAGGCCGGCCATGCGGTGAGCGGCTACGACGCGGCCGGCGTGACCGCCGAGGGTGTCGCCCCCGCCGCAACGCTCGCCGAGGCGGTCACGGGCATAGAGGCGGTGATCACCATGCTGCCGAATGGCGACATCGTGCGCGCCGTCCATGCCGACATCGTGCGCCAGGCCCAGGCCGGGGCATTGTTGATCGACTGCTCGACGGTGGATGTGGACAGCGCCCGCGCCGCCCACGACATGGCGCGCGAGGCCGGCCTCCTGTCGCTGGATGCGCCGGTCTCCGGCGGCACCGGCGGCGCGGCGGCCGGCACGCTGACCTTCATGGTCGGCGGCAGCGACGCGGCCTTTGCCAAGGGCAAGCCGCTCTTCGACATCATGGGCCAGAAGGCGGTACATTGCGGCGAAGCCGGCGCCGGCCAGGCGGCGAAGATCTGCAACAACATGATCCTCGGCATCTCGATGATCGGCGTCTGCGAGGCGTTTCACCTCGCCGACAAGCTCGGCCTCGATCGCCAGGCGATGTTCGACGTGGCCTCGACCTCGTCGGGCTCCTGCTGGTCGATCAACACCTATTGCCCGGCGCCGGGCATCGGTCCGAAGAGCCCGGCCGACAACGATTACAAGCCGGGCTTTGCCGCGGATCTGATGCTGAAGGACCTCAACCTGTCGCAGACCGCCGCGGAGACCGCCGGCGCGACCACCGAGCTCGGCCGCCACGCCCGCGACATCTACGCGGCCTTCGTCGAGTCCGGCGGTGGCAAGGGCCGCGACTTCTCGGCGATCCTCGACAAGCTGGCGAAGCAGTAGCGCCGCAGCGCGGCAGGTCCGTCGGTCAGGCCTGCCGCGCGTCTGGGCCAGAGGCCGGCGTCACAGCTTGAGCGTGCGCAGCCTCAGCGCGTTGCCGATCACCGAGACGGAGGAAAGGCTCATCGCCGCCGCGGCGAGCATCGGCGACAGCAGTACGCCGAAGATTGGGTAGAGCACGCCGGCGGCAACCGGCACGCCGACGGTGTTGTAGACGAAGGCGAAGAACAGGTTCTGCTTGATGTTGCGGATCGTGGCGCGGGCGAGATGCCGGGCCCGCACGATGCCGTTGAGATCGCCCTTCACCAGCGTCATGCCGGCACTTTCCACGGCGACGTCCGCGCCGGTGCCCATGGCGATGCCGACATCAGCCGCCGCCAGCGCCGGCGCGTCGTTGACGCCGTCGCCGGCGACCGCGACTTTCGCACCGCCATTGCGCAACTCCTCCACCAGCGCCTGCTTGTCCTGCGGCGACAGGCCGGCCCGCACCTCGTCGATGCCGAGCGCCGACGCGACGGCCTTGGCCGTGCGCTCGTTGTCGCCGGTCGCCATGACGATCCGCATGCCGCTCTCGTGCAGGGCGCGGATGGCGGCCTCCGTCGTCGGCTTGATCGGGTCGGAGACCGCGATGAGCCCCGCCGCCCGGCCGTCGATGGCGACGAACATCACCGTCTTGCCGTCGGTCTCCAGGGTCCGCGCGTCATCGTCGAGGGCAGCGGCATCGACGCCCTCGGCGGCGAGCATCGCCCGGTTGCCGAGAACGACGGCCGAACCGCGCACCTCGCCCCGCACGCCCTTGCCGGTGACCGCTTCGAAGCCGGTGGCCTCCGACAGTTCGGCGCCGCGTTCCTGCGCACCGGCGACGATCGCCTCGGCCAGCGGATGTTCCGAGCCGCGCTCAAGGCTGGCGGCAGTCGAAAGAAACGCCGTCTCGTCGTTCTCAAGCACGACCACGTCGGTCAGTTGCGGCCGGCCCTCGGTCAGCGTGCCGGTCTTGTCGACCACCAGCGTATCGACCTTGGCGAACCGCTCGAGCGCCTCGGCGTCCTTGATCAGGACGCCGGCCGAGGCGCCGCGGCCGGTGGCCGTCATGATCGACATGGGTGTCGCGAGCCCCAGTGCGCAGGGGCAGGCGATGATCAGCACCGAGACGGCGGCGACCAGCCCGTGCACCATGGCCGGCTGCGGCCCGACCAGCGCCCAGACGACGAAGGCGACGATCGCCGACAGCACCACGGCCGGGACAAAATAGCCCGCGACCCGGTCGGCCAGCCCCTGGATCGGCGCACGCGAGCGCTGCGCCTTGGCGACCATCTCGACGATCCGCGACAAGGTGGTGTCGGCGCCGACCGCCTCGGCCTCCATGACGAAGCCGCCATTGCGGTTAAGCGTGCCGCCGGTGACCGTGTCGCCGGGGTTCTTTTCGACCGGCACCGGCTCGCCGGTGATCATCGATTCGTCCACCGAGGAACGACCCTCGACCAGCGTGCCGTCCACCGGCACGCTTTCGCCGGGGCGAACCCGAAGGCGATCACCGGACGACAGCGCGTCGAGCGGCACGTCTTCCTCGGTTCCGTCGGCCGCAATGCGGCGGGCAGTCTTCGGCGCCAGGTCCATCAGCGCGCGGATCGCCGAGCCGGTGCGCTCGCGCGCTTTCAGCTCCAGCACCTGGCCGACGAAGATCAGCGCGACGATCACCGCCGAGGCCTCGAAATAGACCGGCACGACACCGTCCTGGCGGAAGGATGCGGGGAACAGGCCGGGCAGGAGGGTGGCCACCACGCTGTAGCCATAGGCCGCTCCGACGCCGATGGCGATCAGCGTCCACATGTTGGGTGAGCGGTTGACGATCGACGCCCAGCCCCGCTTGAAGAAGGGCAGGGCCGCCCACAGCACCACCGGCGTCGCCAGCGCGAATTCCAGCCAGACCGCCAGCTCCTCGCCGATCCAGTCGCGGACCGGCAGCCCGACCATAGGGCCCATCGAGACGATGAACAGCGGGATGGTGCAGAGCGCGCTGACCCAGAGCCGGCGGGTGAAGTCGATCAGTTCCGGATTGGGGCCTTCCTCGCCGGTCGGCACGCCCATCGGCTCCAGCGCCATGCCGCATTTCGGGCAGTCGCCGGGATGGTCCTGGACGATCTCCGGATGCATCGGGCAGGTGTACTGGGTGCCTTCCGGCATCGGTTCGGGCGCCGGGCGGTCGCCGAGAAAGGCGTCAGGATCGGCCTCGAACCGCGTCTTGCAGCCGGCCGAGCAGAAATAGAACCGCTCGCCGCCATGCTTGGCCATGTGGCGGGCATCGATGCGTTCGACGCTCATGCCGCAGACCGGGTCCGTCGCCGTCAGGTAATCCTGCGGCGCGGCGACGAATCTGTCGTGGCACCCCTGCGAGCAGAAAAGCACGGTTCGGCCGTCATGCTCCGCTTTCGGCTTGCCGGCCTGGGGATCGACCAGCATGCCGCAGACCGGATCGCGGGTGACGGCCCCGCTGGCGTCGTCATGGCTGTGACCGTGATCGTGATGCGGGTGATGACAGGCGGTGCTGGTCTCGGACATGGGAGCTCGCTGCGAGAAATGGCCGCCCGCAGGCGGATTGACCACAAGATGGAGATTCCAGCCACTGGAAGGTCAAGGGGGACGGGCGTCCGGTCGAAGCCGCGTCGCCTCGCCAGCGTTGGCGTCTCCCGATCCCAACGGGCGACGGGCCGCTTGATCTCACACGCGATATTTCTGCACGACGGTCTTTGAACGGCGCAGCGGCTTACCCACCTAGCGGCGACGCACGGTGATCGCCGCGCGAGCGGTGACGCATGTCTGCCGCCCGCCGCAAGCCACCGGCAGCTTGCCCACGCCGGCGGACGACGTTGGCGAAAGACAATTCGAGACCGGGACACCCGACGCCCGGATGGGAAAATTTTGGTGGAATCGACTGCGATAGGCGGCATGGTGGCCGAGGAAATGCCGCTCTGGATCTGGGTGGCGACGATCGGCGGCATCGCCGGCCTGTTCATCTTCGATTTCATGACCCATGTGCGCAAGCCGCACGAGCCGAGCTTCAAGGAAGCAGGGGGCTGGTCGATCTTCTACATCGCGCTCGCGATCCTCTTCGGCTTCGGCGTCTGGTATTTCTGGGACAAGACCCACGGGGTGGAGTTCTTCGCCGGCTTCATCACCGAGAAGAGCCTGTCGGTCGACAATCTCTTCGTCTTCGTCATCATCATGAAGAGCTTCGCGGTTCCGCGGGTTCACCAGCAGAAGGCGCTGCTGATCGGCATCGTGCTGGCGCTGATCATGCGCGGCATCTTCATCGCCGTGGGCGCGGCCGCGATCGAGCGCTTCTCCTGGGTGTTCTACCTGTTCGGCGCCTTCCTCTTGTGGACGGCGTACAAGCTGGCGGTGGAGAGCTTCTCCCACAGCCACAGCACCGACGAGGAATACGAGCCCAACGCGGTGGTGAAGTGGTTCCAGCGCAATGTGCGGACCACCACCGAATTCGCCGACGGCGCGCTGACGATTCGCCGCGACGGCCTGCGCTATTTCACCCCGATGTTCGTGGTGATCGTCGCCCTCGGTATGACCGACCTGCTTTTCGCCCTCGATTCGATCCCGGCGATCTACGGCCTGACCGACGCGCCCTACATCGTCTTCACGGCCAACGCCTTCGCGTTGCTGGGGCTGCTGCAGCTCTATTTCCTGCTGGGCGGACTGCTCGACCGGCTGGTCTATCTCGGTTTCGGCCTGGCGCTCGTCCTGGGCTTCATCGGCGTCAAGCTGATCATTCATGCCATGGAGGCCAATACGCTGGGCTTCATCAATGACGGCCAGCCCATCGAGGGCCTGCCGCATATCTCGACCGGCTTCTCGCTGG
The DNA here is from genome assembly GCF_000153465.1 of Aurantimonas manganoxydans SI85-9A1. Classification (GTDB taxonomy): domain Bacteria; phylum Pseudomonadota; class Alphaproteobacteria; order Rhizobiales; family Rhizobiaceae; genus Aurantimonas; species Aurantimonas manganoxydans. The sequence continues at coordinate 3,302,692 of NZ_CH672387.1, read as the reverse complement.
CGGTCATCGTCGGGATTCTCGTGGTCACGACCGTGGCCAGCCTGATACGCTCGGGCATGGTCGCCAACCGCGCGGCCAACCGGCCGGGCGAGGAGAATTGAGCTTGCCCGTCCGCCGCGGCTCGAACAGGGGAACGGCGTCCGATGGATGATCCGAAACACGGCGAGGCCGGCGAGCCGACCGCCGCGGCGCGGCCTGCGGTCGCAGCCGGTCCCGGCGCGGCCGATCTCGATGCCCGCAGCGCGGCGCTGGCCCGGCGTCTTGCCGAGCAGCGCCAGCGCATGCCGCAGCTGCGCGACGAGCCGGCCGACCGCAGCAGCGGCATGCAGGGTGTCGCCCAGGGACTCAAGATCGCCAGCGAGTTCGTCGCGGGTATCCTCGTGGGCGTCGGCATCGGCTATCTGATCGACCAGCTGGCCGGCACGACGCCCTTCGGCCTGATCGTCTTCCTGATGATCGGATTCGCCGCCGGCGTGCTCAATGTCATCCGTGGCGTTTCGGGCACAACGCCGCCCCATGGCCGCGGCCCGGCCTGAACCGGCGCCTTCGTGCCCGTTCCGCGTGCGTTTGCAGGGGGCAATCTGACAACGGGGTGTTGCGAAGCGCAGTCCGGGACGCTATGGGCAGGACGGCCCGCGCCAGGGCCTGCCACGAGATGACGAAGGACCAGTGAGTTTGGCGACGAACCCGACAGATCCAATCCACCAGTTCCAGATTTCCAACATTGTTCCGATCGAGATCGGCGGGTTGGACTTCTCGTTCACGAACTCCGCCCTGTTCATGGTGGTGACGGTCGCTGTGGCGACCGCCTTCCTGTACTATTCGACCCGCGGGCGCGGCCTTGTGCCGAACCGCATGCAGTCGGTGAGCGAGCTCTCCTACGAGTTTGTCGCCAACATGCTGCGCGACGCGGCGGGCTCCGGCGGCATGCGCTTCTTCCCGTTCGTCTTCTCGCTGTTCATGTTCATCCTGGTCGCCAACCTGCTCGGCATGATCCCGTATTTCTTCACGGTGACCAGCCATCTGATCGTGACCTTCGCGCTGGCCCTCCTGGTGATGGGCGTCGTGGTGGTCTACGGCCTGATGAAGCACGGCCTGCACTTCTTCAAACTCTTCGTGCCCGAGGGCGTGCCGGCCGCCGTGCTGCCGCTCGTCGTGGTGATCGAGGTGGTTTCGTTCCTGTCGCGACCGGTGTCGCTCTCGGTTCGTCTCTTCGCCAACATGCTGGCGGGGCACATCACGCTGAAGGTCTTCGCCGGCTTCGTGGTGTCGCTGAGCGCCTTCGGCGCGCTCGGGATTGCCGGTGCGATCCTTCCGCTGCTCATGACCGTCGCGCTGACGGCACTCGAATTCCTGGTCGCCGCACTGCAGGCCTACGTCTTTGCGGTTCTGACCTGCATGTATCTCAACGACGCGATCCATCCAGGCCACTAAGACAAGTTCCAGGATACAACGGGGCGGCGTGGAAGCCGCCGCAACCACCCGCAATCGAACAGTTTCAAAAGGAGTTTCGACATGGAAGCGGAAGCAGCAAAGTTCATCGGTGCCGGCCTCGCCTGTTTCGGTATGGGCATGACCGCCCTCGGTCTGGGCAACATGTTCGCGAACTACCTCGCCGGCGCACTGCGCAACCCGTCGGCTGCCGACGGCCAGTTCGGCCGCCTGATCTTCGGCTTCGCCGTCACGGAAGCCCTGGGCATCTTCTCGCTGCTCATCGCCCTGCTGCTGCTCTTCGCCGTCTAATCGGCGTCCAGCGCAGGTAAGAAGACCGGCCGGCGGCAGCTTCTGTCGCCGGTCCCCTATGCCGGGAGCCCTCGATGTTCGTCACCCAAGCCTACGCACAGGCCGATTCGCTCGATGCCGTGGAACTGCCGCCTGCGAGCGACACCGCCGAGATGCATGGCGAAACGATCCATGTAGAAGGCGAGCATGGCGGCTTCCCGCCTTTCAATGCCGAATATTTCCCGTCGCAGATCCTGTGGCTCGCGATCACCTTCGGAATCTTCTATCTGGTTCTGAAGAAGGTGATCCTGCCGCGGATCGCCGGAACGCTCGAGAACCGTCGCGACCGGATCGCCCTCGATCTGGAAGCCGCCGAGCGGATGAAGTCCGATTCGGACGAGGCCAAGGCAGCCTACGAGCAGGAGCTCGCCGAGGCCCGCGACCGCGCCCACAAGATCGGCCACGACGCCCGTGAAGCGGCGCGCAGCGACGCCGAGGCCGAGCGCCAGCGCCTCGACGCCGAGCTCGACGAGAAGCTGGAAGCCGCGCAGCTGCGCATCGCCGCCGTCCGCGACGAGGCGATGAAGGATGTCGGCCAGATCGCCGAGACCACCGCCGACGCCATTCTGCGCGACGTCATTCGCCTGGAGGTCTCCCGCGAGGAGGTCGCCAGCGCCGTGACCGCCGTTCGCAGCTGAGGAGCCGACCATGGACAACTCATTCTGGGCGTTTGCCGCCCTCATCATCTTCCTGGCCATCGTCTGGTATCTGAAGGCGCCGGCGAAGGTCGGTTCCACGCTCGATCAGCGGGCCGACCGGATCCGCAACGAGATCGAGGAAGCGCGCGAGCTGAAGGAAGAGGCCAAGCAGCAGCTGGCCGAGTATCAGCGCCGCCGCCAAGAGGCCGAGGAGGAGGCGAAGGAGATCGTCGCCGCCGCCAAGCGCGAGGCGGAGCTGATGCTCGCCGATACGCGCCGCAAGAACGAGGAATATGTCGAGCGTCGCACGGCCATGGCCGAGACGAAGATCTCGCAGGCCGAGACCGACGCCATCGCCGAAGTTCGCGCGACGGCGATCGACGTGGCGGTGGCCGCCGCTGCCAAGATCATCTCCGACCGCAATTCGGGCGGCAATGCCGGTCAGTTCACCGAATCCTCCATCGCCGAGGTTCGCAGCCGGCTCAACTGAGCGAGGCCGCGGTCCCGATCCGGGGCCAGTATCGCGACGGAACGTTCAAAGGGCTGCCATCGGCGGCCCTTTTTCGTTGTGCGGTCATCGGAAGGCTGAGTGCAGCGCGCCGAGCGTCCAGCCTATTCGGCGGCGTCGAGCAGGTCGCGCCGCAGCGGGCTGAAGCTCATCCGGTGGATCGGCGTCGGGCCGAGCCTTGCGATGGCGCCGAGATGCTCGGGCGTGCCGTAGCCCATATGGCGGGAAAAGCCGTAGCCCTCATAGGCCCGGCAGGCCCGCGCCATGATCCGGTCGCGCGTCACCTTGGCCACGATCGAGGCGGCGGCGATGCTGAGGCTGAGGGCGTCGCCGGAGATGACGGCCGTGCCGGCGCAGCGCAGCGCCGGCGGCACGTCGCGCCCGTCGACGAGGACATGGCAGGGGGCTTGCGGCAAGGCGTGCAGCGCCCGCCGCATGGCGATGAGCGTCGCGCCGCGGATGTTGAAGCGGTCGATCTCGTCGGCGCTGGCCGAGGCGATCCCGACCCAGCCCTTGGCGACGATCTCGGCGAACAGTCGTTCGCGGTCCTCGGCGGTCAGCTTCTTGGAATCGTTCAGCCCGTCGGGAAAGTCGCGGGTGGGAAAGATCACCGCGGCGGTGACCACCGGCCCGGCCAGCGGCCCGCGTCCGGCCTCGTCGATGCCGGCGACGAAGCGCTTGCCGTCGGCCAGAAGCCCGGCCTCGCGCGAGAAGTCGGGCCCGGCCGCGACGGCGGGGCGGCGCGCGGGTTTCTTTGCGCGAACGGGAGAATCGGAGGAACGGCGAGCCATGTTGCGGCGAGACTCGCGCATTCTCCGATTCTCCACAAGCCTCGCCGTGTTCGGGGTGGCAAACCGGCGAGACCATCCGGCCGAGGGGGGAGGCCGGACGATGGGGTGCCCTCCGCGTCAGAGCAGGGCGAGCTGGACGCCTGCGCCACGCGGCGGTGTGAACAGGTCGCAGCGCAACTGCGTGCGGCTCTCGTTCAGGCCGAGCCGGCGCGCCGCCATCTCGAAGCGCCGGCGGATCTGGAAGGCATAGGGCCCGGTGCCGCGCATCCGCTTGCCCCATTCGGCGTCGTAATCCTTGCCGTCGCGCATCGAGCGCAGCAGCGACAGGACATGCCGGTAGCGGTTCGGGTAGTGGCGCAGCAGCCAGTCCTTGAACAGCGGCGAGACTTCCAGCGGCATGCGCAGGAGGACGTAGCCGACCTCCCTCGCACCGGCGGTCTGCGCCGCTTCAAGGAGCCGCTCGATCTCCGAATCGGTAAGGCCTGGAATGATCGGCGCGGTCATCACCATGGTCGGCACGCCGGCCTCGCTGAGCGCCTTGACCGCCTCCAGCCGCCTGGTCGGGGTTGCGGCACGCGGCTCCATCGCCCGCGCCAGCGTCCGGTCGAGGGTGGTCACCGACAGCGCCACCTTGGCCAGCCCCTTGGCCGCCATGCGCGACAGGATGTCGATGTCGCGCAGGACCAGCGCCGACTTGGTGACGATGCCGACCGGATGGTTGGCCGCCTCCAGCACCTCGAGGATCTCGCGCATCACCCGCCAGCTCTTTTCGATCGGCTGGTAGGGATCGGTATTGGTGCCGATCGCAATCGACTTCACCTGATAGCCGGGCTTGGACAATTCGCGTTCCAGGAGCTCGGCGGCGTTCGGCTTGGCGAAGAGCTTGGATTCGAAATCGAGGCCGGCGGACAGCCCCATATAAGCGTGGGACGGACGGGCGAAGCAGTAGACGCAGCCATGCTCGCAGCCGCGATACGGATTGATCGAGCGGTCGAAGGAGATGTCCGGCGAGGTGTTGCGGCTGATGATGGTCTTTGGCTTTTCGACCTGCACGTCGGTCTTGAAGGCGGGCAGCTCGTCCAGCGTGTTCCAGCCATCGTCGACGGCCTGCCGCTTGAACGGCTCGAAGCGCCCGCTGGGATTGAGCCCGGCGCCGCGGCCACGCCGCCGCTCGAAGCCGATGCGCAGCCCGGCCTCGCCGATGATGTGGTTGGCGATGTCGACGCCGTCCGGCGCGGAGAAGGCGGCGCGATCGGCCTTGGCGATGTCCTGCATGACGTTGCTCTCCCCGTGTTCCGGCTACGTTCTGTGACTGATGTCCTAAACCTGTTAAGAGAACAAGACAAGAACAAAAACGTTCCGATCTGGTCAGCGCCGATGGGCTCGGCTAGACGAAAGGGATGCTGAGCGTTTTCATCGACTGTGGACCCGAGGATCACTGGCTGGCGGCGACCCTCGCGCCACTGATACCCGGCGCCGTCGAGGGGCTGGTGCGCGAGGTCGTGCTGGTCGATCGCGGCATGGGGGACAATGCCCGCAAGGTTTCCGACCATGCCGGGTGCCGGATCGTCGCGGCGGAGGATTTCCGCGACGCCATCGAGACGGCGCGCGGCGACTGGCTGCTGCTCTTGGAACCAGGCGCGCGGCTTCTGCCCGGCTGGATGGAGGCCGTGGTCGAGCATGCCGACATGGTGGGCGCGGGACGGGCGAAGACGCCCGCGGCGCGCTTCCGCCGGGCGCCGAACGACCAGCCCGGCTTCTTTGCCCGGCTGCGCCAGATCCGCACGGCGATGGCCGAAGGGTTCCTGGTGCAGAAGCGCCAGGCGATCGGCCTGTCGAAGCTCGCCTTCAGCCTCGAGGAGGTCGCCAAGGGCGTCGCGGTGACCCGGATGCGGGCCTTCATCCGCCCTGCGGTACGGGGCCGGCCCGCGAGCTGACCGTGCGGCTCAGGCGGTCCGGCCGCCGCGACGCAGATGCTCGTCCAGACGTGGCATGATCTCGACGAAATTGCAGGGCTTGTGGCGATAGTCGAGCTGCGCCTTGAGAATATGATCCCAGGCATCGCGGCAGGCGCCAGGCGAGCCGGGCAGGGCGAAGACGAAGGTGGCGTCGATGACGCCGCCGGTCGCCCGCGACTGGATCGTCGAGACGCCGATCTTGTCGTAGGAGATGCGGTGGAAGACCGCCGAGAAGCCGTCCATGCGCTTTTCGAACAGCGGCTCCAGCGCCTCGGGGGTCACGTCGCGGCCGGTGAAGCCGGTGCCACCGGTGGTGATCACCACATCGACGTCGTCGCGCTTGCACCAGCCCTGGACGACCTCTTGGATCGCCGGCACGTCGTCGGTGACGATCTGCCGGTCCGCGACCCGGTGTCCGGCCTCGGTCAGCCGTTCCACCAGCAGCGAGCCTGAGCGGTCCTCGTCGAGGCTTCGGGTGTCGGAGACGGTGAGGATCGCGATGGACAGCGCGATGAAGGAGCGTTCGTCGCTCATGGGGCCTCCAATGTCAGGTCTGCGGGGGTGGCGGGGTGCCGGGCACCGGAGAGCCACCATTCGGGATGGGATGCGGCGATCCGGCTGCGGGCGCGGGCCAGCCGGGCGTCGTCTTCGAACAGCCCGTAGACGGTCGCGCCCGAGCCCGACATGCGGGCGATCAGCGCGCCGTCGCCGGCCAGCGCGTCGCGGACGGCGACGATCTGCGGTGCCAGCCGCTCCGCCGGTGCGGCGAGATCGTTGCGGGTGCCATCAAGCCAGGCGACCAGTTCGGCGGCGGTGCGGAAACCCTGCGCCGGGACCGGCGGCAACGGCGCGTTGTCACGCTGTTCCAGCGCGGCGAAGACCGCGGGTGTCGAGACCGGCACGCCGGGATTGACCAGCAGCATGTGCAGGGCCGGCAGGTTCGCGAGGGGCTTGATCTTCTCGCCGATGCCGGAGACGCGCGCGGCACGGCCCGCAATGCACATGGGAACGTCCGCCCCGAGCGTGGTCGCCCTGGCGAGCAGGGCATCGCGGACGGCGGGCACCGCGTCGCCGATCATCCGCAGGAGCGCTGCCGCATCGGCCGAGCCGCCGCCGATCCCGGCGGCGACGGGCAGGCGCTTGTCCAGCGTGAGGGTGAGGGGCGGGAGCCGCAGGCCGGCATGGGCCAGCACCTGACGGGCGACGGCGATGGTGCGGTGAAGAATATTGTCCGCGTCGGTCGGCAGGCTTGCTCCGAACGGCCCGGCCATGACCAGGCGGTCGGCGCCCTCGGGCGCTGCCGCGACCGTCAGGACGTCGCAGGCATCGCCGGCAAAGGCGATCAGGCTTTCCAGGCGATGATAGCCGTCAGGGCGCCGCCCGACGACATGCAGGGCGAGATTGACCTTGGCCGGCGCGGTCAGACGCAGCGGCTCCGCCAGCGTCAACGTCATGTCCGCCGGGCTGTCGCTCACTCGACCTTGGTGGCGGGCGCGTCGCCCGCCGGTGCCGGAGCCACGGCGGCCGCGGCCTTGCGGCTGTCGTCGCCATCCTCGGCCTCGGCCCGCTCGTTGGCCGGGGTCAGGCCGTCCTCGATCTTGTCGCGGATCGTTGCCTTGACGTCTTCTTCCGGCTCGGGCTGGCCGATCAGGGCGCGCTCCCACTGGAAGCGGGCCTCGCGGTTGCGGCCGACATGCCAGTAGGCGTCGCCGAGATGGTCGTTGATGGTCGGGTCCATCGGCGTGATCAGGACGGCCCGCTCGAGTTGCTCGACGGCCTCCTCGTAGCGGCCGAGACGGTAATAGGCCCAGCCGAGGGAATCGATGATGTAGCCGTCATTCGGCCGCAGCTCGACCGCCTTACGGATCATGTCGAGACCTTCCTGGAGGTTCTCGTTCTTGTCGACCCAGGAATAGCCGAGATAGTTCAGCACCTGCGGCTGGTCGGGCGACAGTTCCAGCGCCTTGCGGAAATCCTTTTCCGCCTTGTCCCACTGGTCGGTCCGCTCGAAGGCGATGCCGCGCTGGTAATAGAGGTTCCAACTCGCCTCGCCGGTCGCCTCGGTCAGTTCGATCGCCTTGTCGAGCGCCTTGGCGGCCGGCGCGTAATCCTTGTCGGCGGCGAGCACGTCGGCGAGCGCGGTGTGGGCCTTCGGGTCCTCCGGATAGCTGCGCACGGCACGCTCCAGATGCGCCTTGGCCTCCTCCTTCTGCTCGGAATACCAGAGGTCGAGACCGATCTGCAGCTCTGCCGTGCGGCGATAGGCGGAGTTTTCGGGGATCTCGCGGTAGAAGGCGATCGCCTGTTCCAGCCGCTCCGAGCGTTCGGCAATGCCGCCGAGCGCGGTGAGCAGCGACGGGTTCCGCGGCGCCAGCGCCCGCGCCATCTGGAAATACAGGAGCGCGACCTGCTGGCCGTCGCCGCGATTGATCGCCTGGCCGAGGATGTACAGCGTTTCGGCCGCGCCCTCCTGCACACTGGCCACGGCGGGCTCGATGGTCTCGCCCTTCTCGATGCGGGCCTTCAGATGCAGCACTGGGTCGTAGGTCGGCACGAGGTCGAGGCCGGTCTGGAGCGCTGCCAGTGCGGCGTCCGTCTTGCCGTCGCGCACTTCCAGGCGCGCCAGCGCCTCGGCGGCGCCGAGATAGGCGTCGGGCGAGGTGCGGGCATTGTTCTGGTCGTCCACGACGAGGTGCAGCGCGCGGCGGGCGACATCCGTGCGCCCGGCCACGACCGCGATCAGGCCCTTCTGATAGGCGTTGAAGACCGAAAACCACGGCGCGCCCTGCAGATTGTCGATGCGCAGCAGCGCCTCGTCGACGCGGCCGGCACCGACATCGGCCCAGGCCATCAACTCGCCGAGCAGCAGCGCGTCGAGGTCACTGGGATCGACCACGTCGAATTCGGCGATCGCGGCGTCGAAGGCGCCCTTCGACAGGGCATCGACGCCCAGCGCGATCCGCGCGACCTTGCCGGCCTCGGGCACGTCGCGCAGCTTCGATGCGATATCGACGGCTTCCTTGAAGCGGCCATCGGCGAGGAAGGCGAACATCGCGTCCTGCTGGAGCAGCTGCGAGGTCGGGTCCATCGACAGGGCCTGGACGAAGAGATCGCTGGCCGTCGCCATGTCGCCGCCGATCTGGGCGGATTTGGCGGCCAGATAGGCGCCGGACAGGGACTGGGCGGTGATCGGGGCCGGTTCGCTCGCTGCCGTATCCGCTGCGGCGAAGGCCGGCGCCGCGGTGGCACCCGCCATGAGCGTGACGGTGAGAAGTCTCAGAAGCCGCATTCTGTGCACGTGAAATCCTCTTCCCGGGGCACGCCCGCAGACGATCGAACGCCGCGTTTCGTGGTCGAATGTGATGCCGGTCACCTGTCTGGCCGATTCGCCGAGGTGAAGCCAAGCCAAAGGCCAATGCAAGTCCCGCCCGTTCTGGACGCAGAGATTGGCGGGAATGCGACCCGAGGCGGAAGGCTCGGCCCTCGCGACGATGGGTCAGCTCACCCGGTCGATGCAGAATTCCACGACGCCCAGCATCGCGTCGCGGCTCGGGCTCTGCGGCAGGCCGCTGGCGGCGGCGTAGGCGGCCTCGCCATATTGGCGCGCGCGCTGGACGGTCTCCTCGAGCGCGCCGTGCTGGTGGATCAGCGCGGTGGCGCGGGCCAGCGCCTTGTCGTCGTTGCGGCCGCCCTCCATCGCCTCGCGCCAGAACGCCTTCTCGGTGTCGTCGCCGGCCTGATAGGCGAGGATGACGGGCAGGGTGATCTTGCCTTCGCGGAAATCGTCTCCGGTGTTCTTGCCGAGCGCGGCGGCGGTGCCGCCATAGTCGAGGACGTCGTCGACGAGCTGGAAGGCAAGGCCAAGGCTGCGGCCGTAATCGCGCATGGCGGTGCGTTCGGCCTCGCCGGCGCCGGCGATGACCGGGCCGACTTCGGCGGCCGCCGCGAACAGCGCCGCCGTCTTGGCGTCGATCACCGCGAGATAGTCCGCCTCGCTGGTGGTCATGTGCTTGGCGGCCGACAGCTGCCAGACCTCGCCCTCGGCGATGACCGAGGAGGCGGTGGACAGGATGTCGAGGGCGGTCAGCGAGCCGACCTCCACCATGGTCTTGAACGCCTGGCCAAGCAGGAAGTCGCCGACCAGCACGCTGGCCTGGTTGCCCCAGATGGTGCGCGCCGTCTTCTTGCCGCGCCGCAGGTCGCTCTCGTCGACCACGTCGTCGTGCAGCAGCGTCGCCGTGTGCATGAACTCGACGCTGGCGGCGAGCTTCACATGGGCGTCGCCGCGATAGTCGTGGGCCAGGGCGGATGCGATGGTCAGCATCGGTCGCAGCCGCTTGCCGCCCGACGAGATCAGATGCTCGGCGATTTCCGGGATCAGCTCGACGTTCGATCCGGCCATGGCGAGGATCAGGTCGTTGACGCGAGCCATGTCCGGCGCCGTGACCGCGATCATCGGCTCGATCGAGGCGCGGCTGTCGGTCCGCTCGACGGGGCTGGCCAGGCTCACAATGCTACTCCGTGGGTTTGCGTCGCTGCGCTCGCACGGGCGAGGCGGCTTGTCGAGGGCACAGATGGCGTCCCGATCGCGGTTATAAAGGCCGCGCGACGGTGCGTCGCCTGCGGCGCGGCGGCTTCGCGGCTCGAGCGCTTGCTATGGCCGGCGCTCTTCAGGCAGTTAAGGGGCGTTGCGGTCGTCATCGGCCGTCCCGTTCGTCGGCTTCGGTCGTCAAGATTCGCGGAGCCATTCATGCAGGAACTCATGCGGTCCAACGATGCGGTGCTGCTGTCCTTCGTCGATGCACTGCTGAAGGATGCGGACATTCCGCATTTCCTCGCAGATGTCCATATGAGTATCCTCGATGGATCGATCGGCGTGCTGCCGCGCCGCGTGCTGGTGGACACCGATCGCATGGATCAGGCCCGCCGCATCCTCAAGGATGCCGACCTCGGTCATGAACTCTCCTGAGCCGGAATCACCTGCGTCCTGCGGGGCCGACATGGCGACCCGCTGCGACCGCTTCTATGGCGGCCGCTTCGCCCTGCTGCAGCCGCAGGGCCGCGGCTATCGCTCCGGCCTCGACGCGCTGCTGCTGGCCGCGACCCTGCCGGCGACCGCGACGGGGCGCTTGGCCGACATCGGCGCGGGGGCCGGGGCCGTCGGGCTGGCCGCGGCCTGCCGCAACGCCGCCATCGACGTCACGCTGGTGGAAAACAGCCCGGTCATGGCCGATCTCGCCCGGCGCGGACTGGAGTTGCCGGCCAATTCCGAACTGGCCGGGCGCCTGCGGCTCGTCGAGGCCGACATCCTGGCCGGCGGCACGGCGCGCGCGGCGGCGGGGCTCGGCGACGGCACCTTCGGCCATGTCCTGACCAATCCGCCCTACCATCCGCACGACCACCGGATCTCGCCCGATCCGCTGCGCGCCGCGGCGATGAGCGCGGCGGACGGCGATTTCCTCGCCCGCTGGGTGCGCGCCTGTGCCGCGCTGCTCTGCCACGGCGGCCGCTTCGCCACCATCGTGCGCACCGACGCGCTGCCGACGCTGCTGGCGGCCTGCGACGGACGGATCGGGGCGCTGCGGCTGCTGGCGATCCATGCGCGCGCCGAGGCGCCGGCGCCGCGGCTGCTGGTGCTCGGCCGCAAGGGATCGCGGGCGCCGCTGAGCCTCCTGCCGGCGCGCATCCTGCATCGGCCGGACGGCACGCTGACCGAGTTCGCGACGGCGGTGGCGGAGGGGACCGCCGATCTTGGCCTCTAGTCGCGGCTGACGCTGCACGCCCGCGTTGCGAAGCGGTGCGGGACGCTTACATGAAGGGCATCCTGTTCTGCGACAAAGGCCCATCCTCTTGGCGAACCGTCTGACCAAACTCGTTCCCGCCCGCCTGCGCCCGGATCACACGGTCATTCCCGTGGTGCGGCTCAGCGGCATGATCTCCTCGGGAGGCACCGCGCTGCGGCCGTCCCTGTCCTTGGCCTCGGCCGCACCGCTCCTGGCCAAGGCCTTCGCCCACAAGAAGGCGCCGGCGGTGGCGATTGTCATCAATTCGCCCGGCGGATCGCCCGTCCAGTCGCGGCTGATCTACCAGCGCATCCGCGATCTTGCCGAGGAGAAGGACAAGCAGGTGCTGGTCTTCGTCGAGGATGTGGCGGCGTCCGGCGGCTACATGATCGCCTGCGCCGGCGACGAGATCATCGCCGATCCGTCCTCCATCGTCGGCTCGATCGGCGTCGTCTCCGGCTCCTTCGGCTTCGTCGAGGCGATCGCCAAGCTGGGCATCGAGCGCCGCGTCCACACCGCCGGCAGCAACAAGGCGACCCTCGACCCGTTCCAGCCCGAGCGGCCGGAGGATGTCGAGCATCTGAAGTCGCTGCAACTGGAGGTGCACAAGACCTTCATCGACCTCGTCAAGGACAGCCGCGGCGCCAAGCTCGCCGATCACGACGACCTCTTCACCGGCCTGTTCTGGTCCGGCCTGCGCGGCCTCGAACTCGGCCTCGTCGACCGGCTGGGCGATCTGCGCGGCACGCTGCGCGCCCGCTTCGGCAAGAAGGTGAAGCTGGAACTGGTGCAGGCCAAGCGCACCCTGTTCGGGCGCCCGCAGCCGGGCGTTCACGCCGGCATGGCGGCAGGCGACGGGATGGCCGCGATCGGTGCGGGCTTTGCCCGCGAGGCGATGGGCGTCGCCGAGGAGCGGGCGCTCTGGGCCCGTTTCGGCCTGTGAACAGGCACCGGGCGGCGCGTCCCGACGATCACGGCCGCCTCGCCGTGAATGTGAAGGCGGGCCGCTGTGATCCTGCCGCTTTTGGTTGCCAAGGTCGTGGCCACGGCGCATAATTGTCGGGGAACGGAGCGATGATCGCCTACATGCCGCAGCTACTACTTCTGGGTCTCGTGGGGGCCGCCGCGCTGTTCGGCTACAAGCAGATGAAGCGCGATGCCGAACAGGTGTCGGAGAACAATCGTCGCTCGGAGGCCGAGAGCCGCACGGGCGCGCAGGGCACGCTGGTGCGTGGCCCCGACGGCGTCTACCGCATCAAGAAGGACTGAAATCCGCACCAACGCGGGTCCTGGTCAGCCTCGTCGTGGCACCGTCCGGCGCTGCGGTACGCGTTGACGCGTCCCTGCCTGTCCCGTCCCGCCCCGGTTAGCCGACCCCGCGCAGCCCGAAGGTTGCGTAGGTGGCTGCCTATTCGCAGCCCGCCGGCCTCGGAACTCGGCGTCGCATGGGGGACTTACCCGGTCATCCCACGAACGCGATGATCCCGGAGTTCCGCCATGAAAGCCATCACCTGGCACGGCAAGCACGACATGCGCTGCGAGACGGTGCCCGATCCCGAAATCGAGCATGGCCGCGACGCCATCATCAAGATGTCGGCCTGCGCCATCTGCGGCTCCGACCTGCATTTCTACGACGGCTTCATGCCGGGCATGGAATCCGGCGACATCGTCGGTCATGAATTCATGGGCGAGGTGGTCGAGGTCGGCAAGGACAACAGGAAGCTGGCGGTCGGCGACCGGGTCGTCGTGCCCTTCACCATCGTCTGCGGCGAATGCGACCAGTGCCGGCGCGGCAATTTCTCCGTCTGCGAGCGGTCCAACCGCAATGCCGAGACGGCCGCCAAGATGTTCGGCCACACCACCGCCGGCCTGTTCGGCTATTCGCATCTGACCGGCGGCTATTCCGGCGGCCAGGCGGAATATGTCCGCGTGCCCTTCGCCGATTTCGGCCCGGTCAAGGTGCCCGAAGGCCTCAGCGACGAGGAAGTCCTGTTCTTGGGCGACATCCTGCCGACCGGCTGGCAGGGCGCCAAGAACTGCGACATCCAGCCCACCGACACGGTGGCGATCTGGGGCGCCGGTCCGGTCGGTCTCTTCGCCCTGCAGAGCGCCATCATCCAGGGCGCCAAGCAGGTGGTGGTGATCGACGAAGTGCCCGAGCGGCTGGCGATCGCCGCGCGGATGGGTGCCATCACCATCAATTTCCAGGAAGAGAGCACCGTCGAGCGGCTGAACGACCTGACCCAGGGCAAGGGCCCGGAATGCTGCATCGACTGCGTCGGCATGGAGGCCCATTCGGGCTACGAGGCCGAGCATCTGTTCGACCGCGCCAAGCAGGCGATCATGGCCGAGACCGATCGCCCGCACGTCCTGCGCGAGATGATCTATGTCTGCCGTCCGGGCGGCACGATCTCGGTGCCGGGCGTCTATGGCGGCCTCGTCGACAAGATCCCCTTCGGCGCGGCGATGAACAAGTCGCTGAGCTTCAAGATGGGCCAGACCCACGTCAACAAATGGGCCGACGACCTGCTCGGGCGCATCCAGCAGGGCCAGTTCGACACCACCTCCTTCATCTCGCATCGCGGCACGCTGGAGGACGGTCCGGAGCTCTACAAGACCTTCCGCGACAAGACCGACAACTGCACCAAGGTGGTGCTGACGCCGTAAGGCGGATCGGCGGGCGGGCCGTCCTTGCGGGATGGCTCGCCCGTTTCTTCTATCTATCTGTTACGCGAAATCTTGTCGGCTTCGCCGTCGATTATGAAGTCTCGGGGGATTCGGCATCGTCGTGCGCAAGGAGTAAGGAAATTCAATTTTCGATATCTTTTGAGGGTGTTTTATCAGAGAATTCTGCGATCTTGCTAACAAGACTCATCATCTCGTCAGGTACTTCTTCGATCCGCATCGCATCTATGACTGATGCCGGAGTTATCGAGACCCCGAGGCGCTCTTGTATTTCTTTCGTCACGAATGAGAAAGCTTCCTTTCCTCCAATAAGTGAGAGCCTACCATCAAGGGCTTCCCAGGTTTGATCTATTTTCCTCAACTCGCGCTCGTTAATTTTTTCTTCGTAAGTTCTGAGGCGTGACTCACGATCAAATTTTTTGGCAGCGGCAAGTCGTTGAGCCACTACATAGTGCCTCTTCTCCTTGGCGTATTGTTCAAGCGCGGTCTCAGCAATTGGCACGGCTTCAACGGCTTGGTCGCCTCTCCGGCTTCTGGACGCCAGTTTGGCAGCCGCCGCGCGGTCAATTGCGGCAGGCACGAGCAAGAAGTTTTCGATCTCTTTGCGAGTATGAACGACGGCAAACTGGCAATGCTTCCTGCATTCGGTGGCGATGTAGTGGCACTCCTCATCGGATCGGAAATCACTGTCGAGTATCACCGCTGCCTCGACATTGACCCCTAGCGTCTCCTCCATGCCTTGCTTTAGTATTTTTATACGATCAGGATTAAATCCTTCGATTTTTACTACAGCGAAGTCGCTTCTATTCGCGACGCGTGAATAGTTTAGTTTTCTGGCGATGCGCGCGATGAGTTTGAAGTCGTCACCTTCCACAAACAGCACACGTCGCGTCTTCGCGATTTGGGTAAGAACTGGGTTAACACTAGACCCTAACAGTTTAAATACATTCCCGAGCTGATCGGGTTGTCGTAATCTGCGAGACCGTAGTCGACGCTTATCAATCAGAACAATATCCTCGGTGTCAGCCTCGGTTACTATTTCGGTCGAGTGGGTCGCAAGTACGATGTCGGGGCCCAGCTCCTTCAAAATTGCCAATAGCTGTCGCTGCAAATCCGAATGCAGGTATATGTCGGGCTCATCTATGAGAAATATTGAAGCGGTTCGCCATCGCACAACATGGGTGAGCATCTGGCACCACACCTGAAATCCAAAGCCTGCCCATGCGATCTCGCGCGGGTGCCGCGCTTCAGGACACCACATTTCGAGCCTAGGTTTGGCATGCGAGTGGTTCACCTCAGGTACAGCAACATCCATCCCTGGCCACGTTCTCAATATAAGCGCGCGAAGCTCACTGAACCCATCTGGGTAGTGGTACCATGTATTGCGGAAGTTGCGGGCTGCTCTATAATTGTAGAGTGCGCGCCTCGCCGTCTCTCTTTCATTGAGTTCCTCAAACTGCTCCACAGGACCTAGGATCGGGACAAAGCCTATGGGGCAACGGAACTGATTCTTAAATGACGCAGGTGAGGCATAGGAGCGCCCTTGGGCGTCGGGTATGAGCCGGCAGACACCATGCTCGGGGAAGTAGAGTGTTAAACTATTTCCCGACCCGAGCCTAAAACGCACCCAAGCAGGCTCTTCATCGTTGTAATCATAAAACAGGTTCTCTTCTGCGACAGATATCTGCGTTAAATCAATGCCATGACCCTTTGTCATGCCGTTGGGGCCGTGCACCAGTTCAGCCTTTCGACTCTCGGCGCGGCGCATTCCATGCGCTAGCATCCTGAAGGCAGCCAGCACGGTGGACTTACCTGCGTTGTTGGGGCCAACGAGGATGTTGAAATGGCGCAAGTCGAGCCTGAAGCTCTTCAGCGCTTTGAAACGATAGAAATCAACACCGACGAAGTGATCAAGCTCAAGCATCTCGCTAGCTAGCACTCCGGTAAGCGTCAAAGCCAGTGCCGGCCACATACCATCGGTAGTTTGTTCGCTTTGTACACAGTTCCATCGCGGGGCGAGACGGACCACGTGATTAGGACGCCATTTAGGAACGGCACGCAGTTAGCCGCCGCTCCTTCAAGCCAGCCTTGACCGTCCTCTTGCCGCCGTGGCAACTCGCGTCCAAGCCCATTTCGCACGCCGCCGATCCGTCGGCCTAGCCGGACTATTCTGAAATGTCTGACCTGCCTCCCCACATGGACCCGCGCCGTTCCTTCCAGGCGCTGATCCTGACGCTGCACCGCTACTGGGCCGATTACGGCTGCGTGGTGCTGCAGCCCTACGACATGGAGGTCGGGGCCGGCACCTTCCATCCGGCGACGACCCTGCGCGCGCTCGGGCCGAAGCCCTGGAACGCGGCCTATGTGCAGCCCTCGCGCCGGCCCAAGGACGGCCGCTATGGCGAGAACCCCAACCGGCTGCAGCATTATTACCAGTATCAGGTGATCCTGAAGCCGAACCCGTCGAACCTGCAGGAGCTCTATCTCGGCTCGCTGCAGGCGATCGGCATCGACACCGGCCTGCACGACATCCGCTTCGTCGAGGACGACTGGGAGAGCCCGACGCTGGGCGCCTGGGGCCTTGGCTGGGAATGCTGGTGCGACGGCATGGAAGTGTCGCAGTTCACCTACTTCCAGCAGGTCTGCGGCATCGAATGCGCCCCGGTGGCCGGCGAACTGACCTACGGGCTCGAGCGGCTGGCGATGTACGTCCAGAACGTCGACAACGTCTACGACCTCAACTTCAACGGCCGCGAGGGCGACGAGAAGGTCACCTATGGCGACGTCTTCCTGCAGGCCGAGCAGGAATATTCCCGCTACAATTTCGAGATCGCCAACACCGCTGTCCTCTTGAAGCATTTCGAGGACGCCGAGGCCGAATGCCTGGCGGTGCTCGCCGCCGGTGCGCCGGACGGGGCGAGCCCGCTGCATCGCTGCGTGCTGCCGGCCTACGACCAGTGCATCAAGGCCTCCCACGTCTTCAACCTGCTCGACGCGCGCGGCGTGATCTCGGTCACCGAGCGCCAGAGCTACATCCTGCGGGTGCGCACCCTCGCCAAGGCCTGCGGCGAGGCGTTCCTCATGACCGAAGCGGGTGGAGCGGCTGCGGCGATCGCGGCTGCCTGATCGGCGAAACTCTGTCGCGACGTACCAATTCCGGTTTCGGCCGTTATATCGCTGACAAGTGACAGGGGCCGGCGTCTCCGATCAGGAGATTGTCGCCGAATGAGAGGTCGATCGCATGCAGTGGCGCGGACGCAGGCAATCCAGCAATATCGAGGACAGGCGCGGCTCGGGCGGCGGCTTCGGCGGACGCGGCGGTGGCATGCGCCTGCCGGTGCGGGCCGGCGGTGGCGGCACCATCGGCATCATCATCGTCGCGCTGGTCCTTTGGCTGGGCTTCGGCATCAACCCGATGCAGCTGCTCGGCATGGCCGGCGGCGGCGGGGGAGGCGGTAGCGTCCAGACCAACCGGTCCGGTCCAGGCGTTGCCGGCACGGCGGACGAGACCGACGATTTCGTCGCCACGGTTCTGGCCGACACCGAGGATGTCTGGACCCAGCGCTTCCAGGCGGCCGGCGAGACCTATCCGGCGCCGACGCTCGTCCTGTTCGAGAACCGGGTCCAATCGGCCTGCGGCATTGCCGGCTCGGCCAGCGGCCCGTTCTACTGCCCGTCGGACCGCAAGCTCTATATCGACCTGAGCTTCTTCGACCAGCTGCGCAACCAGCTGAACGCGCCGGGCGACTTCGCCCAGGCCTATGTGATCGCCCACGAGGTCGGCCACCACATCCAGAACATCACCGGCGTGCTGCCGCGCTTCAACCAGGCTCGCCAGAACATGAGCGAGGCCGAGGCCAATGCCATGTCGGTGCGGGTGGAGTTGCAGGCCGACTGCTATGCCGGCGTCTGGGGGCACGATACCCGCCAGGCCGGATACATCGAGGATGGCGACATCGAAGAGGCGCTGAACGCCGCCGAACAGATCGGCGACGACACGCTGCAGAAGCGCGGCCAGGGCACGGTGGTGCCGGACAGCTTCACCCACGGCACGTCCGAACAGCGCCAGACCTGGTTCCGTCGCGGCTTCGAGAGCGGCGATTTCGGCGCCTGCGACACGATGGACGGCGCGATCTGAGGACGGCCGCGTTCGCAACTGACGGCTCGCCGCCATGGCGATGACGCGGCTTGAGGCGAAGGCGCATCGCGCACGCCGCGCCATCGCTTCGCAGACCACCGCGCTGGAGGAGAGCCTCTGGCGCGGCATTCGCCTGATCCCGGTGGAGGGAGCGCACTTTCATCGGCAGGTGGTGATCGGGCCGTATCTGGCCGACTTCGTCTCCCATCGCCTGCGCCTGGTCATCGAGGTGGACGGCGCCCAGCATGACCGTCCCGAACAGGCGGAGAAGGACGCCGTGCGCGACGATTGGCTGGCGGACCGCGGCTATCTGGTGCTGCGCTTTGCCAACAGCGCCGTGCGGGCCGATGCCGCGGCGGTGCTCGACGGCATACGCGCTGAGGTGGCGGCGCGGCGGCTGCTGCCTCCCGGCGAGGAGCCGCCCAGACCGGCGCGTGTCGGCAAGCCGCGTCCGCGGCCGAAGCCCGGCAGCTCCTGACAGGGGTGAGCGCGCGCATTGCCATCCTTGACACGATCCGAGCCGTGGTCGAAGAGCGACGCCGAACGTGGGACGATCGATGATCTTGCCCCCAGCCTCCTCTTGCGGGGGCCGCGCAGGCGGCAGATGGGGACCGGTCGTTCCTGCCACCCCACCCCGGCGCACACGCGCCGACCCTCCCCATCGAGGGGAGGGCGAGGATAAGCCGAGCCCATGCCCGACCTTCTGCTCGAACTTCGCTCCGAGGAAATCCCCGCGCGCATGCAGCGCAAGGCGGCGGGCGATCTCAGGAAACTCGTCACCGACGCGCTGGTCGAGGCGGGGCTGACCTATGAGGGCTGCCGCGAATACTGGACGCCGCGGCGACTGACGCTGGACGTGCGCGGCGTCGACGCCCGCTCCAGGGACGTCGTCGATGAGCGCAAGGGCCCGCGCACCGACGCGCCGGAAAAGGCCATCCAGGGCTTCCTGCGCGGCGCCGGCCTCGCCTCGATTGACGAGGCGACGATCCAGTCCGATCCCAAGAAGGGCGATTTCTACGTCGCCACCATCCGCAAGCCCGGCCGGCCGGCGGAAGAGATCATCGCCGAGGTCATGCCCGGCATCGTCCGCGGCTTCCCCTGGCCGAAATCCATGCGCTGGGGCCCGGCCTCGCGCGAGCCCGGCAGCCTGCGCTGGGTGCGTCCGTTGCAGTCGATCCTGTGCACCTTCGGCCCCGAGACCGAGGAGCCCGTCGTCGTCGATTTCGAGGTCGACGGCATCCGGGCCGGCAATGTCACGCGCGGCCATCGCTTCCATGCGGCCGAGGAGTTCCGCGTCCGCCGCTTCGACGACTATGTCGCCGGGCTGGAGAAGGCCTTCGTGGTTCTGGATGCCGAGCGGCGCAAGGACATGATCCGCCACGACGCCGAGAATTTGGCCTTTGCCCGCGGGCTGGAAGTGGTGCCCGACGAGGCGCTGCTCGAAGAGGTCTCCGGCCTGGTCGAGTGGCCGGTGACGCTGATGGGCGAGTTCGAGGAAACCTTCCTGCAGATCCCGCCCGAGGTCATCCAGCTGACCATCAAGGTCAACCAGAAGTGCTTCGTCACCCGCCGGCAGGGCGGCGACGGCACGCTGTCGAACCAGTTCGTGCTGGTCTCCAACATCGCCGCCAGCGACGGCGGCGCCGAGATCGCCCGCGGCAACGGCAAGGTCGTCCGCGCGCGCCTCTCCGACGCGCTGTATTTCTGGCAGACCGACCAGGCCGATCTTCCCGGCCGCGACGCGCTGGCCCCCGCGGCCGAAAAGTTCAGGCTCGATCTGGCCAAGCCGCTCGATCAGCGCATGGCCAAGCTCGACGCGCTGGGCGTCACCTTCCACGCCAGGCTCGGCACCCAGGGCGAACGCGTCGGCCGCATCGCGGCGCTGGCGCGGGAGATCGCCGCCACCGTCTATCCGGACGGCGCGACGCTCGGCGGCGCTTCAGTGTCGGCGGACGAGTTGAAGCCCCTGGTGACGCGCGCGGCCGTGCTCGCCAAGGCGGATCTGACCACCGAGGCGGTGGGCGAGTTTCCCGAGCTGCAGGGGCTGATGGGCCGCTATTACGCGGCGCTGCAGGGCGAGCACCCGTCGGTGCAGGCGGCGCTCGAAGAGCATTACAAGCCGCTCGGCCCGACGGATTCCGTGCCGACCGATCCAGTGGCGATTTGCGTGGCGCTGGCCGACAAGCTGGACATGCTGGTCGGCTTCTGGGCGATCGACGAGAAGCCGACAGGCTCGAAGGACCCCTATGCGCTGCGCCGTGCCGCGCTGGGCGTGATCCGGCTGGTGCTGGACAACGAACTGGTCATGGCGCTCGGCGGCTTCATGCCGGCGAGCGATCTCCTCGCCTTCTTCCATGACCGGCTGAAGGTGCAGCTGCGCGAATCCGGCGCCCGCCACGATCTGGTCGACGCGGTGCTGTCCGGCGGATCGGGCGGCGATCGCGGCGACGACCTCCTCGACGTCACCCGCCGCGTGACCGCGCTCGGCGCCTTCCTCGACACCGAGGACGGGCAGAACCTTCTCGCCGGCACCCGCCGCGCCGCCAACATCCTTGCCGCCGAGGAGAAGAAGGGCACCCGCGTCGCCGACGCCGTGTCGCTCGATCTCCTCAGCGAGCACGAGGAAAAGGTGCTGGCCGGCGCCATCGACAGGGCCGAGATCGAACTCGACGCGGCCCTGGCGGTCGAGAACTACGCCCATGCCATGACGGCGCTGGCCGAATTGCGCATTCCCGTCGACGCCTTCTTCGAGACAGTGCTGGTCAATGCCGAGGACGAGGCGGTGCGGGCCAACCGTCTGGCGCTGCTCGACCGCATCCGTGCGGCAACGCGTCGCGTCGCGGATTTTTCGCGCATCTCCGGCTGACCGACTTCGCCGCCGGAGGCGGCTCTCAAGGCCTGACACGACACCAGACGGCGTCCGCATCTTCACGCGGGCGCCGTTTTTGCGTTGCGCCTTGCGCAGGTCGGCATTGGGCGAGAGAGCAGCAGTTTTCAGGCCCGCCAGGCCCGGCGCAGCCGCGCCGTTAACCCTCGGGTAAACATAAGCTTCGATAACATGAAGACTTGTGGCAAATTGCTTGCATTCCCGCAGCAATTCGGACAGCGCGCCGCAGGTTGTAACATTTCGTGATCGGAATGCCCGGAACCTGCCAGAATTCGATGAGAAGGGTCTGACAGAGCCGATTGGCGGATTGGAGCGAATGCTCAGGGGATCGCCTCCCGGCCCATCCGACTGCAAGAGACTTCGAGGGGAAACCACCGAATGACGAAGACGAGCGCCGCCTTTGCGGCTGCCCTGAAATTCGCCTGTACTCTTGCTGCCGGCGTCATGCTGGTCAGCGCGACCGCTGCACAGGCAGAATGGAATGCGCCTTGGAAATCCAAGGACAACGCTCTCGTCATCGACGCCTACGAGTTCAATCCCATCAACTGGACGGAACTCGCCTCCGATGACCGGATCGCCGGCTTCATCAACAAGGCCTCCGACGGTCTGCCGCCCGAATGGAGCTGCGGCAAGGCCAGCGGCGACGATTACAAGCTCTGCAAGAACCGGTGGTGGAAGTACTCCGTTACCAAGGAACTCTACATGACCCGCCGCGAGATGGCGAAGATGAAGGGGCTCCTGTGGGGCGCCTACCATCTCGGCCGTCCGGGCAATCCGCGCGAGCAGGCGGACCATTTCGTCGACTTCGCCGAGCCGGCCGAGGATGATCTGATCGCCCTCGACATCGAGGACAACAACGACGAGTGGATGAGCCTGTCGGACGCCGAGATCTTCGCCGACCAGATCAAGATCCGCACCGGCCGCTATCCCGTCCTCTACACCAACGGTTCGACGGCGCGTTACATCTCCCAGAACAAGGCGGAATATCCGCTGCTGTCACGCCTGCCGCTCTGGTACGCCCGCTACCGCGAGGACATCACCGGCAAGTTCCCGGAAGAGACCTGGCCGAGCTACGCCCTGTGGCAGTTCTCCTCCATGCACAATTGCAACAGCCGCAGCTGCCCCTACCGGGTGAAGGGCGCCAAGACCGACATCGACGTCAATGTCTCGTCGCTCGACGTCGCCGGCCTGAAGGCGGCCTGGCCCTTCGCCGAACTGATCGACAAGCCGAAGGCGCCGCAGGAGACCGATCCGGCGATGCTGGTGGCCTCGCTCGACGAAGGCACCAAGGCCGAGATCGCCAAGGCCGCCAAGCCGCGCACCGAAGTCGCGAAGGCCAAGGGTGCCCCGTCCGCGCCGGTGGCAGGGACCCTGGCGGCCGCCTACGGGCCAAGCGAGGTCCATGCCACGCTCGATCCGCTGAAGATCCTGACCGAGGTCGCCCGCAAGGAGCAGGACGGTCCCAAGCGCGTGGTCGCCGAGCCGGGCGCTGCGCTGGCCGGTGCCGTTCTCGATACGGCGGCGGTCGAGCAACTGGGCGACCATGTCGAGACGCTGAAGGGCGCGATCGCCTATGCAGCGAACGAGATCGACCGCCTGTTCATCGGCCGCGCCGAAGCGGCCACGCGCCCGGAAGGGGTGTCCGCGCCGCAGCTCGACGAGATGCCGAACGCCGATCGCCGCGCCGGGCTCGATCCGAAGCAGCGCTCGCGCTTCCTCGCCATTGTCGAATCGGCGGCGGCCGCCCAGCGGGCCAACGCCCTGCCGATGCCGGCGCGGGTTCTCTCGCAGCTTGGCCCCGACGCCTCCGAGCGCGGCAGCCGCGTCGTGCCGCAAACCCAGCGTTATGCCGGCCTGGAGCGCCCCGAGCGCCGCATCCTGAGCGCATTCGCCGCCACACGCTGAGACCGGCTTCGGGCAGCCGCCCCGGACAGAAGCGACGACCGGCCAGTGCCGGAATCGCTGTCCGACGCGCGGCCTGCCAGCGCGAGTGACGGAGTGGCACCGCGTAACACCCGGCCATTCGCACTGCATCGGTGCCGCCTGATCGCGCCTGCGGCTCTTTCCTTTCCGCTCCGCTTCTGCAATCGGTCCTGACCGTGAAGACCGAACTCCTCTCCGCCGATGCGCCCGATGCGGCGCGCCGTGCCGTCGCGCTGCTGGCGGCGGGCGAACTCGTGGGCATTCCGACCGAGACCGTCTACGGCCTTGCCGCCGACGCGACCGACGGCGCCGCCGTCGCGCGGATCTTCGAGGCCAAGGGCCGGCCGCGCTTCAACCCGCTGATCTGCCATGTGCCGGACCTCGCCATGGCCGCGACGCTGGCCGAGATCGGCCCGGTCGCCGCGATGCTCGCAGAAGCCTTCTGGCCGGGGCCGCTGACCATGGTCCTGCCGCTGAAAGAGGGCTCGCCCGTGCATCCGCTGGCAACGGCCGGCCTTGCCACCGTTGCCATCCGGGCGCCGCAGGGCATTGCCGGACGGCTGGCCGCCGCACTCGGACGGCCGCTCGCCGCACCCAGCGCCAATCCGTCCGGCCGGGTCAGCCCGACCAATGCGGGCCAGGTGCTGCGCGGCCTCGGCGGACGTCTGCCGCTGATCCTCGACGGCGGGCCCTGCGAGGTCGGGGTCGAATCGACCATCGTCCTGCCCGAGGCCGATCGGCTGGTCCTGCTGCGGGCCGGGGGCGTCGGCCGGGCGGAACTGGCGCGGGCGACCGGCCTGCCGGTGGTCGATCCGGCCGGCGATGCGGCGATCAACGCGCCGGGCCAGCTGACGTCGCATTACGCGCCGTCCGGCCGGGTGCGGCTCGACGCGACCGACGTGGCGCCGGGCGAATATCTCATCGCCTTCGGACCCGCGCCGGTCGCCGGGCAGGACCGGGCGGCGGCGATCGTCAATCTCAGCCCCTCCGGCGATCTGCGCGAGGCGGCGGCCGGGCTCTTTGCGGCGCTGGCGGGTTTCGATGCGCCGGAGATCACCGCCATTGCCGTGGCGCCGATCCCGCAATCGGGTCTCGGCGAGGCGATCAACGACCGCCTGCGCCGGGCCGCCGCGCCGCGCGGCTGACGGCACTACGCTTCGATCCCGGTCACCCCTCGCGCTACGGCGACTCCGTCTCGACGGATCACGCCGTGCGGGCTATTCACATGGCATGAACGAGATCGATGCCGCCCTTCCCGAAGCCCTTCTTGCCCGGTTCGCCGCAATTGTCGGCGACGCCAACGCGCTGCGCGCGCCGGACATGATGGCGCCCTATCTGCACGAACCGCGCGACCTGTATACCGGACAGACGGCCCTCGTCCTGCGCCCCGGCAGCGTCGAGGAGGTGTCAGCCATCCTGCGCCTTGCCAACGAGACCGGCACGGCGATCGTGCCCCAGGGCGGCAATACCGGCCTCGTCGGCGCCCAGTCGCCGCGCTTCAAGCGCGAGGTGCTGGTCAATCTCTCCCGGCTCGACCGGATCCGCGACGTCGACCCGGTCGGGCGAACCCTGACGGTGGAGGCGGGCGTCGTCCTCAAGCGCGCCCAGGAGGCGGCCGACGATGCCGGGCTCCTGTTCCCCCTGTCGCTCGGCTCGGAAGGCTCCTGTCAGATCGGCGGCAATCTGTCGTCCAATGCCGGCGGCACCGGGGTGCTGGCCTATGGCAATGCCCGCGAACTCTGCCTCGGCGTCGAGGCGGTGCTGGCATCGGGCGAGGTGATTCACGGCCTGCGCCGCCTGAAGAAGGACAATCGCGGCTACGATCTGCGCCATCTGTTCATCGGCGGCGAGGGCACGCTCGGCATCATCACCGCGGCGGTGCTGAAGCTGTTTCCCAAGCCGGCCGGACGCGAGGTGGCCTATGTCGGCCTCGCCTCGCCGGCAGCGGCGCTGGACCTTCTGAAGCTTGCCGAGCGGCAGGCCGGCCAGCAGCTCACCGCCTTCGAGCTGATCCCGCGGATCGGCCTCGACTTCACGCTGCGCCACACCCAGGGCGCCCGCGATCCGCTGGAATCGCAGCATCCCTGGTATGTGCTGATGGAGGTCTCCTCGGGCCGGTCGCAGGAAGAGGCGGCCGCGACGCTCGAGGACGTCCTGACCGCGGCCTTCGAGGCGGAGATCGTCGCCGACGCCGCCATCGCCCAGTCGCTGGCCCAGGCCGAGAATTTCTGGATGATGCGCGAGGAGATGAGCTGGGCGCAGAAGCCGGAAGGCGGTTCGATCAAACACGACGTGGCGGTGCCGGTGGCCAGGGTGCCGGACTTCATCGCCGCCGCCGACGCGGCCGTCCTGGACGCCATTCCCGGCGCGCGGATCGTCGCCTTCGGCCATCTCGGCGACGGCAACATCCACTACAACATCTCGCAGCCGGTGGGCGCCGACGCCGATGCCTTCCTCGCCCGCTGGCACGAGATGAACGACCTCGTCCATGGCATCGTCGCCGAGATGGACGGCACGTTTTCGGCCGAGCACGGGATCGGCCAGCTGAAGCGCGACGAGCTGGCCCGCACCAAGGCGGGCGCCGAGATCGAGCTGATGCGGCGGCTCAAGACGGCGTTCGATCCTAACAACATCTTGAACCCCGGTAAGCTCGTTCAGGTTTGATTCAAGTTTTCGTCTTGGTAACCCTCGTCGGAGTGAGGAACACTTAACCGCCTTTCTTAGCGCGACTTCAAGATGCGCATCCTACTGTCGTCATATCAAAGCCGGGAGACATCGGCTGACAGGGAGAGACCGAAACATCGGCTCTCGACAGAGGCAGAAGGCGTCAATCCATGAGCATCGCTCCGAACACAGCAGCCCGGCCCAATTGGGCCACCGTTCCGGTCCGCCTCGATCCCGCTGCCTCAGACCGTCGCCAGACGATCGAGATGGTCGAGGACGGGGAAATGGTCACCTACAAGGTCGATCGCCGGGGCGCTGTCGTCCATCGCAAGCTCGATCAGTCCGGCATTCCGGTGTCCATCGCGCTGCCGGCCCGCGCCTTCAAGGGCGTCGCGGCCCGCGCCATGGAGAACGGCGACGGCGAGGTGACCGTTACCCTCGAGCTGCATCACCACGATCCCAAATGCACCGTGCCGCTTCTGGTGGCCAGCGACCTTTACGACGTGGCCGCCGACTGGCGCGGCTGGGCCGATCTGTTCGGCCTGCCGATGCTGATGGTCGAGGCCGACGGCACCATCCAGAGTCTCGAAGAGACGCTGGGGAAGATCAAGGCGGCCGCACCGGCACCGCGTCGGCGCTCGCCGAACCGCCAGCGCCGGCCGCGCTTCCTCGCCCGTCGCAAGCCGGGCCTCGGCATCCGCATGATCGTCAGCGGCGAGGAGATCATCGCCCGCCACTGATCGTCGGCAGACGACGGCAACAGGTCGAGCGCCGCGCATCCTTCGGGGATGCGCGGCGTTTCAGGTTGCCGGGATCGGGAAGGACAGCGACCAGAGCGCCGACACGATCAGGCCGAAGAAGACGATCCAGCCGAAGATCGTGTTCGACTTGAACAGGCCGAGGCACTGATCCGGATCGTCGATATCGAGGGTGCGGATCTGCCAGATCATCTGGAAGGCGCCGATCGCCAGGCCCGCATAGGCCGGCCAGCTGACCCCGCCGCCACTGGCCTGCCCGGTGGAGACGAAGGCGGCGAGAAACAGCGCCAGCGTGCCCAGATACAGGATCGTCAGCGCGCCCTTGGTGCGCTCGCCGAACAGCCTTGCGGTGGAGCGCACGCCGACCAGCGCGTCGTCCTCCTTGTCCTGATGGGCGTAGATCGTGTCGTAGCCGATCACCCACAGGATACTGCCGGTATAGAGCAGCACCGGCGCCAGCGACAGCGTGCCCCAATAGCCGGCCCAGCCCATCAGCGCACCCCAGGAGAAGGCGAGGCCGAGGCCAAGCTGCGGCCAGTCGGTGAAGCGCTTCAGGAACGGGTAGATGGCGACCGTGCCCAGCGACGCGATGCCGAGCAGGATGGCGAAATTGTTGAACTGGATCAGCACCAGGAAGCCGACGGCGGCCTGCAGGGCGAGGAACATCTTCGCCTGGCGCCGCGTGACCCGGCCGGAGGGCAGCGGGCGCGAGCGGGTGCGCGCGACCATGTCGTCGATCTTCTGGTCGACGAGGTCGTTATAGGTGCAGCCGGCACCGCGCATGGCGATGGCGCCGATCAGGAACAGCGCCAGGTGCCACAGGCTCGGCAGCCCCGTATGCACCGCGCCGGCGGCCACCGCCTGCGGCGCCAGTGCGGCCGACCACCAGCATGGCCACAGCAGCAGCTGCCAGCCGATGGGGCGGTCCCAGCGGGCGAGCTGCGCGTACGGCCAGGCGCCGCGCGGCAGCGTGCGATAGACCCAGTTGTTCGACGGCGCGTCGGCAACGCGATCAGCCTTGTCGACGAGGGTGCCTTTGAGATTCGACATGTTCCCGACCATGTCCGCAAAAATGCCGCAGTCAAGTTTTTTCGACGATCTCCCATGTGACTTTCTCGCGTCGGGAACTTGACCGCGGGGCAAACTGAAACGTAATCCGCACCGTCGGCTGTCGAGCGCGGCCGGAACGGACAGGTCTGCCAAGATCAAGGACCGTCCGTCCGTCGTGAAATCTCGTGGAAATTCATCGCGTCCGGTGCGGGGACTTGCCGATCTCCGCCCGCGCGACAAAGACGCTGGCAGGACTGCATGACGATCAATGTTCTTCTCATCGGATCGGGTGGCCGCGAGCATGCGCTCGCCTGGAAGATCGCCCAGTCGCCGGAGCTGGGAAAACTGTTCGCCGCGCCCGGCAATCCGGGCGTCGCCGAACATGCCGAGATCGTCGCCCTGGACGTCGCCGATGCGGCAGCCGTCACCGGCTTTTGCCGCGACCATGCGATCGGCCTCGTCGTGGTCGGACCCGAACAGCCGCTGGTCGACGGTCTGGCCGATGCGCTGAGCGAGGCCGGCATCAAGGTGTTCGGTCCGTCGAAGGCCGCCGCGCGGCTCGAGGGCTCGAAGGGCTTCACCAAGGATCTGTGCACGCTGCACGACATCCCGACCGCCCGCTACCGGCGCTTTTCCGATGCCGCCGCGGCCCGCGACTACATCAATGCCGGCGGCGTGCCGATCGTGGTGAAGGCCGATGGCCTGGCGGCCGGCAAGGGCGTGACCGTCGCCGAGACCAAGGAAGAGGCGATCGCCGCCGTCGACGCCTGCTTCGAGGGCGATTTCGGTGGCCCGGGCGCCGAAGTGGTGGTCGAGGAATTCCTCGAGGGCGAGGAGGCGAGCCTCTTCTGCATCTGCGACGGCGAGCGGGCGCTGTTCTTCGGTACGGCCCAGGACCACAAGCGCGCCTTCGACCGCGACCGCGGCCCGAACACCGGCGGCATGGGCGCCTATTCGCCGGCCCTGCCGATGACCGACGCGGTGACCAAGCGCGTCATGCGCGAGATCGTCGAGCCGACCCTGGCCGGCATGACGGCGGCCGGGACGCCGTTCCGGGGCGTTCTCTATGTCGGCCTGATGCTGACCGAGACCGGCCCGAAGCTGATCGAATACAATGTCCGCTTCGGCGATCCCGAATGCCAGGTGCTGATGATGCGCCTGGAGAGCGACGTCCTGCCGATCCTGCTGGCCGCCGCCGAGGGGGACGTCTCCGGCGTCCGCCCCGAATGGTCCGACGCGCGGGCGCTGACGGTGGTCATGGCCGCCGACGGCTATCCCGGGACCTATGCCAAGGGTACCGCGATCCGCAGCCTGCCGGCGCCCGACGCCTCGATGCGGGTCTTCCAGGCCGGCACGTCCCTGGCCGACGGCGGATTGGTGGCGACGGGCGGGCGCGTCCTCAACGTCACCGCCACCGGCGCCACGGTGAAGGAAGCGGCCCGCCGCGCCTATGAGGGTGTCGAGGCGGTGGACTGGACCGAGGGTTTCTGGCGCTCCGACATTGGCCACCGCGCCATCATGACCGAGTCCTGACCGCAGGCCACGGTCTCGGCAGAATTCCGAACGCACATCCCATCCGCTGTCGCCGCGCCTGTCGAAGGGCGCGGTGACGCGTCGCCGCGTCCGCGCATGCGGCAATGCACATGCATGGCTGGGAAACCATCGGCGCGACCATACATTAGGCGCACAGGAGTTTCG
Source organism: Aurantimonas manganoxydans SI85-9A1 (assembly GCF_000153465.1). Taxonomy (GTDB): domain Bacteria; phylum Pseudomonadota; class Alphaproteobacteria; order Rhizobiales; family Rhizobiaceae; genus Aurantimonas; species Aurantimonas manganoxydans. The sequence continues at coordinate 3,273,429 of NZ_CH672387.1, read as the reverse complement.
AACCGGGAGCGCACCCCATGTCCTTTCGTCAGGAAAAGCTGACGCGGCCGATCTTCAAATGGGCGAAGACGGTGATGCCGCCGATTTCGGCCACCGAACGCGAGGCCATCGACGCCGGCACGGTCTGGTGGGACGGGGAGCTCTTCACCGGCAATCCCGACTGGGACAAGCTGGTCGCCATGCCGCCGGCGCGGCTGTCCCCTGACGAGCAGGCCTTCATCGACGGCCCGGTCAACGAACTCTGCGCCATGATCGACGAATGGAAGCTGGTCTGGGAGGACCGCGACCTGCCGCCCGAAGTCTGGGACTTCATGCGCCGCAAGAAGTTCTTCGGCATGATCATCCCGAAGGAATATGGCGGCCTCGGCTTTTCCAACACCGCCCATTCGGAAGTCGTGCGCAAGGTTTCCTCGGCCAGCGTCGTCGCCGGCGTCACGGTGATGGTGCCCAACTCGCTCGGACCCGGCGAGCTGATGCTGCATTTCGGCACGCAGGAGCAGCGCGATCACTGGCTGCCGCGACTGGCCGACGGCCGCGAGATTCCCTGCTTCGGCCTGACCTCGCCGGAAGCCGGCTCGGATGCGGCGGCGATGACCGATCGCGGCGTCGTCGAATATGGCGAGCACGAGGGCGAGCGCAAACTCGGCATACGCCTCAACTTCCACAAGCGCTACATCACGCTCGGTCCCGTCGCGACGGTGATGGGCCTCGCCTTCAAGATGTTCGACCCCGAGAACCATCTCGGACGCGGCGAGGATCTGGGCATCACGGTGGCACTGATCCCGACCGACACGCCCGGGGTCCGCACCGGCGACCGGCATATTCCCGCTTCCACCTATTTCCAGAACGGCCCGCTTTACGGCGAGGACGTGTTCATTCCGCTGGACTGGATCCTCGGTGGCGCTGAGCAGATCGGCCAGGGCTGGACCATGCTGATGACGGCGCTGGCCGCCGGGCGCGGCATCTCGCTGCCGTCGCAATCGGCCGCGGCGGCTGCTTTCTGCGCCCGCACCACCGGCGCCTATGCCCGCGTGCGCACCCAGTTCAACGTGCCGATCGGCATGTTCGAGGGCATCCAGCAGCCGCTCGCCGAAATCGCCGCCAACGCCTATCTGATCGACGCCGCGCGGCGTCTGACCGTTGCGGCGCTCGACGAGGGCCACAAGCCCTCGGTCGTGTCGGCGATCATGAAGGCCCACGCCACCTATCGCATGCGCGAATCCGTCGAGCGGGCCATGGATATCCATGGCGGCAAGGGCATCATCGACGGGCCGAAGAACTATCTCGGCGCCCAGTACAAGTCGGTCCCCATCGGCATCACCGTCGAGGGCGCCAACATCCTGACCCGCAATCTGATGATCTTCGGGCAGGGCGCTATCCGTGCCCATCCCTACATGCTGAAGGAATTGCTGGCCCTGTCCGACGAGGACGAGGATCGCGGGCTGAAGGAGTTCGACACGCATTTCTGGAAGCATGTCGGCCATTCGCTGACCAATGCGTTCCGCTGCTTCGTGCGTGGCTGGACCGGCGGTATGGCCGCCCCGGCACCGAAGAATGCCGCCTTCATCGGCCATTGGCGCCAGCTCTCGCGCTTCGCCTCGGCCTTCGCGCTGGTCGCCGACCTGTCGCTGCTGACGCTCGGCGGCGCCTTGAAGCGCAAGGAGATGCTGTCGGCCCGGCTCGGCGACATCCTGTCCGAGCTCTATCTGCTGGGCGCGGTCCTGAAGCGCTTCGAGGTCGAGGGCCGCCCGGAGGTGGACCGTCCGATCGTCGAGTTCATCATGCAGAAGGGATACAACCGGATGTCGCTCGCCTTCGAGGGCGTGCTCGACAATCTGCCCGCCCGCTGGGCCGCGGCCGTGACCCGGGTTCTGGCCTTCCCGCTGGGCGTGCCCTTCCAGGAGCCGTCGGACGAACTGACCGGCGAGGTCGCCGCGATCCTGATGCGGCCGTCCTCGCAGCGTGATCGCCTGACCCCGGATCTCTATCTCGGCGAAGGCCATGCCGAGCATCCGGTCAAGGATCTGGAACTCGCCTTCGAACTCGTCACCGAGGCGGCGCCCATCGAGAAGAAGATGCGCGAGGCGAAGATGCGCGATCCGGCCGAGGCGCGGGACGCCGGAATCATCACCGATGCCGAATTCGACCGTCTGGCCGAGGCCAAGGCGGCGGTCGACCAGGTCGTGGCCGTCGACGCATTCCCGATGGCCGACGTGTCCCCGATCGCCTCCCAGCACGACCGAAACCGCACCGGAGGCGACGAAACCCACCGCGAGGCAGCCGAATAATGACCAGACCCGTCTATCTCGTCGACGGCGCGCGCACGCCCTTCATCAAGGCGCGGGGCAAGCCGGGACCGTTCTCTCCCGTCGATCTCGCGGTCCAGTGCGGGCGGCCCCTGATGCTGCGCCAGCCCTTCGGGCCGGACGCCATCGACCTCGTCATCCTCGGCTGCGTCAATGTCGTGGCCGACGAGATGAACCCGGCGCGGGTGGCCGCCCTGCGGCTCGGCCTGTCGGAGGAGATTCCGGCCTTCACCGTGCAGATCAATTGCGGCTCGGGCATGCAGTCGATCGACACGGCGTTCCGGACCATCGAGCTCGGGAAGGCCGACATGGTGCTGGCCGGCGGCGCCGAGGCGCTGAGCCATTCGCCGCTGGTGCTCCGCCGCGGCGCGGTGGACTGGTTCGCCAGGCTGAACGGGGCCCGCTCGACCACCGACCGGCTGAAGGCCTTCACCGGCCTGAAGCCCGAATTCCTGAAGCCGGTGATCGGGCTGGAGCGGGGCCTGACCGATCCGATCTCCGATCTCAACATGGGCCAGACCGCCGAGATCCTGGCGCATCTCTTCGACATCTCGCGGCGCGACGCCGACAGCTATGCCGCCGAGAGCCACAACCGGCTGGCCCACGCCACCAAGGAAGGCTGGCTGAAGGACGAGATGCTGCCGGCCTTCTCGCGCGACGGCGAGGTCTTCGACCATGACGACGGCGTGCGGCCGGGCTCTACCGCCAAGAGCCTCGCGAAGCTGAAGCCGGTCTTCGAGCGCCCCTATGGCAAGGTGACGGCCGGCAACGCCTCGCAGATCACCGATGGCGCGTCCTGGACGATCCTTGCGTCCGAGGAAGCCGTCGAGCGCCAAGGCCTGACGCCGCTGGCGCGGATCGTCGATTCCGAATGGGGCGCACTGGACCCGTCGATCATGGGGCTCGGCCCGGTGGTCTCGACCGCGCCGATCCTCAAGCGGCGGGGAATGGGCGTGGCCGACGTCGATCTGTGGGAGCTGAACGAGGCCTTCGCGGCGCAGGTCCTGGCCTGCATCGCCGCCTTCGACGATCCGAAGGTCGCCGACGGCGTTCTCGGCCTCGACGGGCGCGGCGGTCGCATCGACCACGCCAACATCAATGTCGATGGCGGCGCCATCTCGCTCGGCCACCCGGTGGGCACCAGCGGCAACCGCATCACCCTGCATCTGGCCAATGCCATGCGCCGGCTCGGTCGCAGGCGCGGCATCGCCACCGAGTGCATCGGCGGTGGCCTCGGCGGCGCCATGCTTTTGGAAGCGGCCTGACCCGCCCCGCCGCCGGACCGCGAACCGGTCCGGGCGCCTGACATTCGACGAAAGACGAGAGCACACCCATGGGCAGAATGCTGAAGGCACTATCCGAACGCGCCCTCGAACTCGGGCCGGTGCGTGACGCGGAGCAGACCGGCAACTGGCGCGCCGCCACGGACGACGACTACGTCTACTGGCTGGTGCTCGACCGCCCGGGCAAGTCGGTCAACACCATCGACCGCAGCGTGATCGAGGAACTGTCGCACCACGTCGACCAGATCATCGACCAGCGCCCCTCGGCCGTCGTCATCCGCTCGGCCAAGCCGTCGGGTTTTGCCGCCGGCGCCGACATCCAGCAATTCGCCGGCGCCTCGACCGGCGAGATCCGCGGCATGCTCAAGGAAGCCCATCTCGTCCTCGACCGGCTGGCGAAGGTGAAGGCCAAGACCATCGCGGTCATTCACGGCCACTGCCTCGGCGCCGGGCTGGAACTGGCGCTGGCCTGCGACCGGCGGATTGCCGTCGCCGATGCCAGCCTCGGCTTTCCCGAAGTCATGCTCGGCCTGCATCCGGGGCTCGGCGGAACCTACCGCTCGACCGCCATCGCCGATCCGGTCGAGGCGATGACCATGATGCTGACCGGCAAGTCGATGCCGGCGAAGAAGGCGAAGTCGATCGGCCTCGTCGACGCGGTGGTCGAGGAGCGCCACGTCGCCTCGGCCGTGCAGGCCGCGCTCTACAACGATCTGCCGACCGCGAGCCGCAGCCTGAAGGGGCACGCCTTCTCGGTGAAGCCGGCGCGCTCGCTGGCCGCCAAGCAGATGCGCAAGAGCGCCGCCGCCAAGGCGCCGCAGGAGCACTATCCGGCGCCCTACCGGCTGATCGATCTGTGGGAGGCCCATGGCGGCGACGCCAAGGCCATGCAGGAGGGCGAGATCGACAGCTTCGCCGAGCTGATCGAGACCGACACCGCCCAGAACCTCGTGCGGGTGTTCTTCCTGCGCGAGACCATGCGCGGCTTGAAGGAGGGGGCATCCGGGATCCGGCACGTTCACGTGGTGGGCGCCGGCGCCATGGGCGGCGACATCGCCGCCTGGGCGGCGCGCGAGGGCTTTTCCGTGACGCTGGGCGACGTGGCGACGGCACCGATCGGCAAGGCGATCAGGGCGGCGCAGAAGATGCTGAAGGCGACCCTGAAGGACCCGCTGAAAGTGCGCGATGCGCTCGATCGGCTGGTGCCGGACCCGATGGGCTACGGCATCGGCCGCGCCGACATCGTCATCGAGGCGGCGCCCGAGAAGATCGAGCTGAAGCGCAAGATCTATGCGGAGATCGAACCGCAGCTGAAGGAGGGGGCGCTCTTGGCGACCAACACCTCGGCACTGCCGCTGGCCGATCTTGCCGCGGGTCTCGCCGATCCCTCGCGCCTCGTCGGACTGCATTTCTTCAATCCGGTCTCGCGCATGCAGCTGATCGAGATCGTCAGCCACGATGCGATCAGCTCCGAGACGGCGCGCCGGGCGACCGCCTTCGCGGCGGAGCTGTCGCGCCTGCCGGCCCCGGTCACCTCGGCGCCGGGCTTCCTCGTCAACCGCTCGCTGACGCCGTACATGGCCGAGGCGCTGATCATGGTCGACGAGGGCATTCCGAAGGAGCGCATCGACGCCTGCGCCGAACGATTCGGCATGCCCATGGGCCCGGTCGAGCTGACCGACCAGGTCGGGCTCGACATCGCCCTCGACGTCTCCGCCTCCCTGCGCGAACGCCTCGACACGGCGTTTCCGGATTCGCCCGGCTGGCTGCAGACCATGGTCGACGAAGGCAAGCTCGGCCGCAAGACCGGCGCGGGGCTCTATGCCTATGACGAGGACGGCGAGCCGCAGAAGCAGCGCCTCGACGGGCTGCCGGACGGTTCGAAGGACGATCCGGACATGCTCGACCGGCTGATCCTGCCGATGCTGAACGCGGTCGTCGCGTGCCTGCGCGAGGGCGTGGTGGAGAGCGAGCACGTCGCCGACGGCGCGATGATCTTCGGCACCGGCTTTGCGCCCTTCCGCGGCGGCCCGATCCATTACGCGAAGCAGCGCGGCGTCGACGAGATCGTCGCCCGGATGAACGAACTGGCCGACAAGCATGGGCCGCGTTTTGCGCCGGACGAGGGCTGGCAGCGCCTGAAGAGCTGATGACGCAACGCTTCACCGAGGCCGCTGCGCTGGCCGACGCCGTGATCGCGGCGGTCGGCAAGACGATCGTGCTGGCGCTGCCGCTCGGCCTCGGCAAGGCGAACCATGTCGCCAATGCGCTCTACCGCCGGGCGCTGCGCGACCCGCAGGTCGACCTGACCATCCAGACGGCCCTGTCCCTCGACCCGCCCTCGGGCGGCGAGGGGCTGGAGGGCCGCTTTGCCGGGCCGATGGCGAAACGCCTCTACGACGGCGTGACCCGGCTCGACTATGTCGCGGACCGCCGCAACGATGCGCTGCCGCCCAATGTGCGGGTGGTCGAGTTTTTCCTTCAGGCCGGCGCGCTGCTTGGCAACCGCCACGCCCAGGAGAACTACGTCACGGCGAACTACACCCATGCCGCCGGTTACATCCTGGCGAGCGGCGTCAATGTCATCGGCCAGATGGTCGCGCCGTCGGCCGATCGCAGCCAATGGTCGCTGTCCTCCAACACCGACATGACGCTCGATCTCTTGCCGGCGCTCGACGCCGCGCGCGAGCGGGGCCAGCCGATCCTCTTCGTCGGCGAGGCCAATGCGAACCTGCCCTTCATGGACGGTCCGGCGGCCCTGCCGACCGAGCGGTTCGACTGCCTGCTGGAAGGCGAGGACGTCGAAGCGGCGCGCCTGTTCTCGGTGCCCAAGCAGCCGATCGGCCCGGCCGAATATGCCATCGGCCTCTACAGCGCGGCGCTGGTGAAGGATGGCGGCACGATCCAGATCGGCATTGGCGGGATCGGCGACGCGCTCACCCATGCGCTCATCCTGCGCCATCGCGATCCGGCAACATTCCGGGCGATGCTGGCAGCCCTCAGCAACTGGCCGGAGAGCCTCGAGCCCCAGACCGAGCCGTTCCGCGAAGGGCTCTACGGCCTGTCGGAAATGTTCGTCGACGGGCTCCTGGAGTTGTTCGAGGCCGGCATCCTCCGGCGCCCGGCCAGCGACGGCAAGATCCTGCATGGCGGCTTCTTCGTCGGCCCGCAGAGTTTCTATGCCCGGCTGCGAGAGATGGCGCCGGAGCGCCGCGCGCTCCTGTCGATGCGTGAGATCTCCTTCGTCAACGCGCTGCCGGCCGAAGACCGCGCGATCCACGCCGCCGATCGCCGCAACGCGCGCTTCTTCAACGCCGCGATGCTGGCGACGCCGCTGGGCGACATCTGCTCCGACCAGCTCGACGACGGCCGGGTCGTCTCCGGCGTCGGCGGCCAGTACAATTTCGTCGCCCAGGCCTTTGAACTGCCCGATGCGCGCTCGGTCATCGGCCTGCCGTCCACCCGCGGTGCAAGCGGGCCCTCGAATATCCTCTGGGCCTATGGCCACACCACCATTCCCCGGCATCTGAAGGACATCGTCGTCACCGAATATGGCGTTGCCGACCTGCGCGGCCGCACCGACCGCGACACCGTTGCGGCAATGATCGGGCTGGCCGACGGGCGGTTCCAGGCCGGGCTGGCCAAGGCGGCGATCGCCGCGACGAAGCTGGAGGCCGGCTACGCACCGCCGCGTCGCAACACGCGTGCAGCCGTGGTCGAGGCCCTGCGGCCCTATGCCGACAGGCTGCCGGCCTATCCGTTCGGCACCGCGCTGACCGCCGAGGAGCGGCGGCTCGTGCCGGCACTGAAGCTGTTGAAATCGGCCAAGGCCGATCGCCTGGCCCTCGCGCGTCTGGCACTGGCCGGCTGGCGCATGACGCCCGATCCGCGCGAAGAGGCAGCGCTGGCACGGATGGGGCTGGACGACCCGTCGGGGTGGAAGGCGAGGGGGCTATCGGCGGTTCTGGCCGGCGCGCTGCGTGCGACGCGCGAAGACCCGCTGGGCCGGCCCTGGTCGTGACGGAACCACCTTGCGCGTCAGACCGCCACGCAGAGCGAGGACTGGCTGCCGAGGCCGGTGCCGCCGACGGTGACGCGGTCGCCCGCCTTCAGGAAGCGCGGCGGATCGTAGGACAGGCCGACGCCGCCCGGCGTGCCCGTCAGGATGATGTCGCCCGGCTCCAGTCGCATGAAGCGGGAGATGTAGGAGATCAGATACGGCACCTTGAAGATCATGCCGGCGGTGCTGGCGCTCTGCTGGCGTTCGCCGTTCACGTCGAGCCAGAGATCGATCGCGTCATGGTCGCCGATCGCATCCGGCGTCACCAGCCAGGGCCCGAGCGGCGCGAAGGTGTCGTGCGACTTGCCCTTCGACCACTGGCCGCCGCGCTGGAGCTGGAAGCTGCGTTCGGTGACGTCGTTGGCGAGGGTGAAGCCGGCGACATGGCGCATCGCCTCCTCGACGCTGACATATTTGGCCGTGCGACCGATCACCACGGCCAGCTCGACGCCCCAGTCGACCCGGGTCGCCAGCTTCGGCAGTTCGATCCGGTCGTTCGGCCCGCAGGCCGCCGTGGCGGCCTTCAGGAACAGCGTCGGTTCGGGATTGACCTTGAAGCCGGCCTGGGCCGCCGCGTCGTGATAGTTCGGCCCGACGCCTACGATCTTGCCGATGCGCCGCACGGGCTTGCACAGGCGCACGCCTTCGGCCACCAGTGGAAGCGACGCGGGATCGAGCCGGCCGGCCGCGGCGAGGCGGTCGGGATCGAGATACTCGCTGGTCTGGGAGGAGAGATGCTCGGAGAGGTCGCGGATACGGTCGTCGTCGTCGAGCAGACCGGGAAGTTCAGAGCCCCGGTCACCATACCGCACGAACCGCATGCAAATCTCCCTTCGAGTGATGCCAGTAGAATGGTTCGGGCGGCTTTCGGTTCCGCTCCTGTTGATTGACGATTACGTAAAAGGTAATTGCGTCGAGAGCCCTGCCTCCGTCGCAATCCGCTCGGTTCGAGCATGAGGAGATCTACCATGTACAAGGCACCGGTCGATGACATCGCCTTCGCGCTGAAAAAGGTCGCGGGACTGGAAGCGGCGATGGAACAGGGCCTCCTGGGCGAGCTGACCCCCGACCTGCTGGACGCCGTGCTGGAAGAGGCCGGACGCTTCGCCGGCGAGGAGATCGCGCCGCTGGCCGATGTCGGCGACCGCGAGGGGACCTCGGTGAAGGACGGCGTGGTGACGACGCCGACCGGCTGGAAGGCGCTCTACGAGAACTGGTCTGCCGGCGGCTGGAACGCTCTGACCGGGCCGGAGGAATATGGCGGCCAGGGCCTGCCGACCTCGCTGTCGGCCGCCGTCTTCGAGATGTGGAACTCCGCCTCGATGGGCTTTGCCATCGGACCGACGCTGACCGTCGGCGCGGTCGAAGCGCTGGAGGCGCACGGCTCGGACGAACTGAAGGCGACCTATCTGGAAAAGCTGGTCACCGGCGCCTGGATGGGCACGATGAACCTGACCGAGCCGCAGGCCGGCTCGGACCTGTCGGCGCTGAAGACCAAGGCCGAACGCGCCGATGACGGCAGCTACCGGATCTTCGGCCAGAAGATCTACATCACCTATGGCGAGCACGACTTCACCGACAACATCGTCCATCTGGTGCTGGCGCGCCTGCCGGATGCACCGGCCGGTGTGAAGGGCATCTCGCTGTTCCTGGTGCCGAAGTTCCTGGTCAACCAAGACGGCTCGCTCGGACGCCGCAACGACGCCTTCTGCCATTCGGTCGAGCACAAGCTCGGTATTCACGGTTCGCCCACCTGCACGATGATCTACGGCGACGGCAGCGTCGACGGCGAGGAGGCCGGCGCGGTCGGCTATCTGATCGGCGAGGAGAACCGCGGTCTCGCCTGCATGTTCACGATGATGAACAATGCCCGGCTGCTGGTCGGCGTGCAGGGCATCGGCGTCGCCGAAGCCGCCTTCCAGAAGGCGCTCGACTACGCCCGCGAGCGCCGCCAGGGCCGCGCGACCCGGCTGGCGAAGAACCCGGAAGCGGGCGGCCAGATGAGCCCCATCCTCGACCATCCCGATGTCGCCCGCATGCTGCTGACGATGAAGTCGCTGACCGGCGCGGTGCGGGCGATCACCTATGCCTGCGGCCATGCGACCGACATGGCGAAGGCGCATCGCGGCGACGCCGAGGCGTCCGCGGCGTGGAAGGAGCGTGCCAACCTCCTGACGCCGATCGCCAAGGCGTTCTCCACCGATGTCGGCGTCGAGGTCGCCTCGCTCGGCATCCAGGTGCATGGCGGCATGGGCTTCGTCGAGGAGACCGGCGCCGCCCGGCTGCTGCGCGACGCCCGCATCGCGCCGATCTACGAGGGGACCAACGGCATCCAGGCGATCGATCTCGTCGCCCGCAAGATCGGCCAGTCCGGCGGCGAGGCGGTGCGCCGCTATTTCGCCGAGCTGGACGAGACGATCGAGGCGGTGCGCGGCCAGAACGAGGCGGCCTTTGGCGCCACAGGCGACGCGCTCGCCGCGGCGATGGCCGATCTGCGCGAGACGACGGAGTTCCTGTCGAACGCCACGGCCGCCAAGGACATGGACACCGCCCTTGCCGGTGCGACGCCCTATCTGCGGCTGTTCGGCCTGACCGCCGGCGCGGTCTATCTCGCCAAGGCGGCGCTGGCCGACACGACCCGCACCGAGCGCGCCCATCTGGCCCGCTTCATGGCGGAGAACCTCCTGTCGGAGACCGGTGCCCTGAAGCGGCAGGTCGTCGGCGGCGCCGCCAGCCTCGCGGCTGCCCATTCGATCCTGCAGTAGGACCGCGACCATGACCGATCTGATCCAGACGACGACCGAAAACGGCGTCCTGACCATCCGCCTGAACCGGCCGGACAAGAAGAACGCCATCACGCTGGACATGTACCGCACGATCACCGCCGCGCTTCAGGGCGCGGCCGGCGACGAGGCGGTGCGGGTGATCCTGATCTGCGGCGTGCCCGGTGCCTTTTCGGCCGGCAACGACATCAAGGATTTCCTGACGCTGGCGCAGGGCGGGTTGCAGCGCACCGAGATTCACGAGTTCCTGACAACGGTTGCGACCGCGCCCAAGCCGATGATCGCCGCCGTCGACGGTCTGGCGATCGGCATCGGCACGACGCTGCTGATGCATTGCGACATGGCCTTCGCCTCGTCGCGCTCGGTCTTCCGCACGCCCTTCATCGATCTCGGCTTGACGCCGGAGGCCGGGTCCAGTCTGATCGGCCCGCGCATCATGGGCGACCAGCGAGCCTTCGCCCTGCTGGCGCTGGGCGACACCTTCGATGCGGAAGCCGCCCGTGAGGCGGGGATCGTCTACAAGGTCGTGGAAGACGACGTCGAGGCGGTGGCCCGCGAGACCGCCGAGCGGCTGGCCCAGAAGCCGCCCAGGGCCGTGGCCATCGCGCGCGAACTTCTGCGCGGTGACCGCAAGGACATCGTGGCGCGGATCGAGCGGGAGATCGAGCACTTCTCCGAGCGGCTGACCTCGGACGAAGCCCGCGCTGCCTTCATGGCCTTCATGTCGCGCTAACGGGTCAGCGCCCCGCTAGGCGGAGCGTGGCCGCGGGGCCCGTCAGGACTTGCCGCGGAGCGGGGAATCGTCGGCGGTGCTGGCGTCTTCGGCCGGCGTCGCCTCGTCCTCTTCGGCGAACAGGAACTTGTAGGTTCCCACCATGCCGATGACGCAGACGAGGGCCGCGATGACGAAGATCGGCCAGGTCGAATAGGCCTCGAAGAAGTGCCGGAAGGCCGAGCCGAACAGATAGGCGCCGGCACCGTAGGCGGCGCTCCACAGGGCGGCGCTGATGCAGTTGTAGAACAGGAAGATCGGCCAGCTCATCCGCATCGTGCCGGCGACGAAGCCGTTGAGCTGGCGCAGGATGATGACGAAGCGGGCGACCAGCACGACGGCGAAGCCATAATTCTTGAACCGTTCCTCGACCATGGCGAAGCGCTTCTCGCCGAGGCCGAAGCGCGAGCCCCAGCGCACGACGATCCGCCGTCCGTAGCGGCGGCCGACGACATAACCGAGATTGTCGCCGACGATCGATCCGGCAAAGGCGGCGAACAGCACCGCCCAGATGTTCAGCGTGCCTTCGCCGGCCAGCATGCCGGAGGCGACCAGAATGCTCTCGCCCGGCAGCGGAATGCCGGTGGATTCGAACAGCACGACCACGAACAGGAAGGCGTAGCCATACTGGGTGAGATATCCGGTCATGGCAGGGGCTTAGTCGCTCGGTCGCGGAGAATCAAAGGGATCGCGGCGGGCGCGCGGGGCCGGTCAGCGCTCCAAGAGCGCGACCGCCTCGACATGCCGCGACCACAGGAACTGGTCCACCGGCGTCACCTCGACGAGGCGGAAGCCGCCGTCGACGAGAATGCGCAGGTCGCGGGCCATCGTGACCGGGTTGCAGGACACGGCGGCGACGCGGCTGATCTTCGAGGCCGCGATCTCCTGCGACACCGCCTCGGCGCCGGCGCGCGGCGGATCGAAGACCAGGCCGTCATAGGCCTTCAGTTCCTTCGCCGGGATCGGCCGGCGATAGAGGTCGCGGCGTTCGGTCGTCAGCGGCTTCAGGCCGGGACGAGTGCGCCAGGCGGCGGTCATCGCGGCGAGCGGCGCGGCCTCCGATTCGACGGCATGGACCCGCGACTGGACCGCAAGCCTCAGCGCGAAGGTGCCGGAGCCCGAGAAGAGATCGGCCACGTGCTTGGCGCCGGCCAGATGTTTCGTCACCCGCGACGCCATCGCGGTTTCGGCCGCCGCAACGGCCTGGACGAAGGCGCCGGGCGGCAGTTCGACGGTGATGCCGTCGAAGCTGATCGAGGGCGGCCGCGTCATGACGAGGATCTCCCCGTCGACGGTGAGCCGTGCGAAGCTTTCGCTGACGGCCAGGGCGATGGCCTGACGCCGCTTGCCTTCGGCCAGCTTGGGCGCCGCGGTCGCGGCCACGTCGAGGCCGGTATCGGTGACGGTCACGGTGAGTTTCAGCGGTGTCCTGCGATCGGCCAGCAGGGCGGCGAGCCGCTGCAGGGCGGGCAGGGCCCGCTGGATGGCGGGCAGGGCGATCGGGCAGACCTCGATCGGCACGATCTGGTCCGAATGGGCCGCATTGAAGCCGAGATGCACGGATTTGCCGGCGCCGACCGCCGACAGCGCCACCCGGCGACGCGAGGCCGGCGGGCAGGCCACCAGCGCCGCAATCTCGGTTTCGAGGCCGGCACGCGCCAGGGCGTCGACCACCACGTCGCGCTTGAAGGCGGTGTAGAGCGCATCGTCGGCGTGCTGCAGGTCGCAGCCGCCGCAGGTGCCGAAATGCGGGCAGGGCGGCGTCTGGCGCTGCGGCGAAGGGGTGAGGATAGTGTCGAGCCGGAAGCGGCGCCCGGCTTCGGTCGCTTCCACCCGCTCGCCCGGCAGGGTGAACGGCACGAAGGCCGGCCCCGTGGCCGTGTCGGCGACCCCGTCGCCCTGCGCCCCGAGCCGGTCGATGGTCAGTTCCAGGCTCATGATTTTTCGGCGATCAGCAGGAATTCGTGATTGCCGTCGCCGCCGGGGATCGGCGAGGGCGCGAGCCCCTTCACCTGCCAGTCGGGCTGGGCAGCGAGCCAGTCGCGCACGGCTTCGGCCACCAGCGGCGCGCTGTCGGGATCGCGCAAGAGGCCGTTCTTGGCGATCGCCTCGCGACCGGCCTCGAATTGCGGCTTCACCAGAAAGACGCCGGTCGTGCCGGGCTCGGCCAGTTCCAGGGCCGGCGGCAGGGCCAGCCGCAGGGTGATGAAGCTGACATCGGCGACGAGCAGATCGAAGGCGCGGCCGCCGATATCCTCGCGGGTCAGGTCGCGGGCGTTCAGGCCCTCGATCGCGGTGACACGCGGATCGGCGGCGATGCGCGGATGCATCTGGCCGTGGCCGACATCGATGGAGACCACATGGGCGACGCCGCGGCGCAGCAGCGCCTCGGTGAAGCCGCCGGTCGAGGCGCCGAGATCGACGGCCATGCGGCCTTCGACGGGGATGGCGAACTGATCGAGCGCGGCTTCCAGCTTCAGCCCGGCGCGCGAGACATAGTCGGCGGCCGGGTCGTCCAGCGTGATCTCGCTTTCGGGCGGCACGTTGAGGCTCGGCTTTGTGACGGTCTGCCCGTCGACCTTGACGTGACCGCGCATGATTGCGTCGCGCGCGCGGGCGCGGCTGGCGGCGAGACCGCGGTCGCTGACGAGGACGTCGAGCCGGACGCGCGACAGATGTTGTTCTTCGGTGGAGGCCATCGGCAGGTCATGCGGCCAGCGGCGGCAAATGGCAAGCATGTTCGATGGCGCTGGCGCGCATCCGCGTGATCGCGCAGACTTTGTGGGCGAGTGATCCATAGCTACACTGGATTGTATGTACAAAATGTCCTAACTTGAGGGGGCGATGTTCGAGTGGGATGAAGCCAAGAACCAAGCGAATATCGGTAAGCACGGACTGAGCTTCAGCACGGCAAGCCGGATATTTCAGGGGCCGGTCCTGTCGGTGATCGACGACCGGCGTGACTATGGCGAGGTTCGTCAGGTCAGTATCGGACGGATCGACGGCGTTCTCATCATCGTCGTTGTTCACACCGATCGCGCCGGGCTAACCCGCATCATTTCCGCGCGCCCTGCCAAGCGCAGAGAACGGGACCGCTATGAAGAAGCGCTACGAAACAGAGCTGTCACCCACTGATCTGGCCGAACTGGACGATGACGCCATCGATACGAGCGACGTCCCCGAGCTCGACGACGCGTTCTGGGAGAAGGCCGTGCTCGTCGAGCCGGACTTGACCCAGCCGGTCACCCTGCGGGTCAAGAAATCGGTGCTCGAGGCGTTTAAGGCCGAGGGCAAGGGATACCAGACCCGGATGAACGCAGTGCTGGAAAGCTACGCGCGGGCCCTGAAAAGCAGTCGCTGATCGTAGGCAGGGCGCGGAGAGGGAGCCGTCCGCGCCTACGCCTGCAGGACGCGGCTGGCTTCGGTGCCAAGGGCACGGAAGACGGTGTCGACGATGCCCTGCCGGTCGAGTGCCGCCTGGCGGATCATCGTCTCCGGCGCGGCGTGGTCGAGGAAACGGTCGGGCATGATCAGCGGCCGGATCTTCAGGCCGTGGTCGAGCAGGCCGCGGGCCGCCAGATGCTCCAGCACCTGCGACGCGAAGCCGCCGCTGGCACCTTCCTCGACGGTGATCAGCACCTCGTGATTGCGCGCGAGGCGACCAATCAGTTCGGTGTCGAGGGGCTTGGCGAAACGCGCGTCGGCCACGGTTGTCGACAGGCCGAAGGTTTCCAGCTCTTCGGCTGCGGCGACGCTGTCGGCGAGGCGCGTGCCGAAGGACAGGATGGCGACCTTGGTGCCCTCCCTGACGATGCGGCCCTTGCCGATTTCCAGCGCCTGGCCGCGTTCCGGCATGTCAACGCCGGTGCCGTTGCCGCGCGGATAGCGGAAGGAGATCGGGCCTTCGTCGTAGACGGCGGCGGTGCGCACCATGTGGCGCAGCTCGGCCTCGTCGGCGGCAGCCATCACCACCATGCCCGGCAGCGGGCACAGGAAGCCGGTGTCGAAGGAGCCGGCATGGGTCGGCCCATCGGCGCCGACATAGCCGGCCCGGTCGATGGCAAAGCGCACCGGCAGCTTCTGGATCGCCACGTCGTGGACGATCTGGTCGTAGGCGCGCTGCAGGAAGGTCGAGTAGATCGCGGCGAAGGGCTTGTAGCCGTCGCTGGCGAGTCCGGCGCAGAAGGTGACGGCATGCTGCTCGGCGATGCCGACGTCGAAGGTGCGCTTGGGGAAGATCTCGGCGAACTTGTCGAGCCCGGTGCCGTTCGGCATGGCGGCGTTGACGGCGACGATCCTGTCGTCGTCCTGCGCCTCCTGGATCAGGCTGTCGGCAAAGACGCCGGTATAGCTCGGCGCATTGCCCTTGGACTTGGCCTGGGCGCCGGTGATGACATCGAACTTCGACACGCCGTGATATTTGTCGGCGGAGTTCTCGGCCGGGCCGTAGCCCTTGCCCTTCTTGGTGACGACATGGACGAGGATCGGCCCGGTCTTGGCGTCGCGGACGTTCTTCAGGACGGGCAAGAGATGGTCGAGGTCGTGACCGTCGATCGGACCGACATAGTAGAAGCCGAGCTCCTCGAACATCGTGCCGCCGGTGAAGAAGCCGCGGGTATATTCCTCGGTCCGCCGGGCGCCCTCGCGGAAGAAGCCGGGCAGGTGCTGGCTGATCGACTTCGCCTGGTCGCGCAGGCTGCGATAGGTCTTGCCGGAGACGAGCCGCGCCAGATAGGCGCTCATCGCGCCGGTCGGCGGGGCGATCGACATGTCGTTGTCGTTGAGGATGACGATCAGCCGTGCGTCGAGCGCGCCGGCATTGTTCATCGCCTCATAGGCCATGCCGGCGCTCATCGCGCCGTCGCCGATCACCGCGATGACGTTGTTCTTGCCGCCCGACAGGTCGCGCGCCACGGCCATGCCGAGGCCGGCGGAGATCGAGGTCGAGGAATGGCCGGCGCCGAACGGGTCGTATTCGCTCTCGGTGCGCTTGGCGAAGCCCGACAGGCCGCCTTCCTGGCGCACGGTGCGCATGCCGTCGCGGCGCCCGGTGAGAAGCTTGTGGGGATAGGCCTGATGGCCGACGTCCCAGATCAGTCGGTCGTCGGGCGTGTTGAAGACGTGATGGATCGCCACGGTCAGTTCGACGACGCCGAGCCCGGCGCCCAGATGCCCGCCGGTCTTGGAAACCGCGTCGATCAGGTCGGTGCGCAGTTCGTCGGCCACTTGTCGGAGCTGGCCTTCCTTCAGGGTCCGCAGATCGGCGGGGGAGGAAATCTGGTCGAGCAGTGGCGTTACCGACTTCGAAGACACTGGCGGGACCTTTCACTGCCTGTCAGATGCACGCGCCAGCGGCGCGAAACACTTTACATCGGTTCCAAAACGCGAGGTTCAACCCGCTGGCCGCAAACACGAGCGGACAACGGCCGGAGGGAACGTCCGGTTGCCTTGCCCTTCGGTGAAGGGTCTCAATCGGGGTCGAGCGGCTCGGTGCCGACCGGCTTGCCGGCGCGGTTGAGCTTGATCTTCTCGACCTTGTCCTCGGCCACGGAGAGCAGCCGGTCGCAATGGTTCTTCAGCTTCTCGCCGCGCTCGTAGATGCGGATCGAGCGGTCCAGCGGCACATCGCCGCGTTCGAGATCCGAGACGATGCGCTCCAGTGCCGCAAGGGCATTCTCGAAGCTCATCTCAGCGATGTCGGAATCGTCGGTCGGGAGCGGGGCGTCGTCGCGTTCGGGCATGGTGTCCGTCTGTCTGGTGTTTCCGAATGTCCGGTGCCGGGCCTCTCGTCGAAGAGAGGTCGTGATCAGCCGGTCATCATCCGCTTGACATGGGCGGTGGTGGAGACCGCAAGGCCGTGCAGGTCGTAACCGCCTTCGAGAAGGCTCACAAGCCGGCCGTCGCAGGCCCGGTCGGCCAGTGCCATCAGTTCGGCGGTGGCCCAGTCGAAATCCGCCTCGGTCAGCTGCAGATTGGCCAGCGGATCGCGGTGGTGGGCGTCGAAGCCGGCCGAGATGATGACGAGGTCGGGATGGAAGTCCCGCAGCGCCGGTAGCACCCGCGAGCGGAACGCGTCCTTGAAGACGTCGCTGCCGTCGCCGGCCGACAGCGGCGCGTTGACGATGTTGCCCTGGCCAGTCTCGCCCTTGGCACCGGTGCCCGGATAGAGCGGCATCTGGTGGGTCGAGCAGTACATGACCGACGGGTCCTCCCAGAAGATGTCCTGGGTGCCGTTGCCGTGGTGGACGTCCCAGTCGACGATGGCGACGCGGTCGAGGCCGTGCACCGTCCGGGCGTGGCGCGCGGCGATGGCGGCGTTGTTGAACAGGCAGAAGCCCATCGCCGTCTGGCGCTCGGCATGGTGGCCGGGCGGCCGTGCCGCGACGAAGACATTGTCGCATTCGTCCGTCATCACGTCGTCGACGGCCGCCGTCGCCGCGCCGACGCCGTGCAGCGCGGCGGTGAAGCTCTTCGGGCTGACGATGGTGTCGTTGTCGACGCGCACCAGCCCTTCCTCGGGGATCGTCGTCGCGACCTTGCGGACGTAATCCTCCGGATGGCAGCGATAGATCGCCTCCAGCGACCCTTCCGGCGCCTCGGCCCGGTCGAGATGCTGGAACGCCTCGTCCTCGAGCGCGGCCGTGACCGCCTGCATGCGTTCGGGGCGCTCGGGATGGCCGGGACCGGTCAGATGCTCGGCGAAGATGGGGTGATGATAGAGACGTGTCCGCATGGGGCGACCTTAGCGTCCTCGCGGACCTGTTCAACGATTTGTTTGACGATCCGGCCGGTGCCGGGAGCGTGGAGGTGTCAGCCCCGTCCGGTCTGGCCGCGATGGCGCAGATAATGGTCGGCCACCGCGCAGGCGACCATCGCCTCGCCGATCGGCACGGCGCGAATGCCGACGCAGGGATCGTGGCGGCCCTTGGTCATCACGTCGACCTCGTTGCCGTCCGCATCGACCGAGCGGGTCGGGGTGAGGATCGACGAGGTCGGTTTGACGGCGAAGCGCGCCACGACCGGCTGGCCGGTGGAGATGCCGCCCAGGATGCCGCCGGCATGGTTGGTCAGGAATTGCGGCGCGCCGTCGGGGCCAATGCGGATCTCGTCGGCATTCTCCTCGCCCGACAGGGTGGCAGCGGCGAAGCCGTCGCCTATCTCGACGCCCTTCACGGCGTTGATCGACATCAGGTTGGCGGCGATGTCGCCGTCGAGCTTGGCGTAGATCGGCGCGCCGAGGCCGCCGGGCACGCCCTCGGCGACCACCTCGACGATGGCGCCGACCGACGAGCCGCTCTTGCGCACGGCGTCCAGATGCTCGGCCCAGCGTTCGGCGGTCTCGGCGTCCGGGCAGAAGAACGGGTTGCGATCGACCTCGTCCCAGTCCCAGCGGCTGCGGTCGATGGCGATGGTGCCGATCTGGACGAGGGCCGCGCGGACCGTCAGGCCCGGCACGATCTGCCGGGCGACGGCGCCGGCAGCCACGCGGGTGGCGGTCTCGCGGGCCGAGGACCGGCCGCCGCCGCGATAGTCCCGCACGCCGTATTTCATGTCGTAGGTGATGTCGGCATGGCCGGGCCGGTAGCGCCGGGCGATGTCGGAATAGTCCTTCGAGCGCTGGTCGGTGTTCTGGATCTCCAGCGCGATCGGCGTGCCGGTGGCGACGAGTTCGCCTTCGGCCTCGCCCGGCATGACGCCGGACAGCACCCGCACCTGGTCGGGCTCCTGGCGCTGTGTGGTGTAGCGCGACTGGCCGGGGCGGCGCTTGTCGAGATAGGCCTGGATGCCGGCTTCCGAGAACCGGGTTCCCGGCGGCGTCCCGTCGACCACGCAGCCGATCGCAATCCCGTGGCTCTCGCCCCAGGTGGTGACGCGAAAGAGATGACCGAAGCTGTTGTGGGACATGGAATTCCGCCGAAAGGAGAAGAGGCCTGGAGGACGCCTCGCTTACGTTAGCTTAACCAAATCCGTCAAATGCAACGGATCGAAACGAATTGTAATTTCCGCGCACGAGAATTGACACAATCGGGGCCAAACATCGCAGCTGACAGACGCCCCGGAGAGGGGCAGCGAGAACGCCGCGCGCCATGATGGCGGTCGCGGCGAAAGGTGGAAGGACCATACAGTGACCAGGCAGATTCTCGCATTCTTCGCGACGTCCTTTCTCACCGTGGCGATGACGATCCCGGCCATGGCGGAAGAAGTCGACGGCACCATCGAGGCGATCGACCGCGAGCACGCCCAGTTGCGGCTCAGCGACGGCGTCACCTACCGCCTGCCGGAGAATTTCGACTACGACGTCGTCGAGCCCGGCATGGACGTCGTGCTGATCTTCGGCGAGACCGAGACCCTGCGCATCGTCGACGCCGGCTGAGCAGCGCTCAGACCCAGGTCAGCCCGCCGTCGAGCCAGTGCAGGATGCGGTCCTGGGCGATGTCGCCGCGGGCGGCCGCCCGGTCGTCGAAGCCGCCATACATGCGCAGGATGCAGCGCGACACGCCGCCATGGGCGGTCACGATGGTCGGCCGCGACAGGTTTTCGAAGACGGGGCGCACCCGTTCGGCCAGCAGCGCATAGGATTCGGCCTTCTCGCCCGGGGGCACGAAATTCCACTTGTCGGCCTTGCGCCGCTTCGGCCCCTCCGGATCGCTCTTGCGGACCTCGTCGAGGGTGGAGCCCTGCCAGTCGCCGAAATGCAGCTCAACCAGGCGCGGATCGGTCTCGAAATCGTCCGGGGGAAGGTCCAGTTCGGTGCGGATGATCCGCATCGTCTCGACGGCGCGGCCGAGCGGGCTCGACAGGAAGCTGAAGCCGGAGGCGCCGGCGCCGAGGATGTTGCGCAGGCACAGGCCATTGCGCCGGGCCTGCTCGCGGCCGAGGGCGTTGAGCGGAATGTCTTCCTGACCCTGCAGCCGCCCCTCGGCGTTCCAGTCGGTCTGGCCGTGGCGGCAGAGATAGAGTTCGGTCGAAATCATCGCAGCATCCGCCATGGCGTCGGAGAGAGGGACCGACTTACGGCAGGTCCTTGACCACCGAGATGTCGGGCGCGTCGACGGCCTTCATGCCGACCACGTGGTAGCCCGAATCGGCATGGTGGATTTCGCCGGTCACCGAGCGCGACAGATCCGACAGGAAATAGAGGCCGACATCGCCCACCTCGTCGATGGTCACGGTACGGCGCAGCGGCGCATTGTACTCGTTCCATTTGAGGATGTAGCGGAAATCGCCGATGCCGGAGGCGGCCAGCGTCTTGATCGGGCCGGCGGAGATGGCATTGACGCGGATGTTCTTCGGGCCGAGATCGACCGCCAGATACTGCACGCTGGCCTCGAGCGCCGCCTTGGCGACGCCCATGACATTGTAGTTCGGCATCACCTTCTCGGCGCCGTAATACGACATGGTCAGCATCGAGCCGCCATCGGTCATCAGCTTCTCGGCGCGCTGGGCGACCGCCGTGAAGGAATAGACCGAGATCAGCATGGTCTTGGAGAAATTCGCCTCGCTCGTGTCGACATAGCGACCGGTCAGCTCGTCCTTGTCGGAAAAGCCGATGGCGTGGACGAGGAAGTCGAGCTTGCCCCATTCGTCCTCGATGGTCTTGAAGCAGGCATCGATGGAGGCGGCGTCGCTGACGTCGCAATGGCCGACGACCAGGGCGTCGAGCTCCTTGGCCAGCGGTTCGACCCGCTTGCGCAGCGCGTCGCCCTGATAGGTGAAGGCGAGTTCCGCGCCGGCCTCGCGGGCCGCCTTGGCGATGCCCCAGGCAATCGAGCGGTTGTTCGCGACGCCCATCACGAGGCCACGCTTGCCGGTCATCAGACCCTTCGATTCGGCCATGGCGCGACTCCCTCAAGACAGCGTGCAAACAATGCTTTGGCGGCGGCGGGTATGGCATAGCCCCGCCGGGCCTTCAAGCACGCTTGCGCCGCCCCGTCCGGCGGGGGCGTCGTTTGCCGGGCGACCGTGGCCGATCAGCCGATGGCGTCTTCGCGCTCGGCCTGTTTCCGGAATAGCGCGGCGAGATCGGCGTCACCCTCGGGCAGCATGATGCGCACCGACGCCATCAGATCGCCGCGTCCGCCGGCCTTCGTCGTCAGGCCCTTGCCGCGCAGGCGGAAGGTCTTGCCGGAATTCGTCCAGGCCGGAATGGTCAGCGCGATGCGGCCGTCGAGGGTCTCGACCTCGACCTTGCCGCCGAGCACCGCGGTCTTCAGCGGAACGGGCAGATCGTGGATCAGGTCACGGCCATCGATGCGAAAGCGCGGATGGGGTGCGAACTGCACGGTGACCAACGCGTCGCCCGGCTTGCCGCCGGGCACCGGGGCCGGCTGGCCCTGACCCTTGAGGCGGATCGTCTGGCCGTCCTCGACGCCTTCCGGCAGCCGGATCGCCAGCCGCTTGCCGGTCGGGAAGATCGCCTCGACCTTGGCGCCGGAAACGACGTCGGCCAGCTTCACCTTCAGATTGGCGTTGATGTCCTCGCCCCTGGTGCTGGCGTTGCGGGCGCCGGCAAAGCCGGGTCCGGCCGAACGACGGCCGCCGGCCGCGCCGGCAAAGGCCTGCTCGAAGAAGTCCGAGAACAGGCCGTCGCCGCCCAGATCCTCGGGGCCGCCCGTCGAGCGGAAGTCGAAGCCGCCCGGCCGCTGGCCGCGCCCGCCGCCGAAGCCGCCGGCACCGAACGGGCTGCCGCCACCGCCGCCGAAGCCCTGGAACTTCGCCTTGCCCTCGGCGTCGATCTCGCCTCGGTCGAACTGCGCGCGCTTGTCCTTGTCACCGAGAATCTCATAGGCCTGATTGGCCTCGTTGAAACGCGCCGCAGCCTTCGGATCGCTGGCATTGGCATCCGGATGATATTGCTTGGCGAGCTTGCGAAAGGCGGATTTGATCTCCTTTTCGCTCGCTGTCTTGGCAACGCCGAGGACGGCGTAAGGGTCGCGCATGACGCAATGGGTCCTTCACGAATGATGGCTGGGCGAATGTGACGCGGCGGGACCGCGCCCTGCGCCTATATGGTGGATGCCATCGTGAAATTTAAGGGTCGAGGGCCCGGATCGGCGGCGGTGTCGCCTCAGCCGTTCTCGTCGAAGCGCACCAGGGCCCATTCGCCGGCACCGGTGGTGCAGGCCTCGCCATTGTAGAGCGCGACGCCGTCGAAGCGCTGGCGCGAGGTCTGGAAGGTCCGGCAGATGCGCGAGCCGTTGCGCACCTCCTGCAGGGCGCTGATCACGCCATTGGTGCCGGTCTGCGGATTGGCCCAGGGATAGCTCTTGGCCGCCGCCTCGATGTCGGCGGTCGACACCGCGTTGCGGACCGTGCGCCGGTCGGACAGGCGCTCGAGGTCGGGGATCGCCGAATTGTCGGCCGTGGCCGCGGGGGCAGGGGGCGGCGTGATCGAGCCGGTGATCAGCGTGTCGTCGATCATGTCGGCTGCATTCGGGCCGGCGACCACGCATCCGCCGAGCGCGAGCGCAAGCAGGCCGGCCAGGAGAATTTGGAACGATGCCATCGATCTCTTATCTGTTACGGCGCCGCGCCGCGAATCGTTGCGACGATGTCATATGCAAAGGATCATGACGATAATGGCTAGCGAAGCCTTAACTCTTGGTGAAAGACCCGTCGGCGACGATCCGATCGCGCTGTTTTCGGCCTGGCTGGAAGACGCCGAGGCGAGCGAGCCCAACGATCCCGGCGCGGTGGCGCTGGCGACGGTCGACCCATCCGGCCTGCCGGACGTGCGCATGGTCCTGTTGAAGGAGTTCGACGCGCGCGGTTTCGTCTTCTACACGAATTTCGAGAGCGCCAAAGGGGCCCAGCTTCTGGCCAGCCGCAAGGCGGCGATGTGCTTCCACTGGAAGTCGCTGCGCCGGCAGGTGCGTGTGCGCGGTCCGGTCGAGATCGTCTCGGACGCCGAGGCCGACGCCTATTTCGCCTCGCGCCCGCAGGGAAGCCGCATCGGTGCCTGGGCTTCCGACCAGTCGCGCCCGCTGGCAAGCCGGGCCGTGCTGGAGGAGAAGGTCGCCGCGCTTGGCGCCGAATATGGCGACGGCCCGGTTCCGCGGCCGCCGCACTGGTCGGGCTTCCGCCTGATGCCGACCCAGATCGAATTCTGGCACGACGGCCAGTTCCGCCTGCACGACCGCGCCGTCTTCACGCGGCGCGGCGAGCCGGGCGACGGCTGGGACGTGGAACGGCTCTACCCGTAAGGGCGGACGGCTTGCGGCTCAGCGTCGCGCCAGCAGCTCGTCGACGAAGTCGGGGACGAGGCGGCTGGCCGGTCCGTGCCGCGCTTCGGAAAACAGCATGGTGCCGGCCGAGGGCTCGAGATTGAGCTCCAGCGTGCGGCTGCCATTGGCCCGCGCGTCCTCGACGAAGCCGGCGGCGGGATAGACCGCGCCGCTGGTGCCGATCGACACGAACAGGTCGGCCGCGGCCAGGCGGTCGTAGATCATGTCCATGTGGTACGGCATTTCGCCGAACCAGACGACGTCCGGCCGCATGCCCGCCAGGCTGCCGCACTGGCGGCAGGCCAGCTCCGTCGACAGCTGATCGGGCGACGGGCCGCGTGTGCCGCAGCGGGCGCAGAGCGCTTTCGCCAGTTCGCCATGCATGTGGATCACGCCGCGCGAGCCGGCCCGCTCGTGCAGATCGTCGATGTTCTGGGTGACCACCGTGACGCTGCCGGAAAACTCTCGCTCCAGCCGCGCCAGAGCGTGATGGGCCGGGTTGGGCTTTACGCCGGCGAGCCCGGCCCGCCGCTGGTTGTAGAAATCATGGACCATGGCCGGGTCGCGGGCGAAGCCCTCCGGCGTCGCCACGTCCTCCAGCCGGACCTTCGACCAGATCCCGCCGACGTCGCGAAACGTGTCGACGCCGGATTCGGCCGAGATGCCGGCACCTGTCAGGATGAGGATCGACTGGAACTGCATGGCACTCGTCCGCTATCGGGGCGCGATCGGAAGGGCTGCGAGACGACGGCGGCGGCTCAGGTCTCGGTGCCGCCCACCGTCATGCGGTCCATGCGCAGATGCGGCTGGCCGACGCCGACCGGCACGCCCTGGCCGTTCTTGCCGCACATGCCGATGCCGGTATCCAGCGCCACGTCGTTGCCGACCATCGAGACCCGGTGCATCGCCTCCGGGCCGTTGCCGATCAGCATGGCGCCCTTCACAGGCTCGGCCACCTTGCCGTCGCGGATGCGGTAGGCCTCGGTGCAGCCGAAGACGAACTTGCCCGAGGTGATGTCGACCTGCCCGCCGCCGAAGGAGACGGCATAGATGCCGTCCTTCACCGAGGCAAGGATCTCCTCCGGCGTGTGCGGACCATCCAGCATCATCGTGTTGGTCATGCGCGGCATCGGCACGTGGGCATAGGACTGGCGCCGGCCGTTGCCGGTGGAGGCCATGCCCATCAGCCGGCCGTTCTGGCGGTCCTGCATGTAGCCGACCAGTTTGCCGTCCTCGATCAGCACCGTGCGGTTGGAGGGCGTGCCCTCGTCGTCGATGGTCAGCGAGCCGCGGCGCTCGGCCACCGTCCCGTCGTCGACCACGGTGATGCCCTTCGCGGCGACCTGCTCGCCCATCAGGCCGGAGAAGGCCGAGGTCTTCTTGCGATTGAAGTCGCCTTCCAGCCCATGGCCGACCGCCTCGTGCAGCATGACGCCGGGCCAGCCCGAGGCCAGCACGATGTCGAAGGTGCCGGCGGGCGCGGCGACCGCCCGCAGATTGACGCGGGCCTGGGCGATCGCCTTGTCGGCGATGGCCTGCCAGTTCTCGGTGACGAAGAATTCCGAAAAGCCGGTCCGCCCGCCGGCGCCGAAGGAGCCCGATTCCTGCCGGTCGCCTTCGCCGCAGACGACGGAGACGTTGATGCGCACGAGCGGGCGCACATCCTTCACCAGCCGGCCGTCGGCGCGCAGGATCTCGACATTCTGCCATTGCGAGCCGAGCGTGACGGAGACCTGGCGCACGTCGTCGCCCTGGCCGCGCAGATAGGCGTCAATATCTTGGAGCAGCCTGACCTTCGCCTCGAAGCCCGGCGAGGGGATCGGGTTCTCGTCGCCATAGACCTTGTGGTTGGTGCCGGCCGGCGCTTCGGCATAGGTGCCATTGCGACCGGTCTTCACGGCGGACACCGCCTGTGCGGCGCGCTTCAGCGCGGCATCGGAAAAGTCGCCGGCATGGGCGTAGCCGACGGCCTCGCCGGCCACCGCCCTCAGGCCGAAGCCCTGGTCGGTGGAGAAATTGCCGGCCTTCAGGCGACCATTGTCGAAGACCAGCGATTCCGATTCGCGGTATTCGAGGAACAGTTCGCCATCATCGGCACCGGACAGGGTTTCCCCGAGAATCGCGTCGATCTCGGCGCGCGAGATGTCGAAGCGCTCGATCAGCGACACGGACATGGCAGGACTCCTCTGGCAACAGGCCCCGCAGATAAGCGTCGCGGCGCCGCCTGCCAACAGGGGCGCCGCGCGACGCGGTGGCCGGCGGTCCGCGCCGGGCGCACAAACGTGTCTTCTGAGGCGTCAGGGGAGGGCGGCGAAGCCGTCGGCGAAACCGTTGAGATCGACCGGGATGCCGATGCCCTGTTCGGGGGTCTGGAAGACGATGAAGGTGGCGGTGGCGCCGCCCGACAGCGTCTTCAGCAGTTCGTCGGCGAGGATCACCTCGGCATAGCAACCGTCGTCGAAGCAGCGCACGAACTGCGCGCGGCCGATATCCTTGCCGTCGACATAGAGGCCGAGACCGTTCGGCAGCAGAATGCCGAGTGGCGCCAGGACGCGCAGGATCCGGGCCTGCTGGTCGGCCGTCTTCAGGGCGACGATCGACAGGCCGATCTCCGGCCTGTCCTCTGCGACGACGTTCTGCAGGAGCGCGCACTGGTCGCCCGAGGCGCCCGCCGGCTGGTCGCAGACGATGGCCCAGGCGCCGTGCTGGGACTTCACGGTGCCGGTCGCGCCGGACTGGGCGAAGGCCGGGTGAAGGCTGGCGGCGCAAAGGGCGAGGGCCGCAGCCGCCGTCTGAAGGGTTCTGATCATCGGGTCATCCGGTTCGAGACTGGATTGGAATGTGCCGGCGTTATAGCAAACAAATGGTTACCGGACAGCGTCCGTCGAGGAGAACGGGCCGGCGCGGCGACAAACCGGCCCGGTCGCGGCAATGCGAATCGTCCGCGCGACGATGCCATGAAGGCGCCGGAATGCCGGGTCCAGCGCAAAAATGCCGCAAGCTTGCGATGGTTCTAAGATGTTGCGGCGCGTCGGGTTTCGTGGTTTTAAGCGGCGAGCCGAAGATTCTTCCGATTTCGCGGGATGCCGGTGCTGGCGCCGGATGGCGGCAGGCGCTATTCGTCCCCGAAACGCCGGTTCCCACCACTGACGCACGAGCGCGCAGGGAGACAATGCGAGTGAAACGATCGATCTTTGCCGCGATGGCATCCATGGGGACTGCCGGAACGGCTGTCGCACAGGAGAGTGACCTGATCCCGGGTCAGCCCCACCCCTGGCAGATGGGACTGCAGGAAGCGCTGTCTCCCATCGAGGCGCAGATCCACTGGTTCAGCAACTACACGCTCGCCTTCATCATCCCGATCACCATCCTGGTCGCCGCGCTGCTGGCCTGGGTGGTGTTCCGCTATCGCGCCTCGCGAAACCCGGTTGCCTCGCGCACCAGCCACAACACCATGATCGAGGTCGTCTGGACGCTCGCGCCGGTGATTATCCTGCTGTTCCTGGCAGTGCCGTCCTTCCAGCTTCTGACGGCGCAGTACAATCCGCCGAGCGAGCCGGAGCTGACCGTCAAGGCGACCGGCTACCAGTGGTACTGGGGTTACGAGTACCAGCCGTCCGAAGTGTCGGCCGAAGCGGAGGCCGAGACGGTTTCCTTCGAATCCTACCCGCTGCTCGATGACGACCGCGACACCACCGGCAAGGCTGATCGCAACGTCTATCCGCACCTTCTTGCCGTCGACAACGAGATGGTGGTGCCGGTCGATACCGTCATCCGCCTGATCTCGACCTCGGCCGACGTGATCCATTCCTTCGCCCTGCCGTCCATGGGCGTGAAGGTCGATGCCGTGCCGGGCCGCCTCAACGAATACTGGTTCGAGGCGCAGCGCGAGGGCATCTTCTACGGCCAGTGCTCCGAGCTCTGCGGCCAGTCCCATTACAACATGCCGATCGCCGTGCGCGTCGTGTCCAAGGAGCAGTTCGCCGCGTGGTACTCCACCGCGTCGGGCAGCCTCGAGGACGCCAATGCACAGCTGACGGCGCGGATCCAGTCCGGCGACTCCGTCGCCGTGGCCGGCCGCTAACACGAACAGGGTTTGAGGGAGCTCGATATGGCATATGGTGCCACTCACGATGCCCACGACGCGCACATGCCGTCCGGCTGGCGGCGTTGGGTCTATTCGACCAACCACAAGGACATCGGGACGCTCTACCTGATCTTCTCGATCTGCGCGGGCATCATCGGCGGTGCGCTGTCGATCGCCATGCGCATGGAGCTCCAGGAGCCGGGTCTGCAGATCTTCGGCGACCCGCAGCTCTACAACGTGTTCACGACGGGCCACGGCCTGATCATGATCTTCTTCATGGTCATGCCGGCGCTGATCGGTGGCTTCGCCAACTGGATGGTGCCGATCATGATCGGCGCGCCGGACATGGCGTTCCCCCGGCTGAACAACATCTCGTTCTGGCTGCTCGCCTTCTCCTTCCCGCTGCTGATCCTGTCGATGTTCGTCGAAGGCGCGCCGGGCTCGAACGGCGCCGGCACGGGCTGGACCATGTATCCGCCGCTGTCGACCTCGGGTCACCCCGGGCCGGCCGTCGATCTGGCGATCTTCTCGCTGCATATCGCGGGCGCCTCGTCGATCCTCGGTGCGATCAACTTCATCACCACGATCCTGAACATGCGCGCCCCCGGCATGACGCTGCACAAGATGCCGCTGTTCGCCTGGTCCGTGCTGGTGACGGCGTTCCTGCTGCTGCTCTCGCTCCCGGTTCTGGCCGGCGCGATCACCATGCTTCTGACCGACCGCAATTTCGGCACGACGTTCTTCTCGCCGGCCGGCGGTGGTGATCCGATCCTGTACCAGCACCTGTTCTGGTTCTTCGGTCACCCGGAAGTGTACATCCTGATCCTGCCGGGCTTCGGCATCGTCAGCCACATCATCTCGACCTTCTCCAAGAAGCCGGTCTTCGGCTATCTCGGCATGGCCTACGCCATGGTCGCGATCGGTGTCGTCGGCTTCGTCGTGTGGGCCCACCACATGTACACCACCGGCATCTCGCTCAACACGCAGCGCTACTTCGTCTTCGCGACGATGGTCATCGCGGTTCCCACCGGCATCAAGATCTTCTCGTGGATCGCGACGATGTGGGGCGGCTCGCTGAGCTTCCGGACCCCGATGCTGTGGGCGATCGGCTTCATCTTCCTGTTCACCGTCGGCGGTGTGACGGGTGTGAAGCTGGCCAACGCCGGCATGGACCGCGTGCTGCACGACACCTACTACGTCGTCGCCCACTTCCACTACGTGCTGTCGCTGGGTGCCGTCTTCGCGATCTTCGCGGCCTGGTACTACTGGTTCCCGAAGATGTCGGGCTACATGTACAACGAGACGATCGGCAAGCTGCACTTCTGGCTGACCTTCGTGGGCGTGAACATCGTGTTCTTCCCGCAGCACTTCCTGGGTGCAGCCGGCATGCCCCGCCGCTATGTCGACTATCCGGAAGCCTTCGCCGGCTGGAACTACGTGTCCTCGATGGGCTCGTATCTCTCGGGCTTCGCCGTCCTGGTGTTCCTGTACGGTGTGTTCGAGGCCTTCTCCAAGAAGCGCATCGCCGGTCCGAGCCCGTGGGGCGAGGGTGCGACGACGCTGGAATGGCAGCTGCCTTCGCCGCCGCCGTACCACCAGTGGGAAGAGCTGCCGCGGGTCCGCTGAGACCCATCGCAGGCAGTCTCCCGCACATCAATCGGCATCCCGGATTCCTGTATCCGGGATGCCTGATCGTCTGACGGTTCCGCAGTCCGGGAGCCGCGACTGCAAGCCACGGCGCGGCATCCCGACGGATGTGGAACAAGGCCGATGGCAGAACGACGCAACGGTTCGCATGACGACCGGCTCCAGACGGGGCCAGGATCGCGCCGAACGGGTTCGAGGTTCGACTTGACGCTTCTCGACGCAAATCACACCAACGCGATGCCGGCGATCAGCATGGCGGAGCCGCGTGACTACATCGCCCTGTTGAAGCCGCGGGTGATGTCGCTCGTGGTGCTGACCGCGATCACCGGCATGGCGCTGGCGCCCGGCGCCATCCACCCGACGCTGGCGGTGATCTCGATCCTGTCGATCGCCATCGGGGCGGGCGCCTCGGGCGCGCTGAACATGTGGTACGATTCCGATATCGACGCGGTGATGACGCGCACCGCCAACCGGCCGATCCCGGCGGGCCGCATCGATCGCGAGGCAGCGCTGGCCTTCGGCCTGATCCTGTCGCTGCTGGCCGTCTCCATGCTGGGACTGGCGTCCAACTGGTTCGCCGCCGGGCTCCTGGCCTTCACCATCTTCTTCTACGCCGTGATCTACACGATGGGTCTGAAGCGCTCGACGCCGCAGAACATCGTCATCGGCGGTGCGGCCGGGGCGTTTCCGCCGATGGTCGGCTGGGCCGCCGTAACCGGTGGCGTGGCGATCGAGAGCATCGTCCTGTTCCTGATCATCTTCCTCTGGACGCCGCCGCATTTCTGGGCGCTGGCCATGTTCAAGCTGAAGGATTACGGCAGCGTCGGCGTGCCGATGCTGCCGAACGTCGCCGGCGAGCGGGCAACGCGCCTCCAGATCTTCCTCTATTCGCTGGTCCTCGTGCCGGTCGGCATCGCCCCCTGGCTGCTCGGCTTCGCCGGTCCGGTCTACGGTGTCGCCTCGGTGCTGCTCGGCGCGAACTTCCTGCGCCACGCCTATGCGACGTTCCGGATGCCGGACGGCGACGAGAAGATGCTGCCGGCCAAGAAGCTGTTCGCCTTCTCGATCGTCTATCTGTTCGCGCTCTTCGTGATCCTGCTCGGCGAAGCCGTCGCACGGTCGCTGCTGCCGGCGGGGTGGTACTGAGATGGACGATGATCGCATCCGCCTGACCGAGGCGCAGCAGCGCGCCCGGCGCAATCGCTCCATCGCCATCGGCATCGTTTTGATCTCGCTGGTGGTGATCTTCTATTTCGTCACTCTCGCGAAGCTGTCGACATGACCGACACCCAGCACAACGCATCCGCGCAGCCGGCACGGCGCCGCGGCCTCGTCATCGCCGTTGCCTGCGCCGCCTTCGCGGTAGGCATGGTCGGCGCCGCCTATGCCTCGGTGCCGCTCTACTACCTGTTCTGCCAGGTCACCGGCTATGGCGGCACCACCCAGCGCGCCGAGACCGCGCCGAGCCAGGTGATCGACCAGACGGTGCTGGTTCGGTTCGACGGCAATGTCGCGCCGGGCCTGCCGTGGAAGTTCGGTCCGAACGACCGCGAGGTGACCGTCAAGCTGGGCGAAACCCGCGAGACCAGCTTCCACGTCAAGAACCTGTCGGACAAGCCGGTTCGGGCCCAGGCGACCTTCAACGTCACCCCGGTGGCGGCCGGCGTCTACTTTAACAAGATCGCCTGCTTCTGCTTCGACAACCAGATCCTGCAGCCGGGCGAAGAGACCGACATGCCGATCGTCTTCTATGTCGATCCGGACATGCTGGAGGCCGAGGAACTCAAGGACGCGCCGGGGATCACCCTGTCCTATACCTTCTTCCCGCTCGACGAAGCGGAGGCCCCGGTGGCCGCCAGCAAGAGCGAGACGACGAGAACACCGACGACCGATCAACTCTAGAGAGCCGCGGGCGATCGCGGTGACTGTCGAAAAGACCAATCAGATGCTGGAGTTGCCGAGCGAGTTTCGCTAAGCAGACCGCAGGGCATTCAGAACGAGACCGGGGACCCGCGATGGCCGACACGCACGCCAAGCATGACTATCACATCATCGATCCGAGCCCGTGGCCGTTCATAGCCTCGGCCGGGGCCTTCATCATGATGATCGGTCTCGTCGGCTTCATGCGCTATGCGTCCGGCGGTCAGTTCGTCATGTTCGGCATCGATTTCGCCGGCCCGTGGATCTTCTTCCTCGGTCTCGCGATCGTCCTCTATGTGATGTTCGGCTGGTGGTCGGACACCATCAAGGAAGGCCAGGAGGGCGCGCATACCCGCGCCGTCTCGCTGCATCTGCGCTACGGCATGATCATGTTCATCGCCTCCGAGGTGATGTTCTTCGTGGCTTGGTTCTGGGCGTTCTTCGACGCCAGCCTGTTCCCGAACGAGGCGATCCAGGCGGCCCGCACGGAAGTGCTGGGTGGTCAGTGGCCGCCGCAGGGCATCGAGGTCCTCGATCCGCTGCACCTGCCGCTGTTCAACACGATCACGCTGCTGCTGTCGGGCACGACCGTGACCTGGGCGCACCACGCGCTGCTGCACAACGACCGCAAGGGCCTCATCTGGGGGCTTGCCCTCACCGTGGTGCTCGGCGTGATCTTCTCCTACGTCCAGTATTACGAATATGCCCACGCGCCTTTCGCCTTCGGCGGCTCGATCTACGGCTCGACCTTCTTCATGGCGACCGGGTTCCACGGCTTCCACGTGCTGGTCGGCACGATCTTCCTGGCGGTCTGCCTGCTGCGCGCCGTGAAGCACCAGTTCAGCCCGCAGAAGCATTTCGGCTTCGAGGCGGCCGCCTGGTACTGGCACTTCGTCGACGTCGTCTGGCTGTTCCTCTTCTTCTGCATCTATGTGTGGGGCAGCTGGGGCGCCGCGATCCACGTCGAGTAATCGGCGCGACGACAGAGTTTCCGGGGGCGGCGCAGCGATGTGCCGCCTTCTTCGTTTCAGGACCATGCGCGCGCTTGCGGCGCGCGCGGCAAGTCCCGGCCAGCCATGACGGAGTGAGCATTTGAGCGACACAGGCGGACGCCCCGAGACAGCAGCCGACCCGGTGAAGGCCGGTGTCCTCGGTCGCTGCCCGCGCTGCGGCGACGGCAAGCTGTTCGCCGGCTTCCTGACGGTGGCGCCGCGCTGCTCGAACTGCGACCTCGACTACGGCTTCATCGATCCGGGCGACGGCCCGGCGGTCTTCGTGATCCTGATCGTCGGCTTCATCGTGGTCGGCATGGCCCTGTGGGTGGAGGTCGCCTACGATCCGCCGCTCTGGTTGCATTTTCTCCTGTGGTTGCCGCTGATCCTCGGGCTGGCCCTGCCGCTCCTGCGTGCGCTGAAAGGCCTGATGATCGCCATGCAGTATCGCCACAACGCCTCGGAAGGCCGGCTTCGCGATGATGTCTGATTCCGCATCGTCCATCGGCGCAGGCGGCGTCGGATACGTTCCCCGCCGCATGTCGCGCGGCAAGTTCTGGTTCGCGCTTCTCGCCTGCCTCGTCGGGATCGCGATCCTCCTCGGGCTGGGCTCGTGGCAGGTCGAGCGGATGCAATGGAAGCAGGCGATGCTGGAGCGTATCGACGCCCGCGTCCATGCCGAGCCGATCGATCTGGCGACGCTGCGTGCCCGCTTCGCCGACACCGGCGATGTGGATTACACGCCGGTGACCGTCACCGGCCGGTTCCTGCATGAGGGCGAGCGCTTCATGCTGACGACCTTCGAGGGCAAACCCGGCTGGAACGTCTTCACGCCGCTTATGACCGATGCCAACGCGGTCGTCTTCGTCAATCGCGGTTATGTGCCCTACGAGATGCGCGATCCGGCGAGCCGTGCCGAGGGGCAAAGCGAGGGCGTGGTGTCGGTCACGGGGCTCGCGCGCGACCCGCCGCGCGAGACGCCGGGCTATTTCGTGCCGGACAACGAGCCGGGCAACGACACCTTCTTCTGGCGCGACATCGATGCCATGGCCGAGGGGCTGACGCTGGATGCCGGGGTCACGGTGCTGCCGTTCTTCGTCGATGCCGGGCGGGCCGAGACGCCGGATGGTGGGCCCATCGGCGGCACCACCGTCATCGACATCCCGAACAATCACCTGCAATACGCCATCACCTGGTACGGGCTGGCGCTGGTGCTGATCGTCATGACGGGGATGCTGATCGTCGGCGATCTTCGTGCTGCCAGGCGCGAAGCGCGCTGAGCCAGGCGGCCGCCGGCGACATGCTGGTGCCGTCCCTTAAGGCCCATCGTCTGCGTGCCGCAATGCTGCGCCACAAGCGCCGCGAGGCTTGACACCCATGCGTCGCATCCCTTCATTCGGCGCGACATTCGCCCTGCCGAACAGCCCGGAGCTCTTCTTGTCCGCAACAGCCACCAAACCGAAGCTGACGATCCGCATGTGCGAGCCGCGCGGCTTCTGCGCCGGCGTCGACCGGGCCATCCAGATCGTCGTGCTGGCGCTGAAGAAATACGGCGCGCCGGTCTATGTGCGGCACGAGATCGTCCACAACCGCTATGTCGTGGAAGGGCTGCGCAGCAAGGGCGCCATCTTCGTCGAGGAACTGGATTCGGTCCCCGATGACGGCCAGCCGGTGGTGTTCTCGGCCCATGGCGTGCCGAAGTCGGTGCCGGCCGCCGCCGAAGCCCGCGATCTGCTCTACCTGGACGCGACCTGTCCGCTGGTCTCCAAGGTCCACAAGCAGGCCATGCGCCACACGCGGCTCGGCCGCCATGTGCTGCTGATCGGGCATCGCGGTCATCCGGAGGTCATCGGCACGATGGGGCAGTTGCCAGAGGGCAGCGTCACGCTGATCGAGACCGAGGCCGACGCGGCCGAATATGTGCCGGCTGATCCGGAGGCGCTGGGCTTCGTGACCCAGACCACGCTCTCGGTCGGCGACACCGCGGGGATCATCGCGGTGTTGCAGGCGCGGTTCCCGCAGATGCAGGCGCCCTCGTCGGAATCGATCTGCTACGCCACGACCAACCGCCAGGACGCCGTGAAGGCGGCCGCGCCGGGCGCCGACCTGTTTCTCATCGTCGGCGCGCCGAACTCGTCGAACTCGCTCCGCCTCGTCGAGGTCGCCGAGCGCTCCGGCGCGATGCAGGGCGCGCTGGTGGAGGGACCGCAGGACCTGCCCTGGGACTGCGTGAAGCCCGGCGGGGTGGTGGCGATGTCGGCTGGCGCCTCGGCCCCGGAAATCCTCGTCGACGCCATCGTCGATTCCTTCCGCGACCGCTACGACGTGACCATCGAGCTCGTGCGCACGGCGGAGGAGAACGAGAACTTCCCCGTCATGCGCAGCCTGCGCCAGACGCCGCTGACGCCCGTCGACATGGCCTTCGTCAACGGGCAGGGCTGAGCATGGCTGTCTATACGGACGTCTCCGAGCCGCAGCTCGCCGAGTTCATCGGCGCCTACGACATCGGCGAACTGCTGAGCTACAAGGGCATCGCCGAGGGGGTGGAGAATTCCAACTTCCTGCTGCGAACCACGGCGGGCACCTACATCCTCACGCTGTACGAGAAGCGGGTGAACCGATCGGACCTGCCGTTCTTCGTCGGGCTGATGGAGCATCTGGCCGAGCGGGGCCTGTCCTGCCCGCTGCCGGTGCACACGCGCGGCGGCGAGTCCCTCGGCGAATTGTCGGGCCGCCCGGCGGCGATTTTCACCTTTCTCGAAGGCATGTGGACCCGCCGTCCCGCGCCCCAGCATTGCCGCGCCGTCGGCGCAGCGCTGGCTGGCATGCACGGCAAGGCCGCCGACTTCCCGCTCCACCGCCGCAACGGCCTCGCCGTTGCCGACTGGCGGCCGCTGTTCGAAAGCTGCGGCGACCGGGTCGACGGCATCGAGGCGGGGCTTGCCGCGGAAATCGGCGCGGAGCTCGATTTCGTCGAGGCGAACTGGCCGGCCGATCTGCCGAAGGGCGTCATCCACGCCGATCTCTTCCCCGACAACGTCTTCTTCCTGTCGGGCGAATTGTCCGGCCTGATCGACTTCTATTTCGCCTGCAACGACCTTCTCGCCTACGATCTGGCGATCGCCGTCTGTGCCTGGTGCTTCGAGCAGGACGGCAGCTTCAACATCACCAAGGGCCGGGCGCTGATCGGCGGCTATGCCAGCGTGCGGCCGCTGAGCGCGGCGGAGCTGGTGGCCTTGCCGGTGCTGTGCCGGGGAGCGGCGCTGCGCTTCCTGCTGACCCGGCTCTACGACTGGCTGACGGTGCCCGACGATTCCTTCGTGACCAAGAAGGACCCGATGGAATATCTCGGCAAGCTGCGCTTCCACCGGTCGGTGAAGAGCGTCTCGGACTATGGCTATGACGACGAGCGGGTGACGGCATGAGCGCCGAGGGACGGGTCGAGATCCACACCGACGGTGCCTGTTCGGGCAATCCGGGGCCGGGCGGCTGGGGCGCGATCCTGCGCTTCAACGGCAACGAGAAGGAACTGAAGGGCGGCGAGGAGCACACCACCAACAACCGGATGGAACTGCTCGCGGTGATCGAGGCGCTGACGGCCCTGAAGCGGTCCTGCCCGGTCGATATCTATTCCGACTCGCAATATATGCGCGACGGCATCACCAAGTGGATCCACGGCTGGAAGCGCAATGGCTGGAAGACCGCCGACAAGAAGCCGGTGAAGAATGCCGAACTCTGGCAGAAGCTCGAGGAGGAGAAGGGGCGCCACGACGTCACCTTCCACTGGGTGAAAGGCCATGCCGGCGACGAGATGAACGAGCGCGCCGACCAGCTGGCCCGCGACGGCATGGAGCCGTTCAAGCGCCGCAAGCGCAGCGCATAGGCGCGACGCAGTAAGTCCGCGTCCGTCCCCGCAGCGCTGGCGGCGGGGACGGGTCTGTTCGGATCAGAGCTGCTCGAGAACGGCCTCGGCGGTCGAGCGCTCGGCCTGGCCCGGCGATTCCTCGACGTTCAGCGACTTCACGACGCCGTTCTCGACGATCATCGAATAGCGCTTGGAGCGCAGGCCGAGGCCGGCGACCGAGAGGTCGATGTCGAGGCCGAGCGCCTTGGTGAACTCGCCATTGCCGTCGGACAGGAACAGGATCTTGCCGGCCGCCTCGTTGGCCTTCTCCCAGGCGCCCATGACGAAGATGTCGTTGACCGCGACGACGGCGATGGTGTCGACGCCCTTGGCGCGGATCTCGTCATTGTGGGTCAGGAAGCCCGGCAGGTGATTCATCGAGCAGGTCGGCGTGAAGGCGCCGGGCACGGCGAACAGCACAACCTTCTTGCCGGCGAAGATCTCGTCGGTGGACAGGTCTGCCGGACCGTCGGAGGTCTTGGTCTTCAGTGTCGCGTTCGGAAGCTTGTCGCCGATACCGATGGTCATCTGGTCGTTCCCTTCGTGAAATGCGTGGCGTTACGGCCCGGCGCCATATGAGGCGAGGCGGAGCGCTTTGTCGAGCCGTTCAACCGGGCGTATCGGCGGTGACCGGTACGGCATCGGCGGCGAAGTCGCCGCTCGCGCCGGTGACCACCATGTCGACCGTTGCGGGCCCGTCCGTCGCGCCGCGCGGGCGCCCGACGACGGGCACGCGGAATTCGAGGCTGTCGCCGTTGCGCACGGGCGTTTCGGGCTCGTCGAAATACCAGCCGTCCGGCCCGCGCACGAAGAGATCGGCGCCTTGCGCGTCGAGCGTCGTCTCCACGGCGACGGTGAGCATGTCGCCGCCAGCGGGCAGAATGGCCGAACTGATCCGCCCGAGCGGGCCGTCGCGGGCGGGCAGGGCGGCGAAGGTCGCTTCGACGGTGTCTGTAGAGGCTGAGCCGGTGTCGGCTGCGAGCTCCGCCTGCACCGGGATGCAGATGTCCTGGCACACGCCGATGGCGAGGCTGGCGGTCACCGTATCGAGGGCGGTGCCGGGCCGCGGCGTAAGTGCGTAGCCGATGGCGACGGCGTTCTCGTAGCCATTGGCGCGGGCGATGCCCTCGCCGAAGCGCAGCGGCGCCGGAAATTTCAGATCGGTATTCGCCAGATTATCCGTGGCCGTGAAGTCGATGCGCGGCGGGATACCCGAGGCGCCCGGGTCGAGCCAGTAGGTGTGCCAGCCCGGCGCGAGATCGACGAGCAGCGCACCGCGAACGGTGCCGTCCGGCGCAGCTTCACCGGCCACGAGCCGGAGCGTCACCTGCTCGCTGGCATAGGTCGACGCCGGGTCTGCCTTTGCCGCTGCCGCACCCATGGCCATCGCGGCGAGGCCGCCCGCGATCCGCGCAATCCATCTCATCTGCGGTGTCCTTTTGCCTTGGAACGATTTGCGGCGCATGGCCCGCCCGCCCTGCTGGTTAGCGCGGGCAAACGGCGCTGGCCATTCAACAAGCCGCGACACCGACCGGCAAACCGGGCCGTGCTGCGACGCTCTGGTTTTGACATCGCCGCGATGCCATCTATCGTGAAAGCCCCGCAAGCATCTGGATGCCATGGATCTCGAAACCGAAATCGGCAGAAATTCGACGGACTCTTCCCTGGAAGGGCATTTCCTCATCGCCATGCCGGGCATGGGCGACGAGCGCTTCGCGCGCGCGGTGATCTATGTCTGCGCCCATTCGCCGAGCGGCGCGATGGGCTTCATCATCAACAAGCCGCAGCCGGTCGGCTTCGGCGAACTCCTGACCCAGCTCGGCATCGTTGCCAGCGAGCGCGATATCCGACTGCCCAAGTCCGGACAGGAAATCTGCGTCTGCATGGGCGGTCCGGTCGAGAAGGGGCGAGGCTTCGTCCTGCATTCGGACGATTACGATTCCGAATCCACCGTGGCCGTCGACGACAACATCTCGCTGACCCCGACGATCGACATCCTCAAGGCGATCTCCAAGGGCGTCGGGCCGACGACGGCGATCATGGCGCTCGGCTATGCCGGCTGGTCGCCGGGCCAGCTCGAGAGCGAGATCGCGGCCAATGGCTGGCTGACCTGCAAGGCCGATCTCGACATCGTCTTCGACGTCGAGCTGGACAGCAAATACGGCCGCGCGCTGGGGCTGCTGGGCATCGAGCCGGCATTCCTGGCCAGCGAGGCCGGCCACGCCTGAGCCGGGTGCGCCCTAGCTGGCGCGCTTCAGGCCGACTGCCCGGTCGTCGAGGATCTTGCGCACCTGATCGGAGCCGAGCGGCGGCGAGAACTTGAAGCTCTGGGCGTATTCGCAGCCGAGCTGGCGCAGCTGCATGACGTCCGCATCGCTCTCGATGCCCTCCGCGACGACCTTCAGCCCCAGATCGTGGGCCATGGTAACGATCGAATGCAGGATGATCGGCCGCTGTGGCTGGCTGTTGTTCTTCA
The DNA here is from genome assembly GCF_000153465.1 of Aurantimonas manganoxydans SI85-9A1. Lineage (GTDB taxonomy): Bacteria > Pseudomonadota > Alphaproteobacteria > Rhizobiales > Rhizobiaceae > Aurantimonas > Aurantimonas manganoxydans. Next base: position 3,234,975 of record NZ_CH672387.1, on the reverse strand, counting down.
GGAAGGACTGGTCGATCTTCAGCGTGTCGAACGGAAAGCCCATCAGATAGGCGAGCGACGAATAGCCGGTGCCGAAGTCATCCAGCGACAGGCCGACGCCGAGCGCCTTCAGGCGCGTCAGGAGCTGGGCGGAACGCTCCGGATTGTCCATCACCAGCGATTCCGTCAGCTCCAGCTTGAGGCTGTTCGGCGAGATCCGGTAGCGCTCGAGCACGGTCTTCACGTCGCCGATCAGGTCCTGGCGGATGAGCTGGCGGCTGGAGATGTTGACCGAGACGAACAGGTTCTCGTCGCCGGTCATGCGCTGCCAGTCGCCGAGCCGGCGGCAGGCCTCCTCCAGCGCGAACTGGCCGAGCTGGACGATCAGGCCGGTGCTCTCGGCGATGGGCACGAATTCCGCCGGCGAGATCGCGCCGCGCCGCGGATGTTCCCAGCGCAGCAGCGCCTCGAAGCCGGCGATGTCTTCGCTTTCCAGCGTGACGATCGGCTGGAAGGCAAGGGACAGCTCGTTGCGCTCGAAGGCCCGGCGCAGATCCGACTCGAGCTCCAGGCGGCCATAGCCGACGCTGCGATAGGCCGGCCGGAACGGCTCGATGCTGTCGCCGCCATTGCGCTTGGCCTGATACATGGCCAGTTCGGCTTCCTTGAGCGCCTCGTCCGAGGTTGAGGCTTCGGTCCAGCCGGTCAGGCCGATCGAACCGGTCAGGACGATCTCGCGATTGGCGAAGGCGATCGGCGCCTTGATGGCGTTGCGCAGACCCTCGGCGAAATCGGCCACCGCGGTGACTTCTGTTTCCGACAGGAGGATCAGGCCGAACTGGTCGCTGCCGAGCCGGGCCAGCGAATCCTGCGGTTTTAAGAGGCGCTTCAGTCGGCGTCCTATGGTCAGGAGGATGGTGTCGCCGGTGGCGATGCCGAAATCGTCGTTGACCTGTTTGAAGCGGTCGAGGTCGATGACGATGATCGTCGGCTGCACGTCGGCCCGCGTCATCGCCAGGACGCCGATGGCCTCCAGCCGGTCGCGGAACAATTCGCGGTTCGGCAGGCCGGTCAGCTGGTCGTGCAGCGCGTCGTGCAGCAGCCGTTCCTCGGCCTTCTTGGCATCGGTGACGTCCTTGAGCGTGCCGACGCAGCGCACCACCTCGCCGTCGCTGCCCAGCACCGGGCGGGCGCGCAGGGAGACCCAGTGATAATGGCCGTCCTCGTCGCGCAGGCGGAAATCCTGGATGATGCGGCCGCGGCGATGTTCGAGGATGGTGTCGAGCGTGACCTTGAAGCGGTCGCGATCGTCCGGATGCAGGACCGGCAGCCAGTCGCGCGCCGGCCCGTTCATGGTGCCGACCGGCATGCCGGCCAAGGTGTCGCCGTCGGCGCCGGCGAAGATGCGGTCGCGGCTGACGTCCCAGTCGAAGATCGCGTCGCCGGTCCCGGCGAGCGCCAGCGAGCGGCGCTCCAGGTCCGACAGGAGCCCCTGCGCGAAGCCGCCGCCGGCAAAGGCGTGCTGCATGACCGTGAAGCCGATCAGAAGAACGATGAGCACCAGGCCGCCGCCCAGCGCCGGCTGGATGATGTCGTTGTCGATGCGGCCGGTCACGGTGGACCAGCCGGCGAACACCCAGAGGATGACGAGGCACCAGGTGGGGATCAGCATGATCGCCCGGTCCGAGCGCTGCACGGCGAGCGTGCCGATGATGCCGAGGCCGAGGACGGCCGTCGCGGCCAGCGAGATGCGGGCGATGCCCGAGGCCACCACCGGGTCGAAGGCGGCGACGACGCCGACCGTGCCGAGCGCGGCCAGCCACATGATGGTGAAGATCGACAGCACGCCGTGCCAGCGATTGAGATTGAGATAGGCGAAGAGGAACAGGACGAGCGTGAAGGCCAGCGACACTTCGGTGCCGGCCCGCCAGACCCGTTCCTGCCCGGGCAGGATCGGCACCAGTTTCTGCCAGAAGTCGAAGTCGATGCAGATATAGGCCAGCACCGCCCAGGCCAGCGACGCGGTGGCGGGGAACATCGCCGATCCCTTGACGACGAACAGGATGGTCAGGAACACCGCCAGGAGGCCGGCGATGCCGAGGACGATGCCGCGATAGAGCGTGAAGGCGTTGACCGTGTCCTTGTAGGCGTTCGGCTCCCACAGGCGCAGGTCCGGCAGGTTCGGCGAGGCCAGTTCGGCGACGAAGGTGACGATCGCGCCGGGATCGAGGGTTACCAGAAAGACGTCGGCGTCGGTGCTCGGCTGGCGCTCCAGCGCAAAGCCCTGGCTGGGCGTGATCGAGGCGATGCGCTGGGAGCCGAGATCGGGCCAGACGACGCCGGAGCCCACCAGCCGGAAATGCGGGGCGACGACGAGCCGGTCGATCTGCTTGTCGGTGTTGTTGGCGAGCGCGAAGACCGCCCAGTCGCCGGACGCCTGCGCCGACTGCGCCTCGATCTCGATGCGGCGCACGATGCCGTCGGCACCGGGGACGGTCGCGACCTGGAAGGCGCGGCCCTTGCCGCGGTAGACGTCGACCGCGGGCAGCATGTCGATGGCAGTATCGCCGCGCGAGATGCTGACGGCTTCGAGCGCCAGGGACGGCGGCGCCGAGACGATGAGCGCAACGAGGACGAAGGCCAGCGACAGGAACCACCGTGCGGCCAGACCGATCGGCCCGACGCCGCTTTTCCGATTGCTGATGGCTTTCGCCTTCACGTTGTGCCCCGACCTTGCATTCCGACTCACCCCCGCCCGCGCCTCGCGTTTATTGCACCACGGCCGCGCCCATGCGAGCCCTGGGCTGCGAAGACGACCATTCTTCGGCCAGAAGCGAATAAAGATAATGGTCTTCCCAGCGTCCGGCGATCTTCAGATAGCTTCGCAGATGACCCTCCCGGACGAAACCGCATTTCTCCAGAAGCCCGATGGAGCGCTTGTTGCGCGGCAGGCAGGCCGCCTCGATCCGGTGCAGGCGGTGCACGTCGAAGGCGAACAGCTTCATCTGCTCGACCGCCCGCGCCATCAGGCCGGCGCCGGCATGGCGCTCGCCCATCCAGTAGCCGAGCGTGCCCGACTGGGCGACGCCGCGCCGGATCTGGCTGAGCGTGGTGCCGCCGTAGAGCGTGCGGCCGGACGCGTCGAACAGGAAGAAGGTGTAGCTGACGCCGTCGCGCGCATCGTGCGCATAGCGGCGAAGGCGTTGGCGATACGCCTCCCAGGACAATTCGTCCGCGGCCCAGAGCGGCTCCCAGGGTTTCAGGAAATTGCGGCTTTCACCGCGCAGGTCCCGCCACGCCGCATAGTCGCCGCGTCGGGGCATGCGCAGAAGGATGCCCTCGCCGTGCAACGCGGGGACGGGCGGCCCGGCGAGATGCTCCAGGATCCTCATTGGCGGATCAGTGGCTGGTCGCGACCCTCGCCTCGGCGCCGGACGACGCGCCGGCAAGCCGTTCGGCAAGGACGTCGCGGCTCGGCAGACGGGACACCGGCCCGATGGCGGCGAGGGTGGGCACGGTGCCCACGAACGTACGCTCGGCAAGATCGGCGAGCCGCGGCGCGGTGATCGCCTCGAGCCGCGCGATCAGTTCCTCGTTGGTGATCGTCGCGCCGTTGAACAGCATCTGCCGGGCGATCTGCGCCGCGCGGGCGGCCGGGCTTTCCTGCGACATCAGCAGGCTGGCGCGCATCTGCGCCCGGGCGCGGTTGACCTCGGGCTCGGAGATGCCGGCCGCGGCCCGCGTCAGCTCGTCGGCGATCACCGGCGCCAGTTCCGCCAGTTCCTCCTCGCCGGTCGCGGCATGGATGCCGAAGATGCCGGAATCGGAGAAGCTCCAGTGGAAGGCGTAGATCGCGTAGCACAGGCCCCGGCGCTCGCGGATCTCCTGGAACAGGCGCGAGGACATGCCGCCGCCGAGGATCAGCGACAGCACCTGCGAGGCGTAGAAGTCGCGGGCGTAATAGGCGCGGCCCTCGAAGCCGAGCACCATCTGCGCGTCCATCAGGTCGCGCTCCTGGCGGAACTCGCCGCCCGTATAGGACGCCGCCTGCCGCGGCGAGGATTCCAGCGGCAGCGGCGACACGGAGGCCGTTCCACCGAAGGCCGCCTCGATCTGGTCGACGATGGCGCGGTGCGACACGGCGCCGGCCGCCGAGACGATCATCTTGTCCGGCGAATAGTGCCGGGCGAGATAGCCGCGCAGATCGTCGGGCGAAAAGGATTTCACCGTCTCGCGGGTGCCCAGGATCGGCCGGCCGATGATCTGCTTGTGAAAGGCCGCTTCCTGGAAATGGTCGAAGACGATGTCGTCGGGCGTGTCTTCGGCCGCGCCGATCTCCTGCAGGATGACCTGCTGCTCGCGTTCCAGCTCCTGCTCGTCGAAGCGCGAATCGATCAGGATGTCGGTCAGGATGTCGAGCGCCAGCGGCACGTCGTTCTTCAGGACGCGGGCGTAGTAGGAGGTGGTCTCGACGCTGGTCGCGGCATTCATCTCGCCGCCGACATCCTCGATCTCCTCGGCGATCTGCCGGGCGCTGCGCCGGCTCGTCCCCTTGAACGCCATATGCTCCAGAAGATGGGCGATGCCATGCTCCTGGGGCGCCTCGTCGCGGGCGCCGGCCTTCACCCAGATGCCCAGACAGGCACTCTCCAGGTGCGGCATCGTCTCGGTCGCAATGGTCAGTCCGTTCGAAAGCTTGGTGACCTCGACGCTCATGCTTCGGCTCCCTGGTCGACGGCGCGCGTGCGCGCGAGGATGTAGGATTCCACGGCGCCGATCTCGTTCGGCAGGCGATCCATGGTCTCGCGCTTCTGCATCAGGTCGCCGTGGCTGGGCGGCAACGCGGGGGTGATCTGGACGGCCTTCTCGATCGCGTCCGGGAACTTCGCCGGATGGGCGGTGCCGAGCGTGATCATCGCCTCGCGGCCGAGCCGGCTTTCCGCCACGCCGACGCCGACGGCGGTGTGCGGATCGAGGAGATAGGCGGTCCCGGTGAGGGTGCGGCGGATGATGTCGGCGGTCGCGGCCTGGTCCGTCGCGCCGGCATCGAACTCGGCCCGGATCGCGGCCAGAACCGCCTCGGGCAGGGTGAAGCTGCCAGACTGGGCCAGCTGCTGCATGAGGCCGCGCACCATGTCGCCGTCGCGCCCGCTCGCCTCGAAGATCAGCCGTTCGAAATTCGACGACACCTGGATGTCCATCGAGGGCGAGGTGGTGGCGTGGACGCCGGTGGTCTCGTAGCGGCCGCGATCGAGCGTGCGCACGAGGATGTCGTTCTCGTTGGTGGCGATCACCAGCCGCTCGACCGGCAGGCCCATGCGCTTGGCGGCGTAGCCGGCGAAGATGTCGCCGAAATTGCCGGTCGGCACGGTGAAGGAGACGGCCCGCTCGGGCGCCCCGAGGCTGGCGGCGGCGGTGAAGTAATAGACGATCTGGGCCATGATCCGGCCCCAGTTGATCGAGTTCACGCCCGACAGCGCCGCTTTCTCGCGGAACGAGGCGTGGTTGAACATCGCCTTCACCAGCGCCTGGCAGTCGTCGAAGGTGCCGTCGACGGCGACGGCGTGGACGTTGTCGGCGCCCGAGGTCGTCATCTGGCGCTGCTGCACCGGCGAGACGCGGCCATGCGGGAACAGGATGAACATGTCGGTGCGCTGGCTCGCGGCGAAGGCCGCGATGGCGGCGCCGCCCGTGTCGCCCGAAGTGGCGCCGACGATGGTGGCGCGGCGGCCGCGTTGGGCGAGGACATGGTCCATCAGCCGCGCGATGAGCTGCATCGCCACGTCCTTGAAGGCCAGGGTCGGGCCGTGGAAGAGCTCCAGCACGAAATGCGACGGGCCGAGCTGGACGAGGGGGGCGACGGCCGGATGCGGGAAGGTTGCATAGGCCTCGTCGACCATGCGCTTCAGATCGTTCGGGGCGATGTCCTCGCCGACGAAGGGCAGGAGGATATCGAAGGCGACCTCGGCATAGGGCCGGCCGGCGAAGCCGCGGATCGTGTCCGCCGAAATCTGCGGCCAGGTCTCCGGGACATACAGCCCGCCGTCATTCGCGAGACCTGCCAGAAGTGTGTCGGCAAAACCGAGGACAGGAGCCTCTCCCCGCGAACTCACATATTTCACTTCGTCTCCACTTCGCTTCGGACCGGGATCGCTCCCGGCAATCTGTTCGGCCGAGCGCACCGTGTGCCGGTCGGCGCTCCGCCATGTTCCGCTGTCGGTCGCCTAACCGACGGGCGGCTGATATAGAACGGCGCGCCACGATAACGGAAGGACCGAGCGATGCATATGGTAGTGCCCCCCATAGCGACCAATGGTGAACGCAACGCCATCGACGAGGGCATTTCCGTGCAGGGTCCCGGCACCGTGGCCCGCCGCCGTCTCCCGGCGCTGCGCCGGCTGGCCGGTGGCCTCGCCCTCGGCGGTGCGCTGGCACTGCTGGCCGCCTGCAATTCCACCACGCCTGAGGCCGATCTGGGCGATGCCGGGGCGCTGGCCGTTCCGCCGTCCTCGGTCACCGCATCGAGCCAGTTCGACCAGGGCGGCGAGGCCCGCTACTGCCCGAAAGTGACCCTTCGCGAAGGCACTGCGATCCTGCGCAAGACCATCGGCTCCGAGGTCGACTACGTCGCCAACATCGCCGACACCACCCGCGACTGCCGCATCGTCGACGGCAAGCTCTTGATGAAGATCGGCGTGCTCGGCCGCATCACCCCCGGGGCCGTGGCCCAGGACCGCAGCGTGCGCCTGCCGATCCGCGTCGCGGTGCTGCGCGGCAACGACGTGGTCTATTCCGAGCTCGGCCAGCAGAGCGTCGCGATCACCCGCAATGGCGGCGCCCAGACCTTCACCTATGTCGACGAGTCGGTGCTCATCGATCCGGCGCCGACCGCCGGCATCGTGATCTTCGCCGGCTTCGACGAGGGCGCGCCGGAATAGCGCGCCTGCCGTTCAGGCGTCCTGCCAGCTCGCAAAGGCGGCGACCACGGCGGGGAATTCCCCGAGCCGGCTGATCACCGTCTCGGCGCCCGCCTCGGTCAGGGCGTCGGCATGGCCGGGGAAGGTGTGGCCGGCGCCGGTGAAGCCGACGACGCGGCAGCCCGCGGCGACGGCCGCGGTCACGCCATGGACCGAATCCTCGATGACGATGGCGGCCCGCGGCGCCACGCCGAACTGCTCGCAGGCATAGACGAACACGTCCGGCTCCGGCTTGACCTTCTGCGTGCCGACCTCGGGCGCGCTGAAGACATGCGGGAAGAAATAGTCCCACAGCCCGACATGCTCGAGCTCCAGCTCGAGACGCTGCGACGTCGAGTTCGAGCAGATGCAGCGCGGCAGGGTCAGCTGGTCCAGCGCCATGCGGGCGCCGGCGATCTCCTCCACGTCGGATTCCAGCCGCCGGTCCACCTCGGCATTGACGCGAGCGACGAGATCCTCGGGAAAGCTGCGGCCCAGTTCGTCCGACAGGCGCTTCAGGATCACCGGCCAGGTCAGCCCGGCAAAGCGGATGGCGAGTTCGCCGGCATCGATCTCGACGCCGTGCTCGGCGAGGATCTCGGCCTGCACCTGCGCGGCGATCACCTCCGAATCGACGAGGACACCGTCGCAGTCGAAGATCACGAGCAGGGGTTCGGACATGGGGGGCTCCGAAGAAAGTTTTGGCGAAGGGGCGGCGGCGCGAACGCCGACTGCGTCGAAGGTTGCGCGGGGCGCAGATGGTGCGAGGGGTCCGGTAGCACGAGCACGAGGCCACGACAAAGGCAGGATTTCACCGATTGTTTACGTCGTTCGGTAACCATGACGTCGGTTCAATGTCCTGCGTAGTCCGGTGGTGAAGATGGCTTACAAGCGTTCCGCGTCCCTCAAGGTGGTTAATTGCGAAGCGGGAAAACCCGCCTGGCTGGACCGGATCCACAAGGGGCACTGCGTGTCGCAGATGGCCGCGTTGCCGGAAAATTCCGTCGACGTGATCTTCGCCGACCCGCCCTACAATCTGCAGCTCGGCGGCGATCTGCACCGGCCCGACCAGTCCAAGGTCGATGCGGTGGACGATCACTGGGACCAGTTCGAGAGCTTCCAGGCCTATGACGCCTTCACCCGCGCCTGGCTCCTGGCGGCGCGCCGGGTGCTCAAGCCGAACGGCACGATCTGGGTGATCGGCTCGTATCACAACATCTTCCGCGTCGGCGCGATGATGCAGGATTTGGGCTTCTGGATGCTGAACGACGTCGTGTGGCGCAAGACCAACCCGATGCCGAACTTCCGCGGCCGCCGGTTCCAGAACGCCCACGAGACGATGATCTGGGCGTCGCGCGACGCCAATGCCAAGGGCTACACCTTCAATTACGACGCCATGAAGTCGGCCAATGACGACGTGCAGATGCGCTCGGACTGGCTGTTCCCAATCTGCTCGGGCGGCGAGCGGCTGAAGGATGCCGAGGGCCGCAAGACGCATCCGACCCAGAAGCCGGAAGCGTTGCTCGCCCGCGTGCTCCTGTCCTCGACCAAGCCCGGCGACGTGGTGCTCGACCCGTTCTTCGGCACCGGCACGACCGGCGCCGTCGCCAAGCGTCTCGGCCGCCATTATGTCGGCATCGAACGTGAGGACGTCTATATCGAGGCGGCCGAAGCCCGCATCGCCGCGGTGGAAGCGCTCGACCCGACGGTTCTCAAGGTCTCGGCCGGCAAGCGCGCCGAGCCGCGCATTCCCTTCGCCAGCCTGCTGGAAGCCGGGCTGGTCCAGCCGGGCACCGAGCTGACCGACGCCAAGCGCCGCTGGACGGCGCGGGTACGGGCCGACGGCACCATCGCCATTGGCGAGGACGCCGCCTCGATCCATCGCATCGGTGCCAAGGTGCAGGGGCTCGACGCCTGCAATGGCTGGACCTTCTGGCACATCGATTCCAAGAAGGGCCTCACGCCCATCGACACGCTGCGCCAGACCATGCGCGACCAGATGGCCGTCGCGGCGGTATGACCGCCTTCAGGCCTCTATTTCACGTCTGACGTTTCAGGGCCTGCCGGCCGCTTCGACCGGCAGGCCTTCTGCTGCCAGATCCCGGGCAAGCTGGTCCGGATCAATGAAGTGGATGGCGCTCCAACCGGCCGCCCGGGCGGCGTCGACGTTGGGCAGGCTGTCGTCGATGAACAGGGTGCGCTCCGGCGCCAGGTCGAAGCTGCGCGCATGGTGCTCGTAGATGGCCGGGTCCGGCTTGATCAGCCGGATGTCGCCCGACACGGTCACGCCGCGGGTCGCCGTCAGGAACGGGAACTTTGCCTGCGCCTCGCGAAACGTGTCGGAGGCGAAGTTGGTCAGCAGCGTCACGTCGACGCCGGCGTCGATCAACGCATGGAGCAGGGCGACGCTGCCCTCATAGGCATGCGGCACCATCCGGTGCCAGTTGCGGCGGAAGGCGCGGATTTCCTCGGCCATCTCGGGATGGCGGGAGATCGCCTCGGCCTCCGCCTCCTCCCACGGCCGGCCGCGATCCTGCTCCAGGTTCCAGTCGTGCGAGCAGACCTCGTCGAGGAAGAACTGCCGGCGTTCGTCGGATGGAATGATGTCGCGGAAGGGGATGTGCGGGTCGTAATGGATCAGCACCTTGCCGATGTCGAAGACGACATGCTGGTGGATCATCGGTTCAGTCTCCGTTTCGGTGTGGCGGCGGGTTCCGGCGGGCTGGCCTCGGCGCGTACCAGCACCTTCTGCATGAGGGTCGGCAAGGCTTCGGCGCCGCGCGCCTCCGGCGGGCACCACCAGCCCTCGGCCGGCGGATCGCCGGCGAGTTCGGCCCGGTAGACCTCGAGTTCGAGCCGGAAATGGGTGAAGCTGTGCGCCACCGTGCCGCAGAAGCGCCAGTCGGCGGCAAACGGCGCGGCATTCGCGCCGGTCGCGCCGTCGGCCTTGGCGTGCCAGCCGGTGCCCGGTGGTTCGCTCATGCCCTGCAGCATGCCAGGCGCGTCGCGTCGGCGCAGCCAGACCGCGCCGTCCGCCGGCCGCGTCGCAACGAAGGCCGCGCCCTTGCGCTCGGGGACCGCCGCCTTCGGCTTCTTCACCGGAAAGTCTTCCGCACGGCCCTCGGCGCTGGCGCGGCACATGGGCCGTACCGGGCAGACCATGCAGCTCGGCCGTTTCGGCGTGCAGATGGTCGCGCCGAGATCCATCATCGCCTGGGCGAAATCGCCGGGCCGCTCCTGCGGCGTCAGCTCCGCGGTGCGCAGCCGGATGTCCTTGCGGGCCTGGGGCAGGGGCGTTTCGATGGAAAACAGCCGGGTGACGACTCGCTCGACATTGCCGTCCACGACGGCCGCCGGCTCGTCGAAGGCGATCGCGGCGATTGCCGCGGAGGTATAGTCGCCGATGCCCGGGAGGGTCCGCAGCGCAGCCGCCGTCTGGGGAAAGGCGCCGCCGAACTCCTCGCTGACGCGGATCGCGCAGGCATGCAGATTGCGGGCGCGGGCGTAATAGCCAAGGCCGGCCCATTCGCCGAGAACCGCCGGCTGCGGCGCGGCGGCGAGATCGGCGACATGCGGCCAGCGCGCCGTGAACTTGGCGAAATACGCCTTCACCGCCGCCACCGTCGTTTGCTGCAGCATGATCTCCGACAGCCAGACCCGGTAGGGCGCCGGCCGGATGCCGCGCGCCCGGTCCTGCGGCGAGACGCGCCAGGGCAGCACCCGCGCATGGCGGTCGTACCAGGCAAGGAGATGATCCGCGAACGGACGGAGATCGGCGGGCATGGGCAGATTGACGCTCTGTCTGGATGGCGGGCCGGAAGATCGGCGGCGGGCCCCTAGAGGCCACGCTCTGCGCGATGTAGCGGCCCGGCGCGGCGAATGCGAGCCGGCCGTCTGTCGCAAGCCGGGCGCTGGTCACTCTGGCGACGTCCACGCCGTTCCATGCTATCCGTTCGGCGCTGGGCCCCTGCCGGCAACACGCCCTGTTGCCGCATATTCGATCCCCGCAGACATCGATCCGGAAAGGTCGTCCCGTGACATCGCCTTATGACCCGCGCGCCAGGCGCCGCACCGGCACCCCGCAACCCGTCGCCGATCTCGTCGGCGGCCTGATGGACCCGATCCTGCGCCGCAAGGCCGGCATGACCACCGGGCTGGTCGCCGCCTGGGGCGAGATCACCGGGCCGGGCCTGCGCGATCTGACACGGCCGGAAAAGCTGGTCTGGCCGGCCCGGCGCGACGAGGGCGACCCCTTCGAACCGGCGACGCTGGTCATCGCCTGCGAGGCGGCGGCGGCGCTGCGGCTGCAGCACCAGACCGGCGAATTGCTGGCGCGGGTCAACGCCTTCTTCGGCTTTGCCGCCGTGGCGCGGATCAAGATCGTTCAAAAAGCCGTCAACCAGCAGCGACCGGACCGCAAGCCGAAGCTGCGCGATCTTGCCCCCGTCGAGCATCAGCGCGTCGCCGACATGGTCGCCCGGATCGAGGATCCCCGGCTGCAGAAGGCGTTGCGCGACTTCGCCGAGACCACCCTGCGCCGCTCGAAAGCCTGAATCCCGCGCGCCTCGCCGACCACGGCGAGGCGGAGGCCCGAGACCCGCAGGCATTGGAAATGCCGCATTTCTCCCGTACATCCCGGTGAGAACGCGTTTCTTTCTGCAAGCGAGGCTCCATCGATGAAACATCCGCTGACCGCCCGTACCCGCCTGGCGAAGGCGCCCCGAATTGCCGCCTTCCTCGCCGGAGCCGGGCTGCTCGCGATCGCCGGCTGCACCGACGAGGCGGAGAGCACCGCGGCCAGCGCCGTTCTGCCCAATTCCGATGCCGTGCTGATGGCCCAGGCCGACACCGCGCCGGCAACGCCTGCGACGCCGGCCGTCGAGGCGCCCGAATCCAGCGGTTCCGTGGACGTCGCCGACCTGATGGCCGAGGGCCCGCTGCCCGACGTGGTGATCGGCGATGCCGATGCGCCGGTGACGATCGTCGAATACGCGTCGATGACCTGCAGCCACTGCGCCGACTTCCACGAGAATTCCTATCCGCAGATCAAGACGGACTTCCTGGACACCGGCAAGGCCAAGCTGATCATCCGCGAATTCCCCTTCGATCCGCGCGCGCTCGCCGGCTTCATGCTGGCCCGCTGCACCGGCGACGACGCCAAGCGCACGGCGATGATCGATGTGCTGTTCAGCCAGCAGGATGACTGGGCCCGCGCCGACAACGCCTCGGCCGCGCTCCTGAAGATTGCCAAGCTCGCCGGCATGAGCCAGGACGAATTCACCAGCTGCCTGAATGACAAGGAGATGCAGGAGAAGATCGTCGAGATCCAGCAGAAGGGTCAGAACGAATTCGGCGTCAACGCGACCCCGACCTTCTTCATCAATGGCGACAAGTTCTCCGGCGCGCTCAGCGCCGAGCAGATGGCGGCCGCCATCCGCGCCCGCATGTAGGCCATGCGCCGTCCAGCCTCGCTGGACCTCGCCTGACCGGCCCGCCGCGGCATCCCCGCCGCGGCGGGCTTTTTTGCGTCGCAGCAATTGGCGGGGCATTGGATTTCTTCTAGACATGAACGAAGGTTCGCGGGAGGGGTGCGAACCGGCGGGATTGCCGCTCCCGCTTGCGGCGCGCGGTGGCGGGGCGGACGTCGTCTCCCCGCAGGCGCAGGCGCAGACGCCGCGCCGACCAGAAACGTGACGCGGTCCGCAAAGGACCCGTCGAGCTCGAGGGGGACGGTCGACCGCGTTCGATGCCCAAACGGATATTCACATTCCGGCGCGGAGCGGCCGATCGCACGGCCGACGCGTCCGAGGCCCTGGGGCTGAAGGGTGCCAATCTGGCGCTGCTGGCGTCGCTGGACGTGCCGGTGCCGCCAGGCTTCACCCTCGCCACTTCGGTCTGGCGCGAGGTGCAGAGCGGCGGCGACGGCCTGCCCCAGGAACTGCGCGCCGATCTGCGCATGGCGATCGAATGGCTCGAGGGCGTCACCGGCCGGGGCTTCGACGGCGACACGCGCCCGCTGCTCCTGGCCGTGCGCACCAGCGCCCGCGCCCAGATGCCGGGCCTGGCCGAATCGGTGCTCGATGTCGGCCTCAACGACCGCACGGTGGATATTCTCGCGGCCGAGCTGGACGACCCGGCCTTCGCCTATCGCAGCTATCGCCGCTTCATCGAAAGCTATGCCCATCTGGTGCTGGCGGTCGATCCGGCCGAGTTCGAGGACATCGCCGACGCGGAAGCCGCCGAGGCGGGCTGGACCGAGGAACCGGGCGACCGGGCCGGCTGGCGCGCGCTGATCGCGCGCTACCAGACCTATCTCGACGCCGAGATCGGCGCCGTCGTGCCGCAGACCCCGCTCGAACAGCTCTCCGCCGTCATCGAGGCCGCCTATGCGACCTGGCGCAGCCCGCTGGCGACGTCGCACCGGCTGATCCAGGGCATTCCCGAAAATGCCGGCCTGGCGATCACCGCCCATGCGATGATCTTCAACGAGCACGACCACAATTCCGGCACCGGGCGCGCCGTCTCCCGCGACCTAACCACCGGCGAATCCCGCTTGTCGGGCGAATTCGGGCTGGTGGCGCCGCGGGCGCGCGAGATCGGCGAGAAGCCGCCGGTGCTCGATCTGGGAACCCTGTCGGCAGGCGACGCCGAGCGCTTTCCCGCTGACATGGCCGAACTGACCGAGCATGTGCGCCGCATCGAGGCGCATGTCGGCGATGTCGTCGAGGTCGACTTCATGGTCGGCGACGGCGAACTCTTCCTGATGCAGTCGCGGGTGGCGCGGCGCACGGCGGGGGAGGCGATCCGCATCGCCGTGCAGTTCGTCGACGAGGGGCTGATCGACGAGGCCGAGGCGATCCTGCGCATCGATCCGAATTCGCTCGACGAATTGCTGCATCCGACCTTCGAGCGGACCTCCGACCTCGTCGTACTGGGCCGCGGCATGCCTGCCTCGCCGGGCGCGGCGACGGGCGAGATCGTCTTCACCTCCGAGCGCGCCCAGGAACTGGCCAACGAGGAACGGCCGGTGATCCTCGTGCGCAACGAGACCTATCCGGAAGACATCCACGGCATGCATGTGGCCGAGGGCGTCCTGACCATCCGTGGCGGCACCACCAGCCACGCGGCGGTTGTCGCCCGCGGCATCGGCCGGCCCTGCGTGACCGGCGCCGGCGCGCTGCGCATCAATGCCGGCACGGCCACGCTGCATGCCGCCGGCAAGGTGCTGCGCGAGGGCGACACCATCACCATCGACGGCACCTCCGGCGAGGTGATCGAGGGGGCCGTGCCGCTGCTGCGACCGGCGCTGACCGGCGATTTCGCGACGCTGATGGACTACGCCGACCGGGCCCGCCGCATGCGGGTGAGGGCCAATACCGAGACCCCGATCGAGGCCCGCTCGGCGCGCGCCTTCGGGGCCGAGGGGATCGGGCTCTGCCGCACCGAGCACATGTTCTTCGAAGGCGACCGGGTACGCTCGATGCGCGAGATGATCCTCGCCTCCGACGAGACCGGCCGGCGCGCGGCGCTGGAAAAGCTGCTGCCGATTCAGCGTTCCGACTTCACCGAACTGTTCGAGATCATGGCCGGCCTGCCGGTGACGATCCGCCTGCTCGACCCGCCACTGCACGAATTCCTGCCCCAGAGCGACGGCGAGATCGCCGAGACGGCGTCGATGCTGGGCGTCGACGAATCCGTCGTGCGCCAGCGCATTGCCGCCCTGCAGGAGTTCAATCCGATGCTCGGCCATCGCGGCTGCCGGCTGGCGATCTCCTATCCGGAGATCGTCGAGACCCAGGCGCGGGCGATCTTCGAGGCGGCCATCGACGCCGGTGAGAAGGCCGGCGAGGCGGTGGTGCCGGAAATCATGGTGCCGCTGGTCAGTCTGCGCAAGGAACTCGACTTCGTGAAGGGGCGCATCGACAAGGTCGCGGCCCTCGTCATGGACGAGCGCGGCTGCGAGATCACCTATTCGGTCGGCACGATGATCGAGTTGCCGCGCGCCATCGTGCGCGCCGATACCATCGCGGAGATCGCCGACTTCTTCTCCTTCGGCACCAACGACCTGACCCAGACGGTCTACGGCATCTCGCGCGACGACGCCGGCAATTTCCTGTCGACCTATGTCCGCCAGGGCATCATCGAGCGCGATCCCTTCCAGACCATCGACGTCGAGGGCGTCGGCGAGCTGATCGCGCTGGCCGTGGAGAAGGCGCGGCGCACCCGGCCGGACATTTCGCTCGGCGTCTGCGGCGAGCAGGGTGGCGATCCGGCCTCCATCGCCTTCTTCGAGCAGACCGGGCTCGACTACGTCTCCTGTTCGCCCTTCCGCGTGCCGATCGCGCGACTCGCCGCGGCCCAGGCGACCATCCGCGACGAACGCTCGCGGCGCGGCCGGGCCCGCCGCTAGACGCCGTAGTAGAAGTAGATCGCCACGCAGGTGGTAAACCCGACGATGACGTTCATCGGCACACCGATCTTCACGAAGTCGGTGAAGCGGTAGTTTCCGGCCGCATAGACCAGCGTGTTGGTCTGGTAGCCGATCGGCGTGGCGAAGGACGCCGAGGCGCTGAACATCACCGCCACCACCGCCGCGCGCGGGTCCATGCCCAGCGATGTCGCCAGGCTGATCGCCACCGGCGTGACGACGACGGCGACCGCGTTGTTGGTGACGATCTCGGTGAGAACCGACGAGATCGCATAGATGATCAGCAGCACCAGGAAGGGTGAGGCCCCCTGCAGCAGCGGCTCGACCAGCTCGACCAGAAGCTCGACCGCACCGGCGTTCTGCATGCCGAGGCCGATCGCCAGCATGGCGAAGATCAGGATCAGGATGTCGCCGTGGATCGAGCGCCAGGCCTCGTCGGCATCCAGCACCCGGACCAGCAGCAGTGTCGCGATGGCGACGAAGGCGAGGATCTGGATGCTGGCGATGCCCATGGCGGCGAGCACCACGACTGCCAGCAGCGCGCCGATGGCCAGCGGCGCCTTACGCCGGCGATAGGGGCGCGCCTCGCTGAGATCGACGCCGATCAGATCGTTGGATTCGGCGATGCGGGCGATGGCGTCGGGCCGGCCTTCGAGCAGCAGGCGGTCGGCCGGGCGCAGCTTGGTGTCGTGCAGCGAGGGACCGGGCACGTGGCGATGGCGCTGCACGCCGAGAATATGCACGCCCGAACCGGAGATATCGACGAGCTCGGAAATCTTGCGGCCGATGCCGCGGCGATGCGGCGCGACGGTGGCCTCGACGACGACCCGTTCCTCGTCTTCGGCCGCCGCGGCGGTGACCCGCGCGACGCGGAAATTCTCGTTGGAATGCAGGGTCAGCAATTCCTCGGGCGAGGCGAAGAGGATCACCCGGTCGGCCTTCTGGATCACCACTTCGGCGATCCCCTTGCGGATGGTCTCCGAGCCGCGCCGGATCGCCACCGGGCGGACGCCCCGCGCCGAGAAGGAGGCGGATTCGCCCAGCGTCTTGCCGATGGTGCTGGCGCCCTCGCGCACGACGATCTCGGTGAAATACATGTCGGCATCGGAGCCGCCGAGAACGTCTTCGGCGGAGGTGCGGTCGGGCAGCAGTCTGGAGCCGACGAACAGAAGGTAGAGGATGCCGGTGATCGCGGTCACGATTCCGATCGGGGTGATCTCGAAGATCGAGAACGCTTCCAGTCCCTGGCCGCGCGCGACGCCGTCGACCAGAAGGTTGGTCGAGGTGCCGATCAGCGAGCAGGTGCCGCCGAGGATGGTCATGAAGGACAGCGGGATCAACAGCTTCGTCGAGCCGACGCCCATCTTGCGCGCCAGCTCGGTCATGATCGGGATGAAGACGATGACCACCGGCGTGTTGTTCATGAAGGCGGAGGCGACGAGCACCCCGATACCCATGATCGCCAGGGTGATGCGTGGCCGCTTTTCGGCGCTGGTGACCAGCCAGCCGGCCGCCCCCTCCAGCGTGCCGGTTCGCACCAGCGCGCCGGACAGGACGAACATCGCGGCGATGGTGATCGGCGCCGGGTTCTGGAACACCGAGGTGAACTGGTCGCCCTCGATATAGCCGAGGACGAGGAAGGAGACCGCGCCGCCCGTGGCGATGACCTCCGGCGGATAGAGTTCCAGGGCGAACGCCACGAAGACCAATGCGACGATCGCAAGGCCGATGAATGCGGAATAATCCGTCAGGAAGGCGTCCATATAACCCATGCAATCGTGGTTCAGGAACGCTGATCTGCAGGAGCCGGAAGCTTTTGCAAGGGGGGCGTATGATCAGCCCGACGATATACTGATCACGCGGTCATCTTGGCCCGCGCAAAGCCCGCCGATGATCGGCCCGGGCCCGCCCGAAACGCCGCGGCGCGACACCGCAGCGGCGACCGGAGCGCCGGGTCAGGCCGTGCCTTCGGGCCTGACCGAGCCGAAGGGCAGGTCGTCGCGGATGTGGGTCAGGACGCCGACAAAGGCACGGGCAAATCCGCGCAGGCGCTCGTCCACCTCGTCGTCGTCCGGGACCCGGATCTCGGTACCCTCGTCGTTGAGGACCGCGAAGGCGATACGGTCGCGGTTCTGGCTCTCGACCCGGACCGCGGCGATGCGCGAGACATTGTCGAGCGTCCCGTCGGCCGGCATGTCGAAGAGGAATTCCCCGCCCACGCTGCCGGCGGCCGCGCGCACGCAGTCGGCGAAGTCGAACTCGGTCAGGTCCTGCATGTCGAGCGCCAGCTCGAACTCCACGGCGCTGAAGCTGTCGCCGTCGACGTCCGGCACCGCGACGGTCTGTTCTGCAATCTGCATGGCACCACCACTCAATCCGTTCGTCCCTTGCCGGAGATGGTCACGCGGCGAGACGGCTGAACTATGGCAAGCGCTGTCCGCCGACGCTGGACATCCGGCTTGCCTTTACCGAGATTGACGCGCGGGCCCATGTTTCGGTCCGGAGTCAGGGAGGACGGAATGCAGGGTTTGATGCAGCAGTGGCCGCTGCTTTGTTCGAAGGTGATCGACCACGCCGCAACCTATCACCCGCTGCGCGAGGTGGTGAGCCGTTCGGTCGAGGGGCCGATGCATCGGACCAATTACCGCGAGGTGCGGGCCCGCGCCATGAAGCTGGCGCAGCGGCTCGATCGCGAAGGCATCAGGCTCGGCGACCGCGTCGCGACGATGGCCTGGAACACCTGGCGCCATCTGGAATGCTGGTACGGCATCGTCGGCATCGGCGCGATCTATCACACGCTGAACCCGCGGCTGTTTCCCGAGCAGATCGCCTGGATCATGAACGATGCCGAAGACCGCATCATCTTCGCCGACATCACCTTCATGCCGATCCTCGAGGCCATCGCGCCAAACGTGCCGAGCCTCGAGAAGATCGTCGTGCTGACCGACGCCGCGAACTTGCCCGAGACCAAGCTCGCCAATGTCGTCGCCTATGAGGACTGGCTCGCCGAGGCCGACGGCGACTTCGCCTGGAAGGAGTTCAACGAGAACACCGCCGCCGGCATGTGCTACACCTCCGGCACGACGGGCAATCCGAAGGGCGTTCTCTACTCCCATCGCTCCAACCTCCTGCATTCGATGATGGCCCAGCAGCCCGACGCCATGGGCCTGTCGTCGCGCGACCGGGTGTTGCCGATCGTGCCGCTGTTCCACGCCAATGGCTGGGGTCTCGCCTTCTCCTGCCCGATGGCCGGCGCGGCGATGATCATGCCGGGCGCCAGGATGGACGGTGCCTCGGTCTACGAGATCCTGACCACCGAGAAGGTGACCTTCAGCGCCGCCGTGCCGACGGTCTGGCTGATGCTGCTGCAGCATCTGGAGAAGGTCGGCGGCGAACTGCCGGACCTCAGGAAGGTCGTCATCGGCGGGTCGGCCTGCCCGCGCGCCGTGACCCAGAAGTTCCAGGAAGTCTACGGCGTGCAGGTCATCCACGCCTGGGGCATGACCGAGATGAGCCCGCTCGGCTCGCTCTGCACCATCAAGCCGGAATATCAGGACCTGACCGGCGACGCGCTGCTCGACATCGAGGAGAAGCAGGGCCATCCGCCCTTCGCCGTCGAGATGAAGGTCACCGACGACGAGAATGTCGAGCGGCCCTGGGACGGCAAGACCTTCGGCCGGCTGAAGGTGCGCGGCCCGGCGGTCGCCTCGTCCTACTACAAGGGCACCGGCGCGGAGGCCTTCGACGAGGACGGCTGGTTCGACACGGGCGACGTCGCCCATATGGACCAGCACGGCTACATGCAGATCACCGACCGCGCCAAGGACGTCATCAAGTCCGGTGGCGAATGGATCTCGACCATCGACCTGGAAAACCTCGCGGTCGGCCATCCGGACGTGGCAGAGGCCGCGGTGATCGGCCTCGCCCATCCCAAATGGGACGAACGCCCGCTCATGGTCATCGTGCGCAAGGAAGGCCGCAATGTCTCCCGGGAGGACATCCTCGCCTATCTGGACGGCAAGATCGCCAAATGGTGGATGCCCGACGACGTCGCCTTCGTCGACGAGATCCCGCATACGGCGACCGGCAAGATCCAGAAGATGACGCTGCGCGACCAGTTCCGCGACTATCGCCTGCCGACCATCTGATCGGGTGAGAGCGGTCCGGGCGGTCTTTCTGCCGCCCGGGCTTTCCTCTATGTTCGCGGAACCCCTGCCAAGGTCCCGCCCATGAATTCGATCTACGGACGCCTGCCGGTTTCCGGCCACTATCTTCAGAAGCGGCTGCGCTTCGCCGGGCTCGCCCGCGGGCTCGCCGCCTTCGCCATCGCGCTGATGGTGGCGGCGGTGGTGTTCTATCGTCTCGGCTGGATCGTGCCGCAGGCGCTGATCGGGCTGCTGCTTCTGGTCGGCGGGCTTTCCGCGCTTGCCCTCGTGGTGGCCTGCTACGGCCTGCTGCGCGTCTGGTTCACCGGCGTGCGCGGCGGACACAAGGTGTTCGCCGGCTTCGTCCTGTCGCTGATCGCGCTGTCCCCCTTCGCCACCGGCGCCTATCTCGCCCGCGTCAATCCGCAGGCCAATGCCGCCTTCACGGACGGCTTTGCCCCCGAGGCCACCGCCGCGTCGTCGACCGCCCCCGCATCGGCCTTCGCCGCACCGACGGAGATGCCCAGCGTGGTGCCCGGCCGGCGTTATCTCGCCGACGCCCCGCGGGTCTACCAGGCCGCGCGCACGGTGCTGGCCGATCACGGCTGGACGGTAGAGGACGTCATTGTCGGCGACCCGGCTCTGGCGGGAGCGGAGGCGGAGCGGCAATCCGACGATCTCGGCGTCAGCACCGGCGCGGTCCCGCTGCCGACGCCGCGGGCCGGCATCGACGCGATGGTCGCCGATGACGGGCTCGACCGTCCCGACAGCGACCAGTACCGCGTCGCCGCGGTGGCGCGCGACCGTGTGTTCGCCCTGCCGAGCGACGTGACGATCCGGCTGGTGCAGGAGGGCGGGGAAACCTTCGTCGACCTGCGCGCCGTCTCGCGCGCCACCGGGCTGGATCTCGGCCAGAACCGCCGCTTCATCGAGGCCTTCCTGGCCGATCTCGATCTCGCCATGTCGGGCCTGGAAACCATCGACGCCGGCTGAGCGGCGCCCCGGTCGCGGCTCCGCCGTCTCAGGCGGCGGTGTAGATCGTCGCCAGTGTCGGCGGCCCGTCGCAGGCCACGACGCCGCGCGCGACCAGATCTTCCAGATGCGCCAGCACCGACAGGCCGGCCGCCCCGTGCAGGCGGATATCCACCGTCTTGTAGAGCGCCGCGACGATCTCCGGGATCGTCCGGTCGCCCTCGGCAAGGCGCCTGACAATGGCGGTCTCGCGCATGCGGCGATGGCCGATCAGCCCGCGCACGAAGGGTTTGGGCGCGGCGATGACGCCGCCATGGCCGGGCAGATAGAGCTGGTCGTCCCGCGCCAGCAGGCGTTCGAGCGACGCCATGTAGTCGCGCATCGCCCCATCGGGCGGCGCAACGATGGAGGTCGACCAGCCCATGACGTGATCGCCGGAGAGCAGCACGCCATCCTCACCGACCGCAAAAGCCAGATGATTGGCGCAATGGCCCGGCGTCGCAACGACGGAGACCGGCAGGCCGCCGAGCGTCAGCTCCTCGCCGTCGGAAAGAATGCGGTCGAAGGCGAGATCGGTGTCGCCGGCCGCTTCCAGCCGGTGGGCCTCGCCGTCGCGCAGCGGGCGTGAGGCGCGGTGCGGTCCGCCGCCGACGATCGGCGCTTTGGTGAGGGCGGCCAGCCGCCGCACGAGCCCGGTATGGTCGCGGTGGGTGTGGGTCAGCAGGATCGCCTCGACCGGCCGGCCGGCGATGGCCGCGACCAGCGCATCCAGATGGGCATCGTCGTCCGGCCCGGGATCGACCACGAAGCAGCCTGTCCGCCCGGCGACGTAGCTGTTGGTGCCGGCAAAGGTGAAGGCGCTGGGATTGTTGGCCGTCACCCGGCCGATAACGGCGGCGACCGGGACCAGCCGGCCATAGGCGGGATCGAAATCCGTCTGGAACTCAGGCATGTTGGCGCGATCGGGCCTTTCGCTTCTTGCCGCCCTTCTTCGCCGCCGGGGCAGGGCGATCGGATTGCGCCGCCGCTTCGGCGATCTCGAACAGATCCGTCGTCAGGCGGCGCCGGGCGGCGTCGGTCCGCGTTTCCTGCGGCGAGTCATACGCCACCAGCAGTCTGTCCTGCCCGCCGATCCCGATCGTGGCAAGGCCCTCGGCATGGTCGGAGCCGCGGATCACCGGCAGGTCGAGGATCCGCGCCAGCAGCCCGGCCGGGTAGACCGGCCGGCCCGGATCGTAGTCGTCGATGAGCACCACCGACTGCATCGCCTCCAGATCGGTGGTCGCGCCGGTGAGGATCAGCAGCCGGTCGCCCCGCCATTCGAGGTCGCGGATCGCCTGTCCGTCGAGATCGACGGCCTGCAACTGGTAGCGTTGGCCGTTCTCCAGCTTGCGGGGCTTGAGGGTGCCGGATCCGGTTTCCTGCATCTCCAGCCGCACGATCATCGCATGGCCGCCGATCACCGGCCCGCGCAGGCCGAGAAGCACCGTGTCGCCCTGCACGGCCAGGCCCTCGATGTCGAGGCCGTTCTCCTTGCAGGGATGATCGACGAAGGGCCCGATCAGCGCATCCTTCGCCAGCATCTTGCGGATCGGCGTCTTGGACGATTTCGACATCTTCACCATCGCCGCGCGCCGCCCCGGCACGCCGTCCAGCGCATCGATGGTGGCGACCGGCTCGAACACCCCGTCGCCGCGATCGATCAGCGGCACGCGGCCGAGAAAGCCCCGGTTGGGGTCCCAGTCGATGTCCTCCATGTCCGCCAGGCCACCCTCTTCGGGATCGTCGCGCTTCAGCGAATGGGAGCCGCAGATCCACAGATAGCCGTCGGCGATCGCCAGGCCTTCGATGTCCATCTCGCCGGACGGCCCGTCGGGCAGCTCGAAGGCTTCGCCGAGCGGGAAGTTCGCGTGCCCGGCGGCGTTCGTCCCGGCCTCGTCGAGCACCACCCGCTCGATGGTCGCGGTCTCGTCGCAGGTGCAGAAAATCGAGCGGCCGATCACCGCCAGTGCCGAGACGTCCTCCCAGATCGGGTCGTGGACATGGGCCAGCTCGTCGATCGCCCGAAAGGTGAGATCGACGGTGCCGGACCGCGACCGGTCGAGGGCCATGGACTTGTCGATCGCGGTTGCCTGGGCGGCGGGCAGGCGGGGGCGCCGGTTCTTGGCCATGACAGCGTCTCGTCGTTGCGGATGCTTGAGGACATCGCGCGGGGAGCGCAGCAAGCAAGGGCGGCGGAAGTCATTGCGCGGGACAACGGCTGGCTAACGGCCCGCCGGTCCAGGCTATCGCGCCGCGGCGATGGCGCCACGGCCGCCATCGCCGCACGCCGAAACGGCCCCCATCGCCCGGCGACGATCCGGCGCGCCCCACCGCGTGCGGACCCCCGCGACGGGTCGTTGCATGGACGCCGGCCAGAGGCTATAGGACCGCCATGCGCCTTGGGGCGTCGCCAAGTGGTAAGGCAGCGGCTTTTGGTGCCGCCATTCGCAGGTTCGAATCCTGCCGCCCCAGCCAGAACCATTCAACCCTTTGAAATTCTTGACTCGGCGTTCCAGGCTGGGGAAGCGCGTCCCCGCTGGGACACAAGACTGTGGCGCAACCGTGTGACACGGAGTGCGGAAATGGGGTCGCGACAGGTCTCGAACGTCCCGGCACTGTTTACTACCGGTGGAAGCAGTTAGCTGAGCAATTCGTGGAGCGAACCGGGTTGGAACTTGCTGAGTTGAGCCTTCGAACAAGGTGGCTCAGGTCGCGGGCTCGGCGCGTGATCCAGTTGACATCCATCCCTTGCGGCGCCGTCTCTCCCTCCGCATGCACTTCGCGCGGAGAGTGCCATGGCGACGTCCCGCCCCCTCGACGAAGCGTCCGATCGCTTCACGCGCCGCGCGGCTTCCGTGGGTCGGGCGGTTGGGCGAGCTTGGCGCGCAATCGCGGCGTCGCCCAATCGAGGAAGGCGCGCAGCTTCAAGGGCATCGGCTTGCGCCCTGAATAGACGACGTGGACGGGCAGTGGCGGTTGCTCGAATTCCTCCAACAGGATGACGAGAGAGCCGGCCTGCCTCGCTGCTTCCATCTTGTAGCCCATCACCTGGGCGATGCCGGCCCCGGCGATGGCCGCCGCGACGGCCGCCTCCGACGTGTTCACTGTCAGCCGTGACCGGATCGGCTCTGCGACGATCGTCTCCTGCCGCAAGAATTTCCACGACCCCGGCGCCCCGAAATCGTCGATGGTGATGCAGTCATGCGCGATCAGGTCCTTCGGGTCTTCCGGACGGCCCCGATCCGCGACGTATTCGGGGCTTGCGCAGAGCACGATGCGAACCGAGCCGAGCCGCGTCGCAATCATGCTGCTGTCGGCCAGCGGCCCGATCCGGATCGCGGCGTCGATATGGTCCTCCATCGGCCGCATGATCCGGTCGGTCAGCATGAGCCGCAGGTTGATAGCGGTATGCTCGGCCATGAAGGCGCAGGCGATCGGCAGCAGATGCATGTGGCCCAGCCCCCAAGGCGAGGTGACCGCCAGATCGCCGCTGGGCGTGCGATATTCGCCCGAGACGTCACGCTCGGCCCCCTCGACGTCCTCGAGGATCCGCTTGCAGGCTTCGACATAGGATCTGCCGGCGTCGGTCAGCTTCAGATGGCGCGAGGAGCGCGTGAACAGCTGGGTGTTCAAGGCAGCTTCCAGTTCGGCAAGCCCGCGACTGACGGTCGCGACCGGCATCGCCAGCTTGCTCGCAGCGGCAGAGAGGCTGCCTTCGTCCGCGACCGCGATGACGACCGACATCGACTTCAGCCGATCCATCAGCAGCTAACCTTCCGATTTCGAGAAGCTGATTTTCAGATTTACGGGTTGCGGCCCGCTGTCGCAATCGCTCATCATCCGCACGGCAGGCAAGCAAGTCAAACAGCACGTTGAAGCGGTTGCTCGGCCGGCTGGCTGGGTTGTCCCCTGACATCTTCGAAAACACTTTCGCCACCCAAGTCGACGCAGGCATCAGACTTCCGCCCTGGCTGCGCAATTCGCAACGACGCCTGCACTGCCCGGGCCGGCTGCATGCATGCGCGCCGTACATTTCATCGGGAGCGTCGGTGATGACCGTCGCCGCCTCGTTCGCTTGTGCCCGGATCCAGTTTCCATCGCTAACCGAGAGGATGACATGAACGTCGAGCGCACCACCGACAGCCGTCCCGCCGTCGACCGTCGAAGCCTCCTTCTGGGGCTCACGATGGCAGTTGCGGGCACCGCCGCGCCGCGTGTCGCCTCCGCGGCCGGGACGTCGGAAGGCGGCGGCATCAGGGCTGTCGTATCGCCGATCCCCACGACCCACTACAAGACGGAGACCATTGACGGCATCGGCATCTTCTACCGCGAGGCTGGACCTGTTGACGCTCCGGTCATCCTGCTCCTGCACGGCTTCCCGACGTCGTCGCACATGTTCCGCAACCTTATTCCGGCGCTTGCCGACCGCTACCGCGTCATTGCTCCGGACTATCCCGGCTACGGCCAGAGCGACATGCCTGACCGCGACGGATTCGACTACACCTTCGACCGGTTCGGCGAACTCGTCGGCGGCCTGCTTGAGCGCCTCGCGGTGACCCGCTACGCCATGTACGTCATGGATTATGGCGCCCCCGTCGGCTGGCGGCTGGCGCTCGCCCATCCCGCGCGGGTGACGGCCCTGATCGTCCAGAACGGCAATGCTTACGAAGAAGGACTGACCGACTTCTGGGATCCGATCAAGACCTACTGGGCCGACCCCTCGACGCCCCACCGCGAGGCGCTCCACGTCCTTGTGACGCCGCAGATCACAAAGTTCCAGTACCTCGACGGCGTCAAGGATACTCGTCGCGTCTCCCCCGACAACTGGGTGCACGACCAGGCGCTGCTCGATCG
Source organism: Aurantimonas manganoxydans SI85-9A1 (assembly GCF_000153465.1). Lineage (GTDB taxonomy): Bacteria > Pseudomonadota > Alphaproteobacteria > Rhizobiales > Rhizobiaceae > Aurantimonas > Aurantimonas manganoxydans. The sequence goes on along the minus strand of NZ_CH672387.1, from coordinate 3,209,599 downwards.
CCCGGGCAATGTCGAGGTGCAGATGGACATGCTCTACGATTACCGGACCAACCTGCCGCTTTATCCGCAGGTGCAGGCCTATTTTCGCGAGCATCAGCCACCGACCCTGATCGTCTGGGGCCAGAACGACACGATCTTTCCGGCCGTCGGCGCGCATCCCTACAAGCGCGATCTTCCGGAGGTCGAGTTCCATCTGATCGATTCAGGTCATTTCGCCTTGGAGGACAGGGCGGACGAGATGGTCCCGCTGATCCGCGACTTTCTCGACCGGGAGGTCGGATAAGGTCGACTGCGACGCTTCGCCAACGCGAAGCGTCGCGAGGGCCCGGCGCCATCGGGACGAACGAACTGGCTCAAGGTCGTTCGGCTTTTGCACCGGCCGCCGGACGTTCGGTCGCCCGGTCCGCGACCGGCGCCTGACCGGCGCCTGATTGTCGATCGTCGTCCGCTTCTTCGAAGGAGGCAGTATGGCCTACGGATTTCTCGACATTGCGGTGACGCCCACCGTTCGCTCCGCGCAGGAGGAGAACGGCGTTGCCGAGATGTGGCAGAATTTCACGGGCCACCGGGAATTCGATCGCTTCGACGAGTCGACGAAACGCTTCATCGAAGCGCGTGACAGCTTTTACCTCGCTTCCGTTTCGGAGACCGGATGGCCCTATGTCCAGCACCGGGGCGGACCGCCTGGCTTTCTGAAAGTGGTCGACGAACGAACGCTGGCTTTCGCCGACTATCGCGGCAATCGCCAGTATATCAGCAGGGGCAATGTCGCCGCGAACGACCGCGTCTGCCTGTTCTTGGTCGATTATCCTCATCGCACGCGGCTCAAGATCTACGCCCATGCGCAAGTCGTCACGCTGGAAAGCGACCCGGCCCTGCGGGCGCAGGTCGAGGACCCGGACTATCGAGGCCGACCGGAACGACTGTTTCGGCTGCGGCTCGCCGCGTTCGACTGGAACTGTGCGCAGCACATTACGCCGCGCTTTACCGGGGAACAACTCGCCGAAGTGATGGAGCCGCTCCATGCCAGACTGGCCGGACTCGAGGCGGAAAATGCGGCGCTCCGCGCCCGTCATGGCTGAACAGCCCGGAAACGGGTCTCGAACGGTGAACCCGCAGGAGGTTGGCATGTCTGCTGCTGCCGACGAAGCCTCGATCGAACGACCGGGTGCCTTTCCTTGGGGTCTCGTGCCTGGGTCCGTCCCGGCGCTTTCGCCGCCCACCGGCCCGCTCGTGGCGCCGCTGGCGCCATCACAGGCCCGCTTCTCAAGGCGTTCCGGCCATGACTGAGACGGTGATATCGAGACAGCCTCACCGATCGATCGTTGCTTTCCTGCCCGTCGGACTGTTCGGTTCGACGATGGGGCTCACCGGACTGAGCGTGGCGTGGCGCCAAGCGCAGATCCGATACGAGGCGCCCCCCTTGATCGCAGACACGATCGGCCTCGTAGCGCTCTTGACGTTCGCCGCGCTCGTGATCGGCTACGCGGCGAAAGTGATGACGGCGCCCGCCGCCGTCGTGGCCGAGTTCCGTCACCCCGTCGCAGGTAATCTGTTCGGGACGGTCTTCATCAGTTTGCTGCTGATCCCGATCGTGTTGGCGCCGTACTCCCTGCTGCTCGCCCAAGCGATCTGGTTGATCGGCGCCGTCGGGATGGTTGTCTTTGCCTGGACTATCGTCAGCCGCTGGATGAGCGACCGCCAGGTCGTCGCCCACGCGACACCCGCATGGATCGTACCGGTGGTCGGCATGCTCGATCTGCCGCTGGCGCTGCCATCGCTGGGGCTTCCGCCAATGCACGGCGTGATGGTGCTGGGTCTGGCGGTCGGGCTGTTCTTCGCCATCCCGATATTCACGCTGGTTTTCTCCCGCCTCCTGTTCGAGGAGCCTCTGCCGCCGGCGTTGCAGCCCTCGCTGATGATCCTGATCGCGCCCTTCGCGGTCGGCTTTTCCACCTATGTCGTCACCACTGGGCAGATCGATCTGTTGGCGGAATCGCTCTACGTCCTCTCGCTTTTTATGCTTGTCGTGCTTGTGGGGAGGCTGCGTCACGCGGCGACCTGTTGCCCCTTCAATGTTTCGTGGTGGGCGATCAGCTTCCCGCTCGCAGCCACCGCCATTGCCGGAATCCGCTTCGCAACGGCCGCGGCGAGCAGCGTAGCCGATGTGATCGCCCTGCTCCTCCTGGGGTTCGCAACGCTTGCCGTCTTGGCGCTGCTGGCGCGCACGCTTTGGGGGATGGCGCGCGGAGAACTCGCTGCCATGAGCAGCTGAAATGCCGACAGCCGATGAAGGCAATCTTGAGTAACGAGGTCCCCGCGAGCCCAATTGCGAGCAAGGAACGATGTCGAAGAGGAGCGGCACGCTTGACCCTTCTCCAGGCGATCACTCGTTCCATACGGTGTTGCGCCTCCTCGTGATTTTGGTCGCGCGGTCGTCGCCGTTCGCGAGTTCCTCCAGGCCAATCCGGCGCGGGCGCGATGCGCTGGTTTCCCCCGCTCGACCCGGCGAGCAGCATCGGAAGCTTTTTTCGTCCAACAGCATGACCCGACGATCTGAGCAGATAGGGCCGCAGAGGAGGAGGGCCGAGACGGCGTGCCAGCGAGCCCGCAGGCCTCGATCAGGCGCATTCCCTCAAGCGGTTTCATGCCTCTTTCGCCCACGCCACGCGAGACTTGACGCTGGCAAAGTGATCATTAATGATCATGGCATGCAGAAGCCGGCACGCCAGATCCGTTTCCCGCAAGATCGCCACCGGCGCATGGCCGAACTCATCGCCGCACGTGGTCGCATGACGGTTGGAGAGCTGATCGATGCGTTTGGCGTTTCCGGCCCGACGGCGCGCCGGGATCTCGAAGTGCTGTCGCAAGCCGGGCTGATCGTGCGGACGCACGGCGGCGCGATGGCGCCAGGACAGGGCGGGCCGACAGAGCCCTTGTTCATGGAGAAGCTGCGCACGCATCAGGCAGCCAAGACGCGTATCGGAGCCGCCGCCGCCCGCCGGGTCGAGGATGGACAACGCGTTCTGGTGGATTCGGGCACGACAACCCTTGCGGCGGCTCGCGTGCTTGCCGGCCGCCCCGTGCGCATCTTCGCGATGGATCTCAAGATCGCGGAAGCCGTCGCTGTTGGCGAAACCCGGGTGTCTCTTCTCGGTGGCGAAGTGAGGAACGGCTACTACAGTCTGATCGGCGAGTGGTCGTTGCGCGCGCTGCGCGACTTGGTCTGCGATCTCTTTCTGATGTCGGCGGATGCGCTCGACCCGGCCGGCGTCTCGAATTCCACCCCGGAGGAAGCGGCCGTAAAGCAGGGCGGCATCGGCTGCGCCGCCCGGACGATCCTTCTCGCCGATCATTCCAAACTGGGGACGCGCGCGCCGGTTCCGGTCTGCGGCCTCGATGCAATCGAGACCCTGATTACGGATCGCAAGGCCGCCGGTCGTCTCGACCCCTATCGCTCGTCGTTCGACAGGATCGAACTTCACTAACGCAATCACGGCGACAGCCGTCTTGCCCAGCACAGGACACCGGGCCGACCAATGAACAAGTTCAGGACCTTATTCGGCGAACGCAAGCCCGTCATTGCGATGGTGCATTTGCTGCCGCTTCCGGGGACGCCCCTGTACGATCCCGCAGGGGGGATCGAGGCGATCGTCGAGGCGGCGCGACGTGACCTGCAGGCACTCCAGGCTGCCGATGTCGATGCGGTGATGTTCGGCAACGAGAATGACCGCCCGTACGAACTGAAGGTCGATACGGCGTCGACGGCAACCATGGCCCAGGTGATCGGACGGCTGCGGCCGGAGATCGAGAAACCGTTCGGCGTCAACGTTCTGTGGGATCCGATGGCGAGCGTCGCGCTGGCCGCAGCAACGGGTGCCGCCTTCCTGCGCGAGATCCTGACCGGAACCTATGCGTCCGACATGGGGCCCTGGACCCCAGATGCCGGCGCTGCGATGCGGTATCGTGATAGACTGCGCCGGCCGGACCTTGCAATGTTCGCCAATGTTTGCGCGGAGTTCGCTTATTCGCTGGATCGTCGTGAACTGGCGGATCGGGCGCGTTCGGCCGTGTTCTCATCGATCCCGGATGCGATCCTCGTGTCCGGCGCGATCACCGGCGAAGCGGCCGAAATGACTGACCTCATCGCCGTGAAGGGTGTGCTTCCGACAACGCCGGTGCTTGCCAATACCGGCGTCAAGCACGCGACGGTCGCCGATGTTCTCAAGGTCGCTGATGGCTGTATCGTGGGCTCTTCGCTGAAGATAGACGGCGATACCTGGAAACCGGTGGATGCTGACCGGGCCGCCGAATTCATGCGGCTCGCAAAGGTCGCAAGGGGGGAGTGAGCGCGATGAGCGTGCGTCGCGACAGTCACGGCTCGTATCTTTTCGGGCTCGGCGCGCTGGCGCTCGTGATCTTCGCGGCGCTGTCTTTGTTCGCACCGAACTTCCTGAGCTTCGCCAACCTCAATTCGATGGGGTCGCAGTTTCCCGAATTCGGTCTTCTGGCTCTGGCGGTCTTGCCCACCATGCTGTCGGGCGGCATCGACCTGTCGGTCGTGGCGATGGCCAATCTCGCATCGATCGTGGCCGCGCTTCTGCTGCGCGCGGGGCCGGAATTCGCCTGGCTGGCAATTCCCGCGGCGCTGCTGATCGGCATTCTCTGCGGCCTGCTCAATGGCTGCCTGGTCGCCTATCTCCGCCTCCCGCCCATTCTCGCGACGCTCGGCACCCTGCAGCTCTACGGCGGGATCGGCATTGTGGTGACCGGCGGGCCCGCCATTACCGGCATACCTTCATGGTACGGCGCCTTCGGCAACGCCTCGATCGGCGGCTTCCTCCCGGTTCCGCTGCTGGTCTTCGCGTTGGCCGCCGTGGGCCTCGGCCTGTATCTGCGGCTGACCCCCTCGGGCATGCGCGCGCGACTGTTCGGCGCCAACCCGGTGGCGGCCCGCTTCGCCGGCATGCCGGAAACGTCGTTGATCCTGAAGATCTACGGAATGTCCGGCTTCATCGCGGCCCTCGCCGGCCTCGTGATCCTTGCACGGGTCAACTCCGCCAATGCGGATTACGGCGGGTCGTACCTGCTCCTCGTTATTCTCATCAACATCCTTGCCGGCGTCAGTCCGTTTGGCGGATCGGGTTCGGTCACCGGCATCGTTCTGGCGGTGATCAGCCTGCAGCTGATTTCCTCCGGCCTCAACTTTCTCGCATTCTCGGCCTTCGCACGCGACCTGTTCTTCGGTGGCCTGCTGATCCTCGTAATGACCGTCAGAGCACTCTTCGAAGGCGCTGGTCTCGCAAGGTTCCGGCCGAGGCCCGACAAGGCGACTTCGACATGACTGACCTCAAGACCAGACTGCGGACAATCCTTCACGACCTGATGCTGGTACCCGGACTGTCCGGCCACGAAGACAGGGTCCGTCGCAGGACGGCCGACGCACTGGCGGAATTCGGCCTGACCTCTCGCACCGATCGGCTCGGAAATCTCATCTCGACGATCGAAGGCGAGGCGGGGGCCCCGAGCATCATGCTCTTCGCGCATACCGATCAGTTGGGGTTCGTAACCCGCAAGATCGAGCCGAGCGGCCTGATCCGTGTCGAGCGGCTCGGCGGGGTCCCCGAAAAGGCGTTGGCGGCTCAGGCCGTACGCTTCTGTGTCGGCGAGGGGCGGGATGTCTCAGGTATCGTCGCCAACAAGAGCCACCACGCGACGCCGCCGGAAGAGAAATACAAGGTCACGCCCTATGCCGACCTGTTCATCGACGTGGGGGCCGACACGGCGGACGCGGTGCGGGCGCTGGGGATCGAGATCGGGACGCCTGTCGTCTACGAGCCCAGGGTCATGCATCTGAATGCCGATCGGATCGCCGGCACGTCGGTCGACGATCGCGCCGGCTGTGCGGTGGTCGTGGAAGCAGCCCGGCTGTTGAAGGACATCTCGCCACGCCCCACCGTGCATTTCGTATTCGCGGTACTGGAGGAGTTCAACCTGCGCGGCGCAATGGTAGCAGCTCAGGCGCTCCGCCCGGATATTGCGATCCAGCTCGATCTCGCGCTGACGGCGGACACGCCGGACATGACGCATCGGGGAGAGGTGCGACTGGGCGGTGGGCCTGCCATGAGCCTCTATTCCTTCCATGGTCGCGGCACGCTCAACGGCACGATTCCGCATCCGGCGCTGACGGCGTTGGTGGCGTCGACCGCCAGGGAGGACGGGATTCCGCTTCAGCGCACCGCGCATGTCGGCGCGTTGACGGACTCGTCCTATGTCCAGCTTGTCGGCGAGGGCGTTGCCTGCATCGATCTGTGTTTTCCAAGCCGCTACACCCATACCGCGCTCGAGGTCTGCGATCTGAACGATCTCGTCGGTCTGACCGAACTGGTGGTCGGCGCCATCCGGCGTATCGGGGTCGACTTCCCCCTTGATCGGGATGTCTACACGTGAGCGGCACCTATCTCGGCATCGACGTCGGAACCTTCGAGACGAAAGGCGTCCTCGTCGTGGGGGATGGTCGGATCCTCGCCCAGGCGCGCCGTTCGCACCGACTGATCGTGCCGCGTCCGGGCTGGGCCGAACACGACCCGGAATCGGACTGGTGGGGAGAGTTCGCCGCGATCTCCCGGGAACTGCTTGCCGAGGCCGATCTGCCTGCAACGGCTATACGGGCAGTCGGCGCCAGTGGAATTGGTCCGTGCATGTTGCCGGTCGATCGTTTCGGCAACCCGCTGATGAACGCCGTGTTGTATGGGGTCGACACGCGCGCCCACGCCGAAATCGCCGAGCTGAACGAGCGCATCGGTCTGGACACGCTGTTCGAGCGCACGGGGAATGCGCTGACCTCGCAATCGGTTGGCCCGAAGATCCTCTGGCTGAAGCGTCACCGTCCGGAGATCTACGCACAGGCCGACGGCTTCGTGAATTCCACGACGTTTCTTGTCGAGCGGCTGACCGGGCGCCGCGTGATCGACCATTATTCTGCCGGGAGCTTTCAGCCGCTTTACGACGTGGAACATCAGGACTGGTCGGATACCCTGATGGACGGCATCGTCGAGCGTGAACGGATGCCCGAACTGCTGTGGACGACCGAAATTGCCGGGCGGGTTACGCCTGCTGCCGCAGAAGCCACGGGTCTGGCTGTCGGCACCCCGGTCATCGCCGGGACGATCGATGCTGCCGCCGAAGCGATGAGCGTTGGGGTGTCCCGACCGGGCGAGACCATGATGATGTACGGCTCGACGGTCTTCATCATCCAGGTGACGGAGGACCGGGCGCGCGATCCGCGGCTGTGGTACGCGCCCTGGCTGTTTCCCGGCCGCCATGCCCTGATGTCCGGTCTGGCGACGAGCGGAACGCTGACCCAATGGTTCCGCAACCGCTTCGCCCGCGACTTGCCGTCGGAGACGGCCATGGGCGCGTTGGCGGCCGAAGCGGCGCAATCCCCCCCGGGCTCGCGGGGGCTGATCATCCTGCCCTATTTTTCCGGCGAACGGACACCGATTCACGATCCCCACGCCAAAGGCATCATCTTCGGCCTCGACCTGACTCACGAGCGCGGGGACCTGTTCCGGGCCGTGCTCGAAGGGATCGCCTATGGCGTTCGCCACGTAATCGACACCTATGTCGAGAGTGACCACCCGCCATCCATCCTGGCGGCTGTCGGCGGCGGCACCAAGAACGCCGTCTGGTCGCAGGCCGTGTCGGATATCTGCGGCACCGATCAGTTGCTGCGCCGGGAAACGGTCGGCGCAAGTCTCGGCAGCGCCTTTCTTGCCGGCCTCGGCGTGGGAGATCTTGTCGAGGCGGATATCGACAGATGGAATCCGCAAACCGGGGCGATCGTTCCCCGCACTGAACATGCCCCGCTCTACGCGGCGGGATTCCGCACCTATCGCGAACTCTACGAGCGCACGAAGGACCTCATGCAGGCTGGCGCTTGAGGGAGGCCACGGCATCGGTTCCGGTGCCCAACAGGGAGAAGTAGCATGGCAGGCAAGTTCAGAACTGCACTGATGGGGGCGCTCGCTGCGTCGACCCTTATTGGCGCTGCCGGAATGGTTGGCGCCCAGGACGCACGCGAGATGGTGACGGTCGTCAAGCTGTCCGGCATCGCTTGGTTCAACCGCATGGAAGAAGGTGTTCGCGAGTACGCCGAGGCAACCGGCAATGACGCCACCCAGGTCGGCGCGGCAACTGCCGACGCGGCCCTGCAGGTCCAGTTGATCGAGGATCTGATCGCCCGCGGCGTCGATGCGATCAACGTGGTACCCAATTCGCCCCAGACCCTCGAGCCGGTGCTCAAGCGTGCCCTCGACAACAATATTGTCGTTGTCGGTCATGAAGGCGCGACGCTGGAGAACATCACCTACGATCTCGAGGCGTTCGACAACAAGGCCTATGGCGAGCATCTGATGGAAGCTCTCGCCCAGAAGATGGGCGGCGAGGGGGAATATGCTGTCTTCGTCGGTTATCTGACCTCGGTGACCCACAATGCATGGGTCGACGCGGCGATTGCCTACCAGGAAGCGAATTACCCGAACATGACCCTGGTCGGCGGAAAGCAGGAATCCGCCGAACAGCAGCAGCAGGCCTATGCCAAGATGCGCGAATTGCTGCGCACCTACCCCAACATCAAGGGCATGCAGGGCTCTGCCGGCGAGGACGTGGTCGGTGCGGCGCTGGCTGTCGAGGAAGCCGGGCTCAACGATCAGATTTCGATTGTCGGAACCAGTCTGCCGTCGGTATCGGGCCCGTATCTCGAAACCGGTGATATCGACATGATTTCGTTCTGGGATCCGGCCAAGGCCGGCTACGCCATGAACGTCGTCGCGGCGAAGGCAATGAACGGCGAAACGATCGAGACGGGGGCCGATCTCGGGGTCGAGGGCTACAACGAGGTTCGGGTGGATGGAAAGGTCATCTACGGCCAGGCGTGGGTCGACGTGACCGCTGACAACATGAACGATTACGATTTCTGATTGTCGACGGGCTGCCCGGGGGTCCGGGCAGCCCGCTCTGAACGTGTATGCGAGCGTGATCTGCGATGGCCGACCCCCTCCTGTCGATGACCGGAATCAGCAAGGCGTATGGACCGGTACGCGTGCTGGAAGATGTGGGGCTTCGTCTCGAACGGGGGGAAGTGCGCTGTATCGCCGGCGAAAATGGCTCCGGAAAATCGACGCTCATCAAGATTCTGTCCGGCATTGTAGCGGCTGACGCGGGCGAGGTGACGATCGCTGGCCGCAGGATGCACGGCGATTCAACGGAAGCGATCGCGGCCGGGCTGTCGGTGATCTACCAGGATTTCTCGTTGTTCCCGAACCTGACGGTGGCCGAGAATATTGCCTTCCTGCGCGCCGCCGCATCCGGCGAGCGCTGGCACCGCGCCGGGGCTGACCGCCGCATCGCGGTCGATACGTTGGCCCGCATGGGAGTCGAGCTCGATCCGGCGATGCTCGTTGAGTTGCTGCCTGTCGCGTCCAAGCAACTGGTCGCGATTGCCCGCGCGCTGGCCAACGAAGCGCGGATAATCGTGATGGACGAGCCGACGACCGCGCTGACCCGCAGCGAGGTGCGGCGCTTGTCCGAGATCATCACGTCGCTCAAGGCGGACGGGGTTGCGTTCCTCTTCGTCAGCCACAAGACCGAGGAGGTCTTCGCCTTCTGTGACACGATCACGGTGTTGCGGGACGGACGCATCGTGTCGGAAGGCCCGGTCGGTGCCTTCGACGCCACGCGGCTCGGACGGGACATGACCGGGCGCAAGGTCGAGACACAACGCATGGAGCGAGAGCCGGTCAGGGATGCACCGGTCTTCCTGTCGGCGCGCAACCTTTCGCGCAAGGGCGAGTATGCCGATGTCGATCTGGAGCTGAAGCCCGGAGAGATCGTATCTCTGGTCGGGTTGCTGGGCTCGGGTCGGACAGAGCTGTCGCTGTCGCTCTTCGGCATGCTGTCGCCGGACGAGGGCGACATCGTTGTCGATGGAATGCCCACAGCCTTCTCAGGCCCGCGCGATGCCATGGCTGCAGGCATCGCTTATGTGCCCGAGGATCGGCTGACGGAAGGCCTGTTTCTGGACCAATCTATCGCCGACAATATCACCGTCGCGACTCTGGAGGACAATATCTTCGTTTCGCGCAGGGGATTGCGCCAGCGCGCCCGCGCAGCCGTCGAAAAGCTGCGGATCAAGACCCAGGGGGTCGAGCCGACCGTGGCCACCCTGTCCGGCGGCAACCAGCAGCGCGTCGTGCTCGCACGTTGGATGGAACGCACCCCGCGGCTGATGATCCTCAACGGACCCACGGTCGGGGTCGATATCGGCTCGAAGCGGGAGATCCACGAAATCCTGCTCTCGCTCAGCCGCAGCGGAATGGCGGTGATGGTGATCACCGACGACATCGGTGAGGCGCTGGCCCTTTCCGATCGCATCCTGGTGATGGTCAAGGGCAGGATCACCGCTCGTTTCGACGCGGCCACCGTCGATGAGGACCGCCTCAATGCCGAAGTGACGAAGGAGGTGCAGGCCTGATGCGGCTGGTATCGAACGCACTGGCTTCGCCGCAAGGCGTGGTGTTGATCGCCGCGATCCTGTTCGCGCTCGTCATCGGCGGCTTCAATCCCGATTTCCTGTCGCTGGCGACGCTGGTCGATCTGATGCGCAACTCGCTGGTCACCGGCATTTTCGCCCTCGGCGTGATGATGGTGCTGGCCTCCGGCGGGATCGACGTCTCTTTCACCGCCATCGGTGCCTTCGCGATGTACACGACGATGACCCTGGTACTCGGGATCGACATCCCGATGCCGGTGCTCGGCTTGTTCGTGATCAGCGCCCTGATCGGCGCGTCCCTAGGCCTCGTCAACGGCTTGCTTATCGGTGGTCTCGGGCTTCCGACTCTGATCGTCACGCTCGGGACCCTGAGCCTGTTTCGCGGTGCGCTTCTGACCTTTGTCGGGACGACCTACATCACGACTGTCCCGCGCAACGTAATCTCTTTTGCCCGGACGATGATCGTCCGCATGGAAAATGCGGTCGGACAGTTGGTCTCGTTGCCGCTGTCCTTCGTCGTGCTCATCCTTGCGGCGCTCGCCGTGGGGGTCCTGATGAATCTCACGCGGTTTGGTCGTACCATCTATGCGATCGGCGGCTCGGAGGAGGGCGCGCGTCGGATCGGGATCAACGTGTCGCGTGTGAAGATCTGGATCTACGTCATCGCCGGCACGATCGCGGGCTTGGCCGGCATGACGCACATGACGCTCTCACGCATGGCCAATCCCTTCGATCTCGTCGGTATCGAGCTGAATGTCATCGCAGCCGTGGTTCTGGGCGGAGCCCGGATCAGCGGCGGGCATGGAACCGTCGTGGGCACGTTGCTTGGTGCTCTGGTGATCACCATGATCAACACATCGCTGATCAGTGCCGGCGTTCCGTCCTACTGGCAGAAGGTCGTGGTCGGTATCCTGATCATCCTCGGCACCGGACTGCCGATCGTGATCGACCGTTTCGCCAAACACCGCGAGCGCCTTGCTCGAGCCGCCGTCTGAGCCAACGCTCCAGGGAGGGAGACGAAGCCTTGAAGAAGATCCTCAATCAGCCCGAATCCTATGTCGACGAGATGCTGTCGGGCTTCACCGCGGCACATCCGGAATATTACGAGCAGCCGGATCGGCGGGTCATCGTCCGCGCGGGCGGCTCGGTCCAGGGAAAGGTGGGGATCGTCACGGGGGGCGGCTCCGGCCATCTGCCGATATTCACCGGTTATGTCGGCCCGGGCTTTCTCGATGCCTGCGCGGTCGGAGATGTCTTTGCGTCTCCCTCGGCCGAACAGATGGCGAGCGCCATCCGGCATGCGAATGGCGGAGCCGGTGTCCTGCGGCTCTATGGCAATTACGGCGGCGATGTCATGAATTTCGACATGGCCGGCGAGATGGTCGAGATGGAAGACGATATCGCAACCGCCACGGTATTGTTGGCTGACGACGTTGTCTCGGCACCGAAGCAGGAGGCCGAGAAACGCCGGGGTGTCGCGGGAATGGTCTACGCTTTCAAGATCGCCGGCGCCGCCGCGGATACGAGGGCCGACCTCGGCGAGGTCACTCGGATCGCGCAGAAGGCGGCCGATTCCTGTCGTTCCATCGGCATGGCGCTCAGCCCCTGCATCGTGCCCCAGGCCGGGAAGGCCACCTTCGCGATCGGCGAGGACGAGATGGAAATGGGAATGGGCATCCATGGCGAGCCAGGTATCTGGCGCGACAAGCTCAAACCGGCTGATGCGATCACCGACGAAATGATCGATCGCATCCTGGCGGATCATGAGTTCGGCAAGGGCGATCGTTTGTCCGTATTGGTGAACTCGCTGGGCGCCACGCCGCTGGAGGAACTCTACATCATGTACCGGCGGGTGAAGCAGCGCTTCGATGATCTGGGCGCGGAGATCGTCATGCCGCTGGTCGGACGCTATGCGACTTCGATGGAGATGACCGGCGCAACGATCACGACCCTGGCGCTGGACGAGGAACTCGAACGGTATCTGAAGGCGCCGGCGGCCTGTGCATACTGGCAAGTCTGAGGAGGATGCCATGACGCAGATCGACCGGGGCGTTATGCACGCTGCGCTGACGCGCGTGGCGACGAAGGCGGCAGCCTTTGCGGACGAGCTCAACGCTGCCGATGGTCAGTTGGGTGATGGCGACCTCGGCATCACCGTATCCCGAGGCTTCGCGGAGGCGGCCGAGGCGACGTTGCCGGAGGACATGGGCATGGCGTTGCTGGAATGCGCAAAGGCATTTCAGCGCGTGTCGGCCTCGTCCTACGGTACCCTTCTCGCGACGGGGTTCATGGCTGCGGCCAAATCTGCAAAGGGCTCGCATGCCATCGAGCCCGAAGACCTGGCCGGACTGATCGCCGCGGCGAGGGACGCGATGATGGCGCGGGGGAAGGGCAATCTGGGAGACAAGACGGTCCTCGACAGCCTCGATCGCGTCGCCAGGGCCCTCGACGGGGTGCCACCGGACCTAATGGCCAGGGCCGCGTTGGACGCAGCCAAAGACACGTTGCATGATTTCCGCGGCAGGCCATGCAAGCTCGGCCGCGCCAGGATGTTCGCGGAAAAGAGCGCCGAGTTGGATGACCCGGGGCAACTCGCACTCTTGCGGATCATCGAAGCCGCTACAGCCGAGGAGTGTTGATGCGCTTCTTCCCGAGTGAGCCGGGCTGATGCTCGCAGGGACCTGATGCAGCCTCCGAGACACGGAAACGAACGAACGGCTGCGGAAACGAGCCGCCGATCATGTGGCTTCTGCTACCTCATGCCGCCTATCTGCGCGCCCACCGCTCGATGCTTGATGTCGGCGCGCGTCCGCCGGGAATGCGTTGGCGTTGGATGACCATTTACAACCGGATCGGCAAGGATCCCCATCTGGGATGGTCATACAATTCGGGCTAGAGCGTCGGACGCTTAATCAGACGCATATCCCGCGGCCTTGAGGTAGTTCCAGCACTCTTCTGGTTCAAAGAGGCCGCAGATATCGCCGATGGCCTTCCAGAGATCGTCGAATGTTCTGGCGGCAGCCTTGCGCAGATGTGCCTTCAGCTTTGAGAACGCCATCTCGATCGGGTTCAGATCCGGCGAATAGGGTGGCAGGAATAGGAACCAGGCGCCTCTTCGTCGAAGGCACTCGGCCGCCCGCTGACTTTTGTGGACAGCAAGATTGTCGAGAATGACGATGTCGCCTTTGCGCAGCGTCGGCGCGAGCTGGGTCTCGATGTAGGTGTCGAAGGCGGATCGGTTGAGCGGCCGGTCGATGACCCAGGGTGCGGTTAGTTCGTGGCAGCGCAGGCCGGCAATGAAGGTCTGGGTGCCCCAGTGGCCGAAGGGTGCGTCGGCGCGCAGTCTCCGGCCGCGCCGGCTACGGCCGCGCAGCCGGGCCATCTTGGTCGTCACCGACGTCTCGTCGATGAACACCAGACGCTGCGGCGCCAATCGCATCCGGGGCTGGCGCTTGGTCTTCCAGACCCGGCGCTCCTCACGCACGCCGGCGCGTGCGCATTCCGACGCCATCAGGCATTTTTTTATATGTGAAGCCGCGCCGGCACAGAAAGCGCGACAGCACCGCCGGGGCGGCGGTCACGCTGTGCACCTCCATCAGCAGCGCGGCCAGTTCCGGCATGGTGATGTCGGGCTTGGCTTCGACGGCGCCGATCAGGAAGGCCTCAAACACCTCCAGCTTTCCGCTACCGCGAGGGCGGCCCTGCTTGTGCGGTGCGATCGATCCTGACCGGACCCGCCGCTGGTCCAGCTTGATCGCAAAGCTCTCGCTAACGCCAAAATGGCGAGCCGCCGCCCGACGAGACTGACCCTTGTCGATGAAGCCGGCGACCCGTTCACGCAGATCAATCGAATAGCTTTTGCTCATGATCCACCTCCAACACGAGGGAATCACGGTGAAGGCTTAAAGGGAAGCGGGCCGGGGATTCTGAGATTCAGTCCGACGCTCTAGTGGCCGGCTCGGTAGGCTTCTGGAATGATGAACACCTCATCTGCCCGGCCGTAGCCGCCATCCGGGACTTCTTCGATGAGGACCATCGTGTGGGGGCGCACTGCTTCGCTGAAGTAGTCGACGAAGAGGTCGGTCACGCGGTGCACGATCTCCGCCTTCTGGGCGGAAGACAACGCTGCTTGGGGAACCTTGATGTTGGCGAAGGGCATGGAAGTTTCCTTTCGGGTTTGGCTTCGGATGAAGCGCGTGGGTTCAGGGGCTTGGGAACGGGCTGTTCGCCCTTTCACTCCGGAATCGCGGATGGGGCTCGGCCAGACGAATGCAACGGTCAGACGACGCCGCCGTTGGCGCGGATGATCTGGCCGCTGATCCAGCGGCCTTGCGGGCTGGCGAGGAAGGCAACCACATCGGCGATGTCGTCCGGCTGGCCGAGGCGTCCAAAAGGATTTGCCCCCGCGATCGCCCGTACCTGCTCCTCGCTCTTGCCTGCGAGGAAGAACGTCGTCTCGACGGGCCCGGGTGCGACGGCGTTGACGGTGATGCCGCGTCCACCAAGCTCTTTTGCAAGAACATGGGTCATCGCTTCGACCGCGGCCTTGGTCGCGGCGTAGACGCCGTAGCCGGGCTGGTAGAGTCCGACGACGCTGGTGGAGATGCTGACGATGCGCCCGCCATCCCGAAGACGGCGTGCGCCTTCTCGCATACCCCTGAAGACACCGCCGAGGTTCAGCGCCACTTGAACGTCGAAGTCGACATCCTCGACCTCAATCAGGCGCCCAAGCTTCATCATGCCGGCATTGTTGACGAGGATGTCGACACCACCGAACATCTGTTCGGCCGCATCAAAGAGGGTGCGCACTCCACTCGGCTCGCCAATGTCCGCCTGCACGGCGAGTGCGCGGCCGCCTGCTGCCTCGATCTGGCCGACCAGGGTCTCAGCCTCCACGCGAGCGCGGGCATAGTTGACGACGACAGCAATGCCGCCCTTTGCCAGTCGCCCTGCGGCGGCTGCCCCCATGCCCCGGGATGCTCCGGTGACGATGGCCACACGTTGATCAAGTTCGCTCATCACTTTGTTCTCCTCGACATCGACCAAAGATCTAACGGGTCGAGGCTCGGCGATCATGAGCCGCAACTTGCCAAGTGCATTCGGATCGAGCGAACAATACGGGATGGATCATCTCGACCGCATCCGCCTCTTCGTTCGAATCGTGGAGCGTGGCAGCTTCACGTCGGCAGCCAGCGATCTCGGCCTGCCGCGGTCGACGGCGACGGAAGCCACGAAGAGCCTCGAGACGTATCTCGGCACGCGGCTTCTCGACAGGACGACGCGCCACGTTGCGCCGACGCTTGACGGGGAGAGTTACTATCGTCGCTGCATCACCATCCTCGCAGATCTCGACGAGGCGGAGGGCGCCTTTCGCGGGGCGGAACCGCGTGGGACGTTGCGCGTCGATGCCCACAGTCGTCTGACGCGGACGTTCCTGCTTCCCGGCTTGCCGGAGTTCCTGAACCGCTATCCGCTGATAGATCTCCATCTCGGTCAGGGCGACCGACTGGTCGATCTCGTACGAGAGGGCGTGGACTGCGTCATCCGCGCCGGACACCCCGAAGACAGCCGGCTGATCCTGCGAAGCCTCGGCACCATCGAAGAGATTACCGTAGCGAGCCCCACCTACCTCCAGCGCCACGGCATGCCCGCCACACCCGACGATCTGCATGGGCACCAGACAGTCGGGTTCGTCTCATCGAGAACCGGAGGCATCCTCCCGCTGGAGTTCACGATGGATGGCATTGTCCGCCCTGTGCGCCTGCCCAGCCGCGTCATTGTCAGCAATTCCGATGCAATGGCCGATCTCGCCCGCCTTGGCCTTGGCCTTGTCCAGGCGCCGCGGTACCGCTTTGCCGACGACCTGGCGTCAGGCCGATTGGTGGAGGTGCTGACGGATTTCCCCCCGTCGCCAACGCCATTGTCCGCCCTCTACCCGCAAAACCGTCAACTGGCGCCGCGGCTTCGCGTGTTTCTCGACTGGGCATCGTCGAGGTTCAAGAAGGCCCTGTGATCTCGGTCAAGTGGTTCGATCACTCACAATCCGGTTGCTTCCGTTCGAGGCAGGTCGACAGGGCGATGTCGCGCTTCGTGCCCGTAATGCCCTTGATGGAGTGGATCCGCCCGAGAACCTGAAAACCCGGGGCAGCCCTGGGTCACGGGCCGTAGGTGACCCAGCCTCTGAACGTGAACCCGGCGTAGAAGAGAGCGACATCCTCGAAGCCGGCATCCCGGAGTAGAGTTTCATCTTCCTCAGGCGACAAGGCGGGCAGACGATTGCCGATCGCCGTGATTGCGCCCCGCATCTGCGCCGACGGCATACCGGAGGCGATGGCGAAGGCTGCAAAACGCTCAAGCCAGAGCGCTTTGCCTTCCAGATCCTGCGGAAAGCTGTGATAGGCAACGACGAAGGGAGCGCCGGGCCTGAGCCGCCTGCGGATGGCGATCAGGGTCCGCAAGCGCTCCTCCCGTGGCAGGAAGTGCAGGGTCAGCAGACATGTGGCACCGTCGAAAGGGCCCTCGGGCGCCACGTCGATGGTGCCTTCATGCAGCCGGACTTGCGAGGCGAGGGGGCCGAGGGTCCGTCTCGCCAGCCCCAGCATCTCCGCCGAGGGATCGACGCCATCCAACCGCCAACCGGGCTGGAACTCGGCGAATGCCTTCAGCTCAAGCCCGCCACCGGCTCCCAGAACCAGCACATGGCCGTTGGCGTCGACTCGCTCCGCGAGAAGGAGCGCCGCCATGCGTTGCAGGTGCTGGAAGCCCGGTACCATCCGCACCGGACCTTCGGCATATCGCGCAACCGCTTCGGGATCAGAGAACGATGACAAGCGGCAACTCCAGATCTCATGATGACGCTCGCTTTGCGATTGTCGCCGTGGTGCGTGCGAGTGGGATGAGGTTCCGAAAGGAGGGTGTTACCAAATGCGGGACGCTTGTCCCGGTTTGTCGCGGATGCGGGATCTCATTCCGATTGGTGCGCCTTTTGAGCCCATGCGCCGAACATCGTGTCGCCGACATAGGTTGCCGGCGAGCCCAGGCGTTCGGCGTCGAGGCGTCGCGCAAGGGTCTCGATGTCGATCTCGTCGGCCGTGGCGACCTTTCGCTCGAGGATCCTTGGAAGGATCGAGCAGGCGATCGCTGCAAGCGGGTAAGGCTGTGTCGGCGTTTGGACGATCGCTTCGGCGCGAACGCCCTTCACCAACAGACCCGCTCGGGTCAGCACTTCGTGGAGGTCGAGCCCCATCAGGACGTTGCCGCCTTCCCGCCGGACGGTTTCCCGCAGCCAGGACTGAACCGTGCGGTGAAGCGGCAGGTCGCCGCTCGCCATGGGGTCACCTGCGGCATGCTCGTGGAAGGCGACAATGCCGCCGGGCCGCAGGAGGGCGGCGAGTCCGCGGACCGCGCGAACGACATCCGGCTGGTACATCAGCACGCGCCTTCCGACGATCGCGTCGAAGGGGCCGGAGCCAGCAGGCAACTCATCCATGCCCCGCACTTCGACATGGAGGTTGACCAGCCCGGCGCCCCGGGTGCGGTCGCGGGCCGCATCGACCATCCGCGCATCGCGGTCGATGCCGAGGACGTGTCCGGTGGTCCCGACCAGTTCACAGGCGATGAGGGAAACGTCCCCGGTCCCGCACCCCACGTCGAGCACCCGCATGCCCCTTTCGATCCCTGCGTCCAGCAGGAGCCGACGCGTGAAGTCGCCGCCGATCGCCATGCCGCCGCCTATCCGAAGACGAGCGAGCGGTGCAGTGCCACGCCCGCGGTGACACCGTCGCTGGCCGCCCAGGTGACGCTGTGCTGCGCCCGGGCGATGTCACCGGCGGCATAGATGCCGGGTACGCTCGTCAGCTTGTCGGCGTTCGTCCGGATCAACGACCCGAACGGTCCGCCATCGATTGCGCAACCCAGCCGGTCCGCCAGGTCACTGTTCAGCCGTGTCGGCGCCGCGATGAACAGCGCATCCATCGCCACCTCCCGACCATCGCCGAGGACCAGATGCGAGAGGGTGCGGGCATCGCCCTCCAGCGAGAGCACGGGCGCCGGCTCGATCCGGATGCCGCGTCGCGTCAACTCGTCCCGCGTCTCCGCATCCGGCATCTCGCTGCCGTCCAGGAACAGGGTCGTCGGTCCCCATTCGGCGATCAGCATCGCCTGATGCGTCGAATGGGCAGCCGTCTGGAGGACGCCAAGGCGCTGCCCGGCAAACTCGTATCCGTGGCAATAAGGACAATGGAGCACCGTGTGCCCCCAGCGCTCGCGCAGCCCCGGAACGTCCGGCAACAGGTCGGAGACGCCGAAGGCGAGCACAAGCCTCGCGGCTTCCAGGATCTCGCCGTCTTCGAGTACGACAGCAAAACCACCGTCGGTCGGGCGTGCATCGTGCGCGGTCGCCTCCACCAGCGAGACGCCGCGATAGGCCGCAAGCTGCGCCCGCGCGGCCGACAGGATGGACCGGGGATCTGTACCGTCCTGCGCGATGAAGCCATGGGAGCGGGCGGCGAAACGGTTGCGAGGTGAACCCGCGTCGATCACCGCAACAGTGCGGCGGCCGCGGGCGATGTAGGTGGCTGCGGACAGGCCGGCGAAGCTTCCCCCGACAACGATCGCGTCAAGCTGCATGAGGGGCGTCCTCGAACTCGCAATGGGTGGCGCGCCTGGTCACGCGGGTGTGGAAATCAGCGCTGAGAGCGGCGAGCGTCACCTCGCCCAGCCGTTCCAGAAGCAGCGCTTCGGCGCGCGCGAAGGTGTCGTCCATCGCCGCGTTGACCGCTTCCTCGACGAGGCATCCCGGCGCCTCGGTCCGGTTCCCCATGGCGAAGAATTCGGGCGACCCGAGCGCCTCGTAGATATCGCGGAGCGTCACGGTGCTGAGCTCCTTCGCAATGGTCCAGCCGCCGCCATGCCCCTTCGTGGAACGCACGAGACCCTGGTTCCGCAGTCCGGCCATGATCCGGCGGATGACGACCGGATTGGTCTGCATCGCCTTTGCAAGTTGCTCGGAAGTGACCGGGCCGTCGGTCTCGGCCATGTGGAGGAGGACGTGCAGGACGCCCGAAAGTCGGCTATCTCGTTTCATGGAACTTCATATGTTACATGATGGCCTCCGCGTCAAGAGATGGCCCACGCCATGGACCTCTCCTTCTGCAAGGTTTGTGCCGAGCGGGGAGAGAGGGGGGCCAAGGAGCCGCGACGCTGATGCTGCGGCGGCCGGAGTAGAATCTGGCCGGTGGTCAGGCTGATTTCCTTTTCGGAAGCGGCCGGGAATGTTCGCCGGGGAAGATTACGCCGCCGTTCGCCATTGCGTGCTTGTCGAGCGCAACAGCCAGCGATATGCGGCCCCGGGGTTTGGGCTGAGCCGCGAGACGGTCCCGAAGATGTGTCGGTTCTCGCTACCTCCAGGCTAAGGCGGGTGAAGCCGCTTGCCGGGCCGAAGCTGGAAGCGCTGCTGCCGGTGATCGATGCGATTCTGGCGGCGGACGGCACGGCGCCGGTCAAGCAGCGGCACACGGCCGAGCGGATCTTCGAGCATCTGCGCGACGAACATGGCTGTCGCGGCCTGGCGGTGCTGCCGAGCTATGTTCTAGTCGCCCAGGGCGGCTGCGCAAGGCCTCCCGCCCGTACCGTGGCAAACATCCTCGCCCGCTCTCGTGGCTCGGCTCGATAAAGATGTCTGGTCCCTGTTGGGGACCAGACATCGACATGGCGGCAGACCCTGCCGAAGCGGATTCAGGCGTCCCAGTCGGCCGCGGCCACAGCGTCGGCACCTGCCGGAAGCTTCATCGGGCAGGTCGGATCAGTGGCGGCGCGCCATACGGCTTCTGCCACATCCGTCGACCTGGTGACGGGGCCGGAGTGCTGCCGCATTTGCGCAACGGCCGCGTTCGTGTAGTCCGCATAGGGCTCGGGGAACCCGCCAGCCTCCTCGATGCGTCCGAAAGCATTCTGTCCGAAGCTCGTCTCGGGCGCGAGACCCGGCAGCACAATGCGGACCGTGACGCCGAAGGGTTCCAACTCCAGCGCGACGGATTCGGTGAAGGCGTTCACTGCCGCCTTGCTGGCCGTGTAAACGGACAGCAATGGCAGCGGCTTTACCGTGACGGTCGAAGTCACGTTGACGATCGTGCCAGACCGACGCTCGCGGAACTGCGGCAGGACAGCCTGCATGGTCCGCATGGTCCCGATCGTGTTGGTCTCGAAGATGTCCCGGGCAATGTCCATTGGCGTGCCTTCCAGCGCATTCAGCCAGCCAATCCCCGCATTGTTGACCAGGACGTCGATCGGACCTGAAGCCTCGACCGCCTGCCGGACGCTCTCGTCGCTCCGCACGTCGAGGGCGAGGATACGGAGTTGTTCCGAGGCGGGCAGGACGCTCTCGTGCGGGGTGCGCATGGTGGCCACGACCTTCCAGCCTTGGGCGAGGAAATGCCTGGCGATGTCGAGCCCGAAACCGGACGAGCAGCCTGTGATGAGGACGGTGTTCATGGTGTCTCCTTCAGTGCTTGTGCACGGGAGACATATGGACGTCGCACTGCGGACCATCTATCACAGATAGTCCTGTTAGCATTCGCGAGCGTCCTGAATTGACCGATCCCTTCGCCGAGGTGGTGGCTTTGCTCCAGCCGAGCCTGCCTTTCTCCAAACAGGCGAGCGGCGCGGGGTCGTGGCGGATCGACGTGGCGGTGACGAACGATCCTCTGTTCTGCGTGATCCTGGAGGGAGCCGTGCTCATGTCGCTGGAAGGGCGGCCGTGGCTCGAGCTGCAGGAGAATGACTTCGTTCTTGTCCCCGCGGCCCGCGACTTCACGATGTGCAGCGTCGATGGAGGTCCGCCCAAGGGGCAGTCGGTCCATACGATGCTGGACGACGAGATGAGGCACGGCGATCCGTCGGGCCCGACGGACATGCGCATGCTGGCCGGCCGCCTTGCCTTCGGCTCGCCGGATGCCGGGCTGCTCCTGTCCCTCCTTCCGGAGCTCATCCATGTGCGCGGGCTGAAGCGGATTGCGACCCTCGTGCAACTCGTCAGGAACGAGGCACAGGACGACCGGCCCGCCCGGGAGATGGTCCTGACACGCCTGCTTGAGGTGCTGCTCATCGAGGCGTTGCGGGCGGCGTCGAGCAATGCTGCGCCGCCGGGATTGCTCCGCGGACTGGCCGATGCCCGGCTGGGAAGCGCCATACGCTGCATCCACGCCGATCCGCGTCATGGGTGGACCGTGGAGCGATTGGCCAGGGAGGCGTCCATGTCACGCTCGGTCTTCTTCGACAGGTTTCGAAGGGAAGTCGGTGTGCCGCCGATGGAGTATCTGCTGTCCTGGCGAATGGCGCTCGCGCGGAACATGCTGAGGCGCGGCGAGGGGGGTGTAAAGACGGTTGCCGAGACGGTGGGCTATGGATCCGCCAGTTCCTTCAGCGTCGCGTTCACCCGGTTTGTCGGTGTCTCGCCGATGCAGTTTGCTCGCCAGGGCACCTTGGAGGCTGGCTAGGCCGCCAGTCCGATGGCCGATCTCGAGGCGCTAACGGCACGGCGTCAACGACGGTAGTTTGCTGCCCGTCCGCTCCCGGCCATAGCCCTTCATTGTCTCTTGAATGGTCCTCCAGCTTCCACGGCTGAGGCTGCGTCGAAGGTCCAAAGCCGTACGAGCGTCAGCAAAACCGGCCGGTGGCGTCGCGGCCCCTTGCACGGCGGCGGGTGGGATGGTTTGAGGCGGCTCCTCCCTCGCTCCGACCTGGAATTTCCCGCATGATCCGCCTTGAAAGCCTCGGCAAGCAGAACGGCAAGCAGATCGTCTTCATCGAGGCGTCGGCCGCACTACAGCGCGGCGAAAAGGTCGGCCTTGTCGGCCCGAACGGTGCGGGCAAGACGACGTTGTTTCGCATGATGACCGGCGAGGAACTGCCGGACGAAGGTCAGGTCTCGGTCGATCGTGGCGTGACCATCGGCTATTTCAGCCAGGATGTCGGCGACATGGCGGGCCGCAGCGCGGTGGTCGAGGTGATTGACGGGGTGGGGCCGGTCAGCGCCCTGGCCGCCGAGATGGCCGAGTTGGAGGCGGCCATGGCCGATCCGGACCGCGCCGACGAGATGGACGAGATCATCACCCGCTACGGCGAAGCGCAGGAGCGTTACGACGAACTCGACGGCTATGCGCTGGACGGGCGCGCCCGCGAGGTGCTGGACGGCCTTGGCTTCAGCCAGGCGATGATGGATGGCGATGTCGGCGAGCTGTCCGGCGGGTGGAAGATGCGCGTGGCTCTGGCAAAGATCCTGCTCATGCGCCCCGACATCATGCTCCTCGACGAACCATCGAACCATCTCGATATCGAAAGCCTGATCTGGCTCGAAACCTTCCTGAAGGGCTTCGACGGCGCCGTCCTGATGACCTCGCACGATCGCGAATTCATGAACCGCATCGTCAACAAGATCATCGAGATCGACGGCGGCGCGCTGAATTCCTATTCGGGCGACTACGAGTTCTATTGCCAGCAGCGCGCCATTGCCGAGGTGCAGCAGCAGGCGCAGTTCGAGCGGCAGCAGGCGATGCTGGCGAAGGAAGTGGCCTTCATCGAGCGCTTCAAGGCGCGCGCCAGCCACGCCGCGCAGGTGCAGAGCCGGGTCAAGAAGCTCGACAAGATCGAGCGCGTCGAGCCGCCCAAGCGCCAGCAGACGGTGCGCTTCGAGTTCCAGCCGGCGCCGCGCTCGGGCGAGGACGTCGCAACCGTCAGGGGCGTCCACAAGAGCTACGGTGATCGCACCATCTATCACGGCCTCGACTTCCAGGTGCGCCGGCGCGAGCGCTGGTGCGTGATGGGCGTCAACGGCGCTGGCAAATCGACGCTGCTCAAGCTGGTCGCCGGTGCCTCGGAGCCGGATACCGGCCACGTGACCCGGGGTCCGAGCGTCAAGACGGGCTATTTCGCCCAGCACGCCATGGAACTGCTGGAAGGCGATCGTACCGTTCTGCAGACGCTGGAAGACAGCTTTCCGCAGGCAGGCCAGGCGCCTTTGCGTTCGCTGGCGGGCTGCTTCGGCTTTTACGGCGACGAGATCGAGAAGAAGTGTCGCGTGCTGTCAGGCGGCGAGAAGGCCCGGCTGGTCATGGCCAGGATGCTGTTCGACCCGCCGAACTTCCTCGTCCTGGACGAGCCCACCAACCATCTCGACATCGCCACCAAGCAGATGCTGGTCGAGGCGCTGTCGCGCTACGAAGGCGCGATGCTCTTCGTCAGCCACGACCGCCATTTCCTGGCGGCGCTCTCCAACCGCGTGCTGGAGCTGACGCCGGAGGGGCCGCATCTCTATGGGGGCGGCTATGCCGAATATGTCGAGCGCACCGGCCAGGAGGCGCCGGGGCTGCGGAGCTGAGCCCCGTATCGCTCCGAGCAATTCAGGCAGGAGAAGCTCTGCAGCGGGCAAGTTGGTCGGCGGTCGTGTCCCCATCCGTGGTGTAGCTCTGCGGTAGCGTCGTTGATCTCGTCCGCGCCTTTCATCGCGCTGCAGGACAGATCAGCTTGTGCCGGAGCGCTTATCCTGGCGCTTCGGGTGCGTCCAAAGCGCCACGTCGATCGTCTGGCTGTGGCCGCGAATTCTCTGCCTGCGAACGGTGTCGGGAGGGGTGGAGTCTTCGCTGCTGCCTTCCATCGCATCGATCGCCGCAGCGGAGACGGCGAAGACCGCACGCTCGGCCTTGGCGACTTCCATCAGCCGGCTCGCCAGATTGACGGTATCGCCGCTGACGCTGATCTGCTGGTGGGCGTCATGGCCGAGACGCGCCAGCACGACCGCACCGTAATGCAGGCCGAGCCGCAAGCCGAGGTCGCCGGGCTCTGCCTGCGGCTGCTCTGCCAGCCAGTCACGGGTGCTGTCGGCGAGCGCGACGCCCGCCGCGAAGGCGCGGCCGGCCGGGTCGGCGGCGTCTTCGACAATGCCGAAGACGACCATTGCGCCGTCTCCCATGAAGTTCATCACCATTCCTTCATGCCTGGCGACCGTGTCGACGACGAGAGTGTGGAACTGCTTCAGGAACGTTTGTGTGCGGGCAAGGCCGAGGTCTTCGCTCCGTCGGGTGAAGCCGGAAAGGTCGAGAAAGAGGACCGCAGCCGCTTGTTCCACCGGCTGCTTCAGATAGCCCGGATCCGTTGCGATACGGTCGGCAAGCAGGGCGGGCTGGAAGCGACGAAGGGCGGTCTCTGCCGCAAGTACAGTCCGCGCCTGCCTGCGCTCGTGCAACTGGCGGACGAAGCTCGCTACCGCGATGGGAGGAACCGTGGCGACGAACGGTAACGCGGCGCTCATCCAGATGCCGCTCGCGAAAAGGATGACCGCACCTGCCAGAACCGCCAGGAGGGCCAGGCAGACCAGAGGCAGGCCTTGCGTCAGCGGCAGCAAAAGGACGAGAAGAACGCCGCTCAGGGCCAGCATCAAGGCCAGTGACGCGTCAGCCTGGCGGATTGCCGCGTTGCGGGCGAGACCTTGGCCGCTCAGCAATTGCGCGATGCCGGTCGCCTGGATCTCGACACCGGGCGTAACCGGGTCGAAAGGGGTCGCAAAGCTGTCGCCCACACCGGTCGCGGTGACCCCGATCACCACGAGACGGCCGGTCAAGGGTGGGCCCTGGCCCGCAAGAAGGTCTTGCGCGCTGATTGTCCGTATCGACCGCGCCGGTCCGAAGAACCGCAGCGGCAAGTGCCAGCGCGTGTCGAGGGGAACCGGCTCGTCACCGATGGTGACGCTATCGGCCGACAGAATGGTCTCCGCGCGTCGGTGGAGCGCGGCGGCCCGCAGGGCGAACCCCTGAACAAGGCCGCGCGGTGTCTGGAACAGCAGCGGCAGGTGGCGTGGCGTCCCGCCTGCGTCCGCAGCGACGTTGGCAAGGCCCACTGCCGCGGCGCGCTCGAATTTCGGCAAGGGCCACAGATCGCTGTCGGGCATGGGAGCCAGCAGCGCCTGCGGGCCACCCTGACGGAATTGGCCGGCAGATGCGATTACGCTGGGAATGGTGGCCAGTGCCGCGGCCAGCGCGTCATCCGCGTCCGGATCCGCCGGATCGACCAGCAGGATGTCGAGAGCCAAGGTTCTCGCGCCTGCGGCGGCGACTGCCTGGATCAGCATGGCGAGGCGTTCGCGCTCGAGGGGATAGCCACCTTCGGCCGCGACCGTCGCGTCATCGATCGCGACGATCACGACATCGTCCGGCGCCTTCCGAGGGCCGGTGAGGACAAGCCGGAGATCGGTCAGCGGCGCTTCGACGAGATCGACGACGCTGCGCTGTCCCGCAACGTGCAGCGTGCCGAGCCATCCGGCCCAGGCGATGGCTGCGAGGGCCACCAGGGCGATAGTCGTTAGCGGAGTTCGCACCCGCCGCTGCAACGGTTTATCGCCCGAAGCGGGAAAGCAGGCGGGAAACCCGCTCCTGTGGCCAGCGGCGAACTGCCAAGGGGGCGCCGGGACTCACGTCAACGCCTTCGCCCGGTCCCAGGAGAACGGCGCCCGGCCCCCTGCGCCGACCAACCTGCACCTGTCCTTCGGCCACGAAAACAGCGGTCGTGCCAGGGCCGACATCGACCGCATAGACGGTGCCCCGCACCGAGGCGATCGCGTGGGGCGTCATGATCTGAAAAGGCCGCGCGGTCTTCAAGTCGATCAGAACCGCCTTCGTATCGAGACGGACCGCGTGGGGCGGTCCGCCCGACGACGGCGCAAGGATCTGCAGCCTCGCGGTGGCCTCGGCCTCGATGAGCAATCCGCCGGGGCACCGGATCATGGTGCGCGGCGGATCATCCAGGGTAACGGATGTGCAGGCCCGATCCTGCTGTGCGACGGCTGCCGGAGACGTCATGAGGAAAAGGGCTGCCACCGCCGCGAACGTCCGGGAACGAGAGACTTGCATTCGACGTCTCCTGATGGCTGCCTGCCCGGTCAGACCGGTTACGCTAGGTTACGTCTTCCTGCTTCTGCCCATATCCGGCTAACTTCAAGGCGGAAGCGCTGCTTTTTTCCAGATTGGAATTCCCCGGCTTCGAATGGACCCCGGTCAATGAAAGCGTAGAAAACCGGGCCGCCGCGTTCCCGAGCCGCACACAGCCGCCGACCGGTACTAGTCCTTCCTGAACCTGACAATGGCCTCGATCTCTACGGTGATCTGGCCCGGAAGCGATCCGAAGCCGACCGCGGATCGTGCGTGGCGGCCCTTGTCGCCGAAGACGTTGACCATCAGGTCTGAGCACCCGTTGATGACCTTCGGGTGGTCGCAGAAAAGCGGATCGGCATTGACCATGCCCAGAAGCTTGACCACGCGCTCGACGCGGCCGAGATCGCCGAGGGCATGCTTCATCACAGCGAGGAGATTGAGGCCCGTCAGTTGCGCGTGCGCGTAGGCCTCCTCGACGGAAACGCCAGCGCCGACCTTTCCGGTCGCCAACTGGCCGTTGTGATCGCGAGGCCCCTGACCGGACAGATAGAGGAGCGATCCATCTTCGACGTGGGTGACGAAATTGGCGATCGGCGCGGCCACAGGCGGAAGGGTAAGGCCGAGTTCGGCGAGCTTTTCTTCGGGCGTCATGCGATTTCCTTCGTTTGGTTCTGTGCAGGCAGCCAGGCCGGCAAGTCTCGGTGCCTGATGCAGGCGACGGTGTGGTGTTCGCCGACTTCCTCGATCGGCGGAACCGTCTTTGCGCAGGCGTCGATCGCGGCGGGGCAGCGTGTGCGGAAGACACAGCCCGACGGAGGCGCGAGCGGGCTGGGAATGTCGCCCTTCAGGACGATGCGCTCGCGACGGCGTTCGGGATCGGGAAGCGGCGAGCTCGACAGCAGCGCCCGCGTGTAGGGGTGACGCGGGTTGCCGTAGATGTCTTCGGCCCGGCCGCTCTCCATGACGCGCCCGAGATAGAGGACGACGACGTCGTCACAGAGATATTCGACGACGGTCAAATCGTGAGAGATGAACACGACCGTCAGTCCCAGCTCGGTCTGAAGCGACTGGAAGAGATTGAGGATCTGCGCCTGAACGGACACGTCGAGCGCCGAGATCGGCTCGTCGGCGACGATCAGGTCGGGCTGCACTGCCAGGGCCCTGGCAATGCCGATCCGCTGGCGCTGGCCGCCGGAGAATTCGTGCGGGAAGCGGCGATCATGGTCCCGATCGAGCCCAACGCGTTCGAGAAGATCGCCGATCATCTGGCGCCTGGCGCCGCCCTTGGCGATCCGGTGCGTGTCGATCGCCTCGCCGATGATGTCGGCGACCTTCATCTTCGGGTTCAGGCTGGAATAGGGGTCCTGGAAGATGAACTGCAGGCGTTTGCGCAGATCGCGAAGACGCTTGTTCGAGGCCTGGAAGAGATCCTCTCCCTCGAACAGCGCTTCGCCGCCCGACGGCTCGACCAGGCGCATGATGCAGCGCCCGATCGTCGTCTTGCCCGAGCCGGATTCGCCGACGATCCCGGTGGTCCTGCCACGTCTGACATCGAAGGACACGCCGGCGATGGCCTGGACGAGCCCCTTCCCGATATGAAACGTCTTGACGAGATTGCGCACCGACAGGAGCGTCTCGTTCGTCTGATCGGTTGCACTCATACGTCTTCGTGCCTCCAGCAGCGGGTGGAATGCAGCGTCTCCACCGCGATCAGCGGCGGGCTCTCCACGCGGCATCTATCGACTGTCAGAGGGCAGCGATCGGCATAGGCGCAACCGCGGGGAAGGTTGGTGACGCTGGGAACGGAGCCGGGGATCGGACTGAGCAGGCGCCGCCGTCCCGTTTCGTCCCGGTCGCGTGCGGGGTCCGGGATGCAGGCGATCAGCCCTTTCGTATAAGGATGACGCGGCATCTTGAAGAGCGACCTGACCGGTGCCTGCTCGACCACCTTGCCGGCATACATGACGGCGACATCATCGGCGATCTCGGCCACGACGCCGAGATTGTGGGTCACGAACAGGATGCTCATGCCCATTTCGTGCTGGAGCCGTCGCAGAAGCTCGAGGATCTGCGCCTGAATTGTCACGTCGAGCGCCGTCGTCGGCTCGTCGGCGATCAGGAGGAAAGGGTCGCAGGCGAGAGCCAGGGCAATCATCACCCGTTGGCGCATGCCGCCGGACATGGAGTGCGGATAATCGTCGAGGCGCTGCTCCGGCGAGGCGATCTCGACCAGTTCGAGCATGCGGCGGGCCCGGCTGCGGGCGTCGGCACGCGAGATCGTCTCGTGCAGGCGGATCATCTCGATGATCTGATCGCCGACAGTATAAAGCGGATTGAGGCTCGTCATCGGCTCCTGGAAGATCATCGCGATCTCCCCGCCTCGGATCTTGCGCATCACGCGATTGTTGGCCCGGGCCAGATCAACGACGCTGCCATCGCGTCGCTTGAAGGTCATCGTCCCGTCGACGATCCTCGCCGAAGGGGCAAGCAGCCGCATGATCGACAGGCTGGTCACCGATTTGCCGGAGCCGGATTCGCCGACGACGGCGAGGGTCTTGCCCTGGCGGACTGTCAGATCGACGTCGTCCACGGCCTTTGCAATGGTCGAACCGATCCGGAAATGGGTCCGCAAGCCGGTCACCTTCAGCGTGACGGCGTCCGAAGACGCCGGCACCGGGTTCATCGGCTCCGCGTTCATCTGCGTCATGTCAGAGATCCTTGCGCAGGCGGGGGTCGAGAAGGTCGCGCAAGCCGTCGCCGACGAGCTGGAGCGACATCACGGACAGGATGATGGCAAGGCCCGGGAAGACGGTCATCCAGTCGGCTTGACCGACATACTGGCGCCCTGCCGAGATCATCGTCCCCCAGGTGGGAATGTCCGGGCTGACGCCGACACCGAGGAAGGTCAGGCTCGCCTCCGCCAGCATCGCGTAGGCAAAGATGAAGGTCGCCTGGACCATGATGACGGACAAGAGGTTGCGCAGGACGTGGCGATAGAGAATGCGCCAGGTCGGTACGCCAAGGGCTCGGGCGGCCTCCACATAGGGCAGTTCGCGGATGACGAAGGTGGAGGCGCGCACGATGCGGGCCAGGCGCGGCGTGTAGACGATACCCAGAGCGACGATGACGGTGGCCGCCGAGGGGCCGAGGGCTGCGACAAGCGCGATGGCGAGAAGGATGTCCGGGAAGGCCATCATCGCGTCGATGACCCGGGCGATGACGACATCGGTGCGGCGGAAGAAGCCCGCCACGAGCCCGAGGGCGATGCCGATCACCGAGGCGAAGATCGTGGCAGCCGCTCCGATCATCAGCGACGTCCGGCCGGCATAGATCGCGCGGGTGAACACGTCGCGGCCAAATTCGTCGGTGCCGAAAAAATGGTCCGCTCCCGGTGCGATCAGGCGATTGGCGATCGACAGCTTGTTGGGATCGTAAGGCGCGAACA
This sequence comes from Aurantimonas manganoxydans SI85-9A1, assembly GCF_000153465.1. Classification (GTDB taxonomy): domain Bacteria; phylum Pseudomonadota; class Alphaproteobacteria; order Rhizobiales; family Rhizobiaceae; genus Aurantimonas; species Aurantimonas manganoxydans. The sequence goes on along the minus strand of NZ_CH672387.1, from coordinate 3,179,682 downwards.
GCGGAGCGAATACGCACAGGACCACGATGATCAGGAGGAGCGCTGCACCAAGGGCGAGCGGCTTGCGCTCGCGCAGGATCTTCGCAATGCCGGCGATCCGGGTGCTTCGTGCGGCGACGGAAACGGCCATCAGAACCGCACCCTGGGATCGATGACGAGATAGAGCATGTCGATGGCAAAATTGATCAGGACATAGAGTGCGGCGACAACGAGAAGCGCTCCCTGGATCACCGGATAGTCCCGGCGCATGACCGCCGACACGACGAGATTGCCGACGCCGGGAAGGCCGAATACCGTTTCCGTCACGATCGCCCCGGAAATCAGAAGGGCGGCCGTGATGCCGATGACCGTGAGGATCGGGATCAGGGCATTCTTGAAGGCGTGCTTGAGGATGACCGGCGTTTCCGCCATGCCCTTCGATCGGGCGGTGCGGATGTAGTCGTCATCGAGGACATCCAGCATGGAGGCACGGGTGAAGCGCAGGATCAGCGCCGAACTGACGACGCCGAGTGTCACGGCCGGCAGGACCAGATGATGCAACCGCTCGAACAGCGTCGTATCGGGACCGCCGTAGCCGGCGACGGGGAACCAGCCCAGACGCACGGCAAACACCTGGATCAGGATGAGCGCCAGCCAGAAGCTCGGAACGCTCGCAGCGAACATGGCGAGCGTCGTTGACGCCTGATCGAACAGGCTGCCGCGATGATAGGCCGACAGGATGCCGATGGGCAGGGCAATGACGGTGGCGATGAGGATCGAGAACAGGGTGAGAAAGAAGGTCGGCTCGGCGCGTTGGCCCAGGGCCGTCAACACCGGCATGTTCAGGAAGATGGAATCGCCGAGATTGCCGGTGAGGATCTGGCCGAGATAGACGCCAAACTGGACGAGGAGGGGTTGGTTGAGACCAAGCCGGTCGCGTAGCGCCGCGATGTCGGCAGGCGTCGCATCGGGACCGAGCATGACGGCTGCCGGGTCGCCCGGTGCGATGCGCACGATCACGAAGACAATGGTCGCCACGACGAAGAGGACGACGATCATGCCGGTGAATCGTTTGAGGACGTAGCTGGCCATCGCGCTTTCCGGTGACATCGGGGCGGGCCCGGCGGACGCTGTGCGCCCGCCGGAATCGGGTTACTGCTTGATCGACACGTTCCAGAAATAGGGCCAGGGCGATGCCTCGAAGCCCTCGACCTTCGGCGACTTGGCCGCGAGTGCCGCGAAATCGCCGACCTTGTAGAACGGGGCCTGCTCGTAGATCAGGCCCTGGATGTCGGACCAGATCGCCTGGCGCTTCTCAAGGTCGGTTTCGGTGTTGAGTGCCGTCAGGAGCTTTTCCTTTTCCGGCGTCGACCACCAGCCGGGATAGCTTGCCGGCAGCGGCGCGATCAGCGCCGGATCCGGCAGGAAGGGGCTGTGGGTGATGAAGATGTCCCACAGCGCCGGATCCGCGCGCCGCTGCACGAGGGTCGCCCAATCGACGACGTCCAGCTGGGACTTGAGGCCGGCGGACTTCAGATAGGCGTCCAGGACCTGGGCCATCTTGTAGTGGAACTCGTACTGTCGGCTCGTGAGAATGCGGATCGGTTCGCCGTCGTATCCGGCTTTCTCGGCCAGGCTCTTGGCCTGTTCCACATCGCCCTGGTTATAGGCTTCGACGCCCGCCTCGTTGCGCCAGACATAGCCCTCTGGATACATCGCTCCGTCGACCTTGAAGAAGCGCTCCTCGCCGAAGGCTGCGAGCATCAAATCGTCGGAGTTCTGCAAGGACTGGACAGCCTTGCGCATGTCCTGATCCGTCATGACACCCTGTTTGGTGTTCATGATGAACATCGGCCACCCGAAGGATTCCGTCAGCATCGGCTCGGTCTGGCCGGTCAGCCGGTCGTAGGATTCGACGGGGAGCAGTTCGGCGAAATCGTACTGGCCGGCGACGGCCCCTTCCACGCGGGTGTTGGCGTCGGGGACGGGCACGAACCGCACCTCGTCGAGAAGCGCCTCCCTGCGGCCACCGAAGCCGTCCGCGTCGCCGTCCAGCGGCTTGTAGTCGGGAAAGCTCACCAACTGGATGTACTGATCGGGGCGCCGTTCCTTCAGCATGAAAGGTCCGGTGCCGATGAATTCGATCAGCGGTTCGGCCAGGATTTCCTTCGGCAGGATCACGGCGGCGGAATTGTTGAAGGCGAGCAGCGCCGGCAGCGGGCCGAAGGGGGCGCTCAGCGAGATCTTGACGGTGTTGGCGTCCACCGCCTCGACCTTCTCCACCTTGTCGGCGACGAGCTGTCCGCGCGATGCGATCTTGAGCCAGCGCTCCAGCGAGGCGACGACATCGTCCGCCGTCATCGTCTTGCCGTTGTGGAACTTGATCCCCTCGCGCAGCGCAATCGTCACGATCTTTCCGTCATCGGAAATTTCCGGCATGTCGGCCGCCAGCAGCGGGGTGACGTTCCATTCCTTGTCGAAGGTGTAGAGCGTCTCGAGGAAATGCTGGGTGACCATGCCCAGAAGGTCGCCCGTCGCGGCCATCGGGTCGAGCGTGTTCGGCTCGCCGATCGTGGCGACCGTGATGATGCCGCCGGGCTTGTCCTGCGCCATCACCGCCGCGCTAGACGCGGCGAGCCCCCCAAACGCCATGGTCGCCGCAAGGCAGCTTCGTGCCAATGTCTTCAACATATCTCAGTCTCCTTCGGTTTTCAGATCTGCTGTGGAAGACGCGACCGACAGGTCACGGACGACTGCAAGGAGTTGTTCGGTGACCGCTTCGATGATCGCCTGGCCCTTGGCCGCCGTCGCCAGGGATGCGTCGCCGACGGCGCCCAGCCCGTCGGACATCTCGGCCATGGAGCGGAACAGCGCGCCGCGGGCCGGCAGGATCATGTCCGCATTGGCCCAGCCGTGGGTCGGAACGTAGCTCATGGGCGGAAGATGGTCGGGTTGGCGAACCGACGCCGGATCGACATGCAGCATCAGCGATGTCTCGAGTTCGCAGGCGTGATTGGCGCCGGCAAAGCCGCTTTCGCGGATCTGCGAGATTTCGGGACCCGCCAGCCGCCACCACGTCAGCATCACGATCCGGCAATCGCGATGCGAGGCGCCGAATTCCTCGAGCAGGACCTGGCCGATGGCCTGGTTGCCGCCATGGCTGTTGAAGATCACGAGATTGCGGAAGCCGTGCCGGACGACGGATTGGAGAATGGCGCCGACATAATCGAGGAAACTGCGGTGCCCGATGCTGAGCGTACCGGGAAAATCCATATGGTGCTCGGAGCAGCAGACCTTGACCTGGGGCAGGATCAGGACTTCGTCGCCGGCTCGCGCTTCCAAGGAATCGAGAAACGCCGCGCCGATGACCGCATCGGTGTCGAGCGGCAGATGCGGGCCGTGCTGCTCGATCGCCGCGACATTGACAATGACCGGAATGGTCCGCGGCAGGTCCTGGATTTCGCGTGTGGTCAAACGTTCCCAGCGCATCGGATCAATCGATCCTGCGCTTGGAGATGCCGAAACGTTCGAGGGCGGCTTCACTCAGCTTTACGCCGAGACCCGGACCATCGGTCGGCACGTGGATGAAGGGGGGCTCGACCTTCAGCGGCGTCTCGAGCAGATCGTGCGACCGGATCATCCGGCCGAAGATATCGCCGGGCCAGACGCAGCTCGCAGCGGCCGAGCACTGGTGGACGTACATGGCCTCGAGGATGCCGAGATCGACCTCGGAGCCGTGCCAGCAGTAAAGCCCCGCCGTGCGGGCAATATGGTCGAGCTGCTGAAACCCTGCCAGTCCGCCGTTGAAGTTGAACCCGTCGACGGCGCCGTGGGCAATGGCGTTGATGGCATCATAAGGACGCTGCCCCTGATAGATGTAGGGGAGGGAGACATGCAGCGCGATCGGGATCGACGAAAAGCGCCGCAGTTCCTTGTAGTCCAGCATCATCCAGCGCGGGATCGGATCCTCGAGAACGAGCACGTTGCCGATCTTCTCGATCTCGCGGATGATCGGCCGCGCGTTGCCCGGGTTCTCCCAGCGCTGGTTCGGATCGAAGATGATCTTCATGCCCGGAGCGTGCTCGGCAATCCTCGCGCACCAGCCCGGCACGTCGTCCTCGAGGTCACATTTGAACTTGATGACCTCGAAGCCCTGGTCCTGATACTGGCGGACCCATGGGCCGATCTCGTCCTGCGTGCGATGACTGGACCAGGCGCTGACTGCGATCTTGTCGCGCAATGCGCCGCCGAGAAGGCGATGCAGGGGAACCCCGAGCTGCTTGGCGTAGGCGTCCCAGATCGCGCATTCGAACCCGTCATATTCGCGGCACAGCGGGATCGGCAGCTTCTGCAAGATCAGTTGGTCGAGCGAGCGCCCCATGAGATTGTCGGCGATCTGTTCGACGCGCGTCCATTCATGGTCGCGGTAGAACTCGCCGAGACCCATCGTACCGTCGGAAAGATGCAGGCGAAGGATCAGCTTGGGCAGTTCGTCGAACTGCACGCTCCAGCTTTCCTTGCCGCCGACAGGAAGCATGTGCAGCGGCTTGGCGAGAGTTTCGGAATTGATGACGCCGGGATGGGCCGGAACAACGACCTCATCAAATTCGAACCCGATGATGTGCGCTTGGCGCGATGCGATGCCGTCCACGAGGGTCTCCGTCTGCGTTCAGACGGAATTTGTACCAAAACTACATATGCTGTCAACAAGGCCTCGCTATCGCCCGCATTTCGCCCTTCACGGGAGGAATTCCGGCCTTGATTCCCCGGAGAATTGCGAATCACTACATTTTAGTCGCCGACTGGCTGGTTTTCGCTTTCGCCGTTCAGGTCGGCGAGCATCGTGCGCGCATTCCACAGTTTGGAGGAGATGTGCTTCATCCGGCGGCCGCCGAGGAGCGTCGCGAGGCAGTCCAGGATGAACAGCTGGCCGTATCTCCCACGGTTCGGCATGTAGAAGAACTTCTCCTCGTCGAAGGCGATGAGCGGAATGAGGACGTCTGCCTCGATTGCCAATGGCGTTCCGGCCGTGGTCACCGCGATGATCGAGGCGCCGCATTGCTTGGCCGATCGCGCGCTTTCGATCAACGAGCGCGGACGACCGGTCACAGAGAACATCAGGAAGACATCGTCTTTCCCGGCGGTCGCCGCTGTAATGCGCTGCTTGTAGGCATCGGCGGTCGCGCTGGCTGCCAGATCCAGCCGGAACAGCCGGTTCTCGGCCTCCGCTGCCACATTGGCTGAACTGCCGCCGACCCCGAAGCAGAAGACCCGTCGTGATCCGTCGATCAGATCGGCAGCTCGATCGAGAGCAGCGGGATCACGCTGCGCGAAGGCGCTGGCGAGAGCCTGGCTGGTCGCCTCATAGACGTGCCCGGCAACGTCGCTGCCCGTCTTTGCCGGGTGCTGGTAGTCCGCCGAAAGATACATGCGGCCGATGGCGTAATCCTGAGCGAGCCGGATCTTGAAATCGCTGAACCCCTCGCAGCCCATGTGGCGGGCGAAGCGGATGACGCTCGGTTCGCTGACACCGGCCCGGCCGGCCACCGCCTTCACGCTGCTGCGGGTGGCAGCGTCGATGTTCTCCAGCAGCGCATCCGCAACGGCCCTGTCGGCACGCTTCATGGCCGGAAGTTCCTGGCGCATGCGATCGATCAGGCTCGATGGGGGAAGAGCTTTCGATTCGCCGGTTTCTCGCCTCTGTTTCATCAAAGGTGCTTCCCCGCTCGCGTCGATCCGAAAGTCGTCCAGACCTATATTGGAAGCACAGAGATTCCAATCGCCCTGACGGACAGCGTCGGCCGTGGGAAAATTTGCAGCGCGAGCAATGGGTCTGTCCCACGATGCGCAACGATAGGGATCTTGCGCTTGGCGGCCGGCGGCAACGCGCATATGGCTGGTGTCTCGCCCGCCTCGCTGCGCGGCAGCGACGCGCCCCTTCAGCGGTGCAGGTGTTTCTGCAACGGTTCCGAAACGCCGCTGGCAAAGCCTTGTATCGCGGCGCCGCAAGCCGACGGTGCGAGAACCTTCCGGCGGCTGCCACGCCCCTCGCGGGTGTGAGAAGATATGGTCTCACAGGCACTCCGGGTGGTGCCGGTGCGGGGCACACTGCCGCCGCCCTGCCACGGCGAAAGAGGACGTCTCGCTGCGAGGGAGGGCAGCGCCTCCCCGGACCTTGGGCGACCGATATGCTTGCGATACCGCAGCACGGCACTCTGGATCATGCCCCTGTTCCGCCGCGTTGCTCTTCGGTGGCGGCGATGCCGTCTTCGTGCGTCTACCGGCCGAAGATCGCGACGGGCGCCTGGGATGAGTACTGGCGGGCCCGCGGATCAGGGACTGATCGCTGGTCGTCCTTGACGTGGCGGCTCCGGCAGTCCGCCATCAAGGCGGCACTGCCGCGGAGATCAGCGACCAGCCGGCTGGGCTTGGCTTCAGGCAGGCACCGAGCGGGTGCGGTTCGCCGTGGCGGTGAAGCGCTTCGCCTGATCGAAACCGGTGTCGACCGGACGGGCGGTCGAGAGGTCGGACATCGTCGCGAAGGCCTTCTGGAAGTCGGCCGGATCGCGGGCCTCTGGCGGCAGGTATACGCCCTCCGATTCGACGACGTGGACGACCGAATAGACACCGGCCCCCGCGCCGATGATGGTCTTTTTCGGTGCCGCCTCCGAAGCCATGAAGAGCACGGCCGGCGAGACCGCTTCCGGCGTCAATTGCGCGGCATCGTCGGGGGACAGCAGGCCCTCGGTCATGCCCGTCGCAGCGATCGGCGAGAGGCAGTTGACGTGGATGCCGTATTTCGCCCCCTCCTGCTGCAGCGTCGTCATCAGCCCGATCATCCCGGCCTTGGCGGCGGCGTAGTTGGCCTGGCCGTAGTTGCCGTAGAGGCCGGAACTCGACGTGGTCAAGACGATGCGCCCGTAGCCCTGCTGGCGCATCAGTGCCCAGACCGCACGGCAGCAATGGGCCGAACCGACGAGATGCACCGCCACGACCTTCTCGAGATCCGCCATTTCCATTTTGGCGAAGGAGCGATCGCGCAGGATGCCGGCATTGGCGACGAGGATGTCGACCCGTCCCCATCGCGCGACGACGCGCGCCACCATCGCCTCGACCTCGGCGAAGGAGGAAACATCGGCGGGCTCGGCCACGGCTTCGCCGCCCATGGCTTCGATCTCCGCCACCACCGCATGCGCCGCGGCACCCGCCGTTCCGTCCCTGCCGGCGATGTCGTTGACGACGACGCATGCGCCGGCGCGGGCCAGCGCCAGCGCATGGCAGCGGCCGAGCCCGGTCCCGGCCCCGGTGACGATGGCCACGCGTCCGTCAAATTCGTTCGTCATGCTCATTTCCCGTCTCGTGGGGCTCAGAAGTTCACCTGGTCGCCGCCCTTCAGCGCCAGCATGGCGCGGGCCTGAGCCGGCGTTGCGACCTCAAGGCCCAGTCCTTCCAGCACCTGCCTGACACGAAGCACCTGCGCAGCGTTCGATTCTGCGGGCCGTCCCGGGCCGTCCCAGAGCGAATCCTCGAGCCCGACGCGGACATTGCCGCCCATGGCCGCAGCCAGCGTGGTGATCGGCATCTGGTGGCGCCCGGCGCCGAGCACCGACCACACATATTCATCGCCGAACAACCGGTCGGCGGTGCGGCGCATATGCGCGACGTCCTCGGCATGGGTGCCGATGCCGCCGAGAATGCCGAACACCGACTGCACAAAGAGCGGCCCGCTCACCAGTCCGCGGTCGAGGAAATGTGCCAGATTGTAAAGATGACTGGTGTCGTAGCACTCGAACTCGAAGCGGGTCCCGTTGTCCGCGCAGGATTCGAGAATGTACTCGATGTCCTTGAAGGTATTGCGGAAAACCACGTCGCGGGTCTTCTCCAGATATTCGGGCTCCCAGGCGTGCTGAAAGTTCTCGTAGCGGCCGAGCATCGGGAACAGGCCGAAATTCATCGACCCCATGTTCAGCGATGCGACCTCGGGGCGGAACGTCAGCGCCGGCTGCAGACGTTCCTCGACCTGCATGACGGGGCTGCCGCCGGTGGTGAGGTTCAGCACAGCGTCGGTGCTCTGCTTGATGCGCGGCAGAAAGCGGGCGAAGGCCTCCGGGTCCTGCGTGGGGCGCCCGTCTTCAGGATGGCGGGCGTGCAGATGCAGGATCGCGGCGCCGGCTTCGGCCGCGCCGATCGCTTGCTCGGCGATCTGGTCTGCGGTCACCGGCAGATGCGGGGACATGCTCGGCGTGTGAATGCCGCCGGTGACGGCGCAGGTGATGATGACCTTGCGAGACGGCTTTGCCATGAGTGTTTTCGCTCTCCTGACGATCAGATGTTTTCGACGTTGCCGCAGACGCTGATCGCCTGGCCGGAAATGTTCGCCCCGGCGGGCGAGCAGAGGAACAGCGCGGTGCCGGCGACATCCTCGGGCTCAACCATGCGGCGCAGCGAGATATTGGCGAGATATTGCGCCTCCATCGCCGCATAGCTGACGCCGGATGCTTCGGCGCGGTCGCGGATGACGCCTTCGATGCGGGGGCCGCGCACGACGCCGGGCAGGATCGCATTCACGCGGATGCCGTCGGGTCCCATCTCCTTGGCAAGGCTCGCCGTCAGGCCGACGATCCCCCATTTTGCCGCGGAATAGGGCGTACGGAGCGCGTAGCCGAGTCGTCCGGCGACAGAGGAGATGTTGATGATCACGCCGGCATCGCTCTCACGCAGCAGCGCAGCGGCCCGGCGCAGCACCAGGAACTGGCCCATCAGGTCAACGTCGATGGTGCGACGGATCTCTTCGAGGGGGATCTCGTCGATGGCACCGGTCGGACCGGCGATGCCGGCATTGTTGACCAGAACGTCGAGCCCGCCCAGTTGCTGGGCGGCGGCATCGAGCAAGGCATCGACCTCTTTCTCGTCCGAGACGTCGGCCTTCAGGGTCATCACATCGGGATGTGCCTCCGCGAACGCCGACAAGGCGGCGGGGTCGATGTCGCAGATCAGCACCTTCGCCCCGGTTTCGAGAAACGCACGTGTGATGGCGGCGCCGATGCCCGAGGCGCCGGCCGTGATAAGGACCCGCAAGCCGCGCGGCGGCTGCAGTCGTTCGATCATGCTCATGCTTCGTCCAGTCGCAGATTTTGGGGGAGGGCCGCCATGTCAGCCCACCTCGAGCCAGTTGCGGCGCACGTCCGGCGCCGCTTCGAGTTCGGCGGGCGTGCCGCGGAAGACCAGTTCGCCATGACCCATCACCAGAACCTTCTGGGCGACCTTGAGCGCGATGGTCAGCTTCTGCTCGACCAGCACCACTGCGACGCCGCGACGGCCGATGTCGAGTATGACCTCCATCACCACGTCGACGATCTTCGGCGCGAGACCTTCGGTCGGCTCGTCGATCAGCAGCACGCGGGGATTGCCCAGGAGCGAGCGACAGATGGTGAGCATCTGCTGCTCGCCGCCGGAGAGATAGCCGGCGCGGATCGCGCGCCGCTCCTTCAGCCGGGGAAAATAGTCGTACATCTCCGCGACCGACCAGCGGTGCGCCCCCGGCGTGCCCTTCTGAACGCCCATGGCGAGGTTCTCCTCGACCGTCAGGTTGGGAAAAACAAGCCGCTCCTCGGGCACGTAGCCGATGCCCTGTCGGCAGATCTCGAAAGGCTGCTGCCCGGCGAGCGCCCGCCCGTCCAGCGTCACCGTTCCGGCGCTGGGGGGAACCAGCCCCATCAGCGCCTTCAGCAGCGTCGAGCGTCCCGAGCCGTTGCGGCCGAGCAGCGAGACGATGGCGGCCTCCGGCACGACCATGTCGATGCCGTGAAGGATGTGGCTCTTGCCGTAATGGGCGTGAAGGCCTTTCACCTCGAGCAGGCTCATGCCGCTTCCTCGCCAAGATAGGCTTCCTGCACCCCGTGATTTTCGCTGATGCGCTTGGGGATGTCGGTGGCGAGTATGTTGCCGTAGACCAGCACCGAGACCCGGTCGCAGAGGCTGAACACGACGCTCATGTCGTGCTCGACCATCAGCAGCGTCTTGCCCTCGGTCACCGAACGGATGAGTTCGACCGCCTGCGCGGTCTCTTCTCTGGACATGCCGGCGGTTGGCTCGTCGAGAAGGATGACATCGGCACCGGTGGTCAGCGTCATGCCGATTTCCAGTGCACGCTGTTCGGAATAGCTGAGGTCTCCGGCGAGATCGTCACGGCGGGACGCAAGGCCAACGCGCGCGAGGACGTCGGCGGTCTCCTCGTTCACCATCCGCATCTTCGCCACCGGGCGGAAGAGGCCGAAGCGCACGCCGTGGCGTGCGAGGACGCCGATGCGCAGATTCTCGAAGACGCTGAGCCGATGGAAGATGTTGGTGATCTGGAAGGAGCGCGCCAGCCCAGCCCGGTTGATCCGGTGCGGCGACAGTCCCGCGATGCTCTTGCCGTGCAGGGAGATGTCGCCCGCGGACGGCTCGAACATACCTGAGATCAGGTTGAACAGAGTGGACTTGCCGGCGCCGTTCGGGCCGATCACGGCATGGCGCTCGCCGGGGCTGATGTCGAGGTTCAGGCCCTGCAGAACCTCGATCGGCCCGAACGATTTGGTCACGCCCGCCAGCCGCAGCGCCGGCTGGTCTTTCGTCGTCGCGGTCATTCGCCACCTCCCAGCGGGTTTGGCACGGCCGCCGTCCTGTTGCTTGCGTCCGAGCGGTTCCAGAGGATGTCGATCCGCCGGCGGGTGCGAATGAGGATCGTGCCGCCGACCACCAGCAGGGCGAGCGGGATCAGCCAGGTCAGGATGCCGGCCGGATTCCAGCTGATGCCGAAGAGTTCGAAGGCGGGCAGGGCACCTTCGGCCGCTTCTCGGCTGCGGGCATAATCCTCGCCGAAGAGCACCGCCACGGTCTCGGTGAGGAAGACGATGCCGGCGGTGATCAGCAGGCCGCCGGCGAGCGCCACGAGATAGGGGCCGGCCAGAAGCGACCAGTCGAGCCGCTTGCGGTTGCGGATATGGTCATAGGCGACGCCGCCGATGCCGGTCGGCATGTACAGCATCACCAGCACGAAGATCAGCCCTTGGTAGAACACCCACGAGCGGGTGAGATCCGAGACCAGAAACGAGAACAACGTGAAGGCCGTCGCGCCGATGACAGGCCCAAAGAACACCGTGGAGCCGCCGACGAAGGTCTGCAGCACCACCTGCGCCGAGACATCGGTCGCAAACAGCGAATAGTTTGCCGTCTCGTTCGAGATCGCCTGCAGTGAACCGGCAACGCCGGCCACCATCGCCGAGACGGCGAAGATGACCACCTTGGAAGCATGCGCGTTGTAGCCGAGGAAGCGCACGCGCTGCTCGTTGTCGCGCAGGGCGAGGGTGAGCCGGCCGAAGGGCGTCCGCGTGAAGGCCCAGAGCCCCAGCCCGCAGATCACCACCCAGCCGAGCGTCAGATAATAGACTTCGAGCAACGAGCCGAAGGTAAGGCCCTGCCAGGGCATCCGCATCGAGGAAATGCCGGATTCTCCACCGAACAGATCCTGCAGACGCGGCGCCAGGGAATGGAAGAGCTCGGCGATCGCGAGGGTTACGAGTGCGAAATAGACCCCCGAACGCATCGTCGAGAAGTAACCGGCGATCAGTCCGACCAGAAGGCCGGCGGCCGCGCCGGCGAACGGCAGGAGCGGGGTCGGGAGGGGAAGCCCGTCCTCGACCGCGATCATGAGGTGCAGCGCCGCGAAGGCGCCGACGCCGAAATAGGCGGCATGGCCGAAGGACAGGAGCCCGGCCTGGCCGATGAGCAGGTTGAAGGCCAGCGCGAACAGGCTGGCGATCAGGACGTTCACCAGCGCATTCTGCCAGCTGATGTCCAGAAAGGGAGGCACGACGATCAGCAGTGCGAGAATGCCGGCCAGGATGGAAGTGTTGCGCATGGAGATCATGTCAGTTGCGCTCGCCCATGAGGCCTGCCGGGCGGACCAGCAGGACGATCAGCATCAGTGCGAAGGGGATGGTGGCGCTGATCGAGGACAGCTCGAGCGTCATCAGCCCGCCCAGCGACCGGGCCCACTCGCCGAGGCCGACAAGGCCGAACAGACTTGCCAGCGACCAGTCGAGGCCGACCGCGAAGGAGGAGAACAGGCCGATCAGCAGCGAGGCGAGAAGCGAACCCTTGAGCGAGCCGAGCCCGCCGACCACGACGACCACGAAGACGATCACCCCGAGTTCGAGGCCCATATTCGGATTGGTCGGGTAGAAGGCTCCCGCCACGGCGCCGGCAAGCCCGGCCAGCGCCGCTCCGGTGCCGAAGACGAACATGAAGACCATCGGGATGTTATGTCCCAGCGCCCCGGCCATGGCAGGCAGCCGTTCGGCGGCACGCACTACGATCCCGGTGCGGGTCCGCGTCAGGAGCAGCCACAGCACGGTGAACATCACGACGGCGATGGCACCGATGAACAGGCGGTAGAAGGGATAGTCGGAGCCGAAGATGCTGAAGGCGGAGAAGCGCAGCCCCCCGGGCATCTGATAATTCACGGGGAAGTCGCCGAAGAAGAGCTTGATCAGTTCTTCGATGATCAGCGCCAGGCCGAAGGTCAGCAGCAACTCGTGTGCGTGGCCGTGGGCATGGACCCTTGGCAGCAGGAAGCGTTCGACGCCCATGCCGACGATGCCGACGAAGATCGGCGCCACGAGAAGCCCGACCCAGAAGCCGAACACCGACGAGACGGCATAGGCCACGTAGGCGCCCAGCATGTAGAAGGAGGCGTGGGCAAAGTTCAGCACACCCATCATGCCGAAGATCAGCGTGAGGCCGGCCGAGACCATGAACAGCAACAGCCCGTAGGTCACGCCGTTGAGCGCGGAGATGATCGCGAATTCCATATGACTTCCGACTTGGGAACGGCAGGGACGGTCCGGCCGGCCCGAAGGCTGGCCGAACCCCGGCAAGGCGTGGTTCAGCCTTCCGGACGTTCCATCTTGCAGCTTTCCTGCACCGGATAGATCGCCTCCTCGGCAGGAACGATCTTCACGGTCTGAAAGCCCATGTCGGTATCGTCGGCCGGGTATTTCGCGTTCTCGACGACCTTGGAAACCACCACCGGACGGATCGTCTGGTGATCCTCCTTGCGGACCGAGACCGGGCCGATCGGGGTTTCGTAGGTCGTGTCCTCGAGAGCCAGGGCGATGTCCGTGACGTCGATGTCGCCGCCGCCGAAGTCGAGCGTTTCGAGCGCCTGCTGGAGCGCCGCCACCGCAAAGACGGTGTGAGCTTCGACGAAGATCGGATAGTGGCCCGTCGCGCCCTTGTAGGCTTCGGCGAATTCGGCGCTGCCGGCGGCGTTGTCGTAGTTGTTGGCGATGTAGTGCCCGAGCGCCGTGTTGCCGGCATTGGCAATGTTGCCGGGCTGGTCCAGAAACGCCGTGGCGAAGGTCACGTCGAGCCCGGCGTTGCCGGCGGCCTTCATCAGGAGCAGCAGGTCGTTCGACCAGTTGCCGGTGAACAGCGTGTCCGGATCGGCCGCCTTGATGCGCGCGACGAAGGGCGCGAAATCCTGGATCTTGTTCACGTCGTGCAGAACTTCGTCGACAACTTCGTAACCGCCGGTCTGAGCCGCCGCCGCGACGGCCGCCTGCACGTCCTGGCCCCAGGAATAGTTCTGGTTGATCGAATACACCTTGGTGCCGAGGTCACCGGCTTCCTTCATCGCGCTGACCAACGCGTTCACCCGCATCGGTGCGGTGGTGGTGAAGCGGAAGTGGTAGAACTGGCACTTGTCGCCGGTCAGTTCCATCGCCTCGCCGCCGAGATTGATGAACATCACCTCCTCGCCGGGATTGCGCAGATTGTGCTTGCGCACATCTTCGGTGAGCTGACCGGCAATGGCCGACGACGCCCCCTGGAAGATGATGTCGACCCCGTCGGCAACGGCCTGCCGGAACTTGTTGGCGGCATCGGGCGCGCCCCCGGCATTGTCGTACTCGGTGACGGTGATCGGTTCGCCGTTGAAGCCGCCGGCATCGTTGATCCGGCCGATCTCGTATTTGACCGCGTTGGCATAAAGCCGGCCGGTCGAGGTCTGAGCGCCTGACAGGCTCTCGATGATGCCGATCTTCAGGGGCTCGGCGTGCAGGGCCGTCGCGCCCAGCGTCGCTGCGGACGTGACCACGAATAGAGCGAGACGTTTCATGTTGGTTCTCCTCCCAGAGTTGTTCGTCGTCGTGCCAACGCCGCATGGCCCTCTCGATCGAGGGTCACGCGAGGCTTTCCTCGGGCACTTGACCGGGAGCAAATCAGATTCCTGTCGACGCGTAAAGATATTTGATGTGTGATCACATCAAATGACCGCGGCGGAGTCAGTTCTGGCTTTTGTCCGCGCGATGTCTAGAACGTAGGCTTCGGGAGGAGGACTCTTTGCGGTCTGGAGTTTCCCCGTCCGGACAGCGGCTTCCGCATGGAATGCACTGTCCTTCTTCGATGCAGCCAACGAGGCCCCGAGCAGGTGAACATCTTCGATACGTCGCAGAAAAAGTCTACGCTCGAACCTGTCGACGTCACGACGGTGCAGGAGCGCGTCTACCAGAGCCTTCGGCTGGGGCTCCTCAAGGGTGAGTTTCTTCCCGGCGAACAGGTTTCGATCCGCGGCCTTGCCGAAGTGCTCGGGACGAGCCCGATGCCGGTGCGCGACGCGGTGGCGCGACTGATCGCCGAGCGCGCCTTCGAACAATCGGGGCCGCGCAGCATTCGGGTGTTTCCGTATCTGGCGTCGGATCACGAAAACTATATTCGCATCCGCATGCAACTCGAAGGCTATGCGGCCGAACGCGCGGCAAGCCTCCCGAAGGATCCGGCATTGATCGAATCGCTCAAGCGACACAACGCGAGCATCGGGGAGGCGCTGCAAGCGCGCGACTTCGAGGCGGCGCTCGCGGGCAACCAGTCGTTCCACTTCGAAGTCTACCGTGCGGCAGGCTATCCGCAATTGCTCGACATCATTTCCACGCTCTGGCTGCGGACCGGTCCGATCGTTGCATCGGCGCGACGGGACGAGGTGCTGTTCGATCGGCTGTTCAACACCGGTATCCGCATTCACGACGACGCCATCGACGCCATTGCACAGCGGGACCGCGCGGCCGCGCGATGGGCCATAAATCTCGATATCCGCTCGGCGCATCTGGCCATCAGACGCTTCTTCAAATCAGCCTCGAGCGGAGGTACTGCGCCGGCCTGACGCTTGCGGCCGAACGTCATCGAGATGCGTCAGATCCAAGATTGCCCGCCGGATTGCAGCGATGATCGTCGAATCCGCCTGCGCTCCGGCCGCGCAAACGGCCGGGACACCGCAGCGGCCA
Organism: Aurantimonas manganoxydans SI85-9A1; assembly: GCF_000153465.1. Taxonomy (GTDB): domain Bacteria; phylum Pseudomonadota; class Alphaproteobacteria; order Rhizobiales; family Rhizobiaceae; genus Aurantimonas; species Aurantimonas manganoxydans. The sequence goes on along the minus strand of NZ_CH672387.1, from coordinate 3,164,380 downwards.
GGGGACGCATCGACGCCATTGACCCGAACGCCGTCGATTGCTGTTCAAGCCGCGCAGATGGACGGCGCTCCTGCGTCATCCGGCTTGCCGGGCCACGACTGCATGAACTGCCGGACGACCGTCCTGAGCTGCTCTGGTCCGGCGCCGCCATTGGCCTGCACCACGAGGCCGTTGGCGACGGTGATCACATAGCGGCCGAGGCTGTCTGTGTCGGTATCGACCGGGAGGTCGCCGTCGGCCTTCCAGCGCTCCAGCCGTTCGCACAGCCGCTTCAGATTCGACATCCGGCGCGACTGCAGATCATCCTTGACGGAATCGCCGTCCGGGCTGCAGACGAGCGCTCCCTGCACCATCAGGCAGCCGCTGGGCGTACCGTCGGGCGCTTCCGCTCCGGTAAACAGCATCAGGAAGCCTTCGATGGCGCGCCGGGACGAGGGCTGATCGAGGATCGTATCCATGTAGGCGATCCGCCGTTCGGCGTAGCGATCGACCGCCTTTCGGAACAGCTCTTCCTTGTTGCCGAAGGCGGCATAGAGGCTTGGCTTGGTAATGCCCATGGCTTCGATGAGGTCGGCCAGCGACGTGCCCTCGTAGCCCTGTCGCCAGAACAAGAGGATCGCCTTGTCCAGAGCCTCGTCGACGTCGAACTCCCTGGGGCGGCCCCTGGCCATTTCATATCCTCCCGATCCGTAGATTTCCTTGCCTCCATATAGGAAACTCTGCGCCGTCCTCAAAACGACGGGCCAGGCTTGTTATTGCGGGGTGACCGGCGCTGCATCGACAGTCGCCGTCTCGGCCCTTGTCAGCGGCCGGAAACCGGCCAGAGCGCGCACCAGCACGTAGAATACCGGCGTCAGGAAGATCCCGAAGACCGTGACGCCCAGCATGCCGGCGAAGACGGCGACGCCCATGGCCGCGCGCATCTCGGCGCCCGGGCCTGTCGACAGCACCAGGGGCACGACGCCCATGATGAAGGCGATCGAGGTCATCAGAATGGGGCGCAGCCGCAGCCGGCTCGCCTCCACCGCCGCCTGGCGGGTCGCCATGCCGGACATCTCCAGATCGCGGGCGAACTCGACGATCAGAATGGCATTCTTGGCGGACAGGCCGACCAGAACGATGAAGCCGATCTGCGTGAAGATGTTGTTGTCGCCCTGGTCGAGCCAGACGCCGACCAGCGCAGCGAGAATTCCCGTCGGCACGATCATGATGATCGCGATGGGCAGGGTCAGGCTCTCGTACTGAGCCGCCAGAACCAGGAAGACCAGGAGCAGGGCCAGCGGAAAGACGATCAGGCCCGAATTGCCGGCAATGATCTGCTGGTAGGTCAGGTCCGTCCACTCGAAGCCGAAGCCGTTGGGCAGTGTCTTGGCCGCGACGCGCTCGACCGCGGCCTGCGCTTCGCCGGACGAATAGCCGGGGGCAGGGCCGCCATTGATATCTGCGGCGAGGAACCCGTTGTAACGGCTCACCAGTTCAGGCCCGGCCGACGGCTTCACGGTCATCAGCGCCGACAGCGGCACCATGGCGCCGTTCGACGAGCGCACTTTCAAACGGGCGATATCGTCGGATTGACTGCGAGCACCGGCATCGGCCTGGACGCGCACCGAGTAGGTGCGGCCGAAGGCGTTGAAATCGTTCACGTACAGCGATCCGAGATAGATCTGCAGCGTGTCGAAGACGTCCGTCACCGAGACACCGACCTGATGCGCCTTGGTCCGGTCGAGATCGGCGAAGAGCTGCGGAACGGTGATCCGATAGCTGGAGAACATGCCGGCGAGCTCGGGCGTCGCCCGAGCCTCGGCCAGGAAGGCGTTCGTCGCCTGGCTCAGCGCCTCGTAGCCGCGGCCGGCGCGGTCCTGGAGCTGCAGCTTGAAGCCGCCGATGGTGCCGAGGCCCTGCACCGGCGGCGGCGGGAACATGGCGATCGTCGCCTCGCGAAGGGCGGCGTATTTCTGGTTGAGCGAGCCCGCAATGGCCCCGCCCGGCAGGCCTTCACGGTCCTCGAAGGGCGCTTCGGTGACGAAGACGACGCCGGCGCTGGGGCTGTTGGTGAAGCCGTTGATCGACAGACCCGGGAAGGCGACGGTGCTGCTGGCGCCCGGTTCATCGAGGGCGATGTCGCTCATCTCCCGGATGACTGTCTCTGTCCGGTCGAGGCTGGCGCCATCGGGCAACTGGGCGAAGCCGACGAGGTAGCCCTTGTCCTGCGCCGGCACGAAGCCGCCGGGCACCTGGTTGAACATGAACGCGGTCGCGCCGACGAGGGCGAGGTAGACGCCCATCACGATCGTCTTTCTCGACAGCAATCGTCCGACGGAGTTGCCATAGGCGCGTGAGCCGAAAGCGAAGGTGCGGTTGAAACCGCGGAAAAACCACCCGAAGACGCCATCCATGGCCCGTGTCAGGGGATCCTTCGGGGCGTCGTGTCCTTTCAGGAGAAGGGCCGCGAGTGCCGGCGACAACGTCAGCGAATTGATCGCGGAGATCACGGTCGAGATCGCGATCGTGACGGCGAACTGTCGGTAGAATTGCCCCGTGAGACCGGAAATGAAGGCCAGCGGAACGAAGACGGCGACAAGGACCAGAGCGATCGCGATGATCGGGCCGGAGACCTCGCGCATCGCCTTGTAGGTCGCCGCGCGGGGCGCGAGGCCCTCTTCGATGTTGCGCTCGACATTCTCGACGACGACGATCGCGTCGTCGACGACGATGCCGATCGCCAGCACCAGGCCGAACAGGCTGAGCGCGTTGATCGAGAAGCCGAGCAGGTAGAGCGCGCCGAACGTGCCGATGATCGACACCGGGACGGCGATCAGCGGGATGATCGAGGCACGCCACGTCTGCAGGAAGACGATGACCACCAGCACGACGAGCACGACGGCCTCGAGCAGCGTATGCACGACGGCCTCGATCGAGGCGCGCACGAACTGGGTCGTGTCGTAGACGATCTCGTACTCGACCCCTTGCGGCATGTTGGCCTGCAGCTCGTCCATCGTCGCGCGGATGGCGTCGGAGACGGCGATCGCGTTGGAGCCAGGCGACTGGAAGATCGGCAGGGCGACGGCCGGCTCGCTGCTGAGGAGGGAGCGCAGCGAATAGCTGGAGACGCCGAGTTCGACCCGGGCGACGTCGCGCAGGCGGACGACGGCGCCGTTCGGGGCGGTCTTGATGATGATGTCGCCGAAGGCCTCGGGCGTGTTCAGCCGGCCCTGCGCGTTCACGGACAGCTGCAGCTCGATGTTGCCGCTGGTCGGCGGCGCACCGATCTGGCCGGCTGCGGCCTGGACGTTCTGCTGGCGGATCGCGGCCACCACGTCGCTCGCCGACAGGCCCTCCTCGGCGACCTTTTGCGGGTCGAGCCAGACACGCATGGCATAGTCGCCCGAACCGAACACCTGGACGTCGCCGACTCCCGCGATCTGCGCCAGCTTGTCCTTGACGTTGATGACGGCGTAGTTGCGCAGATACTTGATGTCGTAGCGGCCATCCGGCGAGACCAGATGCACCACCATCATCAGGTCCGGGGAGCTCTTGGTCGTCGTGATGCCGAGCGCGCGGACCTCTTCCGGGAGCCGGGGTTCCGCCTGGCTGACGCGGTTCTGGACGAGCTGCTGGGCCCGGTCGGGATCGGTGCCGAGCTGAAACGTGACGGTCAGGGTGAGGGCGCCGTCCGCGGTCGCCTGGCTGGACATGTAGAGCATGTCCTCGACGCCGTTGATCTCCTCCTCGATCGGCGTCGCGACGGTCTCCGCGATAACCTTCGGATTGGCACCGGGATATTGCGCCCGGACCACGACCGAGGGCGGTACCACCTCGGGATATTCGGAGATCGGCAGGGCCTGCATGCCGAGCAGACCGCCGAGCAGGATGAGAACCGACAACACGCCTGCAAAGACCGGGCGATCAATGAAGAAGTTCGAGATGTTCATGTGGGGCTCTCCGTCTGACGGCGATGGCGTTTCAGCAGCAGCGCCCGGCCCGGCAAAGCGGGGTGTCACGGCGGCCGGCGGATCTTGAAGGCACTGGTGGACGGGCGGCCCGGCTACGGGGGAAGAGCCGGGCCGCCCTCGACCGTCACGACTTATTCGGCAGAGGCGAGCGTGACGGGTTGGGGATCGACGAGCGTGCCCGGGGTCAGGGACTGGATTCCCTCGGCGACGATCTGCTCGCCGGGCTTCAGGCCATCTTCGACCACCCGCAGCCCATCCACCGAGGCACCCAGCCGGATGGTCCGGTACTCGACCGTCCTGTCCTCGCCGACGACCAGGACATATTTGCGGTCCTGGTCGGTGCCCACGGTGCGCTCGCTGATCAGCAGCCTGTCCTGCGGCCGGGGTTGCCCGAGCCGGATCCGCACGAATTCGCCGGGGATGAGCGATCCCTTCGGATTGTCGAGCGCGGCCCTGATCCGCAAGGTGCCGCTCTGCGGATCGACCTCGTTGCCGATGAGCTGCACACGGCCGTGAACGGCCGAATGCGCCCCCTCGGAATCGAACCTCTGCACCTCGACCGGGATGTCGCCATAGGCGGGAAGCGGGCCGTCCTGGTCGGGCAGGGCGGAGAGGATCTCCGCGACATCGCCGGCATTGACGTCGAAACCGGCATAGATCGGATCGACCGAGACCACCGTCGTCAGGACGGCGGAGGAGAGACCCGCCGCCACCAGATTGCCTGCAGTCACCTTGATCTGGCCGATCCGGCCATCGATCGGCGACCGGACCTCGGTGTAGCCGAGGTCGAGTTCGGCGGTTCTGAGGGCGGCCTTTGCCGCATCGGCGTTGGCGACCGCCTGGGCCAAGGTGCTGGAACGCTGGTCAAGGGTGCTCTGCGAGACGGCGCGAGAGGTCACCAGTGACTTGGCGCGGCCGACTTCCAGCGCTGCCAGATTCACCTGCGCCTCGGCCGCCTCGACATCGGCACGAGCCCTTGCAACGGCGGCCTGGTAGGGCGCCTGGTCGATCGTCGCGATGAGATCGCCTGCCTTGACGAGCGCGCCCTCGCGAAAATGAAACGACTGGATCGCGCCGCCGACGCGGGGCCTGATCTCGACCCGGTCGACCGCTTCCAGCCGCCCGGAATACTCCTTCCAGAGCGTCACGGATCGCGGTGTCACCTCCTGGACGGAAACCTTCACCGCGGCGGCGGCGGGGGCTGCCGATTCACCGGCCGTCGCGCGACCTGTTTCGTTCATCGCCGCGGTCGTCGCACCCATTGCGATGGCGACCACCAGGCCCGAGCTCCAGAGGAGCCGCCGAAAGACTGTCCGTGTCATTGGAACCTCTTGCGAAGGATTTTGAGATGAGGTGCGGTCCGGCAATCCCTCGCCTGACCGTCTGCTTTCGATGGGAACGCGGGGCAGCACGTCGACTTGTGCGTCACGCTCCTCGCGGCGACGGACCGCCGGAGGATGGCGGAGCATCAGGGCGGGGCGTCGGGATGGTTTCTG
>NZ_CH672387.1:2023902-3158859 GCF_000153465.1 Aurantimonas manganoxydans SI85-9A1 | reverse complement strand
CCAAGGCAGAAACCGGCCCTCAGGCTGGAATGTTAGAAGCCGCCAGCGCGGCTCGGGCGCAGGACGCTCGCCCGGACAGCCTCTTCGGCTCGCTTGCGGGCGTATTCGGAGCCCGGAATGTTGGCCGATGACGGACCGGCGACCGGATAGCCGTAGGTCGAATTGCGCGTTGTCGGCCGGGTAACGGCATCGGGATATCCGGCGGCAATCCGTTCGCGCTCGGCGAAACCGTTGGCGCGGCTGGTCGCGTCGGAACCGGGCACGTATTGCGCGGAAGCCAGGGTCGTGCCGAACAGAACGAGCGCGCCGGCACTGGTGGCGAGAAGACGGGTCATGATCGTGCCCTTTGTGACAGGCGCTGCGCCAGGCCCCAGATCATCGGAAGAGGCGGCGAGCGTCCGGATCGGTGCGATATGTACCGATTGGTAGCGATCAGATAGATGGGCGCGTCGGCCGGTTCAAGGACTTCAATACCGATCGGAATAAAAAACTCGGAAGGTTCCCGCCGCGCTGCCGGTGCCGGCCGTCAAACGCGAAGGTTCGGCCCTTGCGTCCGCTCCTCCGACGCCGGGGATTGCTCCTTCGGCCGGATCGGCGGAGCCCGACGACCCCAATTGAGACTGCGTTGCTGCCCGCCGTCTGGCGCCCCGTCACGAGAAATTCTGCGACAGTGTCTTCGATGTCGGCATTTGGCGGCGTCGCGTCATCGATTGCGCCGGTCGGCAGTGGCTCAGAAGCTCAGTTCGCCCTTCGCGTTCCTGTAAACAATGGAATGACCGACTTGGAGTGCGGTGCCGACTGGAGCAAAGATACCATTGGCGCGGGAGACGAGACTTGGACGACAATCGGTTTCTCCTGTCGACATCGATGCCGACCCCGGGGCAGGCGAAGCTCGCCTGGGGCACGATCGCCGTCCTGTGCATCGCGGGGCTTCTGGTTACGCCCTTCGCCCGCATTCATCTGCCGGGAACGGAGGGGCTTCTTCCGGCCTATGGAGCGGCAGTGTTTCTGGCTGAGGCAATCACCGCCGGCCTTCTGTTCTCGCTGTATTACGTCATGCCGCGCACCGCGGTCCTCATCCTGGCGGCCGGCTATCTCGTCTCGGCACTGAGCATCGTTCCATGGATGCTGAGTTTTCCCGGAGTGTTCCAGGCGTTCGGCCTCGACAGCGGCCCGCAGGGCACGGCCGCCATCGCGGCGTTGCGGCGGCTGCTCTTCCCGATGGCCGTTGTCGCTTATGCGCTTCTCAAGAACCGGCCGGTCGGACCCGTCGGCCTGCGCGGGATGCGCAGGCGGATCGCGACCTGTGTCGTGGCGGTCCTGCTCTGGACGCTGACGGTGGCATTCTACGTCCTCGGCACGGCGGGCTGGCTGCCGCCGTTTCTCTCGGCTGGCGGAACCCTGACGATCGTCTGGATGCTCGTTCCGGCGATCGCGCTGCTTCTCTACGCGGCGGGCATTGCCCTTCTGGTGCGCGGCGTGCGCAGCGTCGTCGACACATGGCTGATCGTGGTCCTCGTCGCCCTGACCATCGAGACCGTTCTTCTTGCCTATGTCAGCGCGGGCTTGCGGCTCAGCCTCGGATGGTGGGCGGGCCGCGTGTACGGTCTGGCGTCGGCCAGCCTCGTGCTGATGGTGCTCCTGTCGGAAGCGGTACTGATGCAGGGGCGCCTCGCGCGCTCGATGGCCGCGGAGCAGCGCGCCCGCAGCGATCGCCTCACTGCGATGGAGGCGCTCTCGGCCATGGTCGCGCACGAGGTCAATCAGCCCCTTGCGAGCATGGTGACCAATGCGTCGGCGGGCCTTCGCTGGCTCGACCGGCCGCAACCCGATCTCGCGGAAGCCGGAGACGCCTTCCGGCGGATCGTCGCCGATGGCCATGCCGCCGGCGAAGTCGTCGCCGGGGTGCGCACGATGTTCCGGCGCGGCGCGCGAGATTGCGAGCCTCTGGACCTCAACGCAATCGTCGCGGACGCGCTGCGCCGGGCGGCCGACGAGACGCGTCTCGCCGGGATCGCGGTGACGACGTGCCTGCATGCGCCGCTCCCCCGTGTGCTCGGCAATCCGGCCCAGATCCAGCGGCTGGTGGCCAATCTCGTTTCGAACGCCGTCGACGCGATGCTGGCCGGGCCGAGCGATCCGCGACGTCTGCTGGTGGCGACGAGCGGGCAGGAAGATCGCGTGACTTTGTCCGTGGCAGATACCGGGATCGGCATCGAGCCGGCGACGGGTCATGCGATCTTCGAGCCCTTCGTCACCACCAAGCTGGACGGGATGGGCATGGGGTTGATGTTCTGCCGCGTCGTGGCCGAGGCCCATGGCGGCCGGGTCACCCACGCCCCCAATCATCCGCAGGGCACGATCTTCACGATCGCGCTTCCGGCCGCTACGGTGTCCCGCGACGCATCATCGGATGATCGGGCCGGACCATGAACGCGACGGTATTCGTGGTGGACGACGACGCATCGGTCCGCGAGGCGGTCTCGAGCCTGTTGCGGTCGGTCGGCTACGACGTGGCCGGCTTCGCCACCACCGGCGACTTCCTGCTTGTCGAGCGCGGCCAGCAACCCTCCTGCCTCGTTCTCGACATCCGGCTGCCGGGCGCCAGCGGGCTGGACCTGCAACGGGAACTTTTGGCGCTGGGCTCCCATCCGCCGATCGTCTTCATCACTGGACATGGTGACATTCCCATGTCCGTTGCGGCGATGAAGGACGGTGCGGTGGAGTTCCTGACCAAGCCGTTTCGCGAACAGGATCTCCTCGACGCGGTTCACACGGCGCTGGAAATCGACCGCAGGCAGCGGGCGGAGGGGGAGGCCTTCGCCGTCATTCGGCAACGCTGGGAGACGCTGACCCCGCGCGAACGCCAGGTGATGGCGCAGGTGGTGACCGGTCGGCTGAACAAGCAGATCGCCGGCGATCTCGGTCTGAGCGAGGTGACGGTGAAGGTTCACCGTGCCGCCGTCATGACGAAGATGCAGGTGGCCGGTCTGCCCGATCTCGTCCGGGCGGCCGACAGGCTGGCCAACGACGCCGCCATCCAGAGGGCGTAGCGCGGTTATACCACCGCACAATTGCGCCGAACCTCCCCTTTTCGGCACTGTCTCCCCTGAAGCGACAAGCTGCTTCGCGGTCGCATCCTCCGCCAGCGGACGCTTCCAGCAGGGCCACTTCGGCGGCGGCGGGAGGGTCAGCCATGAGTGAGGCACGCCTGATCGCGATCGTCGATGACGACGCTTCGGCGCGCCAGGCTCTGTCCGCCCTTTTGCGCGCCATGGGGTTTCGCGTCGCCGAGTTCGGCAGCGGACCGGAGATTCTGGAGACGATGCCCATGATCGAACCCGACTGCCTCATCGCCGATATCCGGATGCCGGCCATGACCGGCCTGGAACTGCACCGCCGGCTGCACGAGACCGGCCGGCGCCTGCCGACCATCCTGATCACGGCCTTCCCGACCGCACCGGTCATGGAACGGGCAAGGGCGGAAGGCATCCTTGCGGTCCTGACCAAACCGCTGGAACCGGGCCCGCTTGCGGCCGCCATCGCGGCAGCGTTCGGCGAAGAAGACGGGGAGCCGGGCCTGCCGGTGGATCCCTCTACGACCTGAACGCGGCGTCGGGGCACCGGCTCCGAACTGCCAAGCATCGACCCAATCGGGACATGACACGCGCGGCAAGCGCCGGCGCGAACGCCCCTCCGTGCTCATCGACAACACAGGAAACACAACATGCCGATCAAAGCCACTGCCACTGCCGGGCCGCTCCTGATCTCTCCGACGGATCACGCGCTGGTTCTCATCGACTTCCAGTCGCAGATGTCCTTCGCCACCAGGTCCATCGACGCCGTGATGCTGCGCAACAACGCTGCACTGATCTCGCGTGCCGCCGCCGGGTTCGACGTGCCCACCATCCTGACGACGGTCGCGGAAAAGAGCTTCTCCGGGCCGATGTTCGAAGAGATCACCACCGCGTTTCCGGGGCAGACCCTGCTCGACCGGACGTCAATGAACACCTGGGAGGACGCAGCGGTGATCGACGAGGTCAACCGGATCGGCAAGACGCGCATCGTCTTCGCCGGCCTGTGGACCAGCGTCTGCATCGTCGGGCCGACCCTCTCGGCCCTCGATCAGGGGTTCGAAGCCTATGTGATCGCCGACGCCTGCGGCGACGTCTCCGACGAGGCGCATGAGCGGGCGATGGAGCGCATGATCCAGGCCGGCGTGCGTCCGATGACGTCGCTGCAGTATCTGCTGGAGCTCCAGCGAGACTGGGCGCGTGGCGAAACTTACGACATGACCACCGGGATCGCACGGCAGTTCGGCGGGGCTTACGGCCTCGGTGTCACCTACGCCAAGACCATGTTCGGCGCGTCGGAAGGCCACTGAAGCGAAAACGCTGGTGGTCCGACCGGGCCCGCGCCGTGCGGACCACCAGGGCCAATCGCTCGGGCTTCGCCGGGATCTTCGGAACCTTGCGGCCTGTCTCGCCCGATCTCTGGACGGAAGGAAATCGACATGAGGATCTACATCGCCTCCATCGGCGCAGGGCTCCTCGTTGGCGTCGTCTACGCCCTGATCAACGTGCGTTCTCCCGCGCCGCCGATCGTTGCGCTCGTCGGGCTCCTCGGCATCCTCCTCGGCGAGCAGATCCCGCATCTCGTGAAGGCCGCGGTGGGCCGGTCGACCGATACGTCCGCCGTGCTGAACCGCCAGATCCGTCCTCACGTCTTCGGGCACCTGCCGACAGGCGAGCGCACGTCGGACGCCGCTACTCCGGCATCGAGGAAAGGCTGATGCCGGAGCCGGAACCGTTCCCCGCGTCGCCTTCACTCTCGGCTTCTCCGCTCCCGCAGGGGCGATTCCATTCATCGGAGACCCGCGCATGACTGCCGATCTCATTCTCCACAGCGGACTGGTGTCGACGCTCGACCGCATCAACCCGAGCGCCGAGTCCATCGCCGTCAAGGACGGCAGTTTCCTTGCGGTCGGCCGCACGAGCGAGATCATGGCGCATCGCGGGCCCGACACGAGGGTGATCGACCTGAAGGGGCGCCGCGTCCTTCCCGGCCTGATCGACAATCATCTCCACATCATTCGCGGCGGTCTGAACTTCAACATGGAGCTGCGCTGGGATGGCGTGCGCAGCCTTGCCGACGCCATGGACATGCTGAAGCGGCAGGTTGCGGTGACGCCCCCGCCGCAATGGGTGCGGGTCGTTGGCGGGTTCACCGAGCATCAGTTCGCCGAGAAGCGCTTGCCGACCATCGACGAGATCAACGCGGTCGCCCCGGATACGCCGGTCTTCCTCCTCCATCTTTACGATCGCGCATTGCTCAACGGCGCGGCGCTTCGCGCCGTCGGCTATACGAAGGAGACGCCGGCGCCACCTGGAGGCGAGATCGTGCGCGATGCGTCCGGCAGCCCGACGGGACTGCTGCTGGCCAAGCCGAACGCCGCCATCCTGTACGCGACGCTCGCCAAGGGCCCCAAACTCCCCTTCGACTACCAGCTCAATTCCACGCGCCATTTCATGCGCGAACTCAACAGGCTCGGCGTCACGGGCGCAATCGACGCCGGCGGCGGCTTCCAGAACTATCCGGACGACTATGCGGTGATCCAGAAGCTGGCGGACGAGAAGTTGCTGACCGTCCGCCTGGCCTACAATCTGTTCACCCAGAAGCCGAAGGAGGAGAAGGAGGACTTTCTTCGCTGGACGGCGACGTCCCGGTACAAGCAGGGCGACGACTACTTCCGGCACAACGGAGCGGGCGAGATGCTTGTCTTCTCCGCTGCCGATTTCGAGGATTTCAGGGTCGAGCGGCCGGACATGCCGCCCGAAATGGAGGGTGATCTCGAAGGCGTCGTGCGTGTGCTCGCCGAGAACCGCTGGCCGTGGCGCATGCATGCGACCTACGACGAGACGATCTCGAGAGCGCTGGACGTTTTCGAGAAGGTCAATCAGGACATCCCGCTGGAGGGGCTGAACTGGTTCTTCGACCATGCCGAAACCATCTCCGACCAGTCGATCGACCGCGTCGCGGCACTCGGCGGCGGCATCGCGGTGCAGCACCGCATGGCCTATCAGGGCGAGTATTTTGTCGAACGCTACGGCTTCGGTGCGGCGGAAGCCACGCCGCCCGTCGCCCGCATGCTGGAGAAGGGCGTTCGAACCTCGGCCGGAACCGACGCCACGCGCGTTGCCTCCTACAATCCCTGGGTCTCGCTCGCCTGGATGATCACCGGCCGCACGGTCGGCGGCTTGCGGATCACGCCCCCCAGGAACTGCCTCGACCGCGAAACGGCGCTCCGCATGTGGACGGAGAACGTCACCTGGTTCTCGAACGAGGAGGGCAGGAAGGGACGGATCGAGGCGGGCCAGTTCGCCGACCTCGTCGTTCCGTCGAAGGACTTCTTCGTCTGTGCCGAAGACGAGATCTCGCACCTCACCTCCGATCTCACCATGGTGGGGGGCCGTGTGGTGTATGGCGCGGGCGACTTTTCCGCCGAAGACGAAACCGACATCCCTCCCGCCATGCCGGACTGGTCGCCGGTGCGAAGCTTCGGCGGCTATGCCGCCTGGGGCGAGCCGGACGGCGCTGGGCGCAATTCGCTTCGTCGCACGGCGATCTCGTCCTGCGGCTGTGCCAATGATTGCGGCGTGCATGGCCATGACCACGCGACGGCCTGGTCGTCGAGCCTGCCGATCTCCGACCTGAAGGGCTTCTGGGGCGCGCTCGGCTGCGCATGCTGGGCGGTCTGACGATGAGGACCCTTCCGCTTTCCCAAGGACACGACGCCCTGTTCCGCACGTTGCCGGAACGGCTGGCGCTGGTCGCTCTCTGCGGCGCCTACATCCAGGGGCCGATCTCGAAACTCGCCGACTTTCCCGGAGCCGTGGACGAGATTGCGTATTTCGGTCTCCGCCCGTCCGCGCTGTTCGCCATCGCTGTGATCGCGTTCGAGCTGGCCGCGTCCGGCATGGTCGTGGCGGGCGTCGGGCGGCGCGCCGCGGCTCTGGCCCTGGCCGCTTTCACGCTCGCCGCGACGATGCTGGCCCTGCGCTTCTGGGAGATGGAGCCGGGCACGGCACGCCAGATGACCGCCGACGCCTTTTTCGAGCACCTCGGTCTCGTCGGTGCCTTCGTCATCGTCGCCGGTCTCGATCGGCCTGCTCGGTTCAAGCGAGAAGACGTTCCATGACCGGCCCATTCCCGACGTTGCCCGTATCGCGTCGCGATGCCCTCATCGGCGGTACCAGCCTCGCCGCCGCGGCCATGCTGCCCGGCACGGTGTTGTCCGCAACCACCACCCACCCGGAAAGGACCCACACTATGGCTACCGTGAAAACCAGCGACGGCGTCGAGATCTTCTACAAGGATTGGGGGCCGACAGACGCGCAGCCCATCATGTTCCATCATGGCTGGCCGCTGTCGTCGGACGACTGGGACAGCCAGATGCTGTTCTTCCTGCATAATGGCTACCGTGTCGTCGCCCATGACCGGCGCGGGCACGGACGCTCGGCGCAGGTCAGCGACCGGCACGATATGGATCATTACGCGGCCGATGCCTTCGCGGTGGTCGAAGCGCTCGACCTGAAGAATGCCGTCCATATCGGCCACTCGACCGGTGGCGGCGAAGTCGCACGCTACGTCGCCCGGCACGGCGAGCCCAGCGGCCGCGTCGCCAAGGCGGTTCTCGTCAGCGCGGTGCCGCCACTGATGCTGAAGACCGAGGCCAACCCCGAAGGCCTGCCGCTGGAAGTGTTCGACGGATTTCGGAAAGGCACTGCCGAAAACCGGGCCCAGACCTTCCTCGACGTGGCCTCCGGCCCGTTCTACGGCTTCAATCGCGAGGGCGCGACAATCCACCAGGGTGTCGTCCAGAATTGGTGGCGTCAGGGCATGATGGGCGGCGCCAAGGCGCATTACGACGGCATCAAGGCCTTCTCCGAGACCGACCAGACGGAGGATCTGAAGGCCATCTCTGTTCCGACCCTGGTCATGCACGGCGATGACGACCAGATCGTGCCGATCGCGGATGCAGCGCTGAAGTCGATCAAGCTCCTGAAGAACGGGACGCTGAAGGTCTATGAAGGCTTCCCGCACGGCATGCTCACCACGCATGGGGCAGTCCTCAATCCCGACCTCCTTGCCTTCGTGAAGAGCTGAGCCGACGTGGCGAGCCCGGCGTCCCGACCCGTCGTCGCCGACGGAGGTTTTGCGCCTCTGCGCCACCCTGTCTTCGCCGTCCTGTGGGCGGCGACGATCCTCGGCAATGTCGGCAGTTTCATGCGCGACGTTGCGAGCGCGTGGCTCGTCACGGACCTCACGGCATCGCCCGCCGCCGTCGCCATGATCCAGGCGGCGGGGACGCTGCCGGTGTTTCTGCTCGCCATCCCGGCGGGTGTGCTGTCGGACGTTCTGGACCGGCGCCGGTTCCTGATCGGCGTCCAGGTCTTCCTGGCCGGCGTCAGTCTCTCGCTGGCCATGCTTGCGGCCACGCACTCCCTGACGATCGAGGCGCTGGTCGCGCTGACGTTCCTTGGCGGCGTAGGCGCTGCCCTGATCGGCCCCGCCTGGCAGTCGATCGTGCCGGACCTCGTGCCCCGGGACGAACTCAAGCGTGCCGTCGCACTCAACTCGCTCGGCATCAACATTGCGCGCTCCATCGGCCCGGCGGCGGGCGGACTGATCCTCGCAAGTGCCGGGGCGGCGGCGACCTATGGCGCCGATGTGGCGAGCTATCTGTTCGTGATCGCGGCGCTCTGGTGGTGGAAGCGTCCTGCCGCCCCCCGTAACGACCTCTCCGAAAGCTTCAACGGCGCCTTCCGCGCTGGTCTGCGCTACGTCCACGCCAGCCCTGAGATCCATCGCGTCCTGCTGCGCGCCTTCGTGTTCTTTGCCATGGCCAGTTCGGTCTGGGCGCTGCTGCCCCTCATCGCACGCAACCTGCTGGGCGGCGATGCGAGCTTCTACGGCATTCTGCTGGGGACTGTCGGTGCAGGGGCGATCCTCGGCGCCGTGCTGATGCCCAAGATCCAGGCCAAGCTTGATGTCGACGGGGTGGTGCTTCTCGCGGCCTTGCTAGCCGCAGCGGTCATGGCGCTCCTGTCCCTTGCTCCGCCTCGCTGGGCGGCCCTGCCGCTCTTCCTGGTCCTCGGCGCAGCCTGGATCATGGCGCTGACGACCCTCAACGGTACGGCTCAGGCCGTTCTTCCCAACTGGGTTCGGGGGAGGGCGCTGGCGGTCTACCTGACCGTGTTCAACGGCGCGATGGCCGCGGGCAGCCTGGCCTGGGGGCTGGTCGCGCAGCAAATCGGCGTGCCGGGGGCACTTCTCGTCGCCGCTGCCGGGCTCACCGCGAGCGCTCTCGCCATGCACCGTGCGAAACTGCCGAAGGGCGAGACGGACCTCGAGGCCTCCCATCATTGGCCCGAGCCGTTCGTCGCAGGACCGGTAGCGCAGGACCGCGGCCCGGTCATGATCACCGTGGAATATTGCGTCGCCCCGAGCAATCGGAGCGCATTCCTCGAAGTTCTCTTCCGGCTCGCGTCCGAGCGCAGGAGGGATGGCGCGTTCGCCTGGGGCGTGGCGGAGGATGCCGCCAAGCCGGCCACGATCCTCGAGTGGTTCATGGTTCCGTCATGGGCAGAGCATTTGCGTCAGCACGGGCGTGTGACAAAGGCCGATGCGGAGGTTCAGGCGGAACTGCAGCGCTTCCATGAAGGCGATCTGCCACCCAGGGTACGGCACTTCCTGAGTCTGGCCAGACAGAGGCGGTAAACCGATGCCTTCGCTCGGCAGGCTGGAACGCGAGACCGGCCGAAAGACATCTCAGCGTTTTGTGAAGCGTGCCGACTTGCTTCGGCCCGCCGCGGCCTCCATTTCAGAGAAAACACGCGGCGTTTGCGAACTGTTGCGAAAGCGACCCGCCGACGGGCGCGTCCGATCCTCGATTTCACGGGGCGACCATGTCGTCTGCCGAAGCGACTGGGAGGCTGCCTTGTCTCGGACCCGTCTGAACCGCAGAACGATGCTGGCGGCCGGCGTCGCCTTCGGCGGCGCCCTGGTGACGGTCTGCATGTCCGGCCTGCTCGTTCCCGCGCGGGCACAGGGCCTCGCCCCGACCCCCTCCATGCGCGGCGGCTCGAACAATTATCGCCCCGGCGCGCCGGTCGTCGAACGGATCGGCAATGGCGGCTTCTGGATGTCGGGGCGCGTGCGCCGGGCCGGCGACGGTGCGCCGCTGGAAGGCATCCGCATCCAGATCTGGGCGCATACGACCGAGGCCTATGAGCGCGATCCGGAAAGCCATGGAGCCACGCTGACCGGCCCCGACGGCACGTTCCGGCTGGAAATGCCGCAGATCGTGCCCGCATTCGGCCAGGCACATGGCCATCTGGCCTATGACGATCCCGAATTCGAGACGGTCTTCCTGCGGCCCGTCATGTCCAGCCCCAAGGATACGAGCCTGAGCGCCGACTTCGTTCTGCAGCCGGCCTGACACCATGACGCTGTCCATCCGGGCCGTTCTCGGCTGGTCGGCGCTGGCCGTCGCGGTTCTCGGCCCCGTCGCCATCGCGGCGACGAGCGAGTATCTCGCCTATCGCAGCGGGATCTATATCGCGGCCGGCTTCGCCGGGATCGTGGCGATGGCGCTGCTCCTTCTCCAGCCGCTTCTGGCGGCGGGCTATCTGCCCGGCATGGGCATGCGGGAGGGACGCCGTATTCACCGTTGGGTCGGAACGGCCCTTGTTGCCGCGATCGTCGCCCATGTGGCCGGGCTCTGGCTGACGAGCCCGCCCGATGTCGTGGATGCGCTGCTCTTTGCCTCGCCGACGCCGTTTTCCGCCTGGGGCGTTATCGCCATGTGGGCGCTGTTCGCGGCGGCCCTGCTGGCCGCCCTGCGCCGGACGCTGCGCCTGCGACCGGCGATCTGGCGTTTCGCCCATACGGCGCTGGCGAGCGTGGTCGTCGTCGGCAGCGTCGTCCATGCGCTGCTGATCGAGGGCACGATGGGCACGGTCTCGAAGGTCGCTCTCTGCGCCCTCGTCCTCACCGCGACCGCCAGGGCCCTGTGGGATCTGCGAAGCTGGGCAGTGCTCAGGCGATTCGGTCCGCCGAGATAGACGCTCCCACCGGATGTGGGCTTCTCCCGCCGGCTCCTGCCACCCCGTTCCGGCCGTGGCGATCAGTCCTGCTCCGGTGCCCCGAGCGGAAAGAGTGGACGGTACGGGCGGGCCTCGTCGATGCAACGGGCGAAGGACGGTCGGGCGTTCAGGCGATTGCGGTAGGCCCGCACATGAACGAAGCGCTCGGCGATCGGGTGGGTCCAGTCGGCGTAGAAGAGTTGCGGCGCGGCGGCGCAGTCCGCGAGGCTGAAGCTGTCGCCGGCGACCCAGTCGCGATCCGCCATCCGCCCGTCGAGATACGCATAGGCGGCATCGAGAGCCTGTCGTGCGATGCGGACGCCCTCGGGATCACGCTTGCCGTCCGTACGCAACGCATCGAGCACGATCCTCTGCTGCGGTGTGGCGACGTAATTGTCGAAGAAGCGGTCCCAGAACCGGACCTTCAGCGCCGCGACCGGGTCGGCGGGGAGCAGGGCGACCGGGCCGGGATGACGAAGCCCCAGATGCTCGATGATGATCGAGGCCTCGACGACTGTGTCGCCGCCATCGACCAGAAGGGGAAACTTGCCGATCGGCCACATCGCCCGCAGTTCGTCCATCGCCGCCGGATCGTCGGGGCCGAGGATGCGGCGTTCGAACACCGTGGCATTCTCGTAGAGGGCGATCAGCACCTTCTGGCAGTAGGACGAGAACGGATGGAGAAAGAGCGTCAGCATGGTCGGCCTCAATCGTCGAGCGCAAAGGAGCCCGTCGCCACGGCACCGGCCGGGGCGTAGACCGCGATGATGGCGCCGCCTTCCGAAACGCTGTGTTCCAGAAGGCGCCAGGCACCGGGGTCTGCGCCCGGCAGGGCCCGTTTGCCGCGGCCGAGGATCAGCGGGAAGGTGATCAGGTAGAGCCGGTCGACGAGACCGGCCGACAGCAGCGCCGGGTACAGCGTGGTGGAGCCCTGGACGATCAGCTTCGGGCCATCGGTGCGCTTGAGGGCCGCCACCGCATCGATGTCCGGCAGCGCGTGGGAATTGGCCCAGGCAAGTGGCTCGCTCGACGAGGTGACGACGTATTTCGCGGCGCGATTGAACTTGTCGGCAAAGGCGTCACCGGTGATGCGGGGCCAGTGCGCGGCGAAGATGTCGTAGGTGCTTCGGCCGAGCAGCAGGTCGAACTCCCCGTCGAAGATTGTGTCGATGAAGCCTCCGACCGTCTCGCCGACATGGGGCACGATCCAGCCGCCGAGTGAGAAACCGTCGCTGCGGTCCTCGTCGGGACCGCCCGGTGCCTGGACGACGCCGTCCATCGACTGGAACAGGCCTGCCGTGATCTGGCGCATGAGACCTTCCTCCTCTCCCGTCTTCAACCGCGCGCGATATCGCGCGTCTCCCCGTCCGAAATCCTTCAGGATCAGGCCGCGCGCTCGTAGCGCGCCGCATTGTCCCGGAATGGCGCCAGCTGATCGGCCAGGGCCTTTCGGAAAGCTGGCCGCGCCGTGTGACGCGCGACATAGGCGTCGAGCGCGGGAAAATTCTGGAGAATGTCGGTGTGGCGCGGGATGCGCAGGACCGCCGTCATCATCAGGTCGGCCACCGAGAAATCGCCGAGGAGGCCGTCGCGATCGCCGAGCGCCGCCTGAAGCTGCCCAAGACGCTTGCTGACGGACTCGATGGCACCGGCGCGCAACTTCGCTGCCGCATCGGCGTCGCGCGCAAAGAAGTCAAGATCGACAAGCGCGGCAATCGGCGGCTCGACCGTATTCAGGCTGGCGAAGACCCAGGACAGGGCGAGATCGCGTCGATGGCGATCGGACGGCAGCAGCCCGTCGCTCGCCTCGGCGATCCGCCAGACGATGGCCCCGGATTCGAACATGGTCTGCCCGTCGATCTCCATCGCCGGAACCTGGCCGAAGGGCTGGCGGGCGATATTCTCCGCGCTTCGCTGCGACCCCTGTTCGAGAATGATCGGCCTGTAGGCCAGCCCGGCCTCTTCCAACGCCCAACGAACGCGCAGATCGCGGACCTGTCCCTGCGCGAAGGGCGGCACCCAGTCATAGGCCGTCACACCGATGGCGGAGTTCTGCATGGTTGCGTCCTCAAGCCTTGCCAGGTCGTGCACGACCGGGCATCGCGTTGACCTGACGGTTGATATCGGCACCGCGCTTCCCGATGATCCACAGACCGGATCCATGCCAACGGCGCCGCTTATCGCTTGACTAAAATGTTGATATCAACATAAAGAGGTCATGTCAACGTTCAGCGATTCGCCGACAACCGTTCCCTACGAGACCACGCTTCTGGTCCGGGATCATTGTCTATGCCTGCGGGCACAGCGCGCGGCGCGCGCCATGGCGCGGCGTTTCGACGAGGCGTTCCGCTCCGTGGGGATCACCAGCGGCCAGTTCTCCCTGCTGATGTCGCTCAATCGTCCGAAGCCGCCGACACTCGGTTCCGTCGCCGAGCTTCTGGCGATGGATCGCACCACGCTGACGGCCAATATCAAGCCCTTGGAGAAACGCGGCCTCCTGTCGGTGACGCCGAATCCCGCCGATCGACGGGCGAGGCTGCTCTCGCTGACGCCGGAGGGGAGGGCCGTCCTCGCGGAGGCAGTGCCGATCTGGCGCGCGACCCAGGCGGCAGTCGAGGCCGCGGTCCCCGACCCGGATGTCGTGCGGGCAGGGCTGGATGCGCTGGCGTGACAGGAATCCTGCCAGCGGCCGACCCGTCGCAGGCGGTGTGTCGACGGCGAATGGCGCGAAGGCAGACCTGATCTGACGAAAAATGAGGTCTCGGGAATTCACGGCGGTTCGCCGCCCGCAATCCCCTGGATGCCGCTCCCTCGCACTCAGCCGCGGGGGCTCCCCTAGGCACCAGGTTTCGGTGATCTCACTGGTTCCGGAAACCGCGGTTGCGGTCGCGGCCCGATTTTGCACCGCCCTTACCAGCAGTCCGACCGCGTCCTGCGGACGGCTCGGGGTCGCTGACGCAGAGTGGGACAGCCCTGCGGCGCCGCCGAAAGCATGGCGTTGCACACTTGGCGCGTCGGGCGAAATTCCATCCCTTGCCGCGGCGGACGGCGTCTGCGATCCCGGTCGCTTCAACCCATGAAGGACCGTGATGCCGTCATTCCTGAAATCCTTCGGCCCGGCCGTGCCGCAGACGACACCCATGGAAGCCGTTCGGGCCGGAACCGGCGCCCTCATCGGTCTCGCATTGTGCGGCCTGCTGGTGCTGGCGCCGACCGTCGATCTGCAACTCGGATTGTACCTGATCGCTCCGTTCGGTGCGAGTTCGGTCCTGCTCTTCGCCGTCCCGAACAGCCCGCTGGCGCAGCCGTGGTCGGCGATCGGGGGCAATACGATTGCCGCGCTGGTGGGCGTCGCGGTCTGCCTTGTCGTCGCCGATCCGGCCCTGCGTATCGCGCTCGCCGTCGGCCTGGCCATCACGGCGATGATCCTGTGCCGCGCCGTCCATCCACCGGCAGGCGCGGTCGCGATGACGGCGGCGATGAACCCCGAGGCCATCGCCGAACTGGGGTTCCGCTTCGCCGTCACGCCGGTCGCGATCGGCACGGCGCTCCTGGTTCTGATCGCCATCATCTACGCGCGGGTGACCGGCAGGCGCTATCCGTTCCGCCAGTTCGACGACCCGAACCCGCATGGAACGGGGGATCGCCAACCGTTCGAGCGGCTCGGGCTGTCGAGCGCGGAGCTGACGAACATCCTCGAGCGATACCGGCAATCGTTCAATCTGGGGGTCGAGGATCTGGCGCGATTGATCGGCGCAGCGCAGATGCAGGCCGCGACCCACAGGATCGATCCGACCGTCGCTGCCGACTTCATGTCGCGCGACCTCGTCACGGTGGGGCCGGACGCGTCGCTTGCAGACATCACGGCGCTGTTCGCGCAACACCGCTTCACCTCGCTCCCCGTCCAGACTGCGGATGGCCGGTTCCTCGGCGTGATCCTGCAGATCCACCTGATCGCCTTGAGAGGTAGCGATACGAGAGGGCTCCTCGGCAAGGGAAGGCGGCGCCTGCGGGCGGAAGACATCATGGATACGGCATGCCCGCGCGCGGCACCCTCGACCCCGGTGGCCGCCTTCTTCCATCTGATGGCCGAAAGCCAGACCGATGCCGTGCCGGTGATCGAGAACGAGCGGATCGTCGGCGTCGTCACCCGCACCGATCTGATCGCCGCGCTCGCGCACAGCATTCTGGCGCAACGACCGGTCGGTCGTCCTCTGCCAGGGTGAGAGGCGGCTGCGTCTGCGGGGCTGGAAGGGGGTGGGCCGCTTCCATGGTGGGGGTTCTTCTTCGGCAGATTGGGCCGAGGTGACCGCCGCCGGAGGCTCATGCGGGGCAGCACGACACGGCAGGCGCCTGCGCCGCGCATGTCCGAAGCCCGGCCGCGATGGCGGCCGGGCTTCGGATCAATGGCGTTCCTGGTCCTCGGCGGCTTCGTCCCATTCGGGGCCGATCAGGTTCTCGCCGGGATTGCCGACGCGGACGCTGTCGGTGGCGAAGGCTTGGAAGGCCGGGACCTGTGCCATGGGAAGGACGAGCCCGGCGACCACGCCGATCACGGCGGCGATCGCGATGCCGATGAGAATGGCCTTCAACGCGCGTCTCCCGTCGTCGGCGCTGCGGGCGCCACGTTCTGCTGATATTGCAGGTCGAGCGCCGCCAGCGCGATCAGCGCTGGGGGCAGGTCGACGCCCGCGCGCCGCATCTCGCGGGTCGCGCCATGGCACCCGGCGATATCGTTGGCGTCGGCCAGCGCCTGGCCCTCGGCGAGGGTCATGTCCGGCTGCTTCTTGGTGGCTTCGGGCGTCTTGGGGATCGGCGCGCTGAGGCCCGAGGTCTGTGGCGCGTTGTCGGCATTGCCGGCCTTCGGAGCCGGCGCATTGGCGTCGCTGGGGGCCTCGACCGCGGCGCCGGCCTGGTTGGAGGCTTCCTGGGCCGAACCCGACTCGTTACCGTCGGGCACGCCCGCGGCCTGCTGCTCATTCTCGGCCGCCGCTTCGCCGTTGGACGTCGCCTGCTGCTGCGGCTGGTCCGAGGCCGCGCCACCGGCGGGCTCCCGGTCCGTGCCGCGTTCGGTCGACGGCTGCGTCGTTGAGGCCTCACCGGCCTGCGCCGCGGGGGCCTGGTCAGCGCTCGCCTGAGCGGCTGCCGGCTGGCCGGGCGCGGCGGCTGCGTCTTCGGCCGGAACCGGCGTCAGGAACGCCACCAGTTCGGTGCAGATATTGGCGGGGCCGGACGAAGCCGTGCCCGTGCCGGTCTCGCCGGCCGCCGGCGTTGCGGTGCCGGCATTCGCCGCGGGATCTGCCGGAGCAGCGTCGGCTGCCGGACTCTGCTCCGCTGGCTGCGTGCCGTCAGGCGCGGGCGCCTGGGGGGCGTTCGCGGCCGGAGCCTCGCTTGCCGCGGGTGCCTGCGGCGCATCGGTGGCGGGCTCTGACGTCGTCTGGGCGACGGCCGCCGTCGCCAGCGCCGTGGTCGCGAAGAGTAGGATGAAACTGTGGCGCATGGTGCTCACTCCGCCGGCTGTGTGGTGGGGACCGGCTGCGGTCCCTTGGCGGTCTTGGCCTGTTCTTCCTCGACCCAGAGGCTGTGATGGGCGCGGGCCCAGGCAAGGTCGACCTTGCCGTTGCCCATGGCGTCGTAGGCGCCCTCCATGCCGAGCGAGCCGATATAGATATGGGCGATGATGATGGCGATCAGCACCATGCCGACCGTGGCATGGACATATTGCGCAATCTGCATGCCCTCGATGTTCAGCACCGAGAAGGGGAAGAGCATCAGGAGGCCGCTGATCGACAGGGCGAGGCCGCCGAGCGTCACCGACCAGAAGATCATTTTCTGACCGGCATTGAAGCGGTGCGCCGGCGGATGCTTGTCGCCGACGAAGCCGCCGAACTCGCGGATCCAGCGAATGTCGGTGCGGCTCGGCAGATTGTCCTTGATCCACACGACGATCATGAAGACGAGGCCGACCATGAACGCCCAGGAGACGAAATTGTGGACGTATTTCGCCCAGTAGCTCCAGGTCGCGAAGGCGTCCGGTCCGATCAACGGGAACAGCAGCCGCTTGCCGAA
This sequence comes from Aurantimonas manganoxydans SI85-9A1, assembly GCF_000153465.1. GTDB lineage: Bacteria > Pseudomonadota > Alphaproteobacteria > Rhizobiales > Rhizobiaceae > Aurantimonas > Aurantimonas manganoxydans. The sequence goes on along the minus strand of NZ_CH672387.1, from coordinate 3,141,643 downwards.
GACGTAGTTCAGGCCGGTGATCGCCAGGAGGATGAAGGCGGTGGCGGTCATCCAGTGGTTCAGCCGTTCGAAGAAGCTGAAGCGCAGCAGCTTGCGGCCGACCTCAGGGCTGTCCTCGATCATGATCCGCCCGCGCGAGAAGTAGAAGGCGGCAAGGGCGAGGACCATGCCGATGATGGCGATGGCGCCGATCCACGGCAGCCAGCCTTCATGGAAGCTCTGGTAATCGCGCCCTTCGGGCTGCTCGAGCACCGCTGCCTTGCTGTCCGGGATGGTGACCCTGCCGCTGATCTGGCCGCCCTGCAGCGCGTTGAGGAGCTGTTGCTCGGTCGGAACCTCGGCGGTGGGGTTCTGGCCGCTGGGGTCGGCCTGCGCGCCGTCGGTCGGCGCGACGTCGCTCTGGGGCGCGAGATTGTCGTCGCCCTGCTGGGCGGCAACGGGCGTCGCCAGGAGGGCGAGCGCCACGCCGCCGGCGGCGAGGATGGTGCGAAGCGTGGTCATCGTCGCCATCTCAGGCCTCGATCGTTTCGCGGTAGGCCGTTTGCCAGCCCCAGGCCCCGGTGCCGTAGCCGCGCTTGGCGACCCGCTCCTTGTAGATCGTCGCGATGATGTCGCTGTCGCCCGCCAGAAGCGCCTTGGTCGAGCACATCTCGGCGCACATGGGCAGCTTGCCCTCGGCGATGCGGTTCTTGCCGTATTTGGCGTATTCCGCCTCGGAGCTGTCGGCTTCCGGACCGCCGGCGCAATAGGTGCACTTGTCCATCTTGCCGCGCGAGCCGAAATTGCCGACGCGCGGATATTGCGGCGCGCCGAACGGGCAGGCGTAGAAGCAGTAGCCGCAGCCGATGCACAGATCCTTGGAGTGCAGCACGACGCCGTCCTCGGTGGTGAAGAAGCAGTCCACCGGGCACACCGCCGCGCAGGGCGCGTCGGTGCAGTGCATGCAGGCCATCGACACCGAGCGCTCGCCCGGCTTGCCATCGTTCAGCGTCACCACGCGACGCCGGTTGATGCCCCAGGGCACGTCGTGCTCGTTCTTGCACGCCGTCACGCAGGCATTGCACTCGATGCAGCGATCGGAGTCGCAGAGAAATTTAAGCCGCGCCATTGTCTGTCGCTCCCCTTATGCCGCCGCGATCTGGCACAGCACGACCTTGGTCTCCTGCATGCCGGTGACCGGGTCGAAACCGTAAGTCGTGATGGTGTTGACGGATTCGCCGAGCACGATCGGGTCGGTGCCCGCCGGATAGTGCTCGCGCCAGTCCTCGCCCTGGTAATGTCCGGAGAAGTGGAAGGGCATGAAGGCGACGCCGGGCGCCACGCGCTCGGTCACCAGCGCCTTCACCCGCGTCTTCGCATCGTTCTCCGTGCCGTAGACCCAGACATATTGCCCGTCCTCGACACCGCGGGCCGTGGCGTCGGCCGGATTGATCTCGACGAACATCTCCTGCTGCAGCTCCGCCAGCCAGCGGTTGGAGCGGGTCTCTTCGCCGCCGCCCTCATATTCCACGAGCCGGCCCGAGGTGAGCAGGATCGGGAAGTTTCCGGCGACGTTCCGCTCGATCGCGGCCTGCTGCACGGAATAGCCGATATTCGGGATGCGGAACTGCCGCTCGTCGGGCCGGGTCGGGTATTTCTCGACGAGGTCCGGCCGTGGCGTGTAGATCGGCTCGCGGTGCACCGGCACCGGATCGGGCAGGTTCCAGGCGACCACCCGGGCCTTGCCGTTGCCGTAATGCATGACGCCGTGATCCATGCAGACGCGCTGGATGCCGCCGGACAGATCCGTTGCCCAGCTGACCGCGTCGACCTTGTCGCCGCCGACCCGCTGGATCGTCGCCAGTTCCTCCGGCCGCAGATCGGCGTCCCAGCCGAGCTTGCGCAGGATGCCGTAATTGAACTCGGGATAGCCGTCGGTGAGCTGGGAGCCCTCCGAATAGGAATCCTCGGCCAGCAGCGTCTCGCCGTTCCGCTCGACGCCGAAGCGCGCGCGGAAGGTGCCGCCGCCTTCCCAGATGGGGACGTCGGTACGGTAGAGGATCGGCGAGCCCGGATGCTTCATCTCCGGCGTACCCCAGCACGGCCAGGGCAGGCCGTAATATTCGCCGCCGACTTCCGGCGTGTCGGCCGGGGCGCGCAGGCTGACCAGGTCGAACTTGTCCTGGTTGCGCATATGCGCCTTCAGCCGCTCCGGCGACTGGCCGCAATAGCCGGTGGAGAAGCCACCGCGATTGATCTCGCGCAGGATGTCCTCGGCCGAGACCTTGCTGTTCTCCACCCCGATGTTCTTGAACATCCGGTCGGCGAAGCCGAGCTTGACCGCGAAGTCGTGGATCACCGCATAGTCGTCGCGGGACTCGAAGGCCGGCTCGACGATCTGCTCGCCCCATTGCAGCGAGCGGTTCGACGCGGTGCGCGAGCCATTGGTCTCCAGCGAGGTGGCGATGGGCAGGAGATAGGTGCCGTTGCGGCGGCCCTTGATGGCGCCGAAGGTGGTGGCGTGGGGGTCGGCGACCACCAGCAGTTCCAGCTTCTCCAGCGCCTGCAGCATTTCCGGCATGCGGGTGACGGTGTTGCCGCCATGGCCCATGATGAACATGCCGCGCAGCGGCGAGCGCTGGTCGATCTCCTCCGGCGGCATGCTGACCGCGTCGAACCACCGGGTCGAGGTGATGCCCGGGGTCTCCATGTTCTCCTTGCGGGTGCGCGGCTCGCGCCCGCCCTTGGCCGGGACCTCGTCGAAGCGGCTCTGCAGCCACTCATATTCGACTTCCCAGACCCGCGACCAATGCTTCCAGCCGCCTTCGGTCAGGCCGTAATAGAGCGGCAGCGAGGTGACATCGAGGCCGAGATCGGTCGCGCCCTGCACATTGGTGTGGCCGCGGAAGATGTTGGCGCCGGTGCCTGGCTTGCCGACATTGCCGGTGGCCAGGCACAGGGTGCAGTAGGCGCGCACATTGGCGGTGCCGACCGTGTGCTGGGTGGCGCCCATGCACCAGATCAGCGTCGAGGGCCGCTCCTGCGAGAACAAGTAGGCGACGTGCTTCAGCTGCTCGCCGGATACGCCCGAGACGCGCTCGACCTCTTCCGGCGTCCACTTGGCGACTTCCTTGCGGACCTCGTCCATGCCGTAGACGCGGGTGCGGATGAACTCCTTGTCCTCCCAGCCATTCTCGAAGACGTGCCAGAGAATGCCCCAGATAACCGGAATGTCGGTACCGGCGCGAAGGCGCAGATATTCGGTGCCGTGTGCGGCGGTGCGGGTGAAGCGCGGATCGATGACGATCAGATTGGCGCGGTTCAGCTCCTTGCCGGCCAGGACGTGCTGCATCGCGACCGGATGCGCTTCCGCCGGATTGCCGCCCATGATGATCATGGTCTTGGCGTTGCGGATGTCGTTGTAGGAATTGGTCTGGGCGCCGTAGCCCCAGGTGTTGGCGACGCCGGCCACGGTGGTGGAATGGCAGATGCGGGCCTGGTGGTCGACCGAGTTGGTGCCCCAGAAGGCGCCGAACTTGCGGAACAGATAGGCGCCTTCATTGGTGAACTTGGCCGAGCCGAGGAGATACATGGCGTCGGCGCCGGAATCCTCGCGGATCTCCAGCATCTTGTCGCCGATCTCGTTGATCGCCTGTTCCCAGGACAGCCTCTGCCACTGGCCGTCGACCAGCTTCAGCGGGTATTTCAGCCGCCGGTCGCCATGCACGATCTCGCGGATCGCGGCGCCCTTGGCGCAGTGGGTGCCGCGGTTGATCGGGCTCGACCAGCTCGGCTCCTGGCCGGTCCAGACGCCGTTCTGCACTTCGGCGGTCACCGTGCAGCCCACCGAGCAATGGGTACAGATGTTCTTCTTGATCTCGATCGGCACGCCGGGCATCGGCGCGCTGACCGCCTCGGCCTTCTGCACGGCCCCGGGCATCATGGTGCCGAAGGCGGCGAGGCCGCCGACGGCGAGGCCCGACTGCTTCAGAAAGGCGCGGCGATCGAGTCCGGCAGGACGGGTCGACGAGACGGAAGAACAGAATTGGCCGGGCTGACCGGCCTTGCGTTTGGTGAGCATGTCCGCCTCACTTGTCCTGCAGCGTTTCGTAGCCGTTGGTCCGGTAGAACGCCTGAACGTCCGGGCTGTCGGGCTGATATTTGGGTTGGGTCTCGTCGGTCCCCGGATCGTAGGCCTCGGCCTCGTCGACGAAGGCCGGCGCCGTCACGGCCACCGCGGTCGCCGCGCCAGCCGCACCCGTGGCCTTGCGAAGGAAGGCGCGTCGATTGAGATCAGGCTTGTCCGTGGCCATGGTCGTCTCCCATTTCGCTGCCGGCGCGCGGGCCGTGCGGTCGTTTCGCGGCACGCTCATGCGACCAGCGCCTGCGACTCGGTCTCGATTGTCATGAAGCTGCGGCCGACACGGCCGACACAGCGGTAGAAATCCGCCGACCGGGCCGTCTCGAGATCCGCGAAGAAGCGGCCCATCCACGGCTGCATGTGGCGGGCGAAGAAGTCGCGGGCGGCGCCCTCGGGGGCCTCGAAGCGCCCGTCGATCAGCCCGGCCATGGTCTCGCAGAGGACGCCGACATGGTCCTCAAGCTCGACGAGGGATCGGGACCGTTCGATGCCGAGCCGCGCCAGATCTTGCCGCAGGCGGGCCAGCGGCTTTTCGCGCAGGAAGCCGGTGAGGTAATAAGAGCCGTAGGGCACCAGTTCGCCGCGGCCGACGCCGATGAAGAGGTCGAAATACTCGCGCTCCAGGCGCGCCGGATCGGCCCGGCGGGCGGCATCGGCCAGCGCCGCGTGGCTGCGGCCGAGCGGGGTCGCGTCGCCGCTGAGCCCGGCGACCAGCGCCAGCGTTTCGGCGCTCGGTTCGCGCGCCATGAGAACGGCGAGAAGGCCGTAATGCTGGACCCGGAACTGATCGACCGAATCGAGCGCCGCGCGCACGGGCGCCGTCGCCGTTGCGGCAACGTCGTGAGCGCTCGGTTCGGAAGGCCCGTCGGTCATCGTGGCGCTTTCATGGGTGTCCGGTTACCCGTTGATCTGGAACGAGAACCTAGTTGGTTCCGGGGTTTGTGCAAGCGTCTTTTGAACCATTCCAGTTTCGTTGACGGCTATTCAAATCGGCAGCGCGCTGCCATGTCGCAGCGGCCGGTTTCGCGGACCTTGCTGCGGTGTTTCGGCAGCGGTTTCGGGCATGGTGTCCGGCGTCTCCGTTAGAGCCGAATCCTGTGAGCCGGGCGCGGCGGAAACCGTCTCGTTCGGCGCGGCCTGCGTGGCGTTGGCCACGGTCATCTGGGCAGGCGATCCGGCGGGGTCGCTTTGATCCGCCGCGACGGTCGGCTCCGCGGCCTCGATGGGCGCAGCCTTCTCGCGGCCGAAGATGTCCTTGACCATCTGCTTGACGTCGGTGGTCGCCGACAAGGGCCCGGAGACCGGCACGCCGCCGGGCACGTTCCAGTCCCACGCATAGTCCCTGGCGTCACCGACATAGTCGCGGATGGCGGGATCGAGCGACCAGAGCCGCCGCATGGCGCGATTGCGCAGGGAGGCCGGAACGCCCTTGCGCAGAAACGCCGTCATGTCCGACGCGGCGGTCAGATCCGCCGGGGCGGGCAGCGCCGCCAGCTCCTCGGCGGTGATCGGCGCATCGACGGAGGCCTGCAGCGCGTCGTCCGTTGCAGCGTGCTCAGGCGATACGCCAGCGGCCTCCGCTTCATGGCCGGCATCCGCTCCGGCGGCGGCCGTTCGGTCCGCGTCGGCGACCTCGCGCTTGCGCTGGGACCAGCGGGAGAGGAAATCGTTGCTCAATCCGGTCGTCCTTGCCGTCCCGTTCGTGCTTCCGGATCTGCCGCAGGGAAAACTAGCCTGCGATCCGAGCGGGTCGAGGGTGTGGGCCTCATCAATGTCGGCGGCCGTCAAAGTCTATCGGCGCCCGGTGATCCTCGGCAAGGCGCGGCTTCGGCCGGGCCGTGCCGGCATAGGGATCGATCCCCTCGTTCAGCACCGCCTCCACCCGGCAGTCCTCGCACATGCGGATCGCGTCGAGACGGCGGGCATTCTCGCCGGCGAACATCCAGTGCTTGCCTTCCAGCTTGGCGATGATCCGCTCGATCGTGCTCTTCGTGCCGAAGGGCTTGGCGCAGCGAATGCAGCAGAAGGGCTCTTCCTCCTTGAGGATCTGCCGCGGCGCGTTCCAGGCGGCGAAATCGAGCGTCGGCTCCAGGGTGATCACCTGTTCCGGGCAGGTCGACTCGCACAGGCCGCACTGAACGCAGGCGCCGTGGGAGAAACTGAGAAGCGGACGGTCCTCGCTGGCCGACAGTGCACCGGTGGGGCAGGCGGTCACGCAGGCATGGCACAGCGTGCAGCCGTCGGTCTGCACATGAACCTTGCCGAAGGGCGCGCCCTGCGGCAGCGCCACCTGCTCGACCGGCGCCGGCGCGACCCGGTGCAGCATCCGCAGGCTCAGCTCCAGAAGCTCGCGCTTGCTGCCGACCGGGGCGAAGCTGGCGGGCGCCGGTGCGGCATGGCCGAGCGGCAGGGCCGCCAGTTCGGCGAGCATATCGTCCGGCGTATCGGCATGGAGGATCCGGCAGGAATCCTCGCCATAGCCGAGCGCGGCCGCAAAGGCGCCGGCCAGATCGACGGTCCCGGCAAGAGTGGCCACGCCGTTCCGCGGCGCGCGGCGCGCCAGGATGCCGATGCCGGCCGCCCCATAGGCGAACGCCGCAGCGAGGCTTTCCAGCCCGATCTGCTTGATCTCGTTGACGGCCATCGGCAGCACATGGGCCGGCAGCGCCGGACCAGCGGCGTCGATGAGCGGCTGACCGACATAGCCGTCATGGAAGAGGACGACCGGATCACGACCGCCCGCGGCCCGGTAGCTGGTCAGGAGCGTGCGCAGGCGGTCGAGCTGCATGTCGACCGTCGGCAGCGTGTAGGAGGCGGCGCCCGTCGGGCACACCGCGGCGCAATTGCCGCAGCCGGCGCAGACATAGGCGTCGATCGTCACATGCTCGCCGGCCGGCGCGATCGCCTGCATGGCGCAGGCGTCGAGACAACGGGTGCAGCCGGTGATCGACGAGCGCGAATGGGCGCAGAGCTCCTTGCGGAAGGCGATATATTGCGGCTTCTCGAACTCGCCGACGAGTTCCGATGCTTCGGCGATCGCCGCGTCGAAGGCGGCCGGGTCGGCGACTTCGGCCCGCAGATAGCCGTCGCGGGCCTCATGGGCGGGAAACAGCGGCGGACGGGCCGCGAGATCGAGGATCACGTCGCAGCGCGACACGGCGCCGTCGCGCGGCAGCGCCATGCCGTCCGGCGGCACGTAGCCGTCCACGACCGCCTGATAGGCGCCGAAATGCCCCGTGGCGCTGGCGATGCGGCCGCGCGCCACCGGAAACGACAGGCCATCGGGCACCGGCGTCAGGCCGCCATCGTCGAGGAGAACCGTCACGTCGAGGGACGCGGCCAGCCGCAGGCCCGCATCGATCGCGGCCGCGCCGTCACCGCAGATCAGGATCGTGCCGTCGCTGACGAGGGACAGAAGCGGCGGCTGCGCCGGGGGCAGGGCGGCGAGCGCCGCCACGGCGGTGTCGCGGGGGCCGGTATGGGCTGGCGTATCGGTCACGATGGACGCAATCCTTCGGGCGTGTACGGCATTTCAGGCAGCCGGTTGTCTCACCGTCCACCGTTGGCGTAGAACGATTTTAAACTGGCGCAAGTCAATAGTATCACGTGGTTTTTTCATGTCGTCGCCATCGACCCTCGGGCTCGATCACCGCCCGTTTCGCTGCCTTGTCTCCCCATCTGGAACCCGCAAGACGGGCGGCTACTGCCGCTCCGGTCTCAATGCGCCGGTCCGCCTGCGGCGTTTTCCCGCGTGGGGGCGTTCCCGTACGGCGGATCGGCATGGGCGGGGGCGGCTGGACAGCGATGGCCCGATGCGCGATGGGGAGCGCCGGCTGCTCGCTGCGGCCGGAACGCCGCCGTTACGGCGCGCGCCCGCAATGGGGGCCCCATGGCTTTGAAACTGCCGCGCACGATCCGCATGGACCCGTCCGACGCCTTCGTCTTCACTGAGGCGGCCGAACCCGGCGAATGGGCCGTCAGCGGCACATTCCGCTTCTGGAACCGCGACGTCGCGGCCCTTGCGGGCAAGGAGCGCCAGGCATTTCGCTCGGGGCTTCTGGGCGTTGCGAGCTTCGGCTGGTCGACCCTGGCGATCGTCAGCGAGGCGAGCGAGGCCGAGCGCGACGCGGTGGTAGAGGATCTGGCCCGCCATCTCGTGACCCATCTCGGCGCGCCGGACGTCGACACCGCCCGGCCGGCGGCGGAAGAGGAGGTGGCCTTCGCCACCTCGCTCTGCGACCACCCGGTGAACACCATGCTGGCGGTGCAGCGCAGCGTCGAGAATGGCGACATTCGCGAGCGCTTCCGCACCCTGCATCGGCGCGAGGGTGCCGTCGATCATTCCCGCGCCTTCGGCTTCGTCGAGATCGACGAGGACGACGACGCCTATGCCGAGCATGTGGACATCCGCACTCTCGGCAAGACGCAGCCATGAACCCGGACGCTGGAGAGACGAGATGAGCGAGTTCTGGGTGTCCTGCGGCCATCAGCTTCTCGACCGCAATGCGTCGGGCCATCTGATGCTGACCGACGAATTCCTGAAGGCCTATTTCGCCCGGCCCGAACTGGTGCCGCCGCCCGAGGCCTGCGCTGCCGAGCTGGCCCTGCATGCCAGCCTTTTGGCCGATCCGCGCCGCCCGGTCAGCGAGGCGGAGATCGCCGGGCTCGACGATGCGGACGCGCGCGAGAACTGGCAGGTGATGCTGGCCTTCCGCGACAGGCTCATGGCCGCGCCGACGCTGGAGGCGGCCTATCTGACGCTGGTGCGCGGCGACATGTCCGGCACGCCGCATCTGTTCGTGAACCAGCTGGCGCAGGTCGTCCTGCGCAACGCGCTGGATGGCTGCACGGACCCGTTCGTCCTGCGCTCGGCCGAGCTGTTCTTCCGGCCGCAGCGGGCAAGCGTGCATGATGGCGCGCTGCTCCTTGCCGATGCCGAGATCGTCGAGATGCAGGAGCAGGATCGCCATGCCTCGCCGCTCCTGGCGATGTTCGCCGAGCCGACGGTGAGCGAACTCGACGTCCTCGATGGCGAGAACGCCGCCTCCTATTTCCACCGCGACGAAGCCTTCGAGCTGGTGCTGAGTTTCGCCTCGGGGCCGGCGGCGCGGGCCGGCCTCGCCGAGGCGATCGAGCGCTGGATCGCGCATCTCCTCGGGGTGCGGGTGAAGGTCGAGCCGGTCGCCCGGGTGGATGACGACGACTGGGCCTGGTTCGTCGGCCTCGACGCCGAGGCCAGCCGGATCGGCAACCAGGTCTGGCGCGGCGATACGGTGGCCCCCGCCGATCTGGAGAAGATCATCGGCATCTTCGCCCTGACCTTCACCGATCCGGCCGAGGCACTGCCGGCCATCGGCGCGCGGCCCGTCTGGCTGTTCCTCGCCAGGCCGAAGGACGGCGTCGTGCGGCTGAAGCCGCAGAACCTCATTGTCGGCCTGCCCCTGCGCTCGCCGGCGGAGGTGGCGTGAGCATGGATGCGCCGACCTTTCGCGTCGGGGTGGTGGTCGAGCGGCGGCCGTCGAAGAGCCCGTGGGTCGACCATGCCTGGCGCATCGTGGCGATCATTCCCGAGGCGATCGGCACCGAGCCCGGCCATGTCCTTGGCCACGACGGCGAGGCGGTGCTGCTCTATGCCGGCGCACGGTCGGTGGAATTCCACCGGGTCGAGACCGGCAATTATCGCGACAATCTGACCTCGGGCAGCCCCGGCCTCTGGGTGACCCTGGCCCTCACCGACGAAGAGCCCGGAATCCGGCTCATCTCGGTGACCGCCGATCCGGCCGAGGGCGAATCCCTGACCGAGATCGGCGATTTGATGGTCGAGATCGCGCCGATGCCGCCGGAGATCGCCGAACGTCTCGCCGCCTTCGTCGAAACCCACCACGTCGAACGCGTCTTCACCAAGCGCAAGCGCCAGTAACCCTCTGGTTGTGCTCGGTCGATCCCCCGGCCGGCCGAACCTTATCCTTCGGCGGCTAAGCGTCCGGGAACCCGCGCGCCGGGAGGGGCATTGCTGCGCAAAACGCAAGCCAGGGAGATCGGCATGGCAGGGAAAACCGGCATCATCGTCGCCATCGGCGTCGTGCTCTTCATCATTGTCGGGGTCATCGCCTTCTACGGATCCGAAGCCTCGAACGCGCCGGAAGGCGACGTCGTCAATTACGAAGAACCCGAGGTCGAAGGCTGAACCGTCTGGACTGCACGGTCGGTTTGCAGAGACATGGCCCGTGCTTGCCCGAGGAAAATGGGTGCCGGGTGAGACTCATAAGCGCCCGGTGCCTGATCCCGCCCGATGCGGGGGCGGGCGCGGAGCCGCGCTATTGGCGCAGGACGTCGCCGAGGGTCTTGCCGGTGTTGAGGAGATGGACGCGCCAGATCGCGGCGGCTCCGGCGCTGTCGCGGATGCGGAGTGCCGCCATCAGGGCCTCGTGCTCCTCGAAGGCCTGCAGCCAGCGGTCGGCGTCGAGAATGGCCATGTAGCGGCCGCGCTGGGCCCGCAGCATCAGCCGCTCGTGGACGAATTGCAGTTCCTCGTTGCCGCTCGCGGTCACCAGCATCTGGTGGATCGTCGAGTTCAGGTTGAAATAGACGTCCTTGTCGTCGGCATGGAAGGCTGCGGTCATGGCGGCGTGCACGGCCTCGATCTCGGCGATCTCCGTCTCGCCCATCCGCCGCGTCGCGAGTTCCGCTGCAAGGCTCTCGACGGCCGCGATGACCTCGAACAGCTTGATTGCCTCCTCGGCCGTGTAGGAGGCGACCCTTGCCCCGCGGTTCACCTCGATCACCACCAGCCGTTCCTCGGCCAGCACCTTCAGCGCTTCGCGTAAAGGCGTCGGCGACACGCCGAGGCTGTCCGACAGGCTCGCCACCGGGACCTTCTCGCCCGGCATCAGCTCGCCATGGATGATCATCTGGCGAAGGGTCTCGGCCACTTCCTGGTGCAGCGAATGGCGGCGGATGCGCGCCTTGCGCGGCTTGTCGCCGAGGGCGCGGGCAGGACTGGCGGCGGCGCTGGGGTTCGGGCTCAACGGGGGACTTTCTCGACCGGCATGATCGGTTCTATGTAGGTGCATCGCTCTTTCGGAGAACTGCGCATGCTCTCAGCCAGCCCATCATTCCGCCCGGTGCCGCCTGTCCGGCCGAAAGCCGCACGCTGATGGCCGATGACGCGACGCCCGTCGAGGCGCTGACAACTGCCCTGATCGCCGCTCGGCGCGCGCGCGCGCCGATGCCGCGCAACGAGGCCGACCGTCTGGCCGGCATGATCGGTCCCGAGGGCGCCTATGGCGTCCAGCGGCTGGTCTGCGAGGCCTTCGGTCCGGTCGCCGCCTGGAAGACCGGGCGCAAGCGCGTCGCCGATCCGGTGATCGCGGCGCCGGTGCTCGCGGGCGATCTGCGCGCCTCCGGTGCCAGCTTCTCGACCGCTGAACTCGGCGCCTGCGGCGTCGAGCTGGAGATCGGCTTCCGTCTCGATCGCCCCCTGCCGCCCTTCGATGCCGCCGAATTCGAGACCCTGGCCCGGGATTGCGTGACTCCGCTGGCGGTGATCGAGATCGTCGATGGCCGCATCGACGGGTTCATGGACGCTGCGCCGCTGGCCAAGCTGGCCGACAACCAGAGCAATGGCGGCCTCGTCTTTGGCACTGAGTCCGACGACGCGGCGCTCGACCTCACCGAGCCGGAGGTGCGGCTGACCTTCGACGGCCGCGAGGTCGTGACCGGCCGTCACGCGGTGCCGGGCGGCGACGCCTTCTCCGTGTTCCTGGCCTTTGCCCGAATGGTCGGTGATCATTGCGGCGGCCTGCAGGTGGGGCAGATCGTGACGACCGGGACCCTGTCCGGCCTGCCCTTCGTTGCGCCCGGCACGGTGATCGAAGGCTGGATTTCCGGCCTCGGTCCCGTGCGCACCGCCTTCGTTTACGCCGCTTCCGGCGGCGGTCAGGATGCGGCGATGTCCGGCCAGCGATCGTCCCATGGACAGCGTTCCTCGTAGGCGGCGGCGAGCGCCAGAAGCGTCGGCTCCGCGCCGCGATCGCCGATCAGCTGGACGCCGATCGGCAGGGTGCCGGACGGGACCGGGCAGGGTAGCGCGATGGCCGGCAGCCCGGCAGCATTGACCCAGCCCGTATAGACGGCGTGGCCGCGGGGCCCGACGGTGTGGCCATCAATCCTGTCCGGGAAGGGCGTGTCGGCCGCCCACGGCATGGCGGCGCAGGCCGGCATCAGGATCAGGTCGAAGTCCGCGAAACCCTGCGAGACCTGCCGGCGCAGGGCCGCCACCGTTTCGAGGATGCCCAGGAGGTCGCTTGCCGACCAGTCCGCGCCGCGCCGGGCCATGGCGACGTATTTGGGGTTCACCTTGTCGGCAAAGTCGGGCTCGACGGCCAGAAGGCGCGCCAGGCCGATCTCGGCGATCGACGACCAGATCGCGGCGAGGCCGGCGCTGTCGAAGGGCAGTTCGGTGCACGTCACCCGATGGCCCAGCGCGGCGAATGCGTCCGCCGCAGCGTGCAGGGCGGTCAGGATCTCCGGCGCGCAGGGATTGGCGTCGATCCGTTCGACCAGCAGGATGCGGAGCGGTCGATCGGCGGCCGGCGCGTCGGGCGGACAGCGCGAGGCCGGATCGGCGCGGTCGGGGCCGGCAAGGACGCTGTCGAGCAGCGCTGCGTCGCGCGCCGAGCGGGTGAAGGTGCCGACCACCTCGAAATCCAGGAGCACCTGCGGTAGCCCGTCGGCGCGTGGCACGTGGCCGATCCCGGGTTTGACGCCGACGAGACCGGTGTAGGCCGCCGGGCGCCGGGACGATCCGCCGCCATCGGTGCCGATCGCCACCGGCACGAGCCCGGCGGCGACGGCCGCCACCGAGCCGCCGCTGGAACCGCCCGGCGTCAGCGCCGGTGCCCACGGATTGCGGGTGACGCCGAAGAGGTCGTTGGAGGTGTAGCCCTCGACGGCGAATTCCGGCGTGTTCGTCTTGCCGATGACGATCGCGCCAGCGTCACGAAGCCGCCGGATCGGCAGTTCGTCCCGCGCCGCGATCGTGCTGGCATAGAGCCGGCTGCCGAATGTGGCGGGCATGCCCTTCACCACGAGATTGTCCTTCACGGCGATCGGCACGCCGTCGAGGGGGCCGATGGGCGCGCCGCTCCGCCAGCGCGCGGCCGAGGCGGCGGCCTCGTCCCGCGCCGTCGGCGACAGGCAGACGAAGGCGTTCAGCGAGGGATCGATGCGGGCGATCCGGGCGAGGCAAAGATCGACGATCGCCACCGGGTCGCTCGCGCCCTGCCGGTACTGCTCGACCAGCGCCGATGCGTCGAGGCGCCAGGCCTCGGTTGCAGAAGAAGTCATGTGCGATCAGCCCGACATGTTGCGTGGCAGCCAGAGGACGATGTCCGGCGCGAAGATCAGGAGGATGGTGAAGGCGATCATGATCAGCGCGTAGGGGAACGCGCCATAGACTACGTCCGTGAAGGGACCGCCGTCCTTGCGCACGCCCTGCACGACATAAAGGTTCATGCCCACCGGCGGGGTGATCATGCCGAGCTCGCACATCAGCACGACGAAGATGCCGAACCAGATCGGATCGACGCCGACGGCGGTGACCACCGGCAGGGCGATCGGGATGGTGAGGACCTGCATCGACAGGACGTCCATGAACATGCCGAGGAAGAGGTAGAAGACGATCAGGATGAGCAGCAGCCCGGTCGCCGAGAGGCCGAAGGAGGCGACCCACTGGGTCATCGCCTGGGCCGCGCCGCCAAGAGCCAGCGTGACGTTGAGCATGAAGGCCGCGGTGATGATCAGAAGGATCATGCCGGTGGTCTTGGCCGACTGGCGGAAGCAGATGTCGATCACCTGCCAGTTCAGCTGGCCCTCGCGGTAGATGAAGCCGATGGCCACGACGACGGCCAGCGCCGCCGATTCCGTCGGCGTGGCGATGCCGGCATAGATCGAGCCCATGACGACGAGGAAGATGATCAGCGGCGGGACCAGATGCCGGGCGAGGGCGATGCGTTCGCGCAGGGGCAGCAGCGGCTCCCGCTCGACGGTGGAGCCGTGTTCCTCGATCAGGCTCTGGACGGCGATGAAGATCATGAAGCTGAGCGTCAGGAGGATGCCGGGCACGATGCCGGCGATGAACAGCTGGCCGATCGAGGTTTCGGCGAGCGAGCCGTAGACCAGCAGGTTGACGCTGGGCGGGATGAGGATGCCCAGCGTGCCGCCGGCAGCCAGCGAGCCCAGCGACCGGCTCGGCTTGTAGCCGCGCTTGTCGAGATTGGGCAGCGACACCGTGCCGATGGTCGCGGCGGTGGCGACGGACGAGCCGGAGGTGGCGGCAAACAGGGCGCAGGAGCCGATATTGGTGTGCAGCAGCCCGCCGGGCAGCCGGACGAACCAGACGGCGAGGGCGGTGTACATCCGGTCGGCGAGGCCGCCGCGCAGGAGCAGTTCGCCGAGCAGAATGAACAGCGGGATCGCGGTCAGGACGTTCTCGTTCTGCACGCCCCAGGCGACCGGCCCCATGGACTGGACAAGCGGCCAGCCGAACAGCAGCGTGCCGCCGACGACGCCTGTGACGACCATGATGACGGCCACGGGCACGCTGGCCAGGAGCAGCGCCAGCATGGCGACGAACCCGATGAGGACGGCGGAGACGGTCATGGGCGGGGATCCGGAACGGTCAGGGAAGGACGGGGCAGGCGGTCAGCGCGCATGGACATTGCCCAGCTCCTCCTTGATCTCGTCCTCCACCCCCTTCGGATCGAAGGCCTCCGACAAGGCGTCGAGACGACCCCGCAGGAGGAGGTAGGTGGCGTAGAGGGCGAGGCCGACGGCGACGAAGGCGAAGAGCACGTAGCCGGCGAACCAGCCGGCCTGCGGATAGATCATCGGCGTCGCCCAGGGCGTCGGCGCGACGCTGCCATAGGCGATGGTGTCGGCGATGACGAAGCGGCCGACATAGACGAGGAAGAGGCCGAACAGGGCGAGCGAGACGATCGACAGCCAGTCGAGGACCGACCGGATCGTTGCCGGCAGGCGGCGATGCAGGAAATCGATGCGCACATGCGCCCGATCGACCAGTGCGACCGTGAAGGCCAGCGACGATCCGATGGCGAGGACATAGCCGCCCAGTTCGTCGGCGCCTTCGAAGGAGAAGTTGAACAGTTTTCGGGCGACGGTCTCGGCCGCCACGAAGAAGGACAGCGCGACAAGCGACAGGCCGAAGACCCAGCTGGCGAACCTGGCGAAGTGATGCATGGACCGTCCCCGTTCGTGAGCGCAGCGCGTGGAGATCGCCGCAGGGTGCCGGGCGGCCGGCGGGCCGCCCGGTCTGTTGGCGAGGGGAGACTAGAAGCCGAGGGCCTTGCCCACGGTCTTCTGCCAGTCTTCCGAGCAGGTCGGGTTGACCTTGTCGCAGATCTCCTTCCAGCCCGGGAACGAGATGTCGCGCAGCGCGCTCTGCATCGTCGCCTTGTCTTCCTCGGACACCGGGATCAGCTTGAGATCGTAGGCCTTCACCGTGTCGCAGGGCTCGTCACCTACATTGCAGCGCACGGCGTCCTCGAAGATCTCTTCCGAATAGGCCCAGATTTCCGAGACGAGGCCGTCGAAGGCCGCCTGCAGCTTCTCCTGGTCTTCCGGGGAGAACTTGTTCCAGGTGTCGAGGTTGATGCCGTAGCCCTGCACCGCGATCTGGAAGGCGATCGGCAGCATGTTGCTGGTTTCCTCGGGCCAGCCGGCGGTGTTGGCCGAGCTCGGGCCGGTGATCGCGCAGTCGATCACGCCGCGGGCGAGCGACTGCTGCACTTCCGAGAAGCCGAGCGGCACCGGCGTTCCGCCGACCGAGGACACGAAATTGGCCAGGCTCTGGTCGTAGACGCGGACCTTGTTGCCGCTGAGATCGGACAGCTTGGCGATGTCGGGCTGACAGAACAGAACCTGCGGACCGAACGGCCAGACGCCGAGGAGCTTGGTGTTGAACTTCTCCTGCAGCTGCTTGTCGACGACCGGACTGAAGGCGTCGACGGCCTTCTTGGCGGTGGCATAGTCCGGGTTCTGGCCAACGAGGTCGAGGCCGAGAATGGTCGGCTCGTCGCGCGAGACCTGGGACATGCGCAGGGAGATGATGTCGAACAGGCCGCTCTTGAGAAGCCGCAGCTGCTCGGTGTCCTTGACGCCGGTGACGTCGACCGGCGTGTAGGTGGCGCTGACGTCGAGGCCGGTCTTCTCCGCCATGTTCTCGAAGAAGGGGGCTTCGTAGTTCTTCTGGATGAGCCCGGTGGACGAGGGCTGGCCCATCACCTTCAGGCTGATGGTCTGAGACAGGGCGGGCGCCGCAAGGGCTGCCGTGCAGGCGGCGGCAAGAAGCAGGGCTTTGATCTTCATGTTGCACTCTCCGTTGATGCCGGCTGTCCGGCTGGGGATGTGTCAGGGCCCGAAGCGGACGGGACGCCTGTCGCGAAAGCCTGCGTTGGCCGCAGGTCTGTCATCTGGGAAAACTCCGGGAACAGCCGGCCCCAGCCGGTGATCCGGGCGGTGTCGAGCCCGACGAGACGAGCCGTGGCAAAGGCGGTGATGGCGACGGAGTCGACGACGGGGATGCCGCATTCCTGCTCGAGCGCGGCCACGACCGGCGCGCCGCGGAAATTCGTGCAGACGATGGCGATCATCTGCGGCCTGGCCGCCGCCACGGCGCGCACGCAGTCGGCGATCGCTTCGGGCGCATATTCGCAGAACGAGAAATTGCCGCGGTCTTCCAGGTGCCGTTCGGCCACCACCGTGATGCCCTGGCGGGCGTAATTGGCGACGATCTGCTCCTGGACCTCGCCGAGATACGGCGTCACCAGGGCGATGCGCGTGACGCCCGCGGCGCGGAACAGCCGGTCATAGGCCAGCATGGTGGTCGTGGCGGCGATGCCGGTCGCCGCTTCGATCTCGCGGCACAGTTCGACGTCGCGCTCCAGTCCGAGCCAGGCCGAGGAGGTGCCGTTCCAGGCGATGACGTCGACACGGGCATCGGCCAGGAGGCGCGCCGCGTCGAGGACCGGGGCGAGATCGAACTGGGCCTGTGAGCCCTGCGACATGGAAATCTCGGTGACCCTGAAGCGGCCGAAATGCACGCTCGCCTCGGCGCCGAAGGGACGCAGGATCTCGGCCGTGTAGGGTTCGAGAACGGTGTTGGAGGACGGCGTCAGCATCCCGATGCGAAGCGGCGCGCCTGCCTTCCGACTGTCTGGCCTTTCGGCCCCTGCCTGCGTCAACTGGGTTCATCCTCGCCGCAACGTCTTTCGATGAGCAGCATTCAATTGTTAATTGAATTCAGTGTAAACCCCTGTCTGCGCTGAAATATACGCCAATGACTGGCGTAAATTCTTGCAGGCTGCCCAATTCAGCGGCGGTCGCGGAGGCCGTTGCGCCGCCGTCTGGAGGCTTGGCCCAGGCTGGCCGCCTGACGCAGCGGGATGCTGGAGGTACGGCGCGAGGCCTGCAGGGCGAAGCAGAATCGTCGCCGCCGCTCGGGCGCGCCGGCAACGCGCGAGGCACCCAAGCGGCCCTTGGACGGCAGGCCTGGCCGCGCTGTGGAGCCAGCGGAACGCGGCGGCGGACGGAGGGCTGGCGCCCCATACGGAGCGGCCAGCCTCGCCCCCTATTTCACTGCGGGAAGACTGGCGGTCTCGTATTCATGGACGAGTGTGCGATCGAGGACCGGATCGTGCATCTCCATGCGAAAGAACCGTGCCGGACGCACCCCGCCCGACAGGACGCCCAGCGTGCCGCACATCATCGCCGTGCCGGGTTCCAGCCGCCCGTCGCCGGCCGCGAAGGGACACGCCGCGATCAACTGGTCCAGCGGCCGGATCTTCGCCACGCCGCCATCCTGATACGCCGTCCACTCCGCCGCCGCATCGTCGCGCACGAAGGACCGCAGGAGGATGGCGTCGAGATGGTCGCGAACCTCGCCATAGTCCCAGAGCGTCGTCGCCACCGGCTTGGCGCAGACCTGCTTGGACAGGGCGACGGAATGGCTTTCCAGTTCGCGGTCGGTGTGATCGGAGCCGAGACCCAGATACAGGTTTTCGCCGTCGTCGATCAGCAGCGGCTCGACCTCGCCCGACGAGGTGGCATCGACCACCTGGATCACCGTTTGGCTGGTGAGAAGCTGCGCACTGATCCGGTAGAACAGCGGGACTTCGGAGGGGGGCGGGACGCCGATCGCGGCGAGTTCGGCGATATGGTGATCGACCGCTCCGCGGTCGCGGCCGGTCCAGCCGGCGATGACGGCCTGGCGGATGGTGATCGACAGCGGGCCGTGGCCGACGCGTTCGAAGCTGAGGGTTGGGGACAAGGAAACACCTGCAAAGCGGATTGAGGAGGGGACGAGACGCAACGGTGAGGCCGTTGCAGGGGGAGTGCAACAGATTGCGCCGGTCGGGCCGGGCCGCGGAACGGCCCGACGCTCCCCTTGCAAAGCCCGTGCCAGACCGCGACCCGAAATGAACGGGGCGCGGCGATCGCCCATGCGTCGCCGTGGATCCCGGTCGCCGCTATCTCAGCAATGCACGCAGGGACGGCTTCTCCGCCAGTCGGGCGAGAAGCGCCGGGGTTTCCCGCGACGGCGGCGGCACCGCTTCCAGTACAAGCGATTCCTGGTGCGGCGCGGTCGCGGTGAGGCGCCGGCGCGCATTGGCATGATGGAAGCGCCACAGCACCTCCGCTGCCAGTTCCTCGGGCATGGTGGCGGCTTCCAACCCAGCGATCGATTCGGTCTCGCCTGATTGCACGCCTGCCGGCGACAGCCCTCGGGCTGCCCTGGTCGTCAGGTGCCGACGGGCGCGTAGCGGCGCAGGGCCGTGGCGACAAGGCTGAGGGCCGTGATCGCGGAGGTCTTGGGATTGTCCGGCGAGGCTCGGTTCTCGAACCGCAGGACGGCGTCGCCGGCCGCGCCGGTGATCGCGATCTCGTGGGTGTTGCGGGTGACCCCGGGGTCGGCGATGACCCGGACCCGCGTGCGCTCGAAACCGGCGGCCAGCGCGATCGTCAGCCCGGCATTGAGGTTCCTGGGATAGAGCTTCGCCGCTTCCGGCGCGCTGCCCTCGAACAGCGTGACCGGCTCGGTGCGGGCGGTGTCGGCAAGGTCCAGGGCCGCGAGTTCGCCGGCCCAGGCGGCAGGCGGCTTGCGGGAAGTATAGGTCACGGCGATGTTGCCGGTCAGAGCGGCGGCGGCGATGTAGTCGAGCCCGCCGACGGCGCCGGCCGGGATGATCAGCCGGGCCCCGCTGCGCGCGCAGATGGCATGGATGCGTGCCGCCATCTCCGGCGACTGCAGGGCGCCGACCGAGGCGGGGACGACGTCGATGCCGCTGTCGAGGCAATCCGGGACCATCTCGGCGAAGGCGTCCGCCGAGGCGGCTTCTATGATCGCGTCGGGCTTCCAGGCGATCAGAGCGTCGAGATCGGCCGAGAAGGCCACCCGCTCCGGAATGCCGTCCGCCGGGGGCCGGCGGGTGAGGACCATGACCCGGCAATCCGTCTCGGCGGCGAGCAGCGCCGCGCAGGAACGGCCGGCGGCGCCGTAGCCGATGAGGCCGATGCGCCGGATGTCCGGGACCGCCGCCATCCTCAACCCCTGTCGACCGTGCCGCGCGCGTCCTTCAACTGGCGCAGCGCGATGATCGACTGATCGCGCCAGGAGACCTTCTCCTGCAGCTTGTCCAGCGGGATCTTGTTGCGGGCATAGGCCTCCAGCGCGTCGATGGATTTGTCCGTCACCACGTCGGCGAAGCCCAACTCGTTGGCCATCTCGTTGAACAGGAAGCCGAAATTTTCCAGATACTGGCGAATGCCGCCCTTGGCGTTGAGGTCGACGCCCTCGAAGGGGCCGAGAAACGCCCAGCGCATGCCGAAACCCTGGCTGATGATCTTGTCGATGTCCTCGGCCGATATCAGGTCCTCGTTGAGGCAGCGGAACATCTCGACGACCAGCGCCGCCTGCATGCGGTTGAGAACGAAGCTCGGGATCTCGCGCTTGATATGCACCGGCGTCTGGCCGCAGGCCTCCATGAAGCGGAAGGTCGCGTCCGTCACGTCGGCCCGGGTGAAGGGCGCCGGGCAGATCTCGGTCACCGGCAGGAGATGCGGCGGGGTCGCCGGATGGACAACGATGCAGCGGTCGCGGCAGGCCAGCTCCGAGGCGAATTTCGACACCGGGAAGCTCGACGTGGTGGTGGCGAGGATTGCGTCCGGGCCGGCCAGGCGGTCGAGCTCGGCGAAGATCGCCACCTTGGCGTCGAGCTTCTCGACAATGCATTCGTGGACGAAATCGGCGTCGGCCACCGCGTCGGCGAGATTGTCGTGGATCGTGATGCGGGCGGTCACCTGCGCAACGGTCTCGCCGGGCCGCAGCAGCGCGTCGGAAATGGCGATCGCCTCAGCCAGCCGGCCGGGCAGGGCGGCCCGGCCCTCGGCGCTGTGGTCGAAGATCGCGACCTGCAGGCCGCTGCGCGCATAGACGATCGCCCAGGATGCGCCGATGATGCCGGCACCGGCGATGGCGACTTTTTCAATGTTCATGTGACGTCCGATCATCGTCGCGACGCGGGGCACGCATCGCACAGGGCAGGGAATGGCGGCGTCCAGCGGCGCCGCAGGCGTTCAGAATTCGGGAACCCAGCGGCGCGTCTGCTCGCTCTCGTCCTCGTAGCGTCCCTCGAAGATCGGCGAGGCGATGGTGGCGCGCACATGCAGGATGTCGTCGCCGACATTGCGGAAGCCATGCCGGGCCCCGGCCGGAACCAGCACCGACTGGTTGGCCGTCACGACCACGGTCTCGCCGCCCACGTGGATCTCCGCGGTGCCGCCCATGACCTCGAGGATCTCCTCGACCGCATGATGATGCGTCGGAGCGCCGAGGCCCTTTTCGCACCATTGCTCGAAGATGCAGATCTGGTGGGCGCCGGTCACGGCAGAGACCCGCATCTGGGTCATGACGCCGTCGCGCCATTTCTCGAGGACGCCGTCATTGTGGTCTTTGATCAGCATGACATTCCTGCCTTCGTCTGTCTGGTCGTGCGAGTCGGATGCCCCGCACCCTCACGCGGCCGGGCCATTGTCCTCACGTTCTGCCATTCTGCACGCAAGAAAACGATGCCGGGCGCGACAGTCGGGCGGTTGGGTCATTGGAGGCCGGCGGCCCAGTCCGCGACGGCGGCGACGAAAGCGTCTGTCCGGGACGCCGGGAAGAAATGGCCGCCCTCGGGCAGAAGGGTCAGGGGGGCTGCGGGCAGTGCCGTTGCCAGATCGCGCTGCAGGAAGGCGGGCACAATCATGTCGTCCGCAGCGCCGATGATCATCGCGGGCATCGTCAGTTGCGGCACCGATGCGCTGCCGTCGAAGGCGAGCAACGCCTCGATCCGCTCGGCGACGATTTGCCGGGCCGTGTCGCTTGTGGGGGCCTTTGCCACGGCGCGCTCATAGGCC
This sequence comes from Aurantimonas manganoxydans SI85-9A1, assembly GCF_000153465.1. Lineage (GTDB taxonomy): Bacteria > Pseudomonadota > Alphaproteobacteria > Rhizobiales > Rhizobiaceae > Aurantimonas > Aurantimonas manganoxydans. The sequence continues at coordinate 3,120,045 of NZ_CH672387.1, read as the reverse complement.
GACCAGTTCGCCTCCAGCCATTCCGGTGCATAGGAGATCAGCGTCGCCGTGGCGGTGTAGGCGACGGGGTCGAGGCGCAACAGGTCCAGGCGCGTCCGGAACAGGGCCGTCATGTAGCGGCTGGGCCGCAGCCATGTGGCGCTGAGCCCGAGGCCGGTTACCCGTTCCGGTGCCCGTGCCGCCAGGCTCTGGGCGATGCAGCCGCCGGTCGAGTGGCCGACGATGGTTGCAGCCTCGATCCCGGCGGCGTCGAGCACCGCCTGAACGTCATCGGCCAGTTGTGCGATGTCCGTTTCGGCCGTGCCCCGCGTCGAGGCGCCGATGCCGCGCTGGTCGAAGGTGAGGATTTCGAAGCGGTCGCGCAGCCCCGCCACGACCGGCGCCCAGAATCCGGCCGTGCCGCCGAGGCCGCTGATCAGGACAAGCGGGGCGCCGGCGCCCTCGCGGCTCGCCTTGAGGACGGCGCCATCGCCGGCGGAAACGGAAAAGTCGGTCATTGCAGCGACGAGACGTCCGCGGGGATCAGGGTCCGCGTGTTCTGGCGCTCGATGCGGCAGCTGGCGAGGAAGGCGCCGGGCTTGCCCGGCCGGATAGGGCAGTCGCGTTCTTCACAGATCATCGGGAAGGGTCCGTCGTTGGCGTCTGGCGGCTCGACCGTAGACGATTCTGGGCGTCCGGACAGCGCCAGACGGGAAGATGCACAGGGGGTCACCGACGACAGGCGGGCAGCCGCGTCACCGGGAGGGCTGGCCGCCGCGTGCTCACCGCCGGCTTGCGAGCGACGCTTTGAGGACCGCGATCACCTTGTCCTCCATCTGCGCGACGTTGACGCGCATCATGTCGGGGGCGGTCCGGGCGACGCTGAAGACGTTGCCGGGGGCGAGAAGCACCCCGTCCCGCAGGGCGTGCCGCGCAAGCTCGGTGGCGTCCGCCCCGTCCGGCAGCCGGCACCACAGCGCAAAGCCGCCGCGGGGGAGGGTCCAGGGTGTGATGTCGAGGGCGCCGAGCGCCGCGATCGTCTGCTTCTGCCGCCGGGCGAGACGCGCCCGCAGCGCGCTCATGTGCTTGCGATAGCTGCCATCGCTGAGGGCGGCATGGACGATCCCGGCGGCGACCGGACTGGCGCTGCCGAAATGCGTCGCGACCTGCAGGTCCACCAGCCCGTCGATCCAGTCGGGCCGCGCCGCGATATAGCCGCATCGCACCGAGGCCGACAGGGTCTTGGAGAAGCTGCCGATCCGGACCACCCCGTCGAGCCCGTCCAGCGCCGCGAGACGCGGCGAGGGCTCGGGTTCGAAATCGGCGAAGATGCCGTCCTCGACGATGACCATGTCCTGCGCCGCCGCAAGGGTCAGGACCCGGTGGGCGGTCTGCGGCGAGAGTGTCGCGCCGGTCGGGTTGTGGATTGCCGAATTGGTGACGTAGAGCCTCGGGCGATGGGCCGCGACCGCGGCCGCGAAGGCCGCCGGATCCGGCCCGCTCGGCGTGTGCGGCACGCTGACGATCCGCACGCGGTGGGCGCGCAGCAAGGCCTGGAAATTGAAGTAGCAGGGATCGTCGAGAAGCACGGTGTCGCCCGGCTGCAGGAAGAACCGGCACAGAAGGTCGAGGGCCTGGGTGCCCGATCCGGTGAGGAGGATCTGCTCGGCCCCGGCCGCGATGCCCTCCGCCGCGAACTGCCGGGCCAGATGCTGGCGCAGCGGCAGCGAACCGCGGGTGCCGCCATAGTCGGACAGGACGGCGTCGTCGGCCCGGGCGAGCTTGCGCAGGGCGCGCCGCACCGCTTCGTTCGGCATCCAGTCCGCCGGCAGCCAGCCGCAACCGGGGCGCAGCGTGTCGGGATGGGCGTCCAGCGACTGGCGCGACACCCATAGCGGATCGATGTCGCGTTCGGCCCGCGGCGCGATTTCGGCCAGGGCCAGCGGCGGCGCCGTGCCGGCCGCCGCATAGAAGCCGGACCCCGGCCGCGACCGGATCAGCCCCTCGGCGGCCAGCCGGTCATAGGCCTCGACGACGGTCGAGGGCGAGACGCCCATGGTCCGGGCGAAGGCACGCACCGATGGCAGCTTCTCGCCGGCCACGAGGCTGCGGGCTGCCAGACGCCGCCGGATCTCGTCCATCAGCGCCGCGGTGCGGGTCGTTCCCGGCCCGGTCGCGTGTCGGGAAACGTCCAAATGTGCGGCCTCCGTAACCCATACAGTTCGGCAAAATTGTAGGGGATTGTCGCTACCGACACCAGACCGGGCCGACCTACAAGGACGCGGTACGAACAGGCGGAGCTTTTCTATGGATCGAACGACAGCGGGCTGGGGCAGCGGTCTCCTCGGCATCATTATCTTCAGCGGCTCGCTGCCGGCGACGCGCGTTGCCGTCGGTGGTTTCACGCCGCTGTTCCTGACGTCGACCCGGGCGGTCATTGCCGCCGTCCTCGGCACGCTGTTGCTGCTCCTGCTCCGCCAGAGGCGGCCCGCCATCGGCGATGTCGCGCCGCTGGTCATCGTCGCGGCGGGCGTGGTGGTCGGCTTTCCGCTGCTGACGGCACTGGCGCTGCAGCATGTGACGGCCGCCCATTCGATCGTCTTCATCGGCCTGTTGCCGCTGATGACCGCGATCTTCGCGGTGCTGCGTGGCGGCGAGCGGCCGCGGCCGGCCTTCTGGCTGTTCTCGGTGGCCGGGGCGGCGGTTGTGGCGGGCTTTGCCCTCGCGCAGGACGGTGCAGCCTCACTGGCGGGGGATCTCCTGATGATCGCGGCGATCGTGCTGTGCGGGCTCGGCTATGCCGAAGGCGCCACGCTGTCCCGGCGCCTCGGCGGCTGGCAGGTGATCTCCTGGGCCCTCGTCTTCGCCTTGCCGGTCATGGCGGCGATCGCCGCTCTCACATGGCCCGCGAGCTTCGCGGACATCGCCGCGCCGGCGTGGGCGGGCCTTGCCTATGTGTCGGTCTTCTCGATGCTGGTCGGCTTCGTGTTCTGGTATCGCGGCCTGGCGCTCGGCGGGGTCGCCGGCGTCGGACAATTGCAGTTGCTGCAGCCCTTCTTCGGCCTGGCGCTGGCCGGCCTGCTCCTGGGCGAGCCGGTCGCCTGGACGATGATCGGAGCCTCGGCCCTGGTGGTCGCGTGCGTCGCCGGCGCCCGTCGCTTCGCCTGATCAGAGCGTGAAGGTGCGTTCGAAGGCGTCGAGGGCGGCGTCGGGCTCGCCGCTGGAAAAGGCCTCCATCGTCACCGGACCGCGATAGCCCATGGCGGCAAGGGCACGCGCGATGCGGTCATAGGCGATCTCGCCGGTGCCGGGCTCCATGCGACCGGGCACGTCGGCCACCTGGATTTCACCGATATAGGGCAGGGCGCTGCGGCAGAGTTCGATCAGATTCCCCTCGCCGATCTGGGCGTGATAGAGGTCGAGGTTCAGCCGCAGGCCCGGCCGGTCGATGGCCGCGACCAGCGCCAGCGTGTCCTGCGCCCGGGCGAAGGGAACGCCGGGGTGGTCGACCGGCAGGTTGAGATTTTCCAGCGTGAAGACGACTTCCATCTCGTCGGCGAGGTCGGCGATCCTCGCCAGCGTATCGCGGGCTTTCAGCCACATGGCCCCGCTCATCGTCTCGCTGGGCACCACCGGCAGGCCGCCATCGCCGAGCCCCGTGCCGTGCAAATTGAGGCGCGCAACGCCGAGCCGCTTGCCGACATGGGCGGTCTCGTGGGCGGTGGCGAGGAGTTCGGCCGCGCCCTCGTCGTCGGCAAGACGGCCGCGCAGATAGCCGTTCATGATCGAGAAGGACGCGCCGGAGCGCTCCAGCATAGCCAGATCATGGTCAGGCCAGTTCCACAGGCCGACGGCAAGGCCGCGTTCGGTCAGGCGCTGCAGCCGCCATTCCATCGGCCGGTCCCGCCAGATCATCTCCGCGCAGGCGGCCAGTTGAAACGGTCCACGGGGCATGTCGCGATCCTGTCCTGTCCTGTCCTGTCCTGTCCTGTCCTGTCCTGCCGTGTCGCGGTCAATGGCCGGTCATCGCCGCGGTGATGGCGACGCGGCGGCTTTCGGCAAAGGAGATGTTGGCGGCTTCCGCCAGGGCGAGGGCGTTCACGCCGTCGTCGACGGTGGCCGCCAGCGGCGCGCCGTCGACGACGCTGTCGACGAAGCGCGACCATTCGATCGCATAGGCGCGCATGTAGCGTTCGAGGAAGAAATAGACCGGCTTGGCCGACACGACGCCGGCCGTGGTGGACTTGGCGACGGTGTTCTCGGCGACGTTCTGCGCCTCGAGCATGCCGTCCGAGCCGAGCATCTCCACCCGCTGGTCGTAGCCATAGACGGCCCGGCGCGAATTGAGGATCGTCGCGATGCGCCCGTCCGCATAGCCGAGCACCACGACGGCCGTGTCGATGTCGCCGGCCGCGCCGATCTCCTTGTCGACGAGGCAGGAGCCCGTCGCCGTCACCGTCTCGGGCATGCCGAACAGCCAGGCGCACATGTCGAAATCGTGGATCATCATGTCCCGGAAGAGGCCACCGGAAACCTTGATGTAGGAGACGGGCGGCGGCGCCGGATCGTAGGAGGTGACGGCCAGCAGCTCGCCCTTGCCGATCTCGCCGGCGACGAAGGCCTCGCGCAGGGCCGAGAAGTTCGGATCGAACCGCCGGTTGAAGCCCATCATCACCGGCCGCCCCGCTGCGGCCACGGCCTTCTTGACCCGGAGCGCGCGTTCCAGGTCGAGGTCGATCGGCTTTTCGCAGAACACCGCCTTGCCAGCGGCAATGCCCCTCTCGATCAGGTCGGCATGGGTGTTGGTGGAGGAGGCGACGAGGATGGCGTCGATGCTGGTGTCGGCGAGGATGTCGTCGGCCTGCCGCGCGGCGATGCAGTACTCGGCCGCCAGCGCGTTGGCGGCGTCGCTCATTACGTCGGTGACGGCGACGAGTTCGCAGCGCCGGTCCATGCGGATCGAGGCGGCATGCACCTTGCCGATGCGGCCGGCGCCGAAGAGTGCGACTTTCATGGCGATGTCCTCAGGAGGTCTGGAGCGTGACGCGCTGGCCGGTCCGGCTGGCGTCGTCGATGGCGTGGATGACGGCCTCGTAGGCGAGGGCGTCGGTGAAGTTCGGCCGGGCTGGCGGGCCGCCGGCGATGGCGCGCAGCATGCTGGCCGCCTCGATCGTCTTGAGGTCGCCAAAGCCGAGCTGGTGTCCGGGCGCCGGGCAGAAGGCGCCGTAGGGCGCGTGAGCAGGACCGGTGAGGATGGTGCGGAAGCCTTGGCGGCCGGCCGGGCCCTCGTTCACATAGAGCTGCAACTCGTTCAGCCGCTCCTGGCTGAAGAGGAGCGTGCCGCGCGTGCCGTGCACCTCCCAGTCGAGACGGTTCTTGCGGCCCCAGGCGGCACGCGAGGTGCACAATGTCCCCTGCGCCCCGCTGGCAAAACGCACGATGGCCGAGGCCGTGTCCTCGTTCTCGACGCGGCCTCGCCGGAACCGTCGGGCATGGGCCGCGTCGCATGGACGATCTGGGTGTCGGCGATCAGGCTCTCGATCGGCCCCATCAGCGCGACGGCCATGGAGACGAGGTGGCAGCCGAGATCGCCCAGCGCGCCGAGGCCGGCATCGGCCCGCTTCGCGCGCCATGTCCAGGCGAGATCGCCATCGGCCTGGTAATCCTCGTCCACCCAGCCGCGGAAATGGACCGGCTTGCCGATGACGCCCTCGGCGATCAGCCGGCAGGCATGGGTGAAGGCGGGGTTGTGGACGTAATTGTAGCCGACGAGCGTGGCGACCCCGGCCGCGTCGGCAGCGGTCGCCATGGCCTGGGCGTCGGCCAGCGTCAGCGCCAGCGGCTTTTCGCAATGGACGGCCTTGCCCGCGGCGATCGCGGCGAGCGCCATGTCGCGATGCAGGGCGTTGGGCGTGGTGATCGAGACGAGATCGACCGCCGGGTCGGCAATGACGGCCCGCCAGTCCGACGTGGCAGCCGCGAAGCCGAACTGATCGGCGAACGCCCTTGCGCGTGCGGGCTCGGCGTCGCACAGGCATGCCATGCGGACCGCCGGCACGTCGCCGAACACCGCGCGTGCCGCCCCATAGGCCAGCGCATGGGCCTTGCCCATGAAGCCGGTCCCGATGAGACCAAGACCCACCACCATCGACTCCTCCCGCCGATTGGAATATAAATTCCATAAAGGGATGCGCTCGCAGCGGGCGGGAGTCAAGTCAGGAGAGCGAGATGAACAGTTCTGCCGAGGGGGTGCCTCGGGCGCCGGCCAGTGTCGCCGAATTGCTCGCCAGCCTCGACAGGATCGACGGCACGCTGCCCAAGCGGCTGAAGCAATGCGCCATCTGCCTGCGCGCCAATCTCGATCGCGTCGCCGTCTCCACGGTCGCCGACATGGCGCAATTGGCCGAGGTCCCGCCCTCGGCCTTCATGCGCTTCTGCCAGACCCTTGGCCTCTCCGGCTATTCCGAGATGCAGGCGCTGTTCCGGGCCGAATACGCCCAGATGCGGCCGGACTACACCGAGCGCCTGACGCGGCTGCGGGCGGAGGGCGTCTCGGGTGCCGGGCGCCTGGCCGCGGATTTCGCCGAGGCCGGCATCAGATCCCTGATGGACATGTCGAAGGAGCTGGATGCTCAGCAATTGCAGGCGGTGGCGGAGCGACTTGCCGGCGCCCGCACCATCCATCTCGTGGGCCTGCGGCGCGCCTTCGCGGTGGTGGTCTATCTCGCCTATCTCCTCGACAAGATGGGCGTGGCCTCGATGCTGCACCACACCACCGGACAGATCGAAAGCGACCATGCGATCGGGCCGGACGACGCGCTGTTCGCGGTGACCTTCGCGCCGTTTTCGCAGGAGACCCTGACACTCGCCGCCCGGGTCTCGGAGCGCGGGATTCCGGTTCTGGCGATGAGCGACACGACGAGCTGTCCGCTGGCCGAGGTCGCGGAAAACCTGCTGATCGCGCGGGAGGTGGAGGTCGGCGGCTTCCGTGCGCCCAATGCCGGGCTGGCGCTCGTCACGGCCCTGGCCGTGGCGGTTGGCGGATTACGTAAGGAAAAGGGTTGACTCCGGCCGCCGGGAGGGCGTTTATAGAATAATTGTTCCAAAAAACGCTCGGGAGTGAGGGCCTGTGGAACAACCTGAACCCGGCTCCGGCCGGTTCCAAATGCGGGAGAACCCGCATGTGCTCAACGGGAGGACCCATGAACAATTTCCTGAAATCGACCATCGCCGCAGCGGCCATCGCCTTCACCGGTCCGGCTTTCGCCCAGCAGATCATCGTGGTCTCGCACGGTCAGGCCAACGACCCGTTCTGGTCCGTGGTCAAGAACGGCGTCGACCAGGCCGCCAAGGACAGCGGCGCCGACGTCGACTATCGGGCGCCCGAGACCTTCGACATGGTGCAGATGAGCCAGCTCATCGACGCCGCGGTCAATCAGGAGCCGGACGGGCTGGTCGTGTCGATCCCCGACGCCGACGCGCTCGGACCCTCGATCGAGCGGGCCGTGCAGGCCGGCATCCCGGTCATCTCCATGAATTCGGGCTCCGACGCCTCCAAGGGGCTCGGTGCGCTGCTGCATGTCGGGCAGGACGAGTTCACCGCCGGCAAGGCGGCCGGCGAGCAGCTCGCCAAGGATGGCGGCAAGGTCGCGATCTGCGTCAATCAGGAAGTCGGCAACGTCTCCCTCGACCAGCGCTGCGAGGGCTTTGCCGAGGGCTTTGCCGAGGGCTTCGGCGGGCAGGTCGAGGTCGTGCCGACCCAGAACGATCCGGCCGAAGTCCAGTCGAAGATCCAGGCCGCGCTGACCTCGAACCCGGATATCGACACCGTGCTGGGGCTAGGCGCCTCGCTCGTCGGCGAGCCGGCCCTGAAGGCCGTCGAAGCCGTCGGCCGGACCGGCGACGTCAAGATCGCGACCTTCGATCTGTCGGCGACCTTCCTCGAGGCTGTCGCCGAGGGCAAGGCCACTTTCGCTATCGACCAGCAGCAGTTCCTGCAGGGCTACCTGCCGGTGACCTTCCTGGCGCTCAACGCGAAATACGGTCTGGTCCCGGGCGGCAACGTGCCGTCGGGTCCGAACCTCGTTACGCAGGACAAGGCCGGCCAGGTCGTCGAACTGTCCGCGCAGGGCATCCGCTAGGCCACAGGGCCCGATCACGACGCCGGGACTGCGGTGCGACCGCAGCCCCGGTGAGGGAAGGGGTCCTTGGGACCGCTTCCCGACCTTGCCGGCCGATCCGCCGTCAAGGTGCCTGCGCGCATGCCGCGCCATGCCCGGCGGTCCGTCCGCACGGCAGCCCGCATCCAGCGGAACGACGACCCGAAGCATCTTCGACCCGGCATGCCGGCCCCGCGGCCACGGCGAAGCCATGTCGAGAAGGAGGAGACACGATGTCTGACACACCCCAGGTGGTCGCCGACGAGCGCCTCAAGCGGGAGAGTTTCGGGGCCCGGCTGATGAAGCGGCCGGAGCTCGGCGCCATCGCCGGTCTGGTCGTCGTCACGGTGTTCTTCATGGTCACCGCCGACAGCTCCATGTTCACCCTGTCGGGCATCATGAACTTCATGACCCCCGCTGCCCAGCTCGGCATCCTGGCGATCGGCGCAGCGATGCTGATGATCGGCGGCGAGTTCGACCTGTCGATCGGCTCCATGGTCGCCTTCGCCGGCCTGATCTTCGCGGCCTGCACGGTGACGCTCGGCCTGCCGCTGATCCTGGCGATCCCGATCACCTTCATGGTCGCGGCCGCGATCGGCTCGGTCAACGGCACCATCGTCCTGAAGACCGGGCTGCCCTCCTTCATCGTCACCCTGGCCTTCCTTTTCATCCTGCGCGGCGCCTCGCTGGTGGGCCTGAAGATCGCCACCGGCGGCTCCACGCAGCTGCGCGGCGTCCGCGACGCGGTGGAAAGCGACTGGCTGATGCCGATCTTTTCCGGCGACGCCTTCACCGGACTGTTCGGCTGGATGGCCGAGACCGGGATCATCGACACCTTCAACAACGGCACGCCCAAGGTGCCGGGCATTCCGGTCGAGATCCTCTGGTTCGTCGGCCTGGCGCTGGTGGCGACCTACGTCCTCACCCGCACGCCGCAGGGCAACTGGATCTTCGCTGCCGGCGGCGACAAGGTCGCGGCCTCCAATTCCGGCGTGCCGGTGCGCAAGGTGAAGATCTCGCTGTTCATGTTCGCCGCCTGCTGCGGGGCCCTGGTCGCCATCATCACGGTGATGGACGCCGGCTCCACCGACGCCCGCCGCGGCTTCATGAAGGAGTTCGAGGCGATCATCGCGGCGGTCATCGGCGGCTGCCTCCTGACCGGCGGCTACGGCTCGGCGATCGGCGCCTTCTTCGGCGCGATCATCTTCGGCATGGTCACGATCGGCCTGACCTACACGAGCTTCGACCAGGACTGGTTCCAGATCTTCCTGGGCGGCATGCTGCTCGTGGCGGTGCTCTTCAACAACTACATCCGCAAGCAAGTGACCGGGGAGCGCTAACATGACCAAGCCCATCGTTCACATGGAAAACATCGAGAAGCACTTCGGCAACATCATCGCTTTGGCCGGCGTCAGCTTCGACGTCCTGCCCGGCGAGTGCCACTGCCTTCTCGGCGACAACGGCGCCGGCAAGTCGACCTTCATCAAGACCATGTCCGGGGTCCACAAGCCGACCAAGGGCGAGATCTACTTCGAAGGCCAGCCGATGTCCTTCGACAGTCCGCGCGACGCCATGGAGGCCGGCATCGCGACGGTCTTCCAGGATCTCGCCATGATCCCGCTGATGTCGGTGACCCGCAACTTCTTCATGGGCCGCGAGCCCACCAAGGGACGCTGGCTGTTCAAGCGCATGGACATCGAGACGGCCAATGCGGTGACCATCGAGGAGATGCGCAAGATGGGCATCGCTTTGCGCGGTCCCGACCAGGCGGTCGGCACCCTGTCGGGCGGCGAGCGCCAGACGGTGGCGATCTCCCGCGCGGTGTATTTCGGCGCCAAGGTGCTGATCCTCGACGAGCCCACTTCGGCGCTCGGCGTGCGCCAGACCTCCAACGTCCTGGCGACCATCGAGAAGGTCCGCGACCAGGGCATCGGCGTCGTCTTCATCACCCACAATGTCCGCCACGCCATGGCCGTGGGTGATCGCTTCACCGTCCTCAACCGCGGCCGCACGCTGGGCACCGCGCCGCGCGGCGAGATCACCGCCAACGAACTGCAGGACCTGATGGCCGGCGGCCAGGAACTGGCGACCCTGCAGGGCTCGCTCGGAGGAACCGTGTGATGGCGGCGAAGGATCTCGATCTCATCACCATCGGCCGGTCTTCCGTCGACCTCTATGGCGCACAGGTGGGCGGCCGGCTCGAGGACATGCGCAGCTTCGAGAAATATGTTGGCGGCTCGCCCACCAACATGGCCACCGGCACCGCCCGGCTGGGCCTGCGTTCGGCGCTGATCACCCGCGTCGGCGACGAGCATATGGGCCGGTTCCTGCGCGAGGAACTGCAGCGCGAGGGCGTCGACACGACGGGCGTCGTCACCGACCCCGACCGGCTGACGGCGCTGGTCATCCTCGGCATTCGCGACGACGAGCAGTTTCCGCTGATCTTCTATCGCGAGAACTGCGCCGACATGGCGCTGTGCGAGGACGATATCGACGAGGCCCTCATCGCCAGGGCGCGGGCCGTCGTCGTCACCGGCACCCATCTCAGCAATCCGCGGACCGAGGCCGCGGTGCTGAAGGCGCTGGAGCTTGCCCGTGCCAACGGCGCCCGCACCGCGCTCGACATCGACTACCGCCCCAATCTGTGGGGCCTAGCCGGCCACGGCGCCGGTGAGGAACGCTTCATCGCCTCCGCGGCGGTCACGGCGAAGCTGCAATCCACCCTGCATCTCTTCGACCTGATCGTCGGCACGGAGGAAGAGTTTCACATCGCCGGCGGCACCACCGACACCATCGCGGCGCTGCGGACGGTTCGCGTGGTCACCGGCGCGACGCTGGTCTGCAAGCGCGGCGCGGCCGGCGCGGTCGCCTTCGAGGGCCCGATCCGCAGCAGCCTCGACGAGGGGCAGGCGGGGCCCGGCTTCCCGATCGAAGTGTTCAACGTGCTGGGCGCCGGCGACGGCTTCATCTCCGGCCTGCTGAAGGGCTGGCTCGACGGCGAGTCCTGGCCGACGGCGCTGACCTATGCCAATGCCTGCGGCGCCTTCGCCGTGTCGCGCCATGGCTGCACCCCGGCCTATCCGAGCTGGCAGGAACTGCAGTTCTTCCTGAAGCGCGGCGTCCTGAAGGAGAAGGAAGCGCTGCGCAAGGACGCGGAACTGGAGCAGATCCACTGGTCGACGACCCGCAAGACCGACTGGTCGACCATGCGGGTCTTCGCCTTCGACCACCGCATGCAGTTCGAGGAAATGGAGGGGGCGACGCCCGACCGGATCGGGGCCTTCAAGCAGCTCTGCCTCGACGCGGCACTGCGGGTCCAGGACGGTGCGCCCGGCCACGGCATTCTGTGCGACGGCCGGCTGGGAAGGCAGGCGCTCTACCGGGCCGCCGGTCGCGGCCTGTGGATCGGCCGGCCGGTCGAATGGCCCGGATCGCGGCCGTTGTCGCTGGAGCCGGAGATCGGCTCCGATTTTGGCGGCCTGTCGGAATGGCCGAGCGAGCATGTGGTGAAATGCCTGTGCTTCTGCCATCCCAACGACGCCCCGGATCTGTGGCGCGCGCAGGAGGAGACCATCCTGCGCCTCTACAACACCTGCCGGCGCAACCGGCTGGAATTCCTGCTGGAAATCATTCCCTCCAGGGTCGGTCCGGTCGACGATGACACCGCGGCGACGGTAATCCGGCGGTTCTACGACCTCGGAGTCTATCCCGACTGGTGGAAGCTGGAGCCGATGACCAGCGAGGCCGGTTGGCAAAAGGCCTGCGCGGCGGTCCGCGACAACGATCCGAATGTGCGCGGCATCGTCGTTCTGGGCCTCGAAGCCTCCGAGGCGGCGCTCATCGAGAGTTTCTCCGTCGCCGCCCGGTTCGACCTGGTGAAGGGCTTTGCCGTCGGCCGGACGATCTTCGCCGACGCGGCGAAGGCCTACATGACCGGCGACATCACGCCCGAGGCGGCGGTGCGCCAGATGGCGGAACGATACAGCAGGCTGTGCGCTCTGTGGGACGACGCACGCCGGGCAGGGGAGAAAGCGGCATGACGACGATCTGTCTGACAGCGGCGCAGGCTCTGGTGAAATATCTCACCGCCCAGATGACCGAGGACGGCGAGCCGTTCATTGCCGGCGTGTGGGCGATCTTCGGCCATGGCAACGTCGCCGGGCTCGGCGAGGCGCTGCATGCCGAGAAGGACCAGATCCAAACGCTGCGCGGTCATAACGAGCAGACGATGTGCCATGCGGCCATCGCCTATGCCAAGCAGCTGCAGCGCCGGCGGACCATGGCGGTGACCTCGTCCATCGGGCCCGGCGCAACCAACATGGTGACCGCCGCCGCACTCGCCCATGTGAACCGTCTGCCGCTGCTGCTCCTGCCCGGCGACGTCTTCGCCAATCGCGGCCCCGATCCGGTGCTGCAGCAAGTCGAGGATTTCGGCGACGGCACCGTGACGGTGAATGACTGCTTCAGGCCGGTGACCCGCTATTTCGACCGTATCATGCGGTCCGAACAGCTTCTCACCGCCCTGCCGCGGGCCTTCCGGGTGATGACCGATCCGGCCGAATGCGGGCCGGTGTGCCTCGCCTTCTGCCAGGACGTGCAGGCCGAGGCCTACGACTATCCGGCCACCTTCTTCGAACCGCGCGTCTGGCGGACCCGGCGGCCGCATCCCGATTCGGTCGAGCTGGAACGTGTCGCGGAACTCCTGCGCCGTGCCGAAAAGCCGGTGATCGTTGCGGGCGGCGGCGTGCACTACGCCGGTGCCTGCGATGCCTTGGAAGCCTTTGCGCGCCGGCACCGGATTCCGGTGGTCGAGAGCCAGGCCGGGAAGTCGGCGCTCGCCTGGGACCACGATCTCAATTTCGGCCCGGTCGGCGTGACCGGAGCGGCGTCGGCCAACGCGATCTGCGCCGAGGCCGATCTCGTCCTCGGCGTCGGCACGCGCTTCCAGGACTTTACCACCGGATCGTGGAACCTCTTCCGAAATCCCCGGCGCCGGCTCGTCAGCCTCAACGTCGCCGCCTACGACGCCATGAAGCACGGCGCCGAACCGCTGTGCTGCGACGCACTGGTGGGCCTCGAAGCGCTGTCGCAAGCCCTCGGCGACCATGCATTCGCCGCGCCCGATGCGGCCCTGAAGCGGGACTGGTTCGCCGCCGTCGATCCGCTGACCGCGGCGCCAAAGGACAGCAATGCCCTGCCGACGGACCAGCAGGTGATCGGCGCGGTGCAGCGGGCCAGCGGCGTCGATAACGTCGTCATGTGCGCCGCCGGTACCATGCCCGGCGAACTCCACACGCTGTGGAAGGCGCCGCGGCCGGGCGCCTACCATATGGAATACGGCTTCTCCTGCATGGGCTACGAGATCGCCGGCGCAATGGGCATCAAGATGGCCGAGCCCGATCGCGACGTGGTCTGCATGATCGGCGACGGCAGCTATATGATGGCCAATTCCGAGCTCGCCACGGCGGCGATGCTGGGGATCAAGTTCACCGTCGTCGTCACCGACAATCGCGGCTATGGCTGCATCAACCGGCTGCAGATGAGCACCGGCGGGGCCGAGTTCAACAATCTTCTGGAACACGCCCATCACGTGCACCCGTCGCGGATCGACTTCGCCGCCCACGCCGCATCGATGGGCGCCACCGCATCCCATGTCACCTCCATCGCCGAGCTGGAAGTCGCGCTGGCGGCGGCGGGCGATGCAGACGGGCCGGTGGTGCTGGTGATCGACACCGACCCCTATCCGAGCACCGGGCCGGGTGGCCATTGGTGGGACGTGGCGGTGCCGGAGGTCTCGGCCCGCCCGGCGGTGGAAGCGGCCCGCAAGGCCTATGAAGCGCAATTGCGGATGCGCGCCGGCGGCTGACCGGCCGCCGCCCCGTCCCTCGATCTCCTGAATGGAAAACTGCCCATGATCCGCTTCGGCACGAACCCCATCGCCTGGTCGAACGACGACGACCAGAGCCTTGGTGCCCATATCCCGCTCGACCAGTGCCTCGGTGAAGCCGCGGCCATCGGCTTCGACGGCATCGAGAACGGCCACAAATTTCCCTGGGACCCGGCCGACTTGCGGGCGGTCCTTCAGCCGCACGGCCTCGCCTTCGTCTCGGCCTGGTATTCGCTCAATCTCCTCGTCCATTCGGCCGAGCAGGAGATCGCGCTGATTCAGCCGCATCTTGATCGGCTGAAGGCGATGGGCTGCACCGTTTGCATCGCCTGCGAGACTTCCAACGCGATCCACGGCAATGACGCGGTCGGGCTGGCAGCCTCGCCGGTGCTGAATGTGGATCAATGGGCGGAGTTCGGCGCCCGGGTCGAGAAGGTCGCGGCCCATTGCGCCGCCGAGGGCGTGCCTCTGGTCTACCATCATCACATGGGCACGGTCGTCGAAACGCCGGCCGAACTGGACCTGTTCATGGCCCATACCGGGCCGGCGACCCGGCTGCTGTTCGATGCCGGGCATTTCTATTTCGGCGGCAACGGCGTCGATCCGGCGCCCTATCTCGCCCGGCATGTCGATCGCGTGGCGCATTTCCACGCCAAGAACGTACGGCCGGCCGTGATGGCGGATGTGCGCCGCGACGGGCTGTCGTTTCTCGAAGGCGTGCGCCGCGGTGTCTTCACCGTGCCGGGCGATGCGGAGGGCGGGGTCGAATTCGGCCCCTGCCTCGCGGTCCTGGCCGAGCATGGCTACGACGGCTGGATCGTCATCGAGGCCGAGCAGGACCCGGAGGTCCGCGATCCGGTCGAATATCAGCGCCTCGGCCTGAAGACCCTGAAGACGCTGGCCGCCGAAGCCGGCCTCGTCGCGGACTGAACAGGCGGACCCGGATCGCGGGCGCGCCCTGCGGACGATCAACAGCATTGCGGAGGATCACGATGGCCGACCTTCTTCGTCGCCCGAACGGCCGGCATGGCCTGGTGCACGACATCACCCCGGCCGATGCCGGCTGGTCCTATGTCGGCTTCGCGCTGCATCGGCTGGAGGCCGGCGAGACGGCGTCGGCGGAGACCGGCGACGAGGAAGCCATCCTCGTTCTGCTGGAAGGCAAGGGTGAGGTCAGTGCCGGCGACCAGAATTTCGGCGAGCTCGGCGCGCGCATGTCGGTCTTCGAGCTGGTGCCGCCCCACGCAGTCTATGTGCCGAACGGCTCGCGCTGGCAGGTCACGGCGACGACGACGCTGACGCTGGCGGTCTGCCGCGCCCCGGGCAAGGGCGGCCACGCCGCGCGGGTGATCGGCCCGCAGGGCATTCCCACCATCGTCAAGGGCAAGGGGGCCAACACCCGCAAGGTGCACGCCATTGCCATGGAAGAGCGCGACGTTGCCGACAGCCTGCTGGTGACCGAGGTCTACACGCCGGCGGGCAACTGGTCGTCCTATCCGCCGCACCGGCACGACGAGGATGATTTCCCGCGCATGACCTATCTGGAAGAGACCTATTACCACCGGCTCGATCCGCCGCGGGGTTTCGGCTTCCAGCGGGTCTTCACCGACGACGGCAGCCTCGACGAGACCATGACCGTCCATGACGGCGACGTCGTTCTCGTGCCGAAGGGGCACCATCCCTGCGGCGCGCCGCATGGCTACAACATGTACTATCTCAACGTCATGGCCGGCCCCCGTCGCCAGTGGCGGTTCGAGAACCACCCCGACCACGACTGGATCGCCCAGCGCGACGCCGACTGAACGGCCGGCCGGCAACGGCGCAGAAAGTGGGGATCGGCAGCGCCGAGGGGCTCAGCTCGCCCGCTCGACCCGCCGTACCAGCGCCAGGAGATCGGCTTCGCGGCCGAGCGGCGCGATGATCTGGACGCCCGTCGACAGGCCGCCGCGAAAGCCGGCCGGCAGGGCGAGGACGGGGCAGCCGGACAGGGTGGCGGGCGCCACGCATTCCATCCAGCGGTGATAGCTGTCCATCGCCCGGCCATCGATCGCCTGCGGCCAGCGCTCGCCGATCGCGAACGGCCAGACCTGCGCGGCCGGAAGGGCCAGCAGGTCGAAGCGGGCGAAGAGGTCGACGAGCCGCAGATGCCAGGCGGTCCGCACCTCGCGGGCGGCCTCGACGGCCAGGGCCGACAGACTCAGGCCGTTCTCGATTTCCCAGACCATTTCCGGTTTCAAGAGGTCGCGCGTCGCCGGATCGGCATGGAGCGGGGCATATCTGGCCGCGACCGCCACATGGCGCTGGATCACGAAGCTCTGCCACAGGCGCTCGGCGTTGAAGCCCAAAGCCGCCGCCTCGACCACGGCGCCCGGAATGCGTTCCAGCGCCGCGCGGCTGGTATCGAGGATGCCCGGCTCCATGGCGAGATGGCCGTCGAAATCGCCGAGCCAGCCGATCCGGACGGGCGCGTCCTCGTCGCGCGTCGTCCTCTCGAGGCCGGGAAGCCCCTCCGACAGTGGCTGGCGCGGATCGGCGCCGGCCTGGACCCCGAGCAGCAGGGCGAGATCGTCGGCGGTCCGCGCCATCGGCCCGTCGGTGGCGAGCGCCGCCTCGAAGACATTGCCGGCCGGCAGGCTCGGCACCCGGCCGAAGGAGGGGCGCAGCCCGTAGACATTGTTGAAGGCGGCGGGATTGCGCAGCGAGCCGCCCATGTCTGAGCCGTCGGCGAGCGGCAGCATGCGCGTCGCGATGGCGACGGCCGCGCCGCCGCTGGAGCCGCCGGCGCTGCGCTCCGGGGCAAAGGCGTTGCCGGTCGCGCCGAAGACCGCGTTGAAGGTGTGGGAGCCGAGGCCGAATTCCGGCGTGTTGGTCTTGCCGGCGATGATCGCGCCGGCCGCCCGGATGCGCGCCGTCGAGCGGCCGTCGCAATCGGGCACGTGGTCGCGGTAGATCGGCGAGCCGAAGGTAGTGGTCAGCCCCTTTGTCGGCGACAGATCCTTGATGGCGATGGGCAGGCCGTGCAGCGGACCGGTGGCGGCGCCGCTGGCCCGCGCCCGGTCGGCGGCCGCGGCGTCCGCGAGCACCGCGTCCCGCGGGCGCCGGGACACGATGGCGTTGTAGGTCGGGTTGAGCGCGTCGATCCGGTCGAGGAAGGCGGTGACGATCTCCACCGAGGACAGGCGCCCGGCACGCATCTCCGCCATCAACGCCATCGCATCCATGGCGCAGATCCCGGACACCGCGTCCGGTGCGCGCAGATGGTCCGGCCCGTCGAACGGCGAGAGCGTCTCGCCGTTCGAACCTTGATCTGTCCCGCCGGATGTCACGGGCGCAGGCCTCCCTCGGGGCGCCGCATCAGGCGCCGAGTTCTGCCAGAAGGCCGCCCAGCAGACGTCCCCGCGACACCAGGCTCGACACCTCGATATGCTCGTTCAGCGTATGGACGTCGGCGCCCACGACGCCGAGGCCGTCCAGCGTCGGCAGGCCCATGGCGCCGGTGAAATTGCCGTCCGAGCCGCCGCCCTCGCTGGCATGGGCAAGGTCGAATCCCAGCGCGTTGCCGATCCGCCGGACGCGTTCGTAGAGTTCCATCGTGCCGGCGCTGGCTTCCCACACCGGGCGCACGACGCTCTTCTCGACGACGAAGCCGGTGCCGTCCGCTTCGCGCCTGTCGAAGGCGAGGATGTTCTCGGTGCCCCGGTCGAGGTCTTCCTGGCGCTTGGCCATGGACAGGCACTCGGCCCGCGCGATGGTCGGCACGCAATTGACCCACTGGCCGCCATGCATGACCGAGACCGAGAAGGTGCAGTCCTCGTCGGTCATGTCCTCGATGGCGATCAGCTGCCGGGCCATCATCTTCACCGCCGACTGGCCGGCCTTCAGCGCGGCGCCGGCATGGCTCGGGCGGCCCATGGCGGTCAGATGGTAGCGGGCGATGGCGTAGCGGCCGGTGACCACCGTGTTGCGGGCCCAGGCCGGCTCCGGCACCAGAATGTAGCGGTGCTTGGCGGCCTCGGCCTCGATCAGCGCACGGGTGCCGGGCGTGCCGATCTCCTCGTCGGAGGTCAGCAGCACATGCACCGGCAGCGGCGTCTCGACGCCCATCTCGGCCAGCGCCTTGACGGCGCTGATGGCGATGTAGTTGCCGCCCTTCATGTCGCAGATGCCGGGTCCCCAGCAGATGTCGCCCTCGCGCCGGAACGGCAGCTTCTCCAGCGTGCCGAGCGGGTGCACCGTGTCCAGATGGCCGATGATCAGGATGCCGGGCTCGCCGGCCCTGGGATGCGGAAACGCGCCGCGCACGCAATTGCCCAGCCCCTCGGGGCCGGGAATGGTCTCGACCTCGAAACCCATCGCCTGCATGTCCTCGGCGGCCAGCGCCATCATCCGGTCGACCGACGGCTTGTCATAGGTCGGGCTCTCGCACTCGACCCAGCGCCTCAGCCCACTCAGCATCCGTTCCGCATCCAACGGGATCTTGGTCACGTCCATCGTCACTCTCGCTTTCCTGAGGTCTCGAACCGGCCGATCAGGCCGCCAGCCGCTTCTCGACGATGCGCGCCAGAAGGCTGGAGCCGATCGGCAGGATGCCGTCGTCGAGGATGAAGCCGGGATTGTGAAGCGGCATGGTGCCGCCATGGCCGACCCAGCAATAGGAGCCGGGGACCGCGTGCAGCATGTCGGCAAAATCCTCGCTGCCCATGGTCGGGCGCGGATCGGTGAAGACCTTGTCTTCGCCGACGATCTCGACGGCGACTTCGCGCAGCGCATCGGTCTCGGCCTCGTGGTTTTCCAGCACCGAGAAGACGTCGCGTATGTCGACCACGATCTCGCAGTCGTAGCTCGCCGCGAAACCGGCGGCGATCTCGCGGATGCGGGTGGCGACGAGCTCGCCGACATCGTCGTGGAAGTAGCGGATCGTGCCGCCGAGATCGGCCTCTTCCGGGATGACGTTGTAGGCCGACCCCGCGGTGAACTTGGTGATCGACAGCACCGCCGGCTTCAGCGGATTGACGTTGCGGCTGACGATCGACTGCAGGCTCTGGCCGAGCGCCATGGCGATGACGATCGGGTCCTTGGAATTGTGCGGCATCGCCGCATGGCTGCCGCGCGCCTTGATCCGGATGTCGAAGAACTTGGCGCCGGCCATCGCCTTGCCCGGGAAGACGGCGACCTCGCCCAGCTCCAGATCGGGCATGTTGTGCAGGCCGTAGATCTCGTCGCAGGGGAAGCGCTCGAACAGGCGGTCGGCGATCATCGCGCGGGCGCCGCCCAGCCCCTCTTCGGCGGGCTGGAAGACGAACATCGCAGTGCCCTTGAAGTCGCGATTTGCGGCCAGGTAGCGCGCCGCGCCGAGCAGCATGGTGGTGTGGCCGTCATGGCCGCAGCCATGGAAGCGGCCGGGATTGGTCGAGCGGTAGGGAAGGTTGGTGAACTCCTCCATCGGCAGGGCGTCCATGTCGGCGCGCAGGCCGATGGTCCGGCCGTCGCCGCCGGTGCCCCTGAGGATGCCGACGACGCCGGTGCCGCCGATGCCTTCGTGGATCTCGTCGACGCCGTAGCTCTTCAGCGCCTCGGCGACGATGGCGGCGGTGCGCTTTTCCTCGAAGCCGATCTCCGGATGGGCGTGCAGATCGTGGCGGATCGCGGTCAGGTCTTCGGCAAAGCTCTTGATCTCGGGAATGATGGTCATGGTCGGGTTTCCTCGTTTCGCGGCCGCGGCAAGGCGGTCGCAGGCATTACGACGGATGGGATTCGGCGGGATCGAACACCGGGCCGGTGGGTGACAGGTCGATGCCGGGCCGCAGCCGTCGGAAGGGCAGGTCGGCCGGCGACAGGGGCATGGGTCCCGGTGCCGTGCAGGTCAGGATCGTCTCGGCGGTCGGTGCGAAATCGGCACGGAAATGCACCGAGCTCTTGTTGACGAGGATCGCCTCCCCCTCGGGTTCGATGCCGACGAAGCGATACATCTCGCGGTCGGCCATCTGCGCCTTGGCCGAGGCGACGACGACGCGCACGCCGCCGATCTTCAGACAGGCGGAGGGGCCGAGGCGCATGCGCGCACCGCCATAGAAGGCACCGGAGGCGATGAAGTCGCCGTCGGACAGGGCGGTGACCTCGAAAATGCCGGTGAAGGGCGTGTCGCCGGCGACGCCGTCGGCGCCGCTGAGGGTGATCTCGGCCGTCGCCCCGACGCCCGCCGCATGGGCGGCCGCCGCCGCCTTCGGATCGAAGATCACCCCGATCGCGGCGCGCTGCGCGTCGGCTTCGACCAGCGCCTTCAGCATGCCGGTGGTGTTGGAATCGCCGCCGGCACCGGGATTGTCCTGGGTGTCGGCAATGACGACCGGGCGCGTGGCTCTTGCCGCGATCCGCATCGCCTCGCGCACCCCGTCCAGGGGGGCGAAGGCCTTGCCGGCATAGGCGGAACGCGCCGCGACGACCCTGTCTGCCAAGGCGTTTGCGGCGGCATCGGCCGCCGCCTGATCGGCGCCATAGGCGAGGACGGACGGGCCGCAATCGGGAAAGTCGGCGGCCGGGAAGCCGCAGAGATAGGAGACGCTGGCGACCCCGCCGGTCTCCATCTCCAGCAGGGCGCCATAGAGCGTGGCGTTCGGCTCCATGGTGGTCGATTGCCAGGCGATGGGGATCAGGAAGGGGATCTGCCGGAATGCCTTGGCGTGGCGCTGGCCGGCGAGCAGCGGGACCAGCTGCTCGGCGGTGCGGCGTCCGGTCTCGGCCATGTCGACATGGGGATAGGTGCGGTAGGCGACGAGGAGATCGGCCTCGGCGACCATCAGCGGCGTGACGTTGCCGTGAAGGTCGAGGCTGGCGACCAGCGGAACGTCGGGGCCGATGACCCGGCGCACCCGCGCCAGCAGTTCGCCTTCGCCATCGTCGAGATGGGTGCAGACCATGGCGCCGTGGAGATCGAGATAGACCGCGTCGAGCGGCAGTGCGGCTTCGATCGCCGCGACGATGCGGGCGGCGATGGCCTCATAGGCGTCTTCGGTGACATGGGCGGAGGGCACCGCTGCGCACCACAGCGTCGGCACGAGGTGCCAGCCGCGTCGCGCGGCTTCGGTGACGAAGCCGCAGATGCCCATGTTGACGTCGCGCGTCGCCGCGATCATCGCCGGGCCCTCCGCCAGCGCCGGCCAGCCACCACCATGCTCGAAGGCGGCGTAGTCCGCTCTGGTCGGCGCGAACGTATTGGTCTCGTGCATGAACCCGCCGACCGCGATGCGCGGGGCGGGCGTCCTTGTGCTGTCGTCTGTCATGCCGGCACGGTCGTGTCCCTGAAGCCTGCTGCGCCGGGCAGCGGGCAAAAATTCGGAAAGTCCCAGTAGCGGCCTGGGGCCGCATCGATCAGTTCGCGCGTATAGGCCTCGCGCGGATTGCCCAGCACCTCGGCGGTCGGGCCGTATTCCACCACCCGGCCGCGCTGCATCACCACCACCTCGTCGCAGATCTGCGCGGCGACGCGCAGGTCGTGGGTGATGAACAGGAGGGCGACGCCGAGCCGCGCCTGGATGTCGTCGAGTAGGTCGAGGACCTGGGCCTGCACCGAGACGTCGAGGGCCGACACCGCCTCGTCGGCGACGAGGACGTCCGGCTCCATGGCGAGCGCCCGGGCGATGGCGATGCGCTGGCGCTGGCCGCCGGAAAACTGGTGCGGATGCCGGTCGATGGCGTCCTTGGGCAGGCCGACGAGTTCCAGAAGGGTCTTGGCCTGCTCGCGCGCCTCCCGGGGCGAGGTGCCGTAGTTGATCGGCCCTTCGGTGATGCTGTCGCCTACCGTCAGTCGCGGATTGAGCGAGCGGTTGGGGTCCTGGAAGATCATCTGGATGCGCTTGCGCCACGGCCGCAGCGCCCGGCGCGACAGGCCCGAAATGTCGGAGCCGCGCAGGCGGATGGTGCCGGCGGTGGGTTCGATCAGCCGCATGACGCAGCGCGCCACGGTGGACTTGCCCGAGCCGCTCTCGCCGACAATGCCGAGGGTGCGGCCACGCCCGAGGATCAGGTTGACGTCCTTCGCCGCGACGGTGCCCTCGCGTTTGCGGAACAGCGAGCCCTGGCTGTAGGTCATGCCGAGTTCGCTGGTCTCCAGGACGATCTCGCGGGAGGCCGCGGGGCGGGCGTCGCGCGGGCGCAGTGCCGGCACGGCGGTCAGGAGGTTGCGGGTATAGGGCTTGGTCGGCGCGGTGAGGATCGCCTCGATCGGCCCGGATTCGACGATCTCGCCGGCCCGCATCACATAGACCCGGTCGGCGATGTCGGCGACGACGCCCATGTCGTGGGTGATGAACAGGACCGACGTGCCGAGCCGCTCCTGGATCTCGCGGATCAGCTTCAGGATCTGCTTCTGGGTCGTCACGTCGAGGGCGGTCGTCGGCTCATCGGCGATCAGCAGCCTGGGTTCGAGGACCAGCGCCATGGCGATCATCACCCGCTGGCGCTGGCCTCCCGAAAGCTGGTGCGGATAGGAGCGGCACATGCGCTCCACATCCGGCAGATGGACGAGCGAGAGAATGTCGCGGATGCGCGTCCGGCGGTCGGCTGTGCTCATGCTGGCATGGGCGCTCAGCACTTCCTCCAACTGGCTCTCGACGGTCATCACCGGGTTGAGCGCCGTCATCGGCTCCTGGAAGATCATCGACATGCGGGTGGCGCGCAGCTGGCGCAGCCGCGCCGGGCTGGCGGTCAGGACATCCTCGCCCTCGACGAGAATGCGGCCCGAACGGGCGGTGAGCGCGCCTTTCGGCAACAGCCCCATCGTGGCCAGCGACGTCACCGACTTGCCGGAGCCGCTCTCGCCGACGAGGCAGACGGTCTCGCCGGCACCGACGCGCAGCGAGATGCCGTCGAGGATCGGGGCCGGCTGGCGGCCGCGTGTGGTGACGACGAGATTCTCGACGACGAGGACGTCACCGCTGCTCGCGGCGGCGGGGTGGGCGTGGTCGTTCATCAGGCCTCCCTCTTCTTGCCGAGGCGCGGGTCCATGACGTCGCGGGCGGTGTCGCCGAGAATGTTGATCGACAGGATGGCCAGCGACAGGAACAGGCCCGGCCAGAAGATCAGCGACGGTTTGAGCTGGAAGTAGAGCCGGCCCTCCGACATGATGTTGCCCCAGGACGGCGTCTCGGTGCCAATGCCGGCGCCCAGGAACGACAGGATCGCCTCGGTCAGGATCGCCGAAGCGCAGACATAGGTGCCCTGGACGATCAGCGGCGCGATGGTGTTGGGCGTCAGGTGTCGCCACATGATCTTCGGCAGGCTGGAGCCGACGGCGATGGCGGCCTCGACATAGGGCTCCTCGCGCGCCGACAGGACGACCGAGCGCACCAGCCGCACGACGCGCGGAATTTCCGGAATGGTGATGGCGATGAGCACGGTCCAGAGGCTGGAGCCGGCCAGCGACACGATGGCGATGGCCAGGAGCACGCTGGGGATTGCCATCAGGCCGTCCATGATCCGCATCAGGATGGCGTCGAGCCAGCGGAAGAAGCCCGAGATCAGGCCGAGCGGCAGGCCGATCAGCACCGCCACCATGGCCGCGCCGATGCCGACGATCAGCGAGACGCGGGCGCCGTAGAGCGTGCGCGAGAAGACGTCGCGGCCATAGGCGTCGGTGCCGAAGGGATGGGTGGCGCTGGCGCCCGCCAGCCGTTCCATCGGGTTCATGGCGATCGGGTCGAAGGGCGCAATGACCGGCGCCAGCAGGGCACCGATGACGATGACCCCCAGGCAGATCGCGGCGAGGGTCGGCGCAAAGCGCAGATCCGCCAGTTCGATCCGTGGCAGGAAGCGGCGCTTGATGACCGGCTCGGCAATCGGGGGCAGGGTGTCTCTCCTCGCCATCAGTATCGGATCCTCGGGTCCATGAACGCGTAGGAGATGTCGATCAGGAGATTGATCACCACGTAGATGCCGCTGGTCAGGAGGATCAGCGCCTGGATCACCGGGTAGTCGCGGGCAAGGATGGCGTCGACGGTCAGCCGCCCGAGGCCGGGAATGTTGAAGACGCTTTCGGTGACGACGACGCCGGAGATCATGAGCGCGAAACCGGTGCCGACGACGGTGAGGATCGGCACGGCGGCGTTGCGCAGCGCATGGCGGAACAGGACGATCCGCTCCGACAGGCCCTTGGCCCGCGCGGTGCGCACATAGTCCTCGTCGAGAACGTCCAGCATCGCGGCGCGGGTCATGCGGGCAATCAGCGCGATGTAGATCGTCGCCAGGGTGAAGGCCGGCAGGATGATGCGCGCCAGGAACGGCCCGACCCCGTCGAAGATGCTCTTGAAACCCTGGACTGGCAGCAGCTTCAGGTCGATGGCGAAGATCTGGATGAAGATGTAGCCGGTGACGAAGACCGGGATCGAGAAGCCCAGCACCGAGATCGCCATGATGACGTTGTCGGTGAGCGTGCCGTGGCGCCAGGCGGCGAGGACGCCCATCGGGATCGACAGGAGAAGCGTGATCGCCATGGTCACGAGGGCGAGGCTGAGGGTCGGCTCCAGCCGCTGGCCGATCAGGGTCAGGACCGGCGTGCGCGAGATCAGCGAGCGGCCGAAATCGCCGCTCAGCAACTGGCCGCTCCAGGTGATGAACTGGGTCACCAGCGGCTCGTTGAGGCCGAGGCTCTGGCGGATCTGGGCGAGCTGTTCGGGCGTCGCCATGTCGCCGGCAATGATCGCGGCCGGGTCGCCCGGCGTCAGCCGCAACAAGAGGAAAACGAACAGCGCCACGACGATCAGCACCGGCACGGAGGCCAGGACGCGGCGGAAGATGTAGGCGAGCATTGGTCGAGCCTCGCGGCGCAGGACGCTGCAGAAGGGAACGGGTGACGCCGCGCCGTCAGCGACGCGGCGTTACGGGCATGGCGTCAGTCGGTCTTCTGGACGCTCCAGAACACCGGAACCGGCATCTTCATGACGTCGGTCAGCTTGTTGGAGATCGTCGTCGGGATCCGGTACTCGCCGACCGGGATGTAGTTGACGACGTCATAGGCGTGGGCCTGGATGTCCTCGGCGATCTTCTTTCGCTCGGCCTCGTCGCCGGCCTTGGCGAAGGCGACGCGCAGTTCCTCCAGCTTCGGATCGTCCGGCCAGCCGAACCAGGCCGCTTCCTTGCCGCCGCCGTTCAGCATCGGGTTGTTGAGCGGGCTCCACACCTCCGGGATGATCCAGTTGGTGAAGAACATGTTCCAGCCGCCGTCGGCGGGCGCGGACTGGCTGGCGCGTCGGGTCACGAGGGTCTGCCAGTCCATCGGCTGCATGTCGACGGTGAAGCCGGCCTGGCGCAGGAGCTGGGCGGCGACCACCGGCTGCGGGCCGACGGAGCCGACATCGGTCGGCTGCATCAGGACGACCGGGGTGCCGTCATAGCCGGCCTCGTCGAGCATCTTCTTGGCGACCTCGGGCTGCGGGCCCTTCATGATCAGCTCATCGCCGGCCTCGGTCGCGAACGGCGTGTTGCAGCCATACATCGAGCCGCAGGTGTCCTGATATTCCGGATTGCCGACGAGGGCGGCGAGGATCGGCTCCTGGCCGAGCGCCGCCATGGCGGCACGCCGGATCTCGACATTGTCGAAGGGCGGGTAGAGCCAGTTGAGTCGGCCCATGGTCTGGTAGCCGTAATCGGCGAGGGTCATCACCGTCAGCTCGGGATTGCCCTGAAGCAGCGGCAGAAGGTCGGTCGGTGTCTGCTCGATATAGTCGATCTCGCCGCCATTGATGGCGTTCACCGCGGTCTGCGCGTCCGGCATGACCACCCAGGTCACGCGGTCGACATTCACCACCTTGCCGCCGGCGGTCCAACTCGGTGCCTCGTCGCGCGGCACATAGTCGGGGTTCTTGTCGTAGACGGCGCGCACGCCGGGTTCGAACTCGGCCTCGACGAAGGTGAACGGGCCGGAGCCGGTATAGTCGGTGATCGCCTCGCCGGAGGGCGTCTTAGCGACGCGCTCCGGCATGATGAAGGACGGCAGGCCCGACGGCTTGGCGATCAGTTCGAGGACGTAGGAGAACGGCTCGGACAGGGTCAGGACCGCGGTCTTGTCGTCCTTGGCCTCGAGGCTCGCCACGTATTTGAACATCATCTGGGCGCCGCCGTCGCGTTCGCCCCAGCGCTTCAGCGAGGCGACCACGTCGGCCGCCGTCACCGGCGCGCCGTCATGCCATTTCAGGCCGTCGCGCAGGGTGAAGCTGTAGGTGAGCTTGTCGTCGGAGATCTCCCAGCTGGCCATCTGCGGCTGCGGCTTCAGGTTCTCGTCCATGCCCAGAAGCGTGTCGTAGATCATGTAGCCGTGGTTGCGCGTGATGTGCGCGGTGGTGATCACGGGATCGAGGACGCGGATGCCCGAATGCATCACGGCGCGGATTTCCTGGGCGGCGGCGGGGCCGCCGGCAAGGCCCGTCATGGCGACGACGGAGGCGAGCAGGGCGGTTCGGATCGCCCGCGTTGGTCGGAAGGTGGAAGCGGCAGAGAAGAAGGACATCAATGCGTCTCCGAAGGGTAGGGCTCGGGGGCCGGGACATCTCCGCCCGTTATCGCATGCCGATAACCGTTTGCGGATTGTGGTATCGTAGGAACACGGCTACGATTCAGTCAACACTCCGAATTGATCAAATAGTGTGCAGCGCAGCATGCCGGCAGACCGGGACATTCAAAAGGACGGCCACTTCGTTGCCTCGCTCGGCAAGGCGATGACCCTTCTGGAGGCCTTCGCGCCCGAGCGTTCGCGCATGGGCCTGACCGAATTGTCCGCGGCGACCGGGCTCGACCGCAGCAGCGTTCAGCGTCTGGTCACCACCTTCACCCGTCTGGGCTATCTCGACAAGGACCCGACCACCCGGCGCTACAGTCCGTCGATCCGGATGACCGAGCTCGCCAACGCCTATTTCTGGTCGCAGGAGCTGGTCCATACGGCGATGCCCAAGCTGATCGACCTGCACCAGTCGCTGGGCGAAACCATCAATTTCTCGCGCATCGACGGCCCCGACATCGTCTACATCGTCCGCCTGCCCAGCGCCCGCACAAGCTTTGGCGCTTCCATCGTCGGGCGCCGGGTTCCGGCGCTGAACACGTCGAGCGGCCGGGTGATGCTCTCGCGCCTCGGCGCCGAGACCCGCCGCCGCTGCGTCGAGGAATGGCCGATGCGGCGGTTCACGCCTGCGACGGTGATGGACCGCGGCGCCGTCAGCGCCCTCGTCGAGGCAGCGGCCGAGACCGGCTACTCCATCGCCGAGAACGAGGTGCAGATGAACGAGCTCGGCGTCGCCGTGGCCGTCGGCCGCGACCCGCAGACCGGCGGGGCGATCCATTGCTCGGTCAGCGGCACCGCTTGGACCCGCGAACGGCTGGAGGCCGAGATCATCCCGCCCTTGCTCGATGCCGCCAACGGCGTCGGCTGACCGGCCGCCCATGCCGAAGGGTCGCGGGCGGAACACCGCACCCGTCCTGCCATGCACCCACTCACCCGTATCCGGGGACGTCCATGACCAATTTCTCCCGCTCCCAGATCGTCACCAAGCCGGCCCGCATGTCGCAGACCGGCATCGTCGCCGCCCAGCATCGCCGGGTTGCGGAACTCGGCGCACAAGTCCTGGCGGCCGGCGGCGATGCCCTCGACGCGGCGACCGCCGTCTCCTTCGGCATGGGCGTGCTGGAGCCCTGGATGAGCGGCCCGGCCGGCGGCGGCGCGATGATGGTGTGGCGGGCCGACGAGGCGAAACCCTACGCAGTCTATTACGGCATGCGGGCCCCGGCCGGGCTCGACCCGGCGGCGTTTCCGCTGGCCGGGGAGGGCCGCGCGAGTGATCTTTTTCCCTGGAAGCGGGTGGTCGGCGACCGCAATATCGAGGGCGCGACGGCGGTGGCGGTGCCGGGTGTCGTGGACGGCATCGGCATCGCCCATGCTCGCTGGGGGCGCATGCCCTGGCACGATCTCGTCCAGCCGGCGGCGGCGATGGCCCGCGAGGGGCTGAAGATCGACTGGTACGCCGGCCTGATGATCGCCTCGGCGGCGCGGTCGCTGGCGCGCGATCCCGACGCCGCGGCGCTGTTCCTGGAGGACGGGGTCTGGCCACCGGTCGGCGGGTGGACGGCACTGACCGACATCCGCCTCGCCATGGGCCGGATGGCCGACACGCTGGACGCCATCGCCCGCAACGGGCCGCGCGAGATGCACGAGGGCGACGTCGCCCGCGAGCTCGCCCGCGACGTCGCCGAGAAGGGCGGCTCGCTGACCTTTACGGATCTCGCCGCCTATCGTGCCGAAATCCAGACGCCGCTCTCCTTCGCGGCGCCGGGCGGCCGGCTGCACGTGACGCCCGAGCTGACGGCGGGGCCGACGCTGGCCGATGCCTTTGCGCGCTACGCGGCGGCGGGATCTTTCGCCAGGCCCGGCGACGAACTGGCGGCGACCGCGGATGCGTTGTCCGCAGCCTATGCGGATCGTCTGGCCCGGATGGGCGACCATGACAGCCCGGCCGCGCCCGGCTCGACGACGCATTTCTCCATCGTCGACAGGCGCGGCAACATGGTGGCAATGACCCAGACGCTGCTGTCGGTCTTCGGGTCGCGGGTGGTCTCGCCCTCGACCGGACTGCTTCTGAACAACGGCATCATGTGGTTCGATCCCGAACAGGGCGGGCCGAACGCGCTCGCCGGCGGCAAGCGCTGCCTGATGAATGTCTGCCCGATCCTCGGCGAAAGCGGAAACACGCGGTTTGCGCTCGGCGCCTCGGGCGGACGCAAGATCCTGCCGGCCGTGTTCCAGCTTGCCCGCCACATGCTGTCGGGACGCGACCTCGACGCCGCCTTCCACGCGCCGCGCATCGACGTGTCGGGCGGCGACATGGTGATTGCCGACGAAGCGATCCCGGACGCCGATCTGGCTGCGCTGCGGCGAACCCACCGGGTCGAGACCGTGCCGCGGACGGTCTTTCCCTATGCCTTCGCCTGTCCCTCCGGCGTGGCGCGGCAGGGGGCGACCAACTGGGGCGCCACCGAGATCGTCTCGCCCTGGGGCGACGCCGTCGCCGAAGAGGATGTCGCGGCCACCGAATAGCGGCGGGCACCGCACTTGTCGGAACGCCGCCTCGGCCGATGGCGCTACAGGAGCGGGCTGACCAACCGGGCGAGGTTTTCCAGAAGCCGTGTGCCGCGCGGGCGTGCCCGCCAGTCGTCCAGCGTCAGCGGGTCGCTATGCGCGATGTAGTGGCGTTGGGCGGCGTCGAGACGGCCACTGGCCTCCTCGCCATGCAGGATCAGGCTGATCTCGGCGTTCAGCATGAAAGAGCGCACGTCGGTATTGCTGGAGCCGATGACGCCGACCCGCCCGTCGATCGACACGTTCTTGGCGTGCAGCAGATGGTCGCGATAGCGGTAGAGGCGAACGCCGGCCGCCAGAAGCTCGTCGTAATAGGATCGCTGGGCCAGGCTGACGAGCCGCTGATCGACGACCTGCGAGACGATCAGATTGATCTCCACGCCGCGGGTGACGCCATTCTTCAGGGCGGTCAGTAGCGCTTCGTCGGGAATGAGGTAGGGCGACACGATCGCGACCCGGCGTTCGGCGCCGTGGACCAGTTCGATCAGCAGCCTCTCATAGCCCGGAACGCCGAAATCCGGTCCGCTCGGCATTGCCTGCAGGACGGCATCGCCGGCTGTACGCGCAACGGGCAGGGGCGCGAGCCGCGTCTCGGTCTCCAGATACCAGTCGCCAGCAAAGACCGCCTCCAGCGCGGCGGTGGCGGGGCCTTCCACCCGGCCGACCAGTTCGTCGTTGCGAATGCCCGGCTTGAAGTCGCGGTCGACGATGTTCTGCGAGCCGACGAAGGCGATTTCGCCATCGATCAGGCAGAGCTTGCGGTGATTGCGAAGGTCGCTGCGGGTGCGCCGCAGGGCCGCGAAGCGCACCGGCAGGGCGAGCCGGGCGTCGACGCCGCGGGCGGTCAGCATCGGCAGGCTGCGCTTGATCCAGGGCCGCGAGCCGAGCGCGTCGATCAGCACCCGGACGGCCACGCCGCGGGCGACGGCCCGCCCCAGCGCGTCGGCGATCTTGGTGCCCGTCCGGTCGTCGGCGAAGATGTAGGTGAGGAGATGAACCTGCGTGCGGGCGCCGTCGATGGCCGCCACCATGGCGTCGATCGTGGCGTCGTAGTCGGTGAAGAGGTCGACCCGGTTGCCGTCGCAGGCCGGAAAGCCGCCGAGCGCCTCGGCAAGCCGCGACAGCCGGTCCGGGGCGTGGGCGGGGACGGGCAGGTCGCGCGCCACCCGGGAGCGTTCCGACGCCGTCGCGGCGAAGCGCGCGGTGCGCCAGGCCGGAAAACTCGCCCGCCCGATCAGGCGGTAGAGGATCAGGGCCGGGATCGGCAGGAACAGGACCAGCAAGAGCCAGCTGCGCGCCGATTCCGGCGGCCGGCGCAGCGGAATGACCACGATCATCACCAGGCGGACGGCCCATTCGCACAGGAGATAGGTGAGCGTGAGGCTGGGAAGGTCCAACATGCCCGCGCCTAAGCGGACCGTCGCGCCGGCTTGGGCGCCCCTGCCTGGCAATCTCTCGTCATCGCGCCGACCTCTCCATGCCGTCCCCCGACGCCCGGCCGTGAGCCGGTGAGGCTGGCGGTCTGGCGTTGGGGACAGACGGCCGGAGCTTGCCGGTTCTGTCAATGGCTACCGAGGGCGACAGGCGGGCGCAGGCGGCGCTCAGGCCGCCTGCTCGAGCTCGCTCGTGCAGCGCAGGATCTCGGCCTTGATCGCACCCTCCAGCGCTTCCAGGCCGGCAATCAGCCGTTCCAGTTGGGTCGTGTCGACAGGCGCCCGGCCGGCGGCCAGCTTGGCGCATTCGAAATGCGCGCTGCGATAGCCCTGCACCAGCCGCTCGATCTCGTCGGCCCAGAAGTCGAAGCTCGCCGTGTCCCGTCCGAGCGTGCGCCAGAAGAAGGCGATGACGTGCTCATAGGCATATTTGCGGATCACCAGGATCGGCAGTTCGGCGACCGCCTCCGGCAGATCGGCCAGCGGCCGTGTCGCGCGGGCGCCGGCATGGGCGGCGAGGACGCGTCTGAGCCCGGTCGCGAAGGGGTTCACGTCGAGCCGGATCACCGACCGGAAGAAGGCAGCGAGCGCCGCTTGCTCAGGTGGACGGCTGCCCCGATGGTCGATCAGGAAGCCGCCCGAGACATGCGGGCTGGCCATGGCGGCGGCCAGCCGGTCGGCCGCGAGCGGGCCTTCCCAGCGGAAATCGACGTCCCGCATGAGCAGCTTGCCCGGCTCGTCATGGGGCGCCAGCAGCGCGTAATGGGGGAAGGGATCGCGGTCGAACGGGTTCTCGCGCTCCGGCAGGCGGTGGAGATCGACCATCACCATCGTGTCGATGCCCTCGGCGGGGCTCTTTGCGGCGGCGAGCAGCGTGTCGGAATCCGCGACCGGCGTGATCGTGGCGCCGTACAGTGACGCGAACCAGTCGCGGAAATCGCCATGGGTCATGCCGGCCGCGTGGTAGCGGATCCGCATCCGGTCATCGAGGGCGAAGGGCGAATCCGGGATGGCCGCGTAGAAGGGGCGGTGGTCGATCCCATCGCGGCGCTTCAGCCCGTCGCAGAGACAGCTCACATAGCAATGGACCTTGATGTCCATGGGCATTTCGCCGTGCACGCCGGCCGCCGCCCGGGCCTCGGCGCGCCCGGCCGCCGGATCGATCGCCGGCCGCACCCGCGGCGCGAGGTCCGTGCCGGCCTGGTCGGGGCCGAACTGGGCGAGCAGATCGCCGATGGTGATCAGTCGCGCGCTGTCCAGCGCGGTCTTCGGCACCTCGAAGCCGTGGCCGGTTTCCAGCCGCACCAGAAGCTCCATCAGGATGACGGAATCGATCCCGAGATCCTCGCGCAGCCGGGCGGCTAGGGCGAAGCGTTCCATGCCGGGATGCCGGATCTCCTCGGCGAGGACCATGCGGACGGTGTCGAGAAGGGAAGGTGCTGCGGGCTGGTCCATGATGATCTCTAGAGTCGGTCTTCAGTGTAGAGGCTGCGGATCTCGCGGCGGCTGATCTTGCCGGTACCGCCGCGCGGGATCGCGGCGGCGCGGCGCATCGCGCGCGGGCGCTGGTGGCCGGCGAGCTGCGTGCCGCACCATTGCGCGATGGCGGCCTCGGTGACGTCGTCAGCGCCGGTGTAGACGAGCGCGACGCGCCCGCCGGCAAAGGCGTCGTCCAGGCCGAACACCACGGCGTCCTCGATGCCCGGCATGGCCATGACCACGTCCTCGACCTCGCGCGGATAGACGTTGAGGCCCGAGACGATGATCGTGTCGTCGAGGCGCGCGTCGAAGACGAGAACGCCGTCGTCGCGCAGATGGCCGAGATCGCGGGTGCCGACCGTGCCCCACGGCGTGTCGACGATGATCTCCGCCGGTTCCGCCGCCGTGCCGGCCCGCAGCCGGTGATGGGGCAGCGGCCGGCCCATCTCGTTCGCCGCAACGAGATCCTCGCTGACCGCGACCACACCGGCTTCCGAACAGCCATATTGCTGGAACAGGGTGCCGGTCCTGGCGCGGATTGCCTCGAACCAGGGCGCCGGCAGCAGCGTGCCGGAGGTCATCGCCGCATGCATGGTCTCGCCCGGCTTCAGGAAGCGGGCCGCCACGTTGAGAAAGGCCGGCGCGGCGTAGAGGAGCGGCCGCTCCATCTCGGCCATGCGGGACAGGACGTATTTCGGATTGTCCGGCGACAGCACCAGTGGGGTCACGCCGCGCGCGACACCGGCCAGAAGGCCGCAGATCAGGCCGTAGGAATGGCTGATCGGGCAGGCCACCACCGGCACCTTGTCATGGGCGCCCTCGAAGAAGCCGACATAGGATTCGATCTCGGCCTCGATGTCCTCGAAGGTCCGGGCGATGATCTTCGCCTCGCCCGTCGTGCCGGAACTGGTCTGGATCAGGCGATGGCCGAATTCGCGCTGGCGGGCGTCGGGCTCCAGCGCCTCGGCCGGCGCACGGCCGAAGGTCAGCGTGTCGCAGCAGGCGCTGAGCGCGATGCGCCGGGCCGCCGTCGACGGCGTCGCCGGGTGCAGCGGCATGATGCTGCCGCCCTCCTGCCGGATCAGCAGGAACGCCGCCATCAGTTCGGCCGGATCGGTCAGGCAGACGGCGTGGGTGCCGTGCAGCGTGCTGCCCAGCCGGCCGCCCTGCTGCATCTGCGCGGCGAGGGCGAGCAGCGCGGCGAAATCGTAGTCGCGATCATCGAAACGGATCATGCCAGGGCCTTCCATGGCTTGCGGGCAAGGG
This sequence comes from Aurantimonas manganoxydans SI85-9A1, assembly GCF_000153465.1. Taxonomy (GTDB): domain Bacteria; phylum Pseudomonadota; class Alphaproteobacteria; order Rhizobiales; family Rhizobiaceae; genus Aurantimonas; species Aurantimonas manganoxydans. The sequence continues at coordinate 3,086,727 of NZ_CH672387.1, read as the reverse complement.
AATTGGGGACGACGAGCGGGCCTTCGGCGGCATGTCCGAGCTTGGCGGAGAGCAGCCGGTCGGTGACCACGGTCTGTGTGTGCAGCCCGAGTTGATCGGCCCGGTGCTCCAGCTTCAGGGCCTTCGCGTGGTTCGTGACGAGGCACAGGGTCTCGTCGAAGAAGGCCTTTTGGGTGTGGCCGTAGCGTCGCTCCATCAGGAAGGCGAAGTCGGCGAGGGAGAAGATCAGCACGGCGTCGGTGAACAGCCAGCGCAGCTCCTCCACGTCCTGCATCCAGTAGAAGCGGTTGGGCGTGCGGTCGGCGAACAGCGGGTCGATCGCCACAAAATCGGGCAGTGGTGGGGCGCCGCGCAGGAAGTCCGGCACCCATTCCAGATTGTCGGAGAAGTCCCGCAGTGCGATCCGCACCGGCCAACCGTCGCGATGGATCAGCACCAGGTTCTGGCCATGCGCCTCGGATGCCAGGCCGTAGGCCAGAAGCAAGTGAACCATCGGCCGCACGACCACTTCGATCAGCTGCGTGACGAAGCCGGCGCAGCCATAGCGGCGAATCCAGGGGGCCACGAACGGGTCGCCGTCTGCCTCGACCGCGAAGAGGGCGTTGAGCGGCACCGCCTCTTCGCCCGGTGCCAGCCTCGCGGCCGGGTTGTCGCGCCAGATCGCGCCGGTGTGTTCGGCTTCGGTGCCGTTCCGGTCGAAGACGAGAGCCCGGGCTTCCTTCAACACGACGAGGCGATCGCCATCGCTCAACCAGCGGTCGTTCGCTACCAGTGTCGCAAACCAGTCGGAGATGGAGGGGCCGGCCAGCGCCCAGTGCGGGTCCAGTGTCCGCGCGACGGAGGTGTTCACCACCGCCAGCGGCAACTTGAGGTGCGGCGCGTCGGGACGGTCGAGATTGACCAATGTGCGCAGCGACTGGGTGGCGCGATAGCTTTCGCCGGCGACGCCGAGGTCGTGGACCTCGCCGAGCGCGATTGCCGGGGCGACGATGGCGGCGGTCTTCGCGCGCCATTGCCAGGGATGGACCGGCATCAGCTGCCATTGCGCCGCCGCCTCCGCGCCGACGCGGTCCAGCGCCATCGCGGCCACCACCGGCCCGGCCAGCTGCGCCCAGCCGTCCGGCCCGCGCAGGTCCGGTCCGCTGCGGTGCAGCCGGTCGTCGCGGACGAGCAGCCAGCGAAGCAGGAACCCGGCCTTGGCTTCCGGCCCGAACCGCATGTCGTCGGCGTCGTTGAAGCCCAGCCGGCTCCGGAAGGCCGGATGGTAGGGATGGCCTTCGTAGATCGCCGAATCGAGCCGGGCGAAGTCGAACTCGCGGCGATTGGCCGGGGCCACCCGGATGGCATGGGCGAGGCCGCTGGCCGTACGGGCGAACTCTTCCTGAAGGCGCGTGCGGCGCACCGGCTCCGGCACCAGCGCCGCGACGATCGATGCCACGGCATCGGCATGCGCCGGCAGGCCGTTCAGCCGCACGGTGTCCGGTACGACACGGGGCCGGCCGAACGCGCCGGTGTAGAGCTCCGCGTCGATGACGAGACCGGCGACGCCGAGGCGCACGGTCCTGCGCCCGTCGCGAGCGGGAGCGCCCTCGGCTTCGACCGCCAGCAAACCCTCGTAGAGGGCTGCCGACACGAGCTGCGCCAGGACACGGGGCGCGGCGCCGTCGGGGCCGGGGAGATCGAGCACGAATGTCATGAGGCCAGCCGTTGCGGCCGGCTCGGGCCCGGCGCGATGAGGGGATTGGGCCAGCGCGTGTAGACGCCGGCGCCGGTGGGGCTCGCGAGTTCGTCGGTATCGGCCAGCCGCAGGCCGAGATTGGCCTTGAGCACCAGATCGGGCGCGGCAAGCGCGGTGTCGCAGAAGCGGCGGCCGCCACGCGATGTGCGGCCGGCCAGCGTCTGCAGGGTCTGGCGCAACTGCCCAATAGCGGCATCTTCCGGCAGAAGACCGTCTTCGCCTAGCCGGGCGATGACCGAGAACACCTGGTTGACCAGGAGGTAGTAGGTGAGGCGCCCGACGATCTCTTCCTCGCGGAAGAACAGCCCGTCGATTCCCCTCGCCTCTGGGAAGTTGGTGGAAAGCGCTGGCCGTTCGGACTCCGACAGGTAGAAGCCCTGATTGTCGCGATAGACCAGACCGTCCGGCCAGCCGTCGACGAGGCGCAAGAGGCAGTTCTGCTGATGCGCCTCCAGCGCGATGCCGGTGCGGTCGAAGAAGCGGATGACCGGCTCCACGCTGGCCTTCAGATAGGCATCGAACCAGCGGGCGGCGGTGGCCTGCGGTGTCGCGCCGTCGCGTGCGGCCAGCCGCGCGATCAGCCCCTTGAGCATCGACGGGCGCGGCCGGACGGGCGCGGCCGTCAGCGCCGCGACCATCACCGGCGGTTCCGCGTCGGGCGCGACGGTCTCGCGGTAGATGGTCTCGAAGCCGGTGTCGGTCTGGCCGGGCAGTTCCACCGTCACCCAGGCCGGGTCGGGGAGGAACGACAGGCCGCCGGCTTCGGCAAGGGCGCCCTGACGCTTCAGCCAGCGTGCCATGGCGACGCCCGCCTTCATCTCCTCAAGGCCGTTGCGCCGGACCGAATTGGTGATCTGTACCGGCAGCGAGAATTTCAGCTGGTAGCCGGCATCGGCCGAGCAGACCGTGCGCATCGAGGAGGTGGCGAAGAAGTCGGGTCCCACGGGCCCCAGAAGTCGCAGGATGCCGTCCCGGCGCGCGGCCGCGACATGGGGGGACAGCTGCAGATATTCCGCCTGCAGCGGGTGCATGAGGAGGATGGCCTCCTTATCGCCCAGTCCGCATCTGGCCAGATCGTCGCCGGCCAGCCTGGCGGCGATTTCGGTGGGTTTCGGACCATAGGCATGATCCTCGCGCACATGGTGCCGGTCGACGGCGAAGGCGACGAGCTGGAAGCGGCCGCCGGCTTCGGGCGCGTAGACCTCCCGCTGCCAGGGCGTGATGCCCTCCATGCTCTTCGGCGTCGGATGCAGCCAGTGGCCATAGACCAGCGACTGCTCCGTCGCGAGAAAATCGTGGCCGGGAACGGTGGTCCGGGTGCGCGTCAGATTGGCGTCGATCGCGCGGATGCTCTGGATCACCCGGGAGAGGAGCGCGGCGCTGTTGGCGCTGCCGGCCAGAGCGCCGCCATTGCGCTCGCTCGCTTCGGCGATCATCAGCTGGATGCCGGTCAGCCAGCTGATCGAGCGGAAGCGTCCGTCCCCGAAATCGGCGGCCTGGACGAGGCCGAATTCATGCGCCCCGCAGAGCGAGCGATAGGCCAGGGCGGCACGCAGGCGCCGGCGCTGACCCGTCAGCCGCCATTCGATGAAGGAGGGCGCCGGGCCGTCGCGCGCGACGAAGCGGCCGGCATCGATCTCGCGCAGATAGCAATTGGCGAAGGCGCGGAACGCGGCGCGTTCCGCCACGGTCCAGCTCGGCTCGAGGGTCGGGGCGAGCCTCGGTCCATAAGCCGCCGGGCGCCGCCATGCCGATTCGGCGCCGACCGGGCGAGCGGCATCATCCGTTGCACGCGCGACGATCACCGGCAGGGGCCCGGATTGCGGACGACGGTCCGAATCCGTTCCGTCACCGACCATTCTGTCGCGCTGAGCCATTGATCCTCTCCGGGCAGGCGTCCGGGCCGCACCCGCGTGCCGCCCGATTGCGTGGCGTTGCCTAACCGGCTTCCCGCCTCGTGACAATAAACATGATAAAAAGAATCAGGTTTTGTAGTGGCTGGCGGTGAAGGAAGCGGAGACGGGACCTTGGCCGCAACTCAGCCGGGAAGGCAGTGTGGCGATGGCAGGGCGGGAATGCGCCGCGATGGCGGCCCGCAGAACGTGGCTAGCACCGGACCGGTGGTCTCCAGGCCCTTTCTTACAGGGATTCCAGAGTCAGTGCAGTTTTGCCACACTCGCGGTGTCGCGGTCGCAACGGCAATATGCAAAGTTGATTCTACGAGTCATGTTTTGTAACGCATCTTCTCACACGCAACTTGTCCGCCACGGTGCCGAGCGCGTGTTCCCATGGTTCGAGTAAAGGAAAATGATCGATGACCGACGACCGGGCGACGACCTCGCTGCGCCGCATGCTTCTCGTGACGGTCAGTCCCGTCATCTGTGTCTTCGCGGCCGGCACGGCTTTCGCGCAATCGCCGGCTCGCGATTATACGCAGGCCACCGCCGCCACCGGTGAGACGGGAACGGTCCTGCTCGGCGAAGTTGTCGTGGCGGGTTCCGGCGGCAGCGAGGAGTCCATCGAGGACGGCAACACCGTCGCCGTCGTCGACTACACCGAGATCGAGACCTTCCGCCCGCAGACGGTGCAGGACCTCTTCCGCCGCGAGTCCGCAGTGTCGGTCGGCGGCACCATCGCGAGCAACCAGAAGGTCTATGTCCACGGCATCGAGGAGACCAACCTTGCCGTGACGATCGACGGGTCGCGCCAGAACAACAAGCTGTTCCACCACAACGCCACCAACGTCATCGATCCGCGGCTCCTGAAGGCAGCCCGCGTCGATGCCGGCGTTGCCGCCGCCGACGCCGGTCCGGGCGCCCTGGCCGGCGCGATCGCCTACGAGACCGTCGATGTCGAGGACCTGCTGCGCGACGGACGCAACTGGGGCGGCTATGTCGAGGGCGGCTTCCAGACCAATGGCGACACCTTCAGCACGCTCGGCGCCGGTTATGCCCGTTCCAACGGCTTCGAGGTGCTCGGCTTCCTGAACCGTGTCGACGGCGACGACTACGAGGATGGCGACGGCCGCACCGTGACCGGCACCGGCGCCGGCCTCGTCAGCGGTCTCGGCAAGGTGGCCTATGAGGGTCTGTCGGGAGATCGCTTCGAGTTCAGCTACGAGCGGGTGACCGACGACGGCGTGCGCCCCTATCGCGCCAATATCGGCTCCATCATCGGCGGCCGTCCGGTTCCCGACACGCGCATCTACGATCTCGACCGCCAGAATGTCGTCTTCTCCTACGAGAACACGCAGGCGACCGGCTGGTTCGACCCGAAGGTGACGCTCGCCTACAGCACGACCAATCTGGAAACCGAGGAAGACATCCTGCTCGGCGGCGTGCCCAGCGGCAACAAGGCCCGCTACGAGGCCAAGGCCGAGAGTTTCAACGCCACCTTCGCCAATGAATTCCATCTGGAGATGGGATCGGTGAACGCCGGTGTGGACGTCTATCGCGAGACCGCGGATTTCTACGACGCGACCTATTCGACCGGTGAGAAGGCCGACAATATCGGCGCCTTCGCACAGGCCCGTCTCGATCCGACGGACCAGCTGTCGCTCTCCTTCGGTGGCCGTATCGACCACCAGGTCTTCACCGGCACCAACGGCGGAGACCAGCGCAACACCGGCGCCAGCGGCAACGCTTCGGTGAAGTATGCCCTGACCGACCATTTCGCCCTGAAGGCCGGCGTCTCCAGCGTCTTCGGCGGCATCGTCCTCGCCGAAACCTTCATCCAGAACCCGGCCTGGATCTACACCGACATCGATCCGGTGCGCGGCGACAACGGCTTTGCGGGCTTCGAATTCCGCTATGCCGGCTTCATGCTCGACGGTCAGCTGTTCCGCACCGACATCGAGAACGGCCGCACGCCGGAATATCGCGGCGGCCCGTCGCTGACCCACGACTTCACCAGCACCGGTTTCGACCTGGCGGCTGGCTATGACTGGGGCACCGGCAATGTGCGCGGCGGCTTCACAAGCGTGACCACCGAAATGGATGGCAGCGGTGTGGACTCCTATGTCGGCAACTACTTCACCGTGCCGATGGGCGAGATCTTCACCCTCGCCCTGGTCCAGCGGGTCGACGAATACGGTCTGACCTTCGGCGCCGATGCCGAGTTCGCGCTGGAGGAAGAGGCTCCGGCCAAGAACGGTGCCGACCCGGCTGGCGTGCAGCCGCTGGAAAGCTACGCCGTCGTCAACGCCTTCGTCGAATACGTCCCGCCGCAGCTCAGCAACGTCACGCTGCGCGCCAAGGTCGACAACATCTTCGACGAGACCTATTCCGACCGCGCCACCTACGGCCAGGAATTCTCCACCGTCGTGCCGCTGCGCAGCCCCGGCCGCTCCTTCGGCGTCTCGGCCCGCATCGAGTTCTGATCGAGACGGCGGCGGGCGAAGGGCTCGCCGCACCGAAAGATCCCATCATGGACAGGGCCGGGAATAAGACCTCCCGGCCCTTTTTTGCGTGCGCCGGACGCCATCGCTGAGGCGTTCTTGCCCGCGAACGGGCGGTGCCGCTGTCTGCCCGACGGTGACGCTCCGTTGCCGTTCGCGCCCGCATCGTTCGCTTGAGGCGCGCGACCGTGCATCTATAGTGGGCTGCAAGGCGCAAGGACCCGTTCCCGGGATCCGTCGCGGTTTTCCCGAAAACGGCAGGTCGGCGCGGCCGACATTCGCCGCCAGCCACCGGACCCGGTCGCCCTTCACCCGCAAAAATTCGAAAATGGAGATGTCGATGACCGACAATGCCGAATACACGCCGCCCGCCGTCTGGACCTGGGACAAGGAAAGCGGCGGCAAGTTCGCTAGCATCAACCGTCCCATCGCCGGCCCGACCCATGACAAGGAACTGCCGGTCGGCAAGCATCCGCTGCAGCTCTATTCGCTGGCGACGCCGAACGGCGTCAAGGTGACGGTGATGCTCGAGGAGCTTCTGGCATCTGGCCACAGTGGCGCCGAATACGACGCCTGGCTGATCCAGATCGGCGAGGGCGACCAGTTCTCCAGCGGCTTCGTCGAGATCAACCCGAACTCCAAGATCCCGGCGCTCAACGACCGCAGCGGACCGGAGCCGATCCGGGTGTTCGAATCCGGTGCGATCCTCATCTATCTGGCCGAGAAGTTCGGCGCCTTTCTGCCCACCAGCCCGGCCGCGCGGGCCGAGTGCCTGTCCTGGCTGCAGTGGCAGATGGGCTCGGCGCCGTTCCTGGGCGGCGGCTTCGGCCATTTCTATGCCTATGCGCCGGTCAAATACGAATACCCGATCAATCGCTACGCCATGGAGGTGAAGCGCCAGCTCGACGTCCTCGATCGCCGGCTGGCCGACAACGAGTTCGTCGCCGGGCCCGAATACACCATCGCCGACATGGCGATCTGGCCCTGGTACGGGGCGCTGGCCAAGGGGCTGCTCTACGATGCGGGCGAGTTCCTGCAGGTGCAGGACTACAAGAACGTCCAGCGCTGGACCGAAGCGGTCTATGCCCGCCCGGCGGTCAAGCGCGGCCGGATGGTCAACCGCGTGATGGGCGAGCCGTCGAGCCAGCTCCACGAGCGCCATGACGCGTCCGACTTCGACACGAAGACGCAGGACAAGATCGCGCCCGACGCGAGGTAGCGCGAGACGTTAGCGCGATACCCGGCGGCCGTCACCGCCGCCGGGTGAATGGCGTGCCGTCGATCAGGTGGCGGCGCCGTGCGCTTCCAGCACCTTCGCCACCAGCGGCATCAACTCGTCCGCCCCGCGATAGCCATGGGTCAGCATCGTGTAGGTGCCTTCGGCGTTCGGTCCGACGACCAGCGTCGGGAAGCCCTGCACCCCGGCATTGCGAGAGGTGGCGTAGTCGAGGCGCGTGGCATCGCGCACCGCGTCGGACTGAAGCCGCATCAGGAACGGTTCGCGCTCCAGACCCATCTCCTCGGCGAGATCGGCCAGGGTCTCCGCCTGCGTGACGTCGCGGTTCTCGGCGTAGAAGGCGCGCTGGACGCGCTCGAGGAACGGCAGTTCCAGCTCGGGGTTCTCGGCCCGGACCGCCACGACGGCCCGTGCGGCCGGATCGGTGTCGTAGACGAAGCCGTCCCGTTCGAAGAAGTCGAAGTCGAAGGCCTGGCCCGAGCGCTCGTGCACATGCTGCCAGTGATTGCGGATTTCCGCCTTGGACTGTGCCGTCATCGGCTCTTCGGTGCCCGGCCTCAGCCCGCCCATCACCACCCGGACCGGCAAGGCGTCGCCATAGGTCTTGCGGATCGTCTCGATGGTCGGTGCGAAGCCCCAGCACCAGGAGCACATGGGGTCGGCGAAATAGATCGCCTGCAGACCGTCTGTCATGTCGATTGCCAATCTGTCGTTGCGGGTCGGGTTTGAAGGGAGTGTCGCGACGTCCGCCGGTCAGGCCGGCTGACAGTGGCGGGCGATATCCGCCGCCATGCTGTCAGCCAGCTGCGCCAGCGCTGCCCGGTCGGTGCCGCGATGCGCCTCGATGCGCAGGGCGGTGACGTCGGACTGGAATCGCGTCGCCAGCCGCTCGGCATCGGCATCGCGCGGGATCTCGCCGGCCGTCCTGGCGCATTCGAAGGCGGCGGTGATCTCGGCGCACATCAGGTCGAGATAGTGCCGCGCCGCATTGGCGATCGCCGGATCGTTGGGCGTTGCGTCGAGCAGCGTCTTGACCAGCATGCAGGCATGGACCGGGTCCTCGCCGAGTTCGCCGCGCCCCAGGGCGCGCAGATGGTCGGTCAGGCCGGAGATCGGCGTGGGCGCTGCCGCCAGCTGCGCGGCGAGGCCGGCGCGGTTGCGCAGGAAATAGCGCTCCAGCGCCGCCAGGAACAACGCCTCCTTGTTCCGGAAGGCCGCATAGATGCTGCCGGGCTTCATCGTCAGCGCGGCTTCCAGATCCTTCAGCGACGTCGCGTGATAGCCCTTCGCCCAGAACAGCCTGAGGGCGGCATCGAGGGCGGCGTCGCGGTCGTAGGGCCGGGCATTGGGGCGGCTGCGTTTCATGTCGTCCAATGTAGGTCGCGCGAGGCAGCCTGTCTGTACCGCCGGGTTCCTCGGCTTTCAAGTTTGAGTGGTTGCTCAATTCTCATCTTGAGCAATCGCTCAAGATGATTGGCTTCCTGCTCATCGAACGACGGCCGGAACACGGACCGTCCCCCGCAGGTATTCCGGACAGCCGTCCGGCACCGACATCAGGAAGCGATCGTGACCGACTTTACCCTGCACGACGAAACCACCGCGCCGGACAACAGCAAGCCGCTGCTCGCCAAGTCCCAGAAGGCCTTCGGGATGGTCCCGGGCCTGCATGCCGTCATGGCCGAGGCGCCGGGGACTGCCGGATGCCTTTCAACAGGTCTACGAGCTGTTCCTGAACTCCAGCTTCGACAAGGACGAGACCGCCGTCGTCTGGTAGACGGTGAACGTCGAGAACACCTGCCATGACTGCGTCCCGGCCCATACCGGCATCGCCAAGGCGATGGACGTCGACGATGCCATCACCGAGGCGCTGCGCGACTTCACCCTCAGCGTCGTGCGCGATCGCGCCAACGTCGATGATGTGAAGGTGCAGGCGTTCCTCGACGCCGGCTTCACCAGGCGCAACATTCTCGACGTGGTGCTTGGCTATCCGCAGAGGGTGATGTCGAACTACACCAACCATCTGGCGCAGACCCCGGTCGACAAGCCGTTCCAGAGATTCGCCTGGCAGAAGGGTCCGCTCGCTGATCTGCCGGGACAAGCCTGTTCCGTCACCGAACGCACGGCCTGCCATCCTTTCAGGTGGCGGGCCGTCGTCGTTTCGGCCAGCGTCATCTCAGCGCCGGAACAGGCAGGTGCGCTGGCCCTCGATCTCGCGGATCATCACCGGCAGGCCGAACACCGCTTCGACCACTTCCTCGGTGATCACCGTCGCGACGGGGCCCTCACGGGCGACCTTGCCGTTGCACATGGCGACGATGCGGTCGGCATAGGCACTGGCGAAATTGATGTCGTGCAGGACGACGACGATCGTCTTGCCCAGTTCGTCCGCGGCGCGGCGGATCAGCCGCATCATCGCCACCGCATGGCGGATGTCGAGATTGTTCAGCGGCTCGTCGAGGAGGATGGTGCCGGTGTCCTGCGCCAGCACCATGGCGACGAAAGCCCGCTGGCGCTGGCCGCCGCTGAGTTCGTCGAGATAGCGCTCGGCCAGATCCGACAAATCGAGATAGGCAATGGCTTCGGCCACCTTGGCGTGGTCGGACGCGCCCATCCGGCCTTTCGAATGGGGAAAGCGGCCGAAACCGACGAGATCGCGCACGGTCAGCCGCACCGACAGCCCGTTCTCCTGCCGCAGGATGGCCAGCCGTTTGGCGAGTTCGTCGCCTTTGGTGCGGGTGACGTCGAGGCCGTCCACGAGGACGCGGCCGCCATCCATCGGCAGGAGCCGCGCGATCATCGACAGGAGCGTCGACTTGCCGGCGCCGTTCGGCCCGATGATCGCCGTCACCCCGCCCGCCGGAAGCGACAGGCTGACGCCATCGACCACCAGGGCGCGATCGTAGCGCTTGGTCAGGTGCTCGGCCTCGATCATGCGATGCCTTTCTTCAGGATGAGGGCGAGGAAGACGAGGCCGCCGGCGAACTCGACGAGGATCCCCAGCGCCGTATCGAAATGCAGGACGTGTTCGAGCAGCGTCTGGCCGCCGACGAGGCAGATGACCGCGATCAGCGAGGCCGCCGTCATCGTCAGGCGATGGCTGCGCGCGCCGACGAGGCTGACCGCCAGGCTGGCGACCAGCAGGCCGAAGAAGGTGACCGGGCCGACCAGCGCGGTGGAAACCGATACCAGCACCGCCACCGTGGCGAGGACCAGCATGACGGCGCGGCGATGGGCGATGCCGAGCGCGATGGCGCGGTCGCGGCCGAGCGACAGGACGTCGAGCGTCGCGGTCATGCGCCACAAAACGAGACTGGCGCCGCCGATCAGCACGCCGGCGATGCCCAGAAGGCCGGTCTCGATGGTGTTGAAGCTGGCGAAGAGCCGGTCCTGCAGGACAACGAAGTCGTTCGGGTCGATCAGCCGCTGCATGAGACTGGCAGTGGAGTGGAACAGGATACCCAGCACGACGCCGACCAGGAGCAGCCGGTGGATGTCGCGCGTGCCGGCGCCGATCAGCGTGCCGTAGAGACCGCAGGCGAACAGCACCATGACCAGGAGCTCGCCGGCGAACAGCACGGTGGGAGCGATCGCCGCCGTGGTGGCGGCGCCGGTCAGGAACACGAGCAGCGTCTGGATCAGCCGGTAGAGGGCATCGAACCCCATGATCGACGGCGTCAGGATTCGGTTGCCGGCGATCGTCTGGAACACCACGGTGGACGTCGCGATGGCGTGGGCGACCAGCAGCATCGCCGCCAGCTTGGCGCCGCGGAACGGCAGCACGAACGACCAGTTGCCGCGCGCCCCGAGCGTCAGGAAGAGGACGCAGGCGAGGATCGCCAGCGCCGCCAGGGCGAAAAGGGTCAGGCGTTCGGGCCGGTCGCTCCGCCGGGGCGGCGTCGTCGAGCGTGCGGTCCCGGTGCGGCCGTGGGGGGCGCCGAGGTCAACCAAGGCTCGGCCTCCGGCGGAAGATGATCGCCAGGAACACGCAGGTACCGAGAACGCCCATGATCGTGCCGGCCGGGATCTCGTAGGGTGTCCGCACCAGCCGCCCGACGAGATCGCAGGCCAGCACCAGCGCCGCACCCAACAGGGCGACATAGGGCACCGTGCGCCGGCCATTGTCGCCGACGAGCATGGAGACGAGGTTCGGTACGACGAGGCCGACAAAGGGGATGCTGCCCACCGACACGATGGTGACGGCGGCGACGAGCGAGACGACCACGAGGCCGAGCGCCAGAACGCGCTCGTAGGAGAGCCCCAGATTGGTCGCCACGTCGCGGCCGAGGCCGGCGAGGGTGAAGCGGTCGGCGGCGAAGACCGCCAGGATCGTCAGGCCGAAGGCGATCCAGAGCAGCTCGTAGCGGCCGCGCAGCACCATCGAGAAATCGCCGCTCATCCAGGCGCCGAGCGACTGCATCAGATCGAAGCGATAGGCGAGAAAGCTCGCCCCGGCGCCGATGATGCCCGACATGATCAGCCCGACCAGCGGCACCAGCATGCCGGAGCGCAGCCGCAGCCGGGCGATGATCGCCATGAACAGCGCCGTGCCGGCCAGCGCGAATCCGGCGGCGATCAGCATCTGGCCGAAGACCGGTAGGCCGGGGGCGAGGATGGTCACCGCGAGCAGGCCGAGGCTCGCCGATTCCGTCGTGCCGACGGTCGACGGCTCGACGAAGCGGTTCGACGACAGCATCTGCATGATCAGGCCGGCGACGGCGAGGCCGGCCCCGGCCAGCAGCGCCGCGAGCGTCCGCGGAATCCGGCTGACCAGCAGCAACCGCAGGCCGTCCGCGTCCAGCCCCCCGGCCGCGAGCGTGCCGACCGTCAATGCGCCCGCGCCGACGAAGACGCTGGCGAGAGCCAGGAGGACGATCGTAGCGATCAGGCCAGCGATGATGCGGGAGTGGGACATGACGGTCGTGGTTGCTGCCGGCGCGGGGCGGGGCAGGGAGCGAAAGAAGCGTGCGTCGGGGCGGAGCCCCTCCGCGTCAGGAGCCCTTGTCGAAGCGCGCCGTCAGTTGCTCGACATTGGTTTCGAGCGCGGTCAGGCCCGAGGCGGTGAGATACCAGGTGGCCGGGTTCAGATAGACGACATGGCCCGAACGCCACGCCTTGGTGTTCTCGACCAGTTCGTTCTCCAGCAGCGCCGCTGCGGCGCCCTGGCCGATGGCCGCGTCGCGGTCGATCACGAACAGCCAGTCCGGATCGGTGTCGGCGATATATTCAAAGGAGACCGCTTCGCCGTGATTGGCGGCTTCGAGGCCCGTATCCGCCGGCGTGACGCCGAACTCGGCGTGCAACAGCCCGAAACGCGAGCCGGCGCCGAAGGCGCTGATCCGGTTGCCGGTGGTCATGACGATGAGGCCGGTGCCGATCCCGGCCGACGTCTCTTTCAGCGCGGCGATCCGGCCCTGCAGATCGGCGATCCGCTTCTCGGCCAGTTCGGCCTTGCCGAAGATGGCGCCCAGAGTGGTGATCCGCTCGAAGGAACTGGCGAGGAGTTTCCCGGCATCGACGGTCATGTCGATGGTCGGCGCGATCCGTGCCAGCGCCTCGGTCTGTTCGCTGGAGCGTCCGCCGGCGATGATCAGGTCGGGTGCGAGGGCGGCGACCGCCTCGAAATCGGGCTCGAAGATCGAGCCGACCTTCGGTGTGGCGTCGCCGGCATAATGGGCGAGATAGTCCGGGAACGGCGCGGCCGGCAGGCCGGCCATGGGAACGTCCAGCGCGTCGAGCGTATCGATAGACGCCATGTCGAAGACGACGACCGTCTTCGGCTCGGCCGGAATGACGACGTCGCCGCGATAGGTCGAGACCGTCATCTCGCCGGATGCCGGCTCCTGTGCGAGCGCCGGGGCCATGGACAGCGTCAGGGCGCACCAGGCCGCGATCAGGCGGGGCAACAGGCGGCGGCCGCCGCGGGACGCTTGCGCGCCATGGCGGGCCGAAACGGGCTGGAATGCGGACATGTCTGATCCTTTGCGAGTCTCCCGGACGGCGGGCCGACAGGGCTGAGTGGATAAGATGAAAGTAATTGTCAAGATTAGCGGTGCTCCGGGGGCCGGGCACGAACCGATGCGGTTTCCGCGACCGCTCAACATAACCTGATAATTGAAATCATGTTTGGCCCGGGCTATGGCGGCCCGGAAGCCTCGGCGGTGCCCAAGGGCGCCGTGCCGGACGGGCGGGCAACGACGGCCCGCCGCCGTGAAGACAGACAGGGAAGCAATGCCGCATGAAGCACGAGATCATTCGCGTTCGCCATGAGTTGCGGCGACGGGACCTGGCGGTCAGCCGGGTCGAATATCCGACGCCCGGCATGCTCCGCATGACCCTGACCGGCGAGGATCTGGAAGGGTTTCACAGCCCGTCCGCCGACGACCATGTGAAGCTGTTCATTCCGCAGCCGGACGGCGAGCCGGCGATGCGCGACTACACCCCGCGCCGCTACGATCCGCAGAGCCAGTCGCTGGTCCTCGACTTCGCCCTGCATGACGGCGGACCGGCGACGCTCTGGGCGCGCTCGGCGAAGGAGGGGGATCGCCTGCAGATCGGGGGGCCACGCGGATCGTCCATCGTGCCGCATGATTTCGACTGGTGGCTGATGGTCGGCGACGAGACCGCGCTGCCGGCGATCGGCCGGCGGCTGGAAGAGTTCGCGCCGGGCACGCCGGTCGCCACGCTGGTCGCGGTTGAAGGGCCGGCGGAAGAGCAGGCGCTCGCGACCCGGGCCGCGTATCGGCCGCTCTGGGTGCACCGGCCGCTTGCCGCCGCCTCCGATCCCGCGCCGGTTCTTCAGGCGCTTGCCGATCTGTCGCTGCCGGAGGGCGAGGGCTTCGTCTGGATCGCGGCGGAAAGCCGCGTCGCCAAGGCGGTCCGCGCCCATGTGACCGACGTCTGGGGGCATCCCAAGCAATGGCTGAAATCCAGCGGCTACTGGAAGCTCGGCACCAAGGACAGCCACGAGGAATTCGACGATTGAGCATCGGCATCCGCACATGGGATGAACGGCTGAAAGCGCGATCCGGCAGCTACCCTTGCCGCGGATCGCGTGATATCTGCCGGACATGACGACGCTCCGGCGCTTCCTTGCGGACCGATCCGCGGCCCTCGCGGCCATGCTGATCCTGACCCAGCTTTTGCTGGGACAGGCGGCGGCATCGGGTTTTGCCTGCGCCAGGATGGACGCGTCCGCCGCAGCCGGCGTGACCGTCATCTGCGTCGGCGACGGCTTCGAGACGCGGTCGGTTCCGGCGGGTGACCCGTCCGGGCACGATTGCTGCGTCGATTGCCCCTCCGCGGCGGGATGCGGCCAGAGCCCGGCCCTGCCGGCGATGGCCGATCTCGCCTCCTACGCGATTGCCGCCGGCGCCACCGACGCTGTCGTGGCCTGGACGCCTTCAGCCGCCGCCCTCGGCCCCCGCGCGCCGCCGCCGGGACTCGCTTTGCAGCGCGGCCCACCGCTTCTCTCCGTCTGAACAAACGGCCCGACTCCGTCGCGGCCCTGCCTGTCCTGTTCAAATGGAGACTTCCATGTCCCTTCGCATCACGCTGGCTGCCGCGGCAGCCCTCACGCTCGGCCTGCTGTCGGCTGCTTCTGCCCACGACTACAAGGTCGGCGACATCACCATCGCCCATCCGTGGAGCCGTGCCACGCCGCCCAACGCCTCCGTCGGCGGCGGTTATCTGGTCATCGAGAACCACGGATCGTCGGATGACCGGCTGCTCGGAGGCGCGTCGCCCGTCGCCGGCGAGGTCCAGATCCACACCATGGAGATGGACGGCGACGTCATGAAGATGCGCCGGCTCGAGGATGGCGTCGCGGTGCCCGCCGGCGCCACGGTCGCGCTGGAGCCCGGCGCCTATCACCTCATGCTCATGAACCTGACAGAGCCGCTCACCGAAGGCAGCCGCGTGCCGCTGACCCTTCGGTTCGAGAAGGCCGGTCCGGTCGAGATGGAGCTGGCGGTCGAGGGCATCGGCGCCCGGGCCCCGGCCGCCATGGACCACGGCGCGCATGGCGGGGCCGCGATGTCGCACGGTGCCGGCGACATGCCGGCCGGTACGGCCGGCCACGGTGCGATGGGCGAGAGCGCCGAGCCGCACCAGCACTAGGCCGCGCCCTCTCCGAAGGTAGTCTGCAGACTGCGCCGACGAGGGATCGCAAGGCAGCGCCAACGCGCCGTTTTGCGGTCCCCGCGCGGAGCGCGTCCCAGCGGCGTCTCCTTCATCCATGAGCGATCGCAGGATCGGTCACGGCGTCGCACCGCGTCTTTGCGGGTCTGCTGGCGATCGTTGCGGTCGGCGGGGTGCTGTTTCTGCTGGTCGGCCTTTCGCTGATCGTTATGCTGGCGCTCGATCTTGCGCTCTGCCGCTTCTGGCGTCGCGGACAGGCCTGAGCGCAGGCGGCAGAGATCACCGGTCCGGCGTCGCGGGGCCGGTGATGACTAGAGGACGACCCGCGTTACTCCGCTGCGGTGCGTGCCAGCATGACCGGCGCGTCCTTGCGGGCGCGGCGCGAGTGCCGGCGGGTGGTGCGCAGACGGTTGACGAAGGCGGCGATGAAGATCGCCGTCAGCACCAGCACGATTGTCGCCGCCGGTGCGCTGTCGAGGAAGAAGCTGAGATAGGTGCCGATCAGCATCGCCGACACGCAGACCGCGACCGAGACGACCAGCATCCGGCCGAAGCTGCGCACCAGAAGGAAGGCGATCGCGCCCGGCGTGACCAGCAGCGCCACGGCGAGGATCAGCCCGACCGAGGTCAGCGTCGCGACGATGGTCAAGGACAGGCTGGCGAGCAATCCGTAATGCAGGAGGCCGGTGTTGAGCCCCGAAGCCTGGGCCTGCGCCGGATCGAAGGCATGGAGGAGCAGGTCCTTCCATTTCAGCAGCAACAGGCCCGAGACGACCAGCGCGATGATGCCCGAGGTCAGGAGGTCCTGGCCGCCGATCCCCAGCATGTTGCCGAACAGGACGTGGTCGAGATGCTCGTTGGTGTGGATCGAGGTGTAGAGGATGATGCCGACCCCGAACATGCCGGAGAAGACCACGCCCATCACCGTGTCCTGCTTCACCCGGCTGTTGTGCGACAGATAGCCGGTGAGCAGCGCGCAGGTCATGCCGGCGACGAAGGCGCCGACGATCAGCGGGATGTTGAGCACCCAGGCAAGGACGACGCCCGGCAGCGTGGCGTGGCTGACGGCATCGCCCATCAGCGCCCAGCCCTTGAGCACGAGGAAGCAGGAGAGGAGGGCGGTCGGCGGCCCGACCATCAGGACGATCCAGAAGGCGTTCTGCATGAACGGGAACTGGAACGGCAGGAGAAGCTGCTCGAGGCTCATGCTGCTTCCTCTCGGATGGTGTCCGGCCGCGGCGTGGCAAGCGCGGCGGCGGCCTTGCGCCGGGCGGCGATCAGCCCGTGCTTGGGCGCGAAGACGAAGGCGACGAGGAAGATCACCGTCTGCAGTGTGACGATCACCCCGCCTGTCGCCCCGTCGAGGAAGTAGCTGAGATAGGCGCCGACGAAGCTGGTGACCGCACCGATGGCCACGGACAGGCCGATCAGCCGCGGAAACCGGTCCGACAGGAGATAGGCGGTGGCGCCGGGCGTCACCACCATGGCGATGACGAGGAAGGCGCCGACGGTCACCATCGCGGCGACGATCGCTGCCGAAAGCAGCATGAAGAACATCACCTTCAGAAGGTCCGGCCGCAGGCCGATCGAGCGCGCATGGTTCTCGTCGAAGAAGGTGACCATCAGGTCCTTCCATTTGGCGAGCAGCACGACGAGGCAGACGAGGCCTATGATCGCCAGTTGCAGCGTATCCTGGGGCGTGATGGCGAGGATGTTGCCCATGACGATGGTCTGGATCGACACCGAGACCGGGCTGATCGACACCATGAACAGGCCGAGCCCGAAGAAGGAGGTGAAGATGATGCCGATGATGACGTCGATCTTCAGTCCCGAGCGTCCCGACAGGAACAGCATGGCGCCGGCCGCCAGCCCGCCGGCGATGAAGGCGCCGAGGGAAAAGGGCAGGCCGAGCATGAAGGCGCCGGCAACGCCCGGCACGACCGAATGGCTGAGCGCGTCGCCGATCAGCGACCAGCCCTTCAGCATCAAATAGGCCGACAGGAAGGCGCAGACGCCGCCGACGAGGGCCGAGACCCACATGGCGTTGGTCATGTAGCTGTACTGGAACGGCTCGAGCAGCGTGGTGATCATCGCCGCTCCCCGTCCTGGGGGGCCTTGCCGGACATCTTGGCCGGTGCGGCGGTGGCACGCGGTTCGCCGTAATGGACGAAGGCGCGCTCGTCGTCGGTGATGATCGAGAGTTCGCGCGGATCGTCGTCGTCGTGCAGCGCGGCGCCGGCCAGCGTCACATGGCGCAGCACGCCGCCGAAGGCGCGCTCCAGATTGCGCCGGGTGAAGATCGCCGCGGTCGGCCCGTAGGCCAGCACCGTGCCCTTCACCAGGACGACCCGGTCGCAGAACTCCGGCACCGAGCCGAGATTGTGGGTGGAGACCAGCATCACCCGGCCTTCGGCCTTCAACTCGCGCAAGAGGGCGACAATCTGTTCCTCGGTCTTCACGTCGACGCCGGTGAAGGGCTCGTCGAGCAGGATCACCTGGCCGTCCTGCGCCAGGGCCCGTGCGAGGAAGACCCGCTTGCGCTGGCCGCCGGAGAGCTCGCCGATCTGGCGAAGCCGCAGATCCTGCATGCCGACGCGCGAGAGCGCCTGGTCGACGGCGGCGCGATCGGCCGCGCCGGGGCGGCGCAGGAAGCCCATATGGCCGTAGCGGCCCATCATCACCACGTCCTCGACGAGGACGGGGAACGCCCAGTCCACCTCTTCCGACTGCGGCACATAGGCGACGAGGTTCTCGCGCAGCGCCTGCTTCACCGAACGGCCGAGCAGGGTGATCTCGCCGCGCGCGGCCGGCACGAAGCCCATGATCGCCTTGAACAGGGTGGACTTGCCGGCGCCGTTGACGCCGACCAGCGCGGTGATCGTGCCGCGCGGGATCTGGAAGGTCGCGTCGTGCAGCGCGGTATGGCCGTTGCGATAGGTCACGGTCACGTTGTGCGCCGAGATGCCGTCGCCGGTCGCAGTTCTGCCGGCGGGCCGGTCGTCCGCTACGTCAGACGTCTCGCGCGTGATGGTCATGTGGTGCCTGTCAGATCCCTTGGCTGCTCGGATGGGGAAGCCGTCGCGCGAAGGTCGCCGCGGCTTGCCACCGTAGATGGAGAGGCGGTTACCGGCTGTCCACTGCCAGGCCGTCGGCAATCGTCTCGGCGTCAGTCCGCAGGAGGTCGAGATAGGTTGGCACCGGCCCGCCCGGCTCGGACAGCGAATCCACGTAAAGGACGCCGCCGAAGGTCGAGCCGGTCTCGCGCGCCACCTGTTCGGCCGGCGCGGAACTGACGGTGCTCTCGCAGAACACGGCGGGAATGTCGTTCTCGCGCACCGCGTCGATCACCTTGCGCACCTGCTGCGGCGTGCCGGTCTGGTCGGCGTTGATCGGCCACAGATACAGCTCCCTCATGCCGAAGTCGCGGGCGAGGTAGCTGAACGCGCCCTCGCAGGTGACCAGCCAGCGCCGGTCTTCCGGGATGGCGGCGATCCGGTCGCGCAGCGGCGCGATCGTCGCCGTGATCTGCTGCTTGTAGCGCTCGGCATTCGCCCGGTAGGCGTCGGCATGGTCCGGGTCGTGGGTGGCGAGGGCGTCGCTGATGTTGTCGACATAGACCATCGCGTTCTCCAGTCCCATCCAGGCATGCGGATTGGCCAGGCCCTCGTAATCGCCCTCGGCGATGGAGATCGGGGCGATGCCGTCGCTCAGGGTGGCCGAGGGCATGTCGCCGAGATTGGCGACGAACTGCTCGAACCAGCGCTCCAGATTAAGGCCGTTCCACAGGATCAGGTCGGCGCCGCTGGCCCGCACGATGTCCTGCGGTGTCGGCTGGTAGCCGTGGATCTCGGCGCCGGGCTTGGTGATGGACACCACATCCGCATGCTCGCCGGCCACGTTCTGCGCGATATCGGACAGGATCGTGAAGGTCGTCACGACCTTGAGCCGCTCCTGCGCGGCCGCGCCCGTCGCCAGGAGCGCTGCGGCGAAGGTGGCGAGGATTGTCGTTCGAACGAACGGCATGGGGTCTCCAATCTCTGTCGGTCGATGCACGCTGCCTGCCATTTCCGACTTTTGCAAGTGCAAATCGTTTGCAACTGGGTTCCGTGAGGAGCGCGCTGGCGCCCGCGAGATGTAGGCGTCCAAGCCCTCGCGAACACCGCCCTCTGCATCTGGCCGTCATCCTCACCATCGCCGCCCGACGCCTCTTCGCTGGACGGCCTCGCGTCAGCTTTCGTCGGCACGTTCGACCGGGGCGATCGCAAGGAATTACAAGCTGGCCATGATCATTAAGATTTGATTAGAACTTGAGCGAATGGTTAACGGGCGGGAAATGGCATGGCTGTGAGTGAACTCGTTGTACGGACACGGGCGGACAGCGATGCGCTGCGCCGGCAGGCGGTCGAGGTCGAGGATGCCGTCTGGGGCCCGCTGGGTTTCCTGAACCATACACGGGCCCATCGCGAACATTACGACAGGCTGCTGGAAGACCATGCCGACCTGCAACTCTGCCTCGTCGACGAGGCGACCGGACGTCCGGTTGCGCTGGCCAATTGCGTGCCGGTGGCGTTCGCGGGCGATCTCTCCGAACTCCCGGCGGAAGGCTGGGACTGGCTGGTCGAGACCGGCGGGACCGGCCGCCGCAGCCAGGCCAATGTTCTGGGCGCGCTGGCCATCTCGGTGCCGGTCGCCGAGCGCGGCAAGGGCTATGCCTTCCGGATGATCGGCGAGCTGCACCGGATCGCCGAGGTCAATGGCTTCGAGCGGATGATTGCGCCGGTGCGCCCTTCCGCCAAGACCGTGCATCCGCATGCGACCATGACCGACTACATCGGCTGGCAGGATGAGCGCGGCCGTTGCTTCGATCCCTGGCTGCGCAGCCATCTCGCGCAAGGCGGCCGGGTGGTTCACCCCTGCGAACGCTCCATGGTCGTCAGGGAGCATATCGCCTTCTGGGAAACCTGGGCGGGGCGGCGGTTCGAGACCTCGGGCGACTATACGCTGGCCGGCGGATTGGTGCCGGTCGCCATCGACGTCGAACGCCAGTGTGGCACCTATTCGGAACCCAATGTCTGGGTGGCTTACACGCACTGACCCTTCGGATGGCCGACGTAAGCCGTCAGCGCCGGGGCACTGTCTCCGTCGGCTGACGCCGGCGTTTGCGGAAACGACAGGGCCGCGAGCGTCTCGGCACTCATGCCGGGCTCGCGGATCGTGCGCCACAGCCACAGGGCGCGGGCGATGCGGCCATTGCCCATGGTGAAGGGGCGCAGCAACCGGAAGAGCTGCACTGCTTCGTCGGCCGAGGCCAGACCGGAGCGGGTGAGGGCGAGGAGGTCGGCGAGAGCGTCCGGCAGGGTTGGCACATCGCCGTGCTGATCGGCGATGTCGGGCGGGACCGGCGCCTCCCGCAGCGTGGCGCCGGGCGCCAGATAGGCGGCGAGAATCTCGAGATTCGCGACCCGGGGCTCGTTGGCTGCGAGGAATCCCCGATGTGCGGCGATGACGGCCTCGCTCGGCTGTTGCGTCTCGCCACTGCGCCGGAGGCTGTCAGCCACCAGTGAAGGGACCCAGCTTCCGAACGCCGCGGCGGCCATGTCAAGCGGCATGGGCAGGTCCATCCTTTGTGGGGTCGGCGGCTCCTCGGGCGAGGAATGTGCCGGATGGGAATCAGCCTAACCCACCATTCCTTCAGCTATTCTTAGCGCTTCGCCCCTAAGCCAAAGGGGAAAGCGAGATTGAGATGCGTGACATCCCGAAGAAAAATGAGGCTCGCCCCCGGCCCAATCTGCGTCGCCTCGCGCAGGTCGTCGGCGGCACCGTGGCCGTGGCCAGCGCCCTGTTGATCTGTGTCATCGTGTATACCGGCATCAAGGCGAACCGCACCGAGGTCCAGGCCGAAAGGGCCCGGATCGAGAATGCGCTGAACCAGAGCGTCGCGCGGACCCTCGACCAGCAGAAGAGCGTCGCCTGGTGGGACGATGCCGTCCGATTGATCGTCGATACGCCCGATCCCGGTTTCATCGACAGCAATTTCGGTATCTTCCTGACCGAGACCTACGGACACGACGAGGTCTACATCGTCAATTCCCAGAACGAGCCGGTCTACGCCTATCGCGACCAGGGGCGGCAGGAGCCCGATGCCTTCGAGACCCGGCGGCAGGAAGTGCTGCAGGTGCTGACGGCGACGCGCACCGGCGGCAATGCCGGTCTGGCGGAGCGCGACGACTTCTTCTCCGAGCGCCAGAAGCACTACGAGGTGCTGAAGAAGGTGCTGGGCGTCGCGTCCTGGCAAGGCGCGATCCTGACCGTCGACGAAAAACCGGCCATCGTGACCGCCATCACGATCGTCCCGAATGTCGACATGACGCTGCTGCGCCAGCCGCCTTACGTCCTCCTGAGCGTGGACTGGATCGACGCCGACTTCCTGAAGCAGCTCAGCCAGTTCCTGTTGATCCCGGACATCACCTTCACGGCCGGTCAGAACACCGGCGCTGCGACCATATCCGAGGCCTTCGTCACAGACGACAATCTCTCCACCGGGTATCTGAACTGGACCACGAAGCGACCGGGACAGCCGCTCCTGACGATCGTTCTGCCGCTGGTTGCCGTTGCGGTGATCGGCCTCAGCCTTTTGTGCGCCGTCATGCTGCGCCGGCTGATCCGGGCCTCGAACGAACTGTCGGCCCGCGAAGCCGCCGCCCGCTACGAGGCCGCCCACGATTCCCTGTCCAAGCTGCCCAACCGGCCGGCTTTCGTCCTTGCCGCCAACCAGGCACTCAACGGTCTTCAGGAGCGGGGCCGGGGCGGCAGTCTGACCATCGGCTATCTCGACGTCGACCGCTTCAAGGACATCAACGATACGCTCGGCCATCATATCGGCGACGGGCTGATCAAGGCGTTCGGGGAGCGGCTGCGCCAGCATCTGGGGCCGCACGATTTTCTCGCCCGCTTCGGTGGCGACGAATTTGCGATCTTCCGGTCGCGCAGGGGTGTCAGCTTCGCCAAGCCGCTGGCCTCGCTGGTCGTCGAGGCGTTCGAGCAGCCCCTGCTGATCGAAGGTCACGAGATCACGGTCACCGCGTCGCTGGGCCTGGCCCAGTTCCCGGAGCACGGGACCTCCATCGAGGATCTGATGCGCCATGCCGACATTGCGCTCTACGAGGCCAAGCGGCTCGGCCGCGGCCATGCCGCCTGGTTCACGACCCAGATGGCGGCGAGCCTGCGCCAGAAGCGCGAGATCGAGATGGATCTTCTCGAGGCGCTGAACGGCGAACAGTTCGACCTCCATTACCAGCCGATCATTTCGGCCCGCTCCAACCGGATCGTCGCCGCGGAAGCACTCCTGCGCTGGAACCATCCGGTCAAGGGCATGATCAGCCCCAGCGTCTTCATTCCGATCGCCGAAGAGATCGGGCTGATGTCCAAGCTCGGCGACTGGGTGCTGAAACGCGCCATGACCTCGGCTGCACTCTGGCCGGACATCGAAGTCACGATCAACCTGTCGCCGGCCCAGTTCTACCAGAGCGATCTGGAAATCCGGCTGCGGGAACTGATCGCGGAGACCGGCGTCTCCCCGACGATGGTCACGCTGGAAATCACCGAAGGGCTGCTGCTCGAACCCTCGCCCCGCATCATGGCGACGCTGCAGGCGATCCGGGATCTGGGGTTCCAGATCGCGCTGGACGATTTCGGCACCGGATTTTCCAGCCTGAGCTATCTGGTGGAGTACCGTTTCGACAAGCTGAAGATCGACCGCAGCTTCGTCAGCGCGATTTCCCAGGCGGGGTCGGCTCAGACCGTCGTGCAGGCGGTCATCCGCCTCGGTCATGCGCTCGGTATGGAAGTGGTCGCCGAGGGCGTGGAAACCGTGACGGACAGTGTCACCATGCGCTTCTGGGGCAGCGATCACCTGCAGGGCTACTTCTTCTCGCGGCCGCTGCCGGCCGACGAGCTCATCGCCTTCATCGGCTCGTACAATTCCTCCAGCGTGGCGCTGCAGTTCGACGAGGCGAGCAATCTGCTTCAATCGAACGGCAACGTCGGCTAAAGGCTGGTCGGTAGAAGCGACGCCTGCGCGATGGAAAGCGCCAGCGCTTGCCATGGCAGGATCGACGAGCCGGGGGGAACAGCGTGACGCCAGACAGTGACGGGCCGGCCGGAAACGCCAGCTACAGCTGGTCGGACTTCGACCCCGAATACTATTTCAATCACTATTACGGCGAGCCGCACGCCGACGACGAGGTGGTCATCCGGTCCGCCTGCGCCGCCTTCAAGCGCGCCGAGCCCTTGGGCGAAAAGCTCGACATCGTCGATGTCGGCACCGGGCCGAACCTCTTCCCGCTCATGTGCGCGGCGCCGCGGGCGGCGCGGATCACCGCCTGGGAATATGCCGAAAGCAATGTCGGCTGGCTGCAGGCCGAACTCGCGACGACCACCCTGCGCCCGCAATGGCAGCACTTCTGGCAGGTCGCGCAGGCCGCCTGTGAGCCGGAACTGTCATTGCCCGAGGATCCGCTGCCGATGCTGCGCGCGGCCGCCGAGGTCCGGCGCGGGTCGGTCTATGATCTGCCGGAGCGCACATGGGACGCGGCCACGATGTTTTTCTGCGCCGAGTCCATCACCGAAAAGCGCAGCGAATTCGATCTGGCCTGCCACCGCTTCGCCCGCTGCGTGAAGCCGGGCGGCAGCCTGATCGCGGCGTTCCTCGTCGGCTCGTCGGGCTATGCCGTGGCCGGCCGGCCGTTTCCAGTGCTCAATGTCTCGGAGGCCGACATTCTCGACGTCTTCGCGCCCCTGGCAACGAACATCCGGACCGAGCGGATCGGCATCGTTGAGGCGGAGATCCGCAGCGGCTATTCGGGCATGCTGTTCCTGACCGCCCGCGCCGTCTGACGGCCGCCGACCGGCTCACATCATCGACAGGGCGATCAGGATCGCCAGAGCCCAGCCGATGGCCATGGCGGCGCCACCCCAGGCGAGGATGGCGCGACGCGTCATCGTCCCGGGGTTCGGGAGACGGCCGAGTTCGCGCAGATGATCGAAGGGCATGAAGGACTGTCGTCAGGCGGCGGGAATCAAAGTTACGGACCGCCGCCAAGAAAGACGCATCCGCGTTTTCGTTCCGCCCGACAAACATCGGCGGCCAGTCCAAAGCTGTTGGTCGGCGTCCTCCTGCCAGTCCCGGTCAGCCCGGCGCCCATGGCCACCGCCAGGGCAATCTCGGCCAGTCGCCCGGCCGGGATTGATGACGAGGCGGAGCCTCAGTTCTTGGCGAGCCCCAGGCCCTCGAGAACCGATTTTGCCGTTGTCGTGAATTCCGCCGCGAAGGCGTCGAATTCGCCGGGTTCGTCCCAGACCGGCGTGATGCCCCGTTCCTTCAGCGCCGACTGGACCTCGGGACGGGCGTTGGCACGCGCTGCCGCCTGATAGAGGACCTCGCGCTCCTCGGCGTCGATCCCCTTGGGAGCGACCAGCGCAAACCAGTTGGCATAGGACCAGTCCTTGCCGATCGCCTCCTTGACGGTCGGCGCATCCGGGAAGGTCTCGGAACGCTCGTCCAGCATCACCGCGAGGGTGCGCACCCGGCCGGCCTCGATGAGGCTCAACGCCTCGACCGGCGAGCCGGTGAACATCGTGATGCCGCCGGACATCACCTCCATCAGGGCCGGTGCGCCGCCCTGGCTCGGCACCCATTTCAGCTTCTGCGGGTCGATGTCGGCTGCCGCGAGAAGCCCGCCCGCGGCCACATGCCAGGACCCGCCGACGCCCGTTCCCGAGGACGAGTAGGTTCCGGCCGGCTCGGCTTGGATCGCCGCGATCAGTTGCTCCAGCGTCTCGAAGGGCGAGTCCGCCGCCACGGTGACGCCGGCCGGAATGATCGCCAGGCGCGAGAACAGGTCGAGATCGTCGAGCGAGATGTCGGCCGTCCCGAGGGTGCGGTAGAGGCCGATCTCCGGGCTGGCGGCGCCGAGCGTGTAGCCATCGGCCTCGGCATTGATGATGGCCGAGTGGCCGGTGATGCCGCCGCCGCCGGTGCGGTTGATGACGTTGACCGGCACGCCGAGCTCTTCCTGGAAACCCGCGGCGAAGGTGCGCACCACGGCGTCGGTGCCGCCGCCGGCGGCCCAGGGCACGATGATCGAGATCGGCCGATCGGGAAAGGCGTGTGCCGGCCCCGTGACGGCAAGAAGGCCGGCGATCAGGCCGACCGCGGCGTTGACGAGCAATTTCATGATGTCCTCCCAGACGGATCGCGCCGGGTCCCCCATGGCGTCCGGCGAACAGTCAGTCTGGATGACCTTTCAGGTCGACGGAAGCGCGTCAGGGTTGTTTCGAGCGTGAACGGAAGGGCGCGGCAGGCTCCGGGGCGAGCCGCGACAGGCTGAACCCACCGAGCCTTGCCGGCAGCGCTGCGGTCAGGCGCCGACGATGCGGTTGCGTCCGGCGCGCTTGGCGCCATAGAGCGCTGCGTCTGCGGCCGCGATCATCGCGGTGCTGTCGATCCCCTTTGCCGTCCCCGCGACGCCGCCACTGAACGTCGCCCGGAACGAGGCATCGTCCCCGGCATGGCCGATCTGCGAGAACCGCACGCGGATCCGGTCGAGCACGGTTTGCGCAGCCGCCACCGGCGTGTCGAGCAGCAGCAGGCCGAATTCCTCGCCGCCATAGCGGGCCACCACGTCGGTGCGCCGCAATCCGCCGACGAGACATTGCGACAGGGCCTGGATCACCCGGTCGCCGGTCTGGTGGCCATGGGTGTCGTTGACCTGCTTGAAATGGTCGATGTCGATCAGCGCTACGGTGAGCGGTGCGCCGGTGCGCCGCGAGCGCTCCAGTTCCAGCGTCACCCGCTCCTTGAACCGGGCGTGGTTCAACAGGCCGGTCAGGCTGTCGCGCTCCATGATCTGGCGCAGCGCCAGCGCCCGCTCGGCCCGCATCCGCACGGTGGCCGCGAGATGGGCGAGGTCCACCGGCTTGCGGATGAAATCGTCGCCGCCGATCTGGCGGGCCTGCGTCTGGGCGGCGATATCGCGCTCGGCCGACAGGAAGACGATCGGCAGGGGCAGGGTTTGGCGCGACTGGCGGATGATCTGCGCCAGTTCGAGGCCGCTGGCACCCGGCATGTGCATGTCGAGCAGAACGAGATCAGGCGTGACCTCGGCGATGTGCCGCAACGCGTCGGCGGGATCGGTGACCACGCGTGCGTCCATGCCGGCCGCTTCCAGCGCCAGCGCGTAGCTTTCGGCAATCAGTTCATCGTCGTCGACGATGAGGATCGACAAGCGTTGCTGGCGGTCGCCGCTGGTCTCGAAATCCGACAGCCACGCGCCGAGTTCGACCGTGTCGACGGGCGTGGCGATGATCGCTTCGACGCCGGCCCGCGCGACGGCGAGCCGCCGGGCGAAGGACGGCGTTGCATCGGCCAGTACCACCCGCACCTGGTTCTTCAGAACGCGGCTCCGCGCCAGATCGGGATCGTAACTGCCGCAGACGACGGCTGCGAGGCAGCCGTCGGGCACGCCGGAGCGGCCGTCCACCGCTTCATAGCCGAGGCCGGACAAGGCCCGCAGCAGGCCGGGAATATGGCCGTCATCGGCAAAGGCACAGACGATCTGGCGCGCCGGGCCTTCATCCTGCCTGCGCATGGCGCTGTCGAGTTCGGAAACGGCGAGGGGGGCTGCCTGGGCGGTCATGCGCCATCTCCTTCTGCCGGTTCGCTGGCTACGAGCCCGTCTGCGGTAAGATTGTCGCGGATGGCCGCGACGACACCGCGAATGCGCGCGGCGAGTGCCGCGTCATCGGGGTCGGCGGCGATGAAGTCTTCCAGCTCGGCGGCGCTTTTCGAGATGACTGCAAAGCCGAAGGTCCCGCCCGCACCGGCCAGCGAATGGGCGATGCGGCGCACTTCCTCGCGATCGGCGGGCGCGCCGCCGTCCGCGAGCCGTCCGGCCAGCGCGTCGAGCATCGCGACATGCGTGGCGGCGCGCGCGGCGAATTGTTCGCGCAGGCGCATCAGCCTAGCCTCGATGGCGGCGGTGTCGGGCTGCGGCGCGGTCATGCGGCGCCGACAACGAATTCGACGCCGATGTCGCGGCCGATCTGCCAGCGCGTGGTGACCCGGCGGGTCATTCCGGTTCCTACGATGGCGAGGTCGAATTCCGCCGGCACGGCGAAATAGCTGCCGACCCGGAGCCGGGCGCCCGACGCGGTCAGGTCGCGGACATTGCAGTCGATGATGGTGCTCTGGCCATTGATCAGGATCTTGGCCTGTCGCAGCACGCGCTGGCGTCGCTCCTTGCGGCGCTCCGTCGCTTGGGTGATCGGCGTCTGGCCCGCCTGCGCTTCAGCCCGTGCGGCAGGTGCAATTGCCCCGTCGCCGACAGTCGTCGTGGCTGAGAAGGCCGTTACGGTCGCGGCTTCGCCGCTGGTCGCGGGGCGCGCTGCGGCGATCAGGCCGTCCCCCCTGGTGCCGGTGTCCGGGTGCAGCGCGACGCCGATCTGCGGCGCGAGGTGGACCTGCGCCCGGTCGAGGGTGAAGCCCCGGGTCAGCGCCTGGCGCAGGCGCTGGACCATGGTGTCCACATCCGTCAGGGCCGCCGGCCGGTCGACGATGACGACGAAGCCGTCCTCGCCGAGATGACCGGCGATGTCGCCGGCGGACAGATGGTTGCGCAATTCGGCGGCGAAGGCGTTCGACAGCCGCTGGCCGGCCATGTAGCCGAGCTCGGCGCGCACGGTGGCGAGTTCGCCGATGTCGATGACGATGACCGCGAAGCGCCGGGCCGCGCCGGGTGCGGTGAAGTCGGCCAGCCGCGCCTGCATGAAGCGCTGGTCGTAGAGGCCGGTGGTGGCGTTGAATTCCAGCCGTTCCTGCAGCGCTTCGGTCCGGGCCCGGGCGCCCCGGGCGGCCTCGTGACGGTCGACCGCGCCGCGCACGGCGCCGACCAGTTCGGTGACCTTCAGATCCCGCTTCGAAACATAGTCGCTGAAGCCGCTGCGGAAGGCCTTGACCGCGGTCCGCTCGCTGCCGCCGCCGGTCAGCATGACGATGGGAGGCGGGTCCGACAGCATGGCATTGACGCGCTCGGCAACAGACAGGCCGTTGTTCTGTCCGAGGTCGTAATCCATGAGGATGCAGTCGAACGGCTCCTGGCCGAGGGTCTCGAACAGCGCGGTCTCCGATTCCAGACAGGTCACCCGCATTCCGCCCTGCAGGGCCAGAAGATTGGAGACATAGTCGAGAAAGAGCGGGTCATCGTCTACGACGGCGAGGCCGATATCGCGGTCCATATGCAATCCGTCCGTTTGCCTGGACCCGGAATATGTCCAAGGATGGGTGTGGGGCCGGATAATGTGGGATCGGCGTTAAGGATGAATTGATAGCGCTTTGAATCCAGTTGGTTACGAATAAGAGCAGTTGCACTGCCACCCCGCTCTTCGACATCGGGGCGCTTTCGTGCCATTGCGGGCAGGGCGCCGTCCGCAGCCCTCGCGAGGGGCCGGGCATGCGCCGTACCGGAGACTGTCAGGACAGGAAGATATCCATGGCGACCCATCGCATTCTCCATGTCGACGACGAGGCTGACATACGGGAAATCGCCGTGATGTGTCTCGAACTGGAGCCGAGTTTCGAGGTTCGCGGCGCGAGCTCGGGCGCCGAAGCCCTGGCGGTGGCCAGCGAATGGGTGCCCGATCTCGTTCTGCTCGACGTGATGATGCCGGGCATGGACGGTCCAGAGACATTGCGACGCCTGCGCGAAGACGCGCGCACCGCCGAGGTGCCCGTGGTCTTCATGACCGCCCGCACGCAATCGGCCGATGTCGAGCGCTTTCTGGGTCTCGGTGCCCTCGGCGTGATCCCCAAGCCGTTCGATCCGATGGCCCTGGCCGGCGAGGCCCGCAGCTACCTGGACCGCTGACCGGTCTGCCGGAACACGGCCGATCGTGCCGACGGGCGGGGTAGGGAACTGCCGACTTGTCGCAGGGCGCAATCTCGTCGCGTCAGCTTAAGCTATTCTCAAAGGAAAGACGGAATGCTCGCCTAGCATTGCCCGGTCGACACTTGCCGTCCGGTGCGCGGGGATACTGTCATGACCGGCCTGCACCGTCTTACCCAGCTCTATCCGATCCGTTTGGCGATCGTGATCATTCTCTATGGCCTGGCGGGCTGGCTGGGGCTGCTCCTCGCCGTGCCGCCGGGCTACGCGACGGTCCTGTGGCCCGCCTCGGGTATCGCCGTGGCGGCGCTGCTGCTCTACGGATCCGGCCTCTGGCCGGGCGTGCTGCTCGGCTCGCTGATCGTCAATCTGAGCGCCGGGCATGCGGCCGCGCCGGACGGGATCGCTGCGACCGGCATTGCCGTCGCGGTTGCGATTGCCGTCGGTTCGACCATCCAGGCGCTGGTCGCGGCCGGTCTCGTGCGCCGGGTCTTCGGCGTGCCGGTCAATCTGTCGAGCCGCCGCGATCTGGTCCTCTTCACGCTGTGCGCCGGGCCGCTGCCGTGCCTCGTCGCCGCCTCGATCGGCGTCGCCTCTCTCTATCTCGCCGGCCTTGCTAGCCAGGAGGCGCTGGCCCGCAACTGGTTTACATGGTGGTTCGGCGATGTCGCCGGCGTGCTGATCGTGCTGCCCCTTGCGCTGGTCGCGCCCTGGCGGAACTGGAGCCTGCGCTGGTCGGGCCAGCCGGTCACACGTTTCACCGCCCCGTCGCTGCTGGCGCTGATCGTTCCACTTGCTCTGACCCTCTACGCCTGGAAGATGACGACGGAGATTTCCGAGCAGAAGAACCAGGCGTCCTTCGCGGTGCTGGCGGAGGACAGTCTTCAGGCGCTGTTGCACCGCATCTCTTCCTACAAGCAGAGTCTCGACGGCGGTTCGGGCCTGTTCCTGGCCTCTTCATCGACAACGGCACCGGAGTGGGAGACCTTCGTCGAAGCCCTGAACATCGAGGAGAACCTGCCGGGCATCAACGGCATCGGCTTCATCCAGCCGGTCGCCCCGGGCGGTTTGCAGAGCTTCCTCGACCAGGCGTTCCGCGACGGGGTGGGGCCGATGCAGGTGCATCCCGACACGCCGGCACCGGCACAGTTCGTCATCAAATATATCGAACCGCGCGATCGCAACCTGAAGGCCCTCGGCCTCAACATCGCCTTCGAAACCAATCGCTACGAGGCCGCGGTGCGTGCGCGCGACACCGGCGAAGCGGTGATCACCCGCCGGATCTTTCTGGTGCAGGACACGACCAAGAGCGCCGGCTTCCTGCTGTTGCGCCCGCTCTATGCCAATGGCCGGCCGCTGCGCAGCATCACCGAACGGCGCAGCGCGTTCCGCGGCTGGGTCTATGCGCCCTTCATGGCGTCGCTGTTCATGGACAATCTCACAGCAAGCCAGGGCGTCGGGGTCGACCTCAGTGTCTATGACGGCAAGATGGCGGATCCCGAACAGCTGATCTATTCCAGCAAGGCGGCCGCGGCCGAGGACCATGATCCGGCCTACCGGGTGAAGAAGGTGCTGCCGGTCATGGGGCAGCAATGGACGGTGTTCTGGCAGAGCACGCCCGAGTTCGAGGAGGGCGTTGCCAGCAACGAGCCGACGCTGATCCTGGTCGGCGGCATGCTGCTGACGGTGCTGTTCGGCGCGCTGCTGTACTCCCACGCCCGCCGCGAGGAATCGATCCGCAACACCGTCGAGCTGAAGACCCACGCCATCGCCGCGCGCGAACGCGAGAACCGCGCGATCGTCGACACCGCCGTGGTCGGCTTCATCGTCCTCGACTGCGCCGGCCATATCCTGTCGGTCAACCGCGCCGTGGAGGCGATCTTCGGTCACACCGCCGACGAGATCCGCAACCGGCACGTGGAGACCATCCTCAGCTACGACGCCATCACCGCCGTCACGCTCGCCACGGCGGTCGGCGAGGGCGAGCCCGCGTCGGATTCGCCGGTGGTGATCAGGACGCGCAGCAAGGCCGGCAAGCCTCTGTATCTCGATGTGCAGCGCAACGACTGGTCGACGGAATCCGGCGATCTGCGTCATACGCTGATCATCCGGGACGTGACGGCGCAGCGCCTGGCGGTCGAGGCGCTGGAAGCCAATGAGCGCCGCTGGAACCACGCGCTCGAAGGGGCCGGCATCGGCGTCTTCGACATCGACTTTCGCCGCGGGCAGTCCTTCGTCTCCGACACCTGGAAGCAGATGCTGGGCTTCTCGCCCTCCGACGACATCGAGCCGCGGGCCGAATGGCTGGCCCGCATCCATCCCGAGGATCTTCCGGCCCTCAAGGCGGTCGAAGACGCCTATTACGACACCGCGACATTCCGGTCTGAGGCGGAATACCGGATCCGCCGCAAGGACAATGTGTGGATCTGGCTGCGTTCGGATTCCATTGTCA
Organism: Aurantimonas manganoxydans SI85-9A1; assembly: GCF_000153465.1. Classification (GTDB taxonomy): domain Bacteria; phylum Pseudomonadota; class Alphaproteobacteria; order Rhizobiales; family Rhizobiaceae; genus Aurantimonas; species Aurantimonas manganoxydans. The sequence continues at coordinate 3,054,828 of NZ_CH672387.1, read as the reverse complement.
TCGAGCGCGACAAGGCCGGCCAGCCGATGCGGGTGATCGGTACGCAATCGGAGATCACCGAGCTGAAAACCGCCGAGGCGGCCCTGCGCTCCAGCGAGGAGCGGGTCCGGCTGGCCCTGCGCGACGCGCCGGTGGGCATGGCCATGCTCGATCTGAACGGCGGCTGGATCAGGGTCAACCAGGCGCTCTGTGCCTTCCTGGGCTACAGCGAGGACGAGCTTCTGCAGCGCGATCTGGCCGCCGTGACCCATCCTGACGACGTCGGGATCGACCGCGAGCAGATGGCGCAGATGATCGCCCAGACGCTGCCGACCTACCAGGTCGAGAAACGCTTCCTGCATCGCGACGGCCGTGCGCTCTGGTGCCTGTTCAGCGTGTCGCTTGTGCATGATCACGACGGCCAGGCCTATCTCGTCTCCCACGTCCAGGACATCAACGACCGCAAGGAGATGGACCGTCTGAAGAACGAGTTCGTCGCCACGGTCAGCCATGAGCTGCGCACGCCATTGACCTCGATCCGCGGCTCGCTCGGCCTGATCCAGGGCGTGATGGCCAAGGACGTTCCGCCGGCGGCGACGCGTCTCCTGACCATCGCGGTCGCCAATTGCGAGCGCCTGGTCGCCCTGATCAACGACATTCTCGATCTGGAGAAGATCACCGCCGGAATGATGGCGTTCGAGACCGTCCTCGTCGATCCGAACGCGGCGGTCAGCCAAGCGATCGAAGCCAATCAGCCCTATTTCGCGCGCTTCGGCGTCTCCGTCGCGTTCAACGCGACCGGCAAGGGGGAGGCGTGGATCCCGGTCGATCCGGCCCGCTTCCAGCAGGTTCTGGCGAATCTCCTATCCAACGCCGCGAAATTCTCGCCGCAAGGGGGAATCATCGACGTGGCGATCGAGCCGATCGACGGCGCGATCCGGATCTCGGTCACGGACCATGGCACCGGCATCCCCGCCGAGTTCCAGTCGCGCATCTTCGACCGCTTCACCCAGGCCGATTCCTCGGCCACCCGCGAGAAGGGCGGGACCGGGCTCGGCCTGCACATCACGCGCCAGATCATCGAAACGATGGGCGGGACGATCGACTTTGCCAATGTCCCGGGGGCGGGCGCGCGGTTCTGGATCGACATGCCGTGCCAGCCCGCCGAGTCTGCGGCCTTGCCGCCCGGCCCGCCGGAGGCGGAAGCCGCGTATGACGGGCCGCGCGGCCTGCCGGTCGGCCTGCATCTTGAGGACGACGGCGACTTCGTCGAGATCCTGTCGGCGATGCTGCGCAACAAGGTGGAGCTCGTCAGCGCCGGCAGCCTCGCCGAGGCGCGGAAGGCGCTGAGGGACCGGCATTTCGACTTCGCGGTGCTCGACCTGACGCTGCCCGACGGCCACGGACTGGCGTTTCTCGACGAACTAACCAGCCCTGACGGCGCGCGGGTGCCGACCCTGGTCCTGTCGGCCGCCGACGTGATCATCGACGACGACCGCGTCGCCGAGATCCTGGTGAAGTCCCGGGTGACCGAAACCCGCATCGTCGCGTCGATCCTGTCGCTGGCCAGCGGCGGGAACGAGGCCCCCGAGCCGAGAAGGCTCCGGGCCTAGAACGCGACCAGCAGGCCGTTCGCGCCTGCCGCCACGAGGCGATCAGGCATTGCCGGACTTCGGTCCAACGGGCAGGTAGCTGCGCACCAGCCGCGCCACGTCGAGCTCGGAGGCGCGGGTCTTGGTGAGGGTCGCGTTGACCCGGCGGGGCAGGTTCGGATCGACCTCGTCGGCCGAGAAGATGATCACCGCAACATCCGACGAAAGGTCCGGCAAGAGGTCAAGGCCGGAGCCGTCCGGCAGGTTGATGTCGAGAATGACCAGATCGAAGGGCTGCCGCGAGATCAACTCGCGCGCAGCCTCCAGCGTGCGCGCGGAGGTGACGCAGACATCGCCGCCCAGGCCGCCGGCGAGCACTTCGGTCACGTCCCGGTTGTCCTCCACATGCAGGATGCGCGGCCGGCTCTCGGCCGAGCAGATCGCCACGCGGTCCAGGGCGGCCCGCAGCTTGTCCGTGTCGATCGGTTTGGCCAGCCAGTCGATGATGCCCACGGCCGATCCGTTCAGCGCTTCGCGGGTCTCGTCGGCGACGGCCGAAATGACCAGAACCGGCAAATCGCGGTTGCGCGGCGACCGGCGGATTTCGTGGAAGAGCTCGATGCCGCTGTCTCCGGCCAGCCGGATGTCGAGTGTGACCGCGACATATTCAAAGTTGGACAGAAGCGTCCGCGCCGTGGCGATGCCCGGCGCGATGTCGCTTGCAAACCCCTGCGCGTCGAGATGGGCCGCCACGATCTCGGCGATATCCCGCTCGTCCTCGCAGACGAGAACGCGCGGCCGGTGGTCGATGACACCAGCCGGGTCGTTCTGCCGGGCGACCTGTTCTGGCAGGTCGACATGGAAGGTCGTGCCGGTGTCGCCGGTATCAAAACCGATCCGGCCGCCCAGCTTCTCGACGATCGTCTTGGCGATGCTGAGACCGAGCCCCGTGCCGCCCTTCTGGCGATTGTCCGTGGCGTCTGCCTGTTCGAACTTGCCGAAAATGCGCTTGCGGAAGGATTCGGGGATGCCCTGACCTTCGTCGGAGACCGACATGCGCACCCAGTCGTCGCCGAGCCGCGCGATGGTGACGGTGACGGTTCCCCCGGTGGGCGAGAACTTGATCGCATTGGAGAGGATATTGGCGAAGACCTGATGCAGACGGTTGGGATCGGTCTTTGCCTCGATGTCAGGCGCCTCGTCCACAAGCCTGATGGTGACACGGCGCTCGGGCATGTAGCTTGAACTCGACGAGATCGCCTGGTCCAGCAGGGGGCGCAGCCGCGTGTGCTGGAGGTCGAAGGGCATCTTGCCGGATTCCAGCTTCTCCAGATCGAGAATGTCGTTGATCAGCAGCACCAGCCGTTCGCTGTTGTTGTGGGCGATCTCGACCATGTGGGCGGCCTTGGGGGGCAATTCCCCGGTGACGCCTGCGGTGATCAGGCCGAGCGAGCCGCGGATCGAGGTGAGCGGCGTGCGCAGCTCGTGGCTGATCGTGGCGATGAACTCGTTTTTCACGGCGGCGTTGCGCTTCTGCTCGGTGACGTCGCGATTATAGGTGATGATGCCGACGATCCGGCCCGTATGATCGCGGAACGGTGCCTTCAGCGTGTTGAGCCAGCCCTCGGAATCGTCCGGGAATACGGTCATCTGATCGATCCGGATGGCCTTGCCGCTCTCCAGCATGGCGGTCTCGTCCGCCCGGAAGCGTGTCGCCAGTTCGGGCGGGTAGAAATCGAAGTCGGTCTTGCCGGTCAGGTCGGCGGCGCCGCGAACCCGCATCATGGCGGCGGTGGCCGGGTTTGCGGCGATGAACCGCCCGTCCACGTCCTTCACGTTGAGGCAATCCGGAAGCTCCCGCACCATGGCGCGGTAAATGGCATTGGTCGCCGACAGTTCGCGGCGGCGCGCCTGCCATTGCAGGACGACCGCGATGAGCACGGCGCTGATGAAGGTCAGCACCAACAAGGGCACGCCGGTGCGGGCCAGGAGCGACAGCCGCAGATCCGCCGGGATCGCCAGGAACGCCACCAGCCGCCCGAAGGCGACGGCCAGGCCGAAGACCAGGATGACGTTGATCGTGCGCGGACGCGTGCGGGTCCACCAGTGGGCGGCCAGTCCGACGACGATGGTGATGGCGATGTCCGCGACGCCGGCCATGGCGCCCGCGCCACCCAGATGCAGCCGGTAGAGCAGGGCGCCGACGCCGGCAATGATGACGGCCGGCACCCCGCCGAAGAAGCCGGCGGCGGCGACCAGCGGCGCGCGCAAATCGATCACGAAGCCGGCGATCAGCGGCTGCGCCGAGGCCAAGGAGACGACGGCGCCGATGCCGAGAATCAGCCCGAGCAAAAGGGACTGGATCTTCGGTGACAGGCGGGTCGTCCATTCGGTGACGAAATCCCATGCGAGCACGAGAATCGAAACAAGCGCCAGATTGGCGAAGAGGGATTGCCAGAGAGGGGTCATGCTGCTCGCAGTCTGCCGATCCGGGCCGAATGTGATGCGCCCTCGGTCTATCTGGCGCAGCGGTATCACAAGCACGGCGATTTCGGCAAAGACGGTTCACCAATCCCTTCACGCCGACCGGGCAGGACCTGTTGCCGCCCCGCCTCGTGCGACATTGCCGGACCGCAGAATGGCTATGAGCATTGCCTTTCCGTGACATACCCGACAAGGCGCGGCGCCGAGATATGCAGGTATAAGCCTGCCTGTCTTTACATGCAGGTGAAAACCTGCATATTATGGGCCGTCAGCATGGAAATGAGATCGATGGACGATGACAAGGTCTTCAAGGCGCTCGGCGATCCGACCCGCCGAAAGCTGCTGGACCGCCTTTGCGAAGAGAATGGCCAGACCCTCGGGCAGCTCTGCATGAATCTCGACATGGCCCGCCAGTCGGCCACGCAGCATCTGGGGATCCTGGAAGCGGCCAATCTCGTGAGCACCGTCAAACGCGGGCGGGAGAAGCGGCACTTCATCAACCCGGTGCCGCTGCACGACATCTACGAGCGCTGGGTGCGCAAGTTCGAAACGCACCGGCTCACCCTGTTGCACGACCTGAAGAACGAACTCGAAGGAGAATGGAAATGACGCAGGACAGGACCAGCTTTGTCTACATTACCTACATTGCTTCGACGCCGGAGAAGGTCTTCGAGGCGATCACCCGGCCGGACGTCGCGCGGCTTTACTGGGGGCACGAGAATGTCTCGGACTGGGCGCCGGGTTCGACCTGGCGGCATGTCCGCGACAATGACGAGCGGCCGGTGGAGATCGTCGGCAAGGTGGTCGAGAGCGCGCCGCCACACCGTCTGGTCATGACCTGGACGGGCGCGTCCCAGGCATCCGAACCGGACAGCTACAGCCGGGTGACATTCCAGATCGAGCCGAACGATCACGGCGTCCGGCTGAGCGTCAGCCATGACGACCTGCAGGTCGGCAGCGGCATGGCCGCCGGGGTCAGCAAGGGTTGGCCGCTCGTCCTGTCCAGCCTGAAATCCTATCTGGAAACCGGCCGGGGCTTCGATCTGTCCGGCAGGGCGAGGGCCGCCTGACGCGGCGCGGAGCACTGCATTCTTCGAGGAGACAGGAGATGTCTGAAGCCTATACCGGCGGATGCGCCTGTGGCGCGATCCGCTATGAGAAGGCCGGCGCACCGATCGCCGCGCTTCATTGCCAGTGCCGCCAATGCCAGCAGCGCAGCGGCACCGGCCATGCGTCCTACGTGGTTCTCGACCGGCGCGACGACCTGATCGTCCGGGGCGAGTTGCAGACCTGGCCGGTCGCCGGCGACAGCGGCAACGTCAAGCACAACGCCTTCTGCCCGATTTGCGGCTCGTCCGTCTTCGTGACGTTCGAGGCGATGCCCGAAATGATCGCGATCCATGTCGGCAGTCTCGACGACCCGAGCTGCTTCCATCCGGGCATGGTGACCTATGCGGCCCGCGCCCAGCAATGGGACCGGGTCGGTCCGGGCCTGAAGAGCTTTGCCGAGATGCCGCCGGGCTAGACGGCAGACGAAGCGCGGGCGGCGTCGTTCGCAAACGAAACGGGCGCGTCCTGCGACGCGCCCGTTTCCTGTCATGTCGATGAAGCGTCGTGCTTCAGGTGATGCGCTGGATGCTTGCGGCGATCTCGTCGCGGTCGAAGACGCGCTTCCAGTCGTCGCGCATCAGCATCGGCTTGCCGAATTCGATGGCCTTGTTGCAGGCGTCGGAGAACACACCGTCGACCTCGTCGAAGATCACCGCACCGAGAATGTTCATGTGGCCAAGCAGGAAGTCGCGGGCGCAATCATGCGGCACGCCCTTCTTGACCACTTCGTCCATCGCTTCGCGCATGACGACCAGCAGCGAGGCGCAGACCGTCTCCGACAGGCCCGGCTCCAGATAGGCCATCTGCTCGACGGTCACCTGATAGGTGCGGGCGACCGGCGCGTAGATGGCGCGGGCGACCTTGTCGCCGATCTCGTAATGCTCCTGCGGGCCCTGCATCAGCGCATTGACGACGCCCTGCTGGGCGGCGATGCCACCGAAATGGTCCTTGCGGCCGGCTTCCGTCTTCTCGTCGTTGAAGATCGGCGGATGGCAGGGATGACTGACGAAATAGGTAATGTCGGCCCGCTCGGGCAGATGGCCGGCGAAGGGCGCTGCGGCGTCGAGCACGACGACGATCGTGCCTGGCGCGACCTTCGGGACCACCAGCGACGCGACCTTGCCGATCACCGTGTCCGGCACGGCGAGGATCACCACGTCGGCGCCGTCCAGACCGGTCTCCTGGTCGACGCAATCGACGCCGATTGCATCCTTGAGGCGCTCCTGCCCCTTCGGGTCGACCTCGATATGACGGACGTCGAAATCCGATTTGGCCAGATTGCGGGAAAGACGGACACCCATTTTGCCGCCTGCGCCGAACAGCGCCACAGTGGTCATTGCCTACACTCCTCCGAGGTCCAACGGGACCTTTCCTAAACTGGTATGATGAGATAATAATAGGACCGAAATGTCAACGCCCGCAGCGGGCCTCCGAGGTAGCTTCATGCGAGAGACAGAGCCCGTCACGCCGTGGGTGACGTGGTACGGCGACGACTTCACCGGATCGGCCGCCGTGATGGAAGCACTGGCCTTCGCGGGCGTGCCGACCGTGCTGTTCAGCGACGTTCCGGACCCCGAACTGCTCGCCCGCTTCAGCGACTGCCGGGCGATCGGCATCGCCTCCACCGCGCGCAGCCACGGGCCGGACTGGATGGCGGAGCACATGCCGGCGCCGCTGCAGTTCCTGCACGATCTCGGCGCGCCGCTGCTGCACTACAAGGTGTGCTCGACCTTCGATTCCTCGCCGCAGACCGGCAATATCGGCAAGGCGATCGATCTCGGCCTCGCCATTCGTCCGGCCGACGCGGTGCCGATCCTGACCGCCGCGCCGCAGATGCGCCGCTACCAGGCCTTCGGCCATCTCTTCGCCGGCACCTTCGACGGCGTCTACCGGCTCGACCGGCATCCGGTGATGTCGGATCATCCGGTTACACCGATGCACGAGGCCGATCTCCTGAAGCATCTGGCCGAACAGACGTCGCTGCCGTCGGCGTTGATCGACCTGGAGGCGCTGTGGTCCGGGCCGCAGCCGCGGCTGGAGGCGGTCCTGCGCGACGGGGCGCGGCTCCTATCCATCGATTCGATGGAGCCGGCGAGCGAGACGGCGGCAGGCCGGCTTCTGTGGGAAAACCGCGACCGGCTCGGCTTCGTGGTCGGCAGCCAGGGCATCGAATTCGCACTTCTGCGCCACTGGCATGAGATCGGCCTGATCGCCCCGGCCGAACCGGCCGGCAGCGCCGGTCGCGTCGATCGGATCGCCGTGATCTCGGGGTCGGTATCGCCGATGACCGGCGCGCAACTCACCTGGGCCGGCGCCAACGGTTTCGCGCTGCTGCCCTTCGACGCGACCCGTGTCTGCGGTTCGCCAGAGGAACTGGCTGCGGAGGAGGACCGGCTCGTCGCGGCGGCCTGCGAGGTGGCCTCAAATGGCGCCAGCCCGTTGGTCCATTCGGCGCTCGGCAACCAGGACAAGGCGGTGGCGGCCTTCCGGTCGACGGTCTCGGCGAGCGGCCTGACCATCGAGATCGCGAACCGGCGCATCGGCGAGGCCCTGGGCCGGATCCTCGACCGGACGCTCAGCGTGACAGGGATCCGCCGCGCCGTCATCTCGGGCGGCGACACGTCGGGCCACGGCATGCGGCAATTGGGTCTCGACGCGCTGGTCGCCTGCGCCCCGACGATTCCGGGGGCGTCGCTGTCCACCGCCTATGGCAAGGGCTCTCATGACGGGCTGCAGATCGCCCTGAAGGGCGGCCAGATGGGCTCGGAGGATTTCTTCGGCTGGATCAGGGACGGCGGCGGCCCGCGCGGCTGAACCGCAGTCACTGGGCCCGGGCGATCAGCGCGGCGGCGTCTCGCCGTCGCCGAAGCTGTAGAAGTCGAGCGACCGGTTGAGATGGCCGCGCATGGTCTCCACCGCCTTGTCGGGATCGTGCGCGGCGATCACGTCGACGATGCAGTCGTGCTCGGTCAGGGTGATCTCCTCGTTGTTCGACCAGTGCAGCAGCGAGGTGTGGTACTGGAACAGCCAGCGCAGCATGGCGACCGAGACGGCCGAGATGATCGGGTTGGCGACAATGTCGGCGATGCGTGTGTGAAACGCCATGTCGACCTCGATGAACGGTACCGGATCGCCGCCGAGGAGGGAACGCTGGCGCTGCACAAGTTCGCGCAGTTCCGCGACATCGGCGTCGGTGGCGTTCTCGGCGGCCACCCGGACGATGCCGAGCTCGAACATGCGCCGCGCCTGTTTCAGATGCTCCAGATTCGACGGCACCGCGTTGAGCAGCAGGCGGGCGATCTCGTCGGTCTGGTCAAGAACGGTACCCGCCGTGATCTCGTTGACGCGGCTGCGCTCGCCATGGCTGATGGTGATCAGGCCGGCATTGTGCAGCGATTGCAGCGCTTCGCGCACCGCCGGGCGGCCGACGCCGAAACGCTCCATCAGCGCGCGCTCGGAGGGCATGTAGTCGCCGGCGCGCAATTCGCGCGACCGGATCATGTGGCGCAATTTGTCCAGCACCTGATCCGAAAGCTTGCGCCGGACGATTTTCTCGCCCTCGTGGCCTGAATCGAGCTGGAACACCGCTTTACCTCTTCGATCTCGTCGCGCCGCCCTGCCGCAGCGTTGCGCCGACGTCGTCTCTTACCTTCCAACCGAAAGGTGGCAAGTCTTCGAAGGCTTCTGATGTGAGGTTTGCGTCGAACACGGCGCCCGACAGGACAAGTCGGGCGCGGTGTGTGTCCACTTCGCTCGATACCACCGCCATCCCGGCGCAGGCGGCCAGCGCGCCGATCGCATCGGTCAGGGGCAGGCGGCTGCCGTCCGGCGCGAAGAGGCCGCGCGGCCCGTAGAGTTCGGCCGGCGTCCAGACCGAGATCCCCGCCGCGGCGAACGCGCTGGCCAGCCCCACCGCATAGGCGGCGGCAAACCGGCCGGCATGGCGCGGATCGTCGTCGGCCATGGCGACGCGGCGGCGATCCGGGTTCGGGATGGTGCGGGCGCCATAAGGGTTCTGCCGCATGGCGATGGTCGACGGGCCGATGCGGTAGTCGCGATCGCCGATGATCGCCCGCGCCGAGGCGGTGATGTGGGCGACGGCCTCCAGCGTCTCCATCACGGCGCGGTCGCCGGCGTCGTGGACGATCGGGCACAGCGAATGGGTGACGAAGTCGAGCATCTCCACCGGCGGGCGCTTGCGGTTCAGCTCGGGAAAGAAGCTCGCCATGCCGCCGCCCATCAGGGGCACGTCGAATCGGCGGCGCGCGGCGGCATGGATCGCGTCGAGCGGCGGGCAGGGCGGCCAGGCCGATCCGGGCGGCGTCGATTGCCGGTCGACCGAGGGGCAGACCATGACGCTGTCCGGCGCAAAGCCCGCCGCGCGCATGGCGTCGGCATAGCCGGCGAGGATCGGGTCTGGATCAATCTCCGCACCGCCGGCGAAATCGCCGATCATCTCCAGGTCGAAACCGTGGGACGGTGCAGCAGCCTGCAGGGCGGCATGGGCGGCGAACTGCCCGGCCACGTCGCCGAGGCTGGCGTCGACATGGCAGAGCAGGCGCTGCGGCCTGACCGCGTCGAGATCGCCGGGGCTGGAGACGGCCCGCCGGGCATGGTCGGCGGTGACGAGGATGGCCGTCTGCGGGAACGCCGTTCCGCCGGCCGGCGGCGCCGCGGGCTTCGGCGCGGCCGCCGGGACGTCCGACCATGTCAGGCGCACGGCCTGGCGCAGCTCCTCGCCATCGGCGATGTCGTAGGGCCAGGGCAGGGCGATCGGCCGGTTGTAGGTCTTGAAGGAGGCGTCGCCCCACTGGCGCTGGTCCTCCATCTCGAAGGCATCGCCCTCGAAACGGCCGCGGCATTCCTTGTCGCCGACCCGATGGGTGATGCCGGCCATGTCCATGAAGGGCTGCCACGGCGCGATGCGCTCCGGGAAATGGCCCTCCTCGACCTGTCCGTCGGTATGGGTGACGGTGACGGGCACCCCGGCCTGGCCGGTGATCGGGTGGAGAACCGTAAAGCCGGTGCGGTTGGTCTCGAACCGGCCGCTCGCCTTGCCGACCGCTTCGAAATCCAGCCCGTCCGGCCGGACGCGGATGGTCAGGTCCACGTCGAGCCGGCCCGGCGGGTTCCTGAAGGCGAGGGCGCAGTTTAGCACCAGCGCATCGCCCTCGCGGCTCTCGTGCACAGGACCGACCTCGGGAAACAGTGTGCCCCAGTCCCGGTCGCGGGCGAGGAACGCCACCTGCCGCAGGAGTTCGCGGCCTCCCACGGTGAGGTGGGAGATCGCGCCGTTGCGAAAAGCGAAGGCGACGGGGCCGCGCTCGACGGAACGTGCCGTTTCGAGCGGCTGGGCCGTGCCGTAGAGATCGACCGGATCGCTCATATGCCGGACAGCCTCACCGTCTCGCCGGTCTCGGCCGAGCGGTAGGCGGCCTGAACCAGCGCCAGGGTCTTCAGATTGTCGGCGCCCGAGGTTTCCGGCTGGGTGCCGGCGTCGATGCAGGCGACGAAGTGCTGCTGGATGATCCGCACGCTCTCCTGGATGTTGTGCCAGGGACGCTCGGCCCAGGGCAGGATGGGCGGCGACACGTCGGTCACCGTCTCGTTGCCGCCGGTCTGGACGACCAGGCTGTAGCCGGCGTCGAGGCGCAGCGTGCCCTCGGCGCCGTCGATCTCCAGCAGCGACTGCGGAAAGGTCTCCGGCGTGCGGCGGGTGGCATAGGAGCAGTCGACGACGGAGGTCACCCCGCCTTCGTGGGCGAGCAGCATGGTGGCCACGTCCTCGCCCCTGATCTTCGGATTGACCCGCTTCGTGGTCGCCGCGATGCGCTCGACATCGCCGAACAGCGCCCGCGAGATGTCGAGGATGTGAATTCCCAGATCCTCGATGATGAAGCGCTCGCCTTCCGCCAGATAGGGCTGGCCGGAATAAACGTCGTAGCCCGAACGGAAGGCGACGCGGCCGAAGAACGGCGTGCCGATCGCACCGCTGCGCACGGTCTCGATGGCCTTGCGCACGGCCGACTGCCAGCGGAAGTTCTCGTGCACCATCAGCGTGCGGCCGGCAGCCTCGACGGCGGCCACCATGGCGCGGGCGTCGTCCATCGTCTCGGCGAAGGGCTTCTGGCAGATGACGTGGCAGCCGGCGCCGGCGGCCATCTCGACCAGCGGCCGGTGGCTCTGGACGGTCGTCGCGATGTCGACGAAGTCCAGCTCCTCGGCTGCGAACATCGCCGCCGCGTCGGTATAGGTGCGGGTGATGCCGAAGGTCTCGGCGGTGGCGGCCAGCCGCTCCGGATCGCGGTCGCAGAGCGCCACGATCTCCGCGCCGTCGATGTCGCGCCAGGCATGCAGCTGGTTCTGTGCAAAGAAGCCGCAGCCGATCAATGCGCCTTTCATGGAAGTCTCCTCACTTGCCAAGGGCCGCCTGGGCCTGCAAGGCGACGCGGCTCTGGACGCGCTGCTGGGCCTGGTCGATGACCACGGCGGCGATGATGACGAGACCCTTGATCACGGTCTGCCAGAAGGCCGAGACGCCCATCATCACGAGGCCATCCGACAGGACGCCGATGACGAAGGCGCCGATGATGGTGCCGCCGATCTTGCCGCGACCGCCCGACATGGACGTGCCGCCGAGAACCGCCGCGGCGATGGCGTTGAGCTCGAACGTGTCACCGGTGGCCGGATGGGCGGCGACGAGCTGCGAGGCGATGATGATGCCCACCAGCGCGGCGCAGAAGCCCGAGAACATGTAGACGAAATACTTGACCCGGTTGACCTTCACGCCCGACAGGGCCGCGGCTTTCTCGTTGCCGCCGACGGCGTAGATGTAGCGGCCAAGCGGCGTGCGCTTGGCGATGTAGGCGGCAACGCAGCCCACCGCGATCAGCATCCAGATCGAGATCGGAATGCCGAGGAAATCGCCGGCGCCGATCATCCGGAAGGTGTCGGAGCCGTATTCGGCGCTGCCGTTGAGGTTCGGGAAGGTCCGGCCGTCCGAGGACAGCATGGCAGCGCCGCGCGCGACATAGAGCGTGCCCAGCGTCGCGATGAAGGGTGCGACGTTGAGCTTGGTTATGAGGAAGCCGTTGATCGCCCCGACGATCACGCCGACGACGATGACCAGGAGGCAGATCTCGATCGTGTTGAACTGGATCGACCAGCCGAGCCCCAGGTCGATGCCGTTGAGGATCAGCCAGCCGGCGACCATGCCGCACAGGCCGACGATCGAGCCGACCGACAGGTCGATGCCGCCGGACACGATGACGAAGGTCATGCCGATGGCGAGGAAGGCGTTGAGCGCGACGTGCTTCGACATGATGACCATGTTCGCCGTCGACAGGAAGTTCGGCGCGGCGAAGGCGAAGAAGACGAAGACGAGGATCAGCGCGATGAAGGTGCGCGCCTTCAGGATGACGAGCAGCATCGAGGTGCTGTCCATCTGCTGGCGCGGAACGGCGGTGGCGGTCTGGGCAGTCATCACGAGGCCTCCTTGAAGGCGGTATTGGGAGCGTGGTCGGGCGCGTGCCCCAGCGCGGAAGCCTCGACGAGTGCCGTTTCGGTCGCCTCGTCCTTGCCGAACACGCCGGTCACTCGGCCGTTCGACATCACCAGGATCCGGTCGGAGAGCGACATCACCTCTTCGAGGTCGGAGGTGACGAAGACGATGCCGAGGCCGTCGGCGGCCAGCTTGCGCATGACCCGGAACACCTCGGCCTTGGCGCCGATGTCGATGCCGCGGGACGGCTCGTCCATGAGCAGGATCTTCGGATCGGTCATCAGCGCCTTGGAGATGACGACCTTCTGCTGGTTGCCGCCCGACAGCGAGGAGACCTCATGCTCGGGCGAGGCGATCTTGATGGTCATGCGGCGGACGAAGTCGGCGACCGTTTCGGCCTCGCGCTTCAGCGACATGTGGATGCCGCGGGTGAAGGCGCCGAGGCTGGAGAGCGTCATGTTCTCGCGGATCGACAGGATCTGCACGAGCCCGTCCTGCTTGCGGTCCTCGGGAATGAGGGCAAGGCCACGGGCGATCCGGTCGGAGACGCCGCGCTTGGCCAGGAGCTCGCCGCGCATGAAGAAGGCGCCGGCATAATCGCGCTGCTGCCCGATGATGCATTCGAGCAGTTCCGAGCGACCGGCGCCCATCAGGCCGTAGACGCCGAGGATCTCGCCCTCGCGCAGCGAGAAGGAGACGTCGTCGACGGCCAGTCCGCCGCTCTTGTCGGGCAGCGAGATATGTTCGGCCCGGAAGATCTCGGCGCCGTAATCGTGCTCGACCTCCTTGGCGAAATCCTTCGAGGCCTCGCCGATCATGTTGCGTACGATCCACGGCACGTCGACGCCGTCCATCGAGCGGGCGCCGGTGATGGCGCCGTCGCGCAGGACCGTGATGTAGTCGCCGACCCGGATCAGCTCTTCCAGCCGGTGCGAGATGTAGACGATGCCGACGCCGTTGGCCTTCAGATCGGCGATGACCCGGAACAGGATCTCCACCTCGGAGGCCGACAGCGCCGAGGTCGGCTCGTCGAGGATCAGGATGCGGGCGTCCTGCGCCAGGCTCTTGGCGATCTCGACGATCTGCTGCTGGCCGACCTTGAGGTCGCCGACCAGCGTGTCGGGGTCGATGTCGTGCTCCAGCCGGCGCAGGAGGCGGCGGGTTTCCTCGCGCTGCGCGGCCATGTCGATGTCGACGCCGGCGCGGGTCTTTTCGCGCGCGATGAAGATATTGTCGCTGACCGACAGGTTGGGGAAGAGGTTGAGCTCCTGGAAGACGATGCCGATGCCGTGGCGGGCGGCCTCGTCGGTCGAGCGGAACACCCGTTCCTCGCCCTCCATCATGATGGTGCCCTGGGTGAGCTGCTCGACGCCGGCGATGACCTTCATCATCGTCGACTTGCCGGCGCCGTTCTCGCCGACCAGTACGTTCACGGCGCCAATATGGAGGTCGAAATCGACGTCCTTGAGGGCGACCGTGCCCGGATAGACCTTCAGGCCGTTGCGGATCGACAGGCCGATCGGATGGGCAGCGTCGGCCATTTCACTCTCCGATCTGGAGCTGGGTCGGGACCAGCTCGACCGATTGCGCGTCGCCCTTCAGCGCGATGACGCCCTCGAAGCGGGCGGTCTGGCCGACCACGTCGCCCTCGGGAAGCGTCAGCCGCGAATGGGCGACGGCGTTCAGCGCATTGGCGAGCTTGGCGAATTCGATCTGGTCGCGGAAATCGGTGAAGACGATGAACGGCATGGCGTCGCGCAGCGCCGTGCCGCGGATGATCGGGCCGAGCTGGACGGTGACGTCGCCCTTGCCGTCGCCGTCGGTGTCGACCTGCAGCTTGGCGGCCCGGCTCTTCAGCTTGGCGTCGACGATCTTGCCCTCGCCGGAGACGGCGAAGTTCCACGGGCTGGTTTCGCCGTCGCGGGGAAAGCCGTATTGTTCGCCGGCGGCGTCGGGATCGCTGGCGATGGCGGCGCGCAGATCGGTCAGCGGCACGACGTGGCTGGCGATCTCGGGCATGACCTTCGGTTCCCATGCCTCTTCGGCATAGGCCGCCATGCGGGTCTCGTCGGTTGCGGCGGCCGCAGCGCTCTCGTCGGCGGTCTTCTCGGAGTCCCAGACGATGGTGAAGCCGCAGAGGCAGAGGACCGAGGCGGCGAGAATGGTGGTGCGGATGGTTCTGTTGCGCATGGCAGGCCTGCCCCTGAACGGTGATGTGCCTGGCACTATGGCCAGGCACGAGCGTGTCTTGGGAGACGGAGAGCGTCAGTCGGCGAGCGCGAAGGTCTCGAGCTTGTCGGCGTTGCTCTCGTCGATCAGCACGCAGTCCATGAGCTGCTTCTCCGACTGGCCGGTGGAGCCTTCGGTCAGGTACTGGTCGGCCTGCTCGACGGCGAGCTGGGCCTGGCGATAGGCCGGCTGCAGCACAGTGGCCTTGATGCCGCCCTTCTTGATCGAGTCGCGCACGTCGTTGGAGCCGTCGAAGCCGACGAGGATGACGTCGGTGCGGCCCGCTGCTTCCAGCGCCGCCCAGGCACCCATCGCCATGGTGTCGTTGCCGGAGATGACGCCCTGGATGTCGGGATTGGCCTGGAGGATGGTCTCCATCTTCTCGTAGGCTTCGGTCTGCGACCAGTTGGCGGACTGCTGGGCCACCATCTTCATGTCCGGATACTGGTCGATGATGTCGTGATAGCCCGAGGACCGGATGCCGGCATTGGTGTCGGCTTCGCGGCCGAGCAGCTCGACGTAATTGCCTGCCTCGCCCATCAGCTCGACGAACTTCTCCGCACCGAGCTGGGCGCCCTGGTAGTTGTTGGAGACGATCTGGCTGACGGCGATGCCGCTTTCCTTGATCTCGCGGTCGATCAGGAAGGACGGGATGCCGGCTTCCTTGGCGCGGCGCACGGGCGCGACGGAGGCGTCGGCGCCGGCATTGTCGAGAATGATCGCCTTGGCGCCGCGGGCGATCGCCGTGTCGTACATTTCCGACTGCTTGTTCGGGTCGTCGTCATGGACGAGGACGAGGGTCTCGTAGCCGAGTTCCTGGGCGCGCTTGTCGGCGCCGACGGCCTCGGCCTTGAAGAACGGGTTGTCATGGCTCGGCGTGATGATGGCAATCAGGCCCTTGTCCTGGGCGAATGCCGGCATCGCGATCAGGCTGGCAGCGCCAGCCAGCGCGGAAACGAGAATACGACGGTTGATCAGCATGAAAGGCTCCTCCCGATCATTCGTGGCACCCAGTGCGGATGCCCTCCTCCCTAGATCGGCCGGAAGCTTGAGAGATCGTCATTACTATGTCAACAGGTATGATGAGTATTTGAGATGGCGTGCGACGGGAAGGATAATGCGATGGCGGACGACATGATCAGGGTGACCTATCGCATCGAATGCGCCGGCGACGTCGAGGCGCTGGCGGCCAAGATCGCCTCGGACCAGTCGACCGGCACCTTCACCGAACTGCCGGCCGAGACCGAGGCGGTGCGCGCCCGCTGCGCCGCCCGCGTCGAGCAGGTCATGCCGCTCAAGCCCCTGACCGTCCCGTCGATTCCCGATCCGGCGGGGCAGGGTCCCTACCACCGCGCCGATGTCACCATCGCCTATCCGCTGGAGGCGATCGGCACCGATGTCGCCGCGCTGATGACCATCGCGATCGGCGGCGTCTTCGCAGTCAAGGGCGTCACAGGCATCCGGGTGATGGACATCGACCTGCCGTCAGCCTGGGCGTGCCATCCCGGGCCGCAATTCGGCATCGCCGGCTCGCGCCAACTGATGGGCGTGGAGGAGGGGCCGATGATCGCCTCGATCATCAAGCCGTCGCTGGGGCTTCTGCCGGACGAGACCGCCGCCGTCGTCGCCGATCTCTGCGCCGCCGGCGTCGATTTCATCAAGGACGACGAAAAGCTGATGAGCCCGGCCTATTCGCCGCTCGAGCAGCGCATCGCGGCCATCATGCCAGTGATCCGCGACCACGAGCAGAAGACCGGCAAGCGGGTGATGTACGCGTTCGGCATTTCCTCCGCCGATCCCGACACGATGATGCGCAACCACGACCTGGTGGTCGAGGCCGGCGGCAACGCCGCCGTCGTCAACATCAACTCCATCGGCTATGGCGGCATGACCTTCCTGCGCAAGCGCTCGGCGCTGTGCCTGCACGCCCACCGCAATGGCTGGGACATCCTCACCCGCCATCCCGGCCTCGGCCTCGAATTCCGCGCCTATCAGAAGATCTGGCGGCTGCTCGGCGTCGACCAGTTCCAGATCAACGGCATCCAGGCGAAATACTGGGAGCCGGACGAGAGCTTCGTGCGCTCCTTCGAAGACTGCATGACGCCGATCTTCTCCGAGGCCGACCGGCCGCTGCCGGTCGTCTGTTCCGGCCAGTGGGGCGGGCAGGCGGTCGAGACCTACGAGCGCACCGGCCGCACGCTCGACCTGATGTATCTCGGCGGTGGCGGCATCCATGGCCATCCGATGGGGCCAGCCGCGGGCGTGCGCGCCATCCGCCAGGCGTGGGACGCGGCGGCCGAGGGCCTGTCGCTGGCCGACAAGGCCCGGGACCATCCCGAACTGGCCGCCTCGCTGGCCAAATGGGGCTGAGCGGCCCGTATCCGCGCTGACATGCGGAGGAGGCAGGGCCGGGCGCCAGGCTCCCGGCCCTGTTTTGTGAGGTCCTAGCGCGCGACGGCGGGGGCGTTCTCGCCGAGGTCCCAATAGAGACCGGCCATCATTGCGAGGCCTTCGCGCACGATGCCGGTGGGCACATGCTCGTTGGGCGCATGCTGGGAGCAGCCCGGATAGGAATGCGGCACCCAGATGGTGCGCATGCCCAGGACTTCGGAGAAGGCGTCGTTGGGCAGCGAGCCGCCGAGATTGGGCAGGATCGCCGGCTTGGCGCCGGTCGTCTTGGCGATGGAATCCACCGCCCAGCCGACCCAGGCGTCGTCGGGATCGAGGCGCGTCGCCTTGAAGATGCCGTCGCTGGTCAGGCCGATCTGCACCATGCCGAGACCCTGCCGGTCGAGATGCCGGCGGATCGCCGGCATCACCGCCTGCGGATCGATGCCGACGACGTAGCGCAGCTGCATGCGGGCCCAGGCCCGCGGCGGGATGGCATTGACCGGCGTCTTCGGATTGCCGGCCTCGAAGGCCAGAACTTCCAGGGCGCACCAGCCGAAGACCCGCTCCGACGGCGTCAGGCCGGGCTCGCCCCAGTCCCGCTCGATGATCTTGCCTTCCTCGCCGGCGGTGATGTCGCAATCGGCCAGCACCCGGCGCACCGCTTCGGGCACATGGGTCGGCACCATCTCGGGAATGCGGATCTGGCCGGTCGGCCCCACAAGGCTGGCGATGGCGTGGGAAAGCTGCACCGCCGGATTGGAGAGGAGACCGCCCCAATTGCCGGAATGCCGGCCGCCCTCGCGGGCGTCGATCCAGATGTCGAAGTTCACGCCGCCGCGCGAGCCGAGAAAGATTGTGGGCCGGTCGGCCGACAGGCGCGGTCCGTCGGAGGCGATCAGGACGTCGGCTTTCAGCCGGTCGCGATATGTGTCGCAGACCGCATGCAGGCCGGGCGAGCCGACTTCTTCGCCCATCTCGATCAGGTATTTGGCGTTGAAGCCGAGCCGGCCGCGGGTTTCCAGAACCGCTTCCAGCGCGGCGAGATTGATGCCGTGCTGGCCCTTGTTGTCGACGACACCGCGGCCGTACCAGCGATCGCCGCGATCGGTGACCGACCAGGGCGACAGCCCGTCTTCCCACTCGGCATCGAGACCGCGGATGACATCGCCATGGCCGTAGCCGAACACCGTCGGCAGGGCCGGGTCTTCCATGCGCTCGGCGATCAGGAACGGCCCCGGCGCGCTGTCGTCGGTGACGATTTCGGTGGTGAAGCCGAGCTTCTCCAGCGCCGGGGTCATCTCGTCTTCGAGATAGCGCAGCAATTCCGCCCGCCGGTCGGGGTTCTGGCTCTCGGTCGGCATCGCCACGCGGCGTGCAAGCTCGGCGCGGAAACGACCGGAATCGAACGATTTCTGGGCAAGGGCGATGGCGGCGTCACGACTCACGGGCAGATCTCCTCCTCGACTTCGCGCGAAGCCTCGCCACCGGGCGCTCTCGCGTCAAATGCCAAAAGCACAAGTGAGCTTGCGCCCCGCGCATGAAGGTCAGTCGTGCTTATCGTTCGCCTCCGCCCATTGCAGATCGGCCAGCGCCGCCTCCTCGATCGCCGCCGCCCGCACCAGCGAGGTCAGCCGGTTGATCGTCGGCGTGCGCGCCTGCCATTTCGGCAGGATGAAGACGTAGCGCAGTTCGATTGCCGGCTCGAAGGGCAGGATCACCATGCCCGGCTTGAGGCTGGAGCGCGCCACGAAGCCGTCTGCGACGGCGACGCCGACGCCGAGCCCCGCGAGTTCGCAGGCCACGATGCCGTTCGGTGTTTCCAGCCGGATGGTCGGCGTGGCGTCGATCTTGCGGAACGCGGCGTCGAGGCAGTGCCGCATGACCGTGCGCGGCGCATTGGCGATGACAGGCAGCCCGAGCAAGTCCCGGACATTGATCCGTCGGCGTCCTGCCAAAGGGTGGTCGTGACGCATGACGGCGACGGCGCGGATCGAGGCGATCGGCTCGATGTCGATGGCGTCATTGTCCATCGGCAAAACGGTGATTCCGAGATCGAACTGCTCGCGGCCGAGCCATTTCTCGATGTCGAGGCGCGATCGCGAATCGATGGCAGCCGTGAAGCCGGGGTCTTCCGCCGTCATGGTGGCGATGGCGTCGCCCAGAAGCGCGCCGGTGATGTTCGGCGCGGTCAGGATACGCACATGCCGGCGCTGGCGCGCCTTGACCCGCTGCGCTGCGTGCATGGCGTCGTCGAGGCTGTAGAGCGCGTGCTCCACATGGCTGTAGAATTCGCGCGCCTCGGTGGTTGGCACCAGCCGGCGCTTCGTGCGAGTGAACAGCGCGAAGCCGACCTCGTCCTCCAGCGCGGCCAGAAGCCGGCTGACCTGCGGCTGGGTGCGGTGCAGACGCTCGGCGGCCCCGTTCAGCGAGCCGCCCTCCATGAAGGCGCGCAAGGCTTCCAGACCCTTCAGATTCACCAGTTCACTCCATTCGCTTTGCGCATGAAATCTTGCGAAGATCGAAATTGACGCATGGCACAGGCCCCGTACGCTGACCACCCCGAGAGGCGCGTACGGAGTTTTGATGTCTGATAGCGATACGAAGGGTGACGCCTGGCGAAAGCCGCCGTCGCGCTATCGGGCCGAGCGCCCTGCGGGCTTTGCGCTCCCGGCCCGTCCCGCCTCCTGCTACGTCGAGATGCGCGATGGCTGCCGGATCGCCGCGGACATCTACCTGCCGGAAGGGCCCGGACGGCCGGACCGCATTCCCACCATCCTGATCCTGACGCCCTATTACCGCCGGTTCGCGCTGCGGGACGGGGCCTCCGCCGATACCGAGCCCAGCCCTAACGCGGCGCGCTACCGCGACGCCTTCGTGCCGCGCGGCTATGCGGTGGTGGTGGTCGACGTGCGCGGCACCGGCGCCAGCTTCGGCACCCGCGACAGTTTCCGCTCGCCCGCCGAGCGCGAGGATTTCCGCGAGATCGCCGACTGGATCGTCGCCCAGCCCTGGTCGGACGGCACCATCGGCTCGACCGGGATTTCCTATCTCGGCGCCGCCGCCTGTTTCCTCGCCAGTACGGGCCATCCGGCGGTCAAGGCGATCGCGCCGCTCTTCGCGGTCTGGAACACTTGGGTCGATCATCTCTATCCGGGCGGTGTGCTGCTCAACAAGCTGGCGGCGAGCTATGACGACATCATGGTCGGGCTCGACCACGACCGCCGCGACGTGCTGGCAAAGCAGCCCTATTTCGACAATCCCGACTTCGCCGGGCCGCAGCCGGTGGACGCGGACGGCGACGGCACGCTCTGCCGCGCAGCGGTGCGCGAGCATCTCGGCAATTTCCACATGCCGGACTTTATCGGCGAGTTTCCCTTCGCCGACGACCGGCTACCCTACGATCCGTCCTTCGGGGCGCACTCCTTCAGCCCGTACCATTACGCCGCCGACATCGCGCCGGACGTGGCGATCTACTCGATTTCGGGCTGGATGGACGGGGCCGGCTTCGCCAATGGCGCCATCGCCCGCTACCGGTCACTCCCCAATCGCAGGCAGCATCTGCTATTGGGTCCGTGGGACCATGGCGCCCGCACCAATGTGTCGCCCTGGCGCGATCGCACCGCCCCGGACTTCGACGTCCTGGCTGAAGTGTTGCGGTTCTTCGACGAATATCTGATGGGCCTCGACACCGGGCTGAAGGACGAGGCGCCGATCCATTATTTCTCTATGCATGAGGACGTCTGGCAGGCCGCCGATGCATGGCCGCCGCATCAACAGCGGCAGGTCCTGCATCTGGACGACGGCGGCCGTCTGGCACCTGCAAGAGGCGTGGCCGGCGAGGACGCCTACCAGGTGGACTATACCGTCGGCACCGGCAACGACACGCGCCACGAGCGCCTCGCCGCCCTCAACACCACCGATTATTACGCCGACTGGCAGGGCCGCGACGCGGCGATGCAGTCCTATACCAGCGCGCCGCTCGAAGCCGCCGCGCGTATGTCCGGCCATCCGGTGATCGACCTGTCCATCGCCTCCAGCGAGGGCGATGCGGTGATCCACGTCTATCTGTCGGAGGTCGAGGCCGATGGCACCGTTCGCTACGTGACCGAAGGCGTGCTGCGGGCCCTGCACCGGCACGAGATGCCGGCGCCGGCCGATCAGGACTGGTCGTGGCCCTATCGCGACTTCAGCCGGGCGAGCGCCGCCCCGATGGTGCCCGGCAAGCCGGCGCGGATGCGCTTTGCACTGCTGCCGACCTCGTGGAGGTTCGGCGCCGGGAGCCGCATTCGCCTTTCGATCGCTGGTGCGGACTGCGATCATTACGTGCAGCTGCCGCACGGGCGACCGCCCCTTTTGACGATCGTTCGAGGCGGAGCCGGCGGGTCGCTGGTCGAACTGCCGATGACGGTGAGCCAGCCGCGATGAAGAAACCAGGAGAGGGACGCACGATGAAGACGCTGAGGAATACCCTGATGGCCGCCTGCGCGATGACGCTCGCGGCCTCGCCGGCCTTGGCCGGCAAGGACAACGACACCTTCGTCTGGGCGACATCCACCGAGATGGACACGCCCGACCTCTATTACGGCAACCAGCGCGAGGCGCTGATCACCGCCTACGCCCAGTGCGACAGCCTGATCCACCGCGATCCGCAGACCAACGAGTACCAGCCGCTGCTGGCGACCAGCTGGGAATGGGTCGACGACAAGACGCTGGAGATGGACCTGCGCGAAGGCGTGAAGTTCCACGACGGCACCGATTTCGACGCCCAGGACGTGGCCGACACGCTGAACCATGTCGCCGCGCCCGACAGCGACATGAAGATCCGCGTGATCGTCGACTGGATCGATAATGTCGAGGTGGTGGACGACCACAAGGTCCGCATCCACGCCAAGGCGCCGACGCCGGCGGCCTTCGAATATCTGTCCGGTACCTCGCCGATCTATCCGGCCGGCCATTATGACAGCGCGCCGGAAGTGCCGGGTGCCGACGGCACGACGCGCCGCGACTGGGGTGCCGTCATCCCGGTCTGCACCGGTCCCTACAAGCTGACCGACTACAAGGCCGGCGAGTCGCTGACCCTGGAACTCAACCCGGATTATTTCGAGGGCAGCCCGAAGGGCAAGCCGTCCATCGGCAAGATCATCTACCGGACCATCAAGGACCCGGAGACCCAGATCGCCGAGGTCGTCACCGGCGGCGTCGACTGGATCTGGGGCGTGCCGCCCGAGAATGCCGGCATGCTCAACGACATGGACAATCTGACCGTCGTCTCGGCGCCGACCATGCGCATGTCGTTCCTGGCTCTCGACGCCGCGGGCCGCACCGGCGAGACGCCGATGACGGACGTGCGCGTGCGTCAGGCCATCGCCCATGCCATCGACCGTGAGGCGATCACCGAGAACCTCGTCGGCGAAGGCTCGACGGTGCAGAAGTCCATGTGCGTGTCGGTGCAGTTCGGCTGCGAGACCGATGTCACCCAGTACCCCTACGATCCGGAGAAGGCCAAGGCGCTTCTGGCCGAGGCGGGCTACCCGGACGGCTTCGAGCTCCCGTTCCACGCCTATCGTGACCGGCCCTATTCGGAAGCGGTGCTGAACTACCTGCGTGCCGTCGGCATCAAGGGTGACCTGCAGTTCCTGCAGTGGCGGGCCCTGCGTCCGCTGATCGTTGGCGACGAGACCCAGATCGCGCATCTGACCTTCGGCTCCAACGGCATGCTCGATGCCTCGGCGTCGACGGGCTACTACTTCCAGTTCGGGCCGGACGACTACGCCCGCGACGAGGAAGTGCGCGACTGGCTGACGGAAGCCGAGACGACCACGGATACCGAGGCCCGCGAGGCGCTCTACTCCAAGGCGCTCAAGAAGATCGCGGATGAAGCCTATTACATCCCGCTCTTCATCTATGGCCGGACCTACGCCTTCAACAAGGACCTGGACTATCCGGTGACCCCTGACGAGATGGCGCATTTCTATCTCGCCAAGTGGAAATAACCAGCGTCCGCCGGGGAGCTTCAGGCTCCCCGGCCACTGACCCGAGGCTCAATGCTCTTCTTCATTCTCAAACGCCTGCTGGTGACGTTTCTCGTGGTGGCGGTCACCTCGGTGATCGCCTTCCTCCTCGTCCACATGTCCGGCGATCCCGCGGCGGCGATGGCCGGCGAGGGAGCTTCGGCCAGCGACATTGCGGCGGTGCGTGAACTCTTCGGCTTCGACCGGCCACTGATCCTGCAATATCTCGACTGGATCGGCCGTCTCCTGCAGGGCGATTTCGGCCGTTCCTATTACCTGCGCATGGACGTGGTGGATGTTCTGGCCGAACACGTGCCGGTCACCGCGACACTGGGCGTTCTGGCGCTGACCTTCGCGCTGGCGCTCTCCATTCCGCTCGGCGTTCTGGCGGCGCTGCGCCCCAACACGGTGATCGACCGCATCTCGCTGTGGCTGGCGGTCGCCGGCCAGGCGCTGCCGTCCTTCCTCTTCGCGCTCGGGCTGATGTATCTCTTCGGCGTCTATCTGCGCTGGCTGCCGATCTCCGGCGATTCCACCTGGGCGCATTTCATCATGCCCTCGGTCGCGCTCGGCTATTACGCCACCCCGGCGATCATGCGCCTGACCCGCTCCGGTATGCTCGACGTGATGCAGGCCGACCACGTGCGCACGGCCCGCGCCTATGGGCTGACGCCCTGGCGGGTCGTTGTGCGCCATGGCCTGCGCCACGCCATCGTACCGGTCGTCTCGCTCGCCGCGGTCCAGCTCGGCTTCATGCTGGGCGGCTCGATCGTCATCGAGACGATCTTCTCCCTCAAGGGCATTGGCCATCTCGCCTGGGAGTCCATCCAGCGCGCCGACATCGAGGTGATCCAGGCGATCCTGCTCCTGATCGCCGTCGCCTACGCGATCCTGACCCTCGTCGCCGACCTTCTCAACGCGGCCCTCGATCCGCGGATCCGCATCTCGTGAGTTCCATGCCCCCAGTCACCCACGCTCCGCCTCTCCAGATCGCGGTCTCGCCGACCCGCGTGGCCGTCGGCCGCGCCCTTCGGCATGGCAGCTTCTGGGTCGGCGGGCTGATCATCCTCGTCATCTTCCTCGCCGCCATCTTCGCGCCGTGGCTGACGCCCCACGATCCGTCGATCCAGGATCTCGGCCAGCGCTTCGTCGCGCCGGTCTGGGCCGAGGGCGGCAGCTGGGCGCATCCGTTGGGCACCGACGGGCTCGGTCGCGACTACCTCACGCGGCTTCTGTTCGGCGCCCGCATCTCGCTGATGATCGGCTTCCTGACCATTCTCATCTCCGGCACCATCGGCACCGCCATGGGCGTCGCCGCCGGCTACTGGGGCGGCTGGGTCGATCTGGTGGTCAATTTCATCATCACCATCCGCCTGACGCTGCCGGTCGTCCTCGTCGCGCTGGTCGTCGTGGCGCTGGTCGGAAGCTCGTTGTCGCTGCTGGTCATGGTGATCGGGCTCCTGCTCTGGGATCGTTTCGCCATCGTCATGCGCAGCGCCACCCAGCAGCTGGCTTCGCGCGAATACATCACCTCGGCGCGTACCATCGGCAGCTCCACCACCCGCATCCTGATCCGGGAGATCCTGCCCAACATCATGGGGCCGCTGATCGTCGTCGCCTCGATCGAGCTGGCCCACGCCATCCTTCTGGAAGCGGCGCTGTCCTTCCTCGGCCTCGGCGTCCAGCCGCCGAACGTGTCCTGGGGGCTGATGGTAGCGGAAGCCAAGAGCCAGCTCCTGTTCCGCCCCTGGATGATCGCCGTGCCGGGCGCCGCGCTGGTGCTGCTGATCTTCGCGATCAACCTCGTCGGAGACGCCCTGCGCGATGTCACGACGCCGGAGGGCAAGGCATGAGCATGACCGCCCCCATCCTCGAAGTGACCGGCCTCAAGGTCGAGATTCCCGTCCGGGACACGGTCCTGCGCCCCGTCCGCGGCATCGACATCAGCGTCGCCAAGGGTGAGACGGTCGCCATCGTCGGCGAATCCGGCTGTGGCAAGAGCCTGACGGCGCTGGCCATCATGGGCCTCCTGCCGCGCCAGGCGAAGCTGACGTCGGAGCGCATCGACCTCAACGGCGAATCCCTGAGCGAGGCCTCGCCGCGGCGCTGGCGCAAGCTGCGCGGCGACCGCATCGCGATGATCTTCCAGGATCCGATGACGGCCCTCGATCCCTGCTACCGGATCGGCGACCAGATGGCCGAGATCCTGAAGCAGCACCGCAAGGTCTCGCGCAGCGCGGCCCGCGAACGCTCGCTGGAACTGCTGCGCAAGGTCGGCATCCCGTCGCCCGAGGAGCGGCTGAACCAGTATCCGCACCAGCTCTCCGGCGGCCTGCGCCAGCGCGTGATGATCGCCATGGCGCTGCTGTGCGAGCCCGAGCTGATCATCGCGGACGAGCCGACCACGGCTCTCGACGTGACCATCCAGGCCCAGATCCTGCGGCTGTTGCGCGATATCCAGCGCGAGACCGGCATCGGCCTGATCCTGATCACCCACGATCTCGGCGTGGTCGCCGGCATGGCCGACCGCATCGTCGTCATGTACGGCGGCGAGGTGGTCGAGGCGGGGACTTGCGACGACGTGCTCGCCCGCCCGCTGCACCCCTATACCGAGGGGCTGATGCGCTCGATCCCGGTGCCGGGCGAGACCCGTCGCGGCGAGACGCTGGGCTTCATTCCGGGCGTCGTGCCGCGCCAGACAGGCGACCTGACGCGCTGCGGCTTCCTGGAGCGCTGTCCCTATGCCCATGCGCCCTGCGCCGAAGGGCCGATCGCGTTGCGCGATGCCGGCGACGGCCATCTGATGCGCTGCGTCCTGCCGGCCGATGGCAGCGGACGCGATCCCGAAGCCTGGACGCGGCAGTCGGAGGCAAGCTCATGAGCGAGACCGTTCTCAGCATGCGCGGCGTCACGCGCGACTATGCCGTCGGCGGTGCCTTCCGCAAGAAGGCGACCCTGCGGGCTCTGCGCGGCATCGATCTCACAGTCGACCGCGGCCGCACGCTCGGCCTTGTCGGCGAGTCCGGCTGCGGCAAGAGCACGCTCGCCCGCATTCTCCTCGGCATCGAGGACCCGACCGCCGGCACTGTGCTGGTCTCCGGCCGGCCGATCCAGGAATACGAGCGTCTGGCCCGGGCCCGGCTGATCCAGCCAGTGTTCCAGGATCCCTATTCCTCGCTCAATCCGCGCATGTCCGTCGAGGCGATCATCGGCGCGCCGCTCAAGGTGCGCGGCGAGGGCACGGCCGCGTCGCGGCGGGCGCGCGTCCATGAGATGGCGGGCGAGGTCGGCCTGCCGCGGCATCTGGTCGAGGCCTATCCCAGCCAGCTCTCGGGCGGCCAGCGCCAGCGCGTCGCGATCGCCCGGGCGCTGATCGGCGAGCCGGAGATTCTGATCTGCGACGAGCCGACGTCGGCCCTCGATGTCTCGGTGCAGAGCCAGATCCTCAATCTCCTGCATCGCCTGAAGCAGGAACTGAACCTGACGATGATCCTGATCAGCCACAACCTCGCCGTGGTGCACCACCTCGCCGACGAGGTTGCGGTGATGTACCTCGGCCAGATCGTCGAGCGCGGCGACGCCGACGCGATCTTCGAGCGGCCCTGCCACCCCTATAGCGACGCCCTATTGAAGGCGGTGCTGCCGCCGCGCGCCGGCGCCCGCCTGCCCGAACTCGGCCTCGAGGCCGAGTTCCCCAGCCCGGTCAATCCGCCGTCCGGCTGCGCCTTCCATCCGCGCTGCCCCAAGGCCGACGCGCTGTGCACCGAGGTCGATCCCAACCCTGCCGGCATCGACCCCGTCTTTCGCTGTCACCACCCGAACAATTTCGGCGCTGCGGCGCATCCCACGCGCGCGGCAGGCTGAGGGGACCGCATATGGATTCCGAGATCGATTACCGGCTGGACGAGCGCTGCCTCTTCGCGGAGGGCGAGAGCTTCGGCGCCGCGGGTTCCTACGAGCGGCTGTCCGGCCGGATGATCTTCCGGGTCGATCCCGCGGCCGAGGCCCAGCGCGTCGTCACCGATATCGGCCTTGCCCCCGTCGATGCCGACGGCCGCGTCGTCTTCGAGGCGGATTTCTGCATCCTCAAGCCGGTCGATCTGTCGCGCGGCAATCGCCGGCTGTTCTTCGACTACGGCAATCGCGGCAACAAGCGCGCGCTGCAGTTCTTCAACGACGCCCCGCCGACCAACGACCCGCGCAGCCGCGCCGATGCCGGCAACGGCTTCCTGATGCGGCGCGGCTATTCGGTCGGCTGGCTCGCCTGGCAGGGCGATCTGTTGCCCGGCAATGGCCGCATGCTGCTCGATGCACCGGTGGCGAGCGAGAACGGCCGTCCGATCACCGGCCGGACCCGCTCGGAGTTCATCGCGGTGGAGCCCGGCACGCGGGTGTTTCCGCTGAGTTCGCTGGTCTCGACGCGCAGCTATCCCACCGTCTCGCTCGACACCCGCACCGCGCGGCTGACCCGCCGGCGCTACGCCCAAAGCGTGCGCGAGGAGATCCCGGCCGATGCCTGGGCATTTGCCCGCATCGAGAGCGGTGGCGGCGTCGACAACCAAGGCATGGAAGAGGCGATCATCGCCTCCGACAGCCATGTCTTCCTGCCCGACGGCTTCGAGGCCGGCTGGATCTACGAGATCGTCTACGAGGCGCGCGACCCGCTGGTTCTCGGCGTCGGTCATGTTGCGGTGCGCGACTTCGTCAGCTTCCTGAAGCACGGGGAGACGACCGCCAGCGGGCAGGCCAATCCCCTGCGCGACAACGGCATCGGCGTCGAGAAGGCCTATGCCTGGGGCCGCTCCCAGACCGGGCGCTGCATCCGCGACTTCCTGTATCTCGGCTTCAACGCCGGCGCGAAGAACCGCAAGGTCTTCGACGGCGTGATGCCGCACGTCGCCGGGGCCGGCAAGATGTGGATGAACCACCGCTTCGCCAATCTGGTGCTGCTGCCGGGCCAGGAACACGAGAACCATTTCTCGCCGGCCGATCGCTTCCCCTTTTCCTATGCGATGTCCACCGATCACTATACGGGCTGCGAGGACGCCATCCTCACGCGGCCGGACACCGATCCGCTGGTCATCCATACGGACACCGCCTGCGAATACTGGCATCGCCGGGCCTCGCTGGTGCACACCGACACCAAGGGCCGCGACTTGCCCCAGCCGGACAATGTCCGGGTGTATCTGTGGGCGAGTTCCCAGCATTACGCCTCGCCCCTCGTCGACGCGCCCGCCAAGGGGCTGGCGCAGGAATGCTTCAACGTCGTCGCCACCTCGATGCTGTTTCGCGCCGGGCTCGACAATCTCGACGCCTGGGCGAGCGAAGGCACGCCGCCGCCGGCAAGCCGCATTCCGGCGCGCGGCGACGGCACGCTGGTCGCCGAGGACATGTGGCGGGCCGCGTTCCCGCATATTCCCGGCGTCGCCCTGCCGCGTGGCCCGAGCAAGCTGGAACGGCTCGATTTCGGACCCGACATCGATGCGGGGCTGATCGCCAACGAGCCGCCGGAGATCCTGGCCGGCGAGTGCTACCCGGTGCAGGTGCCGGCCGTCGACGGCGACGGCAACGATCTGGCCGGCATCCGCGCGCCGATGGTCCAGGCGCCGCTCGGCACCTATACCGGCTGGAGCGTGCGTCGCCGTGACGTCGGCCATGGCGCCATGGTCGGCATCACCGGCAGCTACATTCCGTTTCCCGACAGCGAGGACGAACGCGGCCAGACCGGCGATCCGAGGCGCTCGGTCCTTGCCCGCTACGGCACCGCCGACGGCTATGTGGCGGCGATCCGCCAGGCCGCGGAGGCGCTGGTCGCCGACGGGCTGATGCTGCGCGAGGACGTCTCCCGCGCGGTCGCCGATGCCGGCGAATGGGGCCGGCCGCGCCACCTCGTGCGTCTCTGACCTTTCCGATCCCCGACAGGAGCGACAGCATGCAGTCTCAGGCGATGGTCGTCTGTCCGCAGCCCGAAGCGGCCGAATCCGGCATCGAGATGCTGGAAAAGGGCGGCAATGCCGTCGATGCGGCGATCGCCTGCGCGCTCGCCCAGACGGTCGTCGATCCGCTGATGTGCGGCATCGCCGGCTTCGGCAGTCTCGGCCTCTACATGCCAGGGAAGGGGCTGCACGAATATCTCGACTTCCACGCCCCGGCACCGAAGGCCGCCCGCCCGGACATGTGGGAAGATCGCGTCGAGGGCGAGACGCGCGACGGCTTCGGCTTCGTCCTGAAGGACCGGGTCAACGATCTCGGCTATGGCGCGATCTGCGTTCCGGCGGCGTTGCGCGCCTACGAAGAGGTGCATCGGGCCCATGGCCGCCTGTCCTGGGAGACCATCCTGCAGCCGGCGGTCGAGTGGGCTGAGAACGGCTTCTTCGTGCGCCCGGCCATGTACACCTTCTTCATGGAGGGCTCCAAGATGGGCCGCGCGGCGACGGCCGAGCGCCTCGCCTTCAGCGCCACCGGGCGCGAACTCTACTGCCGCCCCGACGGCACGCCGCTGACGGTCGGCGAGCCGATCCGCAATCCCGACTACGCCGCGACCCTGCGGCGGATCGCCGAACACGGCGCGGAGGATTTCTACACCGGCGAGATCGGTGCCCGCATCGCCGCCGACATGGCCGCCAACGGCGCGCTGCTGTCGGGCGACGATCTCAGCGACTATTCCCCGCAGCGCAAAGCACCGCTGACCGCCAGCTATCGCGGCCGCCGCATCACCACCAATCAGCCGCCGGGCGGCGGCGTGATGCTGGTCGAAATGCTGAACATCCTGGAGAATTTCGACCTCGCCGGGCTCGGGCACAATTCGCCGGACTACATCCGCACCGTCTGCGAGGCGATGAAGCGCGCCACCATCGACAAGGACCGCCATGTCGGCGATCCCCGCTTCCTCGACGTGCCGCTGGCGTATCTGACCGACAAGGCCTATGCGCGCGAACTGGCGGGCGAGATCCGCGCCGGCGTGCGCGCCGAGGTACCGCGGCTTCAGGCGCCGAATGCGGTGCCGGTCAACACGACCCATCTGTCGGTGGTCGATGGCGACGGCAATTGCGTCTCCATGACCCACTCGCTGGGCATGCCGTCCGGCGTCATTACCGACGGGCTGGGCTTCCTCTACAATGGCTGCATGGGCGTCTTCGACCCGCGCCCCGGCCGCGCCGGCAGCATCGCGCCCGGCAAGTCGCGCTTCAGCGCCATGTGCCCGACCATCGTCTTCGATGGTGACCGTCCGGAACTGGTTCTGGGCGCGCCCGGCGGCACCCAGATCGTCATGGGCGTCCTGCAGACCATCCTCAACGTCGTCGATTTCGGCATGTCCGTGGGCGAAGCGGTGGCCGCGCCGCGCTTTTCCTCGACCGGCAATCCCATCGACGTCTCCAATCGCATCCGGCGCTCCATCGCCCGCGAGCTGGAGAGCGAGGGCTACGAGGTGATCCGCAATCCGTACGGACATACGATCGGCTGGGTCCATGCCGTCGGAATCCGCCCCGACGGCACGATGGAAGGCGCCGCCGATCCGGGCCGCGACGGAGTGGCCTACGGCCTTCGCTGAAGCCTTCGCCCGGCAGTGCCGGAACCGGGTCCGGCCGGGGCCGGATGCCGCAGCGGCACGTGACATGACCGAACGGAGGATTTCTTCGGAACCGGCCGGCATGTGCCGCGTTGGCACACAAGTAACAAACGAAAGATCGTGACATGCTGGCATCCGAGATCGTGAGCGCTTTGGAGCGCGGCCACATCACCGAAGCAGAAGCGATCGAGCAGTCGCTCGTCGAGAGCATCGACAGTCTCTACGCCAAGGCCGGGCTCGAACACGAGGACGCTGGCTGGGGCTGTGATCGCGTCGAATGGCCCAAGCAGATAGCCCACGGTCGCTAGGCGGTCATTCCCACTCAACATCCCTGACAGCTGACGCCGCAATCCGCGCGGCGGCGTGCGGGCTTCGGCCGGGCGGCGTCGCCGGCCCTCGCCATGGACGCGCCGCAACGGTATGTCTGCCTTGGAAATTTCATCTGGGGAGGGCAGAGCGTTGGAGCATCAGGACAAGGTCGCGTTGATCACGGGCGCGGGACGCGGCATCGGGCTGGCGACTGCCAGACGGTTTCTGGCCGAAGGCTGGCAGGTCGCTCTGCTCGACATCGACGGCGAGACGCTTGAGGCCGCGGTCGCGGAGCTCGGCCGGCCGGACCGCACGCTCGCCGTCACCTGCGACGTTGCCGACCCCGATGCGGTTGCTGCCGCGCTCGATTCGGTGATCCAGCGCTTCGGCCGGCTCGATTCCCTCGTGAACAACGCCGGCATCGCTGTCTTCAAGCCGATGCTCGAGACCTCGTTCGAGGACTGGCAGCGCTCGCTGGCGGTCAATCTCGGCGGGCCGTTCCTGTGCACCCAGAAGGCCGCGCCGATCATGGCGGAGACCGGCGGCGGCAGCGTGGTCAACATCACGTCGATCTCCGGCATGCGCGCCTCGACGCTCCGCGTCGCCTACGGCACCAGCAAGGCCGGTCTCGCCCATCTCACCAAGCAGCAGGCGGTGGAACTGGCGGAGCTCGGCATCCGCGTCAATGCGGTGGCGCCGGGGCCGGTCGACACGGCCATGGCCAAGGCGGTGCACAGCCCCGCCATCCGCGCCGACTACCACGATACGGTCCCGCTCAACCGCTACGGTCTGGAAGAGGAAATCGCCGAAGCGATCTTCTTCCTCTGCAGTGATCGCGCGAGCTACATCACCGGCCAGATTCTCGGCGTCGATGGCGGCTTCGGGGCGACGGGCATCGGCCTGCCGACCCTGCGCGGCAACGCTCGCAACAGCTGAGGAACGGGTGATGGAGAAGGTCGCCGAGCGGCTCCTGTCTGCCGCCGATCTCGGCGTGCTGCGCGACCTGCGCCACGCGCTGCACCGGGAACCGGAGGTCTCCGGAGAGGAGGCCGAGACCGCGCGCCGGGTGGCCGCCTTCCTCGGCGAAACCGGGCCCGACAGGCTGGTGACGAGCCTTGGCGGTCACGGTGTGGCCGCGGTCTACGACAGTGGTGAGCCGGGCCCCACGCTGATGGTCCGTGCCGAACTGGACGCCCTGCCGATCGAACAGAAGTCGGACCGTGCCTGGCGCTCGACGCGGCCGGGTACGTCGCATCTCTGCGGTCATGACGGCCATATGGCAACGCTGGCGGGCGTTGCGCTGGCGCTCGGCCGGGAGCGTCCGGGCCAAGGCCGCGCGGTCCTGCTGTTCCAGCCGGCCGAGGAAGACGGCAGCGGCGCGGCGGCGGTGCTGGCCGACCCGGCCTTCGACGCCATTGCGCCGGACATCGCCATCGCCCTGCACAACATGCCGGGGATCGCCCGCGGCCGGGCGGCGCTGATCGAGGGGCCGGCGAACTGTGCCTCGCGCAGCCTGCAGATCGCACTGTCGGGCACGACGGCGCATGCCTCTTCGCCCGATCAGGGGCGCTCGCCGATGACCGCGCTTTGCGAGCTCATGCCCGGCCTGACGGCGCTCGGCTGCGGCGGCGACCTCGACGCGGATTTCTCGCTGGTGACGATCACCCATGCGTCGATGGGCGAACGCGAAGCCGGCATCGCGCCAGGCACGGCCGAGCTCTGGGCGACGCTGCGGACCCTCACCGACGCCCGCATGGGCGATCTCGTGGCCCGCGCCGAGGCGCTGGTGCGGGACGCTGCGGAGAGGTCCGGCCTCGGTGTCGCGATCCGCTACGACGACGTCTTCGCCCATTGCGTCAATGACGGCGAGGCAACCGCCATCCTGCGCCGGGCGCTGGACGAGGAGGGCGTGCCCCACGACACCAGCCTTCTGCCCACGCGCGCATCGGAGGATTTCGGACGGTTCGGCGCAAAGGCCCGTTCGGCGATGTTTCTGCTCGGATCGGGCGAAGACCATTCCGGCCTGCACACGCCGCAATACGACTTTCCGGACGAATTGATCGGACTCGGCGCCCGCATCTTCCTGCGCGCCATCCGCAAAGTTCTCGGATGAAGACGCGGCGGCCGGAACGAACCGGCCGCCGCGACGAATTCAGCGGTCGCCGACGATGGCCTCGACCTCTTCGGCCACGTCGAGCACATGCCAGTCGCGTCCGCCGGGGCCGAAGATCGTCAGGCCGGTCGGCAGCTCACCGGAGCGGTGCATCGGCACCGTCGCGGCGCAGCCGTCGAGGAAGTTGATGGTCGACGGGTTGCGCAGGACCAGCGCATTGAGCCGGTCGAAATCGTCCTCGACCTCTTCGAGCAGCGGCGGCACGATCGGAACGGTCGGCGCGATGATCGCGTCGAAGCCGTCGGCGAGATCGGCAAAGGCGACGATCGCCTCGGCGCGGGTCTGCCGGGCCGCGGCGGCCTCGCCGGGGCCGAAGCTCTCGGCGGCCCGGATGCGCTTGAGAACGCGGGGATCGCCGGCCGTCTCCAGCGCGTCGAGATAGCCGCGATGGATGGCGTGGGCGTCACTGGCGACGAGGATGCGGTTCACCGCGCCCGCCTGGGCGATCTCGGCCAGTTCCACATCGACCAGTTCGATGCCTTCGTCGCGCAGCGCCTTCAGCGCGGCCTCGAAATCGGCCTTGACCTGCTTGTCCATGTCGTCGGTCAGGAGCGTGCGCATCACGCCCAGCCGCAGCGGCTTGTCGCCTGTCGTCGGTGCCGGCCGGTCTTCGCCGGACAGCACCGCATGGACCGCCGCGCAGGTGGCGATGTCGAGCGCCAGCGGGCCGACGCTGTCATAGGTGCCCGACAGCGGCGAGGCGCCGTCGAGCGGGACGGCCGCCTGGGTCGGCTTGAAACCGGCCAGCGCGTTGAAGGCGGCGGGGATGCGCACCGAACCGCCAGTGTCGGAGCCCAGCGCGAAATCGGCGATGCCGAAGGCCACCGCGATCGCGCCGCCCGAGGTCGAACCGCCGGGAATGCGCTCGGGATCGTGGCTGTTGGGCGGCGTGCCGTAATGCGGGTTGAGGCCGACGCCGGAATAGGCGAATTCCGACATGTTGGTGCGGCCGCAGCCGATGGCGCCGGCCGCCCGTAGCCGCTCCACGGCGACGGCGTCGCGCGTTGCCGGAGCATTGCCCGCGAAGTGGACGGAGCCGGAGGTCGTGACCTCGCCCTCCTCGTCGAACAGATCCTTGATCGCCGCGAGAAGACCGGCCAGCGGCCCGGCGAGGCGCGCCGGGTCCCGGTCCAGCGCCTCGGCCTCGGCGACGATGCGCCCGGCGTCGAAGCGGGTGAAGATGCGGCCGGCGACATCCTCGTCGAGATCAAGAACCCGGCCGATGGCCTGGGATGCATGATCGGCGGCGCGGAAGGTCAGGCGCCCGGAGGCGCGGCGCAGGGGCGAAAACTGGTTCACGGGCATTTCCTCGTCTGACGGCCAATGGCCGTTCCATGGCACCGGAGACTGCCTGTCGCCGACAGGGGCGCGTGGCGTTCCGGCAGATAGGGCGGCGGGCGACGGGGTGCCGCCGTGCCGGTTGCGTCGATGGTTATTCGGCCGCGGCGAGCAGGCTGGCATTGCCGCCGGCCGCCGTCGTGTCGATGCACAGATGCCGTTCGACGACATAGCGGCTTGGCCCGATGATCGCGGTCTCGAGCGGGATGATCGCGCCCTTGCGGGCGGCCAGCGCGTTGCGCAGCGCCCAGGTCCAGTCCGAGCGGCCGGCGGCGGCGACCACGTCGATGCCGTCAAGATGTTCGAGGTCTCCCGGCGCCAGCGTGCCGTCGAACACGGCGAGCGGGGCACCGGCAGCGATCACCGGCCCGGCAAGGGCTGCGGCGCCGGGTGCCACGATGATGACCGCACAGCCAGCGGACAGCGCCTGCACTGCCTGCGCGAGGGCGATCTCCGCCGTCGGGCCGAGGCAGAGGACGGTGCCCCTCGGATAGAGGCTCAGCCGGTTACTCTCGCCCGTCGGCCCCGGCAGCGTGAAGGGACCCGGATCGAAGGCGCCGACCGCCGAACATGCGCGGCGGATAATGCCGCCCTTGCCGGAGAGCGCCCGGCGCAGCACCGCGACGCGGTCGCCGCGGGCCGCCCAGTTGCGGGCGTCGAGCCTGGCGATGGCCTCGGCGACCGTCGCGGCGGGAATATCCGGCGGTGCGGGTGCCGGCAGGTCCTCGGCGGGCTCGGTCCGGCGGAAGCGGGCGACGTAGAACGGTCCGCCCGCCTTCGGTCCGGTGCCCGACAGGCCTTCGCCGCCGAAGGGCTGCGAGCCGACGATAGCGCCGATCTGGTTGCGGTTCACATAGGTGTTGCCGACCTGGATGCGCTCGACGATCTGCTGCACCCGGTCATCGATCCGGGTGTGCAGGCCGAAGGTCAGGCCGTAGCCGCGCGCATTGATGGCATCGACGACCCCGTCGATCTCGCGGGCCTTGAAGGTCGCCACATGCAGCACCGGCCCGAACACCTCGCGTTCGAGGTCGTCGATGCCGCCGACGCTGACCACCGAGGGCGCGGCATAGAGCCCGTCCTGCGGCACCGGCAGGGTCTTCAGCGCCTGGCCGGCAGCCTTGCGGCTTGCGATATAGCCGGCGATGTCGTCGCGGGCGTCGGCATCGATCACCGGCGACACGTCGGTGTCGATCCGCCACGGATCGCCCACCACGAGGGCGTCCATCGCCCCCTCCAGCATGTGCAGCAGCCGGTCGCGCGCGTCCTCCTGCACGTAGAGCATGCGCAGCGCCGAGCAGCGCTGGCCGGCGCTCTGGAAGGAGGCGATGAGGATGTCGCGCACCGCCTGCTCGGTGAGGGCAGTGGAATCGACGATCATGGCGTTCAGCCCGCCGGTCTCGGCGATCAGCACCGCATCGGGGCCGGCATTGGCAGCCAGCGCCTTGTGGATGATCTGCGCGACTTCGGTGGAGCCGGTGAAGCAGACGCCGGCGATCCGCCTGTCGGAGGTCAGCAGGCCACCGACATTCGGACCGTCGCCGGGCAGCAATTGCAGCGCTGCGGCGGGAAGGCCGGCCTCGCGCATCAGTTCGACCGCGCGGGTGGCGATCAGCGGCGTCTGCTCGGCCGGCTTGGCGAGGACGGCGTTGCCGGCGGCGAGCGCCGCGGCGATCTGGCCGGTGAAGATCGCCAGCGGAAAGTTCCACGGGCTGATGCAGACGAAGATGCCGCGCGGCGTGCCGGGCTCCTCGACCTCGAGACGCTCGGCCTCGTCGGCGTAGTAGCGCAGGAAATCGACAGCCTCGCGGATCTCGGCGATGCCGTCGGCCAGCGTCTTGCCGGCCTCGCGGGTGGCGATCACGGTCAGCTCGGCGATGTTGGCTTCGTAGAGATCGGCGATGGCGCGCAGGGTGGTGGCGCGCTCGGCCACGGGAACGGCGGACCAGGCGGCAAAGCCCGCCTCGGCGGCGGCGAGTGCCCGGTGAACGTCCTTGACGCTGGCCTCATGCACCGTGCCGACCCGTCGGCCCGGATCGGCCGGCGAAGTGGCCGCGCGACCTTCGCCGGAGACCGGAAGATCGTCGGCCAGCATCGGCCGGGCGGTCCAGACCGCGTCGGCAAAGGCCTGCCGGGCCTCGATCAGCGGGGTGATCGAGGCGGGTTCGTTGACCCGGAAGCCCTTCGAGTTCCGCCGTTCGGGCGCGAAGAGTTCGGCCGGGGTGCGGATCGTCGGATTGGCGATGGCTTCGCCCAGCGCCTCGACCTCGGACAGCGGGTCGCGGGCGATGTTTTCCGGCGCAATGGCCTCGTTGACGATCTGGTTGACGAAGGAGCTGTTGGCGCCGTTCTCCAGGAGCCGCCGCACCAGATAGGCGAGAAGGTCGCGATGCGCCCCGACCGGCGCATAGATGCGGCAACGCGTGTCGTTCTGTCGGTGGACGATATCATGAAGCGATTCGCCCATGCCGTGGAGGCGCTGGAATTCGAAGCTGTCGCGATCATTGCCGGCCATCTTCAGGATGGCGGCGCAGGTATGGGCGTTGTGGGTGGCAAATTGCGGGTAGATCCGGTCGCGCCGGTCGAGCAGCATCTGGGCGCAGGCCATGTAGCTGAGATCGGTGTTCACCTTGCGGGTGAAGACCGGGAAGGTGTGCGTGCCCATCTCCTGGGCGAGCTTGATCTCGGTGTCCCAGTAGGCGCCCTTGACCAGCCGCACCATGATCCGCCGGTCCAGCCGGCGCGCCAGCGTGTCGAGATATTCGATGACCGGCACGGCGCGCCGGCCATAGGCCTGGACGACGACGCCGAAGCCGTCCCAGCCCTTGAGGCTCTCATCCGACAGTACCGCCTCGATGATGTCGAGCGACAGGTCCAGCCGGTCCTGCTCCTCGGCGTCGATGTTGAAGCCGATATTGGCCTTCGCCGCCTGCCGGGCGAGTTCCAGCGCCCGCGGCACCAGCGTCGCCATCACCGTGTCGCGATGGGTGGTCTCGTAGCGCGGATGCAGCGCCGACAGCTTGACCGAGATGCCCGGATTGGAGCGCACGTCGCCCTTGGCGGCCTTTGCGATGGAGGCGATCGCATCGGAATAGGATTTGAG
The DNA here is from genome assembly GCF_000153465.1 of Aurantimonas manganoxydans SI85-9A1. Taxonomy (GTDB): domain Bacteria; phylum Pseudomonadota; class Alphaproteobacteria; order Rhizobiales; family Rhizobiaceae; genus Aurantimonas; species Aurantimonas manganoxydans. The sequence continues at coordinate 3,017,038 of NZ_CH672387.1, read as the reverse complement.
ATAGCGCAGCGCGTCGGCCTCGGTCCGGGCCGCCTCGCCGAGCATGTCGTAGGAATAGGTATAGCCCTGGCGCTCGCGCTCGCGGGCGTTGCGCATGCCTTCCTCGATGGTCTGGCCAAGCACGAACTGCCGTCCCAGAAGCCGCATGGACTGGGCGACGGCGCGGCGCACGACCGGCTCGCCGACCCGGCGTACGAGGCCGCGCAAGGCCGCGGCGGGGCGGCTCGGATCGTCGTCGAGAATCCGCCCGGTCAGCATCAGTGCCCAGGTCGAGGCATTGACCAGCGAGGAGGAGGAGTGGCCGAGATGCGCGCCCCAGTCGGAGGGCTCGATCTTGTCCTGGATGAGTTCGTCGACAGTCTCGGCATCGGGAACGCGCAAGAGCGCCTCGGCGAGGCACATCAGGCCGACCCCTTCCTCGGTGGACAGGCCGTATTCGGCGAGGAAGCTTTCCATCATGCTGGGGGACGTCTCGCGGCGCACCCGCCGGACGATGTCGGCGCCGGCGGCACTGATGGCGGCGCGGTCGGTCTCGCTCAGGCTGATCCGGGCGGCCAGATCCTTCACCACAATGGCCTCGTCCTCGCCATAGCGCTGCCGCACGGCGTCACGGTCACCGGTGCCACGAAGGGCGGCGGTCGTTTCTGGAGTCATGCGTCACCTGGCTTGGCTGACAGACGCGCGCGCAACGAGTGCTGGACAGCGGCGTGAATGGGGTTTGGACGAGACTGCACGACCGCCATAGCGGAAACAAGGGAGGGGCGCACCGCCTGTTGTGCAGTGCAAGATGCAGATCCCCGCGCGGTTCACGGGTTTGCCCGACCCGGCAAAGACGGTAATCTTCTCGCAGGCTGCCGCCGCGACATGACAACGACGTGCCATATCCGATGATCTCCCTCCACACCCCGACGCCGGCGCGCGCCCGGGATCGCTTGTCCGCCAGCGAGTCGACATCCCGTCGCGCGCGGGCCGGCCTGCGCGCAGCCTCCCGCGGTCACGGCGCATGACGGTTCGGGGACCGGGCGGATCGCTGGCCGATGTCGAGACCGTCACGGCATGGCTGCTGGATGGCATGGAGGCCGTGGCACCCATCGACATGGCGCTGGCCGGTGCGTCAGGCCTGATCGCGGCCAACGCGGTGCCGGCCCCGCGCGCCGTGCCGGACCGCGACGAGGCGGCGCTGGATGGCTGGGCACTGGCCTCCGCCGACCTCGTCGGCGCGTCGTCCTATGCGCCGGCGATGTTGGCCGTACCGCCGAGCCGGATTGCGGTCGGCGCGCCGATGCCGGAGGGCTGCGACTGCGTCGTGGACGCCGAATGGGTGGAGGTGGACGGCCCCTTCGCGCAGGCGACCTGCGAGGCCATACCCGGCGAGGGCGTGCGGCGCGCCGGCGACGATATCGCCACCGGTGCCGGCCTGTTGCGGCCGGGGCGGCGGATTTCGGCGTTCGATATCGCCTGCGCGCAAGCCCTCGGCCTTGCGACCCTGCCGGTCCGCCGGCCACGCCTGCGGCTCGTGAACCTCTCATCCGACGGCGTCGGACTGACGGCCGATCTGATCGCCGCACGGGCGGTGGCGGCGGGGGCCGAGACGATACGGGTGACGACCGAGCGCGACGCGGCGTCCATCGCCGTTGCCATGACGGGAGCGGTGGATCTGGTGGTCGTCATCGGCGGTACCGGCGCCGGCCATGACGACGCCACGCCCACGGCACTCGGCCGCGCCGGCGCGCTTCACGCCCACGGGCTTGCGCTTCGCCCCGGGCGGACCGCAGCCATCGGCCGGATTGACCGAGTGCCGGTCATCGCGCTGCCGGGACAGCCGGATCAGGCCATGGCCGTGTGGCTTGCGCTCGGGGAGACGCTGCTGGCGCGCCTTGCCGGTACCCGCCCGCGGCCGATGGTTGCGCGCGCGCTGACCCACAAGATATCCTCGGCCATCGGCATGGTGGAACTCGCTCTCCTGAAGCGCTCGGACGATGACTGGACGCCGCTCGCATGCGGCGCCCTTCCGCTCGCCGAGATGGCCGCCGCCGATGCCTGGTGCCTCATGCCGGCCTCCAGCGAAGGCCATGCCGCTGGCAGTATGCTGTTCGGCTCACTCCTCAACGAGGCGCCATGACCACCGATCCCCGCGACGCGCCCGCCGAGACGGCGAAGCCGGGCCTCGACCAGCAGCAATTCCTGTCGATCCTGTCGCGGGAAGAGGCGTTGCTGCGCTTCGAGGCGGCGCTGTTTCCGCGGCCCCTGCCTCGCGAGACCGTCGCGCTGGGTGACGCGCTGGGGCGCGTCTCGGCGACCGACATCCTCTCGCCCATCGACGTGCCGCCCTTCGACCGGGCGAATGTCGACGGCTTTGCCCTGCGTGCCGCGGATGTCGCGGCGAGCGGGCAGGGCCGGCCCGTGCGGTTGTCCCTGAATGCCGAAACGCTGGCTTGCGGCGTCGCCCCGACCCTGCCGGTCGCGCCGGGGACGGCGACGCCGATCGCCACCGGCGGCGTGGTGCCGCGCGGCGCCGACGCGGTCGTGATGGTCGAGCATACCGAACCGGCCGGCGATGGGGGCGTGGAGATCAGGCGTCCGGCGGCGCCGGGCCAGTTCGTCTCCCATGCCGGTTCGGACATGGCCGCCGGCGAATTGCTGCTGCGCGCCGGCACCGTCATGGGCTCGCGCGAGATCGGCATGCTGGCCGCCAGCGGCATCCCCGAAATCCCCGTGACACGCCGGGTCCGCGTGGCGGTACTGTCGACCGGCGACGAACTGGTGCAGCCGGGCGAACCGCTGGGGCCAGCCTCGGTCTACGACACCAATGGTGCGATCGTCGCGGCGGCGATCAGCGAGAATGGCGGCGACGTGGCGCGTCTCGGCGCCTTTCCCGACGACGAGGCCGGGCTCGAGGCCGTGCTGCGGACGGCGCTGGCGGACAATGACATGGTGGTCCTGTCCGGCGGCACCTCCAAGGGCGCCGGCGATGTCAGCCACCGTATCATCGACCGCCTCGGCGCGCCGGGCATCGTCGCCCACGGCGTCGCGCTGAAGCCGGGCAAACCCTTGTGCCTCGCCGTCTGCGACGGCAAGCCGGTGGTCATCCTGCCGGGCTTTCCGACCTCGGCGATGTTCACCTTCCACGACATGGTCGTGCCGGTCCTGCGCCGCATGGGCGGCCTGCCGCCGCGGGCGGAGACGCAGGTGACGGCGCACATCCCGCTGCGCATACCCTCCGAACTCGGCCGCACCGAATTCGCCATGGTGTCGCTGGTCCAAAGCGAGGACGGACTGATCGCCTATCCCACAGGCAAGGGCTCGGGCGCGATCACCTCCTTCACCCAGGCCGACGGCTTCCTGCGCATCGAGGCGCTGGCCGATCATCTGCCGGCCGGGACCGAAGCGTCCGTCACCTTGTTCACGCCGTCGCTGCGGATCCCCGATCTCGTCATCATCGGCAGCCATTGCACCGGGCTCGACCGGGTGCTGGCACCGCTGGCACATAAGGGGCGGGCGGTGCGCACGCTCGCGGTCGGCAGTCTGGGCGGGCTCGCGGCAGCCAAGCGCGGCGAATGCGATCTGGCGCCGATCCACCTCTTCGACCCGCGCACCGAGAGCTACAACGCGCCCTTCCTGACCGAGGGGCTGGAGCTCGTGCCGGGCTGGCGGCGGATGCAGGGCATCGTCTTCAGGGACGGCGATCCACGCTTTGCCGGCCGCTCGGCGGACGATGCGGTCGCGGCGGCGCTGGCCGATCCGGACTGCCTGATGGTCAACCGCAACCAGGGCGCTGGAACGCGCATCCTGATCGACCGGCTCATCGGCACGGCACGGCCGGACGGCTACTGGAACCAGCCGAAATCCCACAACGCGGTCGCAGCGGCCGTAATTCAGGGCCGGGCGGACTGGGGCGTGACCATCGCGCCGGTGGCGAAGGCGGCCGGTCTCGGCTTCCTGCCGCTGGCCGAGGAATCCTACGATTTCGCGCTGGTGACGGCGCGGCGGGACCGGCCCGCGGTGCAGGATTTCCTGGCCGCGCTGAAGTCCCCCGATGTGCGGGATGCCCTTGCGCAGGCGGGGTTCCGGCCGGCCTGACGCTCAGTCGGCGGTCTGCTGCGCCAGCGCCTCGGCGTCGGCGAGATCCTCCACCGTATTGGCATTGAAGAACGGGTCGACCGGCTCGGCCGGCCAGGAGACGGTCGCCAGCCTGTAGCGTGCCGTCCAGCGATCGATCTTGCGCAGTTCCTCGCCGACCAGCGCCTCGCGAAGGGCGCCGCGCAGGGCGACCTTCCACAGGCCGATGGGCGGATGGGTGCGCTCGCCCGACGCGGCGACGGCAAGGTCGGCGTCCTCGGCATCGCGCGCTGCACCCAGCCGCGCCACGAGATCGCGTGGCAGGAACGGGCAGTCTCCGGCGACGCTGACGACCCACTTCGCATCGGGCCGGTGTTCCGCCGTCCAGTCGAGCGCCGCGAGGATGCCGGCGAGGGGGCCGGGATGGCCCTCGACATTGTCCGCCACCACCGGCAGGTCGAAGCCGGAGAACCGCTCCGGATCGCCATTGGCATTGAGGATCACCCCGGCGCATTGCGGCGCGAAGCGGTGGATCACATGGGCGAGAATCGGCCGGCCGGCAATGGTGCGCATCGGCTTGTCGCCGCCGCCCATGCGTCGGGCAAGGCCACCTGCGAGGATCACGCCGATCGGCGCGGCAATGTCAGCTGTCATGGTCTGCGCCCTTGCGTCTGCTGCGCTTCGGTTCGTCGTCCACCGTCGCGAGATCCTGGTCGAAGACGATGCGCTCGGCGCCCGACAGCGCCACGAAGCGCTTGCCCTTGGCCCGGCCGATCAGGGTCAGCCCGATCTGCCGCGCCAGCGCCACGCCCCAGGCGGTGAAGCCCGACCGCGACACCAGGATGGGAATGCCCATCCGCACGGTCTTGATGGTCATTTCCGAGGTCAGGCGGCCGGTCGTGTAGAGGATCTTGTCGGCCGGGTCGACCCCGTGGCGGAACATCCAGCCGGCGATCTTGTCGACCGCGTTGTGGCGGCCGACATCCTCCATGTAGCAGAGCGGCCGGCCCTTCACGCAAAGGACGCAGCCATGGATCGCGCCGGCCTCCAGATAGAGCGACGGGGTGGTGTTGATCGTCTTCGCCAGTTGGTAGAGCCATGACGTGTGCAGGCTGGCGGCCGGCAGTTCGATCTCGTCCAGCGCTTCCATCAGGTCGCCGAAGGCCGTGCCCTGCGCGCAGCCCGAGGTCAGGGTGCGCTTCTTCAGCTTATCCTCGTAATTGGTGCCGCGCTCGGTGCGCACCACCACGACCTCGAGATCGTCGTCATAATCGACGCCGGTGACGACATCGTCGGGCTTCAGCATGTTCTGGTTGAGCAGATAGCCGAGCGCCAGATATTCAGGATAGTCGTTGATCGTCATCATCGTGACGATCTCCTGGGCGTTGAGATAGAGCGTCAGCGCGCGCTCGACCGGCACCGAGACCGCCACCTGCGCCCCTGTCTGGTCGAGCCCGGTGACGCGCTCGGTCAGGCGCGGATTGCCGGGCTCCGGCATGATGGTCGTGACGGTCGGCCGATCGTCGGTGTCTGACATTGGGGGGTCCTGTCGATAGGCTGTTGCATGGGCGGCGCATCCGAAGGTGTGCGGGCGTCCGGCGTGTCGTGCAAGGGTAGAATGTGATCCGGCGCTCATATAGGGACCGGACCGGTCGCGCGGGTCACCGCGGCGGCCGATGCAATGAACGGGTGCGGGGATGGCGCAACTTTCGGACGATTGCTTCGCATTCGGCGGGCCGATGATGACCGTCGACGAGACCGTGGCGCTGATCGCGGCCCGCTTGCAGCCGCTGGCCGGCATCGAGGCCGTTCCGCTGGCCGAGGCCGATGGCCGCATCCTTGCCGCCGATCTGGTCGCGTCGCTGCCGCTGCCGCCCTTCGCCAATTCTGCCGTCGACGGCTACGCCATCCGCAGCGCCGATCTGCCGCAGGAGGCCGAGCGACGCTTTTCCGTCTCCGGCCGCGTCCAGGCCGGCTCGCGTTCCGATGAGGACGTTCAGCCCGGCGAGGCCGCGCGCATCTTCACCGGCGCGCCGATGCCCGGCGGCGCCGATACCGTCTTCATGCAGGAGGATGTGCAGGTCGAGCCCGACGGGGCGGTGATGCTGCCTGCCGGCCTGAAGCCGGGGGCCAACATGCGGCCGGCCGGCGAGGATGTGGCGACAGGCGCCATCGTGCTGCGTTCGGGGCGCCGGTTGCTGCCGCAGGACATCGCCATGGCCGCGGCGCTGGGGCAGGTGGAACTGACGGTTCGCCGTCCCGTGCGGGTGGCGATCTTCTCCACTGGCAACGAGATCGTCGCGCCGGGCGCCGAACGCGCCGCGTCGCAGCTCTTCGATTCCAACCGTTTCATGCTGATGGCGATGCTGCGGCGCCTCGGCTGCTCGGTCTCGGACCTCAACATCCTGCCGGACGACCGCGACGCGATCGCGGCGACCTTGCGCGGCGCGGCGAGGGATCATGATCTGGTCCTGACCTCCGGCGGCGTCTCGACGGGTGAGGCGGATTTCGTCAAGGACGCTGTCGCGGGTACGGGCCGGATGGTGTTCTGGCGCATCGCCATCAAGCCGGGCCGTCCGGTGGCGATGGGGGTGATCGACGGCACGCCGCTGATCGGCCTGCCGGGCAATCCGGTGGCGAGTTTCGTGACCTTCGCCCATGTCGCCCGCCCGGCAATCCTGGCGCTGGCCGGAGCGGAGCCCGAAGCGACGGTGGCGACGCCGGTGCGGGCGGCTTTTGCCTACAGGAAGAAACTCGGCCGGCGCGAATATGTCCGCGCGAGCGTCCGCCACGCCGCCGACGGCACACTGGAGGTGCAGAAGTTCCCGCGCGAGGGGGCGGGCCTCCTGTCGTCGCTGGTCGACACCGACGGCCTGGTCGAACTGGGCGAGGATGTCGTCGCCGTCGCGCCGGGCGAGATCGTCGGCTTCATCCCCTATGCCAGCCTGTTCTGAACCGGCAGCGATCGCAGGATCGACGGCGGCCCGGAGCGCAGATCACCGGGCCGCCGGATACTGAACCGGTCGCCTATTCGAAGACGATCGACGGCGCGCTGACCATCCGGCGCTCCTCGCCGACCCGCTCCCAGGCGGTCCGGGCGATCTCCCGATAGGTCTTCGAGTGCACGCTGTCCGGCTCGGACATGACGATGGGCGTGCCGCCGTCCGAGGTCGAGCGGATCTGCATGTCCAGCGGCACTTCGCCGAGGAACGGCACGCCGATGCGCTCGGCTTCCTTGCGGGCGCCGCCATGGCCGAAGATGTCGTGCCGGCCGCCGCAGTCGGGGCAGACGAAATAGCTCATGTTCTCGACGATGCCGAGGATCGGCACGTCCACCTTGCGGAACATGGCAAGGCCCTTGCGCGCGTCGATCAGCGCCAGATCCTGCGGCGTCGAGACGATGACCGCGCCGGCCAGCGGCACGTTCTGCGCCATGGTGAGCTGGGCGTCGCCGGTACCGGGGGGCATGTCGACCACGAGCACGTCGAGTTCGCCCCATTCGACCTCGCGCAGCATCTGCGTCAGCGCCGAGATGACCATCGGCCCGCGCCAGATCATCGGGGTTTCCTCGTCGACGAGGAAGCCCATCGACATCACCTTCAGGCCGTAGCCTTCCATCGGGCGGATGATCCGGCCCGAGACGTTCTGCGGACGGCCGGAGATGTGCAGGAGCCGCGGCATGGACGGGCCGTAGATGTCGGCGTCCATGATACCGACCTTCAGGCCGTTCGCCTGCAGGCCGAGGGCGAGATTGACGGAGGTGGTCGACTTGCCGACGCCGCCCTTGCCCGAGGCGACCGCGATGATCGCGCCGATGCCCGGTACGCCGGCCTTCTCGGGCGCCTTGGGAGGCTGCGGTGCGCGCCCAGCCATCGGCGGCGGCACGGCGGCGGCCTGGGACGGGCTCGGCGCCGGGCGTACGGGTTTGGCGGAGGACTTGGTCGCTTCGGCGGTGAGCGCGACGGTCGCCTTCTCGACGCCCGGAACGCCGGACGCGGCCTTCTCGGCGGCGGCGCGCAGCGGCTCCAGCTCTTCCGCCCGGTCGGCCGGAATGGTCAGGGAGAAGAACACCTTGCCGTCGGCGACGAAGATGTCGGAGACCAGCCCGAGGTCGACGATGTTGCCGGTGAGATCCGGTCCCTTCACCCGCTTGAGCTGCTCCAGGATGTCTGCCTTGTCGATTGCCAAAGGGTCTCTCGCTGCTATGAATTGGGTCCGCGTCTCTTACGGCAATTGCTGCTCCTGGCCAATCGCGATCCCGGAGCGGATCGGCGCGGACCTCACAGCGCGAACGGAGGCCCGCAGACTTGGAATCCAAGGGAAACCGCAAGCAGCGCCGCGCCGCAGGCACGCCGCCGACGCTCGATCCGGACGCCTTCCTGAAGCTGGCGGACCGCTTCATCGACGTGGCCAACCGCGCCAACCAGAAGGTTCTGGCGACCGACATCCACATGGCGTTTCTCTACGCCGCCGCCCGCTACAACGCCTTCGTCGGCAACAAGGTGCGGGAAGTGGAGGATCACGAGGTCTACATCGAAGAGATGGCGGCCACCTACAAGGAGATGCTCCGCAATCATCTGGCCGATCCGAATCTCTGATTCGCCGCCGGCCTAACCCTGCAGGCGCTGGCGGATCGACACGCGCCGCGCTGGAGGCTGTGCCGGACTTTCGATCCGCTCGACCGGCTCGGGCTCCGGCGCGGAAGCCGTGGCAACGGCGATCGGCGGGCCTGTCTCCTCCGTGATCAGGCGCTCGTCGTCGCCGGCAGCCTGCGGCCCCGCATCGGCGGCAGCCATCTCCGGCGCGGCCCCCAAGTCTTCGGCCACGGCGACGTCTTCGGGCGCATCTGCCGCACTGTCTGCGACCGCGCCCGCTTCGCTCTGATCCTCCGCCTCGGCCGACACGGCATCCGTTTCGGGCTCGGGCCGAGTCAGGCGGCCGGTCGCCTGCTGGGTGCTCTGCTCCTCGGTGCTCAGAAAGCCGCGTCCGAGCTGCCACAGCGAGGTGTAGCGATTGTGGGCGGGATTGCGGAAATCCTCGTCGTAATCGTTCAGCCCGTCGAGATTGGCGAAGACCGGATTGGACCGCCACAGCTTGCGCAGCGCCTTGCGGCGCAGAAGCTCCGGCACCCCGCGCTTCATGAACAGGCCGAAATCGTCGCCGGCCTTCAAGGAATCGATGTCGACCGCTTCCGCCGCCAGCCGGTTCTGCTCGAGCTCCTCGGCCTCGCGGGCAACGGCCTCGGGATCGACGGCGTCGGGCGTCTGGGCGTCCGCCGCTTCGGCGGCTTCGGCCGCCTCGACCTCGCGCTTGCGCCGCGACCAGCGCGACAGGAAGCCGCCGTCGTCACCGGTTTCGTCAGCCATCGAGATTTCCTCCGGCCGGCTTCTCGCGCTGCAGGAAGATCGGGTCCTTGCCGAATTTGTGGTCCTTGAGATCCAGCTTGTCGCGCCGCCGCTTCTTGAATTCCTCTTCCTGGTGATAGCGGTTCACGAAGTCCTTGAGCGTCTCGGTGATGTCCGGAGGCATCGGGACGCGCTCGACGATGTCTTCGCCGCTGTCGTCGTAATCCTGCGCGAGATAGGGCGAGGCGGTGACGCTATGGACGAACCACGGCAGCGGGTGGCCATCTTCCGACGGGGAGCGGCGCAGCACGATGAACAGTGCCGGCACCTGACTGTTGAAATTGTGCACATAGGCCTCGGTGTCGGCCGCGTGGCAGGTGAGCGCATGCACGCCCATGAAATAGCGCGTCCGCTCGTCGTCGCTCAGCATCACGTCGCCGGTGGTCAGGCCTCCGGATGCCGGGGCGATTCCCACCGGGATCCAGTACTCCTTCGCCCAGCGCGAGACGGATCGGCGCCGCTCGGCCAGAACACCCAGCATGATCGTCAGTTCACGGGCCAAATTGGCGCACCTTTCGCAGTCCGCGAGCTTGTTTTTCACCCGCCATAAACAGCGTAACGTGTTATTCCTCATCGACAAAGGGAGAAGTCATGAGCGCGACGAGCCAACGGATTCTGGTCTGCAACTGCGAGAAGACCATGCGGGTGGACGGCAAGGCGATCGGCCATGCCCTCGGCGGCGCGGAGCTGCCGGTTCACACGCATCTTTGCCGCAGCCAGATCGGCACCTTCGAAGGCGCGATGGAGGGCGACGCGCCCGTGGTCGTCGCCTGTACCCAGGAGAGCCCGCTCTTCGCCGAGATCGCCGAGGAGAAGGGCCGCGAGGTTTCCGCCTTCGTCAACATCCGCGAAATGGCCGGATGGACCGCCGACAAGGCGTCGATCGCGCCGAAGATGGCGGCGCTGATCGGCGCGGCCTCGCTGCCGGTAGCGCCGGCCCGGCTGCGCGCCATCGAAAGCGACGGACTGTGCCTGGTGACCGGTCGGGGGCAGGCGGCGCTGGACGCCGCGGCGCTGCTCAACCGCACGCTGTCGGTCACGCTGCTCTTGACCGATGCCGAAGATATCCTGCTGCCCGAGGTGCTCGACTTCCCGGTCTTCCGCGGCCGGGTGGTTTCTGCCACCGGCACGCTCGGCGGTTTCGACATCGTCGTCGACGATTACGCCGGCATGCTGCCCTCGTCGCGCGGCGAGCCGCAATTCGCCCTGCCGCGCAACGGCGCCAAATCGTCCTGCAGCGTCCTCTTCGACATGACCGGCAACGCGCCGCTGTTCGCCCGCCCGACCGGTCGCGACGGCTATTTCCGCGCCGATCCCGCCGATCCGGCGGCGGTCATGCGGGGCGTCTTCGACGCCAGCGGCTACGAGGGCGAGTTCGAAAAGCCCATCTATGTCAGCTACGACGCGTCGATCTGCGCCCATGAGCGGTCGAAGAAGACCGGCTGCACCAAGTGCATCGACAATTGCCCGCCCAGCGCGATCTCGCCCGACGGCGACAACATCCTGATCGACACGGCGATCTGCGGCGGCTGCGGCAATTGCGCCGCCCATTGCCCGACCGGCGCGGTCTCCTACGACTATCCGGCCCGTGCCCAGTCGATCGAACGGGTGCAGACGCTGGCCCGCACCTATCTGGCCGCCGGCGGCGTGGCGCCCGTGCTGATGGTGCATGAGCGCGAGCATGGCGCATCGCTGATCAACGCCATGGCCCGCTTCGGCCGCGGCCTGCCGGCCAATGTCATTCCGCTGGAGATGCATTCGACGACGGCGCTCGGCCACGACCTGATCGTCGCGGCGCTGGCCGCCGGCTTCCGCTCGCTGGTGGTCCTGGTCGATCCGCGCAAATCGGGCGAACTGCACGCGCTGCACGAGGAAATCGGGCTGACCGAGGCACTGCTCACCGGGCTCGGCCATGCGCCCGACCGGGTGCGGATCGTCGCCGAGCCCGATCCGGAAATCGTCGAGGCGCTGCTGTACGACCGGCAGGAGGCTGCCGAGATCGCCCGCACGGCGTTCGCGCCGGTCGGCGGCAAGCGCGAGGTGGCGCGCGCCGGCATCGCCGTCGCCGCGGCCGCCGGTTCAGGCCCGGGCGACGATCTGATCCGCCTGCCGGCCTCGGCCCCCTACGGCAACATTCTCGTCGACAAGGAACGCTGCACGCTCTGCATGGCCTGCGTCTCGGCCTGTCCGGCCGACGCCCTGCGCGATACGCCGGGCAAGCCGGAACTGCGCTTCGTGGAGGCGGCCTGCGTCCAGTGCGGCATCTGTGCCGCGACTTGTCCGGAAACCGCGATCACGCTCGACCCACGCTACAATCTGGCGCCGACAGTAATGCAGCCGGTGACGCTGAACGAGGACGAGCCGGCCGAATGCACCTGCTGCGGCAAGCCCTTCGCCGCGCGCGGCATGCTCGACCGGGTCAGGGAAACGCTCGGCGGCAAGCACTGGATGTTCCAGACCGAGGAGCGGGTGGCGCTTTTGCACATGTGCGAGAGCTGCCGGCTGGAAGCTCTGGCGGCGGACGGCGGCGACCCCTTCGCCATCGCCCAGCGCCCCAAGGTCCGCACCACCGACGACTATCTGGAAGCCGGCCGGCGCGGCCTGACGGTCGACGACTTCCTCACCACCGATTGAGGATCAGTTGCGCTGGTAGCAGAGGGAGCGCGCGTCGGCGCGCGACTTCTCCGCGGCCTCAGCGGTGATCAGATCCTGCTGGACCATGACGTCGATGTCGGCGAAGCGCTTGTCCATGCAGGCCGCGACGTCGGGGTCGACCCGCAGCGTGCCGAGCTCCTCGCCCCGCTCCTGGACACCGGCCACCCATTCTTCGGTCTGGACATAGACGAGGAAGGCAAGAGCGGCGAGGGCGATCGCGAAGACTAGCGCCACGAGGCGCATCCAGGGGGAGTTCGCGACGCTGTGTGATGAAGTCGTCATGTCGATTCCTTGATCATTGGACGCCGGAGGTGAGGGGCAGATTGGTCAGAAGGTTCTGGGGCTTCAGCCGGATGAGACCGGTGGGATTCACTGCCACGCCGAGATAGGCCGGCTTGCCCCGCATGGTCGGCAGGATCCGGTCGTCGTCCTTGAACTCCATGCGGAACAGCGCGGCTATCCGGCCGATGCGGTCCTCGTCGACCGTTTCGCCCTCGTAAAGGCCGTTCAGGATCTGCGTTGCCTCGGCGTCGAGCCCGACATGCCAGGACCAGTGCTGGTCGGTGATCGACTGCATCGCCTGGACCCGCACCGGCAGATGCAGGAAATGCGCGACCCAGCGTTCGATCACCCGCGCCAGCGCATCCTGCCCCGGCTGGGTGAAGCGGAAATCGAGGGCGAAATTGAACTGGTCGGCCCGGCCCCAATAGGTCTCGCAATTCTCCTCGCTCAAAACGTCGAGTGAGACTTCGCGCATCGGCGTGCCGGCTTCGGCCAGAAGCGAGCCCAGCCCGCCGAGGCCGCCGGATTCCGAATACATCTCGACCACTTCCGCATCGGCCAGCGTCAGCTGGCCATCGCCCGTCGTCGCCATCTGGTCACGGAAGAACAGTTCGGCGGCGCGCAGGACGAAGGGGTCGGTCTCGTGGGCCAGAAGCCCGCCCAGGATCAGATGGACCAGCTGCTCGATGAAGACCGGCGGCACGCGCGGTGCATCCGGGCGGAACAGGGCGAGATAGCCGGCCTCGATGGAGCCGTGCCGCAGGAGGTGGTCGCGATAGGCCAGCAGCATGCGGTAATTGTCCGCCGTGTCGGCATCGGCCAGCGCCGCCAGATCGGCCTCGGTGACCGTCGCGTCGGGCGTCTCCATCAGCCGCTCGAACAACCGGTGCTCGTTGTCGCAGCTTTCCTCGATCGGGTGGATTTCCGGCCGGGTGTAGTAGGCGCGCAGGAAATCCGGCGTGACCGCGAGCCAGCCATTGTCCAGCTTGTGGGTCAGATGCAGGCCGGCGGATTTCCAGACGACACGGCCCTGTAGCGCGAGGGGTTTCGCAGGCATCTGCATCAGGAATCGGCTCCGCTTGCGGCATCGGTCAGGGGCAGCAGCACCGTGCGCCCGTCGGTCTTCAACAGGGCCCCGCCGGCGTCGTCGAGGCCGATCATGGTGCCGGAATGCCGGACACCGTCGAGGACGATGTCCACGGTTTCGCCCATCGCATCGGCGCGGGACGTCCAGCTCTGATGCGCGGCACGGAACCCGTCATGGGTCCATCCGTCGATCCACGACAGGAAATGGCGCGCCACCGCCTCGACGATGAGGGTGCGGTCGAGTTCGCCGCAGCCTTCTTCCATCAGCGCGGTCGCGGCCAGGTCGTGGCCCGGTTCGGCGGGCCCGTTCCGCGACGCCTCGATGGTCAGTGCGTAGCCGACGACCATGTGGTCGGGGATCCCGGCCGGATCGCGCGGTCCGGGAACATGGAGGCGCACGGCGCCGACGGTCGCGCCATTGGCGAGGATCGTGCCGGGCCAGCGGAAGGTCAGCGCCAGATTGGGCGGTCCGATGCCGCCCAACGCGTCGCCGATCGCCACCATCAGGAGCGGCAGCATCTGCGCGGCCTTGGCGAGCGCGACGTCCGGCTCCAGGATCAGCGCGGCCGCGGCGCAGTCCGTGTCGCGGCTCCAGAACAGATCGCCCGCGCCATGGGATTGCGCGCGCGCGGCTTCGATCGCCGCCGCGAAGGGGTCGACGCCCGCAGCCACCGGGTGACCGGTGAAGGCGGGCGGGAATTCGGGGTCCGCCAGGGGCGCGATGTCGATCTGGCTGAGCGTCACGGCAGCTGGATTTCACCCTCGACGACATGGTCCAGCGGCTCACCCTCGGCGGTCAGATGCATGCGCACCTTCAGGGGGCCGGAGCCGGCCTTGCCGGAGCGCACCAGTTCCTCGATCTCGCGCTGCGAGGTCACGCCGACCTGCTTGAGAAACTTGCGCAGTGACATGTTGAAGGCTTCTTCGCTCATCGGTCCTGTTCCTTGCTGTCGCGGTGCCGCCGGTCGCGCTCCGCGTGATGATCCGTCTCGCACCGGGCGTGTGAAGGCGCCGTGCCGCCGCGTCCCGCCACGTGTGCGTGGGCGGTCGATCGGGCCTATTGCAGCCGGACGTTCTCGGTCGAATAGGCTTCGCTCGCCGATTGTTCCAGCTCGGTGTTGAGCAAGAGGCCGACGCCCAGCCCGATGACCAGCACGATGGCCACGCTTAGCAGGAATGCCTTCATTGTCGTGTGGTCTCCCCCGGTTCTGGTGCCGGTCGCCCGCTTGGCGGCGGCGTTTCGGCATCGGTTGCGGTCGCCCGCTTCAGATAGGCAATCAGCGCGTCGCGCCGTTCGACGCTCTTCAGCCGCTGCACGGGCATCTTCGTGCCCGGCGTCACGACGTCGGGTCCATGGTCGAAGAGCTGTGATACCGTGTCCTCGGTCCAGACGATATCCGATTCCGTCAGCGCCTTCGAATAGGGATAGCCCGGAACGGTGCCGGCCTTGCGCCCGAACAGGCCGAACAGCGTCGGCCCGGCGCGGTTGCCGTCATCCGGCGTCAGCGTATGGCAGACCGAACATTTGCGCAGGAACTCGCTTTCGCCGGGATCGTCCGTGCCATGCGCCTGGAACCGCCGCGGATAGACCGACTGGATCGCCTCCATGCGCCGGCGCGGCGAGACCTGCCAGCGAATGGCGAAATCGTCGAGCCCGACCCGGTAGAGCTCCTTGCCGTCCGGCGTGAAGGACAGCCCCCAGACCGGGCCATAGACGTCGCCATATTCCTCGACCAGCGTGCCGGTCTCGATGTCGAAGACCCGGATGCGCCCGTCGGCGCTGCCAGTGGCGAACCATCCGGCCCGCGGTGACACCGCGATCGATAGAACCGGGTTCTCTTTCGCGGCGAGTTCCACGGTTTCCAGCGTCGGCAGGTCGACGAGACCGGTCACGCCGTTCTGGCTGCCGAAGGCGAGCAGGGTGCCGCCGGGCAGGGGGGTGATGACGTTGACGCCCCAGCCATGGGTGTAGAGCACCCGCGACGAACCGGCGATGCGACCGTCGTCGAGCGGCCAAGCACGGATCGCGCCGTCATAGCCGGCGGTGAACAATTGCCGTCCGTCCAGCGCGAAGGCGACCGCGTTGACATTGCCCTGATGGCCCTCGGCGCGCGCGATCTCGCGGCCCTCCGCAATGTCGAAGATCCGCGCCGTGCCGTCCCAGCGCGCGGCTGCGGCAAAGCGGCCGTCCGGGCTGACGGCGACGTCGAGCACCTTGACCGGCGTATCGGCGATCCGCTGTTCGAGGTCGCCGGTCGCAAGATCCCAGATGGCGAAGGAGCCGTCGTCGGAGACCGAGACAGCCTTGTCCGTGCCGGGGACGAACGCGACGTCGTTGACCGCCGCGTCGTGGCCGGCGAGCTGGGTGGCGACGGTGCCGTCCGGGCCGGTCATGTCCCAGAGGATGATCGAATAGTCGAAGGAGGCGGTCAGCGCGCGGGTGCCGTCATCGGACAACGCGACCGCCTTCACCGGGCCGCCGTGGCCGACCAGCCGCTCCGGCAGCGCGTCTGCGCCGGCCGGGTTCGACAGCATCGCGAGGATTGCGCCGGCGGCGAGCGCCGCCAGTCTCAAAGCGGGGCGCATGATCGCGTCACGCCGGCCGCTATTCCGCGGGTGCGGGATGCGCCCCGGCCTCGGGGCGACCATCTTTCTTCAGGACCTCGTCCACCCAGAGCGCATGATGCTCGCGCGCCCAGTTCAGATCGACGTCGCCGCTGCCCATGGCGTCGAAGGCGCCTTCCATGCCGATCGTGCCGATATAGATGTGGCCGAAGATCACGCAGACCATGAACACCGCCATGACGGCGTGCCAGATGGTGTTGAACTGCTGCTCCTGGATCACCGAATAGGGCGGTTGCGGCAGGCCGAGCCAGGCCGGCACGTCGAGGCCGATGCCGGCAAGGGCGGTGAAGGTGTCGCCGAAGAAGCCGTGCTCGAACGGGAACAGCAGCGCCCAGCCCGAGACGCTGAGCGACAGGCCGCCGATCATCACCAGCCAGAAGATGACCTTCTGTCCGGCGTTGAACTTCCAGGCCGGCGGATGCGCGCCCTTGGAGAAGAAGCCGCCGCCCTTCATCAGCCAGACGAAGTCGGTGCGCGACGGAAGGTTGTGGACGATCCACAGGACGAAGGCGACCACCAGCCCGGCCATGAAGGCGAAGGCCACGTAGTTGTGCGACATCTTCAGGAAGCCGGACATCGGGCCGAAGAGCTCCTTGCCGATCAGCGGCATGATCAGCTCGCGGCCGTAGGAGATGTTCAGCCCGCTGATGGCGAGGATGATGAAGGACAGGGCCATCACCCAATGGGCGGTGCGCTCGATCAGGCCGAAGCGCTTGATGGTGACGCCGGCAAGACCGTGCTGGACGCGGATGCGGCCGCGAACGGCGAAGAACACGGCGAGGAGGACCAGCATGCCGATCATCGCCAGTCCGAGATAGTCGAACATCGGACCGTTGCGCAGAAGGCGCCAGGACTCGCCCTCGGACTGCACCAGCACCGAGGCCTTCTTGTCGGGGATCGAGACGCCGCCGGAAATGCCCTGGCGCACCGACCGCCATATCTCGGCGTCGGAGGTGGTGCCGAGCGCGTCGCCCGGAACGGCGCCGCCGGTCGGCGAGGCATTGTCCGGCGGCCGGACCGAGCTCTGGGCGTGGCTGGAGCCGGCTGCGGCGAACAGCATCAGGACGGCGATGGCGAGGACCGGCACGAGAGCTGCGAGACGCCGTAGCGGGGCGGAGCGTGACAAGACAGCGAGAGACGCTCTGAGGCTAGGCATGTCCTCTATCCCCGTTCGGGTGAAAGATGCGGCGGGAATGGGCAACGCGGTGCGCCACCGGTCATCGTCAGGCGGCAAACGGCCGGAGCCGTCCGCCGGAATTGCATGCGCGGCTGGGTCAGCCGCCCAGCTTCTGGTCGTAGGCGGTGCCCCAGCCCCAGGCGCCGGCGCCGAAGCCACGGGCCACGACGCGCTCGCGGTAGATCGACGACACCGTGTCGCCGTCGCCGGCGAGAAGCGCCTTGGTTGAGCACATCTCGGCGCACAGCGGCAGCTTGCCCTCGGCCAGACGGTTGCGGCCGTATTTCTGGAACTCCACCGCCGAATTGTCCTCTTCCGGACCGCCGGCGCAGAAGGTGCACTTGTCCATCTTGCCGCGCGAACCGAAATTCGACGCCTGCGGATATTGCGGCGCGCCGAAGGGGCAGGCGTAGAAGCAATAGCCGCAGCCGATGCACAGATCCTTGGAGTGGAGAACCACGCCGTCGGAGGTCTGGTAGAAGCAGTCCACCGGGCAGACCGCCATGCAGGGTGCGTCGGAGCAGTGCATGCAGGCGACCGAGATCGACCGCTCGCCCGGCTTGCCGTCATTGATGGTGACGACGCGCCGGCGGTTCACGCCCCACGGAACCTCGTGCTCGTTCTTGCAGGCGGTCACGCAGGCGTTGCATTCGATGCAGCGCTCGGCGTCGCAGAGGAACTTCATTCGTGCCATTGGTCTGATCCTCCCTTACGCCCGTTCGATCCGGCAGAGCGTGGTCTTGGTTTCCTGCATCTGCGTCACCGAATCGTAGCCGTATGTCTGTGCCGTGTTGCAGGCTTCGCCGAGCACGTAGGGATCGGCGCCATCGGGATATTTCCCGCGCAGATCGTTGCCCTGGAAGTAGCCGCCAAAGTGGAAGGGCGTGAACACCACGCCGCGACCGACGCGTTCGGTGACCATAGCCATGATACGGATCTTGCCGCCTTCCGGGCTGTGCAGCCACACCGTGTCGCGGTCGCGAAGACCGAGATCGTTGGCGTCCGACGGATTGATCTCGACGAACATGTCCTGCTGCAGCTCGGCGAGCCACGGATTGGAGCGGGTCTCGTCGCCGCCGCCCTCGTATTCCACCAGACGCCCCGACGTCATGATCATCGGGAAGTCCTTGGAATAGTCGTTCTTCTGGATCGAGGCGTAGGCCGTTGGCACGCGCCAGAAGGTTTTGTCTTCATAGGTCGGATAATCCGTCACCAGATCGCGGCGCGGCGTGTAGAGCGGCTCGCGATGGATCGGCACCGGATCGGGGAAGGTCCAGACCACGGCGCGGGCCTTGGCGTTGCCGTAGGGGGCGCAGCCATGGGCGATCGCCACGCGCTGGATGCCGCCCGACAGGTCGGTCTTCCAGTTCACGCCGCCGACCTTCTCGTCGTAGTCGGAATCGATCTCGCCGGTCTGCGACTGCTCGCCGACGTCGTCGCCCTGGTTCGGACGCTGGTCGGCGAAGCCGGCCACGTAATCGATGTAGCGGCGCTCGTAGGGCGTCAGGTCCTTGTCCCAGCCGAGCTCCTTGAGCATGGCGAAGGTGAACTCGGGATAGCCGTCCTCGATCTCCGAGCCGACCGGCCAGGAGCCCTCGGCCAGAAGGTTGTCGCCGTCACGCTCGACGCCGAAGCGGGCGCGGAAGCCCATGCCGCCCTGCGCCACCGGGATCGAGGTGTCATAGAGATTGGCCGAGCCGCTGTGCTTCATCTCGGCGGTGCCCCAGCACGGCCAGGGCATGCCGTAGAACTCGCCGTCATGCGCGCCGCCGACGCCGCGCAGCGTCGTCCTGTCGAACGTGTGCTGGTTCTGCATGTGCGACTTCATGCGCTCCGGCGACTGGCCGGTATAGCCGATCGTCCACATGCCGCGGTTGAACTCGCGGGTGATGTCCTCGACGACCGGCTCGCCGTCCTTGACCTCGATGTTGCGGAACATGCGGTCCGCGAAGCCGAACTTCTCGGCGAATTTGTGCATGATCGTGTGGTCGGGCAGGGACTCGAACAGCGGCTCGACCACCTTCTCGCGCCACTGCAGCGACCGGTTCGACGCGGTCACCGAGCCGGAGGTCTCGAACTGCGTGGAGGCCGGCAGCAGATAGACGCCGTCGGTGCGGTCCTGCAGGACGGCGGTCATGGTCGGATACGGGTCGATGACGACCAGCATCTCCAGCATGCCCATCGCCTTCTGCATTTCCGGCAGGCGGGTCTGCGAGTTCGGCGCATGGCCCCAGAACACCATGACCTTGGTGTTGTCGGGCTGCTCGAGGTTCTCCCTGGCCTCGAGGACGCCGTCGATCCAGCGCGAGACCGGGATGCCGGTCTCGTTCATCATCAGGCGGTCCTTGCCCTCGTCGCCGGCGCCCGGCATCACGGCAAAGCGGCCCTTGAGCCAGTCGAGTTCCTCTTCCCAGACCCGGGCCCAGTGCGCCCAGGAGCCGGCGGTCAGGCCGTAATAGCCCGGCAGCGTGTCGGCGAGGACGCCCAGATCGGTCGCGCCCTGCACGTTGTCATGGCCGCGGAAGATGTTGGTGCCGCCGCCGGCCTTGCCCATGTTGCCGAGAGCGAGCTGCAGGATGCAGTAGGCGCGGGTGTTGTTGTTGCCATTGGTGTGCTGGGTGCCGCCCATGCACCAGATCAGCGTCGCCGGACGGCTCTCGGCCATGGTCCGTGCGACGCGCTGGAGCTGCGAGCCCGGAACGCCGGTGACCCGCTCGACCTCCTCGGGCGTCCAGCGCGCGACCTCGGTGCGGATCTGGTCCATGCCCCAGACGCGGCTGTTGATGAATTCCTTGTCTTCCCAGCCATTCTCGAAGATGTGGTAGAGAACGCCCCAGATCAGCGCGACGTCGGTGCCCGGCCGGAACCGCACATACTCGTCGGCATGGGCCGCGGTGCGCGTGAAGCGCGGATCGCAGACGATCAGCGGCGCGTTGTTCTCTTCCTTGGCCTTCAGCAGGTGCAGCAGCGAGACGGGATGCGCCTCGGCGGGATTGCCGCCGATCAGGAAGATCGCCCGGGAATTGTGGATGTCGTTGTAGGAATTGGTCATCGCGCCGTAGCCCCAGGTGTTGGCAACACCTGCGACCGTGGTGGAGTGACAGATCCGGGCCTGATGGTCGATGTTGTTCGTGCCCCAATAGGCGGCGAACTTGCGGATCAGGTAGGACTGCTCGTTGGAATGCTTGGCCGAGCCGAGCCAGTAGACGGAATCGGGACCGGCGGCCTCGCGGACCTCCAGCATCTTGTCGCCGATCTCGTTGATCGCCTCGTCCCAGCTGATGCGCTGCCACTTTCCGCCGACGAGCTTCATCGGGTACTTCAGGCGGCGCTCGCCATGGGCGTGCTCACGCACCGAGGCGCCCTTGGCGCAGTGAGCACCGAGATTGAACGGGGAATCGAAGCCCGGCTCCTGGCCGACCCAGACGCCGTTCGACACTTCCGCCAGCACCGTGCAGCCGACCGAGCAATGGGTACAGACCGACTTGCGGATTTCCATCTCGCCGGTTGCGGTCTCGCCCGCGGCCTCGGCGCGGCGCACCATGCCGCCCGACAGCGTCGCCACGGCCGCGGCACCGCCGATGGTCAGGCCCGAACGCTTCAGGAAGGTCCGGCGATCAACCGCGGCCGTCCCCAGCTCCGACAGCGCCGACGCCATCCGGTTGCTCCGCGCCGCGCCGTTTGCCTTTTTCCTGAGCATATCTGCCTCCGATCCTTGATGTGCGGCCGCCCGCGATCCGTTTGACTGGCGGGTGGGTTAGAACCGTGCCGACTTGTAGAATGTCCTGACATGGTCGGTTTCGCGGTAGCCCGCGCCCGCCGTGTCGTCCTCGGTGATTGCCGCTTCGGCGGGTGCGCCGGTGACCAGCGCGGCGCCGCCGGCCACGCCGCCCAGCCCTGCGAACTTCAGGAAAGCCCGGCGATCGGCCTGCGTGCCGCCCTTCATTCCCGTGCTCTTGTCGCTCATCTCGTTTCTCCGTGGTCGAAGGGCCGTGCCCTGGTCTCGTTCTTTCTGCGGGGTGCCGCCGTCCCCGCGGATTGTGCGGCTACATGTCGAAGCCCGATTCCTCGATGGCCATGAACTGGCGGCCGATCGTGCCGACCGGGCGGTAGAGCCGCGCCGAGCGGTTGGTCTCCAGATCCGCGAAGAAATGCCCGGCCCAGGAGCCGACATGCTTGCGGAAGAAATCCTTCTGGACCGCAAGCGGCTGGATCTGCCCGAAGCTGCCGTCGATCAGCCCCGCCATCATCTCCATCAGCGCGCCGGCGTGATCCTCCGGGTCGCGGCTGTCCTCGGAGCGGGCGATGCCCAGCGGCACCATGTCGGAGCGCAGCCGCGCCAGCGGCTTTTCGTTGAGAAATCCGGTCAGGTAGTAGGAGCCGTAGGGCACGAGCTCGCCGCGCCCAACGCCGATGAACAACTCCTGATATTCCTCGCGGGCCGCGCCGAGCGATATCGCGCGCGCCTCGCCGGCGAGATCGCCGATGCCCCGGCCGAGCGGGCTGTCATCGCCGGACAGGCCCTGCAGCATCGCCAGCAACGCCTCGTCGGCCGGACGCGCCAGAAGGCGCGCAAGCAACCTGTAGAGGTTGGCGCGCAAGGCCTCGGCCTCGGCCGGTTCCGTCGTTACAGCGAGATTGTGGTTCTGCAAGGCTGTTCTCCCACTCCAGTAGAGCAACAAATCGTCCGATTCACAACGGTTTTCTGAATATGCGGCGTTGTCGCACAGGCGCTTACTTAAACATGATCACCATACTCCACTTTAACTACTGCGCGTTGCGTTGCCCTCGGTTGGGATCATCTCGCAGCTGCGTTCACCAAGGCGCAATTGCAGTAACTGTTCCTTAATCTGGACTTCTATGCGCTTCTGGCGCATAATTCAGCGAAACGAGCTGTAACCGGGGACTAAAACGGAGAAAATGCAGGATTTCGCAGACGCATTTTCGTTGGCGGCCGGTTTGATCCTCTCGGGGGATCCCGAATTGTGGGCCATCGTGCTGCTGTCGCTCAGAGTCTCGATGACCGCGGTGATCATTGCGGCAATGGTCGGAATGCCGCTCGGTGCGCTCCTCGCCGTCGGCCGGTTCCCGCTGCGCCGCCTCGCCATCGTGCTCCTGAACGCGCTCATGGGGCTGCCGCCGGTCGTGGTCGGCCTGCTGGTCTATCTGATGCTGTCCAATGCCGGCCCGCTCGGCGTGCTTCAGCTGCTCTACACGCCGACCGCGATGATCATCGCGCAGGTCGTCCTGGTGGTCCCGATCATCGCCGCGCTGACCCGTCAGGTGATCGAGGATCTCGACGCCGAATATTCCGAGCAGCTCCGCTCCTTCGGCGTCTCGCGCCTCGCGGCGGTCCCGACGCTGCTCTGGGACGGGCGGCACAGCCTCGTCACCGCGCTGCTGGCCGGCTTCGGTCGGGCCATCGCCGAAGTCGGCGCCGTCATCATCGTCGGCGGCAACATCAACCACGTGACCCGGGTGATGACGACGGCGGTGGCGCTGGAAACCTCGAAGGGCAATCTGTCGCTGGCCCTGGCGCTCGGCGCGATCCTGCTGATCATCGCCATCGCCATCAACGCGTCGGTCGGGCTCATCGGCGCCGACCGCCCGCAGGCCGCCCATGCGTGACGATATCGCCCTGCTGCACAGCGACGCCGACCTGTCACCGGTGCGCGCGCTGCCGGACGCCGGCACGACTCGGGCCTCGGTCCTGCCGCTGCAGGCCGAGAATCTTGTGTTCCGGGCCGGGGGGCGGACCCTGCTGGACGTTAGCGGACTGACCATCGCCGCCGGTGGCCCCACCCTGATTCTCGGGCCGAACGGCGCCGGCAAGAGCCTGCTCCTGCGGTTGCTGCACGGGCTGATCACGCCGGCTTCCGGGCAGTTGCGCTACAGTGGCCAGGGTCTCGACAAGGCTGTGCGCCGGCGTCAGGCCATGGTGTTCCAGCGGCCGGTGCTGCTGCGCCGCTCCGTCGCCGCCAATGTCGACTACGCGCTGAAGGTTCATGGCATGCCGCGCATCGCGCGCCGCGAACGCGTCGCTGCGCTTCTGGCCATGGGCGATCTGGCGGCCCGCGCCAACCAGCCGGCGCGCACGCTCTCGGGCGGCGAGCAGCAGCGGCTGGCGGTGGTCCGCGCGATCTCGACCGCGCCCGACATCCTGTACATGGACGAGCCGACCTCGAGCCTCGATCCGGGGGCGACCCAGGCGATCGAGAGCCTGCTGCGCCGCGTCGCGGCGGCCGGCACCAAGATCGTCATGGTCACCCACGACATCGGCCAGGCGCGACGCCTGGCCGCCGAGATCGTGTTCGTTCACGGTGGCCGCATCGTCGAGCAGACGCCGGTCGACCGGTTTTTCGATGAACCCGTCTCACAGCCGGCGCGGCAGTTTCTCGCCGGCGGACTGGTTCTGTAACGCCGTTCGCGGCGAAGGAGGGAAAGCATGAAGACGCAACTGATCGGGGCCATCGCCGCCGCCACGCTGGCATTGGGCGCCATGGTCGCTCCGGCGACGGCCGAGGAGAACTTCATCGTCGTCCAGTCGACGACCTCCACCCAGAATTCCGGGCTGCTGGACGCCATCCTGCCGGCCTTCACGGAAAAATCCGGCATCGAGGTTCGCGTCGTCGCGGTGGGGACCGGCCAGGCGATCAAGAACGCCGAGAATGGCGATGGCGACGTGCTGCTCGTTCACGCCAAGCCCGCCGAGGAGAAGTTCGTCGCGGCCGGCGGCGGCGTCGAGCGCTTCGACGTGATGTACAACGATTTCGTCGTCGTCGGCCCGGCCGCCGATCCCGCCGGTGTCGCCGGTATGAAAGACGCCGAGGCGGCGCTCGGGAAGATCGCCGCCGCCAAGGCGCCCTTCGCCTCGCGCGGCGACGACAGCGGCACCCACAAGGCCGAATTGCGCCTCTGGAAGGACGCCGGGATCGACCTCGCCGCCGCCTCCGGCGGCTGGTACCGCGAAACCGGATCGGGCATGGGCGCCACGCTCAACACCGGAATCGGCATGGGCGCCTACGTCCTGACCGACCGCGCGACCTGGATTTCCTTCGGCAACAAGGGCGATCACACGGTCGTCGTCGAGGGCGATCCGGAACTGTTCAACCAGTATGGCGTGATCCTGGTGAACCCGGACAGGCATCCGGCGGTCAAGGCCGAAGCAGGGCAGGCCTTCATCGACTGGCTGACCGGAGAAGAGGGGCAGGCGGCCATCGCGAACTACAGGGTCGATGGTCAGCAGCTGTTCTTTCCGAATGCCGACATGACCGGCGATCGAAGCTGACACGTGCGCCGGCCATCCGTGGCCGGCGCGCTTTCATCTCTGCCGGTCAGGGGCTGGGCGCGTTGTAATGTACCATGCCTGCCGCGGCGACGTCGTAGCCGCTCATCTCGGCCGCGCGTTCGCGGAACTCGGGCGTGTGCAGAAACCGCATCAGCGCCTGCAGCGGCGGCTCGAAGAAAGCTTGCCGCCAGACCAGAAGATCGGTGCGGTCCTCGGCCAGCGGCACGAAGCCGAGCCGGTACTGGGCCGCCATCGCCGCAAGCCCGAAGCCCGCATCCGCCTTGCCGTCCAACACCAGCCGGGCGACGTCGTCCTCGGTCTTGGCGACGCCCGGCGGGCCGGCGAGTGCGGCCGGATCGAGCCCGGCTTCCGTCGCCAGCGCCTCGAACAGCTTCTGTCCGCCGGCGCCGGGCTGCCGCCGGGCAAAGCGCAGCGGTGCCAGATCGGTGACCGCCTCGATCGCGTGCGGATTGCCGGGCTCGACGATCAGGCCGCATTGACGGCGGGCGAATTCGATCAGCACCACCGGGGCGTCGCCCAGCATGTCGCGCACCGTGGCGACATTCCAGTCGCCGCCGGCTTCCCGGATATGGGTGGCACAGGCCGCCGCCTCGCGCCGCGCCACCCGGCCGATGCCGTCGGAGCTGCCGTCGAAGAAGGCGGCCAGTCCGCTGCCCGACTGGCGCAGCGCCCATTCCAGCAGCGGGTCGTGACTGCCGGCGAGGATCATCGGCAGTCGGGTTTCGGTCGCCACCGGCCCGGAGCGCGCGGCGGCCATCCAGGCGGCGACCTCCTCGCGCGGAAACAGCAGCTTGCCGACCACGCGGATGCAGGGCACCTCGCCGCTGGCCGCCAGATCGTAGACCTTGCGCTCCTTGATGCGCATCAGATCGGCGAGTTCGCGGGTGGTCAGGTAGGTGGGCGCGGTATCGGACATCGCTCCATCTATCGCCAAGCGTCTGGCGGCGGCAACGTCTCTTCGCCGTCGTGTGGGCTGCGAACCAACAGGACGCATCGCATCTCGACCGCGCTTTCCTTCCTCGCATAGAAGGGCAGGGACCCCGCCGGGCGGGGCAGATGCAGTGAAGGGACGGGTGCCAGGTGAAACAGCGCATATTCGGCATCACCGGCTGGAAGAACTCCGGCAAGACGACCCTGACGGAGCGGCTGGTGACCGAGATCACCGCGCGCGGCTACCGGGTCGCGACGGTCAAGCACGCCCATCATGCCTTCGAGATCGACCGGGAGGGCACCGATTCCTTCCGCCACCGCAGCGCCGGCGCCGGCGAGGTGGCGATCGTTTCGGGCACGCGCTGGGCGCTGATGCACGAATTGCGCGGCGCGCCCGAGCCGAGCCTTGCCGACATCGTCGCGCGGCTGTCGCCCTGCGACCTGGTTCTCGTCGAGGGCTACAAGCGCGAGCCGCACCCCAAGATCGAGTGCCGGCGACAGGAGGCGCGCGATCGCCGGCCGATGCAGGACCACGCACCAAGTATTGCGGCGATCGCCGCCGATCATCCGGTCACGGACAGCGCGCTACCGATCTTCGGGCTCGATGACATCGCGGCCTTGGCGGATTTCGTCCTGGCCGAGACCGGTCTCCCCGGAGCTTCGGCGCCCGCCTGACGCCGTTCGGCGAAAGGCTACCAGCGCTTGCGGCGTTCCTCGAAGCGCTCGCGCCGTTCGCGAAACCGGCTGTCGCCGCGCTGGCCGTCGTGGGTCCGGTCATTGTCGAAGCCGCGGCCATAGTCCCAGTCGCCGTCCGAGCCCCAATCGCGCCGATCCTCGTCCCGGTCGCGATGGTCGGCGCGATGCCGGTCGTCGCGATCGCGATGATTGCGGTCATGCCTGTCGCGGTCGTGATGCCGGTCGCCATCCCGGCGCCCGTCGTCGCGTCGGCCATCGCGTCCGCGGCCGTCATGGCGCGCGCGCTCCTCGGCGCGCCAGCGCGGCGCGTCGCGGAAATCGTAGAGATAACGGTCCGCGTCGAGACTGCCGCGGTCAATCCCGTCACGACCCCGCCGGTCGCCGCCGCGCCGGTGATGACGCCCGTCGCCGCGATGCTGCACGAGGCGGAACGCCTCGGTCGGTTCGCCCGCCGGGGCGACGCTGGCCGAGATGCCGGACGGGAGCGGAACCGGCCCGGGCGCGGCGACCGGCTGGGCGAGCCCGAAGCTGAGGAGGACGAGGGTCGTTGCGAGCATGTGCCGATGCCTCCGGGACGAGGAACGATGAGATCCGCGATCATGGCGCGGGCGGGATGACGTGCCGATCCGCGCAACGCTGGATCAGATGCACGCTGACTGTCGGACGGCTTGGCCACAGCGGCCATCTGGTGTCCGCGCGTCAGCGGGCGATGCGCAGGCTGGAAATCTGTTCGGTGATCGACTGGAAGGCGGCCGCCAGCTCTTCCTGGCTCTGGGCGTCGTAATAGAGCTTTTCGCTGGCATCGATCAGGCCGTTCGAGGCGCAGTCCTCCATCAGCTTCTTCACCGGTTCGCCGTCGCGCAGGTCGAAGGCGATGGTGAAGATCAGGATGCCGTCCGTGCCGCCGGGCTTGCGGCCATCGGCCTTCACGTTCTCGCAGACCTTGGCGACGTTCTGGTCCATGGCGGCGACATAGCTGTCGACGCTGTAATCCTTCGCATTGCCGGTGGTGCCGTCGTAGATGCGGCCCGGCTTGCGGCTGCTGCTGCCATGGGAATAGGCCGCGCCATAGCCGTAGGAGCCGTATGTGGAGCGGTTGTAGTCGCGGATTTCCAGCGGCCGCCCGCCAGAGTTCAGATTGTAGGTGTTGTTGCCGTCGGTCATCAGCACCAACACCTTCAGATTGTCCGGCTCGTCGTGGCTGCGCCCCTCGGTGAAGGGCGGCCGCGCCGTCAGCAGCCGCCAGCCCCATGCCAGGCCGTGCGGAATGTTGGTGGCGCCCTGGGCGCCCATCACGTCGATGGCGTCGGTCACCGTCTTGAGCGTCTTGGTCAGCGGCGTGATCGGCGTCGTCGCGCAGGTGGAGTTCGGGCCCCAGTCGCTGCGATTGCTGCTCGGCGTCGTGATGGAGTAGCCGCTGTCGAAATATTTGGCGACCTTGGCCTGCTCCGCCATCGCCTCCTTGGCCGAGCCGGGCGATCCGCTGCCGCTGTCGAGATAGTCGTTCCAGCCATAGTCGGAATCGTCGTATTCGTCCGGCGCGAAGGTCGGCACGAACAGCGTCTCCGGCTTGGAACTGACCGGCGCGGTGTCGGTGGCGGCCAGCCCGTTCGGCCGCGCCTCGACGCAGCCCCGCCAGGTGCCGAACTGGCTCTTGTAGCGCGCATTGTCGTAGACATAGAATCGGGTCAGCGGCTCGCCGGTGGTGATCCGCGTCCAGTAGGATCCGTTGTACCTGGCCATGGGCGCGCCGCTGGATGGAGCGGTGTAGACCCAGCCCCTGTCCCGTATCCACTCCCAGCCGCCGCTGGTCGCGCCGGACAGCCAGCCGCCCCAGTCGAGATTTTCGTGATGGATCGGCGAGCGGCCCTGCGTGTCCATCCAGTCGGCATTCTTGTATTGCGGGCCGACATTCACCGAACTGGAGAACGGGACCACCGCGAACTGGACGGGAAACTCTTCGGTCGAGCCCTTGTCGGACGACAGGAACTGCTTGGCGAGGTCCTCGGCGGCGTCCTTGATGATGTCGATCTTGCTCTTGCTGCCGCCCGAGCGTGGCCGGTCCTGCATCGAACCGGAATTGTCGAGCACCAGCGCCAACTCGATCGAGCGGTTCTGCACGACGATCTCGCTCTTGGCGTAGAGCGGGAACTGCCGCCAGTCGAGCTTGCCGCCGGTCACCCACATCAGCGCATCGCCGAAGAAGGTCGGCAATTGACGCCGGGCGGTGACCTTGAGGATCGTCAGACCGTCCTCGCGAAACACGCCGTCATAGCTGAACTGGGTGGTGCCGCGGGTTTCATCGCCGGCATTGTGGAAGAAGAAGGCTTCCGAGACGCTGCTGAGATAGTCCGCGTCCTGGGTCCGGCCGTACTCCCGGCCGGCGGCGAGGGCGGCGACGTCGGCCGCCTGCTGCAGGCTGCGATTGGCGCCGTAGATGCCCGACAGGTCCACCGCGGTCGCAAAGCAGAGCGCGAGGACCGGCAGCGTCAGTCCGAAGACGACGGCGACATTGCCGGCCTTCTCGCGACGAAACCGCATGATCCTCGTAAATATCTGCACCGGGTCTCCCATGCGTCGCCACGACGAAAACACCCAGCGTAGGGACATACAGTTGCGATAAGGTTGCCTGTATCGTTCGCATATGCAGCGTCCGGGATTGCCGTGCTGCGATAGGGTTTTCCCGCATGTCGGCGCCCTGCCTTCACGGTGCGCGGGCCGGCTGGCATCGGGCCGCGGGCGATGCCATGGTGCGTTCGGCGCGGGGCACCGGACAATCCTGCGAGGAGGAGAAGACCATGGACATCAGGCGCGGGGGATCGGTCCCGACACGGCGCGGGCCGGCCAGCTATTTCACCGGCACGGTCTGGCAGGACCCCATCATCGAGGCGCCGGAGCCGGCACGCGTGCGCTCCAACCTGGTGACCTTCGAGCCGGGTGCCCGCACCGCCTGGCACACCCATCCGCTCGGCCAGACGCTCTATGTGACGGCGGGAGCCGGGCGGTTCCAGACCGAGGGCGGGCCGATCGAGACGATCCGCGCCGGCGACGTGATCTGGATCCCGCCGGGCGAGAAGCACTGGCACGGCGCCGGACCCGACACGATGATGACCCATGTCTCGATCCAGGAGGCGCTCGACGGCGTCGCCATCGACTGGCTGGAGCATGTCAGCGACCTGGACTATGCCGCTCCCTGAGGGCGGCGCCGGTGCCGCGCGCCGGCCCTGAAACGCAAGACGGCGCCTCGGATGCGGCGCCGTCTGCGATGATCGGGTCTCGCCGGCTCAAGCGGCGACGGCGGACGGGGCTTCTTCCATCGCCCGCATATAGAGGTCGAGCAGCGTCTCGTGCTCGTCCCGCTCGTCCTTGTCCTGCTTGCGCAGCTTGATGATCTCGCGGATTACCTTGACGTCGAAACCCTCGCCCTTGGCCTCGGCGAAGACTTCCTTCTTGCCGTCGTTGAGGTCCTGAATCTCGCTCTCGATCTGCTCGATGCGCTCGACGAACGAACGGATCTGTCCGCCCGCAATCATGGCCGTGTCACTCATGGTTTCTCCTTCGCGAATCCGGAGCCGCAATATCGACGGGGTCGGTAACCGGATCCTTAACTCTGGCGATCCCGCGCCACTGATCTGTGGACGACGGGCGAAGCAATATGTCCGCAAGGGCCGCCGGATCGGCCGCGCCACCCCCACGATTCACGTTTTGCAAGGCGGTGCGCGATGACTCTGCACCTCAGCGACCATGACCGCGCGCTGCAGAATGGCGAGGCGGGCGCCGCCGCGGCTTTCGCCATGGAGATCCTGACCGGCTTTGCGCGGTCGGTGGGCGCCGAGGCACTGCTCGACATTGCCGGCGCCCATGTCGATGGCTGCCTCTATCACGGCGCCGTCAGCCTCGATTTCGTCGAGCGGCTGCTGGCCGGGGGCGGCCGCGTCCGTGTCCCGACCACCCTCAATGTCGGCTCGCTCGATCTCATCCATCCCGAACTCGTGCGCCTCGAGGCTGACGAGCGGCGGCCACGGCAACGGCTCATGCAGGCCCACGAGGCGCTTGGCTGCCAGGCCTCCTTCACCTGCGCGCCCTATCAGACCCTGTTCCGGCCGCGCTTCGGCGAGCAGGTGGCCTGGGGCGAATCCAACGCCATCGTCTTCGCCAATTCGGTGATCGGCGCGCGCACCAACCGCTATGGCGACTTCATCGACCTGTGCTGCGCGATCACCGGCCGTGCTCCTGCCTACGGCCTGCATCTGGACGAGCACCGCCGCGGTCAGGTGCTGTTTCGCCTGGAGGGGTTCGCGCCGTCGCTCACGCCCGACGATGCCCTCTATGTGGCCGTCGGGCTGATCATCGGCGCGGCCTCCGGCGAGCAGGGGCCGGTGATCGAGGGCCTGCCGCCGCCGCGCGACGAGGACCAGCTGAAAGCACTCGGTGCCGCCGCCGCCTCCGCCGGTGCGGTCGGCCTGTTTCACGCGGTCGGCATCACGCCGGAGGCTCCGACGCTGGCGGACGCCTTCGGTGGCCACGAACCGGACCGCGTCGTTGCGATTACCCCGGCCTCCGTCGACGCGGTTCTTGCCCGCCTGTCCACCGTGCCGGAGGGCGCGCCGATCGACGCGGTCTGTCTCGGCACTCCGCATTTCTCGCGCGGCGAATGGGACCGGCTGCTGCCGCTCTTGCGCGAAATCCGGCCGGACCGCAGCCTGCCGATCTACGTCAACACCAGCCGCGCGACGCTGGACGAACTGCGCCGCGACGCGGCGCTGGCGGGGCTGGAGGGCACCGGCCTCGTTCCGGTCGTCGACACCTGCACCTATGTCACCGCGATTCTGCGCGACTTGGAGGGGGCGGTGATGACCAATTCCGGCAAATGGGCACATTACGCACCCGGCAATATCGGCGTCTCGGTCGGCTTCGGCTCGCTGGAGGACTGCATCCTCTCGGCCGCGAGCGGCAGCGTCGTGAGGACGCGGACATGACGCGCAAGGGAACGATCGTCGTCGCCGGCCGCGCGGATGGGACGGCGCTGGTTCTTGGCGAGCCGCTCAGCTTCTGGGGCGGGATCGACGTGGAGACCGGCACCATCATCGATCATTCGCACCCTTCGCTCGGTGCCCGCGTCACCGGGCGTATCCTGGTCATGCCCGGTGGTCGCGGCTCGTCGTCCTCCGCCTCCGTCTTCGCCGAATCCATCCGGCGTGGCACCGGGCCGCTTGGCGTGCTTCTGGCGCGCGCCGATCCGATCCTGACCGTCGGCGCGATGGTCGCCGCATCCCTTTACGGCCGGGACTGCCCCATCGTCGTCTGCGACATTGCCGGCATCGGCGACGGCGATGTCGTGGCGATCGACGCCAGCGCCGATGGCGGTGACGGCACCGTGGCGATCCGCCCGGCATGACACGCTTCGCATCAGGCGCATGCCTTGACCGCGGCCGGCCATCCCGACGAAGAAGAGCCGGGGAATCGCAAAGGGGGAGCCTGCAGGCATGAAGATCACCGCCATCGAGACGCTGGGGACCGAGGAATTCGCCAATGTCGTCTGGGTGCGCGTCCACACCGACGCGGGGATCATCGGGCTCGGTGAGACCTTCTACGGCGCCGGCGCGGTCGCGGCCCATATCCATGACACGCTGGCCGGGCGCCTGATCGGCCGCAATCCGCTGCATATCGAGGCGCTGTCGAAGGAGATGGTCAATCTGCCGATGGCGCAATCCTCGACCGGCGTCGAATATCGCGCCGCCTCGGCGATCGACATCGCGCTGTGGGACATCTTCGGCAAGCTCTGCGACCAGCCGGTGCACCAGATGTTGGGCGGCCTGTGCCGCGACCGTCTGCGCATCTACAACACCTGCGCCGGCACCCGCTATGTCAGTTCCACCAACATCCGGCCGGTGTCGAACTGGAATCTCGGCGAGACGTCCGGTCCCTACGAGGACCTCGACGCCTTCATGACCGATGCCGGCGCGCTGGCCGAGGACCTCCTCGACAACGGCATCGACGCCATGAAGATCTGGCCCTTCGACCCGATCGCCAACGAGACCGGCGGCCTCTACCTCAACGCGGAGCAGATGCGGCGCGGGCTCGAACCCTTCGAAAAGATCCGCAAGGCCGTCGGCGACAGGATCGACATCATGGTCGAGTTCCACTCGCTGTGGAACCTGCCGGCCGCCAAGATGATCGCGAAGGAACTCGAGCCCTACAAGCCCATGTGGTTCGAAGACCCGATCCGCATGAACTCGCCGCAGGCGCTCGCCGAATATGCCCGCTCGACCGACGTCTGGGTCTGCGCGTCCGAGACCCTCGGCTCGCGCTGGCCCTACAAGGACATGCTCGACCGCGACGCCCTTTCGGTGGCGATGGTCGATCTGTGCTGGTCCGGCGGCCTCACCGAGGGCCGCAAGATCGCCGCGCTGGCCGAGACCTGGCACCGGCCTTTCGCGCCGCATGACTGCATCGGGCCGGTCGGCTTCGCCGCCGCCGTCCACATGTCATTCAGCCAGCCCAACACGCTGATCCAGGAATCCGTTAGGGCGTTCTACCGCGGCTGGTATACGCAACTCGTGACGGCGGTGCCGAGAATCGAGGGTGGCTACGTCTACCCGATGGAGGGGCCGGGCCTCGGCGTCGAGCTGAAATCCGACGTGTTCGAGCGCAGCGATCTCGTGCGCCGCATCAGTGAAATCTAGAGGGGAAGACATCATGACCGAAACCGCATCCTTCGACCTGACAGGCCGCACGGCGCTGATCACCGGCTCCTCGCGGGGCCTCGGCAAGGCGATGGCGCAGGGGCTGGCCGAGGCCGGAGCGGTCGTGATCCTCAACGGGCGCAATGCCGAGACGGTCGCCGCCGCCGCCAGGGAACTGCGCGACGCCGGCCACACTGTCCACGAGGCGATCTTCGACGTCACCGGCGAAGCCGCCGTGGTCGCCGCCTTCGAGAAGTTCGATGCCGAGGGCCTGGAGATCGACATCGTCATCAACAATGCCGGCATCCAGCATCGCCAGCCGATGCTCGAACTGGCCCTGGCCGACTGGCAGCGGGTGATCGACACCAATCTCACCAGCGCCTTCCTGATCGGCCGCGAGGCGGCCCGCCGCATGGTCCCGCGCGGCCGCGGCAAGATCATCAATATCGGCTCGCTGACCAGCGCGCTCGCCCGTGCGACGGTGATCCCGTATACGGTCGCCAAGGGCGGCATCAAGCTCCTGACCCAGGGCATGGCCGCCGAATGGGCCGCGTCCGGCATCCAGGCCAATGCCATCGGACCCGGCTACATGCTGACCGACATGAACGAGGCGCTGGTCGCCAACAAGGATTTCGACAACTGGGTCAAGAGCCGCACGCCGGCCGGGCGCTGGGGCCAGCCCGAGGAACTCGTCGGCACGGCGATCTTCCTGGCGTCCTCGGCCTCCGACTACGTCAACGGCCAGATCATCTATGTCGACGGCGGCATGCTGTCGGTCCTCTAAGACCGCGAAAGCTGGAGACATCATGAAAGCGATCGTTGCATACGGGCCCCACGATCTGCGCATCGAGGAGCGCCCCGATCCGGGTGCGCCGGGGGCGGGCGAGGTGCGGCTGCGCGTCCAGTCGGGCGGCATCTGCGGTTCCGACCTGCACTACTACCACCACGGCGGCTTCGGCACGATCCGCATCAAGGAGCCGATGATCCTCGGGCACGAAGCCTCGGGCATCGTCGAGGAACTGGGCGCCGGCGTCTCCGGCCTCGCCATCGGCGACCGGGTCGCGATCAATCCGTCGCGGCCCTGCGAGAACTGCGAATACTGCCGCCGGGACATGCGCAATCACTGTCTCGACATGGTGTTCAGCGGCAGCGCCATGCGCTTCCCGCATGTAGAGGGCATGTTCCGCGAAGTGCTGGTGGTGCCGGCGGCACAGGCCGTGCCTGTGGGCGCGGCGACGGATACCGGCCTCGCCGCGCTGGCCGAGCCCTTCGCCGTCTGCCTGCACGCCGCGCGTCAGGCCGGTCCGCTGCTCGGCGCCAGCGTGCTGGTCTCGGGCTGCGGCCCGATCGGCTGCCTCGCGGTGGCCGCGGCCCGCCGCGCCGGGGCGGCGCACATCACCGCCTGCGACGTCGTCGGCGAACCGCTGGAGACTGCCCGCAAGCTCGGCGCCGACACGGTGATCGATCTCGGCAGCGACCGCAGCGGGCTCGACGCGCTGAAGGCGGACAAGGGCCGCATCGACGTGGTGTTCGAATGTTCGGGCAACCCGGCCGCCGTCACCACGGCCGTCGAATGCGTGCGGCCGCGCGGCCGGCTGGTCGCGGTCGGCAATGGCGGCCCGGTCGAGTTCCCGCTCGCCTCGCTGGTCGCCAAGGAGATCGAGATGGTCGGCTCCTTCCGCTTCGACACGGAATTCGCGCTGGCCGCGGATCTCGTCGCCCGCCATCTTGTCGATCTGGCGCCGCTGATCAGCCACCGGATGCCGGCGGGCCGGGCGGTGGAAGCCTTCGATCTGGCCAGTGACCGCAGCCAGGCGATGAAGGTACAGCTCGACCTGACGGACTGGACCGCCGCGACCTGAGCGTCGACAATACCGGAAAGGCACGCCGGCCTTTCCGGCGTCTTACGACAAGAACGGACCGCCGCGCATGCTGCAGAACCCGCCGGCCGAGCCGGGCATGGCCGAGGAGGAGGTCGACACCCCGGCGCTCCTCGTCGACCTCGATGCGCTGGAACACAATCTCGATCGCATGGCGGCCTTCGCAGCCAGCGCCGGCATCCGCCTGCGGCCCCACGCCAAGACCCACAAATCGCCGGTCATCGCCCATTGGCAGGCCCAGCGCGGCGCCGTCGGGCAATGCGTCCAGAAGGTCGGCGAGGCCGAGATCCTCGCCTGGGCGGGCGTTCCCGACATTCTCATCACCAATGAGATCGTCTCTCCGCGCAAGCTGGCGCGCGTCGCGGCGCTGTCGAAGATGACGAACATCGCGCTCTGCGCCGACGACGCGGGCGTGGTCGCCCTCATCGAGGCTGCCGCCGAAGCGGCCAGCTGCCGGCTGACCGTGCTGGTCGAGATCCATGTCGGCGCCAATCGTGCCGGCGTCGGCTCGCCAGCCGCCGCCATCGCCCTGGCCGAGCGCATCGCAAGCAGTCACACACTGATCTTCGGCGGCCTGCAGGCCTATCACGGCGGCGCCCAGCATCTGCGCGACCTCGATGCGCGCCGCGCCGCCATTGCGGCGGTGGCCGATACCGCCCGGGCGGTCGTCGATGGTCTTGCCGCGAAGGGGATCGCCTGCCCGGCGGTGACCGGAGCGGGCACCGGCACCTTCGAGCTGGAGGCGGCAAGCGGCGTCTTCACCGAATTGCAGGCCGGCTCCTACGCCTTCATGGATGCCGATTACGGCCGCAACCGCCCGGCGCCGGACTTTCGCCAGTCGCTGTTCGTCGCGGCGACGGTAATGAGTGCGGCGCGCGAGGGTGTCGCGGTGGTGGATTGCGGCCACAAGGGCATCGCCATCGAAAGCGGGCTGCCGCTGGTCCACGAACGGCCCGGCGTAACCTATGCCGGCGCGTCGGACGAGCACGGCCAACTGGCCTGTGCGGCAGGCACGAAACTGTCGGTGGGCGAGCGCCTGCGGCTGGTGCCGGGGCATTGCGACCCGACGGTCGATCGCTACGACTGGTATGTCGGGGTGCGGGACGGCTGGGTCGAGGCCGTCTGGCCGGTCGCCGCGCGCGGCATGATGGCCTGAGCGGCGACGATCCTCAGACCGCCGTCGCTCAGGAATTTCGGGCTCAGACGTGGTGGATCACGTCCGAGCGGGGTGGCGGGCCCTGCAGGGTGTTGATCAGGAACTGCAGGCCGAGGGCGCCGAAGCCGATCGGCAGCATGCCGTAGGGCAGCCACATCGGCGTGCCGAAGCCGCTCGAGACGCGTTCGCCGTAGGCCCAGGCGTCGTAGGCCATGTGGCCGCCGCGCCAGGTGATGATCGCGCAGAACACGCAGCCGACGATGCCGACGATGGTGGACAGCACGCGCCGCCCGTTGTCGCCCATGCTGTCGGGCAGGAGCGTGATGCCGATATGCTCGCCGCGCCGCTGCACGTCCGCCGCCGTCATGACCGCCAGATAGACGACCAGGAAGGCGTTGATCTCCAGGCTCCACGAGGTCGGTGCCGCGAAGATGTAGCGCATCGTCGCGTCATACGTGATCGTCAGCGCCATGAAGGCGAGCACGACCTGGCCCATGATCTGCAGAAGCCTGGCGAAATGTTCGAACAGCCTGACCGGAACGGCGAGCATGATGGTTCCCCTTACGCGTCTTCGCCGTGCGCCAGCGCGATGGCGCGGCGGCCGACGTCCTCACCGACCTCCTGCACCCAGCTGTCGCGCACGCCGGCGCTGATCTCGTTGAAGCGCTCCACGGCTGCCGCGTCAGGCTCGATTTCCTCGATGCCGAGCTCACGGAAGGCAGGCCAGTACTTCTCTTCGAAATACTCGGTATTGGCGACCTTGGCGCTGTGCGTGTCGAACCATTCGACGCCATCCATGAAGGCGTCGCGCACCGCCTGGTCCATCGCTTCCCAGCGATCGGTCTGGACGAACACGCCGATCGCGAATGCGGTCAGCGGCATGCGGTAGACCTGGCCGACCTGCTCCTGGATGCTGCGGCCGTTGATCGTCGAGATGTTGGCGACCGCCGCATCGACCGTGCCGCGCTGCATGGCGAGATAGAGCTCGGAGGACGGGATGCGCACCGCCGCGCCGCCGAGGTCTTCCATCACCTTGGTCGCCTCAAAGGACACGACACGAATCTTCTTGCCCTTCACGTCGTCGAGGCTGCGGATCGGCGCCGACTCGGTGCTCCAGATATATTCCGGCTCCATGATGCCACCGCCGAGGCTGAGAACGGTGAGGCCGTTCTTCTTCAGCTCGTCCTGGATGAGCTGGAACAGCGGCGAACCGCGCTTCAGCCGGTCGGGGTTCTTGGCCAGATCGCCGACGACGCCCGGCAGCCCCGTGATGCCGAGGATCGGCAGCGACCGGGTGATGTAGGACGTGGTGTGGAACATGAAGTCGATGGTGCCCGACCGCAGCGCCGGCAATTGCTCGTCGGCCGACAGCAGACGTCCGGAATCGTAGAAATCGATGGCGACGGTCTCGCCGGCCTTCTCGTTGATCCGGTCGACCAGGCCCTGCGAGCCATAGGCGAGGTCGGCATAGGACGGCGGCAGGTAGGTGACGCCGGTCAGCTTCTGGGCGGCGGCGGCCTGCCGGGTGGTGCGGAGGCCCAGTGCCGAAGCCAGGGCGACGGCGCCCGTGGTGGTGATGAGCCTGCGTCTGTCGATGGTCATGTCTTTCCTCCCTTGATGAAACTCAACGCATGAGATTGGGCAGCCAGAGGCTGATGGCGGGGAACAGCACGAAGATGATGAGCATCACGAACTGCACCATGACGAAGGGCACCACGCTGCGCACGATCTCCTCGATCTTCAGCATCGGGGCCACCGCCTTGAGCGTGTAGAGGTTGAGGCCCACCGGCGGCGTGACGACGGCAATCTCCAGGTTCATCACCAGGATGATGCCGAACCACAACGGGTCGTAGCCGAGGGTGGTGATCAGCGGCAGCAGGATCGGCGTGGTCACGACGATCAGCGACACAGCATCGACCAGCATGCCGAGGCCGACAAGGGCCAGCATGATCAGGACGAGGATCACCTCCGGCGGCAGATCGGTGCCGATCAAGAGGCCGGTGATCGCGTCGGGCACCCGCACGAGATTGAGATAGTCGCCGAAGATCCGGGCGCAGCCCATGATCAGCAGGATCGCGCCGGAGATGCGGGCGCTCGACCCGAGCACCTCCATCGTGCCACGCAGGCCGACGCTGCGGAAGATCACGGTAGCGATCAGGAAGGCCCCGACGGCACCGAAGGCTGCCGCCTCGCTGGGCGTGGCGACGCCCGTGTAGATCGTGCCGAGTACGACGGCCACGAGCAGGAGCGCGTGCCAGATGCCGCCGATGGCGCGCAGGCGGTCACCCCAGCTGTATTCCACATGGGCCTGGCGCGGCGCTTCCGACGGATTCAGCAGGACCCGGAAGTAGAGATAGACCGACAGCGCCAGGGCCAGGGCGACGCCCGGCACGATGCCCCCGATGAACAGGTCGGCCACCGAGACGCCGGAGACCGCGCCGTAGATGATCAGCGGCACGCTGGGCGGGATCAGCATGGCCAGCGCCCCGGCGCTGACGACGCTGCCGGCGGCGATCGAGCGGCTGTAGCCGCGCGCCAGCATTTCCGGCACGGCGATGGAGCCGACCGCCGCGACGCCGGCGATGGACACGCCGGAGACCGCGCCGAAGACCGCCGAGGCGCCAACGGTGGCGATGGCCAGTCCGCCGCGCAGCCACTGCAGCCAGACGACGGCGGCATGGAAGAGGTTCTTGCCGACGGGCGTCGCCGCAAGGAAATTGCCCATCAGCACGAACAGCGGCAGCGCCAGCAATTCGAAGCTGTTGAGCTGGCCGAACAGCGAGGTTGGGCCAAAGAAGAAGGCCATCGACCCGCGCGCCATGTAGAGGCCGGTGAGGCCGGCGGCGCCCAGCGCGAGGAAGATCGGCGCCCCGATGGCGATCATCGCCAGAAGGATGACGACGACGAGGATGGGTTCGATCATCGCGTGCCCGCCTTGCCGTGCGCGGCGGGCCGCCGCGTGCGCTCTGCACCGGGGGCCGACCGGCGGCCGGCATCAGCCTTAGTCGCGCGCATCCGCAATTCGAGTGGCAATGACGTTCCTCCCACTGGCCGGTTCACGCGGCGCCCGGCTCCCTGCCGCGTCGCGCGTCCGGTCCCGTTCCCTAGATGATTTCGGCAGCTTCCAGCGCGTCGATCCGCGCGTCGTCGTAGTCCAGCCATTCGCGCAGCACGGGCCGGGTGTGTTCACCGAGCTTCGGCCCGGTCCGCTCCACGGCGCCGGGCGAGGCGGAGAGGCGGGGGAAGACGTTCTGCATGGCGGTCGCCCCCAGCGTCTCGTCCTCGACCCGCACGATCGATTCCCGGGCGATGAAGTGCGGGTCCTCCAGCATGTCGTGGGCGCGATAGGTCAGGCCGGCCGGGACGCCGGCCTCGGCCAGGAGCTCGACCAGCGGATGCGCCTCCTGCGTCTGTGTCCATTCGCCGATGATCGCGTCGATCTCCGCCTGGTTGCGGCCGCGCGCCTGGTGATTGGCGAAACGCGCGTCGTCGGCGAGCTCCGGCTGGCCCATCAGGGCCGTCAGCCGGCGAAACAGGCTGTCCTGATTGGCGCCGATGATGATCGTGTCGCCGTCCTTGGTGGGATAGGCGTTGGAGGGAGCGATGCCGGGCAGGAAGCTGCCGGACCGCTCGCGCACATGGCCGCCGCGGTCGTATTCGGTGACGACACTCTCCATCACCGACAGCACCGACTCGTAGATCGAGGCGTCGACCATCTGGCCTTCACCGGTGACATGGCGGTGCTGCAGCGCCAAGAGCGCGCCCTGGAAGCCGCTCTGGCCGGCCAGCGTGTCGCCGATCGACAGGCCGATGCGCACCGGCGGGCGGTCGGGATAGCCGCCGATGTAGCGCATGCCGCCCATCGCTTCGCAGACGGCGGCGAAGCCGGCGCGGTTGCTGTAGGGGCCGGTCTGGCCGAAGCCGGTGATGCGGACCATGATCAGGCGCGGATTGATCGCCTTCAGCGTTTCGTAGTCGAGGCCCCAGGCCTCCATGCGTCCGGCGCGAAAATTCTCGACGATGATGTCGGTCGACGCGACGAGTTCGCGGACCAACTCCTGCGCTTCCGACTTGCGCAGGTCGAGCGTCATCGACTTCTTGTTGCGGGCGATCACCGGCCACCACAGCGGATGGCCTTCGGCATCGGTGCGGCCCCACTGGCGCATCGCGTCGCCGACGCGCGGCGGCTCGATCTTCACGACTTCGGCGCCGAAATCCGCCAGGAGCTGCCCGCAGAAGGGGCCGGCGATGAGCTGGCCCATTTCGAGCACACGGATTCCGTCTAGCGCCTTCATCGATCCTCCCGGGCATGTCCTCCACGGCCTCGTCCCACCGAGCCCGACATCGCTCCCACAGGAGCCACGCGACAATGCTAGCGGGATTGTATCCAATCCGTCAATCCTGCACTGCACACGCCGACGCCCGGTACGGCCGCTGCCTCGCAAGAATGACGGGGTGGCGGGTGGTCATCAGGAGTCCTGGAGCGGGTGCCCGGCCGCCGCATCGGGATCCATCACGGTGAGCAGCGCCGTGCGCGTCGCCAGCATGTGCGAGCGCATGACGGCAGTTGCCCATTCGCCGTCCTGTGCCGACAGGGCATCGATCAGGACGCGATGTTCCGCGAGGCTGCGGGCGATGTCGGGGCTGCGGAAACTGCCATAGGTGTGGACGAGCAAGCCGATCCCCATCAGCCGCAGGGCGGCTTCCTCCAGCGTCTTGTTGCCGCTGGCGGCGGCGATCACCTGGTGGAACTCCTGGTTGAGCCGCGACAGCGGTTCGATCTGCCGGCGGTCTGCGACGATTCGCTCCATCTCGTCGGCGATCCGGCGCAGTGCGGCGAGATCCGCCTCGCTGCGCCGGCTCGCGGCCAGCCCCGCGGCGGTGCCCTCCAGCAGGGCGCGGACGGTATAGATTTCGGCGATCTCGGCCTGCGAGCGCGTTTTTACGAGGGCCCCGATCCGCGGGACCATGTCGACGAAACCGTCGGCCGCCAGCTTGTGCAGTGCGGCCCGGACGGGCGTCCGGCTGACCTGATAGCGGTCGCCCAGCATCTCCTCTGTCAGGCGTGTGCCCGGCGGATGCTGACCGCGGATGATGTCGGCGCGAACATCCTCGTAGACGCGATCGACGGTCCGCTGCTTGGCGTTCTGGTTCCTCTTCCCGGTCATGGCCGGTTCCGATCCTCCCCATGTGAATTTGGATACAATCGAAACCGCTCTGCGAACGCAACCGCAAAGGTATCTGCCGGCGATACAGCCGCATTACCGGACCGGGGGCGGAGAAGACTGCCGGGCGCACGCGGGATATGGAGGACCGACACGGCGTGGCGGGCCGTCGCGATGCGTCTCAGCGGTTCTCGCGCCACCAGATGTATAGACCGCTGGCAACCAAAATCACCGTGCCGAGGATCATCGGTGGCTGCAGCGGGTCGCCGAACAGAACCACGCTGAGAATGCTGGCGACCAGCACCTGCGAATAGAGGAAGGGTGACAGCAGCGAGGCCGGGGCGTGGGAGAAGGCCGTGACGAGGGTGAAATGGCCGATCGATCCGGCAACGCCGCTGAGGACCAGAAGCGCCAGCGTCGCCGGGGCCGGTGTCTCCCAGAAGGGGATGATGACGAGGGTCAGGATGACCGCACCGGCCGCCGTCGTGTTGAACTGGGTCGAGGCGGCATCTTCGGTGCCGGCGAGGCGTCGGGTCATCAACAGGTAGCAGGCGTTGAAGCCCGACGCGGCCAGGGCGAAGCCAAGCGCCGGCTCGATGCCGGCAAAGCCCGGCCGCAGGATCAGCAGCATGCCGCAGAAGCCGGCGATGATGGCGCCGATGCGGTGGATGCCGATGGTTTCCTTCAGCACCATGACCGACAGGATCGTGACGACGATCGGGGTGAAGAACAGGACGGCCGTCGCATCGGCCAGCGGCACGCGGGCAAGGGCGTTGTACATGCAGATCGTGGCCGCCAGCAGCAGCATGCCACGCACCAGCTGCAGATAGGGATGGCGGGCCTTCAGGAAGCGGGTGCCCGTCGTGGCGCCCAGGTAGCTGCCCAGCACCAGCGTCTGGAAGAAATAGCGGCCCCAGATCACCTGCAGCACGGGCAGGAGCGTGGTCAGATGCTTGCCAAGCGAATCCATGCCCGCAAAGACGCTGCCGGCAAGGACCGTCAACAGGATGCCGGTCAGGAGGGAACTGAAGGATTTCACGGGATCGACGCCTTTGCTAAGCGTTGCTTACTGGAAAGCTGCGGCGCTGCAAAGCCGAACAGTTCGGCTTCGAACGCAACTTTCACGAAAACCGGCAGTCGACATTGCGATGTCGTGACACCCGTTCTTGCGGCGGGGCGTTGCCCCGTCACGGCTGCGCTGGACTTCCCCGTCGCACCCTTCTAGGCCACCGGCATCAGGCGGTGATGTCATGCAGACGAATGTATCAGAACGGTCCAGCGCGCAAACGCAGCCGCTGCCCCGCGCCGATGGCCGTGGGCCGGTGCAGTCGTGGCTGCGCCACGCCGTCGCGACGGTCGTTCTGGCGGTGCCGCTGATCGGCGCGCAGCTGGCGCAGATGACCATGAACGTCACCGACACGGTGATGATCGGCTGGCTCGGCGCCACCGAACTGGCGGCCGGCGTCCTGGCCACCCAGACCTTCTTCATCGTCTTCATCTTCGGGGCCGGCTTCGCGCAGGCCGTGCTGCCGCTGGCGGCCGGCGCCGAGGGCCGCGGCGACGTGCGCGACGTGCGCCGCTCGATCCGCATGGGCCTGTGGGTGCTGATGCTCTACAGCGCGCTCGTCATGCTGCCGCTCTGGTACACCGAGGCGATCCTGGTGGCGCTGGGCCAGGACCCGGAAATCTCGGCCCTCGCGGGGGCCTATATGCGCGTCGCCCTATGGTCGATGTTTCCGGCGCTGCTGGTCCTGGGGCTGCGCTCCTACCTGACCGTCGTCAATCGCGCCTATCTCGTCCTGGCGGTGATCCTCGTGGGCGCCGTGGTTAATGCCGGGCTGAACTACCTCCTGATCTTCGGCCATTTCGGTGCGCCGGCGCTCGGCATCGTCGGGGCGGCGGTGGCGACGCTCGGCAGCAATCTCCTGATGACCGGCTTGCTGGTCGCCTATACGGCGCTGGCGCCGAGTCTGCGCCGCTACGAACTCTACGCCCGCTTCTGGCGGCCGGACTGGCCGGACTTCTTCGAGGTGCTGCGGCTCGGCTGGCCGATCGGCGCGACGATCATCGCCGAGGTCGGGCTGTTCGTGGCCTCCTCGATCATGATGGGCTGGCTTGGCACCATTCCGCTGGCCGCCCACGGCATCGCGCTGCAGATCGCCTCCATCGCCTTCATGGTGCCCCTCGGCCTGTCGAGTGCCGCGACGGTGCGGGTCGGGCTCGCCTTCGGGCGCGGCGACCGCCGCGATCTCGACCGCGCGTCGGCGGTGGCGCTGGGCATCGGCACGCTGATTTCGATCGGCGGTGCATGCCTGTTCTGGTTCTGGCCGCAGGAGCTGATCGGCCTCTATCTCGATCGGGGCAACGCCAACGCCGAGGCGGTGTTGGCCTATGGCGTGCCGCTGCTGGTGGTCGCCGCGCTCTTCCAGATCGCCGATGCGCTGCAGGTCGTGGCCGCCGGTATCCTGCGCGGCGTGAAGGATACCGGCACGCCGATGCTGATCGCGCTGTTCAGCTATTGGCTGGTCGGCATGCCGGTGGCCTATGTCCTCGC
The DNA here is from genome assembly GCF_000153465.1 of Aurantimonas manganoxydans SI85-9A1. Lineage (GTDB taxonomy): Bacteria > Pseudomonadota > Alphaproteobacteria > Rhizobiales > Rhizobiaceae > Aurantimonas > Aurantimonas manganoxydans. The sequence continues at coordinate 2,973,373 of NZ_CH672387.1, read as the reverse complement.
CTTCATGGTGGGGTGGGGCGGCGTCGGCCTGTGGTGGGGGTTGGCCTTCGGCCTGTCTACCGCGGCATTGCTGCTCAACGCCCGCTTCCTGCTGCGCGAGCGCTACGGCCTGCTCGACGCCTGACCGGACGCGTCAAGGGCGGCTCAGTCGCCGTTCTGCCGCCGCAGCAAGGTGGATGAGACGGTTGAGCGCGGCCCGTGCAGGAACACCCAGGCCGGCGGCTGGCGCAGCGGCAGGGCCCTCGCCGCCGTCTCCGGCAGTCGGAAGCGCGCCAGCACCTGCGGCGTGATCGCCGAGAGGACGGAGAGGGTCGAGCCGGGCCGGTCGACCACGGCGATCGGCAGGCTGGTCGCGATCTCCCGCCAGTCCTGCCAGCGGTGGAAGCTGGCGAGGCTGTCGGCGCCCATGATCCAGACGAAATGCACGCCCGGATGGCGCCGCCGCAGCAAGGCGACCGTATCGGCCGAATAGCGGATGCGATGGCGCGCCTCGAAGGCGGTGGGCACCGAATGGCGACCCGGCGCCAGCGCCCGGACCGCGGCGAGACGCTCGCCGATCGGCCGCAGCTTGCCGTGATCCTTCAGCGGATTGCCCGGCGTCACCATCCACCAGACCCGGTCGAGGCCGAGCCGCCGGCGGGCCGTCTCGGCGACCAGCAGATGGCCTTCATGCGGCGGGTTGAACGAGCCGCCGAACAGGCCGATCCGCATGCCGGGCTGCGCCGGTGGCATGGCCAGCGCCGCCGCATCGACGCCCTTGAGGGCGTCGGCGGCGGTATCGCCCAGCCTCACGGGCGCGTCTGGCCGTTGCCGCGGACGCGATAGTTGAAGCTGGTCAACTGCTCGACTCCGACCGGGCCGCGCGCATGCATCTTGCCGGTGGCGATGCCGATCTCCGCGCCCATGCCGAATTCGCCGCCGTCGGCGAACTGGGTCGAGGCGTTGTGGAGGAGGATCGCCGAATCGATGCCGGCGAAGAAGGTCTCCGCCATCGCCGCGTCGTCGGTCACGATCGCTTCGGTGTGATGCGAGGAATGGCTCTCGATATGGTCGATGGCGCCCGCGACGCCGTCGACCAGCGCGACGGAGATGATGGCGTCGAGATATTCGGTGACGAAGTCGGCGTCGCTGGCCGGTTCGGCGGTCGGGTAGCGCTGGCGCACCTCGTCGGTGGCCCGGATCTCGCAGCCGGCCTCGCGCAGCGCCTCCATCAGCGGCAGCAGATGCGTGTCCGCGACGGCGCGATCGATCAGCAGGGTTTCGGCCGACCCACAGATGCCGGTGCGGCGCATCTTGGAATTGACGACGATGTCCCGCGCCATGTCGAGATTGGCTGCCCGGTCGACATAGACGTGGCAGAGCCCTTCGAGGTGGGCGAAAACCGGCACCCGCGCCTCGTCCTGCACGCGGCCAACCAGCGAACGGCCGCCGCGCGGCACGATGACGTCGATCGCGCCGTCGAGGCCGCGCAGCATGGCGCCGACAGCCGCGCGGTCGGTGGACGGTACGATCTGGATCGCGTCCTCGGGCAGGCCGGCCAAGGTCAGACCGGCGATCATCGTGGCGTGGATCGCGGCCGAGGATCGGACCGAATCCGAGCCGCCGCGCAGGATCACCGCATTGCCGGATTTCAGGCAGAGCGCCCCGGCATCGGCGGTCACGTTCGGCCGGCTCTCATAGATGACGCCGATGACGCCGAGCGGCGTCCGCACCCGCTCGATTGCCAGGCCGTTCGGCCGGTCCCAGGCGGCGACGGTCGCGCCGACCGGGTCCGGCAGGGCGGCGATGGCGCGCAGGCCTTCGGCCATTGCGTTGATGCGGTCGGGCGTCAGCGTCAGCCGGTCGACGAAGGAGGCGGCCATGCCGGCCTCTGCCGCGCGGTCGAGATCGGCGGCATTCTCGGCGAGGATGGTGTCGGTGGCTGCGACCAGCGCATCGGCCATCGCCAGAAGCGCTGCGTTCTTCGTGTCCGTTGGCGCCAGTGCGAGGCGGCGCGCCGCTGCGCGGGCCCGCTTGCCGATGGCGTCCATCAGCGTGTCGATCGATCCGGTCTCGGTGCTGTCACGCATGGGTGTGGTCTCCGAAATCTGTACTGCGTCGCGGCAACGGGCAGGGCCTGTCGCCGTCCCTTCGCGCCGTCTGTTTCAGGCCGAGGTGAGCTGCTGTTCCGGCGTCTCCGCCGCACCCGGATCGACGGCGAGGTCGTCCCGATGGATCATCGCCGCGCGACCTTCATAGCCCAGCGCTGCACCGATCTCGGAGGAGCGAAGTCCGGCGACCAGCCGCGCCTCGTCGGAATCGTAGGCGATCAGGCCACGGGCGATCTCGCGGCGGGCGCTGTCGTACACCGCCACCGTGTCGCCCCGGCGAAACTCGCCCTCGACGTTGCTGACGCCCGCCGGCAGCAGGCTGCGGCCGGCGACCAGCGCCTTGACGGCGCCGGCATCGACGAACAGGCGACCGGTGGCATGGAGCTGCCCCGCGATCCAGCGCTTGCGGGCGCCGACCGGCGTATCGACCGCGCGAAACAGCGTGGCGCGCTCGCCCGTCTCGATGGCCGACAGGGGATAGAGCCGGTTGCCGGCCGTGATGATCATGGCGGTGCCGGAGCCGGTCGCGATCCGCGCCGCGTCGATCTTGGTCTTCATGCCGCCGCGCGACAGTTCCGAACCGGCGGAGCCCGCCATGGCCTCGATCTGCGGCGTAATCTGATCGACCAGGGGAATGTGCTCGGCGTTCGGGTCGAGATGCGGCGGCGCCGTGTAGAGCCCGTCGACATCCGACAGGAGAACCAGCATGTCGGCGTCGATCATCGTGGCGACCCGGGCGGCCAGCCGGTCATTGTCGCCGTAGCGGATCTCGGAGGTGGCGACCGTGTCGTTCTCGTTGATGACCGGCACGGCCTTGAGGGCCAGCAGCGTCGCGATGGTGGCACGCGCGTTGAGATAGCGCCGGCGCTCTTCGGTGTCGCCGAGGGTGAGCAGGATCTGCCCGGTCTCGATGCCGTGGCGGCCGAGGATCTCCAGATAGGTGCGCGACAGGGCGATCTGGCCCACCGAGGCGGCTGCCTGGCTTTCCTCCAGCCGCAGCGGACCGCGCGGCATCTTCAGGATCTTGCGGCCGAGCGCGATGGCGCCCGACGACACGATGAGAATCTCCCGGCCCTCGCCGACGAGGCGCGCAATGTCCTCGCCCAGCGATTCCAGCCAGGTCCGCTTCAGTCCGCGTTCGCGGTCCACCAGCAGCGACGAACCGATCTTGATGACGATCCGCCGGTAGCCGTGGAGGGGATTGCTCATCACTCCGCGTCCTTCTTCTCGGCCTCTTCCGCCTCGGCGCGTTCGGCCGCGGCCACGGCAAAGCGGTCGGGCTCTTCCTCTTCCGTGGGGGCGAGGCGGCTGATGCGGCTCTTCAGCTCGCGCAGCGCCTCGGTCATGCCCTCGCGGCTCACCGCCGACAGGGCGAGCGGGGCGTAGCCGACGGCCTCCTGCAGCTCCGCCAGCTTCTCCTCGCGCGCCTCCGGCGTCAGCGTGTCGACCTTCGACAGGGCGACGATCTCGGTCTTGTCAGCGAGGCCGTGCTCATAGGCTTCGAGCTCGCGCCGCACCGTGCGGTAGGCGCCGGCGACGTCGTCCTCGCTGGACGAGACGAGATGCAGCAGCACGCTGGTGCGCTCGACATGGCCGAGGAAGCGGTCGCCGATGCCGACGCCCTCATGGGCGCCCTCGATCAGGCCCGGAATGTCGGCGATGACGAATTCCGCCTCGTCGACCTTGGCGACGCCGAGACCGGGATGCAGCGTGGTGAAGGGATAGTCGGCGATCTTCGGCCGGGCCCGCGTCACCGAGGCGAGGAAGGTCGACTTGCCGGCATTGGGCAGGCCGACGAGCCCGACATCGGCGATCAGCTTCAGCCGCAGCCAGATCGTCAGCTCCTCGCCCTCCTGGCCGGGATTGGCGCGCCGCGGCGCCTGGTTCACCGAGGTCTTGAAATAGGCGTTGCCGAAGCCGCCATTGCCGCCGGCGGCGATGCAGTGACGCTCGCCGATATCGGTCAGGTCGAACAGCAGCGTCTCGTTGTCCTCGGCGAAGATCTGGGTGCCGGCCGGCACCTTCAGCGTGATGTCCGAGCCCTTGCCGCCATTGCGGTTGCGGCCCATGCCGTGGCCGCCGGTCTTGGCCTTGAAATGCTGCTGGTAGCGATAGTCGATCAGCGTGTTGAGGCCGGCGACCGCCTCCACCCACACGTCGCCGCCGCGGCCGCCGTCGCCGCCGTCCGGGCCGCCGAACTCGATGTATTTCTCGCGGCGGAACGACACCGAGCCGGCACCGCCGTCACCGGATCGGACATAGACCTTGGCCTGGTCGAGGAATTTCATCTCTGTGCTCTCCTGAGCCTGCGGTCGGTATGGCGGACGGCCCCTTCTAGCGGGCCGGTCGGGACTTGTGAACGGATCGCCGGCCAAGAGGCGGGCGATCAGGAGGTTCGTGTTGGCGGACCTGGTAGGCCCGCGGCGTCAGTGGATGTCGAGCGCAGCCTTGTCCTTGGCGAAGACCACATCGGACGTGGCCAGCGGAATACCGAATTTCGACACGCTGACATGGTTGGCGACCGTTCCGTCCGACTGTCGCGTCATGCGGTGGCGAAAGTGCAGCAGCGTGTCGCCGCCGCCCGGCGCGTAGCCGTCATAGTCGAGAACGACACCGTTCGGCGCCAGCCTGCCGGAAACGGCCACCGGTGGTGACAATTCGCCGTCGTCGCCCTCGGTCCGCACCGTGCCGGTATAGAGGCCGGGGCTGGTCATGCCGAGGTCCCAGCGCTGCAGCCGGTCGCCGTCGGGAAAGCTGAACTGCTCGTCGAGCAGCAGCCGCCCGTCCTGGCGCGTGCCGGAAAAGTTCGCGGTGAAGTCCTCCGTGAAGAACAGCGCCGTGGTGACCGACCCCTTCGAATGGGACGGCCCCGCGAAGAACTCCTCCAGCGCCAGGCCGTCGGCGACGGAGGCGGGCGGCACGTCGGCAGGACCGTCGCCGCAGGCCGCAAGTCCGGCCAGCAGCAGCGCCCCGGTGAGGGCGCCGCCGATCCTGCGCGCGACGATCATCCGGCGGCTCATGCCCGACCCCATGCCTTGAGCGACGTCCAGCACCGCCGGTCCATGACGAAATGCTCGCTGGCCACGCGCCCGGAACTGATCGTGTCGATGAGGCCGCTGCCGGTGAAGTGGAAGCCGCATTTGCGGATCACCCTGCGCGAGGCCTCGTTGACGACGCGGCAATCGACGGCGATGGCGTCGGCCTTCAGTGCGACGAATCCGAAATCGATCACGGCCTGCGCTGCCTCGGTGGCAAAACCCTTGCCCCAGAAACGGCGGCCGACCCAGGAGCCGATGTCGAACCGGCCCGGCACGCTCTCGGGCTTCAGGCTGCAGCAGCCGACGAGGTCGCCGCCGTCCTTCAGGCAGAGCGCGAAGACCGTTTCCGGTGCGTGGTCGCTGATGAAGGCGCGGGCGTCGGCCAGACCGTAGGGATGCGGCACGCGGGCCAGCATCCGGGCGATCTCGCGGTCGTTGATCAGCTTCGCCAGCGCGCCGGCATCGTCCATCGTCAGCGGCCGCAACAGCAGCCTGCGGGTCTCGATCGTCTCGCCGTCCCGTTCGGCGGTCGTGTCCTCAAGCATCGCATCGTTCCTTCCAGACGCGAAAAGGGGAGATGGCGGTCCATCTCCCCTGTCGTGCTCTGAAGGTCCGATCGTTCGGAGGGTTCAGAGTGCCGGGTCGGTGGAACGCCGGCGCTCTGAAGCTCCGGTCACTCGGCGGCTTCGGCTTTCGGCATGACGGCCACGTAGGTGCGACCGTTCGCCTTGTGCTGGAACGCCACGTTGCCTTCGGCCTTCGCGAAGAGGGTATGGTCCTTGCCCATGCCGACATTGGCACCCGGATGCCAGCGCGTGCCGCGCTGACGGATCAGGATGTTGCCCGGAATGACGGACTCGCCACCGAACTTCTTCACGCCAAGGCGCTTGGACTCCGAATCGCGACCGTTGCGCGAAGAGCCGCCTGCTTTTTTATGTGCCATCGTAGGTCTCCTTGCCTGTCAGGGCTCGCGGGGGATATGGCCCCGGAATTACTGCTTCGCCAGTTCGCCGGCCTGGGCGCGCCAGTCTTCGATCTGCGCGGCGCTGAACGGCATGTTCGCGTCGATACGGGCAACGTCCTCGTCGGACAGGGCCGCGATCTGGGCGTAGGTGGTGATGCCCTGCTCGTTGAGCTGCTTCTCGGCGACCGGGCCGATGCCCTTGATCTTGGTCAGCTTGTCCTGCTCGCCGCCGGTCGGGGCGGTGAACATCGGCACGTCCGGCGTGGCGTCGGTCGTCTCGGCGGACGGCTTGGGCGCAGCGACCTTGGCCGGCTTCGGCGCGGCGGCGGTCTGCGACGGGGCCTTGCCGTCGGTCAGGATCTCGGCGATCCGGATCATCGTCAGATCCTGACGGTGGCCACGGGTGCGCTTGGAGTTCTGGCGGCGACGCTTCTTGAAGGAGATCACCTTCTTGCCGCGGGTCTGCTCGACGATCTCGGCCGTGACGGCAGCGCCCTGAACGAACGGCGCACCGATGGTCGAACCGACCATCAGGACCTCGTTGAAGGTCACGAGATCACCGGCGGCGCCCGGGAGACGCTCGATGGTGAACTTGTCGTTGGGGACAACGCGGTACTGCTTGCCACCGGTCTTAATGACTGCGAACATTTTAGCTCCGTTCGTTCGATCGGTTCTCGTGTCCCGCAGGACCCGGACCGTCTTCTTGTCAGTCGGTTACTGAATGGGCGAAAACAAACAGGCGCGGCAGTGCCACGCCCAGAATTGCGATTTGTGACTAGCGGCAAGGCCGCGCAAGGTCAAGCCTTCCGGCCGTCAAACCGGGTCCGGGGCGCTGAAGGTTCCCCAGCGTCGAGCGCAAGCGTCGCGGGGCGGGCGCCGGCGGGCTAGAGCTTGCCGGCCTGCCGGCGCAGCAGTTCCAGCGCCTGCCGGTCGGTGCGGTCGCGGTGCAACTGATGCAGGCGCCCGGCTTCCTCGCTGTCGCGGTCGAGAATCGCCTGGACGATCTGCCGGTGTTCCTGGTCGGACTGGACCGGCTTGATGCGCAGCGGGATGATCGCCATGCGGGCCCGGTACTGCTGTTCCCAATATTGCCGCAGGGTCGCCTGCAGGCGGGAATTGCCGCACAGCGAGACGATGTCCGAATGGAAGGCGTCGTCGAACTGCGACCAGCGCTCGATGTCGTCGCTGCGCGTCGCCTTTTCCATCTGGTCCATCAGCGATTTCAGCCGTTCGCTCTCGCTCGGCTCGAGCCCCCGCACGGCGGCAAGGCGCGCGGCCTGCACCTCCAGCGCCGAGAAGACCTCGTAGATTTCCGCCAGATCGTCGAGGGACTGGGCGCGCACGGTGACCCCGTGCCGGGGCTTCACCTCGACCAGGCCTTCCTCCTCGAGGCGGATCAGCGCCTCGCGGATCGGCGTGCGGCTGAGCGACAGGAGGTTGGCGACCTCCGTCTCCAGAAGCGTCGTGCCGGGCGGCAGCCGACCCTCCAGGATCCGGTACTTCAGCTCGTGATAGGCCCGCTCACGCGCCGCCATCTTGGCGACGCCCTGCATACTGGGCCGGGGCCGCGAGCCGCTGGCGGGAGGACGGCGATGGGGTGCGTTCGTCGCATCCTGTTTCGTCAGTGCCGGCCTCCCTCGTTCAGGTGCCGGGGCCGTGCTGCCCCGATCGTTTCGTCAGCTCTTCGAACCGTCGGGCATCGGAACGCCGTTCAGCTCGAAGACGATGTCGGACAGCATCGGCAGATAGTCGCTGCCCCGGCCGATCGCCTCGGCGGTGGCGAGGCCGTTCTTCACCGACGCCGAAACATGAGTGGCAATACCGCTCTGGTCGGCCATCGACACGACGTAGCGCATGTCCTTGTGGGCGTTGCGGATGGTGAACTTATGGGCGTCGCGATCGCGGTCGACCACGTATTTCATGAAGGTCTGGTAGAAGCCCGAATCCATCCGGCCACCGCTGATGACGCCGTGGAAGGTCTTGGCGTCGATGCCGTTCTTGGCCCCGATCGCCAGCGCCTCGGAATAGAGCGAAGCATAGCCGAGCGAGACGAAGTTGTTGAGCAGCTTCATCGTGTGCCCAGCGCCGGTGTCTCCGACCCGCACGATCTTGCCGGCCCATGTCTCCAGCAGCGGTTTCACCCGTTCGAAGTCAGCCTCGGAGGCGCCGACCATCGTGTCGAGAGTGCCCTCCCAGGCTTCCTTGGGCGTGCGCGACAACGGCGCGTCGATCAGCGTCACGCCGGCCTCGCTGCAGCGCTCGGCCAGCGCCCGCGTCGAGACCGGATTGGCGGTGGAGGAATCGATGATCGTCTTGCAAGCGCCGTTCGCGGCGAGGATCTCGTCGACGACGGCTTCCACCTGCGGGCTGCCGGGCAGGCAGAGGAAGACGATCTCGGCGGACTTCGCGACGTCGGCGACGCTGTCGGCCTCGCTCGCGCCGCGGGACTTCAGATCCTCGATCGGCTCGCGGTTGCGATGAGCAAGGACGGTCAGCGTGTAGCCGGCCTCGACGATGTTCTTGGCCATGCCGTGGCCCATCAGGCCGACGCCGATGAAGCCGATGCTGGGACGGTCTGTCATGTAAACTCCTGTTCGAATGCCGGGGACGCTGCGCGGCGGTCAGGCCGCGGCATTGCGTGCCGCTTCGTCGGCGATATGGGCGCGGATGATGTTCGCGAAATTGTTGTCGGCGACGAAGCCGACGTCGGACGCCCGCGAGGCGTCGAAGTCACGCGGCCAGCCGGCGACTATCTTTTCGATGGTGGCGTCCGGCACGCGGCGGATCAGGGCGACGGCCTCGTTGCCGGCGACCTCGCGCAGCGCCTCGATCATCTCGCCGATGGTGATCGACAGGCCGGGCATGGTCAGGCAGCGGCGGGCGCCCAGCGTCTCGGTGTCCATCGTCGCGGCATGCAGCAGGAAGCCGACCGCTGCGGCCGGGCTGGCAACCCAGTGGCGCACGCTGTCGTCGACCGGCAGGATCGCTTCGTGGCCGGCCAGCGGCTCGCGGATGATGCCGGAGAAGAAGCCCGACGCGGCCTTGTTCGGCTTGCCTGGGCGCACGACGATGGTCGGCAGGCGAATGCCGACGCCGTCGACGAAGCCCTTGCGGCTGTAATCCGACAGCAGCAGTTCGCCGATCGCCTTCTGGGCGCCGTAGCTGGTCAGCGGGGCCGACAGGAAGGTGTCGGTGATCGGGTCCTCGAACGGCGCGCCGAAGACGGCAATGGAGGAGGTGAAGACGAGGCGCGGCCGGTAGACGCCGTCCTGCTGGCGGATCGCCTCCAGCAGATAGCGCGTGCCGTCGAGATTGATGGCGTAGCCCTTCTCGAACTCGGCCTCGGCCTCGCCGGAAACGATCGCGGCGAGATGGAAGATCATGTCGGGCCGCTTGTCGACCAGGGCGCGCACCGTCGCCTCGTCGGCGATGTTGCCGGCGCTGCACGCGATGGTGATGCCGCCGGCCTGGCTGTCGAAGGCCGGTTTGACGACGTCGAAGGCATCAATCTCGGTGACCTTGTCGCCGAGGCGCGTGTCGTCGGCGATGATTGCCTCGATCAGTTGCCGGCCGACCATGCCGGCGGCGCCCAGTACCAGAATCCGCATCGTGTCCTCTTCCCTGTTGTCGTGGTGTCGTCGCGTGTGCTGCGCTCCTAGAGCGTCCAGCCGCCGTCGATCACCTGCATTGTTCCTGTCGTGAAGGCGCTCTCGTCCGAGGCGAGATAGACTGCCAGCATGGCGATCTCCGACGGCTTGCCGAGGCGGCCCATGGGTTGGCGCTCGATGAACATCGCCTTGGCCTTGTCGGTGCCGCCGATGGTCTTGCCGAGATCGGCGATCCGCTCTTCCAGCGAGGGGGATTCGATCGTGCCGGGGCAGATAGCGTTGCAGCGGATGCCCTTGCCGACGAAGTCGACCGCGACCGAGCGTGTGAGGCCCGCCACCGCGGCCTTGGTCGCCATGTAGACGTAGCGGTTCTGGGCGGCTTTGACCGGGCCGGCGGCCGAGCAGATGTTGACGATCGAGCCGCCGCCCGCCTCCAGCATGCGCGGCAGCAGGCCGGCGATCATCCGGTGCATCGAGCGGACATTGAGGTCGAAGGAGAAGTCCCAGGCCGCATCGTCGCAGTCGAGGATGGTGCCGTGATGAACGTAGCCGGCGCAGTTGAACAGGATGTCCGGGGTCGGCACGCCGGCGAGATACGCCTTCACCGCCTCGCTGTCGGTGACGTCCAGCGCGGCGGTATGGACCGGGCCGAAGGCGTCGAGGCCTTCCAGCTTCTCGGCATCGCGATCGCTCGCATAGACGGTGGCACCTTCCTTCAGGAAGGTCTCGACCACCTGGCGGCCAATCCCCTGGCCGGCCGCAGTGCAGACGGCGGTCTTGCCGTCCAGGCGTTTCGTCATGGCTCTGTCCCGTTCCTCTCGGTGCGCGTAGCGATGCGCGGCGATGGTGTGAAAAGGGCGGGCCGCGTCATGCGCGGTCCGCCCCGTCAGATCAGTGGTTGTCGCGCGGCACCGGGTCGGACTTGCCGTCGATGCCGCCCTGGGCGAGGCGCTGATACGAGATCGCCGGCTCCAGCACCGCGCCGGTGGAGAGCTGCGAGACGATGCCGCGCTGGATCTCCTGCCAGGGCGTCTGGTGCGCCGGATAGGCGTAACCGCCGGCTTCCTCGAGCGCCTTGTGACGCTCGGCGAGCTCCTCGTCGGAGATCAGGATGTTGGCCGTGCCGCGGCCCAGATCGATGCGCACCATGTCGCCGGTCTTCAGGATGGCGAGACCGCCGCCGGCCGCCGCCTCGGGCGAGGCGTTGAGGATCGACGGGCTGCCCGACGTGCCCGACTGCCGGCCGTCGCCGATGCAGGGCAGGGAATGGATGCCGCGCTTCAGGAGATAGTCGGGGGCCCGCATGTTCACGACTTCCGCCGCGCCCGGATAGCCGATCGGGCCGGCGCCGCGCATGAACAGGACCGAGCGCTCGTCCACCGCCGTCGCCGGATCGTCGATCCGGTGGTGGTAGTCCTCCGGACCGTCGAAGACGATCGCCTTGCCCTCGAAGGCCATCGGGTCGTCGGCATTGGAAAGGTAGCGGTCGCGGAACTCCTTGGAGATCACCGACAGCTTCATGATGGCGGAATCGAAGAGGTTGCCCTTCAGGACCCGGAAGCCGGCATGGTCGATCAGCGGCCGGTCGATCGGCCGGATGACGTTCTCGTCCTCGATGATCGCGCCGCGGCAATTGTCGCCGATGGTCTTGCCGTTGGCGGTCGGCGCGTCCTCGTGGATCAGGCCTCTTTCCATCAGCTGGTTGACCACCGCCGGCACGCCGCCGGCGTGGTAGTAATCCTCCGCGAGATACTCGCCGGCCGGCTGCAGATTGACCAGCAGCGGCACTTCCTCGCCGTAGGTCTGCCAGTCGTCGATGGTCAGCTCGACGCCGAGGTGACGGGCGAGGCCGTTAAGGTGGATCGGCGCATTGGTCGAGCCGCCGATGGCCGAATTCACGCGGATCGCGTTGATGAACGCGTCCTTGGTCATGATGTCTGTCGGCTTCAGGTCCTCATGGACCATCTCGACGATGCGCTTGCCGGTCAAATAGGCCACTTCCTGGCGGTCGCGGTAGGGTGCGGGGATCGCCGCCGAGCCCGGCAGCTGCATGCCCAGCGCCTCGGCCAGCGAGTTCATCGTCGAGGCCGTGCCCATGGTGTTGCAATAGCCCGTCGACGGCGCCGAGGAGGCGACCAGCTTGACGAAGCCGGCATAGTCGATCTCGCCGGCGGCCATCATCTCGCGGGCCTTCCAGACGATCGTGCCCGAACCGGTGCGCTCGCCGCGGAACCAGCCGTTCAGCATCGGGCCGACCGACAGCGCGATCGACGGCAGATTGACGGTGGCCGCGCCCATCAGCATGGCCGGTGTCGTCTTGTCGCAGCCGATGGTCAGCACGACGCCGTCGAGCGGATAGCCGTAGAGCACCTCGACAAGGCCGAGATAGGCGAGGTTGCGGTCGAGGCCCGCGGTCGGGCGCTTGCCGGTCTCCTGGATCGGATGGACCGGGAACTCCAGCGCGATGCCGCCGGCCTCGCGAATGCCCTCGCGGACCCGCTTGGCGAGTTCGAGATGATGGCGGTTGCAGGGGCTGAGATCGGAGCCGGTCTGGGCGATGCCGATGATCGGCTTGCCCGACTGCAGCTCTTCCTGGCTGAGACCGAAATTCAGATAGCGCTCGAGATACAGCGCGGTCATGTCCGGATTGGAAGGATTGTCGAACCACGCGCGCGAGCGCAGCGGACCGGCTTTGATGTCGTTGGTCATGGGGTCTCCGGAACGTCGATCTCTGGTTGCATCCGCAACGCGGGCAGCCTCTGACGCAATGTATACATTAACCCGGCGTCGGTTCCAACCCGTGACGCGGTGTCACGCGGTGAATGAATCGGCAGCCGGGTGATTTGGTGCTGGGTGTCAGCTGCGCGCGGCCGACTTGTAGGCAGTCATCCAGCCAAGGCCGGCGTCGGTCGTCGTGCGCGGGCGATATTCCGCGCCGACATGGCCGTCCCAGCCGAAGCCGGCCATGGCCGGCAACAGGCGGTCATAGGCGATTTCGCCCTCGTCCGGCTCGCCGCGCGAGGGGACGGCGGCGATCTGCAGATGGCCGATCATCGGTAGATGCTGCTCGAAGCGCTTGAGCAGGTCACCCTCCATGATCTGCGCATGATAGCAGTCGAACATGATCTTCAGATTGGGCTTGCCGACCCGCGCGACGATGTCGGCGGCCTGCGCCTGATAGGACAGGAAATAGCCCGGCGCATCGCGCTGGTTGATCGGCTCGATGAGGATCGTCATGTCGCCGGCGGCCTCGCAGGCATAGGCGAGATTGGCCTCGAACGTCGCCTGCGCGCCGTCCACACCTTGCGACTTTCCTGCCATGACATGCACCGCGCCGGCGCCGATCGCGCTGGCATAGTCGACGGCCTGGTCGATGGCGGCGCGGGCTTCCTCGACCCGGTCGGGCAGGGCGGCGAGGCCGAAATCACCCTCGCGATCACCGCGGCTGGTGTTGAGGCCGAGCATCTTCAGGCCGGTCTCGTCGAGCGCTGCCTTCACCGCAGCCGGATCGACCGCATAGGGGAAGTGGCACTCGACCGCGTCGAAGCCTGCGTCCTTCGCGCGCCGGATGGCGTCGGGCAGGGCAAGCTCCTGCCACAGGAATCCGAGATTGGCGGAAAAGCGGATCGTCGGCACGGCTGATCTCCAGAAGGCGCTGCGCATCCCCTGTGGATACGCAAGGCCCCGCTATGGCCCATGCGTGATCTGGACGCAAAGGGGCCGTCGCGGAAAGACTCGCCATGGTGAGGCGAGCGAGGCGGCGATCAGTAGCGGTCGGCGCGGATCAGGTCGTCGATGCTGATCGGCTCCAGCGCGGCGCTGGTGGAACCTGCCGACCGGGATGCGGCCATGGTCGTCATGCCGGACGGCTGGGCGGCCGGGCGCCGGGGATCGTAGGGCTCGGGATTGCGGAATGGCGGATCGCTCAGCCGCCGGGCATTCTTGCGCTTTTCGTAGAAGACGTTGCCGCCCGCTTCGATCAGGTAATGCATGTTGGTGTAGGGGAAGGTCATGCCGGCGGTGTGAAAGAACATCGCCTTCTCGACATTGCGGTGGCGGGCGCCGTTCAGCACCTTGGTCGCGGTCCGCGAGGCGAGATCCTTGCCCTTTTCCATCGAGCGGGTGAGGACGCCCGGCGCGAACTGGTTCTTCTGGCCGACAACGCCGCAGACGGTCGTGGGGTAGCGGCCGCTCTCCAGCCGGTTCATCACCACGGTGCCGACCGCGATCATGCCCTCTTCGCTGCTGCGGTTGGATTCGAAATACATCACCCGAGTCATGCATTCATGCGCCGTCATCGGCCGCAGGCGCGGCCCGCCGGCGCAGGCGCCCAGCACAGTGACCAGGGCAAGAAGCGCCAGTGTCGCCCGGGCGCGCGTGATGGTGGTTCGAAATGCCATGCGGCAAGCCTCAGCAGGGTGTCGGGGCACGGCCAGCATCGCCGGCGCCCAAACCCGACAAATCGCCGAAATTTCTTAACCGGACGTTCAGACGACGCGGCAACCGGAGGCCTCTCGACCGGCATCGTTAAAATTGTCTGAAATTCCGGTGGGTTTGCCGGGAAGGCCGCCGCGGCACCGGTCTTGCGGGCTCCGCGAACGGCAGTGCGGGGGCATGCCGGACGCTCCGGCGGACTGGAGATTCGCCTGCGGAGCGGCTATGCCGAAGGGGCGGTTCACTGGCAACGCAACGTCGGCTTTTCGATGCTGGACGTCGGCCGCTGTGACGCCGTGATGTCCAGCGAGGCGGGTTGCCCGCCAGCCTGTCCCGTTCCGCGCCCATCGGAGGCTTCGATCCTGACCTGCAGCCTTCCTCGCCCCGGCCTGTCGCTCCTTGTCTGCCTGCTTCTCGCCGTTGCGGGCTGCGCGGGGCGGCCCCTGGGCACGATGGTGCCGATCGCCGGAACCGTCGCCGGCGCCAGCACGGTCGACATGCTGGTCGCCACCACGCGCGCGCCGTCGCCGGTCGCCGGCGTCGTCTATACCGGCGATCGCGGCAACACCCTGTCGGTGGACAACATCGTCGTCTCGGTCCCGCCCTCCGCCAATCGCAATGCCGGCGAACTGACCTATCCCACCGCCAACGCGGCCAATCCGCAGACCGAATTCGCGGTGCTGAAGCTGGCGCCGATGGACGATGCGGCGGCACAGCGCTGGTTCGACAGGGTTGCGGGAACCAAGCAGGGCGACGTCCTGATCTTCGTTCACGGCTTCAACACGACCTACGAGGAATCGGTCTTCCGCTTCGCCCAGATCGCCCATGACACGGCGGCCTCGGCGGCGCCGATCCTGTTTTCCTGGCCATCCCACGGCAGCGTCTTCGACTATCTCTACGACCGCGAGAGCGCCAATTTCTCGCGCAACGCGCTGGAAGAAATCATCGAGAAGGCCGCCGACGATCCGCGCGTGCGCAATGTCACGGTGATGGCCCATTCGATGGGAAGCTGGCTGACGATGGAGGCGCTGCGCCAGCTGTCGATCCGCCGCGGCAAGTTGCCGGCCAAGGTCCGCAACGTGATCCTCGCCTCGCCCGATCTCGACGTCGATGTCTTCTCACGCCAGCTCGACGAGATCGACACGCAGCGCACGCGGCTGACGATCTTCGCCTCGACCGACGACCGGGCGCTGCAGGTGTCGCGACGATTGGCCGGCGGCGTCCAGCGCCTCGGCGCCATCGACGTGTCGCAGGAACCGTATCGCAGCGGCATCGAGGCCAAGGGTGTCGACGTGATCGACCTCTCCGCGCTGCAGTCAGGCTCGGCCCTCAATCACAGCAAATTCGCCGAGAGCCCGCAGATCGTGCGGCTGATCGGGCAACGGCTGATCGCCGGGCAGGCGATCGGCGAAGAGGGCATCTCCCTTGGCGAGACCCTTGGCGCGGCGGCTCTCGGCACGGCCCAGACCGTCGGCTCGGCGGCCGGCGCCGTCGTCACCGCCCCCGGCGCGCTCATCAGCCAGCGCGGCCGCGAGGAGTTCGGCCGGCAGGTCGGCAATATGGGCCGCAATCTCGGTGGCACCCTGCAGACGGCCACCGGCCAGTAGGGCCGGGCCGCAATCGCCTTCGGCTTTCGGGCGCAGGACCGGCGCGCGGTGGGAACGGCGTGTCGTTCGGCACGCGCGCATCGGATCGCGTTCATTGCCTCGCCGGTGGCGGCAATTGTCGGTGTTGCCCGAGAGGCAATCGGGTCAATTTTTGACCAGACGATAAAAAATTTGACCTTTTGAAAAACTGGCATCATTCTAATCTTCCACGAGCCGTCGAAGGCCGGAAAATCGCCGTCGCCGGCTCCCTGGAAGGTTTCGAGGGGGATGCGACGCATGAACGAAACCCGACCGTTCCGGCCCGATATCGGCGCGGGGCGCCTCGCTCCCGACAAGCTGGCGGGCAATTTCTCGGACATCCATCCGCCGCTCGAGCAGCACGAGGCACTGGTCGAGGCCGATCGTTGCTATTTCTGCTACGACGCGCCCTGCATGACGGCCTGCCCGACGTCGATCGACATCCCGCTGTTCATCCGCGAGATCCAGGCCGGCAATCCGACCGGCGCGGCCAAGACCATCCTCTCAGCGAACATACTCGGTGGTATGTGCGCCCGCGTCTGCCCGACCGAGACCCTGTGCGAAGAAGTCTGCGTCCGCGAGGTGGGCGAGGGCAAGCCGGTGAAGATCGGCCTCCTGCAGCGTTATGCGACCGACCATCTGATGGAGGCGGGCGAGCATCCCTTCACCCGCGCCGAGCCGACCGGCAGGACAATTGCCGTCGTCGGCGCCGGTCCTTCGGGCCTCTCCTGCGCCCATCGCCTCGCCCTGCACGGGCACGACGTCACGCTCTTTGACGCACGGCCCAAGCCCGGCGGCCTCAACGAATACGGCATCGCCGCCTACAAGGCGACGGAACAGTTCGCCCAGCGCGAGGTGGACTTCATCCTCTCCATCGGCGGCATCACGCTGGAAACCGGCAAGGCGCTCGGCCGCGACATCCATCTCGCCGATCTGCGCCGCGACTATGACGCGGTCTTCCTCGGGCTCGGGCTGGCCGGCGTCAATGCGCTCGGCGCCGAGGGCGAGACGAGCAGCGGTTCGGCCGACGCCGTCGCCTGGATCGCCGATCTGCGCCAGACCACCGATCTCGCCAACCTGCCGGTCGGGCGCCGCGTCGTCGTCATCGGGGGCGGCATGACCGCCGTCGACGCGGCGGTGCAGGCCAAGGCGCTCGGCGCGGAGGAGGTGACCATCGCCTATCGCCGTGGCCAGGACGCGATGAACGCCTCGGCCTACGAGCAGGAGATCGCCCAGACCCGCGGCGTGCAGATCCGCTGCCATCTGCAGCCGAAGAGCATTCTCGCCGAGGGCGGCCATGTCCGCGGCATCGAACTGGAGCGCACGCGCGTCGAGGATGGGCGGCTGGCGGGCACCGGCGAGACGGTGACCATCGAGGCCGACCAGATCTTCAAGGCGATCGGCCAGAGCTTCCTGCCTGACGGTCTCGACGACGAGAGCGACGGCATTGCGCTGGAGCGCGGCCGCATCCGCGTCGATGCCGAGCGGCGCACGTCGCTCAAGGGCGTCTGGGCCGGCGGCGACTGCATTTTCGAGGGCGAGGACCTCACCGTCGTGGCGGTCGAGGACGGCAAGGTTGCGGCCGAAAGCATCCATGCGGCGCTGGCGGCGGAGAACGGGCTCGGCGCCCGGATTGCGGGTGTCATGTCCGATGCGGTCGAAGCACTGACCCCCGGTCGGATCTAGGGAGAATGAGCCATGGCCAATCTCGCAACGAACTTCCTCGGCATCTCCTCGCCGAACCCGTTCTGGCTCGCCTCGGCGCCGCCGACCGACAAGGAATACAACGTCCAGCGCGCCTTCGAGCAGGGCTGGGGCGGCGTCGTCTGGAAGACCCTCGGCGAAGACCCACCGGTGGTCAATGTCAACGGCCCGCGCTACGGCGCGATCTATGGCCCCGACCGGCGGCTGCTGGGCCTCAACAACATCGAGCTGATCACCGACCGGGCGCTCGATACCAATCTCGAGGAGATTGCGCGGGTCAAGCGCAACTGGCCCGACCGGGCGATGATCGTGTCGCTGATGGTGCCCTGCGAGGAGGCGCCCTGGCAGAAGATCCTGGCTCTGGTCGAGGAGACCGGCGCCGACGGGGTGGAACTGAACTTCGGCTGCCCGCACGGCATGAGCGAGCGCGGCATGGGCGCGGCGGTCGGCCAGGTGCCCGAATATATCGAGATGGTCGCGCGCTGGTGCAAGCAGCACTCGAAGCTGCCGGTCATCGTCAAGCTGACCCCGAACATCACCGACATCCGCTTCCCGGCCCGGGCGGCCAGGAGGGGCGGCGCCGACGCCGTGTCGCTGATCAACACCATCTCGTCGATCGTCTCCATCGATCTCGACAATTTCGCCCCGACCCCGACCATCGACGGCAAGGGCAGCCATGGCGGCTATTGCGGTCCGGCGGTCAAGCCGATCGCTCTCAACATGGTGGCGGAGATCGCCCGCGATCCCGAGACGATCGGAATGCCCATGTCGGGTATCGGCGGCATCACCACCTGGCGCGACGCGGCGGAGTTCATCGCGCTCGGCTGCGGCACCGTGCAGGTCTGCACCGCGGCGATGACCTACGGCTTCAAGGTGGTGAAGGAGATGAGCTCCGGCCTGTCCGACTGGATGGACGAGAAGGGCTATGCCTCGATCGAGGATTTTCGCGGCCGCGCCGCCCCCAACGTGACCGACTGGCAGTATCTAAACCTCAACTACGTCACCAAGGCGCGGATCGATCAGGACAAGTGCATCTCCTGCGGGCGTTGCCACATCGCCTGCGAGGACACCTCGCATCAGGCGATCACCAGCATGCTCGACGGCATCCGCAAGTTCGAGGTGATCGACGAGGAATGCGTCGGCTGCAATCTGTGCGTCGACGTCTGCCCGGTCGAGGACTGCATCACCATGGAGCGGATCACCGGCTTCGATCCGCGCACCAAGCGGCCGATCCCCGACACATACGGCAACTGGACCAGCCATCCGAACAATCCGATGGCAAAGGAGCGCCGGCAGCACGCCGCCGAGCCGGTGGTGCTGCCCGACGCCGCCGAGTAGCGGCGCGCAGAACGCCGGTAGGCATGTCCGGGCTGGCGGAGGGCGGCATCGGGAGAAGCATCCGGGGGAGGGGATCGATTTGAGCGAACGCAGCGATGCGGTCGTCGTGGGCGCCGGTCTGGCCGGACTGGTGGCTGCGAGCGAACTGGCCGACGCCGGACGCCGTGTCGTCATCGTCGATCAGGAGAGCGCCGAGCATCTCGGCGGGCAGGCCTTCTGGTCGCTCGGTGGCCTGTTCATGGTCGACACCCCCGAACAGCGCCGCCTCGGCATTCGCGACAGCCGCGAACTGGCGCTGCAGGACTGGCTGGGATCGGCCGGCTTCGACCGCGAGGAGGATCACTGGCCGCGCATTGTGGCCGAGGCCTATGTGGAGTTCGCCGCCGGCGAGATGCGGCCCTGGCTCCATGCGATGGGCCTGCGCTGGTTTCCGGTCGTCGGCTGGGCCGAGCGCGGCGGCAGCCTGGCCACCGGCCATGGCAATTCCGTGCCGCGCTTTCACATCACCTGGGGCACCGGTCCCGGCGTGCTCGCGCCCTTCGAGCGGCGCGTGCGCGCGCACATGGCGGCCGGGCGCATCATCCTGAAAGGCCGCCACCGGGTCAGCGAATTGCGGATCGTCGACGGCACCGCCACGGGCGTGGCGGGCGAGATTCTCGCCCCGGCCACGACAGCACGCGGAGAAACCTCGTCGCGCGCGGTGATCGGCGATTTCGAGATCGAGGCCGGTGCGATCCTCCTGACGGCGGGCGGGGTCGGCGGCAATCACGAGATGGTGCGGCGCAACTGGCCGACCGCCCGGATCGGACCGGCGCCGCAGAAGTTGATCTCGGGCGTTCCGGCCCATGTCGACGGTCGCATGCTGGAGATCGCCGAGGCGGCCGGCGGCCGCGTCATCAACCGCGACCGCATGTGGCACTATACCGAGGGTGTCACCAACCACGACCCGATCTGGCCGATGCACGGCATCCGCATCCTGCCCGGCCCGTCGTCCCTGTGGTTCGATGCGCTCGGCGACCGCATGGAGCCGCCGGCGCTGCCGGGCTTCGACACGCTGGCGACCCTCAAGCGCATCCTGTCGACCGGCCATGGGCATTCCTGGTTCGTGCTGACCCAGTCGATCATCAAGAAGGAATTCGCGCTGTCCGGGTCCGAGCAGAACCCGGACATGACCGGCAAGGACTGGCGCGCGGTGCTGCGCAACCGGCGCGGACGCAACGCACCGCCACCGGTCGAGGCGTTCAAGCGGCATGGCGAGGATTTCGTCGTTGCCGACACATTGGGCGAACTGGTCGACGGCATGAATGCGATCGCCGGCGAGCCCAGGCTCGACCGGGCGCATCTGGAAGCGCAGATCGTCGCGCGCGATCGCGAGATCGCCAACCCCTTCTCCAAGGACGCGCAGATCATCGCGCTGCGCGGCGCCCGCCGGTATCTCGGCGACCGGCTGATCCGGACCGCCAAGCCGCATGCAATTCTCGATTCCGCCCATGGGCCGCTGATTGCAGTCCGCCTGAACGTCCTGACGCGCAAGACGCTCGGCGGTCTTCATACCGATCTCGACGGCCGGGTGCTCGCGGCGGATGAACGACCCATCCCCGGATTGTATGCCGCCGGTGAGATCGCCGGCTTCGGCGGCGGCGGCGTTCACGGATAAAATGCGGTGGAAGGCGGCTTTCTTGGCGGCTGCCTGTTCTCCGGACGCCGGGCCGGCCGGTATGCCGCCGAAGCCACAGGTTGAAAAACCGGCGAAAATAATTTGCGCGACCCGTCGTCACGTAACCGTGAAGTAACCTAGCCGAAGCATTCTTCTGTCAGAACCGCGGCGTGCGCGTCGAGAATGCGGTTGCCTGGAATGGCAGCCGATTGGGAAATGAGCTGTATGTCGATCCATTTGCGTCTCATTATCGGCAGTTCGATCTTCGCGGTGCTGGCGCTCCTGTTCGCGGCCTTTTCCTATCATTCCCAGTCCGTGTCCCTCGGTTTCGCGCAGAATTTCTACGATGGCGGGATCGATCCGCTGGGGCGGCTTCAGGTCGCCAAGGGCAAGACGGTGGCGCTGGCCGAGAGCCTTGGCGCCGAAGGGGCAGCCGTCGGAAACGACGCGCAGGTGCGGCTGGAGCCGGCGATGCGCACCATTTCGTCGATCAAGGCCGACGTGCAGACAGCTCTCGACCAGTCCGGTTCCGCCGAGGTTCAGGCCATCCTGTCCGAACTCCTGTATCCGTTGAGCCGGCTGGAAGCCTCCGGCGGCAACATGTCGGCCCGGATGGCGGCTCGCGAAATCGCCAGCACCGCACTGGTTCTGGACCGCGCGGTCACGGCGTTGAACGCGGACCTTGTGCAGACCAAGGCCGTTGCGGTCGGCGCCATCGAGAGCGCGCGGTTGCGCAATTTTGCCGGCCTGGCCGCGATCCTCATCGGCATGGCTGGCTTTGCCGTTTTCCTGTCGCGATCCGTCGGCGCCTCGCTGCGCCGGGTGTCGGGCCTTGCGCGTAATCTGGCCAGCGGTATCGAGTGCGACATGATCGAGGCGCGCGGCCCAAGCGAGGTGCGCGACGTCCTCAACGCCCTGCGGCAGATGCAGGAGCATTGCGAGAAGCTCGAGACCATGATGCTCGACAAGGTCGACCTGATGGCCGGCCGGCTCGACACGCAGCAGGATCAGCTGACTGCGGCCCTGAACAACATGACCCAGGCGCTCTGCATGCTGGACGGCCAGAAGCGCATGATCCTGTGCAACGAGACCTTCACCGAACTCTTCGGCGACCACCCGGCCGGCACCAACGCCCGCGACTTCTTCACCGATGCGCGGCTGACCGGCCGTGTCGCCCCGAACGACACGGCGTCGCACATCCAGGAAGTCGGCGAGGGCCAGATCATGGAAGTGAAGCGTCGCGGCATGTCCGGCGACGGCCTTCTGATCACCTTCGAGGACATCACCGAACGCGAGGCCATCGCCCGGCGCCTGCAGCACCTCTCCGGTCACGACGCCCTGACCGAACTGCCCAATCGCGGCGTCTTCGCCGAAATCCTCGACGAGGCGCTCGGCAAGGGCCGCAAGGCGCTGACCATCGCGGTCATCGACATTCGCGGCTTCAAGACCATCAACGACACCTATGGCCATCCCGTCGGCGACGCCATCCTGCGCCAGTGCGGTGCGCGGCTGATCGAAAAGGCCGGCACGAAGGCGACGGTCGCGCGCCTCGGCGGCAACGAATTCGCCGTCATCCTCCTCGGCGGCCGCTCCGCCGCCGATGCCGAGGATCTGGCCCGCTCGATGGTCGCCAGCTTCGACGAGCCCTTCGAGGTCGAGGGTCGCCACATCAGCGCCGCCGGCAGTGTTGGTGCCCTGTATGTTGCCGGCGGCAAGCGTCCCGTGGATCTCGACGCCGCGATCGCGCTGCAGAATTGCGACCTCGCGCTCTATCAGGCCAAGCAGTCGGCCGGCAGCAGCTACCGGATGTTCCAGCCGAGCATGCGCCAGAAGCTGCAGCAGCGCCGCGAACTGGAGATCGACCTGCAGAAGGCGATCGAAGAGGGGCAGTTCGAGCTGTTCTACCAGCCCTTCGTCGATACTGGGCGCCGCGCAATCAGCGGCTTCGAGGCCCTGCTGCGCTGGAATCACCCTGAACGCGGCCGCGTCAGCCCCTCCACCTTCATCCCGCTGGCCGAGGAAACCGGCATGATCACGCCGATCGGCCTGTGGGCGCTGGAAACCGCCTGCGAGCAGGCATCGAACTGGGTCAGCGATCTCGCCATCTCGGTCAACCTCTCGGCGGTGCAGTTCAAGAGCCCGACCCTCGTCGCGGATGTGCGGCGGGTTCTGGCCAAGTCCGGGCTGCAGCCGTCGCGACTGCAGATCGAGGTCACCGAATCCCTGTTCCTCGACGAGGGCGACAAGGTACTCTCGATCCTGACGGAATTCCGCCGGATGGGCCTGACCATCTCGATGGACGATTTCGGCACCGGCTATTCCTCGCTCGGCTATCTGAACCGCTTCCCCTTCGACAAGATCAAGATCGACCAGTCCTTCGTGCGCGACATGTCGCGGCCGGAGAACATCGCCATCGTGCGTTCGGTCATCGGCCTGTCCAACGCCCTCGACATGCGGGTCATCGCCGAAGGTATCGAGACGCCGGAGCAGATGCGCATCCTCTACGCCGAGGGATGCCGCGAGATGCAGGGCTATTATTTCTCGCGGCCGCGCCCGGCTTCGGACCTGCCGAAGATGCTGGTGGAGATCGCCGACCGCTGGCCGCATGAATTCGAGGCGCTGACCCAGGAAGCAATCGAGCCGCGCAGCGCTGCCGCCACCGCCGCCTGAACGGCGGACGAGCGCAGATCGTCCGACAAGCGAATGAACGTCAGTCCCGCGGCCGGATGCCGTTGAGGACGACCGTCAGCACAGCCTGCGCGGTCTGCTCGCGAAAGCCGGGCGCATCGACCTGACGACCGACGATCGCGCGGATTTGCACGTCGAAATCGGCATAGTGCTGGGTCGTCGCCCAGATCATGAAGATCAGATGGTACGGATCGACCGGCGCCAGCTGGCCGCGATCGACCCAGTCGCGGATGACCCGCGCCTTCACGTCGACGAGCTGCTTGAGCCGGGTGGCGAGAAAGTCGCCGACCACCGGGGCGCCGGCCAGGACCTCGTTGGCGAACAGGCGCGAGGCGGCCGGATTGTCTTCCGACATGGCGAGCTTCGCGGTGATGTAGCGGCGCAGCTCCTCGATCGGGTCGCCGTCGGCGTTCATCGCTTCCAGCGGCGCCAGCCAGTCATCCAGCGTGTGCTCCAGCACTGCCCGGTAGATGTCCTGCTTGCGGCGGAAATAATAGAGGAGGTTCGGCTTCGACATCTTCGCCCGCACGGCGATCTGGTCGACGGTCGATCCCCGGAAGCCGTTGACCGAAAACACGTCCAGCGCAGCGTCCAGGATGATCTCGCGGTTGATCGCCTGGATGCGGGTCGGCTGGCGGTCGCCATGCGGCGGCTCCGTGCCGGAATGCTCGACTGTCTGGTCCACGCGTTCCGCCCTCTCCAAACCGGGGTCTGCCCGCCTATTTTGCACTGCGATATTCTGCGCAGTTCTTCAGCAGGACGCTTGACCGGTTCCTGACGACCTTCTAGCCTCGCTTTTGACCATTTAGTCAAGATTTCGGACGATCCGGGCTTCGGAACCGTCCCATTGAGGCGGCAGCCGATGAACGAGAACGCACCGATCGCGCCCAACAATCTCGAAGCCTTCTGGATGCCGTTCACCGCGAACCGGCAGTTCAAGCAGACGCCGCGCATGTTCGTCGCGGCCAAGGACATGCACTACACCACCTCCGATGGGCGGCAGGTGCTCGACGGCACCGCCGGCCTGTGGTGCGTCAATGCCGGTCATTGCCGGCCGCGGATCGTCGAGGCGATCCAGAAGCAGGCGGCCGAGCTCGACTACGCGCCGGCCTTCCAGATGGGGCACCCGAAGGCCTTCGAGCTGGCCTCGCGCCTTGCCGCGATCGCGCCGTCCGGCCTGGACCACGTGTTCTTCGCCAATTCCGGCTCCGAGTCGGTCGAGACCGCGCTGAAGATCGCGCTCGCCTATCACCGGGCCAAGGGCGACGGTGCCCGCTTCCGCCTGATCGGGCGCGAGCGCGGCTATCACGGCGTCAATTTCGGCGGCATCTCGGTCGGCGGCATCGTCGGCAACCGCAAGATGTTCGGCACGCTCCTGACCGGCGTCGACCATATGCGTCACACCCACGACCCTGTCCGCAACGGCTATTCCAGCGGCGAGACCGAGCACGGCGCCGAGCTGGCCGACGACCTCCTGCGCATCGCCACCCTGCACGATCCCTCGACCATCGCCGCGGTGATCGTCGAACCGGTGGCCGGTTCGACCGGCGTCCTGCCGCCGCCCAAGGGCTATCTGAAGCGGCTGCGCGAAATCTGCGACCAGCACGGCATCCTGCTCATCTTCGACGAGGTGATCACCGGCTACGGTCGCATGGGCACGGCCTTCGCCGCCGATTATTTCGGCGTGACGCCGGACATCATGGTCACCGCCAAGGGGCTGACCAACGGCGTCATCCCGATGGGTGCGGTCTATGTGAAGGACGAGATCTACGACGCCTTCATGGGCGGCGCGGAGCATCTGATCGAGTTCGCCCACGGCTATACCTATTCCGGCAACCCGATCGCCGCGGCGGCAGGTCTGGCGACGCTGGAGACCTACAAGGAAGACGGGCTGTTCGAACGGGCGAAGGCGCTGGAGCCGGTCTGGGCCGAGGCGATCCATTCGCTGAAGGGCGAGCCCCATGTCATCGATATCCGCACCATCGGCCTGATCGGCGCCATCGAGCTGGAGCCGATCGCCGGCGCGCCGACCAAGCGGGCCTTCTCGGCCTTCCTGGAAGCCTACGAAAAGGGGCTGCTGATCCGCACCACCGGCGATATCATCGCCCTGTCGCCGCCGCTGATGATCTCCGAGGACCAGATCGGCGAGATCGTCGAGACGCTGCGCGGCATTCTGAAGACCCTTGCCTGACGGCACCGCAACAGATCGAGAGAGTGACCCCATGAGCCCAGCCACCAATCTCCAGATCGACGGCGACCGCCTCTGGGACTCGCTGATGGAGATGGCGAAGATCGGACCGGGCGTCGCCGGCGGCAACAACCGCCAGACCCTGACCGACGAGGACGCCGAGGGCCGGTCGCTGTTCAGATCGTGGTGCGAGGCCGCCGGCCTGACCATGGGCCTCGACACGATGGGGAACATGTTCGCCCGCCGCGAGGGCACCGATCCCGAAGCGCTGCCGGTCTATGTCGGCAGTCATCTCGATACCCAGCCGACCGGCGGCAAGTATGACGGCGTGCTCGGCGTGCTGACCGGGCTTGAACTGGTGCGCACGCTCAACGACCTCAACATCCGCACCAGGCATCCGATCGTCGTCACCAACTGGACGAACGAGGAGGGCACCCGCTTCGCGCCGGCCATGCTGGCCTCGGGTGTCTTCGCCGGCGTGCTGGAAGAGAGCTGGGCCAAGGACCGCAAGGACGCCGCCGGCAAGAGCTTCGGCGCTGAACTCGAACGTATCGGCTGGCAGGGCGACGAGCCGGTCGGCAGCCGCAAGATGAAGGCGTTCTTCGAACTGCATATCGAGCAGGGGCCGATCCTGGAGGACGAGGGGATCGACATCGGCGTCGTCACCCACGGGCAGGGGCTCTACTGGCTGGAGGTCACCCTGGCCGGCAAGGAGAGCCACACCGGTTCGACCCCGATGTACAAACGGCGCAATGCCGGCCTCGGCATGGCGCGGGTGATCGAGCTCGTCCACGAGGTGGCGATGGATTATCAGCCGAACGCCGTCGGCACGATCGGCCAGATCGACGTCCATCCGAACTCGCGCAACATCATTCCCGGCCGCTGCGTCTTCACCGTCGACATCCGCTCGCCGTCCAAGGAGACCCTCGACACGATGCGCGAGCGCATCGAGGACGGCATCGACCTGATCGCCGACGCGCTCGACATCGACGTGTCGGTCGACGAGGTCGGCCATTTCGATCCGGTGACCTTCGACGAGACCTGCGTGAGGGCCATCCGCGATGCCGCCGAGGCGCTCGGCTATTCCCACCGCAACATCGTCTCGGGCGCCGGCCACGACGCGTGCTGGATCAACCGCGTCGCGCCGACCGCCATGGTCATGTGCCCCTGCGTCGACGGCCTGTCCCACAACGAGGCGGAAGAGATTTCGAAGGAATGGGCGACGGCCGGCGCCAACGTCCTGATGCGCGCAGTCGTGGAGACTGCGGGGATCGTGGAGTAGGCTGGACCGGGATCGCGCAACGCCAGGAGGTCGTCATGGGCAGGCCGAAGGAACTGACCGAAGCGGAACGGGCCGATCTTCTAGCTCGCGGATATCGTCCTGTGGAGGTCTGGGTGCCGAACTGGAACCATCCGGCCTTTCAGGCGCAGTTGGACAAAGACTGCCGGGCAATCAACGCGGCGGATCGCCGGTCGCGAGAGATCGATCGCCTGTCGGAAGAGGTCGCCGATCTGTGGGACGATCTCCCTCAATGAGAAGAGGGGATGTCGTGCTCGTCTCGGGGAAGGGAGACTACGGCAAGGCCAGGCCGGCCGTTGTCGTGCAGGCTGACCATTTCGCCGAACATCTGGGCAGCGTCACCGTCGTTCCCTTCACCACCGATCTTGGCAAGGACATCTCCATCAGCATTCCCGTCGAGCCGGCGCCGTCGAACGGATTGCGGGAGCGGTCGCAGTTGATGGTCGACAAGCTCCAGACCTATCCGCGCGAGAAGGTCTATGCACCGATCGGCAGTGTCGACCCGGACCGCATGCTCGAGGTCGACCGCGCCCTGATGATCTTCCTGCAACTGGCAGGCGTCGCCGGCGCTGCGTCTTCCACTCTTCCATCGTCCAGCCAGGAGTCACCATGACCATCGTCATCAAGGGCGGCACGATCGTCACCGCCGATCTCACCTACAAGGCCGACATCCTGATCGACGGCGACACCATCGCGGCGATCGGGCCGGACCTGTCGGGCGACGAGGTGATCGACGCCTCACGCACCTACGTCATGCCCGGCGGCATCGACCCGCACACCCATATGGAAATGCCCTTCATGGGCACTCACTCGGCCGACGATTTCGATTCCGGCTCGGCCGCGGCACTGGCCGGCGGCACCACCATGACCGTAGATTTCTGCCTGCCGGCCCCCGACCAGGGACCGCTGGACGCGCTGCAGACCTGGTTCCAGAAGGCCGGCCCGGCCCGCACCGACTATTCCTTCCACATGGGCGTGACCTGGTGGGGCCAGAAATATTTCGACGAGATGCCCAGGGTGGTCGAGGCCGGCATCAACACCTTCAAGCACTTCATGGCCTACAAGGGCGCGCTGATGGTGAATGACGACGAGATGTTCGCGTCCTTTACCCGCTGCGCCGAACTCGGCGCCATGCCGCTGGTCCATGCCGAGAACGGCGACGTCGTCGCCTTCCTGCAGCAGAAGCTGCTGGCCGAGGGCAACAATGGGCCGGAGGGTCACGCCTATTCGCGCCCGCCCGAGGTCGAGGGCGAGGCGGTCAACCGCGCCATCATGATCGCCGATCAGGCCGGCGTGCCGCTCTACGTGGTCCACACCTCCTGCGAACAGGCCCATGAAGCGATCCGCCGGGCCCGCCAGAAGGGCATGCGGGTCTATGGCGAGCCGCTGATCCAGCATCTGGTGCTGGACGAGAGCGAGTACTTCCATCCCGACTGGCAGCACGCCGCCCGCCGGGTGATGTCGCCGCCCTTCCGCGACAAGAAAAACCAGGATTCCCTTTGGGCGGGGCTCGCTGCCGGCTCGCTGCAGGTCGTCGCGACCGACCATTGCGCCTTCACCGACGAGCAGAAGCGCATGGGGCTTGGCGATTTCACCAAGATCCCCAATGGCACCGGCGGCCTGGAAGACCGGCTGGCGGTTCTGTGGACCAAGGGCGTCGGCACCGGCCGGCTGACGATGAACGAGTTCGTCGCCGTTACCTCCACCAACATCGCCAAGATCCTGAACATCTATCCGAAAAAGGGCGCGATCCTCGTCGGGGCCGATGCCGATCTGGTGATCTTCGATCCGGCCGCCACCAAGACCATCTCAGCCAAGACCCAGAAATCGGTGATCGAATACAACGTCTTCGAGGGCATTGAACTGACCGGCCTGCCTGTGATGACGTTCTCGCGCGGCCGTCTCGCCTACAAGGAGGGCGACGTGCGCGCCGAAAAGGGCAATGGCCGCTTCGTCGAGCGTCCCGCCAGTGCGCCCGCGGCCAAGGCGCTGTCGACCTGGAAGGAACTCACCGCGCCGCGCAGGATCGAGCGCACCGGCATTCCGGCGAGCGGGGTCTGACTACGGTGAGCAGCCCACGTTGCATATGTGGTTGTGAAGAAACGACGAACGGTGGTCGTTTCCGGCCCGGACATGACCAGCGATTGCGCGCCGCCATCGAACACGCTGTCGGTGGTATTGAAGCACTGCGGTCTTTAGCCGAAGCGAAAGTGGGCCACCCAATCGTGGTGGCGGTGAGTAAAGGCGCAACGTGAACGTCATCGAAGCACGCAATCTCGACCTCGTCTTCGAGACCGCCGATACGCCGGTTCATGCGCTGAAGGGCATCGACCTCACCGTGAACAGCGGCGAATTCGTCTCCTTCATCGGGCCGTCCGGTTGCGGCAAGACCACGCTGCTCAGGGTTATCGCCGACCTTGAGCAGCCGACCGGCGGATCGATCTCGGTCAACGGCATGACGCCCGATCAGGCGCGCCAGGCGCGGGCCTATGGCTATGTCTTCCAGGCCGCGGCGCTCTATCCCTGGCGCACGATCGAGAAGAACGTCGCGCTGCCACTGGAGATCATGGGTTTCGACCGGGCCGAGCGGAAACGCCGGATCGACGCCAATCTCGAACTGGTCGGCCTTGCCGGCTTCGGCCGCAAATATCCCTGGCAATTGTCCGGCGGCATGCAGCAGCGGGCGTCGATCGCCCGCGCCCTGTGCTTCGATCCGGACCTCCTCCTGATGGACGAACCCTTCGGCGCGCTCGACGAAATCGTCCGCGACCATCTCAACGAGGAACTGCTGAAGCTCTGGGCCAAGACGCAGAAGACCGTCGTCTTCGTGACGCATTCGATCCCGGAAGCGGTGTTCCTGTCGACGCGGATCGTGGTGATGAGCCCGCGCCCCGGTCGCATCCACGAAATCATCGACTGCGATCTCGGGCCGGACCGTCCCCTCGACATCCGCGACACGCCGGAATTCCTCGCCATCGCCCACCGGGTGCGCGAAGGGCTGCGGGCAGGGCACGGCTATGACTGAGCGGTGCCAATGACGCCGCCGCCGACACCCATTGCCGAGCCGGGGGCTGGGATCGGCTATGCCGGTCCGCTGCGGCGGCTCGGCCGGCGCATGCGCGACGGGCGGACCGTACCGGTGCTCACCGTCGTCCTGGCAATCCTCGCCATCTGGTATCTTGCCGCCATCGGCATGAACTGGGCGACCGAGACGGTGAAGCTGGAGCGCGCCGGCGAGGCCTATGGCGTCCTCGATACGGTCGCGGCCGCCTGGTCGGCCGAGCGGCCGGTGCTGCCGGCGCCGCACCAGATCGTCGTGGAAATCTGGAACTCGACGGTCGGGGTGAAACCGTCCTCGCCGCGTTCGCTGCTCTACCACGCCTGGGTGACGCTCTCCTCGACGCTGCTCGGCTTTCTCATCGGCACCGCCCTGGGCGTGCTGCTGGCCGTCGGCATCCTCAATTCGCGCACGCTCGACAAGAGCCTGATGCCTTGGATCATCGCCTCGCAGACCATCCCGATCCTTGCCATCGCGCCGATGGTGATCGTCGTCCTCAATTCCGTCGGCGTGACCGGCCTTCTGCCCAAGGCGATCATCTCAACCTATCTGTCCTTCTTCCCAGTGGCGGTCGGCATGGTGAAGGGGCTGCGCTCGCCCGACGCGATGCTGATCGATCTGATGCACACCTATTCGGCGTCCCGCCGCCAGACGCTGGTCAAGCTGCGCTGGCCGGCGTCCATGCCGTTCCTGTTCACCTCCATGAAGGTCGCCGTGGCGGCGGCTCTCGTCGGCGCCATCGTCGGCGAATTGCCGACCGGCGCCGTAGCCGGTCTCGGCGCGCGGCTTCTGGCCGGCTCCTATTATGGCCAGACCATCCAGATCTGGTCGGCGCTCGTCGCCGCCGCGATCATGGCGGGTGTCCTCGTCTGGCTGATCGGGCTCGGCGAAAAGGCGTCGCTCAAGCGCATGGGGGCCCGGCCATGAG
This sequence comes from Aurantimonas manganoxydans SI85-9A1, assembly GCF_000153465.1. GTDB lineage: Bacteria > Pseudomonadota > Alphaproteobacteria > Rhizobiales > Rhizobiaceae > Aurantimonas > Aurantimonas manganoxydans. The sequence goes on along the minus strand of NZ_CH672387.1, from coordinate 2,942,753 downwards.
CGCCGTGCGGAACGGCGCCGGCCCCGGTCCCGGCGCGATCGCCCTGACCGGTGGCCTTGCGGCAATGGCGGCGATCGCCGCGCTGGCGCTGCTCGGTGTGGACCAGCGCGGCCCGCTTCTGATCCTGGCGATCCTCGCCTTCTGGGCCGCCTCCTGGCGGCTGACCGTCAGTCTCGCCGCGATCGAGCCGCGGGGGCGGGCAGGGCGCGTCGCGCTCCAGGTGCTCATTCCGATCGTCTTCGGCGTCTCGCTGCTGTTCCTCTGGGAGTTCGTGGTGCGGGCGTTGCAGGTGCCGATCGTCTTGCTGCCGGCCCCCTCCGACATCGGTGTCAGGATTGCCAGCTCGCTGCCGATCCTGTGGGTCGACTTCGTCCAGACCTTCCTGAAGGCGGTAATCGCCGGCTACGTCATCGGCTGTGCCAGCGGCTTCGTAGTCGCGGTGCTGGTCGATCGCTCGTCCTTCCTCAAGCGCGGCCTCCTGCCGGTCGGCAACCTCGTCTCGGCACTGCCCATCGTCGGCGTCGCGCCGATCATGGTGATGTGGTTCGGTTTCGACTGGCCGTCCAAGGCCGCCGTGGTCGTGGTGATGACCTTCTTCCCCATGCTGGTGAACACCGTCGCCGGCCTCTCGGCGGCCGGGGCGATGGAACGCGACCTGATGCGCACCTATGCTGCCGGACCCTGGCAGAGCCTTCTGAAGCTACGGCTGCCGGCGGCCATGCCCTTCATCTTCAACGCGCTGAAGATCAACTCGACCCTCGCCCTGATCGGTGCAATCGTGGCGGAGTTCTTCGGCACGCCGATCGTCGGCATGGGCTTTCGCATCTCGGCCGAGATCGGCCGGATGAACACCGACATGGTCTGGGCCGAGATCGCGGTCGCCGCGCTCGCCGGTTCGCTGACCTATGGCATTCTGTCCGTCATCGAGCGGATCACGACCTTCTGGCATCCGTCCTACCGCAAGGGCTAGGCGGCGACGCAACGCAGCAGCAAAGGAGAATGCGCATGAGGAAGCTACTGGCAGGCGCCACGGTGGCGTTGGCAGGTCTTGGTCTGGCGATGCCCGCGATGGCGCAGGATGCGCTGACGCTGCAGCTCAAATGGGTCACCCAGGCGCAGTTCGCCGGCTATTACGTCGCCAAGGAGAAGGGTTTCTACGAGGAGGCCGATCTCGACGTCACCATCAAGCCGGGCGGACCCGACATCGCCCCGGTGCAGGTGCTGGCTGGTGGCGGCGCCGACATCGTCGTCGACTGGATGCCGTCGGCACTGGCCGCCCGCGAAAAGGGCGTTGCGCTGGTCAACATCGCCCAGCCCTTCGAGCGCTCGGGCATGATGCTGACCTGTCGCAAGGAGACCGGCATCGAGAAGCCTGCGGACTTCAAGGGCAAGACCCTCGGCGTCTGGTTCTCGGGCAACGAATATCCGTTCCTGTCCTGGATGTCGCAGCTCGGCCTGTCGACCGAAGGCGGCGATGACGGCGTCACCGTCATCAAGCAGGGCTTCAATGTCGACCCGCTGATCCAGAAGCAGGCCGACTGCATCTCCACCATGACGTACAACGAATACGGCCAGGTTCTGGACGCCGGCATCCCGGCCGAGGAACTGGTGGTGTTCAACTACACCGACCAGGGCGTCGCGACGCTCGAGGACGGCCTTTATGTCCTTGAAGAGGATCTGCAGAAGCCGGAGATGGTGGATGCCTATGCCCGCTTCGTGAAGGCGTCGATGAAGGGCTGGTCATATGCGGCCGAAAACCCGGAAGAGGCGGCCGAGATCGTTCTCGACAACGACATGACCGGCGCCCAGACCATGGCGCACCAGACCTTCATGATGGGCGAGATCGCCAAGCTTCTCGGTGACGACGGCGCGCTCGACACCGCGGCGGCCGACAACACCGTCGGCGTCCTGATGTCGGGCGGTTCCGACCCGGTGATCACCAAGGAGCCCGAGGGCGCCTGGACCAGCGTCGTCACCGACAAGGCTGCCGAGATGGACTGACCGCCTGCCGGTCAGTGCGGACAAGCGAAAGGCCGGGGCATGTCCCCGGCCTTTCTGCGTTTAGGGAGCCGCGTCGATCGACCCGTTCGGCGACGCCGCCAGTGCGATGCCGTCAGGCGGGAGCGGGAGCGGGCGCGGCGCTTGCGGGTGCCGGTGCGTGCTTTGCCAGCGGATCGCCGATGAGCGGGCTCGGTGCGTCCTCGCCGCGCCTGCGCTTGAACCAGGCGACCAGGCATTCGCCCAGCATCAGCATGGCCGGGGTCAGCACCAGCGTCAGCACCGTCGCGAAGGTCAGGCCGCCGGCGATGGCGCTCGACAGTTCCGTCCACCACTGGGTCGAGGGCGCACCGAACGCCATGGTGCGGTGGATGAAGTCGATGTTGACGCCGATCACCATCGGCATGAGCCCCAGAACGGTGGTGATCGAGGTCAGAAACACCGGCCGCAGACGCTGGGCGCCGGTGCGCAACAGCGCTTCCAGCGGCGGCTGGCCGGAGCGCCGCAGATCGTTGTAGGTGTCGATCAGGACGATGTTGTTGTTGACCACGATGCCGGCCAGCGCGATCACGCCGATGCCGCCCATCACCACGCCGAACGGCCGTCCGGTGATGAGCAGGCCGTAGAACACCCCGGCCGTCGAGAACACGATGGCGCTCATCACCAGGATGGCCTGGTAGATCGAGTTGAACTGGGTCACCAGCACCAGGAACATCAGGAAGATCGCCGCGCCGAAGGCGCCGGCGAGGAAGCTCATCGCTTCCGCCTGATCCTCCGCCTCGCCGCCGAAGCGGAAATCGACGCCGGGCGGCAGGCTGGCCTGTTCCAGCGCCTGCCGCAGGGCGACGATCTGGTCGTTGACCAGCAGGCCCTCGGCGACGTCCGCCTCCACCGCCATGACCCGGCGCTGGTCGATGCGGATGATCGTGCCGACCTTGGGCGCCGGCTTGAAGGAGACGAAGTTGCGGATGGGCACGAGGCCTTGCGCGGTGGGGATCCTTAGATCCTGCAGCCGCTCCAGCGTCCGGTCGCCGGCCGGGAAGCGCACGCGGATCGGCACCTCGCCGTCGCCGCCGGCATCCTCCGGCCGATAGTTGGAAACCTCGATCCCGGCGGTAAGAAGCCGGACGGCCTGGCCGAGCAGCGAGACGTCGGCGCCATAGCGCGCGGCCTCCTCGCGGTTGACCTGCAGCTGCCATTCGACGCCGGGCAGGGGGCGCGTGTCGGTGACGTTGGTGAAGCCGCCGATCTCTTCCATCAGGCCGCGCGCCGTGGCGATGCCGTCGGCCAGCGTTTCCAGCGACGGGCCGAGCAGCTTGAGATTGACCGGCTTGCCGCTGGCCGGGCCGTTCTGTTCCTGCTGCACCTGCACGGTGATGCCGGGAATGTCGGCCACACGGGCTCGGATGTCGTCGAAGATCGCCGTCGCCTTGCGCCGCTCGTCCCATTCGTCGAGCTCCAGCTGGACGGTGCCGATGACGTCGGCCCCGACCTGCCGGGCGCCGCCTTCGCTCAGCGTGCGGGCATAGACAGTCTGCACCTCCTCCATGCCGAGCAGCCGGCTCTCGACCCGGCGCACCAGCGCGTCGCGCTCGAAGATCGAGAAATTGTCGCGGGCGCGGATCTGCACCTGGGCGAATTCCGGTTCGATCGACGGGAAGAACTCGACGCCCTTGCCGTGCTGCGAATAGCCGTAGAAGGCGCCGACGAGCAGGACGGTGGCGATGACGAGGGTGGCGAAGGGTGCCTTCACGGCGCTGCGCAGGACGCGCAGATAGGTGCCGGTCCAGCCGCCGATCTGCGACATGTCGCCGGTCTCGGCGGCCTCGATGGCCGCACGCTGGCGCGCCGGCATCGGCTGGGCCTTGCCGATCATGCCGCCGAGGACCGGGATGAAGACCAGCGCCATGAACAGCGACGCGGTGAGGGTGATCATCACCGTGATCGGCAGGAATTTCATGAACTCGCCGACGATCCCGCTCCAGAACAGAAGCGGCAGGAACACGGCGAGCGTCGTCACCGTCGAGGCGATGATCGGCCAGGCCATGCGCTTGGCCGCTTGGCGATAGGCGTCGCGCGGGGAGGCGCCTTCCAGAAGCCGCCGGTCGGCGAGCTCGGTGGTGACGATGGCTCCGTCGACCAGCATGCCGACCACGAGGATCAGCGAGAACAGCACGATGATGTTCATCGTGTAGCCGGCGAGCCAGAGGATCGCGATGCCGGCGAGGAAGGAGCCCGGGATCGACAAGCCGACCAGCACCGAGGTGCGGAAGCCGAGCGCCGCGACGATGACGATCATCACCAGCACGATGGCCGAGATGACGTTGTTTTCCAGATCGCCGAGCATGGTCTTCACCTGCTCGGACTCGTCCTGCAGGTAGCGCACGCTCACCGTTTGGGGCCAGGCTTCCTTCTGGCGCGCGACCACTTCGCGGACGGCGTCCACCGTCTCGATGATGTTGGCGCCGGAGCGCTTCTTCACTTCCAGTGCCAGCGACGGTTCGCCGTCGATGCGGGCAAAGCCCTCCGGGTCCTCGAAGGTGCGCCGCGCGATGGCGACGTCCTTGAAGGTCAGGACGGTCGAGCCGTCGACCTTGATCGGCAGGTCGAGCACGTCCTGCGCGTCCTCGATCAGGCCGGGTACCTTGAGGACGATCCGTCCGGCCCCGGTGTCGAGCGCGCCGGCGGCGATCAGCCGGTTGTTGCGGCTGATCTGGCTGACCAGTTCGTCGAAGGACAGATTGTAGGTCTCGAAGACCGTGGGGTCGATCAGGACCTCCATCAGCTCTTCGCGCTCGCCGCCGATGTCGATTTCCAGAACGCCCGACAGCGCTTCCAGATCGTCCTTCAGATCGCTGGCGATGTTGACCAACGAGCGTTCGGGAATCGGCCCGGACAGGACGACGGTCAGGATCGGGAACAGCGAGGTGTTCACCTCGGTGACCACCGGCTCGTCGACCTCGGCCGGCATGTTCGGCTTGGCGCGGTCGACGGCGTCCTTGACGTCGGTCAGTGCCTCGTCGGCGTCGAAGCCCGCCTCGAACTTCAGCTGCACCGAGGCGAAGCCCTCGGAGGCATGCGCCTCCATCTCGTCGAGCCCTGAGAGCGACGACAGCTCGGTCTCCAGCGGCCGCACCAGCAGGCGCTCGCTATCCTCCGGCGAGATGCCTTCCAGCACCGCGCTGACATACATCACCGGGATCGGGATGTCGGGCGAGGATTCCTTCGGGATCGCCTGATAGCCGGCGACACCAGCGATCAGCACCAGGATGAGGAACAGGAGGACCGTTCGCGACCGGTCGAAGGCGGCGTCGATGAGGGCTCTCATCGGGCCGTCTCCGCGGCGTCATCGAGAAGCAGCGCGCCCGCCAGCGCCGGCGTCACCTCGCCCGTCACCTCCAAGCCGTTGTCGCGCTGATAGGCGCGGATCGCCGCACGGGTCGATGCGCCGAGAACGCCGTCCACGGTGCCGGGCGAATAGCCGAGCGTCTCCAGCCGCTGCTGCAGCGCCCGCACCGGCAGGGCCTCCAGCGAGGCTTCGATCTCGGCGGCGGTCTGCGGAGCGATCGAAGCGGTCTCCGTGCTCTCGTCGGTTGTCGCGGCCTGCGGCATGTCGGCGTCCGTATCGCCCTGCGCCACGATCCCGCCAGCGCCCTGTTCCTGTTCGCTGGCGGTCTCGCCGACGATGTCGGGGGCCGGCTCGGGAAGCTCCACCTGCGGGTCCGCCGCCGTCTCCGGCTCGCCCGATTCACCCGGTTCGGGCGCAACCACGCGCACGGTCTCGCCAGCCGCGACGAAGCCCTGACCCACCGAGATGATGCGCAGCTCTTCGGGCAGTCCGCTTACCCAGATGCCGTCGGTTTCGGCGCGCACCAGTTCGATCGGATGGAAGCTGACGACGTCGTCTTCGCCGACCGCCTTGACGCCGAGCGTGCCGTCCGGGCCGAGCGCCAGCAGGGCCGCCGAGATGAAATGTGCCGGCGTCTCGCCGGTGGGGATGCGGACCTGCGCCGAAATGCCGGCCGGGATGTCGCGGTCGGGATTTTCCACCACGACCTCCACCGGGAAGGTCCGGGTGGCTGTATCGGCATTGGCGGCGATGTAGCGCACCGTGCCCTCGCGCGCCTCGCCGGTGATGAAGGTGACGGCGGCCGGCTGGCCGACCTTGACCTTGCCGACATTCTGCTGGGCGATCTGCACGTCGACGGTCAGGGGATCGATGTCGATCTGCTGGCCGATCTCGGCGCTCGCGGCAACGAACTCGCCGAGATCGAGGTCGAAGGCGTCGAGAACGCCGGTGATCGGCGCGCGGATTTCGGTATCGCCGGTGGTCTGCCGGATCGCCGCCAGTGCCGCCTTGGCGCTGGCGAGTTCGGCCTGTGCGGCCTCGACTTCGGCGGCGGTCGAATAGCCGCGATCGGCCAGGCCCGAGACCCGATCGTACTCGCCCTGGCGGCGCGACAGTTCCGCTTCGGCCTGGGCGACCTGGGCACTGCGATCGTCGAGCGCGATCCGGGCGATCAACGTGCCTTCCTCGAGAAAATCGCCCTTGGCGACGAGCACCTCTTCCACCGTGCCGCCCACCTTGGCGCGCACCGGGGTGATGCGGTCGGGCGAGACCTGCCCCTCGGCGGCGACGAACTGGGTCACCGCCTTGGCGTTCGAGGCGAAGGCCTCGACGGTGAAGGGCTGCTGCTGGCGCGCCTGCGGCGCCGTGGCGGTGTCCTCGGCAGGGTAGAGATAGCCCGAGCCCATCCACCCCACGAGGGCGAGAACGAAGAGGGTCGCCAGCCAGCCGGCATAGGACCTCGGTTCCCTGGCCGGGGGCGTGCTGTCGGCGGCCGGTGTCTGCGTCCGGTTTTCGTCGGTGCTGGTCATCGGTCGTCCGGGGTTTGCGCGGGCACTGGCTGATCGGCCAGGCGCGCGGCGATGTCGGCAAAGGCGGAAACCGACGTTTCGAAGAACTGACGTGCTTCGTCGAGCCGGGCGCGCTCGACGGCAGCGTCGCCGGGCAGGGCATCGGCGGTCTCGGCAAGAGTGGCGAGCATGTCCTGCATCCGCGCGATGATGCCGCGCATCATGTTCGCATAAGGGCGCTCGGCGAGGCGGAAGAAGTCCTGGCGCTCGCCCGGCACGGCGATCCGCTCGATCAGCCCCTTGCTTTCGAGGAGCCTGGCATTGGTGGAGATCGAACCGCGGCTGACGCCGAGCGTCTCCGCCAGCGCGCCGAAGCTGACCGGTACGGGCGCAAGGATCAGATAGCCGAACAGACGGCCCGCGATCCGCGGCAGGCCCTCCACTTCGAGATGGTGACCCATGCGGTCGACGAAATGCGCGCACACGGCGCTGCCGTCGTCGGTCGGGACGGGCTGGGGATCGAGGACGATGTTCATCCGGCGCAGATACGTGCGCCGGGCCGTTCAATCAAGACTGAACGAAGACAAATCGTTCAGCTATGGCTGAATGTCACAGAAGGAGGCCGATCAGCCGGCGGCGGGCTTGCCCGGCCCCGTGGGGACGACGGGAGCGGGCGGCTGGAAGCTCTTCTTCAGCCGCGCACTCAGATCCTCGAAGGGTTGTTTGCAGGGCCCTTCCTCCGGATGCTGGACGAGATGTTCGTAGACATGCGGCACCAGATCGACGGCCTGGTCGAGCGTCTGGTCGCTGCCCCGCTGATAACCGCCAAGGAGGCGCAGATCCCGCGTGTCCTCGTAGCGCGAGATCATGCTGCGCAGGCGGCTGACCAGCTCGCGCTCCTGCGGGTTCCAGGCCCGGTCGGCGAGGCGCGAGATCGATTTCAGGACGTCCACCGCCGGGAACCGGCCCTGTTCGGCGATCGCGCGGTCCAGCACGATATGGCCGTCCAGCGTACCGCGGATGGCGTCGGCGATGGGGTCGTTGTGATCGTCGCCATCGACCAGCACCGAGAAGATGCCGGTGATCGAGCCGGAGCCTTCCAGCCCCGGTCCGGCGCGCTCCAGGAGCTGCGGCAGTTCGGAGAAGACGCTCGGCGGATAGCCGCGCGCAACCGGCGGCTCGCCGGCTGCAAGGGCCACGTCGCGGGCGGCATGGGCGAGGCGGGTGACGCTGTCGACGATCAGCAGCACGCTGTCGCCCCGGTCGCGAAAATATTCGGCGACGCTGGTGGCGGTGCGCGGTGCCAGGCGCCGCATCATCGGGCTCTCGTCGCCGGTGGCGACGATGGTGACGACCTTGGCGAGATTGCCGGCCATGGTCTCTTCGAGGAATTCGCGCACTTCGCGGCCACGCTCGCCCACAAGGGCGACCACCACCGTGTCGAAGCCCTTGGCGCGCGCCAGCATGCTCATCAGCGTCGACTTGCCGACGCCGGAACCGGCGAAGATGCCGATGCGCTGGCCGCGGACCAGCGGCGTGAAGATGTCGAGGGCGCGTACGCCGGTGGCGACGGGCTTGCCGGTGCGGCCACGCTGCATGGCGGGAAGCGGCGGCGCGTCGGCGCGGCGGGGATCGTCGCCTTCGCTCACCGGTCCCTTGCCGTCGGTCGGCTGGCCGAACGCGTCGAGAACGCGGCCTTTCCAGCTGCGCGAGGGCGAGACCATGAAGGGCCCGATCTGACGGGCCGGCGCCTTGACGCCGCGCACGAAGCGGTTGGCGAAGGGTTTGACGGTCAGGCTGGCCTGCTCGATGCGCACCACTTCGCCGATGGCGTCGCCGTCATCGCCCGGGCAGGCGATGCGGTCGCCCAGCCGTACGAAGGGCGAAAGGCCCGCGACGCGGAACGCCTGCGGCGAGACGTCGATGATGTGACCGGTGATCGACAGGCAATGGTCGTCGAGCCGGGTCTGGCCGGAACCGGAGGTCGGCGTAGCCGTCACGAGTTCGTCCCGAGCGTCTTGACCGCGTCATCCAGCGTGCGCTCCGAGCTCTGCACGAGGTTGGACGCATTCTCGAAGGCGCGCTGCAGGGAGATCAGCCGGCTGATCTCGAGCATCGGATTGACGTTCGAGCCTTCCTGGAAGCCCTGAATCACGCCGACATCGGCGAATTCGACGATCGGAACGGCCGCGCGGTCCGGGATCAGCCCGGAATTCTCGAAGCGCGTCAGCTTGGCGCCGGCCGGCAGCTGGAACAGGCCGACGGCGCCGGCCTGGGCGCCGTTCTGGGTGATCATGCCGTCGCGGGTGATGGTCACCGGGCCGGCATTCGGATCGACCTGCAGCGGTGCGCCGCCGACATCGACGAGCGGATAGCCACTGATCGTCTCGACCATGCCCTGGGCATTGATCCGCATGCGGCCGTCCCGGGTATAGACCGGCCCGTTCGGCCCCTGGAAGGCGAAGAAGGCGTCGCCGTCCACGGCCATGTCCAGCGGATTGCCGGTCTGGGTCATCTCGCCGGAGCGGGTGGAGAAATAGGTGGTGCCCTCGGAGGCGAAGGAGACGGGCTCGGGCGCGCTGAGCGAGATCAGCTCCTCGAACTTGATCTCCTCGGCGCGAAAGCCCGTCGTGCGCGAATTGGCGACGTTGTGGGCAATGGTGTCGAGCCGCTTCGACATGGCGAGCTGCGCCGACAGGGCGACTGGAAGAGCAGTTTCCATCGTCAGATATCCCGACTGTCTTGGAGGAGACCGGACGTGGCTGCCGAACCGACGGACAGGGTCGACCGGTCAAGAACGCGCTCGATACGGGCCCGTCCGGCCATGCGGACGATGGCGCCGGGCATATCGCGGCGCTTGAGGGTCGATCGGGTGGTTGCGGCCGGCATACGGGCCTCCGGTAGAAGAATGTATGCCGTGAAAATCCGGGCTCACCCTTGCGCCAGCCTGTCGCCCCGCGCCGCTCAAGCCCGATCCGGTCGCCAGCGCCTCCGGATTGGTGCGGGGGCAAGGCTCGCACAAGCGGTACTTCCTACCGGTGGTCTGCAACATTCGCATTCGGGGGCCGCATGGGCATTCTAGTCGGACTGATCGTCACCTTGAGCTGCCTTCTCGGCGGCTTCGTCGCCATGGGTGGCCATCTCGGCGTTCTCGTGCAGCCATTCGAGTACGTCATCATTCTGGGGTCCTCGATCGGAACCTTCCTGGTCGCCAACCCCACCAAGGTGGTCAAGGACACCGGCAAGGCGATCAAGGAAGCCTTCGCCAACAAGGTGCCCACGCAGAACGACTATCTGAAGGTGCTGGCGCTACTGCATCAGCTGATGCGCGAGATGCGCTCCAAGTCGCGCGGCGAGGTCGAGGCGCATATCGACGAGCCGAAGGAATCGCCGATCTTCCAGGCCTACCCGGAGCTGATGAAGGACGAGTCGCTCGTCCACTTCATCTGCGACTATTGCCGCCTCATCATCATCGGCAACGCCCGTCCGCACGAGATCGAGGCGCTGATGGAAGAAGAGATCCAGACGATCTCCTCGGACCGGCTCAAGCCCAAGCACGCGCTCCAGGACATGGCCGACGGCCTGCCGGCACTGGGCATCGTCGCCGCCGTTCTCGGCGTCATCAAGGCCATGGGCGCGCTCGACCAGTCGCCGGAAGTGCTCGGTCACCTGATCGGCGCCGCCCTCGTCGGCACCTTCGCCGGCATTTTCTTCTCCTATGGCGTGGTCGGCCCGGTCGCCACCAAGGTGAAGTCGGTGCGCGAGAAGAACATCCGCGTCTTCGTCATCGTGCGCTCCACCCTGATCGCCTACATGAACGGTGCCATCCCGCAGGTCGCGCTCGAATACGGCCGCAAGACCATCTCTGCCTACGACCGCCCGTCCATCGACCAGGTCGAGACCGAGACCATCGGCGGTGGAGCCTGATCCGATGAGCCAGACCGAACAGATCAGCGGGGCGGATGTCGGCGAACGCCTTCGCAATGCCGCCGAATTCGAACCCCGGCGCCTGCCGCGCCTCAAGCACATGGCCGAGACCTGGGCGGCCTCGGCCGCGACCAAGATCTCTGCGATCGCCGGTGCGAGCCTCGACCTGACGCTTCGCGAGGTGGAATCGGATTTCGGTCCCGAGCTCGACGAGGCCGAAGACGACGGCACCATGTACGCGCCATTGTCTTCGCCGCGTTTTCGCAGCCCGGGCTATGCGATGCTCGACCACGAGGCGCTGGAGGCCCTGATCTCCGCGCTCTTCGCCGCCGAGCCGTCACCGCCGGGAACCCCGCCGCGCACGCCGACCGATCTCGACCGCAGCATCGTCAAGCTGGGGCTGGCGACCATCGCCGACTCCGCATTGTCGGTGTTCGAAATGATCGGCGAGTTGCGTCTGTCGGTGGGCAACATCATCAACGCGGCCGAACTCGGCGAGCAGCTTGCCGGCGAGACCGACCGGTTCATCCTGTTCCGCTTCGATCTGACGGTCGCCTCTCTGTCTACGACCATCACCTTCGCGCTGCCGGGCGCGCTCTTTGCGCCGCATCTCCGCTTCCTGCGCGAGCCGCCGAAGATGCCGCCGCCGGATCGCGAGGAAAGCTGGTCGAACGCCATCAAGGAAAGCTTCGCCAAGAGCGATCTTCGTCTCAGTGCCATCGTCACCAAGAAGAAGATCGACCTGGGAACGATCGCCGGCTTCGCCGTTGGCGACACCATTCCGCTGGATGTCAGCGCCAACAGCCTGATCGCCATCGAATGCGAGGACCAGCCGCTGTTCCGCGCCCATATGGGCCGGTCGCGCGATTCCTACGTCGTCCGCATCGAAGAGCGCATCGACCCCGCCGAGGAGTTTATTGATGATATCCTATCTGCTTGACTTCGTTCTCGTCGTGGCGCTCGTCGTGACGGCGTTCCGCTGCACCCGCATGCAGCGCGAACTGCGAACCCTGCGCTCCTCGGAGAGCGCGCTCTCCGCCTCGCTGGCGCAGGCCGATGCCTCGATCACCCGCGCCGCCGAAGTGGTGGTCGGGCTGAAGCACGAGGGCGTCGAGACGCTGCGCCGCCTGGAGTTCCGGATTGCCGAAGCCGATGACGCCACCGATCGGCTCGAGCGGCTGATCGCCGAGGCGGACGCCCTGCCGCGCCGTGTGGAGGCCGGCCGCGTCCATCGCGTCCTGCCGCCGGCAGGCGAATGGACCGATCGCAGGCTTCACGCCAGTCTGGCCGGCTAAATCGGATTGATCACTCCCGTGTGACACGGCCCCCGCATGATGCGGACGGCTGAAGACCCAAGGACGAAAACGCCATGACCGACGACAACTTCGCCACCAGCAGCGCTGACCTGGGCACCGGCCGGATGGATCTGGACCTGGTGAAGGATCTGCAGGTCACGATGCACATCGTGCTCGGCTCGACCAGCATGACGGTCGCCGAAGTGCTCGACCTGGGTCGTGGTGCCGTGGTCAAGCTGGAGAGCAAGGTCGGCGACCCGGTCGACGTGATCATCAACGGTCGTGTCATCGCCCGCGGCGAGATCGTCGTCCTCGACAACGAGGAGCAGCGCTTCGGCGTCACCCTCACCGAGGTGGCCAAGCCGGGCGCGCGCATCGCCACCAAGAACCAGCGGGCAGCCTGACGATCATGTCGATGATCGCCGCTTTTCAGGATAACGTTCCGGAACTGCCGGCAAGCGGCAAGGCCCGCGTGGCTGTTCTGCTCCTCACCCTCGGAGCACCCGGCACGTCCCGGGTGCTCAAGCATTTCTCCGCCAGCGAGATCAAGCTTCTGAAGGAAAGCGCGGCCGGCCTGCAATCGGTCACGCCCGAACAGATCGCCGAACTGGTCGACGAGTTCCAGGACGCCTTCAAGAAGGCGCCGGGGCTGGACGCGCCGTCTCTGCAGATGACCAATCTGCTCAAGGAATCGCTGTCGGAAGAAGAATTCGAGACGATCTTCTCGGTGTCGCCCGGCGAAGGCGACGACGGGGTCAAGGCTGCCGAGCGCGACTCCCGCAATGTCTGGGATTCGGTCGCCGAGCTGCAGGGCGAGATCCTTGCGCCGCGGCTGTCGCGCGAACACCCGCATGTCGTGGCCGTGCTCCTGTCGAAAATCCGGCCCGATACGGCGGCGACCGTCGCCCGCGAATTCGATCCGGCGTTCCGCCATGACGTCATGCGCCGGGTGCTGACGCTGAAGTCGCTGACGCGGCCGGTGCAGCGCCTGCTCGAAGTCCATCTGCGGCAGGCCTATCTGGCGTCGCCGGACAGGGGCGAGCAGCAGAGCAGCCACACGATCCTCGCCGACATCGTCAACCGCATGTCGAAGAGCCATGCCGACGACCTGATCGTGATGCTCGACCAAACCTCGCCGAAGGATGCCGAGAAGCTCCGCAACCTGCTCTTCGCCTTCGACGACATCGTGGCGCTCGACAAGCGCGCCCGCATGGTGCTGTTCGATGCGATCGACACGGAGGTGATCATCACCGCCTTCGTCAGCGCGAGCGAAGAGCTGAAGGAGGCCGCATTGTCCTCGCTCAGCGCCCGTTCGCGGCGCATGGTCGAGGCCGAGTTCAAGCGCGGCGACGAAAAGCCGGCAGCCGACATCGATCGCGCCCGCCGCCAGGTGGCCAGCACGGCGCTCGAGCTGTGGAGCCAGGGCAAGCTGGATCTGCACGGCGAATCCGAGGAATAGCGGCGCAAACGCGCCGCGTGTCCTCCACGGCTTTCCCGTCATCGGCCGGGAAAGCCGTTCTCTTCACTGAACGTCAACACCTGCGGAGCTTAATCGCCAGTGTCGGATAGCGAGGACAAATCCTCAAAAACAGAGTTCCCGACCGAGAAGAAGATCAGCGACGCGGTCGAGAAGGGCAACCTTCCGGTTTCGCGGGAAGCGCCTATTCTGGCCTCGCTTCTGGCCATCATGGCGTTCATCGCGCTGCAGGCCCGTGAGGGTGTTCAGCGCCTCCTGCTGTCGCTGCAGACGACGTTCGAGAACCCGCTCCAGTGGGATTTGGATACGAGTGCCGATGCTCTACATGTCCTGCACATGCTGGCCCGCGAGGCCGTCTGGTTCATCCTGCCGGCCGCAGGGCTCTTTGTCGCCGGCGGCGTCATCTCTTCCGTCCTGCAGAATCCGCCCCAGATCAATATCGAGCGCATTCGTCCGAAATGGTCGAACGTGTCGCCGGCATCCGGCTTCACGCGCATTTTCGGCCTGCGCGGGCTGACGGAGTTCGGCAAGGCGGTGTTCAAGTTCATCACCATCGGCGTCGTCGTCAGCATGTTGCTCGTGTCGAGCTTCCCGACGATGATGCAGGCCATGTTCGCGGACCCCGTGCTGGTGCCCGAGTTGATCCTGCAGATGGCGATGAAGCTGCTGTCGGGCATCTCGATCGCCACCATTGTCCTCGTCGCCGCCGACCTGGCCATGACCCGGTTTCACTGGCGCCGCGACCTGATGATGTCGAAGCAGGAAATCAAGGACGAGAACAAGCAGGCCGAGGGCGATCCGCAGATCAAGGCCCGCCAGCGCCAGATCGGCCGTGACCGGGTGCGCCGCCGCATGATGGCCGACGTCCCCCTGGCCACCCTGGTGATCGCCAACCCGACCCATTACGCCATCGCGCTGCGCTATAATCGCGAAGAGGGCGGCGCTCCGATGGTGGTCGCCAAGGGCGCCGATCTGGTCGCTCTGAAAATTCGTGAAATCGCCGAAGCCAACGATGTTCCGGTGATCGAAGACAAGCTCTTGGCAAGGTCGATGTACGATCATGTCGAAATCGATCAGATGATTCCGCCCAAGTTCTTCAAGGCGATCGCTGAGATTATCTATTTCCTCCACTCCCGCACGGGATCCAAGGTAGGAGTTGCTACAGCGTAGCCATGCTGGATATTCGCAAGCACAGGACTTTGTCCCGGGAGCGCGCGCTCGCCGAAGGCATCAAGGAAGTCGCCGCCGAGCTGCGGCTGGTCGAAGTGGTCGATTACATCGCCTTCCTGCGACTGGAGCGCTACGGCAATCTGTCCGACATCGTGACCTCCTCGGCGGAGCTGTTTCTCAAGCCGGGTGTCCTGCGCTTCGCCAATTCCGGCCATGTCCGGGTGTCGTGGGGCACGGTGCCAATCGTCTGCCTGGCGCTGGAATTCGTCTATGACGGCGTGACGGCGCATTTCCAGCTCGAACTGGGCGCCGCCACAGCGGCCGTCGACATCACCTACATCTCCTTCGACAGCCCGGCCTGCCCCGACGAGGGCGTCGAGCGTCTGGAAAACGCCATCCACGACGCGCATCTGAAGCCCCGCGCGTCCTGATCCGGGCGGTCCGGCGGACCGCTGCGATCCCTCTCCGCAAGTCACGCACCAGCCCCGCTCCGCGCGCCATGCCGCGGATGCGGGATTCTGGCCTCCTGCGGGCAATACTGTCCCCCGGACGTTTCATTCCAAGTCGTTCCTGCCGATCCATCAAGCTTCGGACAAGCGCCTCGTCCTAAGGCTGGACCCGTCGCAAGTTTTTCAGCGCGGATCGTCATGGATAGTCTCTACATCTTCGGGCTCGCATCGCAGCGGACCGCCTATCTGGCCCAGCGCCAGACGGTGGTCGCCGAGAATGTCGCCAATGTCGACACGCCCGGCTACACCTCCAAGGATCTCTCGTCCTTCAC
Source organism: Aurantimonas manganoxydans SI85-9A1 (assembly GCF_000153465.1). GTDB lineage: Bacteria > Pseudomonadota > Alphaproteobacteria > Rhizobiales > Rhizobiaceae > Aurantimonas > Aurantimonas manganoxydans. The sequence goes on along the minus strand of NZ_CH672387.1, from coordinate 2,927,248 downwards.
CGAGGCGCTCGACGCCACGGCGCTGCGCATGTCGCGGTCGCAGGCCATGCATCTGGCCTCGCTGGACAGTGCGGGCGGCGGTTCGGACGTCGTCAACGAGATGCCCTGGAGCGTCAAGCATTCGGGCAACTCCGTCAGCCTGCCGCAGGAAATGCTGAAGGCCGGCGAAGTGTCGCGCGAATACGCCCTCGGCACGTCGGTGGTGAAGTCGTTCCACCGCATGCTCATCATGTCCGCGAAGGGATAATCCGATGGCCGATCCACTGCTCTCGTCTCTGAAGATCGCCGCCAGCGGCCTGCAGGCGCAGTCGACGCGCATGCGCATCGTCTCCGAGAACATCGCCAATGCGCAGACCACCGGCACGACGCCCGGCAGCGACCCGTATCAGCGCAAGATGGTCAGCTTCCAGAGCGAGCTCGACCGGGTCTCGGGTGCCCAGATGGTCTCGGTCGACAAGGTCGGTCGCGACGACACGCCCTTCATCCTGGAAAGCGATCCCGGCAATCCGGCCGCCAATGCCGACGGCTACGTGAAGATGCCGAATGTGCGGATGCTGGTCGAGATGGCCGACATGCGCGAAGCCAACCGCTCCTACGAAGCCAACATCCAGGTGGTGAAGCAGGCGCGTGAAATCATCAACATGACCATCGACCTGCTGAGGAGCTGACCATGATTCCTGCTATCGGAGCGAGCCTGCCCCGCATCCAGACCGGCAGTGTGGACGCCGGCCTCGCCACCACCGGCGCGACCGCGTCCCCGCAGGGCGCCGGCGCCGATTTCAGCGCCGTCCTGTCGCAGATCGCCAAGGACGCGGTCACCACCGTCCAGTCCGCCGAGGCCACCTCGATCAAGGGGATCAACGGCCAGGCGACGACCCAGGCCGTCGTCGAGGCTGTCATGGAAGCCGAGCGGACGCTGCAGACTGCGGTCTCGATCCGCGACAAGGCGGTCAGCGCCTACATGGAACTGTCGCGAATGGCGATCTGATCCGGCGGTCTCCGCCACCTGAAATTTCCCACGGCGCCCCGCATCGACGGGGACCGGGTACACCGTCCTGAAGGAAGCATCCGATGCGAGCCCTTGCGATCGCCGCGACCGGCATGAATGCGCAGCAGACCAATGTCGAGGTCATTGCCAACAACATCGCGAACATCAACACGACCGGCTTCAAGCGGGCCCGTGCCGAGTTCACCGATCTGCTCTACCAGGTCGAGCGCGCCCAGGGCGTCGCGGCCCGCGGCGGGCAGGGCGTGGTGCCCGAGGGCGCCCAGCTCGGCCTCGGTACGCGGCTTGCAGCCATCCGCAACCTGCACATCCAGGGCACGCTCAACCAGACCGGCAACAAGCTCGATCTCGCCCTGAACGGCGAAGGCTGGTTCCAGGTCCAGGGGCCGGGCGGCGAAATCCTCTACACCCGCGACGGCGCCTTCAACACCAATGGCGACGGTCAGCTCGTGACCCTCGACGGCCTGCTGGTCGATCCGGCGATCACCATGCCGGCCAACACCAGCGAAGTCATCGTCAACGAGAGCGGCCAGGTCTTCGCCCGCGTCGGCGGTGCTGCCGATCTGGAAGAGCTCGGCCAGCTGACGCTCGCAACCTTCGCCAACAATGCCGGCCTTGCGGCGCAGGGCGGCAATCTGTTCCGCGAGACGATCGCTTCGGGTGCCCCGACGGCCGGCGTGCCGGGCGACGAGGGCTACGCCACCCTTCAGCAGGGCTATCTGGAAGATTCCAACGTCGATCCGGTGAAGGAAATCTCCGAGCTGATCTCGGCCCAGCGCGCCTACGAGATGAACTCCAAGGTGATCTCGGCCGCCGACGAGATGGCGAGCGTCGTCTCGAAGGGGATTCGCTGAATCATGGGCGGCGGTACGCGCGATCCCGGCCGGGTCATGGCCGTACTCTACGCCGTGGCGCTGGCGCTCGCGGCCCTCGTCATCCTGTCGGTTCCGGTTCGGGCCCTGGCGGCCGAGCTCGAACTGCCGGTGCCGACGACGGTCATCTATCCCGGCCAGAGCGTCACCGGGCCGGGCCTCCACCACAAGGCCTTCTACGTCAAGGACGACAAGATCGGGCTCTACGCCGTCGATGACAGCGCGCTGGTCGGTCGGGTTGCCCGCCGTACCCTTCTGCCGGGCAAGGCGATTCGCCTGTCCGACCTGAAGGAGCCGGATCTGGTGCGCGCCGGAGCCGCCGTTACCCTGGTCTACAGCGAGGCCGGCCTCGTCATCACCGGCCAGGGCACCGCGCTGCGCTCCGCCGGCGCCGGCGAGACCGTGCGCGTCCGCAATGCTGACAGCGGCATCATCGTCTCCGGCATCGTGTCGGCGGACGGAAGCATCAGGATATCGGGATGATCCGCAAGCGTCTGATCCTCGTTGCCGGCCTTGTCGCCGCATTGGTGAACAGCAGCCTGGCGGCCGACTATCCCGGCTCGGGCGGCGGCGTGCCGTCGCTGCCGGCGCCGGTCATCGGCGATGCAGCGAGCGCCCGCGGCAGCGTGCGCATCAAGGACATCGTCGACATCCGCGGCGTGCGCGCCAACCAGCTCGTCGGCTACGGTCTCGTCATCGGCCTGCAGGGCACCGGCGATTCCATGCGCAACTCGCCCTTCACCGAACAGTCGATGCAGTCGATGCTCGACCGCATGGGCGTGAACATCCGCTCGCAGAATTCGCGCAGCAAGAACGTCGCCGCCGTCACCGTGACCAGCGAACTGCCGGCCTTCATTGGCACCGGCTCGCGCATCGACGTGACCGTGTCCTCGCTCGGCGACGCCACCTCGTTGATGGGCGGCACGCTGATGATGACGCCGCTCTACGGCGCCGACGGCGAGATTTATGCGGTTGCACAAGGCTCGCTCGCCGTCAGCGGCTTCGCCTCCGAAGGCGACAGCGAGAAGCTGACCCAGGGCGTGCCGACCACAGGCCGCGTGCCCAACGGGGCGCTGGTCGAGCGCGAAGTGCCCGGCGGCTTCAACGACGACGGCAAGCTGGCGATCGAGCTGCGCAATCCCGATTTCCGCACCTCGATCCGTGTCGTCGACGTGATCAACGATTATGCCCGCAGCCGCTGGGGCCAGCCGGTGGCGCGCGAGGAGGATTTCCGCACGGTGCATCTCAAGCGCCCGTCCGAGGTTTCCAGCACGCGCTTCATCGCCGAGATCGGCGAATTGCGGATCGCACCGGACCAGCCGGCCCGCGTGGTGATCGACGAGCGCACCGGCACCGTCATCATCGGCAAGGACGTGCAGATCTCCCTCGTCGCCGTCACCCACGGCAATCTGACGGTGCGGATCAGCGAGATGCCGTCGGTGTCGCAGCCGGCCCCACTCTCGGACGGCCAGACGGTTGTCACGTCGGAGACCATCATCGATGCCCGCGAGGACGGCGGCAATTTCGCCTTCGTCGGCGGCGCCGATCTCGAAACAGTTGTCCGCGGCCTCAACCGTATCGGACTCAAGCCGACCGGGATCATCGCGATCCTGCAGGCGATCAAGACGGCCGGCGCCCTTCAGGCCGAACTCGTGGTGCAATGATGACCCAGGCTTTCCATCCCCGCTGGCGGTGCCTCGCCCTGTTCCTCACCGTCTCCCTTGCCGCGGGCACGGCCCAAGCGGTCGAAGCCAGGAAGCCGGTGCAGCCGGACGAACTGCCGCCGCAGGAAGTGCGGGTCGTCGGGCCGAAGGGGGAGGTGATCACGCCGCCCAAGCCCTCGACGGAGGTCGAGGCCTATTGCCTGAGCATCGCCGACAAGGCCCAGGACGCGCGCTATGCCCTCGAGCAGAAGCAGCTGACCGAACTGGAAGCGGCGGTCTCCGAGCAGATCGACGAATTGCAGGCCAAGCGCGAGGACTACAACGCCTGGCTCGCCGAGCGTCAGCGCTTCCTCGACGACGCCTCCAAGATCGTCGTCGACATCTACACCAACATGGATTCCGTCGCCGCCGCGTCGCAGCTTGCGATCGTCTCGCGCAGCGATGCCGCGTCTGTGCTGGTGCGCCTGAAATCGCGCCTGGCGAGCGACATCCTCAGCGAGATGGAGCCGAAGGTGGCCGCCGAGATCGCATCGCTCATCGTCGCCAAGACGTCGGCCGGCAGCACGCAGGGCGCCGAGCAGGTTGCGGAGAAGCGCACGTGAAGCCCTTGATCCTTCTCGCCGTCGCGGCCCTCGCCGGCTGTTCGACAGCCGGCAACGACGCGCTGCGCGAGCCGTCGCTCTCGCCGGTCGGCGCAGGGCTTTACGAGTATCCGCCAATCATCGCCCAACCGGCGTCGTTCCCGGCCAGCAAGCCGCACACGTCGCACTCGCTGTGGTCCGACGCCCGGGCCGATTTCTACCAGGACCCGCGGGCTCTGAGCGAGGGCGACATCGTCACCGTCAAGATCCGCATCCGCGACCAGGCCTCGATCGACAACAATTCGGAACGCTCGCGCAAGTCCGGCATCGCTGCCGGTCTCGATCTGGCCGGCAATCTCGGCCAGTACACGCTGCCGACGGTCGGCGCCCAGCTCGGCTCGGACAACAGCTCCGACATGACCGGCAAGGGCAAGATCAAGCGCTCCGAGGACATCGACCTGTCGGTCGCCGCGGTCGTCGGCCAGAAGCTGCCGAACGGCAATCTGTTCATCTCGGGCCAGCAGGAGGTGCGGGTCAATTTCGAGGTGCGCGTGCTGTCGATCGCCGGCATCATCCGGCCGCGCGACATCCTGCCGGACAACACGATCAACTACGACAAGATCGCCGAGGCGCGGATTTCCTACGGCGGCCGCGGCCGGATCACCGACGTCCAGCAGCCCGGCTGGGGGCAGCAGATCTACGACGCCGTCGCCATCCAGTAGGGGACGCTGCCGTCAAGGCAAGTCTCGCGTCAGGCTGAACCGCTAACGCTCGATCGTCGGGCAGGGCTGGACCATGAGGGTCCGTCCGTCGACGAAACAGCGGAAGGGTTCGGCGCATGGCCAGCATTGGCGCATCGGACGAAGAGACCGAAAAGGCAGGGGGCCTGATCCCCACGGCGATCGCAGTGGCGATACTGACGCTCGTGGGCGGCGGCGGCGGCGCGGTGCTGGGCATGATGCTCGCTTCGCCTGAACCCGCAGCGGCCACGACGGCGCCAGCCGAGACGCCTGGCGCCGAGATCGTCGACATCGAGGCCGGCGATCTGGCCGAGAGCGCGGAGAAGCTGCCGCTCAAGCTGATGCCGCTCAAACCGGTCCTCACCAACATCTATTCGCCGCCCCAGACCTGGCTTCGCGTCGAGGCGGCCCTGGTCTATCGCGACGACGGCTCGGCCGATCCCGAGGTGCTGGCCGCCCAGATCGAGGCCGACACGCTGGCCTTCCTGCGCTCGGTGCAATTGTCCCAGGTCGAGGGCACCCGCGGCCTGATGCATCTGCGCGAGGATCTGCGCCAGCGCGCCAAGCTGCGCTCGCCGGCCGTTGTCGACTACCTCATCCAGACGATGATCGCCGAATGAGAACGCTCCTCTTTCTGGCGGCGCTGCTCTTTGCGGGACCAGCTCTCGCACAGACCGCCCAGACCTCAGGGCTGCCCGATCTCGCCGCCCTCCTGCCGGCTGGCGATTCGACCGCGTCCGGCCGCATCGTCCAGCTCTTCGGCATCGTCACCATCCTGTCGATCGCGCCGGGCCTCCTGGTCATGGTCACGTCCTTCACGCGCATCGTCATCGCGCTGTCGATCCTGCGCACCGGTCTCGGCCTTCAGACGACGCCGGCCAACCTGATCCTGATCTCGCTGTCGCTGTTCATGACCTTCTTCGTCATGGCGCCGACCTTCGACCGGGCCTGGAACGACGGCCTGCAGCCGCTCCTGAACAACGAGATCACCGAGGAGGAGGCGTTCTACCGGATCAGCGAGCCGTTCAAGGACTTCATGCTGACGCAGGTGCGGCCGGAAGACCTGACTTTGTTCGGCGATATCGCCGCGGCCACCAGCCGTGAGCGGGTCGAGCCGGAAGAGCAGGGCGCTGCTGACGAGCGCGACGTCGATCTGCGGGAGCTGATCCCGGCCTTCATGATCTCCGAGCTGCGCCGCGGCTTCGAGATCGGCTTCCTCATCGTTCTGCCGTTCCTGGTGATCGACATGATCGTCGCGACCCTGACCATGTCGATGGGCATGATGATGCTGCCGCCGACGATCATCTCGCTGCCGTTCAAGATCCTGTTCTTCATCCTGATCGACGGCTGGAACATGCTGGTCGGATCCCTGGTCCGATCCTTCTTCTGACGACGCGATTTTCCGGGCGCGTCCCGCCTGCCGCGCCGTCAGCCTTAACTCCCCATTAAGGTTAACAAACTACCTTCATGACCAATGGGGGCGAGCGCAGGCGGGCCTCCGTGCGTCGCCGGCGGAATGCGGGCGAAGTTAGCACCGAGGGTAGAGTGTCATGACCAGCATCAATACCAATATCGCGGCCATGGCGGCCTTGCAGACGCTGCAGGCGACCAACCGTTCGATGGATGCGACCCAGAACCGCATCTCGACGGGCTTCCGCGTTGCCGAAGCCAAGGACAATGCCGCCTATTGGTCGATCGCTACCACCATGCGCTCGGACAACAAGGCCCTGTCGGCGGTCGAGGATTCGCTGGGGCTTGGCGCCGCCAAGGTCGACATCGCCTACACCGCGCTCGAAAGCGCCATCGACGTCGTCGACGAGATCAAGGCCAAGCTGGTCGCGGCCAGCGAGCCGGGTGTCGACAAGACCAAGATCCAGTCGGAAATCAGCGAGCTGAAGAAGCAGCTGCAGAGCATCGCGTCCTCCGCCTCGTTCTCCGGAGAGAACTGGCTGCAGAACGACGCGTCGGTGGCTGCCGGCTCCAAGGACATCGTCGCCTCCTTCAACCGCGACTCCACCGGCGCGGTCTCGATCGGCACCATCACCGTCGACGTGACGGCGATGACCCTGATCGGCACGGTGAACGAGACCACCGGTGTTCTGACCAAGAACTACCATGCCGACGGCATCAGCACTCCGATCGGCGACGCCACCGACTACGTTCTGCTGGATGCCGGCGCGACGGGCACGGCCGCGAGCGGCACCGAGATTGCACTGACCGGCACGACCACCACCCTCGAGATTTCGTCGATGATCAAGGTCGTCGACGCGATCCTCAAGGACATGACCAACGTCGCCGCCAATCTCGGCGCCGCCAAGTCGCGTATCGAGCTGCAGCAGAACTTCGTCTCCAATCTCACCGACTCGATTTCGTCGGGCATCGGCGCGCTGGTGGATGCGGACATGACCGAGGAATCGACCCGGCTGAAGGCGCTGCAGACGCAGCAGCAGCTCGGCGTCCAGGCGCTGTCGATCGCCAATTCCTCGAGCCAGGCGATCCTGCAGCTCTTCCAGAACTGACCGACGCAAGACTCCGGCGGCGCCCCTGGCGGGACGCCGGTATGACGAACGAAAGCCGCCCTCCGGGGCGGCTTTTTGCGTTCTGAAGTACTGCGCAGGCCGGGGTGAGGGGAGACGGCCCGAAAGCATCCGTTAACCATGAAAGACAACGGGGCGTTACCGTTAACGCCTCGGAAGGAGCCTGCCGCGATAGTCGTCGCTCATAGCGATGCGTTCCACCTTGCAGGTCGGGAACGTAGGGCATGATGCCGTCTCGCTATACCGGCCAACCCGGACTGTCCCCCCATTCAGTTTTCCGCGTTACGGGACATCATCATGACCTCGATCAACACCAATGTGTCGGCTATGACGGCTCTCCAGAGCCTGTCGATGATCAACAACAACCTCAACGAGACGCAGAGCCGCATCTCGACCGGCTATCGCGTCAACGCGGCGTCCGACAACGCCGCCTACTGGTCGATCGCCACCACGATGCGCTCGGATAACAAGGCGCTCGGCGCCGTCGAGGACGCGCTCGGTCTCGGCCAGGCCAAGCTGGACACCGCCTATACCGGCATGAAGGCCGCCATTGACGTGGTCGACGAGATCAAGGCGAAGCTGGTCGCGGCTCGTGAGCCGGGCGTGGACAAGACCAAGATCCAGGCGGAAATCACCGAGTTGCAGGGCCAGCTCACCTCGATCGCGACCTCGGCCTCCTTCTCGGGCGAGAACTGGCTGTCGATCGGCACCGGCATCGTGGCCGGCACCAAGACGATCGTGTCCTCGTTCAACCGCGCGGCCGATGCCTCGGTTTCGGTCAGCACCATCGGCGTCGACACCACCAAGACCAAGCTGTTCGATACCGACAACACCGATGGCATTCTGGACGTGGGACGCACCAACGGCACCGTCGTCTCCACCTTCACGATTACCGCTGGGACGACGGACGCTCAGGTCTCCGCCATGATTTCGGACGTGGACGAGGCGCTGCAGGCCATGACGACGGCCGCCTCGAACCTGGGCGCCGCCAAAAACCGCGTCGACATCCAGTCGGAATTCGTCTCGACCCTGCGCGACTCCATCGAGAAGGGTGTCGGCACGCTGGTCGATGCGGACATGACCGAGGAGTCGACCCGCCTGAAGGCGCTGCAGACGCAGCAGCAGCTCGGCGTCCAGGCGCTGTCCATCGCCAATTCCTCCTCGGAATCGCTGCTGGCGCTCTTCCGCTAAGACACGCCGCTTCGACATTGAGATCGACGGGTCCGGCTGCAAGGCCGGACCCGTTTTGCGTTGCAGACGGTCTCTGTCGGGCAGGGCAGGGAGGCCTGCCGCCCGGTGACGGAAAACGCCGCAATCCGGCTCACTTCAGAAATTGCAGGAAACAGAAAGCGTTAACCACCTTCCTTAGGTGCTTGGTAGCCAGCTACTGGCATGGTGTCCCTATAGCGAGGTGGCCATTTGTTCTTCGGCCACGGGCATGATGCCGTTTCGTTATGCCGGCCGATCCGGACTGTCCCCCTGTTCATTTTTCCGCGTTACGGGACACCATCATGACCTCGATCAATACCAATACGTCGGCGATGACGGCTCTGCAGAGCCTCTCGATGATCAACAGCAACCTCGACGAGACCCAGAACCGCATCTCGACCGGCTTCCGCGTCGGTGCCGCCTCCGACAACGCCGCCTATTGGTCGATTGCCACCACCATGCGCTCGGACAACAAGGCCCTCGGCGCCGTCGAGGACGCGCTCGGCCTCGGCCAGGCGAAGGTCGATACGGCCTACACCGGCATGAACGCCGCCATCGACGTGGTCGACGAGATCAAGGCGAAGCTGGTCGCGGCGCGCGAGCCGGGCGTCGACAAGACCAAGATCCAGTCCGAAATCACCGAGTTGCAGGGTCAGTTGACCTCGATCGCGACCTCGGCCTCCTTCTCGGGCGAAAACTGGCTGTCGGTCGATTCCACGGCACCGGCCAACGCCACCAAGTCGGTCGTCGCCTCCTTCAACCGTGACAGTGCAGGCGCCGTCTCGGTCGGCACGATCGAGGTCGACACCTCGAAGACCAAGCTGTTCGACGCCGCCACGGACGCCGCCACCGCCGGTACCGGCATCCTCGACGGTATGTACAGCGCAGCCGACGGCAGCTACCTCGCCGATCAGACCGCTGCTGGCTTCAACGTCTCGACCCTCGACATCTCGGCCCTGACGGACGCTGCCGGCGACGTGACGACGCTGAACTCCTACATCAGCGGTGTCGACGATGCCCTGCAGCGGATGACGACGGCTGCCTCGAACCTCGGCGCCGCCAAGAGCCGCATGGATATCCAGTCGGAGTTCGTCTCCAACCTGCGCGATTCCATCGAGAAGGGCGTCGGCACGCTGGTGGATGCGGACATGACGGAAGAGTCGACCCGGCTGAAGGCCCTGCAGACCCAGCAGCAGCTGGGCGTCCAGGCGCTGTCGATCGCCAACTCCTCCTCGCAGTCGCTGCTGTCGCTCTTCCGCTAAGACACGACACCTCGACACTGAGACCGACGGATCCGGCCGCAAGGCCGGGCCCGTTTTTGCATGCGCGGACGGGCGGTCAGCGGGGGCGGACCAAATAGCCGCCATCGACAGAAGAATGGTTGAAATTTGCTACCGTTTCGAATTCGTTTTGAAAAAGAATATGTTAACCACATTCCTTAGGCGCTTGGTAGCCAGCCGCTGGCATGTTGCGGGCATAGCGAGGTGGCCAATTGGGCCACGGGCATGAAGCCGTTTCGCTATCCCGGCCAGCCCGGACTGTCCCCCCTGTTCATTTTCCGCGTTACGGGACACCAACATGACCTCGATCAATACCAACGTGTCGGCAATGACGGCTCTCCAGAGCCTGTCGATGATCAACAGCAATCTCGACGAGACCCAGAACCGCATTTCGACCGGCTTCCGCGTTGGTGCGGCGTCGGACAACGCGGCCTACTGGTCGATCGCCACCACGATGCGTTCGGACAACAAGGCGCTCGGCGCCGTCGAGGACGCGCTCGGTCTCGGCCAGGCGAAGGTCGACACCGCCTACACCGGCATGAAGGCCGCCATCGACGTCGTCGATGAGATGAAGTCGAAGCTCGTCGCAGCGCGCGAGCCGGGCGTCGACAAGTCGAAGATCCAGGCGGAACTCAAGGAACTGCAGGGTCAGCTGACCTCGATCGCCTCGTCCGCCTCCTTCTCCGGCGAGAACTGGCTGTCCTTCGACGGTGCCGCAAACACGTCGAAGAGCGTGGTGGCGTCCTTCAACCGCAGCGCGGCCGGTGCGGTGTCGGTCGGCACGATCGACATCGTCATCGGTGGTACGAAGCTGTTCGGTGACGACACGGTCGGCGTCGGCGGTGCCAACAACGGCATCCTGAACACGGCCTTCACCACCACGGGCGCCGGCGCTGCCACCGTATCGGTGAGCACACTCGACATCACCGCAGCGAACATCGACGACACCGACATCAGCGAGATGATCTCGGCCGTCGACGGCGCGATCCAGTCGATGACCACCGGTGCCTCGAACCTCGGTGCCGCCAAGAGCCGTATGGATATCCAGTCGGAGTTCGTCTCCAACCTGCGCGATTCCATCGAGAAGGGTGTCGGCACGCTGGTCGATGCGGACATGACCGAGGAATCGACCCGCCTGAAGGCGCTGCAGACCCAGCAACAGCTGGGCGTCCAGGCGCTGTCGATCGCCAACTCCTCCTCGCAGTCGCTGCTGTCCCTCTTCCGCTAAGACACGACACCTCGACATTGAGACAGACGGGTCCGGCCGCAAGGCCGGGCCCGTTTTTGCGTTCGGGAAGAAAGCTGCATGACGCTGTCCATCTCCCCATGCAGCAGCAGAAAGCTTCCACGAAGTAAAGCGTTAACCATTCTACTTAAGCGAAACGTAGCGATAAGCTGACAGCCTGAGGGTATAGCGAAGTGGTCTGCCAGAGTTCCGGCCACAGGCATGATGCCGTTTCGCTATGCCGGCCAACCCGGACTGTCCCCCTGTTCATTTTTCCGCGTTACGGGACACAACATGACCTCGATCAATACCAACGTGTCGGCGATGACGGCTCTGCAGAGCCTGTCGATGATCAACAACAACCTCGACGAGACGCAGAACCGCATCTCGACCGGCTACCGCGTCGGTGCGGCGTCGGACAACGCCGCCTACTGGTCGATCGCCACCACGATGCGCTCGGACAACAAGGCCCTCGGCGCGGTCGAAGACGCCCTCGGCCTCGGCCAGGCGAAGGTCGATACGGCCTATACCGGCATGAAGGCCGCCATCGACGTTGTCGACGAGATCAAGACCAAGCTGGTTGCCGCGCGCGAGCCGGGTGTCGATCGCAACAAGATCCAGTCCGAGATCGCCGAACTGAAGAACCAGCTGACGTCGATCTCCGAATCGGCCTCCTTCTCCGGCGAGAACTGGCTGAATTTCGACGGAGCGGCCGTCACCAAGAACGTCGTCGCCTCGTTCAACCGCAGCAGCGCGGGCGCCGTCTCTGTCGGGACGATCGCCATCGACGCATCGGCGGTGAAGCTCATCGGCAACAATGGTGCGGGTGTCCCGACACCGGCAGACGACGACGGTATCCTCAACAAGGATGCGCTGATTGGTGACGATGCCACGAAGATCGCCGGCAACGTCATGGACATCGACATCAGCACGGCGGTCCTCAACCAGGCCGCGGTCGATGGCGCCTACACGACCGCCGAGACCGTCGAGACCGTCATCGACGCGATGATCTCGAATGTCGACACGGCGCTGAAGAGCATGACCACCGCCGCGTCCAATCTCGGCGCCGCCCAGAGCCGCATGAATATCCAGTCGGAGTTCGTCTCCAACCTGCGCGATTCCATCGAGAAGGGTGTCGGCACGCTGGTGGATGCGGACATGACGGAAGAGTCGACCCGCCTGAAGGCGCTGCAGACGCAGCAGCAGCTGGGCGTGCAGGCGCTGTCGATCGCCAACTCCTCCTCGCAGTCGCTGATGTCGCTGTTCCGCTAATCCGGAACGCAGCCATTCTGAAGCGAACGGGTCCGGCCGCAAGGCCGGGCCCGTTTTTGCGTTCGGGGCAGGGCGGTTAGCCCGCATCTTAGCATTTGATTCAGGATGAACTTTGAAGCGAAGATCGGCAGATGTCGTTAACTATCAAATTTAAGTAGTGGGTAGGTCCGGCGGCGCAAAGTAGCGTCATGGCGAGGTGACGGGCATAGGGAACGCCGGTCACGGGCATGATGCCGCTTCGTTATACCGGCCGGCCCGGACTGTCCCCTGTTTGAAATTCCGCGTTACGGGACAACACAATGACCTCGATCAATACCAATACTTCGGCAATGACGGCTCTGCAGAGCCTGTCGGCGATCAACAACAGCCTCGACGAGACCCAGAACCGCATCTCGACCGGCTACCGCGTCGGTGCGGCGTCGGACAACGCCGCCTACTGGTCGATCGCGACCACGATGCGGTCCGACAACAAGGCGCTCGGCGCCGTCGAAGACGCCCTCGGCCTCGGCCAGGCGAAGGTCGATACGGCCTATACCGGCATGACCGCCGCCATCGACGTGGTCGACGAGATCAAGACCAAGCTGGTTGCCGCGCGCGAGCCGGGTGTCGACAAGACCAAGATCCAGTCCGAAATCAAGGAACTGCAGGGCCAGCTGACCTCGATCGCGTCCTCCGCCTCTTTCTCGGGCGAGAACTGGCTGTCGATCGGCACGGGTATCGCCGCCGGCACCAAGAACGTCGTGGCCTCGTTCAACCGCGCCGCTGACGGCACGGTCTCGGTCGGTACCATCGGCGTCGACACCACCAAGACGAAGCTGTTCGATACCGACAATACCAACGGTATCCTGGACGGCGCACGCACCGGCACCACTGTCGTGTCGACGCTGGCTCTGACCGGCGCGACGACCGACGCGGCGATCTCGACGATGATCTCGGACGTCGACGAAGCGATCGGGCTGATGACGACCGCTGCCTCGAACCTGGGCGCTGCCAAGAGCCGCATGGATATCCAGTCGGAGTTCGTCTCCAACCTGCGCGATTCCATCGAGAAGGGTGTCGGCACGCTGGTCGATGCGGACATGACCGAAGAGTCGACCCGCCTGAAGGCGCTGCAGACGCAGCAGCAGCTGGGTGTGCAGGCGCTGTCGATCGCCAACTCCTCCTCGCAGTCGCTGCTGTCGCTCTTCCGTTAAGACACGACACCTCGACACTGAGACCGACGGGTCCGGCCGCAAGGCCGGGCCCGTTTTCGCGTTGATGCGGGCGCGCATTGCAGCGATTCCGCAAGGTTTCATTAGCGCTTGATTCAGGATGCCACGGCAAAGCCGGGCCCGGACCTGACGTTAACTATCTGGCTTAAGTAGCCGGTAGTCGATGCCGGCCGATGGTGCCCCCATAGCGAGGTGACCGGCGAACACATCATCGGTCACGGGCATGATGCCGCTTCGTTATGCCGGCCGATCCGGACTGTCCCCTGTTTGAAATTCCGCGTTACGGGACAACACAATGACCTCGATCAACACCAATACGTCGGCAATGACGGCTCTCCAGAGCCTGTCGGCAATCAACAGCAGCCTCGACCAGACCCAGAACCGCATCTCCACCGGCTACCGCGTCGGTGCGGCGTCGGACAACGCCGCCTACTGGTCGATCGCGACCACGATGCGGTCCGACAACAAGGCGCTCGGTGCCGTTCAGGACGCCCTCGGCCTCGGCCAGGCGAAGGTTGATACGGCTTATACCGGCATGACCGCCGCCATCGACGTCGTCGACGAGATCAAGTCGAAGCTGGTTGCCGCGCGCGAGCCGGGTGTCGACAAGACCAAGATCAACTCGGAAATCAAGGAACTGCAGGGCCAGCTCACCTCGATCGCCTCGTCGGCGTCGTTCTCGGGCGAGAACTGGCTGTCGGTCAACAGCGGTGCTGCGGGCTACACGGCGACGAAGTCCGTCGTCGCGTCGTTCAACCGCGATTCCGGCGGCAACGTCTCGGTCGGCACCATCGGCGTCGACACGTCGAAGACCAAGCTGTTCGATTCGAACGGCGCGGCCGGCATTCTCGACACGGGTCGCACGGGTGGCACGGTCGTCTCCACCTTCACGCTGACCGGTGCCACCACCGACGCGAACATCTCGACGATGATCTCGGACGTGGACGAGGCCCTCGGTGCGATGACCACCGCTGCTTCCAACCTCGGCGCCGCCAAGAGCCGCATGGATATCCAGTCGGAGTTCGTCTCCAACCTGCGCGACTCCATCGAGAAGGGCGTCGGCACGCTGGTCGATGCGGACATGACCGAGGAATCGACCCGCCTGAAGGCGCTGCAGACGCAGCAGCAGTTGGGCGTCCAGGCGCTGTCGATCGCCAACTCCTCCTCGCAGTCGCTGCTGTCGCTCTTCCGTTAAGACACGACATCTCGACACTGGAGACAGACGGGTCCGGCCGAAAGGCCGGGCCCGTTTTCGTGTCTGCCCATAAAAGCCTGCCAGCCTATCTCTCGACTTTTAGCGGTCTTGTTAATCTTTCGTTGAGGATGACTGCGATCCGGGCCGGTCCTGCCCACGCGTTAACCAATGAATTTAAGTAGCCGGTAGTCGATGCCGGCCGATGGTGCCCCCATAGCGAGGTGACCGGCGAACAGATCGTCGGTCACGGGCATGATGCCGCTTCGTTATGCCGGCCGATCCGGACTGTCCCCTGTTTGAAATTCCGCGTTACGGGACAACACAATGACTTCCATCAACACCAATACGTCGGCGATGACGGCTCTGCAGAGCCTGTCGGCAATCAACAGCAGCCTCGACCAGACCCAGAACCGCATCTCGACCGGTTACCGCGTCGGTGCGGCGTCGGACAACGCCGCCTACTGGTCGATCGCGACCACGATGCGGTCCGACAACAAGGCGCTCGGCGCCGTCGAGGACGCCCTCGGCCTTGGCCAGGCGAAGGTCGACGTGGCCTATACGGGCATGGAAGCGGCGATCGACGTCACCTCCGAAATCAAGTCCAAGCTGCTGGCGGCTCTCGAGCCGGGCGTCGACAAGACCAAGATCAATTCGGAACTGACCGAGCTGAAGAACCAGCTGTCCAGCATCGCGTCCTCGGCCAGCTTCTCGGGCGAGAACTGGCTGCAGAACTCGACCGCGACCGCAGCCGGCACCAAGAACGTCGTCTCGTCGTTCAACCGCGATTCCGGCGGCAACGTCTCGGTCGGCACCATCGGCCTGAACGTCTCCAGCATGACGCTGATCGGAACCGACGACGAGACCCTGGGTCTGCTGACCAAGGACTACGATGCCGACCAGCTGCTGGCGACGCCGACGACCACGCCGGACAATTACCGACTGATCGACGTCACCGGCGAAACGACTTCGGCCACGGGTACGGTGATTGCACTGGCCAGCACCACAACGGATGCACAGGTGAACGCCATGGTGCGGGTCGTCGACAAGATCCTTTCGGACATGACCACGGCGGCTTCCAATCTCGGTGCCTCCAAGAGCCGCATGGATATCCAGTCGGAGTTCGTCTCCAACCTGCGAAACTCCATCGACAAGGGCGTCGGTACGCTGGTCGATGCGGACATGACCGAGGAGTCGACCCGGCTGAAGGCGCTGCAGACGCAGCAGCAGCTCGGCGTCCAGGCGCTGTCGATCGCCAACTCGTCCTCGCAGTCGGTGCTGTCGCTCTTCCGTTAATCGGTTCGCACAGTCCGAAGGGACCGAACGGGTTCGGCCGCAAGGCCGGGCCCGTTTTGCGTCCGGCGTCCGGTACGAGCGCGGGGGGAGGGGTGCATAACAGATCGGGCTACGAACTGTACGGCAGTCTTAGCTTACGCACCGCAAAGCCAAGAGAATCTTACTGATTAAATTTTGCGGAAATGAACGTCGTGACCGGCTCCGCAAGACAAATGAAAGCAATTTCGGTCCAGATGGTCCTGCGACTGCAACGACGATGCAGCGCATCCCTGACGCAAGCTTCGACGGGCCGACGATAAGAATCCGTTAACCATCGCTCCCCTAATTTCCCATTGGCGTCACTCCAGAATCTCGGAACTGCCGCCGCCGCTTTCCAAGGACGTTCCCCATCATGCAAATGGCCAATCTCAAGATATCAACGAAGATCGCCGCAGCTTTCGCGATCCTCGTCGTGATCGCCGCCTGCATGGGGGCACTGCTGTTCCAGTCGATGCTCCAGATCGAGACGGCGGCAGAAGACAAGAACCATCAGGTCGCGCTGTCGAATGCCGCGATCGATGCGCGTTTTGCGCTGGCCCGCCAGGAGAACTCGCTGCGCGGCTTCATGATCACCCGCGACGCCTATTTCTCGGGCCGGGTGAAGGAGCATTACGCGACCTTCCAGAAGAACGTCGCAAATCTCGGCGAGGTCGCCGGCGTCGGCAGCCCGATCGCCGCGCAATTGCCGCAGGTGTCGGTCGCGATGCAGGCCTGGCAGACCGAGATCGCTGACCCGGTGATCCGCGATGCCGGCAACGAACTCACCTACCCGCAGGCGCTGGCGCTGTTCAATTCGGGCAAGGCCGACGCGTTCATCGAGCCGATCGAGACCATTCTCGATGGCGTTCGCGAGACGTCGACGGCGGGTGTCGCCACGGCCAGCAGCGCCGAAGCCGCTGCCAATGTCGCTGCCGAGACCGCCCTTCTGGCCGGCATGGGCGCGCTGATCTTGGTTGCCGCCGGTCTCGGTTGGGCCCTGTCCCGCGGGATTGCCACCCCGATCGTCCAGATGACCGGCGTGATGCGCAAGCTGGCCGATGGCGACAAGACCATCATCGTCCCTGGCGCCAAGCGCAAGGATGAGGTCGGCGAGATGGCCGGCGCGGTCGAGACCTTCAAGCAGGCCGCGATCGAGCGGGACGAACTCGCCGCAACGGCCGAGGCCGCCCGCATCAGCCAGGACGAGGCCAAGAAGCGCCAGGCGGCGCTCGACAACGCCAAGGCGGAAGACCTGCGGGCCTTTGTCGGCGTCGTCGAAGTGGGCTTCGAGCGCCTGTCGGCCGGTGACCTGACCGTGCGCATGCAGGACAAGGTGGCCGAGGAATTCGAGCCGATCCGCGCCAAGTTCAACGCCAGCGTCGCGTCGCTGGAAGAGGCCATCGGCCATGTCGTGACGTCCATCGCCTCGATCCGCACGGGTCTCGGCGAGATCAACACCGCGTCCAACGATCTCGCCCACCGCACCGAGCAGCAGGCGGCGAGCCTGGAAGAAACCGTTGCTGCTTTGGGTGAAGTGACCCAGGCCGTCAACGAGACCGCCGAGGGCGCCGGCAAGGCCCAGCAGGTGGCGTCGGGTGCCCGTGAGAAGGCCCAGAAGGGCGGCGAGGTCGTCGGCAAGGCGGTCGCGGCCATGGGCCAGATCGAGCAGTCCTCGGAGAAGATCAACTCGATCATCTCGGTCATCGACGAGATCGCCTTCCAGACCAACCTGCTGGCGCTGAATGCCGGCGTCGAGGCGGCGCGGGCCGGCGAGGCGGGCAAGGGCTTTGCGGTCGTCGCGCAGGAAGTGCGCGGGCTCGCCCAGCGCTCTGCGGAAGCGGCCAAGGAGATCAAGACGCTGATCGCCACCTCCCGCGAGCAGGTCGGCACCGGCGTCGAGCTGGTGACGGCGTCCGGCAAGTCGCTCGAGGAGATCGTCACGGAAGTCAGCGCCATGGCCGAGGTCATCTCGACCATTGCTTCGAGCGCTCGCGAACAGGCGACGAGCCTGCGGGAAGTCTCGGGTGCGGCCGACCAGATGGACAAGGTCACGCAGCAGAACGCCGCCATGGTGGAAGAGGCGACCGCGGCCAGCCAGACGCTGGCCAACGAGACCGACGAGCTGGCCCATGCCATGGCCAAGTTCAGCACCAGTGCCGGCAATGCCGGCGCCCGCCGCAGCGAAGGCCGGGCGCAGCCGCAGCGCCATGCGCCGTCCCGCGGCGTGACGCAGATGCGCACGACCGGTTCGGGCGGCGCCGCCCGCGCCACGCAGATTCAAGAAGATAGCTGGGAGGAGTTCTGATGGCCCGGAAGCCCGCAACTCGCAAGGCGACATCCGTCGGCCTGCCGGAAGTTCTCGACATCAAGGCAGCCGCGCCACTGGCGGAACAGCTCCTGGCCCTGCGCGGCGGACCGGTCAAGGTCGACGCCTCCAAGGTCACCCGGCTCGGCGGCCAGTGCGTTCAGGTTCTGCTCTCCGCAGCCGCGACCTGGAAGGTCGATGACACGCCGTTCGACCTCGACACACCTTCGGACGCCTTTTTGAGCGGCCTCGAGCTTCTCGGGCTGTCGCCCGAGCACATCAGCGACAAGGGAAGCCTCGCATGAGCAGGACAGTTCTGACGATCGACGACTCGCGCACCATGCGCGAGATGCTGCGGGCGACGCTGTCGTCGCAAGGCTTCATTGTCGTGCAGGCCGAGGACGGTGCCCACGGGATCGAAGTCCTGGAAGGCATGGAAGTCGAGCCGGATGTCATCATCACGGACATCAACATGCCCCGCAAGGACGGCTTCCAGTTCATCGAGGAAGTGCGGGTCGATCCCCGGCGCCGCGCCATCCCGATCCTGGTGCTGACCACCGAGAGCGACGCCGAGAAGAAGCAGCGGGCCCGCACCGCGGGTGCGACCGGCTGGATCGTCAAGCCGTTCGACCCGGTCAAGCTGGTCGACGCGATCAACCGCGTCGCCGCCTAGGCAGAGCGCCCTGTCGACGGTCGCGTGGCCCGAGCGGGCCGGTGACCGCGACGCAGACAGCAGTCCGAGCAGGAACAAGAAGGTAGCGACATGGACGCGATGGCCGAAATCCGGCAGACATTCTTCGAGGAATGTGCCGAGCAGCTTGCAGAGCTGGAAGCCGGGCTGCTGGCGATCGAGAATGGCGAGGCCGATTCCGATACGGTCAACGCCGTCTTCCGGGCTGTCCATTCGATCAAGGGCGGCGCCGGCGCCTTCAGCCTCGATGATCTGGTGCGCTTCGCCCACATCTTCGAGACGACGCTCGACGAGCTGCGCTCCAACCGGCTGGAAGCGACGGACACGGTCATCAAGGTGATGCTGCGTTCCGGCGACGCGCTGGCCGACCTCGTCACCGTCGCCCGCGACGGCGGCGTGGCGGACGCGGCCCGCAATGACGGCCTGGCCGCCGAACTCAAGGCACTGGTCGGCGGCGGCGCGGTCGAGACCGAGGATGCGGCCGGCGAGGACGACAACCAGGGCATGGGCGATCTCGACTTCGTCCCGATCGCCGTGGATCTCGACGATCTTCTCGGCGGCGGCGATGACGCGGACGATGATGGCGAGACCGTTTTCCAGATCTCCTTCAAGCCGCATGAGGGGCTTTATTCCAAGGCCAACGAGGCGGCGGTCGTCCTGCGCGATCTCTGCAAGCTCGGCGAGGCCGAGGTGACCTGCGACACCAGCGAGCTGCCGCAGCTGCAGGATCTCGATCCCGAGAGCGCCTATCTCACCTGGAACATCGAGCTGCGCACGTCCGCGACCGAAGAGGCCGTGCGCGAGATCTTCGAATTCGTCGAGTGGGATTGCGACCTGACGATCGAGGCCGACACGCCGGAAGGCGACGCCGGTGGCTTCGATTCCGATCTGGCCGAGATTCTCGCCCGCATCCGCGGTGACGTGCCGGCGGAAGCTCCTGAGGAGATCGCCGAGGCACCGGAAGCAGCCGCGCCCGATGCCGGACCCGTCGCCGCGGACGAGGCGCCGGCCGCTCCGGTAGCGACCGCCACGCCCGAGCCGGCAAGTGTTGCGGCCGCAGCACCGGCCCCGGCCGTCAACGCCGTGCCGAAGGCGATGCCCTCCGAGGCCAGGGCGGCTTCCGAATCCGACGGCAAGCCGGCCACGGCGACCACCGCGGCAGCCCAGACCATCCGTGTCGATCTGGAGCGCGTCGACCGGCTGATCGACCTCGTCGGCGAGCTGGTCATCCATCAGGTCATGCTGTCCCAGCGCGCCTATCAGGCAGGCCTTGCCCGCACCTCGGAACTGGCGGTCGGTCTCGACGAACTCGAGCAGCTCACCCGCGGCATCCAGGACAGCGTCATGGCGATCCGCGCCCAGCCGGTGAAGTCGGTCTTCCAGCGGCTGCCGCGGCTTGCCCGCGAAGTCGCCGAGATCTCCGGCAAGACCGTGCGCCTCGTCACGGAAGGCGAGTGGACCGAAGTCGACAAGACGGTCATCGAGCGCCTCGCCGATCCGCTGACCCACATGCTGCGCAACGCCATCGACCACGGGCTGGAGAAGCCTGACGTGCGGCTTGCCGCCGGCAAGCCCGCCGAAGGCGTGGTGAAGGTCGCGGCGATGCACCGTTCGGGCCGCATCGTCATCGAGATCACCGATGACGGCGCCGGCATCAACCGTCCGAAGGTCCAGGAGATCGCCGTCAGCAAGGGCCTCGTCCCGGCGGATGCGAACCTGACCAACGAGGAGATCGACAATCTGATCTTCGCGCCGGGCTTCTCGACCGCCTCTTCGGTGTCCGAGCTTTCGGGCCGCGGTGTCGGCATGGATGTCGTCAAGCGTTCGATCCAGGCTCTCGGCGGCCGCGTGTCGATCACCTCCGAACCCGGCAAGGGTTCGATCTTCACGATGAGCCTGCCGCTGACGCTGGCTGTCCTCGACGGCATGATCGTCTCGGTTGGCGACCAGACCGTCGTCGTGCCGCTGACCGCGATCATCGAGACGCTGCAGCCCAAGCCCGAAGAGGTGAAGAGCTTCGGCGGCGACGCGCGGCTGGTGAAGGTACGCGACAGCTTCCTGCCGCTGGTCGATGTCGGGCGGGAGCTCGGCTTCACCGATCAGCCGACGGACGCCACCGGCGGCGTCGCGATCCTGGTCGAGGCGGAAAAGGGCCTGCGTTCGGCGCTCCTCGTCGATGCCATCCAGGGGCAGCGCCAGGTCGTGATCAAGAGCCTCGAGACCAATTACGGCAACGTGCCCGGCATCGCCGCGGCCACCATTCTCGGCGACGGTCGTGTCGCCCTCATTCTCGACGTCGATACCGTCGTCGCAACATCGCGGGGCGATATCGCCTTCGCCAGCAACGCCATGCAACAGGCCGCGGAGTAGGATAGATGACGACTTCTCACAACCAGATCGGCAAGCCCGCCCAGAACGACAATCGCGGTGAAGGCAACGGCCGCGAGCTCGTCGCCTTCCGCATCGGCGAGCAGGAATTCTGCGTCGACATCATGTCGGTGCGCGAAATCCGTGGCTGGACCCCGGCGACCCCGATCCCGCACGCCCCATCCTACGTCAACGGCGTCATCAACCTGCGCGGCGCGGTTCTTCCGATCGTCGACCTGGCGGCTCGTCTCGGTTTCCCGAAGACGCAGCCGACGGCGCGCAGCGTCATCATCGTCGCCCGTTCGCAGCAGCAGCTCTTCGGCCTGCTGGTGGATGCGGTCTCCGATATACTGACGGTGACCGACGACGCCCTGCAGCCGCCGCCGGACATGGCGACGGAATTCGCCAAGCAGTTCGTGCGCGGCGTCATGGCGCTGGAAGGCCGCATGGTCTCCCTGATCGCCACCGACAACGTGCTGCCGCAGCTGCGCGACGCGGCCTGAGCCGGGCGCAGCACGGTACGCAACAGCAGACAAGATGACAGGAATGGTGCGATGGAGCCGGGCATAGGTTGCCCGGTTCCCGCGCCCGAAGTGGAGTGGGGCGTTTGGCGGCCGGACATCAGCAGGAAAAGCCGGTAGGCAGGCGGCGGGCCGATTCCGCGTCGATCGGGGCGGGCGAGTTCCCGATGACCGAGGCGGATTTCACCAATATCGCGCGCATTCTCTACGATGACGCGGGCATCCATTTGTCGCCCTCCAAGGCGACACTCGTCTATTCGCGGCTGTCCAAGCGGTTGCGCAGCCTCGGCATGGAGAGCTTCCGCGACTATTGCGAGCATGTCGCCGGTGCGGGTGGCGCCGACGAGCGGATGAAGATGCTCGCCTCGCTGACCACCAACGTCACGCATTTCTTCCGCGAGCAACATCATTTCGACCATCTGCGCAACAACCTGCTGCCGCCGCTCCTGGCGAGCGCCAAGCGGGGCGGGCGCGTGCGCATCTGGTCGGCAGGCTGCTCCAACGGCCATGAACCGTATTCGATCGCCATGACCGTCCTGTCGATGATGCCGGATGCGGCCGATCACGACGTGCGCATCCTGGCCTCCGACATCGACCCGAACGTCGTGGCGACGGGCCGCGCCGGTATCTACCTGTCGAGCGACCTGCAGAACGTGCCCGCGGATTTGCGCCGGCGGTGGTTCCGCCCGGTGCACGGCGCCACCGGCGGCAAGCGCGGGGCGACCGACGAGATGGCCTTCGAGGTCGCGGACACGATGCGCGATCTCGTCGCCTTTCGTGAACTGAACCTGATCGGCCAGTGGCCGATGAAGGGCCTGTTCGACGCGATCTTCTGCCGGAACGTGACCATCTATTTCGACCAGACGACCCGCGAAAAGGTGTGGAACCGCTTCGCCGAGCGCATCCTGCCCGACGGCTTCCTCTATGTCGGCCATTCCGAGCGGGTCACCGGACCGGCATCCAACACGCTCAGCTACGAATCCAACACCTCCTATCGCAAGGCTGGTGGCTGACCGTGATGGACCGCATCGATCCGAACCAGATTGCGGATTCGTCCAGTGGATCCGGCCCTCGTGATTCCGGACGGAGCAAAGCACCGATGACGGCACCCGCGACCGTTCTCATCGTCGACGATTCGATGACCATGCGGGCGCTGATCCGCAACGTGCTGCGCAACGATCCGGGCATCGAGGTGGTCGGCGAAGCAGCCAATCCTTTCGAGGCGCGCGAGAAGATGAAGGCGCTCGATCCCGACGTCGTCACCCTCGACGTCGAGATGCCCAACATGAACGGCATCGATTTCCTGCAGAAGATCATGCAGTTGCGGCCGACGCCGGTGATCATGGTGTCGAACCTCACCGCGCCCGGAGCGTCGGCGACCCTCGAAGCGCTGGAGATCGGCGCCTTCGACTGCATCGCCAAGCCCGGTGCCGGCAGCAACACGTTCGAGACCCTGCCGGGGCTCATCAAGGAGGCAGCGCAGGCCAAGGGCCGTCTGGTCAAGCGCCGGGGCAGGGTGGCGGCACCGATGACCCGCACCGCGCCGTCGGCGCGCGCGCCGCATGAGGTCACCTGTTCGCCGACCGGGCCCGAGCTGATCGGCATCGGGTCGTCGACCGGCGGCGTCGAGGCGCTGACCCAGGTCCTAGCGGAGTTTCCGGCCGATTGCCCGCCGACGCTGATCGTACAGCATCTGCCCGCAGCCTTCACCGGTTCCTTCGCCGCCCGGCTCGACCGCCTGTGCCCGGCCCGGGTGAGCGAAGCCAAGGATGGCGACGTCCTGCGGCCCGGCCATGTCTATCTCGCCCCCGGTGGCGGCCGGCACATGGTCCTGCGCAAGGCGATGCAGCCCTATATCTCGCTCGTCGCCGACGATCCGGTGTCCGGGCACCGACCTTCGGTGGACGTCCTGTTCGCGTCCATCGCCAAGAACTTCAAGGGCCGCTCCAGCGGCGTGATCCTGACCGGCATGGGCCGCGACGGCGCGCAGGGGCTCCTGGAAATGCGCAAGGGTGGCTCGCGCACCCTGGCGCAGGATGAGGCGAGTTCGCTCGTCTACGGCATGCCGCGGGTGGCCTACGAGATCGGCGCCGCGGAGAAGAGAGTCCCTCTTGCCAGAATGACACGGCAAATCTTTGCCTGACCAGCCGATGTTCCCGGACATTGTTTGAAGTCGGCGCAAAATGCGATCCGGATGAGAGAATCTCTTCATAAAATTCCCCTTTAATAGGGATCCGACAAGGATAGACCCCATGAGCATCGCAGACCGGATCAGAGTTCTCATCGTCGACGATCATCGTACCAGCCGGATGCTGATACGCGACGCATTGGAACAACTTGGAATCAAGCAGATCATCTTTGCCGTCGATGGTGAAGAAGCACTGCAGACGATGATGACGGCGCCCTGCCACATCATCATCTCGGACTTCAACATGCCCAAGCTGGACGGGATCCAGCTCTTGAAGGCTGTGCGGTCCTACGCACCGACGAAGAAGACGCCCTTCATCATTCTGACGGGACAGGGCGACCGCGAACTGGTGCAGCGCGCGGCGCAGTTCGGGGTCAACAACTTCCTGGCCAAGCCGATCACGGTCCCCGTCCTCAAGAAGACCATGGAAGCGGTGGTCGGTCGTCTTCAGTGATGCTGAACCGGTCTGGAATGCAGCGCATCCATGTCATGCAGGGCGAAGCCCGGGTGGCGACGGGGCCGGATACGGTTCTGACGACGCTTCTCGGATCCTGCGTTGCGGCCTGCATCCACGATCGGGTGGCGGGGGTCGGCGGCATGAACCACTTCCTGCTGCCGGGCGCCGGCGACGCGGAAAGCGGCCGCACGGAGAGCTTCGGCCTCTATCTGATGGAACTGCTGATCAACGGGTTGCTGCAGCAGGGCGCGCGCCGCGAAAATCTCGAGGCTAAGCTGTTCGGCGGCGCCCAGACCGTCGATCGCCTGTCGAATGTCGGCTCCAAGAATGCGGTCTTCGCCGAGCGCTTCCTGCGCACGGAGAAGATCACCTATCTGGGTGGCAGCCTGGGCGGGGAATCGGGCCGACGCATCGAGTACTGGCCGCATTCCGGACGGGCCCGGCAGATCCTGTTCGAGCCGACGGCCATGCCGCAGATCCCGGTGGCCCGTCCCGTTCGCAAGCCCGATGCCATCGGCGACGTGGAACTTTTCTGAAAGGATCGCGACGTACTCTGGCGAGCCGTCTCGAGCCACTGTCTCGTACAATTCTAGCGATCGAAGCGAAATGCCATGTCGATGAGCTCCCTGTCCGACCTTTTCAGGACCCTCTCCCTCGAACTGCGGGAACTCGCCAGGGATGCCGAGGCGATGCATGAGCTCGTCTGTCCGGACCACGCGACGCAGGACGCCGCCTATGTGCGCGCCGTGCAGCGCATCGACCGCACCCAGCAGACGCTGTGCAATCTCTCCACCTTCCTCGAGGCGGCCCGGGACGAACTGCCGGAAAGCTACGAAGTCGCGCTGAAATCGGCGCTCGAGACCGTGCGCCTGAACGATCTCAAGCTGCGGCTCGTCCCCTCGGCGCACGGCATTGGCGCCGTGAAGCCGGACGATTCCGACGGCGAGATGGAACTGTTCTCCCAGGCCTCCTGACCGGCCCGGACATCTCCGGCCTTTCGCCGCAGAGCACTGGGTACCCGTCCAGATTGCATTCACCGACAGGTTTCTCGCGTTAACCCTTCATTAACCGTGGTCTCGCGCAAGCTTCGACCGGCATGGTCCGCTCGTCACTTCGCAGACACAGTTAAGGCAGGGTAGAGAGATCCATGGCGCTTGCCGTTGGCGGAAAAGCTCAGCAGCTTTTGACGAATCTGACCGCGCTCGGTCCACGCAGGCTCGGAGCTCTGGGTCTGGTCGGACTGCTCGTGGTCGCCCTGGTCGGACTTGGCAGCTACTACCTGTCGCGTCCCGACATGGAGACGCTCTATTCGGGGCTCGACCGCACGGACGTGACGCGCATCGGCGCGGCCCTGACCGAAGCGGGCATTCCCTTCGACGTCGATTCCAAGGGCGACGCCATCCTGACGCCCTTCTCGCAGACGGCCCCGGCGCGCATGCTGCTTGCCGAAAAGGGCCTGCCGCGTTCGGAGAACGCCGGCTACGAACTCTTCGACAATCTCGGCTCGATCGGCCTGACCTCCTTCATGCAGGAGATTACCCGGGTTCGCGCCCTGGAAGGCGAGATCGCCCGCACCATCCAGACCCTGCGCAACGTGCGCGCCGCCCGCGTCCACATTGTCCTGCCCGACAAGGGCTCGTTCCGCCGTGAACAGCAGAAGCCCTCGGCCAGCGTCGTCGTGCGCACCGAGAACGGCAATGATTTCGGGTCCGCCCAGGCGATCCGCTCGCTGGTCGCCTCGGCGATCCCGTCCATGACGCCGGAAGAGGTGACCATCCTCAATGCCGACGGCACGCTGCTGGCGTCCGGCGACGAAGGCGTTTCGGCCGCGCCCACCAAGCTCTTCGGCATCGAAAGCGTCGTCTCCAAGGACATCGAGCAGTCGATCCGCCGCACCCTCGCGCCCTATCTCGGCATCGGCAACTTCCAGACCAGCGTCGTTGCCCGGCTCGACACCGATCGCAAGCAGATCAGCGAGCGCATCTTCGATCCCGAAAGCCGGGTCGAGCGCTCGACCCGCACCATTCGCGAGAACAACCAGTCGGCCAACCGCGCCAGCGAGACCCCGGTGGGCGTCGAGCAGGACGTCCGCGAAGTCGACGCGGCCCCGGCGGGCGGCGGTGGCGGCGAGCAGTCGTCGGAAGAGACCGAGCGCCGCGAGGAACTCACCAACTACGAGATCAACGAGAAGACCATCTCCACGACCAGCGACGGCTATCAGGTCGAGCGCCTGTCGGTGGCTGTGGTCGTCGACCGCAAGCGCGTGCTCGAAGCCATCGGCGAGAACCCGACCGACGCCCAGATCGACGCGCGGATCGGCGAGATCAAGGCTCTGGTCGCCTCGGCGTCGGGCTTCTCGGCCGATCGCGGCGACCAGATCGAGGTGACCGCCGTCGACTTCATCGCCTCCGACGACGCCCTCGAGCCGATCCCGGCCCCAAGCCTCGGCGAGATGTTCATGCGCCAGTCCGGCACGCTCATCAACGCTCTGACTATCCTCGCCGTGGCGATCATGCTGATCTGGTTCGGCCTCAAGCCGGCCGTCCGCGCCATCGCCGCCATGCCGGCCGCCGAAGGGACCACCCTGGCCGCGCTGGACGACGACGAGATGCCGGAGCTGGACGACGATGCCCGCGCCCTGTCGGAAAGCCTCCTGGAGAACCTGAACTACGATTCGGATCCGGCCGGCGGCTCGGGCAACGAGATCGGCTTCCTCGACGACCTCAACTTCAATGTGGGCAATTCGCCGAGAGCCCGCCTCGAGCGGCTCCTGGATCACAACGAAGAGCATGCCGCCACCGTCATGAAGCAGTGGCTCAACCAGAAAGAGGCGGCCTAAGCCATGATCTCTCTCGCTCAGTACCTGCCCGAGCTGGACGCCGATACCGACATGCCGGCCCGCCCGGGGGCGTCGGCCCGCGAGGCGACAATCTTCGAGCCGCTGGCGCTGGTCGCCGCCAACCAGGCGCGCCCCGCGGCCCAGACCAAGACCTCGCCGATCCCCGAGATGGAGATCGAGGAAGAGGACGAGGCCGAGACCGGCGCAGCCGACATCGACTTTGCCGCGCAGTTCGCCGGCGAGGACAATGGCGAGACCCCGGCACCGGCCGGCATGCTGCCGGACTTCTCCGCGCTTAACCTCGATGACGACGATGCGGATGGCGCCGCCGGCGGTTTGCCGGATCTTGGCGGCTTCGATGCGCCGGACTTCGATCCCGATGCGGCGATGAATGGTTTCGGCGACGAGGCGGAGGCCGGTCTGCCGGATCTGGCAGCGGCACCGTCAGGCGAACTCGATCCGCTGGAAGCCGCCCGTGAGGCGGGCATCCAGCAGGGCAGGGCGGAAGCCGAGGCCGAGGCCGCGGCGGCGCTGAACGAGGCGCGCGAAACGGCGGAAGCGGCGAAGGCCGCAGCCGTCGAGGCGGCACGCGGCGAATGGGCCGGCGAGGAGGGTGAGCAGATGGGCGCGCTCCTGACCGATCGGCTCGACCGGATCGAGACCATCGTGCGGGCCTCGCTGTCGAGCGTCCTGAAGCCGATCGCGCTCGATGCGCGCCGGCGCCAGACCGTTCTGGAACTGGCCGACGCGGTCCACATGCTGATCGGCGACGGCAAGGCCTTGAACATCCGCGTCACCGGCCCGGCCGATCTGCTCGAAGCGCTGGAACAGGCGCTCGGCAAGCGCAAGGCCTTCATCGTTTGTGAACCCGACCCCGACATGGTCGAGGTGAAAATTGAATGCGACCAGACCGTCGTCGAGACACGGCTGATGGGCTGGCGCACGGCACTGGAAGAGGCGCTCGCGTGACCGATCAGTCCGGGGCGGGGCATCTGGACCGTCAGGAAATCATTATCGTGCGCCGCCGCGGCGGCCACGGCGAGGAAGCCCATCACGGCGGCGTCTGGAAGATCGCCTTCGCCGACTTCATGACGGCAATGATGGCCTTCTTCCTGGTGATGTGGCTGACCCAGGCCTCAGACATGGCGACGCGCAAGCAGGTCGCCCAGTATTTCAATCCGATCCGCCTCAACGACGCCTCGCCGGCGACGCGCGGCGTCGAGCAGTCCGACGACGGCGCCTCGCGCGACGAGAACGAGAACGGCATCAGCAAGGCCGACACCAACGGCGATCCCCACGGCAAGCCGCTGGCTGGCGACCAGGAAGGCGGCGAGGAAGAGGCGCTGTTCCGCGATCCCTATGCGGTGCTCGCAGAGATCGCCGCCGAGGGCGCGTCCGAGACCACGGGCGAGTTGCAGGGCAAGCCGGATGGGACGGGCCTGCCGGGCCTGAATGGCGGCGACGCCTATCGCGATCCGTTCGATCCCGCCTCCTGGCAGCTGGCCCCGAACGCCACCGAAAGCGCAGCCGTCATCGACGAGGCCCCGCCGAGCGAATTCAAGACCGCAGTGCTGCCGAACGACATGTCGGACGAGCCGGTGCCGGTGGATGCGGAGACGCAGGCCGAGGCGGTCGCCGAGGCCAATGCTGAGGCCGAAGCCGAGACTCCTGATGCCGGAGAGGCCGAGCTTGCCGAGGCCGATGCGGACGCCAAGCCGGCGGATGGCGAAGCCGTTGCGCAGGCCGACCGGGCCGACGAGCTCAAGGCTGAGATTGCCGCCGAATTCGCCCGTCAGGGCGAGCCTCTGCCGACCAATTTCGAGGTCGTGCCGGGCGAAGGCGGCGTGACCATCTCGATCGCCGACGACATGATGTCGGGCATGTTCGAGGTCGGATCGGCCCGACCGACGCCGCAGGTCGTCGCCATGATGGAGCGCATTGCGTCCGTCCTGTCGAAGCAGCCCGGCAACGTGTCGATCCGCGGCCATACCGATTCCCGGCCGTTCCGCAGCGCCCAGTACGATAACTGGCGCCTGTCCACCGCCCGCGCCCACATGGCCTATTACATGCTGGCCCGCGGCGGCCTGGACGAGGACCGCGTCAAGGCGATCGAGGGGGTCGCCGACCGCGCGCCGAAGATTGCCGACGACCCCGAGGCGGCGGCGAACCGCCGGATCGAGATCCTGCTGACCGAGCCGGCGCAATGAGAATGGGTTGCTTGTCCACCGAACGCCGACTGGGGCTGGGCGTGATCGCCTGCGCCCTGATGCTGACGACTGCCATGCCGATGGCATGGGCGGCCGGAGAGAGCGCATCGGAGCCGGCCAGCGTCGCCGAGCGGGTGCGCCAGGCCGGCGAGGATGCGATCCGCTCCGAAGGCGGTCCTGCGGGCGAACCGAAAGCCCATGCGGACGAGGCCGCAAGCGAGCATGCGGAGGTCGCGACGGATGGCGATGCCGACGCGCATGAGGACGAGAACGGCGACGGCACCGGGCCCTGGCCGCGCGAACGGGCCCCCATGCCCTACGAGATCGTGCGCTCGGTGCAGTTCCTGCAGGACCAGGTCGCCCGCGGCAACGGCGCGGCGATCCGCGTGCAGGCGCAGCTCCTGCGCCGCTACGGCCCGACCTTTCTCGAACAGCCGCCCGAAGTGTGGACCGACCCGCGCAATCTGCGCGCCGCGGCCCTGTTCGTCCTGAGCGGAGGGCCGCCTGCGGTCCTGCGCGGCATACTGTCGACCGCCACCATCGATGGCGACGAGCGGGCCCTTCTCGACGGCGCCCTGGCCTATGTCGAGAACCGTGCGCGCGACGCGCGCGCGGCCCTGGTGCCGATCGACGTGTCGGAGATGGACACCGCCCTTGCTGCCCAGCTGAACCTGGCGGTTGCGCAGCTCCTGCAGAAGGACGCCCCGGCCGATGCACTGCACCGGCTGGAGCAGGTGATGCTGGCGGCGCCCGGCACGCTTCTGGAAGAGGCGGCGCTGCGAATGGGCGTGCTGCTCGCCGAGGACATCGGCTCCCACGCGGCCGCCGATCGCTATGCGCGGCAATATTTCGACCGCTTCGCCGATTCCGCCTATGCCGGCAACTTCCGCGCCCGCTTCTCGGCGGTCTACGCGGCGCGGCCGGCGGAGACCAAGGACGAAACGGTCGCCACGATCGACAATGCGACTGCCCGGATTCCCGACGACCAGCGGCTGGCGATCTTCCTCGCCGTGGCGCGCCGGGCGCTCGTCGGCGGCAATCTGCCGCTCGCCGCCGCAATGGCGACCGAGGCGCTGGAAAGCGGCAATGCCGTTCCCGCCGACAGCCAGCGCGCGCTGCTCTACAAGACCGCCGCCACGCTGACGACGGGCGATCCCGTCGAGGCACGTGTCGCGCTGGAAGCGATCGACGTCGCGACGCTTCATCCCGCCGACCGCAAGCTGCACGAGGCGGCCTACGAGGTGCTCAGCGAGATGCGCAAGCCGCTGATGGCCGCCAATATCGACCCCGCCGAGCGCTACGGGCCGCAGCCGCCCGCGGAGCAATCCGCCGTCCTGACCAGGGGAGCCGCGCTCCTCGACGCCGTTCGCGGCGATCTGAAGAGAGCCATGCCGTGACCGCATCCGTCAGCACCTCCGTCGAAATGCGCGCTCCAGCAACCCGCTCGCCGGCCGGTCGTGGCGCGGAAAGCGCCACCGAGGCGCGCGATGCCTTCGACAGCTTCGTCAAGGACGCCGAGCAGGCTCCGAAGGCGACGCGGTCCGACAGCGAGAACCGGGACACCCGCGAGGCCGAGACCGACGAGACGAAGGCCGCGGGCTCCGAGGACGCCGCCGAGACGACGCAGGCCAGCGACAGGCAGGCCGACGCCGCACTGGCCGGGCGGCCGCGCGACAACGGCCTTGCCGCAATCCTTGCCGACATGGACCGGCTGCTGCGCTCGGGAACCGCGACCGCCGCGACCATGACCAACGTCGCCGATGCTGATGTGGGGACTGCCACTGATGGCAAGGCAGGGCCGGCTGCCGATGCGCCTCTCGCCAGAACCGCCATGGGCAAGGACGAGAAGGCCGCCAATCCGCTCGCGCGGTTTGCCGCGAACGATGCTGACGAGACCGTGTCGCGGATCGCCGCAGCAGCGGGCGAAGCGCTTGGCGCCAGCAAGACGGCGACGGCGAATGTCAGCAAGGCGCAAGCCGCTGGTGAACAGGCGCGTGCGCGGGTCGACCTGGTCTCGCAGCGCACCGATTTCGAACCGGCGACCACCGCCGCCGGCGCATCCGCCGTTGCCGCAGGCAAGCCGGGCGGCGCTGCCACCACGAACATTCGCCAGTTGCTGGCATCCGTCGACATGCGCGCCGGCAACGGCACGACGCCGGACGGCGAGGGCGGACCGGCAGTCGACGGCGAGACCGGCGACGTCTTCGCAGCCGGCGAGGGCAACGGGACGCGCCGCGGCCGCAGCGAGCCGAGGGGCGAGCGCGCCGCCTTCGACCGCAATCCGCGGGCCGACAATGACGGCAACAGGAACGCCGCGGCCGGCATGAGCCCGAAGGTTTCCGAGACCGCGGCGACCGGCATGGCCGTTGCAGGCGCGACGCCGACCATTGGCCGGCAGGTCGCCGACGCCGTGACCACCTCGCTGACCGGGGCACCGCTGCCGACGGGCGACACTGCCGAAGCCGCCCGGGTGCAGATGCGGGCCGGCGGCGCAGCGCTCAAGACCATCCAGATCCAGCTTCAGCCCGAGCAGCTCGGCAAGCTCGACGTCACCATGCGTCTGATCGACGGCAAGCTGGCGATCCACATCGTCGCCAGCGAGGCCGACACGGCGCTGCGCATCAAGGACGATGCCGAAGGCCTGAACAAGCTCTTGACCAAGGCCGGCTTCTCGGTCGACGAAGCGGCGATCAGCATCGGTGTCCGTGACGCCGGCGCGCCGCGTGGTGGCATCGCCAATGCGCAGGGCCAGGCCGATGGCCAGGCGTCGACGGGCCAGTCGCAGAATGGCGCGGCCCGTGACGGCGCCGCGGGCTTCGGCGGCGAGGGTTCCGCGCGCCAGGGGGGTGGGCGACCGGAGCAGGCCATGACGGCATCGCCCGCCGAAGAGACCGGCGCACGCCGCCGCGAACTCGATCCCTCCGTTTATCTCTGACACGACACAGCCTGACGGGACGCGATCGCGGCGACGCGATGGACCGGCCATGGCGCATTCATGGCGGCGATCGGGCCGTTAAGACTTCGTTAACGAAAAAAATTCGTGAGTCGGATTCGTGACTTAGTCCGAAAATGAACGGCATGGTTAACGGATCACTAAATTTCAGGATAGGCGCAAGTTCGGGGTCAGTTTAACTCTCTGTTCACAGACAAACGGCGGACCGAGGGTGACGGAAATGATCGTTGTAGTGGACAACCGGGAACTCGTGACGGACGGCTACGAGTCCATGTTCGGTCGCGAAGGCGTGTCGGCAGCAGGCTTCAAGGCCGACGAATTCCGCGACTGGGTCGAGACCGCGCCGGAGTCTGATCTCTCGGCCGTCGAGGCTTTCCTGCTCGGTGATTTCGATGACCGCACGATCTGCCCGCGGTTGATCCGGGCCCGCTCCAAGGCGCCGATGATCGCGCTGTCGGAAGGCCGCAACCTGGATGGCACGCTCGACCTGTTCGCCGCCGGCGTCGATGACGTCGTCGCCAAGCCGGTCCACGTCAAGGAAATCCTCGCCCGGGTCGGCGCCATCCGTCGCCGCAACGAGACCGAGGACGCCCGCACCGTCGTCGGCGAGATCTCCGTCTATCAGGACGGTCGCGACGCCGAAGTCGCCGGCAAGCCGATGGCCCTGCCGCGCCGCGAGCGCCGGATCCTGGAATATCTGGTCGCCAACCGCGGCCGCCGCGTCTCCAAGCAGCAGCTGTTCAGCGCGATCTACGGCATCTTCGACGAGAACGTCGAGGAGAACGTCATCGAGAGCCACATCTCGAAGCTGCGCAAGAAGTTGAAGATGCGCCTCGGCTACGATCCGGTCTCCTCGAAGCGCTATCTCGGCTACGGCATCGGCGTCGACTGATACAAACTGGTTAACAAGTTATTAAGAATAGAGGTCTCGTCGTTAGTTCGGCGGGGCCTTTTATTTCGTCGATATACTGAGAAGGCCGGTTCCTGACAGTTCGGCGCAAGCTTCACTCCGTATTGCGGAAGAGAGATCTACGCCACGGAGTACCAGGCAATGAGCATCAAC
Organism: Aurantimonas manganoxydans SI85-9A1; assembly: GCF_000153465.1. Taxonomy (GTDB): domain Bacteria; phylum Pseudomonadota; class Alphaproteobacteria; order Rhizobiales; family Rhizobiaceae; genus Aurantimonas; species Aurantimonas manganoxydans. The sequence continues at coordinate 2,893,554 of NZ_CH672387.1, read as the reverse complement.
GGTGTCTTCAGGACCAGCGTGTCCGGCATGAATGCACAGGCCAACCGGCTGTCCACCGTGTCGGAGAACATCGCGAACTCCAGCACGAACGGCTACAAGCGAAATTCCACCGAATTTGCCTCTCTCGTCCTCGCCCAGGGCGGCGGCGAGTACAATCCGGGCTCGGTGAAGACCCAGGTTCGCCAGTCGATCAGCCAGCAGGGCAGTATCGCCGCCACCTCGTCGGGTTCGGACCTCGCCATTCAGGGCGACGGGTTCTTCGTCGTGCAGGATACGGCCGGCCGCGAATTCTATACCCGCGCCGGTTCCTTCGTGCAGCGCACCGAGACGATCGGCGGCAAGGAGACCACCTTCCTGGTCAATACCGCCGGCTACCGCCTGACCGGCTCGCCCGTCGGCGGCGGCGCGGCCGCGCCCATCGAGTTGCCTGTCGGCGCGATCGTCGCCCCGAAGGCCACCGACGCAGGCGCCTTTACCATCCAGTTCCCTGAATCGGCCGCGGTCGGCGACACCAAGAAGTCGTCGATGGTCGTCTATGACAGCATCGGCAAGGCGATCGAAGTGCCGGTCGATATGGAAAAGACCGCCGCCAACACCTGGACGGTCAGCTACACGGATTCCGGCGGGCCGCAGACCACGACCATCGTCTTCGATCCCAATACCGGCCGGCCGACGGCCGCTCCGGCCAACATGACCTATACCCATGTCAACGGCGACACCGTCGACATCGAGTTCGGTTCGTTGACCGAGTATGCCACCGACTTTTCGTCCAAACTCGTCACCAACGGCAATCCTCCCGGCAGCTTCACCGGCTTTGCCTTTGCCGAGAACGGGACGCTGAGCGGCGTCATGAACACCGGCCAGCTGATTCCGCTCTACGAGATGAGCCTGGCGCGTTTCGCCAGCCCGGACCAGCTCCAGGCCTCCGCCGGCAACGTCTACAGCGCCACCGCCTCTTCGGGCGTCGCGGCCCTCGGTGGACCAGGTACCAATGGCTACGGCTCGCTGGTCTCCAGCGGTCTGGAGCAGTCGAATGTCGACCTCGCCTCGGAACTGACCAGCATGATCGAGTCCCAGCGCAGCTACAGCGCGAACTCGAAAGTCTTCCAGACCGGCGCCGAGATCCTCGACGTCCTCGTGAACCTGAAGCGATAGGCGCGAGCCCGCTCTTTGCTGCGTACCGGATAAGCCCTCATCATGTCACTTCTGTCAGCCTTCTCCAACGCCACGGCGTCGCTTTCGAGCGTCGCCAGCCAGTCGGCGCTCGTGTCGCGCAACATCGCGAATGCGGACAGTCCCTACGCGACCCGGAAATATGCCGGCCTCACCGTCGGCCAGACCGGCGGCGTGCGGATCATGTCGATCGCCCAGTCGGGCGACCAGGCCCTGTTCCGCTCGCTGATCACGACCAATTCCGCGCTCGGCTCTGCCAGCGTCAGTGCCCAGTCACTGAACCGGATCCGCGAGGTCATCGGCGACGTCGATTCCCCGACCTCGCCGGCGGCGACCCTGTCGTCGCTGAAGGCGGCCCTGTCGCAGTTCGCGGTCTCCCCGGAGAACGGCCAGACCGCCGAGGCGGCGGTGAACGCCGCCCGTGACATGGCGCTGAGCCTCAACCGTGCCACCAGCGCGGTGCAGTCCGCCCGCAAGGACGCGGACGACCAGCTCGATCTCGCCGCCAAGGACATGAACCGCCTGCTCGGCGAGTTCGGCACCCTGAACGCCAAGATCATGGCCGGCAGCGCGAGCGGCTCGGACGTCACCGACGCCGTCGACCGGCGCGACCAGATCGTGCGCACCCTGTCGGGCTATGTCGGCCTGAACGTGCAGGTGCGGGCCGGCAACGACATGGCGCTCTACACCGACTCCGGCATCACGATGTTCGACAAGACCGCGCGGTCGGTCGAGTTCACGCCGCAGCCGGCCTATGACGCCACCGTGGCGGGCAACAGCTTCAAGATCGACGGCGTCGTCGTCGCCGGCGCCTCCTCGCCCATGCCGATCAAGGGCGGCAGCGTCTACGGCCTGATCACCCTGCGCGACGAGACCGCCGCGACCTTCCAGGGCCAGCTCGACGGCATCGCCTATGCGCTGGTCCAGGCCTTCGCCGAGACCGATCAGCGGGCCGCCGGCGATCCCGGCTACCTGCCCGGCAGCTATGCCGGCCTGTTCACCGATGGCGGCAGCAATGCCATCCCGGCCAGCATGGCCGGCGCCAAGGGGCTTGCCGGCACCATCCAGATCGCGGCCGGGGTCGATCCGACCAAGCCCGGCGGCGAACCGGCCCGTCTGCGCGATGGCGGCATCGCCTTCGCCGGCACCGCGAACGAGCAGTATTTCAGCTACAACGCCAATGGCTCGAGCGGCTTCACCGGCCGCTTGAACGACCTGATCGCCGGCTTCTCCATGCCGCGCAGCTTCGATGCGGCCTTCGGCGCGGGCAGTTCGGCGACCCTGACCGAATATACCGCCTCGTCGATCGGCTGGTTCGAGGGCCGCCGCGCCACGGCGAACGACGCCTCGTCCTACCAGACGGTGCTGCTGTCGCGGACCCAGGAGACGCTCTCAGACGCGACCGGCATCAACATCGACGACGAGATGACGCGCCTGCTCGACCTGGAGCGCTCCTACCAGGCGTCCAGCAAGCTGATTTCCACGGTCGGTCAGATGATCGACTCCCTCCTTGCGATCGCCTGAACGGACCATCGATGAGCAACTTCCTCGTCTCCAGCTTCTCGCTTTCCTCGGCGCCGCGCTCCGCCGTCTTCCGCATCCAGGATGAACTGCGCAACGCGCAGAAGGAGGTCACGACCGGCCGCTTCGCCGATGTCGGCCTCACCCTCGGCTCGCGGACCAACCAGACCGTGTCGCTGCGCGTCGAACGCGAGAGCGCCATCCGGATCCAGGAAGCCAACACCCTGATCGGGCAGCGCTTCGACACCATGCAGACGGCCCTGGAATCGATCGCCAAGACCGGCGAGAACCTTCTGGCGTCGCTGATCTCGAACGGCCCCGCCGATGCCGGCATCTCGGCCAGCGTGCAGCAGGCCAAGGCGGGGTTGCAGCAGTTCATGGGCGCGATCAACGCCGCCTCGGGCTCGCGCTTCCTGTTCTCGGGCGCCGCGACCGACCAGCCGGCGCTTGCCTTCACCAAGGTCGGCGGCGGTGTCGCGTCCAGCTACGAGGACAATTCGACCGCCAAGAAGGCCGTCAACGACGCGTTGACCGCGGCGGCTCCGGCGAGCGCGGCGGATCTGGAAGCCTTCCTCGACGGCGCCTTCAACGACCTCTTCAAGGTCCCGCAGCCCAGCGACGGCACCGGCTGGGACATGTGGTCGAAGGCGGATTCGTCCCCGGTGGTCAACCGGATCAGCGACAGCGAAACCCTCGACGTGTCCTATCCTGCCAGCGACGAAGCGTTCCGCAACATCGTCAAGGCCTACGTCATGATCAGTGATCTTGGCGCGAAGACCATGGACGAGAGCCAACGTCAGCTTCTCACAAGCCGGGCAGTGGAAACTCTGAGCCTGGGCCTGTCGCAGCTGACCGAAATCCGGGCGGAGATCGGCGGCAAGCAGAGCCGGCTGGAGATCACCAACGAGACGCTGGGAACCCGCAAGAACGTCCTGACCATGTCGATCTCCTCCTTCGAGGATGTCGACGCCTACGAGGCATCGACGCGAGTGACCACGCTGACCAATCTGCTTGAGGCTTCCTACGCGCTGACCGCCCGCATCTCGCGGCTCAGCATCATGAACTACCTGTAGTTTCAGCGGGCGCCGGACCCGAAATCCTCCGGCAACCGAGCGATCGGCCGGCGTCGGGGACTGTCGGCCGGGCACATGAAAACGACAGGTCGCAAGGGTCGGTCCGGGGCGCTGCCTAACCGATCTGACGATCACAAGGGGATGGAATGTATCAGTTCTCATACGCGGAAGTGGCGCAGGACATCGAAGTCGATGCCCGTGAGCGCGAGCGGCAGGCGCTCGATCATTCGATCGAGCAGCTGAAGAAAGCCGATGCCGAGGGGCCACGTTCGCGTGCGGCGATCGAAGCGATCTACACCACCCGCAGCCTCTGGGCGCTGGTGATCGAGGATTTGGCCAGCGCCGACAACGGCCTGCCCGAGGCGCTGCGCGCCGAGCTGATCTCGATCGGCCTGTGGATCATGCGCGAGGCCGAAGCGATCCGTCTCGGCAAGTCCGAGAACTTCAAGGGCATCATCGAGATCACGACCCTCATCCGCGAAGGCTTGAAATAACCATGGCAAGTTTGCGCATCACCCTGCGGGCAGGCGAACGGATCTTCGTCAACGGGGCCGTCCTGAAGGTCGACCGCAAGACCACGCTGGAATTCCTCAACGACGTGACCTTCCTCCTCGAAAGCCACGTGATGCAGGCCGAGGATGCCACGACCCCGCTGCGCCAGCTCTACTTCATCGTGCAGATGATGCTGATCGAGCCGGGCAGTGCCGAGGCCGCCCGCGAACTCTTCGGCACCACCCACGCGGCGATGATCGGCACCTACCGCAATCGCGACATCATCGAGGGTCTTCTGGAGATCAAGGAACTGGTCGGTCGCGAGCGCAATTTCGAGGCGCTGAAGGGACTGCGGACGCTGATCCCGATCGAGGACGGCGTCATCCAGGGGCAGGGCGAGGCGCGCGCGCCGGTCGTCCCCCACACACCCGAACTGCGGCTTGCCGCCGGAGGAATGCGATGAACGTGACCGGTGTCGGCGCTACCAGCGCCACCGCGGCCCAGACCGGCATCAGCGCCGCCACCCAGAAGACCGGGATGGATTACGACGCCTTCCTGAAGCTGCTGGTCGCCGAGATGTCCAACCAGGATCCGCTCAACCCGACGGATTCCACCGAATATGTCGCCCAGTTCGCGTCCTTCTCCAGCGTCGAGCAAGCCATCCAGACCAATAAGAAGCTGGACTCGATGATGACGGTCTCCGCGCTGACCCAGGCGAACTCGCTGATCGGTCAGACGGCGACCTCGGCGGACGGCACGCTGTCCGGCAAGGTTGCTGCTGTACGCGCGGTCAATGGTGTCGTCGAGGCCATCCTGGAGAGCGGCGACAGCCTGCCGCTGATCTCCGGCACCACCGTGGGGTAGAAGACATGAACGAAGCCGACGCACTCGATATCGTCCAGTCCGCGGTCTGGACCATCGTCGCCGCCTGCGGGCCGGCCGTCGGCGCCGCCATGTTCGTGGGTGTCCTGATCGCCCTGTTTCAGGCACTCACCCAGATCCAGGAGGTCACGCTGACCTTCGTCCCGAAGATCCTGGCGATCTTCGTGGTGATCGCGCTGACCGCATCCTTCACCGGTGCGCAGGTCTACGCCTTCACCCAGGAATCCTACTCGCGCATCGAGAACGGCTTCCGCTGAGCGCACTGGCGCCGCAACTCACCGTTTCCTGTTCACGCAGACCGGTCAAACCCTGTAGGTTGACCCAGCGTGACAGGAGCGGCGCCCGACCGGTAGGCCGCGTCGCGGACGGAAAGAGGGCAGGCAGGTGGCGTTGAGGACCAGTCGAAACAAGACATCTTGTGGAATGCCGCGCCGTCTCGGCGGCGCCCTTCGCGCCGGCCTGCGTCGCGGCTTTGCCGTGCTGGCAATGCTTGCTGCGCTGTTCGCTCTGCCCGCCGCCGCCTTCGAGACCACCGCGCCGACCGCCATCCTGGTGGACTATGGCACCGGCCGCGTCCTTTACGAGAAGGACGCCGATACCGAGATTCCCCCCGCCAGCCTAGCCAAGCTGATGACCATCGCGGTCCTGTTCGACGATCTGAAACAGGGCAGGGTGCAGCGCGACGACCGCTTTGTCGTGTCCGAACACGCCTGGCGCACCGGCGGCGCGTCCTCCGGCGGCTCGACCATGTTCCTGCCGCTGAACTCCGAGGTCGCCGTCGAGGATCTGATCCGCGGAATCATCGTCCAGTCCGGCAACGACGCGACGATCGTTGTCGCCGAAGGCCTGTCCGGCTCCGTCGAAGCCTTTGCAGGACGGATGAACGCCGAGGCCGAAAAGATCGGCCTGACCCATTCCCACTTCACCAATCCGCATGGACTGCCGGACCCCGAGCAGCATGTCAGCGTGCGCGATCTCGCCCGCCTCGCCACCTATCTCATCCGCGAATTCCCCGAGGATTACCCGATCTTCGCCGAGGAGAGCTTCACCTATAACGGCATCAAGCAGCAGAACCGCAATCCGCTTCTGGATCTGGGCGCCGATGGCCTGAAAACGGGGCATACGTCGGCTGCGGGCTATGGTCTGGTCGCTTCGGCCGAACGCGACGGCCGGCGCATCGTCCTGGCCATGAGCGGCATGGGCTCGACTGCCGAGCGGGCCAGCGAAGCACGCCGGCTGATGAATTTCGGCCTGCAGGATTTTGAGGAAGTGGTGCTGGTGACCGCGGGCGAAACCCTCGGCAACGTGCAGGTGCGGGGCGGCGTCTCCGAGACCGTCGGGATGGCCGCGGCCGAGGACCTGCGGATGCTGGTGCCGCGCGGCAGCCTGGCCGACGTCGAACGCGAGGTGGTCGAGAATGGCCCCTTCGTAGCGCCCGTCGCGAAGGGCCAGCGGCTCGGCTGGGTGCGGTTCGGCCGGGGCGACGAGAGCCTGCGGCAGGTGCCGCTCGTGGCCGAAACGGCGGTCGAGGAGGCGGGGCTGTTTCAGCGGATCGCCGACACCTTGGCCCGGCACCTCACATGGGGCGGCGCACAAACGCCTTGACGCGGCGCACCTAAACGTCGATATGGAGCCTGCACGCCGTGATCGCGCAGCGCCTGCTTGTTTCCCGACACCTGACGGAATTCTTAGCCAGCGCCATCGGACCGGCCCGCAGCTTCTGAAGCTTGCGGGGTCCCGCGTTCCGACACGGCCCGCCGAACCGTCCGCCAGCGCGAAGACGATCGGCATCTCAAGCGGACCCACAGTGTCCGCCTTCCGCAAGGCATATCTTGACCCATACCGATTTCAAGGCGTTCGGCCTCGCCGACACGCTTCTTTCCGCGCTTGCGCGTCTCGACATCACCCAGCCGACGCCGATCCAGGCCCAGGCGATTCCGGCGGTCATGAAGGGCCGCGACGTTCTGGGTATCGCCCAGACCGGCACCGGCAAGACCGCGGCCTTCTCGCTGCCCGTCATCGACGCGCTGATCGCCAAGGGCGGTCGCCCGGCTCCGAAGACCCCGAAGGTCCTCGTCCTGACCCCGACCCGCGAGCTCGCCTCGCAGATCGCCGGCAACGTCAAATCCTACACCGCCGGCACCAAGCTGACCCATCATGTGATCTTCGGTGGTGTCTCGATCCGTCCGCAGATCGAGGCGATGCGCCGCGGCGTCGACATCGTCATCGCGACGCCGGGCCGTCTGCTCGACCTGTTGAACCAGCGTGCCCTGACGCTGTCCGAAGTCCACCACGTCGTTCTCGACGAGGCCGACCGGATGCTCGACATGGGCTTCGTCAAGGACGTCATGCGCATCGTTTCGCAGCTTCCGGCCGACCGCCAGTCGCTGCTGTTCTCGGCCACCATGCCGCGTGCGATGGAAGAGCTGGCCGCCAAGATCCTGACCAATCCGGTCCGGGTCGAGGTGACGCCGGAAGTCGTCACCGTCGAGAAGATCAACCAGAGCGTCTTTCTGGTGCCGCAGAAGGCCAAGAAGCTCTGGCTCATCGAGCATCTGGCCAAGCCTGACTTCGAGAAGACGGTGATCTTCACCCGCACCAAGCACGGCGCCAACAAGCTCGCAGCCGATCTGGAGAAAGCCGGCATCGATGCCCGCGCGATCCACGGCAACAAGAGCCAGGGCGCTCGTCAGAAGGCGCTGGGCGAGTTCCAGACCGGCACGGTCAGCGTACTCGTCGCCACCGACATCGTGGCCCGCGGCATCCATGTCGACGACATCTCCCATGTCGTGAACTTCGACCTGCCGGAAGAGCCGGAAAGCTACGTGCACCGCATCGGCCGCACCGCCCGCGCCGGCAAGTCCGGTATCGCGGTTGCGCTGGTCGATCCGTCGGAGCGCTCCAAGCTGCGCCAGATCGAGCGTCTGACCGGTCTCAACTTCGACCTGCAGCAGACCGACTATTCGGCGCATGTCGACCTGAACGCGCCGGAAGAGAAGCGTCCGCCGCGCGGCGCGCCGAAGCGTTTCGGCAACAAGCCGCAGGGCGCCGGTCGCCGTGGCGGCGGCGGTGGCCAGGGTGCGGGCGGTCAGCGCTCGGGCGAAGGCCGTGGCCAGCGCACCGAGGGCGGCAAGCCCGGCGGTCGCAGCAGCCGTCCGCGGCGCAGCGGCACCTCGAACCGTTCGGCGACCTACGCCTGACATCGCTCGCCGTCCCCTCGAAAGAGCGGGCCGGCACAGCAACCGACATCGACAGGGGGTGGCCTTACGGGCCGCCCCTTTTGCGTTTCAGGGCGTCCGGCACGATTTCCGCGAACGGCGCCGGAGCCGGTAGCGGGCGTGACCGTTGTCTGGCGACGGCGGTGTCGCCATATGAGGCGCAACGAGACGAGGTGCTATTCATGGCCGAGACCATCAAGGTGGACATCCCGCACAAGCTGACCCGCGAGACCGCGCGCCAGCGCATCGACGACGGCTTCGACCGCGTGCGTCAGGACATGCTGGGCGGCATGGTCAAGTTCGAGGACACCTGGACCGGCGACCATCTGGATTTCACCGCGCGGGTCATGGGCCAGCGCGTCACTGGCCGCCTCGACGTTCTCGACGAGTCGGTGCATCTGGAGATCGACCTGCCAAGCTTCCTCGCCGCCATCGCCGAGAAGCTGAAGGGTCGCCTGCGCAAGGAAGGCCAGATCCTGCTCGAAAAGAAGTAGGGCGGCGTTCAGCCGCAAATCGATCGCTTGGAGAGTTTTGATAGCAGAGAACTCGGCATAGCGATTCTATTCAACTCGCGGCAGAGGGTGCGGCCCTTAGCCATGGCCTCATCCCAAACATCGCATTCCCTGTCGATCAAACTGGCGATTTGTTCAGGTGTCCACCCGGCGTGCTTGCCTTCGCAGTTGGCGATGATGGTCATTCGCACGCCGTATATCAGCCAGTAGAACTGGAGGAGTCTCCCAGCATAGCGTCCAAGAAGGCCTATGCGATCCAAGTGCGCATGCATGACGGGAAATGGTTCGCTGTCGATCTCTTTCGAGGTCATAAGTGATCCAAGGTCGATAGCATGCCCCTGACGAGCCCGAATGGCCATTTCGCGCACGCCCGTCACGTGGTTTCTGCGTTCCATCAGGCTAACATAGCCCTCAATTTCAGCGGATAGCGCAGACGCAAGCGCCTGGGTTTCCTTTTGGTCGCTTAAGTGCCGAAGCCACCACTGACCAGCAAATGAAGCTGCTGCGCCGATTATTGCTCCAATAAAGCCGACTAAGGCCACGCCATAATCTGCAGGCATGGAATCTCCGATTAGGAGGAAGACCGTGCAACTCTTGCAAGGTCGATAGATTTATTTCAGGACGCCCATCAGCGTGGCCTTCTCGGTCTTCACCGTACCGCCGTTGCGGCCCGATTCGATGGCGAGGATGCGGCCGAGGCCGGGCACCTGCGAGCCGACGCGCACACGCCAGAGTTCGCCCGGCGAGGCCAGATGCGCCTCGGCCTGGAAGACCATGATGATCTGAAAATCCTCGGGCTTCAGCGGTACCGCTCGCACGACGGTCGACACCGGCATGGCGGCGACGGCGGGCGTCTCGCCCTTGTCGGTCGATCCTGTCTCGATCGGGTCGATCGCATCGTCGCGCATCGCCGACAAGAGCAGCCGGTCGAAATAGCCCGGGTCCAGCGACGAGATGGCGTTGACGCCGCCGAAGAAGAGGATGGACAGCGCAAACAGCGTGCCGCCCAGGAACCCGATCCGGTCGGAGCTGGGTTCGGCCGCAGCGCTCCTGCGACCGGCGTCGGATGATGGGGAACCTGACGCGGACAAGACGACCTCGAGGAAGGCTGGACTTCAGGGAACCGGCCGCCGGAACTGGTCCGGGGCTGGATTGCCCATCCAACATCGCATCGAACGGTTAATGCTTTCTGCGCCGCCGGTGCAACGGGCTCAGGCATCGCCTTCAGGATTTGTTCGGCTTGTGCAGGCTATCATCGGGCATGGCCGGAACCCCGAATCCCGACAGTCATGAAAGCCGGATGGCGTCGCGCCGCCGCACGCGCCTGCGCCCGGTCAAGCTCGTCACCGTTGCCGGGCGTTTCATCGAGGACGGAACCGCGATCGACGTGTCGGAGACCGGCTGCCGCATCCGGCGGTTCAACACCGGCCGGGTTCCCGCACGCCTGGCGGTCTATGACGAGGCGGACAACAGCTTCCGCCTTGCGCTGGTGATCTGGTCGCGGGGGCCTGAGATCGGCGTGCGCTTCGTGGGAACGCCGCGCGCCGGCACGCGGGCCGACGTCCACCGCCTCACCGGACGCTTCTACGCCGTCACCGGCTGACGGCGCGGGGTGCTTACCCCTGCCGTCCGTTGCGGATGTCGTCCTTGGCGATGTAGTCGAACTGGTCGACCAGGATCTCCTTGACGAGTTCCTCGCTGTAGCGGGCGTTCACGGCGTCGCGAATCCCGTCGGTCAGCGAACTCAGGTCGAACCGTGTCGGCTCATCGAAGTCGAACCCGTCGGTCGTGTAGAGCCGGCGGAAGGCCTCGTCGAGGATGAACGGGTCCGGCGGCACCTTGAGCTGGGCCACCGTCTTGCCGTCGATCGTGTAGACGAATCGCGCCAGGATATAGCCCCGGATCGCCGAATCCTTGATCATCGGGATCGTGATGTTTTCGGTCTTGCGGTAGTCGAGCCCTTCGAAATAGTTCGGCTCCGCCTCCTCACTCGGGGCGGAGTTGATCGACGCCATGACGTAGCTCGATCCGAGCGTCACGGCACAAACCCACAGACCGACCGCGAGGAGCTTGATCACCGTGCGGCTGCCCGGCGGCCCATCTGGGCGCTATAGGTGCCGTCGGATTCCGCTTCGGTCATGGAGCGCGAGATCATCTCCGAGACTTCGTGGCTGGCCGTGACGTGCAGCTCCAGCGTCCGGCGGTTCTGCTCGAGAAGTCCGGCCAGCCGCTTCAGGCGGTCGCCGAATTCCGGCTCGACATCGTCGCGCGCCGGCATGCGGCGGCTGAGGCGGCTGAACTCCAGAAGGCTCTGGTTCTTGCGGGCCGCGATCTCGCCGAGATCGATCGGCGTACCGCTGGCCAGTGCACCGGTTTCGGCGGTGAGGACCGCTTCGAGGCGGTCGACGGCTTTGCTGAGAGCGAGGTCCACGGTGTGCAACTCCTATTCTGCGATGTTGTCGCGCATGGCGCCGGCGCGGGCGATATCCGCCTGCCGCAGCATGCGCTCGAGGCCGTTGGTTGCCGACACGGCGCCGCTGGCTGAGGCAAGATCGACCTGTTCGCGGCTGCGGATCGAATCGGCGATGCCGATGCCGCCGTTCTTGGCCAGCTCGTTGCCGATTTCCTCGGCCATCATCGAGCGCCAGACTTCACCGGCCGTGCCTTCGCCGAAATAGTTCGAGGCTTCGGTCGGCAGCATGGATTCGACGAAATTGCGCAGGACGAAGCCCTCGAACTGTTCGAGCGGCGAGATCTCCCGGGAGCGGTGCTTGACGAGCGGAACGATGGGGGCGGCGGGGGCGCTGCCACCATCGGGCTTGTCGGTCTTGGCCGCGTCGAGGGCCGCCACGAAGGTCTCGCTGCCGCCGTCTGGGCTCTTGCGGGCAGGTGCCGTCCTGGCACTCGCCGACTGGGCGGCGGGCAGGAGGGCATGGAGGCTGGCGGTGCTGGTCATCGGCGGGGTCGCGGTTCAAACACGGGAAGGTTCGAACCGCTTCTACCGGCGCAGGCTTATTCGAAGCTGGGGTGGCGGCGGGCCAGATGCCCTTCGACGCTGCTTTCGAGGCTACGCGTTTCCTCCTCCGCGTCGCGGTTGCGGCGGGCGTCGTCGCGCACCTTCTCGACACCCTTTTCGGCGCGGCGCGTCGTGGTGATGCGCTGCTCGGTGGCGCTCTGGTCGGCCAGATTGGCGCTGCGCTTCACCTCGTTGCGGCGCAGATTGCGGACCTTGGCCTCGATGAACAGGCCGTGCAGCTGCGATTCCGTGCCGAGACTGTCGAGCAGGGCGACGTCGTCCTTGTCGATGGTCTCGCGCTCCTGACGCAGGTTCGACAGGCGCCATTCCTCCAGGAGCCGCTTCTGGCCCTGAACCTTGAGAATGCGGTCGAGCCGGCGCACGCGCGATCTGTCGTCGCTCATCCCACCAGCACCCAGCGTTCGAAATCCTGCATGAACAAGATGAGGAAGTCGCTGATCGTGTAGCCGAGCAGCACGAGGCCGCCGGCAAGAACGAAAGGCAGCGAGATGAAGTAAATCGGGATGGTCGGGGTCAACTTGTTGGCGAGGCCGATGGCGAAATTGACGACGACGCCGTAGAGCACGAACGGGCTGGAAATGCGCAGGCAGAGCAGGAAGGCCTCGTCGAGATTGTCGGTGATGTTGACGAGGCTGCCGCGGATCGAGAAGCCGGCGGCGGCCGGCATGGCCGTGTAGGACGCGACCAGCGCCCGGGCGATCTCGGCATGCAGGTTGAGCACGAAGATCAGCGTCGTGGCGGTCAGCGTGATCAGCGAGGCGACGGCCGGCATCGGATCGCTCTCGTCGATCGGCACGCCCATCTGCATGCCCATGCCGATGGAATTGGCGACGACGTGGCCGGCGAACTGCAGGGCGATCATGAAGCTGCGGCCGAGCAGGCCAATGAACAGCCCGTTGAGGATCTCGGAGATCATCAGCGCCAGCTTGCCGTTGTCGTCGGCCGCCGCGACCAGCGGCTGCAAGGTCGGCAGGAGGGCTGGCGACAGCGCCACCGAGACGGCGAGGGACAGGAACAGGCGCACTTGCAGCGGCACGCGCGACGACGAGAAGCCCGGCATCAACAGGAGGCAGGAGCCGAAGCGGCAGAAGATCAGGAACAGCGAAAAGACGAGTTCCGACAGTTCCACGCTCATGAGATCGAACCGAGCGCCCGGATATCCACGCCGCGTGCGATCTCGAGATGCGAGAGCACCGGCAGGGTGACAAAGATGCGCTCGATCATCATGCGCACATACGGGCGGGCGTCGGGCGCCGCGACCAGCACGAACATCTCGCCCTGGTCCATCTTCTCGCGGATCACCTTGGTGGCCTCGGTGGCGAACTGCTCGACGAGGCGCGGGTCGATGTCGAACTCGACGACCTCGCCCTTGGCGTCGCGCTTCAGCGCCTGGTGGAAGGCAAGGTCCCACTGGTTGCCGAGGCGCAGGACGCCGAGCTGGCCGTTGTGCAGGAGATCGCCGCAGATCTGCTGGGCCATGCGCATGCGCACATGCTCGACGATCTGCTCGGACCGGCGCACATGCGGCGCGATCTCGGCGATGGCCTCCAGGATGAGGTTCAGGTTGCGGATCGAGACGCGCTCGGCGAGCAGCAGCTTGAGCACCGCCTGCAGGCCCGAATAGGACATGTTGGCCGGGATGATCTCGTCGATCAGGCGCTTGTATTCCGGCTCAAGGCGATCGAGCAGGGTGCGCATGTCCTTGTAGGACAGGAGCTGCGCCAGATTGTTGCGGATCGTCTCCGACAGATGGGTGAGGACGATCGACAGGGTGTCGATCGGCTCGAAGCCCTGGCGGCGCACCTCCGTGGCGAAGGTTTCCGAGACCCAGGCAGCGCGCATGCCGAAGGCCGGCTCCTTGGTGAGATCGTGCGGCACGTCGGGCGCGCCGGCGTCGCCCAGGACGATCATCGACTCGCCGAGCCGCAGCGGCTGGGTGGCGATAGTAGTACCGTGGATCTTGATCGCGTAGGATTTCGGATCGAGCGTCAGATCGTCGGAGAGCTTGATCTCGGGCACGACGAAGCCGTAGCGCGCGGCAAAGCGGCGACGCATCTTCTGGACGCGGTGGGCCATCTCGTCGCGCTGCAGGAGGAGATGCGCCGAGGTCTGCTTGCCGAAGACCAGCTCGATCTCGACGATCTTCAGCGATTCCTTGACCGAGTTGCGCTCGGCGTTCTGGGCGACCTGCTTCTCCTCGGCGACGGTCGCCTCGGCCTGGCGCAGTTCCTCGTTGCGGCGCTTGGGCACGAGATAGGCGATGGACGCCATTATGCAGGCGAGCAGCATGAAGGGAATGAACGGCAGGCCCGGCAGCAACGCCAGCAGCGCCATCAGGCCGGCGGCGACGGCGAGGGCGCGCGGGTAGAAGCCGAGCTGGCCGAGAACGGCGGTCTGGGCGGCGCCGCGGGTGCCGCCCTTGGAGACGAGCAGACCGGCGGCCAGCGAGACGATCAGCGCCGGGATCTGCGAGACGAGGCCGTCGCCGACCGACAGCTTGGTGAACACCTCGGCGGCGCCGGCGGCGTCCATGTCGTGGCGGGTGATGCCGATGATGATGCCGCCGAAGACGTTGACGGCGGTGATGATCAGGCCGGCGATGGCGTCGCCGCGCACGAATTTCGAGGCACCATCCATGGAGCCGAAGAAGGCGCTTTCCTCTTCGAGCTCCTTGCGGCGCGCCTGCGCCTGCTTCTCGTCGATCAGGCCCGACGACATGTCGGCGTCGATGGCCATCTGCTTGCCGGGGATGGCGTCGAGGGTGAAGCGGGCGCCGACTTCCGCGATACGCGTGGCGCCCTTGGTGATGACCATGAAGTTCACGACGATCAGGATCACGAAGACCACGATGCCGATGAAGAAGTCGCCGCTCATGACGAATTGCGAGAAGCCGCCGATGACGTGACCGGCAGCGTTCACGCCCTGGTGGCCCTCGGACAGGATCACGCGCGTGGTGGCGATGTTCAGCGACAGCCGCAGCATGGTCGCCAGCAGCAGGACGGTCGGGAAGGCCGAGAAGTCGAGCGGCTTCTGGATCCACAGGGAGACCATGAGGATCAGGACGGACAGGGCGATCGACAGCGCCAGGCCCATGTCGATCATGAAGGCCGGGATTGGAACGAACAGGACGGTCAGGACAAAGACGACGGCAACGGCAAAGCCGATGTCGCGCCCACCCTTGGATTCGACGGAGGCTATGGGTTTCAGCGTGTCGACGGCCATAGGGGGCCCTTCTGCGGCATTGCGTTCCGCCAGACCCCAAAGCTCAGACGGGCTTCATCGCCCATTGCGCCATATCATCCGGCGCTCGTTCGTCGCAGACGAAGGTTGCACCGGGCTGACCCCTTCGGGCCGGGAGGCGCGCCCGCAGGCGCCGCCGTCCTAGTCTTCCGCTTCGGCGCGGACCATTTCCAGCTCCAGCCAGTCATCCTCGGCCTTGGCCAGCGCCGCACGGTGCTTGTCGATCCCGGCCGCCAGCTTGGCGAAGCGGTCCGGGTTCTTCGTGAACAGGGCGGGATCGGCGATCTCGGCTTCGGCCTTGGCGATCGCCGCTTCCAGCTTGGCGATCTCCTTGGGCAGGTTTTCGAGCGCGAATTTCTGCTTGAAGGACAGCTTGGACGATCCGCCCTTGCCGGCGGCGCCGCTGGAGGCGCCTGACGTGCCGCCGCCGCTCTTGCTGGCACCGTTCTTCGCGCTGCCCTTGTCGGACGGCTTGCCGGCGATGGCGGCTGCCTTGGCCGCGTCGCGGCGCTGGGCGACCATGTCGCTGTAACCGCCGGCATATTCCAGCCAGTGGCCGTTGCCGTCGGGCGAGATGACGCTGGTCACGGTGCGGTCGAGGAAGTCGCGGTCGTGGCTGACGAGAAGCACGGTGCCGGGATAATTGGCGATCAGTTCCTCGAGGAGATCGAGCGTCTCCATGTCGAGGTCGTTGGTCGGCTCGTCGAGGACGAGGAAGTTCGCCGGCGTTGCCAGCGTCTTGGCCAGCAGCAGGCGCGCGCGCTCGCCACCGGACAGCTTGCCCGCAGGGGTGCGGATCTGCTCGGGCGTGAACAGGAAGTCGCGCAGATAGCCGACCACATGGCGCGGCTCGCCGTTGACCATCACCTGGTCGCCGCGGCCGTCGGTGATCGCGTCCTGCACCGAGAGGTCGTCGGCCAGCGCCGCGCGCTTCTGGTCGAGGAAGGCGAGGTCGAGATTGGTGCCGAGCTTCACCCGGCCGGAATCCGGTTTCAGCTCGCCGATCAGCATCTTCAGCAGCGTCGTCTTGCCGATGCCGTTGGGACCGACGAAGCCGACCCGGTCGCCGCGGGCGATGCGGGTGGAGAAATCGTCGACCAGCGTGCGGCCGTCATAGGCCTTCGACACGTTGAAGGCCTCGATGACCAGCTTGCCGCTTTCGCGTGTGGCGCTGGCTTCCATCGATACCTGACCCACGGCCCTCCGCGTGTCGCGGCGCTGCTGGCGCAGATCGTGGAGGGCGCCCAGCCGGCGCATGTTGCGGGTGCGCCGCGCGGTCACGCCATAGCGCAGCCAGTGCTCCTCGCGCACGATTTTGCGGTCGAGCTTCTGCAGGTCGCGCTCTTCTTCCTCCAGCACCTTGTCGCGCCAGGCCTCGAAGGACCCGAAGCCCTGGTCGAGACGCTTGGCCGACCCGCGGTCGATCCAGACGGTAGAGCGGGTGACGCGTTCCAGGAAGCGGCGGTCATGGCTGATGACGACGACGGCGCTCTTCATCTGGCGCACCTCGTCCTCCAGCCATTCGATCGTCGGCAGGTCGAGATGGTTGGTGGGCTCGTCGAGCAGCACGATGTCCGGCTCGGGCGCCAGGGTGCGCGCCAGAGCGGCGCGGCGGGCCTCGCCGCCCGACAGGTGATGCGGCTCCATGTCCTCGGTCAGGCCCAGGGCGTCGAGGCACATGGTGACCCGGTAGGGATCGTCGGCGGGGCCGAGGCCCGAGGCGACATAGGCGCCGACCGTCTTGAAGTCGCCGAAATCCGGCTCCTGCGGCAGGTAGCGCAGGGTCGTGCCGGGCTTCAGGAAGACCTCGCCGCCGTCGGGCTCGACTTGGCCCGCGGCGATCTTCATCAGGGTCGACTTGCCCGAGCCGTTGCGACCGACCAGCGCGATGCGCTCGCCGGGCAGGACGTTCAGCTCGACGCCGGTCAGGAGCGGCGTGCCGCCGAAGGTGAGGCGGACGCCATCGAGGCGCAATAGGGGAGGGGGTGCCATGGCCGCGTTCTAGCGGGGATGGGCGGGTGGGGGAAGTGGCCTTTCGCCTGTTCGGCCTCTGCTTGTGGGCGGCGTCAGCCGGCCTATTCGGCCGGCGCCACCGTTCCCGCATCCCGATCTCGGCCCCGCTCGCGTTGCGCCGCTTCCGCCTCGGCGATGTCGCGCTGCAGCCGGGCGGACTTTTCGGCGTTCGGCGTCGAGAACCGGCCGAGAATGAGATAGGCGACCGGCGTGACATAGAGCGTCGAGAAGGTGGCGAGGCCGAGCCCGCCGACGATGACATAGCCGAGCGCCACGCGCGCTTCGGCGCCGGCGCCCGAGGCCAGCACCAGCGGCACGCCGCCGACGACGGTGGCGATCATGGTCATCATCACCGGCCGCAGCCGGATCAGCGCCGCCTGCTCCACGGCCTCGCGGACCGACAGGCCTTCCTCGCGCAACTGATTGGCGAACTCGACGATCAAAATGCCGTTCTTGGCCATGATCCCGACCAGCAGCACGAGGCCGATCTGGCTGTAGAGATTGAGGCTCATGCCGAAGAAGTCGAGCGCGAAGATCGCGCAGGCGACGCCCAGCGGTACGGTCGCAATGATGATGAAGGCTGAGACGAAACTCTCGAACTGCGCCGCCAGCACCAGGATGATGATGACGATGGCGAAGCCGAAGACGAGGGCGAGGCCGCTATTGGTCTCGTTCAGCGTAGCGGCTTCGGCCAGCGGCACGAGGCGCTGGTCGGCCGGCAGGATCTCCTCGGCGAAGACCTGCAGATCCGTCCAGCCTTCCTGGATCGAGTAGTTGTCGGGAATCTGCGCCGACAGCGAGACCGCCCGCGAGCGGTTTTCACGTGTCAGCGCCGGAGCGATCGGCTTTTCCTCGACGCTTGCCACCGTCGACATGGGCACGATCCGCCCGTCGCTCGCTTTCAGGAAGATGTTGCGCATGTCATCGGGGTCGTTGACCGGATCGGAGCTGGCGATCAGCCGGATCGGGATCTGCTTGTCCTCGACATAGGTCTGGCCGATCTCGCGCCCGTCGAGCAGCGCCTGCATGGCGGTCGCCAGCCCGTCGATGTCGATGCCGAGGTCGGAGGCCCGGGCGCGGTCGATCACCACCGACAACTGTGGCTGGGTGGCATCTTCGGACAGTCGCACGTCGCCCCAGCGGCCGTCCGCCTGCATCGCCGCCAGCAGTTCGTCGGCGCTTTCCGCCAACTCCTCGAAATTCTGGCCGGCGATGGCGAACTGCAGGCCGCGGCCGCCGCCGCGAATGCCGAGCGAGTTCGGTTGAATGGCAAAGGCCCGCACGCCGGTGATCCGGCGCAGCTTGCCGTTGATCTCGGCGACGATCTCCTGCTGGCTGCGCGCCCGCACCGCCCAGTCCTTCAGTGACACGACGAGGAAGGCCGAATTGGCCGAGCCGCGGCCGGAGATCGCGAAAACGTTGTCGGCCTCGCCGTTCTCCACATAGGGAATGACCACGTCCTCGACCCGGCGAAGCTGGGCGTTGGTGTATTCGAGGCTGGCGCCCTGCGGGGCGCTGATGCTCATCAGGACGACGCCGCGGTCCTCGGTCGGCGTCAGCTCCTGCGGCATCTGCAGGAAGGTGAGATAGGCCGCGAAGGAGAAGATGCCAGCGCCGACCACGATCAGCAGCGGGAAGGCGAGGCAGAAGCGCAGCGAGACGGCGTACATGCCGGCGAGGCGCGCTCCGAACCAGCGCACCGACCGCTGGAACGGCCCGGGCCGACGCTCGGCTTCCCGCGCCTTGAGGAAATACGCCGCCAGCATCGGGCAGAGGGTGAGGGCGATGAAGGAGGAGATCACCACCGCCATGGCCAGAACGAAGCCGAATTCGCGGAACAGGCCACCGGCCTGGCCGGGCAGGAAGGAGATCGGCACGAAGACCGCCGCCAGCGTTGCCGTGGTCGAGATGACCGCGAAGAACACTTCGCGCGTGCCCAGCACCGCGGCCGCCTGCGGACGTGCCCCCATGTCGCGCTGGCGCACGATGTTCTCGAGCACGATGATCGCGTCGTCGACGACCATGCCGGTGGCCAGCACCAGCGCCAGAAGGGTCAGGATGTTGATCGAGAAGCCGACGAGATAGATGAAGGCGACGACGCCGATCAGCGCGATCGGCATCGTCACCGCCGGAATGATCGTCGCGCGGACATTCAGCAGGAACAGGAAGATCACGAAGATCACCACGGCGACCGAGATGCCGAGGGCGATCTCGACCTCGTGGATGGCGCCATTAATGAAGGTCGCGTCGTCGCTGGTGACGCGCACGGTCACGCCGTCGGGCAGGGTCTCGTTGAGATTGGCGACCTCGGCGCGGATGCCGTCGGAGATGTCGAGCGTGCTCGACCCGGCCTGGCGCACGACGCCCATGCCGACGCCGGTCTCGCCGTTGCGGCGCAGCTGCGACGCTGCGTCATCGGGACCGAAGCGCACGCTGGCGACATCGCCGAGCCGGGTGCGGTCGTCGAGGAAGATGGTCTCGAACTCTTCCGGCGAGGTCACGTTGGCGTCGGCGCGCACGATCAGATCCTGCGAGGGCGAGCCGAGCGAGCCCGCGGGCACGTCGAGCGCCGCGTTCTGCAACGCCGTCGAGACGGTGCCCAGCGTGAGGCCGCGCGTCGCCAGCTTGTCCGGGTCGACGTCGACATAGATGACCTTCTCGCGCTCGCCGTAGATCTGCAGGTCGGCAACGCCCTCCACGGCGGCGAGCTGGTCGGCGATCCGGTCCTCGACCAGCGTCGTCAGATCCTCGATCGACAGGCCGGGGGCGGTGACCGCCAGGCGCATGATCGCCGAGGCGTCGGCGTCGGCCTTGACGATGCGCGGCTCCTCCGCGCCCTCCGGCAGGCTGTTGGCGATGCGGCTGACGGCATTGCGCACGTCGCTGGCGGCGACGTTGAGATCGGTGGCGTCGGTGAATTCGATCGTCACCCGGCTGTCGCCGAATTCCGACTTCGACGACACCGAGGCGATGCCCGAAACGCGCGCCACGGCGCTTTCGATCTCGCTGGTGATCTGCCGGTCGACGGTTTCGGGAGACGCGCCGGGAAAGTCGATGGACACGCTGATGACGGGGCGGTCGACATTCGGCAGTTCGCGCACTTCGATGGCGCCGAAGGCGGCGAGGCCCGCCACCACGATCAGCAGATTGACGACGATGGTCAGCACCGGCCGGCGGATGAACAGGCTGGTGAAGGCGGTGATGCCGTCGGGCTTGGCCGGCGTGCTCATCAGCGGGCGGCTCCGGCGGAAGCCTGACCGTCAGCCTGTGGCTGCTCGGCCGCGTTGGCCTGTGCAATGCCGACGAGGCCATGCGCCGTTGCGCGGTCGTCGCCGCCGGACTTCGGCATGGTGCTGGCGGACGGGACTGGCGCGGCCGGCGCGGTGCCGTCCGGCGCGGGGGCATCATTGACGCTTTCCACCGCGCCGCCTTCGCGAACCGACTGCAGCCCTTCGACGACGACGGAGTCGCCGGCGGCCAGATCGTCCGAGGCAACGAGCACGCGGTCGATCGTCCGCTCGACGATCCGTACCGGCGCCTTCTGCGCCTTGCCGTCGACGATCTTCCAGACGATCGGCCCGGTGCGCTCCCAGACGACGGAAATGGGGTCGACCGACAGGAAGGTCTCGCCTTCCAGCGACAAGGACACGCTGAACGACATGCCCGGACGCAGGTCATCGGAGCCGTTCTCGATCCGGGCCTCGGTACGCAGGGTCCGGCTCGCTTCGTCGAGACGGCTGTCGATGGCGGTGATTTCGCCCTCATAGACCGTGTCGGGCCGCGCGGTGGACACCGCCTCGACCGGCGTGCCGATGGCGAGCTGCTGCACGAAGCTTTCCGGCGTGTAGAAAATGACCTTCAGTTGCTCGCGGTCGTCAACGGTGGCGATCACCGTATCGTTGGAGACCAGATCGCCGCGATCGACGGCGATGATACCGACCCGCCCGGGGATCGGCGCGCGGATGTCGCGCTTGCCGAGCGCGATCTCGGCGGACCGCAGGTCGAGCCTGGCATTGTCGCGCTCGCGCGTCACGTCGGTGACCTCGACGGCGCTGAGTGTGTTGGCCCTTTGCAGGCGCTCGAAGCGGGCGACCTTGTCCTCCGCGGCATCGAGGGCGAGCCGGGCGCGATCGACCGCGAGTTCCTCGCTTGCCCGTTCCAGCCGGACCAGAACCGTGCCTTCCTCCACCATGTCGGCAGACTGGACGACGACTTCCTCGATGATGCCGGCGGTGTTGTCGGGATGGACGACCACCGAACGGGCGGCTTCGCCAGTGCCGATGGACCGCATGCGGGTCCGCGTGGAGCCCGTGGTCACGGGTGAGGAGACGACCATCGTCGCACCACCGCCGCGGCGACGCCCGCCGGAGCGCTGACCCTCGCCGCTGGCGATCTCGGGGGCGGGTTCGCCGGCTTCCGGGGCGATCCACAGAATGGCCGAGCGCAGCGGATCGGGCAGGGGCAGATCCGCTGCGAGCAGGGAACGCCCCGCCGACGGGTCGAACTTGATGTAGGCCGCACCCGCGACGGCCAGCGCCAGGATCGTGACGAAGATCTGCTTCAGGAAACCCATGGGATCGCTTGTACTCGTAAGGATTGCGCGAGGTCCGGCCGCCGTGGCCGATGCTACCAGTATAGGAGAGATTTCGGCGGTTTGCGGCTGGATTTGTTACGAACTGTAATTCAGCCGTAACAACGCGATCACAAGGGCGGCACTTCTGCACGGGTGGCCATTTCCGCGCCGACCGCCGAACGAAAAAGGGGCCCGCCTTTCGGCGAGCCCCTTCGATGCGTGCAGTCGGATGTCGCTTAGTTTGCGACGGCCGGCGCCTCCGACGTCGAGGCGTCGTTGCCCATCATGCCGCCGTTCTGGATCCGCATGGTCTCGCGGTTGTCGGCGTAGGTGTCAGCGTTGTACTCCGGCGCGTTCTCGAGCTGCTCCTCGGTGAACTGCGTGTAGAGATACATCGAGCCGTTCGCGTCCTGCATGAACTGCAGGTTGTCCATGGCCACGGCCACCGGCTTCTCGCCGATGCCCAGGAAACCACCGACATCGACGATCACGGCGTCGACCGAACCCTCGGCGGTGAGGGCGATGTCGCCGATGTCACCAACGGTCGAGTCATCGGGGCCATAGACGGTCGTGCCCATCAGGTTGTCCGCGGTCAGCTGAGCCGAGTCGGTGACCGGGGTCATCTGCGAACGCTCGGACGAACCACCGACCGAAGCGGTCGTGTCGTTCTCGGCGGTGGAGTTCGCCGCCATGCCCGTGCCGGCTGCCGTACCGGTCGTCGTCACGACACCGTCCGTCGCGGCCATGTTGTCCGCCGGCTGCTCGGTGTTCTCGGCTGCATCGGCAACGCGCTCGGTCGGCTCATCGGTCGGAGCTTCGGCCGTCGGCGTCATTTCCCCTTCGTTCTCGGCCGTCATCTCGGACGGACGCTCGTCCTCGAAGGAGGAGGCCTGCTCGAGCTCCTCGCGGGTGGCGGAGGCTACGATACGAACCTCGTCACCGTCGGCGCGGGTCATCTCGAGACGGTCGAACGGAACGGCGACGTCCTTTTCGCCAATGCCGAGGAAGCCACCGACGCCCACGACGCCTGCTTCGACCTGACCGGACGACGAGACGACGAGATCACCGATGTCGCCGAGGCTTTCGGCATCCTCACCCGGGCCGGAATAGACCGACGCGCCGATGAGGTTCTCGCTGAGATACTGGTCGGCACCAACGGTGCTCGGATACTCGCCCTGACCGGCAGCAGCGGTCTCGACCGGCTGGGAAGCCGTCTCCGAGGTCGCGGAACCGGCAGCCATTGTGTTGGTCTCGGCGGCATCATCTGCTGCGACCGGCGCCGCCGGTGCGGTAGCCGTCTCGGTCTGCGGCGTCGATGCAGTTGACGTACCCATCGCGTCGCCGCTCATGCCGGCGTCGGTTGCAGCAGCCTGCTGCTCGTCCGGCATGGTGAACTCGGGAGCCTGTGCCAGCTGATCGGCACCGGCGCTCAGAACGGCGCGGACATCGTCTTCATCCGTCATGGACCAGGAGATCTGATCGAACGGAATGGCGACGCGGCGCGACTCGTCGTTCACGGTCGCATCGACAACCGCGGCGACGACCTTGCCGTCACTGCCGACCAGGAAGTTCTCGATCTCGCCGATCGATTCTGCATCCTCGGCGTCGCTCGCGTAGATGGTCTTGCCGTTCAGCTCCGACGCCAGATACTGGTCGGCGGAGAGATTGCGGAGATAATTGCCGGACTGGGCGGCCGTCGCGGTCGCATTGGCATCGGCGGATGCTTCGACCTTGGCCGGGGCCGTGGTCTCTGCGGTCGTGGCGGCGTCCTGCGCATAGGCACCCGTTGCGATAACGGATGCGAGAGCGGTAGTGGCAAGCAACGTGCGGATCATGATAAGACCTCCTGGTCTATTGTTTCCGATAGGCGACTGCCGCGCGGCA
The DNA here is from genome assembly GCF_000153465.1 of Aurantimonas manganoxydans SI85-9A1. Taxonomy (GTDB): domain Bacteria; phylum Pseudomonadota; class Alphaproteobacteria; order Rhizobiales; family Rhizobiaceae; genus Aurantimonas; species Aurantimonas manganoxydans. The sequence goes on along the minus strand of NZ_CH672387.1, from coordinate 2,869,936 downwards.
TGGTGTCGTGGAAAACATGTGTCGCGCGGCATCTGGGAGAGGAAGAACTGAGCGGGCTTAAGGTTCCGGTTCGCTTCCTGTTTTTTGCCATCCAGCGCAGCCGAGCTGCGCCGGATGCATGCTTGTGTCCTGCTTCAGGCAAACACCAGAACGCCGAACAGCAGCATGAGCAGCAGGCCCACCAGCACGATGAAGATCAGGATCTTCGCAATGCCGGCAGAGGCACCGGCGACGCCGCGAAAGCCGAGCAGGCTGGCGACGGCGGCGACGATGAGCAGAATGACGATCCATTCGATCATGGTAGTCTCCTAGTGAGGGCGCGGAGGGAACGGGCGCCTGGCGTTTGTATGGGGGGCGAACGCCCCATCGCCCCGGTGGTTCCGATCGGCAACTATCGATGGATACGATTGGTCGTGTCCGGCGGAGGTGGCGATGCTACAGGGACGGCCTAGTTAGTCGTCCGCTGCCCAGGCTCCCGCAATACGCGTTCCGGATCACCCCCATGAAGATTCTCGCTCTCCTCAACCGCGACGGCGGCAGTCTCAAGACGACCGATCTCGGACAACTCACCACCCTGATGCAGGACGAGTTCCGGATGCACGGCCACGAGCTGACCGTGGACGACTGCTCGGGGGACGAAATTGTCGCTGCCATCGGAAAGGCTGCCGAGCGCGAGGATATCGACGTTCTCCTCGTCGGCGGCGGCGACGGAACCGTGTCGGCGGCGGCCACGGCGCTGGCGAACGGGCGCATTGCACTGGGCATCCTGCCGGCCGGCACGATGAACCTCTTCGCCCGCACGTTGCAGATTCCGCTGCCGCTGGATCAGGCGGTGGCCGCGCTCGCGTCGGGCGTCATCACGCCGGTCGACATCGCCTCGGTCAACGGCACGCCTTTTGTGCACCAGTATGCCGTGGGCCTGCATGCCCGCATGGTGCGCATGCGCAAGAAGATCTCCTACGCCTCGCGCCTCGGCAAGATGATGGCGACGACCCGCGCCGTGTTCATGGCGCTGCGGCGCTTCCCGGTGGTCGAGCTGGAACTGGAAATCGACGGCGTCATGCAGCGGATCGCCAGCCCGGCGATCGCCATCTCCAACAATCTCTACGGCGACGGCCATATTCCCTATGCCGACGACCCCAGGGGCGGCGAGCTCGGCATCTATATCTGCATCGACCGCGACCTGCGTTCGGTCCTGAAGGTCGCCGTGGACATCATGCTGGGAACCTGGCGCCAGAATCCGAGCCTGAAGGTGACCTCTGCGCACGAAGTCCGGATTTTCTACCGGGGACGCCACCATCGCAACCGGGCGGTCCGGGATGGCGAACTGGTCGATATCGAGCCGGAAATGACCGTCACGCTGACGCCGAAGGGGCTGAACGTCCTCGCCCCGAGCGACGCGACCTATCTGCGCTGACAGCGCAAGAAGGGGCGCAGCCCGGCTGCGCCCCTTCTCATATCTGCTCTCATGTCGCTGCGGCTGCGGCGATCCGCAATATCAGACCTTGGACGGTCCGGTATCGTCCGGCGCCTGTGCATCCGAGCGCTCGTCGGGATCGAAGCCTGCGGCGTCGAGCGAGCCGTAGCTGTGGCCGCCGCTCGCCAGCATGTTCAGCGCCTCGTTGACCTGCTCGCGCATCGGATCGAACTCGTCGGCGAGATCGATGTTTTCGCGGGTGCCCAGACGCTGGGCGATCGCGTGCAGGCGGGCTTCTCGTTCCTCGATCGGCATCTGACTGTTGTTGATCAGGTCGCTGATCTCGTCCTGCGAGATCGGCTGGGCGATGCCGGGCTGGTCGGCGTCACCGCCGGGCTCCTGATCGACCGCGATCACTTCACTCTGCGGATGTTCGTTCGGATCGGGCATGGCACCTCTCCCTGGGTTGGGCGTCCATGACGGACGCCGATATGCGACCTTACTGGGCGGTCTCGGACTCGGGCGCGGCCGTATCGGAATCCTGCGGCGTCGCAAGTCCGCTGCCGTCCGTCGTCGGCGCCTCGGCCGGCTTTTCGATGGCCTCGCCTTCGACGGCGACATCCGCGTCGGGCATCGTCCAGGCGTAGATGCCGAGCCCGGCAAAAACCACGGCGCACAGGGCAAGGCCGGCGACGAGGATCATCAGCACCGGTGTGCCCTTTTCGCCCTGGCGGGCGCGATCGGGATCGATATTGGACATATGGGTTCCTCCGGACGGCCCCGCCGCGTCTGGGCGGCCGGTGGCGTCGATTGTTGTCAGTCGGCGAGAAGCGTCTCGATCCGGTCGATCGGATGATTGGTCAGCGTCTTGGGTACTTCACCGACGATCCGGTCCTGGACTTCCTTGTGCAGTTCCTGGCGCAATTCGCCGAGAACCCTCGGGGGAGCGACGAGGACAAGCTTCTCGAAGCGGTTCTTGTGAGCCATGCGATAGAGGATATCGCTGAGGTCCTTGGCGAACCGGTCTTCGGCAAGCTGATGCCAGTCGGTCTCCGCCACCGACGAGCGATGCGCCGATCCCTGATCGCCCATCCGTCCGGGGCGATCGGTACCCTGCTCGCGGTCCGGGGGATTGTTCTGTTCCTCGACGCGGCGAACCGCGAAGTTGCGGAGTTCATCATCGCCCTCGTTGCAGAGGAACAGTGCCTTCTGCCCGTCGGCGACGAGGATCCATGTTTCGTGGTCGATGGTCGGAGCTGCCATGGGAACACCTCGTTTCGTTCGAGACCGCGATGAGGATGAGGCTCGGCGCGACCGGGCCGTGGGCGCGCCGAACGTCTCAGTGGTGGCGGCTGTCGCGTTTGTAGGCGGCGATCGCTCGCCACACGCCCCAGCCGCCGGCGGCGACCATGGGCAGGATGAGCAGGCTCTTCTTGCGCTTTACCGTGCCGAGGATCAGCGGCAGGTTGGAGACCGCGGCGACACCGGCGATCGACGCGATGTCACGCTGCAGCCGGTCGTCCGCCCGCTTCTTCGGCGGACGTCGGGCGATGATGACCGCGATGTAGGTCAGGATCACCAGCACCAGGAACACGCCGGCGAAACCGAGTGCGGCCGGAAGCGGGCCGAAGATCTGGGCGAGGTAGACGAACAGCGCCAGAAGCAGCGACATCGCCATCCCGAGGGCGAAGACGGCCATCACGACATAGAGCGCGACGACCCGCTTCATCCGCGCGAGGAAGACGCCCGCCTCGCCGGTGATCAGCTTCGTAACTAGCTGAGAGAGCATGATCAGCGGCGGAAGATGCGCGCGTAGAGATAGCCGGCGGCCGCGGCGATCAGGACGCTCTTGATCGGCTCGGCCCGGACGCGCTCGCTCAGCTGCTCTTCGAGGTCTGACGCTGCGTCCTGAGCCTGCTGGATGTAGCGCTCGCCGCGCTCGCGCACGTCGTCACGCAGGGCGAAGACGTTGCGACGGGCATCGTCGGCCTGGTTGGAGGCCAGCGACTTCAGCGCATCGGTCACGCCGGCGAGATCCTTGCGGAGATGATCGATCTGGGTTTCCAAATCCGCCTTGTCCTCAGCGGTGGAAGCGCCCCCCGGAGTGCCGCCGGACTGGATATTGTGGGGGGTGGTATCGGAAACCATGCTGAACCTCATTCGAAATGAAACTGACGATCCGGTTGTCTCCTCCATTCGGGGGTGAGCGATCCGGTTCTGACTGAAACTGTTTCGAGGGCTTGGGGTTCCCGGTTTCGCGAGGGTTTTCTCGCGATGCAGCGCGGCGCCGCGCTGTTTACTGACGTGGCCTCAGGCGGCGGGCGCGACGCCGATGATCTGGGAGGAGATCGAGTCCGGCCCGTATTCGCCGTCCCCCTCGATGCCGAGAAGTTCGCCGATGCGGGTCCGGGCCCGCGACACGCGGCTCTTGATGGTGCCGACGGCGCATTTGCAGATTTCGGCCGCTTCTTCATAGGAGAAGCCGGATGCGCCGATCAGGATCAGGGCTTCGCGCTGATCGTCCGGCAGCATGTCGAGCGCCTTGCGGAAATCCTGCAGATCCAGATGGCCGTGCTGCTCGGGGTGGCCCGCCAGCTGCATGGCGTGGATCCCGTCGACATCCTGAACCTCGCGGCCCTTCTTGCGCATCTGCGTGTAGAACTCGTTGCGCAGGATGGTGAACAGCCAGGCCTTCAGGTTGGTGCCCGGCTGGAAGGTGTGCTGCTTGTCCCACGCCTTGACGAGGGTCTCCTGCACGAGGTCGTCGGCCCGGTCGAACGACCCGGCGAGCGACGCCGCGAAAGCACGCAGATTCGGGATGATGGCGATCAGATCGCTACGGAAATCCGTCTGTTCTGTCATGGGAGCCTACTTGCTGCCCGCCTTGGACGACGACTCGGCGGCATCCAGCGCATCCAGCAGCGACAGGAAGCGGTCAGGGACCGGCTCGCTCGCGACATCGTCGTAATAGGCCTTCAGACGCTTGCCGATGGCGGACTGGACGCCGGTGTCCGACGAGCGCTCCGATCGCTGTGCGTGGGAAGTCTGCATGCTCTCGTCCTTGCTCTTCCGGTCGTCCATCACGCGTCTCGAAGCACGGTTACGGCAGTCCCGGAGCGCGGCGCTCTGTTCGAATTCGCGTGTCTGGCGTTCGGCATGGTGTGCATTCGTAGCTCGCATTGCTTCCAGTCGAGGCCGGAATATAGACGCAGACATCGGCGCCTCAAGTCCAAGGCAATTTTTGCCCTGGAATCCAAGCGCCGAGGTTTCCATCCGCCTTCAACATCCCATCTGTAAGGGCTGGGAGGCGGATCCGGTTCCCGGTCACGGAACTTTATTTCGACAAGGACGTTTCCGAGCGCATTGTGAACGTGTTTGTCTCGATCGACTCGAGGGGTTTTTATATGTCGATGTCATCCCGCATAGCGCCGCATATTCCGTATCTTCGGCGCTATTCCCGGGCTTTGAGTGGCTCGCAGGCGAGCGGCGACGCTTACGTGGCTGCGGTTCTGGAAGCGCTGATCGCCGATCCGAGCCTGTTCTCGGACGACCAGACGCCGCGCATCTCGCTCTACAAGCTGTTTTCCTCCCTTTGGCAGTCCGTCGAAGTGAACATCCGCGAGGATGCCCCGACCTCGGCCTGGGAAGAGAAGGCGTCGCACAATCTGAAGGCGATCTCGCCGCTGCCGCGGCAGGCGTTTTTGCTCGTCGCCGTCGAGGGCTTCACCTCGGAGGAAGCCGCGACGATCCTGAGCATCGATGAGACGCGCTTTTCCGAGTTGATCGATCAGGCCAGCACCGATATCGGGCGTCAGGTTTCGACCGAGATCATGATCATCGAGGACGAGCCGCTGATCGCGATGGACATCGAGCAGATGGTCGAGAGCCTCGGTCATGCGGTGACGGGCATCGCCCGGACCCACAAGGAAGCGATCGAGCTCTTCGACAAGCAGCGGCCCGGCATGGTGCTGGCCGACATCCAGCTTGCCGACGGCAGCTCGGGCATCGACGCGGTGAACGACATCCTGAACAAGGTGTCGGTGCCGGTGATCTTCATCACCGCCTTCCCGGAGCGGCTGCTGACGGGTGAACGCCCGGAACCGACCTTCCTGGTGACCAAGCCGTTCAATCCCGACATGGTCAAGGCGCTGATCAGCCAGGCGCTGTTCTTCGAGACCGACAAGAAGGCGGCGGCCTGACGGACGTCGCCTGCTGTCCCCGGCGCGGAGCGTGTCGACCCGTGATGGGCCGGACGCGACCCGCCGGGAGCACTTTGCTTGCGGTGCCGCGGGGGCATCGCCCGACACCGGGCGCCGGTCCCCGCGGTCCGGACGGGGCAGGGCGTCGTCGAGGACGGGCGGTCGTTTCGCAAAGCGAGGCGGCAACCCGAATGGTGGCGGACGCGCTCCGTTGTATTCGTGTCGATTGAGCATACGATGTTGGTGAACAAGGTGTTGCGGGCATTGGCGAATACGGAGGTGTCCGTCTTCGCCCAGGATTGTGATCTGCGCTATGCGTGGGTCTACAATGCCGGCGAGTCCTGGCTTGCTCTGGCGGTCGAGGGCATGGCCGATCGCGACATCCTGCCGGTCGGCGCGGCCGAACGCTCCGAAAAGCTCAAGCAGAACGTCATCGACACCCGCAAGCCGGCCCGGTTCGAGCTGTCGACGATCAAGGGCGCGTCCGTGCGCTGGTTCGATATCCGCATCGACGTCGACGAGAACGAGGCCGGCGACGTCTGCGGGATTATCGGCACGTCGGTCGAGATCACCGAGCAGAAACGCCGCGAAGACACGCTCAAGACGCTGCTGCGCGAGCTGTCGCACCGGTCGAAGAATCTCCTGGCGATCATCCAGAGCCTGGCGAGCCAGACCGCGCGGCACTCAGTGACCGTTCCCGAATTCCTTGTTCGCTTTCGCGGCCGTATCCAGTCGCTGGCCTCTTCGCAGGACATCGTCACCGACGCCGACTGGCGCGGCGCCGACCTGATGAGCCTCGTGCGGATGCAGGTCGAGCGCTACGCGCCGGACGGAATGGACCAGATCGTAGTGGACGCGCTCGACGTCTATCTGTCGCCCACGGCGTCGCTCCATGTCGGGCTGGCGCTGCACGAATTGGCGGTGAACGCGGCCTCCTACGGATCGCTGTCGGTTCCCGGCGGCTCCGTCTCGATCCGTGCCAGCTTCGACTGGCGCGGCGACGATCAGGTGATTGTCTTCGTCTGGCAGGAGCGCAACGGGCCGCGGGTGCGGCTGGAGCGCGACCCGCGCTTCGGCACCTCGACGCTCGAGCGCATCGTTCCGAACGCCGTCGGCGGCGAAGCGAGGCTCGAATATCTCCCCGACGGGATCCGCTACACGCTGGTCATCCCGGCGGCGCAATACGAGATCACCTCCAACGGCCGGCGCGATTCCGCCTGACGCCGATTTCGGAAGCCCTACGTAACGTCAGATCCGGGTTCCGCCCCCGTGATCATGTAGTTTCGGAAAAATCGCGATCCGAACCTGTCGCTGTGGAACCTCTCTGCCGAAGGCCCGTTGTAGAGCCAAAGGAGAGGTTCGATGGAACACGTTGCTGCTTTCATGCTGCTGGTCGGATGTTCAGGCGATGCTTCCGTCTGCAAGGAAATTCCGGTTCCCGTCCCCGCTTACGAAACCGTTGCCGAATGCCAGCAGGATCTGGGTCTGCAGATCCGCTTGAGCGGTTCGGAACAGCGCAAGGTCTACGGCGCCTGCAAGGCTGTCGATGAAGAGGTCTTCGAACAGTCCGCGTCCATCGACTGGGCGGTCAGCCGGGACGGCCAGCTGCTGATCACCTTTGATGCCGAGCCGCAGATGGTCGCCTCACGCTAAGGATTGTTCGGCCGAATTGGCCGGGGGATACGATCGTGCACTGGTGATGGAACCAAACTGATAGCGTAGCGTTCCGTGGTGGGACGACTGTGTTTGTGAGAGGTGGAAATATGTTCAAGAAGCTTTCGATCGCGGCTGTCGCCGCACTGACCCTGGCGGCAGCAGGCTGCACGACTGAAGATCGCTACACTGCCGGCGGTGCGGCGCTCGGCGGCCTCGGCGGCGCGGCGATCGGAGCGGGCGTAAGCGGCAATGCCGAGGGTGCCCTGATCGGCGGCGCGATCGGCGCGGCCGGTGGCGCCATCGCGGGTAACGTGATTGGCCGCTCCAAGGAGCGCGACGGTTATTGCCGCTATTCGGACGGTAACATCTACCGCTGCCCGGACGGTTATTGATCACTTCGGGTCTCGCGACCCGCTGACGAGAATGACGGTCGTCGAGCTTGCGCTCGGCGGCCGTTTTTTCGTTTGGGTGCACAGGCAGCTATTCGCGGATCAAGGGAATCTGGCTCACATGACGAAGGATTGCCGTCAGGCATTGGGCAAGCGGCGGCGGCCGGCTCTCATTGCTTGGGGAGCGGGACTGGCCGGCCTGCTGCTCGTCTCGGGATGTTCCGGCACGGGATTGCCGCCGGTCTTCGGCGCGGTCTTCGGACTGGAAGGCGCAGAGGATGCGCCCTACCGCGTCGGGCGCCTTCCAGAGGTTGCCGTGGAGCCGGGCGACCGGGTCATCGGCCAGGCCGCCAATGCCGCCGGCCAGTGCATCTATGTGCGCGGCAATAGCAATCTGCGGTTCCGCTCATCCTGCCCGGATGGCTACAGGCTCTAGCGCTCGCGATCCGCGCCGATCGGGTTCAGTCCGCCTGACTGCGAACGAGCGACACAAACGCGTCGCGATAGCCGTGCGCGGCCGCATCGAGACCGAACTCCATCCGCGCCAGACGATCTCCGCGAACGACTTCGAACCCGAAGCGATCCATGGTCGCGATGCGCCATCCGTCTTCCGAAAGCCCGGCTGACGCCGCCAGCGTGTCGATGGCGTCGCGGTGGTCGTCGTTCATGTGGTCGCGGGCGCGCATTGCCGTCGCCGCGAGTTCCGGCGCAGGCGTGTCGACGAGGTCGCCCCGTTCGAGGGCGAAGGCGCGGGCAAAGCCGCCATTGAGCGAAGCCGTCTCCGGCTCCAGCCGGATCATCCGGAAATCTGCGAAGTCCGCGTAGAGCGCTGCCTTCGGGTGTCGCGCCAGGAAGCGGTCCCGCAGCCCCGGCCGCTCGGGATCGTCCGCTGCCACGACACTGGCGGTTGCGAAAACCGTGAGGCGGGGATGGGCGAGGGGATCGCCCTTGCCGGGGCGCGACACCAGCAGCGAACAGCGCCGGTCGGCGTCGAGCGCCGCGGAATGCAGCGCCAGCGCGGAGACGAGCAGGAGCGGTCGTCCCTGGAAGTCCGTTGCAACGAGAACCAGGCTCGCCGCGGGATGTCCGTCGCCGGGTCGCAGCACCGCCAGCATTCCGTCCCGCGCACCGCGCAGCAGCGATCGTGCCAGTCGCCGGGCCGAATCGTCCACTTGCTGCAGGACGGATGGCGCGGGATCGCCATCGCGCGGCGCGGGATCGCCATCGCGCGGCGCGGGCGTGGCGTCCCTTTCTGCAGGGGCGGCGGAGATCCCGGATGTTGCGGTGCGATCGGTCATCCCGGCAGACTAGCCCGACGTGCGGCGATGCGCATCAGGACGGGCGGCGTTGCATTAAGTCCGGGCATTCCGGTTGGATATCGCCGCCGAGGCACGATATCAGCGCAGAAGCATCAAGCACACGAGCACGGGGCCGAGCCGGGGCGAACGCGCCGGCATCGTCCGCATGGGCCGCAGCATGCCTTCGAAGGCGGTAGCGGATCGGCGGGGGCGGCAAGACCGAAGGAGCCGAGAATGAGCGAAGCGCAGAAGTCGCGCATCCTGACCATCCTGAAAGCGATGGACGCGCCAGACGGCAAGGGCGACGTCGTTTCCCGCGACATGGTCTCCGACATCTTCATCGCCGACGGCAAGGCGTTCTTCTCGCTGTCGGTTCCCACGACCGAAGCGGAGCGCTTCGAACCGTTCTGCCGCAGCATCGAAAGTGCCGTTGCGGGCGTCGAAGGGATTACCAGCGCACTGGTCGCGCTGACCGCCGAACGCCCCGCCGGCTCGGCGCCCGAGCGGCCGGCACCGTCCGCACGTCCGGGGCAGGCGATCCGGCCGGGCGAGGCGCCATCGTCGCCGGCCCCGCAGCGTCAGCCGTCGCAGAAGCCCGGCATCCCCGGCATTACCCGCATCGTTGCCGTCGCATCGGGCAAGGGCGGCGTCGGCAAATCGACGACAGCGGTCAATCTGGCCCTCGGCTTTGCCGCGGTCGGCATGAAGGTCGGCATTCTCGACGCCGACATCTACGGCCCGTCGATCCCGCGTCTGCTCAATCTGAAAGGCAAGCCGCGCACCTCCGGCGGTCGCGCCATGATCCCGCTCGAGGCCTACGGGCTGAAGGCGATGTCGATGGGCTTCCTCGTCAACGAGGAGGTGCCGATGATCTGGCGCGGGCCGATGGTGATGTCGGCGCTGACCCAGATGCTGCGCGAGGTGGAATGGGGCGAGCTCGACATTCTGGTCGTCGACATGCCGCCGGGCACCGGCGACGCGCAGCTCACCATGGCGCAGAACGTGCCGCTGGCCGGGGCGGTCATCGTCTCGACGCCGCAGGATCTGGCCCTGATCGACGCCCGCAAGGGTCTCGCCATGTTCCAGAAGGTCGATGTTCCCGTGCTCGGCATCGTCGAGAACATGAGCTATTTCATCGCACCCGATACCGGCCATCGCTACGACATCTTCGGCCATGGCGGCGCCCGCGACGAGGCCGAGCGGCTGGGCGTGCCGTTTCTCGGCGAAGTGCCGATCGAGATGGCGATCCGCGAGAGCTCGGACAGCGGCCACCCGGTCGTCGCCGGGGAGCCGGACGGCCCGCATGCCGCCATCTACAAGGACATCGCCGCGCGCACGCTGGCCCGCCTGGAACTGGGGGCTCATGCGGCGCCGGCTCCCGAGATCGTTTTTGAGTAACTGGTCAAAAATTGCGCTTGCATGATTTTTGCAAAACTTGTGGGATGCCGGCCTCCGCGGACTCTCCGTCCGCATCGCTATTCGGGAGATGTCATCCATGAAGTTTGCAACCCGGCTGCTGGCCGCGACCGCGCTGACCATGGCGCTCGGCTCGGCCGCATCGGCCAAGACGCTCGTCTATTGCTCGGAAGGGTCGCCCGAGGGCTTCGATCCGGCGCTCTACACCGCCGGCACCACCTTCGACGCGGCGTCGCGCACGGTCTATAACCGCCTCGTCGAGTTCAAGCACGGCTCCACCGAGATCGAGCCGGGTCTTGCCGAATCCTGGGAAGTCTCCGAGGACGGCACGGAATACACCTTCAAGCTGCGCTCCGACGCGCAGTTCCAGACCACCGACTTCTTCACGCCGACCCGGCCGCTCAACGCCGACGACGTGATCTTCTCCTTCGAGCGCCAGCTGAAGTCCGACAATCCCTGGAACCAGTATGTGACCGGCGCCAGCTGGGAATATGCCAACGGCATGGGCTTCCCGGACCTGATCGAGTCGATCGAGAAGGTCGACGACCTGACCGTCAAGTTCACGCTGACCCGGCCCGAAGCCCCGTTCCTGGCCGATCTGGCGATGGACTTCGCCTCGATCATGTCGAAGGAATATGCCGACAAGCTGGAAGCTGACGGCAACATGGCGACGCTGAACCAGCAGCCGCTGGGCACCGGGCCGTTCCAGTTCGTGGCCTATCAGCCGGACGCCGTGATCCGCTATGGCGCGCATCCGGACTACTGGGCCGGCAAGCAGCCGATCGACGATCTGGTCTTCGCGATCACCACCGATGCGTCGGTCCGCGCCCAGAAGCTGCTGGCCGGCGAATGCCACATCATGCCGTATCCGAACGCCGCCGACGTGGAGTCGATGCAGGCCAATGAGAGCCTGACGGTTCTCGAGCAGGAAGGCCTGAACGTCGCCTATCTCGCCTACAATACGACCCAGGCGCCCTTCGACAAGGTCGAGGTCCGCAAGGCACTGAACAAGGCGGTCAACAAGCAGGCGATCGTCGACGCCGTGTTCCAGGGCGCCGCCACCGTCGCCAAGAACCCGATCCCGCCGACGATGTGGTCCTATGACGACACCATCGAGGACGACACCTACGATCCGGAAGCCGCCAAGAAGATGCTCGAGGAGGCTGGCGTGACCGATCTCTCCATGAAGCTCTGGGCGATGCCGGTCAGCCGTCCCTACATGCTCAACGCGCGCCGCGCAGCCGAGCTGATGCAGGCCGATCTGCAGAAGGTCGGCGTGACGTCGGAGATCGTCTCCTACGAATGGGGCGAGTATCTGGACAAGTCCAAGGCCAAGGACCGCGACGGCGCGGTGATGCTGGGCTGGACCGGCGACAATGGCGACCCGGACAACTTCCTCGACACGCTGCTCGGCTGCGACGCTGTTGGCGGCAACAACCGCGCCCAGTGGTGCAGCGAGGAGTTCGATTCGCTGGTCAGCAAGGCCAAGGAAACCTCGGACCAGGCCGAACGCGTCGAGCTCTACAAGCAGGCGCAGAAGGTCTTCAAGGAAGAGGCGCCCTGGATGACCATCGACCATTCGACGGTGTTCATGCCGATGCAGAAGCCGGTTCAGAACTTCGTTCAGGACCCGCTGGGCTATCACCGCTTCGACGGCGTCGACATCGCCGAGTAACTTCGACGCGACATTGCGAGGATGGAACGGGGCGGCATCGAGCCGCCCCGTTTGCGTTGGGCGCCGGGCATCCGTCGCCGATGCCGTGGCGGAATGCTAAGCGGTTGAAAAGACGCAGAACTCCCGCCGTTTGCGGGTTCGCTTTGGTGCCGGGATGGTGTAGGACGCTGCCGCGAGACCGCTACCGGCCTCACCCAAAACATGCGACAAGCCAATATGCAGCGCTTTCTTCTCTCCCGACTACTGGTCCTGATCCCGACCTTCATCGGTGTCTCGATCGTCGCCTTCGCCTTCATCCGGCTTCTGCCAGGCGATCCCGTGGCGCTGATGGCCGGCGAGCGGGTCATGGACCCCGAGCGCCACGCGGCGATCATGCAGCAACTCGGCTACGACCGGCCTCTCTTCGTCCAGTATTTCGATTATCTGTTCGGGCTGTTCCAAGGCGATTTCGGGACCTCGATCGTCACCAAGCGCGGCGTGGCCGGCGAGTTCTTCACGCTGTTCCCGGCAACGCTGGAACTGTCCTTCTGCGCCATCGTGATCGCCATCTGCCTCGGCATTCCGGCCGGCGTGATCGCGGCGGTGAAGCGCGGCTCCTGGTTCGACCAGAGCGTCATGGGCGCGGCGCTCGTCGGCTATTCCATGCCGATCTTCTGGTGGGGCCTGCTGCTGATCATCCTGTTCTCCGGCACCCTGCAGTGGACACCTGTCTCCGGCCGCATCTCGCTGCTCTACTATTTCCCCGCCGAGACCGGCTTCATGCTGATCGATTCGCTGCTGTCGGGTCAGAAGGGCGCCTTCACCTCGGCGCTCTCGCATCTCGTCCTGCCGTCGATCGTGCTTGCGACGATCCCGCTCGCCGTCATCGCCCGGCAGACCCGGTCGGCCATGCTGGAGGTTCTCGGCGAGGACTATGTCCGCACCGCCCGTGCCAAGGGTCTGGCCCGCAAGCGCGTGGTCGGTGTCCATGCGCTGCGCAACGCGCTGATCCCGGTCGTCACCACCATCGGCCTGCAGGTCGGCGTGCTCATGGCAGGCGCGATCCTCACCGAGACGATCTTTTCGTGGCCCGGCATCGGCAAGTGGATGGTCGACAGCGTCTTCCGGCGCGACTACCCGGTCGTCCAGGGCGGCCTGCTGCTGATCGCCATGATGATCATGCTCGTCAACCTGATCGTCGATCTCCTGTACGGCGTCATCAATCCCCGCGTTCGGGCGAAGTAGGAGGCGAGCGATGAGCCATATCGAAGCCCAGGAAGCCGCCGAAGGCGTTGGCGCCGACATTCCGGACCGCAAGCCGGCCAAGAGTGTGCGCCGGCAGATGCTGGCCGAGTTCTGGTTCTATTTCTCCGAGAACAAGGGCGCGGTGGTCGGCCTCGCCGTGTTCCTGACGATCGTGTTCATCGCCCTGGCGGCTCCGCTGCTGGCGCCCCATTCGGCCGTGCTGACGAATTCCAACGCGCAACTGCTGCCGCCGGCCTGGCAGGAAGGCGGCCAGTGGGCGTATTTCCTCGGCACCGACGCGATCGGGCGCGATATCCTCTCGCGGCTGATCTACGGCTCGCGCTATTCGCTGTTCATCGGCGTCGTGGTCGTCGTCATCGCGGTGAGTGTCGGCATCGCCGTTGGCCTGATCGCCGGCTATGTCGGCGGCTGGGTCGACACGGTGATCATGCGGGTGATGGACATCATCCTCGCCTTTCCCTCGCTGCTGCTGGCGCTGGTTCTCGTGGCCGTGCTCGGGCCGGGCCTGACCAATGCGATGATCGCCATCTCGCTCGTCCTGCAGCCGCATTTCGTCCGCCTGACGCGCGCCTCGGTGATGGCCGAGAAGCAGCGCGAATACGTCACCGCCGCCCGCGTCGTCGGCGCCGGGCCGCTGCGGCTGATGCTGGTGACGATCCTGCCCAATTGCCTTGGCCCTCTGATCGTCCAGGCGACCCTGTCCTTCTCCAACGCCATTCTCGACGCCGCGGCGCTCGGCTTCCTCGGCATGGGCGCGCAGCCGCCGACGCCCGAATGGGGCACCATGCTGGCCGAGGCACGCGAGTTCATCCTGCGCGCCTGGTGGGTGGTGACCTTCCCGGGCCTCGCCATCCTGATCACGGTGCTCGCGATCAACCTCGTCGGCGACGGCCTGCGCGATGCGCTGGACCCGAAGATGAAGCGAAGCTGACAGCCATGCCCCTGCTTTCCATCCGCAATCTGTCGGTGACCTTCGACACCGCCTCCGGTCCGTTCAAGGCGGTCGACGGCATCGATCTCGTCATCGATTCCGGCGAGGTGCTCGGCATCGTCGGCGAATCCGGTTCCGGCAAGTCCGTGGCCATGCTCGGCCTGATGGGCCTGCTGCCGCCGTCGGCCACCGTGACCGCCGACGAGATCGCCTTCGAGGGGCGCGACATGCAGGCGATGTCGGCCCGCGAGCGCCGCAAGATCATCGGCCGCGACATCGCGATGATCTTCCAGGAGCCGGTGGCCAGCCTCAACCCGTGCTTCAATGTCGGCTACCAGATCAAGGAAGCGCTGAAGGCGCATACCGATCTCGACCGCAAGGCGCGGCAGGCGCGGGCCGTCGAGCTCTTGCAGCTCGTCGGCATTCCCGAACCCGAGCGGCGGCTGACGGCATTCCCGCACCAGCTCTCGGGCGGCATGAGCCAGCGCGTGATGATCGCCATGGCCACCGCCTGCAATCCCAAGCTGCTGATCGCCGACGAGCCGACCACCGCGCTCGACGTCACCATTCAGGCGCAGATCCTCGATCTTCTGCTCGACCTGCAGAAGCAGCATGGCATGGCAATGATCCTGATCACCCACGACATGGGCGTCATCGCCGAAACCGCCGAGCGGGTGGTGGTGCAATATGCCGGCCAGCAGGTCGAGCGCCAGCCGGTGGCGACCCTGTTCGACGAGCCGCATCACCCCTATACGGCGGCGCTTCTCTCGGCGATCCCCGAGCGGGCGACCGGCACGCGCCTGCCGACCATTCCGGGTGTGGTGCCGGGGCAGGGCGACCGCCCGGATGGCTGCCTGTTCAATCCGCGCTGCCCCAAGGCCGACGATGTGTGCCGCACGGTTGTGCCGCCGCGACAACCGCCGGCGCTGGGCGAGGCGCTCTGCCATTATCCGCTGGGCGCCGATCCGCGTGCGCCGGGCGACGTGCCGGCGGGCTTCGGCCCGGATGGTGGCTTTCAGGAGGGGACGGGCCGCCCCGCCGATATCGCAACGGATCTGCGGGGAGACGCACGATGACCGCAATCGTCACCGCGACCGATCTCAGCCAGTCCTACGAGGTCAGGCGCGGCATGTTCCAGAAGCCGCTCGACCTGCGGGCGGTGAAGGAGGCCAATTTCGTCGTCGAGGAAGGCGAGACCCTCGCCATCGTCGGCGAGTCCGGTTGCGGCAAGTCCACCCTCGCGCGCATGCTGACGATGATCGAGACCCCCTCCGAGGGCGTGCTGGATATCGACGGCGTTCGCGTGTCTGGCAAGGACAAGGGCGACGTCAAGAAGCTCCGCTCCACCGTGCAGATCGTCTTCCAGAATCCCTATGGCGCGCTCAATTCGCGCCAGAAGGTCGGAACGATCATCGAGGAGCCGCTGAAGATCAACACCAACCTGTCGTCGGCCGAGCGGCGCAGGAAGGCCGAGGCGGCCCTAGCCGAGGTGGGACTGCGTCCGGAGCATTACGCCCGCTATCCGCACATGTTCTCCGGCGGCCAGCGTCAGCGCATCGCGATCGCGCGGGCGATCATCCTGGAGCCGAAGATCCTCGTGCTCGACGAGCCGGTCTCGGCCCTCGACGTGTCGATCCAGGCGCAGATCCTGAATCTCCTGGCGGATCTGCAGGAACGGCTCGGCCTCACCTACATCTTCATCAGCCACGATCTGTCGGTGGTCCGGCACGTCGCGGACCGGGTGATGGTCATGTATCTCGGCCGTCCGGTCGAGATCGCGCCGGTCGACGCGCTCTACGC
The DNA here is from genome assembly GCF_000153465.1 of Aurantimonas manganoxydans SI85-9A1. GTDB lineage: Bacteria > Pseudomonadota > Alphaproteobacteria > Rhizobiales > Rhizobiaceae > Aurantimonas > Aurantimonas manganoxydans. The sequence continues at coordinate 2,853,910 of NZ_CH672387.1, read as the reverse complement.
CAACCCGCTGCATCCCTATACGCGGGCGCTGTTGTCGGCGACGCCGGCGACCCGGCCGAGCGACCGCGGCGAGCGTATCCGCCTGTCGGGCGAATTGCCGTCGCCCTTCAACCCGCCGCCGGGCTGTTCGTTCAATCCGCGCTGCCCCTATGCCAACGAGCGCTGCCGCTCCGAGCTGCCGGTGCTGACCCAGCACGGCGAGACCAAGGTCGCCTGTTTCGCGGTGGACGAAGGCCGGCTTCCGCCGCCCTGATCGAGCGGAGCGGTGAACTCCCGCTCAGTTTTTCCGTGACGCTCCGCGGGCCGGCTCTCAGCCGGCCTGGTGCCGCTCCAGCGCGTCGACGATCTCCTGCGGGCCGATCTGGCCGAGGATTTCGCCCTTGCGCGCGACGACCACGGTGCCCTTGCCGTGGCTCACGGCGGACATGACCTTCTGCAGTGGCGTGCCGGGCTCGGCCATCTGGGCGACACTGGCAGGGCTCGCCTCGCCGGTGCGGTCGTAGGGCTTCATAACGTCGGCCGCGGTCAGGACGTTGAGCGGGTTCATGTGGGCGACGAAGTCCGCGACATAGTCGTCGGCCGGGCGCAGCACGATGTCCTGCGCGGTGCCGACCTGGACGATGCGGCCACCTTCCATGATCGCGATGCGATTGCCGATCTTGAATGCCTCGTCGAGATCGTGGCTGACGAAGATGATGGTCTTCTTCAGCCGCTGCTGGATTTCCAGAAGCTCGTCCTGAAGCCGCGAGCGGATCAGCGGATCGAGGGCCGAGAACGGCTCGTCCATCAGGAGGATCGGCGCATTGGTGGCGAAGGCGCGGGCAAGGCCGACGCGTTGCTGCATGCCGCCGGACAGTTCGCCGACGCGGCTGTCGACCCAGTCGCCGAGGCCGACGAGCTCGAGCTGCTCGACGACGCGCTCGCGTCGCTGGCTGCGCGGCACGCCGGAAAACTCCAGCCCGAGGCCGACATTGTCGGCGACCGTGCGCCAGGGCAGCAGGGCGAATTGCTGGAACACCATCGCGACTTCGTGGCGGCGCAGATCCCGCAGCCGCTTGGCACCGCAATCCTTCGGATCGACGATGCCTTTGCCCGTATCGATCAGCACCTTGCCGCGGGTGATCGGGGCAAGACCGTTGACCGCCCGCAGGAGCGTCGACTTGCCGGAGCCCGACAGGCCCATCAGCACCGCGATCTCGCCCTCCTGTATGTCGAGGGAAGCATCGGCAACGCCGAGGGTCACGCCGGTCTCGTCGCGGATCTCGGCGCGGCTCTTGCCGGCATCGACCAGCGGCAGCGCCTGCTCGGGATTGCGACCGAAGACGATCGAGACGTTCTGGAAGGATACGATCGGGCTCATGAACGGCCTTCCTCGTCGATGCGGAAGAAGCGGTCGAGGATGATCGCCAGAAGCACGATCGCCAGCCCGGCCTCGAAGCCCTGACCGATATTGATCGTGTTCAGGGCGCGCAGCACCGGCACGCCGAGGCCCGGTGCGCCGACGAGGGCGGCGATCACCACCATCGACAGGGACAGCATGATGGTCTGGGTCAGCCCGGCCATGATCTGCGGCAGGGCGTAAGGGATCTCGATGGTCATCAGCCGCTGCATCGGCGTTGCGCCGAAGGCGTCACCCGCTTCGAGAAGCTGGCGCGGCGTCGAGGCGATGCCGAGCCGCGTCAGCCGGATCGGCGAGGGCAGGGCGAAGATAACCGTCGCCACGAGGCCCGGCACCAGGCCGAGGCCGAACAGGATCAGCGCCGGGATCAGATAGACGAAGGTCGGGATCGTCTGCATCAGGTCGAGGATCGGCCGCAGGATGGCGTAGAGCCATTCGCGCCGGGCGGCCGCCACGCCCACCGGCACGCCTATGAGCATGCACACGGCGGTCGAGGCCAGCACCAGCGCCAGTGTCTCCGTCGTCTCCTCCCAGAAGCCGAGATTGATGATCAGCAGCAGTCCGGCCACCGTGAAGATGACGATCGGGATCGAGCGCCGTGCGGCATAGGCAATGGCGGCGAAGACCGCGACGACAATGAGCGGATGCGGCCATTGCAGGATGAACAGAATGGCTTCGATGAAGGCGCCCAGCCCGTCGCGGATCGCGTCGAAGAGGAACGTGAAATTGGCGGTCAGCCAATCGACGAAGGCTTCGGCGTAATCGCCGATGGGGAGCGGGTGATCTACGAGCCACTGCACGGGCAATAGGGTCCTTCAGGTCGCGTCACGGCGGCTGAAGCGCCATAACGGCAGATGTTGGCGCGAGTCTGGCCGTTTCGGCCGGGCGCCCGGAACCAGATCGGGCGCCCCGTGCGGGACGCAGTCGGGACCACAAGCGGCCCGGCCTGCCAATGCCACGGAAGGCCGGCGCCAGCCGGCCCTCGTCAGGCATTCTGCGGCTTACGACAGACCGAGATAGGCCTTGACCGCCGGCAGGCCATCTTCGCCGTCCTTGGTCTTTACGCCCTCCAGCCAGGTGCCGATCTGGTCGGGATTGGCCTTCAGCCATGCCTGGGCCGCCGCTTCCGGCTTCTCGCCATCGTCGAGGATCGCGCCCATCACGGCGTTCTCCATCTCCAGCGAGAAGGTCAGGTCGGAGAGCAGGGCGCCGACATTCGGGCACTCCTCGAGATAGCCCTTGCGTACGGTGGTGTGGACCGTGGCGCCGCCGAAGTCGGGGCCGAAGAAATCGTCGCCGCCGGCCAGATACTGCAGCTCGAAGTTCTTATTCATCGGATGCGGTGCCCAGCCGAGGAAGACGATCGCATCCTCGGAGCGGGTGGCGCGGGCGACCTGGCTGAGCATGCCCTGCTCGGAGGATTCCACGATGTCGAAGTCGCCGAGATCGAAGGCGCCCTTCTCGATCATGTCGAGGATCAGGCGGTTGCCGTCATTGCCCGGCTCGATGCCGTAGATCTTGCCGTCCAGCTGGTCGGAGAACTTGGCGATGTCGGCGAAGCTCTTGAGCCCCTCGTCGAACAGGTACTGCGGCACCGCCAGCGTGTATTTGGCGCCGGTCAGGTTGGTCTTGACGTCCTCGACCGACCCGTCCTCGAGATAAGGCGCGATATCGGCCTGCATGGAGGGCATCCAGTTGCCGAGGAAGACGTCGATGTCCTCGTTCTTCATGGAGGCGAAGGTGACCGGCACCGACAGGACCTTGGTGTCGGTGTCGTAGCCGAGGCCCTTGAGGATTTCCGTCGTGACGGCGGTCGTCGCCGTGATGTCCGTCCAGCCGACATCGGAGAAGCGGACCGTCGAACAGGACTCCGCTTCCTGGGCGAGCGCCGGGGTTCCGATGAAAGCGGTGCCGAGCATGGCGGCTGCGAACATTCGGGAAAGCTTCATGGGAATCGTCTCCTGATCGGCAGGCCGGGGACGCTGGCACGCCCCGCTGCTGCATGAATGTGATGGCGATTGTTATTGCCGCGGTAGCCTGTGAACGCAACAGTTCGCAGGACTTATTGTCGGCCATGACAGCGCCTTGCACCGCCTCGAACAGCCGGTAATTCCGGGCTTTCCCGGCTGGATGCGGGGGGGCGGCCTACACGCCGTTCGGGCATTTTCCGCAATGGTGGGTATGTCTCCTCAGGGCATCAACTGTGCGAATTTGGCACGGTCCGTAGCAAAATAGTGACAGCGTCTTGCGGCGACTTGGGTTACAGTCTGGTTATTGCGGTATTGGACGGACGGGGAGCCCGACTTCATCCTCCCTGTTGACGGGCTCGTTCGACACCACAGCCGCGATACCGATCCGAGTGCGGTGTTCCTCCTCCCAACGCCGCCCATCGTGATCATGGAATGAAGAGCCCGGTGCGCCTGCGCCCGGGCTCTTTCCGTTTCGGTCTTCCGGCATCCGCCATGGCCAGCCGGCTTCCAGCGCGGCCGCCGCACCAAGTGCGGCTTATCGCGGGATAGGAAATCCTGACGCGGGCAGGCATTGGCATTGGCGCATCAGGCTGCCTATGGTCGCCTGCGAGGCAGACCAGACAGGGAGAACCGGGCTTGGCCGAGATCAAAACCGACATCGCCATTGCGCGTGCCGCGGCGAAGAAGCCGATCCGCGAGATCGCAGCCAAGCTTGGCATCGCGGAAGAGGACATCGTCCCCTACGGCCACGACAAGGCAAAGATCTCCGCCCCGTTCATCAAGTCGCTGCAGGATCGGCCGGACGGCAAGCTGATCCTCGTCACCGCGATCAATCCGACGCCGGCCGGCGAGGGCAAGACCACCACCACGGTCGGCCTCGGCGACGGCCTCAACCGGATCGGCAAACGCGCCGCGATCTGCATCCGCGAAGCCTCGCTCGGCCCCAATTTCGGCATGAAGGGCGGTGCGGCCGGCGGCGGCTATGCGCAGATCGTGCCGATGGAGGACATGAACCTCCACTTCACCGGCGACTTCCACGCCATCACCACGGCCCACAATCTCCTGTCGGCGATGATCGACAACCACATCTACTGGGGTAACGCCCTGGAGATCGACACCCGCCGCGTGACCTGGCGTCGGGTGATGGACATGAACGACCGGGCGCTGCGCGGCATCGTGGCCTCCCTCGGCGGTGTCGCCAACGGGTATCCGCGCGAGACCGGCTTCGACATCACCGTCGCCTCCGAGGTCATGGCGATCCTGTGCCTGGCCAAGGACCTCGCTGATCTGGAAAAACGCCTGGGCGCGATCATCGTCGGCTACCGCCGCGACAAGAGCGCGGTCTATGCGCGCGACCTGAAGGCGGACGGCGCCATGGCGGTCCTCCTCAAGGACGCCATGCAGCCCAACCTCGTGCAGACGCTGGAGAACAACCCGGCCTTCGTCCATGGCGGCCCCTTCGCCAACATCGCCCATGGCTGCAATTCGGTGGTCGCCACGACGACGGCGCTGAAACTGGCCGACTATGTGGTGACCGAAGCCGGCTTCGGCGCCGATCTCGGTGCCGAGAAGTTCTTCGACATCAAGTGTCGCAAGGCCGGGCTGAAGCCGGCCGCGACCGTGATCGTCGCCACCGTCCGGGCGCTGAAGATGAATGGCGGCGTCGCCAAGGACGCGCTGGGGACCGAGGATGTCGAAGCGGTGACGCGCGGCTGCGCCAATCTGGGCCGGCATATCGAGAACATCCGCCAGTTCGGCGTGCCCGCCACCGTGGCCATCAATCATTTCGTCACCGACACGGATGCCGAGATCGAGGCCATCAAGGCCTATGTCGCGGAACTCGGCGAGGAGGCCATCGTCTGTCGTCACTGGGCCGACGGCTCGGCCGGTATCGAGGAGCTGGCGCATCGGGTCGTTGCGCTGGCCGACAGCGGTGCGTCGCAATTCGCGCCGCTCTATCCGGACAAGATGAGCCTGTTCGACAAGATCGAGACGGTGGTCAAGCGCATCTATCGCGGCGCCGAGGCGACCGCCGACAAGAGCGTGCGCGACCAGCTCGCCGCCTGGGAGGAGGCCGGCTATGGCGACCTGCCGGTCTGTATGGCCAAGACGCAATATTCCTTCTCCACCGACCCGACCCTGCGCGGCGCCCCGGACGGCCACACCGTCCACGTCCGCGAAGTGCGTCTGTCCGCCGGCGCCGGCTTCGTCGTCGCCATCTGCGGGGAGATCATGACCATGCCGGGCCTGCCGTCGAAACCGGCTGCCGAGACCATCCGTCTGAACGCCGACGGCGAGGTCGAGGGGCTGTTCTGATCGCCGAGAGGGACAGGCCGTCTCGCGATCGTCCGTCATGACAGCGTTGCCGTCCTTCGCATAGGACCGTAGCTCCGGGAACCGGTGTGCGGGCGGCTCGCCCTTTGCGCCCGCCCGCACTATTCTCCGGCCGTCCGCAGTCCAGCCATGAGCCTTGCATGTCCGCCATCTCGCTCGCCGCCGTCACCAAACGCTTCGGCGAGACCGCGGCCGTCGACGACGTCTCCCTCGAGATCCGGGCGGGCGAGTTCGTCGCACTGCTCGGCGCGTCGGGCTGCGGCAAGACGACCCTGCTTCGCCTGATCGCCGGATTCGACACGCTGTCCGGCGGTGCGATCCGCTTCGACGGGGCGCTGGTGGCCGGCGGCGGCCGGCACGTGCCGCCGGAGGACCGCAATGTCGGCATCGTCTTCCAGTCCTATGCGCTCTGGCCGCATATGAGCGTGGCCGAGAATGTCGGCTATCCGCTGCGGGTGCGCCGCCTGAAGGGCGCGGCGCGAGCCGGCAAGGTCGCCGAGGCGCTGGCGGCGGTCGATCTGACCGGTTTCGAGGCGCGGCGTCCGGCCGATCTGTCCGGCGGCCAGCGCCAGCGAGTTGCGCTGGCGCGGTGCCTCGCCATGGACCCGGCGGTGGTGCTGCTCGATGAGCCGCTGGCCAATCTCGACGTCAATCTGCGTGCCTCGATGGAAGACACCTTCCGCGAGTTCCACCAGCGCACCGGCGCGACCATGGTCTATGTCACCCACGACCAGGCCGAGGCGATGGCCATGGCCGACCGGGTTGCGGTGATGGAGGCGGGCCGGATCCTGCAGGTCGCGGACCCTGTGACGCTGTATGCCGAGCCGGGCTCGCAGCAGGTGGCCCGGTTCGTCGGCAACGGCCAGATCGTCGACGGCCGGATCCTGCGCGGCCTCGGGCCGGATCGCATCGCCGTCCAACTGTTCGGTAGCGAGGTGGCGGTGCGGTGCAATCCGGACGCCATGCCGGCGGCCGGCGCCACAGTGCTTTTGTGCCTGCGGCCCGAGCATCTGGAGCCGACCGAGGGCGCCGGCTTTGCCGCGACCGTCCGCAAGGCGACCTTCAAGGGCTCGCATGTGATCCTCGACGTGTCGCCGGAGGCGGCGCCCGAGACCGTGCTGCCGGTCTGGGCCCCGCACCTGGCGGCCATCGGCAGCATGATCCGGGTGCGGGCGAAGGATGGCTGGCTGCTGCCGTCCGGTCACGCCGCTGCGGTGAAGCCGGCACGCGCGGCCTGACCCGGCGATCCGGCGGTCAGTCGGTCCAGGGCAGGACGCCGCGCGGCAGGCGGCGCGCAAGAAGCGCCGTCCCGCCCATGATCGCGACGATGGCCACCACGGTGACCGCCGCCACCGCTGACGCCAGCACCGTCGCGCCGGAATCATCGAGATTGAAGACCACGACGCCGAGCGTCTCGTTGCCCGCCGACCACAGCAGCGCCGAGACGGTCAGTTCGTTGAAGCTGGTCATGAAGGTGAGGATCGCGCCCGCCGCGGCGGCCGGCGCGAGCAGCGGGAAGACCACCGTGCGCAGCCGGAACAGATAGCGCGCGCCGGTCATGCGCGCAGCTTCCTCCAGCGCCCGGTCCACCTGCTGCACCGCCCCCACGACGGGGCGCAGCGACAGGGTGAGGAAGCGCGCCAGATAGGCGAAAAAGATGATCCAGATCGTGTTGTAGAGGCTGATGCCGAGCACCGGCAGCGGCATGATGAAGATCAGGATCGCGGCGATGCCGAGCACGATGCCCGGCAGGGCGTAGGGCAGTTCCGCCATCATCGCCAGGGCATCCAGAAGCCGGCTCTTGCGCCACACCACGAAGGCCGCGAAGGGCACGCAGACCGCGACGAGAAACAGCGATGTGCCGGCCGCCAGAAGGAACGAGTTGCGGAAGGCGCGCACGGTGGAATCCTGCCGGAACAGCACCTCGGCGTAGTTGGACAGCGTCACCGTCTGGCCGGTCAGCGGCACGCCATAGGCCGTGACCAGCGAGGTGGCGACGAGCGCGATCAGCGGCACCACCAGAATGGCGACGATGATCGCCCAGGCGAGCGCCTCGATCGGTCCGCGCCAGCGGCCGAGCGCGTAGCGCAGCGCCTGCGCAGGTGCGCCGACGGTGCGATAGTCGCGCTTGCCGATGACCAGTGCCTGCACGGCGAAGCCGACGAAGGCGAGGGCGCCGACGACGATCGACAGCACCGCGACCTCCGAGATGATCGACGGGCCGAAGCTCGCCAGCCGCTGATAGATCAGGGTCGGCAGAACGGTGTAGCCGGCCGGAATGCCGAGCAGGGCCGGAATGCCGAAATTGCCGACGGCCGAGACGAAGGCCAGGGCACCGCCGGCGACCAGCGGCGGGGTCATCATCGGCAGGACGATGGTCGCCATCACCCGGAGCCGGCCGGCACCGCAGGCGCGTGCCGCCTCGATCATCTCGCGCGGCAGGCCGCGCAGACCGGCGCGCACGGCGAGAAACACCAGCGGCGCATGCTGGATGCCGAGCAGCAGGACGATGCCGCCGGGGCTGTAGATCGGGTTTGGCGAGCCGAGCGGCGGGGCGAGGCCGAGCGTGATCAGGAGCGGGCTCGCCGGCCCGAACAATTGCGCCCAGGATAGCGCAGTCACCTGCGGCGGGATCATCAGCGGCAGCAGGAAGCAGAACACCAGCGCCGCCTTGGCGCGGATATCGGTGAGGGCGACGATCAGCGCGAAGAGCGTGCCGAGAACAAGCGAAATCGCGGTGCCGAGCGTTGCCGTGACCAGCGAGTGCCAGGCCGCCGTCCAGGTGGAACCGGCGGTGAGCACGGAGCGGATATTGGCAAGGTCGGGCGTGCCGCCGGGCGCGAAGGCCTCGATGACGAGCCGCGTGACCGGCAGGACGCTCACGAGGCCGACGAAAACGACGAGAACGACGAGAGTGATGCTCTCGCCGTTCCAGCGTCTGGCAATGGAAGTGATGGCGGGCAGAGGTCAGCCGCCGAAGAGTTCGGCGAAGCGCTTCTTGTTCGCGTCCTCGTCGGCCAGCGCCTTGGCCGCATCGAAGGGCATCAGCTTGATCGCGTCGCGGGCCGGGAATCCGGCGGGCGCCTCGACGCCGTCGCGGGCCGGCAGATAGCCCTGGCTCGCCGCCAGCTTCTGACCGTCCTCGCTGAGGACGAAATCGACGAAGGCCTTTGCGGCCTCCGGGTTCTGCGCCGTTTTCAGGATCGCGACCGGCTCGGTGACGGCGGAAACGCCTTCCTTGGGGAAGACGAAATTGACCGGCGAGCCGTTCGCAGCTTCCCGGATCGGCAGGAAGTCGACGATCACGCCGTAGGCCTTCTCGCCGCCGGCGACCGCCTTCAGGACGCCGCCATTGCCGCCGGACGCCGTGGCGCCGTTCTCGGCGAGCGCCGCGACATAGTCCCAGCCCAGATCGGGGTTCTGGGTGAGCGTGGCCAGATGCACCAGCGCGGCGCCCGAGGTCAGCGGGCTCGGCATGGTCGTCTGGCCCTGAAGCGCGGGGTCCGCCAGATCCTTCCAGGAGGACGGCGTGGTCTCGGCGCGGGTGTTGTTGACGATGCCGGTGGTGATCAGCTTGGTCGAGAAATAGGTCTTGTCGGTGTCGAACAGGCCGTCCGCGAAGCCAGTCGTGTCGGCGTCGGCATAGGGCATCAGCCGGTCGTCGCGCTTCAGCCCTTCCATGGTCACGCTGTCGGCGATGAGCAGCACGTCCGGCTGCGGATTGCCGGCGGCGAACTCGGCTTGCAACTTGGCCATGATCTTGGTCGTGCCGTCGCGGACCCATTCCACGTCCACATCGGGATGCTTCGCCTTGAAGGCGTCGACGGTCGCCTGGGCGTCCTCGTTCGGCTGGCTCGTATAGAGCACCAGCTTGCCGGACTGGGCGAAGGCCGTGCCGGAGAGGAGAATGGCGGCGAGAGTGGCGGCAGCGAAGCCGAGGCTGCGGATCATGGCGGTCTCCTCAGATCGTGTTCGGGGTTCGCGGAAACGTCGGCGCCCCACGGGCAGGGCGACTACAGCGTCACCCGTGACAGGAAGATGACGGGCGGTCCAGCGGACGGCGTTGTGGCAATCAGTTGCGGGAATCCTCGACGATCATCCGGGCGGCCTTTTCGGCTATCATGATCGTCGGCGAGTTGGTGTTGCCGGAGGTGATGGTCGGCATCACCGAGGCGTCGGCGACGCGCAGTCCTTCGATGCCGCGCACCCGCAGCCGTTCGTCGACCACCGCGTCGGTATCGCCGTCCGGGCCCATCTTCGCCGTCCCGACCGGATGGAAGATGGTCGTGCCGAGGTCGCCTGCCGCGACCAGCATGTCATCGTCCGACACCACATGGGCACCCGGCTTGTATTCTTCCGGCTTGTAAGGCGCGAGCGGCGACTGGGCGACAATCCGGCGGGCCCATTTCAGGCTGTCCACCGCGACCTGTCGGTCGTCGTCCGTGGAGAGATAGTTGGGCGAGATGTCCGGCGTGTCCTCGACCAGAGAGCCGGTCAGATGAACGCTGCCGCGGCTCGTGGGGCGCAGATTGCAGACACTGGCGGTGAAGGCCGAGAACGGGTGCAGGCCCTTGCCCCAGTCGTCGAGCGAAAGCGGCTGGAAGTGGAATTCCAGATCGGCGGTCGCCCGGTCCGGTCGCGACTTGACGAAGGCCCCGACCTGGCTGGGCGCCATGGTCATCGGCCCGCGGCGGCGCAGCGCGTAGTCGGCGCCCATCATCGCCCGGCGGAAGAGGTTCTTGTATTCGCTGTTCAGCGTCTTGATGCCGTCGACCTTGTAGATCGGCCGGATCTGCAGATGGTCCTGCAGGTTCTCGCCGACGCCCCGCAGATGCCGGACCGGGGCGATGCCGTGCGGACGCAGGCGGTCGGTGTCGCCGATGCCGGACCGCTCGAGGATCAGCGGCGTGCCGACCGCGCCGGCCGACAGCACGATCTCGCCGGCCGCCTTCGCCTCGAAGGTCTGGCCGTCGCGGCGATACTGCAGCGAGGCGGCGCGCCCGTCCTTGACGGTGACCCGGTCGATCATCACGCCGGTCACGACCTTCAGGTTCGGCCGGTGCAGGACCGGCTTCAGGAAGCCGCGTGCCGCGCTCCAGCGCCGCCCGCCCTTCTGGTTGACCTGGAAATAGGCCGAGCCCTCGTTGTCGCCGGTGTTGAAGTCGTCGATCTTGGGCACGCCCGCAGCATGTGCCGCGTCCCGGACCCGGTCGAGGATCTCCCAGCGGATGCGCGGATGCTCGACGCGCCATTCGCCGCCCGCGCCGTGATACTCGCTCGGACCGTCGGCATGGTCCTCGATCGCCTTGAACAGCGGCAGGACGTCGTCCCAGCCCCAGCCCTGGAGGCCGAGCTGGCGCCAATGGTCGTAGTCCGCCGCCTGGCCGCGCATGTAGATCATGGCGTTGATCGCGGACGATCCGCCGAGGGTCTTGCCGCGCGGATAGGAGAGGGCCCGCCCGTTCAGCCCGGCCTGGGCCGACGTCTTGAACATCCAGTCCGAGCGCGGATTGCCGATGGCGAAGAGATAGCCGACCGGGATGTGGAACCAGATCCAGTTGTCCTTGCCGCCCCCCTCCAGAAGCAGCACGCGATTGCGCGGATTGGCGGAGAGCCGGTTGGCGAGGACGCATCCGGCCGAACCGGCCCCGGCGACGATATAGTCGAATTCTTCCATGCCTTCGCTCTAGCCGAAACTTTCGGCTTGGGGAATGTCGGCCGGTGCCGTCGATCGCGTGCAGCCGTTACGGAAGTCGCGCCCCCGCCATCGCGTGAAGCCTTGGCCAGCCCGGCGGCATTTGCCTGCTTCTTAAGCACTCATAGAGGGTTTTCGCATTCACTGACGTCACCGGAAATAGGCCTTAAACGCCATGGCGAAGCTTGTCAGTCTGTTCATCTCCCGTCGCCAGCAGACGATCATCGCGATCGTTTTGGGGAGCATGATCTTCCTGTTTCTGACCGTGTCGGCCGGGCTGTTCGCGCTGTACGAGGCGCGTCAGTCGATGCGGGCCGAGAGCCGCGTGGCGCTGGCGCCCTACGCCCAGATCCGCCGTAACCTCGACTCGACCTTTGCCGAGCTGGAAAAGCAGGTCACGGCCGAGCCCTGCAGCGCTGAATTCCGGGAACAGCTCCGCCGCGTGGCCTTCCTTCCGGACGGCTTCCACGAGTTCCTCTACGTTGTTGATGGCGCGGCGCTTTGCTCGGCCAGCATCGGGGTGTTCGAGACACCCCTGGAGTTCGGCGAGCCGGACATCCGGGTCGGGGCAGAGACCGTCGTCTGGATGCAGCGCGACCTGTCCTTCTCGGGATTCGAAGGTCTTTTCGGGAGCATCGTCCAGGAAGGCGACTTCGCCATTGTCGTGCGCCAGGACGAAGTGCCGCACGCGGTCTCGCAATGGATGGAGTTCGAGACCGTTGCAACTGCTTCGAGCGGTCGTCGATGGCACCTCGATGGCGTCGAGGGTGTCTTCGATGCCAACCGCCAGGCCGCCATCGACGGCACCGCGCCGCTGTCCGGCACCGTTCGCAGCATCGATTGCGGCGACGACGGAATGATTTGCGTGGCCACCCAGGCCTCGCTGACCTCCCTGCTCGCACGCGGAGCGCCCTAAGCCGTCGTGGCGCTGCTGTTCGCCGCGTTGCTAGCCGCTGTCCTCGCCATCCAGGCGCGCGCGCTGATCGTCCGGCGCTGGGCCTTCGATGCACGCTTTCGCCGCTATCTCGACGCAGAGACCGTGGTGTGCGCCTACCAGCCGATCATGGAGCTCGCGACCGGCCGCATCGCCGGCTGCGAGGTGCTGGCGCGCTGGCGCGACATCGACGACACCATCGTCTATCCGGACCGCTTCATTCCGCTGGTCGAGCGCTACGGCCTGACCCGGCAGTTCACCCGGATGGTGGTCGAGAAGGCGCACCGCGAACTCTCCGTCGCGATGCCGGCGGGGTCGTTGCTGAAGGTCACGTTCAACGTCTTCCCCCGCGATCTCGACAGTGCCCTGCTCTGCGACATCTTCGGGCCGTTCCTCGCCCAGCCCGAGCGCTTCCGGGTGATCATCGAACTCGTCGAAAGCGACGCCATCGACGTTGAGGCGGCACAGCTCGAGATCGGGAAATTGCGCGACACCGGCATCCGCACCTATATCGACGATTTCGGCAGCGGCTACTCGAACATCCAGAACCTGGCGGCGCTGTCGGTGGACGGCGTCAAGCTGGATCGGGCCTTCGCCATGGCACCGGCCGACAGCATGATGTCCCGGATGCTGTATCATGCCGTGGAGATGATCCATTCGTCCGGTCGGATGATGGTGGTCGAGGGAATCGCGACGGCCGAGCGCCTCGAAGAACTGCGCGCCTTCCGCCCGGCGATCGACTTTGTGCAGGGCTACCACATCTCGCGACCCCTCGGGATCGAGCCTTTCGCGACCTTTCTTGCCGACGCAAACCGTCGGGATCAGCTTCTCGCCAACGCCGCATAGGGTTTCGGAAGATCGCCGGAACCGATCGCGCCGCCGGGCGGCAGCCTTTCCCATTGCCCTTTGAGGCCGGGTCGTCTATCCGATTCCCATGGACACGATGATCTCTGCAAAGACCTGGTGGTGGGCTCGCTGATAGCGGCCGGACCATCACGCATGTGATCAGTACCTCAAGGCCGCCTCGGATCATCCGGCGGCCTTTTTGCTATGTCGCCGGGGGTCCGGGCACGAGACCCGCAACGAGCTTGTCGCAAGACCCGGAGAAGATTCATGGTGACCGAACAGACCGAAGACGGACGGGAACGGTATGTGACCGCCGGAGGCATCGTCATCACCCGCAGCCGGCAGGCCGTGGCGTATGAAGGCGCGATCGAGCCCTATTTCGACTGGCTCGACACGCGCCGCGGGGCGGTCCTGTTCTCCAACTACGAATATCCCGGCCGCTACACGCGCCAGGACGTCGCCTTCGTCGATCCGCCGCTGGTCATCTCGTCGGACAGGCGCGACATGCGCATCGAGGCGCTGAACCCGCGCGGCCGTGTGCTGCTCGGCTTCATAGACGCGGCGCTGGCTGGCAATGACGACATCGCGGGTCGCACGCGTAGCGACGACATCATCGACCTGACCATCGTCGAGCCGACCGCGGCGGTGACCGAGGAAGAGCGTTCGCGCATGCCGAGCGTCTTTTCCGTGCTGCGGACCATCGTGTCGCTGTTCCGCTCCGAGGAGGGCCGCGAGCTCGGCCTCTACGGCGCCTTCGGCTATGATCTCGCCTATCAGTTCGAGCCGGTGCCGGAAGTGCTGGAGCGCGATGCCGAGCGCCGCGACCTGGTGCTGTACCTGCCCGACGAGTTGCTCGAGGTCGACCACTATTCGGCCTCGGCGTTCCGGACCCGCTACGACTTCGCCATGGACGGGGCCTCGACGGAAGGTCTGGAGGGGGGCGGGCCGGATGCGCCCTTCGCGCCCTCCGACCGGATCCCGCCGCGCGGCGACCACAAGCCGGGCGAATATGCCGACCTCGTGCGCTCCGCCAAGGAGAAGTTCATGCGCGGCGATCTCTTCGAGGTCGTGCCCGGGCAGGTCTTCTACGAGCGCGCCGAACACCGGCCGTCGGAAATCTCGCGCCGGCTCAAGGCGGTGAATCCGTCGCCCTATTCCTTCTTCGTCAATCTCGGATCAAACGAGTTCCTGATCGGCGCCTCGCCGGAGATGTTCGTGCGGGTCAACGGCCGCCGGGTCGAGACCTGCCCGATTTCCGGCACGATCAAGCGCGGCGACGACGCCATTGCCGATTCCGAGCAGATCCTGAAGCTCCTGAACTCCAAGAAGGACGAATCGGAGCTGACCATGTGTTCCGACGTCGACCGCAACGACAAGAGCCGGGTCTGCGATCCGGGCTCCGTGCGGGTGATCGGCCGGCGCCAGATCGAGATGTATTCGCGCCTGATCCACACGGTCGATCACATCGAGGGCCGGCTGCGTGACGGCATGGACGCCTTCGACGCCTTCCTCTCCCATGCCTGGGCCGTGACCGTGACCGGCGCGCCCAAGCTGTGGGCCATGCGCTTCATCGAGAACAACGAGAAGAGCCCGCGCGCCTGGTATGGCGGCGCCGTCGGCATGGTGCACTTCAACGGTGACATGAACACCGGCCTGACCCTGCGCACGATCCGCCTGAAGGACGGCATCGCGGAAGTGCGGGCCGGCGCGACGCTGCTCTACGATTCGAACCCCGAGGACGAAGAGGCCGAGACCGAACTGAAGGCCTCGGCGCTGATCGGCGCCATCCGCGAGGCGGGCGCGCCCGATCCGGCCGCCGCCAAGCGCGATTCCGCCAAGGTGGGGGAGGGGCTGCGCATTCTCCTCGTCGATCACGAGGATTCCTTCGTCCATACGCTGGCGAACTATTTCCGCCAGACCGGAGCCGAGGTCTCGACGGTCCGCACACCGGTGTCGGCGGAGATCTTCGAGCGGATTGCACCCGATCTGGTGGTGCTCTCGCCGGGCCCAGGCAATCCGTCCGACTTCGACTGCAAGGGCACCATTGCCCGGGCGCGCGAGCACGGCGCGGCGATCTTCGGCGTCTGCCTCGGTCTGCAGGCCCTGGCCGAAGCCTATGGCGGCACGCTGCGGACGCTGCACATGCCGGTGCACGGCAAGCCGTCGCGCATCCGCATTTCCGATCCGGGCATCATCTTCTCCGGCCTGCCGGCGGAGGTCACCGTCGGGCGCTACCACTCGATCTTCGCCGATCCCGTGCGCCTGCCCAAGGAGTTCAACGTGACCGCCGAGACCGAGGACGGCATCGTCATGGCCTTCGAGCACCGGACCGAGCCGGTCGCGGCCGTGCAGTTTCATCCGGAGAGCATCATGAGCCTGGGCGGCGATGCCGGCATGCGGATGATCGAGAACATCGTCGCGGGACTGCCGCGCCGGGCCCGCGAACAGGCGGCCTGACACGGTGAGCGGCGGCCCGGAGACGGCGGCGGGTGCCGGTGCCCCGCTGGTGAAGCGCATCGCCATGGCGTCTGTCGCCGTGGCGGTGATCGTGCTCGCGATCAAATACGCCGCTTACCGGATGACCGGGTCGGTCGCGCTGTTCTCCGACGCGCTGGAATCCATCGTCAACGTCGTCGCCGGCCTGATCGCGCTCTGGGCCGTCACGCTCAGCTATAAGCCGGCCGACAGCGATCACCCCTTCGGCCACACCAAGGCGGAATATCTGTCCGCAGTGATCGAGGGCGTGCTGATCGTTCTGGCGGCGCTGCTTATCCTGCGCGAGGCATGGCAGGCCTATCTGGTGCCGCGGGCGATGGAGGAGCCGCTGATCGGCATCGCCATCAATGCCGCGGCAACGACCATCAATGCCGTCTGGGCGACCTATCTGATCCGCCAGGGCGCCGCCCGGCGCTCGCCCGCGCTCGCGGCGGACGGGCGTCACATCATGGCGGATGTGGTGACCTCCGTCGGCGTCATCGGCGGATTGCTGATCGCCACCAGCACCGGCTGGACGATCCTCGATCCGCTGATGGCGGCCCTCGTCGCCCTGAACATCCTGCGCGAAGGGTATCTCGTCGTCATGAGCTCGCTGTCCGGGCTGATGGACCGTGCGATCGACCCGGAGGAGGAGGCCACCGTCCGCGACATCATCTCCTCGCATGCGGATGGAGCGCTCGAGGTTCACGATCTGAAGACCCGGCTGGCCGGCCGGGCGATCTTCATCGAGTTCCACATGGTCGTGCCGGAAACCATGACCGTCGGCATTGCCCATGAAATCTGCGATCGCATCGAGGATGCGCTGCAGGTGGCCTTCGATGGAGCCCGGGTGTCGATCCATGTCGAGCCTGAGGGCGAGGCCAAGCAGACGGGCGTGCCGGTTCTCTGACCCCGCCGCCTCGCCATGGCTCTGAGATCGGGGGCAGCCCCTTGAAATCAAACGACGATTGCTTGCCATTTCCCGCCGCAACGGCAATAGCTGGCGGCGGAGGGGACGCTGGAGTCGCGACGGGTTCGCGGCGCACTGCAACTGGACGGGGATCACCATGGGGGTCGACATCGGCGCGCCGCGCGGCAGGGCCAATCTTGCCGGCCTGAACGGCGTGCAGGCGTTTCTCGTCGCCATATCCTGGCGCGAAAGGCCGGTGCTTCGCTGGGTCTTCGCCATCATGGCGATCGGGCTCGCTTTCTGGGTCCGCTATGGGCTGGACGAGCAATTGCCGGCCGGCTTCCCGTATCTGTCGTTCTTTCCCGCCGTCATCATCACGACCTTCCTTGCCGGCACAGCACCGGGAGCGCTGGTTGGTATCCTCGGCGGGCTGTCCGCCTGGTACTTCTTCATTCCGCCCTTCGATTCCTTCCTGCTCACCGGCGGTTCGTTGCTGGCGCTGGTCTTCTACGTCTTCATCGTGACGGTCGACATCGTGCTGATCCACTGGATGCACGTCGCGCTCGACCGGCTGACCGTCGAGAAGGAGGCGACCGCCCGCTACGCCAACGAGCGCGATCTGCTGTTCCGCGAACTCCAGCATCGGGTCTCCAACAATCTCGCGGTGGTGTCGGCGCTCTTGAACACCCAGGCGCGCGTGTCCTCCTCCGCCGAGGTGACCGCCGCCCTGCAGCAGGCCTCTGCCCGCATCGGCCTCGTCTCCAAGATCCAGCGTCAGCTCCATGATCCGAGCCGCCAGAGCCTCGACATGGCGCCCTATCTGGCACAGCTCGGCCCCGACCTCCTGGCGGCATCGGGGGTGACCAAAGTCACCTATCTGACCGATGTCGCGCCCACCGAGGTGGATGCCGAGACGGCCGTGCCGCTGGCATTGATCGTGACCGAACTGATCTCCAACGCGATCGAGCATGGCTGCGCCGATGGCCGGCCGGGCACCATCCGGGTCTCGCTTCGCCGCGAGGAGATGGCAGGCAATGCGGGCGAGGGTTGGACCCAACGGCTGCAGGTCGCCGACGACGGACCGGGCTGGCCGGACGGCTTTTCCATCGCCGCATCCCGCAATCTCGGCATGCGCATCGTCGCCTCTCTGACCCAGCAGATTGGTGGGCGCTTCGAGACGTCGAACGACGGCGGCGCGGTGGCGACGCTCGCCTTCGAGGCCCGGCCGGCCTTCGCGGCGTCGCCGACGGACTGAGCGGGTACCCGCGACGGCTTCATTTTCGGCTTGCCATCGACGGATTTGCGGCTAATCTTCGCCGCATGAACGCGACGCCATCCATTTTCGGCATGATCGCGGCCCCGAGCCGGGCCGGCGACGCGGTGCGTCCGCTCTCGCTTCTACGCCTTCTCCTTCTTAGCTGCGGCCGTCGGACCCGTTGACCTGAAGGGGGCGTCCGGCGGTCGAGCCGGCACTGTGGTCCGACCCGGCCCGCGCGCTCAGCCCCTCTCGCTTTACAAGACGGTTCCAATTGCCGATGACCGGCCAGATGCGCGCGAAGCCGCCGCAGTCGTCATCCGCCCAGCGATCAAGGTGCGAAGACCATGTCCGTTACACCCGCCACCCGTCCGGCCGCAGACGTCCGGCAGGCGCCGCCCGAAACGGCCGAGCGCCGCGGCACGATGCCGTCGGCCTCCCGCAAGTACCATCCCTATGGCCAGGTCGATCTGCCCGACCGGACATGGCCGTCCAAGACCATCACCGAGCCGCCGATCTGGTGTTCGGTGGATCTGCGCGACGGCAACCAGGCGCTGGTCGATCCGATGGGACAGGACCGCAAGGCCCGGTTCTTCGCGCTCCTGAAGGCGATGAACTTCAAGGAGATCGAGATCGGTTTCCCGTCCGCCTCGCAGACCGATTTCGACTTCGTGCGCTGGTGCATCGAGGAGGGCGAGACACCCGAAGACGTGTCGCTGCAGGTGCTGGTGCAGTGCCGGCCGGAGCTGATCTCGCGCACCTTCGAGTCGCTGGAAGGGTCGCACCGGCCGATCGTGCATTTCTACAATTCCACCAGCGAATTGCAGCGCCGCGTGGTGTTCCAGAAGGATCGCGCGGGCATTCGCGAGATCGCAACCGACGCCGCCAAGATGGTCGTCGACATGGCGGCCAAGGCCGGCGGCGGCTATCGTTTCCAGTATTCGCCGGAAAGCTTCACCGGGACCGAGCTCGATTTCGCCGTCGAGATCTGCAACGCGGTCGCCGAGATCGTCCAGCCGACGCCGGACAACAAGCTGATCCTAAATCTGCCGGCGACGGTGGAAATGTCGACGCCGAACATCCATGCCGACCAGATGGAATGGATGTGCCGCAACCTTGACAATCGTGACAGCCTGATCGTCTCGCTGCATCCCCACAACGACCGTGGCACCGCGGTCGCGGCGACCGAGCTGGGCCTGATGGCCGGGGCGGACCGGGTCGAGGGCACGCTGTTCGGCAATGGCGAGCGCACCGGCAATGTCGATCTCGTCACCCTGGCGCTGAACATGTTCACGCAAGGGGTGGACCCGGGTCTCGACGTCTCGGACATCAACCACATCAAGGAAATCTTCGAGTACTGCAACCAGATGACGATCCACGAACGTCATCCCTATGTGGGCGAACTGGTCTACACGGCCTTCTCCGGATCGCACCAGGACGCGATCAACAAGGGCATGAAGGCCCGCAAGGTCGCCAACAAGGAATTGTGGGAAGTCCCGTATCTGCCGATCGATCCGAAGGATGTCGGTCGGTCCTACGAGGCGATCATCCGCATCAACTCGCAGTCGGGCAAGGGCGGCATCGCCTATGTGCTGCAGGCCGATTACGGTCTGAACCTGCCGCGCAACCTGCAGGTGGAGTTCCGCGAGGACATCCAGCACATCACCGACGAGGAAGGCCGCGAACTGCCGGTCAAGCGCATCTACGAGCGCTTCATCGAGCGTTACGTGGAGCAGCCGGACGGTCGCATCCGGTTCGTCGAGCACACCACCCGGCCGAGCGCGAACGTGAAGGGCGAGCGGATCATCGAGGCGACCATCCTCGACAATGGCGTGGAGACCACGATCGAGGGGATCGGAACCGGGCCGATCGACGGGTTCGTGAACGCGCTCTGCCGCCATCTGGGGCTGGACTTCTCGGTGTTCGACTATTCGGAACACTCCCTGGGGGCGGGCTCCGACGCGGGCGCCATCTGCTACATGGAAGTGCAGCATGAGGGCGGACGGCTGTTCGGCGTCGGCATGAACAAGAACATCGTGACCGCCTCGCTCGAGGCGCTGGTCGCCTCGGCGAACCGCCTCCTGGCAACGCGCTGATGAGCGACGCCGAAGCACCGCGCCTGTTTGCCATCGAACAGGGCGGCGAGACCGGCGGTACGGCGCGGCCCGTCGTGCTGCTGCACGGCTTCGACGGCCGGGCGGCCGTGTGGGGGGCGCTGCAACGGCGCCTCGCCACCCCGAAACGGCGGGTTCTCGCCTTCGACCTGCCGGGCCATGGCCGGTCGCGGGACTATCCCGGCTTCGGTCCGCCCAAGGTGGCGGCGCGGGCGGTGATCGCCGAGATGGAGGCGCGGGGCATCGCCTCCGCCCACCTCGTCGGCCACTCGATGGGCGGCGCCATC
This sequence comes from Aurantimonas manganoxydans SI85-9A1, assembly GCF_000153465.1. Lineage (GTDB taxonomy): Bacteria > Pseudomonadota > Alphaproteobacteria > Rhizobiales > Rhizobiaceae > Aurantimonas > Aurantimonas manganoxydans. The sequence continues at coordinate 2,833,691 of NZ_CH672387.1, read as the reverse complement.
GCCTGCCTCGTCAGCCTGTTCGCACCGGACCGCGTGGCCTCGCTGACGCTGCTCGCCCCGGGCGGATTCGGCCCCAAGATCGGCAGCGACCTGATCGCAGCGGTGATGACGGCCGAGGGCGCCGAGGCAGTCCGCGCGTCGCTTGGCGCGATGGGCGCCCCGGACTGGCAGCCGGACAGCGAGACGGCCGCCGCGATCGCCGCCGCCCGCACGCCGGAGGATCGCGCCGCGGTCGCGCAGATGTTCGATCTCCTGTTCACGGCCAAGGATGGCGGCGGGGGAGGGACGCAGGGCGTTCTGCCGCTCGAGACCATCGCGGCGAGCGGCGTGCCGATCTCGCTCGTATGGGGCACAGAGGATCCGGTCACACCGTTTTCGCAGGGCGCCGAGGCGCCGCCTGGCTTCGCCCTGACCGCGCTGGCCGGGCACGGCCACATGCTGATGCTGGAGGCGGAAGACGCCTGCGAGAGCGCGATTCTGGCGTCGATCGAGCAGGTCGATGGCGCCTGAGCCGAAGCGTCACGCAGTTTCTTCCAATCGCGAATCCGAATATGATAAACCCCCGGTTAATGAATTGGATTCGAGGCTACGATCGATGGGCGAAGGCAAGGACAATGTCGCGACCCTGATGGGGACGAAGCGACTGGCCGATGCCGTGCGACAGGCCAAGATCGCTGCCGCGCAGCGCTCGGACGTCGTCGTCGATATCCGCGAGGCCGATCGCGCGCGGCTCGAAATCCTGCAGGAAGAGCTGCAGCCGCTGATCGACGAACTGCCGGCGGGCGAGGACATGTTCGACTTCACCCTGTCGGGCGGCGCCCATGCGCGGCTGTGGATCGACGGCACCGCTAACGTCGTCATGGCCCGCGACCGGCGCACCTATCGGCTTGTTCGTGAAACGCGCCTCGGCCGGGTCACACTGGTGGAATCCACCGAAGCCCGGATTATCGCCGATCGGGTGACGGACTACGTCGCCGAGCGGATCGTGGAGCGCGACAAGGCCTTCGCGGTCAACGACGAGCTGAATGAGCAGATCGCCAAGCCGGCGCATCCGGTTCGCCGCACCAACGAGGCGCCGCTGCGCCAGCCGGAGCCGCAGCGCTCCCGCTCGACCGACTTCGTCATCGCCGCCGTCTGGCTGATGATCGGCGTCGTCGTCGGCGCCGGCCTGTTGCTGGCGATCTCTTCCTATCTCGGCGTTTCCGTCGGCTGATCAGGCCGCCGGCCGCGAATCCTCGCGCGAGGTCGTGTTGACGGCGCGCCCGTCCGTCAGCAGTTCGCGCTGGCGCACCCAGCCGATGCCCGGACGCTCCTCGCGGGCGCCGCGCTCGCGCTGGATCAGCGACCATTTTCCCGGCTCGCCGTCGATCTCGAACAGATTGTAGCGCGAGGCCGGATGCGAGCTGCCGGGGGCTTGGCTCGCCGACGGCACGCCGACCACCGGCACCATGCCCTGCGGCCCCTTCAGCCAGTGCAGCGTATCGAGATGCGTGTGGCCGTGCAGCACGAGCTCGGCACCCATCTCGTGGATCACCTTCGAGAAGAACTGCTTGCCGATCAGCCGCTTGTGCCAGGCCGTCGAGCCGGAGATCGGCGGATGGTGGATCAGCACCACGCGAAACTGGCCGTGCGCGCCGGCGTGTTCTAGCTGCTTTGCCAGCGCCATCGCCTGGCGCCGGCGGAACGTGCCGGTGGCGAAGAACGGCGCCGTCGCTTCAGCAGTCGAGACGCCGAAGATCGCGACGGGACCGCGGACCCGCACATAGGGGAACGAGTTGCCGATGGCGTTCAGCGGATTGTCGCCGATCATGTACTCGTACCATTCCCGGTAGGACCGCTTCAGCGCGCCGGGCACATAGGCGTCGTGATTGCCCGGCACCACGGAGACGTCGTGCGGCTTGCCGAGCTCCTCGAGCCAGATGCGCGCCGCCATGGTCTCGACCTTGGTGGCCAGATTGACGAGGTCGCCGGTGACGGCGATGTGGTCCGGCGCTTCCTGCTGCAGGTCCTGGATGAGGTTGGCGAGCGTGTCGCCGAACATCACCCTGCGGCGATTGCGATGCCAGTTGACGTAACCGGTCACCCGCTTCGACGCGAGTTCGCGGATCGACAATTCAGGCAATGGACCGAGATGGATATCGGAGAGATGGGCAAGACGAAACATGCCTGTCATCCTAGGTGAGGAGCGACGGATTGCTAGGGTTGGCGAACGAAGGACGGCGATGCGTTTCGAGAAACTGATGGTGCGCATTCTGCATGGCGTGCATGTGGTGGCACGGCCCATGACCCTCGGCGTCCGCGGTTTCGTCTTCGACGACGCGGGGCGGATCTGCCTCGTGCGACACACCTATGTCTCGGGCTGGTACCTGCCCGGCGGCGGTGTCGATCCCGGCGAGACGGCGGCGGAGGCGATGACCCGCGAGGTGCGAGAGGAGGCGGGGATCGTACTTTCGGACGAGCCGGAGCTGGTCTCGGCCCATTTCAACCGCAACGCCTCCAACCGCGACCACGTGCTGCTCTATCGCTGCGGCGCGTTCCGGCGCGAGGCGAACTACAAGCCGGGCGCCGAGATTGCCGAGATGGGGTTCTTTGCGCCCGGCGAGCTGCCGGATGGCACCACCAATGCAACCCGGCGTCGTCTCGCCGAACTGGCCGGCGAGACGACGCGCGATCCCTATTGGTGAACGGCCAGCCGCTCGCGCCCGTGCGGCACGGTGAGATCCTGCTTCGGACCGACAGGAATGATGCCGGTCGGATTGATCGTCGCGTGGCTGGAATAGTAGTGGCCCTTGATATGGTCGAAGTCGACCGTCTCGGCCACGCCCGGAACCTGATACAGTTCAAGCATGTATTTGAAGAGGTTCGGGTAGTCTCTGATCTGCTGCAGATTGCATTTGAAGTGCCCGAAATAGACCGGGTCGAACCGGATCAGCGTCGTGAACAACCGCCAGTCCGCCTCGGTCGGCGCGGCGCTGGCGACGAGGTAGCGCTGCTTCGACAGCAACGCCTCGAGCCGATCGAGCGCATCGAAGAGTTGCTCGAAGGGCTTCTCGTATGCCCGCTGCGTCGTCGCGAAGCCGCATTTGTAGACGCCGTTGTTGACGTGGTCGTAGACGTCCGCGTTGATCGCATCGATGTCGTCCCGCAGCTCGTCGGGTGACAGGTCGACCGAGGCATCGCCATAGGCGTCGAAGCCGCGGTTCAGGATGCGCAGGATTTCGGCAGACTCATTGTTGACGATGGTCCCGGTCTGCTTGTCCCAGAGGACCGGCACGGTCACCCGCCCGGTGTAGTGCGGGTCGGCTTCCAAGTAGATCTCATAGAGCCGCTTCTTGCCGAAGATCGGATCGGGAATTGCCCCGGGACGGTCGGAGAAGACCCAGCCTTCCTCGCCCATGTGGTAGTCGACCACCGACAGGGAAATCACGTCCTCTAGCTTCTTCAGCTTGCGGGCGATCAGCGTGCGGTGGGCCCAGGGGCAGGCGAGGGAGACGTAGAGATTGTAGCGGCCAGGCTCGGCCTTGTAGCCGGTCTGGCCGTCCGGGCCGGGCGATCCGTCGGCGGTGATCCAGTCGCGAAAGCTCGTGGTCGAGCGCTGGAAGCTGCCACCTGTCGATTTCGTATCGTACCATTTGTCCTGCCACTGGCCGTCTACGAGCAGTCCCATTGGCGATCTCCTTCGGTTCGGGTTCGCCAGACTAACCGAAGTGGCACCGGCCCGTTCCTGTGGCAGCCGCGACGCAGCGTCAACGATCGGGCACCAACCGGCCGGATGGGCTCCGGCTGGACCTTCCCGGATCGCAGTGCTAACCGGATTGCCAGGATTGAGGAGCGCCCGATGATCATCCGCCGACGACGACACAGGATCTGCGCGAACGCGCACTGACCGTCGTCGTTTGCCGGTATCCCGATCAGCCGATGGGAGCCCAGCGAGCGGCGCTGACGCCCGCCCGACCTGGAATGCCCGTCATGCTTGCCCTTTCCGACGTCCGGTATCTGCCGGAACACCCTGACCACCATGCCTCTATCGATGCCATCGCCGCCGAGGCGTTCGGCCCTGGTCGCTTCACCCGCGCCGCCGAGCGTGTTCGCGAGATGGCCCGCCATGCGCCGGGGCTCTCCTTCGTCGCCGAGCACGGCGGGGCGATCATCGGTTCGGTCCGGCTGACCCCGATCGCGATCGGCGACGCGCCGTCGCTGATGCTGGGGCCGCTCGCGGTCCGGCCTGCCTTCAAGAACCGTGGCGTCGGCAAGGCGCTGATGCAACGCGCCGCGACGGCAGCCCGCGAGGCGGGCGAGAACTCGATCATCCTCGTCGGCGATCCGCCCTATTACGCGCCGCTCGGCTATCGCCCTCTGCCGCGCGGCTCGGTGATCATGCCGGGGCCCGTCGATCTGGCCCGGCTCCTGGGCCTCGAACTGATCGCAGGCGCGTTGGCTGAAGTGAGGGGTACGGTGGGAGCTCGGCGGGACTGAACAGAACCGGGTCAGAGGCGCGGTGCGCGGGCAGGTGCCGGAAACAATGTCCTCGGGCGCGGCGACCGGCGCCTCTGCATCGCGCTCGGCTCACGCAGCCGCGAGTTTGCCGTGCGATTCCGGCTTCTGCGGTTTGCCGTAAAGGCCGATATTGGCGTCGCCCCACTGTTTCAGCGCCCGCAGGATCGGCTCCATGCTGCGGCCGAGCGGCGTCAGGCTGTATTCGACCTTCGGCGGCACCTGCGCATAGATCTTGCGGTCGATGAGGCCGTCTTCCTCCATCTCCCGCAGCTGGTTCGTCAGCGTTCGTGGCGTGATGCTGACGAGATGCCGCTTCAGTTCGCCGAACCGCAACGTTCCGTCCAGCAGGTGGAACAGGATCACCGACTTCCACTTGCCGTCGATCAGCCCGATCGCCGCCTCGACGAAACAGCCCGGGGTGCAGTCGAACCGGGAATGCCGGACCTTCGCCATGGTGGTATCCTATTTGATACTAGTGGCGTCATTTGTGCGTATTGCTGTCACGCAAGCATAGAGACATCTTCGGCCCTGTTCAATCGGATGGTGTGACGGAGCAGGATGATGAAAGCGATTGCGTACAGGAATGCCGGAGCGATCGATCGGCCGGACGCGCTGGTCAACGTGGAACTCGACCGGCCCGTTCCGGCGGGCCGCGATCTTCTTGTCGAGGTCCGCGCGATTTCGGTCAACCCGGTCGACTACAAGATCCGGGCCAATGTCGATCCGGACGGTGCGTGGAAAGTGCTAGGCTGGGACGCGGTGGGCCGCGTCGTCGAGACCGGCGAATCCGTCGCGGGCTTCAAGGTCGGCGACGACGTCTACTATGCCGGATCGCTGGTGCGTCCCGGGGCCAACAGCCAGTTCCATCTCGTCGACGAGCGCATCGTGGGACACAAGCCGGCCTCGCTCTCCGACGCCGAAGCGGCGGCGCTGCCGCTGACCGCGATCACGGCGTGGGAAATGCTGTTCGACCGGTTCGACCTGACCCGGAAGGTGCCGGGCTCGGCGAACGCCATCCTGATCATCGGCGGCGCCGGCGGGGTCGCCTCGATCGCCATCCAACTGGTTCGGGCCCTGACCGACCTGACGGTCATCGCCACGGCGTCACGTCCCGAAACCCGCGACTGGGTCATGGATCTCGGCGCGCACCATGTGATCGATCACAGCAAGCCGCTGGCCGACGAGATCAAGGCCCTCGGCATCGGTTCGCCCGGCTTCGTCTTCTCGACCAACGGGACCGCCGACAATCTGGACGCGATCGTCGAACTGATCGCGCCGCAGGGACATTTCGGCCTGATCGACGACCCCGAGGCGCTGAACGTCTCGGCCTTCAAGCAGAAGTCCGTGTCCACCCACTGGGAGTTCATGTTCACCCGATCGATGTTCGAGACCGCCGACATGGACGAGCAGGGCAAGCTGCTGAACAACGTCGCCGAGCTGATCGACACCGGCAGAATCCGCACGACGCTCGGCGAGGTGATGACGCCGATCAATGCCGAGACCCTGAAGGAAGCACATCGCAAGTCCGAAGCCGGCCGGGCCAAGGGCAAGATCGTGCTCGAAGGTTTCTGACAGCTTCGATTTCGAACGATTGTCTACCCCTCAGCGACGCCCCGACCGGATAGTCCTCGTTTGTCCGGGCGGGGCAGATCTGCCGTTTGCCAACGCGCATGCGTCCCTACGACAATGCAGTCCAATGCGCGGTGGCTCCCGTCAGAAGTCACGTTCGATGGCGGTGAGCAGGCGGAAGCGTAGCTTGCCGCCGCCGTTCAGCGAGATCACGAACCGCACGTCGCCGTGCTCTGCGGTCCTGGCGAAGCCGGCCAGCGTGCTGACGCCGGAGAAGGTGCCGGTCTTGTAGCGGGAGCCCGCACGGGTCTTGCGCAGGAGCTCGGCGTGGGGCGCGAAATGGCCCAGCACGCGGGCGAGGCCGCGCGCCGTGAAGCTATTGTCGCGGCTGATGCCCGAGCCCTCCACCAGTTGCATGGCGTCGGGCACGTCATGCGCGGCGAAGATCTCGCGCGCGACACGGATCGATTTTCCGAGACTGACCGGTCCGCCTTCGCGCTGCGCACCGATTTCTAGAAAGACCTGGTTGGCGATGTAGTTGTTCGAGCCGATCAGCATCTGCCGCAGGATTTCCGCAAGATCGCGCGACTGCTCGTGCACATAGACCGGTGTCAGTCCGGCGGCGACCGGTCCGAGCGATATCTCGCCCTTCACACTGCCGCCGGACCGCTCGATGAAGGCGGCGAGCAGCTCACCCGCATAGCGGATACCGATGCTCGGATCTTCCTGGGTCAGGCTGATCCGGCTGCGACCGTTGGGGCCGCGCGCACGGAACTGGCTGATGGCGAGCGGCGTGATCGGTGTCTGCTCCTCGGCCGACCGGACCGTCTTGCCATTGCGACGGGCGTTGATCGTGTTGAAGTTGACGGCGAGCGCCGAATTCAGCGCGTCGTAGGCTTCGTCGGTGGCCTCGATCCCCGGGATGCGGAGCTCGGCGGGATAGTAGCTCGCATCGACCACGATGCCGGTGAAAGGCTCCGTGCCGGTTTCGTCGAGGAGCTTCGGCGCGAGCACGGCGAGTTCCTCGGAAACCAGGAACGGGTCGCCGCCGCCGCGCACATACAGCACCCTGTCGTCGCCGAGATAGAACTGCGTCTTGAAGCGATAATCGCCGCCCAGCTCCTCCATCGCCAGCCACGCCGTGACGAGCTTGGCGACCGACGCCGGGACGAAGGGCTGGTCGGCGTTCTGGGCAAGCAGCTCGTTGCCGTCTTCGTCCAGCACGAACACCAGCCCGGAGGGCGCCAGGGACGCGATCCTGTCCTTGACGTCAGCGAAGGCCGGGGCTTGCAGCAGAAGCACCGCGAAGACCGTGGCAAGCAGACGAAACCACATGGCGGCTCCAGCATGTTCGGCGTGTCGACGTGTTCCCACACTAGAGGTGCCGAAGCGTTAGGCAAGGCTCTCGACAGAGACGCAGCCCTACCGGCCCTCGCGATACCAGGTCGCCGACAGCGCCATGAGGAGCACGGCAAGGCCGAGGAAGCCGGCGAAGAGGGGCGTACGGTCGACGCCGCGCAGTACGGTCTCGTCGGTGGTCTTCAGGCCGATCCAGTCGCGGCCGTCGGCATTGGCACGGCCGCTGACCGGCACGACCCGCGGGACGGACAATTCGCCGTCACCATCGGCCACCCGGCGCACGCTGCCGCGGGTGGCGTCCGAAAGCGGCTGCAGCTTGTCGCCGGTGGAGATGGCTTCGCGATATTCGCGCGGATTGACCGGACCGACATTGGCCAGCGCCCGCAGATCGTCGTTGGCCGCCTGGAACAGGCCGAGTTCTTCGGTCTCCAGCACGCCTTCGTAGCGGCCGGCGCCCACCTCGTTCAGCGGCAGGGTGACCGCCTCGCCGGACGGCGTCAGGACGGTTGCCGGGCCGGGGGCATCGCCGATGGTCTGGCGCGTGACGACGAGGTCGGAACCGCGGGCCTCGGCGTCCAACGCCTCTTCCTCCAGTTCCGGCTCCTTCATCAGCCAATGGGCAAGGCGGCGGAACAGGGCGACATGCGGGCCGCCGCCTTCGAAACCGCGCGACCAGAGCCATTCCTGATCGGACAGGAGAAGCGCGATGCGGCCTTCGCCGACCCGGTCCAGCACCAGCAGCGGCTTGCCGTCCGGCCCGTCCATCACCGTTTCGCCCTCTGACTCGCTCACGTCGATCGAGCGGAACCAGCGGCTCCAGTCCGGCGGCTCGCTGGCCGAGCCGGGCAGGTTGCGCGTCACCGGATGCTTGCGGCCGATCTCGGAGATCTGCGGCCGGAAGGCGCTCTGTTCGATGTCGCCCGTTGGCAGGGCCGGCAGGATCGACTGCAGCGGGGTGCGGGCGACGCTTTCCTGGCTGGCATATTCCGGGCCGGAGGCGATCAGCATTGCGCCGCCATTCTGCACATACTGGGCGATGTAGTCGAAATAGAGCGACGGCAGCACGCCGCGCTCCTGATAGCGGTCGAAGATGATCAGGTCGAAATCGTCGATCTTCTCGACGAAGAGCTCGCGCGTCGGGAAAGCGATGAGCGACAGCTGGTCGATCGGCGTGCCGTCCTGCTTTTCCGGTGGCCGCAGGATGGTGAAATGCACCAGATCGACGGCCGCGTCGGATTTCAGGAGATTGCGCCAGGTGCGCTCGCCGGCATGGGGTTCGCCCGAGACCAGCAGCACCCGCAGGTTCTCGCGAATGCCGTCGACCACCGCGATCGCGCGGTTGTTGACCGGAGTGATCTCGTTCGGGGCGCGGGCGGCGACGAGTTCAAGGATGTTCTTGCCGGCGCGGGGGAGCTGGAAGACGAACTCCGCATCGCCGCCGGGGCGCACGCTCTCCCGGGAGATCAGGTCGCCATTCAGGAAGACCTGCACCTCGACCGGCCGGTCGGAGGCGGCCGGGCCGTCATCGAGGACGCGGTAGCGCAGCCTCTGGTCCTCGTCGACCAGACCGAAGCGCGGGCTGGTGGTGATCTCGATCCGGCGGTCGAACTCGTCCGGCTGACCGGTGATCAGCCCATGGACCGGCGCGTCAAAGCCGAGCGCCTGGGCTTCGGCCGGAATGTCGTGGATCTGGCCGTCCGTCACCATGATGGCGCCGGCAACGCGGGCCGGCGCGACATCCTTGAGTGCGCCGGAGAGGGCGCCGAACAGAGCCGTGGTGGCGCCGTCGGTGGGCGAGGCGCCGGAGCGGGCCTCGACGGTGCGCACCTGGAATTCGGGATAGCGGGCGAGGCTCTCCTTCAGCGCCGCTTCCGTGGCGTCGGCCTGCGCGTTGCGCTCGCCGATGGTCTGGCTCTGGCTGCGATCGACCACGAGGGCGACGACGCTCTTCAGCGGATCACGCTCTTCCTGCAGCACCACCGGGTTCATGATCGCCAGCAGCAGCGCCGCGATGGCGAGGATGCGCACCAGTGCGCCGCGGATGCGCGCGACCACCAACGCCAGCGCGAGCAGCACCGCCGGGACCGCGAGAAGGGCGATCACCGTCCAGGAGAAGAACGGCGCGAAATCGACCGACCAGTTCATTGGCCCAGCCTTTCCAGCAGAGCCGGGACATGCACCTGATCGGCCTTGTAGTTGCCCGTCAGGACGTACATCACGATGTTCACGCCCGCCCGATAGGCATATTCGCGCTGGGCGGGATCGGCGGAATCCGTCGGGAACAGGAACAGGCCCTGGCTGTCGACCGCCCAGGCGCTGGCGAAATCGTTCGACGTGATCATGATCGAGGAGACGCCGTCACCGCCGCGCGCCGGCCGCGCACCACCTTCGCTATCGCGCACCAGCGATTCCACCCAGAGCTGGGAGCCGGTGTGGCGGCCGGGGAAGTCGTCCAGCATGTAGAAGGCCTTGGTCAGGACGTGGTCGGTCGGCACCGGATCGAGCGGCGGCACGTCGAGATCGGCGAGGATTTCGCGCAACCGGCGCTGACCGGCAGACACGTTGCCGCTGGACAGGCCGGAGATCGGGTCGTCGGCCACGTCGAACAGCACCGTGCCGCCCTGCTTCATGTAGGCATCCATGCGGCCGATCGCGGTTTCACTCGGCATCGGCGCGCTGGCGTCGATCGGCCAGTAGATGATCGGGAAGAAGGCGAGTTCGTCGGCGGCGATGTCGACGCCCATCGGCTCGCCCGGCTCCAATGCCGTCTTGGCGGTGATGAATTGCGACAGGCCGGCCAGGCCCTGGCGCGAGATCTCGTCAGTCGCTTCGTCGCCGGTCAGCACATAGGCCAGATGCGTCGTTTCCGTCGCCCGGATCGCACGCTCGACATCGACGTCGTGGTCCGCGACCTGCTCGGTGGATGGCGTCGGTGCCGGCTCCTGTGCGCGGGCGTCCGGGACCGTGGCGATCAGTCCAATCGCGGCAATCGCGAGGATCGCCGGGAGCGCGCCGGCACGGCCGCGCGAAAAGCTGCTGCCGATGCGGGTCGCGGCACCGTTCAGCCAGAGCAGAGCCAGCGCGTCGAGGGCGAAGAGGACGAGGGCGGCGGCAAACAGCCAGGGCGCCAGGTCGACTGAATTCTCGCCGCCATAGCCGCGCGCCTCGACCGGCGCACCGAGATCCAGCGCCGGCAGGGGCAGCAATTCGGCGTCGGCCGGCAGGAGGTTGTGGGCGAGATAGCCTTCCTCGCTGCCATAAAGGCCCGGCGGGTTTTCGCGTGTTACCGGCTGGTCGCCATCGGCGACGGGCTGCAGCGGCTGGACGTCAGCTCCGGGGCTGGTGAGGCGGCCCTGACCGTCGAGCACGCGATAGGGCGGCAGGCTGTCGGCGGCGGTGCGGCCCTCGCTGGGGCCGGCACCGGCCCGCGACAGCGTGACGATCCGCCGCAGCATTTCGACGAAGGCACCCGAGATCGGCAGGTTCGACCAGGTCGCCTCGGCGGTGACGTGGAACAGGACGATGGTGCCGGCGCCGACCGTCTCGGCTGTGACGAGCGGCGTGCCGTCGGCAAGGCTGGCCCATGTCCGCTCGGACAGGTCCGCCGCCGGCTCGGCGAGGATCTGGCGGGTCACGGTGACGTCTTCCGGGACGGCGATCCCGGCAAAGGGTTCGTCGTCGGGCATCGGCGCGATCTTCTGGGGCTCGGACCAGGACATGGCGCCGCCGAGCTGGCGTTCGCCCGTGCGCAGGCGCACCGGCACCAGCGTGTCGTCGCCAGGCGCGGCAGCAAGGCGCGGGCCGGCAAAGCGCAGGAGATAGCCGCCATCCTCGACGAAGCCCTGCAGCGCCTCGCGGGCGTTGTCGGGCAGGATGCCGATATCGGCCAGGACGATGACCGAGGGCCGCCGCGCGATCAGCGCAGGGATAGATTCGGACAGATTGGCGCTCTGCGGTCGCACGAGATCGGCAAAGGGCTCCAGCGCCCGGGTGATGTAGTAGAGCGGCGACAGCAGCGGCTGGGCGAGGTCGGAGGATTCGCCCGACACCAGCGCGACGCGCCGGCGACGGAAGCTGTCGTCGACCAGCCGCACGGCACCGGCGGTCTCGGCGCCGTCGACCTCGAGCCGGGCGATGTCGTTGCGCAGTTCTACGGGGATGGCGAAGCGGGCTTCGGCGCTGGCCGATCCGGCAGCGAAATCGAGCGATGTGCGACCGATTTCGCGCTCCTGCGCGTCGATCGCGCGAACGGCGAAGCTGCGCGTTTCGGCCGCTGCGCCTGGACGGACGGCCTGCACGACGAGCGCTTCCGTCGAATTGTCGGCGCCGGTGAGGCCGACGAGGCCGCCGACGTCCGGCGCATAGACGATGGCCTGCGACGGGGTGAGGGCGGCAAGGCTGCGGCTGGCGGCGTCGGTTCCCTCGGCATCGAGACCGTCGGCGACGAAGGCCAGCGAGCCGATGTGGTTGCCCGCAAGCGCGGTCGCGATGCGCTCGGCTGCGGCTGCGCGGTCGGTGGGAATAGGACGCGGTGCTGCCGCGGCGAGGCGCTCCAGCGCGGCATTGGCTTCGACGGGCGTCGCGTCGTCGGACTGGCCCTCGGCCGTGAAGGCGAGGGAGACCGGGCGCCCGGCTTCGCCGGCTTCACGGATCAGCCCTTCGGCGGCCGTCCGCCGTACGTCGAAATCGCCGCCGCTCGCCCAGCCATTGTCGACCAGCAGCGCCAGCGGTCCGGTACCGGTCAACTGGCCTTCGCGCGGATTGAGGGTCGGGGCGGCGAGGGCGAAAATGATCAGCGCCGCGAGCAGCAGGCGCAGCAGCGTCAGCCACCACGGACTCTTCGACGGCGTCTCCTCGCGCTTCAGCACCCGTTCCAGGATGCGCAACGGCGGAAACGGTTCCATCTGCGGCCGCGGCGGCGTCAGCTTGAGGAGCCACCAGATCGCTGGCAGGGCCAGAAGCCCGAACAGCACCAGCGGTGCGCCGAAGGAGAGGGCGAGCCCGCCGATCATGCCGAGGCTCCCGCTGCGCGCGGCGCGACGGCCTGCGGTGCGCCGCTCAAGCGCCCGTGGACAGCCACCAGCGCTTCGGAGGCCAGATGGTCGGTGCGGTGGGGAATGAAGCTCCAGCCGAGCCGGCGGCAATGCTCGGCGATGTGCTCGCGGCGCGCCCGGTAGACGGTGGCGTATTTCTCGCGCAGCGTCTCGGCACGTCCTGCCGTCAGCGTCGCGCCGGTCTCGGGATCGCGGAATTCGGTCCGGCCGGCATAGGGGAACATCTCCTCCGCCGGATCGGAGATCATCACGATGTGGCCGCGAATGCCGCGCCGGCCGAGCTGGTCGATGCGCGCCACCACCTCGTCGACCGGATCGAGAAGATCGCTGACGATAACCAGTTCGGTGAAACGCTTCAGCCGGTCGTCCGGCGGAAAGGGGTCGTCGGGGCGCCGGGACAGCAGCGCGCCGGCGATCCGCTCGGCGGCATTGCGCGCGGAGATCGGATCGACGACGCCCGGATAGCCGATGCGCTCGCCCGAGCGCGACAGGATTTCGGCGAGGGCCAGCACGATGACCAGCGCGCGCGATTCCTTGGAGACCTGGGCGGCACTCGACATGAAGCGCATGGACTGCGACGGATCGGCCCACAGCCATACGGTCTGGGCAGCTTCCCACTCGCGGTCGCGCAGATAGACATGGTCGTCGCGGGCCGAGCGGCGCCAGTCGATGCGCGAGACCGGCTCGCCTTGCACAAAGGGCCGGAACTGCCAGAAATTTTCGCCGACGCCGCGCCGCCGCCGGCCGTGCCAGCCGGCGATGACCGTCGATACCACGCGCCGTGCCTCGACCAGAAGGTCGGGCATCAAGGCGGCGCGCTGGCGCGAACGGGCCAGCGCGTCCGGTGCGGCGGTGAGGTCGACGGTGGAGCCGATCGGCATGCTGGACCCTGCCTCTACGCCGCGTCGCGCTTCAGCGCGCCGATGACGTCGCGGACATTCATGCCCTCGGCGCGGGCCGAGAAGTTCAGCGCCATGCGATGCTGCAGGATCGGCTCGGCCAGCGCCATCACGTCGTCCACCGACGGCGCGAAGCGCCCGTCATAGAGGGCGCGGGCGCGCACACAGGTCATCAGCGCCTGACTGGCACGCGGGCCGGGCCCCCACGCGATGTGGGCGTCGGCCTCCTTGTGGCCGTTGCCCGGCCGGGCCGACCGCACCAGTCGCAGGATCGCATCGACGACGTTCTCGGCGACCGGCAGGCGCCGCACCAGCGTCTGGATCTCGCGCAGGCGGTCCGACGTCATCACCGGCTCGGCGACCTGATCGGCGCCGCCCGTGGTCTCCAGCAGGATGCGGCGTTCCGATTCCAGATCGGGGTAGAACACGTCGACCTGCATCAGGAAGCGGTCGAGCTGGGCTTCGGGCAGCGGATAGGTGCCCTCCTGCTCCAGAGGGTTCTGGGTCGCCAGCACATGGAAGGGTTTGGGCAGATCATGCCGTTCGCCGGCGACGGTCACGTGGTATTCCTGCATCGACTGCAGCAGCGCGGACTGGGTGCGCGGCGAGGCGCGGTTGATCTCGTCGGCCATCAGAAGCTGGGCGAAGACGGGCCCCCTCACATAGCGGAACGACCGGCGGCCAGTTTCGTCCTGGTCCATCACCTCGGTGCCGACGATGTCGGAGGGCATCAGGTCGGGTGTGAACTGGATGCGGCGGGCGTCGAGACCGAGCGACAGCCCGAGCGTGTCGACCAGCTTGGTCTTGGCAAGGCCAGGAACACCGACCAGCAGCGCATGCCCGCCGGAGAGGATCGCGATGAGGCTCTGCTCGACGACGCTTTCCTGGCCGAAGATGACCCGCCCGACGGATTCGCGAACCCGTGCGATGTCGGTCAGTGCCGTTTCCGCCAGCCCCACGATGGCGTCCTCGCTGAGGGTCTCCTCCTCGGGTTTCATCATCGTCATCGGGACGGTCTCCGTCAGGTATCGAAGGGAAATGGCCAGATCAGCGTCGATGTGCGATGGCCGTCGCACGGCCGCTTCCACTCATCAAATCGGCCACCGGGACTCCTGGCAAGCTGGCGAGGAGCAACTATTTCGTGACTGCGAAGGCCGGCCAAAATAAGACGAATCCCGATCGGAGGACCCATTGCCGCACCAGCCCAGCGACATGCAGGACGACGCAACAGGAACCGTGCCGAGCGATGCCGGCGCCAGCCTCGCGGCTCTTGTCGCCCGTGCCGAGCGTGCAGGCAAGGGCGCACCGCCGGTGGATCGGTGGGAACCGGAGTTCTGCGGCGATATCGACATGGTGATCCACGCCGATGGCCGGTGGAGCTACAATGGTTCGCCGATCGGCCGCGCCGCTCTGGTACGCCTGTTCTCCACCGTCCTGCGCAAGGATGTCGACGGGCGCACCTATCTCGTCACCCCTGTGGAAAAGCTCGGCATCACGGTCGAGGACGCGCATTTCCAGGCCGTCGAGATGAATCGCGAGATCCATGACGGGGAGCCGCTTCTGACGTTCCGCACCGATGTCGGCGACATCTGCGCCGCAGGGCCGGAGAATCCCCTGCGCCTGACCATCGGGCCGAACGGCGAGTTTCGCCCCTATGTCACGGTGCGCGGCCGGCTGGAGGCGCGACTGACCCGGGCGTTGGCCTTCGACCTTGCCGACCATGTGAAGACCGACGGTGAACGCCAGTTCGTCCGCTCAGGCGGCGCGACCTTTGACATAGCCGCATCGCAGGCCGGGTCCTGACCGTGCTAGCCGACGACCGGCCCGGACGGGGTGTCGCCGATGACGCGCATGCCGGGCGCTATACCGACTTCACCACGGCCGATCTGCGGGCGCGGATCGCCGCGCGCGGCTGGGCCGGCGATGCCGCGCCGACCCGCGAATATGGCGATCATCTGCTGAACCCCGATCTCGTCCAGCTGATGGAGCGCGACCGGGCGCGGGAGGCCGCGGTGCTGGTGCCGATCGTCGACCGGGGCGAGGGCGCCACGGTGATCCTGACCACCCGCACCGCGCATCTGCGCAAGCATTCGGGTCAGATCGCCTTTCCGGGGGGCTCGGTCGATCCGGAGGATGTGTCGCCGGAAGCCGCCGCGATCCGGGAAAGCGTGGAGGAGATCGCTCTCGATCCGCAGCATGTGGAACCGGTCGGCCGGTTGCCGCGCTACCTGACCACGACAGGCTTCCGCATCACCCCCGTCGTCGCGATCGTGCGGCCGGGTTTCAGCCTCGTCGCCAATCCCGACGAGGTGCAGGACGTCTTCGAGGTGCCGCTCGGCTTCCTGATGAGCGAAGCGAACCACCGCGAGGAAAGCCGCATCTGGCAGGGCATCGAGCGGCGTTATTATGTGATGCCCTTCGGCGAGCGCTTCATCTGGGGCGTCACCGCAGGCATCATCCGCACATTGTACGAAGGACTTTACGCATGACCGCCACGACGATCGAGGCAGACTGGCTGACGACGCCAGGCCTGCAGACGCTGCTGGCAACCCTGTCGGCCGATGGCGAGGAGGCGCGGATCGTCGGCGGCGCCGTCCGCAACTCGGTGCTCGGCCATCCGG
Organism: Aurantimonas manganoxydans SI85-9A1; assembly: GCF_000153465.1. Taxonomy (GTDB): domain Bacteria; phylum Pseudomonadota; class Alphaproteobacteria; order Rhizobiales; family Rhizobiaceae; genus Aurantimonas; species Aurantimonas manganoxydans. The sequence continues at coordinate 2,817,692 of NZ_CH672387.1, read as the reverse complement.
TGAGCGACATCGACATCGCCACCACGACGCTGCCGGACGAGACGGTGCGCCGCGTGGAGGCGGCCGGCTTCCGGGCGGTGCCGACCGGGATCGAGCACGGCACCGTGACCGTCGTGACGCCTGAGCATGCCTACGAGGTCACGACCCTTCGCCGCGACATCGAGACCGACGGCCGCCACGCGGCCGTGCATTTCGGTCGCGACTGGAAGGCCGATGCCGAGCGCCGCGACTTCACGATCAACGCGCTCTATGCGCGTGCCGACGGCAGCATCGTCGACCTCGTTGGCGGCATCGAGGATCTCGGAAGTCAGGCTCTGCGCTTCATCGGCGATTCGGAGACCCGCATCAGGGAGGATTATCTGCGCATCTTGCGCTTCTTCCGCTTCTTCGCCTGGTACGGGAAGGGCCGGCCGGACGCCGCTGGCATCCGGGCTGCGACGCGCCTGAAGGACGGGCTCGACGGACTGTCGGTCGAGCGGGTCTGGACCGAGCTGAAGAAGCTCCTTGCCGCACCGGACCCGTCCCGTGCGCTGCTGTGGATGCGGCAGACCGGCGTCCTGACCCGAATTCTGCCGGAAAGCGAGCGCTGGGGGATCGACGCGATCCATTCGCTGGTGGAGAGCGAGGGAGCCTTCGGCTGGGCACCCGATCCGATGCTGCGGCTCGCGGCCATCGTGCCGCCGGACCCGGCGCGCCTGACCCAGATGGCCGAACGGTTGAAGCTGTCCAACGCCGACCGCGATCGCATCGTCGGCTTCGCCATCGCCGAACCGGCGAAGCCGGAAGAGAGCGACTCCGCCTTTCGCACCCGGCTGTATTTCGGGGATGGGGTCGCGATCGCCGACGGGCTGCGGCTCGCCGTCGCATCGGCGCGCGGCAAGGCGGAGTCTTCGCGCGAGACGCTCGATGCCATCGCTAGGCTGACCGGCCAGCTGGAGATCGTCGCTACCTTCGCGCCACCTGCCTTTCCGGTCAGCGGCGAGGACCTGAAATCGGCCGGCATCGCGCCGGGCCCAGAGATGGGGAAGACCCTCGACAGGCTGCGCAAGCTCTGGGCGAGCAGCGGCTTCGTTCTCGGGCGCGAGAGCCTGCTCAAACGGGTCTGACACGGCCCGCGGCATCCACCGACAAAAAAAGCGGGCCTCGCGCCCGCTTCTTCTAGGCCGCGATCGTCGACCGACGGAGATCAGTCTCTTCGCGGGTGCGGGTCCGCATCGCATCCAGCATCGCCGGTGAGATGTGCTCGAGACCGAACTGCCGGGCCTGAACGATGGCCCTGCGGATGACTTCCGCCTCGGAATCGGCGCGGATGACCCGGCGGCAACCGGGAATTACGCCTGAACAATCCAGCTCATACATGAGATCCTCCCTGATCCGTCACGACTAGAGCAGGGAAAACGTCCGATCTTTTAAATGGTTCAAGTTCAAGGGGAAATTTCGTCGCCTGTCAGGGCCATTTCACTACGGGCGGCATCGACGACAGGATCGAATTGACGTTGCCACCGGTCTTCAGGCCGAACAGCGTGCCCCGGTCGTAGAGCAGATTGTACTCCACGTAGCGGCCACGGCGAATGAGCTGCTCTTCACGATCGGCCTCGGTGAACGGCTGCACGACATTCTGCCGGACGATGTGCGGATAGACGACGAGAAACGCCTTGCCGACATCGCGGGTGAAGGCGAAATCGGCATCCCAGCCACCGGCCTCGTCGGACGAGTGCAGCCAGTCATAGAAGATGCCGCCGACGCCGCGCGCCTCGTTGCGATGCGGCAGATAGAAATAGGTGTCGCACCATTCCTTGAACTTGGCGTAGTCCGCAACGCCCGAATGGCGGTCGCACACGAACTGCAGCGCCTTGTGGAAGGCGAGCGTGTCGCGGTCGTCGTCGATCCTGCGCCGGTCGAGCGTCGGGGTGAGGTCGGCGCCACCGCCGAACCACTGCCGGGTCGTCACCACCATGCGGGTGTTCATGTGGACGGCAGGCACGTTGGGATTGCGCATATGGGCGATCAACGAGATGCCGGAGGCCCAGAAGGTCGGATCCTCTTCGGCGCCGGGGATCTGCTTGCGGAACTCGGGCGAGAACTCGCCATGCACCGTCGAGGTATGAACGCCGACCTTCTCGAAGACGCGGCCATGCATCATCGACATCAGGCCACCGCCGCCCTCGTTCTCGCGCGACCATTCGGTCTGTTCGAACCGGCCGGGCTCCAGTCCGGTCTCCTCGCCGAAACCGTCCTCGATCTCCTCGAACACCTTGCAGATGCGGTCGCGCAGGGCTTCGAACCAGGCCTGGGCGGTCGCCTTCTTGGTTTCGATGTCTTCGGGAAGCCCCTCGGGCAAAGTCGGCCGTTCCATGCGACGCACTCTTTTCGCTGCTGGCGGGACGTCCCGCACTGACTGTCTGGCACTTGCGCCGGTCACCCGGATCGTTGCGCCGCCGGTCTTACAGGCACGACATCTGGAGCCGAACCGCAAAATGCCAACCTCGTGACGAGGCGGAGGAACTCCGTTGTGCCGGTATCGCGCGATTCGCAAAAGCGTTCGCTGCCCGCTATCTTGTGGGTCCTGACGATCGGAAGTTCGAGAGACGACCAGCATGTCCCGGTTGACACCGCCGCCGCTTGGCGGTCTTTCCCGCCAGCTCAAACGGACGCGCAGCTCACGCGGCGTTGGCCGCGACGCCAGCAGAATGGCGGGATCGGCAGGTGACAGCTTCGTGCGCGAGACCTTCATCCTGCCGCGCGACGCCGCGCGCAACAAGGCGCGCGAATGGCTCGATCGCTACCCCAAGGCGGCCTACTGGACGTCGGTGGAAAGCTGGCGCGCCTTGCCGGAGGGCGACATCGAATTCACCATGCGCCGCTTGCCCAGCGCCGACTGACGGCGAAAGCACGGCCGATCGCAGCGCGTCTTGGGCTGCGGCGTTTCAGAGCCCCGCCTGAACTGCGATGTAGCCGGCATAGGCGACGAGCATGACCGCCGCCATCGGCCGTCCGATGGTGCGGAATGCAAACAGATAGACCAGCATGGCCACCGCGATCGCGGCCATGATCGGCCCGTCCCAGATGGCGAAGCGGCCTGATACGGTGATCGGGGCGATTACCGCGGTCGCGCCGAGAATGCTCAGGATGTTGAAGATGTTCGAGCCGACGACGTTGGCGAGAACGACTTGCGACTGCCGCTTCCATCCGGCGATGAGCGCCGTCGCCAGTTCGGGCAGGGACGTTCCGATCGCGACGACGGTCACGCCGATCACGGCTTCCGATACGCCGAAGTCGCGAGCGATGCCGACCGCGCCCGTGACCATCAGCCGGGCCCCGACCACCAGCATCACGATACCGGCGACCACGCGGAGCAGCGCCGGCAGGAGCGCGGGGCTTTCTTCGTCGTCATCGCCGTCCGCGTCGGCGCGGTCCGAGCCTTTCGCACGCCGCCGCCGCTTTTGCTCCAGCGCATAGGTGGTGAAGAGGTAGACGGCGAGCACGGCGAGGAGGCCGGCGCCTGCGAGCCGGCCGATATTGCCGGTCAGGAACAGCACCACGGCGATGAGCGAGGCCACGACCATCATGATCAGGTCGCGCCGGATCGCTGGATCGCTGTTGACGACCGGCGCGATGAGACCCGCAGCGCCGACGATCAGCAGGACATTGGCGATGTTGGAGCCGACGACGTTGCCGACCGAGATGTCCGGCGAACCGGAGAGCGCCGCCTGCACGGAAACCAGCAGTTCCGGCGCCGACGTGCCGAAGCCCACGATGACCAGGCCGACGACCAGCTTCGAGATCCCGTAGCGGGTGGCGATGGCGACGCTGCCGCGAACCAGAAACTCGCCGCCACCGAACAGCAGGATGGCACCGGCGACGAGGGAGGCGATATCCCAGACGATCGGCAATGCGGTCTCAACCCGAAATTCGAAGGCAGCAAGCCCGGTGATGGTTCAGGCGAGTTGCCTGTCCGACACCGACGATGTGGGAAGCCATCCGAGTTCCGCCAAGCGCCGCGGGCGCTGGATGCGGCATAAACCGCATCTCGAACGCCAGCGACAAGGCGCCGCGGACGAATGGGGTAATTGTAAGAGGGGAAGGGGGAGAGAAGCCATCGCGCGTAATGGGCGATGACAGGCTGCGGAACATCGTCGACGCCAGCCGGTTTCGTTGATCAGGGACCAGCGACAGTGCCGCGCCTGGAACGGCGCGGCTTCGCGATCAGCGTGGATTGCTGCCCGGCTGCGGCATCTTCGCTTCGGCAACCTGCAGACGCTCGAGTTGCTCGCGGATCGACTGTGGCAGTCCTGTCGGCGCCGAGAAGCTTGGCGTGTTCTGAAGAAAACGCGCGATCTCCGACTGGCGCCGTCTGTTCGAAAGCGTTCTGGCCAGTTCACTCATTTCATTGGCCTTTCAGGTAGAAGAGAGCAAAGTTCCAACGTTGGACAGGCAACGTGCCTTTCGCAGGTCGGTTCCTCATATTGCTTGGATTTGCTTAATTGGACGCTAACGATGACGATTCCGACTTGAGTTATTGTTGCCACCGTAACTGTCGAAGAACTTCACCAGCCGCCATTCCGGCGGCCACGGCCAGATTGATCGACCGTCCGCCACCCTCCATCGGGATCGTCACGCTCGCGTCCGCGGTCGCATGGATGGCGTCGGTCACGCCGGCGCTCTCGCGACCGAACATCAGGACGTCACCCGGCTCATAGGTGAAATCCGTATAGATTTCGGAACTGCGGGTCGTGAACAGCACGATACGCCGTCCGGCCGCGCGGCGCGCCGCATCGAACGCGGCGAAATCGACGTGCCGAACCAGCCGCGACATGGCGAGGTAGTCCATCCCCGCACGCTTCAGCGCCCGGTCCGACAGGTCGAAGCCGGCCGGTTCGATGATCTCGACCGGCAAGCCCAGACAGGCTCCCAGCCGCATAATCGTGCCGGTGTTTCCGGCGATGTCGGGCTGGTACAGCGCCAACGAGATCCCCGGCCCTTCCTGAAATAACTTGTCGGTGCTGTCTGGTTTCACGATGCTGTCGCTCGCCTGCGCTGTCCGGCCCCGTGATTCCGCAGCCAGGCTTCCTATATCCCGAATATGTCGGCGATGCTCCTGACGGGGCGAACGCGCCATCCTTCGCAACGACGACACAGTCTGCAGTCACATGTCCGGCGGCATGGTCGCCGGGATCCGGGAGCGCCGCTCCGTCGCAATTCGGGTGTTCCCGGAGCGGCCGGAACCGCCCGACACACCGATTGGAAAGCCTTTTTGATGTTCTCGTTGTTCGAGAGGATGGTGGAGCCGTTCCCGCCGCGGGATCTGACCACGCCGCCGCAGGGCGGCCTGTTCCGTTTTGTCTGGTTCTACGCCAAGCCCGTCTGGCCACTGCTCGTCGCAACCGCGATCCTGACCTCGCTGATCTCGATCGTCGAGGTCTCGCTGTTCGGTTTCCTCGGCCAGATCGTCGACTGGTTCTCCGGCGTCTCGCGCGAGACCTTCATGGCCGAAAACGGCCTGACGCTGGCGCTGATGGCGGCGGTTGTGCTGGTGCTGCTGCCCGGCCTCGTCTTTCTCGAAGGGCTCGTCACCTTCCAGGGCCTGGCCGGCAATTTCCCTATGCGTTTCCGCTGGATGGTGCATCGCTGGATGCTCGGCCATTCGATGGGCTTCTATCAAGACGAATTCGCCGGACGGATCTCGACCAAGCTGATGCAGACCGCGCTCGCCGTGCGCGAGACGGTGATGAAGTCGATCGACGTCTTTCTCTATGTGGTTGTCTATTTCACCGGTATCGTCGTCCTCGTGGCCGCGGCCGACTGGAAGCTGGTTCTGCCCTTCGCCGCCTGGGTCGCGATCTACGCGCTGATCCTGTGGTACTTCATCCCGCGCCTCGACCGGGTCTCGCAGAGCCAGGCGGATGCCCGGGCCGAGATGACCGGCCGCGTGGTCGACGCCTACGCCAATGTCGCGACCGTCAAGCTGTTCGCCCACACCCGGCGCGAGGCCGACTACGCGCAGCGCTCCATGCGCGGCTTTCTCGGCACGGTCTACGGTCAGATGCGACTGGTGAACCTCTTCTACGTCTCGCTCTACGCGCTGAACTCGCTGCTGCTCTTCGCCGTCGGCGCCCTGTCGATCTGGCTGTGGCACGGCGAACTGGTCAGCGTCGGCGCCATCGCCGCGGCGATCGGCCTCGTTCTGCGGATCAACGGCATGTCGCAATGGATCATGTGGGAGGTGTCGGCGCTGTTCGAGAACATCGGCACGATCCGCGACGGCATGTCCACCTTCACGCTCCCGCACGCCATCACCGACCGCAGGACCGCGCCCGCGCTGGTCGTCGACCGCGGCGAGATCGCCTTCGAGAACGTCGCCTTCCACTATGGCCGCGGCGACGGCGTCTTGCAGGATTTCGAGCTGACGGTTCGGCCAGGCGAGAAGGTCGGCCTTGTCGGGCGCTCGGGGGCGGGCAAGTCCACCATCCTCAATCTTCTCCTGCGCTTTCACGACGTGGAATCCGGCCGCGTCCTGATCGACGGGCAGGATATCGCGACGGTGAAGCAGGAATCGCTGCGCAGCCAGATCGGCATGGTCACGCAGGACACCTCGCTGCTGCACCGTTCGATCCGCGACAACATCCTCTACGGGCGGCCCGACGCCGGCGAGGCCGATCTTCTGCGCGCCATCGAGCGCGCCGAGGCGGCCGACTTTATCGCCGAACTGCCGGACATCGAGGGACGCAGCGGGCTTGATGCGGAGGTCGGCGAGCGAGGCGTCAAGCTCTCGGGCGGCCAGCGCCAGCGCATCGCCATTGCCCGCGTCATGCTGAAGGACGCGCCGATCCTGCTTCTCGACGAAGCCACCTCGGCACTGGACTCCGAGGTCGAGGCGGCGATTGCCGGCAATCTCTACCGGCTGATGGAAGGCAAGACCGTCATTGCGGTTGCCCATCGTCTCTCGACCATTGCGGCACTCGATCGGCTGATCGTTCTCGACGAGGGCCGCATCGTGGATGAGGGCACCCACTCCGAACTGCTCGACCGGGGCGGCCTGTACGCGCAATTGTGGACCCGCCAGACGGGCGGCTTCCTGCTCGGTGACCCCGACGCAGGTGCGGCCTCGACCATAAGGGCCGCCGAATGATGGACCGCTTTCTCCGGCGCTTCGAGACGCTGCTCGATCCCTTCGAGGATCAGGGCGAGGACCGCGAGGATGCGCGGCTCAATCGCACCGGCCATCTGGCCCCGCTGCCGTCGGAGATCAACCGCTTCATCTGGCACTTCGCCCGTCAGGCGAAATGGCCACTCGGGGCTCTGCTGATCACGGGCGGGCTGACTGGGGGCATCGAAGCAGCGCTCTATACCGGCGTCGGCTGGTTGATCGACGCGATGGAGCGGTCCTCGCCGGCGACGTTCCTGGCGGAGAATTTCTGGCTGGTGGCGATTCTCGCCTTCCTGACGCTGATCGGCCGCGCCCTGGTGCTGTTTGCCTCCTCGGTGCTGGAAGAGCAGGTGATCTCGCCGAGCTTCTACAATCGAATCCGCTGGCAGAGCTATCGCCGGTTGATGGAGCAGACCTACACCTTCTTCCAGAACGACTTTGCCGGACGGCTGTCGCAGAAGGTCCAGCAGGTCGGGCAGGCCACGGGCGACTTCATCACGACGATCCTCCAGACCTTCTGGTCCTTCGTTACCTTCATCATCCTCACCGTCAGCATCCTCGGCGCCATCGACTGGCGTATGGCGATGGTGCTGGGCCTGTGGACGCTCGGCTATCTCTGGATCATCCGCAATCTCCTGCCGAAGATCCGCGAGAACGGCCGGGCGGCCGCCGAGGCCCGGTCCGTCGTCTCCGGCCGCGTCGTCGACAGCTTCACCAATATCCTCTCGGTGAAGCTGTTCGACTCGTCCCGGCGCGAAGATGCCTTCGTCAAGGACGGCTTCAGCTACCTCGTCGAGGCGGTGCGGCGCATGACCCGGGCGCTCACCGGCGTGCGCACCGCGGTCGCCGTCCTCAACGGCCTGATGATGACCGGGGTCGGAGCCGTCGCGATCCTTGGCTGGCAGGCGGGCAGCGTCACCACCGGCGGAGTTGCGATCGCACTGGGCCTGGTTCTGCGCCTCAACCAGATGTCGGGCTGGATGATGTTCAATATCAACGGTCTGGTACGCAATTACGGGACGATCCAGGATGCCGTGGCCACCGTCACGGCACAGCCCGCGCTCATCGACCGGGCGGATGCCCAGCCGCTGACGGCGACGCGCGGCGGGATCCGCTACGAGAACGTGACGTTCCACTATGGCAAGGGCGGCGGGATCATCGAGGATCTGTCGCTCACGATCCGGGCCGGAGAGAAGGTCGGGCTCGTCGGCCGCTCCGGTGCCGGCAAGACGACGCTCGTCAACCTGCTGCTGCGGCTCTACGACCTCGAGGGCGGCCGAATTCTGATCGACGGGCAGGACATCGCCGCGGTGACCCAGGCCTCGCTGCGCGGTGCCGTCGGCGTGGTGACGCAGGACACGTCGCTGCTGCACCGCTCGATCCGCGACAATATCGCTTATGGCCGGCCCGGCGCCGACGATGGCGATATCCTGTCGGCGGCCGAGCGCGCCAGCGCCGAGGAGTTCATTCCGGGGCTGCGCGACCCGAAGGGCCGCAGCGGCTACGATGCCCATGTGGGTGAGCGGGGCATCAAGCTCTCGGGTGGCCAGCGCCAGCGGATCGCGATTGCCCGCGTCCTCCTGAAGGACGCCCCGATCCTCGTTCTCGACGAGGCGACCTCGGCGCTCGATTCGGAGGTGGAGGCTGCCATTCAGGACAATCTGTCCGCCATGATGCAGGGCAAGACCGTGATCGCCATCGCCCATCGCCTGTCGACGCTGGCTGCCATGGACCGGCTGATCGTGCTCGACGAGGGGCGGATTGTGGAGCAGGGGACTCATGCCGCGCTGGTCGCGGGCGGAGGGCTGTATGCCAGCCTGTGGGCACGCCAGTCCGGCGGCTTCCTCTACGCGGGCGACGCCACGAGGACCGAACCGGTTCCTCAGGAGGCCGATCGCGCCGCTGTATGAAGGCCAAGACTAGTCCGCCGGCACCCACCCGGCTGCCCTGAGGCTTGTGATCGCACAGCGACACTTGGACCTTGGAGCCCTTCCAGTCTGGACAAGCGCCAAGGTTCGCGCATAGAAACGCCCGAAATCGTAATCCTGTCAGGAGCGTGGCGATATTGCGTCATGTCTCCTCTTGCCGCACGGGGTCGAATCCGCAACAAGCGGGGCGATCCGCGCACGATCAGTCAAGGAGTGGCAGCCGCCGTGAGCCTCAACGAAACCACCGAACCCAGCCGTCGGGATTTCCTCTACATCGCCACTGGTGCGGTCGGCGCAGTCGGCGCGGCGGCGTTGGCCTGGCCGTTCATCGACCAGATGAACCCCGATGCCGCGACGCTCGCTCTCGCCGAGATCGACGTCGATGTTAGCCAAGTCGAGGTGGGCCAGTCGATCACCGCCAAATGGCGCGGCAAGCCGATCTTCATCCGCCAGCGCACGGAAGCCGAGATCGAAGAGGCCCGCGCGGTTCCGCTCGAAGAGCTGAAGGATCCGATCGCCCGGAACGCCAATCTGTCGGGTGACGCGCCGGCGACCGACGAAAACCGTGCGACAGACGGCAAGGAAGCCTGGCTCGTGATGGTTGGCGTCTGCACGCATCTCGGCTGCATCCCGCTCGGCAATTCCGGGCCCTTCGACGGCTGGTTCTGCCCGTGCCACGGTTCGGCCTACGACACGGCAGGACGTATCCGCCAGGGGCCGGCCCCGACGAACATGGACATCCCGCCCTACACGTTCACGTCCGACACCACTGTCCGCATCGGCTGATCCGGGAGAAGGTTACCCATAATGAGCAGTCATTCTTCCTACGTTCCGTCGAGCGGTGTCATGCAGTGGATGGACGCCCGTCTGCCGCTGCCGCGTCTCGTCTACGATTCCTTCGTGGCATATCCGACGCCGCGCAACCTGAACTACGCCTACACCTTCGGCGGCATCCTCGCGATCTTCCTGGTCTCTCAGATCCTCACCGGTGTCGTCCTGGCCATGCACTACGCGGCCTCCTCGGGCATCGCCTTCGAGTCGGTCGAGAAGATCATGCGTGATGTCAACTGGGGCTGGCTGCTGCGCTACATGCACGCCACCGGCGCCTCGTTCTTCTTCATCGCGGTGTATCTGCACATCTTCCGCGGCCTCTATTACGGCTCGTACAAGCAGCCGCGCGAAGTGCTCTGGATCCTCGGCGTGATCATCTTCCTCCTGATGATGGCGACCGCCTTCATGGGCTACGTTCTGCCGTGGGGCCAGATGTCCTTCTGGGGCGCCACGGTGATCACCGGCTTCTTCACCGCCTTCCCGCTGATCGGCGATCCGATCCAGCAGTTGCTGCTCGGCGGCTTCTCGGTGGACAACGCCACGCTGAACCGCTTCTTCTCGCTGCATTACCTGCTCCCCTTCATGATCGCCGGCGTCGTGATCCTGCACGTCTGGGCGCTGCATGTGACCGGCCAGACCAACCCGACCGGCGTCGAGGTCAAGTCGTCGAAGGACACGGTTCCGTTCACCCCGCACGCCACGGTCAAGGACGGTTTCGCGATGGTCGTGTTCCTCGCGATCTTCGCCTATTTCGTCTTCTACCTGCCGAACTTCCTCGGCCATCCCGACAACTACATCGAGGCGAACCCGCTTAAAACGCCGGCTCACATCGTTCCGGAATGGTACTTCCTGCCGTTCTACGCGATGCTGCGTGCCATCACCTTCAACATCGGCCCGATCGACTCCAAGCTCGGCGGCGTGCTGGTGATGTTCGGATCGATCATCGTCCTGTTCTTCCTGCCGTGGCTGGATACCTCGCGGGTGCGTTCGGCGGCATATCGTCCGATCTACAGGGTCCTGTTCTGGGTCTTCGCCTTCGATTGCGTGTTTCTGGGCTGGCTCGGTGCGAAGCCGGCGGAGGGCATCTACCCGACGCTCGCCCTCATCGGTACGATCTACTACTTCGCGCACTTCCTGATCATCCTGCCGATCCTCGGTCTCGTGGAGAAGCCGAAGAAGCTGCCGAACTCGATCACGGAGGCCGTGCTGGCCAAGCATGGCGGCAGCGGTCGGCCGGCCGGCGCGACTGCTTCACCAGAGACCAAAGGCTGAGCTCGGACGGCTTCGGAGAGAACATTCCATGATTAGACTATTGTCAGCCCTGCTCGCGGCCGGCGTCTTCACCGCTCCGATGTCGGTGGCGATGGCTCAGGACGCACAGTCGGAAGCAGTCGAGGCCCAGGCCGACGCCATTGGCACGGCAGCCGAGGGTGCGGCGGCCGAAGGTGCAGCCGAGACCGAGGCGGAACACGAGGCCGCAGCCGAAGGGGGGCACGGCGAAACGCCGCATTACCCGCTTCGCAAGCCGGAAGAGATGAGCTGGAGTTTTGCCGGCCCGTTCGGCCACTACGACCTCGGCCAGCTTCAGCGCGGTCTGAAGGTGTACAAGGAAGTCTGCGCGTCCTGTCACTCGATGAATCTCGTGGCGATGCGTACGCTGACCGATCTCGGCTACAGCGACGCCCAGGTGAAGGCCTTCGCCGCCGAATACACCGTCCAGGACGGCCCGGATGATTCCGGTGAGATGTTCGAGCGGCCCGGTATCCCGTCGGATCACTTCCCGGCGCCGTTCCCGAACCCGGCAGCCGCCGCCGCGGCCAATGGCGGTGCCCATCCGCCAGACTTCTCGCTGCTCGCCAAGGCGCGCGCCGTCGAACGGGGTTTCCCGACCTTCGTGTTCGACATCTTCACCCAGTATGCCGAAGGCGGTCCGGATTACATCCATGCCCTCTTGACCGGATATGGCGAAGAGGCACCCGCCGATATCACGATCCAGCCGGGGACCTACTACAACCCGTACTTCCTCTCGGGCCCCGCTCTGGCGATGCCGCCGCCCTTGTCGGACGACCTGATCGAGTATCCGGATGGGGCACCCCAGACCGTCGAGCAGTATTCGCGCGACGTGACCGCCTTCATGATGTGGGCCGCCGAGCCGCACATGGTGGAGCGCAAGGCAACCGGCCTGATCGTGATGGTCTTCCTGATCATCTTCGCCGCGATGCTGTTCCTGGTGAAGCGCCGGGTATGGGCGGGCACGCCGCACTGATCGTCGTCGACGACGACGTGAACGATGACGGAATCGAAGGGGGCTACGGCCCCCTTTTTCCTGCGCCGGTGCAAGGGCAGCATGTGCCCTGCCGACCCGTTCGCATGATCCACTTCAGCCAAGGAGACGCGTTGCATGTATATCGCGATGAACCGCTTCAGGGTGCTGGCGGGCGCCGAACAGGAGTTCGAAGCGCTCTGGCTCAACCGGGAATCCCGGCTGCAGGACGTGCCGGGCTTTGTCGAGTTCCATATGCTGAAGGGCTCGGCCAGCGAAGGCCATACGCTCTATGCCTCGCACACCGTCTGGCGCGATCATGGTGCGTTCGAAGCCTGGACGCGATCCGAGGCGTTCCGCGCCGCTCACGGCAAGGCCGGCGGTACGCGCCCACTCTATGACGGGCATCCGCAGTTTGAAGGCTTCGACGTGATCCAGACCATTGGACGAGAGGACGGGGCGTGAGCACGAGCAAAGCCGCTTCGATGGCCAAGGGCTTCGACCTCACTGCGGCGATCCGGACCATCCCGGACTACCCCAAGCCGGGCATCCAGTTCCGCGATATCACGACGCTTCTGGCCGATGCGGATGCATTCCGCGGCGCCGTCGATGCGCTGGTCGATGGTCATCGGGACGAGCAGGTCGATCTCGTCGCCGGCATCGAAGCCCGGGGCTTCATCCTCGGCGGTGCGCTCGCCCACCAGCTCTCCGCCGGCTTCGTGCCGATCCGGAAGAAGGGCAAGCTGCCGCACGATACGATCCGCGTGGCCTACAGCCTCGAATACGGCGTCGACGAGATGGAGATGCACCGCGACGCGGTCCGTCCGGGCCAGCGCGTGCTGCTCACCGATGATCTGATTGCGACCGGCGGCACGGCAGAAGGTGCGGTCAAGCTGCTGCGGGAACTCGGAGCGGAGATCGTCGCGGCCTGCTTCGTTATCGATCTGCCCGATCTGGGCGGGCGCAAGCGGCTCGAAGCGCTCGGCGTGCAAGTGCGTACGCTGATCGCATTCGAAGGCGACTGACGGCGCGGGCGGCAATGGCGGGCTGACTTTCCAGTCAGGTGGTCGCCAGAGCCACGCAGGACGCCCGGCTTGTCTCGGCCGTGGCGCAGAAATCGCGCAGGAGGTAGGCGCCGAGATCGGCGGCTTCCATCGGGCGGCTGAAATAATAGCCTTGGAACTGGTTGCAGGTCATTCGGGTGAGGATGTCGATCTGTTCGGCATCTTCGACGCCTTCCGCCGTCACGCTGAGATCGAGCACGCGGCCGAGCGCCAGGATCGTTTCCAGGATTCCGTGGGCAATCCGATCGTCCTTGATCGCGTTGACGAAGGACCGGTCGATCTTCAGCTTGTCGAACGGGAATTTGCGCAGATAGGAGAGGCTGGAATAGCCGGTTCCGAAATCGTCGAGCGCGATCCGTACGCCGAGCGACCGCAGCCGATGCAGCACCGTCACGACCGCCTCCGGGTCGTCAATGAACAGGCTCTCCGTGATTTCCAGTTCGAGCCGGTCCGCCGCAAGGCCGGAACTGGCGAGTGCGTCTTCCACATCCGTCATGATCGTGCCGTGCCGGAACTGATCGACCGAGACATTGACCGCCACGGTCAGATGATCGCCCCATGAGGCCGCGTTGCGGCACGCTTCGCGCAGGACCCAGGCGCCGATCCCGCAGATCGCGCCGGTCTGTTCGGCGAGCGGGATGAAATGGTCGGGCTGGACGCGCCCGTGCAGGGGATGCTCCCACCGGACAAGGGCCTCGAACCCGAGCGTCTGGCGGGTGCGGCTGTCGACGATCGGCTGGTAATTGAGAACGAGTTCGTTGCGTTCGACGGCACATCGCAGATCGTATTCGAGGCGGTGCCGGTCCCGCAGGCGCTGTGCCATCTCGCTTTCGAAGAAGCAGAAGGTGTTCTTACCGGCTGCCTTGGCCTCGTAGAGCGCCAGGTCGGCGTTGCGCAGGAGGTCGTCGGGATTGGCGCCATCGAGCCCCGGAAAGGCGATGCCGACCGAGCAGCCCACATTGGCCAGTTCGGCGCCAAGGCTGAAGGGCGTCGCGAAGCACGCCAGAATGGCTGTCGCCAGACTGTCGGCCGAGGCCGTATCAGGCGCCGAGTGGGCGACGATGGCGAACTCGTCGCCGCCGATCCGCGCCACCATGTCGCCCGGCTCCACGATACGCAGCAGACGGGCCGCGACCTGCCGCAGGAGCTGGTCGCCGGTGAGGTGACCATTGCGATCGTTGATCAGCTTGAAATTGTCGAGGTCGAGATACAGCAGGCTGGAGGTTGGGCCTTGCGGCGGCGGGGACGCGCAGATGCGGTCGATCTCTTCGGCAAACCAGCTGCGGTTGGCCAGGCCGGTCAGGCTGTCGTGATGGGCGAGATAGGCGATTCGGCGCTCGGCATGCGTGGTCGCGGTGATATCCGACGCCACCCCGCGATAGCCGGTGAACGCGCCATCATGGCCGAAGATCGGCTTGCCCGTCATGGCGATCCAGGCCGCCCCCTGCGGACTGGGTATCTCGATGATCGTTTCGCGGAACGGGGTGCGTTCGAGCATCGGCTGGGCGATGGGCGACAGATCGAGGCCTTGTCCTGCGAATGTCTGGTCGCCGTTCGGTATCAGACGGTCGGTCCCGCGACCGAAGATCTGCGAGAACCGGTCGCCGCCGCGCACCAGTTGTCCGTCGTGACCCGTCTGCCAGATCCAGTCGCTCGTGCCTTCCTCGAACTCGCGCAGGAGGAGCTCGATGATCGAGGATTGTTCGGCGAGCTTCTGATGGCCTTCGAGATTCTCCTGCAGCAGTTCGCCGCGTGCGCAACTCGCGCGATAGACGATGAAGGTGAAGCCCAAGAGCAGAGCCAGGAGGAAATAGTCGTTCGTCCCCTGCGAGATGCCGAGTGCGACCACCGATCCGACGAACAGCGGGATGATGAAGGCCTGCAGGGCTCGCTTCAGCGCGGACAGCGCAAAGCCGCCGCCGCAGATCATTCCCATGGCGATGACGGCGATGACGCTCTTCGCATCACCATCGGAGGAGGGGTAGAAGGTTAGGATCGCCAGACCCCACCAGGCGCCGAGGATGAAAGCGCTTCGCACAGCATGCGCGGTGGCGCGGCTCGACGCCGACACCAGCGGTGCACGCCGCTGGAAGCGCGACCAGGCGCGGATCGAGACCAGAACGATGTAGGACAGCCCCAGGAGCCAGATCAGCGCCCAGGGAGAAAACGCCTCGCCGGATGACATGCCGAGAATGATGATCGCGTTCATCACGTTGCCGAACATCATGACCGGGGTGGTCTTGAGGATGCTCGTCAGCTGGACGCCGCGCAGACGATCAGCGGCGTGGCCCTGAGGCTCCTCCCGGGCAGGCTTGGCGGATGATGCGTCGAACATGATGGATGGGTACCGCTGACGAACTGATCCACCCATCAATGTCTGTTGCCATCTAACATTACGTAAAGTGGCGCGCGTAATCGCAGATTTTTGATTGGTTTAGGTCAAAAGTATGAGCGTAGCAGCCACGCTCCGACATCCGCGACGAAGCGGCTGAGGCTGCTGCCCGTAGCCCCGGTTGGGCGTGATGATCGAGGCTCTGTGCCGGATCGCGACGGGCGACGACGCTCAGTCGGTTCCGCAGAAGGCAGCGCCGTCGAACGAGAACACGGTGTCGCCGTGCTGATTGACGCCTTGCGTCGTGAATTCGAGGACGCCCCAGCCCTTGCGGCTGGCAGACGCCCGCTTGCCCGTCAGCGTCTGGGTGAAAGTCACCGTATCGCCGGCATAGACCGGCTTCGGCCAGACAAGGTTCTTCACGCCGGGGGAGGGGCCCATGCGCGGCGGCTGGTTGTCGGCGGCGACCCATGCTCGGCCAAGCGCAACCTGGCTCTCGACATTCAGCCGCATGCAGACACCGGCGGTGTGCCAGCCGGATGCGCACAGGCCGCCGAGAACGGACGCCTTCGCGGCGTCTTCGTCGAGGTGGAAGGCCTGCGGGTCGTATTTGGCCGCAAAGCGCTTGATGTCTTCGGCGAGGAAGGTGTGCGAGCCCATCTCACGGGCTTCGCCGACGATCAGACTGTCCCAGAAGGTCATGCGGCGAGGCCCTCCCGCGTCAGAGCGAGCAGGGTGTAGGCGCTTTCCAGAACCGTCTCGCCGGTCTGGTTGCGCAGATCCGTCGTGATCTTGAGGATGCCAAGGGTCGGACGCTTGGAGGACAGGCGGCGGGACACCACGCGGGCGGTACCGTGAAGAACGTCGCCCGGGCGGACGGGCCGCTTCCACCGGACGTAATCGACACCGGGCGAGCCCTGCGACGAGGAGTCGAGAATGTAGGCGTCGGCCATCATGCGCATCATCATCGCGCAGCTATGCCAGCCTGAAGCAGACAGACCGCCGAGGAGCGTGTCCTTCGCCGCCTCTTCATCAAGATGGAAAGGCTGCGGGTCGAATTCGCGGCCGAACTCGATCACCTCGTCCCGGGTCACAGGATAGGGGCCGAGATCGATCTCGAGCCCTTCCGTGAAGTCCTCGTATGTGCGCATCGGGCCTCCCAGTGGCGGAAAGGCTCTCCTCCCCCGCCGGATTCCGAGGGGCCGACGCAGCTCTGCGCCGGCCCCGCAAGCTCAGTTGTTGAACTTGAACATCAGGATGTCGCCGTCCTGGACGACGTATTCCTTGCCTTCGTCGCGGGCCTTGCCCGCTTCCTTGGCCGCGACCTCGCCGCCGAGCGAGACGAAGTCGTCGAAGGCGATGGTCTGGGCTCGGATGAAGCCCTTCTCGAAATCGGTATGGATCACGCCGGCCGCCTGCGGTGCCTTGGCGCCGCGCCGCACCGTCCAGGCGCGGGTCTCCTTCGGGCCTGCCGTGAAATAGGTGATCAGGTCGAGCAGCGAGTAGCCCGCCTGGATCAGCCGGTCGAGGCCGGGCTCGGTCAGGCCCATCGCCTCCAGATAGTCGCCGACTTCCTCGGCGGGAAGCTGCGCGATCTCGGCCTCGATGGCGGCCGAGATGACGACGCTCTTGGCGCCCTGCTTCTGGGCCATCGCCGCGACGGCTTGCGAATGCGCGTTGCCGCTCGCCGCATCGTCCTCGGCAACGTTGCAGACATAGAGGACCGGCTTGGAGGTCAGGAGGTTGAGCGTCTTCAGTTCGCTGCGCTCCTCGGCATCCATCCCGGCCAGGAGCACGCGGACCGGTTCGCCGTTCTGCAGCTTGGCCAGCGCCGCTTCCATCACGGGGAGGGCCTGGATCGCTTCCTTGTCCTTGCCGGTCGCCTTCTTGCGGGTCGCCACGATGCGGCGCTCCAGGCTCTCGAGGTCGGACAGCATCAGTTCGGTCTCGACCGTCTCGGCATCAGCGACGGGATCGACGCGACCCTCGACATGGACGACGTCGTCATCCTCGAAGCAGCGCAGCACGTGGACGATGGCGTCCACCTCGCGGATGTTGGCAAGGAACTGGTTGCCGAGGCCTTCGCCCTTGGATGCGCCACGCACCAGTCCGGCGATGTCGACGAAGGTAATCCGCGTCGGCAGGATGTTCGCCGACTTGGCGATGCCGGCGATGTCCTTCAGCCGCGGATCGGGAACCGGCACGTCGCCGGTGTTCGGCTCGATCGTGCAAAACGGATAATTGGCTGCGGCCGCGGCCGCAGTCTTGGTGAGAGCGTTGAACAGCGTCGACTTGCCGACATTCGGCAGGCCGACGATCCCGCATCTGAAACCCATGGGGTGGTCCTTCGAAGATGGTCGTGTCTGACGCGTATCGCGCCGATCTTGGGGGCTGTTTGCAGCCTTCGCGGCGAGGGGTCAACTCTGCCGCCGCCCGGGAAGGCGGCGACGGTCAGTCCTTGCCGAAGAGCCGCTTCAACATGTCGGCCATCGGGCCCTTGTCGGGCACCTTCACTTGCGGTGGCGCCCCGCGCGCCTGACGAATGTGGCTGCGCCCCTTGGGCGGGCCCGCGGGCTTGCTCGCGCTCGCCGCACCCTTGGCGCCCGACGGCTCGTTCGAGCTCGTGGAAAGGCTGACCTTGTTCATGAACATCGCGTCCTCGCCTTTGGCGAGGCTGTCGACATGGCGGGCGACGGCTTCGATGAACGGCTCCAGCCATTCGCGGTCGACCTTGGCGAAATCGCCGAGGACATAAGGAGAGACGGCGTCCTTGTTGCCCGGATGGCCGATGCCCATGCGCACGCGGCGGTAGTCCTTCGTGCCGAGATGGGCGTCGATGGAGCGCAGGCCGTTATGGCCGCCATTGCCGCCGCCGGTCTTCACCCGCAGCTTGCCGGGCGGCAGATCGAGCTCGTCGTGGATGACGACGATCTGCGACGGCTCCAGCTTGAAGAAGCGCGCGGCGTCGCCGACCGAGCGGCCGGACTCGTTCATGAAGGTCTGGGGTTTGATCAGGACGACCTTCTCGCCGCCGATCTGGCCCTCGGAAATTTCCGCCGAGAACTTCTTCGACCAGGGGGAAAAGGCCGGGTCGCGGGCGATCTCTTCGAGCGCCATGAACCCGATATTGTGGCGATTGCCGGCATAACGGGAGCCGGGATTGCCCAATCCTGCGATCAGCAACATCGCCCGGCTCCTTTCTGTTTCGTTCGGCGTTGAGCCGAAGCTGGGACTTACTTGTCCTCGCCGGACCCGTCTTCGCTGACCTCGGTGGCCTCGACCGCATCGGCCTCGACCTCGGTGGCCTCGTCATCCTCGGACCGCAGGGCGGCCGGGGCGGCGATCGTCGCGATGGTGAAGTCGCGGTCGGTGATCGTCACTTCGACGTTCTTCGGCAGGGTGAGTGCCGAGGCGTGGATCGAGTCGCCGATTTCCAGACCGGTCAGGTCGAGCGTGAAGTACTCCGGAATCGCGCTGGCCGGGGCATGGACCTCGACCTCGTGGCGGACGACGTTGATGACACCGCCGCGCTTGAGACCCGGGGATGCTTCCTCGTTCTCGAAATGCACGGGAATGTTGACCGTCACGCGGGTCTTCTCGGAGACGCGCAGGAAGTCGACATGCATCAGGAAGTCGCGGACCGGCTCCAGCTGATAGTCCTTCGGCAGGACTGAAATCTTCTGGCCGTTGACCTCGATGGTCGCGACGTGGGTCATGAAACCGCCGGCGTGAAGCGCCAGGAAGGTTTCCTTGTAGGGGATGGCGATCGGCAGCGGGTCCTGCTTGTCGCCGTAGATGACTGCGGGGATCATACCGTTGCGGCGAAGATGTCTGGCGGCCCCCTTGCCGACCTTCTCGCGCGCCTCGGCCTTGACCGTAAAGGTCTCGCTCATGGCTTTGTCCTTCGTGCTGTGAGGTGGTCGGTCAGACGGTGTGCCTGAAACGACGAAGAGCGGACCTGCGAGGGACCGCTCAACTCCGCGCTGCCTCCAAGGGTGTCTGCGCGGACGCCGTGCCTATACCCCAAGGCGCGCGGATGGACAAGACAGCGCCGTGAATGGCGGCCCTAAGGGCGGGCTGCGTCAGTCTTGTCGGCCTGCGAAGCTTTCCAGCCATCCGGCAGATCGGGATTGCGGGTATAGCCCGGGCCGATGGTGAGTGGCGCGGGCGGCATCACCGCGTCCGACATCTGCGAGGTGACCGTGAAGCTGTCCTCGAACAGCACGGCCCCGTCGCCGTTCTGCACCAGGCGCACGTCGACGCGGTAGGGCCGCCCCTTGACGATCCCCCGCAGGGGCGGCGTGCGCAGGGCGTAGCGCGTCGTGCGGGCGGTGAGCTTCGCGCTGACCGGGATCGGCGGGCCGCCGCCAGGATCCTCGAACACCGCCTCGATGCGCGAATAGCTCTTCACCGGCCGCTGCACGACCGCGGTGAAGCCATAGAAGGCCTCGGCTTCACGATAATTGAAGATGAAGCTCGAGCCGGCGATCGTCAGATAGGGACGGTCCGCGTCGGTTTCGCGGGTGAGCCAGCCGATCGCAAGAAGAATGGCGACGAGACCGACGGTGGCCGTCACAACTCCTTGCGTGCCCAACTTGCCCAGTCGCGCGAACATGGCATCTGTCCGATGGCCCGTGTGGCCAGACGCACAGTCTAGCGCAACGGAAAGCCGGCCAGAAGCACTTTATCGACGCCGTGAAGCGGCGCGGACCGGGCCGCAATGCTCAGTCGAACAGGCTCGAGACCGATTCCTCGGACGCCGTGCGGGCGATCGCTTCGCCGAGAAGATTGGCGGTGGTGACGACGCGGATGTTCGCAGCCTCGTTGATCGCCTTGGTCGGCTGGATCGAGTCGGTGATCACCAGTTCCTTGAGGCTGGACGCGGTGATGCGCGAGACCGCGCCGCCCGACAGCACGCCATGGGTGATGTAGGCCGAGGCGCTGTTGGCACCGGCCTGCACCAGCGCGTCGGCCGCGTTGCACAGCGTGCCGCCGGAATCGATGATGTCGTCGATCAGGATGCAGTTGCGACCGGTGACGTCACCGATGATGTTCATGACCTCCGACTCGCCCGGCCGGTCGCGGCGCTTGTCGACGATGGCCAGTGGCGCATCGAGCCGCTTGGCGAGCGCGCGGGCGCGGACCACGCCGCCGACGTCGGGCGAGATGACCATCAGGTTCGACAGATCCTGATGCTCCTTCACGTCGCGCGCGATCAGCGGCACGGCGAAGAGATTGTCGGTCGGGATGTCGAAGAAGCCCTGGATCTGACCGGCATGCAGGTCGAGCGTCATGACGCGGTCGGCGCCTGCCTCGGTGATCAGATTGGCGACCAGCTTGGCGGAGATCGGGGTGCGCCCGCCGGCCTTGCGGTCCTGCCGGGCATAGCCGAAATAGGGGAGTACTGCAGTGATGCGGCGGGCCGAGGCGCGGCGCATTGCGTCGATCATGATGAGCAGTTCCATCAGATGATCGTTGGCCGGATAGGACGTCGACTGGACGATGAAGACGTCCTCGCCGCGGACGTTTTCCTTGATCTCCACGAAGACTTCCTGGTCGGCGAAGCGCCGGACCATGGCCTCCCCGAGTGGCAATTCCAGATAGCGTCCGATGGATTGAGCGAGGACGCGGTTGGAGTTGCCGCTGAAGAGTTTCATCGCGTTCTTTCCGATAGCGGGTACCGGTCGGGACGGCTTGGCTATGCCGCTACGGTGGGCCATTCCGTCGCCTCCGGTTCGATGCAGGGGCTCATAGCAACATCGCGCGAAACTTCAACCCGCCGCCTTTCGCAATGCGGGATAAGTTCGGGGCATCGAGGAGGCTCAGCCGGTGCCGGTTGCGACCTGCGCCGCTTCCTGCAGCGTGCGGTCGGCGACGGCTGCGAGCGTCGACAGGCCGATGGCAGCCCACGGGTCCGCGGCGGCACCGGGAACGCTCTCCTGTCCCTGAATGCGCCGGACACGGCGGTCGCTCGCATCGAGCACGTCCCAGACATAGACGAGGGTGGTGGAGGACCCGTCGTTGAACGCCGAGAAATAGCCCTTCAGCCGGACGCTCGACGGTGCTTCGGCCGCTGGGCGGATCCTGACACCCTTGGCTGCAGCGCTTTCCGACAGGGCGCGCGCCAGAAGCACTGCCTTTTCCTCGGGCGCGCCGACAAGCGGCAGAAACTGCACTTCGCCGACGCTCTGGCCGGCGCTGACGGACGCGGGGGCAGGGCCTGCCGGCGCGGGAGCAGCCGCCAACGTCGTCGGGGCAGCCGCGACAGGCTGGGAGGACTGCGGGGCTAGCGCTGCCTGCTGCTGAACGGGCGCGATGGGAGCGGAGGACACCGACTGCTGCTGGACCGGCGGATAGGCCTGCTGGTTCATCGGCTGCTGCTGCGACATGGCCGGCTGCGGATAACCCATGGTGCTTGAGGCAGTCGGTGGGGGCGCGGCGGCGAATTGCCGGGACGGGACGGACGCGCTCATCGACCCGCTGCCCAGGGATCCGATACCGACGCTCGGCACCGGACCGTCGGGCCCGAAATCCATCGATGCCTCGGTACATCCGGAAAGGCTGGTCCCGAGACCGACCATCCCGAGCGTCAGGGCGATCATCGGCACGCGGCGGCGGGGATTGGATTCCACGGAGCTCGTTCCTTGCGACTGACGGCCAGCGTTCGACCGGGATCGTGGACCGTGAGTCGCAAGATAACGTTAAAAGGCGGTCGATTTTCTGCGAAAGCCCTGCGCCACAAGGCACGGGCCCTCAATCTGGCGTCGGCGGCCGCCTGAATCAGACCGATATCAGATCCAGGGAGAGCCGCGACAAGGGCTCGGGCGCGCCCGTCGTCGTCAGGTAGGTCCGGCCGAGGGTCATCGCCGTATCGCTGTCGGAATCCATGATGATCATGTGTGCAAAGAGGGTCATGTCCGGCACGATCGGCTGCGGATTGCCGGAATAGAACATCGGCGTGTCCATCCACGACGGCGCGTAGCGCGCCCCCAGCGAATAGCCGCAAGCGCTAAGACGGTGGCGGACGAGTTCATGGGCTTCCATCACCGCCGCATGGGCATCGAAGACATCGCCAAAGCTGCTGCCCGGAACCATCGCCGCCTCGACGGCATCCAGCGCCTCGCGTGCGGCGGTGTGCAGTTCGACATGGCGCTCGCTCGGGCGGCCGACGATCACGGTCTTCATCAAGGCGGCGTGGTACTGCGATTTGACGCCGGCCCATTCCAGCGTGAGCTGATCCTGATCGTCGAGGATGCGGCGGCCCGACTTGTACCGGCACAGCAGGGCATCGCGGCCGGAGCCGACGATGAACGGGTTGGCCGGGTAGTCGCCGCCCTGGCGCAGCACCTCTCCCTGAAGCGCCGCCAGGATGTCCGCCTCGTTGGCGCCCGCCCTGATCAACGGCAGGGCGGCATCGAACGCCTCGTCGCCGAGCCGCGCAGCCTCGCGCACGGTCTCGATCTCGGCAGGGGTTTTCACCGCGCGCAGCAGTGGGACGAGGTTCGAGGCCTCCTTCAGCGTGGCGAAGGAGCCGAGCCGCTCCTGTACCATCTGGCCGTTGGCCGCGGTCAGGCCATGGGTCGCCCACTCGACGCCGATGCGGGCACCGAGAAGGCCCATGTCGTCGAGCATGTCGCGCAGTTCGATGACCGGATCGGCGCTGCCCCGATCGCGCCAGATGCTGATCGATTCCAGCGTCGAGGTGTGACGCGCCTGCCGCAGATCGGCCGAGCGGGTGAGAAGCTGCATCTCGCCATCGGCCTTCACCACCAGGCACTGGAAGTGACAGAAGCCAAAGGTGTCGTAGCCGGTCAGCCAGTACATCGATTCCTGGGCGAACAGCATCAGTGCGTCGAGCTTCTGCTCGCCCATTTCCAGCATCAGCCGGTCGCGGCGGGCGTCGAACTCGTCGCGTGAGAAATGCAGCATCCGAGGTTACTCCGCGAGGGCGATGGCAGAAAGCTGGCGGCCGTAATCGGGCTCGCCGCGATGCGTGGTGCGTCGGAAGGAAAAGAAGCGGTCCGGCTCGCCATAGGTGCAACGGTCGACGAAGCTGCCCTCAACGCCGCTGGCTTGCAGTTGCGCGACGATGAAGCCGGGCAGGTCGAACTGGCGCTTGTCGGCGCTGCGCCCGGGTTGGAAGAACCGCTCGCGTGCAGGCTCCGCGTCGAGGAACTCCGCCGCCATATCGAAGCCGACTTCGTAATTGGGCTGCGTGATCGTCGGCCCCAGCACGGCACGGATGGAATTGCGCTTTGCGCCGAGCCCTTCCATGGCGGCGATTGTCGCTTCCAGGACGCCGTTCAGCGCACCACGCCAGCCGGCATGGGCCGCGCCGATCACGCCGTTCTTTGCGTCAGCGAAAAGGACGGGCCCGCAATCGGCGGTCACGACGCCGATAGCGAGGCCCTTACGGCGCGTGGCGATCCCGTCGGCACGCGGGCGGTCGCCGGAGAAGGGGGTATCCACCACCACGGCGTCCGCCGAATGAACCTGCCAAGGTGTCGCGAGATCCGCGCTGGCGAGAGTGGCGAGCGCGCGGGTTCGGTTTTCCAGAACGTGCTCGGGACGGTCGTTCGAGCCGATCCCGACATTGAGCCCGGCATAGAGCCCTTCCGAGACCCCGCCGATGCGGGTGAAAAAGGCATGGGCGATGCCTGGTCCTGCCAGACGGTCCGACCGGACGACGGCGGAATCAGGCAGCGGCGACGCGGATCGGCTTCGAATTTCGGACATGGCGCGGGATCGTGGTCGAGGGGCAGGGCGAAGTCAATCCGCAGCGGGACCGTCGGTTGTGTCGGGCAATCCGGCCTCGTTCAGGCCGAAGGGTGACAGTCTCATCGGGCGCGAGGCAGCGCACAGAACCTTGAAGACCTGGCCCATATCGCCGGGGCCCGTCCCCGCCAGGCGCTGCACCGCTCCGATGATTTCCGTCCGCGTCTTCTCGTCACGCGCGGCACCGAGCGCGCCAGCCCGCTCCAGAAGGCCGAGGGTTAAAAGGAAGTCGCTCTGCGTGACCGTCGGCGATACGTAAAGCCCGCTCGCGCGGAACGGGGCAGCAATCCTGTCGAAGTCGACGTGGCTGGTGATGTCGTTCTCGCCGGGGCGGTCCAGCGGGTCGGCGAAGGCATGGCCGTGCATCGCCTGTAATGTGTCCCCGTAACCGCTGCGGGAATGACCGTAATCGATGAAGAGGCTTGCGCCGCCGTCCGTGGCCAGCCGCTCGGCCAGGCCCGCGGCGATCCGTTCGCGTGCCGGTGAGACTTCCAGCACCGCGCCGGCCTTGGGCTCCACCAGCCCCATCGCCCGGACGGCATCGGAAACCTGCGGGCGGGCTTCGCACAGCACGAACTCGAAGCGTCCGCTGTCGGTCGTCGACACGCAGCGTTCGCGCCACTCGCTGCCGTCGAAGACATACTGGCGGACCGCAACCGCATCGAACAGTTCGTTGGCGACGACGACCATCGGACGGCGCTCCAGATCCTCAATGCGGCGCACCCGGCGGATCGGCAGGTCGAAGCGTCCCAGCGTCTGCATCTGCTCGTCGGCCAGCCGGTCGCTGGTTTCGACGAGCCGCACATCGGCCGCCCGCATGCAGTCCGGGGCGGCGGAGCGTAGCGCGCGCAGCATGTCGGCCATCATCGTGCCGCGGCCTGGCCCGCATTCGACCAGCAGAAAGGCGTCCGGTCCGCCGAGCCCCGTCCAGGCCGAGGCGACCCAGGCACCGAGAAGTTCGCCAAACATCTGGCTCACCTCGGGGGCGGTGACGAAATCGCCGGCTCGGCCAAACGGATCGCGACGCGCATAATAGCCGTGCTCGCGATCGTAGAGCGCGAAGTTCCAGTAGCGGTCGACGCCGAGTGGACCTTCGACCCTGACATGTTCGGCAATCTTGCGGGCGAGGGCGTTCACGGACGGGCGGCGCCCGCTTGATCGTCCTCCACCGGCTGGGGCTCGTAGGCGCGGAGTTTGGCCGTCGCCATGGCCCAGATGCCGATGATCAGCATCGGAACCGACAACAGCATGCCCATGGTGAACCAGCCGCCATAGAGGTAGCCGAGCTGCACATCCGGCATGCGGAAGAACTCGACGAAGATGCGCGAGCAGCCATAGCCGAAGAGGAACAGGCCGCCGATGAAACGCGGACGACCGAGCATCTTGAAGTGGTGCGTCGCGATCCGCAGCACGATGAACAGCAGAATTCCTTCCAGCAGCGCTTCGTAGAGCTGGCTGGGGTGTCGCGGCATCGGGCCGGCATCGGGAAAGACCATCGCCCAGGGCACCGTCGTGGGCGCGCCCCACAATTCGCCGTTGATGAAGTTGGCAATGCGGCCGAAAAACAGACCGAAGGGCACCGAGGCGGCGACGATGTCGATCAGGCTAAAGAGAGGCACCTTGTAGACGCGACAGAACACCGCGATCGCCACCACCACGCCGATCAGGCCGCCGTGGAACGCCATGCCGCCTTCCCAGACCCGGAACACCGCCAGCGGATCGGCGACGTAGCGTTCGAATTCGTAAAAGAATACCGAGCCGAGCCGACCTCCCACCACGATGCCGATCGTGATGTAGAGGATGAAATCGTCGATCTGCAGCTTGGTGACCGGCGAGATGCCATTCGGCCAGAGCCGCGTGTTGCCGGCCAGATGACGACCATAGAGCCAGCCGCAGAGAATGCCCGCGACATAGGACAAGCCGTACCAGCGCAGCTGAATCAGTCCGAGATCCAGAAAAATCGGATCGATCTGCGGATAGGTCAGGACACCGAGATAGGGGAGGGTGAGCATCGGTCCGCCATTGGGAGAAAGCGGGCGCTTGGCGCCCTTGCAGAAGCGGCGCGACCTTGGCCCGCGACCTTCACAGGGTCAAGCGTGGGCTGGCGCCGGAGATCGCTGCCGTCCCACCTGTGTGGCCCTGAAGCCTTCACCTTCGCGTGCACTGCTATCTGAACAGGTCAGCGTTCAGGCAGGCTGGCACTGCCGTAAGCCAGCCCTGTCGCCATTGCCATCGTCCCCGGCGCTCTCTACCTCCACCTTGAAGAGACCGCGCAATGGCGCAAAACGGAGACCCATTCATGTCCAGGACAGGACCCGGCCGCCAAGGCCCCAACCGGATGCTCGACGAGTTCGCCCGTGTCATGACCGATGCGGCTGGTGCCGCGCAGGGCGTGCGCCGCGAGATGGAGACCGTCTTCCGCGCGCAGGGCGAGCGGCTTCTGAACCAGATGGACCTGGTGCAGCGCGAAGAGTTCGAAGCGGTCCGCGACATGGCCATGAAGGCGCGTACGGAAAACGAAGCGCTGAAGAAGCGGCTTGCTGATCTCGAAGCCCGAATGGCCGGAGCCGGCGACGCCAACTGAGCGTCCAACCGAGTTTTCCACAGTCTATCAACAGGTTTCGGGCGTTGCTCAATGCGCCCGAAAAGCCTTTGGCGAGAGTCGCTTAAGACTCGCCGCCAGCGGCCGGCCATCTCGCTCGAATCCACCGAGTGGTGAATAAATCCTTAATCCCCTTAAGCCGGCGACTCCCCGTCTATATGCTGATTCATAAGGGTGATTCGACACGAAGCGGTGTCTCACTCCCGGTGGGAGCCGTTGCGGCAAATGGTGATCCCGCCGATGCGAATACGGGGACTCACCATGCAATTGACTGAACTTGCCACACTGCGCCAATCCAACCCGGTCGACATGATCGAATGGGTTGCGTCTGCGCGGGAATGGGCATTCGAACGATCCTGCGACGACGAGCTTGCGGTCGCTGTCGCCGGCGTCTGGACCGACTATTCGGTTTCCTTCTCCTGGGTCGAGGATATCGAGGCGCTGCATCTGGGATGCGCGTTCGATCTTCGCATTCCGGCGCACCGCCGCGCCGAGGTTCTGCAACTCCTCGCTTCGATCAACGAGAAGCTCCTGGTCGGCCATTTCGACCTTTGGCAGAACGAGAATGCGGTGATGTTCCGCCATGCACTGCTTTTGTCCGGCGGTGCGGAGCCGACCAGCCAGCAGGCCGAGCGCATGCTGACCAGTGCTCTGGAAAGCTGCGAGCGGTTCTACCAAGCGTTCCAGTTCGTCATCTGGGCCGACAAGACGGCGCAGGAAGCGCTCGCTTGCGCGCTGTTCGAGACCCAGGGCGAGGCCTGATATGGCAGCGGCGGCCCAGCGCATCCTGCTTCTTGGCGGCGGCAACATGGGGGCGGCCCTCCTAGGGGGCTGGCTGGACAAGGGGCTCGATCCGGCCCGGGTGCTGGTGGTCGATCCGAAGGTCGGCGACACGCTGCGGCCGCTGATCGAACGCTACGGCGTGCGTCACGCCATTTCCGTGCCGCAGGAGACCTTCGACGTCGCCCTGCTGGCCGTGAAGCCGCAGATGATGGGCGCGGCGCTGCCGGATTTGCGCGACGCGCTGATATCGGACAGCCTTGTGATCTCGATCGCCGCCGGTACGACCATTGCCTCCATCGAGGGGTTGCTCGGCGAGCATCCGGTGGTACGGGCCATGCCGAACACGCCGGCGCTTATCGGCCGCGGCGTGACCGGAGCCTTCGCCAATGAGCGCGTCGATGCGGCGGGCCGCAAAACGGCCGACGAGTTGCTGTCGGCCAACGGGCCGGTGGAGTGGGTCGACACGGAGCCGCTGATCGACGCAGTGACCGGGGTCTCCGGCAGCGGTCCGGCCTACGTCTTCCACATGGCCGAATGCCTGGCGAAGGCGGGAGAGGCGGCAGGCCTGCCGGCCGATCTCGCCATGCGTCTGGCTCGCCATACGGTCGCAGGCGCCGGCGAACTGATGATCCGCTCGGACCAGACGCCGGCGAAGCTCCGCCAGAACGTAACCTCGCCGAACGGCACCACCCAGGCGGCTCTCGACGTGCTGATGGCCGAGGATGGGTTGGCCCCGCTCATAGAACGGGCCGTACGGGCTGCGCGCGACCGCGCTGAAGCTTTGTCGAAGGAGTAGCGTTTGAGCCCGCAAAACGACGACACCACATCAGCGCAGATCGGCTTCGACGACTTCATGAAGATCGACATCCGTGTCGGCACGATCGTCGAGGCGGCGCCGTTCCCTGAAGCGCGCAAGCCGGCGATCAAGCTCACGATCGATTTCGGTGCACCGCTCGGGCGTAAGAAATCCTCGGCCCAGATCACCCGGCACTACGAGCCCGGAGAGCTGGTCGGCCGACAGGTGCTGGCGGTGGTCAACTTCCCACCACGCCAGATCGGGCCGATGATGTCTGAGGTGCTCACCCTCGGCGTGCCGGACGCCGACGGCGAGGTCGTGCTGATTGGCCCGAGCCAACAGGTCCCCGAGGGCGGCCGCCTCTACTGAGGCGAACGCTCAGGCCGGCACGCGGATCAGCGCCCGCAGCCCGCCGAGCCTGGAATCCGACAAGAGAATGTCGCCGCCGAAGCTGCGGGCGATGTCACGGGCGATGGCCAGGCCCAGACCGGTGCCGCCGCTGTCGATGTTGCGTGCGGTGTCGAGGCGCACAAAGGGCTTGAACACCTCTTCGCGCTGTTCGGCGGCGATACCCGGCCCGTCGTCCTCCACCGTGATGGTCAGCCAGCGATCCTCGTGGGTTGCCGCCACCTTGACGCGATCGCCGTGACGCATGGCGTTGGTGACGATGTTGGTGACCATGCGGGTGAAGGAATCCGGTCGCACCGCGATGCGCGGGTCGCCGTCGATCATCAGTTCCAGATGCTTGCCCTTGAGCTTGGCTTCGTTGCGGAATTTCGTCAGCATCGGGGCCAGATCGAGTTCGCCGATCTCCTCGGCCGCCTCGTTCCTGGCGAAGGCCAGATAGCCCTCCAGCATGCGCTGCATCTCGTCGACGTCGGCGTTGAGCTCGTCCTGGTCCTCGCCTTCCCCGAGCAGCGCCAGTTGCAGCCGGAAGCGGGTGAGAATGGTCCGCAGATCGTGGCTGACGCCAGTCAGCATGGCGGTCCGCTGTTCCATCTGTCGTTCGATCCGGTCGCGCATCTGGATGAAGGCGAGCGATGCGAGCCGGACTTCCGATGCACCGCGGGGCCGGAAATCCGGCGGCATCGGCTGGCCGCGGCCGAAGCCTTCTGCCGCGGCTGCGAGGGTCTGGATCGGCCGGATCTGGTTGCGCAGGAACAGCACCGCGATGATCATTAGCACCAGCGATGTGCCGACCATCCAGACGAGGAAGATGTGCGTGTTGGATGCATAGGCGGAGTTGCGCGTGGCGAAGATCCGCATCACCCGGTCGTCGAGCCGGATGCGGATCTCGACGATCTTGGAATTGCCGACTGTGTCGATCCAGAACGGTCGGCCGATCTGCCGTGTCAGTTCCTCGCTGAGAATGCCGTCGAGGATGTTGAAGAACGGCTTCGGCGCAGGCGGCGGCAGCGGCTCGGCCGGCAGCACCGAAACGTTGAGGTCGAGATTGTTGCGCGCGATGCGGATGATGTCGCTGTAGTCCGACCCTGGCGGCCGGGTCTGCACGAGCGCAGTGATCGCGGCTATATCCTGCACCACCGCCTCCGACAGGCGCTGGGTGACAAGCTGCCAGTGACGCTCCATGAACACCACGGTGACGACGCACTGCAGGAGGACGAGCGGCGCCATGATGATGATCAGCGACCGGGCATAGAGGCCCTTCGGCATATAGCGCTGGATGATCCGCGGGATCGGCCGCAGGGGGCCCCGCCAGATGTCGAGTGACGGGAGCCGACCGAGGCGCCACCGCCGGGCGGTCTCATGCGATGTCGTCGCATCGCGGCGGAACGGGTTCCACCGGCGCCGTTCCCGCATCAGCCGTCCGAGAACCGACATGACCCGCTCAGTCCGTGTTCAGGCGATAGCCGATGCCGCGCACGGTCTGCAGCCAGAGCGGGTTGGCCGGATCGCCCTCGATCTTGCGTCGCAGACGGTTGATCTGGACGTCCACGGTACGCTCGCCGACCTCGGTTTCGTCGCCGAGGAGATCCTGCCGGGGGATCGTCTCGCCCGGATTGCCGGCGAATTGCGACATCATCGCCTTTTCGCGGTCGGTCAGGCGGATGATCTCGCCCCCGCGCTTCAATTCGCAACGAGAAAGCGAGAAGGTGAAAGGACCGAAGCGGATATGTTCGAGTTTCTGGATCGGCGCCTGGCTGCCGCGCCGCAGAATGTTGTTGACCCGCAGCAGCAATTCGCGCGGATCGAAAGGCTTGGCCAGATAATCGTCGGCGCCGGCTTCCAGACCCTCGATGCGATGCTCGGTCTCCGAGCGTGCCGTCAGCATAAGCACCGGCGCCTGCCGGTTGGTGCGTAGCGATCGGACCAACTCGATGCCGCTTTCACCCGGCATCATCACGTCAACGACCAGAAGGTCGAAGTCGAGCCCTTCCAGGATCCGCCGCGCCTCGGCGGCATCCGCCGCCACGGAGACCCGGAACTGCTGTTCACTGAGGAACCGCAGCAGCAGTGAGCGGATCCGGCGATCGTCGTCGATGACGAGGATATGAGGCGCATCGTCGCCGAGCGGCGAGGGAGCCTGCCGTTGCCGTTGCACCGCCTTCGTCTCCGTCATCTCGCTCATAGCGGCTCCTTTCGATCGATGCCCTTTTTCCTGAACCACTCGCGCGTCGTCGGCCGATCGTCGGCCATCTCCATCAGGAAAGCGCCGATCGGTCCGGCATCGCCCGGCAAGGTGTTGCCCAGCGCCGCCTCGATGCGCCGCGCCTGCGCCCGCGACAGTTCCAGCGTCAGTTCGCGCCCGCGTTCGGTCGGGAACAGACAGCGTTGGCGCCGATCCTCTACGCCGGGCATCTGCCGCACGAAGCCGCCATCGATCAACTGGCGCAACACCCGCGACAGCGACTGCTTCGTTATCTGGAGCAGGTCGAGGAGTTCGGCGATGGTCATTCCCGGATCGCGGTTGACGAAATGCAGCACCCGGTGATGGGCCCGGCCGAAACCATAGCGCATCAGGATCGAGTCCGCGTCCGTCGTGAATTCGCGATAGGCGAAGAACAGCAGTTCGATCATGCGAAAATCGAGCTCGCCCCGCGTGGGCAGCGGCTCTCGCACGATCGCGTCCTCGGCGTCCGGCACGCGATCATCGGAGGTCAGGGCGGCATCCATAATTTAGGTCAGCAGTGTTGACGTAATTTGGTTCTATTGTTACACCTTGCCTGCGAGAGTGGAAACCGTCGCTTGCGACCATTCCCCTCCCGGCCCATTGTCGGCTTCGGGCTATCCGCATCAGGAAGACCGGACGCAGTCGGCAGACAAGCCACGAATCGGTCAGAAGCCGATCGCCGTTACACCACGGATAGGGAGGACGCCGGGACAGGCGTCGACAACCATGAGCAGTGTTCCATTCGACCAGCTTGACGGCGAAATCTGGTACAACGGCGAGTTCCTGCCGTGGAAAGACGCCAAGGTCCACGTTCTCACCCATGGTCTGCACTACGCCAGCGCCGTGTTCGAAGGCGAGCGCGCCTATGGTGGCACGGTCTTCAAGCTGCGCGAGCACACCGAGCGGCTGATCGCATCGGGCCGCATGATCGGGTTCGAAATTCCCTACAGCGCCGACGAGATCGACGCGGCAACGAACGAACTCCTGGTGCGCCAGGGCTTCACCGATGCCTATGTCCGCCCGATCGCCTTCCGCGGGTCCGAGATGATGGGCGTTTCGGCGCAGAAGAACCGGATCAACGTCGCGATCGCCATCTGGCAGTGGCCGAGCTATTTCGATCCGGAGCAGCGGATGAAGGGCATCCGGCTGGATCTCGCCGAATATCGCCGTCCCGATCCGCGCACCGCGCCGTCGAAGGCCAAGGCGACCGGCCTCTACATGATCTGCACCATCTCCAAGCACGCGGCCGAGGCCAAGGGCTATGCCGATGCGCTGATGCTGGACTGGCGCGGCCAGGTGGCCGAGGCGACCGGCGCCAACGTCTTCTTCGTCAAGGACGGCATCATCCACACGCCGACACCGGACTGCTTCCTCGACGGCATCACGCGCCGCACGGTGATCGAACTGGCCAAGCGTCGCGGTATCGAAGTGCGCGAGCGGGCGATCATGCCCGAGGAACTGGCCGATTTCGACGAGTGCTTCCTCTGTGGCACGGCTGCCGAGGTGACGCCGGTGTCCGAGATCGCCGAATGGCGCTTCACGCCGGGCGAGACGACGCGCCGGCTGGTCGAGGATTATACCGCCGTGGTGCAGCCCCAGCGTGCCGCCGCCGAATAGGCGGACACCCGCTGCTGACATCATCAGCTTTCCGGCCGCGGCACTCGCTGCGGCCGTTCGCATGCTTGCCTGCGGCGTCTGCCCCGCGTTAACAGCCGGGCACAGCAACCGACGCCCGAGGCCCACGTGACCACACTCAACGCCCAGATCGTTCCCGTCACGCCATTCCAGCAGAATTGCTGCATCCTCTTCGATGTCGAGGACAAGATCGGCGTCGTGGTCGATCCCGGCGGTGACGTCGACCGGATCTTGGAGGCCATCGAGAAGGCCGGGATCGCCATCGAGGCGATCTGGCTGACCCACGGCCATATCGACCACGCCGGCGGGGCGATGGAGCTGAAGGAGCACCT
Organism: Aurantimonas manganoxydans SI85-9A1; assembly: GCF_000153465.1. Lineage (GTDB taxonomy): Bacteria > Pseudomonadota > Alphaproteobacteria > Rhizobiales > Rhizobiaceae > Aurantimonas > Aurantimonas manganoxydans. The sequence goes on along the minus strand of NZ_CH672387.1, from coordinate 2,784,572 downwards.
CGGCGTCGACATCGTCGGCCCGCACAAGGCCGACGACTTCCTGCTGGCCGGACTGTCGGAACAGGCGCGGATGTTCGGAATTCCTGGCGCGGTCCGCGATTGCACGCCGGACCGCTGGTTGGAGGAGGGCGAGACCCTTGCCTTTGCCGACCATCGCTTCGAGGTGCTGCACACGCCGGGACATGCGCCGGGCCATGTCGTCTTCTACAACCGGGCCGCCAAGTTCCTGCACGCGGGCGACGTCCTGTTCTCCGGCTCGATCGGCCGCACCGATCTGCCTGGCGGCGACCACGCGACGCTGATCGCCTCGATCAAGGACAAGGTCCTTCCGCTCGGCGACGACGTCGGCTTCATCTGCGGCCACGGGCCCGGCGGACGCCTCGGCGACGAGCGCCGCGGCAATCCGTTCCTGACCTGAGGAGCCTGGCTCCCCGTCTCCGTCAGTCGCAGAACTGCGACTGACCCTGTGCGTCGACATAGGTCCCGTAGTCGGGGTCGAAGCTCTCATGCTCGCTCGTGCAGCGGTCCAGCCATCCGCGGGTCCAGGGGGCGGCACGATCGACCTGTTCCGGTTCGGCACGGGCGGTTGGCCGAGGCACATCGGCGCTGTCCGTTGCGAGCGCCGCGACGCGCTGACCATATCCGGGGGCGATCCGGATGATCTGTGGTCCGCCGATCTTGTAGATCACCTCCACGCCGGAGGCCGGCATCGGCCGGCGGTCGAGCCGCGCACTCTCGACATCGATGATCTTCGCTTTCGTTCGCATCCGGTTCGCGCTTTTTCCCGACACCTGGGTGGTCGAGCCGTAGCCGCGGTCGCCGAGATCACTGGTGATGACGGTGAACGAGCCGGACGAGCGCTGAACGGTCCTTGGAGCCGCGACCTCCCGCCAGCCGCGACCGCGACGCAGGCGCCGGTCGTCGACCAGGATGTCCGGTTCGACGACGATCGACCCACCGTCTTCGAGAAACTCTTCCCGCTCGTCGGAATAGACGATATCGGCCGGCGTGCGAATCGATCCTCCGTCCCTCAGGAATTCGCGATCACCGCCTGACCTAGCGACGATGTCGGGCCGTCTGCCGACCCCCCCGCCATCGTCGAGGAAACCATCGCGACGCTGGCCGTTCCGGACTCCGCGCCGGGGCTGCAGGGGACCGCCGCCGTCGAGGAAGCCACCTGTCGGGTCGCTGGACTGCGGCCGCGAACTGCTGCCGCCGCCACCATCGAGATAGGTCTGGGCGCTGGCGGGTGCTGTAGCAAGGAACATGGCGGTAAGGCTGGCGATCACAGCGATATGGCTGGATCTGGCGCAGGCCTGCCGGTGGCGTTGAGACATGGATTGCACTCCCGTTTTCGCCTTTTTCTGGCGTTCGGGTGTGGCCTTGCACGTGGCGTGCCAGACGTTTCCGTATCGAACTGGGACAGGATGGTGGCTGGAAAGGAAAGCCCGGCGCAACCGCGTGACGAGCTTTCCCGGTCTGGACGTCACGAAGGGGCGGGAGCCGAAGCCAACCGCGACCATCGTGACGCGAGATCAGTCTGCGGCGAGATTGACGGCCTTCGGGCCCTTGCCGCGCTTGTCCGGCTCGGTGTCGTAGGAGACCTTCTGGTTCTCCTCGAGCCCCGGCAGACCCGAGGCCTGGACGGCGGAGATATGGACGAAGATGTCCGCGCCGCCATCGTCGGGCTTGATGAAACCGAAGCCCTTTTCGGTATTGAAGAACTTGACCGTACCGGTCTGTGCCATCGTCGGTATCCCTTATCCTGGCATTACGAGTCGCCGTCTGGCGGTGGCAGGCAAGTCTTGACTAGGAAAGGAACCGATACATCGTGGCCTGAAATTATACGGCAGACCACCCGGAGGATGCGCCTCCGATACGCAGTTCGTCCATGACCCTTGTTCGCGAGATTGCCCGGAGCCTCCTACATTGCTATCCCGTTTCCGGCCCGACGAGCGACGTATTCAGGGCGCGTGTCGCGTGCCATTTCGGGACAGGCAATACAGCTTCCACCATCCAAAACCCGCTGTAAAGACGGATCGACGCCGCAATTGGCGGGCTCTTCCCAAGGCATTCATCTCAAATGAAAATACTCGTTTGCGGATTTTCCTCCTTCCCCGGTGCGCCCCGCAATCCGACGGAAACGATGGTGCGAACCCTCGAATCCGACCCTCGTCACGGTGAAGCGTTTCACGCCGCCGTCCTGCCGGTCGAGTGGGAGACGAGCTGGCCGCGCCTGCGCACCTTGATCGAGACCCTGGCGCCGACCAGCGTCGTCCTGTTCGGTCTGCACAAGCGGGCCGAGCGACTGCGCATCGAACGGGTCGCCCGCAACCGCCGCAAGCTCGGACAGGCCGATGCGACAGGCGCGTTTCCGGCAGGGCCGGCGGTGCTCGACGGACCGGAGGCGCTCGCCTGCCGGATGCCATGGAAGGCCGTGACGTCGGCACTGCGCGGCGCCGGCGTGTCCTTCGAATGGTCGTCGGATGCGGGCGGCTATCTTTGCAACGACACGCTCTACCGGTTGGCCTTCAACGCCGATGCGCTCGGGGTGCGCGATTTCGGCTTCTTCCATGTGCCGCTGAGCGACGAGGCTGCGGCGCAGGCTGACGAGATCGAGGGGATGCCCGAGGTCTTCTGCAGCATGCCGGCGGCGCGGATTGCCGCCGCGGCGCTGGCCCTCGTGGACGAACTGGGCAGCGGCACGGCCGCCGTCTGATCCGCGGAGCAATGCAGGTCGGCTGTCGCCGGCCTCAACTTTGCCCTAAGAGGCACCGCGAACCCCATAGGAGCCGGCAATGAGCGACACCCCCATCGACGAGGCGGCCCTGGCCGAAGCCTATGAAGAGGCGCTGGCTTTGGAGAAAGCCGGCGATCGCACCGCTGCAGCCGACGCCTATCGCCGCTGCCTGGCGCTCGATCCGGACGACCATGCCGGCGCCGCGGTGCGGATGGCGGCGATGGGCGAAGGCGAGACACCGGCCTCGGCGGGTGACGCCTATGTGGCGACGCTGTTCGACCAGCATGCCGACGATTTCGAGGACATTCTGGTGCGTCAGCTTGGCTATGGCGTGCCGGGCCTCATCGCCGAGCGCTTGGCGGCGGTCGCGCCGGGGCCCTATGAGCGCGCGCTGGACCTGGGCTGCGGTACCGGGCTGGCCGGCGAGGCGCTGCGGGACCGCATCGCGACGCTGATCGGCGTCGATCTGTCGGAAGGCATGATCGAGACCTGTTTCGACAAGGGCGTCTACGATCATCTCTATATCGGCGAGGCGGTCGGCTTTCTTGAGGAGTTCGACGAGCCCGAGCCTTTCGATCTGGTCGTGGCGACCGACGTGCTGCCTTATCTCGGCGGGCTCGATCCGCTGTTCGCTGCCACCGCCGCGCGGATGAGCGGCGGCGGCATCTTCGGTTTTTCGACCGAGACCATGCCGGACGCGACCTTTGGCGCACGGGACTTCATGGTCGGGCCGCACCAACGCTTTCACCACAAGGAAAGCTACGTGCGCGACCGGCTGGCGGCGCATGGTTTCGAGACGCTGGAGGCAACGCCGATCGTCGTGCGCCGCCAGGAGGGCGAGCCGGCGCCGGGGCATCTGGTGCTGGCCCGCAAGCGCTGAGGGCACCGTTCACGCAGGCGTGCGTCGCGGCGCGGCAACTCCGGCGGGGCCGGGCCGTTCTGCGAGCAGACCCCAACCTGCCGGAGACTGTCATGCGAAGAATCCTAACCATCACCGCCGCCTGCGCGCTTCTAGTCGCGGCCGGCTGCCAGGGCACGCGCTCGGCCAACAGCTCCGCCGACCGTGGGACTCCGTCGGGCGGGATCGTGCCGGGGCAGATCTCCGACTGATGGCCTGCAACGCGGATGGCCGCTTGCGCGTTGAGGCCGATATCGGAACAGGAAGGACTCCCGCCATGCGCCGCATGCTTGCCGCTCTCCTCGCCACCGCGCTCATGACACCGGTGCTACCGGCCGCCGCCCAGGAGCCGGTGGGCGTGCGCCTGTCGGAGCGCGAGAAGCAGCAGTCGCGCCGGGTGGTGCTGCCGGACGGACGCGTCGTGCTGCGGCCCTACAGCCCCGGCCTGCCGTGGCTCTACGGCGTCGGCAGCGTCTACGGCAAGGCATCGGCCCAGCCGCTGGTGAACGGCGTGACGCCCTCGGTGATGGCCGATACTCCGGCCGGCGGCATCGTGCCGGGACAGAACCCGCACTGACCGGGAAGCCGATGCGGGTGGACAGGGGCAGGGCGCCGGGCGAGATTGCCGGAGATTCCTCGTTTGCACTCTCCGACGTCGCGAGCCCGGCCGGCGGCTGGCGCCTCGCCGAACTCTGCCGATAGTTCTCTTTCGGGAGCCGACCCGATGAAACTGCTTCCCCTTCTCGCCCTGTTGATGCTGGGCGCCTGCGCGACGCCGTCCGATGAGGTGCGCAGCGCCCGCTGGGAGAACAACGCCGCGATGATGGACGGCGCCGTGCCGCGCTGACGGGCCGGTGGTCCCGTTGTCGGCGTTGGCGGCGGCGGTGAGGGTTTGGCATGGGTCCCCGGGTCAGGCCCGGGGATGACGCCGGAGGGGGCGGACCGCCTGCGGGACGCTTCGTGCGGCCGGCTTTGGGCGTGCGGGCGGTTGAAACGGCGGCTGGTCCGTGCGAGGGGCGCGCCCATCTTCCCTGACGACACCGCCATGGAGCCGCTCGTGTCCGACCTCGCCCTTCGCCCCAATGTGCCCTTCGACCTGGCACCGCTCGCCCGGCTGCTGGTCGCGGCCGACGACCTCGCGCTGGTCAATCCGAACGCCAAGCATCCGTTCGACCCGCTGGAATGGCGGGAGAAATGGCTGAACGAGGCCGACGACGCCTCCTTCTACCTGGTCGACGCGACCGGCCGCGAGGTCGGCTTCTTCGCTTTGCGGGTCGGCATCGGACCGGAGGTGCGCCACCTCGTCTATGTCTTCGTCGAGGCGGCGGCCCGCGGCGGGGCCGGGGCGCAGCTGGCGGCGCTGGCCGAACAGGCCGCCCGCGATCTCGGCGCCATCTCGGTCACGCTGAAGGTCGAGCTCGACAACGAGCCGGCCCTTCGGGTCTACGAGGCCGCCGGCTACGAGGAACTCGGCCGCCGCAACGGCATGGCCACCATGCGCCGCGACTGGGGCTAGGGCAGGCGTCTGGCTGGAGCCCTCGTCCTTCGACAGGCTCAGGATGAGGGGGATGTTGGCCCCGGCAAGCGGTGGAGTGCAGCGCGGGTGCATCTCGCATTATACCCTCCCTCCCTCCCTCCGTTTTTCCCTTGGCGCATCCCATCCCGCAGCCCCTCATCCTGAGCCTGTCGAAGGGCGAGGGGCGCTCGGCGCTGCGTTTGGCGGAACCCCCTCACGCTCACCCTTCGACAGGCTCAGGGTGAGGGATCGGGGGCCGGCCGCCCGGCTTCATGTGACCCCGCACCCGCCTCCACCCCATCGCTGCGCATCGCCGCCACGTCGCTTCTGGCGGCGCGGATGGCTTCGGCTTCGCGGCGCAGATGGTAGGGGTCGCGGAAGGCGGCGGGGGTGATCTGGCGCTGCAGCGCGAAGGGCAGGGCGAGATGGACGGCGCGCGGCAGGGCCTCGAAGCAGGGGGCGGGCGGCTGGCCGGTGGCGTCGCATGTGCCGTCGCCGGGGCGCTCGCCATAGCGGCAGGCGCGGACCCGGCGGCAGGCGCCGCGCTTGCAGATGGCGGCGAAGAGCCAGGCGGCGCTGGGCAGCATCCGGTCGCCGCGCTGGGTGCCGGCAGGACCGGGCGACGTGGCGCGCCGGCGCCGGGCGGTGCGCGGCGGTGGCGGATAGCCCGACAGTGCGGCGCGCACCAGCGCCAGATAGGCGGCGGACAGGCGAAGACCTTCGGCGATCTCGTCCTGTGTCAGCGGCGGGTCGACAGTCTCCATGGTCGGCGGCTCCTCGGCTGGGGGCGGGCGATGGTCAAAGGACAGGGGCGTGCGGCAGCGGCGCCGCGCCCGGAGGACCGGGCCGGCGGTGCAGCGGCGGGGCGGCGGATCGCCGACGGCACGCCTGGCAGAACTGGAAGCGGCACGCCGTCGGCGATCCGCGCGGTGGCTGGTGCGCCGGAGGGACGGTGCTGCGGGCGCGGGGCGGGCGCGGTCCGCCTCAGCTGGGCGGGACATCCCCTTCCGGGCGGCTCTTCGCCCTTGCGGGCTCAAGCCGAGCGATCCGCGGCGCCCTCGGGGAGGGGGACTGTCCGGCGCTGTCTCGGGCCGTCCGGGCCGGCGCGTCTCCGGAAGACACCCCGTCGCGGACACCGCTCGCCACCCCCGACCGATCCCGGCGATCGTCCGTGCCCGCCGTGGGCAGCGATGCGGCGATTATGCGGAAGGGGCGAGGGGTGGGGATAAGTTGGGGGGAGATGCGTGGCTCCGATCCCAACTGGACTTCCAAATTCGTTCCGAATCAAACTGACTGGCCGAAGGCGCGGCGGGTAAGACCCTCACCTTGCGAGGGGGACGGGACAAGACTTTACTGAAGCTAAGATTCTCCTTGCGTCCACGACAGATAGGAGGAAACTTACTCTAAAGCTAGATTCCTAGGAGAACCGTCTAAAGATGCCAGTACGAATTGCGGGCCTGAAGCCGTTGATAGAAGCAATAACGTTAGATGCATACAAATCAGCAAAAATAGCCGCTAGAAGTTCACGAGACACTCTGCACATATTTTTTAGGAAGGGAATTGAGAGATACATTTCAAGGGAGACGAAAAATTTTACCAAAATAAAGACTCTAGTTTTACCCGAAAAGCAATTAAACCTAAAAGATATTTATGTAGGGCCGATCGTCAATTTTCACGAAGAGTTATTATCCTACGATGAGATCCTCTATAGATTTATAAGGGAGAGAAGGGTAGTTGTTACCGGTATTGCAGGTCAGGGAAAGTCATTACTTCTAAAGAGCTTATTTTTAGATGCATGCACGATAGATATCGGATTCGTCCCGGTCTTCATTGAACTACGGCAATATGCCGGAGAGGATTTTTCTGTCGAGGCTGCTATACTGGATAGATTGAATGGGCTAACGAAGCAGCATAGTGAAGAGTTCCTCCAAGCTTTATTGCAGAATGGCTCGTTCTTAGTCATGCTAGATGGGTATGATGAAGTGCCCCCTGCAGTTCGCGATCATGTCCAGCGCCAGATTATGAGGTTTAGCGACACTTTTGATCGTTGCGCGGTGGTGATAACCAGTAGGCCACTACAGGAGTTTAATAGTTGGCACTCGTTTCTGGAATCGCAAATCTGCGATTACACCCCCGAGCAGGCCGCTGATGTAATCAATAAAATACCGATAGATGAACAAGTCAAGAAAGAGTTTCTCTCGAAAATTAATCCGGATTTTCTAGAAAAATACGGAAAGCTATTAAAGAATCCACTGCTTATTGGAATGATGTTTCTTACTTTTTGGAAAAACAACCATATTCCAGATAAAGAGCATCTAATTTATGAAAAATCCTTCGAAACATTCTATACAGCGCATGATAATACCAAATTTTTATATAAGCGCAGATTCCATTGTTTGGTTGCCGAGGATGATTTCAAAAGGATATGGCAGACATTTTGCTTCGTATCTTATATGCGAAACCAGTATAGGTTTGATATAAATAAATTCTTGGAATTAGGCGAAAAAGCGACAAAAATGGACAATATAAATGTCGATTTGCGAGAATTTTTCAAAGACTTATCCGAGTCTATATGCATGCTAATACAAGACGGTGAGTCTTATACATTTATGCACCGATCTTATCAGGAGTATTTTGCCGCTCGGCAGTTCGTTGAGAATTCGAATAACGCATACTTCGAAGCGTTTGCGGTTGCATCGTATCGTTTCAGCGACGATATGCAAAATTTTACCAGATGGATCAATAGAAACGGATTTAGGGAAAAATACGTACTCCCAGCTGCGAGAATAATAGTAAGACGTCACAAAGAACTTGAGGATGACGGTCGGCAGGAAACGTGGCTTGCAGACATCTATGAAAAGATAGGCATAAGTCCTGGGGCTTTCGCCGGAAAATCTATACCTGGGGCTTTCGCCGGAAAATCTATACCTGGGGCTTTCGCCGGAAAATCTATACCTGGGGCTTTCGCCGGAAAGTCTATAGAGGATGATGGTTCACTGGTTGATAAGGGTCTCGCCTTCTGGATTGGAGAAGATAGAGAGAGAACTCCACTCTTCAAGTATAATGCAATATTAGCTAAAGAATTAAACGACAACCGACGGTATCCAGATTTAGCAAGATGGCTGATCCGCGAGCGACCAATGCCAGAAAGGGGATTGCATGAAAGATATTGTATAGATCGTCCAAGACGAAAGAGATTCGCTCAAAAATATACCACCTTTTGTCGCGTTTTCGAATAAACTGATTGCAGAAATAAAATCAATTATAGTCGAAATCGAGAAAGAAATCGATGATAGGAAATCGGAGATAATCGATTTGTCGGAGTTTCAACCTGAGTGGGACGAAACTGATGATGCGGATCAATCTGATTCATTTTAAGGGCGATTCATACCTTATATCTTGCAATGAAATTATGCACTGATGAGGGAGAATATCATCGGCCTGTGGTTGGCGTTGTATGATGAGTTTGAAGTTGCTGAACTGTTAGCATTTCCGAAATGCGCGAATAGCGGGTCAGCAACGCGACGACGCCCCCATTAATTACGTTCTGCCCAACCCTCGCGACAGATTGTTGGCTTAGCCTCCGATGGCGCCAAGTTACTGCGAATATCTTCATTCGAGCTCTGATCTGGCGTTCAGTGCGGCGATAAACGTCACCCTCGACCGCCCGGGGCGTCCGGTCTTGCCAGGCCGGCGCTTGCGCTTCTGATCGGCGGGGTCCTCGTAGGAGCCGCGGCCGATGCGTTCGCGGCGGATGGGGGCGGCGTCTGATGGCGTGCGTGGTTCGACAGGCTCACCATGAGGGGTGCCGGTGATGACGCCAGCCCCTTCGAAACTGGACGCAGCGCGTCGCAACAGCCCCTCATCCTGAGCCTGTCGAAGGGCGAGGGGCGCTTGGTGTTCCGCCTGGCTGGAGCCCTGATCCCCGATCCTTCGACAGGCTCAGGATGAGGGATCAGGGGGCGCGGCTGGTTCTGCGCTGGAGCGGCTGTGGTAGCGCGGCGGCATGGGTCCTCGGGTCGAGCCCGAGGATGACGCGGTGGCGGGGTGCGGGGGCGTTCTGCGACGTCGCGCGGTGTTGGTGTGGCGGTCGCCGTGCAGCGTCGGTCGCGGCGTTGCCGTAGCCCTCATCCTGAGCCTGTCGAAGGGCGAGGGGCGCTTGGCATTCCGCCTGGCGGGAGCCCTGATCCCCGATCCTTCGACAGGCGCAGGATGAGGGATCAGGGGGTGGGGGCCGTCGCACGCTACCGCCCCGGGCGGCCGGTCTTGCCTGGGCGGCGCTTGCGCTTCTGGTCGGTGGGGTCCTCGTAGGAGCCGCGGCCGATGCGTTCGCGGCGGATGGGGGCGGCGTCGTCCGAGCTGGTGCGTGGTTCGACAGGCTCACCATGAGGGGCGTTGGTGTTCGTACTCTTGCCCATGCCCGGACCCGTGCCGGAGCCGGTATCCGCCTTGGGAGAGGCGGTGTCCGCGGGCTTGCGGGGCGCGGGCTTTTTCGGGGCGGGCTTGCCGACCGGCTTTTCGGTGCGGCCGACGGTCATTTCGTCCAGCGAGTTCTTGCGGAACAGGCCCGGCCGGTCGGGACGCGCCGTGTCGGTGCCCGGGCCCATGTCGTCGAGGGACGGCTTCTGGAAATAGGAGCCGGCCGCCGTGTCGCCGCCGTGCTGGCCCGAGGCGCCGTCGCTCGGCGCGCTGGCGTCGTGGCCGGCGGGGGAGGCGGCGGCGTCGCCGGGCCTCGGCGGACGGGCCAGCGGCGCGGGGCGGCGGTCGGAGCCTTCGCCGCGGGGTTTCAGCGGTTCGCCGCGCGGGCCGAACCGTTCGCCGCCGGCGGGCTGGCGGTCGCGCTTGGTCTTGCGGCCGTATTTGGAGCGGCCGGTGACCGGGGAGATCGCCTCCTCCTCCAGCTCGGCGGCGATCGCCATGGGGTCGGCGGCGTCGACGACATTGCCGCCGCCCCTGGCCTTCTTGCCGCCGGAGCCGGAATCGCCGCCGGGCAGGCCGCCGAATTCCAGCTCCTTGGCCTGCAGCCGCTTGATCTCGTCGCGCAGCCGGGCGGCGGTCTCGAAGTCGAGATCGGCGGCGGCGTCGCGCATCTGCTTTTCCAGATGCTCGAGATGGCTCTTGAGATTGTTGCCGACCATGGCGCCCTCCTTCGCGCCCGGGCCGACATCGACCCGCACATGGTCCTTTTCGTAATAGCTGTCGAGAATGTCGGCGATCTGCGCCTTCACCGAGGCCGGGGTGATGCCGTGCTCGGCATTGTAGGCCTCCTGCTTCTCGCGGCGCCGGTTGGTCTCGGCGATGGCCCGCTCCATCGAGCCGGTGGTGCGGTCGGCATAGAGAATGACCTTGCCGTCGATATTGCGCGCGGCGCGGCCGATGGTCTGGATCAGCGAGGTCTCGGAGCGCAGGAAGCCCTCCTTGTCGGCGTCGAGAATGGCGACGAGGCCGCATTCGGGAATGTCGAGGCCCTCGCGCAACAGGTTGATGCCGACCAGCACGTCGAAGGCGCCGAGGCGCAGGTCGCGGATGATCTCGATGCGCTCCAGCGTGTCGATGTCCGAATGCATGTAGCGGACGCGGATGCCCTGCTCGTGGAGATATTCGGTGAGGTCCTCGGCCATGCGCTTGGTCAGCACCGTGGCGAGGACGCGGTAGCCCTTGTCGACGGTGTCGCGGATCTCGCCGACGAGGTCGTCGACCTGGCTGCGGGCCGGGCGGATCTCCACCGGCGGATCGATCAGGCCGGTGGGGCGGATGACCTGTTCGGCGAAGACGCCGCCGGCCTCCTCCATTTCCCAGGAGCCGGGGGTGGCCGAGACCGCGACGGTCTGCGGCCGCATGGCGTTCCACTCCTCGAAGCGCAGCGGCCGGTTGTCCATGCAGGAGGGCAGGCGAAAACCGTATTCGGCCAGCGTCGCCTTGCGGCGGAAGTCGCCGCGATACATGGCGCCGATCTGCGGCACGGTGACGTGGCTCTCGTCGATGAAGACCAGGGCGTTGTCGGGCAGGTATTCGAACAGGGTCGGCGGCGGGTGGCCGGGCTGGCGGCCGGTGAGGTAGCGCGAATAGTTCTCGATGCCGGGGCACGAGCCGGTGGCCTCGATCATCTCGATGTCGAAGCGGGTGCGCTGCTCCAGCCGCTGGGCCTCCAGCAGGCGGCCGGCCTTTTCCAGCTCGACGAGGCGGTGGCGCAGCTCCTCCTTGATGAGGCGCACGGCCTGGTTCAGCGTCGGGCGCGGCGTGACATAGTGGGAGTTGGCGTAGATCTTCACCGACTTGAGGCTGTCGGTCTTCTGGCCGGTGAGCGGGTCGAACTCCTGGATCGACTCGATCTCGTCGCCGAACAGCGAGATGCGCCAGGCCCGGTCTTCCAGATGGGCCGGGAAGATCTCGATGGTGTCGCCGCGCACCCGGAAGGAGCCGCGCTGGAAATCCATGTCGCGGCGCTTGTACTGCTGGGCGACGAGGTCGGCGAGGAGCTGGCGCTGGTCGAGCCGGTCGCCGATCGACATCTGGAAGGTCATCGCCGTGTAGGTCTCGACCGAGCCGATACCGTAGATGCAGGAGACCGAGGCGACGATGATGACGTCGTCGCGCTCCAGGAGGGCGCGGGTGGCGGCGTGGCGCATCCGGTCGATCTGCTCGTTGATCGAGGATTCCTTCTCGATGAAGGTGTCGGAGCGCGGCACGTAGGCTTCGGGCTGGTAATAATCGTAATAGGAAACGAAATACTCGACGGCGTTGTCGGGGAAGAAGTTCTTGAACTCGCCGTAGAGCTGCGCCGCCAGGGTCTTGTTGGGGGCGAGGATCAGCGCCGGACGCTGGGTGCGCTCGATGACGTTGGCGACGCTGAAAGTCTTGCCCGAGCCTGTGACGCCGAGCAGCACCTGGGTCTGGTCGTGGTCGGTGATGCCGGAGACGAGGTCGGCGATGGCCGTCGGCTGGTCGCCCTGGGGCGTGTAGTCCGAGGCGATGCGGAACGGCACGCCGCCCTCGGACTTGTCCGGCCGGGCCGGGCGGTGGGGCACCCAGATTTCGCCGTTCTTCAAGAGCGGGTCGCCCTCGGAGATCAGCTTGGTGAGGGCGTCGACCGTGGCGGTGACGCCGCCCTCGGGCAGGCCCTTGGCGTCCTCGAGACTGAGATCCATGCCGGCGACCGGGTTGAGCCCGGCGGCGGCCCGCTGCTTCGGATCGCTGGTGCCGCCCATCGACGTGCCGCGCGACGTCTTGCCGGGGCGCGCGCCGGTGCTGGCGGCGGCCTTGGAGGACTTGGCGGCGGGTTTGGCTTTCGCCTTCGCCGGCTCGGGCTCGGCAGCGGCGGGCGCCGGGTTGTCGCCGTCGGCGACATGCTCGGCCGTGGTCTCCAGCCCCTGGGCGATCTCGTCGGCCCAGCCGGAGACCGGCCCGGCGAATTCCCGAGCCGCCTCGAAATCGGCCTGCGGGGCCTCCGCGAAGCCGCCGCGCCGTGCCGGCGCGCCCGGATCGAAGGGCGCCTCGTCCTCGGCGGTGTCGGAGGCGGGACGCGAGCGGGTGGTGCGGGATCTGGAAGCCATGGCGGAACATATAGGGACCGCCCCCGGGGGTTGGAAGCCGGGCGGACGGGGCAAAATGCGGCGGCGTGTCGACCCCTGTGCGGCGCGCTGCCGCAGCAGCCAGGCGCGGACCTCTTCGCCGGAACCCCGCCGTAAAAATGCGCGGACGACAACCGCCGCGGCGCCGCGCGCGATGCGGCCTCAAAGGCGCCGGGTTGCAATGCGCGATCGGTGCACGGCTAAGTTATATAAGGTCTTGGTAACCATGAAAATTAGCATGTCGGAGATCATCTAAGGCGCACTTATGGTTCAAGACAGGGCGGGAGAGAAAGTCGTCTCGCAGACATGATGTCGTCCCGTCTTTCCGGGGAGCCGGAATGTCCCTTCAAACCTGTCATGCGTATGGGACTTCGAACAGATGACCTCGATCAATACCAATACATCGGCGATGACGGCGCTGCAGAGCCTGTCGATGATCAACAGCAACCTCGACCAGACCCAGAACCGGATCTCGACCGGTTACCGCGTCGGCGCGGCGTCCGACAATGCAGCCTACTGGTCGATCGCGACCACGATGCGCTCCGACAACAAGGCGCTGGGCGCCGTCGAGGACGCCCTCGGCCTCGGCCAGGCCAAGGTCGACACCGCCTATACGGGCATGAATGCCGCCATCGACGTGGTCGACGAGATCAAGGTCAAGCTGGTCGCGGCCAAGGAGCCCGGCGTCGACCGCAACAAGATCCAGTCGGAAATCGCCGAGTTGCAGAACCAGTTGTCCTCGATCGCCACCTCGGCCTCCTTCTCCGGCGAGAACTGGCTGAGCTTCAACGACGTTGAAGGCACCTCGAAGAGCGTCGTCGCTTCCTTCAACCGCTCCTCGGCGGGCGCCGTCAGCGTCGGCACCATCGACATCGACACGGCGGGCCTCAAGCTCTTCGGTGACAATTCGAGTGCGGTCCCCGCGACCCTCTACAAGAACGGCATCCTCGACATCCGCACCCTGGGCACGACGATCCTGGACAATGACGGCGATGTCTCGACGTTGGGGGATCAGCTGATCCTCAATGTCTCGGGTCTGGATATCTCGACGACGGCGCTGAACCAGGCGAAGGTGAACGCCGCCACGGGCGAGGCTGTCGCCGGCCAGCCCAACTATCTGTCGGTCGACGACGTGCTCAGCAAGATGATCACCAATGTCGAGACCGCGCTGGGCAAGATGACCACCGCCGCCTCGAACCTCGGCGCCGCCAAGAGCCGCATGGATATCCAGTCGGAGTTCGTCTCCAACCTGCGCGACTCCATCGAGAAGGGCGTCGGCACGCTGGTCGATGCGGACATGACCGAGGAATCGACCCGCCTGAAGGCGCTGCAGACGCAGCAGCAGCTGGGTGTGCAGGCGCTGTCGATCGCCAACTCCTCCTCGCAGTCGCTGCTGTCGCTCTTCCGCTAAGAGGCGATTCCTCGACACTGAGACCGACGGGTCCGGCCGCAAGGCCGGGCCCGTTTTCGTGTACGGTGCGGCATCTGGACAAGAGCCGTCACGCAGGCGACTTTCGATCGAGGCGCTCGGACGTTGCGTGGCGGATGTCGGCGCAGGTCATTGGATCAGGGCCCTGAGGCCGCGGTCGCTCCTACGCAGTCGGCACCGTCCCCCCGTTGATGACGTACTCCGTACCGGTAATGGAAGCAGCCCGCGGCGAGACGAGGAAAGCGATGAGGTCGGCGACCTCTTCCGGCCTGGCCGGGCGACCAATCGGAATACCGCCGAGTCCCTGCATGATGATACGCTTGCCGCCTTCGTAATCAGTACCTTCCGCCTCGGCGAGGCGTTCGGCTAGCCGTACCGAGGCCTCCGTCTCGATCCAACCGGGAGAGACCCGTACAACCCGCACGCCCTTCGGCGAAACCTCTTTGGACAGCGCCTTGCTGTAGGTCGAGAGCGCGGCCTTGGCCGCGGCGTAGGCGATAGTTGATTCGGGCAGCGGCAGTTCGCGCTGGATCGAGGTGACGTGAATCACGACGCCTGAGCCTCGCTCGATCATTCCTGGCAGGAATGCGCGGTCGAGCCGGACCGCGCTCATCAGGTTCCGGTCGATTTCGCTTGCCCAGACAGCGTCGGTGGAAGCCGCATACCCACCACCAGGCGCGTCGGAGCCGCCGAGCACATTGACGAGGATGTCGATCCCCCCGAGTTCGGACAGGGCGAAATCCGCAAAGGTGGCCGAGCCTTCGGCCGACAGAAGATCGGTGGGCATGAAATGAACGCCGGTCGGCACTGCGTTCGGAGCCGTACGTGCAGCAGTCGCGACCCGGGCGCCGGCCGAAAGCAGTGCGGCTACGACGGCCGCGCCCACTCCCTTTGTGCCGCCTGACACAGCGACGCGCTGATCTGAGAGATCTATCCAGCCGCCGCTCATCAGACGATCTCCAACGCGGCTATGCGATCGTTGCGTAGCGTGAAGTGATGGTCGAGTACCACGGGGCTGCCTGGGAAGGCGCCCGAGATTTGTGTCCTCACGACCACGGTACCGTCGCGATCCTCGACGTCGAGCGGACGCAGTTGGAACGGCGTGCGGGTCATCGTGTCGATGCGCCAGTGGCGGATGGCGCGAAGGCCCTGGTGAGCGCGACGCTCGTCCCGGACGACGGCATCCTCTGCAAGGATAAGGCCGAGTTCGGGGATCGAGGCGTTCGCCGGAAGCGAAAAGTAGTTGGCGATGATTTCGGGAAGTGCGGTCATGGCCTGTCCTTTGTCTTGACAGTTGTGATGCCTGAGAGATCGCTCTACAAAACGGCCATGACAAGTACGCACGAAAAAGTCGGGTACTTACCCGAGAGTAAGCCCGTTCAGCATACTCCTGTGACGGCAGCCAAGGGCATTGAAGCGGCGTTTCGGATGCTCGAAGGGCGTTGGAAGCTGGTTATCCTATTCCACCTCTTCGGCGGCCGGCTTATGCGCTTCTCCGACCTGGAGCGAGCCATTCCCAGCATCTCGCAAAAGATGTTGATCCAGCAGCTTCGGCAGATGGAGGCGGACGGAATCGTGACCCGTTTCGTACACCATCAGGTGCCGCCGAAGGTCGAGTACGGGCTCACCGAATGGGGACAGTCACTCTGCCCGGCGCTTGACACCCTTCTGACATGGGCGGAGGCCAAGCCGGAAGCATAGAGGCGCGCCGATGAAAGGCTTCGGTTAGCGGCCGCATTCTCTGCACCAGCTTGTGGAAGCCGACCGTCGGCAATCCACCTTACCCCGTAATTTCGTCGCGCCCACAGCCGAAGCTGCCTTGGTGCCTCGGCCCTCGTAAGCCTAATCCGCGATGACAGGCTGGAAATGGAAAATCGCAGCTTACGTCATGCAATCTGGCTACCGCACTGGCCCCCATCCCCACCTCGCTGCAATGTGGCAACGGAATGGCGTTTCCGCCGTTTGTCCTGCGAATGGACGGACCAAGGAGCGCAATCGATGGCGAGTGATACCCGGAACGCGGCGGGGCGGGCCGACCAAGCGGGCAGGGGACGCGGGGCCGTGCGGCCGTCGCAGATCCCGGCCGCGGGCTGGAAGGACGTGGCCTGGCGGGTCCTCGCCGAGATCAGCGACGACCGGGTGATGCTCGTGGCGGCCGGCGTGACCTATTACCTGCTGCTGGCCTTCGTTCCGGCGCTGTCGGCGCTCGTTTCGGTCTATGGCCTGTTCGCCGATCCCGCCACGGTGCAGGAGCACGCCGCGATGCTGCAGGCGCTGATCCCCGGCGGCGGCATGGAGATCATCAACGAACAGCTGACGCGGCTGGCGTCGCAGGGCGACACCACGCTGGGCTTCACCTTCGCCATCTCGCTGGCCATCGCCCTGTGGAGCGCCAATGCCGGCATGAAGGCGTTGTTCGAGGCGATGAACGTTGCCTATGACGAAGCGGAAAAGCGCAGCTTCGTCACGCTGACCCTGACCTCCTTCGTCTTCACGCTGGGGGCGATCGTCGCGGCGATCCTGTTCATCGGCCTCGTCATCGCACTGCCGCTGGCGCTGGACCTCCTGGGCATCGGCACCGACACGAAATGGCTGGTCAGCATCGCCAGCTATGCCGGCATCTTCCTGCTGGTGTCCTTCGGCATCGCGGCCCTGTACCATTGGGGCCCGAGCCGCACCCGCGCCAAATGGCGCTGGATCACCCCGGGCACCGTGCTGACGGTGGTGGTGATCGTCGTCGTCTCGATGCTGTTCTCCTGGTACGTGGCCAATTTCGGCTCCTACAACGCCACCTATGGCTCGCTGGGCGCCCTGATCGGCTTCATGACCTGGATCTGGATCTCCACCACGATCCTGATCGTCGGCGGCGAGGTGAATGCCGAGATGGAGCACCAGACCGCCCGCGACACGACCCGCGCGCCGGCCCAGCCGCTGGGCTCGCGCGGCGCCACGATGGCCGACACGGTCGGCCGGGCCTCGGTGTCGCTGGAGGAGCCGGACCTGCCGACCCGGCGCGAGGAACTGGAAGACTTCCTGCATCGGCGGCACGGCACGGCGAAGATCGTGGCGGTGGCGCTGCCGACCGCCCTGTTCCTGACCTGGATCATGCGCAACCGCGAGCGCGCCTGAGGAATGCCGGCCGCCATTGTGCGGCCGGATTGAGGTCAGGCGTCGGGGATGCGGATCGGCTCCGCTCCGGCCTGCGCGGACGCGGCTCTGCGGCGCCCGCGGCCGGCGATGCGGGGGTCAGGCGGCGCTGTAGCGCTTGCGATAGGCGGCGAAATCGTCGCTGCGATACAGCGCGTCGACCTCGTCCATGGTCAGGGAAGTCTCGTCGGTGTCGATCGAGACGCTGTAGCGGGGCGTGTCCTGGTTTTCCATCGCGCTGCAGATCGCCTCGGCCAGCGTGTCGAAGCGCTTGTGCGAGACGCCGCCGCGCGGGCTGACGCGGCGCGCCGACTTGGCCCAGAAGAAATCGGCGGGCAGATCGAAATTCAGGGAAGACATACGTCAGCTCCGTTGGTTGGACGCCGCGCGCGCCCGTCGGGCGCTGCGTTCCCCTTCATATAGGGCGCAGGTTCGCATTGACCTGCAAATGAACGGCCAGTGCCGTGCCGTTCAGCCGAGGTTCAGCCGCCGGCCACCATGCTGGCGGCCATGATCACCATTCGCCATCGCCCCGCTGCGGCTCCAGACCGCCGGCCGGCCCGCCCTTTGCGGAGCGCGCCGGGCCGGCCGGTCGCGCCGTCCTCCGGCGAGCGCTGCGCGGCGGCCGGCGACCTGCCCGGGCCGCTGTCCGCCGAACCGCCCATGGCCCGCGCGGCCCGGCGGCTGCGGCAGGCGGAGGCCGGCTGGCTGGCCAGTGCGCTGCGCGACGACGGCCGCGCCTGACGCGCCGGGTCGGCCTTTCACGTGTGGGCTGCGCTGTTCCATCCCGGCACAAAGCGCCGCCTGTTCATTCTTCGCTTACCAAACCCGGCTAGCTTTCGGCTGTCCGCTCGAGTTTCGCGGAAGACGAAAGGCCATCGCATGGTATCGCGTATTCGCGAATGGCGCTTCGCTGCGCTCGCCGTCGCCTGTATCGTGACGGCGAGCCTTTCCTCGCAGCATGCCGCCGCCCAGACAGGCTTCGCGCCCCCGGTCCCGCCCGGCGACATTCCGCAAACGGGTGGCATGGTCTGGGGCGGCCACGTTCCGTCGGCCGGCGAGGGCTACCGGCCGAGCGTCGGCCGGCCCGATGGCGTCGCCGCCGCGCCGCCGGCGGCCCCCGAACCGCTTGCCGCGACCCAGCCGATCGTCCGCGCCGCGCCCGCCGCGCCGGCATCCGCTGCGCCTTCGGCATCGACGACGAGCTCGCTCTATCAGGATCTTCTCGGCCGCCGCGCCAGCGTGCCCGCCGCTGCCCCAATGCAGCCGGCCGGCAATGGCGCCCTGCCGCCGCTGGACGCGCCGCGCAGCGTCGGCGGCGAGACGAGTTCTGCCGCGCCGGCCGCCGATCCCTGGACCGGCCTGAAGGCCGTGACCGCCGCACCGCCGCCGCAGCGACGGCAGGCCCCCGCGACCTCGAAGATCGTGCCGCAGCGCAGCGTCGTCGCCTCGCTGGGGGAAGCGCGCAAGCCGGCGCCCCAGAGCCCGGTGCCGGGCCGCGGCGCGCTGGAGAACCAGACGCCGAGCGGCTATCGCACCATGCCGCGCTCGGAAGCCATGTGCCGGACGGCGCTGCGCAAGATGGGCGTGAGCTTCGTCGACATCGATCCGGTCGGCAGCAGCAAATCCTGCGGCATCGCCCATCCGGTGAAGATCACCGCGATCGCCAAGGGCGTCGCGATGAAGCCCGCCGCGACGATGAACTGCGCGGCCGCCGCTCGGATCTCGCAATGGGTCGAGGACGAGGTGAAATCCGCCGCCCGCTGGAAACTTTGGAAGCGACCGACGGCGGTGCTCAACGCCTCGTCCTATCGCTGCTCGCGCATCGCCGGCTCGCGCACGGTGTCCGAGCACGCCACGGGCAACGCCCTCGACGTGCGCGGCTTCGCCTTTTCCGACGGCTCGGTGTTCGACGTGGAGAAGAAGGGCTTCTTTTCCTTCCGCGAGAAGAGCTTTCAGAAAGCCGTGCGCCATTCGGCCTGCCGCTATTTCGGCACGGTTCTGGGGCCGGGCTACAATTACGACCACCGCGACCATCTGCATCTCGACGCCAAGAACCGCCGCCGCGTCGTCTGCAAATAGCGCCAGGGCGGGTTGCGGCGGCGCCGGTCCGGACCGTAGGGTTGCCTGACTTCCACGAACCTGCAACCGGACGAGACATGCCGGGAGGCATCATGGCCGACGATTTTGCCCAGGGGACGGTCCACCGGGTCGGCGAGGACATGAAGGCGGCGCTGACGGCGGAGCCGGAGGTGCTGGATCTCTGGCAGAAGCTGACACCGCTTGGGCGGAACGAGTTCATCTGCTGGGTCGAGGATGCCATGCAGGCGAAGACGCGGCAGCGGCGTATCGCACGCACCATCGACGAATTGCGCGAGGGCCGGAAGCGGCCCTGCTGCTGGGCCGGCTGCATCCACCGCACGGACAAGGCGCCGGGCGCCTGGCAGCAGGCGGTGCTGATCGACCGGAAGACGCGCAAGGCGTGATGACGCGGCGTTCGGCTGTGGCAGGCCGGCCGGGGCGGTGAGGTGCCTGAGGCTGGCCCGCGCCCGGTCAGCGCTTGTCGCGGCGCTTTTCCCTGGCCTCGTAGATCGTCTTGGCGAGTTCGCCGAGCGAGCCGAGGAACATCCCGGTGGAGCCGGCGACGAACATCCAGACGGCCAGGGTGTACCACTCTTCGAAGGCCTTGAAGAACAGCACCGAGCCGATGACGAAGAGCAGATTGCCGACGAGGCCGATTCCGAGATGGACGTAGCCGAAGTCGCGAACGAGAATTTGCAGCATCTTGGACCTTCGGAATGCGTGGCGTCTGTGTGGTGACGACGGCAGGGCGGCACCCGCTGCCTTGCCCAGTCTGCGGCGGCCGGCGGGCCGAACCCTGCCGGTCCGGCATAACGGTCCCCGATACGACAAGGCAACCGGGCGGGGGGCCTCGCTGCGGGAACGACCGCCCGGAAATGGGCAGCAGGCATGTCCGGCCGATGCTGCGCCGTGCGGGAAAGGCGGCTTGCCGGCCGACATGGCGGTGACATCCTTGCGGCCGTCGCGGTTGCGGGTTGCCTGCCGCTGATGCAATGCGCCGAACCGAACCGAACCGAACCGAACCGAACCGAACCGGGCCGGGCCGGGCCGGGCCGGGCGGCGCCGAGGGAGATCCGATGACGCCCGCACTCACCGCCGTCACCTATGTCGCGGCCGCGCTGGCCGAGATCGCCGGCTGCTTCGCCATGTGGTCGTGGCTGCGCTCCGGCGCGTCGGGGCTCTGGCTGGTGCCGGGCCTCGCCAGCCTCGCGCTGTTTGCCTTCCTCCTGACATTGGTGCCGGTGGAGGCGGCGGGACGGGCCTATGCGGCCTATGGCGGCGTCTATATCGCCGCCTCGCTCGGCTGGCTGTGGCTGGTGGAGGGCAGCCGGCCGGACCGCTGGGACATGGCCGGCGCCGGGCTCTGCCTCGTCGGCGCGGCGATCATCCTGTGGGCGCCGCGCGGCGCCTGACGGCTTATGCTCAGTCGGCGATGGTCTCGGCCGGCACGGCGGTGGGGCGGCCCTCGTCATCGATCGCCACCATGACGAAGGTGCCCTCGGTGACCTTGGTGCGCTCGTGGCGGGCACGGCCCTTGGCCCAGGCCTCGATGGACAGGGTGATCGAGGTGCGGCCGACCTTGTCGATGGTCGAATAGACGCAGAGCGTATCGCCGATCTTCACCGGCTTCTTGAAGATCAGCGTGTTGACCGCGATGGTGGCGACCCGGCCGCGGGCCCGCTCGGCGGCGCGGATGCCGGCCGCCAGATCCATCTGCGACATCACCCAGCCGCCGAAGATGTCGCCATTGGCATTGGCGTCGGCCGGCATGGCCGGCAGCCGGATGGTCAGTTCGCCCCGGGGCTGTTCGTCGGTTTCGTCCATCGCGCGTCTCCTGATTGGCCCGAATGGCATAGCAGACGCGGCGGGACTTGGCAGCGGTGACGGACGGATCGCGCGGGGTGAGGGCGCAGCGGCATCCTGGCGGAGCCTGCGGCGGTATTCGGCCGCGATCAGCTCTGGCAGGGCGGGACGCCGCTCTCCGGTTCTTCCGGGACCAGATGCCCGTCGGGCTGGCGGATCAGCACCCGGCGCTGGCCGCGATAGCGAAAGACCAGCCGGTGGCGCCCGGCATCGGCGCCGACGCCGCGCTCCACCGTGCCGCGGACATTGCCGCGGCGCAGCTCGGTCCGGAAGAAGGCGAGTGGCAGGCCGAAGGCGGCGGCCACCGCCGTGCTGTCGACCTCGACGTCGCCGCTGTCGTCCTGGGGAGCGTGATCGGCCATCAGGCGCGCGCCGCCACGCGGGGCGCATTGCCGGGCTCGGCCAGCGGGAACAGCGACAGGATGTCGATCTCGCGCTTCGGCAGGTCGGCAAAGCTGTAGCGGTCGAGAACGGCGAGGAAGGCAGTGACCGCTTCGGCCAGGACGCCGCTCATGCCGCAGGCCGGCTGGATGATGCAGCGATTGCAATCGGCAAGGTCGAACCCGTCCTCGGTCGTCCGCACCAGCTCGCCGACGAAGATCTGCGACGCGGGGCGGGCAAGGCGAATCCCGCCGGACCGCCCACGCAGGGTCGTGACATAGCCGGCCTTGCCGAGCTCGTGGACCACCTTGGTCAGATGGTTGCGCGAAATCCCGTAGGCCTCGGAAATGTCGGCCACCGAGGAGAGGCCGTCGGGCCGCGCGGCGAGGTAGATCACGACGCGCAGCGCATAGTCGGTGTAGCGGGTAAGGCGCATGCGCCGGGCTCCCTTTCGCTGTGCGGATAAAACATATATCAGAAATACATGTTTAGCCAGCGGCGCGACGCCGCCGGCCTGCCGCGAGGTCGACCCATGTCCGAGGACCGCATTGCTTCGCTGATCGTCGACGAGGATTCGCTGTGCCTGCTGGTCGCCGATTTCTACGATCGGGTGCGCGCCGACCCGGTGTTGGGGCCGGTCTTCGAGGGGGCCGTCGTGGACTGGCCGGCGCATCTGGAGCGGCTCACCGCCTTCTGGTCGTCGGTGATGCTCACCTCGGGCCGCTACAAGGGCAATCCCTTCGCCGTCCACCACCGCCATCGCGGCGAGATCGATCTCGCCATGTTCGATCGCTGGCTCGGCCTGTGGCGCGAGACGACCAGCCGGCGGTTTCCGGCGGCGACGGCCGCAGTGTTCCACGAGAAGGCCGAGCGGATCGCCGACAGCCTGAAGGCCGGGCTGTTCTTCCGACCGGAGCTGGCCGATCTGCGGCCGGCCAATCCGCGCGGCCAGTGATCGTCAGTCGCTGTTTTGACGGGTCTGGCGCTCCAGGGCGTCGTCGTCGCTGTCGCAGCGATTGATCGCCTGCCAGGGCCAGCCGTCGCTCTGGACCAGCGACAGGAGCAGCCGGCGATCGACCGATCCGGCATGGCCGGCGGGCACCCCGTCCATGCCGCCGGCCGGTGCGGGGCGGGCGGCATCGTCGCCATGCAGCCGTGGTGGCTCCTCCCGGGCCAGCTTGATGTGACCGGATCGCAGCGACCAGAGGAACGAGGTGATCGCCGACTGGCAGCGGATCATCGACAGCCGATCGGGCTGGCGATCGGCGGGCACGGTAGCCGCGATGCTGTCGATGGCTTCGCTGAGTGCGGCCAGGCGCAGCGGCAGCGCCGCCGCCGCTTCGCCCGAGTGGAAGTAATGCAGCGCCGGATAGGCCAGATGCTGCTGGCCGAGGGTGATGATGTTCGGGGACAGCGTATCGAGGACGCTGGCGAGCCGCCCATAGCCGGCGCCGTCCCGGCACTGGCTCAGAATGCCGTCCGGCGTGCTGCCCAGGCCGTGAATGATGATCGCCAGCTGGCGCTTGGCGACCGCCGCCGAGATCACCGGCACGAGATAGGTGACCGACAGGGTCAGGGCGAGAAGGCCGTTGGCGGCGCAGAGCGCGGTGAGCAACTGCCACAGCGCGCCCGACGGCTGGAAGTCGCCGAGGCCGAGGGTCGTCAGCGTGTAGCCGGCGACATAAAGCATTTCCACCGCATCGGCCGGCGCCTTGGTCTGGGAGTTGACGATGCCGTCGCCGCCGCCGAGGAAGATCAGCCACCAGCCGAGCCACAGGCCGACGAACCAGACCAGCGCCGAGCCGGCGAGAATGAGCGGGCCGGCGGCCGACAGCAGCCGATGGCCGCGCTCGCCGCCATCGGAGATCCGGAGCGCCAGCCGCCATGCCCCCTGCATGGACCAGGCAGTGAGCGGGCCGGCGCCGCGGGCCGTCAGGGTGGTCAGGCCGATTTCGATGATGGTCCAGGCGACGAGGGCCGCGCCGAGAAGCGAGAGAAGGATCATGGCGAGTGTTCCGGATCGGGGCCGTTAAGGAGCGGTGAAGAGGAAGCGTCCAGCGCCAACGCGGCACGCTGCGATCCGATCCCGAAAACGTGAAGCGGGGTGAGGCGGCAGCGGCAGGAGGCGGTGCGGCGCGCCGATCGCGGCAATCCTGCATGGCTGCCTTGCACGCGGCCCGGTGCCACGCGACCCCGGAGCGGCCTATCTGTTGCATTGCAACATGAAACAGACCGGAGACCCATCATGGCCCCTCAGACTTCTCCCAGCCGTCCCCGCCGCTTTCACCAGCGCGTCGCCGGCTTCTTCGTCGAGGCCGCCGCGGTCATCGAGGATGCCCGCCGCATGCGCGACGAGTACCGCCGCAACCATCGCGGCATGATCGAGTAGGCAGGATCGGCGCCGACTGGCGCCGGGCGGAACAGCGCGGCTGAGACAGCGCCGCGCGATGCCAAGCCGCGTGCCGTCAGGCCCCGGCGTGCCGCGCTTTGCCCCAGCGCCGCATCGGCACCAGTTCGACCGCCAGCATGGCGGTGAAGATCAGGGCGCAGCCGACGAGGCCGATGGCCGCGATGCGCTCGCCGAGGATGATCGCGCCGAACAGCGCCGCGAACAGCGATTCCGACGACAGGAAGATCGCCGCCTGCGCCGCCGTCGTGTGACGCTGCCCGATGATCTGCAGGGTGAAGGCGAGCCCGGTCGACAGGACGCCGCCATAGACGATTTCCGGCCAGGCCTGCCACAGGCCGGCCAGGGTCGGCGTCTCGAAGGCCAGCGTGCCGAGGCCGGCAAGGATCGCGGTGACGGCGAACTGCACGAAGGACAGCGTGTAGGGCCGGCCGCTCGGGCCGGCGAACAGCCCGACGAAGACGATCTGCAGCGCCCAGAACACGGCGCAGACCAGCATCCACACATCCCCGACATTCAGCGCCGCCAGGCTGCCGCCGCCCAGAAGGGCGATGCCGGTCAGCGCGGTGAGCGCCGCCGGCCAGACCACCCAGTGCGGCCGGCTCCGCAGCAGGGCAAGGCCGAGGATCGGCGTCAGCACCACATACAGACCGGTCAGGAAGCCGGCATTGGTCACGGTCGTGGTGACCATGCCGATCTGCTGGGTGATGGCGGCCAGAAACAGCAGCGCGCCGATGCCGACGAAGCCGATCCGGGTGCGCGGCGGTACCGGCGTGGCCGCACGGCGGCCTTCGGCGATGGCGAAGGGCACGAGGGTCAGCGCCGCGATGCCGAACTTCGCCGCGGTGAAGGTCCAGGGACCGACCGCGGCCATCGCCGTCGACTGGGCGACGAAGCCCATGCCCCAGACAGCACCGGCGAGAAGCAGCAGGCAATTGGCGCGAAGGCGTGTCATGGCGACCGGAGAACGGATGGGAGAGGTCCGCGAGGGCCTGGGAGCGCCGCGAACCGATCGCCTCGCTGACTATCGGAGCCGGTGGGGCGAGGCAAGGCAGGCCCAGCGCCGCGCCGGCCATCGGCGCGCGCGATCAGCGGGCGGCGTTTGCCAGAAGCTCCGCCCAGCGGCTGAGGCGCCTGGCGTTGGCGCCGAGATCGGCACGGCCGAGCAGTGAGCGCGCATAGATCCGCATCAGCGTGCCGTCCGGCGCGCCGAAGGCATCCACGTCGATCGTGTCGGGAAAGCGCAGGACGGCGCTGCGCGCCACATAGCGGCGGTAGTTCGGCGTCTGGCCGTGGTCGACCCGCACGACGTCGCCGTCCTCGGCGAGGGCCACGTCGAGACGGGCCAGCAGCGCCTGCGGCGGGAGCGCGAAGACGGGCAGGGCGACATCGACCCGGGCCGCGGTCGCGCCGGGCGACGCCGCGACGCTGTCGTTCGGCACGGAGCGCCGCGTCAGCGTCGCCAGATCGACCGGTCCCTGGTCGGCGGGCCCGCCCAGCCGTATCCAGAGCGCCTCGAGAAGATGGGCCATGCTTTGCCTTTCCGTCCACAACGCCTGCGGGCAGCCGGCGCGGTCACACCTCGCTGATCAGAGCGGAACGATCGCCGGCGGGCGGTCGTTGCGGGGACGACACTCAGGTCTGCGAACCAATCTTCACGCGGGCCTGCGAAACCGGAAGGAACCGTCCCATGCTTCGCATCGCGACCCTCGCTCTTGCCACCTCCGCCCTGTTCGCCGTTCCGGCCATGGCGCAGGATTCGACGCCGACCCCGACCGACAAGCCGGCCAACGCGCCGTCCGACGGCATGAATGCCGGCATGCAGAATGATATGGAGCCGATCACCGTCGAGATGAAGGGCGCCGATGGCAGCTCGGCCGGCACGGTCACGGTGACCCCGACGCCGCATGGCCTGCTGCTGTCGGCCGATCTCGCCAATCTCGCCGATGGCGATCATGCCTTCCACGTCCACGAGACCGGCGTCTGTGAAGGCGACTTCTCCTCGGCCGGCGGGCACTACAACCCGACCGACAAGGAGCATGGCTACAAGGTCGAGGGCGGCCATCATGCCGGCGACCTGCCGAACTTCACCACCACCGACGGCTCGGCAAGCTTCGAGAGCTTCGCGCCGGCGCTGACCTTGACCGGCGGCGAGGCGCCGCTGAACGATGCCGACGGCTCGGCGATCGTCGTGCACGGCGGCACCGACGATTACTCTTCGCAGCCCTCGGGCGACGCCGGCAACCGCATTGCCTGCGGTGTCGTCTATTCGGGCCAGTAAGCCGACCGCTGACAGAACGGGTTGCCGGCGCAGGCCGGCAGCCACTTCAAGCGATGCTCGGCGCTCAGGCGCCGGGCAGCCAGCTGATCGGCCGGTAGTCGGACAGGCCCTCGATCCGTGCCAGCCAGGCCCGGATGCCCGGATAATCCGCCAGTTCGAAGCCGCCTTCGCCGGCCCGGTGGGTGTAGGCATAGAGCGCGATGTCGGCGAGGCTCGGCGCGTCGCCGACCAGCCATTGCGCCCCGGACAGACGCTGCTCCATCACCGCCAGGGCCTTGTGGCCGCCGGCCAGCGTGTCGGCCAGACGCTGCGGCGTCGCGGCTGCGCGCATCTGCGGATAGACCAGCAGCGAGCGCCGCACGGCGACCTGTGGCTCGTGGCTGTATTGCTCGAAGAACATCCAGCCGAGCATCTGCGCGCGCGCGAAGCGGTCGTCCGGCACGAAGCGCGTGCCGTCGCCGAGATAGCAGAGGATGGCGTTGGATTCCGGCAGGGTGCAGCCGTCCTCCAGTTCGAGCAGCGGCACCTTGCCGTTGGGATTGGCGGCGAGGAAGGCGGGCTGCTTCGTGCCGCCGTCGAGCGAACTCACCTCGACATGGCGAAACGGGCGACCGAGCAGCGCCATCAGCAGCCGGGGTTTGTAGCAATTGCCGGAATCGGACATGCCGTGGATCGTCAACATCGCGTGCCTCTCGCGCCGCTTGCCTGAATGGGCAGCATAGCATCGGCCGCCGCCGGCAATGAAGATGCGGCGCAGGCCGTGGAGTGAGGTCGGGCGCGGGCCGGGCGTGTCGCGTCGGCTCAGTTCGGCCCGGCGATGCGCTTGGTGAAGCGCGGGCGGACGGCGGCGACGGAACTGTGGGTCATGCCCTTCAGCCGGACCACGTCGAACATGGCGTTCTGGGGGATCATCGTCTCGGTGACGAGGATCGAGTCGCCGATGGCGACCGACGGCAGGAGATCGACGGGCATGGGGCGGTCCGCGAAGGCGGACGAGGCGTCCGGCGGGTAGGTCCAGTCGGTGTCGAAGCCGCGCGACGAGCGGGTCAGGCTGGAGATCCGGACCTCGAGCGCACCGTCGGGCTGCGGCACCAGCGCCTTCAGCGTGGCGATGATGCGGTTGTCGAGCACCGATTTCGGCAGTTCGGTCTGGCGGGACATGTAGTCGCTCATCGAGGCGGTGGCGCGTTCGAGCGCCAGGCTCTCCCGGTAGAAGTCGAAGAGCGTGACAGTGCCGAGCAGGACGAGGACGAGCAGCGGCGCGATCAGCGCGAACTCGACCGCCGCGACGCCGGACCGGTCGCCGAGGAGGCGCCGATGCGGAGCGGGCGGGCGAGCGCCATCCGTGGGGTCCGGATCGGCCATCATTGCGGCTCGTTGACGAAGGCGGCGTAGGAATTGATGCCATAGGCGCCGGTGTCGCCGTCGGGCAGCGCCACGGCGAGGCCGAGCATCGGCGTCATCGGCCGCACCGAGGTGCAGACCCGCACGAACATCAGCTCCGAGCGCTCGCCCGGCCGATAGGCCGGCACGGTGCCGCGATGGACGCAGCTGGCCGCCGTCTTCGGGATCGTGTCGGAGGCATTGCTCAGGACGATCAGCTCGACCGTCGTATTGGCCGCGCAATTGGTGAAGACCATCGCCTGGGCGCAGATGCGCCGCTTCAGGTCGTCGGCCGAGATCGCCGCATTGTCGGCGATGCGCAGCTGCCGCACGATCCGGTTCAGCGCGCCGTCCTGCATGATCGTCTGGGTCATCAGCCAGCCGGCCTCGAAGATCGAGAAGACCATGGCAAGGAACAGCGGCAGCACCAGCGCGAACTCGACGGCGGTCGCGCCGCGCCGGTCGCGGGCAAGGCGCAGCAGAGCCTTCGGGAGCGGCAGGGGACGCGTCATCCGATCAGCTTGATCTTCTGGATCGCGGTGGCGATCGACTTGAACGCGTCCTGGATGTCGAGGGCGTTGACCCGGTAGAAGCGCTCCGCGCCGCTGGCGCAGTTCGACATCTGCTTGGCCGCCGTGTCGTTGACGTCGAAGCCGATGGTGAAGACGATGACGTTCTTCTGCTTGGCCGCGGTGCACAGGGCCGCCGCGAAGCGCTCGGCGTCGCCGACGGAATAGAGGTCGGTGTTGAGGCTGCCATTGTTGTAGTACTGGACCGGCTTGCTGGCATCCTTGGGAATGCGCTGGCTGCTGATCGCGCCGTCGGTCATCAGCACGAGGAACTTCATCGTGTCGGGATCGGTGAAGCTGGCCGGCCGGTTGCTGAAGCGCGCGTCGATGTCGAGCTCCTCGGACAGGGCCCGGTAGCGCGCCGCTTCGCGCAGCATCGGCTGGATCGCCGGGTCGAGCAGCAGCAGCCCCCATTTCAGCGCGATCGGCGTGCCGGTGCCGTCATAGAGCTTGTAGTTGTCGATCTGCCGCTTGAGATATTCGCGGTCGTTGGACAGGAATGAGACGCTGGTCCGGTCGGTGTCCTTGCCTTCGCCCGCGACGAAGTCGGGCGTCGTGCCCGGCCGCGGATCGTGGGGATCGTCCGGGCACCACCAGGGTTCGGTGATCTGCGCCTCGCCGGCCTTCTTCAGCGCATCGTGATGGTTCGCCTGGGTGAAGTGCTGGGTCTGGGGAAGATTGGCGAAATCGGGCACGCCGAGGGTGAAGTCGTTGCGCCCGAACTGGAAGCAGGACGAGCGATCGTGCTGCCGGCGGTTGCGCGCCAGGGCGTCGAACAGCACCGGGCCGATGCTGACCTGGCCGGCATAGGGCACGATGCTGACGGTGGTGTAGTCCTCGGCGCCGTCGGCCAGCACCATGTCCATGAAGGATTTGGCGGCCGGGCGCAGGTAGTTGATGCGCATGGCGCCGCTGGGGCCGGGATAGCTGCCGGACTTGTCGAAGCGCATGGAGCCGGACATGTCGAGCAGCAGCGAGATCTCGATGTTCTTGCGCTTCTCCTCGGCCTCCGCATGGGCCTCCACCGTGAGCTTGTCGATGCCGATCAGCCGCAGGAAGGCCGTGTCGGTGACGGCGGTGGCACTGGCCTCGACCCGCTTGGCGTTGCTGAGCTCGTCGGCCTTCACGTCGAGGGCGTAGCTGCCCTTCGTCACGGCCGCCTTGAGGAAGCTCTCGATGGTCTCGCGGGGCGGGCGCGTCTGGGTCAGGGAGGCCGCTGCCAGGACGCCGCGATCGAGCCCGTCCTGCAGCACCGAGCGCAGCCGTTCATGGGCGATGAGGTCGATGGCGCCGCCGGAGATGACGATCATCGGCACCAGCATCAGGGCCGTCATGACCGGGATGCTGCCGGCTTTGGCGCGCAGGAAGCTGGACCGAAGGGCGGAGGGTTTCATCGAGCGCCAATGCATGAACTATAGGGCTGTCTTATTACTGCGCCGATGAGATTTAAAACGCCTTAAAAATAAGCCCTTATAGCGACGCATCGGAAAATATTCCGCAGCCGTGGCGACTCGGATCGGCGCGGATCGGCGCGGCGCGGCCGGGGAGGGCCGGGCGGCGGGTGGTCTTGCCGCCATCGTCGCGGCGGCAGTGGTGGCCGGCCAATAGCGACGCGCTTGCGCGGGGTCCGGCTTGCAGGCCGACGCCGCTGGCATTAGGGTCCGCGCGCCCGCAGGGGTCTTCCCGCAGCTACGATCGGAGTTCAGCACCCATGGCATTTCTTGCCGCCGCCCTTGACCGCGTAAAGCCGTCAGCGACCATCGCCGTCACCCAGAAGGCGCGCGAGCTGAAAGCGCAGGGGCGTGACGTCATCGGCCTGGGCGCCGGCGAGCCGGATTTCGACACGCCGGACAACATCAAGCAGGCGGCCATCGAGGCGATCAACCGCGGCGAGACCAAGTACACGCCGGTCTCGGGCATTCCCGAGCTGCGCCAGGCGATCGCCGCCAAGTTCAGGCGCGAGAACGGCCTCGACTACAAGCCGGAGCAGGTGATCGTCGGCACCGGCGGCAAGCAGATCCTGTTCAACGCCTTCATGGCGACGATGAACCCCGGCGACGAGGTGATCATCCCGGCGCCCTACTGGGTCAGCTATCCGGAGATGGTGTCGATCTGCGGCGGCACGCCGGTCTTCGTGCCGGCCGGCATCGAGACCAATTTCAAGCTGACGCCGGAGGCGCTGGAAGCGGCGATCACGCCGCAGACCAAGTGGTTCCTGTTCAACTCGCCGTCCAACCCGTCGGGCGCCGCCTATACGCGCGACGAGCTGAAGGCGCTGACCGACGTGCTGATGCGCCACGAGCATGTCTGGGTGCTGACCGACGACATGTACGAGCACCTGGTCTATGGCGACTTCACCTTCACGACGCCCGCCCAGGTCGAACCCGCGCTCTACGAGCGCACGCTGACCATGAACGGCGTGTCGAAGGCCTATGCCATGACCGGCTGGCGGATCGGCTATGCCGGCGGCCCGGTGCAGCTGATCAAGGCCATGGACATGATCCAGGGCCAGCAGACCTCCGGCGCCTGCTCGATCTCGCAATGGGCGGCGGTCGAGGCGCTGAACGGTCCGCAGGACTTCATTGCCACCAACCGCGCGATCTTCCAGAGCCGGCGTGACCTCGTCGTGTCGATGCTGAACCAGGCCAGCGGCATCGACTGCCCGACGCCGGAAGGCGCCTTCTACGTCTATCCGTCCTGCCAGGGCCTGATCGGCCGCAAGACCGAAGCCGGCACGGTGATCGACAGCGACGAGACCTTCGTCTCCGAACTGCTGCAGGCCGAGGGCGTGGCGGTGGTGCATGGCTCGGCCTTCGGCCTCGGCCCGAACTTCCGCATCTCCTATGCGACGTCGGAAGAGGCGCTCGAGGAAGCCTGCAAGCGGATCCAGCGATTCTGCGCCAGCCTCAAGGCCTGACATTCCGAAACTGATTCTGTGACGAAAGGCGGCTCCCCGGGGCCGCCTTTTTACGTGGGCGATGGTCGGAAGCGCAGGTGCGGGCAGGGCCCGGACAGAAAAAAAGCCGGGTTCGCGAGAACCCGGCTGAATTAGGAAGGATTCCGAAAAACCCTTGGGAGGAAACAGCCAGTGCCAAACGGCGGGAGGAGGTGCCGTCGGCGGCTGACTGCGGTGGAACATAGTCATCGGCGGATTCGGCACCATGCCCAATTCGGTATGTGAGCCATGCGCTTAATGCATGACTGCGGGCGACGCCTCTGCTTGGTCGTCATAGCAAAACCCGATCGGCCGATTGGCAAAACCGATGGGGTGGCGCGGCGGTTAACCGCATGCGCAGCTTTCGGCGGCACCCGGCTACCCGCCAACATGCGATAGCCCTAATGTCGGGTTAACAACGCTGAGCGGCTCGACCCGCATCGACGAATGTCTGAAGGGCCAGGGGCCGATGAGCGCATCGCAATCCTATACGCTGCGCGGGCAGTTGACCCGCCTCGATACGACCACCCGCATCACGCTGGCCGTCCTGGCACTGGCCAGCGGCGTCTACACCTATCTCGGCGTGCGCGAGCTGCTCGACGGCACGGCGACGACGGTGTTTCTGGGCGCCATCGTCTATTCCTCGGCGGTCTCCGTCGCGATCTACGCCTTCTGGTCCTATCTGATGCGGTTCATGCCGCATGTGCGCCAGCCGGGCAGCCGGCGGATGCTCTATGTCGCGATGGGCCTCGGCGCGGCGATGATCATCGCCATGTCGTCCTGGCTGAACGCCGCGGCGCTGGCCGGCGCGGCGGCGCTGGAGCAGCATCTGGCGGTCACCACCGAGGAATATCAGGGCAAGCTGAACGAGGCGCATGAGAACGCCCTGGCCGCCCAGAGCCTTCTGCCCGACATCCAGCTCGCCTCGCAGCGTTTTGCCCGGCTGTCCGAGCAGGAAGCCCGTTCGGGCATTCTCACCGGCACGTCCGGCTCGGGAACGGTGGTGCAGCTGCTGCGCCAGATGTCGAACCAGCTCACTGGGCTGCAGGGCGAGATCACCGCCTCGCGCGAAGACGTCAAGACGCTGTTCGGGGAGGGCGGCGAGCGCCTGGCGGCGATGCGCCAGCTCGTGTCCTCGCAGGGGCCGATCGCCGACCGCGCCAATGCCTATGCCGAGCAGGCGGTCGCCCTGTCCGGCCTGATCACCGCCCTGCAGCAGACCTCGGTGGCGCCGACCGTGCGCCGCGCGGCGGAGGATCTCGGCCGCACCTTCATCGCACCGATCGCCGACGGGGCCGACGACGACCTGCGCACCCGCCAGAGCGAGGTCGTGGGCCGGGTCGAGACCGCGGTGCAGGCCCAGAGCCAGGCTCTCGCGGCCGCCGCCGACGAGATCCTCGCGCGGCCGGTGGTGGTGCCGGTGCGCTTCACGCCGCTGTCGTCGCCCGAAGCCGTCATCCGCTATGCCCGCGACTTCCTGCCGTCCTGGGCCGGCGCGATCTCCATCGACCTGTTGCCGGCGGTGCTGATCTTCATCCTTTGCATCGTCCAGGACGTCATCCGCCGCGAGGACGGCGAGGAGATGGAGACCGGCGACATGAGCGCGGCCGAGCTGATGCGGGCGATCCGCATCCAGAAGAAGCTGCGCACGGCCGAAGCCGACGAGGCGCTGCCGGCGGCGGCGCGCGCCGAGATGGCGGCGCACGATCCGCGGGAGGTCCCCGACGACGACATCGTCCAGGCCAACACTGCCGGCGGGCCGACGCCGTTTCCCAAGACCGTGGTGCGCTGAACCGCGATGATCGGCGAGGAGGCATCACCGGGACGCGTCGAACGGCTGATCCGGGCGATCCCGGAGGGCGCGGTCCTGCGCGGCGTCTTCGTGGCGCTGCTCGTCATCGCCGGCTCGATCGCCTTCCTCGACTACCGGCAGCTGGCCGAGGCGACGGCCGACCGCGAGCGGATCAGCCGCACCGAACCGATGCCGCTGGCGCGTCCCGAGCCGGGCGACCAGGTTCGCCCCTATCTGCCGAAGACGATTCCGGTGGCACCCGACCGGGGCGTGCCGAGCCTGCCCGGCTGGGACGGTCCGGTGGACGGCGAGGCGATGGCCGAGCGCATGCGCTTCGTCGCCGGGCCGGACGGTGCGATCAGCGCGATCGGGCGGATCGAGATCGGCACGGCGGGCGATTTCCGCGATTTCCTGGCGAGCCCCGAGGCGGCCGGAGCCCGCACGCTCTACCTGCATTCGCCGGGCGGCGCGGTGGACGACGCGATCCTCATGGCGCGGGAGCTGCGCGAGCGGCGCCTGTCCGCCATGGTGCCGGCCGACGGCTATTGCGCCTCGGCCTGTCCGCTGCTGCTGGCCGGCGGCCTGACCCGAAACGCGGGGGAGGGTGCCTGGGTGGGCGTCCACCAGGTCTATGCGCTGCCGCTCTCGGACGTGTCGCGCGACGTCGACCGCTCCATCGCCGGCGTGCAGGAAACCATCGCCCGGTGCCAGGAACTGCTGGTGGCGATGGGCGTCGACCCGGCGGTGTGGATCAAGGCGATGCAGACGCCGGCGGACAGCCTCTACGTGCTGACGCGCGACGAGTTGATCGCCTTTCGCATGGTGCGTCCGTTCCCCGACGACACCAGCTTCATCGGCCCGCCGGCGCCGCCGGCCTTGCCGGTTCCGACGCTGTCGGTGGCGGGTGACGGCGCGGCTGACCCGGCCTCATCGGACAGTTCCGGCTGACGCTGCGGCGTGTTCGCTCAGCTAACCTGACGGATCGGCGACCGTCGCACGCAGCGGAAGCTGCTGCTTGCGCTTCGCATTCGGTGAGCAAGCCGTTGACTATTCCAGGTGCTTGACGACCCGCAGGATGATCAGCGTCAGGACGACGGCGATCACCGCGAGCAGATATTCCCCGAGACCGCAGGCGAGACCCACGGCGCCGGCCAACCAGAGCGAGGCGCCGGTGGTCAGCCCCTTCACCCGGCCGCGCGCCTGGATGATGACGCCGGCGGCGAGGAACGCGATGCCGCTGGTCACCGCCTCGACGATGCGGATCGGGTCGGCCCGGGTCGAGTCGCTGTCGAAGCGGTCGATCAGCACGACCATCAGCAGGGTGAAGAGGCAGGCGCCGATCGCCACCAGCATGTGGGTGCGCAGGCCCGCGGCATGTTCGCCGCTCTCGCGCTCGTAGCCGACGATGCCGCCGAAGATCGCCGCCGCGAAGAGCCGCGCGGTCTGCTGGAGGACCTCCCGAAGGGCCGGCTCGCTGAAGAAATCGATCATGGCATTCTCCCCGCTGTCGCGACCCGGTCGGCGCGCGCCGGACACGAGGTCGCGATGACGAATTCGGACATGCGGAGGAGAATGCGCCGGCGTTGCGCTCCGGCAAGGGGCGGCGCGCGGACGGCGTGCGTTCAGCCGGGGCGGGGCGCGGCGCCGCCGGCCGGCACGATCCGGTCGAGCCAGCCGAACAGTCCCGCCATGGCCGGCGCGCGATAGACCGGCACCTCGTTCAGCGTCTCGTGGCGCGCCCCCTCGACGATCTGCAGGGTCACGTCCCTGACGCCGGCGAGGCGCAACCGTCCGGCCAGCACCGTGACCGCCTCGCCCTTGTCCGTCGCCGGGTCGGCGGTGCCGCCGAGGCAGTGGACGGGAAGCTCGGCCGGCAGCATCGCCAGCCCGGCCTCCGACCCGCCCTGGAAGATCAGCGCCATGACGTCCTCCATCATCGACAGGGTCGGTGCGAAGCCGCAGAGCGGATCGGCGATGAAGGCGTCGACCGCCGCCGGATCGTGGGACAGCCAGTCCTGCATGGTGCGGCGGGGCGAGATCGCCTTGCCCCAGGCCTCGAAGGTGGCGCGCTGCAGGATGCCGCTGGGCACGTCGGAGCCCTTCAGCGCCTTCTCCACCTTGAGCGCCAGACGGCCGACGCGCTCCTCGAGCCCGGCGGTGAAATTGGCGTTCCAGACGGCGACGCCGGCCAGTTCGCGGCCATGGCGTTCGGCGTAATTGAGGGCGATCAGGCCGCCCATGGAATGGCCGAAGACGATCACCGGCAGGCCCGGATGGCGGGCGGTTGCGTCCAGATGCACGGCGCGGCAGTCGGTCAGCACCTTTTCGGCGCCGTTGCGGCGGGCAAAACGGCGCAGCGGCGCATCCGCCGCCGTGGTCGAGCCATGGCCGCGATGATCGTGGGCAAAGACGTGACAGCCCTTCGCGGCGAGCGCCGCGGCGAGATCGCCGTAGCGTCCGGCATGTTCGGCAAGGCCGTGATGGACGAGGACGATGGCGCGCGCGGGGCCGGTTGCCCGCGCATGATGGACATGGAGCGCGGCGCCGGTCTTGGTATCCAGTGTGTAGCTGCCGTCGAACATGTCGTCTCTCCGCGTCGCAATGCCGGACGATAGCCGGATTCGCCGGGCCGCGCACGGCGATCGGCGGCCGGAATGGCGGCAGAATGGGCGGCCGGTCGTTGCGCGCGTGCGCTGCCGGGCGCTGATGCGGGTTTCGCCTTTCGTCCGCCGTGGTTCCGCTCTATCGCCGGGATCATGACACGCACGGTTCTCGCTACCCTCCTTCTTCTCGCAGCCTTGCCGGTTGCCGCCCAGACGCCC
This sequence comes from Aurantimonas manganoxydans SI85-9A1, assembly GCF_000153465.1. GTDB lineage: Bacteria > Pseudomonadota > Alphaproteobacteria > Rhizobiales > Rhizobiaceae > Aurantimonas > Aurantimonas manganoxydans. The sequence goes on along the minus strand of NZ_CH672387.1, from coordinate 2,748,756 downwards.
GTGACCGGCCGCTTCATCGCCGAGGCGCGCTGTCCGGCGCTGGCCTCGCTGACCGATCCGTCCAATCCCGGGACCGTCGCCACCGAGCCCGGCAAGGCCTATGCGCTGATCGCGCGCAGCGGCGCGCCGGCGACGCATTATCTCGTCCGCATTCCGGGCGCCGAGCCGGCCCGGCGCTGGGTCGCGGTCGGCTGCGGCCGGATCGAGGCGGCCGCCGACAACGCGGCGTCCTGACCGCAAGTCGCGCATACGCCTGCGGCGGACCGTCAGGCGGTTGGCCGATCGCCGTCCGGCGTGCACAATCGGCTCGGGCTGGACGGGAGGAGGACGCCGCATGAACGGCTTCGCACGGAACGGCATGATCGCAATGGGGCTGGCGCTGGTCCTGGCATGGCCCGGGACAAGCGGCGCGCGCGCGCAGGAACCGCTGGAGGGCTTCGTCATCGCCCGCGAGGCCTGCGACGCGACTTTGTCCATCCGCGGCGGTCCCGACCGGCAGAGAGAGCGGCTGGTCGTCGACCGGGCCTACAGGCTGATCGGCGAGAACCGCCGCGACGGCAGCCACTACCAGGTCCAGATTCCGGGCGCCGATCCGGCACGGCGCTGGATCGCCAAGACCTGCGGCGAGCGTGTGCGCCGCGTCGAGACGGCCGGCGAAATATCCGCGCCGGCCAGCCAGCGGGACGCGGATGCCGGGCGCAATGCCCATCGCGATCTGGTGCTGGCGATCAGCTGGCAGCCGGCCTTCTGCGAGACCCGGCCGGGGCGGCCCGAATGCCGGTCGCAGCACCAGGGCCGCTTCGACGTCGACAATTTCTCGCTGCATGGCCTGTGGCCACAGCCGCGCGGCACCGAATATTGCGGCGTCGCACCGGCACAGCAGCGGCTCGACAAGGCCGGGCGCTGGTCCGACCTCGCCCCGCTGCCGCTGAAGCCCGACACCGCGGCGGCGCTGGCCGAGGCGATGCCCGGCGCCCGCTCCGCCCTCGACCGCCACGAATGGCTGCGCCACGGCACCTGCTACCGGGCCGATGCCGAGGAATATTTTGCCGACTCGCTGATCGTCCTGGGCGCGATCAACGCCTCGCCGGTGCGCCGCCTGTTTGCCGGGGCGATCGGGCGGGAGGTGACGGCGTCGCAGATCCGCGAGGCCTTCGACGCGGCGTTCGGCAACGGCGCTGGCGAGCGGGTGCGGGTCGGCTGCGTCGATGACGGCGGCCGCCGGATCGTGCGGGACCTGATCATTGGCCTGAAGGGCGAGATCACGCCGCAGGCGGATGTCGGCGCGCTGATCCGGGCGGCGCCGCGCATGCGGGGCGGCTGTGCCGCAGGGATCGTCGACGCCGTCGGCCTGCAATGAGGCTGGCGGCGCGGACCGCGCGCTTGCGCCTTGAAAACCGAGCCGGCATGATCTGCCGGAACAAATGGTTGACCCAGCAGGAAAGTTTCTGACGCGTGCAGACCGATTTGCAGTTCGACATCGACGCCATAGGTCGAATCCCGTCGGTGCCGACAATTCTCAATGTCCTCGCCCGTGTAACGGGGATGCGCTTTGTCGCCGTGGCGCGGGTCACGGGCGAGCGCTGGGTGACCTGCAGTTCCCTCGACCGGATCGGCTTTGGGCTTACCCCCGGCGACGAATTGCAGGTGGAGACCACCATCTGTCACGAGATCGAGCAGAGCCACCAACCCGTCATCATCGACGACGTCGAAACGGACGGTGCCTACTGCAATCATCCCACCCCGCAGATGTATGGCTTCCGCAGCTATATCTCGGTGCCGATCATCCGCGCCGACGGCGGGTTCTTCGGCACCCTCTGCGCCATCGATCCGCTGCCGGCGACGCTCAAGGACGAGACGATTGTCGGCACGTTCACCTTGTTCGCCGACCTGATCGCCTCGCATCTCGACGACCAGGAGAAGCTGGCGGCCAGCGAGGCGGAACTGGCGTCGGCCCGCCATGTAGCCGATCTGCGCGAGCAGTTCATCGCGGTTCTCGGTCACGATCTGCGCAACCCGCTCGCCTCCATCGATGCCGGCGTCAGTATGCTGGCGAAGCGGCCGCTGGACGAGCGCGCCCGGAACATCGTCGGGCTGATGCGCGGCAGCGTCGTGCGCATGGGCGGCATCATCGACAACGTGCTCGATCTCGCCCGGTCGCGGCTCGGCGGCGGCCTCAGCCTGTCTCGCGACGCCGATGTGCCGATCGAGGAGACGCTGCGCCAGGTGGTCGACGAATTGCGCTCCATTCGGCCGGATGCCCGGGTCGAGGTGGATCTGACGATCGACCGCCCGGTGCCCTGCGACCGCTCGCGGGTCGGCCAGCTCCTGTCGAACCTTCTCGGCAACGCGCTGACCCACGGTGCCGAGGACCGGCCGATCATGGTCGAGGCGCGCACCGACGACGGCGGATTCGAGCTGTCGGTCCGCAATCACGGTACGCCGATCCCCGACGCGGCGATGGCCAGCCTGTTTCAGCCGTTCTTTCGCGCCGACACGCGTCCGAGCCAGCAGGGGCTGGGTCTCGGCCTCTACATCGCCGCGCAGATCGCCGAGGCCCATGGCGGGACGCTGGATGCTGCTTCGACCCGGGACGAGACCCGGTTTACCTTCCGCATGCCGATCTGAGAATCCGGGTCGGTCGAGCCGGAGGGCACCAGGCGCAGGGCCATGCGGCGCCTGTCCGCGCGGCACGGCAGCGCAGGTCGGTAGCCGGATGTGGGACTCGGCCGGTCTGCCTCTTGCGTAAACGGGCGTTCTGTGACCGATACGAAGCCTGAAGGGGCCGCTCAAGACGGCCCGCGAACGCAATATCCCAGACACCGCGCGCCTGCCGCGCCCGCACCGGCCATCGCCCGGCTCATCGGCAACGAAGAGCCGGAAGGCGGGGATGGCGGATACGGCCACGGGCACTAACTGATGGCCGGGGTAGCAGAGGCGATGCGGAGACCATGACAGATCAGCAGGTTGGCAACGCCTCTACGGCCATTCCAGCGTTTCTGGCCGGCGGCGGCGCGACGGGCGAATGCCTGCGCACATTCGCCTGGGCCGACACGCCGCTCGGGGCCCCGCAGCACTGGCCGACGGCACTGAAGACGCTGGTCGGCGTCATGCTGTCGTCCAACCAGGCCATGTTCATCGCCTGGGGGCGGGAGCGCACGCTGATCTACAACGACGCCTATTCCGAGATTCTCGCGTCGAAGCACCCTGCAGGGCTGGGCCGCGACTTCCTGGAGGTCTGGCAGGAGATCCGCGCCGACCTGGTGCCGATCGTCGACCAGGCCTATGCGGGCGAACCCGTGCACATGGACGACATCACGCTGCACATGCAGCGGCGGGGCTATCTCGAGGAGACGCATTTCAGCTTCTCCTACACCCCCGTGCGCGATGAGACCGGTGCCATCGCCGGCTTCTTCTGTCCCTGCAACGAGATCACCGGCCAGGTTCTGGCCGAACGCCGCCTGCGCGAGAGCGAGGCGCGGGCCAAGGGCGTTCTCGACGGGATGGGCGAAGGCTTCGCGCTGCTCGACCGGGAGTTCCGGGTCATCGATCTCAATGTCGAGGCCCAGCGGATCGAAAGCCGCCCGCGCGAGGAGTTGGTCGGACACTTGCATTGGGAGCTCTATCCCGGAACCGAGGACAGCGAACTCGGCCGCCAATACAAGAAGGCGATGAGCGAACGGGTCCCGGTGGCGCTGGAATATCGCCACGTCTGGCCCGATGGTCGCCCGGTCTGGGTCGAGGCGCGCGCCTATCCGGTCGAGGACGGGCTCGCCGTGTTCTTCCGCGACGTGACCGAGCAGAAGCAGACCGAGGCTGTCGCGCGCGAAACGGCCGAACGATACCGCCTTGCGGTCCGGGCCACCAACGACGCGATCTGGGACTGGCACTTCGCCAGCAACCACGTGCTCTGGAACGAGGCGCTGGAGACCGCCTATGGTCACAAGCCGGAAGATGTCGAGCCGACCGGGGAATGGTGGATCGGCCGTATTCATCCGGAGGACCGCGCGCGGGTCGATGCCAGCATCCATGCGGCGATCGACGGGACGGAGACCAGCTGGGTCGACGAATACCGGTTTCTGCGGGCCGACGGCAGCTATGCGGATGTGCTCGACCGCGGCCATGTGATCCGCGACGACAGCGGACAGGCGGTGCGCATGCTCGGGGCGATGCTGGATCTGACCGAGCAGCGCCGCAACCAGGCGGCGCTCCGCGAGAGCGAGACGCGCTTCCGGACCTTTGCCGAGGCGCTGCCGCTGGTGCTGTTCACCACTGATGCCGACGGGCGCTACGACTACACCAATCCGTTCCTGCAGGCCTTTACCGGCATGTCGGCCGAGGCGCTGGCGGGCTTCGGCTGGAGCGAGGCGCTGCATCCGGACGACCGCGCCCGGGCGCTGGCGGTCTGGGACGAGCGGCGCGCCGCCGAGGAGCCGTTCGAGATCGAGTACCGCCTGCGCCGCGACGACGGGGTCTATCGCTGGTTCCTCGGACGCTGCGTGCCGGCCCGAGCCGCGCAGGAGGGCGCGGCGCTGCGCTGGATCGGCACCTGCGTCGACATGCAGGACATCGTCGAGGCGCGCGATGCCAAGGCGCGGCAAAGCGAGGACCTGGAACGTCTGGTGGCCGAGCGCACGGCGGACCGCGACCGCATGTGGCGGCTGTCGACCGACCTGATGCTGGTGGCGCGGTTCGACGGCACGATCCTTGCCACCAATCCGGCCTGGACGACGCTGCTCGGCTGGGACGAGGCGGACCTCGTCGGCACCTCCTTCCTCGACCTGATCCATCCTGACGACACCGAAGCGACGCAAGCCGAGGCGGCCCGGCTCTCCGAGGGGCTCTCGACCCTGCGCTTCGAGAACCGCTACCGCACACGGGACGGCAGCTATGTCTGGTTGTCCTGGACCGCCGTCCCCGACGAGCAGTTCATCCACGCGGTCGCCCGCGACGTGAACGCCGAGAAGGACGCCGCGGCCGAGCTGGAGCGGGCGCAGGAAGCGCTGCGCCAGTCGCAGAAGATGGAAGCCGTCGGCCAGCTCACCGGCGGGCTGGCCCATGATTTCAACAACCTGCTGGCCGGCATTTCGGGCTCGCTGGACCTGATGGGCACGCGCCTGGCGCAGGGGCGGCTGAGCGAAGCCGACCGCTATCTCGTGGCGGCCCAGGGCGCGGCCAAGCGCGCCGCGGCGCTGACGCACCGGCTGCTCGCCTTCTCGCGGCGCCAGACGCTCGATCCCAAGCCGACCAACACCGGTACGCTGATCAGCGGCATGGAGGAACTGATTCGGCGCACGGTGGGGCCGGCGATCGGTGTCGAGAGCGTCGGCGGCGGCGGGGTGTGGAGCATTCTCGTCGATCCCAACCAGCTCGAAAACGCGCTGCTGAACCTGTGCATCAATGCGCGCGACGCCATGCCGGACGGCGGCAAGATCACCATCGAGACCGCGAACCGCTGGCTCGACGGGCGCGCGGCGCGAGAGCGCGATCTCGCCCCCGGCCAGTACATCTCGCTCTGCGTCAGCGACAACGGCTCGGGCATGACGCCGGACGTGGTCGAGAAGGCCTTCGACCCGTTCTTCACCACCAAGCCGATCGGCATGGGCACCGGCCTCGGCCTGTCGATGATCTACGGTTTTGCCCGCCAGTCGGGCGGCCAGGTGCGGATCTATTCCGAGCTCGGCCAGGGCACGATGGTGTGCATCTACCTGCCGCGCTACCTCGGCACCAAGGACGACAGCGAGGACGCGGCGCCGCCGGCGCCGGCGGTTGCGCCGACCGAGACCGGCAGGACGGTGCTGGTCATCGACGACGAGCCGCTGGTGCGCATGCTGGTCGTCGACGTTCTGGAGGAGCTCGGCTACACCGCGCTCGAGGCCGGCGACGGTCCGTCGGGCATGAAGGTGATCGAGTCCGAGGCCCGCATCGACCTGCTGATCACCGATGTCGGCCTGCCGAACGGCATGAACGGGCGGCAGGTGGCCGAAGCGGCGCGGCAGATTCGCGCCGGCCTGAAGGTGCTGTTCATCACCGGCTACGCCGAGAACGCCGTTCTCAATCACGGCCATCTGGAACACGGCATGCAGGTGGTGACCAAGCCCTTCGACATGGGCGACCTGACCCGGCGCATCCAGGCGATCCTCGCGGAGGACTGAGCCCGCACGCGGCGGAGCCGATATTTCCCGCCGCGCCACGCCTGGTGATCGCGAGCGGACGCCCGGACGTGCAATCCGGACGCCGGGGCATGGTCACGCCCTGCCAGACACGCCACTCATGGCGGGACGCCGGCACGGATCCGGCGTCGCGCACAGGGAGTTCAAGGCGATGCTGCGGTCCGCGACGATCTCGGGAGTGATGCTGGCCATGCTGCGTATCGGGGCGGGCACGGCGCCTGCCCATGCCGCCGAAGTGTGCGGCCTCGATCCCAATGGCGACTATTACCTGTCGGTCCGGGAAGGCCCGGGCTCGCGCTATCCGGAACTGACCCGGCTGGGTCAGCGGACCTATGTCGACATCATCGATGCCAATGACGACGGGTCCTGGTACGTCGTCGAGGCCGATGGCGAGCCGACCGGCTGGGTCTATGCGAGCTTTATCTGCCAGTAGGCGCCGGCCCCCGGACGTGGCAGCAAGCGCCCGCCGGATCGCTCGCGACATGCCGGCCGGCCAGCGCCCGTCGAGAGGGGCGCTGCCGGGGCATGGGCATCAGACCACGCGCAGGTCGTCGTAGGACACCATGACGTGTTCGCGATATGCCGGGCGCTCGGTGAGGGCGGCGTAGTAGCGTTCGATGGCCGGATGTGACGGCCGGTCGATGGGCAGGTCGTAATAGCGGTAGAGCAGATGGCCGAACTGCAGGTCGGCGAGGGTGAAGTCCTTGCCGGCAATGTAGCCGTGTTCGGCAATGCGCGCCTCGGCGATGTCGAAGCGCGGCTTGAGCGCCTGGACCGCCGCGGCGATGGCGGCCGCGTTGCGGTCGGCCTCCGGGACCCGGACGATCTGCCAGAACACCGGGCCGCTGAAATTCAGCCAGATGTTGAGCTTGGCCCATTCGGCCCATTTGTCGATCTGGGCGCGGGCCGGGACGTCGTCCGGCCAGAACGGCGCGTCACCGTAGCGGCTGGCGAGATACCGCAGGATAACGGCGGATTCGAACAGCGGCTCGTCATCGCCGTCCTTGAGCACCGGCACGAGGCCGTTGGGGTTCATCGCCCGGTATTCCGGCGTGTCGGTGCCGCCGTATTTGTGGCCGGCATCGTGGCGTGTCGCCTCGAGCCCGAGTTCGGCGATGCCCCACATCACCACCTGCACATTCGACGAATTCCGGCGTCCCCATACGGTCAGCATGTCTCTTCCCCTCGCTTGCGATCCCTCGTGGCGCCAGTGATGCGGCAGGGCGTCGCGCTTGGCAACCGCGATGCCGGGGACGATCGGGCAGTGGGACGGCGCGCGCCTGCCGCGGTCAGAAGCGCTCGACGAAGGGGCGCAGCTCGATCTCCCAGCTCCAGGCCGAGCGATGCTGGTCGATCAGTGCCAGATAGGTCTCGGCGATCGCGTCGGGATCGAGCATGGAATCGGGCTTGTCGGCCGGCTCGCTGCGGCCGGGATTGCGGATGGCGCCGTCGATGACGACGTGGCCGACATGGATGTTCTGCGGATGCAACTCGCGGGCCATGGACTGGGCGAGGCCGCGCAGGGCGAACTTGCCCATGGCGAAGGGGGCCGACTGGGCAAAGCCCTTCACGCCGGCCGAGGCCCCGGTGAACAGGATGGTGCCGTGGCCCTGTGCGAGCATGCGCCGGGCGGCGGCCTGCGCGACGAGGAAGGCGCCATAGGCGGTGACGTCCAGCGCCCGGCGGACCTCGGCAGGGTCGAGATCGACCAGCGGGCCGCGCACCCGCGCCGACGGATTGTAGATGGCCACCGCGAGGTCGCCGTCGATGCCGTCCACCTGTTCAAACAGGCGGCAGACGGCAGCCGGATCGGCCGCGTCGCCGGCGGCGGTCGTCGCACCGGTCTCGGCTTCGAGATCGGCGAGCTTGTCGGTGTTCCGGGCGGCCAGCACCAGATGATGCCCGCGGGCGGCGAGCTGGCGGGCCAGCGAGGCGGAAAGGCCGTCGCCGACCCCCACGATCAGGGCGATGGACATGGGCTGGCTCCTCGGCAGCGTTGCGGCTGGCGACAAGGATAGGCGAGCTGCGCGCTGTTGCGAGGGAGCGTCTGCCGCGCCTCTTCGCGTCGCTGCCGTTGCTCCGCCTGCTCCGATGGCTTACGTACGGCGCAACTTCTCTTTCCATCTCGATACGGAGCGGCAGCGCGCAATGGCACGCCAGTTCATCTATCACATGTCCGGACTTTCGAAGGCCTACGGCAACAAGAAGGTCCTCGAGAACATCCATCTCTCCTTCTACCCCGACGCCAAGATCGGCATTCTCGGCCCGAACGGCGCCGGCAAGTCGACGCTGCTCAAGATCATGGCCGGCGAAGACAAGGATTATACGGGCGAGGCCTGGGCCGCCGAGGGCGCGACCGTCGGCTACCTGCCGCAGGAGCCGCATCTCGACGAGTCGAAGACGGTGTTCGAGAACGTCATGGAAGGCGTCGCCGACAAGCAGGCGATCCTCGACCGCTACAACGAACTGATGATGAACTACTCCGAGGAGATCGCCGAGGAGGGCGCCAAGCTCCAGGACGTCATCGACGCCCAGAACCTGTGGGACCTGGAGAACCAGGTCGAGATGGCGATGGACGCGCTGCGCTGTCCGCCGCCGGACGCCGAGATCGCGCCGCTCTCGGGCGGTGAGAAGCGCCGCGTCGCGCTCTGCCAGCTGCTCCTGTCCAAGCCCGACATCCTGCTGCTCGACGAGCCGACCAACCATCTCGACGCCGAGACGATCCTGTGGCTGGAAAAGCACCTGCGCGAGTACGAGGGCTCGGTGCTGATGATCACCCATGATCGCTACTTCCTCGACAACGTCACGGGCTGGATTCTCGAGCTCGATCGCGGCCATGGCGTGCCTTACGAGGGCAACTATTCGGTCTATCTGGAGAAGAAGCAGAAGCGCATGCAGCAGGAGGGCCGCGAGGACGACGCCCGCATGCGTGCCATCACCCGCGAGCGCGAGTGGATCCAGCAGGGCGCCAAGGCCCGCCAGACCAAGTCGAAGGCGCGTATCCGGGCCTATAACGAACTGGTCGAGGCCGCCGAGAACCGCAAGCCGGCGGACGGCAAGATCGTCATCCCGACCGGCGAGCGCCTTGGCAACCGGGTCATCGAGGTCGAGAACCTGACCAAGAGCTACGGCGACCGGGTGCTGATCGAGAACCTCTCCTTCAAGCTGCCGGCCGGCGGCATCGTCGGCATCATCGGCCCGAACGGCGCCGGCAAGTCGACGCTGTTCAAGATGCTCACCGGCCAGGAGAAGCCCGACAGCGGCGAGATCAAGATCGGCGAGACCGTCGATCTCGGCTATGTCGACCAGAGCCGCGACGACCTGACGCCGAACAACACCGTCTGGGAGGAAATCTCCGGCGGCGTCGACATCATGAAGCTCGGCAAATACGAGATGAACAGCCGCGCCTATGTCGGCAACTTCAACTTCAAGGGTCCGAACCAGCAGCAGAAGGTCGGCACCCTGTCGGGCGGCCAGCGCAACCGCGTCCATCTCGCCAAGATGCTGAAGTCCGGCTCCAACGTCATCCTGCTCGACGAGCCGACCAACGATCTCGACACCGAGACGCTGACCGCGCTGGAGGATGCGCTGGAGGAATACGCCGGCTGCGCCGTGGTCATCAGCCATGACCGCATGTTCCTCGACCGGCTGGCGACGCACATCCTCGCCTTCGAGGGCGACAGCCATGTCGAATGGTTCGAGGGCAACTTCGAGGATTACGAGCAGGACAAGATCCGCCGCCTCGGTCCCGAGTCGGTCAATCCGAAGCGTCCGACCTACAAGCGCCTGACCCGCTGACGGGCTCGCACCGGTCCGGTTTCCGGAAGGGAGCCGGACCGGGGGCCGGGACCGAACGGTTAACAGGGTGTTAGCCGGCTATCGGTCCCGGTTGTGTCCTGCTACTTTGTCCTCGCGCAATGGGCGCGAGGGAGGGCAGCCGTGACGAACAGACGTCTATCCATGATCGCGACCCTCGCCGGAGCGGGGCTTCTGATCCTCGGCCATGCGGGTGCGCAGGCGAAACCGGCCGATTGCTACAGCTCCGACGACGGCTATTTCGACTGCGACTTCCAGATGACCGATTCGGCTGGCAGCTTCACCATCACCGGGCCGGACGTGACCTATATCCTCGTCATCGACAGTCCGGGCTATGCCTCGGGCTTCGTCAATCTGGGCCATCGCAACGTTCCCTTGCCCGGCACCTATGTGCGCGAGCGCGGCGACCCGGCCTGCTGGTCGAGCGCCGCGACCGATACGCGCATCTGCGCCTGGTAAGGTTTTGTTCGCGCTGTCGCTTCCCTGTGAAGATTCATCATGGCATCAGCAACCAAATGGCAGGGATGGCATTTTAGGATTACGGGGGACGAGGGGTGGAATAACGGTGCATACCGGTGCCGGTGTCCGTCCGGCCTCCACTGAAGACGAGACGAATTCGCTCGGCGCCGACCTGGGGTCGCCTGCCGTCAACAAGGGCGCGGATGTGCCGACAGACAAGCCGAAATTCACGAAGGCGTCCGCCCGATGCCGCCCGACATCGCCCCGCGATCCGGCCGGACCGGGGTGCGGACCCGATGGGATGACGGGTACGGATTGCAGGTCCCCCGCGCTGGCATGAACGATCCCCTCTTCGCCCACATTTTCGACGTGCTTCCCAGCCCCTACATGGTGCTGGACCGGGATCTGCGTTACGTGTCGGTCAACCGCGCCTACGAGCAGGCCCTCCTGAAGCCGCGCGACGAACTCGTCGGCCGGCTGCTGTTCGACCTGTTTCCCAACGAGGGCGAGAGCGGCCGACGGCTCAGGGCCTCCTTCGCCGAGGTCCTGGAGACCGGCGAACCCGACACGATCGCCTTCATCCCCTACGAGATCCCACGGCCGCAATCACAGGGCGGGGGCGTCGAGGAACGCTACTGGACCGCCACGCACACGCCGATCCTGGACGATGACGGCGCGGTTGCCTTCATCGTGCAGAACACCGTGGACGTCACCGAGATCGTCCGGCTGAAACAGGCGAACACCGTGCCGAGCAGCGCCGTGCCGGGCGAACTGGCGCTGCTGCGCAATGCGCGCGAGGTCGAGGAGGCCTATCAGGAGACCCGCTCCGAGAGCGAGGAGTTCCGCCGCCTGTTCCGACAGGCGCCGGGCATGATCGCGGTACTGCAGGGACCCGATCATGTCCCCGTCTTCGCCAATGACAGCTATGCCCGATTCGTCGGCCATCGCGACGTGATCGGCCTGCCGATCCGCCAGGCGCTGCCCGAGGTGGAGGGGCAGGGCTTCTTCGAGATGCTCGACGCGGTCTATGCCGAGGGCAAGTCCTTCACCGGCGAGGGCGTGCGCCTGCTCATCCACGGGGAGGGCGACGAGGGGCTGAGCGAGACCTTCATCGATTTCACCTACAATCCGATCCGCGATGCCGAAGGCCGTGTGACCGGCGTCTTCGTGCAGGGCGCCGACCGGACCGACGCGATCCGCGCCGCCGATCGCCAGCGGCTGCTGATCGACGAACTCAATCACCGGGTGAAGAACACGCTCTCCACCGTCCAGTCCATGGCGCGCCAGAGCTTCCGCAAGCTGCCGCAGGCCCAGGAGGCGCGCGCCGCATTCGACGCGCGCATCCTGGCGCTCAGCCACGCCCACAACGTTCTGGCCGAGCGGCGCTGGGAGGCGGCAGGGCTCCGCGTGCTCCTGCGCCAGGAGCTGTCGCCGTTCCCGGGCAGCCGGGTCACCATGTCCGGGCCGGAGGTCCATTTGACCGCCCGCTCGGCGATCGCCCTGAGCATGGTGTTCCACGAGCTGGCCGCCAACGCGGCCGCCTACGGTGCGCTGTCCAGCGACGAGGGCGAGCTGGCGGTGAGTTGGCAGGTCGCCGGCGAAGGCGCCGGGCGCCACCTGTCGATCGCCTGGACGGAGACGGCGGGAACGCCGGTTTCCGCGAACCCGCTCGTCGAGGGGTTCGGGATGCGCATGCTGCACCGTGTGGTCGAAGGCGAACTATCCGGTACGCTGTCCCTTGACCTTGCCTCCGGCGGCCTCATCTGCCGTATCGAACTAGCCCTGTCCGAGGTGGAGGAATTTGCAAGCACAGCCGCATAACACTGCTCGTGACGTCGCCGGACTGAAGGTGTTCGTGGTCGAGGACGAGAGCCTCGTCGCCATGCAACTGGAAGACATGCTGTTCGACCTCGGCTGCGAGGTCGTCGGACTGGCCATGCGGCTGAAGCGCGCCCATGACATGCTGGATTCCGGCATGGCGATCGACGTGGCCATTCTCGACGTCAATATCGGCGGCGAGAAGATCTATCCGATCGCCACGCGGCTGCGGGAGGCCGGCATCCCGATCGTCTTCGCCACCGGCTACGGCCGCGAGGGGCTGGAGACGGAATGGCAGGTTTGCCCGGTGCTGCAGAAGCCCTACAGCGCCAGCCAGATCGAGCATTCCATCCTCGCCGTCACCGACTGAGGACAGCCGGTTCGCGTCCAGGCGCGTGCGGCTGGCTGACGTTGGGAGCCATGTGCTCCCACGCCGTGCCCTGTCAGGAGCGGGTCTCTGACGCTGCGAGCCCGGCGGGCGTTTCGCCATATTCCGCAAAGGCCTGGCGCAGGATGGCGACAGACGAGGTGAGGAACAGGCCGGCCATGACCCCTGCGACGGCGAGGTCGGGCCAGGCCGAGCCCGCCCCCCAGACGCCGAGGGCGGCGACCATCACCACCACATTGCCGATCGCGTCGTTGCGCGAGCACAGCCAGACCGAGCGCACATTGGCATCGCCGTCCTTGTAGCGCATCAAGAGGGCGACCGAGGCCAGGTTGGCGATGAGCGCCAGCAGTCCGATCAGCCCCATGATCTGGGCGCTGGGAACGCCGAGCACCAGCACCTGATAGGCCGTCGAGCCGAACACCCACAGCGCCATCAGGCTGAGCGAGACGCCCTTGAACAGGGCCGCCGAGGCACGGATCTTCAGGCTTGCGCCGATGACCGCCAGGCTGAGGCCGTAGGTCAGGGTGTCGCCGAGGAAGTCGAGCGCATCGGCCATGAGCGCCTGTGATCCGGCGATGCGGCCGGCGCCCATCTCGACGAAGAACATCGCGCCGTTGATGGCGATGACGGTCCACAGGATGCGCTTGTAGCGCGGATCGACGCCGTCGAAGACGGGAACCCCGCCCGAACAGCCGCAGGCAGCGGTCGGTGCGGGTTCGGCCGCTGCCGGCTCGGTCGGGGCGGCGGGTGTGGCGGTGCTGGCGCAGCAATGGTCGGCCATCGCAGGGCTCCTTTTCATGCGTTCGGCGCGACCCTACAATCTCCAGTGACTGGAGAAGCAAGGGGAAAATCCGATGAATCTCGCGATCGGCGCGCTGTCGCGCCGCACCGGCGTGAAGATCCCGACCATCCGCTATTACGAGGAGATCGGCCTGCTGCCGGCGCCGCCGCGCAGCACCGGCAACCGGCGGCTTTATGGCGAGGCGCATCTGCGCCGCCTCGGTTTCGTGCGCCATGCGCGCGAACTCGGCTTCGACATCGACGCGATCCGGGAGCTGCTCGATCTGGCCGGACATCCGACGCGGCCCTGCGCCAAGGCGGACGAGATCGCCACCGCGCATCTGGCCGACATCGACCGCAAGATCGCGCGGCTGTCAGCGCTGCGCGTCGAGGTCGAACGGATGACCCGCTGCTGCCACGAGACCGTCGAGGAGTGCCGGGTGATCGAGGTGCTGGCCGATCACGACCAGTGCCTGGCGGACAGCCATCCGGCCCCCTGACGCGGGCGAGGCTGGCGGAACGGCGACGGGCAGGGCTGCCGCCTGCCGCGATCGTCCGGGGAGAGGCGCGGCCTATTCGTCGGCGGTGCCGGTCAGCAGCATGACGAACTGGCGTTCGCCGAGGTCGAGGCCGGCGACGCGGGCGCCGGGATAACGGGCCCGCAGCGCGGCGTGGCGCGCGGGCGCGGCCAGCAGCATCAGATGCAGGCCCGCCGCCGCGAACTGCGCGTGCAGGCTCTCGTCGAGGCTGGCCTCGCCAGGCAGAGCGACCACCGCGACGACGAAGGCGCGGCGCAGCATGCGGTCGCGCGCCGCCTCCGCGGTGGCGACGCGGCTGGCGCGGGCCCCGGCGGCATCGAGCGCGTTGGCTGTGTGCAGGCCCCGCGCCGCGTCGGGGTCGAGGACGAGCACGTCCTGTCCGGCGAGGAGGCTCGCCCAGCTGAAGCCGTCGAATGTGTCGAGACCGGTCGTCATCCAGGCAACAGATCAGTCTCCCGCGATGCCGGCAAGCGCGCCGGCCTTACGCGAAGGGATGCCCACAGGCCGCATGCGGGGCGGAACCCGAATCGCCATGCGGGGCTTTCTTCCCGACGAATGGCGCCGCGCGCGGCGAGACTGAACGGAGACGACATGGACGCCTTTGTCCGCAGCATGATGGAAACGCTCGGCCCCTTCGGAATCGCGCTTCTGATGTTCCTGGAAAACGTCTTTCCGCCGATCCCCTCCGAACTGATCATGCCGCTGGCCGGCTACCAATCGGCGACCGGCCAGATGTCGCTGGTCACGGTGATCCTCGCCGGCACGGTGGGGTCGCTCCTCGGCGTCATCCCCTGGTACTATGCCGGCCGCTTTGTCGGCGAGCGGCGGCTGAAGCGCTTCACCGAGCGCCATGGCCGCTGGCTGACGATGGGCCCGGAAGACGTCGACGCGGCCGATCGCTGGTTCCGCAAATACGGCATCGCCGCCGTCCTGTTCGGACGCCTCGTGCCGGCGGTGCGCACGCTGATCTCGGTCCCGGCCGGCATCGCGAAGATGTCCTTCCTGACCTTCCTGATCTTCTCCGCCATCGGCAGCGCCGCCTGGACGACGCTTCTGGCCTATGCGGGCTATGCGCTCGGCCAGAACTACGAGGCGGTGGAATCCTATGTCGGGCCGGTTTCCAACGCCGTGCTCATCGCCATCGTCGGCTTCTACATCTATCGTGTCGCCACCTTCGACCGCAGCCACGGGCGGGCGGAGACCACCGACGATTCGCCGCGCTAGGCGGGCCGTCCCCGCCAACACGATGCCGGACGACACCGACGGATGCAGATGCAACGCACGCGGGCGCGCAAGATCGCCGCCACGATCGAAGGGCTCTTCCGCACGCAGGGCGAAGGGTTTGCCACCGTGCCGGTCGATCATCTCGACCTCGGCTTCGACGGCATCGACGGCGACCGCCATGGCGGGATGACGCGGCGTTCAGGGGGGCGCGAGCCCTGGTATCCGCGCGGCACAAGGATGCGCAACGAGCGCCAGCTCTCGCTGCTGGCCGCCGACGAACTGGCCGAGGCCGCAGCTGCGCTCGGCATTCCCGAGATCCGGCCGGAATGGATCGGCGGCAATCTGCTCGTCGGCGGCATTGCGCATCTCACCTGGCTGCCGCCGCGCACGCTCCTGATGTTTGCCGGCGGCGTGACCCTGCGGGTCGACGGCGACAACGGCCCCTGCCGATCCTCCGGCGCAGCGATCGCGGCGCATTACCCGGATCGCGGCGACATCGAACTGGGCTTCGTGAAGGCCGCCATGCACCGCCGCGGCCTCGTCGCCTGGGTCGAGAAGCCCGGCCGCATCGCTGTCGGCGAGGCCGTCGAGGCGCGCATTCCCGAGCAGTGGATCTACGCCTGAGGTTTTCTCGTGACGTTGCCGTTGCGCGGAGAGGGTTGAGAGCCCGGCATCCGGCCCCTGCCGATGAGGCTCAGGTGCCCCGCCCCGAGCGGACGTTCCGGTGAGTGCAGCAGAACTAGCTTCGCTCTTACGGGAGCCCTCATGCGCGGATAGGCTGACTGGGCCCGTCCCATTGCTGGAAGCATGCTGGCACGATGACCGCTGACCAACGAGGTTTCATTCCGGTGATCGGAGACCGCCCGTTCCAGGGCGCGTTCCTCCCCGTCCTCGCGCAGGTCCGGGACCGGCTGTCCCTGGATTCGGTTCGTTCGATTCACAGCGTCTATGTCTATGGGAGCATCGCGGCCGGCCGTGCAGTCCCAGGGTGTTCGGACCTCGACCTGTCACTGATCATGCGCCGACCGTTGTCCGATCGCGAAGCGGCTGTCCTCGACGCGATCAGGCTTGAAATCGATCTGGCTCACCCGGTCATCAGCAAGGTCGATTTCGACATGGGCTTGCTCAAGGAGGTTACGTCGGAGGACGCCGGTATGGCATGGCGCTACTGGATCAGGCACCATTGCCGCTGCCTCGTCGGTGAGGATCTGGCGGATGGTATCGCCCTGTTCCGTCCCTCGATGACACTCGCCCTCGCGGTAAACGGGGATTTCGAGCGCGTTCTGGGGGACTATCGTAACGCGTTGCTGGTGGCGCGGTCCGACGCCATTGCGAACCGCCTGGTCAGGGAGGCGTCGCGCAAGCTGATCCGTTCGACCAACGTGTTGCGAAGCGAGGATGATCCGTGTTGGCCGGGAACGCTCGCAGAGCATGCTCAGGCGTTCCGGTGCCGTTACCCGGCGCAGGGCGAACAGATCCTCTACTTTCTGGAGCAGGCGATCACGCCGGACATCGATCCCGTCGGTTTTACGCGCCGGTTGGGGATTTTCGTCAGCTGGATGGCCGGGATTGTGCGGGATCAGGCCACCTCACGCGCATGACCTCGCGGCCTTGCCGGCCGTCACCGGACAGGAACGCCGCGTGACGCGGCGCCCGCTCGTTCATCCGGAATCGGAAGCGTCGTCGTCCGCTTCGTTGAGCCCCGGCTCTTCGTCGATAGCGTCGGGGGCGAGATGGCGGGTGGCGCCCCAGCCGTCCAGCACCGCATTGGTGTCGTCGAGGACGAAGAAGCGTGCCGCGTCCTTGTCGTAGCCGTCGTCCATGAGCTCGTCATAGTCGGTATGGACATGGCGGATATGGGCGACCGCGGCGAGCCAGACGGCGCGTTCGGGCGGCAGGGAGCGCATGTGCCGGGCGCGCGCCGCCTCGCGGATCGCCTCGGCGTCGATAAAGGGCGCGCGCGGGATCAGGGCGGTGAGGGCGCGGGCGATGCGCTTCTGGCGTTCGGTGGCCAAGGGAACTCCGTCGGTCAGGCCGGCGGGGCGTCGACCGACGCGAGATAGGGCTTGATGTCGAGGAGGGGCGTGCCGTCGAGGACGTCGATGGCATCGATGCCGATGATTCCGGTCTCGCGGTCGAGGGCGACGATCTGGACGAGATGCAGGCCGACCGGATTGGGCCTCACCGGCGAGCGCAGAGAGAAGGTGCCACGGGGCCCGTCGGCGTGGCGCGGCATCTGCAAGGCGAGATCGCGATCCGCCTGGTCGAGCCAGGTCAGGAGCAGCACCCATTGCCCGGCGCCCAGACCCGCAAGGCCCTCGCGCCAACGCGGGTCGAGCCGGATTTCGGCGGGCTGGCCCGCCTCGCGGGCACGGCCGACATTCTTCGGGCATTGCGACCGCTCGGTCCAGGGCGAGCGGATGCGGCCGATGAAGACCAGCCCGGCATCGTCATAGGCCGGTGCGGGCCCCTCGAAGCGGCGCTCGCCGGGCCGCGCGACGGTGGCGTCCCGGTCGGCCGGGGAAACGGCAGGCGGCGTCATGGCGCTGCGACGGCCATGGCGGCGGGGCGGTGGCTCCGGCCAGTCGTCAGCGGCGCATGGTATCGCTTGCATCGGTCCGTATTTTCACATAAAGATATCTTTATATCGAAATCGGGACGGAACATGCTGGACATTCAGAAGCTCTCCTTCGGCCGACTGGTCGATGCCCTCAAGGCGGTCGCCGAGCCGACGCGCCTGCGGCTCGTCCTGCTTCTGGCACGAAGCGATCTGACGGTCAGCGACCTTACCGCGATTCTCGGCCAGTCGCAGCCACGCATCTCGCGGCACCTGAAGCTGCTGGTCGAGTCGGGCGTGCTGACCCGCTATCAGGAAGGCGCCTGGGCCTATTTCCGCTTGTCGGAGGAGGCCAGCGTCTCCGGTCTCGTCCATGCTGTTCTGAACTGGGCCGACGAGGCCGATCCGGTGGTCGAGCGCGACAGCGAGCGGCTGGACGCGGTCCGGGTGGAGCGCGCCCGCCGCGCCGCCGACTATTTCGCCCGCAATGCCGGAAGCTGGGACACGATCCGGGCGCTGCATGCCTCGGACGCGGAAGTCGAGCAGGCGCTTCTGGCCGCGCTCGGCAACAAGCGCATCGGCACGCTGCTCGACGTGGGCACCGGCACCGGCCGCATGCTGGAGGTGCTGGCGCCGCGCTGCGAGCGCGCCGTCGGCATCGACGCCTCGCGCGAGATGCTGGCGATCGCCCGGGCCAAGCTCGACAGCGCCGGGATCGGCAATGCCGTCGTGCGCCAGGGCGAGGCCTATCACCTGCCGGTCGAGCGTCAGGCCTACGACCTCGTCACCATTCATCAGGTGCTGCACTATCTGGAGGACCCGCAGGCCGCCGTGGCCGAGGCGGCCCGGGCCGTCGCGCCGGGCGGCCGCCTGGCGATCATCGATTTCGCGCCGCACGAGCTGGAGTTCCTGCGCGCCGAGCATGCGCATCTGCGCCTCGGCTTCTCCGACGACACGCTGGCCGGCTATCTGGACGATGCCGGCCTCGAACTGGTGTCCCTCGACCATCTCGTCTCCAGCGGAGACGAGACCGGCGAACTCACCGTGACCATCTGCATCGCCCGGGACCCCCGCCTGCTTGTGGCAGGCGACAGCCCGAACCGCACAACCCTCGTCAGCTGATAGAGAGCCCCGTCATGAGCCAGACCCCGCCGCTTGCCGGTTCCGGACTTCGCGTATCCTTCGAGTTCTTCCCGCCGAAGACAGAGAAGATGGAAGAGAACCTCTGGCGCTCGATCGAGCGTCTGGCGCCACTCGGCCCCAGCTTCGTCTCGGTGACCTACGGCGCCGGCGGCTCGACCCGCGAGCGCACCCACCAGACGATCGAGCGGATCCTCAAGGAGACCACGCTGACCCCGGCCGCGCATCTGACCTGCGTCGATGCCTCCCGGGAAGAGGTCGACGAGGTGGTGCGCCAGTACTGGGAGACCGGCGTGCGCCATTTCGTGGCGTTGCGCGGCGACGGGCAGAACGGCGTCGGCGGCAAATATGTCCCGCGCGAGGACGGCTATCGCAACGCCGTCGAGCTGGTCGCCGGGCTGAAGGCCTTCGCCGATTTCGAGATCTCCGTCGCGGCCTATCCCGAGAAGCATCCGGAGAGCCCGGATTTCGCCACCGACATCGACCTGTTGAAGCGCAAGGTCGACAATGGCGCGACCCGCGCGATCACCCAGTTCTTCTTCGACAACGACGTCTTCGAGCGTTACGTCGAGCGGGTGCGCCGGGCTGGCATCTACATTCCGATCGTGCCGGGCATCGTGCCGATCCACGACTTCGTCAAGGTCGCACGCTTCTCCAACGCCACCGGCGCCAAGATCCCGTCCTGGCTGGCCGAACGCTTCGACGGGCTGGAGGAAGACCCGCAGACCCGCAGTCACGTGGCGGCGGCGGTCTGTGCCGAGCAGGTGCTGGACCTGCAGAAGCGCGGCCTGTCGGACTTCCATTTCTACACGATGAACCGGGCCGACCTTGTCTATTCGATCTGCCACATCCTCGGCATGCGGGCCGGAACGGCCGCCGCCCCGAAGAGCGAGGCCGCCGCGGCCTGAGCCGGCCGCGAGCGAAAGGCATCGACCGAAACGAGAAAAGCCGGGGCAGGACCCCGGCTTTTTTGTCGATGGGGCACCGTCAGGCGCCCGTCGGACGGATGGGATCAGGGCACGACGCCGATCACCATGGCTCCGACGAATGCAAACGCGGCACAGATCATCAGCAAATTCAGCGGACGCGTCAGTTCCATTTGCATTGCCTCCTCGTTCACGGACACACGAAGAGTAACGGCGTGACACAGTGCGTAAATGCGAATTCGTCGCTGCACTGCGGAAGGACGGCGTGCCAAATTCGCGCAGCCCCTGTGAGCGCGGCGATGCACTGCGCCATCCGGCCTGTGTTTTTTTGGGACAATGGCGGGAACGCGAGCTGCCGCGTGCGGCAGGACCGGGCTCTCTCTGAAGGGTCTACGCAGCAGGAAAGTCAGCGTGATCAGGCGATTGGCGCCCGTCGTGGCCAGGCGACGGAGCGAAACGGCACGCGACCCCGAAGCGGGGCAAATGTGGCGAAGCTGCCGAATTTGGGAATGGACCCGATCGTGGACGCCGCCAGGGAGCGGCGTCGCGGCGATCAGGGGAAGAGGACGATCGCGCCGACGGTGGTAATGCCGCCCAGCATTCCAAAGAAGACGACCGTGCCGAAGACGGTGACCAGAGTTTCGATCCGCATTGCTTGTTCCCCTCGTTGACAGGCGGGGTCTCAACGGGGGGAGGTCGGTTCGGTTCCAGCAATTGTGGTGGAAAAGCGGCGCGACGACGCTCAGTCCACCGCGAGCCGCTGTTCCAGCATGGCGGCGATGGCGAGCGCCCGTGCGTCGCGGCCGAAACGGGTGACGATGGTCAGGCCCACCGGCAGGCCGTTGGCGGCGTGCAGGCCGGGGACATTGACGCAGGGATTGCCGGTGATCGTCCAGAGCTTGTTGAACATGGCGTCGCCGGTCGAGCCGAGGCTGTAGGGCGCCGCGCCGATGGCCGACGGCACCAGCAGCGCGTCGGCATTCTCGAACAGGGTGGTCGCCGCCTTGCGGCCGATCCGGGCCGTGCGCCGCGCGTCGTCGTATTCCTCCGGAGTCACGCTCGCGCCATGGTCGAGCTGTTCCAGCACTTTCGGGCCCATCAGGGCGCGGTGCCGGGTGCGCTCGTGGAACAGCGCCTGCGCCGCCTCGAAATTCTGCAGCGGCGCGTGGATCTCGCGGGCCGCCGACAGCGAGGCCGGCTCGGCAATCTCGATCAGCTTCGCCCCGGCCGCCTCGATGGCGCGGGCGGCCGTGTCCCAGGCGGCGGCCATGTCGGGTTCGAGCAGGTCGTCGACGGCCGAACGGTAGAGGCCGATGGTCAGCCCCGACGCATCGGCGGGCGGCGTGTCGGCCAGCGGCCGGCCGCTGATCAGCGCGGCCAGCAGCGCGACGTCGGGCACCGTGGCGGCGAAGAATCCGACCGTGTCGAGCGACCAGGAATAGGTCTTCACGCCGACCGTCGGAAACAGCCGGAAGCTCGGCTTGTATCCGGCGACGCCGCAGAAGGAGGCGGGGCGGATGACCGAGCCGCCGGTCTGGGTGCCGCAGGCGCCAGCCAGGTAGCCGGCGGCAACGCCCGCCGCCGAGCCGGAGGAGGAGCCGCCCGGCGTGTGGTCCGGATTGTGCGGATTGCGGGTCGGGGTCGGATCGAGCGAGGCGAATTCGGTCGTCGCGGTCTTGCCGACGATGGCCGCGCCCTGGGCCCGCGCCAGCGCGATGACCGGGGCATCGGCCGCCGGCTGGTGGCCGCGATAGATCGCCGAGCCGTGTTCGGTCGGCATGTCGAAACTGTCGAAGACGTCCTTGGCGCCGAAGGGCACGCCGGCCAGCGGACCTTTGGCCGCCGCCGCCTCGGCGCGAGAGGTCTCCGGCGCGCGGTGGGTGAACACGCCGAGCGCGCCGTCGCCCGCGTCGATCCGCTCGTTGGTGGCGGCCAGCACCGCCTGCGGCGTCGTGCGCCCGGCCTCGATGTCACGGACGATGTCGGTCAGGCGAAGCGGGGCGGCGGACATGGCGATGGTTCCTGTTGGCGGGTGTCCCTGTTTAGAGCGCTGTCCGGCTGTCGGACAAGCGGCTCCTGCGGGCGGCACGCGAGCCGGCTTTCCGCCGCCGGAATTGCCGGGTCTTGGGGCCGATCCGCAGGCGGGCCGCGGGCAGGGGCGCTGACAACGCCGATCCATGCTCTAGTTGCGCCGCGATGACGGGTAGTGCGGGTGATTCCCCATTCGCAGTTCGTCCGAGCCGTTTCGTGACCCGAGTGTCACCCGTGGAGAACCGCCTGTTGCAGACCTTCAAGTCCGCCAAGGATGCCGCCCTGACGCTTCGGCCCGACGTGCCGGTCTACTGCTTCCGTCCCGCCGTCCTGACCGCCGATGCGGAGCGCTTCATGGCGGCGTTTCCCGGCGACACCGCCTATGCGGTGAAGACCAATGGCGAGCCGATGGTGCTGGAGACGCTGAGCCGGGCCGGCGTGCGCATCTTCGACGTGGCCTCCCCCGGCGAGTTCGAGGCGGTGCGCGCCGCCCAGCCGGATGCCGAGATGCTCTACATGCACCCGGTGAAGGCCCAGTCCGACATCCGCCTGGCCTTGGAGACCTACGGCATCCGGGTGATGTCCCTCGACCACGAGGACGAGGTGGTGAAGATCCTGCGCGTCGTGCGGGCGCTCGATCTCGATCCGGGCAAGATCACCCTGTTCATCCGCATCCAGACCAAGGGCAGCGCCGCCTATGAGCTGTCCAAGAAGTTCGGCGCGGCGCCGGCCCATGCGGTGGAGCTCCTGCAGCGCTGCCACCGGATCGGCTTCAAGGTCGGCATCTGCTTCCATGTCGGCTCGCAGATCGAGGACCCGGACACCTACGAGCGGGCGCTCGCCTCGGCCGACTGGGTGCGCAACCGGGCCGACGTGCCGCTGGCCGGCATCGATGTCGGCGGCGGCTTTCCGGCCGAGTACGGCCACGATCCGCGCCGCCGCAAGAAGGAGATGCCCGGCTTCGGCGCGATCATGACGCGGCTGACCGCCGACATGGAGGAATGGGGCTTTTCGGACATGCCGATGGTCGCCGAGCCGGGCCGGGTGGTCGTCGCGCGGGCCTTCTCGCTGATCGTGCGGGTGCTGCTGCGCAAGGGCAAGCGGCTCTACATCAACGACGGCATCTGGGCGTCGCTGTCGGATTCGTGGACCGGCAAGATCACCCTGCCGGCGCGCTTCATCCCCGATCCGGCCCGCCAGAGCCGCAATGGCGACCCGGCGAACATCCAGGCCTTCAAGGTCTGCGGCGCGACCTGCGACAGCGTCGACATCCTGTCGCGGCCGTTCTGGCTGCCAGAGACCGTCGATACCGGCGACTGGATCGAGATCGGCCATATCGGGGCCTATTCCCTGTCGCTGCGCACCCGCTTCAACGGCTTCTATCCCGACACCTTTGTCGAGGTGGAAACCCCGTTCGACGAGGGCGACGCGGCCGAGAGCTACGCCAGTCTGGAAACCATGGCGGATTGACCGATCGATCAAGACGGCCGGCGCAAGGGAAATCTTAAGTCGTAGCCGCCTAAGAATGTCGGGTGATCGCGACCGAGGAACCGTGACCCGCCATGCCGACTGTCGTGCCGAGCCCGCCAAGCGCCGAAGCCGTTGCTTCCGTCACCGCGCCGTGCGTCGCGTCGGGCCGCCAGGTGGCCTTTCGGCCGGGTCGGGACGGAGCCGGCCAGCGATGATCTTCCGGACGAATAATACCGCGCGCATTGCCCGCCTGTCGGCGGCGCTGGAGGCCACCTCGCGCCTGTTGCGCCAGAAGAACACCCAGCTTGCGCACATGACCAAGATCTTCGACCGGGCGTCCGAGGCCGCGCGGATGGGGGTGTGGGAATGCGCCTTGCCGCAGAACACGCTGCGCTGGACCGACGTCGTCTACGATCTCTACGAATTGCCTCGGGGCGCGCCGCTCGACCGCAAGACGATCCTCAAATGCTATCCGGAAGAATCCCGGCGGACCCTGGAGAAGATCCGCAACGAGGCGATCGCCACGCGCGGCGGTTTCGGCCTCGACGTGGAAATCACCACGGCCACCGGTCGCCAGCGCTGGATCCGCATCACCGCCTCGGTGGAGTGCGAGAACGGCGAGCCGGTCCGCATCTTCGGGTTCAAGCAGGACATCACCGAAGAGAAGCTGCTGGCCGACAAGATGCGCTATCTGGCAGAATATGACGTGATGACGGGTCTCGCCAATCGCAGCCAGTTCCAGACCCGGCTGGCCGACCTGGAAGGCACCACGGCCGGCAAGCGTCCCGTCGGCGCGCTGCTCCTGATCGATCTCGACGGCTTCAAGGCGATCAACGACACCTATGGGCACGCCTTCGGCGACGTTTGCCTGAAAGCGACGGCGACCCGGCTGCGGCAGGTTTGCGACGACGCCGAGCTGGTCGCCCGTATCGGCGGCGACGAGTTCGCCGTGCTGCTCGGCAGCCACCGCGATGCCGTTGCCGTCGAAACCCTGGCCGCGACCATCGTCGATCTCCTCAACGGTCCTGCCGCCGACGGCACGGCGTCCGATCTCGGCGCCTCGGTCGGCATCGCCATGGCCGAAGCCGGGATGGCGCCGGACACGCTGTTCTGCCGCGCCGATTCTGCTCTCTACGCCGCCAAGGCGTCCGGCCGGAACGCCTATCGGATGTTCAGCTCGACCATGCAGAACCCGCTGCGCTCGCGCGCCGCCTGACCGGTCCGGCGCCCGCCGGGCGCCCAATCTTGAACCCAACGCTGGAACCGACCCGCAAGACCCTGCCTGCCGACGCGGGGCCGCAGGGCCTCGTGCCCGGCCGCGTAGCCCCCCATATGCGGGGCCGGCGACGAAACCAACGGAGACGACCATGTCGATGAAGCGCGATTTCCCCGACCTTCCGCCGGTCTGGGCCTCCGGCTTTCTCGTCGCCGAGGTGGTCGCCGCGTCGGTGCTGCCGATCGCCGTCTTCGTGTCGGCGCCTGCGACGCTGATCGGTATCGGGCTGATCGTGGTCGGCGTCGTTCTGGCGGCATGGTCGGCGCTGTGGTTCCGGCGCAAGCGAACCTCGATCGAGCCGCGGGACGTGCCGAAGGTGCTGATCGTCGAGGGCCCGTTCAAGATCAACCGCAACCCGATCTACACGGGCATGGCGCTGGTGCTCGTCGGGATCGCGTTCTGGATCGGCGCCCTGTCGGCCGTAGCGATCGCCCTGGTCTTTCCCTTCGTGATCACCGCCCGCTTCATCCGCGGCGAGGAGGCGGCCCTGCGGTCGGCCTTCGGCGCCGAGGCGGAGGCTTATATCGCCCGCACCAGGCGGTGGTAACGCCGGCGAGGCGTCAGGCGGCGGCGGTCTCGGCGATGCGATTGCGGCCGCCGTTCTTGGCCCGGTAGAGATTGGCGTCGGCCGCGCGCATCAGCCGGTCGAAGCTGGCCTCGCCTTCGGCCGAATGGGCGATGCCGGCGCTGAGCGTCAGCCCGAAGCTGACGTCGTCGGCCGCGATCCGCGTCGCCGCGACGGTGGAACGTACCCCGTCCGTCAGCATGAAGGCCTCGGTCGGGGTGACACCGGGCAGGATCGCCGCGAACTCCTCCCCGCCGACCCGCGCGACGAAGTCCTGCTGGCGCAGCACCGACGGGCAGAGCAGGGCGCAGCGCCTCAGCGCCTCGTCGCCGGCGGCGTGGCCGTAGCGGTCGTTGATGCTCTTGAAGTGATCGAGATCGAAGACGACCAGCGCGAAGTGGCCGCGGTCCTGCAGGGCCTTCTCCAGCCGCTGCTCGAAGGCGCGGCGGTTGGGAAGTCCGGTCAGGGCATCATGCATCGCCGCGTGGCGCAGGTCCCTGGCCATCCGCTCATAGGCAACCGACAGGACAAAGGCGCCGCTGGCGGTGGTGTGGATCACCGCGATCAGCAGATGGATCTGCAGCACGCTGTCGAAGACCAGATGTGCGGTCTCCGCGGTATGGGCGTTGATGCCCTGCACGATGCGGCCGGCGAAGGACAGCGCCATGACGCCGTAGGCGATGAGCAGGCCGTAGCGCGACGGCAGGCCGGTCTCGCGATCGGTATAGAACTCCCAGGCCGTCGCGGCGGCGAACAGCATCAGGATGGCGTTCACGGTGTAATAGGCCAAAGGATAGTCGATCCAGCCGGGAAGGCCGAACATGAGCGCAACGACGAGTGTCGGCACGACGATCAGCGACATGGGAACGCGGCGCCGGGCGAACAGGCGGGACGCCGTCCAGCGCAGTCCGAAGCCGAGGACCAGCAGGCTGTTCGGCAGCGCCAGGCCGAAGCTCGGCTCGTTGCCGGGAAAGGCCATGTAGGAAAACAGCGATCCCGCGATGACGAAATTCGCGCCGATCCAGGCCGGCCAGTAGGTTTCGTCCGGCTGCTTGCGCCAGGCCGCATAGAAGGCGAGACCCATGACGATGAGGATCATGGCATTGGTCAGGAACAGCGTCTGAACATCGACGCCGATATCCATGTCGACCCGCGAATTCATCCCCATCCCCCCACCGGCATCGCGCGCACGCCTGCTCTCGATGGCCACAAGAATGCCATGGGTCGCTTAAGGGATTGCTATGATCCGATCACGGCTTCGTTGACGTTGCTGTGGACTAGGCGATGGCGATGCTCGCGAGGGCGGAGGCGAGGACGACCGTCCAGGGCGGCGCCTTCCAGACGACCAGCGCCACGAAGCCGGCCAGTGCCAGGGCGAAGTCGGCCGGTCCGCGCACGGCGCTGACGAACACCGGATCGTAGAGCGCGGCGCCGAGAATGCCGACGACGGCGGCATTGGCGCCGCGCATGGCGGCCTGCGCCGTGACGCGGCGGCGAAATTCGTCCCAGAACGGCAGCGCCGCCACCACGAGCAGCAGACCGGGCAGCGAGATCGCCACCAGCCCGATGACCGCCCCCGGCAGGCCGTAGCCCTGCGGCGAGGCGATGGCGCCGAGATAGGCGGCGAAGGTGAAGAGCGGGCCGGGCACGGCCTGGGCGGCGCCGTAGCCGGCGAGGAAGGCATCGTCGCTCGCCCATCCCGGCTCGACGACGAAGGCCTGCAGGAGCGGCAGGACGACATGGCCGCCGCCGAACACCAGCGAGCCGGCCCGGTAGAAGGCGTCGAACAGCGCGACGGGACCGGCAGCGTTCGCCGCCGGGCCCATGGCGGCGAAGACCGGCAGCAGGATCAGGAGAGCGGCGAAGACGGCGAGGGCGACGAGCCCCGCGGTACGCGAGACGGGGACCATGGGGATCGGCGGCAATGCCGCGGCATCGGCGCGGCAGAACCAGAGGCCGGCGAGCCCGCCCATGAGGATTGCCGCGATCTGGCCGAGCGAGCCGGCCAGGGCGGCCGCCGCGACGACGGCGACGACCGCGATGGTCGCGCGCGTGCGATCGGGACAGAGGCTACGCGCCATGCCGAACACCGCCTGCGCCACCACGGCGACCGCGACGATCTTCAGGCCATGGACGATCGCCGCGCCGATGCCGCTTTCGAAGGCCGACGCGCCGGCCGCAAAGAGGATCAACAGGATGGCCGAGGGTAGGGTGAAGGCGGTCCAGGCCGCCAGCGCGCCCAGCGGGCCGGCCCGCATCAGGCCCAGCGCGAAGCCGACCTGGCTGGAGGCCGGGCCGGGCAGGAACTGGCAAAGCGCCACCAGATCGGCATAGCCGGCCTCGTCGACCCAGCGTCGCCGGGTGACGAACTCATCGCGGAAATAGCCCAGATGGGCGATCGGCCCGCCAAAAGCCGAGACGCCGAGTTTCAGGAAGGCGCGGAACACCTCGCCGGGCGAGCCCTGCGGAGTGTGGGCGGGCCGTTCCGATCCCGCCACCGCATCCGCTGCCCGGTCCCCGCGTGCTGCCGCATCTGCATCCTTCACCCGTCGTCCCCCGCCTGCGTGACCGCGGCCAAGGGTGGCACGGATGAATGTCGACGCGAAGGCGCGAAAGCGGTCAGGCGCGCTTCGGCGTGATGTCCTTCATCGGCGGATCGCGCAAGGCGTCGCCATAGGCGGTGCCGGCCTCGCCGAAATGGTCGAGGACGATGTCGAGATTGCGCCGGTGCGCCTTGTAGAAGACGTCGAAGACGTCGCCGAGCAGCGGTACGGCGCCGACGGCGAAGTCGATGCCGAGATTGCCGGCCATCTTGACCAGCTTGTGCCTGGGCACGCCGAGCCGCCGGGCCTCGTTCAGGATGTAGATGCCGATGAGGCTGCCGGCGGCGTCGCCGACGCCCGGAATGAGGCCCAGCACGGAATCGCCGCCGAAGCGGATGCCGGTGCCGGGAATGCGGATCGCCGTGTCCATCAGCCGCGCGACCCGGCTGATGCGCGTCAGGCGCCGCTGGTGGTCGGCATGATGGGAAGGGTCGGCGGCATTCATGGACGGCTCTCCGGTTCGATGGTGGTTTCCATATGGGAACGCCCGAGCGGCGAAACAGATGCGTGGGCAGGGTGATAGGGTGATCGCGACCGTCCCCGACCTGCCGATGCCGAGGAAAGCAGCCCGTGCGCGGGTGCCGGACACAAGCGGGCCAAGGTTCTCGCCTTTCGTGCCGCAACCGCGAATCAGGCAGGCGGATCAAAGGGAGACAACATGGAGGAAGCGGTCACCGAGGCCACGGCGACGGTCGAACACGCGGTCGCGGAGGTGGCCCAGGGGGCCCATGGCGGCCACGGCGCCGACAACGGGCTGACCGCCATCGCCTTCGTGATCGTCGTTGCGGTGACCGCCGGCCTCGGGCTGATGCGGCTGCGGCAGCCGCCGCTGGTCGGCTTCATCCTCGCCGGCGTGCTGCTCGGCCCCTCGGCGCTGGGCGTCATCTCCACCTCCAACGAGAACGTCACCATGCTCGCCGAGATGGGCGTCTTGATGCTCCTGTTCTTCATCGGCATGGAATTGTCGCTGAAGGCCTTCGTCGCCTCGCTGAAGCCGGCGGTGCAGATCGCCGGCGGCCAGCTCATCGCCGCCATGGCGATCTCCTTCGGCCTGATGGCGATCTCGGAGGCGACGCTGGCCGAGGCGATCATCCTCGGCTTCATCATCGCGCTGTCCTCGACCGTGGTGGCGATGAAGATGCTGGAGGATATCGGCGAGCTGCGCCAAGAACCGGGGCGGATCGCCGTCGCGGTGCTGATCGCCCAGGACCTGGCGGTGGTGCCGATGCTGATCCTCGCCACCTCGCTGGGCGGCGAGGAAGCGGTGAGCTGGGTCGATGTCGGGCTGAAGATCGCCGTCGCCGTGGCGGTTCTCGGCGGGCTGCTGTGGTTCCTCGGCCGGCGGCCGAAGCTGAAGCCGTCCTTCGCGCCGGCGGTGGAGAACAATGTCGAGATCCTGGCGCTCGGCTCGCTCGCCTTCTGCTTCGCCGCCGCCTCCTTTTCGGGTCTCGTCGGCCTGTCGCCGGCCTATGGCGCCTTCATCGCCGGGCTGGTCGTCGGCGCCTCGACCCTGCGCTCGCCGGTCATCCACGTGGTCGAGCCGATCCAGGCGCTGCTGCTGGTGGTGTTCTTCCTGTCCATCGGCCTCCTGATCGACCTGAACTACATCGTCGAGAACTGGGTGCTGGTGCTGGTCGCCTCGCTCTTCGTGATCCTGGCGAAGACCGTCCTCAACATCCTGCTGATCCGCCTCGCTGGCTTGCCGCACAAGACCGCGGTCGAGGCGGGGCTCTCCATGGCGCAGATCGGCGAGTTCTCCTTCGTGCTGGCGGCGGCGGCCTTCGCTTCGGGCGCGATCGGCGGCGACGTCTACCGGCTGGCGCTGGCGGTGACCGCCGTGTCGCTGCTGGTCTCGCCGGCCTGGATGGTGGTGATCCGCCATCTGGAGGGCGAGGCGCGCTTCGGCTACGCCGAGTTCCGCGCCGCCCTGACCGAGCTCTATGGCGACCGGATCGAGACCGTCGAGGACATGGGCGTCTGGCTGAAGGTGCGCGGCCGCGCGTTGCGTCGGGCGATGACCCGGCGCCGTGTCGCCCGGCGCAACGGCAAGACGGGAGCCGAGGACGAGACCGGCGAGCGGGCACCGCGCGAATAGCGCAGTACCGGGGCCCGCTGTCAGTCGCGCGCGCCGATGCGGCTCGCGACGAGGCGGGCGATCGGCGGGCCGGCCACCAGCACGATGACGAAGCGCACCGTCTGCAGCGCCATGACGAAGGGCAGATCGACATCGGTCGACGCCGCGATGATGGCGATGGAATCCATGCCGCCTGGGCTGGTCGCCAGATAGGCGGTGACCGGATCGATGCCGAGCCAGACATGCAAGAGCGCGGCGATGCCGCCGCAGAACGCCATCAGCAGGACGATCGAGCCGACGATCTTGGGCAGCGCCCGCCAGGCATGGGCGAGGACGGCGCGGGTGAAGCCGAGGCCGATCTTCCATCCCAGAATGCCGTAGCCGAGAACCAGGAACCATTCCGGCAGCTGGAACTGGACGACGCCGCCGAGCGTGAGCGCGACGGCGATGGCCATGGGCAACAGAAACGGACCGGCGGGAACTTTCGGGAAGCGGCCGACCAGAATGCCGAGGCCGACGAAGCCGAGCGCCGGGCCGAAATGCGACCAGTCGAGTGCCGGAAACCAGACAATTGCCGCGCCGGCATAGGCCGCCGCATCGCTGCCCGTCCAGAATCGCGCCATCAGCGCAGCGGCGAAGGCGACGAAGATCACCCGCAGATACTGCATGAAGCCGACGAGCCGGGCATCCGCCCCGAAGGCTTCGGCCATGACCATCATCGCGGTGGCGGCACCGGGCCAGGAACCCCAGACGGCGGTCGTGCCGGGCAGGACGTGCCAGCGGCTCATCAGGGCGCCGAGCACGCCGCTGGCGGTCACCACGGCAAGGACGACACCGACATAGAGCGGCCAGTCGCGCAGGAAGGTGGCGAGGATCTCCAGCGTGATGGACGAGGCGACGAGGCAGCCGATCGCCGCCTGGGCGCCGTGATAGGGCGCCTTGGGCACGGCGATCGTGGTGCCGAACACCGCGATGACGATGGCGGCGATCATCGGCCCCAAAAGCATCGCGGCCGGCATGCCGACGAGTTCGAGCAGGCTGCCGATCAGAATCGAGAGCGCCAGCAGTGCCAGCCACTGGAGCGGCACCGGCGTCCGGCTCACCGCGCCGGGCGTCTCGACGGGCGGAAGGGCGTCGTCCCTCACGCGCGGGGCCGCGAAGCTGGCCGGGTGCACCGCCGCTCCGCACCGGCCCGTAAGGGAGCGATGGCTGGAAGAGCGGGGAGACGGGGTCGGGTCACGGGCACGTCCTGCCGCCCGCGCCGCAGATGGCTGGGCGCGGGCATCGATGGAGATAAGCCGTGCTTAGCGTCTTCGGCACCGGATGGCGAGGGCACGCGGCCATCGGCGATCCGGCGGGGGCCCCGGCTAAGGTTCGCCGGGGCGCCGTCGTCTCTAGAGTGCGCGGAGGAGATCGGCCGTCGGCCAGCCATCGGCCGGCAGGCCGAGGCGCATCTGCTCCTTGCGGACGGCGGCGCGGGTGTTCTCGCCGATGATGCCGTCGACGCCGCCGGTGTCGTATCCGAGATCAGTCAGGCGCTGCTGGAGCCGCTTGGTGGCCTCCAGATCGAGGCCCGGCTGCGGATTGCCCATGTCGACCGGGGGGGCGCCGGCGAGGCGCGTCGAGAAATAGGCCGCAGTCAGCGAGTAGACCAGCGACTTGTTCCACTTCAGATAGATGTCGAAATTCGGATAGGCGAGGAAGGCCGGGCCGCCGCGTCCCATCGGCAGGATCAGCGAGGCCGGCAGCTGGTCGGACGGCAGCGCCGATCCGTCGGCCCTGGTCACGCCGAGCTCGGCGAAATTGGCGCGCGGCTCCTTGTTGACCAAAGCGGCGCGGTCCCATGGGAATTCCGACGGCACCTGCACCGCTTCGAGCCACGGCTCGCCGCCGCGCCAGCCGAGCGACTGGATGTATTTGCCGGTGGTGAACAGGACATCGGCGGCGTCCTGGCGCAGGTCGATCCGGCCATTGCCGTCGCCGTCGGTGCCGAATTCGAGATATTCCTCGGGCAGCAGCTGGGTCTGGCCGATCTCGCCGGCCCAGGCGCCCTTCATCTCGGACGGGGTCAGATAGCCGCGATCGACGATCTCGATCGCCGCCAGCAGATGCGGGCGGAAGAGTTCGGGACGGCGGCAGTCATGGGCGAGGGTGGCCAGCGCCGCCAGCGTGTCGAAATTGCCGAGGACGGCGCCGTAATCGGTCTCCAGTCCCCAGAACGCGGCGATAACCGGGCCGGGCACGCCGGTCTCGGCTTCGATGCGCGACAGGACGCTGGCGTATTTCTGCAGGTTTTCCTTGCCCTGCTGCAGCCGGTAGCCATTGACCATGCGGGTGGCGAATTGCTGCCAGTCCTGGGCAAAGACGCCCTGGGCGCGATCGGCGGCGAGCACCTTCGGGTCCTGCCGCATGTCGGCAACGGCCGCGCCGACGGCGCCGGCCGACAGGCCCTTGGCCTGAGCCTCGGCCCGCACGCCCTGCAGGAAGGCGCCGAAATCGCCGCCGCATTGCTGGGCCGCCGCGAAGCCGCTGCCGGACAGGAGAAGCGACAGGGTCAGGGCGAAACGGCTGGCAACAGGCATCGGCGAATTCCTCCAAAACAGGACACAGAGCGTTTGGCCCGCGCCTAGGCGATCATCATGGCGCTTTGAAGAAGGTCAACGCCGCATGCGCGCCTGCAGCCATTTCGCCCAGTCGGCCCGCGAGCCGGCAAACGCGTTGCGGTCGACCTCGCCGCGGACGCCCGGCACCGAACCGGTGGCGGTGTACTGCCAGAAGCGGAATTTGCGGTCCTCATAGACATTGTCGGGGTGGTCGGCGACGGCGCGCACCCAGAATTCATGGCGTGGGAAGGCGGCCACCAGACGCTCGCGATGCACGTCGATGGGCACGTAGAGGATCGGGCGCTGGCCGTAATGGCGCTCCAGCGCGTCGGACATCGCCATGACCTCGCGGATCAGGTCCTCGCGCGGCGGCCGCTTGGTGCAGGTCGGCGAGAAGGGCGTCCACTCGACGTCGATCACCGGGGGCAGGGCGCCCTTTTCGCGCGGGACATTGTCGATGAACCAGCGAGCCTGCTCGATGCCCGGCCGGCAATGATACCAGAAATGATAGGCGCCGCGCGGCACGCCGGCGGCGCGGGCCTCGCGCCAGTTCTCCTGGAAGCGGTCGTCGAGGCGGTCGCCGCCCTCGGTCGCCTTCAGCCAGGCGAAGGCGACGCCTCCCTGGCGGGCCGCGGTCCAGTCGATGTCGCCCTGGTACTTGGCGACGTCGATGCCGTGGATCGGGTATTGGTGCGAGGCCTCGACCGCCATGTCGGACAGGCCGAGCTCGGCGACGCTGAGCGCCGTGGAGCGGCAGCCGGCAAGCGCCAGGACCAGCGCCATGCCGGCCATGGCGAGGCGGCGTCCGGTGCGGCGGCGCGCGGCGGGGGAAGAAATGGTCTCGTGGCGGTCGCGCATCGGGTCACTCGAATTCAGCAGAAGGAAGGTCGCCGCACGGCCCGGATCGCACGCACGGTTCCGCATCGGCGACGGCGGACGGTCTGCGCCGCTCTCCCATTGATCATGGCTGGCTGGAACGGGGCTGGCGACGCAGACGCGAAATTCCGGCGCGGGCGCACGAAACCAACGGGCGATGGCGTCGTTTGGCACGGACCGACACGCTTTTGCGGCGGTGACGGGCTGTTCGCAGGCGTTGCGCGCCCTTCTGTTTGCGTCGCAGCGAACGATCGCAGATAATCTCGATTCGACAACATGGCCGGCGGGGCGGCGCGATGAACATTCTGACGAGCCTCAACACGCTGCTGCAGGGCATACCGGCCGGCAGCCGCGCGACGCTGGACGCCATCTTCGAGAGCATCCGTGCGATCTTCGGCGGCGATCGCGACACCCGCAAGCGCGTCGCCTTCGGTGTCGCCGTGATCGCCCTGTCCGCCAAGATGGCCAAGGCCGACGGCATCGTCTCGCCGCGCGAGGTGACGGCGTTCCAGGAGATCCTCGAGATTCCGCCTGAGGAGCTGCGCAACGTCTTCCGTCTCTACGACATCGCCAAGCAGGACATCGCCGGCTTCGACACCTACGCGATGCGGCTGAAGGGGCTGTGCCGCGAGGAAGGCGAGACTTGCGAACTCCTGACCGACGTTCTCGACGGGCTGTTCCACATCGCCAAGGCGGACGGGCTGGTGCATGAGCGCGAGCTGGAGTTCCTGGCCGAGGTGGCCCGCATCTTCGGCCTGAGCGAGACCGAGTTCACCGACGTGAAGAACCGGCACATTCTGGGGCCGAGCAATCCCTATGCGGTGCTCGGGCTCGACCCGGACGCCGCGCCGTCGGAGACCCGCGCCCGCTATCTGACGCTGGTGCGCGAGAACCATCCCGACCGGCTGGCCGCCCGCGGCGTGCCCGACGAGTTCATGTTCATCGCCACCGAGCGGATGAAGGCGATCAACAACGCCTACAGCCAGATTGCAGGAAAGACCGCGGCGTGATTCCAGACCATGCCGGCGTCGACGAGATCTGTCCGTCGCCGAACCATACCGAACGCCGCGACGGGCTGCGCCCGGACATGCTGATCCTGCACTATACCGGCATGGGTACCGGGGAGGCGGCCATGCGCTGGCTCTGCACCCCCGAAAGCGAGGTGTCCTGCCACTATCTCGTCCATGAGGACGGGCGGGTCGTGCAGTTGGTGCCGGAGGAAAGGCGCGCCTGGCATGCGGGCGCCGGCAGCTGGCGCGGCCGCGACGACATCAATTCGCGTTCGATCGGCATCGAGATCGTCAATGTCGGGCACGGCAACGGCTATCCCGATTTCCCGCCCGCACAGATCGATGCGGTGACCCGATTGTGTGCCGATTGTGTCGCCCGGTGGCCGATCCGGCCTGAATTCGTGCTGGCGCACTCGGACGTTGCTCCCGCGCGAAAGTCCGATCCCGGCGAAAAGTTCCCCTGGCTTCAACTTTTTTCCGCTGGCATCGGCCATGCGGTCGATCCTGCGCCATTGCGGGGCGGACGCTATTTCAGCCTCGGCGATCGGGGCGAGCCCGTCGCCGCCTACCAGTCGCTGCTGGCGGCCTATGGCTACGGCGTGCCATGCGACGGAACCTTCGACGACACAACGCGTCAGGCGACCGTCGCCTTCCAGCGGCACTTCCGCCAGGAGCGGGTCGACGGCATCGCCGACGCCTCGACGATCGAAACCCTGCACCGGCTTCTGACCAGCCTGCCCCGGTCGCCCTTCGACGCCGATGAAAGCGCAATCACAGGCGTCTGATTCACGGTGTTTGTTACACCCTGAAATGTTGCGTGATCGCTTCGTCACAATCCCGATGGTTTTGCGCCGCACACAGCGGTCCTTCGCAACTGCGGTGCGCCGCTTTCGAGGGAAATAGCGCCGGCCCTGCAAGGGGATGGCCGGCATCGATCACTTGGGGTTTTTATGTACAGACTGACTGCCGTGGCTCTCGCCGCGACGCTTGCATTCGGCCATACGACGACTGCTTTCGCCAACGACACGACATCCGAGATCACGCCCGCCACGCAGGTTGCAGCGCTCGAGCGCTTCGCCAACCGGCCGTTCGCGACGATCATTGCCAAGGAAGCCGCCGCCCATGGCGTGCCGCTGAACCTGGCTCACGCGGTCATCAACATCGAGAGCAGCTACCGCTCCTCGGTCACCGGCGCGGCCGGCGAAGTCGGGCTGATGCAGATCAAGCCGGCGACGGCGCGGGGCATGGGCTATCGCGGCAGCACCAAGGCGCTTTACGACCCGGCCACCAACATCAAATGGGGCATGCGCTACCTGGCCGGCGCCGTCCAGCGCGGCGGCGGCACCACCTGCGGCACGATCCTGAAGTACAATGCCGGTCACTACGCCAAGCGGATGAACCCGATCTCCCAGCGCTATTGCTCGAAGGTCAAGCGCGAGCTCGCCCAGGCCTGATCGGCCTTACATGCGATGGAAGCGGCCGCGAGGGGGCTGCGGCCGCTTCCATCGGGATCGCGGCGGGCAGAGGGGTGACAATGCGCGCCCGCGCTCCCGTCAGGCCTCGCCTCGATATGCGGCTTCGAGGGACGCCAGGTCGAGTTTCACCATGCCCATCATCGCCTGCATGACGCGGGCCGCCCGCGCCTTGTCCGGGTCGTGGGTCATCCGCTTGAGGGCGGCCGGAACGATCTGCCAGGACAGGCCGAACCGGTCGGTGATCCAGCCGCATTGCTGCACCGTGCCGCCGTCGAGGAAGCGCTCCCAGAAGGCGTCGATCTCGGTCTGGTCGGCGCAGGACACGAACAGCGACACCGCCGGGGTGATCTTGAAGCTCGTTCCGCCGTTGAGCGCGATGAAGTCCTGTCCGGCCAGCGTGAAGCCGATGGTCAGGACGCTGCCCTCCCGGTCCGGGAAGGCTTCGCCGTAAAGCAGCGTGTCGCCGAGCGAGGCGGTCTGGCCACAGGCGCGGAACGTCTCGACATAGAAGCGCGCCGCCGCCTCGGCCTCGGTGTCGAACCAGAGGCAGGGGGAAATCTTCGACATGGGCTCAGCCGTCCAGAATGACCTGGAAGCCGCCGTAGATCATCCGCTTGCCGTCGAAGGGCATGTCGCCGCCCGGCTGCATGCGCGGATCCTCCATCACCCGCTTCATGCCGGCATCGCGGGTCGCCTTGTCCGGCCAGGTGATCCAGGAGAAGACGACGACCTCGCCCTCCTCGGCCTGCACCGCGCGGCGAAAGTCGGTGACCTTGCCGTCGGGAACGTCGTCGCCCCAGCATTCGACCATGCGCAGGGCGCCGAACTCCTTGAACAGCGGCGCGAATTTCACCGCCATCTCGCGATAAGCGTCCTTGTTGCCGGCGGGCACCGGCACCACGAATCCATCGACATATTCCATGCGTTCCTCCTTCGTTGGACTGTCTGCGCTGCGGCACGGCGAGGGTCGCCGTGCCGGGGGCGGATGGCCGCGACCGGTGTCCGGTTCGCGCCGATGCCGCGGCGGGTGATGGGCCACGCGCCGGGCCGAGCCGGCGATCCGCCCCGCGGCGTGTCAGGCCGTCGCCATCTCGCTGTCGGCCGGAACCGCGGCCGGATCCATCCAGGCGACTTCCCAGATGTGACCGTCGGGATCCTCGAAACTGCGCATGTACATGAAGCCGTGATCCTGGCTGGGCGTCGGGTCGGAGACGCCGCCGGCCGCGCCGGCCCATCCGACCACCGCATCCACGGTCTCGCGGCTGTCCACCGTCGTGCAGAGCAGCACCTCGGTGGTGGCGTGTGCGTCGGCGATCGGCTTGCGGGTGAAGTCGGCGAAGCGCGCATGGGTCAGGATCATCACGTGGATGGTCTCCGAAAACACCATACAGGCGGCGGTCTCGTTGGAGTATTGCGGATTTCGCACGGCGCCGACGGCCTCGTAGAAGGCAATGGCGCGTGGCAGGTCGGCCACGGGCAGATTGACGAATATCAGGCGGGACATGAACACCTCTCGCGATCTCGTATTTGCGATTGATGGCGCATCCAGTTATAAAAGACAACAATGAAGTTAGAAAAAATAACTAAGAATCCTGACACCCGCCAGCGCCGTCGTTATGAAGATGCCTGTGCCGCTGCCCACGCCATGGACCTGCTCGGCGAGCGCTGGGCGCTTCTGGTCGTGCGCGAGCTGATGTGGGGGCCGCGCCGCTTCTCCGATCTGCGGTCGGCCCTGCCGGGGCTCAGCGCCAATGTCCTGACCCAGCGGCTGGAGGGTCTGGAGGCGGCCGGCGTGCTGTTGCGGCGAAAGCTGCCACCGCCGGCGGCCTCGCAGGTCTACGAGCTCACCGAATGGGGCTACGAGAGCGAGCCGATCTTCCAGGCGCTGGGGCGCTGGGCGGTGCGCTCGCCCGCGCACGATCCGGCGATGCCGTTCAGCGCGTCCTCGCTGATGCTGTCGCTGCGCACCATGTTCGATCCCGAAAAGGCCGACGGCTTTGCCGCGCGGCTCGGCTTCGTCGTCGGCGACCAGAGCTTCCTCGCCGATGTCGCGGACGGCCGGATCGAGATCGCCGCCGAGACGCCGGACACGGCCGACGTGGTCCTGGCCGCCGAGCCGCCGGTGATCGCCGGCGCGGTCTACGGCAAGGTGCCACTGGCGGCACTGGAGGCCGACGGCGCGCTGACCGTCACCGGCGACCGGGCTGTCGCCGAGCGCTTCGTGGCGCTGTTCGCGCTGCCGTCCAAGGCCGAGGCGAGGCTGGCTGCGACGACACCGGAATGACAGGCGCGCTGCGGTCGATGACGATTAGGCGTTGACTTCGCCGGCCGTGCGGAACACGTAGCGGACGCCAGCCGGCTGGACGGCCGCTCCCGTCACATGTCGAAAGACGGCGGGGGAGGAAAGTCCGGGCTCCACGGAGAAACGGTGCCGGATAACGTCCGGCGGGAGTGATCCCAGGGAAAGTGCCACAGAAAACAGACCGCCCCGCCTGCAGTGCGGCTCGCGCGACGAAGCGCGACGGAGCCGCAGTGCTGGCGGGGTAAGGGTGAAACGGTGGGGTAAGAGCCCACCGCGTCTCTGGCAACAGCGACGGCACGGCAAACCCCACCGGGAGCAAGACCGAATAGGAACGACGCGGTCGGTCCGTCGCAAGACGGGTCGCCAGCCCTCTCCGGGCCGGTCGTTCGGGTAGGTTGCTAGAGGCGGCCCGCAAGGGTCGTCCCAGAGGAATGGTCGTCCGGCGGTCAATCCGCTGACAGAACCCGGCTTACAGGCCGGCTGGCACTTTTCATTCCCACTTCCCCACTTCGGGCGCGTCGCCGCGATCGGCCGATCGTCCCGGTCGGCGGTCCGCCGAAAGCGTTCCGGCAGATATTTCTGTTCGGCCATGGGCTGGCGTCCCCCCCCGCGCCGCAAGCACCCCGAATTCCTATGGAATTTCCGTTCCGTCAGACGGCGGCCGAAGGCCTTGCTGCGACTGAACTCATGGCCGCCAGAAATCCCGAAGTGTTTGGAAAACGTCAATGTTAATAGGCCATTAATGGCTGCATGCTAGGCCATTTCAGAAGGCCGTGCGCAGCCTTCATGTGGGGCGATCCCATTGACGACCAAGAGTGCCCATGATATTCCATAAGCCATCATTAAGGGGTCGGTCGGGACCCCGTTTCGGGCAGAAAGCAACGTGTCCCGGACTGTTCGGGGCGGACTTGAGACGCCGCAAGTCGGGCAGCGCCGTGGGGATGGTGCACCGGTCGCACGGCAGGCAGGCGGGGGCCTTGATGAGATGGGAATCTGTCGCGACGGGCAGCGCTGCGGCTGATGGACTGGTTCCTCTCCAACTACGTCAACAACATCGACTCCAAGGGTCGGGTGTCCGTGCCGGCCTCGTTCCGGCAGGTGATCGCCGCGCGGGGCATTCGCGACCTGTTCGCCATGCGCAGCCTGTCGCTGCCGGTGATGGAAGTGGGCGGCCCGGATCTGCTGGAGCGCTTCGAGCGCCAGATGGATGCCCAGGATCCGTTCAGCGAGGCCTATCAGGACCTTGCGCTGTTCGCCTACGGCGACGGCGCGTATCTCAAATTCGATGCGGAGGGGCGGATCGTGGTGACGGACTTCATCCGCTCGCATACCGGCATCACGGACAAGGTCGCCTTCGTGGGAACGCGCAAATACTTCCAGCTGTGGGAGCCGGCGCGGTTCGAGGCGGCACGCAGCGAGGCACGGGCGCGGCTTCTGGCGACATCGCCGGGCGGCAAGGCTTCTGCGGGGGCACCGGAATGA
This sequence comes from Aurantimonas manganoxydans SI85-9A1, assembly GCF_000153465.1. GTDB lineage: Bacteria > Pseudomonadota > Alphaproteobacteria > Rhizobiales > Rhizobiaceae > Aurantimonas > Aurantimonas manganoxydans. The sequence continues at coordinate 2,709,169 of NZ_CH672387.1, read as the reverse complement.
CGGCGGGTCACGGCGGGATCGACGATCCCGTGGTTGGCGGACCGGCTCGCCACATTCCGGTGCTTCTCGCGGAAGTGCTCGAGGCGCTGGCACCGAAGCCGGGTGAAGTCATCGTGGACGGTACCTTCGGGGCCGGCGGCTATACGCGCGCCATCCTGGATGCCGGCGCCGATGTCATCGCCATCGACCGCGATCCGGCGGCGATCGCGACGGCGCGCGGGCTGGCCGAGGGCTACGACGGCCGGCTGGCGCCGGTCGAAGGCCGCTTCGGCGATCTGCAGCGCATCGTCGAGACCCAGGCCGAGGCCGCCGGCGGGCGGGTCGACGGCATCGTTCTCGATGTCGGCGTCTCCTCCATGCAGCTCGACGAGGCCGAACGCGGCTTTTCCTTCCAGAAGGACGGTCCCCTCGACATGCGCATGAGCGGCGCCGGTCCGAGCGCCGCCGATGTCGTCAACCGCCTGAAGGTCGGCGACCTCCTGCGGGTCATCGGCATTCTCGGCGAGGAAAAGCAGGCAGGCCGGGTCGCCCGCGCCATCGAGGCGCGCCGTCTCGAGCAGCCCTTCACGCGGACCCTCGATCTGGCTGGCGTCATCGGCAAGGTCGTCGGGCGCGGACCCAAGGACAAGATCGATCCGGCGACGCGCAGCTTTCAGGGCCTGCGCATCTTCGTCAATGACGAGTTGGGCGAGCTTGCCCGGGCGCTGGTGGCGGCCGAGCGGGTGCTCAAGCCGGGCGGCCGGCTGGTGATCGTCAGCTTCCATTCGCTGGAAGACCGCATCGTCAAGCGCTTCCTGCGCGACCGGTCCTCGCCGCCTTCGGGCTCGCGCCATCTGCCGGACATGGCGCCGGCCACCCAGACCTTCGTGGCGCGCAACCGCGCCGTCGGCGCGACCGACGCCGAGGCGGAGCGCAATCCGCGTGCCCGCTCGGCCAAGCTGCGCGCCGGCATCCGCACCGCCGAGCCGGCCCGCCAGGACGCCGACGAGCTCGGCTTCGCCGGACTGCCGTCGCTCGCCGATCTCCCAGATACCGGAGTTTGAGTACCATGTTGAAAACTCTTGATATCGTCCTGATTGCAATCATGATTTCTGCGGCGGCCTGGACCTACAAGATCAAGCATGAGGCCGAGACGCTGGAGACCGAGGTCGCCAAGGTCGAGCGCCGCATCGCGCTGGAGCGCGAGACGATCTCGCTCCTAGAAGCCGACTGGAGCCTGCTCGACCAGCCGAACCGGCTGCAGCGCATCGCCAATGCCTTCCAGGACGAGCTGCAGCTGCAGCCCATGCGTCCCGACCAGATCGTGCGGCCCGACGAGTTGCCCCGGCGTCCGGTGAACCTCGTGCCCGAGACCGGCGGCAATCTCGGCGGCTATGCCGACAGCTCCGACACGGTGGTGCGGTGATGCGAGTCCCCAATCCGTTCAAGCGCAACAAGCCCGTCGCCGCCGGCACCATGCTGCCGGACTGCGACCATTTCGGCCGGCCCCGCCGCCATCGCGGCGGCCCGAAGAACCGCAGCCGCTTCGTCATCGCCATGGGCCTGTTCGTCGGCATCTACGGCGTCATCGGCGGCCGCCTCGTCATGTGGGGCGTCGCGCCCACCGAAAGCGCCGCGGCCTATGGCGCCGCCGACAAGATCATGTCGGACCGGCCGGACCTCCTCGACCGCAACGGCGAGGTGCTGGCCACCGACATCAAGACCGCCTCGCTCTTCGCCGAGCCGCGCCGCATCATCGATCCGGACGAGGCGAGCGAACTGCTGCTCGGCGTCATGCCGGATCTCGACCCGAAATGGCTCTATCGCCGTCTCGCCAGCAATGCCGGCTTCGTCTGGCTGCGCCGCGAGCTGACGCCGGGCCAGCAGCAGGCCGTGCTCGATCTCGGCATTCCGGGCATCGGCTTCCGCACCGAGAAGCGGCGCTTCTATCCGGGCGGCACCACCGCGGGCTTCATTGTCGGACATACCAATGTCGACAATCAGGGCACCGCCGGCATGGAGAAATACATCGACGACCAAGGCTACCGCGCCCTGCAGGATGCGGGCCTTGCCGTCGGCACCGATCTGGAGCCGGTGAAGCTGTCGCTCGACCTGCGCGTCCAGCACATCGTGCGCGACGAACTGGCCGCCGCCATGGCGCGCTACAAGGCGATCGCCGCCGGCGGCGTCGTGCTCGACGTCCACACCGGCGAGGTCGTCGCCATGACCTCGCTGCCGGATTACGATCCGAACCAGCCGAGCCAGGCGCTGGACAAGGACCGCATGAACCGCATGTCGGCGGGCCTGTACGAGATGGGCTCGACCTTCAAGGCCTTCACCACGGCGATGGCGCTGGATTCCGGCAAGGTGAAGATCACCGACAGCTTCGACGCGACGCGGCCGATCCGCATGGGCGGCTTCACCATCTCCGACTTCCACGGCAAGCGCCGGGTGCTGAGCGTGCCCGAGGTCTTCATCTATTCCTCGAACATCGGCAGCGCCAAGGAAGCCGAGGCCGTCGGCATCGAGGGGCACCAGGAATTCCTGACCCGCGTCGGCCTGTTGTCGCGCATGACGACCGAGCTGCCGGAAGTCGCCACGCCGACCCAGCCGAAGGTCTGGAAGCAGATCAACTCGGTGACGATCTCCTTCGGTCACGGCGTGTCCACGACGCCGCTGAACACCGCCGTCGCCGCCGCCGCGCTGATGAACGGCGGCAAGCTGATCCCGCCGACCTTCCTGCCGCGCAGCCGCGCCGAGGCCGAGGCCGTCGCCACGCGGGTTCTCAGCGAGAAGACCAGCGACGAGATGCGCTATCTCTTCCGCCTGAACGTCGCCGACCAGCGCGGCTCGGGCAACAAGGCCGACGTCACCGGCTACCGCGTCGGCGGCAAGACCGGCACGGCCAACAAGGTGGTCAACGGGCGCTACTCCGACACCAAGAAGTTCAACGCCTTCCTGTCGGCCTTCCCGATAGACAATCCGCGCTACATCGTCCTCGTCGTCATCGACGAGCCGAAGCCCGAGGATGGCCAGTATTACGCCACCGCCGGCATGAACGCCGCGCCGACCGTCGGCAACATCATCCGGCGTTCGGCGACCCTCCTGGGCGTGCGGCCCGAGTTCGGCGACGAGGGCAAGTCGCTGCTGGTCTCCTACTAGACCGGGGATCACCTGCGGCGGCCGGAACCGCTGCCGCAGGAAAGCCACAGCCGGACCGAAGCGTCGGGCCGTAGCGAGATGTGCGCTTCACCGGACGGGCGCTTGCCTATAGAAGACCGACGGGCCGGCGGGCGATGCGCCGGCTTTTCGGTCCAGCTCGGAACATGGTTAATGAAGCTTTCCAAACTCGCTGAGGATCTTGCCACGGGGCAGACGACGTCCGATCCGGACATCGCCGGCCTGTGCGTCGACTCGCGCGAGACCGGTGCCGGCTTCCTGTTCGCCGCTTTGGCCGGCAGCCGTGCCGACGGTGCCGGCTTCGTCGCCGATGCCGAGGCGCGCGGTGCCGCCGCGATCCTGGCCGGCGAGGGGGCGGAGATTGCAACCACGCTGCCGGTCCTGCGCGCCGCCGATCCACGTAGGGCGATCGCCCTGATGGCCGCGCGCTTCCATGGCGCCCAGCCGGAGCATGTCGTCGCCATCACCGGGACGGCCGGCAAGACGTCCATCGCCACCTTCACCCGCCAGATCTGGGCGCGCTGCGGCCTGGCCGCCGCCTCGGTCGGCACCACCGGTGTCGTCTCGCCGAGCCGCGACGAATACGGCTCGCTGACCACCCCCGATCCGATCGCGCTGATGCGGCTGATGGCGGAACTGGCCGGCGAGGGTGTGACCCATGCGGCGATGGAGGCGTCGAGCCACGGCATCGACCAGCGCCGGCTCGACGGCGTGCGGCTGGCGGCGGCGGCCTTCAGCAATCTCGGCCACGACCATCTCGACTATCACCCCGACATCGAGTCCTATTTCGCCGCCAAGATGCGGCTGTTCACGACGCTGCTGCCGAAGGGCGCGCCGGCGGTGATCTTCGCCGACGACCGCTGGTCGGGCCGCGCCATCGACGTGGCGACGAGCGTCGGCGCGAAGGTGATGACGGTTGGCCGTGGCGGCAATTTCCTGACGCTAAAGCGGCTCGAGCTGGAGCGCCAGCGCCAGATCGCCGAGATCGAGGCGGAGGGCCGCATCCACCGGGTCGTGCTGCCGCTGGCCGGCGAGTTCCAGATGGCCAACGCTCTCGTCGCCGCCGGTCTCGCCATCGCGACCGGGGTTGCGACCGCCGACGCGCTGGCGGCGCTGGAGCATCTGAAGGGCGCGGCCGGACGGCTCGACCTTGCCGGCACCACGGCGGACGGCGCGCCGGTCTTCGTCGATTACGCCCACAAGCCCGAGGCGCTGGAGAACGTGCTGGCGGCGGTGCGCCCGTTCACGACGGGCCGCGTGGTGGTGGTGATCGGTTGCGGCGGCGACCGCGACCGGGCGAAGCGGCCGATGATGGGCGAGATCGCCGCGCGCCTCGCCGACATCGTCATCGTCACCGACGACAATCCGCGCTCCGAGGAGCCCGCGGCGATCCGCGCCGAGATCATGACCGCCGCCAACGGCGCCCGCGAGATCGGCGACCGCCGCGCCGCGATCCGCGAGGCCGTCGCCAGCGCGCGCACCGGCGACACCGTGGTGATCGCCGGCAAGGGGCACGAGGTCGGCCAGACGGTGGCCGGCATCACCCATCATTTCAGCGACCATGAAGAGGTCCGCGCAGCACTCACGGAGGCGGCCCGATGAACGAAGCACTGTGGGACGTCGACGCCATGGCGGCGGCGATGCATGCCCGTCCGCTCGGCGATCTGCCGGCGGCGATCTCCGGCATCTCCATCGACACGCGGACGCTGGAGGCGGGCGACGCCTTCTTCGCCATCCAGGGCGACCGCTTCGACGGCCATGACTTCCTGACCGCCGCGACCAAGGCGGGGGCGGCGCTGCATGTCGTTTCCGAGCAGAAGCTGCCGGCGCTCGGCCGGGTGCAGTCGCCGCTGCTGATCGTCGACGACGTCCTGAAGGCGATGTCGCGGCTGGCGGAAGCCGCGCGGGCGCGCTCCAAGGCGACCATCGTCGCGGTGACCGGCAGCGTCGGCAAGACCACCACCAAGGAGGCCCTGCGCCATGGCCTGGCCGCCGAGGGCAAGGTCCATGCGAGCGCCGCCTCCTTCAACAATCACTGGGGCGTGCCGCTGAGCCTCGCCCGCCTGCCGCGCGACGCCCGCTTCGCCATCTTCGAGATCGGCATGAACCATCCCGGCGAGATCCGGCCGCTGGTCAAGCTGGTGCGGCCGCATCTGGCGATCATCACCCTGATCGCGCCGGCCCATCTCGGCCATTTCCGCGACCTCGACGAGATCGCCGAGGCCAAGGCCGAGATTTTCGAGGGGCTGGTCAGTGACGGCACCGCCATCCTCAACGCCGACGATCCGCAATGCGGCCCGCTGGCGACCATGGCCCGCAAGGCCGGCGTCACCGAGATCCGCACCTTCGGCGAAAGTGCCGGCGCCGACTTCCGGCTGCTGTCCTTCGCGCCGACCGGCGAGCATTCGGTGATGGAAGCGAATATGGGCGGCGAGACCGTGCGCGTCGAACTGACCTCCCGCGGCCGCCACATGGCGCAGAACGTCCTGGCCGTCCTCGGCGCGGCGTCGCTGGCCCATGCCGACCTCCACCGGGTCGCCGGCGCGCTGAAGGACTGGCGCGCCGTCAAGGGACGCGGCGGGCGCGACCTCCTGCCGATGCCGGCCGGCGGCCATGTCGAACTGATCGACGAGAGCTACAACGCCAACCCGGCCTCGATGCGCGCCGCGCTCGATGTGCTGAGCGCCTCGCGACCGGGCGAGGGCGGTCGCCGCATCGCCGTGCTCGGGGACATGCTGGAACTCGGCGACAAGGCGCCCGGCCTGCATGCCGGCCTGGTCGAGCCGATCGAGGCGGCGGGCGTCGACCTCGTCTTCCTGGCCGGCGACGAGATGAAGGCGCTCGACGACGTGCTGGAATCGCGCGTGCGCCGCGAATGGCACGAGAATGCCGGCGAATTGCTGGAGAGCCTGCTGAAGACCATGCGCACCGGCGACGTCGTCATGGTCAAGGCGTCCAAGAGCATCGGCTTCTCGCCGCTGGTCGACAAGCTCCTCGCCCTCTATCCGCCCAAGGCGGCCGAAACCGACGCGCCGGAGACCTCCTCCGGCGACGCCATGTCCCCGGCCGAGCCGCCGGCGGACGATACAGACCCAGCGGGAGCCGCTTAATGATTGCCTATCTCGGCCAGTTCGGTGCCGATTTTCCGCTGTTCAACGTCTTCCGGTACATCACCTTTCGCACCGGCGCGGCGATGATCACCGGCTTCCTCGTCGTCTTCCTGTTCGGCCCCGTCGTCATCGCCAATCTGCGCGTGCGCCAGGGCCGCGGCCAGCCGATCCGCGCCGACGGGCCGCAGACCCATTTCAAGAAGGCCGGCACGCCGACCATGGGCGGCCTGATGATGCTGACCGGCTTCCTGACGGCGACGCTGCTGTGGGCGGACCTGCGCAATCTCTATGTCTGGACGGTGCTGCTGGTGACGCTCGGCTTCGGGGCGATCGGCTTCTACGACGACTATCTCAAGGTCACCAAGCAGAGCGACAAGGGCTTTTCCGGCAAGATGCGGCTGGCGCTGGAGTTCCTGATCGCCGGCGTCGCGGCGGTGCTGATCATCTATGCCGGCACCGGCGACTTCGCGACCTCGCTGGCGTTTCCCTTCGTCAAGGAAATCCTCCTCAATCTCGGCTGGTTCTATGTCGGCTTCGCCGCCTTCGTCGTCGTCGGCGCGGCCAATGCCGTGAACCTGACCGACGGTCTCGACGGCCTGGCGATCGTGCCGATCATGATCGCTGCCGGTGCCTTCGGCCTGATCGCCTATGTCGCCGGCAACGTGAACTTCGCCAACTATCTGCAGATCCACTATGTCGCCGGCACCGGCGAACTGGCGCCGATCTGCGGCGCGGTGATCGGCGCCGGCCTCGGCTTCCTGTGGTTCAACGCGCCGCCGGCCGCCATCTTCATGGGCGACACCGGCTCGCTGGCGCTGGGCGGCATGACCGGCACGGTGGCGGTCGCCACCAAGCACGAGATCGTCCTCGCCATCATCGGCGGCCTGTTCGTCATCGAGGCGCTGTCGGTGATCATCCAGGTCGGCTGGTTCAAGCTGACCGGACGGCGGGTCTTCCTGATGGCGCCCATCCACCACCATTTCGAAAAGCTCGGCTGGACCGAAAGCCAGGTCGTGATCCGCTTCTGGATCATCGCCTTCATGCTGGCCTTCGTCGGCCTGTCGACCCTGAAGCTGAGGTAGCAGATGATCCCGGCGCGCGCATTCTCTGGCAAGTCGGTGGCGCTGTTCGGGCTGGGCGGCTCGGGCCGGGCGACCGCGCGCGCCTTGCAGGAGGGCGGCGCCGAGGTCGCGGCCTGGGACGACAACCCGGCCAGCGTCGAGGCGGCGATCGATGAGGGCATCCCGACCGTCGATCTGGCGTCGGCCGACTGGACGCGCTTTGCCGCGCTGGTGCTGTCGCCGGGCGTGCCGCTGACCCATCCGCGGCCGCACTGGACCGTCGCTCTGGCCTATGCGGCCGGCGTCGAGGTGATCGGCGACATCGAACTGTTCTGCCGCGAGCGCCGGGCGCTGGCGCCCGAGGCGCCGTTCGTCGCCATCACCGGCACCAACGGCAAGTCGACGACGACGGCGCTGATCGCCCATTGTCTTGCCCATGCCGGGCGCGACGTACAGCTCGGCGGCAATATCGGCGTCGCGGTGATGACCCTCGCGCCGCCGGCGCCCGAGCGCCACTACGTCGTCGAGTGCTCATCCTACCAGATCGACCTCGCGCCGACGATCGAGCCGTCCATCGGGCTGCTGCTCAACCTGACGCCCGACCATCTCGACCGCCACGGCTCGATGAGCAGCTACGCCGCGGTCAAGGCGCGGCTGGTGGCGGGCTCGCAGCTCGCCATCGTCGGCGTCGACGATCCCCATTGCCGCCAGATCGCCGACGAACTGGAATCGGAAGGCCACACCGTCGTGCGGATCTCGCAGACCGACGGGCTCGATGCCGGCGTCGGCTTCGACGGCCGGATGCTGCACCGGCGCATGGAGGGCCGCCCCGAGGCGAGCTTCGACCTGTCCGCCATCGGCTCGCTGCGCGGCCGTCACAACGGCCAGAACGCCGCCGCGGCGGTCGCCGTCTTCACCGCGCTCGGCCTGTCGGACGAGGAGATCGTTGCCGGCCTCGAGAGCTTCCCCGGGCTGGCGCATCGCATGGAAGAGGTCGGCCGGGCCGGCTCCGTGCTGTTCGTCAACGATTCCAAGGCGACCAATGCCGAGGCCGCAGCGCCCGCTCTGGCGGCCTTCCCGCGCATCCACTGGATCGCCGGCGGCCTGCCCAAGGAGGGCGGCATCGGTTCACTGTCGCCGTTCTTCCCGCGGATCGCCAAGGCCTATCTGATCGGCGAAGCGGCGCCGTCCTTTGCCGCCACGCTTGGTAAACGAATTCCTTACGAAATTTCCGGTACGCTGGAGGTCGCGGTGGAACGCGCGGCGGCCGATGCGGCAGTGGACGCGGCAGCGCAGGGCGAGGGGGCGGAGGCGGTCGTCCTCCTGTCGCCGGCCTGTGCCAGCTTCGACCAGTTTCGCAATTTCGAGGTTCGGGGCGATGCCTTCCGCGACGCGGTACGCAAGCTGCCGGACGTGGCGATGATCCGGAAGGGATGACGATGACGAGCCGGATCAAGCGTGGTGTGATCAGTGACTGGTGGTGGGGCGTCGATCGCTGGTTCCTGGCGGCGTTCCTGACGCTGCTGGTCGGCGGCCTGGTGTTGTCCTTCGCTGCCAGCCCGCCCGTCGCCGAGCGCATCGGGCTCGAGCCCTTCCACTTCGTCAAACGGCACGCGGTCTTCCTGATCCCGTCTGCGCTGGTGATGTTCGGCTGTTCGCTGCTCAGCCCGCGCGGCGTGCGGCGCGCCGCGCTGATCATGCTGGCCGTCTCCATGGGGTTGATGGTGCTGGCGCTGTTCTTCGGCACCGAGATCAAGGGCGCGCGGCGCTGGATCGACCTCGGCCCGCTCAACCTGCAGCCGTCGGAATTCATGAAGCCCGCCTTCGTGGTGATCTGCGCCTGGCTGTTCGCCGAGAACCAGCGCCGTCCCGAAATCCCCGGCAATCTCTTCGCGCTGATCCTGCTGCTGGTGGCGGTGGCGCTGCTCGTTGCCCAGCCCGATCTCGGCCAGACCATCCTGGTCGCCGGCGCCTGGGGCGGGCTGTTCTTCATGGCCGGCCTGTCCTGGCTGTGGATCGCCGTTCTCGGCGGCATCGGCGCCGGTGGCGCGTTGCTGGCCTATGTCGCCTTCCCGCATGTGGCGAGCCGCATCGACCGCTTCCTGACCGGCGAGGGCGATACCTTCCAGACCGACACCGCCCGCGAGGCGATCATGCGCGGCGGCTGGCTGGGGCAGGGACCGGGCGAGGGCACCGTCAAGCGGATGCTGCCCGACAGCCACACCGACTTCGCCTTCTCCGTGCTCGCCGAGGAATTCGGCATCGTCACCTGCGCGCTGCTGGCGGCGATCTTCGCCTTCATCGTGATCCGCGGGCTGCAGGTGGCGCTGGTCCAGCGCGACGTGTTCAACCGGCTGGCGATCGCCGGGCTCGTCCTGCTGTTCGGCCTGCAGTCGATCATCAACATGGCGGTGAACCTGCAGCTGATGCCCGCCAAGGGCATGACGCTGCCCTTCATCTCCTACGGTGGCTCGTCAATGCTGGCCGTGGCGGTCTCCGCCGGCTTCATCCTGGCGCTGACGCGCCGGCGCCCCGAGAACCGCTCGCATACCGACCGGCTTCTGGAGCGGACCTGGCAGATGCACAGCCCTGCCTGAACGGCTGCGGCCATACAAACGCCGCCGTGCCCTGAGAGGCCGTCGGTGCATGACAGCCCGTCGCGGCGCGCGCTTGCGTCCGGCGGCCCGCATGGATATCGCCTGACCATGACCACGATCCTGCTTTCCGCCGGCGGCACGGGCGGCCATCTGTTCCCGGCCGAGGCGCTGGCGCACGAACTCGTCGCGCGCGGCCACGACGTCCATCTCGTCACCGACGACCGCGCCGGCCGTTTCGCCGACCGGTTTCCGGTCAAGGAGATCCACCGCGTCCGCTCGGCGACCTTCGCCTCGAAGAACCCGGTCAAGGTCTTCTCCGCGCTGTGGACCCTGTGGCGGGGCTTCCGCGAGGCCGGCGCGCTGATCCGCGAGATCCGCCCGGCGGTGGTCGTCGGCTTCGGCGGCTATCCGACCGTGCCGCCGCTGATGGCGGCGCAGCGCGCCGGGCGCCCGACCATGGTCCACGAGCAGAACGCCGTGATGGGCCGGGCGAACAAGTTCCTGGCGCCGCGGGTCGACCGCATCGCCGCCGGCATCCCGCAGGGCAAGGCCGATCCGGCCATCGTCAGCAAGATTACGGTGACCGGCAATCCGGTGCGCCCCGCGGTCATCCTCGCCGCACGCCAGGCCTACAAGCCGGCCGAGGCGGATGCGCCGTTCAATCTCGTCGTCTTCGGCGGCAGCCAGGGCGCCCAGTTCTTCTCGCAGGTCATGCCCGAGGCGATTGCGCATCTGCCCGAGGCGCTGCGCCGGCGGCTGGTCGTCACCCAGCAGGCGCGGGCCGAGGACGAGGAGACCGTGCGCCGCTTCTACGAAGCCGAGGGCATTCCCGCGACGGTCGCGCCGTTCTTCTCCGACATGGCCGAGCGGATCGGCGCGGCGCATCTGGTGATCAGCCGCTCCGGCGCCTCGACGGTGTCGGAAATCGCGGTGGTCGGCCGGCCGGCGATCCTCGTGCCCTATCCCTATGCGCTCGACCACGACCAGGCCGCCAATGCGGCGCGGCTCGAGGCCGAGGGCGGGGCGCTGGTCGAGCCGCAGGCGCAACTGACGCCCGAGCGCCTCGCCGGTCTGATCGCCGGCATCGCCGACGACCCGGCCAAGGCAGCTGCGATGGCCGCAGCGGCGCGTGCGACGGGGATACCCGACGCGGCGGAGTTGCTTGCCGACCTCGTTGAGTCTATGCCGCAGGCCGTGAAACCAAGCTGAACACACATGAAATCAGGGGGATGCGGTCATGAAGATGCCGCCGAACATCGGACCGGTCCACTTTATCGGGATCGGCGGCATCGGGATGAGCGGCATCGCCGAGGTGCTGGTCAATCTCGGCTATAACGTCCAGGGCTCCGACCAGGGCGAGAACGCCAATGTCCAGCGTCTGCGGGAACTGGGCGTGAAGATCTTCGTCGGCCATTCCGCCGACAATCTCGGCCAGGCCGAAGTCGTGGTCGTCTCCACGGCGATCAAGCGCAGCAATCCGGAGCTCGCCGCCGCCCGCGAGCGGCTGCTGCCGATCGTGCGCCGCGCCGAGATGCTGGCCGAGCTGATGCGCTTCCGCCATGCCATCGCCATCGGCGGCACCCATGGCAAGACGACGACCACCTCGATGGTCGCGACCCTCTTGGATGCCGGCGAACTCGATCCGACCGTGGTCAATGGCGGCATCATCAACGCCTACGGCACCAATGCCCGCATGGGCGAGGGCGAGTGGATGGTCGTCGAGGCCGACGAATCCGACGGCACCTTCCTGAAGCTGCCGGCCGATATCGCCGTCGTCACCAACATCGATCCCGAGCATCTCGACCATTACGGCACCTTCGACAAGGTCCGCGAGGCGTTCTGCGCCTTCGTCGAGAACGTGCCCTTCTACGGTTTCGGCGTGATGTGCCTTGACCATCCGGAAGTGCAGGCGTTGGTCTCGCGCATCGAGGATCGCCGCATCATCACCTATGGCGAGAACCTGCAGGCCGACGTGCGCTTCGAGAATGTCAGCTTCACCGCCGGCAAGTCGCATTTCGACATCTCGATCCGCGACCGGGTGAAAGGCACGACCGAGCGCATCGACGGCCTCGTCCTGCCGATGCCGGGCCGCCACAACGTCTCCAACGCGACCGCCGCGATCGCCGTGGCGCACCGCCTGAACATCTCGGCAGACGCCATTCGCAAGGGCCTTGCCGGCTTCGGCGGCGTCAAGCGGCGCTTCACCCTGACCGGCGTCGTCGGCGAGGTCGCCATCTACGACGATTACGGCCACCATCCGGTGGAGATCCGGGCCGCGCTGTCGGCGGCGCGCTCGTCGGCCAGCGGCCGGGTCATCGCGGTGGTCCAGCCGCATCGCTACAGCCGGCTGCAGGCGCTGTTCGCCGATTTCGCCGCCTGCTTCAACGACGCCGACACGGTGATCATCGCGCCGGTCTATGCCGCCGGCGAGGAGCCGATCGACTTCGTCAGCTCCGAGATCCTGGTCGAACGGCTGAAGCTCGGTGGCCATCGCGATGCGCGCCTGATCGACGGACCGGAAGAACTCGCCCCGCTGATCCACAATCTGGCCGAGCCCGGCGACATGGTGGTCTGCCTCGGCGCCGGCTCGATCTCGCAATGGGCCTATGCGCTGCCGAAGGATCTGGAAGCGCTGGCGTCCGGCAATGGCCGGGCCTCGGCCTGATGGCGGGTGCGGATCTGCTGGCCTCCCTCGGCGACAGGCTGGAGACGGTCCGGGGTCGGCTGACGCCGGACGCCGGCATGGACAAGATCACCTGGTTCCGCGCTGGCGGTCCGGCCGAACTGTTGTTCCAGCCGGCCGACGAGGCGGATCTGGCGACCTTCCTGGCGGCGCTGCCCGAGGAGATCCCGGTGCTCGTCGTCGGGATCGGCTCAAACCTCCTGGTGCGCGACGGCGGCGTGCCGGGCGTGGTGATCCGCCTGTCCGCCAAGGGCTTCGGCCAGGTCGAGCGCATCGGAGAGCGCACCCTGCGCGCCGGCACCGCGCTGCCCGACAAGCGGCTCGCCGCGGCGGCGCTCGAGGCGGGGCTCGGCGGCTTTCACTTCTACCACGGCATTCCCGGCGCCATCGGCGGCGCTCTGCGCATGAATGCCGGCGCCAACGGCGTCGAGACCTGCGAGCGGGTGGTCGAGGTGCGGGCGCTCGATCGCCAGGGCGCCGTGCATGTCCTCACCAATGAGGAGATGGGCTACGCCTATCGTCATTCGGCGGCGTCGCGCGACCTGATCTTCACCTCGGCGGTCTTCGAGGGCTATCCGGCCGAGGAGGCCGAGATCCGCGCGAAGATGGACGAGGTCCAGCATCACCGCGAGACGGTGCAGCCGATCCGCGAGAAGACCGGCGGCTCGACCTTCAAGAACCCGGTCGGCAGTTCCGCCTGGAAGGAAGTCGACAAGGCTGGCTGCCGTGGGCTTCGCGTCGGCGGCGCGCACATGTCCGAGCTGCACTGCAATTTCATGATCAACGACGCGTCGGCGACCGCCTACGACCTGGAGTGTCTCGGCGAGACGGTGCGCGCCCGGGTGCTGGAGGCGTCTGGCATCCGGCTCGAATGGGAGATCAAGCGGCTCGGCCGGTTCCGCGACGGCGCCGTGGTGGAGCCGTTTCTCGGCAACTGACACCCGCACGCCATCTTAACGCGCCGCGCGGGCGATCAACGCGCACCTGACTCTTTCGCCGCGTCTCAGTTGAAGCGCATGGCGACGCCGCGGCGCGCCGATTCCTTCATCAGGGCGAGCATCAGATCGCCGTCCCCGCGGCGGTCGGTGGCGCCTCTGGCGATGGCGATCTGCCTTGCGGCATCGGCCAGCGTCAGCACCGTGCGCTCCTGCTTGGCGCGGATCACGACTTCTTCGACGGCATCATGCAGATCGTTCGACATTGCATGTCTCCTGACGGTCACGACCATGGAGATGATCGACAATTCGTTAACGGACCGGCTGTCTGCGAAGGCAAATTTGAACGGAACGACAGACCCGTATCTGCCACCCCCATTGTGGCAACGTTACGATTTTCTTGCTTCAGCGTGAGTGCCTTAACCCGCGCTTAACCATCTGGCTGCGATGAATGGCCGATACCCTCGTTTTGAGGATGGATCGGGTTCTATGGGCAAGCATGTAGCAGTCTTGATGGGTGGGTTTTCGTCGGAGCGGCCCGTGAGCCTGGCCTCCGGCAAGGCCTGCGCGGCTGCGCTGGAGACCGCCGGCTACACCGTGACCACGGTGGATGTCGACCGCAACGTCGCCGAGACCCTGGCCCGTCTGCGCCCGGACGTCGCCTTCAATGCGCTGCATGGGCCCTTCGGCGAGGACGGCACCATCCAGGGCATCCTCGAATATCTGGAAATTCCCTACACCCATTCCGGGGTGCTGGCCTCGGCGCTGGCCATGCACAAGGAACGGGCCAAGATCGTCGCCAAGGCAGCCGGCGTGCCGGTGGCCGAAGCCAAGCTCCGCCATCGCCTCGACGCGGCCGAAAGCCATGTCCTGCCGCCGCCCTACGTCATCAAGCCGGTGGCCGAGGGCTCGAGCTTCGGCGTGCTGATCGTCCGCGAGGACCAGCCGCATCCGCCGCAGCAGCTCTATGGCGACGACTGGCCCTACGGCGACATCGTGATGATCGAGCGCTTCGTCGCCGGTCGCGAGCTCACCTGCGCAGTGATGGGCGACGTGGCGCTGGAGGTCTGCGAGATCGTCACCGAGGGCCACGCCTTCTACGATTACGATTCCAAATATGTGCCCGGCGGATCGAGCCACATCGTGCCGGCCGACCTGCCCAAGGATGTCGCGCGCAAGATCCAGGGCTGGTCGCTGGCCGCCCATGCGGCGCTCGGCTGCCGCGGCGTGTCGCGCTCGGACTTTCGCTATGACGACCGCTTCGGTCCGGGCGGCGAGGTGGTCTGGCTGGAGGTCAACACCCAGCCGGGCATGACCGAGACCTCGCTGGTGCCCGACATCGCTGCCGCGTCCGGTCACAGCTTCCCCGAACTTCTCAGCTGGATGGTGGAGGATGCCTCATGTCGCCGATGACCGCCCAGCGCCCCTACGGGGCCTATCATGATCACCACGACGACCCGCGGCCGGGTGCCGCCGGCCGGCTGATGCTGCGCACCGCGCGCTTCGGCCGCCGGATCTCGGCGCTGGCCGGCGACGTGGCGCAGCTGCCGCTGCCGCGCTTCGGCAGCCTGGCGGCCGTCGTCGTCGGCGCATCGGTCGTCTACGGCGTCGTCCAGGGCGGCCATACGGTCACCGTGGTCGATTCCGTCGCCCAGCCGCTGGGCTTCGCGATCGAGGACATCGACGTCGTCGGCAATGCCGAGACTTCGGAAATCGACGTTCTGCAGGCGCTGTGGCAGACCGGCTCCCAGAGCCTGATCTCGCTCGACCCGTCCGCGGCGCGCCAGACGCTGGAGGCGATGCCCTGGATCGACCGCGCCTCGGTCGCCAAGATCTTCCCCGGCCGCGTCAAGATCGGCATTTCCGAACACCGCCCCTATGCGGTCTGGCAGAAGGGCCGGGAATTCGTCGTGGTCAATCGCGAGGGGCAGGAAATCGTCCCCTTCGTGGCCGGCCGTTTCGCCGCGCTGCCCATCGTCGTGGGCGCCGGCGCGGCAACCCATGCCGCGGCCCTGATCGATGAAATGGAAGTGCTTCCCGAGCTTCGCGCAAGGGTCAAGGCGTATGTTCGCGTCGGAGACCGCCGGTGGGATCTGCGACTGGAGAACG
Organism: Aurantimonas manganoxydans SI85-9A1; assembly: GCF_000153465.1. Classification (GTDB taxonomy): domain Bacteria; phylum Pseudomonadota; class Alphaproteobacteria; order Rhizobiales; family Rhizobiaceae; genus Aurantimonas; species Aurantimonas manganoxydans. Next base: position 2,693,515 of record NZ_CH672387.1, on the reverse strand, counting down.
GCCTGTCCGTCCTGTTGCCCGAAGACCAGCCGGTAGAAGCATTGGCCGAGGTAGCGAGAATGGATCGGGAGAACGGACTTCTGTCGCGGGACATCGTCTCCGTCGATATGCGGCTGTCCGATCGCATGGTCGTCAAGCTCACCCCCGACGCCCTGGTGCGCCGGAACGCGGCCCTCGAAGAGCGCGAGAAGCTCATCAAGCGTAGCCGGAAGGACAAGCCGGTATGAGTCTGTTCAATCGCGGCGGGGACGAATTGCCCCGCATCAAGGCATTGCCGAAGCGCCGCGCCCGGATCATCTCGGTGCTCGACGTGGGCTCGGAAAAGATCTCCTGCCTGATCGCGCGCCTGAAGCCGCGCCTGGCCAGCGAGATGCTGCCCGGCCGCACCCATACGATCGAGGTCATCGGCGTCGGTCACCAGCGTTCGCACGGCATCAAGTCCGGCGTCGTCGTCGATCTCGACGCGGCCGAACAGTCGATCCGTCTGTGCGTCGATGCCGCCGAGCGCATGGCCGGCCTGACCATCGAATCCCTGATCGTCTCGGTCACCGCCGGGCGACTGAAGAGCCACAGCGGCTCGGCCGAGATCGCCACATCCGGCGAGATCGACAGGATGGACGTCGAGCGCGTCCTCGGCATGGCCGCCCGCGTGCCGCTCGAGGAGCGCCGCGTGGCGCTGCATTCCATGGCCTACGATCTGGCGCTGGACGGCGAGGGCGGCCTCGACAATCCGGTCGGCATGACCGGCTCGCGGCTCGGCGCCTCGATGCATGTGCTGTCGGCCGAGGAAACGCCGCTGCGCAATCTCGAGGCGGTGGTCAACCGCGCCCAGCTGATGGTCGAGGCCTTCGTCGCCACGCCCTATGCCAGCGCGCTGTCGACCCTCGTCGAGGACGAGGCCGCCATGGGCTCGGCCTGCATCGACATGGGCGGCGGTGCGACGACCATCGCGATCTTCCAGAACGGTCGCTTCGTCTATGCCGACCAGGTCGCCATGGGCGGCCGGCACATCACCATGGATCTGGCCCGCGGCCTGTCCATCCCGCTGGCCGACGCCGAACGGCTGAAGGTCATGCATGGCTGCACGCTGACCGAGCTGATGCAGGACGGCGAGACCGTGCAGGTCGCCGCACTCGGGGAGGACGGCCACGACGCGCCGGTCACCGTGGCCCGCTCGCTGGTCGCGCGGATCATCCGGCCGCGCGTCGAGGAGACGCTGGAGCTGGTCCGCGACCGGCTGGCCTCGTCCGGTCTCGGCCACGTCATCGGCAAGCGCATCGTCCTCACCGGCGGTGCCAGCCAGCTTGCCGGTCTCGGCGACACGGCCCGCACCATCCTGCAGCGCAACGTCCGGCTCGGCCGGCCGATGGGCGTGTCGGGACTGAATCCGTCGAGCAAGGGCCCGGCCTTCGCGACGGCCGTCGGCCTGCTGATCTACCCGCAGGTCGCCCACCGCGAGAACGTCTCGGCGCCGTCCATCGCGACGGTCGCCTTCAACGAGAACACCCGCGCCGGCCGGATCGGATCCTGGCTGAGACGCAGCCTTTGACAACGCACCCGGCCGCGTGGACGGCCGGGCGAACAACGAGATCGGTGCGCGCCGCGCGCCGCTGAAGAGTCACCAACGAACGGCCGCGCGGCGAACCGGCCAGAACTGCGTGAAAGAGGATCGAACCATGAGCGTTACCCTGAAGAAGCCCGACATCACCGAGCTGAAGCCCCGCATCACCGTCTTCGGCGTCGGCGGCGGTGGCTGCAACGCGGTCAACAACATGATCAATGCCGGGCTGGAAGGCGTCGAGTTCGTCATCGCGAACACCGACGCGCAGGCCCTGCGCTCCTCGCGCGCCGAACGCATCATCCAGATGGGCGTCGCCGTCACCGAGGGTCTGGGCGCCGGCTCGCAGCCGGAAGTCGGCAGCGCCGCCGCCGAGGAATCCATCGACGAGATCTGCGATCACCTGCTCGGCTCGCACATGTGCTTCGTCACCGCCGGCATGGGCGGCGGCACCGGCACCGGTGCAGCTCCCGTCGTCGCCCGTGCGGCGCGCGAAAAGGGCATCCTCACGGTCGGCGTGGTCACCAAGCCGTTCCACTTCGAGGGCCAGCGCCGTCTGCGCATCGCCGACCAGGGCATCGAGGAACTGCAGAAGAACGTCGACACGCTGATCGTCATTCCGAACCAGAACCTGTTCCGGATCGCCAACGACAAGACCACCTTCGCCGATGCCTTCGGCATGGCCGACCAGGTTCTGTATTCGGGCGTGGCCTGCATCACCGACCTGATGGTCAAGGAAGGCCTGATCAACCTCGACTTCGCCGACGTGCGTTCGGTGATGCGCGAGATGGGCAAGGCGATGATGGGCACCGGCGAAGCGTCGGGCGAGGGCCGCGCCATGGCGGCCGCCGAGGCGGCGATCGCCAACCCGCTGCTCGACGAGACCTCGATGAAGGGCGCCCGCGGCCTCTTGATCTCGATCACCGGCGGCCGTGACCTGACCCTGTTCGAGGTGGACGAGGCGGCGACCCGCATCCGCGAGGAAGTCGACCACGACGCCAACATCATTCTCGGCGCGACCTTCGACGAGAATCTGGAAGGCGTGATCCGCGTGTCGGTCGTGGCCACCGGCATCGACAAGGCGGAAATGGAAGCGGCCGAGCAGACCGCAGCCTACCAGGTCCGTCCGACGGCGGCTCCGGCCCCGCGTGCACTGCCCGAAACGCAGGCCGCGGCCGTGCGTCCGGCGGCCCAGCAGCCGGCCCCGGCCGCCGCGCCCGCCTACGAAGCTCCGGTCCATGCCGAAGCCGCTCCGGCGCCCCAGGCCGAGATGGTGGACGACTTCACCGCCGCCCTGGAGGCCGAGATCGCCCAGGTCAGCCCGGCCGCCGAGCCGGCGCCGCGTGCAGCCGCACCGCGCATGCCCCAGGTCGAGGACTTCCCGCCGAATGTGCGGGCCGAGATCGAGAGCCGTGCGGCGGCCGACGCCCATGACGAGCGGGGCCCGATGGGCCTGCTGCGTCGCCTGACGACCGGCCTGTCGCGCCGCGATGAGGACGAGGCTGCACCGCACGAGGCACGTCACGCACCGGCCGAGCAGCCGCGTCGCGCCGTGGTCGAGCCGAACCCCTACGCACCCCGCCGTCAGGCGGCGGAATCGGCGGCCCGTCCGGCCCCGCAGCCGCGCGCCGTCAGTGAGGAAGACCAGCTCGAAATTCCTGCTTTCCTGCGTCGTCAGGCGAACTGACCGTCAACGTTGCAGGTTTGACACAAGGCCCGCCGGCACGTTCGGCGGGCCTTTTTTATGACAAGCGTATGAAATTGCTGGCATTGGAGTTTTTGGCCCCGGAGCGGCAGTAACAACGGGTAACGAACCGTGATTTTGTCGAAGGGCCTGTTCGGTCTAGGGAATTTGTCACGAATTGCAGAGTGCGGGATGGCCCGATTCCTCCATGGGGGGAGAGGGGGCGGGTCAGCACTGACGACGAAGCTCCCGAGCGGGGATGCCGGTATCTGAGCCGCGGGAACACCGCGCCGATGCTGGCGGGAAAGGTTGCCGATAGTGCGAATGTTCCAGCAGACGATTGGATCCAGGGTCTATTTCGAGGGCATTGGCGTCCATAGCGGTCTCCCGGTCCAGCTCACCCTGCTTCCGGCCGAGGTCAACACCGGCATCGTCTTCCACCTGTGCGACAAGCAGGGCTACCTGCACGAGATCAAGGCCTTGACCGGCAATGCCGCGCCGATGGATCTGGCGACCGTCGTCGGCGATCCGCGCGGCGCCCATGTCGCGACGATTGAACATCTGATGGCCGCGCTCTACGCCATGGGCGTCGACAATGTCGTCGTGCAGCTCGACGCGCACGAGACGCCGATCATGGACGGCTGCGCCGCCGCCTTCATCAAGGGCATCCGCGAGGCCGACGTCGTCGGCCAGTCGGCCCGGGCCCGCTATGTGCGCGTGCTGAAGCCCGTCTCGGTCGAGATGAACGGCGCCCGCGCCGAATATCTGCCCCACAACGGCACCCGCTTCGAGATCGAGATCGACTTCGCCACCCCGGCCATCGGCCGGCAGGTCTACAAGGCCGATCTGACCGCCGAGCGCTTCGCCCGCGACCTGTCCCGCGCCCGCACCTTCGGCTTCATGAAGGATGTCGAGCGCCTGTGGGCCGCCGGCTCCGCGCTGGGCTCCTCGCTCGACAATTCGGTGGTCATCGGCGACGACGGCCGGGTGATCAACCCGGACGGCCTGCGCTACGACGACGAATTCGTCCGCCACAAGGCGCTGGACGCGGTGGGTGACCAGGCGCTGGCCGGCGCCCGCGTGCTCGGCTGCTACCGTTCCTATCGTGGCGGCCACAAGCTGAACGGTCTCGCGCTGCAGGCGCTTCTGGCCGACCGCCGGGCCTACGAGATCGTCGAGGCGCCGTCGCGCCGGGTCGATCCGGTCCGTCACGCGCCGCTGGTCGCCGTCGCGGCGCCCGCCTACGGTCCGCAGACTCTCTGACATCGGTATCGCGCAACCGCCTCGTCCGGTCGACAAACCGGTGTCGCACACGACGACGTGCACTCGATCGGGACGCTGCGTCACAAAAAAGACGGGTTGAACCGGCTTGAGCGTTGCTGACGACAAAGGCGCGGCGTAAGACAGCCGGGCTTTCGAAAGCAGGGGGATCAGCACGAATGAGCAATCCGCACGACCATCCGGCCTTGCGCCGACTGCGGGTGGCGAAACTCACCGGCGCTCTGGCGCTGGGTCTCGCATCCGCCGGCCTGTCGGGCTGCATGAGTTCGGACACCAGCGACGTCGAGGCGCTCGCGCTCGCCGCCGAGACCGATCCGCCGGACGTCCTGTACAATCAGGGTCTCGCCAATCTCGAAGGCGGCCGTCTCGGAGAGGCGACCAAGAAGTTCGAGGCGATCGACCGCCAGCATCCCTATTCGGAATGGGCCCGCAAGGCGCTGGTGATGAGCGCCTTCGCCAGCTATCGCGGCGGCGACTACGACACCGCGATCAATTCGTCCAAGCGCTATCTGTCGCTCTATCCGGGCAGCGAAGAGGCGGCCTACGCCCAGTACATCATGGGCCTGGCCTATTACCGCCAGATCCCGGACGTCACCCGCGACCAGAAGGAAGCGGCCCGCGCGGCTGCGGCCATGCGCGAGGTGTTCGAGAAATACCCCGATTCCGAATATGCCGACGACGCGCGCGCCAAGCTGCGCATTGCCCGCGACCAGCTCGCCGGCAAGGAGATGCAGGTCGGCCGGTACTATCTGGAGCGGCGCGAATACGTCGCGGCGATCAACCGCTTCAAGAATGTCGTCGACGTCTATTCCGACAGCCGGCACGTGGAAGAGGCGCTGGCCCGCCTGACCGAAGCCTATTACGCCATGGGTCTGACCCGCGAGGCGCAGGCGGCGGCATCGGTGCTCGGCCAGAACTTCCCGGATTCGCAGTGGTACCGCGATTCCTACCAGCTGCTGCAGTCCAATGGCCTGTCGCCGCGCGAAGGCAGTGCGACGTCGTGGTTCGGCGTGGCGGCGCGCAAGATCACCGGCGCCTGAGACAGACCGGGCCGGGGTTTGTCCCCGGTCCGCATTCCCGACGACGCTTGAGACGGGCACGGGGCCTGCCTGGCTGCGGAACCTGCGTCATCAGGCCCAAGGGCAGGCGCGGCAGGCCGCGCGCCGCGGACGCGGTGACGCCTCTGGCGGCTTTCGCCGATAGCCGGTGCGCTTGGCTTCGATCCGCACTATCTTGACGAGCCATTGCCATTTCGGTGGCGGTTCAGTACCGACGATCCCGGTCATGCTCGTTCATCTTTCGATCCGCGACATCGTTCTCATCGAACGGCTCGACATTGCCCTCGACGAGGGTCTCTCCGTGCTCACGGGCGAGACCGGCGCGGGCAAGTCGATCCTGCTCGATTCGCTGTCGCTCGCCCTCGGCGGGCGCGGCGATGGCGGCCTGGTGCGCCACGGCGCCAAGCAGGGCGAGGTGACGGCCGCCTTCGACCTGCCGTCCGGCGCCGGCGTGCGGGCGATCCTTCTCGACAACGGTTTCGACGAGCAGGATCTCAGCGAAGGCGATCTGATCCTGCGCCGCATCCAGACCGCCGACGGCCGCACCCGCGGTTTCATCAATGACCGTCCCGCCAGCGTCTCCCTGATGCGCAGCGTCGGCCAGGCGCTGGTCGAGATCCACGGCCAGCACGACGACCGCGCGCTGATCGACCCGCAGGCCCACCGCACGCTGCTCGACCAGTATGGCGGGCTGCAGCAGGAAGCGGCGTTCGTCGCGCGCGCCCACGCCGACTGGCGCGCCACCGAGCACGAGCTGCGCACCCATCGCGCCCGCGTCGAGGCGGCGGCCCGCGAGGCCGACTATCTGCGCTCCTCCGTCGACGAACTCTCCGACCTGGCACCGATCGCCGGCGAGGAGGAGGAACTGGCCGAGCGCCGGCAGGTGATGATGCGGTCCGAGAAGATCGCCACCGACGTCAACGACGCCCATGAGGAGCTGTCCGGCTCGTCCTCGCCGATCCCGCAGCTCGCCGGCCTCCTGAAGCGTCTCGACCGCAAGCGCGACGAGCTGCCGGGCCTTTTGGACGAGCCGATCGACCGGCTGGACACGGCGCTCGATGCGCTGTCCGACGCGCAGATGGCGCTGCAGACGGCGCTGCGCTCGCTGGAGTTCGATCCGCGGGCGCTGGAGGAGACCGAGGAACGCCTGTTCGCGCTGCGCGCCGCGGGCCGCAAATATTCGGTGCCCGTCGACGATCTGCCGGAACTGACCGCCCGGATGATCGGCGATCTGGCCGATCTCGACGCTGGCGAGGAGCGCATGGGCAAGCTGGAAGCCGAGCTCGCCGAAAAGCGCCGGCTTTTCGACCGCGCCGCGGCCGAACTGTCGGAGAAGCGCCGCACCACCGCGCGGCTGCTGGAAGGCGCGGTCATGGCCGAACTGCCGGATCTGAAGCTCGACCGCGCGACGTTCCTCGTCGAGCAGACCAGCGACCCCCAGAGCCCGTCCGCGGCCGGCATCGACCAGATCGAATTCTACGTCCAGACCAATCCCGGTACCCGCGCCGGCTCGATGATGAAGGTCGCCTCGGGCGGCGAGCTGTCGCGCTTCCTGCTGGCGCTCAAGGTGGCGCTGGCCGATCGCGGCTCGGCGCCCACCCTGGTTTTCGACGAGATCGACACCGGCGTCGGCGGCGCCGTGGCCGACGCCATCGGCCGCCGTCTCGGCCGGCTGGGGCGCAACGTGCAGGTGCTGGCCGTCACCCATGCCCCGCAGGTGGCCGCGCGCGCCACGACCCACCTCCTGATCTCCAAGGGCAGTGCCGCTTCCGGCGAGGACCGCGTGGCCACCCGCGTTGCGCCGATCGGCGAGGACGGAAGGCGCGAGGAGATCGCCCGCATGCTGGCCGGCGAGACCGTGACCGACGAGGCCCGCGCAGCCGCTGCCCGGCTCATCGGCGCGGGAGCGTGACCGTGACGGCCCGCCGCGTCCTGATCGCAGGCGCCGGGCCGGTCGGACTGGCCGCCGCGGTCGAGTTTCGCCGCCGGGGCTTTGCACCGCGCATCGTCGATGCCGGCGAGGGGCCGACGCCGGAGGACCAGTCGCGGGCGCTCGGCGTCCTGCCGCGCACACTCGACATCCTCGCGGCGTCCGGCATCAGCGAGCGCCTCTTGGCCGAGGGCAACCGGATCTCGCGCATGGCCGTCGCCGACAATGGCCGACCTCTGTTCGAACTGTCCACGGCGGCGGGCCATACCCGCCACCCCTTCATCCTGGTGCTGCCGCAGGGGCGCACCGAGCGGCTGATGATCGAATGGCTCGCCGCCCATGACGTCGATGTCGAATGGGGCGTCGCCTTCCAGACGGTCGCCGACACCCATGCGCCGCGCGTCACGCTCTCTACTGGCGAAACGATCCCGGCGGACATCGTCGTCGGCGCCGACGGTGCCCATTCGGCGGTACGCGAGGATGTCGGCATTCCGTGGAGCGGCGCGGGCTATCCGGCGGAGTTCGCGCTGGCCGACGTGGTCTTCGACAAGCCGGTCGATCCCGCTGTCGGCCAGATCGATCTGCGCAGCGGATCGGGCGATCCCGGCGGCGCCGTCGCCATGCTGCCGCTGGGCGCCCGGCGCGGCCGCTATGTCGGCATCGCGCCGTCGACCGAAGCGCTGATCGGCGACGTGCCCGGCATCGAGTCGGTCACCTGGGCCTCGCGCTTCCATGTCAGCTTCCGCCATGCCGAGCGCATGGCCAAGGGCCGGGTGTTCCTCGCCGGCGACGCCGCCCATGTCCATTCGCCGGTCGGCGGGCGCGGCATGAATCTTGGCATCTGGGACGCGGCGACCCTGGCCTTCCTGGCCAGCGAGACCCGCGAGACCGAATACGAGATGCGCCGCTTGCCCTCCGTGCGCTCCGTCATGGAGGCGACCCGCAGGGGCACCGACTTCATTGCGGCGCCGCCGCCGGCCGCGCTGCTGGCGATGCGCTATCTGATGCCACTGGCGGCGTGGACCCCGTGGCTGCGCGGGCGGATCGCGGACCGCATACTCGGCCTCGACCTGCCACAGCCCGAATGGCTATGACGGGCCGGACAACGATCAGGGATTCGGACGGGCGATGAGCGACAAGGCGGTCGAGACGCTGGACAGGGACGAGGCGGCGGCCGAACTGGAACGACTGGCCGGCGAGATCGCCGCACATGACCGGGCCTATTACCGCGAGGACGCGCCGACCGTCACCGACGCCGAATACGACACGCTGCGCCGGCGCAACGCCGCCATCGAGGCGCGCTTTCCCGAGCTGATCCGCGAGGATTCCCCGTCCGCGCGGGTGGGAACCGAGGTGTCGGAGAAATTCGGCAAGATCCGCCATGCCGTGCCGATGCTGTCGCTCGACAATGCGTTTTCCGACGAGGACGTGGCCGACTTCGCCAAGCGCGTGCGCCGCTTTCTGAAGCTCGACGACGACGCGCCGCTGGCCATTACCGCCGAGCCGAAGATCGACGGCCTGTCGCTGTCACTGCGCTACGAGAAGGGCGAACTGGTCTCGGCCGCGACCCGCGGCGACGGCGCCACCGGCGAGGACGTGACCCGCAACGCGCGGACCATCGACGACATCCCGAACCGGCTGAAGGGCAAGGCGCCAGAGGTCTTCGAGGTGCGCGGCGAGGTCTATATGAGCCACGCCGCCTTCACCGACCTCAATGCCCGCCAGGCGGAGGAGGGCAAGCCGGTCTACGCCAATCCGCGCAATGCCGCCGCCGGCTCGCTGCGCCAGCTCGACGCCGGGATCACCCGCGCCCGCAAGCTGCAGTTCTTCGCCTATGCCTGGGGCGAGGCGAGCGAGGTGCCGGGCGAAACCCAGACCGAGGTCGTCGCGGCGATTGCGGGCTTCGGCTTTCCGGTGAACGAACGGATGAAGCGCTTCGAGACCATCGAGGGGCTGATCGCGCACTACCATGCGATCGAGGAGAACCGGGCCGGGCTCGGCTACGACATCGACGGTGTCGTCTACAAGGTCGACGATCTGGCGCTGCAGAAGCGCCTCGGCTTCGTCTCGCGCTCGCCGCGCTGGGCGATCGCCCACAAGTTTCCGGCCGAGCAGGCGACGACGGTGCTGCGGGCGATCGAGATCCAGGTCGGCCGCACCGGCGCGCTGACGCCGGTGGCCAAGCTGGATCCGGTCAATGTCGGCGGCGTCATGGTCGCCAACGCGACGCTGCACAATGCCGAGGAGATCGAGCGGCTGGATGTGCGCGTCGGCGACACGGTGCAGATCCAGCGCGCCGGCGACGTGATTCCGCAGGTGCTCGGAATCGTCGCGGACAAGCGCCCGGAGGATGCCGAGCCCTTCGCCTTCCCGTCGGTCTGTCCCTGCGAGCTGAAGACCGACGTGGTGCGCGAGGAAACCGCCTCGGGCGCCCAGAGCGTCGTGCGCCGCTGCACCGGCGAGTTCGCCTGCCCCTTCCAGCGCCGCGAGCATCTGAAGCTCTTCGTCTCGCGCAAGGCCTTCGACATCGAGGGCCTTGGCGACAAGCAGATCGACCTCTTCTACGACGATCCCGATTTCCAGGTCCGCACGCCGGCCGACATCTTCCGCATGCATGGCCGCAATCAGGAGGGGCTGAAGAAGCTGAAGGACAAGGAGGGGTTCGGCGAGGTCTCGGCGAAGAACCTCTTCGCGGCGATCGAGGCGCGGCGCACCATTCCGCTCGACCGGCTGATCTTCTCCCTCGGCATTCGCCATGTCGGCGAGACGACGGCGAAGACGCTGGCCCGCGCCTACGGCACCTTCGAGGCCTTCCACGAGGCGGCGCTGAAGGTGGCGGCCGGCGACGAGGAGGCGAGCGGCGAGATGGACGCGCTCGACGACATCGGCGGCGCCGTGATCACCGCGACGGCACGGTTCTTCTCCGAGGACCACAATCTGAAGCTGGTCGAGGATCTCGTCGCCGAGCTCGACGTGCAGCCCGCCGAACAGCCGGCGGCGACGTCGCCCGTCTCGGGTCAGACCATCGTCTTCACCGGTTCGCTGGAGAAGATGACGCGGGACGAGGCCAAGGCGATGGCCGAGGGGCTGGGGGCCAAGGTGGCCGGCTCGGTGTCGAAGAAGACCGATCTCGTGGTCGCCGGGCCGGGTGCCGGCTCGAAGCTGAAGAAGGCCGCCGAGCTGGGCGTCGAGGTGATCGACGAGGACGCCTGGTTCGTGCGGATCGGCCGCGACGCCTGATCGCGATTCGCCGCGAAGATTTCCGGTCCAGGCTCGCGCTGTGGCGTGATGACCGGGCGGCGGCGGGAACCGTCGTTTGCAACCGCGCGTGGCGGCTGACGTCGGGGCCGCCGGGCTGGCACGATGTATCCCCGCCACGGTCGCCGCCAGAACCGCAGGGCGGAGCCGATCGCGGCTTGCAGGTCTCTGATACAAGGCAGAGATTGGCGGCGTCCGAACAAGGAATCCCTATGCTCCTCTGCCCGCCGCGCCTCTTGCGCACCGGTCTTGCCGTCGCCCTGATCACCATCTCCGCGGGAGCCGTCTCGGCCACCGCCGTCTCGACTCCGATGGCCGTCGACGAGGAGCCGGGCCTGTTGTCGCGGTCGCTGGCAGCGAAGTCGGGCACCGAAGCGGCCGAAATGACTGTCGACATGCTGCGCGCCGACGAAACCGACACCATCCTCGACATCGCCCAAGGCTATGGCGAGGCCGAGCTCGTGACGACCGAGACGGGCGATCCGGTCATCACCGGCATCATCAACGGCGTCGCCTACCAGCTGTTCTTCCTCGACTGCACCGACGGGACGGATTGCGAGGTCGCGAACTTCTACGCCATCTGGGGCCGGCCCGACGTGGCGCTCGACGCGCTGAACGCCTGGAACCGCACGCATCCGTTTCACAAGGCGTATCAGACCGAGGACCAGTACCCGGTGGTCGAGCTGAACCTGTCGCTGCGCGGCGGGGTCACCCGTACGCAGCTGAACGACGCCTTCGATCGCTGGACCATCGCGCTGGCCGAGTTCGAGGCGCAGATTCTCGACCCGTCGCTCTGAGCCGGGAGCGGCGCAACGCGCCCTGCATCCGGGCACGGCTTGTGTGCAGCGCATCGAAGAAGCATAAGCCGGGCTGAGTAATCGGCGCGCGCCCATCCACAAACCCCGAGTGTCCAGTGACCGAGACCACCCGATCGGAGATCCGCGCGGCGTTGCGCGAGCTTCTGCCCGTGCTCCTCGCCGTCGTGCCCTTCGGCATGGTCTACGGCACGATCGCCACGGCGGAAGGGCTGAGCTTTGCCCAGACAATGGGCTTTTCGGCAACGGTCTATGCCGGGGCCTCGCAGCTGGCGGCGCTCCAGCTCATCGGGCTGGGCGCGCCGGTCTGGTCGGTGCTGCTGGCCGTCGTGGCGCTGAACTTCCGGCACGTGCTCTATTCGGCCTCCGTTGGCCGGCACCTGCATCGCTTCTCCGGCTTGCAGAAGGCGATGGCCTTCTTCTTCCTGGTCGATCCGGTGTTCGGCGCGGCCGAGGCGCGCGCCAGCGTGCAGCCGCTGACCAAGACCTTCTACTTCGCCTATGGCTGCGTGCTGTATGTCGGTTGGCTCGCCTCGTCGGCGCTCGGCGCGGTGTTCGGGTCGCTGATCGACGATCCGGCGCGTTACGGGCTGGATTTCATCCTGCCGGTCTATTTCCTGACGCTGCTGATGACGTTTCGCGCCCGCAGCGGCTTCTATCCGGTGGCCCTGACCAGCGCCGCGGCGTCCATCGTCGTCTATCTGACCCTCGGGCCGCCCTGGCACGTGACGCTGGGTGGCCTTGCCGGCATCGCGGTCGCCGCCCTCATGCCGCCGAAACCGGCGGCCGCACCCGCGCAAGGGGAGGATCGTCATGGATGAGATCTGGTGGATCATCCTGCTGGCCGGCGGTCTGACCTATCTGACGCGCACCGGCGGGCATCTGCTGCTGGCGCGGATCGGCAGCATTCCGCCGCGCCTCGATGCGGCGCTGAACGCCGTGCCGGCGGCGGTGCTGACGACCATCGTGACACCGGCGCTGGTCTCCGGCGGCTGGCCCGAGCGCATCGCCATCCTGGTCTGCATCGTCCTGGCGCTGCGCCTGCCGCTGATCGTCACCGTGGCGATCGGCACGGCGATGGTCGCCTTTGCCCGCGCCGCCGGTTTCTAGAGCCCCACAAGAAAACGGGCCGGCAATGCCGGCCCGTAACTGATCAGGTTTCCTGGATGGCGGAGAGTTTCCACTCGCCGCCCTTGTCGCGCACGAAGGTCCACAATTCCGTCGTCTCGGTCGGAGTGTCCGGGTCGCCCTCGACGACCTCGCCGGTGGTCCGGTCGCGCATCACGTCGATCGACGAATAGCGCATGGCAAGGCTGGCATACTCGGTGTCGCCCTCGCGCCAAGCTTCGGCGATGTCGCCCTGCTCGAGCTTGACGTCGAGAACGTCGTTCTTGCGGCCCGACGTGGCGTTCTCCGACAGCTCCTCGGCGAGATAGGACATGATCTCCGGCGTGGTGATCGTCCGCAGCGCGGCATAATCCTCGCGCGAGAACGCCGCCTGAACCTCGTGCAACTTCTGCTCGAAGGTGTCGAGGTCGGCGTCGGTGATGCCGATCTCGTCGGACGGTTCGGCCGCCGCGGTGGCCGCGCCCGTCGCGGCGCTACCACCGCCGAGACCTGCGCCCGAGCCGATCGAGGGAATGCGGAAGCTGCCATTGCCGGCCGGCTGCGTCGGCTCCTCATAGGCGCGGCGCTCGGTATGGCCGCCGCCGTTGGCACGGGCCGGGCTCGGATTGCGGCTGCGGAAGAAGCGGATCAGCAGCATCGCGCCGAGACCGATCAGCAGGCCCTGGACCAGAAGGGCGAGGAAGCCGCCCATGCCGCCGAAGCCGGTGCCCATCAGCATGCCGAACAGGCCGCCCAGCATCAGGCCGCCGAGAAGGCCGCCGCCGATGCCGCCGAAGAGGCCGGGACGCCGGGCGCCGGCGGCGCTCTGCGCGGCGCTGCCGCCGGGCTGGGTCGCCTGGCCGGGCGTCATCGAGCGCTGCACGGGCGCGGCGCTCGGGGCCGTCCTGGTCGCCGGCGCGCTCTGATAGGTGCGAAAGCCCCGGCTGCCGAAGCTGCCGCCACGCCGCGCGTCGGCATAGTCGACCGCGACGAAGGAGAAGACAAAGAGAAGGCTCGCGAAAAGCGAGCCGAGGCGAAGGCGGTTGGCCATGTCGGTTCCCGTCTGGTTGCGTCGGACCCAATATGGGGAATGCCGGATCACCGCGCCATGGCTGCCTGAAAATTATGCATGCAGAACGGGCGAAAGCCGAGTTGTCGGCCGCTGATCACCGCGACAACGTCTTGGTCGCGGCCTCGATGCCCTTCAGGGTCATCGGGAACATCCGGTCCTCCATGGCCTCGCGGATCATGGCGATGGACTGGGTCCAGTCCCAGTGCTGGCGCGGCACCGGGTTGAGCCAGACCGATTTCGGCCATTGCCGGGTGAAGCGGTCGAGCCAGACAGCGCCGGGCTCGGCGTTCCAGTGCTCGACAGAGCCGCCGGGCATGGCGATCTCGTAGGGGCTCATCGAGGCGTCGCCGACAAAGACGGCGCGGTAGTCCGGCCCGAAGCGGTTGAGGACGTCCATGGTCGGCATCGCCTCGGCGTGGCGGCGGTGATTGCTCTGCCACAGCCGCTCATAGGGGCAGTTGTGGAAATAGAAGAATTCGAGGTGCTTGAGCTCCGAGCGGGCAGCGGAGAACAGCTCCTCGACCTCGCGCACATGATCGTCCATCGAGCCGCCGATATCGAGGAAGAGCAGCACCTTGACCGCGTTGCGCCGCTCGGGCCGCGTCTTGACGTCGAGATAGCCGTGCTCGGCCGTGGCGCGGATCGTGCCGGAAAGGTCGAACTCCTGCTCGGCGCCGTCGCGCACCCAGCGGCGCAGCCGCTTCAGCGCCACCTTGATGTTGCGGGTGCCCAGCTCGATGCTGTCGTCGAGGTCGCGGAAGTCGCGCCGGTCCCAGACCTTCACGGCGCGCCGGTGGCGGCTTTCCTTCTGGCCGATGCGCACGCCTTCCGGATTGTAGCCATAGGCGCCGAAGGGGGAGGTGCCGCCGGTGCCGATCCATTTCGAGCCGCCCTGGTGGCGCTCCTTCTGCTCCTCGAGCCTTTGTTTGAGCGTCTCCATGAGTTTGTCAAAGCCGCCAAGGGATTCGACCAGCTTCCTCTCGTCGTCGGTGAGGTGCTTCTCGGCCAGCCGCCGCAGCCATTCCTCCGGCAGTTCGCGGGCGTCGACGCCGTCGCCGGCCTCGCCGGAGACCGCCTCGACGCCCTTGAAGACGTCGCCGAAGACCCGGTCGAAGCGGTCGATGAAGCGCTCGTCCTTCACCAATGTCGCGCGGGCCAGATAGTAGAAGCCCTCGACATCGTAGGTGACGAGATCGGCCCGCATGACGTCGAGCAGGGCGAGATGCTCGCGCAGCGTGACCGGCACGCCGGCGGCCTTGAGCTTGAGGAAGAAGGTCAGGAACATGGCCGCGAGAATAGGGCAGCGGGGGCGGGAAGTCATTGTCTGGAGGGCAAGCGCAACCTATCATTCCCGCAGTTGAATGCGCTACGCCAGCGGCGTATATATGAGGGGCAATTGGCTTCGAGCCTGGAAATCCAGATCGCCGAGACGCGGCGTTTCGAACTCGACTGCGCGCTTTACCAGTTCGGCGGCGCGGCCAAGGAACGCGCGCTGGATATTCTGGGGAACGACCCGGCGATCGGGCGCCCCCACGTGGAAAACGCGGCGCTTTGGCAATGGAGTTTCGGCGAGTTCGATCTGATCTATGCGATCAGCGGCGATTTTTCGAAGCTGGTGCTTCTCGAGTTGAGGCCCCAGTCGGTTCGGCAGCGGCGGCCTCTGGAGCAGGTGTTCGCCGTGATCGACCGGATCAATGCAATCAAGCGACTGTTCGGATTGTGAGCGCGTGATGAAGGCAAGAAAGACCCAGGAAGAAGCCGACGCCCATATGCTCGAATCGCTGGAGCAGGCGCTGAAATGGTTTCAGGGCGACGATTCGCAGGTCACCGTCCATCGCTACAAGATCGAGGTGCCGGACGTTGCCCGGCTGCGGCGCAAGCTGAAGCTGACCCAGGCCGATTTCGCGCTGAAGATCGGCGTGCCGATCGCGACGTTGCGCAACTGGGAGCAGGGGCGGCGCTATCCGACCGGCCCGGCCCGGGTGCTGCTGAACGTGCTGGCCCGGCGCCCGGAACTGGTGATGGAGGCCATCGACGCCGCCCAGACCGTCGAGGCGGCGGAGTAGGGCGCGGCGCCCTGGCCCGCTGATGACGCTCAGCCCGGAACGGCGATCTCGCCCGTCAGATAGAGCACCGCCTGACCGGCGACAACGACCGTTTCGCCCTCCAGCCGGCAGCGCAGATCGCCGCCGCGCTTCGACACCTGTCGCGCGGTGAACGCGCTTCCGCCAAGCTGCCCGGCCCAATAGGGCACCAGCGAGCAATGGGCCGAGCCGGTGACCGGATCCTCGTCGATGCCGGCCTTGGGCGCGAACATGCGCGAGACGAAGTCGAGGCCGGAGCCGGGCGCGCCCTGTGCCGTGGCGATGACGTTGCGCGGCGGCAGGGCGGCAATCGCCCGGATGTCGGGGGCGAGCGCCTCCACCTCGGCCGCGCTGTCCATCACCGCCAGCCAGGAGGTGTCGTTCGGCACCGCATAGGAGATCACGACCTTGGGCCGCGCGCCGAGAGCCGCGGCCAGACGGTCGATCTCGGCGGCATCGACGGTGCCGGCCTCGTGCCGACGCGGGAATCGCATGACGAACCAGCCGTCCTCGCCGCGGGTGACCGTCAGCTCGCCGGACTCCCGCGTTACGAAGGTCAGCGTCGCTGCACTCTCGCCGAGGCATTCGGTGAGGACGAAGGCCGTGGCCAAGGTCGCGTGGCCGCAGAGCGGCACCTCGATCGTCGGGGTGAACCAGCGCAACACCCAGCGCGCCGGGCCGGCCGGCACGAAGAAGGCGGTCTCGGCCAGATTGTTCTCGGCCGCGATCGCCAGCATGGCGGCGTCGGGCAGCCAGGCTTCGAGCGGCACGACGGCCGCCGGATTGCCGGCGAACAGCCGGTCGGTGAAGGCATCGACCTGGTAGAGGGGCAGGGTGGTCATCACGGGAGCTTTCGCTGGTACTTGATGAAGGGCGTCACCGCCGCGACGCGGTCGTAGAGCGTGCGCGCCGTCGTGTTGAAGTCCTGCGTCATCCAGTAGACGGTCGGCGAGCCGGCCGCGTCCGCCGCTGCATAGACTGCCTCGATCAGCTTGCGTCCGACACCGGTGCCACGCACCTCCGGGTCGGCATAGAGATCCTGCAGATAGCAGACGTTCTCGACCCGCCAGCAATGGCGGTGGAACAGGAAGTGCACGAGGCCGACGGGCTTGCCGCCCGCTTCCGCAATCAGGCCCCGGAATTCGTTGTCGTCGCCGGACAGGAGGCGCGCGAAGGTCGTGGCGTAGACCTCCTCCGAAACGCTCGCCTCGTAGAAGGTCAGGTAATCGGTCCACAGCCGGCGCCATTCGGCTTCGTCGTCCGGTCCGATCGGGCGAATCCGTACCGCGTCGTTCATGCTGGCTCCTGTCCGTTCCGTTCGACGTGCGGCACCGCCCGTTACCCCTGCCGCCGCGCCAGGAACGCCAGCCGCTCGAAGAGGTGGACGTCCTGCTCGTTCTTCAGAAGCGCGCCGGCGAGCTTGGGCAGAGCCTTGGTCGGGCTGTCGCGCAGATCCTTGGCCTCGATGTCCTCGGCGACCAGGAGCCGGATCCAGTCCAGCGCCTCGGACGTCGAGGGCTTCTTCTTGATGCCGGGCTGTTCGCGGATCTCGTAGAACTGGGTGAGCGCCGCGCGCACCAGATCCTGCTTGATGTGCGGATGATGGACATCGACGATCCGCGCCAGCGTCTCCGGGTCGGGGAACTGGATGTAGTGGAAGAAGCAGCGGCGCAGGAAGGCGTCCGGCAGTTCCTTCTCGTTGTTGGACGTGATGATGACGATCGGCCGGTGCTTCGCGCGGATCGTCTCGTCAGTTTCGTAGACGTCGAACTCCATCCGGTCGAGTTCCTGCAACAGGTCGTTGGGAAACTCGATGTCGGCCTTGTCGATCTCGTCGATCAGAAGCACCACGCGCTCTTCCGAAGCGAAGGCCTCCCAGAGCTTGCCGCGGCGGATGTAGTTGCGGATGTCGTTGACCTTCTCGTCGCCGAGCTGGCTGTCGCGCAGCCGCGAGACGGCGTCGTATTCGTAGAGCCCCTGCGCTGCGCGCGTCGTCGACTTCACCGTCCACTGGATCAGCCGCAGCCCCAGCGCCTCGGCGATCTGGAAGGCGAGCTCGGTCTTGCCGGTGCCGGGCTCGCCCTTCACCAGCAGCGGCCGCTCCAGCGTGATCGCGGCGTTGACCGCGATGGTGAGGTCCTTGCCGGCCACATAGGCGTCGGTCCCGGTAAAGCGCATGCGCGTCATCCTGTTCGTCGTCTTCGCAATCGCGGGAACCATAAGGGCCGGCCGGGCACTTGCAAGCCGCAGCAAGCGTGTTTGACGAACGCACCGTCAAGCGGGGCTGATCGCCGCCAGGCGCGCCCTATCTCGCAACTGCGAGACGGCGGCGGTCTCCGTCATGCCGCCGAACCCGCTGCGGCCCTATCGACAGGAACAGAAGATGACACAGGCTTCCGCCATCGCAGGCGCGCCAGAGGACATGGTGAAGACCGACGCGCAACCGGCCAACCTCGGCCCGGTGCTGACCACCTTCTTTGCCTTTGCCTGTGGGGCGCTGGCGGCCAATCTCTATTATGCCCAGCCCCTCGTCGCGCTGATCGGCGCCGATACCGGCCTGTCGGTGGCGGCCGAAAGCGCCATCGTCACCGTGGCGCAGCTCGGCTACGCCATCGGCCTCGTGCTGCTGGTCCCGCTTGGCGACGTCGTCGAGAACCGCCGGCTGATCCTCGTCACCATGGCGGCCAATCTCGTGGCGCTGGCCGGTCTGGCGCTGGCGCCGGGGCTGACGGCGCTGTTTGCGGCCATGCTGTTCGTCGGGGTCTCGTCGACCGCCGCGCAGATGCTGGTGCCGCTGGCCGCCAATCTGGCGCCGCCGGACGAGCGCGGCGCCGTCGTTGGCAATGTCATGAGCGGTCTCCTGGCCGGCATCCTCCTTGCCCGGCCGGCGGCGAGCTTCCTGGCGGATTATGTCGGCTGGCGCGGCGTCTTCGGCCTGTCCGGCGCGCTGGTGGCGGTGCTGATGGTGGCCGCGCTGGTGCTGTTGCCGCAGCGGCGTCCGGAGGGCACGCGCGGCTATGGCGCGCTGATCGCCTCGCTCGGCAAGCTGTTCGTGCACCAGAAAGTCCTGCGCCGGCGCGGCCTCTACCATGCGGCGATGTTCGGGGCGTTCTCGCTGTTCTGGACGGCGGCGCCGATCATCCTGCTGCGCGAGCCCTACGGCTTTTCGCCGAGCGGCGTCGCGCTGTTCGCGCTGGCCGGCGTGCTTGGCGTCTTCGCCGCCCCGGTCGCCGGTCGGCTGGCCGATCGCGGCTACACCCGCGTTGGCACCATCGCGGCCATCGCGACGGTGGTGCTGGCCTTCGTCGCGGCGCTGTTCGGCGAGACCTCGCTGGTCGCATTGGTCGCGGCCGGCATCCTCATCGATCTCGGCGTCCAGGCCAATCTCGTCTTCGGCCAGCGCGAGATCTATCAGCTCGATGCCAGCATCCGGAACCGGCTGAACGCCGTCTACATGACGACCTTCTTCCTCGGCGGCGCGCTGGGCTCGGCCCTGACCAGTCCGGTGCTGGAGACCTTCGGCTGGACCGGTATCTGCGTCATCGGCATCGCCATGCCGGGGGCGGCGCTTGCCTATTTCCTCGTCGCCGATCGCGGCGCGGAGGCGAGCGCATCCGCCTGAGCGGCAGGCGCGGCACCGGTTCGTTGAGCGTTGCCGGGCGACAGGTGCGCGGCAGGCCGATCGGCGCTATGATCGGCACAGCGAAGGCGTGCGCAGGACGGGCCGATGACGCAGGATGTCCCGACGATCGAGGAACCACGGCAGGCCACCGCCACGCATGGCCCGCGGACTGCGCTGCCGGTCGCCCTGGCGGTCGTCGCGCTGGCCCTCCTGTCGGGCGGCGCTGTCGCCGGCTGGGCGCAGCATGGCGAGGCGATCTTCCTGCATCTCCTGGAGGCCGGCTGGGCTGCCTGCTTCTGAAAGGATGCGGGTCGGCAAAGATGCCGCAGCGATTGGCGCCTTCGTGAACGCCCATACGCACCGCGCATGTCGCGCAGGGGCATCCCGTCGTGCTATCGGCACTGCAATACAGACCGACCGATGCACGAGCAGGGGACGGGCGAGGCCGCACGCGGCGCCCGCTGGACGACATGAGTGGAGTGAAGATGTTCCGGGCCGCGCTCTGGACGATCGTGGCGCTGATTGCCGGCGCCGCGGTGGCCCTGGCGCTGATCTACGCCCAGGGCGGCCCCGGCCGCAGCGGCGAGCCCTACGGCTCGGACTTCTCGCTGATCGACGAGACCGGCCAGCCCTTCACCCAGGCCGATCTGCGGGCAAAGCCCACGGCGGTGTTCTTCGGCTTCACCCATTGCCCCGAGGTCTGCCCGACGACGCTCTACGAGCTGGCCGGCTACCAGAAGCAGCTCGCGGAAAAAGGCGGCGATCTGCAGGTGGTCTTCGTCACCGTCGATCCCGAGCGCGACACGCCCGAGGTGATGAAGAACTATGTCGAGGCCGTTTCCCCGGACATTACCGCGCTGAGCGGCTCGCCCGAGAAGATCGCCGCCATGCTGAAGGGCTGGGGCGTCTACTCGGCCAAGATCGGCGAGGGCGACGACTACAACATGGACCACACCGCCACGACCTTCCTGATCGACGAGACGGGGGAACTCGCCGGCACGCTGGCCTATGGCGAGAACCCCGATACGGCGCTGGCCAAGCTGGAACGCCTCGTCGGCGTCTGATCCAACCCGCGCGAATACCGGCATGCAGGGGTTTCCGATCCGGCACGCTGGACTAGTTTCGGCTCATCGCAGAACATTGGTCGGAACGGGCGTGGTCGTGAAGGCCGCATTGGCCGTGTCGCCCGGCCCCGGGAATCTCCTTCATGCATGATCTTGCCCTTCAGCTCGCTCTCATCGGCGTCGCCGGCATCGCGGCCCAGTGGGTGGCGTGGCGCGTCCAGGTGCCGGCCATCATCCTCCTGCTCGGCGTCGGGCTGTTGTTCGGGCCGATCACCGGCTTCATGAATCCGCGCGAGGATTTCGGCGACCTCTATACGCCGCTGGTCTCGACCGCTGTCGCGATCATCCTGTTCGAAGGCGGGATGACGCTGAATTTCCGCGATATCCGCGAGACCTCGACCGCGGTGCGCCGGATGGTCATCATCGGCGGGCCGCTGGTCTGGGTGATGACGGCGCTCGCCGGCCATTACATCGGCAATCTGAGCTGGCCGACCGCGATCATCCTCGGTGCGATCCTGGTGGTCACCGGCCCGACCGTCATCACGCCGCTGCTGCGCCACGCCAAGCTGAAGAACCGGCCGGCCTCGATCCTGCGCTGGGAGGCGATCGTCAACGATCCGATCGGCGCGCTCTTCGCGGTGATCGCCTTCGAGACCTATCTGGTCCTGAACGCCGGCCACGAGGCCGAGAACCTGATCCTCAACGTCATCCTGGCGATCATCATCGCCATTCCCGGCGGCTTCCTGGCCGGGCGCTTCCTGAGCTGGGTCTTCGCCCGCGGCGAGGCGCCCGAATATCTCAAGGCCCCGATCCTGCTGGTGGCCGTGGTCGGCATGAATTCGCTGACCAATCTGGTGCTGGAGGAGGGCGGCCTGCTGACCGTGACCGTCATGGGCATCACCATGGCGAACACGCGGATCGCCAGCCTGAGCGACCTGCGGCGGTTCAAGGAGACGATCACGCTGCTGCTCGTCTCGGGCCTGTTCATCATCCTCACCGCCTCGCTGCAGCGCGAGGTGCTGGCGAGCCTCGAATGGCGCGTCATCGGCTTCCTCGCGGCGGTGCTCTTCGTGGTGCGGCCGGTCGCGGTGTTCGTCAGCACGCTCGGCGCCGGCCTGACCTGGCGGGAGCGCCTGCTGGTCGGCTGGATCGCGCCGCGCGGCATCGTCGCCGTGGCGGTCGCCGGCCTGTTCGGCGCGACCCTCAGCGGCCTCGGCGTCGCCGATGCCGACCGCATGATCGCCTACACCTTCGCGCTGGTGGCGGTGACCATCCTCCTGCACGGCTTCACGCTGGGACCGCTCGCCCGGGCGCTGGATCTGCGGTCGGCCGACCGGCCCGGCGTCCTGTTCGTCGGCGCCTCGCGCTTCACCATCGCCTTCGCCCGCCGGCTGAAGGCACAGGACGTGCCGGTGCTCATCGCCGATGCCAACTGGTCGCGCATCTCCGAGGCGCGGCTGGCCGAACTCGAGGTCTGGTACGGCGAGATTCTCTCCGAGGCGGCCCACCACAATCTCAACCTCGCGCGCTTCGACCACATGGTCGCCGCCACCGACAACGACGCCTACAACGCGCTGGTCTGTACCGATTTCGGTCCCGAGATCGGCCGCTCCGAGGTCTTCCAGATCGGCAAGATCGAGGGCTCCGACCGGCGTTCGATGAACTTCACCATCGGCGGCCAGCCGCTGTTCCAGCCGCCCAAGACCTTCACGGAACTGCGCGATCTGGTGGTCGACGGCTGGAACTTCCAGGCGACCCGGCTGACCGAGGAATTCGACTATGAGCGCTTTTCGGCGACGCGGCCGGAAGGCACCCACGTGATCCTGTGGATCCGGCCGTCCGGCAATCTGCTCTTTGCGTCGAACGAGGGCTCCGGCGAGCCGGGCGAGGGGGACACCATCATCTCCTTCGGACCCAAGCCGCCCCAGCGCGACCAGGAAAAGATCGTCAAGGCGACGACCACCGAGCGCGAGGCGCGGGCCGAGAAGGCCCGCATGACCAGCGAAGCCGTGAAGCCGAAAGAGGGCTAGCAGGAATGCCGCAGATCCGTTTCTACGTCACCGCGGACAAGGCCGCGGCCGACGCCTGCTACGCCGCCGTCGAGACCGCCTTCGAGGATCTCGGTACGCCGGTGTCGCTGGCCGAGATCGACGAGGCGAAGGCGATCTTCGAGGTCTCGGCCTATGTCGATGCGCCCGATGGCGAGGAGGCGGAACGCCTGTTCGCCGGCGCCATCGCCGAGGCCGGCGGCGGCGAGATCTGCCGCGAGGACCTGCCCGACAAGGACTGGATGGCCGATGTGCTGGCGGCGCTGAAGCCGGTGCGCGCCGGACGCTTCCTGGTGCATGGCGCCCATGACCGCAACAAGGTGAAGACCAACGATCTGGCGATCGAGATCGAAGCCGGGCAGGCCTTCGGCACGGGCCATCATGGCACCACGGCCGGCTGCCTGGAGACGATCGCGCGGCTGGCGACCCGGCGCAAGCCGCGCAACGCGCTGGATCTGGGCACCGGCAGCGCGGTCCTGGCCATCGGCCTGGCCAAGCTCGCCCGGGTGCCGGTGCTGGCGACCGACATCGACCCTGTGGCCGTCCGCGTGGCGCGGGCGAATGTCGAGGCCAATGGCGTGGCGAATTTCGTCGATTGCGCCACGGCCATCGGCTTCGGCGCCGAGGCGATCCGCGAGCGCGCGCCCTACGATCTGATCGTCGCCAATATCCTGGCCGGGCCCCTGATGAAGCTTGCGCCCGAGTTCCACCGGCATCTCGCCCAAGGCGGCGACATCGTCCTCTCGGGCATTTTGACCACCCAGCGCAATGCGGTTCTCGCCGCCTTCCGCAACCAGGGCCTCTACCATGTCGCCACGCTGGTGCGCGGCGAATGGGTCACCCTGCATCTGCGCTAGGCCTCGCGCGGGTCAGGCGGCCGGCGCGACACCGATCGGAACCGGCCGCAGGTCGGCATCGTCGGGATAGCGCAGGAAGGCTTGCTTCTCTGTCTCGCGAAACCGTACCCCGCCGACCTCCAGCGCGCTGACCGGCGACCGGCGGTATTCGAGGGCGAGACGATCGACGGCGCGCCAGTGCAGGGCAGTCCTGAGATCGTGTTGCCGGACGGCTTCCCGCACCTCGCGCTCGCATGCGTGGTGAAACCGAAGCGTCAGCGGACCGCAGCGCGCGCGCAGGGCGTCGTAGTCGCGCCAGACGGCGTTCGGCACGACGAACACCACATCGGGCTTCAGGCACTGCAGGCACATGGCGGCCTCACACGGCGAACAGGAGAGGCCGAGCCTACAGCACCGGACCGGACACGAAAACGCCGGCGCGCAGGGGGGCTGCGGCCGGCGTCTGTTTCGGTCGGGAATGGCTGCGGTGACGCGGCCGGGCTGCTCAGCCCCGCTCGGGCGCGCGGCCCTCGAATAGCGACTCGCGTGCGTTGGAGCCGAATTCCTCGCGGCCCATCATCGTGAAGTGGTTGTCGACATAGCGACGGGCCTCGCGCTCGCGGGCCTCGATCACCCGGTCGAGCATGTTGCGCATGAAGCCCCTGGAGCGGGCGGAATTGCGCAGGGATACGTCGGTATAGGTGGAAGTCGCCATGGAAAGTCTCCTGTTCGGCTCGTGGCCTCCCGGTGACCCCAATATGCGTTGCCGCGTCCCCGTCAGGTAGAGTCCGCACTGCATAGGTCCGTCCCGTTTTTGCAGTGCAACATCGGCGATCCCGTCATAATCCGGTAACCTTTGCGCTTCCTTGCCAAATGCATATGTTCCGGCCCCGCAGACAATCGCCGCGCACCGCAGCGGCCTCCTCCTTTGCAAGAGCCATCCGATGTTCCAGAGCTTCGACGAGATCGCCGACTTCTCCCAGAGCGCGGCCCGGGTCGCCCGCCTGCGGGACGGCCTGCGCGCCGACGGCGTCGACGGCTTCATCGTGCCGCGCGCCGACGAGCATCAGGGCGAATACATCCCGCCCTCGGCGGCGCGGCTGGAATGGCTGACCGGCTTTTCCGGCTCGGCCGGCGTCGCGGTGGTGCTTGCCGGCAGCGCGGCGATTCTCGTCGACGGCCGCTATACGCTGCAGGTGCGCCAGCAGGTCGATCTCGACGTCTTCGAACCGGTCGCCTCGGCGGAGACCTCGCTGGCCGATTTCCTGAAGAATGAAGCAGCCGGCAAGCGCATCGGCTTCGATCCCTGGCTGCACACGGTGGGCGAGGCGAAACGCCTGCGCACCGCGCTGGAATCGGTGGGCGGCGAACTCGTCGCCTTGGCCGCCAATCCGATCGACCGGATCTGGAACGACCGTCCCGCACCGCCGGCCGGCCGCGCCGTCATCCATCCGGAGAGCTTTGCCGGCAGCCCGGCGGGCGACAAGCTCGCCGAACTGGCGACGGCGATTGCCGATGCGAAGGCCGACGCGACGATCCTGACCGACCCGTCGTCGATCGCCTGGGCCTTCAACATTCGCGGCTCGGACGTGTCGCATACGCCGCTGATGCTGGGCTTCGCCATCCTGCGGGCCACCGGGCGCCCGACGCTCTTCGTCGATCCGGCCAAGCTGGACGACGCGGTGCAGGACCACCTTGCGGCACTGGCCGACATCGATACGCCGGAGGCCTTCGAGCCGGCGGTCCGGCGCGAGGCGTCCGGCCGCACCATCGGTCTTGATCCGCAGCTTGCCGCGGCGCGCCTGTCGACCATCGTCGAGGCCGCCGGCGGCACGGTGGCCGAGATGCCGGACCCGGCGCGGCTGCCGCGGGCGATCAAGAATGACGGCGAGATCGCCGGTGCGCGTGCCGCGCATCTGCGCGACGGCGTCGCGGTGACGCGCTTCCTCGCCTGGTTCGACCGGCAGGAGCCCGGCACGGTCACCGAGATCGCCGCCGCCGAAAAGCTGGAGGCGATGCGCGCCGAGCATGCGCAGGAGGACGGTTTTCCGCTGAAGGACATCTCCTTCGACACCATCGCCGGCTCCGGCCCGAACGGCGCGATCGTCCATTACCGGGTGAACCGCGACTCCGACCGGCTGCTGCGCGAGGGCGAATTGTTCCTGCTGGATTCCGGCGCCCAGTACCAGGACGGCACCACGGACATCACCCGCACCCTGCCGGTGGGCGAGCCGACCAGCGAGATGCGCCGCAAGTTCACGCTGGTGCTCAAGGGCATGATCGCCATTGCGACGGCGCGGTTTCCCAAGGGCACGCGCGGCGTCGACCTCGATCCGCTGGCCCGTATCGCTTTGTGGAAGGCGGGCTGCGACTTCGCCCATGGCACCGGCCACGGCATCGGCTCCTATCTCGCTGTCCATGAGGGGCCGCAGTCGATCTCGCGGCGCGGCATGGCTGTGATCGAAGCCGGCATGATCCTGTCGAACGAGCCGGGCTATTACCGCGAGGGCGCCTTCGGCATCCGCATCGAGAACCTCATCCTGACCGAACCGGCGGCGAAGATCACCGGCGGCGACATCGCCATGCACGGCTTCGAGACGCTGACGCTCGCCCCGATCGACACGCGGCTGGTTGCGCCGGAGCTGATGACGGCCGACGAGATCGCCTGGCTGGATGATTATCACCGGCGGGTGCGCGCGGCGCTCGGCGAGCGGCTCGACGCCACCGACCGCGACTGGCTGGACGCGGCGACGCGTCCGGTCGGACCGCCCGCCGTCGCCTGACGTAGGCACCGACGCAAAAAGACCCGCCGCAGGGATTGCGGCGGGTCTTCCGGTTGCAGGCCTTGCCCGCGGGACGCGCGGGGATGGCCGGGTCGTTGCGGCCGATCAGCGGCAGACGCGACGCGGGCCGTGATAGGGCTGGTAGGTGCCGCTGCGCGGATCGAACGACCGGTACTTGTCGGCGCAGTAGCGATACCATTCGCCGGTGCCATAGGCCGGCGCATAGCCGCGCGGCGCCACGCGGTAGAGCGGCCGCGGCGCATCGTAATAGCGGGGCTGGCTGGCAATGGCCGCGCCGATGCCGAGGCCGATGATGCCGCCGAGAACGGCCGCGCCACCGGAATCGATGCCGCGATGGCGGCGATAATGGCGGCGCCCGCCGCGATAGTGCCGTCCGCCACGATAATGGCGACGGCCGTAATGGCGCCCGCCCACCAGGTGAACGCCGGCGCCGACAAAGGGCTCGGCCTGGGCTTGGGCGATGCCTAGCGGGGCACCCGCCGGCAGGGTCGCCGGCGCCACCGCCAGCGCGAGAGCAACGGCCATAGACCTGACCGCAAACGACTTGAACAATTTCATACCGACCTCCGGGCGACAGATTCCATCCTGTTCCATTCAACGTCCGGGAAGCTGAATGGCTCCTGAATGATCAGGCCGATCACGCAATGGTTGATGAGCGGCCGCCCGCCGATACTCTGCCGAGCGGCCCGCGCCGCCCTGATCCGCCCCGAGGCCGGGCAGCCCCGCGGCGGGCCTGTCAGGCGACGGGCTGGCCATTCGTGTCGGTGCGTTCCTTGGCCGGACCCTTGGCCCGTGCCAGATTCAGCGCCGTGATGATCACTCCGACATGGCTGAAGGCCTGGGGGAAATTGCCGAGCATCTCGTCGCCCACCGGATCGTATTCCTCCGCCAGCAGGCCGACATCGTTCTTCAGGCTACAGAGACGCTCGTAGAGGGCCACCGCGTCGTCGAACCGTCCGAGGAGGGCGTAGACGTCGGCCAGCCAGAACGAGCAGGCCAGGAACGCGCCTTCCTCGCCCTCGAGGCCATCGCCGGTCTCGCCATTGTCGTAACGGATCACCAGACCGTCGCGCAAAAGGCGCTGCTCGATCGCCGCGACCGTGCCCTTCACCCGCGGATCGTCGGCCGGCAGGAAGCCGGTCAGTGGGATGTGGAGCAGGCTGGCGTCCAGCGCCGTCGAGCCATAGGCCTGAACGAAGGACCCGAGCTCGGCGTCATAGCCGTTCTTGCAGACGTCCTCATGGATGTCGTCGGCCACCCGTCGCCAGTGCTTGGCGTAGTTCTCGCCGCCCTCGATGTCGGCGGCCATCTTCGACGCGCGGTCGAAGGCCACCCAGGCCATGACCTTGGAGTGGACGAAGTGCCGGTGTTCGCCGCGGATTTCCCAGATGCCGTCGTCGGGCCGGCGCCAGGCCTTTTCCAGGAACGGCATGACCGAATGGGCCAGCGCGGCCGAGCGCGGATGCGGGGCGAGGCCGCCCGTGCGCGCCTGGGCCAAAAGGTCGGCGACCTCGCCATAGATGTCGAGCTGGAACTGCTCGGACGCGGCATTGCCGACCCGCACCGGCTGCGACTCGCGGAAGCCTTCGAGCCACGGCACTTCCCATTCCAGGAGATGCCGCTCGCCGGCGACGCCGTACATGATCTGCATCTGCGCCGGATCGCCCGCGACCGACCGCATCAGCCATTCGCGCCACGCTTCGGCTTCCTCGTAATAGCCGAGATCCATGAAGGCCATCAGCGTCAGCGTGGCGTCCCGCAGCCAGCAATAACGGTAGTCCCAGTTGCGGCTGCCGCCGATCTCCTCGGGCAGCGATGTCGTCGCGGCCGCGACGATGCCGCCGGTCGGGCGGAAGGTCAGCGCCTTCAGGGTGATCAGCGAGCGGCGCACCTCCCCGGTCCAGTTGCCGACCTCGGGGCAGCGGGAGGAGAAGGCGGTCCAGAAGGCTTCGGTATCGGCGAGGGCCGCCTCGGGGTCGGTGCCCGCCAGCGGCTCCTGGTTGGACGGCTGGTGCAGAAGTGTGAAGGCCAGGCGCTCGCCCGCCGAGACGGTGAAGCGCCCCTTGGTGTGCATGTCCTCGCCATGCAGATTGACCGGCGCGCGCATCACCAGCATCTCCGGTCCCGCGACGGCCGTCATCGTGTCGCGGTCGATGCGCGTCACCCAAGGCACCGTCCGGCCGTAGTCGAAGCGCATGACGAGGTCGAAATCGAGATCGACGCTGCCTTCGAGGCCGACGACGATGCGCATGACGTTGGCGATGCCGTCGCGGGGCGGCATGAAGTCGATGAGCATGGCGCTGCCGGTTGCCGTCCTGAACGTCGTCTCGAGGATCAGCGTACCGTCGCGATAGCGCCGCGAGGAGGTGAACTCCAGATCGCTCGGCGCGATGCGCCAGCGGCCGTTCTCAGGCGTGCCGATCAGCGAGGCGAAGCAGGCGCGGGAATCGAAGCGCGGCAGGCAGAGCCAGTCGATCGAGCCGTCCTTGGAGACGAGGGCTGCGCTTTCGCAGTCCCCGATCATGGCGTAGTCGGCAATACTGCGATGCAAACCCTGCTCCTCGATCCTGTTTCTGGCCGCGACCGCCGGCGTTGCAGGCAGCGAGGGTCAGCAGGATAGGGCCACGACCGCGGCGTGAAAGGTCGCCGGCTATCAAACCGGCGTAAACAGTGCGGCACGGCACCCTGACATCATGTCGCGGTCAGCCCCGGCCGGGACCGTTCGTCCTGACCGCCGCGGCGGTGTCGGACCCGAGCAGGCGTTGCACCAGCACGAGGCCCCCGACGAGGCAGGGAAGGCCGCCGAACACCGCCATCAGGATGCCGCCGAGACGCTGGTCGTCGAGGCGCTCGAAGCCGAAGGCGCCGACACAGACATCGGGTGCGTAGACGAGGACCGGGGCCAGCGCGAGAAGGACGCCCAGCATGGTCATGTGGATGAAGGTCGCCAGCATGGCGAAGGCGCCGATGGCCGCGTCGCCGGAATGACGGCCGGCGAAGCTGACCGCCCAGACGAGGAGGCCGGCGGCGAGAAAGCTGACCTGCTGCACCACGAAGACCCCGCCGTCCCGCGCCGCGGCCTCGTGCAGCACCGGCGTGTGCCAGCCCCAGATGACGAACATGTCGAAGGCGGAGGCAGCGATCGCCGAGCCGATGCCGGGGCGGATGACGTGCAGGCCGATGCCGATCCGCCGCAGCCCGATGACGATCATCGGCGCGGCCAGGGTGACGATGCCCAGATGCAGGATCATGTGGGCGGAAAAGGCCCGCCGGCTCATTTCGACCAGCGGACTGAGCCACAGGCCCGCCAGAATGGCGATGCCGAGCGCCGCCGGCCAGGCGCGGATGAGCGCGCGCCGGTGCGTTGCGTCGATGTCCGGTGAGCTTGCGTCGGCGATCCGTTCCATCACTGCCATTCTAGGGCAGGCGCGCCGCGCGTCCTGCCGATCTCGCGGCGCCGGCCATTTGGCGTTTCATTGCGGAAACTTGCCGTCACTTGCCATCACGCATTCCGATCTGTTTGTTGGCGCGCTTAGGACAAGACACCGCATGACGGCGGCAAGGAAAGTTACGCAATTGTCTCCGCCGCGACAGTTTTCCCGCGCTTATTCTGGCAAACCTTATTGGCAAGTCGCCTGTCAGCACATATCTATAAGGCGAGACGGTCGTTGCGGCCGTGATTCACCTGATCCCTCGCATATACCGCCGGCTGAGGCCGGCCTCCATGCACACAGCTACGAGCACGATGAAACCACAGTCGAAACCGTTCACCGTCGCCGTGAAACGGCGCAAGCTTTCGCCGGAGGGCAAGAAGAAGTCCGTCTGGTCGGATGTTTCGCATCTGATCGCCGCGGCCGAGAGCGACCTTGCCCGTGACGAGTACGAGGCACCCGCCGCTGCCGCCACCAAGGCGCGGGCAAAGGCCGAGTCGTCAGCGGGCAAGAGCGACGCGACACCGTCCCGCCAGCCGCGCATTCTCCAGAGCCGGCCGAGCGAACCCGTCATGGCCGAGCCGGAAGCAGACCCGGAGCCGGTCGAGCGTCCGGTGCGCCGTCGCGGCCGGCCGCGCAAGACGGTCGCCGAGACACCGCAGCGTCCGGTCGCAGTCGAGGCCGAGAGCCAGTCGCAACCGCAAATCAAGCGCGACTGGAGCCGCACCCCGGCCGTCGACGCAGCACCAGTCGCTCCGGCGCCGGTGGCGGATCTGCAGACGGCTGAAACCAGCCTCGCCGAGATCGAGACGGCCGCGACCGAGGCACGCCCGGCGGGCCGCCGTCGCCAGCGGACCGGTGGCCTGCGCGCCGGCGAACGCTGGAAGCGCCATCTGCCCCGCTGGTCGCGCTGATCCGCCCACCGGGCTTTGACCGGTCTGCGGTCGCGGAGCCAGAGGCAGAGTCCCGCGTTGTGCCGCCCGACCCCGCAGGAGAGATTGCGGCGGACGCAAGCCTGTGCGAGAGCGGCTGAATGGACGCAAAGGCCGAAAACGAAACCGCGCGCGACAAGCGCCGGCCAAACGGAGTCCTGAGCGAGCATCCCGAGGATCTCCTCTTCGGCTCGGGCTGGCGGGCGGTCTGGGCGGTGCTGCGGGAAGCCATCCTGCGCCTGTGGAACGACGACGCCATGGGGCTGGCCGGCAACATCGCCTTCCGCGCCGTTCTCGCCATCTTTCCGTTCCTGATCTTCGCCAGTTCGCTCACGGCCTTCATCGGCAATCGCGAAATGGCCGACGGCCTCGTCACCTTCCTGATCGCCATCGTTCCACCGGCCCTGGCCGAGCCGCTGGTGTCGGAGGTGATGAACATCGTCACCATACGGCGGGGCGGGGTGCTCAGCGTCGGCGTTCTCCTGACGATCTGGTTTGCTATCGGCGGCGTCGACGGCGTCCGTGTCGGCCTGAACCGCGCCTATGACATTCGCGAGACCCGCTCGACCATCGTCCTCTATCTCCTGCAGGTGCTGACCGTCGTCCTGACCGGGCTGGTGCTTGTCGTCGTCGGCTATCTCCTGGTCCTGGCGCCGCGCGCCGGATCGTTCCTGCACCAGCTGATGCCGGGCTTCCAGCCGTCCTCGGTCACGCCCAGCCTGGTGCGCTATCCCGCGACCGCGGCGATCCTGACGACGGCTCTGTTCGTCGCCCATGTCTTCCTGCCGGCGCGGCGCTCGCGCTTCAGCAACATGTGGCCGGGCATCCTGTTCACGCTCTGCGCCTGGTCGGCGCTCGTGGCGGCCTTCTCGGTCTATATCGGCCAGTTCGCCAATTACGCCAGCTACTATGCCGGCCTCGCCGGGATCATCGCGGCGCTGTACTTCCTGTATCTGGCCGCCCTGGTGCTGATCTTCGGCGGCGAGCTCAACCGCGCCATCCGGATCCGCCGGCTCGCCCGCGCCCTGCGTCGGGATAAATTGGGCAATGGTTAGTAGGGATGTATCGAGAACGATAGTCGGCAATACAACATTTATAGGCGTAGGCTGTTGACCTAAGTTTCGCAATTCCGTGGTTCCCGTCGAAAGCGGTGCCTTTGTCCGTTTCCAAGGAAGAGCAGTCTGTTGCGAAGGTGGCTTGTGGTGGTTTTAGCACAAGAGAGCTTCCCGCATGCCGGGCGGAGGCTTCAGTGGGGATAGCACATTGTGTGCTGGCTGTCATGCTGTTGGGGTGGTGCTTAAGTGGCGTCCACAACTAGCAGAGGTGACAATTGCTACGCGACTGGACGCTATACGCCTGGATCGATATTTCGATCGAGTTTTATTCAACTGCGTGACACTTGCCGGAGTGATTCAAAAATACTTCCGGCATTTACTTGTCATCCACGATTTCCCGCCAATATCGCTGATACGCCCGCAATCACGCGGTCGCAACATCGGTCGGAATGCAGGTAGCGCTTAGAGGGCGGCTACCGGGGGAGCGCGAACTCCACCCAGCAGCCTGACCATCACTGACTCGGCTAGGAGATCAGAATGGCTCACACCGTGATGACGCGCACCCGTGCGTCTTGCAATACCCCAATCACGTCCATCCGTCCGCCCCTTCAGCATCAGGCAAGCCTGGCGCCAAGGCCTGAGGTCTCGCGGCATGCCGCATTGCGTGCCGGCATGGCCTTCGCGCAGCACGATCTCTTCGAGCCCTGTGATGAGCCGCCGGCGGTCCCGGCAGCATTTGCCGGCGCGACGGTGCCGAGCATCGTGAAGGGCAGGGCGGGCCCGGCCAACTCCCCCTGCGAACTGGAACGCTCGCCGGCGGCCGCTCCGCGGTCTGTCCATGACGAGCGCGTCCCCGACGCACGAGCGGCCGCGACCGTCTCCATGCCGTTCGGCCCGGTGTTCTCCGCCAGCGAGATCACCGCAACACGCTGGCTGCTGATGACGCTCAGCGACAGGCAGCTGTTTCTGGTCCCGCCTGAGGGGATCAATGCCCCCGGCTGCGTGATCGACGATGGTCTGCTGACCAGGCTCGCGCGGATCCGCGTGATCTGCAGGGTCGACGCTGGCCCGTTCGGCAACATCGTCACCTCCGCCTAGACAGCCGACGCTGACCAT
Organism: Aurantimonas manganoxydans SI85-9A1; assembly: GCF_000153465.1. Taxonomy (GTDB): domain Bacteria; phylum Pseudomonadota; class Alphaproteobacteria; order Rhizobiales; family Rhizobiaceae; genus Aurantimonas; species Aurantimonas manganoxydans. Next base: position 2,660,760 of record NZ_CH672387.1, on the reverse strand, counting down.
TCCGCCATGCGGGGTGGCCGACGCCCGATCGTCACGTGTCCCCGTGTCGATCGGCGCTGCTCTCGCTCATCTCATCATTCCAGACACGTCGTCCGCCGATCGTCATCGCGGACGCGGAGGAACCGCTATGCCCAGAACCAGCAAACTTGGAACCAGCAAACCAGACGGCCGCCACTCCCAGCAGGCCAAGGAGGAACCCCGCGCCGCGTCGACACCGGAAGCGCGTGTGCAATCGCTTGCGCTCGATATCGTCGCCAAGGCGGCCGCCGCCGCTGCAAGCCCGACCGTCGAAGATCCATGCTTCGGTGCGTGGACGCCACTCCAGGCCTTCGGGCTTTCGGTCACCACCCGCGTCGGGCAGGCGCTGCCGGGCGTCATCGCGATCGGTCTCGAAGCCGATCCGCGGCTGAAGGTGCTGCAGGAAACGCGCCTGCCCATCACAGCAACCGCACTCTCCATCGGCGACCAGGAGACGGCCAGGAATGTCGTCCTCGGCGATGAGGAGCGACCCGTCCGGTACCTTGCGGTCGATCTCATCGTTATCGACCGGACCACCGGCCATGCGACGTTGCTCGACGTCAAGCGCGGCAGTGCCCTCTACTCTTCGCGGGCGCGCCTCGACCTGTGCACCGCGATGGCCGCCTGTTCGCTCACTGCTCCCGCCGCCCTTCGCCGCGTGAAGGTCTCGATCGCTTCGGCGTCATGGGGGATCATTGATCTCGCGGGTGCTGCCGGCTTTGCGAAAGACCGCTCTGTGTCCGGCGCCGAGATCGACACGTTCTTCGATGTTCCGATCACGCCGCTGATCGAGCTGTTCAACCAGACGATCGCGACGGGTTACTCGGCCGAGATGCAGCGGTTGGTTGGCCGAGTGTTTGACACGCCGGATGTGACACAAGGCGGCGCGGACGAGTGGACCGAGAGCGATGGTCATGCACCGAGGGAGCTCGCGGTCAGGTCAACCAGGCCAGTCGGTTGCGCTCCCCGTCTGCCGCAGCGCCTGGTCGGTCCGCATGAACGCCGCCGGCTGGCACTGGTGTCTGGAAGTAGCAGTCGCTCCCGGCAACGGGGCCGGACATGACCGTGGTGCCGTTTGCCCGAGGTGACCGGGAGGGTTCGCGTGACAGGTGCAAGCCGGCTGCGGTCTCGGCGCGGATCTGCGCCATGCCGGCGTCCACCCTGGTGGCCTACACCATCCGCCGCAGCCGCGCCGGTGCGGCGCGCGGCGAGATTGCGTCGCTGATCGGTCGGCTTCGCCAGGTCGATGATCCAAAGGCCGCGGTCCTTGCCAATCATCTCGAGCCGCTGCTGCGCGTGCGCAGTGGATCGGTCTCGTAACCACGACGCCTACGTCCGGCATCACCAGGTTGTCAGGCCATCGGTTTGCGCTGGGCAACGGCTTGGCACGGCGAAGGGGAGGGCGCTGCCATCAGCGCTCTCCTTCGTCCGCGATGCCAGCAACCGCCGTGCCGACCGGACCGAAGACGCGAGGAAGGCTCCGATGCCGACAGATCTGCGAACAGGCTTCGAACAGCTGCGCGAGCGCGCGCGAAGGGAACAATACGTCATGCAAGGCGAAGTGGACGACATCGCGGATTCGGGTTCGCACAGGGATCGGATCGTCGCGGCGCTGAGCCCGTCCGCGCGCCTGTTGTTCGATGCCATCGACGGCAACGTCGCGGCCGCCACACGCTCGCGAGGGGAGCGGACGCTCCTCGTCACCGTCAGGGTGTTCTCGCCTGAGTGGCTCGACACGGCACGGCAAGCGGTGAAGGCGTCGATCCGCGCCGCATGGCCCGATCAATACCTGCCGATCACCGTTTTGACGGCAACGTCCGAGAGCCGCCTCGAGCACGGCTATCCGTTCGAGCTTCAGCGTCTGCCCGAGATGCTGGCCGAGGCGTCACCCTGCCTCTGCCTCTTTCCGCCTGACCATGAACCGCCAGAGATGCTGCGCGCTATCTCGGATGCTGTCGTCGAGATCGCCGATCCTGCACGCGAGAATATCGAACGCCTGCTCGGCCTGGGCGACGCGCTGCCCCATCTGCCGGACGGAACGATGGGCTCGGCCTACCGGCCGCTCGAACTCGACTTTGCGGTCGGGCGCGGCCGCTCCCCCGCCGAGCGTCTGAGCCTGCTCCAGGAGATCAGTGGACTGCGGCTGGCGGATGACGCGCGCTCCGGTGCTGGACCCGCTGGCACAACCGGCGCAGCGCGGCCGCGCATAGAAGACCTGCATGGCTATGGTGAGGCCGGGCGCTGGGCCCTGCAACTCGTTGCCGATCTGTCTGCCTATCGTGAGGGCACGATCGGCTGGGAGGACGTCGATGCCGGGGCGCTGTTCGTCGGCCCGCCCGGGACGGGCAAGACCCTGCTGGCCCAGGCGATCGCGAACTCTGCCGGTGTCCACTTCATCGCCACCTCATATGCCCAATGGCAGTCGAACAGGTCCGGTCATCTGGGGGACGTCACCAAGGCCATTCGTGCCGTGTTCGAAGCGGCCGCGAAGAATTTGCCGGCGATCGTCTTCATCGACGAGATCGACACGGTGCAGGGCCGCGGGGGATCCGACAGGTCCGCCGACGCCTGGTTCACGGCGATCGTGACCTGCCTTCTGGAATGCCTCGACGGGATTGGTCGGCGCGAAGGCGTCGTGGTCATCGCGGCCTGCAATGACGATGCAAACCTCGATGCCGCACTTGTCCGGTCGGGACGCCTTGACCGGCGGTTCTGGATCGATCTGCCCGACGAAGCATCACTGGCCGGCATCTTCCGCCACCATCTTGGCGACGGCATCGACGCGTCTGCGATCGATCGGGTCGCGACGCTGTTTGCCGGAACGCTGTCGGGAGCGGATGTCGTGCGCATTGCCCGCGATGCACGGCGCCGGGCCCGGCTTGCCGGTCGGTCCATCCAGACCGAGGATCTGATCGCGGTTGCGGTTCCCGGCGACGAGCGTGCGCCGGCTGTTCGCCGGCGCATTGCCATCCATGAGGCTGGCCACGCCGTTGCCCGGATGAACTTCGGGCAGGTGCCGACATCGCTGTCGCTCGTCGAGACGGAACACAGCGGCGGCGCGGTTGTCTTCGATGTGGACGAGGGGTCGTTCGAGGGCCTACCCGGTGATGTCGTCAGGGAGGCGGTCTGCATGCTGGCCGGTCGTGCCGCAGAGGAGGTCATCCTCGGTTCGCCCTCGGCTGGCGCTGGTGGCTCTGCCAGTTCCGACCTTGCCCAGGTGACCCGCATCGTTGCGAACGCGGAGACGTCCCTCGGGTTCGGCGGCACGCTCGTGCATGGCGCACAGATCGATGGCGCGGCCGTCCATCGTCGGCTGGCACGGCTCTATGCCGAGACGATCGTTCTCGTGCGCCGGCACCGGGCGGCAATTGAAGCGCTCGCCGATCTAGCGCTCGATCGCCGTGTTCTCGGACGAGCGGCGCTCGCAGAGTTCGCAAGGGGCCATGGGTTCATCGATCCTGACCACGGAGGGCCCGCATGACACGGTTGCTCGTCCTGTCGGACCTCCATCAGAATGACGGCGGCCGCTTCTTCGATCCGGCAACCGAGATCACCGCGGCGTTCGACATTGCCATCGTTGCAGGCGACTGCGCCGGCAGGCTGACGGCCTCGCTCAAATGGCTGGGAGAGCGGTTTGCCGGGGTGCCGACGATCTATGTCCCCGGCAATCACGATTGGTACCGCGATGGCTCGCCGAATGGCTTCACCGTCGAGGACGAGCTTCAGGCGGGCCGTGACCTGGCCGCCAGGCTCGGGATCACGCTCCTGTCCGACGATGCCGCGACGATCAATGGCATGACAGTCCTCGGAGCAACGCTCTGGACGGATCTGCGGTCGCACCTTCACGTCAGCCGAGCGCAGGCCCATGCGGCGGCACGACGCGGAATGAACGACTACCGCTGCATCCACCGCGCCTCGTCGACCCGGCGCTCGCGGCGGATCACGCCGGCAACGACGCTCGCCTGGCACCGTGCCTCGTGCCGGTTTCTGGCCGACGCATTCGCCGGAGACATCGACCCACGCCGTACAGTCGTGGTCACGCATCATGCGCCGAGCTTGCGCTCCCTCGCGCTTCCGCACGACCCGCTGGACCATTGCTACGCTTCGGACCTCGAGCCTGCGATTGAGACGTGGCGGCCGCGGGTCTGGATCCACGGGCATATCCATGCGGCCCGCGACTACAGGGTTGGAGAAACGCAGGTCGTCGCGAACCCGCTTGGCCGTGCCGATGAGGCGAGGGGTTTCAAACGCAACTGCTTGATCGAAGCGGCGTCCACTGACTAGGAACGCGCAAGCGCGACAGCCCACGCAGGCCTTTTTACCACTTCTACGGGCGCGCCTTATCGACCCCATCGTTATTTGACAGTTTGGGTTCATCGAAGACCAAGGTCGGAAGCATCGGCTTCTCGGGGGTGCGGTGCGGCGATGATTGCGCTACTCTACTCGTTCGCTGCACCCATTCCCCAAGGACCGCCTGAATTTCGTCGGCCTTGGACGCCGGCCGCTCAGGCAAAGAGTCAGAGAGGAAGCGATACAGCGAGGAAGCCGCCCCCGAGGATGGACTACGTTTCAGGATCCCCGCGGCCGCGTGGATCGCATTCGCGGCGCGATCCATATCGTCGTCCAGCAGCGATTGCTTCTGCGAAAGTTCACGTTCGGCGAGCTTCTGGGCTGCTTGCCGCTTCTGATCTGCAGCTTCGCGCGCCGCGGCTGCTGCGTCTCGGGCATCGAGAGCGTTCTGTCTGGCTTCGCACTCTTCTTCTTTCGCCAGAAGCGCAGCTTCGCGCTGGGCGAGGTCTGCTTCTGCCGCCTTCAGCGCCTGAAATCGATAGCGGCTCGGCGAGACGTGCCGCGCGCCTGTCTCGGACCACGGCCGTCCGCGGACGAGGCCAATCGGAGCGCAAACCTCCCCGGCCCAGTCTTGCAGCGCGCTGAGCTGATGCCTTTTTCCGAGATGTGTACGCACGCTGACCCAGGTTTTTGATTCACCTGTTTTCGAATGGCTCTGCCTGAGCGGTACGACGAAAACCGACAAATGAGGCGTCTTTTCATCGAGATCGAGGCGCCAACAAGCGACGCGCCAGCGCTCGTCCAAGACACAAGCCTCAAGCACAAGCCCCGCGAACGCCATGACTTTATGTGGATCGAACGCTTCGAGCCACCTCCGCGTTTCTTCCCCTGCGATGCGCGTCAGTGCCGGCCATCTGTGCTGCAGTTTATGGTTGGAGGTCGACGATGCCCCCTTTTCGGCGGGAAGGTCGTCAAGCCATTCACACTTCCAATGATTTTCAATCGTCAGGCGCCGCAGGATCGCTGCTCCATCAACGGCTGATAGTGTCCCACCATGTGGTGTAGCTGACGGCGATGGCCGTGCGGTTCCGGCCAAGCCGGATTGATCAGCGTGCCACGGCTGGCAGGCTAACGAACGGATCATCGCTCAGGGGAGCGACGGATTCCAGTGTCATGTACCTGGCCCGCTGAACCGCCCACTCATCATTTTGCTCGAGCAGCAGCGCGCCGACGAGGCGCTGGATGGCCTCATCGTTGGGAAAGATGCCGACGACGTCGGTGCGCCGCTTGATCTCGCCGTTCAGCCGCTCGATCGGATTCGTGCTGTGCAATTTGGCCCGATGCTCCCTAGGGAAGGTCATGTAGGCCAGCACGTCGGGCTCGGCCTCGTCGAGGATGGCAGCGAGCTTCGGCACCTTTGGCCGGATCTGGTCGGCGACGGAGCGCCATTGCTGGCTGGCGGCCTCTGGCGTCTCTTGGGCAAAGGCGGTGGCGATGAAGGCGGAGACGACACGACGGCCGCTCTTGCCAGCATGGGCCAGGACGTTGCGCATGAAGTGCACGCGGCAGCGCTGCCATGTCGCCGTTAGCACCTTGGTGACCGCGGCTTTGATGCCCTCGTGAGCGTCGGACACGACGAGCTTCACGCCGCGAAGGCCGCGTCGGGTCAGCTTTCTCAGGAACTCGGTCCAGATCGGCTCGGCTTCCGAGGTGCCGATCTCCATGCCGAGAACCTCACGCCGGCCATCGGCGTTGACGCCGACGGCGATGATCACGGCAACCGAGACGATGCGGCCGCCGCGGCGGACCTTGAGGTAGGTGGCGTCGATCCAGAGATAGGGCCAGTCGCCTTCGATCGGCCGCTCCAGAAAGGCTTTTACCTTGCCGTCGATCTCTTCACACAGCCTCGACACCTGGCTCTTGGAGATGCCGGTCATGCCCATCGCCTTGACCAGGTCGTCGACCGAGCGCGTCGAGATGCCCTGGACATAGGCCTCTTGAATGACGGCCGTCAGGGCCTTCTCGGCCATGCGCCGCGGCTCCAGAAAGCCGGGAAAGTAGCTGCCCCTGCGCAGCTTTGGGATGCGCAACTCGACTGTGCCGGCTCTCGTCTGCCAGTCCCTGTCGCGGTAGCCATTGCGCTGGGCGAGGCGCTCGGCACTCTTCTCGCCATAGCCGGCGCCAGTCGCGGCACCGACCTCCAGTTCCATCAGCCGCTCGGCGGCAAAGCCGATCATCTCGCGCAGCAGATCGGCATCAGGGGTCTTCTCCAGAAGGCTGCGCAGGCCCATCATGTCATTGGTCATCAGGGGATCTCCGGTTGCAGTTAGGTCTCGCAACCCAAGCCTAACCGGAAACCGCTGGTGACCACCGCGCCGCCAATCTCGTCCTACAGCGCGATGAAAGGCGCGGACGAGATTGGCGACGCTATCGCCGAGCTACACCACCTATGGGGACACGACCCAACGGCTTTAGCCGGCGGACTTGCAACGTCCTCATCTGCGACAGCATCCGTACGTTTGAGCGCATCTGCTGTCACTGTGAACAGCAGTTCTGTGGCAATTGCTGCACCAATCCGCCTTTGGGCATTCGTGGCCATTGTTGCGTCGTCGATACGAGCACGGACATCGAAGGGATCCGCCCCCCGTGCCGGATCAACAGGTCTAGGTGCTCCAGCCAACATGAGACTGCGGCGTTCCGGATCGCAATGACCGAGATCGCGGCCCTCCGAAGCGCGGCGACCGTGCGACGCCCCAGTGGCAGCACCCGCCGTGTTGGTTATCGATTCTTTCCTGACACAAATGAAAGGGGTCATTGCGGTTGGCTCCGTGGTTTCGGTTCACCTACGTAGCCACGCCGACAAGAAAGAATCTCTGTGAAGAAATCGCGTCGATTCTGCGGTCCCGAAAAAAGCGCTAGTATGTTCCGCAGTTTTTTGCTGCCAGAGCGGAGGGTTTGTCGCGACGCCGCCTTCCCGACCCTGTTATGCGGCCTTTTGGTTCCAGTTCGCTGACAACTCCTGCTTCGATGTCTCTGCAAAGTGTGGTCGTCTTCGAGGGCGCTCTTGGACTGCTTGGGGGCGCATTGATGCGTGCAACGACGTCAGATGGCTGCGTCAGCCGAATATCCGAGGTCGCTGTCAAGGCCTTTCGGGCAGAGCGTCGGGGTCGCGTCGGGATTGATGCGAGATCGATCGGACTGACGATCAGACAGGCGAGATCATCGCAGCCTATCTACCCCACTCGAATTCAGTACCGTCAGTCCAGCTATAGTGCGGGATGACAGCGAGTTTGTGGGCTAGCGCAGGTGTGGGCCTTCTCGTAACCGACACGCCGGGCAAGCCGTACCTCCTAGGATGCAAACCGAGACCACCGCTTCGTCGGATGCAGAAGCACCATGGCTGCTGTGTAGAGATAGACACGCAAGGCGCGTGTGCCCCATTTCGGCACGCCGCCTGAGTGTCTGTCCGAATTACTGCGGCGATGTTGCGATTTTGATCTTACATCTTTCTTATTTCCGTAGTGCGAGTTGGCGCCAACCCGTTTCAAGTTTCCGCCGATCCTCTTTGGTGTGGCGCGGAGTTGGGACGATGCGTCGCCAGCTTGGCGCCGTGTTGAGAAGAGACGGCGCCACTGCTCGGGTGGCCGCCAAGATTGCGGGCATACGCGGGTATGGGCTGTCGGCGTATGGCGCACAAAGAGGTAGCGGGGACGTTCGGGGGGCATACGCCGTGCGGCTTTAGCATGCGTTCGTCAGGCGGTGGCCTGTCTGATCTGCTCGGCTTGGTTCCCCAGTTCCAGGGCAGGAGCTCTTCCAGGCGGCTCTGCAGCATATCGCGATGCGGCGAGCACGTCGGCAAGCGAAGCCTGCGGGGCGGCGTCATTAGCTTCGCCATTGCGATCAGCGTGTGCATAAGAGCGCAGCGGTCCGCGCCGCGATAGGAGCCGGCGAACAGCCAAGAACTGTGGCGGAGCCCCCGACCGCTGGGTGCCCGCTCGGCCGCGCTATTCGTTAGGCAGGTCCGTCCATTGGCATGATGCGGGCGAAGTCGTCCACGCTTCCGCATGTAGTCCATCGCCTCAATGAACGTACGCCTACGCAGGAGACCGTCTTGCGGCGAGTAGGCTTCCAGCTTGCAAACGGTGCCTATAGAGAATACGCACAGAGCCTTTGAACGGCTTGAGATCATCGAGACATGCCGGCGTAGCCGCTGGAGCGATGAAGAGCTGATGATCGTCATTGAGAGCGTGGCAGGCCCGTGGCTGGTCTCGGCGACGGCCTGGCGGTACGGGATATCGCGCTCAAAATTGGCGACGTGGCGGCGGGCCTTTCGAGACGAACCGGCCGGGTCGAATCCCGTGCCGACGTTTGTTCCCGTGATACCCGCACCAGTATCGGAGCCGCCGAGGCAAGGAAGCGTGGCGACGTCCTCTCGCATGGAGATCATCCTGACCGACGGGCGTCGGATCGCCATCGACGCTGATGCAGATCCCGAGGCTCTGGCGCGGGTCATCGCCGTTTTGGAACGGCGCCGATGATCCCGGTTCCGAGCGGGGTGCCGGTCTGGCTGGCGAGGGGCATGTCGATATGCGCAAGGGCTTTCCCGGCTTGTCGCTCATAGTCCAGGAAACGCTGAAACGCGATCCGAACGATGGGCATCTGTTCGTAATCCGCGGCCGACGTGGCGATCTGATCAAGGTGATCTGGCACGATGGCCAGGGCGCTTGCCTGTTCACGAAGCGGCTGGAGCGGGGCCGTTTCATCTGGCCTTCGCCGGCGGACGGCACGGTGACGATCTGGCCAGCGCAGCTCGGGTACCTGCTGGAAAGGATCGACTGGCTTCATTCCCAGAGAACCTGGCGACCGAGTGCGGTAGGATAGTTTACAAGCCCTGCATTGCAGGGGTTCTATCGCAGAGTCGCCTTCGTCACGAACTGCTTCGGGCCTTCCTCCATGGCCGCCACGCCGGACGACATCGTCGGCCTGAAGGCTGCCCTCGCAGCGGCCGAACGGCGTGCCGATCTCGCGGAAGCCTAAGTGGCCAACAGAAGGGCGAAGGCCTCGCACGCCGAGGCCCTGATCGCGCATCTGACGCTGGAGATCGAGAAGCTCAAGCGCGAGCGTCTATGGGACGCGTTCGGAGAAGAAGGCGCGTCTTCTCGACCAGTTCGAGATGCAGCTCGAGGACGCTCGGGCGGCCGCGACCGAAGACGAACTGGCGGCCGTACAGGCTGCGGCACAGACAACAGTCGTCGAGGCCTTCCCCCGCAAGCGCCCGTCGAAGAAGCCGTTCCCGGAGCATCTGCCGAGGGAGCGGGTGGTGACCGAGGCGCCAACCTCTTGCTCGTGCTGCGGTCCGGCCCGACTGTCGAAGCTTGGAGAGACCCTCACGGAGACGCTGGAGGTGATCCCGCGCCAGTGGAAGGTGATCCAGCCCGTCCGCGAGAAGTTCGCCTGCCGAGAATGCGAGACGATCACCCAGCCGCCGGCGACGTATCGTCCGATGCCGCGGGACTTTCTCGGCCCGAGCCTGCTGGCGATAATCCTGTTCGAGAAGTTCGGTCAGCATCAGCCGCTGAACCGCCAGGACGAGCGCTATGCCCGTGAGGGTATCGATCTCAGCCTGTCGACGCTCGCCGACCAGGTCGGTGCCTGCGTTGCGTTCATGCCCTGCGTCTTCTGCATGACCTCATCGAGCGACATGTCCTTGCTGCCGAGCGGCTGCACGGCAACGATACGACTGTGCCGATCCTGGCCAAAGGCAAGACGGTGACCGGCCGGGTCTGGGTGTATGTTCGCGACGACCGTCCCTTTGGCGGTCCGGCACCGCCAGCGGCGCTGTTCTACGCCTCCCGCGACCGCACGGCCGATTATCCCGAGCTGCGGCGCGACAATCAGGGTGAGAACAGCGCGACAGTCAAGATGAGAGAGCTTCGCGAGCTTGGTTGCGAAGGGAGGGCGTAGCCCGACCGGAGGAACCGAGTCCGCGATGGCGCGAACTTTCGGGTTCGTGCCGCCCTGGCGGCCGTGACCGACCGGGCGATGGATAGGTCTTCACGTCAAGAGGACCGCCATGCCCGGCCGACAGATCACCGACCACCAAATGAGGCTTCTCATGACATTGCGCCAAACCGACAATACGCCAATTGCCGCCGCGAAGGCCGGCTTCAGCACCGCCAGCGGCTACCGGATCGAGGCCGATCCCCGACCTCCCTCCACGAAGCGGGCTTCGCGATCGCGGCGACGGCCCGATCCGCTCGAACATGTCTTCGAAGCCGAGATCGTGCGGATGCTGTCCGCGGCGCCGCATCTGCGGTCGATCGCCGTCTACGAGGAGATGCTGCGGCGCCATCCGGATCTGGGCGCAGGCATCCGCCGCACGGTTGAACGGCGGGTCCGCCAATGGCGGGCGGTCCGCGGTCCGGAGCAGGAGGTGATCTTCCGTCAGATCCATGAACCGGGCCGGCTCGGCCTGTCGGACTTCACCGACATGGCCGATCTGGGCGTGACGGTCGCCGGCGAGCCGCTCGACCACCGGCTCTATCACTTCCGGCTGGCCTAGTCCGGCTTCGAGCATGCCCACGTTATCCTCGGCGGCGAGACTATGTGGCCTTGGCCAAGGGACTGCAAGATGCCCTGTGGTCGTTGGGCGGGGCACCGTTCGAGCACCGCAGCGACAGCCTCTCGGCCGCCTTCCGCAATCTCGATCGCAACGCCCGGGACGATCTGACCTGCCGCTACAACACGCTCTGTGCCTATTACCGGATGGAGCCGCCGCGTAACAACCCGGGCATCGCCCATGAGGACGGGGTGATCGAAAGCGTGCACGGGCATCTCAAGCGGGCTGTGGAAGATGCTCTTCTGCTGCGCGCCTCGCGCGACTTCGCCGATCTGGTTCAGTACCGCCGCTTCATCGACGAGATCGTCAGCCGCCACAACACCAGCCGTGCAAAGCTAATCGATGCAGAGCGGGCGAAACTGAACAAGCTTCCCGACCGGCGTACCGAGAAGTACGAAGCGACCGTGGTGCGGGTCACCAGCTCGAGCGGATTCACCTTGCGCAAGGTGTTTTACTCAGTGCCATCCCGGCTCGTCGGCCAACGTTTGCGGGTCCGTCTCTACGACGCCGTCTCGGCCTCTTCCTCGGCGCGACGCCGCGGATGACGCTGCCCCGCGGGCGGTCGGGCGCGAACGGCAAGCACGGTCACGTCGTCGACTACCGGCACGTGATCCATTCCCTGCGCAAGAAGCCCATGGCGCTTTTGGGCTTGGTCTACCGCGACCAGCTCTTTCCGCGAGACGCCTATCGGCGAACCTTCGAGGTCCTGCTCGAGGCGCTTGTCGAGCGTCAGGCTTACCGCCTCATGGTCGAGATCCTGGCCTTGGCCCATGAACGCGCCTGCGAAGCCCCGCTTCGCCACCGACGGCCGGATTTGATTGACGCATAACACGGCAGAGCGAACCCTCCGCGGCTTGGCGCTCGGACGCAAGTCGTGGCTCTTCGCCGGTTCCGATCGCGGAGCCTACCGCTGCGCCTTCATGCTGACGCTGATCGCAACAGCGAAGCTGAACGACATCGTTCCGCAGGCCTGGCTCGCCGACGTGCTTACCCGCATCGCCGACACACCGCAGTCCCAGCTCGGCGAACTCCTACCGTGGAACTGGTCGGCCAAAATTCAACGGAACGAGCGGGCAGCCGCGTAGCCGACGCATCCCAAGGCGTCACGGCGTATGCTTCATCCCCCGGAACGCCCCGTTACCTCCGCATACGCCGTATGCCGAAAAAGCCATACGGCGTATGCCGGCCCCGCGCCGAGTTGGCAACGCTTCGTTCCTGCCCTGCGCACGTCGAAAAAGGTTGGCGAAAACTCAAAATGGGTTGGCGCCAACTCGCGCTACGAAAACAAGAAAGACGAAAGACCAAAAGCGCAACACCACCGCGGTCGTCGCCGCGGGGGTACCCATGAACCTGGCGCATGCCTCGACCGCTGGGCCGCCTCCAGTCTTCCATCTCGGCAGGAGTGGCATGCTCACCGCTTGGCGAACGGTAAGGCGTTCGACGGCGGATCGGCCATTGATGCGCGCTCGATGTAGAACAGGGCATCAATCCGTTTGACGACCTCCAGCGCCAGGGTGAGATCGACGCGACGTTCTTACTCGCCGAGCGCGCACGCACCTTTTGACGAGGCAGCGTCGACCGGCTGAGATTGTGTAGGGAAGTGAGAATATAGGGCGAGAAGCGGCGGCAAGAGGGGCATGCGCGCCGGAGTAAGGTCCGGCCGGTGGTTACGCTGATTTCCTTTGGGGAACGGCCGGGAATGTTCGCTGTGGAAGTTTACGCCGCCGTTCGGCATTTCGTGCTTATCCAGCGCAACAGCCAGCGAGATGCGGCCCGGGTGTTTGGGCTGAGCCGCGAGACGGTTTCGAAGATGTGCCGGTTCTCGCTACCGCCGAGCTACACGGGGGTGAAGCCGGTTGGCAAGCCGAAGCTGGGAGCGTTGCTGCCGGTGATCGATTCGATCCTGGAGGCGGCGCGGCGACGGTCAAGCAGCGGCACACGGCCAAGCGGATCTTCGAGCGTCTGCGCGACGAACACGGCTATGGCGGCGGCCTGACGGTGGTAAAGGACTATGTCCGGATTGCCCGGGGCGCCTGCGCGAGACCTTCGTTCCGCTGGCGCATTCACCGGATCATGCCCAGGTGGACTTCGGCGAGGCGATCGGCGTCATCGGCGGGGTCCGGCAGAAGATCCACTTCTTCTGCATGGACGTGCCGCAGTCGGACGCGCCGTTCGTGAAGGCCTATCCGCGGGAGACGACGGAAGCCTTCCTGGACGGGCACGTGTCGGCGTTCGACTTCTTCGGCAAGGTGCCGCTGTCGATCTTGTACGACAACACCACGATCGCCGTGGCCAGGATCTGCGGCGACGGCCGCCGTGAGCGCACCCGGGCCTTCACGGAACTCCAGAGCCACTACCTTTTTGCCGATCGTTTCGGCCGCCCTGGAAAGGGGAATGACCAAGGGAAGTCGAGGGGATGGTGAAGTATGCCCGGTCGAACTTCATGACGCCAATCCCGCAGGCGGCGAGGAGTTGTCAACGCACACGTCGTGACGGGTGGCAAGGCCTCGCATCCGCTTGATGCTATTGTAGAAGCGCTCGACCAGATTGTGTTGGCGGTAGATCCTCCGACTGAAGGTGAAGGTGTCATTGCGGATCGACCGTGGCAGAATGTTCGTCCAAGGTTCGACCGGTAACGTAGGATCGGATGTCGTCGGTATGGTAGATTGTGCCGGAGATCACAGTGGCAGCGGGCGCGACTGTCCCGAACAACCTGGTCGCCATCTGCGCTTTGCCCGCCCGTCCGGCGGTCAGTTCTAGGCGCACCTAGTGGCCTTCGGCCTCAATCAAGTCATTGAGCATGTCAGGCCGCGACGGATGGTCCCATGTACGGATCGGCAGATCGCTTCTTTCGTCCGCCGCCATACCGCCGGCTATGAATGTACGAGCTGTCGATCATTGCAATATCGCCGTCGTAAGCTTGCGAAATTGCGGCCAGATGTTGGTCCCAGACGTCGGCGGCACGCCAGCGTGTAGTGCTACAGTGTTTGGCCGCGACTTCGGACATACCGATCCCTGGTCGGCAAGTGGCCTTTAAACTGACCGATCTGATCAGGTGTCGAAGCAAGCCGGAGATGATCGTTTCCGACCAAGGGACGGAGTTCACTTTGAACGCAATCCTCGCCGAGTCGGTGGAAAATTACGTCGAGTGGCGATACAAGCGCCCGGGTAAGCCGATCCAGAATGCTATGTCGAGAGCTTCAGAGGTCGATCGCACGACGAGTTTCTGCATGGGGCTTGTTTTTCGCCAGGTTACGCCCGCGGCGCCATCGCCGCGTGGAGGCAGGAATTCAACACCGAGATACCGCACTCATCGCTTCAAAATTAGACCCTGCGGCTTTCGCCGGAACCCTAACTGCAATCGGATCAGACGCTTCACCTAATGGGGAGGTGCGTTTCCGTCGATTGCTCAACCTGCGCCCTACGGCGCAGCAAGAAACGGTGACGATTTGAAGATTGGGGTGGACGCTAGAAATCTCGTGCCACAACCATCTGGCATTGCTCGAGTAGTGCTGGAGGCGAGTCGGCATCTCTCAATGTTAGGTTGCGACGTAAAACTCTATCTGCCTTCTCCTCCCCACAAGAGCATACAGATTCCCGGCGGACTAAATCTCGATGTCGGACACTTTTACGGTTCTTTGGCCCGTGGGTTCTGGGGGCAAACTGTCCTGCCGGCGACCGCCGCGCGTGACAAGCTGGACGTCTTTTGGGGGCCAGCTCACCGCCTTCCGGCGCAACTGCCACGTACGTTGCCGCGTGTGGTAACCATCCATGATCTGGTCTGGATCCACTCCGCGGCCACGATGCGCCGGCGGACATGGCTCGGCGAGCGCATCTTTATGGACTCTGCTGTGCACGCAGCAGACATCGTGGTGGCCGATTCCAATGCAACGGCGCGTGATATCGAAAAGCGCTATGTGGGGCTTCGTGGACCCGTTGTTACCGCGTACCCCGGAGCGACTGCGATTGATGTCGACGCCGGGTCCACGATCCGGGAGCGCCACTCGCTCAGTCGGCCCTACGCGCTCTTTGTCGGTACTCTCGAGCCACGCAAAAATCTGCCGCAGCTGCTGCGTGCGTACGCGCTTCAGCCACCGGCGGTTCGCGCTACCTGCATGTTGGCGATTATAGGCGGATCCGGCTGGCGGAGTTCAGGCCTGCCGACCATTATCACGGAACTAGGCCTCAGCGAGGATGTCAAGCTTATCGGATACGTTTCAGAGGGCGACCTCGGCTTTCTCTACGCCAATGCTCGATTTCTGGTCATGCCGTCGCTCTACGAAGGTTTTGGTTTGCCCATCGTGGAAAGCAATGCTCTCGGCGTTCCTGCACTTGTATCTGACCGATCTTGTCTGCCAGAGATCGGGGGGGCGGCGGCGCTTTGCGTTGATGCACGAAACGAAATTGCGCTCGCTGAAGGCTTCCGTACCCTCGCGGTGGACGACGCGTTGCATGATCGGCTTGCAAGCCGCGCGCGCGCCAATGCTGATAGATTTCAATGGCATAAATTTGCAGAAACAATGGTTGAGGTATTTGAGCGTGCGATCACGATGCGTAATCAAATGTGATTTCTAGGGGGTATCCGATCGCCGACAATATCGGGCTGAGGGAGGGGCACAAAGCCTGTTGCCCCCGGCGTGGGGAGGTAACTCACTCCTAGCATGAACTTGTGGCTGACAAGCTTCCCTACGATCCCGGTAGGCTGAAGGCGATTCTGATCGCCGAGCGCCTCGTTCAGTTCATCAACCAATTGCAGCGTCATCGCTTCGGCCGACGCGCCGAGACGCTGCCCGAGGACCAGCTCCTGCTAGGCCTCAAGGAGGTCGAGCAGGGCGTCGCGGCTGACGAAGCAGCCGAAGAGTCCGCGGCCTCGTCAGGGCGGACGGATCGCGCCGCCAAACGCCGAGCAAACCGGGGCCCGCTGCCTGCCCATCTGCCGCGGATCGAGACCGTCGTTGACATCGAGGACAAGGCCTGCGCACGCTGCCGGCATATCCTGCATGTCATTGCCGAGGACGTCGCCGGACGCCTCGACATCGTTCCTTCCGAGTTCCGCGTGCCGTCACCCGTCGCCCACGTTACGGCTGCCGATCCTGCGAAGGGATCGTGGTCCAGGCGCCCGCACCGGCGCGGTTGATTGAGGTTGGCATTCCCACCGAGGCGACGGTCGCCCAGGTGCTCGTGTCCAAATATGCCGACCATCTGCCGCTCTATCGCCAGGCGCAGATTTACGCCCGCCAAGGTGTCCATCTCGACCGCGGGACCCTGGGCAAACATACCGCCACGTGCGACCAGCAGGACACCTTCGCCTTCAGGCGTTGGGTCTACCGTCAGGGCAACCTCGCTTAACGTTTCCTCAATCGTATCAAGCAGATGCAACGGCTCGCGACCCGTTATGACCGAAGGGCCGACGACTGCATGGCCGCGCTCAAGCTCGCTGCCATCCGCATCAATGCGCGATGAGTCCACGTCCTACCTAGGTCTAGTGAAAAGTGCTGCCCGGCGGCGCAGGATGCGGGCGGGCCCAGCCGCTCGAGTGAGGTCCATCGAAGTACACCGCGCGCCGTTATTGGTCACTTCCCGAAACGCCAAACGAACTTGCCTCTCAGTGCGTGGATGGTTAAAGCGGAAATCCGCTGGGAGACTATTGCGGCACAGCCACGACGGATTGAAGAGCATTATTCGATGACAAAGCGCGCGCTTATCACGGGCATCACTGGCCAGGACGGGGCCTACCTGTCGCAGTTGCTGCTTGAAAAGGGCTATGAGGTCTACGGCCTGGTGCGGCGCTCGAGCACGGCCGACGTCAACGACGTGCGCTTGAAATGGCTCGGCGTCGACAAGGATGTGCGGATCCTCGATGGCAACCTGCTCGACATCTCCGGCATCATCCGGGTGATGCGCGATGTCGTTCCGGACGAAGTCTACAATCTCGGCGCCCAGTCCTTCGTCAAGTCTTCTTGGCAGCAGCCAATCCTGACCGGTCAGGTAACTGGGCTCGGCGTCACCAACATGCTCGAGGCCATGCGGCTGGAGCGGCCGGAAGCGCGCTTCTATCAGGCTTCCTCATCGGAAATGTACGGCCTCATCCAGGAGCCAATGCAGATCGAGACGACGCCGTTCTACCCCCGTTCACCTTATGCCGTGGCGAAGCTCTACGGCCATTGGCTGACCGTCAACTACCGCGAGAGTTACGGGATGCACGCGTCCAGCGGCATCCTGTTCAACCACGAGTCGCCGCTGCGCGGGATCGAATTCGTGACCCGCAAGGTCACCGACGCGGTTGCGCGCATCAAGCTCGGTATGGCCAGCGAGTTGCGCCTCGGCAACATCGACGCCAAGCGCGACTGGGGCCATTCAAAGGACTATGTCCGGGCCATGTGGCTGATGCTGCAGCAGGACGTGGCGGACGACTACGTCATCGCGACCGGCCGTACGACGACGGTCCGCGACATGTGCCGCATCGCCTTCGAGCATGCCGGGCTTTCGATCGATGATCATCTCATCATAGACCCTGCCTTGTTCCGTCCGGCCGAGGTCGACGTGCTGCTCGGCAACCCGGCTAAGGCCAAGGCCGCCTTCGGCTGGGAAGCGGAGATCTCGCTCGAGGACATGATCATCGAGATGGTCGAGGCCGATCTCAAGCGTCTGACGCGCTGAGGCAGGTGCCGGTTGAAGGTTGATCGATCAACCGCGCGAATTCCACGGGGGCGAGCGATTTCGTGATGGATCGTCAGCATCGAATCCTTGTCACGGGCGCCGGCGGCTTCGTCGGCACGCTGCTCGTCCGCCATCTCGCGGCGCGTGACAGTAACGGCGCATCCGTAGCGGTTTTTGGCGCTCGCGAAGGCGAGGCAGTCGACATCTGCGACCGGGAAGCCGTCGAGTGGGCCGTGAAGGTGGCGCGGCCCACAGCCGTCGTGCATTTGGCTGCGATGGCGGCACCGGCTGAAGCCAATCGTTCGCCCCGCCGGGCCTGGGACGTCAATCTGACTGGCGCGATGAACGTCGCGGAGGCTGTGCTGCGGCATGCACCGGAGGCCCGCTTCGTCAATGCAGGCAGTTCCGAAGCCTATGGCGATGCGTTCCTGTCGACAGATGCGCCCCTGACGGAATCAGCGCCATTGCAGCCGACCAGCGTCTACGGCGCCACGAAGGCGGCGGCTGACCTAATGGTCGGGCAGATGGCCCATGACGGCCTGAAATCTGTGCGCTTTCGCCCATTCAACCATACCGCGCCAAGGCAGGCGGATACCTATGTCGTCTCGGCATTCGCGCGGCAGATCGCCGACATCATGGCCGGCAAGCAGGCGCCCGTGGTCGCGGTCGGTAGTCTCGAGGCGGAACGGGATTTCCTCGATGCGCGGGACGTCGTGCGGGCCTATGCCATTGCCGCACTAGATCCGTCGGTGCCGGTTGGTCCGTCCAGCGTCTACAATCTGGCCTCAGGGCGGGCCTGGCGAATCGGCGACATACTGGACCATCTGGTCGAGCTCTCGGGGAGGGATATCGAGGTTCGTGTTGACCCGGCGCGTTTGCGCCCAAACCTTGTCCCGCGAGCCGTCGGCAATCCGGAGGCCGCATCGCGGGCGCTCGGCTGGCGTCCTGAGATTGCGTTCGAGGACACGCTTCGCGATGTTTTGAGATTCTGGCGCAGGCAAGGCTGATCCTGCCATGCGCAGACCACTATCCGATCTCAAGAGACCCTGGCGCGAGCGTCGGGGGGGCGATCGCGAAATGCTTTCCGATTCTCCACGTGCCTCATGTAAGGACGCCGCATGCTCATCAGTCTCTGGCGTTACCGCTATTTCATCGCATCCTCGATCCGAGGTGACCTGAAGGGTCGCTTCGCGCGATCCAAGCTCGGCGCATTGTGGTTCGTGCTGCATCCGCTGGCACAGGCGCTGATCTTCGCGATCGTCCTCTCCGAAGTCCTCGGGGCTCGCCTCCCCGACACCGACAACGACTCGGCCTACGCGATCTACTTGCTGTCCGGCATGGCAGCGTGGAGCCTCTTCGCCGAGATTCTGAACCGCTCGATCACGATCTTCCTTGAGCAGGCCGGAGCGATGAAGAAGATCGCGTTTCCACGGTTATGCCTGCCGGTCGTTGTATGGGGAAGCGCGCTGGTCAATCACGTGCTGCTGGTTGCTGCCATCCTGGTGGTCTTCGCCTTTCTCGGCCATTTCCCGGGTCCGGCGGTGCTCGTTCTGCCGCTCGGGATCATGCTGATCTCGGCCTTCGCCTTCGGCATCGGCGTCCTGTGCGGCACCCTCAACGTCTTTTCCCGTGACGTCGCCCAGGTGATGTCCGTCGTCCTCCGGGACTGTCAGGAATTCCGTGTGTGAGCGGGCATAATGGGACCGAAGGAGAGACCCATGGCCCGCCGCAAAGAACCCAGCATTCCTGACGCGCTTCTCGACCAGCTTCTGTCTGGCGCCGATCCGAAGACTGCCTTCGACCCGGGCGGTTTGCTCGACGGCCTGAAGAAGGCATTCGCCGAGCGTGCCCTGAACGCCGAGATGGATCACCATCTGGCCGGCGAGAACGGCGCCGGAAACGGCCGTAATGGCTACGGCCGCAAGACCGTGACGACGGACAGCGGCAAGTTCAATCTTGCCGTGCCGCGGGATCGGCAGGGCAGCTTCGACCCGCAGCTCATTGCCAAATATCAGCGGCGGTTCCCGGGCTTCGACGAGAAGATCATCTCGATGTATGCCCGGGGAATGAGCAATCGGGAGATTGTTGGGCACCTTCACGATCTCTACGGCGTCGATGTTTCTGCGGACCTGATTTCGGTGGTCACGGACGCCGTTCTGGAAGAGGTCGCCGCCTGGCAGGCCAGGCCACTGGAGGCGGTCTATCCGATCGTGTTCTTCGATGCTCTGCGTGTGAAGATCCGCGACGAAGGCTTCGTCAGAAACAAGGCGGTCCACATCGCCCTTGGCGTGCGCGCCGACGGCACCAAGGAGATCCTCGGCCTCTGGCTCGAGCAGAACGAGGGCGCCAAGTTCTGGCTGCGGGTCATGAACGAGATGAAGCACCGCGGCGTTGAGGACGTCCTGCTTGCCATCGTCGACGGGCTGAAGAGCTTTCCTGAGGCCATCGTCGCCGTCTTCCCTGAAGCCACCGTCCAGACCTGTATTGTCCATCTCCTGCGCCACAGCCTCGACTTCACGTCCTACAAGGACCGCAAGGCCGTCGCGGCCGCGCTAAAGGACATTTACCGAGCGGCCGACGCGGTGGCAGCCGAGAAGGCCCTGACGGCCTTTGAGGAAGGCGAATGGGGCCACCGATACGCAGCCATTGGGCAGAGCTGGCGCCGGGCCTGGGCCGAGGTCGTTCCGTTCTATGGCTTCCCCGAGGAGGTCCGCAGAATGGTCTATACGACCAACGCTATTGAGGCTTTGAACTCAAAACTGCGCAGGGCTGTCCGGGCTCGAGGCCACTTCCCGACCGACGACGCTGCGATGAAGCTTCTCTTCCTGGTCTTGAATCAATCGGAGAAGGAGTGGAAAATGCCGCCTCGTGAGTGGGCAATGGCCAAAGCGCAGTTCGCCATCCTCTACGGTGAGCGCTTCACACAGGCCATGGCCTGAAATTGTTCAACCGCCCGCCCACACACGGAATTCCTGACAGTCCCTCGTCCTCCAGCTGTGGTTCTGGATGACCCCAATTGTCTACCCCGCCAACGTCATCCCAGAAAAGCTGCGTTGGGCGGCCGAGCTCAATCCGATGGTGCCGCTCGTGCAGATCTATCAGAACGCCTTGCTGCACGATCTATGGCCGAATCCAGCCAGCCTGGTCTATCCTTCGGCGGCCGCTGCGGTTGCAGTGATCCTGTCCTTCGTTGTGTTCCGTCGCGCCAGCCCCGAACTAGTGGACGCACTATGAGCGATACTCTCCTCGACGTCGTGCATGTCGGCAAGCGCTACACGACCTACGCCTCCAATCTGCAGCGTTTCGCCAACTGGTTCGGCGCCGGGATTAAGCCATCTGGGGAGTTCTGGGCCGTCAGCGACATCAGCTTCCAGGTGCGGCGGGGTGAGTCTGTCGCACTGATCGGCCAGAACGGCGCCGGAAAGTCGTCCCTGCTCAAACTGATCACCGGCACGGTGCGGCCCAGCACAGGTTCCGTGGCCGTCGCCGGATCGATCAGTGCGATCCTCGAACTCGGCCTCGGCTTCAATCCGGAGTTTACCGGCCGCGAGAATGCGTTCCACGCCGGTGGTCTAATGGGCATCTCCCAGCCTGAACTGGCAACGCTCATGCCGGAGATCGAGAGCTTTGCCGAAATCGGGGAATTCTTCGACCAGCCGTTCCGGGTCTATTCCAGCGGCATGCAGGCGCGCCTCGCCTTTGCCCTCGCCACGGCCCGGCGGCCCGATCTCCTGATCGTCGACGAGGTGCTATCGGTGGGCGACGCAAGGTTTCAGGCAAAATGTTTCGACCGTCTCGAAGAGTTCCGGGGACTAGGAACATCATTGCTCTTGGTAACTCACTCGACCTCAGACGTTCTCCGTCATTGCGATCGGGCGGTGTTCTTACGAATGGGACGAGCGGCTTTCGATGGTGAGCCAAGGCACGCCTGCAACCTATACCTCGACGAACTTTTTGGAGGCGACCAACCCGACTTGCCAGAAACGTCTGCGCGGCTGTCAGAACTGAGCAATAACGAGGATCAGTTCCATATTCATCCCAACTATCGGAAGGAAGAGTACCGGTGGGGAGAAGGCGGCGCCAGGATAATTGACTATGGTATGATTTGCGAAGGTAAATCATACCCGCATTCAGTCCGTGCAAACACCGAGGTGTCATTCAGATTCTCAGTGGTTTTTGAGAACGATTATGATTCAGTAGTGGCTGGGTTCATCGTAAAAACGCACGATGGGGCTTATGTCTATGGTACAAATACAATGATAGACGAAAACCCAATGTATCTCTCAGTTAAAGCGGGAGAGGTTTATGAATTTTCATGCATGCTGCCGATGCGGGTGGCGGCAGGTCATTACTTGGCCTCATTCGGTATCTCCGAAGGCAAGGATCAGGACCTTAAGCCCTTAGATAGGCGGTATGATTCAGTTATTTTTTCGGTCGAACGTCAAGATGGGGTGACGGGTTTGGTCGATCTCGGTGGAAAATTCTCTGTGATAGAAAAATCGTGATATGAGATCATCTCTGATGAGCGACCATTCAAATCATCTACAGCGTCTAGTGGATAGCCTACCAGAAGTATATCAGCCAATATTTGGCCATCCAGAGATGTCGATCGTTGTATCGCGGAGCAGCGTGGAGCGGGCGGATCGTGTCTGCCAGGCAGTTTCGGCTTACTCCAAAATGCTCGGTCGCTCAGTTCGAATATTGGATCTGGGATGTGCGCAAGGGTTTTTTACGTTTACCCTGGCCAGTCACGGGCATTATGTCCACGGGGTGGACTACCTTAAAGAAAATATTGACGTTTGTGAATGCTTAAAAGTAGAGAGTGGTTTAAGTAACGTTTCATTTGAATTCGCAGATATTGCAGATACAATTGAATCCACAAATATTTCAGATTATGATGTTGTTTTGGGGTTAAGTGTATTCCATCATTTGTTCTTTTCATTTGGAAAAGAAAGAACGCATGATCTGCTTAGGAGGCTATCGAGCAAAGTTGAGGGTGCGATTTTCGAAATCGCTACTAGGGAGGAGGGGCCTTATTGGTCGTCTTCACAACCTGAGGAGTATCATGAATTTCTGAAAGCATACGCTTTTAATCATGTGATGGGCGTGTACGACACGCATTTGTCCGACGTCCAGCGCCCTTTATGCTGGGCAAGTAATAGTATCTGGCTGTTTGAGAACATCGCGGGGAGGTTCGATCAGTGGTCTGCCTCGTCTAATCCTCATGCTCCGGGGGTGCACCAGGGCTCGCGCCGGTTCTTCTTTGGGCAAGAATTGTTTGTCAAAGTATATGATCTCTTAAATCGCGATACCCGGGAAGCGAATTTGGTAGAATGGCGGCGGGAAATCGCATTCTTAAGAGAGTTTGGCGATGGAGTGGTCAGTCCTAAAATAGTCACCTTTGGCGCCTCAGCAGCTCAGGCTTGGCTGGTGAGACGCCTGATTGACGGTGTGCCGCTCGAGGAGAGAATTCGGCATATTGATGCGCCGGGGCGCCAAAAAGTAATCTTACAGGTTTTAGATGCACTGGTTTGGCTAGAGGAAAATGATCGTTATCATACCGACATTCGTATATGGAATTGTCTCATTAATGACGAGGGCGTCGTAAAAATAATAGACTATGGTGCAATTTCAGAGAAGAAAGAAGATTGTGCATGGCCATACGATCTTTTTCTATCTTTCATAATATTTATGCGTGAGATATTATCGGATGATTCGTTGAATCCGTATCCAATTCGCAGCGCATTATTACAATACGACGACTTGCCTGAGCCGCTTAGGCGCGGCGTCGATAGAATTTTTAGAAAAGATGGCACTTGGAGTTTTCATGAACTAAGGGAGGCTATCCAATGTAGCTCAGCCGAACAATCGAACGATACTAGCGCCGAGCCAGAGCCGGATACAATCAGCATCGTATGGTTTCGCCGGCTAGTGGAAGCGCTTGATGCGGCGCGCTCCGAATATGAGCAGGCGCTACAAGGCACCAGCCCGCATGCGGAACACGTTGGTCGGCATGCTGCTCATTTGGAGTCGAAGCTTCAAGCGGTAGTAGCTGAAGTGGAGCACCTGGCCGCGGACAGGCAGCGGGTGTCGCAAGAAGCGGAGGCTTCTCTTCAGCAGCTTGCGGCTTTCCAGAACGCTGCTTCCGCTTGGGAGCGGGCTAGCCTGGCGCTGACGGCGGAACTCGCAGAGAAGACGATGAGGATTCATGAACTTCAGCATGCGGCTGTCGAGCTGGGGCGCTGGGGGAGCGATGGGGCACTCGCTCCGGGACGAGCATCGTCTCTCGACTGGCTTGTCCGCGGTACCTCCGCCTGGCTGCTGCTTAAGGCGGGCTCGCGACCGAGGCGTGTGGCGGGGCGGCTGGCGCGCGCCAGTGTCGGGTATCTCCGCGACAAACCCCGTGCCAGAGCAGCTGCGATACGGCTGACGGCACTGGTGCCTTCGCTCCAGGCGCTGCTCTTCCGCCTTGCTGCCGAACAGCCAGCCGGCATGCCGGAATTCGACCTTTTGGCGGGGCGCGAGTGGTACCTCGAACCTGAGCCGGCGATGCAGGCAAAATGGGAGGCGCTGCTGGGTGACAGGCCCGCCACGAGAAAGGCGGATTGCTGACATGCGTCTCTGGTTCGACGGGCAGTGCCTTCAGACTGCCAGCAATCGCCGTGGCATCGGCCGCTACACCATCGAGCTGATCAAGGCGATCGCCGAAAATCACCGCGACGTCGAGATGCTGATCTCTTTCAACGCCGCGATGCCGGTCGAGGCGATCTCGGCCCGCGAGGCGGTGCGGCCTTGGTTCCGGCTCGAGAACATCCATGTCTGGCACAGCGCGCGCGACAATGGCGAGGTGCTCGATGGCTTTACCGGGCGGCGACGCCTAAGCGAGGCGGCGCTTGTCCGCCATGTCGAGGCGCTGGCGCCCGATTTTGCCGTTTCGACTAGTCCGTTCGAGGGGATGTTCGATCCGGCGGTCCCGCTGCTAAAACAGCCGGGCAGCGCGACCCCTATTGGGTCGATATTTTACGACGCGATCCCCCGGCGCTTTCCCGATCGCTATTTGTATACCCCAAATCACGCCGCGGCCTACGCCCGGCGTCTCGAAGCGCATCGGTCCTATGATCTGAATCTTTGCATATCCGAGTTCTCGCGCTCGGAACTCCTGGAGCTACTCGGGGACGTTCCGGCAGTGACCATCTCGGCAGGTATCTCTGACATCTTCAGCCAGGCCATTGCGGAGAATGAATCGGTTGCTGACGACGCCCCGAGTGTGCCGTACATACTTTATGTCGGCGGCTTGGACTGGCGGAAGAATGTCGGCCTGCTGCCGGAGGCGTTTGCCCAGCTCGACGCTTCGTTGCGCGACAGTTTCCGTATGGTACTCGCCGGCGACTATCCCGATGCGGCGCTGGATGAGATCAAGCAGCGCTGGCAGGCAAGGGGGCTCACCCTGTCCCAGCTTGTCTGCCATCGTCATGTTTCGGAAGCCGAGCTCGTCCGGCTCTATCGTGGCGCCAGCCTCCTGGTGCAGCCGTCCTTCATGGAAGGCTTCGGCCTGACCGCGCTAGAGGCCATGGTCTGCGGCACGCCTGTCGCCGCGACGCGAGGTGGGGCGCTGCCCGAAGTCATCGGCGACGAGCGTCTCCTGTTCGACCCCTCATCGGCCGATGAACTCGCGACCGTGATGACGCGAATTCTGACCGACGCTCCGTTCAGGGCGGAAAGCATTAAGATGGCATCCCGTCGCGCGCAGCGCTTCACCTGGGCACGGTCGGCGGACACGTCGGTCGCCGCCCTCGGCGAGCATCTCGGGACCTTGCCCGTCGAAACGGAGAAGCCAACACGGCAGCCGCGTGTGGAACGCTTGGGGAAGACAGCAGCAAACATCAATCTCGCGTCCACGATCTTTGCCCTGTCAGAACCAGTGACCGAGCCGGGCCGCCTGATCGTTGACGCCACCTCGACTATGCAGTCCGATCGGAAGACCGGCATACAGCGGGTGGTCAACAAAATCTGCCACCGGATGTTCGCCGATTCGACGGCGTCCGAGCCTCGACGCATTCTCTCCTACTGCGACGGGCCGGACGGCTGGTACGACGCCCGTGGCGTCGTCGACTTTCCGCCCGACAAGACGGTTGCCGAGCGTCTGCGTCCTCGCCCGGGCGACCGGATCCTGATGCTCGACAGCTCCTGGACATTCGAGAAAGGGCAGGCCCCGTTCTTCCTTTCCGCTAGGCTTCGCGGGGCTGAAATCATCACCTGCCTCTACGATCTGGTGCCGCTACGGACGCCGGCTTTCTGCGACAGCGGCATGCCGCCGGCTTTCGCTAGCTGGATCCGGTTGGCCCTCCGCTTTTCCACCGGCTTCGTCTGCATCTCCCGCGCCGTCGCGGACGAGTTCCACGCGCTGTTGCGCGCGATCGAGTATCCGCACCCGATGAAGATCGGCTACTGGCGGCTCGGCGCCGACTTTGCCGACGATGCCACCACCGCGCCGGCCCCGTTTGGCCAAGATGCGGCAAAGGCGCCGGTCTTCCTGATGGTCGGCACGCTCGAGCCGCGCAAGGGATACCGGGTCGCCCTCGACGCATTTGAGCAGCTCTGGGCCGACGGCGTGGATGCCCGCCTGGTCATCGTCGGCAAGCCCGGCTGGGGCGTCGAGCCGCTGCTGCACCGCATCCGCGAAAGCTCGGAACTCGGCGGGCGTCTGGTCTGGCACAAGGGCGTCGACGATGCCGCGCTTGTCCGGCTTTATCGCGAGGCCGATGCTCTTGTCGCGGCGTCCCACGCCGAAGGCTTTGGCCTGCCCATCGTCGAGGCGGCGCATTTCGGCAAGCCGGTGATTGCCAGCGATATCCCGGTCTTCCGCGAAGTGGCTGGCGGCGTTGGCGAGGCCGAGTTCTTCGAGGTCGGCTCCCCCGCGGCGCTGCAGCAGGCGCTCCGGCGGTTTCTTGAGCGGCGCGCCGCGGGCGACGTCTCGGCGGAAGCGCCACGGGCGAATTGGCCCGGCTGGGCCGAGAGCGCCGCCGAGCTGGAGGCGGTCGTCGTCGATGGCGATTGGTATGCGATCTACGAGCCGCCCGAGGGCGCCGCCTTTCGCCCATTTACCGATATCGGCGCGGCCGCGATGTCGCGCGAGATCCGCGAGGGCGATCGCCGGTTCACCGTCAAGGTGGTAGAGGAACCGGCGCCCGGCCAGGGCGGCGACCTTCGGATCATTGTCGCGGTGACGAACCTCTCCGGCCATGTCTGGTCGAGCACGGGTGATGAAACTGGCCGGTTCGGCATCCGGGTGGCTGCACGCCTGCGTGCAAGCGACGGCGCGGCCCTGGCTGACAGCATCTCGCAATCGCTGATCCCGCACGTATTGATTCCCGGCGATACGGCCGTTCTCGCTGTCCATATCTCCTCCAAGGCGCAGGTCGGGCAGGGGATGAGCCTCGACGTCACCGTGCTGCAGGAGGGCTGCGGCTGGTGGGCTGGCGGGGTACGCGTTCCACTTTGAGCACAAACCCTTCAGGCGTCGAGGCGATCGCCGAGATCTGTGATGAGTTCTAGCATTCCGGCTGGCGCCGTGTCAGTGCCGCCCTCTGTCAGCAGGGCCTCGGCGTCAACCACAAGAGATCCTTCGTCTGATGCGAGAGCATGCTCTCCAGCCACATGTGCCGTCGGTTTACAACGACGACGGACAGCGATCACGATCAGGCAATCTTCCCCAACCTCGCCGCCGATGTCGTTCCAGATTGGCCCGACCAACAGCCGTCGAAAAGTCGCTTGCAGACGGGGCGGGCCATACGTCTTGAACGTCCGACCACGGCGGCGGGGCCAGGCGAGGATCGCGTTCGAGGTGAACTCGGTCCCGTGGTCGGAAACAATCATCTCCGGCTTGCCGCGACGCTTGATCAGATCGGTCAGTTCACGTGCCACCCGCCGACCGGAGATCGAAGTGTCGGGGATCGCGGCCAGGCATTCGCGCGTGACGTCATCGACGATGGTGAGCACACGGAAGCGCCGCCCGCAGGCGAACTGGTCATGCACGAAGTCGATGGACCAGCGCGCGTTCGGTCTTGCCGCGACCAGGATCGGCGCCCGCGCCCCCACCGCGCGTCGCCGAGCCCGGCGCTTGCGCACCGTCAGCCCCTCCTCCCGGTCGAGCCGATAGATGCGGTTGATCCCTGACGGCTCACCCTCCCGCCGCAGCAGGACGAACAGGCGTCGATAGGTCCCCGCGCCGCCCACGAAAGACGAAGAGATGCCCGCTCGCAGGATCACGCTTCAGCGTCTCCTGCACCAGAAGCGACAGGCCGGGAAAGCCCTTGCGCATGTCGACATGCCCCGTCGCCAGCCAGACCCGTACCCCGCTCGGGACCGGGATCATCGGCGCCGATCCACAACGGCGATGACCCGCGCCAGAGCCTCGGGATCGACACCGGCGTCGACAACGATCCGCCGACCGCCCATCAGAATGATCTCCATGCGAGAGGATGTCGCCACGCTCTCTTGCCTCGGCGACTCCGGTGCCGGTGCGAGCACCGCGGGGACGAACGTCGGCACGGGATCCGGTCCGGCTGGCTCGTCTCGAAAAGTCCGCCGCCATGTCGCCAGTTGCGATCGCGATATCCCGTATCGACGTGCCGTCGCCGACACCAGCCGCGGGGCCGCCATGCTCTCGACGACGATCTTCAGCTTCTCCTCGTCGCTCCAGCGACGAGGCCGACCCATCTCGACGATCTCAAGCCGCTCAAAGGCTCTGTGCGTATTCCTGTCCATACGCACTGGTCTCAGGCCGAAAACATCTCTCCCGCAAGGCGGCCTTCACCGCAGGCGTACGCCGCAACAGCATAATGGCAACGGTGGCAGGAAAGTTCGTCCGAATGCTTGGCGGAGCGGTCAGGCTCAGTGGAACAGGGCCCGCCCTGGCCGCATGCGAGGCCGAGGGTTGCGATGCCTCGCCGCGAGGACGGGGTCCGGACTCAAAGATGCGGGTAAGGCACATGAAAGGAAAGGCGCCAGGCCTCCGCACGTTTCATTCGCCCGCCGGCTACGATAAGGGTCGATCAGATTGGGCGATATCGCACACGCCGCTGCACGAACAGAGAATTGCTCTTGAACTGTCCCGAAAACGCCTGATGCGCGTCCTCCATTTCTTCAAAACCTATTGGCCCGACACGTTCGGCGGAATCGAGCGCACGATTGACGCGATTGCACGCTCAACGGCGGGTCTGGGCGTGGAAACGACCGTCTTGTCCCTCAGTCGCAAGCCGCTGGAACGCAGCGTGGAATTTCACGGCCATCGCGCCGTAAAGGCTCGGCTCGATCTGGACATCGCCTCCACAGGCCTGTCCTTGGGCGCCCTCGGCCAGTTCGCGCGGGAGGCGGCCGAGGCGGACATCGTCCACTACCATTTCCCATGGCCGTACATGGACGCGGCGCATTTCCTCGTGCGGCACGGCAAGCCTAGCGTCGCCACCTATCATTCGGACATCATCAAGCAGCGGGCCCTGAAGCGGGTCTATGCGCCGCTGATGCAGCGCTTTCTGGGCTGCGTCGATTCGCTGGTGGCCACCTCGCCGAATTATGCGGCGTCGAGCCCTGTTCTGGCGCGCTACCGCGACAAGCTCGAGATCATTCCGATCGGACTGGAAGACGAGGTCGACGCCGAGGAAATGCTGCCGGCAAGCCTGGCAATGGACAGGCCGTTTTTCTTGTTCGCCGGCGTGTTGCGCTACTACAAGGGTCTAGACGTGCTACTAGACGCCGCTTCGCTTGTCCCCGGCGACATCGTCATACTCGGTTCAGGACCTTTGGAAGATCGTCTTCGCCGACGTGCCCAGGCAGAAAGACTGACCAACGTGCGATTCGTCGGCGCTTTGCCGGATGAGGAGAAGGTTGCGCTAATGCGCCGGTGCTGCGCTTTCGTATTTCCATCCAACGAGCGATCGGAGGCGTTCGGACTCTCGCTCGTGGAGGCTGCGATGTTCGCGAGGCCAATGATTTCGACCGAGATCAGTACGGGAACAAGCTACGTTAACTTCGACGGCGAGACTGGGTTGGTGGTGCCCCCTAATGACGCGCAGGCGCTGGCGGCGGCCATGAACGAAATTATTCGGGCGCCGGAGCGCGCGGAGCAGTGGGGCGCATCTGCCCGGAGGCGCTACCTCGATTTGTTTACGGCGGAAGCAATGGGCCGACGTTATTGCGCGCTTTACACGCGCCTTCTGACCCAAGGTCGCGGATGATGCGGCTTGTCCGGTTTAGTTTGGAGCGTATCTCACTCTTTCGACCTGGTTGCGCGATTGACTTGTCTCACCGGAAGCGCCGTTTCGGCGCGTCAGCGGATACGCTTTCTCACTCTTCTCTTTGGGATTGCCCATCGGTGCAAAGCTTTACGCATAGCGGATGTGGACCTAGGCGAACTGGCTGGGACACGTAGATACATGGCAGTTTTGGAGTTCTTTGATTTTATGAGTGATTTTGACGGACTGCCCAGCATTACGCCCATCATCATGGCGGGCGGATCGGGCACCAGGCTCTGGCCGGTATCTCGTGAAACGATGCCTAAGCAATTCATCAACCTGATGGAAGATGGACGCTCGACGTTTCAAGAGACGCTTCTTCGTGTAAGCGGTCCAGGTTTTGTTCGTCCGATCGTGATCACCGGGAACGATTTCCGTTTCGTGGTGGCCGAGCAGATGAAGGCCGTCGACGTGCAAGGCGAGATTGTCCTCGAGCCCGAGCGTCGCGATTCGGCGGCCGCTGTCGCGACCGGCGCACTGATTGGCCATGAACGCGATCCGGAATCAATCTGCCTGGTCCTCGCAGCCGATCACGTTGTGCAGAATGCGGAACAGTTCGTAGCCAACTGCAGGGCAGCCGCGCGGGAAGCTCGCGAACGCCGCATCATGACGCTTGGAATCACTCCGACGCAGCCTTCCACCGCCTATGGCTATATCAAGTGCGGAGCGCCACTTAGTGATGAGGGCGCGTTTGATATCGACCGCTTCGTCGAAAAGCCGGATGCCGAGCGCGCGAAGGATTATGTCGCGCAGGGTTTCCTCTGGAATGGTGGCAACTTCTTGTTTCGTTCCGAGACGATGCTCGAAGAGCTCGAGGAATACGCGCCCCAGGTTCTGGAAGCCGCCAGGGCCGCGCTCGCCAGTGGCCATCGGGACCTCGACTTTCTGCGCCTCGACGGCGCTGCCTTCGCTCTCGCGCCAAAGATATCGATCGACTATGCCGTCATGGAGAATACACGTCGTGCCGGCGTGATGCGCGCGACATTCGGTTGGTCAGACATCGGCTCGTGGGATTCAATCTACGATATCAAGACGCCGGACGCCGACGGAAATGTCTTGGAAGGACCTGTTTCGGTTCTGGGCACCAGCGGTAGTCTTGTGCGCTCCGAGGGGCCGTTGACCACCGTAGTCGGGATGGAGAACGTAGTCGTCGTCGCGCTTTCCGACGCGGTACTCGTTGCCGACAAGAGCCAAGCGCCTCGCGTGAAAGAACTCGTCGTGCAGCTTAAAAATGATGGATACGGCGAGGCGACGGACCATCTTCGCATCCACCGCCCGTGGGGATGGTACCAGCGCATCGATATCGGCGATCGCTTCCAGGTAAAGCACATTTGCGTAAAACCAGGCGGAACGCTCTCGCTCCAGCGCCATCATCATCGGGCCGAGCACTGGGTCATTGTGCACGGCACGGCCGAGGTGACGATCGATGGCGTTGTGAAGCACTACCACGAAAACGAGGCCGCCTATCTCCCCATCGGATGTACACATCGGATGCACAATCCGGGCAAGATCGACCTGAAGATAATCGAGGTGCAGGTTGGATCATATACGGGAGAAGACGACATCGTTCGGATCAAAGACATCTACGCCCGCACCTGAACTTGTGCAGGGCAGGGGCGTGCGTGGGGATGAGAGCGCGACTTGATGTGGATTGGGCAGTACGTTCGAGGCCAATGGTGTGTCCTGCCTTGCCAAACGGTTCCCGTACGTCGTGGACACTGGCCGACAGTGAGTTGTTCATAATGGCTTGTGTCCTGTTGGAGGGGCGGCCCCGCTAATACGCATCATCGGCACGTCCGTTTGCGTCTTTCGAGCCGAACTCTTCCTCCTCGACAGTGAGTTGCAGTCTGTAGAAGCAGCAGAAGCCGAAGCCGGCCGCGACCAGCATGAAGGATTCGCCGATCGCCAGCCGGTTGTTGGAATTGGTCAGCATGGTCAGCGCGAAGAACGCCGTCGCGGTCACGTAGAGCACCAGCGCCGATGACGGGATCAGGCCACGCGCGCGGCAGACGAAGGCCTGGCGGAGGCTCCACACCATGAGAACGGCATAGAAGCCGAGCCCGACGAGGCCGTAGCGCACGGCCACCTCCAGATAGCCATTGTGCATGAGGTGGTAGCCGACGCCCGCGTAGCTGGTCGTCTCCCAAAGCGCCTCCCAGGCGATCCCGGTTCCCAGGACGAGGTTCGTGCGCCAGATCTCCCAGCCATTCATCCAGATCATCAGCCGCTCGTGGAGACTGAACGGGACGTTGCCCGAGGCGATCAGCGCATCCACCGCGGCAAGCGGATCGCCGCTGCCGGTCGCCCCGGCGACGAACGCGACGGCGGTGGCGATGTTCGGCGCGATCAGGGCCGAGATCTCCGGATAGAACAGCACCGACGGGATCGCCGCGGCGACCATGACCGCGGCCAGGAGCAGCCAGTGCCGCAATTGCGTGCGCTCGGTGAAGACCATGGCGAACAGGACCGGCAGGGCACCCAGCAGCGCCAGCCAGACGCCCTTGGAGAACGCGCCGGCGATGCCGAGGAAGCACAGGCCGGCCACAATGACGCAAAGGGCGATGCCGCCGATCCGCAGGCCCCGGTGGTGCGGCCCCGGTCTCGCGAGATAGAGGCCGAAGCAGATGGCTGCCAGCGCGATCAGACCGGCGCCGACCGAGGCGTGGATGGGATTGCCGTGGAAGAGCAGCGGCGCGCGGTCGCCGGACAGCATCGTCTGCGGCTCGAGGCTCGCCAGAAGGGCGACGAGGCTGATCACCAGGAACGCCCAGGCCGTTGCGGGCATCCGCTGCCAGTTCAAAAAGAAGGCGTAGCCCAGCGTCGGGTAGACCAGCGGGAAGAGATAGATCCCCTCGGCCGAGCCACCGGCCATGTCGGGGGTCAGCACGAAGACGGCGGCATTGCGCAAGAGGATGTAGACCACCCAGGCGATGCACAGCCAGCCCATGATCCCGATTGACGGCCGCTCGTCGGTTCTGACGAAGGTGACAAGGGCCTGCAGCAGGAGAAACGGCGCGCAATAGCGATAGAGGTCGCTCTCCACCCAGACGGCCGAGACTAGGCCGAGCATCAGAATGACGCTGAGCACTTGGATCGCCTGCCCTCGTAATTCCCGAGTAGGGCCCATCTCAGCGGCCGCTCTACGTAGCGGTAGGTCGGAGCAGGGAACTGTTGGGTGCCGATCCGGGTATGATCCGGCGGACGGCGAAACCCTCATAAAATACTCCTCAATCGCGCGCGTGATGTGGTAGCCGACCAATCTTGTCTACTCGGCACTGGGAAGCGCTTGGAACATCTAGCATCCAGCAGCTGAACTGATATCTGGGGGGTGGATTCCAGCGCGAAGCGCAACATGCTCATGAGAAGCGGATTCGGACGTCCTTGCCAAGTTCCTGGAGGAGGCACTGGAAAGGGGTGATGAAGCCGAGGCATTTGCGCGGCGTGGTGTTGAGGCTGACAATGGCGTCCTGGAGATCGGCTTCGGACAGGGTGTCGAGATCGAGCCATCTGGGCAGCCATCGTCGCAATCGTCCGTTGGCGTTTTCGACGCCTCCCTTCTGCCAGGAAGCGTAGGCGTCGCAGAACCAGGTCGACATGCCGAACAGGTCGTCGAGCAGGCGGTGGCGGGCGAAGGCGGTGTCGTTATCAAACGTCACCGAGGAGCGCAGGCCGGGAGCAACACGCCGGAAGACGGCTGTCATCGCTGCGATGGTTTCGGCGGCGGTCTTTCCGTTCAGCCTCGTGGCGAGCGTCACACGGGTCTTTCGCTCATGAAGGACGAGAACCGGGCGAGCGCGCTTGCAGATGACAAGATCAGCCTCCCAATGCCCGACCTGTCGGCGATCCTCGACCTCGGCCGGACGGTCATGGATGGAGCGGCGGTTCTTGATCGTATCGCGTGACCGGCGTGCTCTCATCGGGCGGCGCGTCCTGCGCCGGCGCAGGAGATAGCGCCAGAGCTCCTCGGCCTTCTGCGAGGCGCGATAGACGAAGGCGTAGATGGTCTCGGTGGCGAGCACGCGCAATTTCGGCTCCGCACCATTCTTCAGCCAGCCCGCGACTTGCTCCGGCGACCAGCCTTCCGACAGGCGCTCGATGACGAACTGGCGCAGGCGTCCGTCACTCTCGAGCACGGCATCCCGCCTCCTGCGCTCGATATAGGCTCCGTCGGCTACGACCGGCGAATAGTCGCCGCCTGGCAGCGCGTTGCGTTCCAGTTCGCGACTGATAGTCGACCGCGACCGGCCAAGGGTCTTGGCTATGCCCGCCTTCGAATGACCGGCCGCGAGGAGAATGGCAATCCGCTCTCTTTCGGCGGACGAAAGATGCTCGTAGCATGACATGGCAACACTCCCGAAAGGTCTGGAAACCAAGCCGATCCTACATCGGCTAGGGGGTGTTGCACCTCGCGCTGGAACTCAGGGGGGCGCTTGGCGCTCCTGCTACAATAACGAACCGCCACTGCCAAATTCGAACGGAAAACCTCGAGATCGATGGTGAAGGAGAGTCTTATATAAGGGATTGCCCAAGGCGTAGTCGCGCATTTGTCGACATCACGACCGACCTGATTCGCCATTTAACAACTCCTGAAGGCGCGGCGGCGACCCAGCATATGAGACAATAACCGAATGTTTCCGACGCCTCTCCAGTTAAGAGAATTAGGCATGCAAATAAGGAATATCAATCAAAAACGTAGAGGAATAGATAGAAATCGCAATGAGATGGTTGATAATACGCCAAAACTAGTGGCAATGAAAGAAAGTGGTATTTGATAAAATCTGATTATTGCTAACATATTGCAATACGTAGAAACATACGTACCAGTGGAGCCAAAATGATGTATAAAAAAATTGATAATGATATGTACGAATCTGCGATCGAGGCGGAAACACACCGGGTATCTGGCGCTATATCATGGTTCATGTTCGGTGGGGCGATCGGTGTCGTAGTCGGATTCGTGGTCGGAGTTTTCGTAACCAGAGTGTTCTTCTAAGGTATCGCGTGAATATGATGGTAGAAGCATCTAGTTTTTCTTCTGGGTTGTATGTGACCTGCCCAGCAGGGCCGCGTGTCGGCGGGTCTTTCCACGAAACGGCCTTCTCGTGCTATCGCCGCTGGGCGGCAGGATGTACGGACCGGGGCCGCGGGTCTCGCCCTTAGATCAGAGCGGCGGTCCGGGCAAACGCCGGTGGCGAGGGCGTGGCTGCGGGCGCGATCGAAGGCGGCGAGGCTGGTGCCGAGACAGGGTGGTGCGCGATGGCTGTGCGATCCGGTCGTTGCGGCTGGCGGCGCGGGACGGACAAGCGGGAGACGACGGATGGATTCGCTGAAATTCGGAACGAGCGGGCTGCGCGGGCGGGTGAGCGACCTCATCGGCTGGCCGAGCTTCGGCTACACGCTGGCTTTCCTGCGCCATGTGCGGGACGGCGACCGGGCTGGCGCCGAGCAGATGGTGTTCTTCGGCCGCGATTTGCGGGCGAGCAGTCCGGAGATCCTCGAGGCCTGCATCGCGGCGGGGCATGCCGCCGGTTTCCGGGCGGTGGATTGCGGCGCGGTGCCGACCCCGGCGCTGGCGCTGGCGGCGATGCACCAGGGCTGCCCGGCGGTGATGATCACCGGCAGCCACATTCCCGACGACCGCAACGGGCTGAAATTCTACGGCCGCGGCGGCGAGATCACCAAGGCCGACGAGATGGGAATCGCGGCCGAGTTCGCGGCCATTGCCGGGGCCGATCCGCGGCCCGGGCCGGAGGCCGGCGGACAGGCGGCGGGACGCGACGCGCTGGCGGTATTCGGCCGGCGCTATAAGGACTTCTTCGCGCGCGATGCGCTGGCGGGGCTGACCATCGGCGTGTTCCAGCACAGCTCGGTGGCGCGCGACCTGCTGGCGGATCTCGTGACGGCCCTCGGCGGCACGGCGGTGGCGCTCGGGCGCTCAAACTCCTTCGTGCCGGTGGATACGGAAGCGCACCGGCCGGAAGACGTGAAGCAGATCCGCGACTGGGCGGCCGAGGGCCGCTTCGACGCGATCGTCTCCACCGATGGCGACGGCGACCGGCCGCTGGTGGCCGACGCCAAGGGCACGATCCTGCGCGGCGACGTGCTGGGGCTTTTGACCAGCCGGGCGCTGGGGCTGACGACGATCGTCACCCCGGTGACGTCGAGCTCGGCGGTGGAGACGTCCGGCATCGCGGGCAAGGTGGTGCGCACCAAGGTCGGCTCGCCCTTCGTCATTGCCGGCATGGCCGAGGCGGCGCAGGCCGGCGCCGAGGGCATTGTCGGTTTCGAGGCGAATGGCGGCCTGCTGCTCGGCTCGGCGGTGACCCGCGACGGGCGCAGCCTGCCGGCGCTGCCGACCCGCGACAGCGTGCTGCCGATCCTCGCCACGCTGGCCTTCGCCAAGCGCCGCGGCATGGATCTGGCGGCGCTGGTGGCGGAGCTCGATGCCGGCCACGCGGCGGCGCACCGGCTGCAGGATGTGCCGCAGGCGGCGAGCGGCGAATTCCTGGCGCGGCTGGCCGAGGATGCGGAGTTTCGCGATGGCTTCTTCGCGCCGGCGGGCCGGATCGCGTCGGTCGATGCGCTGGACGGCGTGCGGGTGATCCTCGACGCCGGGCCGGTGGTGCATTTTCGCGCCTCGGGC
This sequence comes from Aurantimonas manganoxydans SI85-9A1, assembly GCF_000153465.1. Taxonomy (GTDB): domain Bacteria; phylum Pseudomonadota; class Alphaproteobacteria; order Rhizobiales; family Rhizobiaceae; genus Aurantimonas; species Aurantimonas manganoxydans. The sequence continues at coordinate 2,624,237 of NZ_CH672387.1, read as the reverse complement.
AACGCGCCGGAGCTGCGCTGCTATGTGGAGGCGGGATCGGAGGCGAAGGCGGCGGAGCTGCTTGCCTGGGGGCTGGCGGCGGCGGAGGCCGAGGTCCGGGGCTGACGCTACCGGGCCGCATCTCGGCGCGACGGCCCGCGCCATCGGGACGGTGCTGAACCAGTGTGCCTGGAGTCCCACCGGAGGGGGGGCGGAGCAGCCGGTGACCCGTTCGATGCCGAGGGGCGGGAGGGTCCGCCCGTTGCTCAGCCGCAGGCGTCGCCGACGGCGGACCAGCCGAGTCGGTGGCCAGCAAATCGTCGAGATGTATGATCTCAATGACCGTCCAGTCGAAGGACAGGGGGGCAATGGTAACAGCCTCGGCTCTGAAACGAATGAAGTCGAGATCTGTGACAACAGCGCCAAGCCTTCCGCCGTCAGCAGAATATCGTGGGCATTTGCGCGCTACTCGCCAAGCGACGTAGCGATGGAACGTTCAATTGCCGCCGTGACGTGGTTGGACTTTCCCGCAAATATGTTGAGGACCTCTGCACTCGCATTGGGAGGTTCAATTTCGTATCGAGACTGGAGTTGGACGAAGCCGTAGCAAGTCTCGTTTACGTAGATTCCCTTAGGAGCAAACCGAATTCAGAGCCGGTCCTACCGCCGCTACAACAGGTCATCGACTTGGACGGCATCAGGAGGTTCCCATGACGACGGTTCTGGCAATGCGAAGCGAGCGGGACTCCACGGCAGGACATCTAGCGGCAGAGGCCCTTCGTGCCGGTCCGCAAGCGGCCCCGCGGCCCGAGACCGGCAGCGTGACGATCGCCGGGCAGGTCCTGAACTTTGCCCAGGACAGCGAAATCTACGCCGAATGCAGCGAGGTCCGCTCCTTCTACAAGGTCGTCGGCGGCGTCGTGCGCACCTGCAAGTTCCTGAGCGACGGCCGGCGCCAGATCGAGGGATTTCATTCGGCCGGCGACATCTTCGGCTTGGAGCTCGGCGATACCCATGGCCTGTCGGCCGAGGCGGTCTCGGACTGCACGATCGTCGCCTATCGCTGGCGCGGTCTGAGCGCAGCGGCGGCCCGGAACGACCAGATGGCGCCGCAGGTCTTCCAGTTCGCCATGCAGTGCCTGCAACGCGCGCAGCAGCATGCGCTGCTGCTGGGTCGACGCAGCGCCGCCCAGCGCGTTGCCGCCTTTCTCGTCGAGATGGCCGACGACGAGGAGCCGGCAACGGTCCATCTGGCCATGACCCGCCAGGACATTGCCGATTATCTCGGCCTGACTATCGAGACCGTGTCGCGCACCTTGTCGCAGTTCGAACGCGACCGCGTGATCGCCCTACCGTCGACCCGACATGTCGTCCTCGAGGACCGGGATGCCTTGATGGCGCTCAACGACTGAGCCGGCGACGCGCGCCCGAGCCGGGAGAGGGCGGCGGAGGCATCGCGACGCAGCTGCGTCTGCCAGCGTGCCCGACCTGGCTCTTCCGTAAGACCGCCTCCAATCTTTGTGATTTATTCACCAAGTCCGCAGCTTGCCCTTGCCTTGCGGTCGGCAGGGACCGGAAATTCACCGGGCCGAAACTCGTCTGCGCCACAACCGACCTCCAGCTTCGCGATCTCCCGGCAGAGGAGACGGCAGGAGGAGCCAAGCGTTGGACGCCAGATCTCCGCAGACCGGGACGACGATCTTCGTCGATCTCGACGGCACGCTGATCCACAGCGATCTTCTCTGGGAAACCCTGTTCCAGGCGGCGCGCCAGAAGCCCCGGGTCATGCTGCAGGTGCCCGGCTGGATCGCCGCCGGCAAAGCGCGCTTGAAGGCCGAACTCGCCCACGCCGTCGATTTCGATCCGGCGTTGCTGCCCTATCGCGAGGAGGTCGTCGAACGGCTGCGGCGCGCGCGGGCCGATGGCCGCCGCATCGTGCTGGCCACCGGCGCCAACGAGAAACTTGCCCACGCTGTGGCCGATCATCTCGGACTGTTCGACGCGGTCATGTGCTCCTGTGACACGGTTAATCTAACCGCGCACCGCAAGCTCGACCGCATCCTCGACGAATGCGGCGAGGTTGGCTTCGACTATGTCGGCAATTCCCACGAGGACATCTGCCTTCTGGACAAGGCGGCGGAGGCCCTGGTCGTGGCGCCGGACCGGGCCGCGGCGCGATGGCAGAAGCGCTCCGGCGCCGAACGGATCGACGATCCCGGCAGCCGACTGCGCCCGGCGCTGAGGGCGATGCGGCCGCATCAATGGCTGAAGAACGTCCTGATCTTCGTGCCGATGGTCCTGACCCACGAATTCTTCAATATCGAGATGCTGGTCGGCGCCATGCTCGCCTTCATCAGCTTCTCCTTCGCGGCGTCGGCCGTCTATATCCTCAACGATCTGCTCGACCTGACCGCCGACCGCCGGCATCGCACCAAGCGCAACCGGCCCTTTGCCAGTGGCGCGCTGGCGATCCCCACGGGCATCACGCTCGCCGCTGTGCTTCTCGGCACCTCGCTGGGCATCGGGCTGTTCCTGCCCGACTATTACCTCCTGGTGCTGGGCGTCTACCTCGTCACCACGACGGCCTATTCCTTCGCCCTGAAGCGCATGCTGCTGATCGACGTGCTGACGCTCGCGGGCCTCTACACCATGCGCATCGTCGCGGGATCGGAAGCCTCGGGGGTCGAGACCTCGTTCTGGCTGCTCGCCTTCTCGCTGTTCTTCTTCCTGTCGCTGGCGCTGGTGAAGCGCTTCACCGAACTGCAGGATTTCGGCATCGGCGCCGAGCGCGCCACGACCGGGCGCGGCTATGTCGACGCCGATCTGGAAACCCTCGGCCAGGCTGGCATGGCCTCGGGCTTTGCCTCGGTGCTGGTCCTGGCGCTTTATATCGACAGCATGGAGGGCGCCGAGCAGTACACCGAGCCCTTCCTCGTCTGGCCGCTGTGCCCGCTGGTTCTCTACATCATCGTGCGGATATGGATCCTCGCCCGCCGCAACCAGATGCACGAGGACCCGGTCGTCTTCATCATGAGCGACTGGCGCAGCCAGGTGATGATCGCCGGCGGCGGCCTCCTGTTCCTGCTGGCCGCCATTGTCTGAGGCCCGCTACGAGAACTGGGGACGCCCCACCCGCACGCCGCGCCGGGCGATCGCCGGCTGCGACCTGCCGCGACTGTCGGCCGCCGAGGCGCAACGGCGGGCAGGGGGCGGCGACGGCACCGTCCTGCCTTTCGGCAATGGTCGCTCCTATGGCGACAGTTGCCATGACGATGCCGGCACGCTGATCGACAGCCGGCCGGGCGCCCGCATCCACGCCTTCGATCCGCAGACGGGACTCCTCACCGCCGATGCCGGCGTGCTGTTCAGCCAGATCACCCGCCATGTCGCGCCGGCCGGCTGGTTCCTGCCGGTGACCCCCGGCACCCAGTTCGTCACGCTGGGCGGCGCCATCGCCAACGACATCCACGGCAAGAACCACCACCGCCGTGGCACCTTCGGCGCCTGGGTGGAGTCGATCGTGCTCGACCGGTCCGACGCGGAGCGCCTGCACTGCAGCCGCGACGCCCATCCCGAACTCTTCGCCGCGACGATCTCCGGCATGGGCCTGACCGGGCTGATCCGCGAGGCGACAATCCGGCTCCTCAAGGTGCCGTCCTTGACGATCGCCGAGACCACGACCCGCTTCGACAGCCTGGCCGACTATTTCGAACTGGCCGAGGCGGCGGATGAACGCCATGAATACGCCGTTGCCTGGATCGACTCGCTGGCCACGGGCCGGGCGCTGGGCCGCGGTCATCTGATCGCCGGCGACCATGCCCCCGACGGCGAGCGGACCGGCATGGCCCGCCCGCCGCTCGCGGCGGTGCCCATCACGCCGCCGATCAGCCCGCTCCGCGGCCTTGCGCTGCGCGCCTTCAACGAAGCCTATTATCGCAAGGCCAGCCCCGGCACGACGCAAAGACTGGTCCCCTTCGACCAGTTCTTCTACCCGCTCGACCGGGTGGGCCGGTGGAACCGGCTCTACGGCCCGCGCGGGCTGCACCAGCACCAGAGCGTCGTGCCGGCGACCACCGGGCCGGACGCCGTGCGCGCCCTGATCGAATGCGCCCGCAGCCACAAGCAGGGCTCGTTCCTCACCGTGCTGAAGCGCTTCGGCGACCGGCCGAGCCCCGGCCTCACCAGCTTTCCGCGATCGGGCTACACGTTGACCCTCGACTTTCCCCACCGCGGCGAGATCACCCTGAAACTGCTGGCCGAACTCGACCGGATCACCGTCGCGGCCGGCGGCGCGGTCAATCCCTACAAGGATGCCCGCATGTCGCCGGACACCTTCGCGGCGGGCTTTCTACGCTGGCGCGAACTGGAGGCGCTGCGCGACCCGGTCATCGTCTCCGATTTCTGGAAGCGGACAGCGCTCCGGCTCGACACGACATCAACGAAAACGCCCAAGCAACTGTAAATCCGTCAGGTTGCGGCAAAGGGTTTGTTTACCGTGACATGAACCGTCGCTCGCCCGGCGGCGCGAATACGCCGATCTTAAAACATATCACACGGGTTTCCCTTAGATCAGATTCAGCAGATCCGGCCGGTCCGGACGTTGGAACGAGGCAGTGCCGATGGCGAAATTCCTTCCCTTCATCCTGTTCACGGTGTTCACCAACGCCGCGGCGCAGGTGATGCTGAAATACGGCATGATGCAGCTCGGGCCGCTGAGCTTTGCCGGCGTCAATCCGATCCTGAAGATACTGCAGATCCTGTTCAGCCCCTGGGTGTTCCTGGGGCTCTGCACCTTCGTGATCTCCATGGCCTCGCATCTCTTCGTCCTGTCCAAGGTCGAACTGTCCTTTGCCTATCCATTCCTGTCGCTGGCCTATGTGGCGGTCGCGGTCTTCGCCTATTTCGTCTTTCGCGAGGACCTCAACGCCCTGCGCATCGCCGGCATCGGCCTGATCTGCGTCGGCACGATTCTGATCGCCCAGGGCGGCACCACGATACACGGCGAGGAGCCCGCGCTCGACGTCGCCCAGGCTCCTGCAAACGAGGTTTCCCGATGAAGCACGTTCTCTTCGGCGGCGACGGTTTCGTCGGCCGCCATCTGGCCCAGAAGCTCGTCGCCGACGGCGAAAGCGTCCTCGTCGCCGATATCGTCAAAAGCGACCTGCCGCATTACGCCCAGTGCGAGTTCCTGCACACCGACGTCACCGATCCGGCCGCCGTGCGCGCCGTGCCGATCGCGGCGGACGACATGGTCTACAATCTGTCGGCCAAGATGCTGTCGCCGATCATGCCGCGGGCCAAACGCCACGACTTCTTCTACCCGGTGAACTATCACGGCACCAAGCACATCATGGAAGCGATGGGCGAGGCGGGGGCGACGAAGCTCGTCCACTTCACCACCGACATGATCTACGGTCATACCCAGGTCTATCCGATGACCGAGGAGCACCCGGTCTCGCCGCTCGGCGAATACGGCCAGTCCAAGCTCGACACCGAGCATCTGGCGGCCGAATGGCGCGAGCGCGGCATGGACATCACCCTGTTCCGGCCTCGCCTGATCATCGGCCCCGGTCGTCTCGGCATCCTGGAAAAGCTCTTCAAGCTGATCGACGCCAACCTGCCGGTTCCGATGATCGGCTCGGGCCGCAACCCGTATCAGTTCATCTCGGTCTTCGACTGCGCCGAGGCGGCGCGGCTGGCCTGGAAAGCGGGCGTCCCGAACGAAGCCTACAATCTTGGCTCGCTGAACCCGCCGCCGGTCAAGAAGCTGCTCGGCGACCTGGTCAAACATGCCGGCTCGAAGTCGCTGCTGATCCCGACGCCGGGCTGGGCGGTCAAGCGCACGCTCGACTTCCTCGACCTGATCAACATGCCGCTGATGGATCCCGAGCAGTATCTCATCGCCGACGAGATGTGCGTGCTGGACGTCGGCAAGGGCGAACGCGACCTCGGCTGGGTGCCCCAGTACCGTGACGGGGACATGCTGATCGCCGCCTATTCCGAATATCGGGCCAAGCGCGAGGGCCATGCCCCCGCCGCCGGTTCGTACCCGCAGACGGCCGAGTGAGCCGACCCTTAGCGAGGAGAGACACGATGCTCGACCGTCCCATGGCTGCGAACCCCGACCTCGCCCCGACCCATCGTCGCGGGCCGGCCAAGCCGAACCTTCTGACCGTCGAGGACGCCAAGGCGCTCGACGTCAAGACGATGGCGGACCTGTTCAAGGACTACATCAATCCCGGCCAGTTTCATTTCATGAAGCTGCTCGGCTTTCACAAGGTGAAGGTCGAACGCGCCGAGGGCATGTATTACATCGACCAGAACGGCCGGAAGATCCTCGATTTCTTCGGCGGCTTCGGCTCGCTGGCCTTCGGCCACAACCACCCGCGCATCATCGAGGCGCGCCAGCGCTTCCAGGACGAGCGGCGGCACGAGATCGCCATCGCCTTCCTGTCGCAGTACGCCTCGGCGCTGGCCAGGAACCTGGCGGCCTGCTCGCCCGGCGATCTCGACATGGTCTTCCTCGGCTCCTCCGGCTCGGAAGCCATGGAAGCGGCGATCAAGGTCGCCGAGCGTGCCTCGGGCCGCAAGAACTGCAAGATCGTCCATGCCGAGAACTCCTTCCACGGCAAGACCAAGGGCGTCCTGTCACTGACGGATTCGCCGCTTTATCAGGGTGAGTTCAAGCTGGTCGGCAACACCTGCAAGGTGCCCTTCGGCGATCTCGAAGCCCTCACCAATGCCATCCGCAGCGACCCAGAGATCGGCGTCGTCGTGCTGGAGACGGTGCAGGGCGGCGGCGGCATCATCACCGCCTCGACGGATTACTGGCAGGGCGTGCGCGCCCTCTGCGACAAGCACAACGTCCTGTGGGTCGCCGACGAGGTCCAGTGCGGCTACGGGCGCACCGGCCGCTTCTACGCCTTCGAGCATCACGGCGTGGTGCCGGACGTGACCGCGCTGGCCAAATCGCTGGGCGCCGGCAAGGCCGCCGTCGGCGCGATGATCGCCCGGCGCGAGGTCTATATGAAGGCCTATGGCACGCCGAAGACGGCGATGATCCATGCCCAGGCGACCTTCGGCGGCATCGGTGAGGCCTGCGTCACCGCCATCGAGGGGCTGAACGTCCTCTATGACGACGATCTGATCGGCAATTCCGCCGAGGTCGGGGCGTATCTCCTGGAGCGCCTGCAGGCGATCCAGGCGAAATACCCGTCCATCGTCAAGGACGTGCGCGGGCAGGGGCTGATGGTCGGCCTCGAGTTCCACGACTTCTCGCGGACCCTGCCGATGGCGCTGCGTCCGATGGTGGCGATCCTCGACGACAAGCTGAAGGGCTCGCTGTCGGGCTTCGTCGGCGCGCTCCTGCTGCGCGATCACGACGTGCTGGTGGCCTTCACCGAGTACAATCGCAATGTCATCCGACTGGAGCCGCCGCTGATCTGCGACGAGGGCCATGTCGACCAGTTCTGCGACGCGCTGGACGCGCTGCTCGGCCGCGGCATCGTCTCCATCGTCAAGGACTTCATCCGCTCCCAGATGGGCTGACCGCCGGGCAACCCCGCGCGACAGACATGGGAAGGCCGGGCATTTGCCCGGCCTTTTCGCGTTGTAGGTTGCATGGGCATCAACGGGCGCGGCCGGGAGCGCAGGAAGACGGCTGCGTCGGGTCGAAACCGGACTGGCAGGTATGCAGAGAGTGGGAGACTAAGAACTGCCGCTCGCATAAGAAATTCGCCACATGAAACAGAATTGATAATTCGGTTTCATGTGGCCGTCCCCGACAGAAATGTGCCAGAGAAATCTTGCCGACAACCAACGGTGGACTCTGGGGGATTGAATGTTCGAGCCGTGGATAGGGCCTCATTACAAATCGGACGGCGGGTTGTTCGCAGGCACGAGGGTCTTGGTTCTGGGCGAGTCCCATTATGCGCGCAAGGCGGAAGAAATCGGCACGGCGCCGGACGGGTTCACCGATGAGATTGTGCGGTGGTTTGGTCTAGCTGCCCACAACAATCCGTTTTTTCGCAACACCGTCCGAGCGGCCTTGGGTCTTCCCCCAGGACCAATCTGGAAGCAACATTCGGCGCATTTCTGGAACTCGATCGCCTTCTACAATTACGTCCCGGTGTTGGTGGATGGCAGGGCCCATGCCGTTGGTGGAAACGCTCGTCGACCCGAGAACTGGATGTTCGAGGCGGGGGCCGAACCTTTCCTAAAAATCCTCGATCGGCTTGAACCGGAAGCGGTCATTGTCTGCGGCTTGACCCTGTGGGATTGGGCTGCTCCGCATCTCGATGGTTTCGAGGGCAAGCCCCGCGACGTCATCTTTTATGACGATGGCCGATCCGTTTTTTCTCGCATTCATCATCCCAGCTATCAAAAGTTCGATGCCAAATACTGGTATCCGCGTCTTCACCGACTGGTTGAGATGACGGTAGAGCCGAGAAAGCGCGGGACCAAAATTTGCTGGGATAAATCGATGGCCGACACGGAGAAAGACGCTGATATTTGAAACAGAGTCTAGTATTCGGTTTCATCGGGCTTGGTTTGCTTCCTAGCTTCTCGACACCCTGCGTCAGTGTCTGCGTTGGGTCGCTGGCGGAACGGCAGCTTTCGCCGTCCGGGAGCCGGAAACAGCCGGTTCGCTATCGGCCCCTATAGGCATTGCCCGCTCCCCGGACGGGGTCGCGCAACCTGATCTCAGCGCCTCTTGTTGCGCCTTCCGCCTGTGCCGGCGGCCCAGGGGGCCTTGGCGAGATCGTTATCGGCGTTCTCGTCCTGCAGCTTGCGCCAGCGTTCGAGCCGTTCTCGATCGATGGCTCCTGCGGCCACCGCCGCCTGGACGGCGCATCCCGGCTCTTGGGCGTGAGTGCAGTCGCGAAATCGGCACTGCGCCGCCTGTTCCGTGATCTCGGCGAACAGGATGTCGAGGCCGTCGGCGACGTCACTGACCTGCAAGGTCCGGATCCCCGGCGTGTCGATCACCCAACCGCCGCCTGCAATCGGATGAAGGGAGCGGGCCGTCGTGGTGTGACGTCCTTTCGCGTCGTCTTCCCGAATGGAGCCGGTCTCCTGCTGCGGTTCCCCGGTCACGCCGACAAGCGTGTTCACCAGGGTCGATTTGCCGACGCCGGACGAGCCGACCAGCGCGACCGTTTGCCCGGGCTTGCACCATTGCGCCAAGGAGGCTGTCGCATCGCTCGACTTTGTGTTGACGATCACCACCTCGAGCCCGCGCTGCAGCGCGCGGGCCTGACGCTCGTAGGAGTCGAGATCATCTGTGAGATCCGCCTTCGTCAGCAGGATGACCGGCTCCATTCCTGCCTGGTTGGCCCAGGCAAGATACCGTTCGAGCCGGGCCGGACTGAAATCCATGTTGCAGGATGTGACGATGAACAGCGTGTCGATGTTGGCCCCGGCAAGCTGCGGAACCGTGCCGCCCGAAACGCGACGCTCGATGACGGAGCGTCGCTCGAGGCGGCGCTGGAGAAGCAGGGTGGCGGGGTCGATCAGAACGAAGTCGCCAACGGCGAAATGGCTCGTCGTGACGTCGGACGTCAGGACCGGTTCGACCGGCCCTCGTGGGGACAGGGCCGTGAGGCGCGAGCGGTGGACCCTCGCGATGCGAACAGGCTGCAGATCCGCATCGTCCGGCGTGATCTGTTCGGCAAAGAAGGAACTCCAGCCCAGGGCGGAAAGCAGTTCATGCTCCGCGGTTTCGGCTCGCGTGATCAATGGGGCGTCCGATGAGAAAGGGCTGTCGCCATCTGCTCTCCAATATCGAGGCGGGGCTTGCTTGCCATCATGTCTTGTTCCTCAACGTGTGAGCGGCAGACCCGGACGTCTTATCGAAACCCGTTCGGTCTCGATACAAGATCCCACTCAACGCGCGATCGGCTGTGCTGCAGAACCACGTCCAGATCGCGGGCGGCGACCGCCGCAGCACTCCTGCTGCTACTGCCGCGCCAGCAGGTCGTCGCGAACATAGGCGTCCCAGCATGGTGAGAGCCGAATGCGGCTGTGGCCGGCCAGACCTGGCGCGTAGAGGTCGCGCAGCAGGCGGTTGGCCACTGTAACCGGGCAGAGCGGGTATAGCAGCAGGTCGGTCTGCTTCACCGAGCGGAGCACCGCCTGGTCCGGGTCTGGCACGGCGCGGAACGGATCGGCGCCGATGGCGATGCCGCGCGGCGCCTGCCGATCGAGGAGCCAGGGGAAGGGGTTGACGAAATTGAGGTTCATGATCGTTTCGAAGCGCACGCCGCGTGCCGCTTCCAGCGCCTCGATCGCCTTGACCGCTTCCTCGACCCCCATCAGCCAGGTCAGGTGGAAATCCGGCTCGTTGTAGAGGGTGAAGCTCGGCAGCTGCTCCTCGTCCGCCAGATGGTCGAAGGCTTCGGGAAAGCGCTGGTAGGTGTCCAGCATCACGGCGGCGCGCCGGATCAGTTCGGGCCGCTGCGAGACGGCGGCGAGCGTGCCGAGGCGGGGCGCATCGAGATCGACATAGGCGATCTGCCCGACGAGGGCGCGGGCGCCGCGATGGATCACCTGCACGAAGGTCGGCAGGGCGCTGGCAGCAACGAGGCCCAGGATCAGCGCCAGCCGCCATGTCGGCGCGCCGCCGGCCCGCACCAGAATGCGCAGGAGCACCGGCCAGACGAAGATGAAGGCAAGACCGCCGGTGTTCTGGGTTTCGACGAACAAAGCCGCGAAGGTCACCATGCCGAGCCAGAAGACGTCCCGATCGAGCAGCGCCACCAAGGCGGCGACCCGCCGCGAGCGGGCCAGCGTCGTCGTTGCGTGCAGGATGTCGGGCAGCCCGATTAGCCCCAGCGCGGCGGTCAGGATCGCCAGCGGCGCGAAGGCCATGAAATGGATCGAGGCGGCCTGCAGGAAGCGCGGCAGGATGCTGCCTTCGTTGAGCGCCACCAGCGCAGCGATGTCGCCGACATAGGCGCTGACCACGGCGGTCGTCAGTTCCAGGAGCGCCAGCACGGCGAGGAAGCCGAGAAGCGCTCCGATCGCGGTGCGCAGGGACACGCGTCCGGCCGCGAAGGCGAAGGCGCAGATCAGCGCGCCGCCGGCAAAGCCAGTGATCTTGACGAGGAACAACGCCAGCATCGAACCGGCGATCGTGATCAAAACCGTCGCGCGGCCCCTCGCGAAGACCAGCCCGGCGGTCAGCACATAGAGCAGCAGGCACATCTGCCGGTTGTAGATGCCGAAGCCGTCGACACCGGGAAAGCTGTAATAGGTCTCGACGTTGATTGGCAGGATCTGGAAGACCAGGAACGGCACCAGCAGCGCCAGCGAGATGAGCCGCGAGCGGCGGTCGACATCGGCCAGCACCAGCGCCAGCAGCGGTGCGGTGACCGCCATGAGCGACCATTGCGCGATCAGCAGCGGCTGGCCGTCGGGAAACAGCTTCACGAACAGGGCGAAGAGCCAGTAGCCCAGCGGGCCGACCGGCGTGAAGAAATCGACACCGGGAAGCTGACCGTTCCAGATCCGGTTCGCCGCGTCGAAATAGATGAACAGGTCCCAGTAGAAGGCGCCGATCGGCAGCGTCAGCTTCAAGGTCAGGAGGACGGCGAGGACGGCACAGACCAGCGCGAGGAGAATGAGTGGCGAGGTGAGGGCGGATTTCACCGTTCCGGCATCCTGTCGGTCAACGGAGGAAATGAGCGTCACGGATCCGTCCCATCGCGAGCCTGTCTCGGAACCGCATCCTCGGCGAACATGGTTAACAAAACCTTCCCGGACGGTTGGTCCGTCGGCGGTCCCGGTCGGTCGGCTGTCCGGCTGCGCCGTTCGCCCGACAGCTGATGTCGCAAAGAGACTGCGCGCGCGCCCGACTGCTCCACTAGGCTCGACACGCCGCTACGGCAGTCTGGCAGACGAGGGGTGGTCATGCAGGATCGGGCGCGGGCAGTGGTTATCGGCGGCGGCGTGGTCGGCGTGTCGACGCTATATCATCTCGCCCGCAAGGGCTGGACCGACAGCGTCCTGGTCGAGCGGCGCGAACTGACCTCCGGCTCCACCTGGCACGCCGCCGGCCTGCTGCCGCTATTCAACATGAGCTATGCCGTCGGCCAGCTGCACCGCTATTCCGTGCGCTTCTATCGCGAGCTGCAGGACGAGACCGGCATGAATGTCGGCTTCTCCAACGTCACCAATATCCGGCTGGCGCGCACGCAGGACCGCTGGGACGAGTACATGTATTATGCCGGCGTCGCCGAGACGATCGGCGTGCCGGTGAAGCTGCTGACGCCCGCAGAGCTGAAGGAGATCTGGCCGCTCTGCGAGACCGACGGCATTCTCGGCGCGATCCAGCACCCCGAGGACGGCTATATCCAGCCCGCCGACTTGACTCAGGCGCTGGCGCGGGGCGCCCGCGCGCGCGGCGCCACCATCCACCGCAACACCACCGTCAGCGCCATCGAGCAGCTCCCCTCCGGCGAGTGGAAGATCGTCACCGACAAGGGGGAGATCGTCTGCGAGCACGTCGTCTCGGCCACCGGTAATTTCGCCCGGCGGACGGGCCGCATGGTCGGGCTCGACGTGCCGGTGATCCCGGTCGAGCACCAGTACATCGTCACCGAACCGCATCCGGCGATCGTCGAGCGCCGCCGCCAGGGCCTGCCGGAAATGGGGGTGCTGCGGGAGAGCGACTCCTCCTGGTACATGCGCGAGGAGAATGGCGGCCTGCTGCTCGGTCCCTACGAGATCGGCGCGCCCTGCTGCTATCTCGACGGGCCGGACGCCGACAGCGAATACGAGCTCTTCCAGGAGGATCTCGACCGGCTGATGCCGCATATCGAGACCGCCATCGCGCGGGTGCCGGCCTTCGGCGAGGTCGGCATCAAGAAGGTCTATAACGGCGCCATCGCCTATACGCCCGACGGCTCGCCCATTGTCGGCCCGGCGCCGAGCCGCACCAATTTCTGGCTCAACGAGGGCCATTCCTTCGGCATCACCGCGGCCGGCGGGGCCGGCTGGCAGCTCGCCGAATGGATCGTCGACGGCGAACCCACCGTCGATCTGGCCGGCGTCGATCCGCGCCGCTTCGGCCCCTATGCCGGCGAAGGCTATCTGCGCGCCAAGAACGAGGAGGCCTATGCCAATGTCTTCTCGGTGCATTATCCCGACGAGGAGCGCGCCGCCGCCCGGCCGCTGAAGACCTCGCCGTCCTACGAGCGGCAGAAGGCGCTCGGCGCCGTCTTCGGCTCGGTCTATGGCTGGGAGCGGGCCAACTGGTTCGCCCCCGAAGGCTATGCGGTGCCCGAGGCCGCGCTCGATGTCGGCGCCGACGTCCTGATGAAGCACAATCATGCGCCGGCCGATCACACCGGCCGCATCCGCGAACGCTGGTCGTTCCGCCGGTCCAACTATTTCGAGCATGTCGGCGCCGAGGTGCGGGCGGTCCACGAGGGGGTCGGCCTCCTAGACATGACGCCCTTCGCCAAGGCCTATGTCAGCGGGCCGGGCGCAGCCGCCTGGCTCGACGGCCTTCTCGCCAACCGCATTCCCAAGACGCCGGGCCGCGTGGCGCTCTGCCATCTCCTGACCCCGGTCGGCGGCGTGCGCTCGGAGTTCACCGTCTACAAGGCCGGTGCGGAAAGCTACTATCTCGTCTCCGGCGGCGCCTATGAGGGCATCGACCACGACATCCTGCAGAAGGCGCTGCCGGGCGACGGCAGCGTGGCGATGCAGCCGGTGACCCACGCGCTCGGCGTCCTCGTCGTCGCCGGCCCGAGATCGCGCGAGGTGCTGGCGAAGCTCACCCGCACCGACCTGTCGAACGCGGCGTTTCCCTGGCTGACCGGACAGCCCCTGTCGGTCGGCCCGGTGGCCTGCACGGCGCTGCGGGTCAATTTCGTCGGCGAACTTGGCTGGGAGTTGCACCACCCGATCGAGATGCAGAACGCGCTCTACGACCTGCTGATGGAGGCCGGCGCCGAATTCGGCATCCGCCCCTTCGGTATTCGCGCCATGGGGGCGATGGCGCTGGAGAAGTCCTACCGCCAGATCCCGCGCGAACTGTCGATCGAATACAATGCCTTCGAGTCGGGCCTTGAGAGGTTCGTTCATCCCAGCAAGGGCGATTTCATTGGCCGGGACGCCGTGGTGGCGGCCCGCGAGAACGGCCTGCGCTGGCAGTTCGCGACCCTCGAGGTACACGGCGTGACCGACGCCGACGCCCGCGGCTCCGAACCGGTCTATGCCGACGGCGTGTTGGTCGGCCGCGTCACCAATGGAGGCTTCGGCTGGCGGGTCGGCAAGAGCCTTGCCCTGGCGATGCTCGATCCGGCCCATGCCGGCGAGGGGACGCGGCTGACGATCCGCATCCTCGGCACGCGCCACGACGCTACGGTGATCGGCGAAAGTCCCTTCGACCCGGAGAATGTCCGTCTGCGCGGCTGACATGGAACGGGCCGTCCGGCCACCCGTTGCTGGCGCAGCTTCCGCCGCCCGCGCAATGCCGCCGGCGGCGTTTTTCATCATCGAAAGGACATAGCATGCCCCATACGACGCCCATGCCCGGCGACAAGGCACCGGCCCTCAAGGTCGCGACGAGCGACGGCGGCCAGCTCGATCTGGCAAACGACAATCCCGAGAACTTCTCGCTGGTCTTCTTCTATCGCGGCGTTCACTGCCCGATCTGCAAGAAGCAGATCGGCGAGTTGGCGAAGCGTCGCGAGGAATTCCGCGCCAAGGGCTTCAACGTCCATGCCGTCTCGATGGATGACGAGACCCGCATGCAGCGCCAGCAGGCCGAATGGGACCTCGACGGCATGCCGGTGGGCAACGGCCTCAGCGAGGAGAGCGCCCGCGAATGGGGCCTCTACATCTCCTCCAAGGCGCAGGATTCCGAGCCGGCGCGCTTTGCCGAGCCGGGTCTCGTAGTGGTTCGCCCGGATGGCACGATCTACGCCATGTGGCTGCAGACGGTGCCCTTCACGCGGCCGAGCCTCGACGATCTCCTCGGCGGGCTGAGCTTCGTCGTCGACAAGGGCTACCCGACCCGCGGTGAACTCGCGGCCTGATTGGCCTCGCTGGAAGGCGAGGGCCGAGGTGACGCCTTTGTGAATTGCGCGGCCGGCCATCCGGCGTGACGCTTCCATAATGGGACATCGCACCCTGATCCTTGCCTTCCTGTCGGCGGCGCTGGCGCTTCTGGCGGCGCTGACCGGACATGCGGCGGCCGGCGCACAGCAGCGCGGCCTGCGCGATCTCGGTTCCGACCTCGGAGCCAGCCCGGACGACGGCATCAGGGTCGACGCCGAGCTGGTTCTCGCCGTCGACGTCTCCTGGTCGATGGATCGCGGCGAACAGGAGATTCAGCGGGCCGGCTATGCCGCCGCCTTTCGCAGCGAGGACGTGCAGAAGGCGATCCTCGGCGGGCCGCATGGCCGCGTCGCCGTCGCCTATATCGAATGGGCCGGCACCCTGTCGCAGGCGGTCGTGGTGTCCTGGACGCTGATCGATTCCCGCGAGGCGGCTGACGGCTTCGCCTATCGCCTGCAGACGGAGGAGCCGGATCGCGAACGGCGCACCTCGATCTCCTCGGCCATCGACTATGCCGCCACCCTCTTCGACAACAATGGCTATGCCGGCCTGCGGCGGGTCATCGACATTTCCGGCGACGGGCCGAACAACCAGGGCCGCATGGTCACCGAAGCGCGCGACGCGGCGATCGCCCGCGGCATCGTCATCAACGGGCTGCCGTTGATGACCACCGGCGGCTTCAGCTCATGGGGCTCGATCCCCGATCTCGACCGCTACTACGCCGATTGCGTCATCGGCGGCCCCGGCGCGTTCATGATCCCGGTCAACGAATGGGACCAGTTTCCGGCCGCCGTCCGCCGCAAGCTGGTGATGGAACTGGCCGATGGCTGGCCCGATCCGGCCCTGCACGTGCCTGCCGTGGTGCCGGTGCAGGAGACGGCCAGCAGCGACTGCCTGATCGGTGAGCGTCAGTGGCAGGAGCGGCAGCGCCGCTGGATAGAGGATTTCTAGCTCCGCGCTTCGTAGAGGCGGTGATGCGCCGCCCGTCAGGCCGGGGCGAGGACCGAACGCGTGGCGCGCTCCTGCTGGGGCGAGCGCGAATAGAGCTCGCGGTAGCATTTGGAAAAATGCGAGGCCGAGACGAAGCCGCTGGCCACCGCGATCTCGACGATCGGCAATTGCGACTGCAGCAGCAGATGCCGGGCCCGGTCGAGCCGGATCTCCAGATAATAGCGGGCCGGCGAGCGGCCCATCTCCCGGTGGAACAGCCGCTCCACCTGGCGTCGCGACAGGCCGACATCCTCGGCGATCTCGACCAGCGACAGCGGATCGGCGAGGTTGGCCTCCATGATCTCGATGACCCGCAGCACCTTGGAATGCTGCACGCCGAGCCGGGCGCGCAGCGGCAGGCGCTGGCGATCCTGTGAACTGCGGACCCGGTCGGTCAAAGCCTGCTCGCAGACCCGGTTGACCACGTCCTCGCCGAGATCCTCGCCGATCAGCGTCAGCATCATGTCGAGGGCGGCGGTGCCGCCGGCGCAGGTGTAGATGTTGTGGTCGATCTCGTAGAGATCGGCATAGGCGTCGACCCGCGGGAAGGCCTCGGAGAAGCCGGGCAGGTTTTCCCAGTGGATGGCGCAGCGCCGGTCGGCCAGGAGCCCGGCGCGGGCGAGAATCCACGCCCCGGTGCACAGGCCGCCGACGCTGATGCCGCGCTGGTGGCTCTCACGCAGATAGGAAAAGCTGGTCTTGTCGGTGAAGTCCTCGACGAAGACGCCGGAACAGGCGAACACCATCGATGGCCGGTGCTCGGAGGGCAACGCCCTGCGCTCGGCTTCCACCGAACTGGTGACGGCCACCTCGACGCCGTTGGAGGCGTGGACCGGCTCACCGTTCGGCGAGGCGAGGCGCCAGCGATAGATCTCGCGGCCGACGACCCGGTTGGCAATCCGCAACGGCTCGATGGCGGTCGCAAAGGCGATCATCGAGAAGTTCGGAACGAGCAGGAAGACGATGGTCCGCTTCGGACCGGAGCCCGTGCCCTCGCTCGCGCCGAGCCGGGACTTGTCGATCCGGCCGCCCGCATTTCCTGGACCCATACCGCCCGCTCCGCATCAAGGGCCATTCACGCATCGCGTGCGCGGCCCAAGGTGGAGTGGAATGACGGGTTTCGCAAGCCGGGAACGGCCGCCGATGTCAGCCAGTCGACGGCGATCGGCGGGTGCGGATTACTTCTTGCCCTTGCGCGCCTTGCGGGCGGCGTAGCGGGCGTCGCGCTCGGCCTTCTTGGCGGCCTCGTCGGCGACCATCTGCGCCAGCGGCCGGTTCTTTTCGGCCTTGCGGGCCTCTTCCTCGGCGAGCCGCTCGGCTTCCGCCTCGGCGTCGCGCGCGGCCTTCTCGCGGGCCTTCACCTCGTCTTCGGCGCGCTTCTTGGCGAGGCGCTCCTCACGGGCCGCTGCGATCTCCGCGCGTTCCTGCCGGGCCTGCTCGGCCTCGGGGCTGTCCAGCCGCTCCTTGGCCTTCTGCAGCAGCGCCAGCTTTGCATCGCGCGCCGCATTACGGCGTTCGGCGAAATCGGTATCCTTGGGCTTCAAATCATCACCAGTGGTCGTCGGTACGGCGCCGCGCAATGCCTGCGCGGATTTCGGGGTCGCCTGTCATCGCTATGGATGCCGTTGGATAAGCCTCCGCGCGTCCCGGCGCAACGGTTGGCGGGCAAAACTTCGATCGTTTCTCGCTGATGCGGCGGAAATTCGCGCCGTTCGGGGCTGAATTTGCGTCCGGTGTTGCAAGCGTCGCCGCGTTTGCGGTCAGGCCTGGCGCTCGCGCGCGCGCGATCCGGCGCGGCGCCGGCGCCCGTCGCCGACGGGACTGCCGGCAGTGTCCGGGCGATTTGCGAGGACGCTGCCGTCCGCGCCGCGATTGGGCAGTGGCTGCACCCGGCAGAGTTCGGGATAGGCGTCGAGCTTGTTCGGAAACGCCATGGCGGCGACGAAATGGCGCTGGAAGTCGGGCTCCAGCGCGGTCTCAATCTTGGCGATGCGGGTGACCGTCGCCTCGATCTCGCGACGATAGGCGCGGTTGAGCAGCGCCATGCGGGCGCCGGCGCCCGCCGCGTTGCCGATCGAGCCGCATTTGGCCAGGTCGCAATCGGGCACCAGTCCCAGGATCATCGCATAGCGCGGCTCGATGAAGGAGCCGAAGGCGCCGGCCAGCGCGATCCGGTCGATGCGGATCGGCGCCGCCGTCGCGGTCGTCTCGGGTACGGGAAGGGGCGGCGGCGGCGAAATGGCCGGCTCGGCGGCCCTGCCGGCCTGCGCGGCAAACAGAGCGTCGGCGAGAGCCGGGGCTTCGGCCGGGTCGAGGTCGAGCGGCAGATCGTCCGAAGCGGCGGCGGGTGCGGAGGTCGGTGCCGGGACGGCCAGCGCAGGCGGAACCGCGAACCGGTCCATCAGCAGCTTGATACCGGCGTAAAGGGCCGCCTTGCCGAGCTGGATGGCGCGGATGTCGGTCTGCAGGACGCGGATCGTCTGGTCGGCGGTCTCGTGCAGCACATAGGCGAAGGTGCGACCCTCCCGCACGATCCGCGGCGACCGCGCGGCGAGCGCGCCGTCGATAACGCCGTCCTCGGTGACGATCCCGGCGAGGAACATCTCGGCGATGACCTCGATGATGCCCGAGCCGCAGATGCCGGTAACGCCGACGGCCCGCGCGGCCTCGGCGAAGCCGGGCTCGTGCGACCATGTCTCGACGCCGATCACCTTGAAGCGCGGCTCCAGCGTGTGGGGATCGATCCGCACGCGCTCGATCGCGCCGGGCGCCGCGCGCTGGCCGCTGGAGATCTCGGCCCCCTCGAAGGCCGGGCCGGTGGGCGAGGAGGCGGCCAGCAGCCGGCTGCGGTTGCCGAGCACGATTTCGGCATTGGTGCCCACATCGACGATCAGCATGGTCTCGTCCTGCCGGTGCGGTCCTTCCGACAGCGTCACGGCGGCCGCATCGGCGCCGACATGGCCGGCGATGCAGGGCAGGAGATAGGCGCGGGCTGCGGGATGCAGCGTCAGGTCGAGATCGCTGGCCGGCACGGCGACGGCGCCCGAAACCGCCAGCGCGAAGGGCGCCTGGCCGAGCTCGGTCGGATCGATGCCGAGAAACAGATGATGCATGATCGGATTGCCGACGAAGACGCAGTCCATGATGTCGTCGGTGGCGATGCGCGCCTCCGCCGCGACCTCTTCGATCAGCGCCTGGATCGCGGCGCGGACCGCCACGGTCATCTGCGGCCGGCCCTGCGGGTTCATCATCACGTAGGACACCCGGCTCATCAGATCTTCGCCGAAGCGGATCTGCGGATTGGGCGCCCCCGCCGATGCGATGGTCGCGCCGGACAGCAGCGAGGAGAGATGCAGCGCGATGGTCGTCGAGCCGATGTCGACCGCGATGCCATAGGCCTCGTTCTTCAAGCCCGGATAGAGGCCCATGAGGCGCGGACGCTCGTCGTCCCGGTCCAGCGCGATGGCGCAGGTCACTCTCCAGCCGCCGCGGCGCAGGATCGCCTGGACCTCGGGCAGGATCGCCGGATCGACGATCGGCGCCGCCACGTCCCAATCGCGCTCCAACGCCGCGAAGATCCGGTCGAGATCGCCGAGCGGCGCGTGCATGTCGGGCTCGGCGACCTCGACATAGAGGAGGCGGATGGCCGGATCGCGGGGAAAGTCGCGGGTGTCGACGGCCTTGCGCACGACGGCGGAATTGACCGCCATGCCGGTGGGCAGGTCGACGACGAGGTCGCCTTCGATGGTCGCCGAGCAGGACAGGCGGCGGCCCGGTGGGAAAGGCCGCTTGGCGGCGTAGCGCGCTTCCTTGGCCGACCAGGCGGAGAGATGGTCGGCGGCCGAGATGATCTTGTGCTTGGCGAAGACGCCTTCGGCGACCTCGATCTGGCAGCGCCCGCAGATGCCGCGCCCGCCGCAGACGCTTTCGACATAGACCCCGAGCGTCCGCGCCGCCTCGATGACGGGCGTGCCCCGGGGAAAACGCCCGCGGCGGCCGGACGGCATGAACAGGACGAGAGGATCGGCGCCGGTGGTCATCGGCGCGCCGTGTTCCGGCTGAGGCTTACTGGGCGAGACGCTTGCGGTTGGCGCGCACGCGCTGGGAATAGGGCTTCAGCCCGGCCGACAGGATCGTGTCGCCATGGTTGCTGCTGCGGCCGGAGCCGAAAACCGTTGCCATGGCGAGCGAGGTCATCGCCTCGATGGTGGCAAGGTTCATGGCCACGATGGATTCGCCGGCCGCCTGCATCTTTTCGCTCAGCATGCGGGAGACTTCGTCGCGATCCTTGGCCTGCGGCGACGCGGCGGCCATCGAGAACTGGGTCAGGCGCGTGCCGATGACGAAGGGCGACATCAGCATCAGCGTCGTAAGTTCCGCCGCCGTCTTCGGTGCGTGGAAGAAGGACGCGGGGTTCGGGTTGCGGCTCATGCGGGGTGTTCCTTGTTCGGTAGTTTCTACCAAACGCGCCAGATGGCGAAATGGTCTCCCGGTCAGTAGCTTTATTTCGCACCTGCAAAAAGCGCCGCAACGACACGATCCGCAGCTTAAACGGCCGGCCGGTCAAGACGCGGCCCTCCGACCTTCGCGTCCACCGCGCCGCCGCCCGCCCCCTCCGGTGGCAGGAGCGGCGGCCGCAGCGGACGCGCTGCCCGCCGGCGCCACGTCGCGATAGTGGCGGATCCACTCGCCGCAGGACGGGTCGTTGCCCATCAGCACGTTGGCGGCCCGCACCGCCTCCATCTCCTGCGGCCGGCAGGGATTCATGATCGCAGAGGTCATGCCGGCGGCGATGGCCATGGGCAGGAAGGCGGCGTTGACGGCGTGACGGTGGGGCAGGCCGAAGGAGATGTTCGACGCACCGCAGGTGGTGTTCACGCCCAACTCCTCGCGCAGCCGGCGGACCAGCGCGAAGACCTGCCGGCCGGCGGTGCCCATCGCGCCGATCGGCATGACCAGCGGATCGACGACGATGTCGGCGGCACTGATGCCGTAATCGGCGGCATGGCGGACGATGCGCCTCGCCACCTCGAAGCGCACGTCCGGGTCTTCGGAGATGCCGGTCTCGTCATTGGAGATGGCAACGACCGGCACGTCGTATTTCTTCACCAGCGGCAGGATCGCCTCGAGCTTTTCCACCTCGCCGGTGACCGAATTGACCAGCGGCCGTCCCTTGGCGACGGCCAGCGCGGCGCTCAGCGCCGGGGAGACGGAGGAGTCGATCGAGATCGGCAGGTCGGTGAGGCTCTGGACGAGGCGGATGGTCTCGACCAGCAGCGGCGGTTCGGAGACGTTCGGGTCGACCGCGGTGACGCCGGCATTGACGTCGAGCATGGTGGCGCCGGCGGCGACCTGGGCGAGGACATCGCGCGTCACCGTCTCGAAATTGCCCGCGACCATCTCGGCGGCGAGGATCTTGCGGCCGGTCGGATTGATGCGTTCGCCGATGACGCAGAAGGGCTGGTTGAAGCCGATCACAACCTCGCGGCTGGCGGATGCGACAATGGTGCGGGTCATGGCCGAAGCTCCGGTCGGTGAAGGCGTCGCGCGGTAAGCGGCGTCAGGCGTGCTGGCGGGTGCCCG
Source organism: Aurantimonas manganoxydans SI85-9A1 (assembly GCF_000153465.1). Classification (GTDB taxonomy): domain Bacteria; phylum Pseudomonadota; class Alphaproteobacteria; order Rhizobiales; family Rhizobiaceae; genus Aurantimonas; species Aurantimonas manganoxydans. The sequence continues at coordinate 2,602,616 of NZ_CH672387.1, read as the reverse complement.
CCACCGTCTGGATCGCCGTCGCGTCCATCCAGGAGCCGCGGCCGTAGAGCCACTGCGCCGAGGCCGCGAGCCCGCCGAAGGGAAAGACGTGAAGCTGCCGGACGCGTGTGTCGGGCGTCTCGGCCCAGTGCCGCTCGATCGGCCCGGCGACGGATTCGGGCGAATGGGAGGTGGCGAGCGCGGTGAGAGCGCTCGGCCGCTTCTTCAGGACAGACACCGAATTGCCGATGCCGCAGAGGGCCGCGAAGCGGATCAGCGTCGCGATCTTCGCCGGGCCGGCGACACCGAGATGGATCGGCAGGTCGATGCCCGCCGCGCGAACGGACTCCGCCCATTGCAGATACACCGCCGCGTCGAAGCCGAACTGCGTGACGATCCGCAGCCGGGCGTCGCTGCGCCTGGCGAAATCGCGTTTGAGCCGCAGCGCCTCGGCGGCGGTGGCGGCGGAGAAGTCCGGCGTCCCCTCCGGGTGGCCGGCGACGCCGATGTCGCGAAAGCCGTGACGGTCTAAAATGCCCGTCGACAGGACTTCCATGGTCGAGCTGTAGGGCCCGGCCGGTCGCGTCAGTCCGCCGCCGACCACCAGCACGTCGCTGGCGCCGCCTTCCTCGGCATAGGCCTGGACGCGATCGCGCAATTCGGCACGACTGCGCATGCGGCGCGCCGGAATGTGCGGCACCGGTTCATAGCCGAGGTCGCGGACCCGGCGGACGGCGCGGACGAAATCCTTCACCGCATCGACGCCGACATCGCAGAGATAGGTCTTCGTGCCGGGCGGAAAGAGCCCCGGCAGATCGCGCGATTCCAGCGCCTGGCGCGGGGCGATCTCGATGGAGGCGGGCATGGCCGTGCGGCCGGCGTGCAGGTCGTATCCGATCGGCTTCATGGTTCGCGCCCCTCGTTCGCGACGAGCGCCTTGAGACGGTCGCCATCGTAGCTCTGTTCGATATCGCGGGTCAGCCGTTCGGCTTCGGCTTCGAGGTCGCTCACCTCGGCCGGCGACGAGCCCCGCCGCCATTCGGCGAGATAGGCGTCGCTGTCCTTCGCGCCGACGCGCATGGCGCAGCGGTCGATGGCCTCGATGAAGCGGGAGGGAAGTTCGCGGCGGGCGGATTTGCGACCCTGCCGCACCACGATCTGGGCGGGAATGTCACGCCAGTAGACGATCTGCAGTTCTGCCATCCGCCACCTCCGATGACCCCACTGTGGTCCGATGGAAACGGTGCGGATATGCCGGGCGCGACGGGCCGTGATGTCGTTTGCGACATTGGGCGCGCGGGGCGCGGGGACAGGCGTCCTGATGCGGCCCGACCACGGCGGCCGGGGTGGCGTAGGGCGGCTAGAACAGCCCCATCACGGCCAGGGCTGCGGCGCCGTAGACGCTGAGGAGAAAGATCGTCGAGGCGATGCCGACGAGGATCGAGGCGATCAGCCAGAGGCCGTCGCGCGCCGTGATGGCGATGCCGGCGATGGCGACGGAGACGCCCGGGAACATGTTGGTCAGCGGAAACGGAATGGCGATCAGGATCGACATGACGAAGCAGAACCAGCCGATGCCCGAGAGCAGCAGCCATTCGGGCTCGGGCCAGTAGCGATGCCGGGCGAGCCGCTCGATCCGGCGCAGCATCGGTCCGATGCGGGTGACGACGCGCCCCAGCATCTCGGAGGTGATCCGGATCGTGCGGATGCGCTCGGGCAGCCACAGCCGACGCCGGCCGACCGCCAGTTGCAGCGTGAACAGCACCAGCGGCAGGCCGAGAAAGATCGACGCGCCGGGTGGCAGCGGCACGAGGTTCAAGCCGCCGAACAGGATGAAGAAGGCGCCGAAGGAGCGGGTGTCGAAGGCCTGGGAGAGCTCGCCGATCGTTGCGCCGGCACGGTTGCGATGCGACAGGCCGCGCAGGATCGCCGAAATCCGCTTCTGCCGCTTGGCACCACGCCGCCGGAGCGATTGTCGGAGGCTGGAAAAGACGGCAGGTGACACGGAGGACGCTCTGGGAACGGGGACTTCAGAAAAGCTCATGATGCGGCCTGTTCCGTCGCGTGTGAGGAACGGTCCGCGAACGACGCTGCCGCCTGACCGGGCTTCGTCGATCCACTGTGCCCTTGAAGGCGTTAAATCGGGGTTTTCCCTGTAAAGATCAAGACGTGATCCCCGCGGGCCCGGCGAAGGTCGCATAGGCCATGACCGTGCCGGCCGCCGCCCACGGCGCGAACCGCGCAAACGGGCCGGCGGCAGGGGCCTCAGGCAGGCGCGTGTTCCGGCACGGGCGCCGCAGCAGCGACGATGGCGGCGGTCAGGTCGCCGTAGCCGACGAAGCGGCGCTCGTAGCCGAGCCCCAGTTTCGCCGCGATCTCCCGTCCGCGCCGGTCGAGTTCCGGGGCGTCGGTCTGGGCGAGATAGACCACGCGTTCGTAATGACCGAAGAGCATGCCGATCAGTTCGGGATGGCGGTCGAGCTTCATCGGCCGGGTGACGAAGGCGTCGAACTGCCGGGCGAGAAAGTCGGTCAGCCAGAAGGTCGTCATCTGCGCCTCCGCATCGGCGGCGAAGCGCGCGTTGCCGGCAAAGAACGCATAGCAATGCGGTCCCGCGATGTGCTCGACGCCGTGGCGCGCGCAGACCGCGTCGAGGAGACCGCCGGTGCCGCAATCGGCATAGGCGATGAAGATCCGCCCGGCGCCGTCTGCGCGGGCCGCCATGATGGCGGCCTCGACGGCAGGCGCGATCTTCTGCGGTGCGTTGTGCAGGTCGGCGGGCAGGCAGGTGACGGTGACATGCGCCAGCCCGTTGGCCGACAGAATGGCGAGGACCTCGCGGGCGATGGCGCCGCAGGCGATGATCGTCAGCGTTTCGGGGGCGGGCGCGGCCGACGTCGGTACGCCGTCATGCAGCAGGAGACTCATTGCCCGGTGACCTGACATTCACCACGCCTGTCAAAAACCGGGACACAGTGGGAACCAGCGGGGCACTGCACCGTTTTTCGGTCACATTTGCCAACCGGAGACCCCACAATGACCAAGCGCATCGCCATCGTGTCCACTCTTCTCGCCGGAGCCCTGGCGCTTTCGGCCTGCGCCAACACGGTGCGCGGCGTCGGCCGCGACGTGGGCAACACGGTGGATGCCACCGGCGCCGCCGTGAACGACGTCGCCCGGTAAACGCGCCCGTCCGCAGTTCGAGAAGGCGTGGTGACCGACGGTCGCCGCGCCTTTTGCGTATCCGGGGCCCGGACGGCTACCGGATGAGCGGGCAGGGGCAGCGTCACAGCTGGTTGTGCCGCCGTTCCATCAGGTTCCGGGCGGTCTCCACCGTGACCGCCGCGTCCCGGCAATAGGCGTCGGCGCCGACCTGGTTGGCGAAATCCTCGTTCAGCGGCGCGCCGCCGACCAGGACGATGACATCGTCGCGAATGCCCTTCTGGACGAGCGTGTCGATGACCACCTTCATGTAGGGCATGGTCGTCGTCAGCAGCGCCGACATGCCGAGGAATTCCGGCTGGTGGTCCTCGATCGCCGCGAGATATTTGTCGACGTCGATATTGATGCCGAGATCGACGATCTCGAAGCCGGCGCCTTCCATCATCATGCCGACGAGGTTCTTGCCGATGTCGTGGATGTCGCCCTTCACCGTGCCGATGACCATCTTGCCCTGCTTGGGTGCGCCGGTCTCGGCAAGCAGCGGCCGCAGGATGGCCATGCCGGCCTTCATTGCATTGGCCGACAGAAGCACCTCGGGCACGAACAGGATGCCGTCGCGAAAATCCTCGCCGACGATCTGCATGCCGCCGACCAGCGCCCTGGTCAGGACGTCGTAGGGCGTCCATCCGCGTTCGAGGAGGATCTGCGTTCCCTCCTCGATCTCTTCGCGCAGACCGTCATAGAGGTCGTCCTTCATCTGGGCGACGAGATCGTCGTCCGACAGTTCGGCCAGAATGATGTCGTCGGCATCGGCCATGGCGCATTCCTTATGGCGGGACGAACCCGGAACTGCCCCGAACGCGACTTTCAGCGACTGCGCCGCCTCGTCCGTCCGCAGCCCTCACTCTAGGGTAGCCGCAGCCGCGCAATCTCTTTGCTGCGACATCCGCCATTGCGAAAGCGACGTGCGCGCCGCCGCGCGACTCGGCGCCGAAGGGCCCGTCAGGGTCCGGGCCGATGCGGACCGGCGCCGCCATTGTTCTCGGCGCGTCACCGGCCTTCGCAGGTAAGACGGCAGCGGCCGGCGCTGCTCCTAGTATCGGGGACAGATCGAATGCCCGTGCGGCTTGAGCCGGCGCGGGCTGCCGCTTTGGCCGGAGACCTGACAATGACCGATGAGACCGGACATCTGAGCGAGATGCCGCGTACCGAAGGCGGCCGGCGCGGCCGCGGCACCGGCGGCGGGGCGACGGCGCGACGTGCGGCCCGGGTCCAGAGCGCGTCCGGGACGAAGCTGAGCTACATCCGCCGCAAGGTGCCGGAATACGAGCTGCTGGACGAGGCGGGCCTCGCGATCATCGAGGCGAATGCCGACACCATCCTGGAAGAGATCGGCATCGAGTTTCGCGACGATGCCGAGGCGCTGGAGATGTGGAAGGCGGCGGGAGCCGAGGTCTCGGGCGAGCGCGTCCGGTTTCCGAAGGGCCTCTGCCGCGAGCTTCTTAAGACGGCGCCGCACACCTTCGTCCAGCATGCGCGAAACCCGGAGAACTCGGTCGAGATCGGCGGCAAGGCGACCATCTTCGCCCCGGTCTACGGCCCGCCCTTCGTGCGCGATCTCGACGGCGTGCGGCGCTATGCGACCATCGAGGATTTCCGCAATATCGTGAAGCTGGCCTATCTGGCGCCCTCGCTGCACCATTCCGGCGGCACCGTCTGCGAGCCCGTCGACATCCCGGTCAACAAGCGGCATCTCGACATGCTGCTGGCCCACATGACCCTGTCGGACAAGCCGTTCATGGGCTCGGTGACCGCGCCGGAGCGGGCCCGCGACACGGTGGAGATGTGCCGCATCCTGTTCGGCGAAAAGTTCGTCGACGAGAACTGCGTGGTGATCAACCTGATCAACGCCAATTCGCCGATGACCTTCGACGGCACCATGCTCGGCGCGCTGAAGGTCTATGCCCGCGCCAACCAGGCCTGCATCGTCACGCCCTTCATCCTCGCCGGCGCGATGAGCCCGGTCACGGTCGCTGGCACGCTGGCGCAGGTGCTGGCCGAGGCGCTGGCCGGCGCCGCCTTCACCCAGCTCTGCCGGCCGGGCGCCCCTGTGGTCTTCGGCACCTTCGCCTCGTCGATCTCGATGCAGTCCGGGGCGCCGACCTTCGGCACGCCGGAGCCGGCGCTGGTCTCCTATGGCGCGGCCCAGCTGGCGCGCCGGCTCGGCCTGCCGTTCCGCACCGGCGGGTCGCTCTGCGCCTCCAAGGCGCCCGACGCCCAGGCCGCCTATGAGAGCGCCAACACGCTGAACTCCACCATGCTGGCGGGCACCAATTTCGTCCTGCATGCGGCCGGCTGGCTCGAGGGCGGACTGGCCGTCTGCTTCGAGAAATTCATGATGGATTGCGACCAGCTCGGCATGATGCAGGCCTTCTCGCGCGGCGTCGATCTGTCGGAGAACGGGCAGGCCATGTCGGCGATCCGCGAGGTTGGTCCGGGCAGCCATTTCCTCGGCTGCCAGCACACCCAAGACAATTTTCAGACGGCCTTCTACCGCTCGGCCATCGCCGACAACAATTCCTTCGAGCAATGGTCGGCGGAAGGCGCGTTGCGGGCCGAGAACCGCGCCGGCCAGCTTTGCCGCCGCTGGCTGGATTCCTACGAGGCGCCGGCGCTCGATCCCGCCATCGCCGAAGCGCTGACGGCTTTCGTGGCCAAGCGCAAGGCAGCCGAAGCGGACGCCTTCGCCTGAAAGGGTGAGGCGGACCCGGCCGCCCAGCCCGAAACCACGTCGGCGGCGAGGATCGCCCGGACGATCCACCGCGCGGTCTGGCGCGGCGGCGACGAGCGCTGACGGCGAAGTGGCGCCGGACCTGCCGGCCGGGCCCGCCGCCGGCTGCGCGGTCGGGGTGCGCTGACCTCAGCTCGCGGCGCCCCGGGAAATGACGCAAAGACATCTGCCGCGTTTTGTCGTTATATTTGCGCCACCCGTTCGAGGAGAGAACGATGGGCGCGATCTTCCGGTATCTGATGGCACGGCCGATCTACTTCGCCATCACGGTGGCGCTGGCGCTGGCGCTATTGCCGGTGGCGGTCTGGATGGATCTCCGCCATCTCTCCGACACGGCGCTGAACGCCCAGGCGAACAGCCTGAATTCCATGATCACCGACATCCGCAGCTATTATGCGCGCAACGTCGTTGGCCGGGTGCTGGCCAATCCCGACGGCCGGACGATTGCCGCCCACAATTATCTGGAGGTGCCCGGCGCGATTCCGATCCCGGCCACGCTGTCACTGGAGCTGGGCGAAGTGATCGGCCGGCGCGGCGAGAACATCCGCTACCGCTTCGCCTCCGATCTCGTCTTCGCCAAGCGCGCGCCGCATGATCTCGACGCCTTCGAGCGTGACGCGCTGCAGACCTTCCGGACCAAGGGCGCCGACCATCCGCTGATCACGCAGGTCAGCGGATCGCTGCTCGACCGCCACATCCGGCTGGCGGCGCCGGTGGTCATGGGGGAGGCCTGCGTCGCCTGCCACAACGCCCACCCCGAGAGCCCGAAGCGGGACTGGAAGGTCGGCGACGTCCGCGGCATCCAGGAGGTCGAGATCGAGCAGCCGATCGCGGCCAATCTCCTCTCCTTCAAGTATCTGCTGGCCTATTTCGTCGGCGCCGGCCTGTTCGGGGTGTGCTTTGCCGCGCTGCAATGGCGCCAGGCCCGCACCTTCGGCCGCATGAACACCGAGCTGGAAGAGGCCAATTCCTTCCTCGCCTCGGTTTCCATGAAAATCTCCAAATATCTATCGCCGCAGGTCTATCGCAGCATCTTCAGCGGCGAGCGCGACGTCACCATCTCGACCGAGCGCAAGAAGCTGACGATCTTCTTCTCCGACATCAAGGATTTCACCGTCACGTCCGAGAGGCTGCAGCCGGAGGAGCTGACCCAGCTTCTCAACGAGTATTTCACCGAGATGTCGAAGATCGCACAGGAGCACGGCGCCACCGTCGACAAGTTCATCGGCGACGCGATCCTCGCCTTCTTCGGCGATCCCGAAACGATGGGCCCGCGCGAGGATGCCAAGGCGTGCCTCGCCATGGCGATCGCCATGCAGCGGCGAATGGTCGAACTCAACGCCGAATGGCGCCGCCGCGGCATCGAGAAGCCGTTCCAAGCCCGGATGGGCATCAATACCGGCTTCTGCAATGTCGGAAATTTCGGCAGCGCCGACCGCATGGATTATACGATCATCGGGGCCGAGGCGAACCTCGCCGCCCGGCTGGAACAGATCGCCGAGCCGGGCGGCATCGTCATGAGCTACGAAACCTATGCCCATGTGGAGGACGATGTGCGGGCCCGGCCGCTGGCGCCGATCTCGCTGAAGGGCATCAGCCGCGAGGTGATCCCCTATGTGGTGGAGGGCATCCACGACGAGGCCACGGACGCGGCGCCCGGCGTGATCAACGAATATGCCGAGGGCGCCCGCATCTTCCTCGATCTGGAACGGCTGACCGAGGTCGAGCGGGACCGCCTGCACGCCGTCCTGACCGATGCCGTGGAAGCGCTGAAGCGCCGCCAGCCGCTGACATCCTGACCGAAAATCTGCCCCAGCGGCATCGCATCCCGTCGGATGGCGTCAAAAGGCCCGGATGATCTTCGGTGGTGGAGCCGCATCCCGCGACCGGGCGCGGACGGTGGCTGGAGCTCAGCTCTCTGGAAACACGAAGGATTTCCCACCGATTGGGATCGGGGGGCGGGGGCTGCGCCGTGCGCTGCGGCCTCGGCGGCAACACGCATGACGCGAAAAGCGTTTGCCATCAGCGAAATTGAACCTACCATGATAAATATTGATGGTTTGGCTCAGATCGTCTTGCTGCCCGACCGACCGATAGAGGGGTGATCGCCAATGGCGACCGAGATCTTTGTCGTTGCCTATGACGGGCATGATCGCAGCGTCGTCGACTACGCGGTGGTGCGGGCCAAGGCGAGCGGGGCGGCCCTGCACATCGTCCACGTGCTGCAATGGTCGCCCTACAGCTTCCTGACTGCCGAGGAACTCGACGAGCGCAAGATGCGTCGGCGCCAGGAACTCGAACGCGCCAAGACCACGCTGCTCGATCCGCTCGTCGCCGAGATATCGGCGGAAGGGGTCACCGTCGATTGCGAGATCCGCTTCGGCGCACCGACCGAGATCATCCTTGCGGTCGCCGAGCATCAGAAGGCGTCGATGATCTTCGTCGGGCGCACGGGCAGGGGCCCGGTCCAGAACAAGATCTTCGGCAGCGTCACCCTGGGATTGGCGCAGGTCGCCCGCATCCCGACCGTGATCGTGCCATGAGCCGCCTTGCATCCGCCGCACGGAATATCGATCCAGACAGAGGTTGCGTCATGCCGAAGACCGCCGCTCTCCTGCCGCTGGCGGGCGCCAGCCTTCTCCTGACCGGGCCCGCCGCAGCGCAGGAAGCCGAGCCGGGCTTTTCCATCGACGCGACCCTTTCGGCGATCATGGAGCCGGTGACGACCCCCTTCGTCAGCTTCATCTTCGCGCCGCTGCCCGGCACCGAACTGCCCTGGATCGTCCTGTGGCTGATCACGGCGGCCGCGATCTTCACCGTCTATTTCGGCTTCGTGCAGTTCCGCCTGGTCGGCCATGCGATCCAACTCGTGCGCGGCCAGTACACCTCGCCGGATGCGGCGGGCGAGGTCACCCATTTCCAGGCGCTGGCGACGGCGGTCTCGGGCACGGTCGGCCTCGGCAATATCGCCGGCGTCGCCGTCGCGGTGTCCATCGGCGGTCCGGGCGCGACCTTCTGGATGATCCTCGCCGGCCTTCTCGGCATGGCCTCGAAATTCACCGAATGCACCCTCGGCGTGAAATACCGCGAGGAATATCCTGACGGGCGCGTCTCCGGCGGCCCGATGCATTATCTGCGCAAGGGCATGGCTGAACTCGGCTACGCCAAACTCGGCCGGTTCCTCGCCGTTCTCTTCGCGATCTTCTGCGTCTTCGCCTCCTGGGGCGGCGGCAACATGTTCCAGGCCAACCAGGCCCATGCGCAGCTGGTCGTCATCACCGGCGGCGAGGCGAGCTTCCTGAACGGCCGTGGCTGGATCACCGGAATCGTCATGGCGATCATCGTCTTCATGGTCATCGTCGGCGGCATCAAGTCGATCGCCCGGGTCACCGAGAAGCTCGTTCCGTTCATGGGCATTCTCTATCTCGGCGCGGCGCTGATCGTCATCGGTGTCGAATACGACCGGATCGGCTGGGCGATCGGCCAGATCTTCGCAGGCGCCTTCACCGGACTGGGTGTTGCCGGCGGGATCGTCGGCGCGCTGATCCAGGGCCTGCGGCGCGCGACCTTCTCCAACGAGGCCGGCATTGGCTCGGCCGCGATCGCCCATGCGGCGGTGCAGACCAACCATCCGGTCACGGAGGGCTTCGTGTCGATGCTCGAGCCCTTCATCGACACGGTGGTGATCTGCACGGCCACGGCGCTGGTGATCACCATCAGTGGCGTCATGCAGCAGGACCCGGCGACCGGCATGTATGTCTGGGATCAGGGGCTCGGGCAGATCGCGACGGAAGGTTCGCTCAGCGGCGTCGAGCTGACCTCGGCGGCCTTCGGCACGGCGATCCCTTGGTTCCCCTATGTGCTGGGGCTTGCGGTGGTGCTCTTCGCCTTCTCGACGATGATCTCCTGGTCCTATTACGGGCTGAAGGCGTGGCTGTTCCTGTTCGGCGATTCCAAGGCCTCGGACCTGTTCTTCAAGATCTTGTTCTGCCTGTTCGTCGTGCTCGGCGCCTCGGTCAGCCTCGGCGCGGTGCTCGACTTCTCCGACGCCTCGCTGTTCGCCATGGGCATCGCCAACATCATCGGCCTCTACTTCCTGATGCCGGTGGTGAAGCGGGAGATGACCGGCTACCTTGCCAAGCTGCGAGCCGGCAAGATCCCGCGCTACCACTAACCGGGAAAGCGCGAAGCCGGCTCAGTCCCGGCTTCGCCGGCGGCCCGTTCGCGGCGCCGTTTCGCCGGCGGCCGACGCCGCCTTGTTGACCAGCGGGCCGACGGCCTCGACGATCTCGGCGATGCTCGGCCGTTGACGACGCACATGGCTGTCGATCGCCTGGCGCATGGCGCCGAGATGCTGCGGCGAGGTTCCGCAGCAGCCGCCGATGATCCGGGCGCCCGCATCGATCGCCAGCCGGGCGTAATCGGCCATCTGATCCGGCGTGCCGGAATAGACCGTGCCGCCGTCGACGAAGCGCGGAATGCCGCAATTGGCCTTCACGACCAGGGCGGAGTCCGGCGAGCCCGTTTCCAGCTCCAGAGCCGTCGCCAGCATGTCCGACGCGCCGACGCCGCAATTCGCGCCGACCGCGACGGGGCGCCGCGACAGGCCGTCGACCGCCTTGTGGAAGTCGCAGGGGTGGATGCCCATCATGGTGCGGCCGGCGCTGTCGAAGGAGCCGGTGACGACATAGGGCATGTCGCAGGCAAGCGCGGCCTCGGCCGCCGCGCGCACCTCTTCGCCCGCCGACATGGTCTCGATCCACACGACGTCGACGCCGCCGTCCTTCAGCCCTGCGATCTGCTCGCGGAAGGCCTCGACGGCCTCGGCATAGGAGAGGGCGCCCAGCGGCTGCAGCAGCTCGCCCGTCGGGCCGACCGATCCGCCGACGACGACGGGACGGCCGGCCGCATCGGCCACCGCCCGCGCCAGTTCGGCGGCGATCCGGTTGAGCGCATGGGTGCGGCCTTCGGCCTGGTGCAGCTTCAGCCGGTGGCGGTTGGCGCCGAAGGAGCAGCTGAGGATGATGTCGGCGCCGTTGTCGACGAAAGCCTGGTGCAGCGCCGTGATCCGGTCGGGATGGCTCTCGAGCCACATCTCCGGCGCTTCGCCGGCCTCCAGCCCCACCTCGAACAGATTGGTCCCGGTGGCCCCGTCCGCGAGGAGGACGCCCTTCGCGTCCAGGAGCTGGGTCAGCGAATGCGGCATCTGGCGACCTCCGGTTGGAGCGGCGTCGTGGCGACGCCCGATGATGATGCGACGGCGGCACGGGTCTTCGCGACAGACGGTCCGTGTGCGTCTGGCCGGATCATGCCGGCCTCGCGACGGCCGCGATCCTCCGAACGCGTCATCGCGCAGTCAGCGCGCGGCAACCGGTGCATGCAACGGAAGACCGGGGGACCTGAGACACAATGTCTTGGGGACAAGTCGGATCGTGCGGTGCAACCGCCACATTCGGCGGCCAAGAGGGAACTCACGCACCGGATGGCAGGCGGCCTTCCGTGGCGGCAAACGGGGTTGCTGTAAAGTTCCGGCAAGGTTCTGTTAATAATTTGACGTTGGCGATTCGCGCTGCAAGGCGCGAGGGGAATTGCCGCAAGGGGATGAAGCAGGGGGATTTTCCATGTTCGAGCGATTGCCGAAGCGACTAGACGACGTCGACATCGTCACGGCCGCCATTCGCGCGCTGGCCCGTGAGGGCTACGACCGCGCCCGGATCGAGCAGGCGCTGATCCGCCAGGCGCCGGTGGATCTCGACCTTCTGGCCGAATGCTACGAGCGCATCTTCGGCGCCGGCGCCTCCACGCTGTCGGACCGCATCGCCGCCTGATTGCGGCGGCGCGGCCGTCGCCGATCGCACGAAACCCGCGACGTGGGGATGTCGCGGGTCGGATGAGATCGCTGCGGCGACCGGCGACGCCCTGCGCCGCCGGCCATCCTGGCAGGATTACAGTTCGCTGGCGTCCAGCGCGTCTTTCAGGACCGGGGTGACCATGGCCGCCATCAGGCCGCGCATGGTCAGGGTGCCCATCGGCATGCCGGTCCCGTTGACCACATGCGCCTTGGTGACGCCGTCGCCGGTCATGCGGCGCGCAGCTTCCTCGAGGATCGTGCCGCGCTGGATCGGCACGCTTTCCGGCGCCGGCGCCTCGCCCGGCACGATCGGCTCCATCACCGTCTCGACCTGAATCACCCGGCCACGGTTCACCTCGCGCACGAAGGACGAGATGTAGTCGTCCGCCGGGCGCAGCACGATGTCCTGCGCGGTGCCCTGCTGGACGATCTCGCCGGCCCGCAGGATGGCGATCTGCTCGCCGAGCCGCAGCGCCTCGTCGAGATCGTGGGTGATGAACACGATGGTCTTGTGCAGTTCGGTCTGCAGGTCGAGGAGCACGCTCTGCATGTCGGTGCGGATCAGCGGATCGAGCGCCGAGAAGGCCTCGTCCATCAACAGGATGTCGGCGTCGGTCGCCAGCGCCCGCGCCAGGCCGACGCGCTGCTGCATGCCGCCGGACAGCTGCGCCGGATAATTGTCCTCGTAGCCCTTCAGCCCGACGCGCTCGATCCAGCGCATTGCGCCGTCGCGCTGCTCCTTGCGCGACTTGCCCATCACCTCCAGCCCGTAGGCGACATTGTCGATCACGGTCTTGTGGGGCAGCAGCCCGAAGCGCTGAAAGACCATCGAGATCTTGTGCCGTCGGAAATCGCGCAGGCGCGTATCCGACATGGCGAGGACATCCTCGTCGTCGATCAGGATCTCGCCCGCCGACGGTTCGATCAGCCGGTTGATGTGGCGGATCAGGGTGGACTTGCCCGACCCCGACAGCCCCATCACCACCTGGATGCCGGAGGCCGGGATGTCGATGTTGATGTCCTTCAGCCCGAGCACGTGGCTGTGCTCGGCGAGGAGCTCTGACTTCGACATCCCCTGGCGTACGAGATCCACCATCGCTTTGTCTTCGGGGCCGAAGATCTTGTAGAGATTACGGATCTTGATGGCGATCTCATCAGCCATGGGCGGCCTCCCGGTGACGCTGCAGGCGCTTGCCGTAGGCCTGGCTGGAGCGGTCGAAGATGATGGCGATGGCGACGATCGCCAGGCCATTCAGGACGCCCTGCGTGAAATACTGATTGGTGATCGCCTGCAGCACCGGCTGGCCGAGGCCGCGCACGCCGATCAGCGAGGCGACGACGACCATGGCGAGGGCCATCATGATGGTCTGGTTGATGCCGGCCATGATGGTCGGCAAGGCGAGCGGCAGCTGCACCTGTGTCAGCTTCTGCCAGCCCGAGGAGCCGAAGGCGTTGGCGGCCTCCAGCACTTCCTTGTCGACCAGCCGGATGCCGAGGTTGGTCAGCCGGATGATCGGCGGCATGGCGTAGATCACCACCACCAGGAGACCCGGAATCAGGCCGATGCCGAGCAGCATGACGATCGGGATGAGATAGACGAAGGACGGCATCGTCTGCATCACGTCGAGGATCGGATTGATCACCGCCTGCACCTTGTTGGAGCGCGACATGATGATGCCGATCGGCATGCCGATGATGATCGACATCAGCGTGCACACGACGATGATCGACAGGGTTCGCATGGTGTCTTCCCACATGCCGAACACGCCGATGAGGATCAGCGCCACGAAGGTGCCGACGGTGATCGCCTTCGACCGGCTGGCCAGCCAGACGATGCCGACGATCACGAGCAGGATGATCCACCACGGGGTCTGGATCAGAAGCCGTTCGAACCACAGGAGGAACTCGAGCAACGGGCGGAAGATCGCTTCGATCGTGTCGCCATAGGCGCGCGAGAACGAGCGGTAGTACTGGTCGATCGTGCGCGACATCAAGCGCAGGTCTCGCCCCGCCAGTTGTGGAAATTCGGTCAACCAATCCACAGTCGAGGTCTCCTTGGCACGTTTTCTGGATCATGGGGCCCGGGGCGGGCCTTCGGTCGCACCGCCGGCGATGGGCCCGCGAAGGGGCCGTGGTGCCGGTCGCAACCGTGGGGCAGGGCGCGTCGGCCGGGATCGGCCGTTAAGCGCCCGCCAGGCGCATTACCCGGAATCGGGCAGGGGCGAAAATGACCTGCCGGTGGTGCGACCACCGGCAGGTCCGTCGTCATCGTGTCAGCCGGCCCGGATCAGAGCGCCGACTTGATCTTCTCGGCCGCGTCCTCGGAAACCCAGCCGGTCCACAGCTCCGGGTTGTTCTCGAGGAAGTAGTAGGCGGTGTCCTCGCCGGTCGCCTGCTGCTCTTCCTTCCAGGCGAGGAGCTTGTTGACCGTGTCGTTGCCCCAGGCGCGGGTGTTCAGATACTCGGCCACCTCGGGCGACTGTTCCTGCACCTTCGGCGTCAGGACGGTGAAGACCTCGGACTTGGTCCAGGCGTTGATCTTCGGCTCGGCGCAATCGACCTGCGTCGTGCACTCGGCCCATTCCTTGGCATCATGCTCGGCGTCGAAGGGAAGCTTCTTCATCGGATACTTGCCGAGGATCGCCGTCGGCGCCCAGTAATAGCCGAGCCAGGGCTCCTTGTTCTCGTAGGCTTTGGCAATCGAGCCGTCGAGGCCGGCGGCCGAGCCGGTGTCGATCAGGGTGAAGCCCTTCTCCTCGCCGTCGTAGGCCTTGAACAGGTTCGCCGTGGTGATCTGGCAGCCCCAGCCGGCCGGGCAGTTGTAGACGGCGCCCTTGGACGGATCCTCGTTCGCCGGGAACAGCTCGGGATGCTCCAGCGCGTCGCCGACGGTCTTGATCTCGGGATGGGCCTCGGCGAAGTAGGTCGGGACCCACCAGCCTTCCTCGCCGCCGTCCGACAGGACCTCGGCGCCGAACACGACGGTGCCTTCCTCGGCGGCCTTGTCGATCTGGTCGCGGAACTGGTTGACCCACATCTCGGGCGCGACGTCCGGCTCCTGCTTCTCAGTCATCGAGGCGAAGGTCGGCATGGTGTCGCCCGGCAGGAGGCGCACCGTGCAGCCATAGCCCTCTTCGAGGATGATCTTGTCGATCGCCGCCAGAACCTCCGCCGACGCCCAGTTCATGTTCGACACGCTCAGTTCACAGTTCTCCTGCGCCGAGGCGGTGGCGCTGAACCCGAACAGGGCGGCTGCGAGACAGGTTGAGGCGAGAAGAAATTTCATGCGTAATCCTTACTTCTTTGTGCGAGGCGAGTATCGTATGCAGGAATGGCGACGCGAACACGGGGTGATTGTGCCCATGTCGCCCGCATACGACTCGTTGCTGCCAGACGGCAGACATCTCTTTGAACGTTCTTGGAGAGGCTAGCCTGCTAACGGCCGGAATCCAACCTGTTTTCTCAAATATGGCGCTCGTGGGGCAGCCGGACAGGGCTGCTCGCGGCGAAATCCACGGCCTATTCGGCCGCTGCAGAGGGGCGCCCGGCGCGCTGGCAGCGACAGGCTGCCGCGGGGATTTGAGGGAGGCGGAATATTGCGCCGGCGTGGCGGCGGGCAGGTCCCCGCCAGTGCAGCGACGGCGCTATGCGGTCGCTGACGGACGCACCGCGCTGTCGTCGGAGGGGCCATGGCGGAATCGCGCCAGCGCTTCGCTGGCCACGCGTTCGGCCGGCATCGGCTTGCCGAAGTAGAAGCCCTGAAGCTGGTCGCAGCCAAGGCTCTTGAGCAGGTCGACCTGCTCGCGGGTCTCGATGCCCTCGGCGGTGACCTTCATGTTCATGTGGTGGGCCATCGAGACGATGGTGTCGAGAATCTGCGGCACGCTGGGCTCGCCATTCTCGTAGGCTACCATGAAGGACTGGTCGATCTTCAGCTTGTCGAACGGGAAGCGCCAGAGATAGCCGAGCGAGGAATAGCCGGTGCCGAAATCGTCCATGTCGATGGAAATGCCGAGGGCCTTCAGTTCGCGCAGCTGGGCGAGGATCTCGTCGGAGCGCTCCAGGACCAGCGACTCGACCACCTCGATCTCGAGGCGGCTGCCGTCGACGCCGGCCGTGTCGAGGGCCGACCTGACGATCGAGACGAGGTCGCCGTCGCCGAACTGTACCGGGCTTAGATTGACCGAGACGAAGAGATGCTCCGGCCACAGCGCGATCTGGCGGACGGCCTCGCCGATCACCCAGGTGCCGATGGTCTTGATGTAGCCGCGCGCTTCGGCGATCGGGATGAAGACCGCCGGCGAGATCTGGTTGCCCTCTTCGTCGCGCATGCGGATCAGCGCCTCGAAGCCGAGCAGCCGCGACCCGTCGCCATTGACGATCGGCTGGTAGAACAGTTCGAAGCTCTGGTTCTCCAGAGCCCGACGCACCAGACCTTCGATATGCCGGCGATGATGCATCGCCTCGTCCATGGACGGTTCGAAATAGATCAGGTTGCGGGATTTGTCGGTCTTGTGCTGCAGATGCGCGAGCTCGGCATGCTTGACCAGTTCCGAATGGGTGCGCCCGTCCTGGGGCGCGAGCGCGCAGCCGATGGAGACGCTCGGGGTCACCGTCGTGCCCTCGATCTCGACGGGCTCGGTCACCGCGTCGACGATCCGCTTGCACAGGGCCGCGACATCTTCCTGCGAGGCGACGCGGCGCTGCAGGACGGCGAAGTCGTCGGCGCCGAGGCGGGCCAGCAGGTCGTTGCGGTCGACGACGCCGATCAGGCGGTCGGCGACCACGCGCAGGATCTCGTCGCCGGCGGCCTGGCCCAGCCGGTCGTTGATCTCGGACATCTCGTCGATGTCGATATACAGATAGGCCATGCGCTCGCGGGTGGCGCGCACGGTGGCCAGCACCCGGTCACTCTCCTCCTGCATGCGATGCCGGTTGAGCAGCTTGGTCAGGGCGTCGTGATTGGCCAGGAAGATGATGCGCTCGTCCGCCTCGGCGATCTTGCGCTTGCGGCGGATATAGAGAAGCAGCGGTACCGCGGTGGCGAAGAAGATCAGCACCAGCAGCAGGGCGGAGGCGTGCGCCAGCGTCGTTTTGAACGCACTGCGGTTGGCGACCATGTTGCCGACCATCGAGACATAGCCGATCGTCCGGTCGTTCCGGATCAGCGGCATGATCACCGTCGGATTGGTGAAGCCGTCATCCTCGACCACCTGCCAGTCGCCCTTGCGCGCCAGGACGCTCTCGGACAGCCGGTCGCCCGACTGCATGCCGCCGGGGCGGTCGCGCAGCAGCCATTCATAGCGGTCCGACCGCGTGCGATAGACCTCTTCGCCGTTGCGATCGAAGATGGCGAAACTCTCGATATTGGCGAGGTCGGCCAGCCGACGGATGTCGGTTTCGGCGTCGGGGTCGCGCGACAGGCCGGTGAGGAAGGCATCCACATTGCCGCCGGGCTGGGTCAGGAGCCGGGCGAAGTTCTCGCCCTTGGTCCGCATCTCGGTCTCGACGAGACCGCCGACGGTGGCGCCACCGATGGACAGCGCGCCGAACACGACGACGCCGGCGATCGCCAGCCCGCCGAGAACAGTCAGTCCATTCCTGTAAAAAAACTTGAGCACCATCGCCCATTCCGCGCCGATTTCGCTGCGACCGTATGTCCAAGACGTAAAGATTTATCGAACATTGGCCGAAGGGCTGATCGATGGGGTCGGCAGAAGAGACGCGGAGCCGTCTTGATGGCGCGCAAACCCTTACCCAGCGGTAAGTGGGCGAGGGGGTGCAGTTGCCGGAATATCGCGCCGCCGGCAGGTGTTAATCTGTTCACGCTTTTGGCAGTTGACCCGGCAGCAGAATTGAAACTAGGTTTTTCTGCGGCGGGAATGTGGAGTTCTTGGGTCGGAGTCAAAAACATGAAGAAACTACTGGTGGCGATCGTGATGATCGCGGGCGTGCTCGGCTGCGGCATCTCGACAGCATCCGCCGGCCTGGTCGCCAAGGTGGACCTGTCTGCCCAGACGATGACGGTGATCAAGAACGGCCGGGTGATGTATCGCTGGCCGGTCTCGACGGCCCGCCGCGGCTATGTCACGCCGACGGGAAGCTGGCGGGCCAAGCGCATCCACCGCATGTGGCATTCGCGCAAATACGACATGTCGCCGATGCCGTATTCGGTGTTCTACCACCGTGGCTATGCCATTCACGGAACCGGTGCCGTCAGCCGGCTCGGCCGCCCGGCCTCGCACGGCTGCGTGCGCCTGCACACGGCCAATGCCAAGATCTTCTATACGATGGTCCGCAAGATGGGCATGGGCAACACGAGGGTCGTCGTCCAGCGCTGAACGACCGGCGCCCGGCCACGCAAGCGGCCGGGTCGCGACGGCGAGCCTTCAAGCAGGCTTCGGCTGCGTGGGCTTGCGGCGGGCCCTGCCGCTCTTCCAGCGGTCGTGAAACCACATCCATTGTTCGGGATGCTCGCGCACCCAGCCCTCGACCACGTCGTTGAGCAGCTGGCAGGTGGCGGTCACGTCGATCTCGCCGCTCTCGGCCCGCGGCAGCTCCAGTCGCGGCTGCAGCTCGAGCCGGTAGCGCCCGCCCGGCAGGCGGATCGACCGCGCCGGGTAGATCTCGCAATCGAACTGGCGCGCCAGCTTCGGCAGGAGCGGGTTGGTGCGGCATTCCCGGCCGAAGAATGTCGTCGGTTCGCCCTTGCGGAATTTCTGGTCCACGAGCATGCCGACCGAGCCGGAGCGCTGCAGGATGCCGGCCAGCGACCACGCCGCGCCGGCCTTGGACGGCACCATGTGGCCGCCGCTGGTCCGCCGCGCGGCCTGCACTTCCTTGGCGATGTAGCGGTTGTTGGGCTGCCGGAAGAGGGCGGTGAACTCCAGGTCGAAGGCGGCCGCCGCGATCGGCAGCAGCTCGAAGCAGCCGAGGTGGCCGGTGAAGAAGATGAACGGCCCCTTGCGCTTGCGCAGTTCGGCGAAGATCTCGGCGCCCTCGACCTCAATGCGCCCGGCCTCGGGGTTCTCGGGGTCGAAATCGAAGAGATCGTCGAGGAACACGAACTCGGCGGCGAGCCGGCCCATCTGGCCCCAATTGTCCCGCGCGACTTGCTCGACCCAGGCCGCGTCCTTTTCCGGATAGGCCAGCTGCAGATTGTCGACGGCCAGCCGGTGGCGGCTCGTCCGCGGGCCGAGCAGCCGCGCCGTGCGGTCGGCGAAGGACAGGCCGACATCAGCCGGTAGCAGCCGGATGGTCCGCAGCGCGGCGAACAGCACCTGGGCAATGACGAAGTCCGCGGCGCGCTTGGCCCGCAGCGCATAGCGCGCGACGAAGAGGTTCATGCCGCGCGCGGTTTTGCGCATTCGGTGCCGGCCTCGTCGGCGACGCGCAGCACGATCTTGCCGAACACCTCGCGCGCCTCCATCCGCTTCAGCGCGATGTCGATCTGGTCGAAGCCGATCTCCGTGTCGATCACCGGATGGACGATGCCGCGGGCCATCTTCTGCATGGCGTCGCGCATGTTCTCCATGCGGCAGCCGAAGGAGCCGAACAGCTTCAGCTGCTGCTGGAAGAGCTGCATCAGGTTCATCTGGGTGGACACGCCGGAGGTCGAGCCGCAGGTGACCAGCCGGCCGCCGCGCTTCATGCACAGCATGGAGCCGGCCCAGGTGTCGGCGCCGACATGCTCGAAGACGACGTCGACGCCCTTCTTCTTGGTCAGCTTGCGGGTGACGCCCTCGAAGCGGTCGACGCGGTAGTTGATGACGTGGTCGGCACCCAGTACCCGGGCGCGCTCGGCCTTGTCGTCGGAACCGACCGTGGTGATCACCGTCGCGCCGTGCCGCTTGGCGAGCTGGATCGCGGCCGAGCCGATGCCGGACCCGCCGGCATGGACGAGGATGGTCTCGCCCGGTTCGAGCTTGGCATTGTCGAACAGCATGTGCTCGACCGTGCCGAAGGTCACCGGCGCCAGCGCCGCGCCGATGGCGTCGCAGCCGGGAGGGGCGGGGACCAAGAGGCGCGCCGGCAGATTGACCTTTTCCTGGGCGAAGCCGTCGAGATGGAAGCCGTGCACGCCCGAAACGTGTTCGCAGAGATTGTCGCGGCCTTCGCGGCAGGGGCGGCACAGGCCGCAGGTCTGCGCACCGTAGATCGCCACCAGCTGGCCGGGCAGCACCGAAGCGACGCCGGGTCCGATGGCCGAGACGACGCCCGACGCTTCGGCGCCGATGACCAGCGGCATCTTGCGCTTGGCGAAGGCCATGCCACGCCAGCCCCAGACGTCGATATGGTTCAGCGCGACCGCGGCAATGTCGACGGTCACCTCGCCGGGGCCGGGCGGCGGCGGAGGCGGCAGGTCCACCTGCTTGAGTTCGCGGTCGCCGACGAGTTGCAATGCCCGCATGGGAAGATCCTCAGACTGGATAGTGACGCGCTGCGAGGCAGCCTTGCGGCCGCGGCGACGCCGATGGCCGGCCGGGCGGGTCGATCCCGCCGCGGCCCTGGCATTCAGTGGCGCGGTTCGCGCCCGATGACGAGGCAGGCGTTCTGCCCGCCGAAGCCGAAGGAGTTCGACAGCACCGTGGCGATCTCGGCCGGACGGGCCTTGTTCGGCACGGTGTCCAGCTCGATCGCCGGGTCCGGCACTTCGTAATTGATCGTCGGCGGCAGCAGGCCGTTCTGGATCGACAGCACCGAGAACACCGCCTCGATCGCGCCGGCCGCCGTCAGCGTATGGCCGATCATCGACTTGTTCGAGGAGATCGGCGTCGTCTTCAGCGCCTCGCCGAACACCGCGGCAAGGCCGGTTGCCTCCATGCGGTCGTTCTCCGGCGTCGAGGTGCCATGGGCGTTGATGTAGTCGATGTCCGACGGCTCCATGCCGGCGTCGGCGATGCCGGCCGCGATGGTCGCGATGATCGGCGAGCCGTCCGGCTTGGAGCGGGTGCGGTGGAAGTCGTCGGCGCGCTCGCCGCAACCATGGATGACGCCGAGGATCCTGGCGCCGCGCGCCTTGGCCGCGCTCAGCGATTCCAGCACCAGCGCGCCGGCGCCCTCGGCCATGACGAAGCCTTCGCGATCCTTGGAGAAGGGCTTGGAGGCCTTTTCCGGATACTCGTTGTTGGTCGACAGGGCCGACAGCAGCGAGAAGCGGATCAGCGATTCCTGGGTGATCGAGCCGTCGGTGCCGATGGCGATGGCGCGGTCGGTCTCGCCGCGGCGGATCGCCTCGACGCCGAGCTGGATTGCCGAGGCGCCGGATGCGCAGGCGGTCGACAGGGTGATCGGCAGGCCGCGCGTGCCCAGCCGGTCGGCCAGAAGCTCGGAGATGCGGCTGCACTGGGTCAGGTTGTAGATCGCCTTGTCGGGACGGCTGTGGGCAATCTGCAGCAGCCGGTCGTAGCCGGCCTCCTCGATGGTCGCGCCGTCCATCGCGTCGAGGGCGAGGCGATGCTGCCACTCCATCTCCACCGGCGGGGCGGCGAGGAACAGCGGACCGCCGAAATCGTCGTCGGCGAGGCCGGCCATGCGCACGGCTTCCGAGCCGGCGGCTTCCGCCATCATGTAGGAGAGACCCGTCGAGGTCTCCGAGCCGGGACCCATGAAGTCCACCGAGCCGGAGATCGTGGTGCGCAGGCTGTCGGTCGAGAAGCGCTCGATCCGGTGGATGCCCGAGCGGCCCGAGGACAGGGCGTCCCAATTGTCGTCGACGCCGCGGCCCAGCGACGAGACGAGGCCGAGCCCGGTGATCGCGATCACCGGGCGCCCGAGAAAGTCCAGCTCTGCGGTGTTGCCGTTCGCGCTCATCATCCGATCCTTACAGTCTGCGTCCGTCCACGGCTTCCAGTTCGCAGGCACCCTCTGCATGAAGGTGACCGATCGCGGTCACGATGGCGCGCCGCGGGGCCGCTGAAGCCGGGCGTTCCTCGCCGAAATCGAAGGGCGGGATCACCGCACCGCGAGACAGCGCGCCGGCGGCCAGCGCCACGCCGGCCGGGACCTGCGCCTCGAAGGCATGGCCGAGCATCGTCCCATACGCTCTGACCGGGGCATCGGGAAACCGTTTGTTCAGGACGCTGCGTTCCATATCCAGCAACGGCTTGATGCCGGCGGCGCCGCTGAGGATCAGCGTCTCGTCGCTCGCCGATCCGCCCTGCGGCAGCAGCGCCTCGAAACGCGCGGCCGTGCGCTCGGCGTCGCGCTTGCCGCGATCGCCGGAGGCGCTGACCAGCCGCGCATAGGCGAGGGCTGAACGGGCCGCCGCGTGTTCGGCCGATTCCAGGATGAGGAACGCCCCGACGCTGCCGACGGTGATGCCGTCATGGCCCTCGGTGCGCGAAGACACTGGCCGCCAGTCGTCGCGCAGCATCAGGCCGGCGAGGTCGAAGTTCAGGATCAGGTCCTTGCGCTCGGCCGAGAACGAGCCGCCGACGAGGCAGATGTCGCTCTGGCCGGCGGCGATCCGTGCCCGCGCCGAGGCGATGGCCGAGATGCCGGCCGCTTCCTCGCCCATGAAGGTGCGCGAGGAGCCCGTCACCTTGTGGACGATGGAGATGTTGCCGGCGAGAAGGTTGGAGAGCTGCGCCAGGAACAGCGTCGGGCGCAATTCGCTGCCCAGCGTCTCGTTGACGATCCGGTCGCGGTCGTTGGCGCCGCGCGCCTTGTCCATGACCAGTGCGTCGACGGCGGTGTCGCGTTCGCCGCCGCCGGCGGCCACGACCATGTCGATCTTGGCGCGCACGGCCTCGTCGGCGGGAATGCCGGCATCCGCGAGCGCCAGTCCGGCCGCATAGGTGCCCAGCTTCTGCCAGGTCTCCATCTGCCGCTGGTCACCCCGCTTGGGGATCTGGCTGGACCAGTCGATCGGCGGCAACGGGTGCACGAAATAGGGCGCGTAGGTCTCGGCATCGATCCGCGGCTGCGGTGCCGGCGCGCGGCCCATGGCGTCGAGATGGGTGGCGATGCCCTCGCCGAGCGAGGACACCAGCCCGATCCCGGTGATCACCACGTCTCTGGCATTCTGTGTCATGCAATCGTTCCACTATCCCAATCGTCCGTCCCGCCCGGCGATCGGTTCCCGAGGGCCTCCCGCTGGCGAACGGCGCCGGGCGCCGTTCCGCTGTGTCAGCCGGCCTTGGCGGCGCGCAGTTCGTCGATCTTGGCGCAGAGGTTCTTCAGGACGAAGTATTCCTCGGTCGGCGCCTCGCCGTCATTGACCGCCTGGGTCCATTTCTCGAGCGGGATCTTGATCCCGAATTCCTTGTCGATCGCGAAGACGATGTCGAGGAAGTCGAGCGAATCGATGCCCAGATCGTCGATCGTGTGGCTTTCCGGCGTGATCTCGGCGCGGTCGATCTCGCTGGTCTCGGCGATGATATCCGCGACCCGGTCGAAGGTAGAAGACAATGAATTATCCTTGTCATGTCTGGAAGAGCGATTTGGGCGCGAAGCTATAGGGAATTCGCCCGAAAAAGCAAAGCGAGGACTGTGGTGATGCCTTGGCCGGCGCGCTTGCGGCGCGTTGCCGGCGGCCCTCGTGGCGCCTTCCTGTGGCAAAGGCATGGCGAATAGCGGTTGGTGGTCGGGAACGCACGGCGCTCATGTGACGTTCACAGGACAAGACCGGATCAGTTTCCAACGATTGGCGGTGCAAGTGTCGGCACGGCAATCGCCACGGCTGTTTCCCCGCGACCCCTCCGGCCACCGGGAACAAGAACGATGACTGCGCGCCAGATCACGGCAAGAAAATCCCGGTCGGCCGACCGCCGGTCCGACCTGCTCCTGACCAGTCGCCTGATCCGTGCCGCCACGGTTCTGGGCCGTGTCGCCGCACAGGTCCACAAAAGGGAGCACCGGCTGTCGGCCCCCGAATTCAGTGTCCTCGTCATCCTCGGCAGTGCTGACGGCGAGACAGTGACGTCCTCGCATATCGTCGAGGCCACCGAGATGGACAAGACCAAGGTTAGCCGCGCTGTCTCCGCCCTCGATGAGCGGGGCTGGCTACATCGTACCCGTGCGACCGCCGACCGGCGCTTCGAATATCTCGCCCTGACGGTAGAGGGCTCGAGAGTCTACGCTGAGCTGATGCCCAAGGTGGAAAAGGCCGAGAGCAACGTGCTGGCGCTGCTGACCGTCGAGGAGCGCGACGGGCTGGAACGCGGCCTCGACGGCCTGGACCGCGCCTTCGGCCAGTAGAGCTCGACCGGCTTGATCCCGGGCAATCCTCACTTGGCCCGCAACTGATTCTGGTTCGGTGTCGAAACCATGCCCGCCTCGGCGCGGTGATGGTGTTCTGGCATGGCTCGCGGAATGGCATCTCCGGGCATGTTACCGTCTACGTCGGAGAGGCCGCCGGCACCTAGCACCTCCCTCAGGGCTATCATGATGGCCACACCGTCTAGGTGTTTAGTCCCACGGTGTAATGGCGTATCGTTATCTCGTTCAGAGAGGAACGCATTATGGGCCCGGTTCTTCACGGGAGCGCCAAGACCACGCACGCCGTTCGAGCGGAGCTACAGCGATCGCAAGCTTCTTCTGCGGAGCTCGCGAGGCGCTTCGGGATCAACCAGAAGACCGTGAGAAACTGGCGATCACGCGCGTTGGTCGAGGACGAGCCAATGGGCCCAAAGGAGCGACGTAGTTCCGTCCTTTCAGCAACTGAGGAGGCCGCGATCGTGGCGCTACGCGTTCAGGCCCGCCTGCCGCTTGATGACGTCTTCGTCACGCTGAGGGACGTCATCCCCCATCTGACGCCCTCGTCGCTGCATCGCTGCCTGCAACGTCATGGTATCTCCCGCCTGCCGAAGGCCGATCGCGAGAAGCCGAAGCGGTTCAAGGTTTACGAGATCGGCTACATTCACATCGACATCGCAGAGTTGCGCTACGAAGGCGGCAAGGCCTATCTGTTCGTGCCCGTGGACCGCGCCTCCAAGCTGGTCTTCGCCAGGATTTACAGGAAGGCGACGAAGCTCGTCGCTGCGGGCTTCCTCAAGGCTCTGCTCAGGGCGGTTCCTTACCGGATCCCCACAGTGTTGACCGACAACGGCGTTCAGTTCGTCCAGCCTGACAAACGAGCCGAGGGCGGTCCGTCGCACATGTCTTCGGAAGGGTCTGCAACGAGCGTGGCGTCGAGCATCGGCTCACCAAGCCTTACCACCCGTGGACCAACGGCCAAGCCGAGCGGATGGTCCGCACGATCAAGGAGGCAACCGTCCGCGCATTCTACTACGCTTCGATCGACAACCTGCGACGCCACGTCCGGGAATGGCTGCTCGCCTACAACTACCCCAAGCAGCTCAAGGCACTACGCTTCAAAGCGCCACTCGAGGCTCTCAAATCGATCAGCCTCGAAAAGCCGGAACGATTCATTCGTCGGCCAAGCCATGACATGCCGGGACCAAACACCTAGGTGATCCGCGCGCTCGTGTTTAGCGTGGCCGTGCGGCAGTGGTCCCGAGAGATTACCGGTGAGGCGATTGCCATCACCAATCATGATGCGGCAGCGGAGGCGCAGACCAAGGTGATCAGGGGAGCGTCTCTGACGAAAGCCTCTGTGAACGATCAGGCATCAAGCCCGTTAGGGACGCGTCACTGAAATCGCGAAGGGCCCCGGAATGCTGCAACTCGCGGGGCAAGAAAAAACATAGGTTCAGGCTGTAAATACGCTCCTATCCTCCCGCGCCCGGTTTCGTAATCCGGCTGGCCAAGGAGATTGCGGGCCGCCGCCCAGGCGGCCCGTACAGCGACGGTGGTGATTTCAGCTGGGAAGAATTTCCTCAAGCACTCCTGACTCTGGCACTGCAGGCGGAAGATATCTACGTCGAGCTCGATGGTAACCAAAGCTATCGAGGGCATTCTTGGGGGAGGCATTCGGTGGACTGATCCGCGCTGGATTCTCCAACGCCTGTTTACGGGAATACCTTTGTATCACCAACGAAATCCGCTTTACACGCCCTACAAGATGCTGCGGACATCTATATTCATGACGCGGAAAGTGAGGCACAGCAGCACACCTGATGTCAGCCATTACATAAGCGGCGTCACCGGCCCGTCCTGGCGGGGAGCGCGCCATTTTCCGTATTCCGTGTACTGCACATCTGTGCTATTGTTCGACTGTGCCATCTGGATGAATCATGCAGGACCACCCATTGGCTAAGCCGCCGCACTCGTTGAAGCGTAGTGCGGCGGCTTTCTCTTTGGTGACGCCTGTATCCCGCAGCATGTGCAACCGCTAGAGCGTCGGACTGACTCCCAGAATCCCCGGCCCGCTTCCCTTTAAGCCTTCACCGTGATTCCCTCGTGTTGGAGGTGGATCATGAGCAAAAGCTATTCGATTGATCTGCGTGAACGGGTCGCCGGCTTCATCGACAAGGGTCAGTCTTGTCGGGCGGCGGCTCGCCACTTTAGCGTTAGCGAGAGCTTTGCGATCAAGCTGGACGAAGAGGCGCCTGGTTCCTATTCCTGCCACACTATTCGCCGGATCTGAACCCGATTGAGATGGCGTTCTCAAAGCTGAAGGCACATCTGCAGCAAGGCTGCCGCCAGGACATTCGACGATCTCTGGAAGGCCATCGGCGATATCTGCGGCCTCTTTGAACCAGAAGAGTGCTGGAACTACCTCAAGGCCGCGGGATATGCGTCTGATTAAGTGTCCGACGCTCTAATAATCACCCGTCGCCAAGACGGATATCTGACAGTTTACCTGCGCAGACGGAACAGCATGGGCAACCTCCAAGTGTTGCCGGGTGTGTTCCCTGACCATTCCGCGCCGGTGGTCCGCAACGGTATAGCCACACCGTCGAGATGACCTGCGCGCTCGTGGATAGCGCGGTCGTTGTCAGGAGAAATCACCGATCAGACCGCGGCAGCGGAGGCGCAGACCAAGGTGATCAGATAGTGTCCCACCATGTGGTGTAGCTGACGGCGATGGCCGTGCGGTTCCGGCCAAGCCGGATTGATCAGCGTGCCACGGCTGGCAGGCTAACGAACGGATCATCGCTCAGGGGAGCGACGGATTCCAGTGTCATGTACCTGGCCCGCTGAACCGCCCACTCATCATTTTGCTCGAGCAGCAGCGCGCCGACGAGGCGCTGGATGGCCTCATCGTTGGGAAAGATGCCGACGACGTCGGTGCGCCGCTTGATCTCGCCGTTCAGCCGCTCGATCGGATTCGTGCTGTGCAATTTGGCCCGATGCTCCCTAGGGAAGGTCATGTAGGCCAGCACGTCGGGCTCGGCCTCGTCGAGGATGGCAGCGAGCTTCGGCACCTTTGGCCGGATCTGGTCGGCGACGGAGCGCCATTGCTGGCTGGCGGCCTCTGGCGTCTCTTGGGCAAAGGCGGTGGCGATGAAGGCGGAGACGACACGACGGCCGCTCTTGCCAGCATGGGCCAGGACGTTGCGCATGAAGTGCACGCGGCAGCGCTGCCATGTCGCCGTTAGCACCTTGGTGACCGCGGCTTTGATGCCCTCGTGAGCGTCGGACACGACGAGCTTCACGCCGCGAAGGCCGCGTCGGGTCAGCTTTCTCAGGAACTCGGTCCAGATCGGCTCGGCTTCCGAGGTGCCGATCTCCATGCCGAGAACCTCACGCCGGCCATCGGCGTTGACGCCGACGGCGATGATCACGGCAACCGAGACGATGCGGCCGCCGCGGCGGACCTTGAGGTAGGTGGCGTCGATCCAGAGATAGGGCCAGTCGCCTTCGATCGGCCGCTCCAGAAAGGCTTTTACCTTGCCTGGGATCAGATCGAAGGAAAGTGAAAGCCCTTCAAGGGCAGCGCGAAGGAACAGTGGAGGAGGCTGACTGACGACGACCTTGATCGCGTCGAGGGGAACAAGGACATGCTCGCTGGGCGAATCCAGGAAGCCTACGGGGTCGTGAAAGATGAAGCTCACCGGCAAGTGGATGATTGGGCCGCAGGGCGGAACGATATCTAGGGTCGAGACTCGATCAAACCCGGAAAGCGATGATGGTCACTAGGGCGACGGCGGACAGGAAGTTCGCGGCGAGCTTGTCGTAGCGGGTTGCGATGCGTCGAAAGTCCTTGAGGCGGCAGAAGGCAGCTTCGATCCGCGAACGCTCGCGGTAGCGTCGTTTGTCGTATACGACTGGGGTCTTCCGGCTTGATCTGCCTGGGATCACGGGCCCCCGCCGACATTGCGAAGCCGCTGCCGCAGAGCATCAGCATCATAGCCTTGTCAGCGGTGAACCAGCGCACCGGTCCCGCAGCATCCAGCAGGTCATTTGCAGCACCCACGTCGCTGATATTGCCGGGTGTCAGCCGGAGGATCGCCGGGCGGCCGAGGCAGTCGGTGATGGCATGGATCTTTGTTGTCTGCCCACCTTGAGAAGGGCCGATAGTCTCCGCCTTCGCCCCCCCCTTTTCCTCCATGAGCAGATCGGTGTGCTTTCACGTAGGTGGAGTCGATCGAGGCTGAGCGGCTTAGAGAGCGTCCCCATAAACGGGTTCAGCGAGGTGGCGTAATCTGATTCAATCTCCTGGAAGGGAGATTGCCATGCGTCGCGATGAACTGTCAGATCAGGAATGGGGACTGTCAGGAATTCCGTGTGTGAGCGGGCATAATGGGACCGAAGGAGAGACCCATGGCCCGCCGCAAAGAACCCAGCATTCCTGACGCGCTTCTCGACCAGCTTCTGTCTGGCGCCGATCCGAAGACTGCCTTCGACCCGGGCGGTTTGCTCGACGGCCTGAAGAAGGCATTCGCCGAGCGTGCCCTGAACGCCGAGATGGATCACCATCTGGCCGGCGAGAACGGCGCCGGAAACGGCCGTAATGGCTACGGCCGCAAGACCGTGACGACGGACAGCGGCAAGTTCAATCTTGCCGTGCCGCGGGATCGGCAGGGCAGCTTCGACCCGCAGCTCATTGCCAAATATCAGCGGCGGTTCCCGGGCTTCGACGAGAAGATCATCTCGATGTATGCCCGGGGAATGAGCAATCGGGAGATTGTTGGGCACCTTCACGATCTCTACGGCGTCGATGTTTCTGCGGACCTGATTTCGGTGGTCACGGACGCCGTTCTGGAAGAGGTCGCCGCCTGGCAGGCCAGGCCACTGGAGGCGGTCTATCCGATCGTGTTCTTCGATGCTCTGCGTGTGAAGATCCGCGACGAAGGCTTCGTCAGAAACAAGGCGGTCCACATCGCCCTTGGCGTGCGCGCCGACGGCACCAAGGAGATCCTCGGCCTCTGGCTCGAGCAGAACGAGGGCGCCAAGTTCTGGCTGCGGGTCATGAACGAGATGAAGCACCGCGGCGTTGAGGACGTCCTGCTTGCCATCGTCGACGGGCTGAAGGGCTTTCCTGAGGCCATCGTCGCCGTCTTCCCTGAAGCCACCGTCCAGACCTGTATTGTCCATCTCCTGCGCCACAGCCTCGACTTCACGTCCTACAAGGACCGCAAGGCCGTCGCGGCCGCGCTAAAGGACATTTACCGAGCGGCCGACGCGGTGGCAGCCGAGAAGGCCCTGACGGCCTTTGAGGAAGGCGAATGGGGCCACCGATACGCAGCCATTGGGCAGAGCTGGCGCCGGGCCTGGGCCGAGGTCGTTCCGTTCTATGGCTTCCCCGAGGAGGTCCGCAGAATGGTCTATACGACCAACGCTATTGAGGCTTTGAACTCAAAACTGCGCAGGGCTGTCCGGGCTCGAGGCCACTTCCCGACCGACGACGCTGCGATGAAGCTTCTCTTCCTGGTCTTGAATCAATCGGAGAAGGAGTGGAAAATGCCGCCTCGTGAGTGGGCAATGGCCAAAGCGCAGTTCGCCATCCTCTACGGTGAGCGCTTCACACAGGCCATGGCCTGAAATTGTTCAACCGCCCGCCCACACACGGAATTCCTGACAGTCCCCAGGAATGGGCTGTCATCGAGCCGCTGCTGCCGCAAAACAGCCGCGGCGTCGCCCGGGTCGACGACCGGCGGGTGATCAACGGCATCCTCTGGCGGTTCCGCACCGGCTCATCCTGGCGCGATGTCCTGGAGCGTTACGGTCCTCGGACCACGCTCTACAACCGCTTCACGCGCTGGCTGACCGCCGGTGTGTGGGATCGCCTCCTGGCAGCGGTATCGAAGGCTTATGACGGCGACATCGTCATGATCGACAGCTCCTGCGTTCGCGTCCACCAGCATGGTGCCGGCGCGAAAAAGGGGGATCTGCCGATCCTTGCATGGGACATTCCCGTGGCGGCCTGACCACCAAGATCCATGCTCTCGTTGACGCCGAAGGGCGCCCTGTGCGCCTTGAGCTGACGGCCGGACAGGCCGGCGACGCGCCGATGGCGACCAAGCTGCTCGACGCCGTCGCGCCCGGAGCGACCGTCATCGCCGACAAAGCTTATGACACGGACGGCATCCGCTCCTTCGTCGCCAGCCGCAATGCCTGGGCGAACATCCCGCCGCGCTCTATCCGCAAGGGCACCTTCGCCTTCAGTCGATGGGTCTACCGCCAGCGCAACCTCGTCGAGCGCTTCTCCAATCGCATCAAGCAGATGCGGGGCCTTGCCACGCGCTACGACCGGCGCGCCGACAACTTCGCCGCCGCTCTCAAGCTGGCTGCCGTCCGCATCTGGATCAATGCCTAATGAGTCCGCTCCCTAGCACACCTGTTGCGACCAGTGCTCCAGAATGCTGGTCCAGATTTGCCGTCGGGACCAGCGGTTGAAGCGGTTATAGATCGTCGTTGCAGGTCCGTATTCGCTCGGGCAGTCCTGCCAACGGCTGCCGGTCTTGAGAACGTGCAGGATGCCGCTGATGACCCGGCGATCATCTACGCGACGCGCCCCCGGCTGGTTCTTTGGCAGATGCGGCTCGATAGCGGCCCACGCCTCGTCGTTCAGCCAGAACAGTCGTGCCATCCGATCCTCCCTTGGCTCCTTTGCGCACGAGGGAATCTGATTTGCTTCGAAGCTTCAATAGGATGAATGGGTATCGACCCTAGCGAATCGCTTGAGTGAGTATCTTATCCTAGTGAAGTAGTCATCCGGGTGGACCTTGCGAGCGAACCATTTGGCGAAGCCGTCGCATCCCCTGGCGTGCGACGGCTTTCGTTTTCAGTGATCAGGTTGCGCGGAAGGGAGGACTTATCCTCGCACGTCTCCAGTTTCCCAGCGATCCCAGCTGTAGTCGTCGTTCGAGCGCGACCGTCTGCTCACGAAAGGATCATGCTGATCCTCTGAATCCAGTGGCGGTTTTTGACTGGCGTTTTGCGCTTGTTCGGGCTGGCTTTGCATCTCGGTGACCATCCTTGTTTGAAGTCGCTAGTTACCTCAGCGTCGCAATCCTATGGTTGCGGGAACGACACATCTTAGATGCTTCTCGACGGGAATCCGCACGGCGTGCTCTTCTGCCTCTACGTGCAACCTCTACTCAATCAAGAAGGGCAAATCGGCCATCCGTGAACGAGCGCTTCGGCTCTCGGGATGCGAATTTGTGCGGTATACGTTGACGATCCGTCGGCCCGTCTGCGTGCGTTGATGGCTCCCAAGTTGCTACGCGCCTCTGAGGTCGCTACGACGTAGCAATAGCTATAAGACAGTCGGAAAAGGCCGAGTTTGGTCGAGAACATTAGATCAGTGCAGTCCGGTCAAGTGACTGAATCAGCGTCAAAAACTAGCACAACAAAGGGTTCTGCGTTCGCGATCGCGCCGATGATCGACTGGACCGACCGGCATTGCCGATTCTTCCATCGGCAGCTCACCTGGCATGCGCTGCTCTATACCGAGATGGTCGTCGCCGACGCGATCCTCCATGGCGACCGGGACCGGTTGCTTGGCCATGACGCGGTCGAGAGCCCGCTAGCACTGCAGATCGGCGGCTCGGAGCCGCAGAAACTGGCGGAAGCCTGCCGGATCGCAGCAGATTTCGGCTATGACGAGATCAATCTGAATGTCGGCTGCCCGTCCGACCGGGTGCAGTCCGGGGCGTTCGGCGCCTGCCTGATGCGCGAGCCCGACTTGGTCGGCCGTTGCCTCGCGGCCATGGCCGAAGCGAGTGACGTGCCGGTGACGGTGAAGTGCCGGATCGGAGTCGACGAGCAGGACCCGGAGCCGGCGCTGGACGATCTGGCCGATGCGGCGATCGCCGCCGGCGTCACCACGATCTGGGTGCATGCGCGAAAAGCCTGGCTGCAGGGGCTGAGCCCGAAGGAAAACCGGGACATCCCACCGCTCGACTACGACCGCGTCCACCGCCTGAAACAGCGATTGCCGGAGGCGTTCGTCGGCCTCAATGGCGGGCTGACGACGCTGGATGCGGCCGTCGAGGAGCTCGACCGCGTCGACGGGGTGATGATGGGCCGCGCGGCCTACCAGACGCCGGACCGCCTGGCCGAGGTCGACGCCCGCGTCTTCGGCGCCGCGCCCCGGCCGGTGGATTACGCTGCGTTGATCGACACCATGGCGGACTACGCGGCGCGGCATCTGGAACGCGGCGGCCGGCTGGGGCAGGTGACTCGGCACATGCTCGGCCTGTTCAACGGCATGCCCGGCGCGCGGCGCTGGCGCCAGATCCTATCGGACGGCGCAGTGCGCCCGAACGCCGGGCCGCAGCTCCTGCGCGAGGCCTTCGCCGCCGTGCGGCTGGATGGCGACAAGCGCCACGCGGCATGACGCGGTTCGGCCGCGCCGGTGACGATCACCCGACATGTCGGCGGTCACTATGGTTGCCCCCTGCGCCAGGAGAAGTTGACCTCTGGCGTTAGACGACACTCGTTGAGAGGACGGCATGAGCGTGCCTGGCATCGACGCAGACAACCGGGAGGCCCAAGCGACCGAGCTCATGCCAGAGCCAGCCGGACATCTTGCCACTCTCGAAGCCAACCCGGTCCGGCTTCGCCATCCGGACCAGCTTCGCTGGCCACACCAGCCTTGGCGCAAAGACCGCTCATAAACTGAGATTTGCCCTGGACCACTCGGTGGGGGCCGACCCAAATCGACGAGGTCTACCTCCGAGCCTATGAGACCGTCAGCCATGCCCGCGCATCGATCGCCAGATACCTGGCATTTTACAACGGACGACGTCCGCATTCGAGCTTGGGTCGGAAAACACCGGACCGCGCCTACTTCAACCGGCCGCTTCTCGCAGCGGCCTAAACCCGGCAGCCAATCCACTTACCAGGCCGACGAGCCTGTTCAGACAAACCGAGCCACCTCTCTCGTCAACACGCTCCAACAAGAGAAGGCCAAGGGAAAGGCCGGCCAATTGTCCGAGACCCTTGCCCGTCTCGACCTCGTGACCGTGGACGAGCTTGAACACCTGCCGTTCAGTGCCTCCGGCGGCGCACTGCTCTTCCATCTGCTGAGGAAGCTCTACGAGCGCACCAGCGTTGTCATCACGACCAATCTGGGCTTCAGCGAGTGGGCCACCGTCTTCGGCGATGCCAAGATGACCACCGCTCTACTCGATCGGCTCACCCATTGCTGCCACAACTTGGAAACCGGAAATGACAGCTTCCGCTTCAGGGCGAACACCGCAACCATGAACCGCAAAAGGAAGAAAATCGAACATACCTTGACCCAGACATGACCATCTCAACTTAACTCGAAGCCGGGTCGCTTCTCGATGGAAAACCCGAGTCAGTTCCGCGTGGAAATCAACACCCGGCCGGGATGAGCGATGACAGCGAAATTCTAGTTCTTCTCTACGCGAAATTCATCGTGACAACTTTTGCAATTTGTCGTCACCGAGCTAAACGCCTGCTTGAAGGCGTCTACGTTCTCTGGTTTCGCTTCGATCGCGGCGGCCGCATCATTCTGGAATTTGGCGAGGGCCGCCCGAAATTCGTCCGGCTTTTCCCAGATTGCCGGGGCGGCCTCAGTGTCACCGCCAGTCTCCGAACCTTCTGGGAAATAGTGCCCAAAGCCGAGAGATCCTGAATACAATGTTCGCAGGGCAACTCCGGCGGCAGCCGCATCGAAAGGAGTTTCGCCTTTCACCATCTGGCCACCGAGCTTTGCGGCAGCACCATTGTTGGACATGATAGCTTGGCGCGCTTCGATTGGATCGATTTCAGGTGCTATCGACCCCTGCGCCAAGGCGCCGCCTACAAGCAGGCCGAGAGTTACGAAGCTGCAAAGGGCAATGCGACGCATAGTGACCTCCCCGCTGGATATGATCTTGTGTGGACCTGCACCGCGTATGCTGTCGACGGACTTTGGTCTGATAATTCGCCGCCCCGAGAAGCAACGAAGCGTCTTAAAGCCGGTGGAACGCAGATAGCCAGACCGCCGGCCGCAGCCTCCGCTCCTCCCACCGGCGATGTTAGCGGCTTCGGCCATTTGACGAGAGTCCCCGTCGACACCAAGCCGGCGGGCCTCCTGCTACGCTCTCAAGCTGCGCGGCCATTCAGAGTAAGTCAAAAGGTTATTACGTGCGCTGGCACGCTCGTTGTCGATGAGATCGAACGGATCCGCCTCGATATACATCGCGCCGAGAACGCTGTAGCGGCCGCGGAACTCCGTTCGACTGGCGCCGACGGCGCGATGCACGACAATGGGATAGGTCGTGGTGATCATCCAATCGGATGATCCCACCTCTATCCGTTTCGCCGTTTCACCATTTCCGAGCGGGTGCATGAACGGTGCACGATTCCCTCGGGATGCGTCAATCGCTAGACCGGTAGCGACCGAACGGCCAACGCCAGTTCAAGATAGGCGCGGACAGGCCCGGGAACGGCAGCCGCAACGCTTGCCCACGTCGAGACGGTATTTGGCCTGACGCCCATGCGCTCGGAGAACTTGCTCTGGGACAGGCCAAGAGACTTCAAGGCGGCTCGAAACTCGATTTTCGTCATGGCGTTCCATCGGTTTGTCAGAAGATAGAACGGCCAGTATAACGGTTCGTGGGAATAACTGCCATGCCTGGCTGCAAATCATGCGCTGCCCGCCGGGATGCTGCGGAGCTGACCATCGACAGAATCGCAGCGCCCACGCGCCGGCTTTTGCGCGGTGCAACATAACGGATGCATTCGCGACTGTTCCGCCCTATGAGGAACCATGCAGCCGATCGAAGCGTCCGCGCTGATTCCCTACCTTCTGCCGCTCTTCGGAGCGGCTGCCGCCGCGGGCTTCCTCGCCGGCCTGTTCGGCATCGGCGGCGGCGCGATCTTCGTGCCGGTGCTCTACCAGACCTTCGAGGAACTCGGCGTCAGCCACGAGGTCTCGATGCATCTGGCGATCGGCTCGTCCCTGGCGATCATCGTACCCACCTCGATCCGTTCGCTGGTCTCGCACTGGCGGCGCGGCGTCGTCGACTGGCGGCTCCTGAAGGAATGGGTGGTGGCGATCCCGCTGGGAGCGATCGCGGGGGCCATGGTCGCCGCGGCGGCCTCGTCGGGCGAATTGCGCGGCATCTTCGCGGCGCTGGCCCTGGTGCTCGGGCTGAAGCTGGTCTTCGGCAAGGTGCCGATGTCCTTCGGCAAGCAGCTGCCCGGCCTTGCCGGCCGCTCGGTCGCCGGCTTCCTGATCGGCCTGTTGTCCTCGCTGATGGGGATCGGCGGCGGTGTCCTGAACAACACCTTCATGACGCTCTACAACCGGCCGATGATCGAGGCGGTGGCGACCAGCGCCGGCGTCGGCGTGCTGATCTCGGTTCCCGGCCTGCTTTCCTACGCCATCGGCGGCTGGGGCGACCCGCTGCTGCCGGCCTACAGCATCGGCTTCGTCAGTCTCGCGGCAGTGCTGCTGATCGCGCCGGCCTCGATTCTGGCAGTGCCGCTGGGGGCCGCGCTGGCGCATCGGCTGACCCGCCGCCAGCTCGAGCTCGGCTTCGGCGCCTTCCTGCTGATCGTCGCCGCGCGCTTCGCCTATTCGCTCCTCTGAGACGATCGTTCAGTCGGTCAGGATCAGCCGGTCGCCGCGAAAGTCGAAGGAGGTGAGGGTGTTGAGGAAGCTCATGCCAAGCAACGCAACGCCGAGACCGTCGCTCTCCGTCACCGCCGCCGCCACACCGCGCCGCACGATGTCGCCGACCCGCACCTCGTCGAGCCGCACCGGCGCCGCGCCGACGACGCCGTTGGCCGTCATCACCTGTTGCGAATAGCGCAGCTGGGACGTGTCGATGCCGACGGATTCGGCCGTCGTGCGGTCGAGCGCGATCATCGAGGCGCCGGTGTCGACCATGAAGGAGATGGGCTTGCCGTCGATCTCGCCGTCGAGGTGGAAATGGTCGTCGGCGCCGCGCAGCGACATGAAGCGGCTGCCTTCAGTGCCGTCGCCGACCGAAACCAGCGTGCCGGGCACGAGAACGGCAACGACTCGGTCCTTCAGCGCCGAGAGTTCCGGCGCAAAGCCATAGGCGGCGATCAGCACGAGGAAGGCGAGGCCCCAGATCGCCGCGCCCTTCAGCGCGCCGGCGAGATTCGTCCGCAGGAACAGGATCGCGCCGGAAGCCAGCGCCAGCCCCCAGACGCCGTAATAGGCGAGGCTGGCGAACTGGTTGTCCGGCAGGCCGGCGATGGTGCCATCCTGGTTGAGGACGAGGGCCAGGCACGCCGCGCCGAGAACGGCGAGGATGATCCAGAGGAGGCTGCCTCTACGCATCGTCCGCTCCCTGCGCTTCGGCCCGCTCGCGTTCCAGCCGCCGGCGCTTGGTCTCGCGCCGGGCCGGGCGCTCGATCGTCGCCATGCGCGCCGGCAGGGTGTCCATCACGGCGCGGCGCTGTTCCGGCGAGAAGGCGATCCACGCGCCGATCTCCTCGCCCGTGCGGCCGCAGCCGAAGCAAAAGCCGGACCGCGGATCGATCGCGCACAGGGAGATGCAGGGGCTTTCGATGCTCATGGGTCCGCGGCGCGTCGGTGTCACAATCGGGGCGTCGGCGGGCGTCGTCGCACCGCGTGTCGTCATCCGGATATGGCCTCTGGGGCCGTGACGTACAAGCGCGCCGCGTCCTCGCGTCCGGCTAAGGAGCCGCCACGGTGGACAGGCCTCAGGCGTATTCGTCGAGGGCCGGCATGACTTCCAGGACGCGGGAATTGGGGAAGATCGCGATCGCCTCGGTGCCCTCGCGCAGCCGCGAGCGCAGCTCGAACGAGCCGTCATGCATCTTCATCAGCGCCTGGACGATCGGCAGGCCGAGGCCGGTGCCCTGTTCGGCGCTCTTGATGGCGATGGAGCCCTGGCCGAAGGAGGACAGGACGATCGGGATCTCCTCCTCGGGGATGCCCGGACCGTTGTCCTTGACCGCCAGATACTGGCCGCCGCCGGCGGTCCAGCCGACGCGCAGGGTGATCTCGCCGCCGCGCGGGGTGAACTTCACCGCGTTCGACAGCAGGTTGAGGATGATCTGGCGCAGCGAGCGCTCGTCGGCCCACATGGCCGGCAAGTCCGCCTCGAACTCCGCGCCGATCACCAGATCCTTGGCCTCCGCCTTCACCCGGACATAGCCGAGGCAGTCGCGGGCGATGGCGACGATGTCGACGGCTTCCTCGCTCAGCGCGTAGCGCCCAGCCTCGACCCGCGACAGATCGAGGATCTCGTTGATCAGGCCGAGCAGATGCTGCCCCGAGGCATGGATGTCGGCGATGTAGTCCTTGTAGGATTCGTTGCCGATGGGGCCGAGGATCTCGTTGCTCATCACTTCGGAGAAGCCGAGGATGGCGTTCAGCGGCGTGCGCAGCTCGTGGCTCATCGTGGCCAGGAATCGCGACTTGGCGAGGTTGGCCTCTTCGGCCCGGCTGCGGGCCTCGTCGGACATGATCTTCGCCATTTCCAGCTCGGCGATCAGCTCGTCCTTCTCGCTCTGGTGCTTCAGCCGGGCGATGCTGGCGCGGCGCAGCATCTCGGCGACGAAGGCGAAGAACGGCACGGCGCCGATCAGGACCCCGTACATCGCCGACGCCATGGGCTGGGCGGTGGTGACGATGCCATAGCCGAGCACCAGGATGGTCGGCAGGAAGGTGAGCGGGACGACGGCGCGCAGCGTCGAGGAGACCATGGCGATCATCGCGATGGCGAGGAAGATCACCGTGAACTGGAAGAGCTCGAAGCGCAGCGGCTGGCATTCGGCGCAGGCCAGCGTCGCCAGATACGCCCAGGACAGGCCGGCCGCCACATGGCCGGCGAGGAAGATCCGCGACCAGCGGGTGATGCCGGCACGGGTCAGATTGTCGGCCGGAAACCGCCGCGACACGACGACGAGGGCGAAATGGCCGAGCAGGGCGAAGCCGGTCCACAGGATCGCCGGCAGCGGCCCGGTGAAGATCGACAGGCCGAACCCGGTGAGAATGACCGGCAGGGGCAGGACGATCGCCGCCGCCTGGATCGCCGCGGCATGCTGGACCAGGAGCTCGCGTTCGAAGTTCGGCTGCAGCCCGCCACGCGCCGACAGACGTTCCCGCGCGGCTTTCAGCGTCCGGGTCAGGTCGCCATTGCGGGTGGCCCGTCGTCTGGCGATGACCGTGTGGTCGTAGGAATGGGGAGCTGCGATTGTCATGAACGCGATCGATCGCCTGCATACGCTTGCCGGAGTGCCCATGATGTTTCGAGGAGATTAAGAAACTCTCTTAAGGAATCGCGAAATGTCGAGTTTCTCTGGGGAAAAGCGCCGTCGCGAACCCGATGCCGCACGGCGCCGGCGCCCCCATGGCGGCGGATGCGGGCTTGCCGCCGGAGGGGCGCGTGCCTAATGCTCGGAGTGAAAAAAGAGTGGGAGGACCTTGCGATGAAGCTGTTCGATGGTGGCCGCGCGCCCAATCCGCGCCGGGTGCGGATCTTCCTGGCCGAGAAGGGCCTGTCGGTGCCGACCGAAGCGGTGGATATGGCCAAGCTCGGCCATCGGTCGGAGGAGATCAGCAGTCGCAACCCGCTGCAGCGGCTTCCCGTCCTGGAACTCGACGACGGCACGATCCTGACCGAATCCGTCGCCATCTGCCGCTATTTCGAGGAACTGCATCCCGAGCCGGCGCTGTTCGGCACGGGCGCTCTCGGCCGCGCCCTGGTCGAGATGTGGAACCGCCGCATCGAGCTCGGCTTCTACGCCTGCGTCGCCGCCGCCTTCCGCCACACCCATCCGGCGATGGCCGAATGGGAAGTGCCGCAGATCGCCGAATGGGGCGCGGCGAACCGTCCCAAGGCGCTCGACTTCCTGGCCCTTCTCGACCAGCATCTGGCCGACCACCGCTTCGCCGCCGGCGCCGACTACAGCATCGCCGACATCACCGGCCTCGTGGCCATGGACTTCATGAAGCCGGCGAAGATCGACCTGCCGGACAACCTCTCCAATGTCGCGCGCTGGTACGCCGAGACCTCGGCACGGCCCAGCGCGAAGGCCTGACGTCCCCTTGGCATCGGCAGCGGCCGAGGATCCGGCAGCGCTCTACGACACGATCCGCGCCTGCCGGATCTGCCGCGACGCGCCGGTCGGGCCGCCGCTGCCGGTCACGCCCAATCCGGTGCTGGCCCTCTCCGGCACGGCCCGGCTGCTGATCGCCGGCCAGGCCCCTGGCAACCTCGCCGACCGCTCGACGACGCCGTTCAACGATCCGTCGGGCGTCCGCCTGCGCGACTGGCTGGGGCTGTCGCCGGAGGTCTTCTACGATTCGGCGCGGGTGGCGATCCTGCCCATGGGCTTCTGCTTTCCCGGCACCGATCCAATGGGCGGCGACCGGCCGCCGCGCATCGAATGCCGCGCCGCATGGCACGACCGGGCGATGGCGGCGATGCCGCAGATCGAGCTGATCCTGGCGATCGGCCAGCATGCCCAGCGTTTCCACATCGCGTCCGGTGCCGGACGGAGCCTGACCGAAACGGTGACGAACTGGCGGACGATCCTCGCCGAGGGCGGACGCTTCGCTCCGGTGCTGCCGCTGCCGCATCCCTCCTGGCGCAACAGCGGCTGGCTGAAGCGTCATCCCTGGTTCGGCGAGGAATTGCTGCCGGAACTGCGCCGGCGCGTCGGGGAGCTTGTCTGAGCGGGCGATTGATCGGCCACCCTACCGATTTGCCGCCGGCTCCTGTAATCCTCGGGCGCAAGGACAGGAGTGACACGTCGATGGACCGGCTGGACAAGAAGATACTGAGACTGCTGCAGGAAGACGCGACGCTGGCGGTAGCCGACGTCGCCAAGCGTGTCGGCCTGTCGACCACGCCGTGCTGGCGCCGCATCCAGAAGCTGGAGGAGGAGGGGGTGATCCGCCGCCGCGTTGCGATCCTCGACCCGGTCAAGGTCAATGCCCGCGTCACCGTCTTCGTCTCGATCCGCACCAATTCGCATTCCAACGAATGGCTGAAGCGCTTCTCCGAGGTGATCGGCGAGTTTCCCGAGGTGATGGAATTCTACCGCATGAGCGGCGACGTGGATTACCTGCTGCGCGTCGTCGTGCCGGACATCGCCGCCTATGACGCCTTCTACCAGCGCATGATCTCGAAGATCGAGATCCGCGACGTGTCCTCGTCCTTCGCCATGGAGCAGATCAAGTACACGACGCAGATGCCGTTGGATTACATGGTCCTCGACAAGGAACCGCGCGAGACCTGAGCCGGCGATCGGCGCGCGATATCAGTTGCTTGGCGGCCAGACCGGAATCGATCTGGCCGCCACTTCATGCAATGTGTGAAGCGCGCTCAGCGCTCCAGGCGGGCGAGCAGTGCCGAGGTGTCCCAGCGCTTGCCGCCCATCGCCTCGACCTCGGCATAGAACTGGTCGACCAGCGCGGTGACCGGCAGGGTGGCGCCGTTGCGCTTGGCCTCGGCGAGGCAGATGCCGAGATCCTTGCGCATCCATTCGATGGCGAAGCCGTGCTCGTACTGGCCGGCATCCATGGTCTTGTGGCGGTTCTCCATCTGCCAGGAGCCGGCGGCGCCCTTGGAGATGACGCTGACGACGTTCTCGATGTCGAGGCCGGACTTCTTGCCGAAGGCGATCGCCTCGGACAGGCCCTGGACGAGACCGGCGATGCAGATCTGGTTCATCATCTTGGTGAGCTGCCCGGCGCCGGCCGGGCCCATCAGGCCGACCATTTTGGCATAGGCGTCGATGACCGGCTTTGCGGCGTCGAAATCGCCCTGTTCGCCGCCGCACATCACGGTGAGGGCGCCGTTCTCCGCGCCGGCCTGGCCGCCCGAGACGGGGGCGTCGATGAACTTGAAGCCCTTGGCGCTGGCCGCTTCCGCCAGCTCGCGGGCGAGCTCGGCCGAAGCGGTGGTGTTGTCGATCAGCATGGCGCCGGGTTTCATGCCGGCAAAGGCGCCGTCGTCGCCGTAGGTCACCGAGCGCACGTCGTCGTCATTGCCGACGCAGCAGAACACGAAATCGGCGTCCTTGGCCGCTTCGCGCGGCGTCGCGGCATGGGCGCCGCCATGCGCGTCGACCCATTTCTGCGCCTTGGCGGCGGACCGGTTGAAGACGGTCACGTCGTGGCCGCCCTTTGCCTTGAGATGTCCGGCCATCGGATATCCCATGACGCCGAGACCGATGAATGCAACTTTCGCCATGTTCTCACTCCCCCAATATGTCGTTCTGCGATGCGAGTGACCTTGCGCGGTCGCCTCGCGTTTCAATCCGGTGGCCGTCCGGCTCTCAAGCTAACGCTTCAGATGCCGGGTCAGCCGCCGCTCGATGAAGTTGGTCGCGTGTCTCAGCCCCTCGACGATGGCGAGATACAGCACCGCCGCCCAGACATAGGTCTGGAAGTCGAAGGTGCGCGAATAGGCCTGCCGCGTCTCGCCGAAAAGATCGTAGACGGTGATGATCGCCACGATGGCCGAGGCCTTGATCATCAGGATGATCTCGTTGGCATAGGGCCTGAGCGCCACGATCATCGCCTGGGGCAGAATGACCTTGAAGAAGATCACCACCCGCGGCATGCCCAGCGACCGGGCGCCCTCCCACTGGCCGGTCGGCACGCTCTGGATGGCGCCGCGCAGGATCTCGGCCTGATAGGCCGCCGTGTTGAGCGTCAGCGAGAACAGCGCGCAGTACCAGGCCTCGCGGAAGAACCACCACAGGCCCACCGTCTCGAAGGCGCCGCGGAACTGGCCGAAGCCGTAATAGACGAGGAAGATCTGGGCGATCAGCGGCGTGCCGCGGAAGAAATAGACGAAGACGAAGGCGAGGGTGCGCGCCACCGGGTTGGCCGACATGCGGCCGAGCGCCACCGGCAGGGATACGACGGCGCCGCAGACGAAGGAGCCGACGACCAGCGTGATGGTGATCCACAGGCCCGACAGGTAGGACGGGCCGAAGCGTGTGAACAAGGTCGGATCGAAGCCGCGGATGATGTAGATCGCCAGGCCGATGGAGATGGCGATCCAGATGCCAATCGCGATCAGGCCGCCGATCTTCGGCTTCGGCTTGACCACCGGCGGCGCGGCCATTGCGGCATCGCTCATTTCGCCACGTCTCCGCGCCTGGTCCAGCGGTCGATGCCGCCGATGGCAATCGAGGACAGCATGGTGAGTACCAGATAGAGCACGATCGCCACGCCGAAGAAGTAGAACGGCTCACGCGTGACGCGCGCCGCGATGCCGGTCTGGCGCATGATGTCCGCGAGCCCGATGACCGAGACCAGCGCCGTGTCCTTCAGGAGGTTCATCCACAGATTGGCGAGGCCCGGCAGGGCGATGCGGATGATCTGCGGCAGGATGACGAGAATCATGATCCGCGCCGGACCGAGGCCGAGCGCCGCGGCGCCCTCGCGCTGGCCGTGGGGAATCGCCCGGAAGGCCGACAGGAAGACCTCGCTGGCGAAGGCCGAGAAGACGAAGCCCAGCGCGATCATGCCGGACACGAAGCTCGACAAGGCGATGTCCGGCAGGCCGGTGGACTGGGTGATGGAGCGCAGGAGGCCGTTGGCGCCGAAATACACCACGAACAGCGTCAAGAGTTCCGGCAGGCCCCGGAAGATCGTGGTGTAGATGTTGGCCGACAGGCTCAGATAGCGGTCGTCGGACTGTTTCGCGAGCGACAGGAGGAAGCCAAAGACGAGGCCGATCGGCAGGGTCGCGAGGGCGAGCGAAACGGTGACGAGGGCGCCCCAGGCGATGTCGTCTCCCCATCCCGTGGGGCCAAAGCCGATGAGCGTCCAGTAATGATCCATCAAAATCCATGGTTAGCCGCCACCGGCGGGATCATCAAGCCGGGCAGACACACCGTTTCATTGCATTGGCCGGACGCGGCGATATTTCCACGCTCTGCAACCTCAAGGAGCCTGCCCATGCCCGTTTCCCGCCGCCACTTCGTTGCCGGCGCGCTGAGCGCCCCCATCCTCATGCGCTTCGGCGCGCTGCCGGCCGCCGCCAAGGCGCCCACGCCGACGAGCCAGGTGCTGCCGGTCCAGCAGATTCGCGTCGGCGAGGCGATCGTCACCGCGGTCTCCGACGGCTATCTCGACCTCGACATCGCGCTTCTGTCCAACATCGAGGCGTCCGAGGCCGAACGCCTGCTGGACGAGGCCTTCAAGGGCGCCCCGCCGGTGACCACCGGCGTCAACGCCTATGTCGTGCATCTGCCCGAGCAGACGGTGCTGATCGACACCGGCGGCGCCGGCGCCTTCCCGCAGATGGGCAAGCTGCAGGATCGCCTGACGGCGGCCGGCATCCCGCCCGAGGACATCGACGCGGTGCTACTGACCCACCTGCATCCCGACCATGTCGGCGGCCTGGTGCTCGACGGGAAGCTCGCCTTCCCGAATGCCACGGTCCATGTCCACAAGGCCGAATACGATTTCTGGACCAGCATCGAGAACCGCGATGCGGCGCCGGATTCGGTCAAGGGCTTCTTCGACGCGGCCCGCACCGCCATGGAGGTCGCCGGCGACAAGGTAAAGACCTTCGCGGCGGCCGGCGAGGTGGTACCGGGCATTGCCGCGCGCGAGCTCTTCGGCCACACGCCCGGCCATTGCGGCTACATGATCGGCGAGGGCGCAGATGGCCTCCTGGTCTGGGGCGACGTCGTCCATGCCGGCGCGATCCAGTTCGCCCGGCCGGATGTCGGCATCGCCTTCGACGGCGATCCGCAGGTGGCGATCGCCACGCGCGAGGCGCTGCTGGCGGATGTCGCCGCCAATCGCACGCGCATCGCCGGCATGCACATCGCGTTTCCCAGCATCGGCCATGTGGTCGAGGGTTCGGGCGACGCCGCCTACGCCTTCCGGCCGTCCGAATGGCAATACGATCTCGGCTGACCGCCGCGGTCGATCGCGCATGAAAAAGCCGCGGCGGGTCGCCCCGCCGCGGCTTCGCATGTCTCGGGTCCGGGCTTACTCGCCGTAGACGTCGAACTCGAAATACTTCTTCTGCACCTCGTCATAGGTGCCGTTCTCGCGGATCGCGGCGATGGCGTCGTTGAACATGCCGGCCAGCTTGTCGCTGCCCTGGCGCAGGCCGATGCCGATGCCCTTGCCGTAGATCGCCGGATCGGCCTTCAGCGTGTCGAGCAGCTTGCAGCAGGCGCCGGCGTCGCTCTTCAGCCACTCGTCCAGCACCACCACGTCGTCGACCACCGCGTCGACGCGGCCGCTCTCGATGTCGAGCTTGTATTCCTCGGCGGTCGGGTACTGGCGGACTTCGGCGTCGGGGAAGTAGCTCTCCGCGGCGCGGGCATGGGTGGTCGAGGTCTGCGCGCCGATCGCCTTGCCGGCCAGTGCCTCGGCGGTGGCTTCGGTGATGTCGGAATCCTTCGGCACGGCGATGGCCGGCGGGGTCTGGTAATATTTGTTGGTGAAGGCGATCTGCTCCTCACGCTCCGGCGTGATCGACATCGACGCGACGAGCGCGTCGAAA
This sequence comes from Aurantimonas manganoxydans SI85-9A1, assembly GCF_000153465.1. GTDB lineage: Bacteria > Pseudomonadota > Alphaproteobacteria > Rhizobiales > Rhizobiaceae > Aurantimonas > Aurantimonas manganoxydans. The sequence continues at coordinate 2,558,092 of NZ_CH672387.1, read as the reverse complement.
TTGCCGTTCTGCAGCGCCGGGATGATGCCGTCCCAATCCTGGGTGACGAAGCTGCACTCGACCTTCATCTCGGCGCACAGCGCCTTGGCGATGTCGACGTCGAAGCCCTGAAGTTCGCCGGAGGCGTCGAGGAAGTTGAACGGCGGATATGCGCCTTCGGTGCCGATGACGACCTTCGACCAGTCCTTGTCGGCGTCGCTCTCCTGCGCCTGGGCGTGCCCGAGGGCGAGGGCGGCAACGGTGGCGGCAAGGGCGAGAGTTCGGGTGAGACGCATGAAAACCTCTTGTGGGTGGACGGCATGCCCGGACCGGTGTGGCCTGTCAGGAAGGCATGCCTGTTATGGCGCCAATGCTGGCAATTTTTGCCGGGGGAGGCAACCGTCAAGCGCTTTCGGATGAAACCATCATTGGCGTCAGCCGGCGGCGTTCACGCGCCTGGCCGACAGCGCCACGCCGAGGCCGGCAATGGCGATGCCGGTCATCAGCAGGAGCAGGCCGACGGCGCCGCCGCTGCCGGTGGCCAGAAGCGCCGCGAGGATCGAGCTGAGGGCCCCGACGCCGATCTGGCAGGCGCCGAGCATGCCCGCGGCGGCCCCGGCGGCCTGCGGCATGACGCTGACGCCGCCGGCGGTCGCCGTCGGAAGCACCAGCCCGTTGCCGAAGCCGACGAAGAGCATCGGCGCGAACAGCGTCAGCGGCGACAGGAGCCCGCCAGCGATCAGCGCCAGCGACAGGCTGGTCGCGGCCAGCGAGATCGCCGCCCCGGTGACCATCATGGTCTTGATGCGGAAGCGTTCCGACAGCCGCGCGGTGGCGAAATTGCCGAGCATGTAGCCGATGGCGCAGAGCGCGAACCAGACGCTGTAGCCGGCCGGCGTCATGCCCAGCACGGTCATGGCGATGAAGGGCGCGCCGCCGAGGAAGCCGAAGAACACCGCCGAGGTCAGCGACGAGGTGCCGACATAGATCCAGAAGGCCGAGGAGCCGGCGAGTTCGCCATAGGCGCGCAGCTGCGGCAGGATCGGCCGGCCGGTCTCGCTGTTGGTTTCCGACAGGTCGAAGGCCAGAAGCACGATCGTCACGATGCCGATGCCGGTCAGCAGCCAGAAGACACTGCGCCAGCCGAAGGCGGTGTCGAGGACGCCGCCGATCAGCGGACCGATCATCGGCGCGACGGCAAGCCCCATGGTGACGTAGCCGATCATCGCGGCCGCCCGCTCGCGGCTGTAGACGTCGCGCACGATGGCCCGCGACAGGGCGATGCCTGTGGCGCTCGCGGCCTGCACGACGCGGCCGACGAGGAACAGCGCCACGTCGTCGGCCATCAGGCAGAGCAGCGTGCCGACGAGGAACAGCACCATGCCGCCGAGAATGATCGGCCGCCGGCCATAGCGGTCGGAGAGCGGTCCGGCGACGAGCTGGATCAGCGCCGTCGCCACCAGATAGAGCGACAGGCCGAGGCCGACCGTCGCGCCGTCGGCGGACAGATCGGCGGCGATCGAGGCCATCGACGGAATGAAGATGTTGATGGCAAGCGGCGACAGCGCCGAGGCGATCATCAGCGTGACCAGCATCGGGCGGCGCGCGGCGGCGCCCGTGACCGCTGCGGCGGCGGGAGGCGTTCCGGCCGTCGGCAGGACCGTCGGCTCGGCGTCGTGACCGGGAGTATCCCTCAGCATCAGTGCACCTGTGTCTTGATTGGCGCGGCGACGCCCCGGACCCGTTCCCGATATAGGGTGTAAAGTCCGCTCGCCACCACGATGGCCGCGCCCAGCAGCGTCAGCGGCGAGGGCAGGTCGCCGAAGACGACCAGCCCGAGGATCAGGGCGAAGACGAGGACGGCATAGCGGAAGGGCGCGACGAAGCCCATGTCGCCGATCCGCATCGCCTGGACGATGAAGATGTAGCCGACGGCGATGGACGCCGCCGCGCAGCTCAGATGGACCAGCGTCAAGGCCGGCATCGGCCGCCAGCCGCCCGCCAGCGGGATCAGCAGCCAGCCGAGCAGCGAGACGGCGATCGCGGTGATCATGGCGATGAACAGCGACGGCACCTTCGGGTCCATGCGCCGGGTCGTCAGGTCGCGAACCGCCGATGCGGCGACCGACGCCAGCACGGCGAGGGAGTAGATGGTGAAGCCGTCGGTACCTGGCCGCACGATGACGAGGACCCCGACGAAGCCGACGGCGATCGCCGCCCACCGCCGCCAGCCGACGGGCTCGCCGAGAAACAGCGCCGCGCCCAGCGTGACGGTCAGCGGCAGCGCCTGGAAGATCGCCGAGGCGTTGGCGATGGGCATGTGGGAGAGGGCCGTGATGTAGGACAGGGTCGCGGTGATGTCGGCGATGGTGCGCACCAGCAGCCGCGGCTTCATCGCCATGGCGAGCGGGCGCAGCGCGCCCATCCGCCAGGCCAGGAGGAACAGCAGCAGCGAGGCGACGACGCCGCGCACGGCCATGATCTGGGGTGGCGAAATGTGGTCGGCCGCCAGCTTCACGAAGGTGTCGTTGACGACGAAGCCCGCCATGGAAACGAGCATGAAGAGCGCGGCGCGGGCATTGTCGCTGAGCAAGGGGAGCCGCCGGATCGGTTGCTGGAGAAGTGTCAGGCAGCCTTAGCGCTTTGGCGGCGACGGCGCGACACGAAAAGCGTCATCCCCGCCAGCAACACGCCGTCACGTCGTTGTGATTGCAACTTTAACGATTCCGGCAAAACCGTGGAAAGTCCTTCAGGCCTAAGGCTCCGGCTCTTTGTATCCAGGAGCGTAACCTATGGCATTGATCGACATCGTCTCACCCGGCAGTCGGCAGTCGTCGCCGCCCAGCAGCCAGCCACAGCCAAGCGAGCAGACGCCGCCGCCGGCTGAAGCGAACAGCGGTTCGGGCGCTTCGGCACCGCCCGCCAACGGCACCTCGTCGAACGAGACCCAGTCGGCGTCGGCGAATGCCGGGACCGCCGGCACGTCGTCCTCGTCATCCGGCGCGGGCGCATCGTCCAGCAATGCAGCGGCTTCGGGCACGGCGAGCCGCGACAGCGCGCCGGTGACCGGTGCGGCTGCGACACGGGCGCTGGTCGTCGCGCCGCGGACTGCCGCGGCGATCGACCAGTTGCGCGAAGCCGCGATGGCCAATCTCGAGGCCATGCGCACGCAGAGCATGATCGACGATCTGGGGACGTCCGCGACGCAGAAGACGCTGCTGACCGAAGACGAGCCGGTCGGCGAGGCCACGCAGCAGGCGCCGCAGGCCGTGGTCGAGACCGTCAAGGACGCCTATCGCGAAAGCGAACGGGCCTGATTGCGGGCGCCCGGCGACGGGCGCCTCCCTTTTCAGCTCAGTTGCCCGCGGGACCGTCCAGCGTCATGGTGATCGGGCCGACCAGCTTGTCATAGGTCGCGCGCTCCGATTCCGGGTAGCGGATCGAGACCGAATGCACGAGATCGCCGCGGAAGATGTAGCGCTCGTAGAAGATCCGGCCGTCGCGATAGCCCGAGACGACGGCCCAGCGCTTGCCGGACCGGTCATAGGTAACCTCGTCCGTATCTGCGCGCTGCCCGACCACCGCCTGCGGCGTTTCGCCGGGTGCGCGCGGCCGGGCATAGATGAAGATTTCCGCGCCCTCCGGCGAACTCCAGCCGAGACCGTCGCCATTGGTGGGCGCCGGCAGCTGGTTCGGAAAGGCTTCGGCGGGAAAGCTCGCCGTCGTGCCGAAACGTTCGTTGCGATAGGTGACGTCGTCGGCGTTGGCCGGCGCGACAGAGGTCAGCGCCGCCGCCAGGGCCAGCGCGGCGACGGACAATCCTTCAAGGCGCATCATTATCCTCCGGTCATGCTCATGTGCCGCGACACCGAGGGCTTGCTCGTGTCGCGGTCGATGATGAAGTCATGCCCCTTCGGCTTGCGGCCGATCGCCTCGTCGATGGCGTTCGACAGCAATTCGTCGCCCTCCGAGGCGCGTAGCGGCGCCCGGAGATCCGCGGCATCTTCCTGGCCGAGGCACATGAAGAGGGTGCCGGTGCAGGTGACGCGGACGCGGTTGCAGCTTTCGCAGAAATTGTGGGTCATCGGCGTGATGAAACCCAGCCGGCCGCCGGTCTCGGCCACTTCCACGTAACGCGCCGGACCGCCGGTCTTGTAGGGGATGTCGTTCAGCGTCCAGCGCTGCGACAGATCGCGGCGGACCTGGCTGAGCGGCAGATACTGGTCGGTGCGGTCCTCGTCGATCTCGCCCAGCGGCATCGTCTCGATCAGCGTGAAGTCGATGCCCTGGCCATGGGCCCACTCGATCATGCCGGGGATCTCGTCCTCGTTGAAGCCCTTCAGGGCGACCGCATTGAGCTTGATCTTTATGCCGGCGGCCTGCGCGGCGCGAATGCCGCCCATCACCCGGTCGAGTTCGCCCCAGCGGGTGATCTGCTTGAACTTGTCGGGATCGAGCGTGTCCAGCGAGACGTTGAGGCGCTTCACGCCGCAATCGGCCAGTTCGTCGGCGAAGCGGGCGAGCTGCGAGCCGTTGGTGGTCAGGGTCAACTCTTCGAGCGCGCCCGATTCCAGATGCCGCGACAGCGAGCGCACCAGATGCATGATGTTCTTGCGCACCAGCGGCTCGCCGCCGGTCAAACGCAACTTGCGCACGCCCTTGGCGATGAAGGCGCTGGACAGCCGGTCGAGCTCTTCCAGCGTCAGCAGGTCGCGCTTGGGCAGGAACGTCATGTCCTCGGCCATGCAGTAGACACAGCGAAAATCGCAGCGGTCCGTGACCGACACGCGCAGATAGGTTACTGCCCGGCCGAACGGGTCGATCATCTCCGGAAACGCGTCGGTTCGCAACCGGCCTTCGGAGACCGCGGTCTTGATGTCGGGGACGAGACTCATGAGATTGCGGCCTCGCAGGCGAGGGTGATGTGGATGTCCATGCCCGCGAATGTGGAAGCGCGGTGCGTGCGGGTCAAGCGCAACGCATCGAACAAACCATTGCCAGACAAATTGAAACACGCCCGGGAGGCGAAACTGCCATGACCGACACCGTCGCGCCGCCACAGGAAATTCGCGTCACGCCCGACCGGCGCACGCTGATGCTCGTCCAGGCCGGCGGCGCTCGCCAGGATCTGTCGGCCGAAATGCTGCGGGTGATGTCGCCGTCTGCGGAGGTTCAGGGCCATTCGCCGGACCAGCGCAAGACCGTCGGCGGCAAGATCGACGTGGCCATCGCCTCTGTGGCGCCGGTCGGAAATTATGCCGTGCGCATCGGCTTCGACGACGGTCACGATACCGGCATCTTCAGCTGGAGCTACCTTGCGGAGCTGTTCCGCGAGAAGGACACGCGCTGGCAGGCCTATCTGGCCGAGCTTGACGCCAAGGGTCTGCGCCGCGAACGCTGAGGCAGGCCAGCGCCGGCCTCAGGCGCTGACCCGATCCGGCTCGGCGGCGACGGGGGCCGTGTTGCGCACGACCACGCGGTTCCGTCCGCGGGCCTTGGCCTCGTAGAGCCGGTTGTCCGCCTCTTGGTAGAGATAGCTGTAGCCGACCGGCCGGTCGAAGATGACGCCGCCGATACTGACCGATACCGGCACCGGCTTGCCCTCCGGCGACGACAATTCCATCGTCGCCACGGCCTCGCGCATCCGTTCGGCGATCTCCTTCGCCAGGGGCCACGTCAACGAGCAGCACGCCGAATTCCTCGCCGCCCAGACGACCGATGACGTCGCCCTTGCGGACCGAATCCTGCAGCCGCAGGGCGATCGCCTTGAGCGCCCGGTCGCCGGTGGCGTGGCCGTATCGGTCGTTGATCGCCTTGAAGAAATCCGCGTCGATGAGGAACAGCGCGCCGGCCAGGCCATCCGTGGCCATGGATTCCAGCCGCGCCTCGACACGCTCGGTGAAGGCCCGCCGGTTGAGCAGCGTCGTCAGGCCGTCATGGGCGGCGACGATCGCGAGCTGGCGGTTCAGGATGCGCAGCTCGCGCAGCTTCAGCGACAGGAAGACGAAGAGCGGCCCTCCGAGAATGGTGGGGACGACCACGGCGCAGATCATCGCCAGCCGGAAGGCCTCGGGATCGGCATTGCGGAACAGCGCCGCGTTGTAGGCAAGCGCCACCGCCATGCACGACAGGACCCCGCACAGCGTGATGCCTGCCAGCTTCCAGAATCCGCGTCTCGTCAAGGGCTGGTGGGTGAGTGTTCGCGTCATGCCGAAACAGTTTCCTGTGTTCCGTCAGTATTGCGAACAATCTTTTCCGCAAGATTAATGCCGATGCGCGGCACGTGTCTTGTTTTGTATCACCCTAACGCTGGAAGGGCGGCAGACAATCGAAGGCATCCTTGAGCGCATCGGACCAGCCGCCCGATATCTGCTGGTAATACTCGTCCGACAATTCGAAGCGGCGCTTGTAGCCGGCCACCATCGTGTCGGTCTCGTAGAACTGCATGTCGATCGGCGCCCCGACCGACAGGTTCGAGCGGATGGTCGAATCAAAGGAGACCAGCAACAGCTTGGCGCAGTCTTCCAGGCTCATCTGCGGATCATAGGTGCGGATGATGATCGGCCGGCCGTATTTGTGCTCGCCGATCTGGAAGAACGGATTGTCGGGCCCGGCCTCGATGAAATTGCCTTCCGGATAGATCAGGAACAGGCGTGGACGCCCGCCCTTGATCTGGCCGCCGAGGATGAAGGTGCCCGAGAACAGCGCATCGGCCGACTGGCCGGCCGGCGTCGTGTAGGAGATGACCTCCTTGATCGTCTCGCCGACGAGCTTGGCGGTCTGGAACATCGACGGCTGCGTCAGGATCGCCGGCTGGCGCTCTGCCGGGGCAAGCAGACGCTCTTCCAGAAGCGACACCGTCGACTGGGTGGTGGCGAGATTGCCGGCGCTGAGCAGGCACAGGAAGCGCTCGCCCGGCACCTCCCAGGTCTTCATCTTCGAGACGACGGAAATGTTGTCGATGCCCGCATTGGTGCGGGTATCCGACATGAAGACGAGGCCACGATCGACGAGGAGCCCCACGCAATAGGTCATCTTGGCTGACATCCCTCTGGGGCGCAGGGCGAATCAGCTGCCCGCGCGCGGCTGCATCTTTGTGCAGGCCGCGCGCCTTCCGCAATAATTTTCGACCGTGAGGGGTACGGTTCGTCGGACAGCGAAGCCGAGTTGCCACTATCAGGCGTAGAAGCGGTAGCTCTCGGCGATTTCCCTGGCCACCCGGTTGTTCTCGATGATGAAGTTCTCGAGGAACTCGTGCATGCCGCCGTCGATGATCTCCTTCACCGACGCATTCGACAGCCTGCGTGTGAGATCGCTGGCCGTGCGGGAGCATTTGTGCTGCGTCTCGTAGTTCCGGTTCAGATATTTCAGGCTTTCCTCGATGCAGAGGTAGCAATAGGCCAGCGAGCGCGGCAGCCTGCGGTTCAGCATCAGGAAGTCGATGATGTCCATCGCGCGGTATTCGCCGTCATATTCCCAGGCATAGGCGCGATGCGCCGAGACCGAGCGCAGGATCGATGCCCACTGGAAATTGTCGAGCGACGAGCCGACGGAGGAATGCTCGGGCAGAAGCACCCAGTATTTCACGTCGAGGATGCGGGCCGTGTTGTCGGCCCGCTCGATGAAGGCGCCGAGATTGCAGAAGTCGAAGATCTCGTTGCGCAGCATCGTGCCGTGGAAGACGCCCCGGATCAGCGCCGTCTGGCGTTTGACCAGTTCCAGGATGGCTGTCAGTTCGACCGGGTTCAGCGGCTTGTCGAGCCGGCTCTTGATGATCAGCCAGCTCTCGTTGATCGTTTCCCACAGGTCGCGGGTGAGGGCGGTCCGCACCATCCGCCCGTTCATCCGTGCCGTGTCGATCGACGAGCGCACGCTCGACGGATTGTCCCGGTCGCGCAGCAGGAAGTCGATGATCGAGGCGGTGTCGTATTCGGTGTATTTGGCCAGATAGGCGGCCTCGACACCGGCCGAGACCAGTACCGACTGCCATTCGTCGGGTTCGTCCGAGGAGAGGTTGGTCATCGACAGCCGCTGTCCGGCGTCGACGAGGCGGGCCATGTTCTCGGCCCGCTCGATATAGCGGGACATCCAGAACAGGCCGTTGGCGGTGCGTCCGAGTAGTGCCATGTGCTTCGCTTCAGTCCCTCAGTACCCAGGTGTCCTTGGTGCCGCCGCCCTGGCTGGAATTGACCACGAGCGAGCCCTCCTTGAGAGCCACGCGCGTCAGTCCGCCGGGTATGATCCGGACCTTGTCGGAGACGAGGACGAAGGGGCGAAGATCGACATGGCGCGGGGCGAGACCCTGGTCCGACAGGATCGGCACGGTCGACAGCGCCAGCGTCGGCTGGGCGATGTAGTTGCGCGGCCTGGCCCGCAGCTTCTCCGCGAAGGCCTCGCGTTCGGCCGTCGATGCCGCCGGTCCGACCAGCATGCCGTAACCGCCCGAGCCGTGCACTTCCTTGACGACGAGGTCCTTCAGATTGTCGAGGACGTAGGCGAGGCTGTCTTCCTCGGCGCAGCGCCAAGTCGGCACGTTCTGCAGAAGGGCCGGCTTGCCGGTATAGAACTCGACGATTTCCGGCATGTAGGAATAGATCGCCTTGTCGTCGGCGATGCCCGTGCCGGGGGCGTTGGCGATGGTGATCCCGCCGTTCTTGTAGACCTCCATGATCCCGGGAATGCCGAGCATGGAATCGGGCTTGAACGCCTCGGGATCGAGATATTCGTCGTCGACCCGGCGATAGAGGACGTCGATCGGCCTGTAGCCCTCGGTGGTCCGCATCTGGATGCGGCCGTCGATCACCTTGGCGTCGGCGCCCTCGATCAGCTCGACACCCATCTGGTCGGCGAGGAAGGCGTGCTCGTAGAAGGCGGAATTGTGGATGCCGGGCGTGAGCACCGCGATGGTCGGCGGACCGTCGCAGGCGGGCGGCGCGACCGCGGCGAGCGAGCGGCGCAGGTGATGCGGGTAGGTCTCGACCGGCCGCACGCGATTCTGCGCGAACAGCTCGGGAAACATCTGCATCATCGTTTCCCGGTTCTCGATCATGTACGAGACGCCGGACGGTGTGCGGGCATTGTCTTCGAGGACGTAGAACTCGTTCTCGCCGCACCGCACGATGTCGGTGCCGATGATGTGGGTGTAGACCCCGCCGGGCGGCCGGAAGCCTTCCATCTGCGGCAGATAGGCCTCGTTGCCGACGATCAGGCGCTCGGGCACCTTGCCCGCCTTCACGATCTCCTGGTCGTGGTAAATGTCGTAGAGAAACGCGTTGAGGGCCTGGACCCGCTGCTCGATGCCCTCGGCGAGAAGCTCCCATTCGGCCTTGGCCATAATCCGCGGCACGAGATCGAACGGGATCAGCCGCTCGGCCGCCTCGGCCTCGCCATAGACGTTGAAGGTGATGCCCGTGCGCCGGAAGAAATCCTCGGCCTCGTTGGTCTTGGCGGCCAGTTCCTCGATGTTCTGCTGCCGGAACCACTCGTTGAAGCGCGCATAGGGTTCCCGGACATTGTCGTCATCGAGAAGCATTTCGTCGAACGCCGTCACCTGCACCCTCCAGACCTGTCTTCTGAGTAAGAGAAAGCGACAGGCGGGAAAATCAAGGGTCTCGCAGGCCGCGACCGTCGATTGACGCGCGTTTGTGCAATCTGCCGCCGCGACTGCCGCCCAATCGGGCAGGCGGCGTCTATCTTGCGGGGGTGGAACCGCCGGCCCGGGGCAGCGCGGCGGGGCGCGCGCCGAAATCTGCGAGAATCGCCAGCGCCGTGTCGAGGTCGGCACGCGTGGGGGCCGCCGTCAGCGAGGCGCGCACGCGCGAATGGAAGGTGCGTCCCGAGGCGAAGGTTTCAGCCGGCACCACGGCGACGCCGCACTGGCGCAGCCGCGTCGCGGCCTCCTCGGCATCGCCGTCGACCCCGAGCCAGACATGGGGTGCGGCCACCGCGTCGGATGGGCCCAGATGCTGCCCCATCTGACGCCAGCGCTCGCGGACCGCGTCGGCCTGCCAGGCGGTGCGCGCGGCGGCTGTGCCGTCCTCGATCCAGGCCGATCCGGCCAAGAGGGAGAGCGGCGTCATCATCCAGGAGGTGAGATGCAGGTTGCGCTTGAGGGCGGCCAGCATCGGATGGTCGCCGGCGACGAAGCCGAAGCGCAGTCCCGGCATGACCGTCATCGACAGGCTGGAGACCACGATGCCGCGCGGACCCAGATCCTCCGCCAGCGGCGGCCGGCCGGACAGCGACCCGTAGGCATCGTCCTCGATGATCGTCAGGTCGCGGCGTTCGGCGATCCCGGCGATCGCCCGGCGCCGGTCGTCGCCCATGACCGCGCCGGTCGGGTTCTGGAGGTTGGGCATCAGCACGGCCAGCCTGGCTGTGGAACTGCGCGCGGCGGCGTCGAGGCCCTCCGGCGTGACGCCTTCGCCGTCCAGTTCCACCGGGATCAGGCGCAGCCGCAACTGCCGCGCCAGCGCCTTCAGGCCCGGGAAAGTCAGAGATTCCACAAGGATCGCGTCGCCCTCGCGGGTCGCATGGACCAGCAGCGCCTGCAGCGCCGCATGGGCGCCGGCGCAGGGCACGACCGTCGCCGGTCTGCGGGTCATGCCGCGCCAGACCATCCAGTCGCCGACCGCCTCCGCGGCACGATGGACGAGTGCACAGCCGGGATAGCCGGTCATCTGCGTCCGCTCGGCGGGACTGAAGCGGTCGATCAGCAAGGCCAGCGCCGTGTCGTCCGGCATGGCGACGGGCACGTTGGTGGACAGGTCCACAAGTCGCTCGGCAGACACGTCGGGAGCGAAGAGCCGCGAATCAGAGCTGGATGCCAGGACATAGGTGCCGCGACCGATCTCGCCGCCGATCAGGCGCCGCTGCGCCGCCTCGCGATAGGCGCGACTGATCGTGGACAGCTTGACGCCAAGCCCGTTCGCCAGCTCGCGCTGGGGCGGCAGCCGGTCGCCGGGACGCAGCACGCCGGCTTCGATGTCCTGCGCGATCCGCTCGACGATACTGGCGACGTCGTCCAGACCGTATTCGTATTGCGAGTTCCACATGAAGTAGCGAGCCTGTGCAGCGGGCGATGCTTTGGCCCGAATGACCTCGTTATCTCATACGATGAGTCTGCCTAAACCTAAGCAAGGCTTGCGATCGCGCAATAGTCCGAAAGTCGAGTGAGCACTGCAACATGAAGGGATGGCTACGCTTTGGATCGTGGTGACCGCCGCGATCCGTGACCACGCCTGCTGCGGTCAATACTTGTGGATACAAGGGTTGCACGGCTGAAACTGGCTGCTCTGCGCAATCGGGGCGGGGGGCTGGCGCTGCAATAGATGCGCGGGGCCGGCGGGCTCGCCCGGTCATGGCCGGCATGCTACCAGCCCCCGCAACAGTTCACTATCGAGCTACAACAGGATTTAGAGGGGACGATCCATGCGCTTTGCCAGCTATCCCAGTCTCGAAAACGCCAGCGTCATCGTCACCGGCGGCGCGTCGGGCATCGGCGCCGACACGGTCCGGGCGTTCGCCGAACAGGGCGCCCGCGTCGGTTTCGTCGATCTCGACCGCGACGCCGGTACGGCGCTGGCCGGGGAACTAACGGGCGCCGGGCGGCAGGTACGCTTCGAGGCCTGCGACCTGCGCGACATCGACGATCTGAAGCGCGCCTTCGCGGCCCTGGCCGAGGCCAACGGACCGGCCACCGTGCTCGTCAACAATGCCGCCCGCGACGATCGCCACGGCTGGGAAGACGTGACGCCGGACTATTTCGACGAGCGGATCGCCACCAATCTGCGCCACATGTTCTTCGCCATCCAGGCAGCCGCTCCGGGCATGATCGCGGCCGGCAAGGGCTCGATCATCAACATGGGGTCGAACTCATGGTGGGAGGCGGCCGGCAACATGCCCGCCTACACCACCGCCAAGTCGGCGGTGCACGGCATGACCCGCTCGTTTGCCCGCGATCTCGGCCCTCACCGGATTCGCGTCAACACCGTCGTGCCGGGCTGGATCATGACCGAGCGCCAGAAGCAGCTCTGGGCCAATCCGGAAGCGCTCGACAAGCACAAGGCGCGCCAGTGCCTGCCAGACCTGATCGAGCCGGTCTATGTGGCGCGGGTGGTGCTGTTCCTGGCCTCCGACGACGCCGCCATGTGCAGCGCCAACAACTACATGGTCGAAGCCGGATCGATCTGATCGCCGTCCTTGCTTCCTCGGCCCCGCCCGCCAGTCCCGTCGCCGGCAAGGCTTCGGGACATGGCGGGACGGATCGGCCGGGGGACAAACCGGTGGGCCTGATGCCCGCGGGCTCGCTTTCGCGCCGCCGGCAAGGCAGAAGTGATCGTATGCATCACTTATCGCACAGCCTTCGATGACCCGGCCGAGCGGCGTTCTGGCCGGCATCCTGCTGACGATCCTGTCCGGGCTGCTGCTCGCCACCATGGATACGTTCGGCAAGTATCTCACCGGCGAACTGCCGGTGCTCGAGATCGTCTGGGCCCGGTATTTCTTCCACGCGATCCTGATGACGGCGTGGCTCGCCCGGACGCGTGGCACGTCCTTCCTGCACAGCAAGCGCCCGGGACTGCAGCTCGCGCGCGGTGCGGCGCTGCTGTGCGCGACGACGCTGATGTACGTGTCCTTCGCGCATGTGCCGCTGGCCGACGCGACGGCGGTGCAGTTCTTCGCACCGGTGCTCGTCACGGTGCTGTCGGTGATCTTTCTCGGCGAGCGGATCGGCGTGCCGCGCATCGCGGCCGTTCTCGCCGGCTTCGTCGGCGTGCTCCTGATCGTGCGGCCGGGCTTTGCCGACACCAGCCCGTATCTCCTGTTGCCGCTTCTGTCGGCGGTGATCCTGTCGGGCTATTTTCTGATGACCCGCGCCCTGTCGGGCCCGCAGGAGAACGCCGCCACCCTGTTCAACACGACGGCGGTCGGCGCGGTGCTTTTGACCATCGCCGTGCCTTTCGTCTGGGAAACGCCGACCTGGCCGGTCTTCGCCATGATGGTGACGATCGGGACGCTGGGGGCGCTGGGTCATTTCTGCATCGTGCAGGGCTTTGCCTACGCCTCGGCCTCGGCGCTTTCGCCGTTCCTCTACGCGCAGGTCTTCTTCGCCAGCATCTACAGCGTGACGCTGCTCGGCGATCCGCTCAGCTGGAACTTCCTGGCCGGCGCGGCGATCCTGATCGCCAGTGGGCTGACGATCTGGTGGCGCGAGAACCGCACCCGCCGCTGACCGGGAGGAGCCGGCTCAGCCTTCCCAGACGATGCTTTTGCTGATGCGCGGCCGGAAGGTGTATTCCTTGGCCATGGTGGTGCCCGAGAAGAACCCGCCATAATCCATGACCGGCTTGTAGGGGTAGCTGACGCTGACCACGACGAGATAGGTCTCGGTGCCGAAGACCAGCTCGGAGGGGACGTCGTAGCGGTCGCCCTTGTCGAGCGCCGGGCCGGTATTGGCCTGCGACCAGTCGACTGTGCCCTTGCCCTTGTCGTCGACGCTCACCGTGGTGACGACGATCTTCAGCCCGTCGGTGGAGAAGGGGACCATGATCGCCGAGGAGATGTTGTAGATGTTCTCGAGGCCCGTCTCGGTCATCGTGCGGTTGCGCGCTATGAGATTGCCGACCGTTTCCGCCGTCGATTCCACCTTCCGGCTCGCCTCCAGCGCCTTCGAGGCTTCGAAGCCGCCGAGATAGATCAGCAGCAGGCCGGGCAGGATGATGGCGAATTCCAGCGCGGCGACGCCGCCGCGATCGCCACCGAAGGCAGCGAGGGCGGCGCGTGCGCGGCGGAGCGGGCCGAAGAATTTGGCGGTCATCGATCCCTCAGGCGCAGTTGGAATTGCTGTTCAGACGATCCCCGAAGGGCTCGTTCATGAAGGCGGCGATGGAGAACATGACGCTGTTGCCGTCGGTTTCGGCGGCCAGCTTGTGCAGGAAGGATGCCGTCCACGGCCATTCGTAATAGGCGCGCAGCACGGTGATCGAATTGGCTGCGCCGGGGTCGAAACAGAACTGGCTGTCGTCCACCTGCTTCAGCTTCATCGGCACGTCGGTGGGGATATCGGCGAAGGCCGGGATGGTGCGCAGGTCGAGTTTCACCTTGTCGCAGCTCAAGAGGAAATCGACCTTGTCGCAGATCTTCTCGCGGAACACCGATGGCTTGATGTCGGACTGCTGGATCTGACCGGTGAAGACCTGCCGGGCGACGTCGTCGACGGCGGTGTCGAGCAGGATGCCGGCGGCCGAGATGACGAAGGTCTCGACGATGGCGAAGATCAGCATGAAGAGCGGGGCGGCGACCATGGCGAATTCCACCGCGGTCGCGCCGGACGTGTCGCGACCGAAGGACTTGCGCGGGCTCTTCTTCGGACTGGCGGGTCGAAACGGCACGGTGATCTTGTGTCCCCGAATTGGTTCGCAAGCCGGCATCATCGCCCGCGGGGGTTACTTTTCCCTCAGGAAAGTCGCGCCAAATGAGCCTATCCGCCCGAACGGTTAGCCAAAGGTGACCGCAGGCCGAACTTCGGGGCCTTGCGGCGGGCGGCCGAACCGGATTAGCCCGGTCGGGGCGCCAAGCACGGAAGGGACGAAACGCGATGAGCGACGACAGGATCGACACGGCGCTGATGATCGAGGCGGTCCGCGCCGGCATGGCGGCGATCCGCGCCCAGACCGGCAGCGGCGTCGACTACAAATCCGACCGGTCTCCGGTAACCGACGCCGACAAGGCCGCCGAACGGGCCATCGTCGCGGTCATCCAGGGCGGCGGCTGCACCCTGCCGATTGTTGCCGAAGAAGCCTTCTCGGACGGCGACATCCCGACCGTCGGCCGGCGCTTCCTGCTGGTCGATCCGCTGGACGGTACCAAAAGCTATATCGCCGGCACGCCCGACTACACCGTCAATGTCGCGGTGATCGAGGACGGGGCTCCGGTCTTCGGGTGTGTCGGCATTCCCGAGACCGGGACGATCTATCATGGCGGGGCCGGAACGCCGGCCATGGTCGAGCGCGACGGCACCGCGACGCCGCTGGCCTGCCGCAGGGCGGGCGCCACCCTCGATGTCGTTGCAAGCCGCAACCATCTCGACGATCCGACCCGCGACTATATCGGCCGCCTCGACGTGGCCGAGCGCAAGTCGGTCGGTTCCTCGCTGAAATTCTGCCTTCTGGCCGAAGCCGAGGCCGACCTGTATCCGCGCTTCGGCCGGACGATGCAGTGGGATACGGCGGCCGGCGACGCAGTGCTCCGCGCGGCCGGCGGCCTGACCATCACCATGGACGGGACACCCCTGGCCTATGGCCGCACCCACGCGCCGGACGAGGACGTCTTCGGCAATCCCCATTTCATCGCGCTCGGCGATCGCGACCTGCTCGATCGGCCGGGGATCGTGCCGCGGCCGTCCGGGCGTCAGTAGGCCGATTTCGTCCGCAACAGGCTGATCGGCGTCATGGCGAGGATATAGAGGTCGAGCAGCAGCGACCAGTTCTCGATGTAGTAGAGATCGTGCTCGAAGCGCTTCTGCAGCTTGTCGGGCTGGTCGATCTCGCCGCGCCAGCCCTTGATCTGCGCCCAGCCGGTGACGCCCGGCTTGACCTTGTGACGACCGAAATAGCCGTCGACGATGGCCACGAACGCCTCGTTGCCGCTGGAAATGGCGTGGACGGCATGGGGGCGTGGGCCGACCAGCGACAGGTCGCCGCGCAACACGTTGAAGAGCTGCGGCAACTCGTCGAGCGAGGTCTTGCGGATGAAGCGGCCGACGCGGGTGACGCGTTTGTCGCCCTTCGTCACGATCTGCCGGGCCAGCGGATCCGACATCTCGGCATAGAGCGAGCGGAACTTGAACACGTCGACGATGTGATTGTTGAAGCCGTGCCGCTTCTGGCGGAAGATCACCGGACCCTTGGAGTCCAGCTTCACGGCGAGGGCGGTCAAAAGGAAGACCGGCGACAGAAGGACGATGGCGAGGCTGGCGAAGACCAGGTCGAAGACCCGCTTGGCGATCCAGTCCCAGTCCGCCAGAGGCCGGTCGAAGACGTCGATCAGCGGCACGTCGCCGACGAAGGAATAGGTGCGCGGGCGAAACCGCAGCTCGGCCGAATGCGCCGACAGCCGGATGTCCAGCGGCAGCACCCACAAGCGCTTCAGAAGGGACAGGACGCGCTGCTCGGCCGACAGCGGCAGGGTGACGATGAGCATGTCGATGCGGGTGCGCCGGGCGAATTCCACCAGCTCGCTGATATTGCCGAGCTTGGGGTAGCCGGCGACGATGGGCGGCGAACGCCGGTCGTCGCGGTCGTCGAAGATGCCGCAGATGCGGATGTCGCTGTCGGGCTGGCCCTCGAGGCTGCGGATCAGGCTTTCCGCGCCGCGACCACCGCCGACGATGATCGCGCGGCGCTCCATGCGGCCGTTGCGCAGCCAGCGGCGGATCTTGGCGCGCAGCGCCAGGCGGCCGATCGACAGGAACACGACGCCGCCGACGAACCAGCTGCCCATCCAGAACCGCGAATAGGCCGCGTCGTTGAACAGGAAGAACAGGCCCACCGTGAGGAAGCAGAGCGTCAGGCCCCAGGCGATGGCGATCCGCCAGAGCTGGGCGGCCCGACCCTTCAGAACCGAGATCTCGTAGCCGTCGGCCAGATTGATCGCGAGGACGCCGAGCGCCGCGCCGACCAGCGACAGGACGACGTAGGATTCCCACAGATGCGTCGAAACGCCGACATAGCCGACGAAGAGAGCCAGCCCGAGCAGCGTCAGCAGCACGAACTCGACACCGCGCCAGATGCCCGACAGCATCCGCGGGGTGATGAAATCGTCCTTGTACTGGGCCGCCGCCCGCGCCGCGAAGGCGTTCAGCTCGACCGGCGCGTCGGGCTCGGGGAAGCTGACGACCGTCACGTCGTTCAAAGGCAGGCTGGATTCGATCTTCGCCATGTCTGGTCGACTCCCATTCCGCCAGCAGTTCGGGCCGCGACCGCAAGGTCGGTGGCCGACGCGCCCACCTTTGCGGGCCGCGTCTGATCTCTCGACCGCGCAGAATGGAGGCAAAGGGCTAAGATATGCTTGAGCCCTGCCTGGAAATGCGGCAAGGGGCGGGGACGCAATACCTGATCCCGCTTCTCGCGCTGAAACCGATGCCTCGGTTTCGCATGTGTGACCCGCGAACGACGACCGTCATTCGCCTCACCGGACCGGTGCGGGGTCGTCCCGCAGCGGCGCAGTCGGGTCGTGTCAGAACCAGCGCTCCCGGACATAGACCGTGTCGCCGGGCAGGATCGGATCGGAGACCAGCACCCGGCCGGTCAGGATTCGCTTGCCGACCTGGCGGGTTATGTCGACGGTGCCCTGTTCGGCCCGGGGGCTGAAGCCGCCGGCGACCGCGATCGCTTTCTGGACCGTCATCCCGGGGAAATAGGCGTACTGCCCGCCGGTCGCGACTTCGCCCATGATGAAGAAGGGCCGGTAGGTCTCGACCTGCACGGTGACGTCGGGATCGTTGAGATAGCCGTCGCGCAGGCGATTGGCGATCTCGGCTTCGAGCTGGGTGGTGGTACGGCCGCGGGCCGGGACCGAGCCGACCAGCGGGAAGGAGACATAGCCGGCCTTGTCCACCGGATAGGCATTGGTGAGCCCGGCCTGTTCGAAGACGGTGACACGCAGGACGTCGCCACTGTCCAGGCGATAGGACTGGTTGAGCGCCGCGTGGAACGCCGGCGACACCGGCTTGTAGGACGCGCAGCCGGCGAGGGCGCTGATCACGATCGCGAGGATGAAGGCCAGTCTCGGCTTCATGGTCAAGGTTCCCGTGGCACTTCGGCCGAATTGGCATCGCACCGTCATGACCCGTTGATAGACGGTTAGGGTTAATCGACCGTAAAATGCCGGGGCGCCGGGAGCGGGAATTGGCGAGCGCTGCCGAACTGTCGCTTAACGGCACAGTTACCGGTCGATGGCAGGCTGCAGGCGAAGCTCAGGCACCGGAGTGCGCATGTCGCCCTGTTTCCAGACAATCCTTCTTTCGCCGCGCCGCGGCATGCCGGCCGCGATGCGGCCCGGCTGCCGTTGCCCCGGTGCGAGGGCCCGGCGATGATGGGGCCCGGCATTCACGCCCTCGGCGCCTCGCTCGGCGATTTCGTCGCCCGCGGCCTCGGCCGCCCGTCGGCGCGGTTCGCGAACCGGACGGTCCCATCACGCACAGCGAGGGCTGCGCTCATGCCGCACGATATCCCTGCCGACGCTCCCGCCGCGCCGCGCCATGGCGACGAGGTGGTCACCAGCCGCGAACTCGTCATGGCCCTGCATCGCAGCGCCATCGGCCGCCTGGTGATGCTGTCGGCCGATGGCGGGGAGGGAGGGCTCGGCGGTGTCGAGCTCGGCCGCGCCATCGCACGCGCCGGCATGTCCTGCATCCTGATCGATCTTACCGGCGAGGAGCGGATCGCCGCGGAGACGGGAATTGCGCCGGGCAGTCCCGGCCTGCACGAATTTGCCGAGAATCTGGCGCCGCTCGGCGAGATCATCCATCGCGACAGTCGAGGCGCTTGCCATGTGGTGCTGGCGACGGGCGCCGCGCCGCAGCCGGATTCGCCCGACGTCACGCTGGTGCTGGCCGCCTGCGCCGAGGCCTATGACTGCACCATCGTCGCGCTCGATGCGCGGCGCATGGATAGCCTGCCGTCACTCCTCGACGAGGAAACCGCGATCGTGGTGGCCGGACAGGCGGCAACGCCGGACGGCTACGCGACCGTCGCCGGTGAACTCAGGTCGCTGGGCGTCGACGATCTGATCTTCATGCAGTGCGCGGCCACGCGGCGGGCGGGGCGTCGCGCCCCGGATCAGCCGGACTGAGCCGAAAGTTCAGCGGCGCGTCTCGTTGCCGCCCGCCCGGTCCTTGCGCGGCACCCGCTCCATCCAGGCGATGATGAACATCGCCGGCACCACCCAGAGAATTCCGGTGAAGAAGAAATACGCCAGATGCACCCAGCCGCTGGCGGTGGGCAGATAGAGCGTCGCCATCGCCGTCGCGACGACGGCATAGACGATGACGAGGACGATCAGCACGACCGCGCCGATGAGCTTTCTGGTTCTGACCGGCATGATCCGCCTCTCCTGTTCGCGCCTTTGCGCCGAAGGCAGGGTGTCGTCCCGCATCGCCGTCGCCGTGCCCGACCTCTAGGCCGGCCGGGCCGCCAATGCCAGCCTCGCCCCTGCGACTTTCCTGCGCTTGATCGCCTGCCGCTTTCGGTGCACATGGCACGCGACATGACGACGATCTCCCATTCCGCCGCCGGCCCCGTGGCCCGGTCTCCCCGTCTGCGCGACCGCGCCGCGATCCGCTGGTGGCTCTATGTCACCGCGCTGTTGATCTTCGCGCTGGTGCTCGTCGGCGGCGCCACCCGGCTGACCGAGTCCGGCCTGTCGATCACCGAATGGAAGCCGATCCACGGCATCGTCCCGCCGCTTTCGGCGGCCGAATGGGACGAGGAATTCGAGCTCTACAAGCACATTCCGCAATACCAGCAGCTCAACCTCGGCATGAGCCTCGACGAGTTCAAGACGATTTTCTGGTGGGAGTGGGCGCATCGCTTCCTGGCCCGCGCGATCGGCTTCGTCTTCGCGATCCCGCTGGCCTTCTTCTGGCTGACCGGCCGCATCGAGCCGTTCCTGAAACCCCGTCTCGTCGGCATTCTCGCCCTTGGCGGCCTGCAGGGCGCCGTCGGCTGGTGGATGGTCGCCTCGGGCCTCACCGAGCGCACCGATGTCAGCCAGTACCGGCTGGCGACGCATCTGACGATCGCCTGCGTGATCTTCGCCGCGATCATCTGGGTGGCGCGGGGGCTGGCGCCGAAACGCTTCGACATGCCGCCGTCGCGCGGCTCGGCGAGCGTTGCGGCGCTGATCGCGCTGCTGGCGCTCGCGCAAATCTACATGGGCGGCCTGGTCGCCGGCCTGAATGCCGGCCTGACCTTCAACACATGGCCGCTGATGGACGGCGCCCTGATCCCCGGCGGCCTGTTCGTCATGGACCCGGCCTGGCGGAACTTCTTCGAGAACGTCATGACGGTGCAGTTCATGCACCGGATCGGCGCCTATGTGCTGTTCGCGGTGGTCGCGATCCACGCGGTCGCGTCCCTGCTGCAGGCGGCGGGCAGCGTCCATACGAAGCGCGCCATCCTGCTCTTCGCCGCCGTTTTCGTGCAGGCGCTGATCGGCATCACGACCCTGCTTCTGGCCGTGCCCATCGACTGGGCGCTGGCCCATCAGGCCGGCGGCGTCATCGTCCTGGGGCTGGCGGTCACCCATGCCCGCGCGCTGAAGGGCGAATATCCCGAGCCGGCGCCGGTCGCCTGAGCCGTTTCGTCGCGCGCCGCCTTCGTCGGTCCGTTAACCTGGGGCTGCGATGATCCCCGCCAACGGGACCAAGGGCCGGGGCGCGCGATGAGTGTGAACACCAGGGAGGAACGACGGCAGGCGGTGTCCAAGGCCGAGCTCGTCAGCGCCCTCAGCTACGCGCTGGACCTTACCGAAGGCCAGCCCGACGGTCACGGCCTGCGCTGCTGCTGGATCGGCATGAATGTCGGCCGGGCCATCGGCCTGTCCGAACCGGAAATGGCCGACCTTTACTACACGCTGCTTCTCAAGGACATCGGCTGCAGCTCGAACGCGGCGCGCATCTGCCAGCTCTTCCTGACCGACGATATCGCCTTCAAGCGCGATATCAAGACCGTCAGCGACAGCCTTCCGCACGTTCTGCATTTCGTCCTCAAGCACACCGGGCTGAAGGCCAGTCTCGCCGAACGCTTCCGCGCCATGGTGGTGGCGCTGGCCAAGGGCGACACGATCTCCCGCGAGCTGATCGAGACGCGCTGCCATCGCGGCGCCGACATCGTCCGCCAGATGCGCTTTCCCGAGACCGTGGCCGCCGGCATTCTCGATCTCGACGAACACTGGAACGGCAAGGGACAGCCCCAGGCGCTGAAGGGGGAGGCGATCGCCCTGTTCGGCCGCATCGCGCTGCTGGCCCAGGTGGTCGACGTCTTCCACTCCAGCGCGGACGCCGACTTCGCCCTCCGCGAAGTGACGGCGCGCAGCGGCAGCTGGTTCGACCCGGCCCTGATCGACGCCTTCACGACGGTGGCCGCCGACCCTGCGGTCTGGACGACGCTCAGTGCACCGGACCTTGCCGCAACGGTGATCGGCCTTGCCCCCCACAACAATGCCGAGCTCGCCGACGAGGAGTTCCTCGACTGCCTCGCCGAGGCTTTCGCGCAGGTCGTCGATTCCAAGAGCCCCTATACGGGTGGTCACAGCGAACGCGTGGCGCTGTTCACCGACCTGATCGCCGAGAAGCTGGGCCTGAGCGACGAGCACCGCCGCTTCCTGAAGCGCGTCGCGCTGCTGCACGACATCGGCAAGCTCAGCGTCTCCAACCAGATCCTCGACAAGCCGGGCAAGCTGGACGCCGACGAATGGGCAGTGATCAAGGGCCATCCCGGCTTCAGCGAGGCGATCCTGTCGCGCATCAGCATCTTTGCCGACTTGGCGCGGATTGCCGGCGCCCATCACGAGCGGCTGGATGGTCGCGGCTATCCGAACGGACTGGCGGGTGATGACATCTGCTTCGACACGCGCATCATCACCACGGCCGACATCTTCGACGCGCTCACCGCCGAGCGGCCGTATCGCGCCGCGATGCCGGTTTCGAAGGCGCTGGCGATTATGCGGGCCGATGTGGGAACGGCGATCGACGCGCGCTGCTTCGCCGCCCTGGAAGCGGCGATCGAGAGCATCGACCGCGCCGCCGCCTGACGCCGCGCGGTCGCTTGCCTCAGCTTAGGGGAACAGCGGCAGCTGGGCGATGCCGGTGGTTTCCTCGAGGCCATAGGCGACGTTGAAGTTCTGGATGGCCTGGCCAGCCGATCCCTTCACCAGATTGTCGAGCGTCGAGATGACGATGGCGCGGCCGGGGATGCGGTCGGGCACGACGTTGATCACCACATAGTTCGAACCGCGGACCATCTGGGTCTGGGGCAGGACGTCTTCGTCCGGAATGGTGATGAACGGGTCGCCCTGATAGGTCTCGATCAGGTGCTGGCGCAGATCGGCCGCGGTCTTGCCGGCGGCGAGCCGTACATAGCTGGTGCAGAGTTCGCCGCGGCTCATCGGAATGAGATGCGGGGTGAAGTTGACCCTCAGATCGTCGATTCCGGCGGCCTTGCCGATTTCCTGCTCGATTTCGGCCGAATGCCGGTGCTTGCCGACCGCATAGGGCGACAGGCCTTCGCCGGCTCGCAGAACAGGTGTTCTCCTTCAGCCCGCGCCCTGCGCCGACACGCGGACTTGGCGTCGATGACGATGTCGGTGGCATCGATCAGCGATGCACTGGTCAGCGGTACCAGCGACAGCAGCGCGGCCGTCGGATAGCAGCCGGGGCAGGCGATCAGCCGCGCGTCGCGGATGGCCTCGCGGTTGAGCTCGGTCAGGCCGTAGACGGCCTCCCCCTGCAACTCGGTCGCGACATGGTCGAGCCCGTACCATTCCTTGTAGGCGGCCGGGTCCCGCAAGCGAAAATCGGCCGACATGTCGATGATCTTGGTCTGCGGATAGGTCTCGAAGATCTCCTTGGTGATCGCCTGCGTCGTGCCGTGCGGCAGGCCGCAGAACACCGCGTCGACGTCGCTCCAGGGCGCTTCCTCGATGGTCACCAGATCCGGCAGGTCGATATGGGACAGGTGGCGGAAGACCTGCCGCATCGGCTTGCCGGCGTGGCTGTTCGCCGTGAGGACGGCGATCTCCATGTTCGGGTGACGGGCGGCGAGACGGACGAGATCCGCGCCGGTATAGCCGCTGGCTCCGAGCACACCTATCCTGATCTTGTCGGCCATCGCCATCTCCTCGCATGGGTTTGGGCCCGCAGCGACCTCGCGCGGCGCCCCTGTCATCGCCGGGGTTTATCGAAATCTGGCGCGACGTCCAGACCGGGGTGTCGCGCCGCGACCGATGTCAGGCCTGCAGTGCTGCTCTCACGGCCGCCACGATGCGGTCCTGCGTCGCCTCGTCCAGATAGGCGTGCATCGGCAGGCTGATGACGTCGCGGGACAGGGCGTCGGAGACCGGCAGTTCGCCGCCCGTCACCGGGAAGTGGCGATAGGCGGTCTGCCGGTGCAGGGGCTTGGGATAATAGATCGCCGTCGGCACGCCGGCCTCGCGCAGGCTGGCCGCGAAGGCGTTGCGGTCGGTGCCCTCCGGCAGGCGGATCGTATATTGCGCCCAGGTCGAGACGGCGTCGCGCAGGAGCTTCTGCGGCGTCACGATCCCGGCGAGCATCTCCGAATAGCGTGCGGCGATGCGGCCGCGTGCAACGATCTCGTCCGGGAAGATCGCCAGCTTTTCCATCAGGATGGCGGCCTGCAGCGTGTCCATGCGGCCATTCATGCCGATGCGGATGTTGTCGTACTTGTCCTCGGCATTCTGGCCGTGGACGCGCAGCGACGCCATGATCTCGTTGAGCTCGACGTCGTCGGTCTGGACCGCGCCGCCATCGCCGTAGCAGCCCAGCGGCTTGGCCGGAAAGAAGCTGGTCGACACGACATGCGACCATTTGCTGGACAGTTCGCCGTCGATGGTTCCGCCATAACCCTGTGCGGCGTCGGAGATGAGCTTCAGCCCGTGCGCGTCGGCGACGCGGCGCAGCGCCGGATAGTCCGCCGGCTGGCCGAACAGGTCGACGGCGATGATCGCCCGCGGCGTCAGCCTGTCCTTGCTTGCAACCTCGGCGATCGCGGCTTCCAGATGCGCTGGGTCCATGTTGAAGGTGTCGGCATCGACATCGACGAAATACGGCGTCGCGCCGAGCCAGGCGACGACTTCCGCGGTCGAGGCGAAGGTGAAGCTCGGACAGAACACCACGTCGCCGGGCTTGATACCCCACGCCATCAGCGGCAGTGCCAGCGCGTCGGTGCCCGAGGCGCAGGACAGGGTGTAGGGCATCTGGCCGAATGCGCCGAGCGCAGCTTCCAGCTCGCGGATCTCCGGGCCCATGACGAAGGCGCCATGGTCCAGCACGGTCGCGATGCGGTGATCCACCTTGTCGCGGATCCGGTCACGCTGGGTGGCGAGGTCGATGAAGGGGATGTTCTGGGTCATGGGGCTCGTCTGGGTCGGGTGAATCGCCGCCGCAAAGGCGCGATGCCGTGGTGATCGAAAAGCCGGCGTCCGGCTACTCAAGATTCGTATCAGTTGCTTACGGAGCGTCGTTTCAACGGGTTAGGCGCGTGTCCTGAATCAGGATGGCAGCGTGTTGAATCACTTTGTCAGCGCGCCGGGCCGCATCATCCCGCCTGCTTCTGCGCCAGCAGGCCGAGCACATACATGGCAACCGTTGCGCCGGCGATCGCCGTCATGTCGCTATGGTCATAAGGCGGCGAGACTTCGACCACGTCCGCGCCGACCAGCCGGAGATCGCCGAGCAGGCGCAGCACCGCCAGCATCTTGGCGCTCGACGGGCCGCCGGCGACCGGCGTGCCGGTGCCCGGCGCGAACGCGACGTCGAGGCAGTCGATGTCGAAGCTGAGATAGGTCGGTGTGCCATTTGTGCGCGACAGGATCGCCTCGGCGATGGCCGCGCTGGTCATCTCCTCCACCGCCTCGCCGTCGACGATCGCCAGACCGCAATCCTCCGGCGCGTGGGTGCGGATGCCGATCTGGATCGAGGTCGCCGGATCGACCAGGCCCGCATCCACGGCCGCCTTGACGAAGGAGCCGTGATCGACGCGGAACTGGCCGTCACCGCCGGTGGCGACGGGCCAGGTGTCCTGATGGGCGTCGAACTGGACCAGCGACAGCCTGCCGTGCCGCGCCACATGCGCCTGCAGCAGCGGGAAGGTGATCGAATGGTCGCCGCCCAGCGTCATCAGGAAGCCGGTCCGGGCGATCAGGGCCGCCGCCTCCGCGCGGATGGTCTCGTGGGCCGTCTCCGGCAGCCGGTAGTCGAGCAGGCAGTCACCGTAATCGACCACGCTCAGGGTCTCGAAGAGGTCCTGATTGAAGGGAAACTGCGGATCGTTGTCGAAGATCGCCGAGGCGCGGCGCAGCGCCTGCGGGCCGAAGCGCGTGCCCGGGCGGTTGGAGACCGAGGCGTCGAACGGAATGCCCCAGACCGTAACGTCGGTGCCGTCGACCGCCTTGGTCTGGCGCCGCCGCATGAAGGAGAGGGCGCCGGCATAGGTCGGGTCGCCCGCCGCGCCGTGGGCGCTGTCGGCGGTGAAGGCATGGTCGATGGACGTGCTGGGCATGGTCACTTCCGCGAGGGAGCGTCGGGGAGGCGGCGGGCCGAAGGTGGCCGGGGCCGGGCGCAGCTCCGATGCGCCAGACCAGCCTGTCGCGCCCACATAAGCAAAAAGCCGCCGGGCGACCACCCGGCGGCTTAGAACTTCGCGGGAGAAAGGGCGGCGGCAGACGCCGCCGCGCCGATCAGCGCTTGGAGAACTGGAAGGACCGGCGGGCCTTCGCCTTGCCGTACTTCTTGCGCTCGACCGTACGCGAGTCGCGCGTCAGGAAGCCGCCCTTCTTGAGAACCGCGCGCAGGCCCGGCTCGTAATAGGTCAGCGCCTTGGAGATGCCGTGGCGGACCGCACCGGCCTGGCCGGACAGACCACCGCCGGCCACCGTGGCGACGACGTCGAACTGGCCGTCACGGGCCGCGGCGACGATCGGCTGACGCAGCACCATCTGCAGGACCGGACGTGCGAAATACGCGGTGAAATCGCGATCGTTGATCGTGATCTTGCCGGTGCCCGGCTTCACCCAGACGCGGGCAACCGCATCCTTGCGCTTGCCGGTAGCATAGGCGCGACCGTACTGGTCGAGCTTCTGCACATGCACCGGGGCTTCCGGCTGTGCGGTGACTTCGGCCGTGCCGAGTTCTTCGAGCGAAGAGAGCTGGGACATTATGCGGCCCTCGAGTTCTTGGAGTTCATGGCCCGGACGTCGAGCGTCTCGGGGGACTGCGCCTCATGCGGGTGCTCGGCACCGGCGTAGACGCGGAGGTTCTTGAGCTGGCGACGGCCGAGCGGGCCGCGCGGCAGCATGCGCTCGATGGCCTTCTCGACGACGCGCTCCGGGAAGCGGCCCTCGAGGATGTGGCGCGCCTTGCGCTCCTTGATGCCGCCGGCATAACCGGTGTGCCAGTAGTACGTCTTGTTCTCGTACTTCTTGCCGGTCAGGACGATCTTGTCCGCATTGATGATGATGATGTTGTCGCCATCATCGACATGCGGCGTGAAGGTCGGCTTGTGCTTGCCGCGGAGGCGAAGCGCAACGATGGAAGCGAGGCGGCCGACGACGAGCCCTTCGGCGTCGATCAGGATCCACTTCTTCTCCACCGTCTCGGTCTTCTGCGAGAAGGTTTTCATATTCTGCCCTTGGGTGTTCGTGAGCATCGTTGCCGGCCGCTGTGGCCGTCGATCTTGGGAAGGCGGCGCGAGCCGGCTCTTCGTGGAGCGGGACATACGGGCCCGCACCGCGTCTGTCAACGTCAAAAGACGTATCGGCACCCTTCGCGAGCCCCTGTCATGCAGGGGATCGCGGCGTCAAGGTATCATGATACCGCAGTGCCGCGCGCGTCTCATCGGGGCGGGATCGAATAGGTCGCCACGGCATGGGCGACCAGCGCCGCGTCCGCGGCATTGGTCAGGGAGATGTCGACGACCGCCAGCCGCTTGCCGAGCTTCAGGAGCCGGGCCTCGCCAAGGATGCCGCCGGGCTCGGGCTTGCGCAGGAAGTTGATCGACAGATTGGTGGTGACGGCCAGCGCCACCGGCCCGATATGGGCGAGGATGGCGACATAGGCAGCGACATCGGCCAGCGCGAAGAGGCTGGGGCCGGAGACGGTGCCGCCTGGTCGCAGATGCCGGTCTCCGGCGTCGAGCCGCATGGTCGCCGAGCCGGGTGCGACATCAACGATGGAAAAGCCCCCCTCGCGTCCGCCGAGCTGCGGAAAGTCGCTGTCGAGAAAGGCTTCGAGTTCGGCTTTCGTCATGATCGGCTGCACGCGCGCGTTCCTCCCGCTCCTGTCCGGGCCGGGCAGATGCCTCCTCCCGACCTGCACCGTCCTAGCTTCGGGGCCCTGCTATGGCCAGTCGGACTGACGATATCGCGGGGAGCATTAGCCGGAGCGCACCGACGATCTTGCGGAGGGCGGGGCGATTCTGTTGAAGGTGGCGGTAACGCCTTCCTTCAGTCGACCGGAACCGATCATGGCAGACATCTTTGAAATCGCCGATGCGGGCCAGCATCCCGTCGAAATCCAGCGCGCGACGGGCCTGACCCGGATCGTCCTGTCCAGCCCGCCGGCGAACGCCCTGTCGATGGCGATGATGGACGCGATCCTCGCCGCGCTCGCCGATGCGGCTGCCGACACCGACAACCGCGTCGTCGTCATCGCCGGCGCCGGCAAGATCTTCTCGGCCGGCCACGACCTGAAGGAGCTGACCGCCCATCGCAGCGACGCCGATCGCGGCCGCGCCTTCTTCGCGGCGACGATGCGCAAATGCTCCGAGGTGATGCAGGCGATCGTCCGCCATCCCGCGCCGGTGATCGCCGAGGTGAACGGCCTCGCCACGGCCGCCGGCTGCCAGCTCGTGGCCTCCTGCGATCTCGCCATCGCCTCCGAGGAAGCGCAGTTCTGCACGCCGGGCGTCAATATCGGCCTGTTCTGCTCGACGCCGATGGTGGCGCTGTCGCGCAATCTCAGCCGCAAGCACGCCATGGAAATGCTGCTGACGGGCGAGACCATCGACGCCCGCTCGGCCCGCGAGTTCGGTCTGGTCAACCGGGTCGTGCCGCCGGAATATCTCGGCACCATCGTCGGCAAATACGCCACCACCATCGCCTCCAAGTCGGCGATGACGGTGAAGACCGGCAAGGAGGCGTTCTACCGGCAGGCCGAGATGGGGCTGTCGGACGCCTATGAATATGCCGCCTCGGTGATGACCGAGAACATGCTGGCCAAGGACGCGGAAGAGGGCATCGGCGCCTTCCTGGAGAAGCGCAAGCCGGAATGGACCCACGAATGAGCCCGGCGGAGATCGCCCCGGGTGCCGCCGCGCCGGCACCGCTGGTCTATGACGACGCCGCCATGCGCGGCCTGCTCGGCCGGGTGAAGACCATCGCCCTCGTCGGCGCCAGCGCCAAGCCGGTGCGCCCCTCCTACTTCGTCCTGAAATACCTGCTGGCCAAGGGCTACCGCGTCATTCCGGTCAATCCGGGCCTCGCCGGCCAGGACCTCCTCGGCCAGCGCTGCCATGCCGACCTCGCCAGCATCCCCGAGCCGGTCGACATGGTCGACATCTTCCGCTCCGCCGATGCCGTGCCGGGGATCGTCGAAGAGGCGCTGGGGATGGATCCGCGCCCCTCGGTCATCTGGATGCAGCTCGGCATCCGCAACGACGTGGCGGCGCGGACGGCCGAGGCCGAAGGCCTCACCGTCGTCATGGATCGCTGCCCGAAGATCGAATATGCGCGCCTGTCCGGCGAGATCGGCTGGAACGGCGTCAATTCGCGCGTCCTCTCGTCGAAGAAGCCGGCCATGGGCAAGGGGTTCCAGAGCTACGGGCTGAACCGGGCGAAATAGGCGAGGGCGCTTCGCTCCGCGACCGGGGCGCCGACCCGATCATCGCGCGGCAAAGCCCGGATGGTAGGCGACGCGGCCCGCCGGGATGTCGGGACCGAAGGCAAGGCGCATGAAATACGGCGCCGGCGCATCCGGGTAGCGAAGCTGCGCATCGGCCGCAAAGCCGAAGCGGCGATAATAGCCGGGACCGCCAAGCACCACGCAGCCCCTGGCTCCCTGGTTCCGGAGGCGGTCGAGACCAGTCCGCACGAGGGCGCCGCCGATCCCCCGCCTCTGGCGATCGGGCAAGACGGCCACCGGTCCGAGGCCGAACCAGCCGACAGCGCGTCCGTCGATCGTCACCGGCGAGATGGCGGCATGACCGACAATCTTCCCGTCCGCGGCCGCGACGAGCGACACCGTCAGCGCGTCATCGGCGCGCAGCGCATCGATGATGGCGGCCTCGGTGCCGCCGCTGTGTGGCGCATCGGCAAAGGCTGCGGTGACGAGATGCAGGATCTCGGCGGCGTCGCCAGAGCGTTCCGGGCGGATGTCGTAGGTCATGGAAGAAGTGTTGCCGGTTCGCCGTCCAGTGTCGCCTCACAGTGCCCATAGGGCGAGGGCTTGCTCGCCATGACCGCAGCGCTGAGCGTCCCGCTGGACTTCCCGCGCGGCCAGGAACACTCTCATCGGCTTGGAAGCGCCGCTGCGCGCCAGCAGGACAAGCGTGATGCAGATACGGGGCGATGACGCCGGACCTCGGGAGGAACCCGGCACGGATGCCACCACGGTCGACGCGACCGAGCTGGGCGACGCCCTGATGCAGCAACAGGCAACGGCTGACATTCTCAGATTGATCAGTCGCTCCAGCTTCGACCTCGATACCGTGCTGGCGACCCTGATCCGTTCGGCCATCGTGCTGTGCGAAGCGACACGTGGCGTCGTGTGGCTCAGGCGCGGGGAGAATCTCCGTCTCGCGGCCCAGCTGAACTATCCGGCGGAATGGGTGACATTCGCACAAGAGCTGGCCGTGAGGCCCTCTGCCGATGCGGCGACGACCACAGGGCTGGCGGCGTTCACAGGCGAGGTCGTCAACATAGCCGATATCCCTGCAGACCCGCGGTTCCGGTCGCTCTCGGGGCACCAGCTCGGGGACTATCGAGGCGGTCTGGCCGTACCGCTGAAACGCGACGGCATCGTCGTCGGAGTGATCGGGTTGTCGCGCCGGGAAGCGCGCCTTTTCACCGATCGGCAGGTGGCACTGGTCCAGACCTTCGCTGATCAGGCGGTCATTGCGATCGAGAATACCAGCCTGATCGCGGAGCTCGAAGCGCGCAACCGCGAGGTGCTATCGCGTTACTTCTCGCCCGGGCTGGCCGAGCGGCTGGCCAGCGGCAACGGCATGGCCGAGCTCTCCGGGCAGCGGCGCGAGATCGCAGTCCTTTTCACGGACATCACGGATTTCACCGGCCTGATCGAGAGGATGGAGCCGGAAGTCCTCGGCGCGCTCCTGAACGACTATCTCGCAGGCATGACGGCCATCGTGTTCGACCACGCGGGCACACTGGCCAAGGTGGTGGGCGATGCGCTGCACATTCTCTTCGGCGCACCGGACCGACAGGAGGATCATGCCGAACGGGCCGTTGCTTGCGCCGTGGCACTCGACCAGTTCGCCGAACGCTTCCGAACCGCCTGGCAGGAGAGGGGCATTGCCGTCGGCGCGACGCGAATCGGCGTTCATTCCGGTCCGGCGATCGTCGGGAATTTCGGCGGCGAGCGCTTTTTCGACTACACGGCTTATGGCGACACGATCAACGTCGCGGCGCGTCTGGAAACGGCCAACAAGGCGCTCGGGACGCGGATCTGCGTCAGCGCGCGGGTTGCCGATGCTGCGCCGGGGTTTCGCTGGCGACCGGTGGGCGACCTTGTGTTGAAGGGACGGAACGAACCGCTCCGCGTGCTCGAACCGCTCCCGGCCGGCGGCGGGGCGGACGCGTCGCAGGCCGGCTATGTCGTCGCTTTCGACAAGCTCGTGGCGCGCGATCCGGGCGCGATCGCGGCATTCGCGGCCGAGGTCGGGCAGCGGCCGGATGACCAGCTTTGCAGCTTTCACCTCAGGCGCCTCCTGAACGGCGAGGCCGGCTCGACGATCGCCCTGGACGCGTGACCGGGCGTTCCGACCGGTTCCTTGTGTCCTCGCGGTCACCGCCGGTTTCCCTCGCAGCAAAAGGGGCATCACCCGGCGTGATGCCCCGATGGCCTTACCCGGTGGGCGTCGCTGCGTTGACGAAGTCCGGCACGTCGGCGAGCGGGAAGTCGCGCACCTGGTCCTTTCCCATCCGGCGCTGGCGATTGCGCGGCTCGAGCGCCTGCGGCTGACCGGTCTCCAGCGCTCGCTCGATCGCCTCGATGACGATCATGTCGAGCACGCCTTCCTCGCCATTCGGCTCGGGCTCGCGGTCCTCCAGGATGCAGTCGGAGAAATACGCCGTTTCGCCGGCGAACTGGTCGACCACCGGATGGGTCCGCTCCTCGGTCTTGCCACCCCGCGTCAGCCGGAAGTCGATGGACACGCCCTCGCCGAAGCCGAAGGCCGGGTTGGCCTCGATGATTCCCTCGCTTCCGACCACATGCAGCCGGTCGACGCTGTCGCCGGAATAGCTCACGGTGAAGCTGGCCGCGCGACCCTCGGTGAAGGAGAGTATGACGCTGACCGTGTCGGCGCAGCCGAGTCCGCGTTCGGGCACCTTCGACGCGACGGCCGTGACCGAGATCGGCTCGGCCTCGAAGAAATTGCGCACCGCGTTGATCGGATAGGCGCCCATGTCCGGGATCGGCCCGGCCCAGAAGCCGTTCTGCGCGCGGTGGTTCGCGGCATCGACATTCTGCGCGAAGGTCGCGGTGAAGAAGCGCGGCGTGCCGATCTCGCCGGCGCGGATCGCCGCCAGGATCGCCTGGGTGCCGGGCTCGGAATGCAGGCGATAGGCCAGCATCAGCCGGGCGCCGGAAGCGCGGGCCGAGGCCTCGATCGCCTCGGCGTCGGCCAGGCTGCCGGCCATCGGCTTTTCCAGGAGTACGTGAATGCCGGCCTTCAGCGCCGGCTCGGCGAATTCCCGGTGGCGGAAATTCGGCGTCGCCACATAGACCGCGTCGATGTCGCCGCTGGCCAGCAGCGCGTCGTATTTGTCATAGCCATAGGGCCTGATGTCGTAGCGCTCGCCGAGCGCGCGGGCCTTCTCAGGATCGCCGGTGACGATCGCCGTCATGACCGAGTTCGACGTCTGGCCGACGCCCGGCATGAAGGCGCCCTGGGAGATCCAGCCGCCGCCGACGACGGCGTAGCGGATCTGTCCGTTGGAATTCGGCATGCGTGCTGTCCCCCTGGTGGTTCGTTCGATCCTCGCAGAATGGCTGGCATGCGCGGCGGTTGCATCCCCGGTCCTGCGACATTTGGAAAATCCGTGCCGGCAACTCGCCGCCCCGGGCGCGGCATGCTAGAGCGTGCCGAGCACCGTAAGGCCCCGGAAGGGCTGTCCGGAACGGCATCATGGAAGGGGAGAGAGACAGATGAGCGGACCGAATTTCGAGACCCTGGCGATCCACGCCGGCGCCCAGCCGGATCCGGCGACGGGCGCCCGGGCGACGCCGATCTACCAGACCACGTCCTTCGTCTTCGAGGATGTCGACCACGCCGCCTCGCTGTTCGGGCTCCAGCAGTTCGGCAACATCTACACCCGCATCATGAACCCGACCCAGGCGGTGCTGGAAGAGCGCGTCGCCGCGCTCGAGGGCGGCACAGCGGCGCTGGCCGTGGCCTCGGGCCATGCCGCGCAGCTCATCATCTTCCAGGCGATGATGCAGCCGGGCGACGAATTCGTCGCCTCGCGCAAGCTCTATGGCGGTTCGATCAACCAGTTCGGCCACGCCTTCAAGTCGTTCGGCTGGACCGTCAACTGGGCCGACCCGGACGACCTCGCCAGCTTCGAGGCGGCGGTCACCCCCAAGACCAAGGCGATCTTCATCGAGTCGATCGCCAATCCCGGCGGCATCGTCGTCGACATCGCCGGCATCTCGGCGATCGCCCAGAAGCACGGCATTCCGCTGATCGTCGACAACACCATGGCGACGCCTTATCTGTGCCGGCCGATCGAGCACGGTGCCGACATCGTCGTGCATTCGCTGACCAAGTTCATGGGCGGCCACGGCAATTCCATGGGCGGCGCCATCGTCGACGCCGGCACCTTCGACTGGTCGGCGAACGACCGCTACCCGATGCTGTCGCAGCCGCGGCCGGAATATAACGGCGTCGTGCTGCACGAGACCTTCGGCAATTTCGCCTTCGCCATCGCCTGCCGCGTTCTCGGCCTGCGCGATCTCGGACCGGCGATCTCGCCCTTCAACGCCTTCATGCTTCTGACCGGCATCGAGACGCTGCCGCTGCGCATGCAGCGCCACTGCGACAACGCCAAGGCCGTCGCGGCGCATCTGGAGGGCCACGAGAAGGTGAGCTGGGTGTCCTATTCGGGCCTGCCGGACCATCCGAACCACGCGATGATGCAGAAATATTCGCCCAAGGGCGCCGGCGCCGTCTTCACCTTCGGCCTGAAGGGCGGCTTCGAGGCCGGTGTCACCTTCGTCGAAGCGCTGGAGCTGTTCTCGCATCTCGCCAATATCGGCGACACCCGCTCGCTGGTGATCCACCCGGCATCGACCACCCACAAGCAGCTCGCCGACGAGCAGCGGATCGCGGCGGGCGCCGGCCCGGACGTGGTGCGCCTGTCGATCGGCATCGAGAATGTCGACGACATCATCGCCGATCTGGACCAGGCGCTCGCCAAGGTCTGATCGCCGCCACTCGAGCCATCCGGAAAGGGCCGGTCGCTTCGTGCGGCCGGCCCTTTTCTCTGCAACGGCGGGAACGCCTCGCGCGCGCCGCGCTTTCTGGCCGTCGCTGATCGACGAAGGAGACCGACATGACCGAACATTTCGTCCGGTTCGACAAGGCGCTGGTGCCCGTCGAGACCGGCGCGCCCGACAAGGACAAGATCCGCAGCGGCCGCCCGAGCAACAAGACCTGGAACATGGAGGAGACCGGCGACGGTCTCTATGCCGGCATCTGGGAATCCTCCGCCGGCGAATGGGACATCGACTATGATGAGTGGGAGTTCTTCCACATCCTGGAAGGCGTCTCCGTCCTGACCGAGGACGGGTGCGAGCCGGTCAAGCTCGTCGCCGGCGACAGCTTCGTCATCCGCCCCGGCTTCAAGGGACGCTGGAAGGTCGTGGAGCCGACCAAGAAGCACTACGTCATCAAGGTCTGAGCGGTTTCCGGCAGTCCGATCGGCCGGCGGGCAAGGCGCGCGCGCCGTCGCCTGGCGTTGAATCGATCCCTGAAGACAGTTGGCCAGGCCCTTGCCCGGACTCGCGAATGCCGGCGGTCCGCCACTGCCCGGACGGCATCTGCCGCAAACACAAACTGGCCGGGCGATGCGCCCGGCCAGCTCTTCTGTTCATGGAATACGTGCAGCCGGCCTGCCTCAGCAGGAGTTGCGCAGATGCACCTGCTGCCAGCCCGAGCGGCCTTCACGCACCTTCACCCGGCGATGGCGGGTATCGTATTCGGCCGGAATGGTGCGTGCGACCGAACGCGCCGGTTCCAGCACCACCGTCTCGCGGACCGTCTCGTAGCGCGCGGGAACGACATGCTCGCGGGTCCGGGCCGGCTCGACCTCCACCCGCACATGCTCGACGCCGTATTCGGCCGGGATCGTCTCGGTCCAGCTATCGCCGGGATCGACGACGACCTTGCGATACCGGGTCTCATAGCGCGCCGGCACCGCGACGCGGCAATAGACCCGGTGTCCGTTGATCACCCGCCATTCCCAGCGCTCGGTCGCCGGATGCACCATCACCGTTTCGGCGACCTTGCGATAGACGGGCGGGGAGGAGCGGTGGACGGTCCGGGCCGGGTGGATGAGAACCTTGCGCGCGACGGTCTCGTAGCGGGCGGGCACGACGCTGCGCACGACGCGCTCCGGCTCGACGAGGACGTGGCGCTTCTCGGTGCCATAGACCGGCGGCACCGTCTCGTAGACGGTCTCGGCAGGGCGCACCATCACGGTTTCCGCAACCGATGCGTATTCCGCCGGCTCATGCACCGGCTGGTAGCAGGAGATGGCACGGCTTCCGCCCGCCATGGATGGCGAGACGGCGAGCAGCAGGCTGCTCCCCGCGGTCAGCAAAGCAACAAGTCGCTTCATACTCATACACTCCAGCGATTGCTCAGATGAGAACAGTCAAGACGAGCGCAGAAGAAATTGCAACATGTTCAGTGACAGCCTGAACGGAAAGACGATCTCTAGTTAATGTGTCGAATTGTAGGGATTTTCTGCCGGACAGCAGAAAGCCCGCGCGTGGCGGGCTTTCAGGTCTTCGTCACGATCGGCGCGGCGACCGGGGTTCCGTAGGGTTCCGGACACCGCTGCAAGGGCTGTTAGCGCATGATCTCGATGAGGATCTCGTTGCGCTTCATGAAGCCCGGCGTCCAGGGCGGGTTGTAGAAGGCGTATTCCGGATCGCCCTTCTGGGTCAGGTTGTTGTCTGCCAGATAATTGTATAGCTTCATCAGCTGCTTGCTGGCCAGCGTGGCGTTGAAATTGCCGGAGAACGAAATCGACACCATGCGGCGCGCCGGCACTTCCTTCAGCGTGACGCCGGTATTGGTCGGCTCCGGCAGGCTGGCCCGCGTGTACTTCTTCGGCATGATGAAGCGGACGGCCCAGCCCTTGGTGTGGCCGTCGCCCTCGGCGAGCTGCTGCAGCACCGGGCTGGTCATGGCGATCTTCTTGCCCGACCGGCTCTTCGCCGCGATGTAGTCGTACAGTGTCTCGAAGCCGCTGCGGCGCGCCTTCTCGTGGTAGCCGCTCTTGATCGTCTCGGCGACGACCATGCCGTCATAGTCGCGGATCTGGATCTCGCCATCGTCACGCACGACGTCGTAATCGGGCTCCTCGGTGTGCTCCTGCACCTTCTTGGTGACGAAATACGCCGCACCGACGACGGCGATCGCGCCGCCGACGACGAGGAGGCCGGTCAGTTCGGGCCGGGCCCGCAGGCTGTCGAGAACCCGCTCGGGCTCGCTGCGCCGGATGGAGCGCGGCAGGCGGACGCTGGAGAGATAATTGCGCGCGTCGTCGAAATAGCCGCGGGCGTCATGGGCGCCGTGCTCGGCGCTGTCGCGCAGCGAGCGCGCATGGCGACGGGCCTCGTCGGTGCTCGGCAGGCTCCAGCCCGTGGCGAAATCCGGCAGATAGCGGGCAAGGCCCGTCGGCTCGGAATGGAACGGGTTGGCGCGATCGAACGAACGGCGAAGGCGCTCGGTGCGCGTCGGGCGCGGGCGGACTGTCTCGACCGCACGCTCCTCGATCTCCGCGAGACGCTCGCCGATGTCGCTGAGTGCGTCGGACAGGCGATCGTAGGCGGTAGGCTTGTCGCGAAACATGAATGTGACTCCTGAGGTCGAAATTTGACTGCGCCGTCTTGCCACTGGGCGGGCGACTGCCCGCCTGCGGTCGTAAGATCGCGCCCCGCTCCCCTAACGCCACCGTGCTGCATTGGTTGCGGGTGCGAACAGTTCCGCCTTCGCTTTGGCCGCAAACCGCATGATCCACGGAATCGACGACCCGGATGCAACCATCCGGTATCGGCCACGTTTGAACGACATCAGGTTTTCATGGCCTGATACTCCAGCCAAATTTCGGGCGGCCTCAGTGCCGCCCATTTTTTTGCCTGCTCGCCGGATTGTACCGGGGGAGGGGCCGTCTCCGCCTCATCCGCCGCGTCGATCACCCGTCGCGCCCTTCCAGTTCCAGGGGTTCGAACTAGCTTGGGTCACGGGCACTGCAATGACGCGCGGCCGTGCCGTGCGTGCGGAGGAGACGACATATGCGCAAACTGACCTGGGGAGTGGCCGCGGCGACGATGATGCTGGCGGAGCCGGCCTACGCGCTCGATATCGGCCGAACGGTCGAGGTCGACGCCAAGCCGGCCGCGGTCTGGGCTGCGATCGGTGATTTCTGCGGGATCGGCGCGTGGCATCCGGCTGTGGCCAAATGCGAGGAAGCCGAGGCCGACGGCAAGACCCGCCGCACGCTGACGCTCGGCGACGGCGCCATGATCGTCGAGGAACTCGTGGCCTGGGACGACGATGCCATGAGCTACACCTACACCGCCGTGGAGGGCCCGCTGCCGGTCGACAATTACGAATCGACCATCACGGTGACGGAAGCGGGCGAGGGCTCGCAGATCAGTTGGACCGGCAGCTTCGATGCCAAGGGCGCGACCGATGCCGAGGCCGAAGAGGTCATGCTCGGCATCTATGACGCCGGGCTGAAGGGCATCACCGAAAAGGCCGGAATGTAGCAATCGGCGGGGACCGACCCGGTCGGTTCCCCTTCGCGGCGGTGATCGCCGCGCGGCACGGGGCGTTCGCTCGCACCGTGCCGATCGGTGGGTTTCCAGCAACGCACGTCGCGCCTCCTTGCTACGGGAGAAGACAGCGCAGTCCGGCCCTCAGAAGGCCCAGGTGCGCGCCTTGGAAATCAGGAAGTCGCGAAACACCTTGAGCTTGGCGGCGTTCCGCATCTGCTCGGGATAGCAGAGATAGGTGTCGAAGGTCGGCATCTCCATCTCCGGCAGCACCTGTACCAGCTTCACCCGCTTGTCGATCATGTAGTCCGGCAGAAGCGCCAGGCCGATGCCGCTTTCGATCGCCGACCGGATCGCCATCAGATTGTTGATCTGCAGGATCGGGCTGCGGCTCTTGCCGTCGGGCAAGCCCACCGTCTCCAGCGTGTTCAGGTTGCGCAGATAGTTCGGAGCCGGCTCGCCGAAGGTGATGATCCGGTGGTTGTCGAGATCCTCGACCGTCTCCGGCGTGCCGAAGCGGTTCAGATAGGCCGGCGACGCATAGACATGCAGATGCACCGTGAACAGGCGGCGCTGGATCAGGTCCGGCTGCTGCGGCTGGCGCAGGCGAATCGCCGCGTCGGCCTTGCGCATGGTGAGGTCGATTTCCTCGTTGTCGAAGACAAGCTGCAGCTCGAGCTCGGGATAGAGCTCGAGGAACTCCTTGGCGCGTTCCGTGAGCCAGCCGGAGCCGAGACCGACGGTGGTCGTCACCCGCAGCTTGCCGGTCGGCTTCTCGCGCGTCTCGGTGAGCTGCATGCGCACCTGCTCGAGACGCTTCAGGACATCGCTGGCGGTGTGGAACAGCAGTTCGCCCTGTTCCGACAGGACCAGGCCGCGGGCATGGCGGTGGAAGAGGGGCGTTCCGACTTCCTGCTCCAGCGCCGCGACCTGCCGGCTGATCGCCGACTGGCTGAGATTCAGGACGTCCGCCGCATGGGTAAACGATCCCGCTTCGGCGGCGGCGTGAAAGATCCGCAGTTTATCCCAGTCGAGAGCCATAGGTCGTTATCCCCGGACGGCCTGAGGCCCGGCAGGCACGATGCCTGCCCGCATCAGCTACTCGGCAGCCTGCCGCTTGTCTTCCACGGCCTGAACGGCCAGCCATTTCTCTGCCTCGAGCGCCGCCATGCAGCCCATGCCTGCAGCCGTCACCGCCTGACGGTACACATCGTCGGCAACGTCGCCCGCCGCAAAGACACCCGGAACCGAGGTCTGCGTCGTGCCCGGCTCGACCCACAGATAGCCGGACGGCTTCTGCTTGAGCTTGCCGGTGAACAGTTCGACCGCCGGCGCATGGCCGATGGCGACGAAGACGCCATGGGTTGCCCGCTCGCTGGTTTCGCCGGTGACGCGGTCACGCAACCGCACGCCGGTGACCGACTTCATCGGCTTGGTCTCGCCGAGGATCTCGTCGATCTCGCTGTTCCAGACGATCTCGATGTTGTCGGTTTTGAAGACACGCTCCTGCAGGATCCGCTCGGCGCGGAACTCGTCGCGGCGATGCACCAGCGTCACCGACTTGGCGATGTGCGACAGATACAGCGCTTCCTCGATGGCGGTATTGCCGCCGCCGACCACGACCACGTCCTTGCCGCGATAGAAGAATCCGTCGCAGGTGGCGCAGGCCGAGACGCCGAAGCCCTGAAACAGGTCCTCGCTGGGCAGGCCGAGCCACTTGGCCTGGGCCCCCGTCGCGATAATCAGCGCGTCGCAGGTGTAGACGGTGCCGGAATCGCCGGTCAGGCGGAAGGGCCGCCGGTCGAGATCGGCCGACACGATCAGGTCGCTCGCCATCTCGGCACCCACATTGAGCGCCTGCGCCTTCATCTGCTCCATCATCCAGGGACCCTGGACGGGATCGGCGTAGCCCGGATAGTTCTCGACGTCGGTCGTGATCGTCAGCTGGCCGCCTTCCTGAAGGCCGGCGACGAGCAGCGGCTTCATCATCGCGCGCGCAGCGTAGATGGCGGCGGTGTAGCCTGCCGGGCCGGAGCCGACGATCAGGATTTCCGCATGGCGTTCGGTCATGTTGGCCTCGCTGGATTGGCGTCCCGGCAGATGGCGACGGCCGCCCGCCCGTTCAATAGACGAGGGGGTGCTGGGCTGCAACACGATCGACTGCCGTAGCGTCGGTCATCCCCCGCTCGATTGCCGAGCGCGCGCCAAGGGGGTAAGAGACCGCTTCACGCGAGGCCTTCGCCTCCCGAAGCTGCCACGTCCCGGAGCCATTCCATTTTCAGGACCATCGCGTACGTCACCTCGAATTTCGGGCTGGGACTCGCGGCTGCGATGCTCATTCCTGCGCTCGTCGACGTGGCCGACCAGAACGAGGACTGGCGCGTCTTCGTCGGCTGCAGCCTGCTGGTCGGGATGGTCTGCATCCTCCTGGCCACGGCCACCCGCGGGGAGCGTCCGAAATTCACCCAGCGGCTGGGATTCCAGCTCGTCACCAGCGTCTGGCTCTTCGCTACGCTGATCGGGGCGCTGCCGATCTACATCGCCTCCGTCAACGTGACCTTCGCCGGGGCGATCTTCGAATCCATGTCCGGCCTGACGACGACCGGCTCGACGGTGATCTCCGGCCTCGACGCCCTGCCGCGCGGCCTTCTCCTTTGGCGCTCGCTGCTGCAATGGCTCGGCGGCATCGGCATCATCGGCATGGTGCTTCTGGTCCTGCCGTCGCTGCGGGCCGGCGGCCTGGCGCTGTTCCACATGGAAAGCTCCGACAAGTCGGACAAGGTGCTGCCGCGGGTGAACCAGCTGACCGGTGGCCTGATCGCGGCCTATACGGTGCTCACCATCCTGTGCACCGCCGCCTATACCTCGCTCGGCATGAGCTTCTTCGATGCGGTCAACCACGCCATGACCACCATGGCGACGGGCGGCTACTCCACCCATGACGCCTCGATGGGCTATTTCGAGAGCAACGGCATACTCGTTGCCGCGACGCTCTTCATGATCCTCGCAGCGCTGCCCTTCGTCATCTATATCCGCGCCTTCCTGCCGCGGCGCTTCCAGCTCTGGCGCGACCCGCAGATCGCCGTCTTCCTGATGACCTGCCTCGTCCTCAGCTTCGCCATCGCCGTGACCCGGCGGGTGGTCAACGACACGCCCTTCGGCGAGGCGCTGATCTCGTCGGCCTTCAACCTCGTCTCGGTGATCACCACTACGGGCTTTGCCTCGGAGGATTATACGCTCTGGTCGAACGCCGCGATCGGCCTGTTCTTCCTCGCCACCTTCCTCGGCGGCTGTGCCGGCTCGA
The DNA here is from genome assembly GCF_000153465.1 of Aurantimonas manganoxydans SI85-9A1. Taxonomy (GTDB): domain Bacteria; phylum Pseudomonadota; class Alphaproteobacteria; order Rhizobiales; family Rhizobiaceae; genus Aurantimonas; species Aurantimonas manganoxydans. The sequence goes on along the minus strand of NZ_CH672387.1, from coordinate 2,517,764 downwards.
CCTCGGGCGGAATCAAGGCCAACCGCCTCGTCATCCTCTACCGCCTCGTGCGCTCCAGCTTCCGCCGGCTGGTGCGCCCGCACGCCATCATCCGGCTGAAATACGGCAATGACGACATCTCGTCCGAGACGATCCAGACGGTGACGATCTTCTTCTTCCTGTTCTTCGGGACGCTGCTCCTCGGCACCGTCCTCTTGACCATGTTCGGGCTCGACCTGATCACCGCCTTTTCGGGCACTTTGACCGCCATCGCCAATGTCGGTCCGGGCTTCGGCCAGATCATCGGGCCGGCCGGCAATTTTGCCTCCTTGCCGGACCCCGCTTTGTGGACCCTGTCGGTCGTGATGCTGCTGGGGCGTCTCGAACTGGTGACGGTGCTGATCCTGCTGTTCCCGTCGGTCTGGACGGACTGAGACAACAACGGTGCGCGCCATCCCCGACATCTGGTTCATCAATCTCGCCGACGCCCGCGAACGCCGGGCGCTCATCGAGGTGCAGGCCGAAGCAATCGGGCTGGACGTGCATCGCCAGGAAGCCTGCACTGTCGCCGGTATCGACGACGCGAGCTACGCGCGTCTCTCCACCAGCTGGGAGCGGCCGATGACCCGGCCGGAACTGGCGGCCTTCCTCTCGCATCGCAGGCTGTGGGAGCGGGCGGCAGCCAGCGAGGACGGCCTGATCGTCCTGGAGGACGACACGGTCTTCGGCACGCATTTTCCGCGGGCTGTCGCAAACGCTGCGGCCAGCAACTTCGACCTCGTCAATTTCGAGACGGTCGGTCGCCGCAAGTTCTTTCGCAAGCGCGGCGGCACCACCGTTGGCGGGGTCCGTTTCACCGAACTGGTGCGCGAGAAGTCGGGAGCAGGCGCCTATTTCGTCTCCCGGAACGGCGCCCGGGCGCTGCTGGCGAAGGCCGAGACGCAGGCCGCCCCGGTGGACGCCTTCATGTTCGGCGTCTGCCGCTTGCGGACGGCGCAGGTCGAGCCGGCGGCGACCATGCAGGTTCATCTCCTGGAAGAGCGCGGCTTCGATGTCGGCCTGTCGACCCAGACGTCGATCCATCAGCCTCGCCAGCGCCTGCCGCTGAGCTGGGCCAATCTGCCCTATACGGGACGTCGGATCGGCACGCAGCTACGGCTGGCGCTGGTGCAGGCGCGCCGTCTTGCCGACGTCGAGTTTCGTCCGGCAGGCTTCGACGCAGCGGCGTTCACGGCCGTCCTGCCGGTATCGCGCGACGCGATGGCTGCGCGATTGCGCCGCTACGACGACCAGAGCGTCTCGTAGACCTCGCGGATTTCCGCCGCTTCCCGCGTCAGCGGAAACGCGTCCCTGACCCGCAGAAGGCCTGCCTCCGCGGCACGCTGGCGAAGCGCGGCGTCGTCCAGATAGGGGGCGATCGCATCCGCCAGCGCGCCGGCGTCGCCCACCGGCACCACGCGGCCGGTCACGCCCTCCACGATCTGCTCGGCAAAGGCGCCGGCGTCGCTGGCGACCACCGGCGTGCCGCTGGCCATCGCTTCCAGCGGCGTCAGGCCGAACCCCTCGTTGCGCGGCGGCGCCACATAGAGGTCGAACCGCCGGAACCACGCGGTGACGTCCGCGACTTCCCCGAGAAGGAGGATGCGGTCGGCAAGCCCGGCATCGGCGATGCGCTGGCGGAGGCTCGCTTCGTAGGCAGCGTGTTCGGCGGTCGTGCGACCGGTGATGACGGCAATCCAGTCCGGGCGCGCGGGCAGCAGCGCGATCATCGCCTCGACGAAGAGATCGGTACCCTTCTGGTGCCGGATGCGGCCGGAGCATCCGACGATCCTGCGGCCTTCGAGCGCCTGCCCCTGCGGGCCTTCGGGGAGCGGACCGTGCGGGCCGAAACGGTCGAGATCGATGCCATGCATGACGATTCGCGAGCGCACCTGCAGAAAGGCGGCGCTGCGTGCGCTGGTGGCGATCACCGCGTCCATCCGGCGGATGAGGAAGCGGGTCGGGCCCTTGTGATGGCGCTGGGCGGCCGAGGTGAAGACAAGTTTCAGCGGCATGCGGAGAATGTCGCGCAGGACGATGCCGGCGATCATCTCGATATTGCGGCGGGCATGCCAGATGCGGTGGCGGCGATGGCGCGGCCGCGTCCAGAGCTTCGGCAGCGCCGACCAGGCCAGGCGGGGAACGCCGGGCGGCAGGACGTCCGGACCCATGGTGGCGATGCCGAGGGTGCGGGCCTGCAGCGGCAGCAGCTGGACGATGGTGGAGGTGACGCCCGACAGCCGGCGCTTGAAGTTCGGGGCGATGACCTCGACGTCCCGGATGTCCATGGCGGCCGTTCTTCTGCGATTGCCGGGCAGGGGCGGCGGGCGCGAGACGCGTCCGCCTGCCGGTCTTGGAAGGGCCCACCCGTGTCAGCGTGCGCCAGGGCGCGGCGCCGACGGGCGGGCGGAGACAGAAGCGATCAGGCCCAGCGAACCTCGAGGATCTCGTAGGAGCGGGCACCGCCGGGCGCAGCGACCTCGATGGTGTCGCCGTCGGTCTTGCCGATCAGCGCGCGGGCGATGGGCGAGGAGATCGAGATGCGGCCCTTCTTCACGTCGGCTTCCTGATCGCCGACGATCTGGTAGGTCTTCTCTTCCTCGGTGTCCTCGTCGATCAGCTTGACCGTGGCGCCGAACTTGATCGTCGCGCCGGACATCTTGGTCACGTCGATGACCTCGGCGCGGGCCGTCAGGTCTTCCAGTTCGGAGATCCGGCCCTCGTTCAGGCTCTGGGATTCCTTGGCGGCATGGTACTCGGCGTTCTCCGACAGGTCGCCATGGGCGCGCGCCTCGGAAATCGCCGCGATGATCCGCGGACGCTCCTCCTGCTGGCGACGACGGAGCTCCTCGCGCAGAGCGTCGTAACCGTGGTTCGTCATCGGGACCTTTTCCATGGCCTCCACCTTTCCGATGCGCGGCCCTGCCGCGGCATCTGCATTATTCTTTGATTGCCGGACGGCGAACGCGCCAGGCCGGAGCACAATAACAAACCGGTCCCATACGACCGGGGTCGCTGGAACCAGCTTGGTTATCCAGATTGAACGCCCGGGCGCCCGGGCGTCGGGCGCCGTTTCAATCAGGCAGCATTAAAGTACGATTGCAACGGCCGAACTTCAAGATTGCCCTTCCGCAGGGCCGCGATGGCCTCCGCGGCCGCCACCATGCCCGCGAGCGTGGTGTAGTAGGGCACCTTGTGGATCAGCGCGGCGCGGCGCAGCGAGCGCGAATCCGACAGCGCCTTGGCGCCCTCCGTCGTGTTGAGGACGAGCTGCACCTGCCGGTTGCGGATGGCGTCCTCGATATGCGGACGGCCTTCCAGCACCTTGTTGATCTTCTCGGCTGCGATGCCGCGATCGGCGAGGAAACGGTGGGTGCCGCCGGTGGCGATGATCTTGAAGCCCATCTCGTAGAGCCGGCGGACCGGCGCGAGGCTGCGCTCCTTGTCGGCTTCCTTCACCGAGATGAACACCGTGCCCTCCTGGGGCAGGTCGACGCCGGCGCCGAGCTGCGACTTGGCGAAGGCCACCGCGAAATCGTAGTCGAGCCCCATGACCTCGCCGGTCGACCGCATCTCGGGGCCCAGCAGCGTGTCGACGCCCGGGAAGCGGGCGAAGGGGAAGACCGCTTCCTTGACCGCGATGTGCTTCAAAGCGCGCGGGTCCGGTGCGCCGCCATAGGCCGCAAAGGCCGCATCCAGTGTCTCGCCGGCCATGATCCGGGCGGCGACCTTGGCGATCGGTGCGCCGATGGTCTTGGCGACGAAGGGCACAGTGCGCGAGGCGCGGGGGTTCACTTCGAGGACGTAGACCACGTCGTCCTTGATGGCGAACTGGACGTTCATCAGGCCGCCGACCTTGAGCGCCAGCGCCATTTCGCGGGTCTGGCGGACCAGTTCGTCGGTCATTGCCGTCGACAGGGAGTGGACCGGCAGCGAGCAGGCCGAGTCGCCCGAATGGATGCCGGCCTCCTCGATGTGCTCCATGATGCCGGCGACATAGGTCGCGGTGCCGTCGCTGAGGCAGTCGACATCGACCTCGATGGCGTCCGACAGATAGGAGTCGATCAGCACCGGCGACTTGCCGGACACGACGACGGCCGTGTGCATGTAGCGCTCGAACTGCGCCTCGTTGCGCACGATCTCCATGGCCCGGCCGCCCAGGACGTAGGACGGACGCACCACGACCGGATAGCCGATGCGGGCGACGATATCGCGGGCCTCGTCCACCGAGCGCGCGATGCCGTTGCGCGGCTGGCGCAGGCCGAGCTCGTTCAGCAGCCGCTGGAAACGATCGCGGTCCTCGGCGAGATCGATGGCGTCGGGCGACGTGCCGAGGATCGGGATACCGGCTTTCTCCAGCGCTTCGGCGAGCTTCAGCGGAGTCTGGCCGCCAAACTGCACGATCACGCCATGCAGCCTGCCGGCGGTCTGCTCGGCCTTCAGGACCTCAAGCACGTCCTCGGCGGTCAGCGGCTCGAAATACAGCCGGTCCGACGTGTCGTAGTCGGTCGACACGGTCTCCGGGTTGCAGTTGATCATGATGGCTTCGTAGCCGGCGTCCTGCAGCGCGAAGGCCGCGTGGCAGCAGCAATAGTCGAACTCGATGCCCTGGCCGATCCGGTTCGGACCGCCGCCCAGGATCACCACCTTCTTCGCGTCGGTGACCGCGGCCTCCGAGCGCATCTCGCCGGCAAAGGCGCGCTCGTAGGTCGAGTACATGTAGGGCGTCGGCGAGGCGAACTCGGCCGCGCAGGTGTCGATCCGCTTGTAGACCGGGTGCACGTCGAGCCTGTCGCGCAGGGCCGAGACATCGGCCGTCTCGCCGCCGATCAGCTTGGCCAGCCGCGCGTCGGAGAAGCCGACCGACTTCAGGAAGCGCAGATTGTCAGCGTCGTCCGGCAGGCCGTGGGTGCGGATCTTCTCTTCCTGGTCGATGATCGCCTTGATCCGGGCGATGAACCACGGGTCGATCTTGCACGACTGGTGGACCTGCTCCGGCGAGGTGCCCATGCGCAGGGCCTGGGCGACCATCAGCAGGCGGTCGGGTGTCGGCGTGCCGAGCGCGGCGCGGATGGCGTTCTTGTCGTCGCCTTCGCCGATGCCCGGAATCTCGATCTCGTCGAGGCCGTCCAGCCCCGTCTCGAGGCCGCGCAGCGCCTTCTGGAGCGATTCCTCGAAGGTCCGGCCGATCGCCATGACCTCGCCGACGGACTTCATCGCCGTGGTCAGGATCGGCTCGGAGCCGGGGAACTTCTCGAAGGCGAAGCGCGGAATCTTGGTGACGACATAGTCGATCGACGGCTCGAAGGAGGCCGGCGTCGCGCCGTCGGTGATGTCGTTCTCCAGTTCGTCGAGCGTGTAGCCGACGGCGAGCTTGGCCGCGACCTTGGCGATCGGGAAGCCGGTCGCCTTGGAGGCGAGGGCGGAGGAGCGCGACACGCGCGGATTCATCTCGATGACGACGAGGCGGCCGGTCTGCGGATCGACGGCGAACTGCACGTTCGAACCGCCGGTCTCGACCCCGATCTCGCGCAGCACCGCGATCGAGGCGTTGCGCATGATCTGGTATTCCTTGTCGGTCAGCGTCAGTGCCGGCGCGACGGTGATCGAATCGCCCGTATGGACGCCCATCGGGTCGATGTTCTCGATGGAGCAGACGATGATGCAGTTGTCCGCCTTGTCGCGGACGACCTCCATCTCGTATTCCTTCCAGCCGAGGACGCTCTCCTCGATCAGCACCTCGGTCGTCGGGGAGGCGTCGAGGCCGCCCTCGACGATCTCGAAGAATTCCGAGCGGTTGTAGGCGATGCCGCCACCGGTGCCGCCGAGCGTGAAGGATGGCCGGATGATCGCCGGCAGGCCGACGTCCTCGAGCGCTTCGGCCGCCGCGGCCAGTGCCCGCGTCATGTAGCGCTGCTTGCGGTCGGGCTCGCCGATCAGCCACTCGTGCTCCAGCGCGGCGAGGGCGGCGTCCTGCTCGGCCTCGTCGGTGATGGTCGCGATGATCTCGGCGCGGCGGGTGTCGTGGACCTTGCGGTCGGCCGACTTGGCGTCGGTGGCGTTGGCCAGCAGCGAACGCGGGGTTTCCAGGCCGATCTTGGCCATCGCCTCGCGGAACAGCGCGCGGTCCTCGGCCTTGTCGATGGCGTCGGCATCGGCGCCGATCATCTCGACCCCGTATTTCTCCAGGACACCCATGCGGCGCAGCGACAGGGCCGTGTTGAGCGCGGTCTGGCCGCCCATCGTCGGCAGCAGCGCGTCGGGCCGCTCCTTGGCGATGATCTTGGCGACGACTTCCGGGGTGATCGGCTCGATATAGGTCGCGTGGGCCAGATCCGGGTCGGTCATGATCGTGGCCGGATTGGAGTTGACCAGGATGATCCGGTAGCCCTCCGCCTTCAGCGCCTTGCAGGCCTGCGTGCCGGAATAGTCGAACTCGCAGGCCTGCCCGATGATGATCGGGCCGGCGCCGATGATGAGAATGGACTTGATATCGGTACGCTTTGGCATGGCGAGGCTTCGTCCGGTTATGTTGCGCGCCAAAAAGCCCGGCTGCACGATGTGACGGCCGGTCGCTTCAGGTTCTGTCGAGGCTGAGGCCGGCTTATAGGCAACCGGCGTGGATGGCGAAAGGGTAGATCGTCCGGAATCTTGTGTGCGACGCGATCGGTCGGTCGGCAGGGGCGGTAAGACGGCGTCCCCTGCCTGTGTGACCGGCAGGTCGCTCATGCGTCCGGGAGCGGCGGTTTGGCCGAGAACAGCTCCGAGGCACTGCGCGGCAGACCGCGGCCGTCATAGGTCTCGATGCCGAGCGACAGCGCCAGGCAGGACAGTTCGACCGTCTTCGGGATCTCGACGCTCTTTCCGTCGCGCGCACCCTTTTCGTAATACTGGATGACCCGCTTCTTCAGGCCGAGCTTCTCCGCCGCGTCCTTCTGTTTCAGGCCGAGCGCCTTGCGCCAGGCCCTGAAGCCATCAGCGTTCATGAGCCCTCCCGTGACCGGACCGGCACATCTGCGACCGGCCGCTGCCGGCCGGCGCCCGAAACGAGATCCGCACCGATGCTATCGCGTCGGCCAAGGCGATGAAACAGAGCGCCCGGGGCGCCGTCGCGGCGGCGCATCTCTGGGTGCTGTCGCCCGACGTTTTGCAGGCGGCCAGTCAGCCAGGGGGCGCTCGTCGTAGCCATGGCCTCGTCGCCGCTGTCAGGCGGCGGCCTTGCGGCCCTTGTGCTCGTCGATCATCCGGAAGAACCGGTCGAAGAGGTAGTGCGAATCCTGCGGGCCAGGCGAGGCCTCGGGATGGTGCTGGACCGAGAACACCGGCTTGCCGGTGAGCCGCAGGCCGCAATTGGACCCGTCGAACAGCGAGCGATGGGTTTCCTCGACGCCCTCGGGCAGCGAATCGGCTGCGACGGCAAACCCGTGGTTCATCGACACGATCTCGACCTTGCCGGTGGTGAAGTCCTTCACCGGATGGTTGGCGCCGTGGTGACCCTGATGCATCTTCTCGGTCTGGGCGCCGAGCGCCAGCGCCAGCATCTGGTGGCCGAGGCAGATGCCGAAGACCGGCACATCCTTCTCGATCAGCGTCTTGATGGTCGGCACGGCGTAGTCGCCGGTCGCCGCCGGATCGCCGGGGCCGTTCGACAGGAAGACGCCGTCGGGATTGTGGGCGAGAATGTCCTCGGCGCTGGTCGTCGGCGGCACCAGTATCACCCGTGCGCCTTCGCCGGCCATCCGGCGCAGGATGTTGCGCTTGGTGCCGTAGTCGATGGCCACGATGGTGTAGCGCGGCTCGGCCTCGGCGGCGTAGCCGGCATTCCAGACCCAGGGCTTCTCGTCCCAGATCACCGCGTCGGAGCCCGCCGCTTCCTTGGCGAGATCGAGGCCGACAAGGCCGCTCCAGGCGGCGGCGCGCGCCTTCAGGGCGTCGATGTCGAACTGGCCGTCCGGATCGTGCGCGATGACCGCGTTCACGGCACCCTTTTCGCGAATCAGCGCGGTGAGGGCGCGGGTGTCGACGCCTGACAGGGCGATGACGCCGCGGTCCTTGAGCCAGGCATTGAGGTGGCCGGAGGAGCGATAGTTCGACGGCTCGGACACGTCGGCCCGGAAGATCGCGCCGACCGCGCCGGTCGCGTTGGCCGGAACCAGGTCTTCCTGGTCCTCGTCATTCGCTCCGACATTGCCGATATGCGGGAAGGTGAAGGTGACGATCTGCCGCGCATAGGAGGGATCGGTGAGAATCTCCTGATAGCCGGTGAGGGCGGTGTTGAAGCACACCTCGCCTTCGATCGCGCCGGTGGCGCCGAGACCGAAACCGTCAATGACCGTCCCGTCTGCCAGCACCAGAACTGCGGTCGGCTCGCGGATTGTCCAGCCTTCGGTCATGGGGCGCCTCTTTCGTCTATGGGTCCGTGCCGGGCCAGCCATCGCGGCCGCAGCGTCGCATCGGCAGGCCTACAATCGGCGCCGGCATGTCCCCGCGATATCTGCCGAGACGGCGGTCGTTGCAAGGGACCTTGCGGAGTCTTCCGCGATTTTCTACATGCGCGCCACGCTGCACGGCAAGAAGCCGGCGGGTGCCGGACCGGCATTCGCGCAGATCGGCACGATGACAGGATTGCAAAACGGCGGCCTCGACGGCCCGATCAGACATGGACCAGCGGCACTCTCCTGTGCCGAGGCTGGAATCGCCGCCCGGACCCGGCTTTACCTTTTCATCCGTTAGGTATGGATTAGTATCGGACTGGTGGCATTCGTCGGTCATGCAGACTGTTCACGAAACCTGAAAGACAAAGACCCCATGCGCGAGCATCTTGCGGACGCCCTCAAATCCGCGACCAATGGCCAGGACAAGACCCGCTGCTCCACGCTGCGGCTCATCCACGCCGCCATCAAGGATCGCGACGTCGCCAATCGCACAGCCGGGCGCGATCCGGTCAGCGACGACGAGGTGCTGCAGATCCTGTCGAAGATGATCAAGCAGCGGATCGAATCGGCCAAGGGCTTCGACGAGACCGGCCAGCCGGCGCTCGCCGATCAGGAGCGCCGCGAAATCGCGGTGATTCGCGAATTGCTGCCGCCGCAGCTCAATTCCGGCGAAATGGAACAGGCCTGCCGCGAAGTGGTGGAAGACACCGAGTCGCGCGGTCTGCGTGACGTCGGGCGCTGCATGAACGCGCTCAAGGAGCGCTATCCGGGCAAGATGGACATGGGCAAGGCCTCCACCGTGGTGAAGGGCCTGCTGCGCTAGGCGCCGCGACCGAACGACGATTCCCGCAAGCTAGAGCGTCGGACGCTTAATCAGACGCATATCCCGCGGCCTTGAGGTAGTTCCAGCACTCTTCTGGTTCAAAGAGGCCGCAGATATCGCCGATGGCCTTCCAGAGATCGTCGAATGTTCTGGCGGCAGCCTTGCGCAGATGTGCCTTCAGCTTTGAGAACGCCATCTCGATCGGGTTCAGATCCGGCGAATAGGGTGGCAGGAATAGGAACCAGGCGCCTCTTCGTCGAAGGCACTCGGCCGCCCGCTGACTTTTGTGGACAGCAAGATTGTCGAGAATGACGATGTCGCCTTTGCGCAGCGTCGGCGCGAGCTGGGTCTCGATGTAGGTGTCGAAGGCGGATCGGTTGAGCGGCCGGTCGATGACCCAGGGTGCGGTTAGTTCGTGGCAGCGCAGGCCGGCAATGAAGGTCTGGGTGCCCCAGTGGCCGAAGGGTGCGTCGGCGCGCAGTCTCCGGCCGCGCCGGCTACGGCCGCGCAGCCGGGCCATCTTGGTCGTCACCGACGTCTCGTCGATGAACACCAGACGCTGCGGCGCCAATCGCATCCGGGGCTGGCGCTTGGTCTTCCAGACCCGGCGCTCCTCACGCACGCCGGCGCGTGCGCATTCCGACGCCATCAGGCATTTTTTTATATGTGAAGCCGCGCCGGCACAGAAAGCGCGACAGCACCGCCGGGGCGGCGGTCACGCTGTGCACCTCCATCAGCAGCGCGGCCAGTTCCGGCATGGTGATGTCGGGCTTGGCTTCGACGGCGCCGATCAGGAAGGCCTCAAACACCTCCAGCTTTCCGCTACCGCGAGGGCGGCCCTGCTTGTGCGGTGCGATCGATCCTGACCGGACCCGCCGCTGGTCCAGCTTGATCGCAAAGCTCTCGCTAACGCCAAAATGGCGAGCCGCCGCCCGACGAGACTGACCCTTGTCGATGAAGCCGGCGACCCGTTCACGCAGATCAATCGAATAGCTTTTGCTCATGATCCACCTCCAACACGAGGGAATCACGGTGAAGGCTTAAAGGGAAGCGGGCCGGGGATTCTGAGATTCAGTCCGACGCTCTAGAACAGAAACGTCCAGAGCAGCGGCAGGATGATCGCCGTCGCGAGGGCGTTGAGGCCCATGGCGAGGCCCGAGAAGGCCCCGGCGATCTCGCTTTCCTGCAGGGCCCGGGCTGTGCCGATGCCATGCGAGGCCGTGCCCATGGCAAAGCCCCGCGCCGCCGGATCGCGAATCCCCATCAGGTCCAGCAGCACCGGCCCCAGCGAGGCGCCGAGAATTCCCGTCGCGATGACGAAGACCGCGGTCAGCGAGGGCAGGCCGCCGAGCTTCTCGGCGATGCCCATGGCGACCGGCGCCGTGACCGATTTCGGCGCCATCGAGACCAGACTCACCGCATCCGCCCGCAGGAGGACGCCGAGCCCGATCGCCGAGGCGAGCGCCGTCAGCGAGCCGGCAAACAGGCTCGCCGCAACCGCCAGCGCGCTGTCGCGCACCCGGTCGAACTGGCGATAGAGCGGAATCGCCAGCGACACGGTGGCCGGCCCCAGCAGGAAATGGATGAACTGCGCCCCCTCGAAATAGGTCGGGTAACTGGTGCCGGTCAGCGTCAGCACCGCAACGATCGCCGCCACGGTCAGGAACACAGGGTTGAGCAGCGCGGTCGAGCCGGCCTTGCGGTAGAGCCAGGTCGCGGCCTGATAGGCGACCAGCGTCATGGTCAGGAACAAAAGCGGGCTGGCGGCCAGATAGACCCAGACGTCGACGAGTGTCTCACCCACGGCGCGCCGCCGCCTTCCGGCCGGGGCCGAAACGGTTCATCAGGAAGGCGGTGACCGCGATGGTCGCCAAGGTCGAGACGACGAGCGTCACCCCGACCGACAGGATCTCGCCCTCCAGCCGCCCCACATGCATCATGATCCCGGCGCCGGCCGGCACGAACAGCAGCGACAGATGCGACAGCAGGCCGTCGCCGACGCGGCCCAGATCGTCCGGCACCTTGCGCTTGATGAGAAGGACGGCGAACAGCAGCGCCATGCCGATGACCGGCCCGGGCAGGGGCAGGCCGGTGGCGACCGTGATCGCTTCGCCGGCGAGTTGGCACAGGAAGATGGCGGTCAGGGCTTGCAGCAAGGGGGCACCTCTTCGTCGCGACACGGATCAGCTATCATTGCCCCGGGCACGCTTCGCAAGGCTTTGCAGACCCTTCGCGACGACCGGCGATGGCGATCCGTCCGACGCGACGTCGAGAGTCGATGACAAGCGGCCGTCAAAGGCTGTATCAGGCACCTCATGCGCTTCTCTCCCGCCTTTCTCGACGACATCCGCGACCGGATCCCGATCTCGGACGTGATCGGCCGGCGTGTGACCTGGGACCGGCGCAAGTCGCAGCCGGGCCGCGGCGACCACTGGGCCTGTTGCCCGTTCCACGGCGAGAAGACGCCGTCCTTCCACTGCGAGGATGCCAAGGGCCGCTACCATTGCTTCGGCTGCGGCGTGTCCGGCGATCATTTCCGCTTCCTGACCGAGCTGGAGGGGCTGTCCTTCCCGGAGGCGGTGGAGCGGCTGGCCGCCGAGGCCGGCGTGCCGATGCCGGCGCGCGACGCTCAGGCCGAGCAGCGCGAGGCGGCCAAGGCGACCATCGTCGACGCCATGCGCCATGCCAGCAGCTTCTTCCAGGCGATGCTGCAGGAGCCCGAGGGCGCCAAGGCCCGCGCCTATCTGCGCGACCGTGGCCTGACCCCGCACACCCAGAAGAAATTCGGCCTCGGCTATGCGCCCAATTCGCGCAATCGGCTGAAGGAATATCTGGCCTCCAAGGGCGTCGGCCGCAGCGAGATCGAGGCAGCCGGGCTCGTCGTCCACGGCGAGGGGATTGCCGTTTCCTACGACCGCTTCCGCGACCGCATCATGTTCCCCATCGTCGACCTGCATGACAAGCCGATCGCCTTTGGCGGCCGCGCGATGTCGGCCGAGGCCCAGGCGAAATATCTGAACTCGCCGGAGACCGAGATCTTCCACAAGGGGCAGGTGCTCTACAATCTCGGCCAGGCCCGACGCGCGGCGAAAGCGGCCGGCACGCTCGTCGTCGTCGAAGGCTACATGGACGTGATCGCCCTGGCGCAGGCCGGCTTCGAGAATGTCGTGGCGCCCCTCGGCACGGCGCTGACCGAGCGCCAGCTCGACCTTTTGTGGCGCTCCACCGGCGAGCCGATCCTGTGTTTCGACGGCGACTCTGCAGGATTGAAGGCGGCGCACCGCTCCGCCGAACTGGCGCTGCCGGCACTGAAACCCGGGCGGTCGCTGCGCTTTGCCCTGATGCCGCCGGGCAAGGACCCGGACGATCTGGTGCGCGAGGGCGGGCCGGACGCGTTCCGCGAGATCCAGGGCGCGGCCCGGCCGCTCGCCGATCTCTTGTGGATGCGCGAGACCGCCGGCGGCGATTTCGACACGCCGGAGCGCCGCGCCGACCTCGAACACCGGGTCAAGGCGCTGCTGCGCCAGGTCGGCGACGAGAGCGTGCGCCGGCACTATCTGCAGGACGTCGAGGAGCGGCTGCGCTCCTTCTTCGGCGGATCGGCCAAGACGGCCGGCTACGGCAATCGCCGCGACGGACGCGACAACCGGGGCGGGGGCCGGGACAGGGACGATCACGGCGGCGGGCCGCGCCGCGGCGGTGCGGCCGGCGGCCGGCGCTCGGCCATCTCGGACCGCCTCGCGCGCTCCAGCCTGATGCGCCCGCAACAGGGGCCGCAGCCGTCGCTGCGCGAAATCGCCATCGTCCTCGGCTTCGTCAATCATCCGGCGCTGATCCACGAGGAGTTCGATTATTTCGCCGATCTCGACCTGCCGACAGGCGATCTCGACCGGCTGCGCTCCTGCGTCCTCGACGCCTATGCCGAAAGTCCGCCGGCCGATCGCGATGCGCTTCTGGCGGAACTGCAGGCCCGCGGCGCCCGCGACATCTTCGAGAGCTACGAGAACAAGGCCCGGATGGTGCGGCTCTGGCCCTTCCTGTCGGACGCCGCGCCCGAGGACGCGCGCGAGGCGGTTCGCCAGGCGCTGCACCTGCATCACCGGTCGCGGGCCCTGGCGTCTGAGCTGAAACTTGCCGAGGAGGCGCTAGGCCGCGAATCCTCGGAAGCGGCCTTCGCCCATCTGATGGAGGTCAAGCGCGAACTGGAGCGCGTCGACGGCACGGAAGCCCTGATCGAGGGCTTCGGCACCTTGTCGGGGCGGCCTGCGAAGGCCATATAACCATTCTGACGGACGGCCCGCAGCCTGGAGCACTGCCGCTGCGTGCAGGTAGACCATTGCTTTCAAGCACTTGACTCATCATATGGATGAGGTCGTGGGCAATCGTCCGGTCTCCGCGCTTGAAATTGCCGCTACATGCCCCTTCTTGGGGGCGTCGTCCTGCTTGATCAGCGCCGTGTGGCACGGCGCTTTATGGTTAAGCGAAAGTTTACGGCTCGTGCCGCATGGTGGCGGGCGAGATGACCGCAGCGTCCGCGGTCCGCGACGGCGGACAGCGCGGTACGCGCGAATTGGAGAATGACACGCATGGCGATCAAGGCCAAGGAAAGCGAGGCGCCGATCGAGGAGCGGAACGAGGGTGCTCCCGATGGACCCTTGCTCGACCTGTCGGATGACGCTGTCAAGAAGATGATCAAGGCCGCCAAGAAGCGCGGCTTCGTGACCATGGACAAGCTCAACTCGATGCTGTCGGCGGAGGATGTCACCTCCGAGCAGATCGAGGACATGATGACCAATCTCAACGATATGGGCATCAATGTCGTGGAGAGCGACGAAGAGGGCGAGAACGAGGAACAGTCCGAGTCCTCCGAATCGACCGAAGTCGCCGAGACCGGCCGCACCCAGGTCGCCACCACCACCAAGAAGGAAGCCGGCGACCGCACGGACGATCCCGTGCGCATGTATCTGCGCGAGATGGGCTCGGTCGAGCTTCTGTCCCGCGAGGGCGAGATCGCCATCGCCAAGCGCATCGAGGCCGGCCGCGAGACGATGATCGCGGGCCTTTGCGAGAGCCCGCTGTCCTTCCAGGCCATCATCATCTGGCGCGACGAACTCAACGAAGGCAACATCATGTTGCGCGAGATCGTCGATCTCGAGGCGACCTATGCCGGCCCCGAGGCCAAGACCCCGACGCCGCCTGCCGTCGAGGGCTCCAACGGCTCGGTGAGCGGCGTTCCCAACGGCCCGCCTCATTCGACCGGCGCCCGCGCGCCTGGCGAGGAGGAGGACGAGGAGGACGACGACCTCGAGAACAACCTCTCGCTGGCCGCCATGGAAGCCGAGATCCGGCCGCAGGTCATGGAGACCTTCGACCAGATCGCCGACGCCTATCGCCGGCTGCGCAAGCTGCAGGACCAGCAGGTCGAGAACCGTCTCGCCGCGCAGGGCACCCTGTCGCCGAGCCAGGAGCGGTCCTACAAGAAGCTCAAGGAAGAGCTGATCACGGCGGTCAAGAGCCTGTCGCTGAACCAGAACCGCATCGATGCGCTGGTCGCCCAGCTCTACGACATCAACAAGCGGCTGGTCGGCAACGAGGGCCGTCTGCTGCGGCTGGCCGAATCCCATGGCGTCAAGCGCGACGAGTTCCTGAACGAGTACCAGGGCACCGAGCTCGATCCCAACTGGACGCGGCATATCGCCAATCTGTCCGGCAAGGGCTGGCTGAAATTCGTCCAGGCCGAGAAGGAGCAGATCAAGCGTCTGCGCCAGGAGATCCAGAATCTGGCGACCGAGACCGGTCTCGAGATCACCGAGTTCCGCCGCATCGTCCACATGGTGCAGAAGGGCGAGCGCGAGGCCCGGCAGGCCAAGAAGGAGATGGTCGAGGCCAATCTCCGGCTCGTCATCTCGATCGCCAAGAAATACACCAATCGCGGCCTGCAGTTCCTGGACCTGATCCAGGAGGGCAATATCGGCCTGATGAAGGCGGTGGACAAGTTCGAGTACCGCCGCGGCTACAAGTTCTCGACCTACGCCACCTGGTGGATCCGGCAGGCGATCACCCGTTCGATCGCCGATCAGGCGCGCACCATCCGTATTCCGGTGCACATGATCGAGACGATCAACAAGATCGTCCGCACCTCGCGTCAGATGCTGCACGAGATCGGCCGCGAGCCGACCCCGGAAGAGCTGGCCGAGAAGCTGGCCATGCCGCTGGAGAAGGTCCGCAAGGTCCTGAAGATCGCCAAGGAGCCGATTTCGCTCGAAACGCCGGTCGGCGACGAGGAAGATTCGCATCTCGGTGACTTCATCGAGGACAAGAACGCCATCCTGCCGATCGACGCGGCGATCCAGGGCAATCTGCGCGAGACCACCACGCGCGTCCTCGCCTCGCTCACCCCGCGCGAGGAGCGGGTGCTGCGCATGCGCTTCGGCATCGGCATGAACACCGATCACACGCTCGAAGAGGTCGGCCAGCAGTTCTCGGTCACCCGCGAGCGTATTCGCCAGATCGAGGCCAAGGCGCTGCGCAAGCTCAAGCACCCGAGCCGCTCGCGCAAGCTGCGCTCCTTCCTCGACAGCTGATCGATCATCGGCGGCGCGTCGGTTCCGGCCATCCGGACCGGCGCGCCGTTTTTGTTGGGGGCGCTGACGCCCGCCTGCTGCCTCGCGCAGCCCTGCGCCCGCTCCACGCCGGCGCCGCGCGGTCCCTTTCGACCCGGCACGATCTCCTTCCATGATATGGCCGACACCCGCCCGGGCTTGCCGAACCGGCAAGGCCGCTATCTCCTCCTGTCGATGGCGCATCAGCGCCCGGTGCCACCAGCACGCGAAGGAAAGCCATGTCCTTTCTCAAGAAGCTGTTCGGCAGAGGTTCCGCGCCATCCGCGCCGAAGCCGGCGCGGGTTGTTGCCGAAGAGACCTATGACGGGTTCCACATCGCCGCGACACCGATCGCCGAGGGCGGCCAGTTCCGGCTCTGCGCCACCATCACCCGGACCATCGACGGCGAGACCCGAACGCACCGGCTGGTGCGCGCCGACCTGTTCCAGAGCGAGGATGAAGCGGCCCGCTTCGCGCTGATGAAGGGCCGGCAGGTGATCGACGAACAGGGCGAGGCGATCTTCGCCGGCTGATGCCGCCCTGGGCAGGTGATCGGGCCCTGCCGGGAAGCGCCCGCCACCGCACGACGCGGCCTTGGAGCGGCGGTCGACACGTGCCGGCGAGTATGATGATGTCCCGCCGGTCAGGCGAACGGGGAGGCCAACCGTGACACTTCGAAACAAGACCATCTTCATGTCCGGCGGTTCGCGCGGCATCGGCCTCGCGATCGCACTGAAGGCAGCCGCGGACGGCGCCAATGTGGTCGTGGCGGCCAAGACCGACACGCCGCATCCCAAGCTGCCGGGCACCATCCATACCGCGGTCGAGGAAATCGAGGCGGCCGGCGGCAGGGGCCTCGCCGTCGTCTGCGACATCCGCGACGAGGACCAGGTACAGGCCGCCGTCGACCAGGCGGTCGCCCGCTTCGGCGGCATCGATATCTGCATCAACAACGCCTCGGCGATCCAGCTCACCGGCACGCTCGACACGCCGATGAAGCGCTACGACCTGATGAACGGCGTCAATGCGCGGGGCACCTTCCTCGTCTCGAAGACCTGCATTCCGCATCTGAAGGCAGCGGCAAACCCGCATATCCTCAACCTGTCGCCGCCGCTCGACATGGACCCGAAATGGTTCCGCAACAACGTCGCCTACACCATGGCGAAGTTCGGCATGTCCATGTGCACCCTCGGCATGGCCGAGGAGTTCCGCCGCGACGGCATCGCGGTCAACTCGCTCTGGCCGCTGACCGCCATCGACACAGCGGCAGTTCGCAACGTTCTGGGCGGCGACCAGATGGCGCGGATGAGCCGCTCGCCGCAGATCGTCGCCGATGCCGCCCATGCGATCCTGACCCGGCCGTCGCGCGAATGCACCGGCAATTTCTTCGTCGACGAGGTGCTGCTGCGAGAGACGGGCGTCACCGATTTCTCGGTCTACGGACCTGAGGGCGGGGGCGATCCGGTCGCGGACTTCTTCGTGCCCGACGCGGTGATCGAATCCCTGCCGACCAAGCTGCAGCGCCTGCTCGGCTGAACCCGAGACGGCCGCAGCCCACCCAGCCCAACCGACGGAGCCTTCCGATGAACGACAATGCGGCGCTGATCGAGCGCTATCTCGCGGCCTTCAACGCCAGCGACTGGAGCGCCATGCTCGACTGCCTGCACGAGGACGTCGCCCATGATTTGAACGAGAGCGGTCGCGAGATCGGCCACGCCGCCTTCCGCGACTTCCTCGCCATGATGGCTCGCCAATACCGCGAGACGCTGAGCGACATCGTCGTCATGACTGCCGCGAACTCCGGCCGCGCGGCCGCCGAATACACCGTCCATGGCGAATATCTGGCGACCGCCCCGGGCCTGCCCGAAGCGAACGGACAGCGCTATACGGTGCCCGCCGGCCAGTTCTTCGAGATCGACGACGGCAAGATTACGCGGGTCACCACCTACTACAATCTCAAGGCTTGGATCGCGGCTGTCTCGGCGCGATGACGCGGGACGACACCGGCGGTCTGTCGGGCGCAACGCTGCAGGGCGCGGCCGCCGAGGCCGTGCTGGACGAACTGGCGGGCCTGCGGATCTCCGTCTTCAGCGCCTTTCCCTATCTCTATGAGGGCGATCGGGACTACGAGCGACGTTACCTTGCCACCTATGCCGCGTCGCCGGGGGCGGTGATCGTCGCTGCCCGCGCCGGGGACGGCCAGCTCGTCGGTGCCGCGACAGCGGCGCCGCTGGGCGATCACCAGCCGCAACTGGCCGCGAGTTTCGCCGCTCAAGGCATCGACCCGGCCGGCGTCTTCTATCTCGGCGAATCGGTCCTCGATCCACGATGGCGGGGCAGGGGCATCGGCCACCGCTTCTTCGACGGACGCGAGGCGGCCGCGGCCGAACAGGGCTTTGCCGTCACCGCCTTCTGCGCTGTCGAGCGTCCGGTTGATCACCCGGCGCGGCCCGCGGACTACCGGCCCCTGGATGGCTTCTGGCACAAGCGCGGCTATCGGCCGGTGTCGGGACTGACGGCGACCATGGCGTGGCGCGATCTCGGCGAGGCGGCCGAGAGCGACAAGACCATGCAGTTCTGGATGCGCGCCGTCCCGGCGGATGCCGGCTGAACCGTCGATGAACGGCCGGTTCCGGCAGCATTCAGTCCCGCTCTCCTAATGTCGGATCACTTCTTGCCGAACGGGCGGGGAGGCGATCGCATCATCCGCCACGCGCTGTCCAGCGGCCTTGCGATCGGACTTCGGCCAATGCGGTCCCGGCGGCGTGTCTGCCCGCCGGACCCCAAAGAGGAGACGCCCCGATGTTCCAGTCTTTCGCCCGCTCGATCTGTGTCGTTGCCGCGCTCGCCACCGGCGGTGTCGCGACGGCAACCGCCCCGGCTGTCGCCGACGGCCTGCGCTTCGGCGTCACCATCGGCTCCGGCCATGCGGCCCAGCCCGTGCGCCATGTCCGCCGCGGCCACCACGGCCGTGTCGCCTGTTCGCCCCGCCGCGCCGTGCGCAAGGCACGCAACATGGGCGTCCACCGGGCCCATGTCCGCCGGGCCAACCGTCGCGCCGTCGTCGTCGCCGGTCACTCGCGCGGCCACCGTGCCGTGGTGCGCTTTGCCCGCGAGCGCGGCTGCCCGGTGATCAGCTTCCGCCTTCGCTGACCGTTTTAGCCCCCGCGTGCGGCTGATGCCGCTGCGGGGACCGCTGTTCTGTCCGCGGCTTGGACCGCGGCGTGTCAGTCGGCGATGGAAAAGACCATGCGCACGCTGGCATTGAAGCTGTTCTCACCGGTCTCGACCGGAACGCTGGGCGCCGCCTCCGCCGCCATCATCTTCATCGACCGGCCCAAGGGCTGCGGCGGCATCTGCCCGCCGCTTTCGCTGATCTCGCGCACCGGGCCGAGCGTCACGCCCGCCGCTTCGGCCAGGACCTCCGCCGTGGCCATGGCGTCCGCGACCGCCTCCTGCCGTGCCGCATTGCGCGCCTCCTGTGGCTCGGCGACATCGAAACTGATCTCGCCGCCCTGATTGACCCCGAGCGTGACCGCCCGGTCGAGGATCTCGCCGAGCTTCGCAATGTCGCGCACGCGCACGGTCAGGCTGTTGCGCACCTCATAGGCGGCGATCTCCGGCGGCTTCTGGGTGCCGTCGTTCTGGTTGTCGTAGCGATATTGCGGATTGATCGAGAAGCCGGAGGTCTGCAGGTCGCGGTCCGCGACGCCTATCTCGCCCATGCCGGTCGTCACCTCGTGCATCGCGGCATTTGCCGCATCAAGGGCCTCGCGTGCGGTCTCGGCCGAGCGCAGCACCGTGAAACTTGTCATGGCGACGTCGGGCGTCGCCCGGGCCTCGCCGGTTCCGGTCACGACAAGGGTGCGCGCGGCCGCCTCGGCGGCGGGCTGCGTCGCGCCGGCCTGCGCCAGCGCGACGGCCGGCGAAGCGACGAGAATCAGGGTGGCGATCAGGGGACTGAAGCGGCGGTTCATGGACGCTGACTCTCCGTTGATGGAAGGTGACAGGAACCGCTCTTCTATGGTCGCATTGCGGCGTCAACACGAAATCGCTCGCTGCGCCCGCAGAACCCGCGTGGCGCTTCCCGCCCACCACGCTCCCGCTTGAGTGGCGCCAGCCTTTGCGCTACGCCGATCCCCGGCGGGCCTGTAGCTCAATTGGTCAGAGCCGGCGGCTCATAACCGCTTGGTTGCAGGTTCGAGTCCTGCCGGGCCCACCAAGATCTACCTAAGTGATTGCAATCGCTTGCAGTTTTCGCGAATTCGGACTCGACAGAGCCCGAACTGCATAACATCGTGCATAACATGGAAGAGAGCTATCGCTCCTTGAACATCGTCCTGACATGTTCGATGCGACGCCGGCGGCGGGAAGGGCACAGAAGTTTCCCGATGCGGCCTCTCGAAGGATCAGCTTCTCCAAGGTCAGGTCGGAGACCGCCTTTCGAAGGCGATCCTTCTCCTTCTCGAGGTCCTTCAGGCGCTTGACCTGGTTGCCCTTCAGGCCGCCGTACTCCTTCCGCCAACGATAATAGGTGAACTGCGTCACGCTGATCGCGCGCACGGCTTCAGCAACCGATCGCCCCTGCGATACCAGGACATCGAACTGCCGCAGCTTCGCGACGATCTCTTCAGGCTTGTGCTTCTTCTGCGGCATGCTCTCGTCCTCCAATGGCTCAAAAACCATACTTCAGGGAGGACCACTTAGCGTAATCGCAGGTGGCACCTCTCCCTGGACGAGAACGGTTCCTCCAGAGTGGTCAGGCAGCAACGATCGGCTTTGCCGACGAATGAAGGAGAGCCTCGATGTCCTGTTATGCCGCCCTTGATGTCTCACAAGCGATGACCGCGATTTGTATTGTCGACGAAGCCGGTCAGATCCTCCTGGAGAAGAAAGTCCCGACCTGTCCCGATGCGATTGCCGATTGTTTGAAGATCAGCGCGCCCAACCTGGAAAGGGTTGGTCTCGAAACCGGTCCGTTGGCGGTGTGGCTGTGGAACGAGCTGGCGATCAGAGAACTGCCGATCGTGTGCATCGACGCACGACATGCGAACGCCGCCTTGAAGATGCGCCCCATCAAGACGGATCGCAACGATGCTGCCGGGCTGGCGCAGATCATGCGGATAGGCTGGTTCAAGCAGGTGCGCATCAAGAGCCGCGAACAGCTATCAAATCCGCTCTCTTCTCGTAGCCCGAGAAACGCTCGTTCGCATACGGGTCAAAATCGAGAACGAGATCCGTGGTCTTCTGCGCACCTTCGGCGTGCTATTCGGCAAGCGCGTCGATGGCTTTGAAGGCCGTGCCGACGAGATCATTGATGGCGAACTTGATGTCTCCCCCAGATGCGCCTGATCGCCGAGGCGCTGATGAAGGCCAGAAGCTCGGTCCACGATCAGATTCGGTTGCTAGACAAGCGTCTCATGGCGATCGCCAAGACAACGCCGACCGCCCGCCTGTTCATGACGGCGCCAGGTTTCGGTGTCATCACCGCCCTTTCAGTCGCCTCCGCGTTCGATAACGCCTCACGCTTCAAACATTCATCGAGCGCAGGAGCCTATCTCGGACTGACGCCGCGTCGATATGAGTCCGGCGAAACGAGCCGCAACGGGCGAATATCAAAGCAGGGAAACTGCATGACGCGGAAGCATCTGTACGAGGCTGCCACGACCTTGCTGACGCGCAATCTGAAGTTCTCCACGCTCAAGGCCTGGGGAATGAAAATTGCCAAGGCTTCCGGCTTCAAGAAGGCGCGCATCGCCGTAGCCAGAAATATCGCCGTCATCCTCCACGCCATGTGGAAAACAAACGCCCCATTCCGTTGGAGCCAAGTGACAGCATGATGACCGAAATGCTGCCAGACTGACCAACGGATGCGTCCCCGCCGGGACGTATGGCGCGGATTAGGCCGACCCTCTGAATGCAGTGCCAAACCGGTAACTGCGAGGACCACTTTGGCTGATCCACCATCTGACGCCAACATGCGGCGACCATCGAGATCGACCGCGGAGAGAACCAAGAAGCCCGGCGTGTGTACTTACGTTACAAACGACCCTTGACCCATGCGATTAGAGAACTTCAGTGGGGGCAGACCACACCGAGGAGCGCAGGCCGGGAGCAACACGCCGGAAGACGGCTGTCATCGCTGCGATGGTTTCGGCGGCGGTCTTTCCGTTCAGCCTCGTGGCGAGCGTCACACGGGTCTTTCGCTCATGAAGGACGAGAACCGGGCGAGCGCGCTTGCAGATGACAAGATCAACCTCCCAATGCTCGACCTGTCGGCGATCCTCGACCTCGGCCGGACGGTCATGGATGGAGCGGCGGTTCTTGATCGTATCGCGCGACAGGCGTGCTCTCATCGGGCGGCGCGTCCTGCGCCGGCGCAGGAGATAGCGCCAGAGCTCCTGGGCCTTCAGCGAGGCGCGATAGACGGAGGCGTAGATGGTCTCGGTGGCGAGCACGCGCAATTTCGGCTCCGCACCATTCTTCAGTCAGCCCGCGACCTGCTCCGGCGAGCAGCCTTCCGACAGGCGCTCGATGAAGAACTGGCGCAGGCGCCCGTCACTCTCGAGCACGGCATCCCGCCTCCTGCACTCGATATAGGCTCCGTCGGCTACGAGCGGCGAATAGCAAGCCGACTTCGGCGAAGCAGTAGCCCTGATCAACGGTGTACAGAAAGGAAAAAGGCATAGCATCAATGCGCGCCGAGCTCCTTGCTGCGCACCTACAACGTCCGTCGTGGACACCAATCGTCTGCAGACGTCGTTCATGATGTGTGACGAAAATGCCGCAACGTCGGCATAATGCCTGTTCATGGACTCCCTATTTCAGGTTGCAGCGTGCTAGGTGACGTAAGGGTCGGGTGCTCAGGGAGCATGCGGAGCAACTTTTGGCCGAGGGGAAGAAAATGGTGAGGAAGATTGGCGTCGTTTGCTGGGCAGTGCTTATTTTCGCTGCTGCGTCGCATACGGCGACAGCCGGCGATCTCGTCTACACGCCGGTGAACCCGTCGTTTGGCGGCAATCCGCTCAATTCCTCGCACCTTTTCGCGATTGCCAACGCCCAGCGTGACGCGACGGCGAGCGATGCCGACGATGGCCTGTCGGGGGGCAGCAGCATCGGCGGCGGCGGCGGCGGAGCGGGCAACAGCCAGGCTGATCTATTCGTCAGCCAGCTTCAGGGGCGGCTGCTCTCGGCGCTCGCCTCCCAGGTCACCGAGGCGATCTTCGGCGAGAACCCGCAGGATAGCGGCACCGTGACCTTCGGCGACACGAGCGTTACCTTCTCGCGGACGCTGGATTCGATCCGTTTGACCATCGTGAACGGCGCGGACGGCACCGTGACGGACATCGTCGTTCCGCAACTCGTCACGTCAAGCCTAAATTGATCTGCAGGAGGCCCTGTTCGTCAGAACCTGGTCGTGCTTGCCTGAGGGGAAACCATGTTGAGTTGTATCTGGACCCGGGGTGGCCCGCGGCTGGCAGTGATGATCGTCGCCCTGGCTTCGCTTTCCGGCTGCGTGACCCAGGAGGCGTTCACGGATACGCCGCCCGTGATCGCGCCGGTATCGCGGCCTAATGACGATCTCCGTCGCGTGCCGCCACCGAGGCAGAAGACCGTCGTCGCGGTCTATGGCTATGAGGATCTGACCGGCCAGTTCAAGGAACGGGAAAACGTCCAGTCGCTATCGCGCGCGGTGACGCAGGGTGGCGCCTCGATGCTGATCCAGGCATTGCAGGACGCCGGCGAGCGGCGCTGGTTCACCGTGCTGGAGCGCGCCGAGCTGGATAACCTCCTGAAGGAGCGTCAGATCATCACGGAGATGCGCCGGCTGTACCGTAACGAGACGCAGCTCGATCCGAAAGTGGTTCCGCCGCTTCTGCATGCCAACATCATCATCGAGGGCGGCATCATCGGCTACGACACCAACATCATGACGGGTGGCGTGGGCGCCGGCTTCCTCGGGATCAGCGCCGACACCAAATACATCCACGACGTCGTGACCGTGACGCTCCGGGCCGTGTCGACGAAGACCGGCGAGGTCCTGACCACGGTGACGGTCCGCAAGGCGGTCGCATCCTATGCCCTCCAAGGCGGCGCATTCCGCTACGTGAAGATTGACGAGCTCTTCATGGCCGAGGCCGGCGTCACCTACAACGAGCCGAAGCAGATCGCGGTCCAGTCGGCGATCGAGAAGGCCGTCGAGGGGCTCATCGTCGAGGGCGCCGATCTCTCGATCTGGGAGTTCAGCGATCCGGCGGCCGGCCGCGCCTATGTCGAGGCCTACAAGGCGCAGGAGTACGGCGAACAGCTGACTGCGGCGGCCCAGACCCTGCCGCGTCCGGCGACCGAGGCTGCCGCCGATTCCGTGCAGACGGTCCCGGCGGCCCCGGTGCGCGTTTCCCAGCGCTCTGCCCGTCCGGCGAGCTCGCCGGCAGCCGCGCCGCGCGTGGTAACGCAGCCGCCTGCGCAGCAGAATCTGCGGCAGTTGCCCGGTGTTCCGAGCAATGCGCCGATCCAGCGCCAGATCGAGGAACAGGCACCGCGGCAATTGCCGCCTGCACCGGCTCCTGACGAAGACGCGGTCGGATCGATGGAACCGAGCGAGGCGAACCCGGCACGGGTCGCAGCCAACGTCGGCTGAACCGGCCGGTGAATGGATCAGTCTCCCCTCCGTTGTCCTGTGCCCCACCCGTCGCGCAACGCTTGGCTCAGGTCTCGGCGAAAACGGGAGCTCAGGACAGGATGTCTCATCCTGGGTTGGCGACGCCATTGAAACTGGTGGTGGCGGACGGGCACGCGCTGTTCCGGGCAGGTTTGCGCTATCTCCTGCAGGAGCTGGCGGATGTCGTCGAAGTCCACGAGGCTGCCACTGCCGACGAACTCTGGCAGTTGTTGTCAGCCGGCAGCTACGACCTGATCCTCGTCGACCATCTTCTTGGCGGCCTGGAACACGGGTCGGAGATCGGCAATATTCGCCGCCGCACGGGCGGGGCACCCGTCGCGGTCGTGTCGGGCAAGGACGAGCCCGCAATGATCCGTGCTGCGCTGGATGACGGGGCCGCAGGGTTCATTCCCAAGGATTCTTCGCCGCGCCTGATGATCCAGGCCCTGAACCTCATCCTCGCCGGCGGATTCTATCTGCCGCCGACGATCCTGTCGCTGCTCCCACGGGTGCGGGCAGGCGAGCGCCCCGATCCGCAGCGCGTTTCGCTGACGGCGCGCCAGGCGGAGGTGTGGAACCACCTCGCCAAAGGCGCCTCCAACAAGCAAATTGCCCGCTCGCTCGGCCTTTCCGAAGGCGCCGTAAAGGCGCATGTGGCGGGACTTCTGCGTCTGCTTGGCGCGCGCAACCGGACGGAGGCGCTGGTGCGCGCCGGCGCGGTCGGCTGGACGAGTGGCGATGCGCCGTGGCAGCATCGCGGTGATCGCGACGAGACGAATGGCGTGGACGGCGCGGCGAGGCCTGACCGGCGCCTGGGCTCCGACGCCGAACCCGAAGGTTCCAACGTCGGACAGGATTAGCGGTGCTCGCGCGCCAGGTCTGGGTATCTGGCGAGCACCCGGCCATCGCGTGGTGGCAGGTCGCGCCGACGAGCGGGCCACCGGAGCTCTCAGGCGCCGGTGGAGAGCCGATCACCGTTTCGCCAACGACGCCATCCGCAGCCACACCCGGCAAGAAGCCGACGGGTTCGCCGCCTCGTGCGCCCGTCCCCGAATCGCGTCTGGCCCCGGACCTGACCCGCAGTGCTTCGGGTAGCCATCATTTCCTTAGCACGGAGCTTGTCGGTCGCCGCCGCAGCGATCGCTGAACCCCCGTGCGGGCGTCATCCGTGTGCACATTGTGAGCTGAGGCGCAACGACAAATCGGGCCGTATAGCAAGCCGGAAGAATTCGTCGTGACTGGTAACATGCAGAACCCAATCCCATCACAAGAACCTCAGAAAATTCTTGAAATCGATCCGCGATCGGATGCACAGGCAGTTTGCCGCAGGACATTTTCGCTGAAATGCCCCTTGCCACGCTTCGAGGCCGCCCGACTGCTTTGAACGGCCTGGCCGTTATCCCGGCCCTTCTTATCGACGGCCATTCAGCCTGGTCAGACGGCTCAAGTCTTCATCCATTCGGCTAGGTCGCTCAGCCAAGGGGCAGTCTTGGGCGAATAGAGCTGCGCTATCCATCTGTTACTATTGATCTATCTCAGGTGCACCGATGCCGCTCAATGCATCCGTGGCCGACGTCGGCGATGGGGGCCGCCACTTCGAACGAGCGCACCCTTAACGTTACCAAGGGGTAAAAGGACTCACTCGACGTTCCGTGATTGACCCTTCGACAGCAAATCTTCTAAAGGGTTAGGAAGTCGTTAAAGGGACGGTAAAGACAACGATCCTGAAGTAGCGGCAAAGGGGAGGGAGAAAGTCCGAAGAAAATCTTACGGGATCGACGCAGGGAGAGATTTCTGCGAGCGCCTTCGGCTTGTCCGTGCTTCGCCACGGCGACGACCTCTCCCACCTTGGCCGCGTCAGTGGCCGATGCCGAGGCGCCAGACGTGTCTCGAACAGACCCGGAAGGCCTGGGAGGCCCCGGTCAACAAGCAAGGTCAACGACGCTGCGGCGTGATGCCGGGCGGGGGAACAGGGGTAACACATGACGAACCTGAAGAGCGTACTTCTGGCCGCGACGGCCATGGGCATGATGGCTGGCGCCGCTCACGCCCAGTCGAACGGCAACGTCGCCGATGTCGAACAGATCCAGCAGGGCAACACCGCTTCCGTCACCCAGTCGAACAGCTCCGGCAACGAAGCGTTTCTTCTGCAGAACGGCACCACCAACGAGGCCGACATCCTGCAGTCGGGTGCGGGCGACAACATCGCTGGCGTTGAAGGCAATGCCATGACCCAGACGGGCACGTCGAACGTCCTCGACGTCGAGCAGGTCGGTTCGGGCAACGAAATCGGCACCGGCGGCGCCGGCGTCGACCAGACTGTCGGCCGGAACGAGGCGACGCTCACCCAGACCGGCACGGACAACACCATCAGCAACGTCCAGCAGGCGGGCCGCGGCACCAGCGGCGCCAACGTCCTGACGATCGTGCAGGGTGCGACCCTGAACACCGTGACCACCGCCAGCCAGACCGGCCGGAACAACGAAGGTTCGATCGACCAGTCCGGCGGCGGCAACCTGGTCACCTCGTTCTCGCAGACCGAGGTTCCCGGCAGCTTCTTCGGGCTCCCCACCACCCGTCCCGGCAACGAAGCGACCGTCACGCAGTCGGGCGAAAACAACGTCCTCGCATCGGTCAGCCAGCGTAGCGACCGTCTCGGCGGCAAGAACACGCTGACCATCGACATGACCGGCAACGGCAATGGCGGCGGCGGACTCTCCGGCCAGGCCGCCGCTTCCGGTGCGACCGCGAGCACCCTGTCGCAGACCGGCGAAGGCAACGCGATCGGCATGATCGTCTCCGGCACGACCGCCCAGTTCGGCATCACCCAGAGCGGCTCCGACAACGCGGCGACGGGCATCGACCTCGCCGGCACGAACAACCAGCTCGGCATCCGTCAGATCGGTACCGAGAATGCCGTAAGCCTCTCCATGATCGCCGGCCTCGCCAACAATGTCGGCATCGAGCAGTTCGATTTCGGCAACGACGCCAGCGTCTCGATCAACGGGGTTTCCAACGGCAACCAGGTGGGCATCAGCCAGGACGGCCCGATCGGCAGCTTCGGCCGGACGAACGACGCCACGGTGACCATCAA
Source organism: Aurantimonas manganoxydans SI85-9A1 (assembly GCF_000153465.1). GTDB lineage: Bacteria > Pseudomonadota > Alphaproteobacteria > Rhizobiales > Rhizobiaceae > Aurantimonas > Aurantimonas manganoxydans. The sequence continues at coordinate 2,490,130 of NZ_CH672387.1, read as the reverse complement.
CAACGGCTCGGACAACACGTTCACGGTCCAGCAGACGTCGTCGTTGTTCGGCGGCAACAACACCGCCACCGTCTCGCTCACCGCCGGCAACAGCAACCAGCTGAACATCGACCAGACCGGCTCGTTCTTCGGCGAGCGCAACGAGGCGACCGTCACCCTCTGGGGCAGCTTCAACAACGTCGGCGCCTTCGGCGGTAACGATGCCGGCTCGCTCGGCCTAACCTCCGGCAACCTGATCCAGGCCGGCGCGGGCAACGACATCACCATGAGTGTCGGTGACGCCGGTGCCTCGAACGGCAACGTCTTCGCCTTCTCCCAGATCGGCGATGACAACATGATCGACGGCTCGATCAACGGCAACGGCGGTGCCGGAACCGGTATCAGCACGGGCAACCAGGCCGCGGTCGTTCAGGCCGGCAACGGCAACAGCGCGACCTTCAGCCAGACCGGCTCGGGCAACGTCCTCGGCGTCAGCCAGTAAGTCCTGCGAAGGGGCGGCGTCAGCCGCCCCTTCCTTGCCTCATCCCATTTCATAGCCGGCGTTGCGGCCGTGCCTCACCCCGCCGAAGGCGGCCAGGCCAAGCCCCTCGTCGAAGGAGCCGATCATGAAGAAGTCCCTCAAGGCGACGCTGCTCTCGGCGTCCATCCTCGCCCTCGGCGCCGGCAGCGCGTTCGCCGACGACAACGACGCCTTCACCCTGCAGTCGGGCACGGACAATACCGCTCTCATCCAGCAGAGCGGGTCGGGCAACCAGGGCGGTCTTGCGCCGGTCGCGCAGAACGCAACGCAGGCCGGCAGCGGCAACATGCTGTCGATCAAGCAGCTCGGGTCCACCAGCCAGGTCGGAACGGGCACGCTCGGCGTCGACCAGACCGGCACCATGAACAAGCTGACGATCATCCAGTTCGCCGGATCGAGCGGCAATGCAGTGCTGAACGTGCAGCAGACCGCGAACTTCACGACCAACTCGACCTCGACGAACGTCGCATCGGTCTCCCAGACCGGCGGGACCGGCAATGTCGTCGACACGATCTCGCAGACGATGACCGCCGCCGGCCCGCAGAACTTCATGACCATCGTCCAGGACGGCTCCTCCAACGGCGTCGGCGGCTTCCAGCGGTTCAGCTTGGCCGCCGAATTCGCCGCGCAGAACGGACTGCAGCTCGCCTCGGTCTCGCAGAGCGGCGCGAACAACAACTTCAACTATCGTGCTGACGGCAACTCGAACCAGTTCGCCGTGCGCCAGACGGGCGGCAATACCTCGCTCGTCGCTTCCGTGGTCGGCGACTCGAACCAGCTCTTGGCGCGTCAGGCAAACGGCGCGGTGGCAACCGCCACCATCGCCGGCGACAGCAACGCGCTGGTCTTCAACCAGGGCGGCGCCGGGATCATCGCGGATGTCACCATCACTGGCGACCTCAACAACAGCAACGGCCTTGGCGGCTTCTCCGGCGACGCCCGCTCGGCGGCCTACGGCTTCCAGCGTCCGGGGCTGATCCAGCAGTTCGGCTCGAACCAGCTCGTCTCGCTCGACGTCGATGGCGACTCCAACCGCTTCTCGGTCAACCAGGCCAATCGCGGCAACCGCGCCACGGGCAGCATCGCGGGCGACGGCAACCAGGCCGTCGTCAACCAGGACGGGGTCTCGAACACCGCGACCTTCTCGCAGGTCGGATCCGGCAACACCCTCGGCGTGAGGCAGTGATCAGCCGGGGGCGGCCTTCGGGCTGCCCCTCGTCCCCTTGACCCGTTTCACCAGCGCGCTGCGGCAGTGCCTCGAACCGCGACAGCGGTCAGGCCGATGCCCTCGCCAGCAAAGGAAAAGATCATGAAGAAGTCCCTCAAGGCGACGCTGCTCTCGGCGTCCATCCTCGCCCTCGGCGCCAGCATCGCCTTCGCCGACGACAACGACGCTTTCACCCTGCAGTCGGGCCAGGACAACACTGCCCTCATCCTTCAGAGCGGCGTCGGCAGCAACGTCGCCGGCTCCAGCGATCACGCCATCACTCAGGACGGCGACGACAACACGCTGCGGATCGAGCAGATCGCGGACGACATCCGGGGCGGCCGGCAGAACTTCGTCGGCGCCGGTTCGGTGGACGCTGTCGACAATGATTACGCCGGCTTCCTGCAGCAGGGAGACGACAACACCGCCACGATCCGCCAGGACGGCGACCGGAACCGCGTCTTCCAGCTCAAGCAGATCGGGAACGACAACGGCGCGACTGTGAGCCAGACCGGCAGCTTCAACGGCGTCACCTCGATTTCCCAGTCGAGCGACGGCAACAGCGTGTCGGTCACCCAGACCGGCAGCCAGAACCTCGTCGGTCGCAGCCAGTACCGTGCGCTGCCGCGGAGCAGCCAAAACGAGACGGAGAGCGGCATCTACCAGAACGGCGGCAACAACACGCTGACCATCTCGACGGTGGGCGATCGCAACCGCACCTACGTCGCGGCGCAGAATTCCACGGGCTTTGCCGCAGGCAACCAGGCGAGCCTCGAGATCCTGGGCTCCGACAACGGGCAGACGGGCTTCGGCACCGGCTTCGCGGCCGGCCTCGGCATGGACTCGCGCTTCGTCGTGGCCGGACTCGAGCGCAGCGTCGTTCGGCAGACCGGCTCCAACGGCCTCGACGTCACCATCAACGGCAACGACAATGCCTATGGCTTCATCCAGACCGGGACGGCGGGTCTGACGGCCTCGGTCAGGGGCTCCGACAACCAGCTCGCGGTCGGCCAGAACATCGGCATCGGCCAGGCACTGCGCGACGACGCGATCGTCACCATCACGGGGTCGGGCAACGACGTCGGCCTCAACCAGACGACCAACAGCGGCGCCTCGGCGCGGGTATCTGCCGACATCGACATCGACGGCAGCAACAACCGGCTCGGCATCACCCAGACGCAGAACGGCAATGCAACGTCCTCGCTGGTCGTTTCGCTAGTCGGTTCCGGCAACAACGCGACGTCGCTCGGCGGCTTCACCGGCGATGCAGGGTCGATCTTCTTCAACCGGACCCCGGGCTACCTGGAGCAGGGCGGCAGCAACAACACGATGGAACTGAAGGTGGGCGCGGTCGGTTCGCCGTCCGACAACAACCTGTTCTCGATGCGCCAGTCGTCTTCCAACAACACGATCAACGGCACTATCATGGGCAGCAACAACCAGGCCGTCGTCTCGCAGTCGGGTGGCGACATGGCGACCTTCACCCAGAACGGCAGCTTCAACAACATCGGCGTCCGGCAGTAAGCCAGGCGACGAGAAACCGGTTGGGGCGGCTGGATGCGTGCATCCGACCGCCCCGCCATTCGATCAGAAGGCGGTCGAGACGGTCGATCGCATCACAGTGGCAGGAGACGTAAAATGGTCCGACGGCCTTTACCCGGTTTGATGCTGATCGCGTCCGCCATGCTTGTTCCGCTTGCCGCCGCCAACGCCCAGACCGCCGGCGACAACTCCGTCTTCATCGGCCAGACCGGCAACACCAACGCGATCGCCATCGAGCAGGACGGCAACGGCAACGTCGTCGGCGGCCCGACGGACGGCTTGCCGCTCGGCCAGGACGGCCGCGACAACCAGATCACCATCCGGCAGACCGGATCGAACAATTCCGTCGCCACCAACACCCGTACGGGCGTGCGGCCGAGCCTCGGGCTGGTCGCCACCGGCACCGGCCAGCTCGGCAACCGCAACGTCATCGACATCATCCAGGACACGCCCTTCTTCGGCTTCGCCAGCACGGCGATCGAGGCGATCCAGCAGCAGGCGCTCGCCGCCTTCAGCGCCGCCGGCGCCGCCTCGAACGAGCTGGTGCTGCGCCAGTCCTCGCTGGCCGGCGCCCAGTCGGTCGGGCAGGTGATCCAGACCAACACCGCGGCCGGACCGGACGAACGGGTCACCAACCGCGTCGCCATCACGCAGACCGGCGACATCGCCGGCGACAACACCGTGGTGACCGTCCTGCAGAACGGCGCCGGCAACAACGCTGGCATCCTCCAGACCCAGGCCGGCCAGCAGATCGGGACGGTCCGGCAGATCGGCACCGAGAACGCCGCCGGGATCGAGCAGTCCAACGGCCTCGACAACGCCGTCCTCAGCGTCGAGCAGAGCGGCATCCTCAACCGCCTGGAACTGCTGCAGAGCGGCTCGCGCAACCAGGTCGCGCAGATCCTGCAGAACAACGACGGCGTCGGGATCTCCGGCAACAGGGTCACCCTGACGCTCGCCGGCAGCGACAATGGCGGCAACGGCGCCACCGACAATTTCAGCATCATCCGCAACGCCGCGGCCGTCTACCAGGCCATGATCTTGCAGATCGGCGACGACAACAGCGTCAGCTACGTCACCTCCGACGACAGCACCGGGAACCTCTACGGCTTCTCGCAGGAAGGCGACGGCAACGGCGCGACCGGCACCGTGTCGGGTGACGAGAACGAGATGGCGGTCCGGCAGATCGGCGACGACAACAGCTTCACCTTCCTGCAGAACGGCACGGCGAACGCCGCCGCGGCGGACTTCGCCGGGGAGCGCAACCGGGTCGCCCTCAGGCAGAACGGCACCGGCAATCTCGCGGTCGTCTCGGTCAGCGGCAACAGCAACAACGCCCTGCAGGTGACCGGCTTCACCGGCGACCGCCTGGCGGTGGCCACCGCCGAGGGGCTGAAGCCCGGCGACATCGTGCAGGCCGGCACGCTCAACACGGTGGACGTCATCGTCACCGGCGACCTGAACGCCTTCGCCTTCTCGCAGAAGGACCAGGACAACCGGATCTACGGCCTCGCCTCGGGCACCGGGAACCAGGCCGTGGTGACCCAGGCGGGAACTGCAAACGTTGCGTCTTTCTCGCAGCGAGGAAAGGGGAACGGCTTGGTGATTCAGCAGTAGAAGCCGACAATGCGCCGCCGATGTGCGGAAAATGCTGCTGTTGCTCAAAATTCCAGAGGTGGGCGAAAAATGTTATTAAGGCTTGCGCGCCATAATCCGGGTAAGATCAACCCGGAGCAGTTCGATGTATCGGATGCGTGCATGCCTCACTGTCGCGGTCCTGTTGACGACCTTTCCGGCCGCGGCCGACAATTCTCTTGTGATCCTGACGGATCCGAATTCGCTGAACGCTACGGAACTGACGATCGCCGGCAGCGGCAACGGCCTCAGCATCTTACAGGAAGTCCCGCTGAGCGCCGCCGTGACGAACAAGGTCCGCGTCAGCCTGACGGGCGACCGCAATGGCGGTCCGGTGGGGTCGACCTTCACCAGTGCGGCCTTGAGCTCCGGCCTGATGCCGGGCACGCTGACGCAGCGCGGACAGGGCAACATGATGAGCCTCGACGTAATAGGCTCGAACAATCTCTTCGCCATGCTGCAGCAGGGCGACGGCAACACCATCGTCGGCTCGATCTCGGGCATCGGCAACCAGGCGGCCGTCCAGCAGTTCGGCGGCAACAACTTCGCCTCCTTCTCCCAGACCGGGATGGGGAACAATGTCAGCATCACCCAGAGGTCCCGCTAAGGCAGGGATCTCGCATTCGGAAAGGTTCCGGCATGCGTCCCTCCCTTCTTGGCTCAGCCATCGCGGCCCTGGCCATGTGGTCCGCGGTCGTTCCGGCGAGCGCCGAGGACAACACGCTGACGATCCTGCAGACCGGCACGGGCAACTCGCTCTTCGTTGACCAGTCGCAAGCCAGCGGCAGCACGATCGGCGGCCTCTCGCTCGGTCGGTTCGGAAGCCTTCTCAGCCTCGACGAGAGCTCGTCGCAGCTGGGCGGCAACAACCGCGCCACGATCACCGTCACCGACGACGGCGCAGATGCAGTCGCGAACGGCGGCGAGGTCTATCTCTACCAGAACAACACCGGCCAGACCGTCGGGGCGACCCAGCCGGGCGGGGCCCGTGTCGGCGACCTCGACGGAGCCAACGTCGCGACCATCAACGCCCTCAACGGCAGCAACGCGCTCGTCGGCCAGTACGGCGTCGGCAACAATGCCACGGTCAACGTGACAGGACCGCTTTCCGGCACCCTGACCGGCGGCGAGGCCATCAACGGGACGGTCATCCAGGTCGGCAACGGCAATCTCGGCAGCGTCAACGCCGGCGCCGGCACGCAGGGCACCGTCGTCCAGCTCGGCAGCGGCAACACCAACGAGCTCGACATCGAGGGCTCCCCGCCGGGCACGTCGGTCGTCTACACCCAGATCGGCAACAACCTGACGCCGGGGACCAGCGCCCAGGTTTTCACCACCGTGCCGGGCACGGTGACGGTGACCCAGACCGGCTTCGGCAGCGTCGCGACCCGCGGCGCCGTGACCGTCACCCAGACCGCACGCTGAGTGCGGCGATGCGCGCGGCAGGACGACATTCGGCCCTCCTCGCCGCCGGGATCATGCTGGTGACCGGCGGTGCGAGCCGGGCGGCCGAGCCGGGCGCGATCGCGGCGATCGTGGTGGAGCCGACGGACGACGGCGTGCGGATGACCGGCCGGGCCGTGGCGCTTTCGGTTTTGTCGGTGGACGCGAAGATGACCATCGAGCGGTCGGGCAGCGGCGGCCGCACCTCGACGTCGCAGGGCGGGCGCTTCACGCTCGAAAAGGGCGAGAGTGCCGACGTGGCCACGGTCGGGCTGTCCATGGCGGCGGGCGACGCGCTCTCGGTGGAACTGGTGCTGAGCGTCGACGGCCGGACGATCGCGCGGAGCGTCGTCGAGACGGCACCGTAGCGGACACGAGATCGACCCGTCCGGCCCGGAGCGCTTCCGGCCGGACGGTTTTCGCGAGGAACAAGCCGGACTGCCGCAAGAGAGCGCGGTCAGACGGCCAGGGACGGGGACGGGGAAGAATGAACATCATGAATATTGCCGGGCTGTCGCTCGTCATGGCCCTGGCGGGCCATTCGGCGGCCAAGGCCCAGAGCGAAAGCGACTTCGTCGCCGCGTTCTCCGGCGACTGGCAGACGCTGGATCCGGCCTATTCGGACGGCGGCGCCTGTCGCGTGTCGCTGGCGTCCGAGAAGTCGGGCGCCAATTACGCACTGACGGCGCGCAATTGCGGCGGCGACCTTGCCGGCATCGGTGGCTGGGGCATCGTCGGCAAGCAGCTCGCGCTGCTCGGCGCCGACGATCAGGTGCTGGCCCGCATGGGCGGCAACCAGATCCGCATGAGCGGCGACACCGAGACCGGCAAGGCGCTGGTCTTCGAGCGCATCCGCGAGACGGCGGTCGCGCCGGCACGGCCGGTGAACGACGAGGAATGCGTCTTCTACGGCTACACCGCGAGCTGCGCCAAGCCGGAGGACTTCGTGCAGCCCGAGTCCGCCGCGCCCGGCGAAGCGGCCAAGGCCTCGGTGCTCGTGCGCCTCAACGCCCGGGCGGAAGCCCGCCCCGACGCCCCAATCGTCTCCACCATCCCGGCCAACACCTGCGTCGTCGTCGACCAGTGCACGACGGCGTCAGACGGGTTGTGGTGCAAGGCCCAGGTCGCCAGCTACACCGGCTGGATCCCGCAGAAGGCGGTCCGGCAGGGCCGCTGGCCGGTCCTCACCTTCGCCGGACAGTGCCAGATGGTGAACTGACACTCACAATTGCAGCAAGAGGGGCTGCTTCGCCGAATATGAGGTCGTCATAACGACCATATACCGACCATAGAAAACGCCATATTTTTCCCCCACCACACCATACGCACTAAAGCTGCAGTCAGGGGAGATCCGACTGGCGACGGGGTCGTTTGGGCTTCTCTCATCATGTTGCCGAAAGCCTGGATCGGCCTTCGACCATTCATTCACACTGGTGCGCTTTCTCTGCGCAAAGTTCTTTGCGGACCGGCGCCGCTCGATCGCGCGCTGTTGAGGGCTTGCTCCCTCGCGTCGCCTGCGTCGGTGCGCTCTCGCTAGCGGAATTGCCTGCGCGGACATTTTGCAGGAACGGCCAAGGCAGGGACTGTATGACGTCATTCAGTTTGACGATATCAACCGGCCTCGGCGCCTTCTTCGTCCCATAGCGCTTTGTCATGCCGGTCTCGGCATGTCCCATGAGCGCCTTCATAACCTCTTCGCCGCGTCCTGCTTGTGTGATCCGATCCTGAGAGCCGTGAATAGCCCCTAGATTTGTAGACGCCTTCTTCCCTAATTTTGAGGCAAGTCCAGCATGGACTTGGGCCGCCTTCCTCAAGCACCACAATCTTGAGCATTCGATGAGCCGGCGGGGAAACTGTCACGACGCCGTGGCGGAGAGCTTCTTCAACCTGCTCAAACGGAGGGGATCCGGAGAAGGGTCTACCGGACGCGTGAAGAAGCCAGGCAGGACGTGTTCGACTACATTGAGATGTTCTACAACCCAAAGCGAACGCACGCCAGAAACGGGGTGCTGTCTCCCGTCGATTTCGAACGGCAGGAAAAAATCTAGCCCGAGGGCGTCCGAGAAACTAGGGGCTATTCAACGAACCGATCGGCAACATCCCGCCCGCTGAAGCAGAAGCTGCATACTATCCCGATCTTGAGGCCATGCCGATCGCTGCGTAGGACAAACCAAACGGTCTCCGGGAAACCCGGCCCGCTTCAGCTTGTTGTGATCGAGGATCCAACTGCCCCAGGTGAACCGATCACCCGCAATGTCGTAAGGACGCACGACCCCGCAGCGAACCCTGTCCTTCCGCTAGGTCACAAAGTAATGTTCCGTACCGGCGGCCTCGCGCGCCTTGTACGCTTCGATCCATCTGAGCTGGTCCTGGGACTGTCAGGAATTCCGTGTGTGAGCGGGCATAATGGGACCGAAGGAGAGACCCATGGCCCGCCGCAAAGAACCCAGCATTCCTGACGCGCTTCTCGACCAGCTTCTGTCTGGCGCCGATCCGAAGACTGCCTTCGACCCGGGCGGTTTGCTCGACGGCCTGAAGAAGGCATTCGCCGAGCGTGCCCTGAACGCCGAGATGGATCACCATCTGGCCGGCGAGAACGGCGCCGGAAACGGCCGTAATGGCTACGGCCGCAAGACCGTGACGACGGACAGCGGCAAGTTCAATCTTGCCGTGCCGCGGGATCGGCAGGGCAGCTTCGACCCGCAGCTCATTGCCAAATATCAGCGGCGGTTCCCGGGCTTCGACGAGAAGATCATCTCGATGTATGCCCGGGGAATGAGCAATCGGGAGATTGTTGGGCACCTTCACGATCTCTACGGCGTCGATGTTTCTGCGGACCTGATTTCGGTGGTCACGGACGCCGTTCTGGAAGAGGTCGCCGCCTGGCAGGCCAGGCCACTGGAGGCGGTCTATCCGATCGTGTTCTTCGATGCTCTGCGTGTGAAGATCCGCGACGAAGGCTTCGTCAGAAACAAGGCGGTCCACATCGCCCTTGGCGTGCGCGCCGACGGCACCAAGGAGATCCTCGGCCTCTGGCTCGAGCAGAACGAGGGCGCCAAGTTCTGGCTGCGGGTCATGAACGAGATGAAGCACCGCGGCGTTGAGGACGTCCTGCTTGCCATCGTCGACGGGCTGAAGGGCTTTCCTGAGGCCATCGTCGCCGTCTTCCCTGAAGCCACCGTCCAGACCTGTATTGTCCATCTCCTGCGCCACAGCCTCGACTTCACGTCCTACAAGGACCGCAAGGCCGTCGCGGCCGCGCTAAAGGACATTTACCGAGCGGCCGACGCGGTGGCAGCCGAGAAGGCCCTGACGGCCTTTGAGGAAGGCGAATGGGGCCACCGATACGCAGCCATTGGGCAGAGCTGGCGCCGGGCCTGGGCCGAGGTCGTTCCGTTCTATGGCTTCCCCGAGGAGGTCCGCAGAATGGTCTATACGACCAACGCTATTGAGGCTTTGAACTCAAAACTGCGCAGGGCTGTCCGGGCTCGAGGCCACTTCCCGACCGACGACGCTGCGATGAAGCTTCTCTTCCTGGTCTTGAATCAATCGGAGAAGGAGTGGAAAATGCCGCCTCGTGAGTGGGCAATGGCCAAAGCGCAGTTCGCCATCCTCTACGGTGAGCGCTTCACACAGGCCATGGCCTGAAATTGTTCAACCGCCCGCCCACACACGGAATTCCTGACAGTCCCGCTGGTCCTCGACCGTACCTGTGACGGTGGACAGATGGCCGCTGTAGCGCGGATCCATCCGCAGCCCGTGCATGTAAGCAGCGTCGTCCGGCAGGCCGAGCCGCAGAGAAAGGCGAATGCCGTCGATACGGGACAAAGGCGCATGCATCACAGCCTCAGATCGCTTTCCTGCACATCAAGCACGTTTTTGAGGTCATACAGTACGTGATCGGCCTTGCCGAAACAGCGCATCGCGCCTGCACCCATCGCCTTGAACTCCTCATGTGCCACGGCCAGAACGATCCCGTCATAGACGCCGTCCTGCGGGATCTGAACAAGATCGAGGCCGTATTCGTGACGCGCCTCTTCCGCATCCGACCAAGGATCGTGCGCATCAACCTGGACACCGTAGTCCTGCAGCTCACGGACCACGTCGACGACGCGGGTGTTGCGCAGGTCAGGGCAGTTTTCCTTGAACGTCAATCCAAGGACCAAGACCCGCGCGCCATCCACCTGGATCCGGCGTTTGAGCATGGCCTTGACCAGTTGCCCGGCAACATAGGCACCCATGCCATCGTTGATGCGCCGTCCGGCAAGGATCACCTGGGGGTGATAGCCGATCACTTCGGCCTTGTGGGTCAGGTAATAGGGGTCCACGCCGATGCAGTGGCCACCGACGAGCCCCGGACGGAAGGGCAGGAAATTCCACTTGGTGCCGGCTGCCTTCAGCACGGCCTCGGTGTCGATGCCCATCTTGTTGAAGATGATTGCCAACTCGTTGACCAGCGCGATGTTCAGGTCGCGCTGGGTGTTCTCGATCACCTTGGCAGCCTCGGCCACCCGAATGCTTTCGGCCTTGTAGGTGCCTGCCGTGACGATGCTGGCATAGAGCGCGTCGACCGTATCCGCGACATCGGGGGTAGAGCCGGATGTCACCTTGCGGATATCGGTCAGCCGGTGCGTCTTGTCGCCGGGATTGACCCGTTCGGGGGAGTAACCGACGAAGAACTCGTCGTTGAAGGTCAGCCCCGATTCACGCTCCAGTACGGGTACGCAGTCGTCCTCCGTGGCACCGGGATAGACAGTGGATTCGTAGATCACGATATCGCCAGGCTTCAGGACCATGCCCAACGTTTCGGACGCCCTGAGCAACGGCGTCAAATCTGGGCGCTTGTACGCGTCGATCGGCGTCGGAACGGTGACGATGTAAATGGTCGCCGCTGCAAGATCTGCAGGGTCGGTTGTGAAGGACAAATGCGCAGCGTTTCGAAGTTCATCCTCCGAGACCTCTAATGTGCTGTCGCTGCCCTTGCGCAGCGCGTCGATACGCCCCGCATTGACGTCAAAGCCGATGACAGGGCGGGTCTTGCCAAACTCCACGGCGAGGGGGAGGCCGACGTAGCCTAGGCCGATGACGGCTATTGCGTGGGTATCTGACATCATTTCCCCGAATACTCTCTGTACCAGTCGACAAATCGCGCGATCCCGACTCGGAAATCGGTCTGGGGTCGATAGCCGGTCAATTTTTTCAGAAGTTCGGCATTGGCCCAGGTCGCGGGCACGTCGCCCGTCTGCATGCCCATGTAGTTCCGTGAGGCTTTCTGGCCGAGGCATTCCTCGATCGCGTCCACGAAATCCAAAAGGCGCACCTTGTCGGAATTGCCGATGTTGACCACGCGGTAGGGCGCCACGGGCGAAAGACTGTCGCCATCTGGCACGACGCCATCTGCGGTCCGAACAGGTACCGCATCCATCAACAGGCGGATGGCACGGACCAGATCATCGACATATGTAAAGTCCCGGTACATGTCGCCGTGATTGTAGATGTCGATCGGGCGACCATCGAGGATCGCGTCGACGAACTTGTACAGCGCAAGATCCGGCCTTCCCCACGGACCGTAGACAGTAAAGAACCGGAACATCGTGGTGGGCAAATCATGCAGGTGAGCATAGGCATGCCCCATGCTCTCGTTGGCCTTTTTCGTCGCGGCATAGATCGTGAGCTGGGTGTCGGCCCTTTCCGTCTCGACGAACGGCATGTCGGTATTGGCACCATAGACCGATGAGGTCGAGGCCATCAGCAGATGCTGCACCCGCAGCCTGCGTGCTGTCTCCATTACATTGAATGTGCCGATGACATTGCTGTCGAGATAGGCGCGCGGGTTCTCGAGGCTGTACCGAACGCCGGCCTGGGCGGCGAGGTGAACTATGACATCCGGCGCGAAGTCGTCCGCCACCTGGACGAACAGCGCCTGGTCCTCCAGCATGCCTTCGGTTGCAGCAAAGTTCGCGTTTTGCAGAAGCATCTGATGACGCCGCTGCTTCAGCCTCACATCGTAATAATCGGTGATCCCGTCGTAACCGTGCACAACGAAACCCTCAGAAAGCAGCAGCTTGGCAAGATGGAAGCCGATAAAACCAGCGGTGCCGGTAATCAGAATGCGTTTCAATGGAAAATACCTTGAACAAGGACGGTTCGTTGTGGCGTGGGGCTAGAAATGGCTCAGTCACCATAGCTGACGCCGTGATTGGGCGCGGATCGTGTCCCGGGGCGTTGTGTAGGAGCGCCGACCTTCAGAGAGGTTCGAACTGATCGAGCGGCCAGGGCGGGCAGATTGACGGATGGATTGTCGGCGATGCGGGCGAGCGTTTCAAGGCTCATGTAGCGTCGCGCCACGGCCCATTCATCGTTGGTCTCAAGCATCAGGGTGAACCGCCCCGGGTTTCCCGGAGAACATTTTTTTCAAGTCCTACGCGGCTATCGGCACGGCCTCAAACTTGGCGTAGTATGCGTCTTCCGCCTCGGCGGGCGGGAGGTTGCCGATCGGTTCGAGCAGCCGGCGATGATTGAACCAGGCGACCCATTCGAGGGTGGCAAACTCGACGGCTTCGAAGCTGCGCCACGGCCCGTGCCGATGGATCACCTCGGCCTTGAAGAGACCGTTGATCGTCTCGGCCAGGACATTGTCGTAGCTGTCGCCGACGCTTCCGACGGAGGGCGCGATGCCGGCCTCGGCCAACCGCTCGGTGTAGCGGATGAGGCTACGCTGTATAACTGGAAGGCGAAGTATGGCGGAATGGATGTGTCCGACGCCAAGCGCCTGAAGGCACTGGAAGACGGGAACGCGAAGCTGAAGAAGCTGCTCGCTGACCAGATGCTGGAAGCCTCGGCACTCCGCGACGTCCGATCTACGGTCTCCCATTATCAAAAAATGTATGGTCCGCCCCGTCCGTGCAAGGGATCGCGACATCGCGGATGACGATTCCAGTTGCATAAATGTATCCGGCCTCTCGCGAGTGGACTGCTGTTGCAGCGTAACCATCCGGCCTGAACCGCGGCGGGCGAGGGCTGAGCATCGGCTACGCGGCTGCCCGCTCGACCCGGTGATGTTTGGCCGGCCAGTTCCACGGCAGGAGCTCGCCGAGGCGGGACTGCGGTGTGTCGGCGATGCGAGCGAGCACGTCGGCGAGCCAGGCCTGCGGATCGACGTCGTTCAGCTTGGCGGTGGCGATCAGTGTCAGCATGAAGGCGCAGCGGTCGGCTCCACGATCGCAGCCGGCGAAGAGCCACGACTTGCGGCCGAGCGCCAGGCCGCGGATCGCCCGCTCCGCCGCATTGTTGCTGAGGCAGATCCGGCCGTCGGTGGTGAAGCGGGCAAAGCCCTCCGAGCGCGTCAGCATGTAGTCCATGGCCTTGGCGACCGGCGCGTGGCGCGACAGGCGCGCCCGCTCGGTTCGCATCCAGTCCTCCAGATCGGCGAGAACGGAAACGCTCCGCTCCTGCCGGACGGCAAGACGCTCTTCGGCAGAACGGCCGTTCACCTCGCGCTCGATGTCGAACAGAACGTCGATGCGCTTCACCGCCTCCAGCGCCAGCGGCGAGATCGGTGCCGCGTTCTTTCCCCGCCGGGCGCTCCGGTCGATGTCGGCGAGTTCGAAGAACTTGCGGCGAGCGTGGCTCCAGCACAGCGCCTGGGTCAGCGGCCGCGGATGCCGGTTGCCGTCATAGAGGCGGCCATATCCCGAGTAGGCGTCGGCCTGAAGAATCCCGCCATAGCCTGTGAGGTGGCGCTCGGGATGCTTGGCTGTGCGGTCGCGGGAGGCGTAGAACAGGGCTGCCGGCGGCGCCGGACCGTCAAACGGCCGATCATCACGGACATAGACCCAGACCCGGCCGGTCACCGTCTTGCCCTTGGTCAGGATCGGCACCGTCGTGTCGTCGCCGTGCAGGCGCTCTGCAGCGAGAACATGCCGCTCGATCAGGTCGTGCAGCGGGCGAAGGACAGGGACGCATGCGCCAACCTGGTCTGCCAGCGTCGACAGGCTGAGGTCGATCCCCTCGCGGGCATAGCGCTCGGATTGCCGGTTCAGCGGCTGATGCTGGCCGTACTTCTCGAACAGGATCATCGCGAGCAGGCTCGGGCCGAGGAAGCCGCGGGGCGTGGGATGGAACGGCGCTGGCGGCTGGGTGATCTTCTTGCACTCCCGGCAGGTGAACTTCTCCCGCACGGTCTGGATCACCTTCCACTGTCGCGGGATCACGCTCCAGCGTCTCGGTAATGTCCTCACCGAGCTTCGACAGGCGGCCCGAGCCGCAGCACGGGCATTCGGTCGGCGCCGGAACGACCACCCGCTCTCTCGGCACATGCTCGGGAAACGGCTTCTTCGAGGGGCGCTTGCGAATGAATGCCTGAACGCTGGTCGTCTTCGCCGCGGCCTGCTCGGCCGCGAGTTCGTCCTCGGTAGCGGCAGCCTGCGCGTCTTCGAGCTGCATCTCGAGCTGGTCGAGGAGACGCGCCTTCTTCTCGGAACGCGTCCCGTAGAGCTCGCGCTTGAGCTTCTCGATCTCCAGCGTCAGATGCGCGATCAGGGCTTCGGCGTGCGAGGCCTTCGCCCTTCTGTTGGCCACTTCGGCTTCCGCCCGATCGGCACGCCGTTCGGCCGCCGCGAGGGCGGCCTTCAGGGTGGCGATGTCGTCCGGCGCGGCGGCCATGGCGGAAGGCCCGAAGCAGTTCGTGACAAAGCCGATTCTGCCATAGAACCCCTGCAACACAAGGAGTTTGTTCTATCCCCCCGCGCTCGGGCGCCAGGTTCTCTGCGGATGACGCCAGTCGATCCCCTCGAGCAGATAGCCGAGCTGCGCCGGCGAGATCGTCACTGCTCCATCCGCCGGCGACGGCCAGATGAAGCGGCCCCGCTCCAGCCGCTTCACGAACAGGCAGGCGCCCTGGCCGTCATGCCAGATGACCTTGATCAGGTCCCCGCGCCGGCCACGAAAGACGAAGAGATGGCCGCTCGCAGGATCACGCTTCAGCGTCTCCTGCACCAGCAGCGACAGGCCGGGAAAGCCCTTGCGCATGTCGACATGCCCCGTCGCCAGCCAGACCCGTACCCCGCTCGGGACCGGGATCATCGGCGCCGATCCACAACGGCGATGACCCGCGCCAGAGCCTCGGGAGCGACACCGGCGTCGACAACGATCCGCCGACCGCCCGTCAGGATGATCTCCATGCGAGAGGATGTCGCCACGCTCTCTTGCCTCGGCAACTCCGGTGCCGGTGCGAGCACCGCGGGGACGAACGTCGGCACGGGATCCGGTCCGGCTGGCTCGTCTCGAAAAGTCCGCCGCCATGTCGCCAGTTGCGATCGCGATATCCCGTATCGACGTGCCGTCGCCGACGCCAGCCGCGGGGCCGCCATGCTCTCGACGACGATCTTCAGCTTCTCCTCGTCGCTCCAGCGACGACGCCGACCCATCTCGACGATCTCAAGCCGCTCAAAGGCTCTGTGCGTATTCCTGTCCATACGCACTGTTCTCAGGCCGAAAACATCTCTCCCGCAAGGCGGCCTTCACCGCAGACGTACGTTGCAGCCAGGCCATGATGAGATCCGCGCACGCCGTTCCCAATAAATGGTTCGGGCACGAAGCCCGCTTTTTTGCACAGGGCTTACGGCATGCTGACCCACTGTTTCGTCATCGCTATTCCCGAGCCTTGCAATCGAGCCGGAAGCATTCAGGCGAATGCAGGATCCCTGCGTTCGTAGAGCGCTCCCGGCTTGGTCAGGACAACCCAAACGATGCGCGCCATCTTGGCGGCGAGCGCGACAACCGCCTTGTTCGGGTGCATTCGACTCTGTAGCCCATCAAGCCAATTTCCAAGACGGTCCCGGGTTCGATCCAGGTGCCGGAAACAGGATCGAGCGCCGTGCACAAGAAGTTTGCGGACGTAGCGGTTCCCGCGCTTGCTGATGCCGAGGAGCTTCTGCTTACCTCCGGTCGAATGTTCCCTCGGAACCAGGCCCAGCCATGCAGCCAGATCACGAGCCTTCCGGAACTGGCGTCCATTGCCGACGGCCGCAAGAAGGGCTGTGGCGCCTAATGCCCCGATCCCGGGGATCGTCATAAGCCGGCGGGCAACATCTTCTCGGTCCGCAATCGCAGCGATCTCTTTCGTCATCCCGTCGATACGCTGCTCCAGCCGGCGCAGATCGGCGAACAAGTCCGTGAGAAGTCTGCGCATCGCCGGCGAGAGGTCGTTCGACGCATCGTCGAGGACACGCGGCAAGTCGAGCTTGAACAGGCCCGCTCCCTGTCTCAATGCAAGGCCGTACTCCAGGCAGAAAGCCCGCATCTGGTTGATGAGACGAGTTCTCGTGCCGATCATCTGATCGCGTACCCGATGCAACGCCTGGAGGTCAGCCTGTTCCTCGCTCTTGATCGTCGCAAACCGCATTGTCGGCCGAGTGGCTGCCTCGGCGATGGCCTCGGCATCGATGATGTCGCTCTTGTTCGACTTCACGTAAGGCTTCACGAACTGCGCCGGGATCAGGCGAACCTTGTGTCCCAGCGCCTGCAGTCTCCTCGCCATCCATTGTGATCCAGCGCACGATTCCATGCCGACGATCGCCGGCGCGGCGCGCTCAAAGAACTGCAGCAGCGTATCGCGCCGGAAGCGAGCGCGCTGGACCGGCTCACCGCCGCTGTTCAGGCCCACGACGTGGAAGACGTTTTTGCCGATATCGATCCCGTAGACTGCCGCAGGACGCGGCGCATTGCGTGGGGACATTGCAACCTCCTTCGGTGTGACCAACCAGATAATGCTGCGAGAGGGCGGGGCGGATCATCCCATTAATGGTAGGGCCCGCCGCCAAGCGCGAAGCCGTCGCGCATCTGAAGGCCGTCATGGGCCTGTCGGAGCGTCGGGCCTGTTCCTTCGTCGGCGCCGATCGCAAGATGATCCGCTACCAGTCGTGCCGTCCGCCGGAGATCGAACTGCGCGGCCGGCTACGTGACCTTGCCAATGAGCGACGGCGCTTCGGCTATCGACGCCTGTTCGTCCTGCTGCGGCGGGAGGGTGAGCCGTCAGGGATCAACCGCATCTATCGGCTCTACCGGGAGGAAGGGCTGACGGTGCGCAAGCGCCGGGCCCGGGGACGCGGGCGCCGATCCTGGTCGCGGCGAGACCGAACGCGCGCTGGTCCAATGACTTCGTGCACGACCAGTTCGCCTGCGGGCGGCGCTTCCGTGTGCTCAACATCGTCGATGACGTCACGCGCGAATCCCTGGCGGCGATCCCCGACACTTCGATCTCCGGTCGGCGGGTGGCACGTGAACTGACCGATCTGATCAGGCATCGCGGCAAGCCGGAGATGATCGTTTCCGACCACGGGACCGAGTTCACCTCGAACGCGATCCTCCGCATATATCGAGCCATGCGGAGCGCAGAAGCTAATTTCAAGCCCAGCACTTCGCAATGGTGACGCATATAGATTAGATGCGATCGACCAAATTTTTGATCTTGTACTCGCATACAAGGGTTGGTTCTGTTAGCTGGACACCCGCAAGAACCTCGCTTGGCGGGGGATTTCGTGATTCACTCGGGCTGTCTTGATTTGGAGGCAGGTCGATGGATCAGCGGTCGTTTTTCGGGCTCTCGGAGCATCTGGAACGCCTGAGCAAGAACGGCGATCCGCTTGAGACGCTCGAGACGACCGTGGATTTCGAGCATTTCCGCGGCTGGTTGGTCGAGGGGCTAGGCTACGGCGACGGCTCCAAAGGCGGGCGGCCGCCGTTCGACCCCGTAGCGATGTTCAAGGCGTTGATCCTGCAGGCGCAACACAACCTCTCTGACGCGCGCATGGAATTCATGATCCGTGAGCGGCTTTCCTGGACGCGGTTCCTTGGGTTCGACCTAGGCGCTCCGACACCGGACGAGAACACCATCCGGCACTTTCGCAACAGGCTGACCGAGACGGGAACTTTGAAGCGGGTGATGAAGGCCTTCGACTGGCAACTGCAGAAGAAGGGCTACATCCCGATGGCTGGCCAGATCGTAGACGCCTCGCTGGTTCCGGCGCCGAAGCAACGCATCACCGAGGGCGAGAAGGCGGCGATCAAGGCCGGAAAGTCCGCCCGCGAAATCTGGCCCAACGAGCCGGCCAAGGCGGCTCAGAAGGATGTCGACGCCCGCTGGACACTGAAGATCGGCGGCAAGGTTCGGTATCGCCCGGGCGGTACGCCGCTGCCGATGATCGCGACGCCGGTCTTTGGCTACAAGTCCCACATCAGCATCGACCAGCGCTTCGGCTTCATCCGCGAGAGCGCGGTTACCTCTGCGGCGGCCCCGGACGGACGGCAACTTCGGCATCTCGTGAGCCGACAGAACACCGGTTCGCAAGTCTGGGCCGACAGCGCCTATCGTTCGGGGGAGAACGAGAAGTGGCTAGCGGAACGGATGCTGACCAGCCGCATCCACCGACGCAAGCCAGCGGGCAAATCGATGCCGAGAGCGATGGCAAAGGCGAATGCGAAAAAGTCATCCATTCGGGCTGCCGTCGAGCATGTGTTCGCGCACCAGAAGATCCGCTTCGGTCTCTTCATTCGCACCATCGGCCTTGCCCGAGCCGAGGCAAAACTGATGCTCGCCAACATCGCCTACAACATGGAGCGCCTGATCTTCCACGAACGTCGCGCGACCACGGCATGAGTCCGTTCAGAAACGGGCAGAAACGTCATGCGAACACCTTGGATCGCTCCAAGGACGGCGCCAGACCCGCGCTCCGCATGATCCCGCGGTGAAACCGCCAAAGCGGAGGGTTCTTGCGGGTGTCCAGCTTCGTCTGCGACGACCCGTAGGTCCGCATTGGGTCGACCTGCCGTTCCGCTTGGGCACCAAGTGTGAGGTTTCCACTATGCGGCGATTTCCCAAAGTTTTTTGGTACCGTCGGCGGACGACACCTGACGCACACGCTCGCGCTTCCTCAGGCTACTGAGGGTCGCGGAGAGGTTACTGGAGAAGCGTTTCAGTGCGGGATCTGCGGGATCAACACCGCGGCGCATGCCGATGGTTTCCGCACACTCGCCCGTCGAGATCGGCCGCCCGGCCTCGCGCAGCGTCTGGAACACTGCCTCGGCTTTGTTGATCTGCTGGAGCTGAAGCGGCAATGGTTGCCGCTGGACCTGAGCCTTCGGTGACGGTACCGCTACGGCCGCCGACGGGTCGTAGAAGCGGATAATGCCGTCGAAGGATGACAGAACCTCCTCCAGCGCCGAAATCCTCGCACTGAGCTTGGCAATCTCCGCCGCTACACTGGCCCTCGGGCCTTCAGATCGTCCTCGAAACCCATTGCCCAAACTCCCGCGAAACTCGCGGATTTGTACCCGGAAACGGCGCATCGATCTTGTGGCTTTTGCTACCTAATGCCGCACTTCAGTGGGGGCAAACCAAATAAAGGCACGCGCTGAAGGCTACCCAACAAGCAAACTAGCCGAGGTGGCGCACTCGTCTGGCGATTGACAGTAGGCAATTACGACCTTGGTCTTACGACGAACCGGCATAAAGTCTGATATTTGATAAGACAAAGTGCCCTAAGGACAGGGCGAAATGACGCCTACGGTGTTATGGAGCCTGGCGAGTAGGTCTGGGTTTGGGCCAGGCCGGCCCGAATGGACCGGAGCGATCCCATGTATATCCTGCAGAATGCATCGAGAATTCGCTACCGCGAAGCGGAAAGAGCCCGAGAGAACCGAGCCGAGATCGTGCGGGCGCTCAACCAGGAGCAGGTCACTCGCAGGGAACTATTTAAATGGGGCTTGTTTACCACGGTCGGGACGCTGGCAATGGTCAATGGGTTGAGTCCCTTCGCCCGCAGCGCCTTTGCCGACATTCCCACCGGCGCTCCGCGTAGTCCGCTGTTCGGTGCGAAGAAATTCACGACGGAATTGCATCGCTGCCAGTTACAGGCACCGATCCCACTCCGGCGAAAAGTCGCAAACAACGGTGAGTCGATTGCCAAATTTCCCAACGAGTTGGGCGAATTGCCAGGCCGGCGGAAATCCTATCACACGCAATTCTCGAAGAATCCGGACAATGCCAAATTTCGCAATCCGCTGACCGGAAGGGGACCAATCGAAGGTCGCCCGCCGGGCGAGATTTTCGCGCATCAGCGTTGGGAAGAATACTTCCCCGAGGTTGGCTACCTTCTGTCGATCGGCCAATGCGCAGGCGACACCTACATGCACGAGAGTTTTCCTTATCAAAACTCCGATAGCTTCTGGTGCTATGGCTCAGGCCGAAGCGCGGTCGGAAGTATGCCACCGTTCTTGATCAAGGCACGGTACAGTGAGCCGATGCTGACCCGTGTCTACAACAACATGCCAGTTGACCGGTCACAGAATGCCGGTTTCGGCCGCAATGAGACACAGCTTCATTTCCACAACGCCCATAACGGCGCCGAGAGCGACGGTGCCGCAAACGTCCATCATTTCCCAGGTACCTTCTATGACTATCGCTGGAGCACGACACTTGCCCGTGCCGACAAAATCAACACGGATGCGTCGGACAGGCGAGCTTCCGGCCCCGATGGCAATGGCGGTCTTAACCTCGTGCCAGGTGACTTCCGAGAGATCCAGGGATCTATGTGGGCGCACGACCATCGTTTCTTCTTCACAGCCGAGAACGTTTACAAGGGAAACTTCGGAGCCATCAACTATTATAGTGGTCCCGATCGCGGTAATGAGGAGATGGACGACGGCGTCAACCTGAGGCTACCCAGCGGAACGCTTCTTGACTGGGGCAATACGGATTTCGACGTCAACTTGGTGATCTGGGATTGTTGCTACGATGCCAGCGGTCAATTGTTCTTCGATATATTCGATACGGAAGGAATGCTGGGCGATATTCCAGCAGTCAATGGTTCGTATGCGCCATTCTTCGAGGTTCTACCGAGAAAGTATCGCTTCCGCCTCTTGAACGCGAGCATGTCGCGCTTTTGGAAGATCGGGCTCGCCGACCAACAAGGGCGGGCGGTGCCGGTTCATTTCATAGCTAACGACGGAAACCTTGTCGTTTCTCCCCTGCAAATCCCGACCCTCGGACCACAGGGAATGGGGGAACGCTTCGATATCATCGTCGACTTCTCGCAGTTCCGGAAGGGCGACAGAATATACCTAGTCAATCAGGCGCTGCACCGCGATGGCCGGCGGATGAAGGAAGAGCTGTCGCTTAAGCAGGCAATTCGCGGAGACGATAAGGATCCTGTAGTGGGCGCCTTTATGGAATTCCGAATTGTCAACAAAGTGGAGAGCGTCGACGTCCCGGGTGTGTTCCATAGGGCTAGCGATCCGGACAAGAGCCAGATACCCCCATTGCTGACCGAGCAGATTCCGATCGTTGCGCCTGTTCGGACGCGTCATGTGGAATTCAAGAAATCGGGAGGCGATTCCCGCGGCGCGGACGGCAAATGCATTCCCGACTGCCCGGAATACGCAACCTTTCCCTGGACCATTCGCATCAATGGTGAAGACCATCATTCGATGAACGCCAACCGAATCTCGATGCTGATCCCGGCGCCCGGTGAGGTTGAGCATTGGACCTATGAAAACGGGGGAGGCGGCTGGGACCACCCGATCCATCTGCATTTCGAAGAAGGCATCACCATGGGTCGCAACGGCATGCAATTGCCGGATACGGAACGCTTGGCACGCAAGGATGTCTGGCGACTTGGTGAGGGTGGCAGTGTTACTTTTCAGGTGCAGTTCGGAGAATTTGGCGGCTCATATGTGAACCACTGTCACAACACGGTCCACGAGGACTTCGCCATGCTGGCCCGTATCCAGCTTCTGACAGGCGTTGCCGGGTCACCACAGACATCGATCACGCCGACGCCCAATCCGACACCGGACGGCGTATTTTTCACCGACCCCGAGATTCTGCCTGAGGGTCTGCCTCGCGGCTGGAGCGACGAAGGTGTGCGCACCGCACAACTCCAGACAACGATCGCCAGCGGTGACGACGATGACTAGGTCGCCTCCGACGATTGACCGGCATCTCAGCGGCATGAGGTCATTTCGATGAGTATCCTCCGCAAAAGAATGGTCGCATTGCTGCTTGGCTTGCTTGCGATGACGGGCGAGATCGATGCCGAGGCGGGATCCTCCCGCTACAATGCCGACTATTTCACCAACCGCCCGGTCGTGACCCATAACGGCGAAAAGTTGCGTTTCTACGACGACCTCATCAAGGATCGCATCGTCGTCGTCAGTTTCATCTACACGAGTTGTCTTGATTTGTGTCCGTTGACGACGGCCCGTCTTGTCGAAGTGCAACGCCGCCTAGCTGAAAGAGGTGGCACGAACATCTCGTTCGTTTCCCTGAGCGTCGATCCCGAGCGGGATACGCCCGAACGCCTCAATGCCTTTGCGGATGCGTTCGACGTCGGATCCGGATGGACTTTCGTGACCGGCATGCCGGAGGACATGAAGGTCATCAATCATGCACTCGGCGACAGGAGCCGTTCGCTGTCGGAACATCGCAACGAGGTGGTGCTCGGCAACGACCTGACGGGAGAATGGGCCAGGAACAGCACCTTCGGCGACCTCGAGCGCCTCGTCGTCGACATCCTAGCTATGGATCCTGAATGGCGGCGGACGGGCCGGGCACTCTCGGACAGATCCATGTCTCGGGAAGCGGTTGCCGGGCAGATTAGCGAACAGCCTGGACAGGCACTCTACAAGAAGCTCTGTGCGGGTTGTCACACCATCGGGGCCGGCGATCGGGCGGGTCCCGATCTTCTCGGGGCGACGAACCGGCGGGATCATGACTGGCTGGTTTCGTTCATCCGCAGCCCGGACCGGCAGCGCGCCACCGCCGATCCGGAATTGGCCGCCCTTGTCGCCCGCTTTCCAGGAGTGCGCATGCCGACGCTGGGCCTGTCGGACAACGATGCCACCGATCTCGTTGCCTATGTCGATGCGGTGGGTTCCGCGCTTTTCAAGGAGCGAGAACAGGAGGCGCTCCGCAATCCCTCCCACGACCATGGCATGGCGCAGCCAGCCGCACATCACGACCACCATGACGGCGCAACCGACCCCAACTCCGCCCACGACCATCGTGACCGCGGACGCGGCCGTGCCCGGAGTTCACATCACGACTGATCGCCCCGATCAGCAGACCTGTAAGTCGCGTTCACAAGAGGGTAGGGTGACATGACGAGTTTCGCCTACCAGGCACTGACCCCTACCGGCCACATCGTCGCCGGCACTCTCGAAGGTCCGACCAGGGCCGCGATCAGCATCGAGCTGGAGCGCCAGTCGTTGCTGCCCATCGAGATCGCCAAGGACGTGCCCCGCCGGCAATCCCTCAGCTCCGGGATCACCGCACTCTTCGCGCAGCGGCCTGGCGCCGGCGACGTCACCCGCGTCACCGAAGACCTGTCGGCGCTCCTCACGGCCGGCGTGGCGCTGGATCGCGCTATTCTGATCATATCGCAGACGGCCACGAAGCCAGTCATCGCCGTTTTGCTTCGGGACCTGCATCAAGCGATCTCGATGGGACAGAGCCTCGCTGAGGCGACTGGCAATCACCCGACCGCCTTCCCGGCGAACTACGTCAAGATCGTCCAGGTCGCAGAGGCTGCAGGCACCCTGCCGGAGACACTCGCCGTCCTGGCTCGCGAGCGGCAGCGCAGCGAGGAACTCCGACGGCGCATCTCCTCGGCTCTCGCCTATCCCGGCTTCCTCGCCGCCGCAGCCGTGGGCGTACTGGCGTTCGTGCTGGCAGTGGTCATCCCTGAGTTCGATCGCGCCCTCTCGGGGAGCGGGTCACCGGAAGGCCCGGCCCAGACGATATTCTGGCTGTCTCGCACATTCCGCACCAACGGCACCGAGATCGTGATCGTGACTATCGTAGCACTGTTGGCCGGGCTGTGGGGTGCTCGCAGCCGGGCGATCAGAGAGCGCAGCTATGAACTGTTCTGCCGTCTGCCGGGACTGAGAAGACTGGCGTCCGATGCGCGCACGGTCACGTTCTGCGCCAATCTCGGCCTGCTGATCCGCAGCGATGTCGACATTTCCTCCGCTCTCCGGTTGATCCGCGACACGATGATCTTCGACCGCGACCGCCAATCGATCGACGCCGTACTGGCGGAAGTTCGCCAAGGCCGCAGGTTGAGCGATTCACTCGAGTCCAGGTCCCTGCTGCCAACTTATGCCGTCCATATGCTGCGCGTCGGGGAAGAGTCGGGGCTGGGCGCCGCGGCGACACGAACGGCGCTGTATTACGAAGCCAGGCTGGATCGCGGCATGACCCGTGCCGTCGCCATTCTCGGTCCCACCATCCTGTTGCTCGTCAGCGGCCTGATCGCGTGGATCATCATCTCGGTTATGACCGCCCTGCTTTCGATGAATGAGATGATCCTATGATCCAGCCATACGAAACCTCGCATCGCCAAAGGCCTAAGGCGGATTACTCGCATCCACGCGATCGCGACGGCGGATTCACGCTGGTCGAGCTGCTGGTCGTCCTCGTGATCCTGAGTCTGGTGATGGGGCTCGTGGGACCGCGGGTCCTGAGCTATCTCGGCGATGCCCGCGCCAAGACCGCACAGATGCAGATCGAATCCTTGTCATCGGCGCTCGATCTCTTCTTCCTGGACATCGGCCGATACCCGACCGAACGGGAGGGCCTGGCGGCCTTGGTCGAGCCGAGCAGTATTCCGGGTTGGAACGGACCCTACGTGCAGCAGGGGAGAGTCCCCGTCGACCCGTGGGGGAAGCCCTACCAGTACCGATCTACGGCGACCGGGACCAAGTTCGATATCCGCTCGCTGGGGCCTGAAGGCAGTGGAGGCGGCAGTGGAACGATCGACATCACGAGCCGCTGACCACGGCGGTGGCTTCAGCCTTCTGGAAGTGGTGGTCGCGCTGGCGATTGCCGCACTGGTCGCAGTAATCGCCCTGCCGCGTGCCCTGCCGATGAAAGGGCTTGCCGATCTGCGGGAAACGGCGACGGCGATCGCAAACGTCCTCATGATCGACCGGCATGGCGCGGCTCGAACGGGTGCCGAGGTGGCCACCACGCTGGATCTAGAGACGGGCCTCATCGCATCAGGCCTGCAATCCACGCACTTCAGAATCCCGGATGGCATCGCCACGGAGCTTGGGCAGGGCGGCCGCATAATCCGGGACGGACATGCCCACATTCGATTTTCGCCCGACGGACGATCCTCCGGAGGAGTTTTGACGCTCCGGTGGCAACAGGCTGCAGCGCAGGTGTCCATCAACCCACTGACATCGAGCGTCATCATCGACACGGACCGAACGAGGAGGGGCCTATGACCACCCTCCTTGAGATGATCGTCGCGGCCGCCATTCTCACCGGTCTTGTTTCGCTGGCGCCGCGGGCGGTCGCATCGTCCCGCGCCGGAATCGAACGGATCGAAGAAACGGTCCAAGCGCAGATCGTCGCGGAGGCAGTGCTGTCCGCGGAGCAACGCGATACCTCCCTAAGCGCTGGTGTCCGCAGCGGGACAAAGAATGGCTTGAGATGGGTGGCCGAAACCCGCTTTTACCGGGATGGGCCTGAACCCGATGCGGATGACGGGGATTTTGCATTCTCAGATCTGCTCGCTATCCGGGTATCGGTCGAGGCAAGGTCCGGGCATGTCATCACGCTCGAGGCGCTCACCCTGGGAGTATCGCAGTGAGCCGTCAACGCTCTCCGCACAATGGCGGCTTCGCGCTGATCGAAGCGGTCTGTGTTCTGTCCCTGTCCGCCCTGGTGATTGCGACGCTGTCGTTGGCGACAGGCGTGGTAGTCCGCCATTCCGAGGCTGCCAACGCAAAGAACAACCAGATGGAGGTGCTTGCCGCAGGCGTTGCACGGCTGAAGCGGGATGTCTCAGGCATGATCGCCGTCCGCACTGGTCCGACGAAAGACAGTCCGCTGCTCTTCAGCGGATCTCAGACGTCCATCGTCTACGCGGTCGCCGCCGACGGCCAAGTGCCGGAGACGATGGTCTGGATCGAGAGTCACTATGAGTCTGGTATCGGCACGTTGCTACGTTGGGAGACCCCGCTCATCCCGGGTGATCCGACGCGGGCGCGCCTGCATCGGCGAAACCCCGCGATCCTGATGTCCGGCCCTTGGATCTTCCGGTTTGCATATGCCCATGACGGTACTGGCAAAGCGTCGCTGTGGAACGCCGGATGGAACGGGCGGAGCGCGTTGCCGGCATTGCTTCGACTGGATATCACTGACGCGAAAACACGTGGACTGGCGACCAGCATGATCGCCGCCACGCATGTCGACGCAGTTTTCGACTGCGTTACTCTCGAAGGGATCTGTCGGGGGGAGGAAAATTCGCCCCCGAATGGAGCCGAAGATGCGCGGTGAAGATGACGGCTACATCACTCTCGCGGTGCTGGGATTTGCCGGGCTCATGTCGGTGGTCGCCGTCGGCCTCGTCCATTTGACTGGGCAAGGCATCCAGAGGATGTCGATAGGTAGTCAGGCGCTGCAGGTCGAATCCCTGCTGGATAGCGGTCTGACGGGCGCCGGATATTTTCTGTTCGTTGAAAATCAGGAGCCCGACGACGTGAATGCCACGGTCCTGTCTCTGGGCGGGGGATCGGTTGAAATGGAGGTCGTCGATGAAGCGATCCGGGTCGATCTCAACAAGGCCACTCCCACGTTGCTCGCCAGCCTCTTCGATGCTGCGGGCGGCACCTCGCTGGACCCAAAAGCCTTTGCTGATAGGGTGATGGATTGGCGCGACGAGGATAGTCTCAGTTCGATCTACGGAGCAGAGGGGTTCGACTATGCAGCCGCGGGTAGGGTCGGAATGCCCCCCAATCGGCTCTTCCGCTCGGTCGACGAGCTTCGCTTTCTGCACGGGCTGGACGCGACGGATTTTCAGAGGCTGCGCCCCTTCCTAACCGTCTTTAGCCCGAGTTCGCACGTCCTCGAGAAGGGCGCGTCGGCCACCGTCAGGGCCGCAGTCGAAAAATCAGCCGCGAGAATTGCCGACAAGGATGTAAGCGCCGATGACCTTACGGCGGATAACGAACAGACGGACGCGCGGTCTGGCGTGTTCCGGGTTCGCCTGACCGCGCGGACCATAATGGGCGCTGTGGGAATCTCTGAGGCCGTGATCGCAAAAAGGAATAAGGCTCCTAAGCCGTTTGCGGTTTTGATGTGGTCACGGCTGCAAGACGGTGTCGGAAGTGGGGATGGCCAAACATGAGCCTCGTTTCCCCCGTCAATAGTGAGGCGAGAATTGCCCCTGCAGTGTCATGGCGGGGCTGGGCCAGATGGCTATCACAGCTTGTCGTCTCCAAGGCCGGGCAACCGTCGCTTCTTCTTGTGGAACGTGACGGGCGGTTCGAATGCTTCCGTAGACGGCGCAACGGTCAACTGGCGTTGATTGACAGCGGGGCCTTCGAGGATGTTCCGACGGGACGAACGGCTCGCATCCTTCGGCGTCAGTCGTTCGACTTGAGGCTCGACGCTGCGAACACGGTCACCACCGTGATCTGCCTTCCGGCGGCCGGTCGGAACCACATCGCTTCGATCGTTCAGCATCAGGTCGACCGACTGACACCGTGGTCGTCGGAGAAGGCTGTCTATGGGCACGTGATCCTGGAGAAGAGCCCGTCCGCCGCTCCGGGTGAGTTGACGGTGCGTCTGACCGTGATGTCCCGCGCCATCTTCTCGGCGCGAACTGCTCCCCTGATCGAAGCTGGTCTGCGACCGGCGTTGGTCGGGGTAAGCGATGATCCTCTCGATCGTCCGAGTATCCTCAACCTGAAACCCAACGTTGATCCTTTGCATAGGACGCACCGCGGGTATGGCATCTTTATCGCGGCCGCTATCGCGGGCGCGGCGACCGCGGCGTTTGCTTTTCAGGCTTGGGCTAACCACCAGCGTCAGGTGCAGTCCTCGATCATGACGCAGGAGATCGAACATCTTCGTGGAGCTCTCGCCGGAACCGGAGCGGCATCGAAGACAGGGGGAACCGTCGTGGTGCTCGATCGCAAACGGCGGAGCTGGCCGATGGTCTTGGTCTTGGAAGACCTATCCGCCGTACTGCCGGATGGCACATACCTGACCGACCTGTCGGTGGACGGCCGGACGCTCCGAATATCCGGTCTGTCGAGTGCGCCATCCGATCTGATCGCCATACTGGACGGCTCTGCGCTGCTGGCACACGTGCGCTTCACTGCTCCCGTGACGCGGGATCGAAACGGGGACAGGGACAGCTTCGAGATCGAAGCCGTGATCGTCGAAAGGTCGGCGTGGTGATGGCTTCCCATGTAGCTCCATCGAAGATGCGCTGGTGGGCGAGGGCGGCGGTTGGTTGTCTCGCCCCGGGCATGCTCATTCTAGCTCTGAACGAGTACCGATTGTCCCAGGATATTGCAACGGAAACCGCGGACAAGTCGAACATCCTTGCGGATCTGCGTCACCGAGTTGCCTCTGCGCCCATGTCCGCCCCAGCCGGAGCATCCGAGGATCGGCCCGGTTTCTACATTGCCGGCGACACCGTTCCTATCGCGGAGGCCACCCTGCAGAATATCTTGACCCGGATCGTCGAGGATCATGGAGGAGCGGTGTCGCAGGTCGAATTCCTTACCCAGCAAGAGGACACGGATCGTCGTGCGACGCTCAGGCTCTCGTTCCTCGCCAAACTGGAGAATGTGCAGGACATTCTCTACGACATCGAAAGCCGGCAGCCGCTGATGCTCATTTCCTCCCTGTCGCTGCGGGGATCGTCGACGGATGGGGACGTCCCGGATGGCGAGGACATGCTTCGAACTGTGGTGGCGGTCGAAGGCTACCTGAGTCCCGAGGGCAACTGAATGCGCTCTCTCGCCTACCTGCTGGCACTCCTGCTTTGCGTTACCGGGCCGATTAGGACCTTGGCCGAGTATGCCGCGAGCGAAGACGGCGATCTTGAACTGGGGCTCCCGCTGGATGACGCGGACTTGACCAATTTGACGCAAACCCGCGCCCGTCCCCTGTTTGCCCCCTCGCGGCGCCAGCCTCTTCCCCCGCCGGCGCCTATCCCCCGTCCCGTCGCCATTCGCCTGCCCGCTCCGCCGGTCCCGCCACCGCCGCCTGATATCCATCTGCTCGGCGTGATCGCCATCGGTGGCAAAAGAACGGCCTTGGTTGCCATTCCCGGGACAGGAACCGTGCGCTTGAAGACCGGTGAGCAATACGAAGGCTGGACGGCCACCATACCAAACCTGAAGACGCTCGAATTTCAGATGGCAGGTCGAAGCCAGACCTTTCGGCTTTTCGAGCCAAAATAGCCGGTCTCGGCCCGTTCAGATCGTCGCGCGCAGCACTTCCTCGACTGTGGTGATGCCGCACCGATATTTCTCCATCCCGTCCTGGAGCATGGTTCGCATGCCTCGAGTACTGGCTTCCTGTGCCAGCTTACTCGCGTCGACGTCGCTGCGGATAAGAGTACGCAGACCCTCATCCAGTCGGATCACCTCGAAGAGCCCGATACGACCCCGGTATCCGGTACCGCCGCACCAGCTACATCCGACCGCGACGAAATAGGAGTCTTCCGGTCGCGGTTGGAATCGACCTGCATCTGCCAACGCCGAAGCTGACGCAGAGCATTCCTCGGTGGGTCTGCGGCAGCGGGCACAGAGCTGGCGTACCAGACGTTGGCCGACGACGCAGCGTAAAGTTGACCGTAGCAGGAACGAGTCTATGCCCAGGTCCGCGAGGCGGACCACCGCTTCCGCCGCACTGTTGGTGTGGAGCGTCGTCAGAAGCAGATGCCCCGTCAATGCTGCTTGGATGGCGATGTCTGCGGTCTCGCGGTCCCGCATCTCGCCGACCATGAGCACGTTCGGATCGTGTCGCAGAAATGAACGGATCGCTGTGGCGAACGTGTAGCCGATCGCGGGCTTGACTTGGGTCTGGACGAGACCGGGAATCTGATATTCGACCGGATCCTCAACTGTGATGATCTTGCGGTCGGGCGTGTTCAGGACCGACAGGATAGAGGCGAGCGTCGTGGTCTTCCCGCTGCCGGTCGGACCCGCCACAATGACTAGGCCATGCGGTTCCTGAATCTGCACATTCACCGCCGCGAGATCATCTTCGGCCATGCCGAGCGCCGCAAGATCCAGGAATTTTGCATCTCTGCTCAGCAGGCGGACGACCGCCGTTTCCCCATGGAGCCCGGCAACCGTGGCAACCCGGAGATCGACGTCAGCGCCGCCGACGCGAATACGCGTTCGACCATCCTGCGGCAGCCGGCGTTCCGCAATGTCAAGGCCCGCTAGGATTTTCACACGCGAGATGACTGGGCGGGACTGCGCGGCGGGGAGAAACCCGTAAGGCCGGAGTAGGCCGTCGACACGCAGGCGGATAGCCAGCCCATCTTCCTGGGACTCAATGTGAATATCCGTCGCCGACAGCATCACAGCTGCGTCGAAAATCTCATCTACGGCCCGAACGACCGGAGCGCCGCTGGCGAGGTCCTGCAATCTCTGCAGATCATCTTCGGATCTGGCGTCCTGCATTAGTGTGCTCGCTGGCAATGAAGCCGCTGCGCGTCCCGACGCAAAGGCTTGCTCGAAAAGAACCTCCAGCTCGTCGAACGCGGCGATGCGAAGTTCCGACACGGCGCCTGTTGCCAGCCTCGCGGATCGGATGGCTTCGAACCTGGTCGGGTCTGCTACGGCGAGCACCGTCTCTTCTCCGAATTCGTATGGGAAAATCCATGCTTCCCTTAGGAATTGCAGAGATAGGTCTTCAAAAAGTTCCGCTCGATATTTGATCGAGGCGGGCTGCGCTCGAGGCAAATTATGAAATGCGGCTATTGCGTCTGCCAGCGCGTCCGCTGCAAGTATCCGCTGCTCCCAATAGTCGCGATAGGTCAGCCTTTCTCCGGCATCAAACGCGCACGGAATTCCGGTACGCTTACGAATCTCTGTGACAAATTTATCATCAACCGTCTGATTGGAAGCCATGATTCAAATCCATTCGAAGATTTCGACGGCCAAGTTCGATAGTTACGTGATAGAACTCTGCGATTAAAGTGAGCTTGGACCTTTGGGGGCATCCCCAAAACGGATTACTGAATGCGCCGCTTCACGGAAGCGTTGGGCAAACAGCTACGACGGGTTTCGAGCCGCCTGCTGGAGAGGGAGATCATGCGCTCTGAGATGCTTCCGTCAATTCCCGTCATCAGCGTTCTGCTTTTTGCCGGCGGCTGCGCTGGCCTCGACGGGATCATGGAGACGACGGATCGTTCCGGGATTTACGGGGCTGCATTCGGGCCGGATTTCTCCGCCAGGCAACCTCGTGCAGATCCGAGCGGATTTCCAGGACAAGCTACCTCGCAGGATGCTGCGGGAGCCTTTTTTGGGCCCGAAGCGAGGAACGCGCCGCCACTTCCTCCTGGTGTTTCTGCCAGTTCCGTAGGGGAAGTAAACTTGAACTTCCAAGGCGCCGCAATCCCCGAGGTAGTTGAGGCCATTCTAGGAGAGGCCCTTGGGATTGGCTATACCCTCGATCCGGACGTGACGGGAGAGGTGACGCTGTCGACGGCAAGGCCAGTGGCGCGTGATGATCTTTTAGCGATCCTGGAAAGCGTTCTTTCTGGCAATGGCCTTGCGCTTGTCAAGGCAGGCGAGCTTTACCGCATTACGACCGATGCTTCCACCGCGGCCACTCCCATTGAAAGGGGGCAGGCAACTGCCGGCCACGGACTTTCCGTTATTCCGCTGAAATATGTCTCGGCGCAAACCCTTACGCGGTTGATCGACGGCTTTGCCATCAGGCCGGGATCTGTAAGGGTCGAGAAAACCCGCAACCTCCTGATCGTTGCCGGAAGCGGCGAGGCGAGGCGAACGGCCGTGGGAACGGCGCTGTCCTTCGATACCGACTGGATGCAGGACCAATCAGTCGCCATTCTGCCGCTGCGCGCGACCAAACCAGAGACAATTATTCCCGAACTCACACGGGTGTTTGGCTCCCGAAGCGGCGAATCCAGCGAGGATGTAATCCAGTTCATGGCGATGCCGCGCCTGAAGGCCGTTCTGGTCGTTTCGCAGAGTCGAGGCCTGGTCGAACGAGCCCAGACGTGGGTTTCGCGGCTCGACAAGGAAAATCCGGATCTGAACAGCAATGTTCACGTCTACCGAGTCAAGTATCGAGACGCCCAGAAGCTGTCCGAACTGCTCGGGCGGCTTTTTTCGTCATCCGCGGCGGATCCAGCCGCGGCTACTGAGGAAGCTACACCACAACGAGATGCAGACCCTTCCGCTCTGGTGGAAGCGGCATTCAGTGCGCCTCTCGCAGGTTCCGCAACATCACTCTTCCTCGGCGCTTCCGGCGGCATGCTTGACGGCGCCACGTCGCTCCGCATCGAACCGGATCTGTCAAACAATTCCTTGGTGATTTATGGCGACCGAGCAGTCCGCGGAAAAGTCTTGCAGGCGCTCGCCCACATCGACGTTCCACAAATGCAGGTGGCGGTGAACGTGACGATGGCTGAGGTTCGCCTCAATGACCAACTGCGTTACGGGGTACAGTATTTTATCAAGAGTGGAGATATCGGGCTTGGACGGGACAAGGGTTCTGTCGGACTGTTCCGAACGATCGCGGACGGAATCGCTCGTGAGGTGCCCGGCTTCAATTTTGTCGTCGGCTCTGAGAGCTCGCCGGATATCGTGCTCAATGCACTCGATGCCGTCACCGACGTTCGGGTCCTGTCATCACCGTCGTTGGTGGTGATGGAGAATGAAGTGGCGAAGTTCCGTGTCGGAGACCAGATCCCAATTGTCACGCGAACCGTAAATTCCGTTGAGGATGCCAACGCCCCTATCAGTAATGAAGTCGAATATCGGGATACCGGCATCATCATGAACGTGAGGCCGCGCATCGCGGAAAACGGCGTCGTCACGATGGTCATCGAACAGGAAATTTCGTCGGTGACCGCCAACGCGGGCTCGCTGACACCGGTCATTTCCAACAGGAGCGTTGCCAGTACAATTTCTGTGGTCGACGGTCAGACCGTGCTGCTTGGTGGGTTGATCAGCGAACAAAGCGATGTTGGGCGGGACGGCATACCCGGTCTGAATCGGTTGAAGGTCGTTGGCAATCTGTTCGGCAGCAAGAGCCGCGCCGATGTTCGCACGGAACTTCTAATTCTCATCCGCCCCTCCGTCATTCGTGACGGGCGCGATGCGCAAAATGTAGCTGAGAGTTTGCGAGCTCAAATGTGGAACATGGGCGGCGGATCCCTGAAGTAGGAGGCATCGGTGTGAGGGTGGCGGGATTTTTCTCACTCGCGGCTCTTGCCAGCCTTACCGGTGGGATTCTGTTTGCCGACCCGGTTCGTACGGTTGAAGCCGTCGTTCTGGCTGTCCTGATGGGGATTATTGCAGACGAAGATAGAAAGCGCTTTCAGGTCCCAGCATGGGCCAACGCCTCTGCGGCGCTTGTCGGAATGATCGTTGTTATCGAGATCTCGATTTCCGAAAACCAGGATATCTCCGCTGGAATCGTCGCGGCCCTGGTGTCCGGGATTGTGTGCGGCGCCTCGCTTCTCGCCGTTCGCGAACTCTTCTTCCAAGTAAGGGGAGTAGATGGACTGGGGTTCGGCGATGTAAAATTGGGCG
The DNA here is from genome assembly GCF_000153465.1 of Aurantimonas manganoxydans SI85-9A1. Taxonomy (GTDB): domain Bacteria; phylum Pseudomonadota; class Alphaproteobacteria; order Rhizobiales; family Rhizobiaceae; genus Aurantimonas; species Aurantimonas manganoxydans. Next base: position 2,456,180 of record NZ_CH672387.1, on the reverse strand, counting down.
CGACCGCTGGCATATGGCTCGGTTGGGAAATGTTCTGCTATGCAATCATGGTATCGGCCATCGGATGCCTCATGGTTGTCGCCCTCTCCCATGTCAGAAAACGGGGATGGTCGCGCCAACGCCGGATCCCCTTCGCGCTGGCCTTGGCGCCGGCGATTTGGCTCTGTTGGATCGTGTTGCAAGTTGGACGCCTCGAAATACCGAGCGCGTTGAGCTGGGCGAGCGTCCACGCAGCCCCACCGATGGTGTGAGCTGATGATTTCGGTAGTTTTAGGCTTCAGGTTACACCAGTTGGCATCCTCAGCAGCGATTTCACCGTCATGCGTGTCATTCGGCCCTTTAATTGCGGCTCGCTGTCAACTCCCACTTTGATGTCTCCGCCGGGGTCAGGGTCCTTTTCGAGGTCGCTGCCTCATGATGGTTTTCGGGGGTGGACGCCTCGATGTGTGCAACGACGTCAGATACCTGCGTCAGCCGAATGACCGAGGTCGCCGTCACCACCGTCCCGGCGGGGACATCGGGTCGCGTCGAGTTTCGATGCGACACCGATCGGAATGGCGATCAGACGGATGAGATCATCGCGGGCTCCTTACCCCACTCGAATTCAGTACCATCGGTCCAGATACAATGGAGGATGACAGCAAGCTTGCGGGCAAGCGCAGTGTGGGCTTTCTTGTAGCCGACACGCCGGGCGAGCTGTTCCCCCCAGGCTTTCAGCCGAGACCACCGCTTCGTCCGATGCAGAAGCACTGTGGCTGCTTCGTAAAGATAGACACGCAGGGCGCGGTCGCCCCATTTCGACACGCCGCCTTGCGTGTCTGTCTTTCCGGACTGATGCCGTCGCGGCGTCAATCCGAGGTAGGCACCGACTGTCTGGGCCGAAGCAAACCGTGACGGATCGTCGATCGTGTGGCGATAGGCGAGTGCGGTCACGACGCCGATGCCGGGAACAGTCATGAGGCGGCGGACCACTTCATCGGATCGCGCGACATCCTGAAGCTTCCTGTCAATCTTGGCCTGTTCGGAAAGAACATGCTCGTAGACCGATAGAAGGTTTGGCAATTCATGAGGGACAATTGGCTGTCGAACCGTATCTTCGTCGACTACGACGACATCATCGCCCACTGCTGCGACGCGTGGAACAAGTTCGTCGATCAGCCATGGAGAATCATCTCCATTGGGATGCGAGATTGGCCACACCGGATCTGATCAGTGCACGTTGATATAAACTGCCAAGCACTACATGACGATCCTCATGCAGAATCCTGAGGCCAGAAATCGGCTGGAAGTCGTGGGTCGCTGCCTGTGAGCTCATGCAACAGGAAAGCAGTCGCGCTCAGTCAATAAATCAATTCAAACAACACCTGCTTTCACATTGTGTAACCCTCCTTCGCCGGATTTCGCGATCTCTGGCAGAGACGGCTACCGTGTTGTCGACGGGCCACTCTTACGACCGCCGACTGATGGATGCACGCTTTTCCCTCCGGCTTTTCCGTACGGTAGACCGCCCCGGGAGAGGGGTGTCACGTTCTGCTCAGAATGGAAAGAACAATCTTGGAGGCCATGTTGCATGCGCCGACGTAGCCGAAACAATCACCCGGAACGTTAGAATTTCCAAGTCCTTGCCGTCCAAGAATGGCCGATGACCTGTTGATTATGTAAAAGCCTTCTCGAGACGAATTCCGACCTTGGTCGCATCTATATTCCGACCAAGGTGGAGCAAAATAATCAGACTTACTACCCTGACGGTCTCTTCGAATCTGCGGTCATCATCAGCCATCAGATTACGCCCGAACTTGAAGCTTGCCGGAGATACCCGGCAATTCCGGCCAGGCCCAGACTTTAGGCCGGATCGAGAGAATTCCGGGTTCGCGCGTCGCTACCCGCACCATCGGAGTGAGGACAATGGCTGTAAAACTCAACGAAAATGATCTGCGCTTCATCCTCGACCAGATCAAAATCGCGGAAGCGCACGCCGCTGGCGCCGACCTCAATGATCTCGTTCCGGACCCGCATGTGCCATGGGGCCTACGCACAGTAGATGGCACCTACAACAATCTTGTCGACGGTCGTGAACAATGGGGTGCCGCTGACACGGTGATGCCGCGCTACCTCGATGGCAGCTTCGTCACGGATACCAATTCTGGTGCGTTTTTTGGCGTTACCAACAACAACTACGCTGCCCCTGGAAGCGTTGTGGACACCGATCCACGCATCATCTCCAATCTCATCGTCGATATGTCGGTGGACAACCCTGCAGCGGTATTGGCATTTCTAAACAATGAGCTGGCGGTGGAGACGTTCAAGGAACTTCACGGTGGACTTGAACCCGTAGCCCCAGGAACTGTCGTCAATTCGGCGACACAGCTTGCAGTGACGGACGCGGATCTGGCATTGATCCCGAATATCGCGCCGGATGAAGGTATTTCCGCGCCATTTAATGGTTGGACCACATTCTTCGGTCAGTTCTTCGATCATGGCCTGGACTTGATTACGAAGGGCACCAATGGAACGGTTTACATTCCGTTGCAGCCCGACGATCCTCTTTACGTTCCGGGTGGTTTCACAAACTTCATGGTGCTGACCCGCGCGGCGAAGGCCGAGCATCTGCCAGGCGAGGACGGGGTGTTAGGAACGGCGGACGACATTGTCAGCCACACGAACACGACCACGCCTTTCGTCGACCAGAATCAAACCTACACATCCCATGCATCGCACCAGGTTTTCCTGCGTGAGTACAAGTTCAATGCAGACGGTGAGCCCGTCTCCACGGGCCGTCTGCTGGACGGGCTGGAAGGCGGGCTGGCGACCTGGGGGCAGATCAAGGCCGAGGCGGCAGCGAAACTGGGGATTGCGCTGGATGATCAAGATGCGCTGAATATTCCCCTACTTCGGACCGACCCGTACGGTGAGTTCATCCGAGGCGATAACGGTTTGCCTATGATCGTGACCGGGCTCGGTCCGGACGGCATCCCGAACACTGCAGATGACATCGTGGTGCAAGGCAATCTGACCACGCCAGTCAATACCATGGCCATAGGAGCGATCCGTATCGGCCACGCATTCCTTGACGACATTGCGCACAATGCGGCTCCCGTCATCAACGGTGGCGTTCTGCAACCTGATGCCGATGTCCTTACCGGTAACACGGTAGCGAGCCAGCAGGGCCAGAACACGGAATACGACAACGAGCTTCTGGACCGGCACTACATCACCGGCGATGGCCGCGGCAACGAGAACATCGCGCTGACTGCAGTCCACCATGTCTTCCATTCCGAACACAATCGCCTTGTTGACGCGACCCGGATGGAGGTCCTCAAGTCCGGCGATCTTGCCTTCATCAACGAGTGGTTGGCGACGGATATCGCCACGCTGGAAGGCATTCCCGCTGACGGGCTACCTTTACTCAACTTCGCGAACACGCTCGACTGGGACGGCGAGCGCGTCTTCCAGGCGGCTCGCTTCGGCACCGAGATGCAGTACCAGCATCTGGTTTTCGAAGAGTTCGCCCGCAAGATTCAACCGGCAATCGACCCGTTCGTCTTCAATTCGTCGACCGACATCGACCCGTCGATCTTTTCCGAGTTCGCCAATGTCGTCTACCGGTTTGGCCACTCGATGCTCACCGAGACCGTGGCCCGGACGAACATTCATGACGGTTCGGCCGATAATATCGGTCTGATCCAGGCCTTCCTCAATCCGGTCGAATTTACCAAAAACAGCACAGTCAGTGCCGATGAGGCGACCGCTTCCATCGTTCTAGGAATGACTTCGGAACACGGCAACGCGATCGACGAGTTCATCACGAGCGCGCTTCGCAACAACCTGCTCGGATTGCCCCTTGACCTTGCGGCGATCAACATTGCCCGCGGTCGGGACACCGGCATGCCGACGCTGAACGAAACGCGCGAGCAACTCTATCAAGCGACCGGTTCGAGCTTTCTGAAGCCCTATGACAGCTGGGTCGACTTCGCGGCCAATTTGAAAAACCCAATGTCCGTGGTGAACTTCATTGCGGCCTACGGCACTCATGAAACTATTGTCGCAGCTGGCAACAATCTGCAGGAACGACGCAATGCGGCCATGGCGCTCGTCTTCAACACTGAAGGCGCTCCGGCGGATCGCCTTGCCTTCCTGAACAGCACCGGTGGCGAAACTGCGGAGTCCGTTGGTCTCAACGATATTGATCTCTGGGTCGGTGGTCTGGCGGAGCAAATCCTTCTTTTCGGCGGCATGCTCGGCTCGACATTCGCGGCAATCTTCGAAGCGCAGCTCGAAGCGCTGCAGGATGGTGATCGGTTCTATTATCTTTCTCGTACGCAGGGCCTCAACCTGCTCAACGAGCTAGAAAACAACGCCTTCTCGAAGCTGATCATCGCCAACACCGATCTGAGCGATCCCGGCCCCGACGGCATCCGCGGAACGGGCGACGACGTAATTGCGCGCCACATCGGCGTCGATGCCTTCGGCCAGTACGACTACGTTCTCGAGGTCAACAAATCCAATCAGCTGATCGAGGATCCAACTGGAGTCGATCCGGTTCTTGAGGCGCTTGGGTTGGGCAAGGTCATCCGCGACGACCCGCGCACCCCACAGGACGAAAGTGCTGTCTCAGGGTACGTCGCCTCGATCAACGCGCTCGTCAAACAATACGACGCCTCCGGCACCCCGACGGGAATCCTGATCGATGGTTCGGAAAACGTGATTCCGGGTATCACTGTCGGCGACCTTCGGGAGAACGCCGAGCACCTGGGCATCATCCTTACGGACGAAGACCTCGCCAATGCACCGGTCCTGAAGCTGAATCCAGATGGAACCCTCCGTTTCAACCCCACGCCAGGCGCAACGACGACGGCGTCGGTCCTGAATAACGACTTCGAAGCGACTTCTTTGGCTGACGGCGCACCAGGCGTCACGACCGATGCCAACGGAAATTATACCGTAGGCGCACCCGTAGGGTGGGAGATCAACGGAGGATCGGGCGGACTCTTCGATCCGGCCGCCATCATCACGGATCAAGCCGGGCCGTCCGGGAACAATGTCGTGTGGTTGCGCCAAGGCGCTACGCTCGCAAGGAACACAGGCGAGAGCGCAGTCGCAGGCGCCGTGTACACGCTTAGCTTTGATATCGGCGATCGCACGGATCACCCGTGGCCGGGCGGGCAGGTCCGCATCTCTGCTACCGATGGCGCCAATACGACGCTGTTGGCTTTCCAGCTATTGCCCGAACCGAGCAATGGCATGTGGTCCAACGTATCGATCAGCACTTCGGCGATTCCAACGAACCTGGCGGGTCAAGAACTTCGTATCGAGATCCAGCAGGACGGTAATGGCGGCGCCAATCAGATCCTGGTCGACACAATCTCTTTCTCGTCGACAACCGAGGTTTTCTACAGTTCCGACCTTACGCCAGCTCAAATGGGAGTGGCATACGATCCCGCCGCGGACCCGTTTGCCCGCGACGCTGACGGTAATGTCCTGCGCACTGGCCAGGCCATCGTGGACGGCCCTGCAACGAACGAGACCGTCATCGATCCGGTGGGGCTTGCACAGGCCTATACCCCAGGCAGCTATCTCCGCTTCACTGGCGGCGAACACGTTGTCCTTGGGGGTACCAGCGGCAACGATACGCTGATCGGCAGCTTCGGTGACGATGGTATCTGGGGCGATGCCGGCGACGACTTCATTCAGGGCGGCCAGGGCGTCGACCTGATCCTGGGCGGTTCGGGCGACGATGTTATCCTCGATGATGGGGATTCCGGCAACTTCATCAAGGGCGAGGACGGCGATGACGTGATCGCCAACTCGGCCGGTCCGTTCGACATTCTCATGGGCGGTCGCGGCAAAGATGTGATCTTCGTCGGACCGGACGACACCGAGGTGTTCGGCGGCGAAGGCGACGATTTCATTGCTGGTGGCGAAGGGGTGGACTTCCTGCTCGGCAACGAAGGCGACGACTGGATCGAAGGCGGCGGCGGGTTCGACACCACGGCAGGCGACAACTCAGATTTGTTCTTTGATTCTAAAATACTGGGCCATGACGTCATGTTCGCCGGCAATGACGAGCACGATTTCGACGCCGAGTCCGGCGACGACATCATGGTGCAGGGCGAAAGCGTCATGCGCAACGAAGGCATGTTTGGTTTCGACTGGGCCACCTTTCAGGGTAATTCGCTCGATGCTTATGCCGACATGCGCATCAAAATCTTCACGACCGAGCAGCAAGATATTCTGCGTAACCGCTTCGACAAGGTCGAAGCCCTGTCCGGCTGGAACGGCAACGACCAGCTCTTTGGCGATGACCGCGAAAACCCGATCAATGCCGAGGAAGGTGTTGGCGGCGACACGGTCGCCGCGAACGAGAACATTCTCTTCCATGACGGTCTCAGTCAGGCAGGTGTGGATCGGATTCGTAACCTGCGTGAATTCCTTGACGTCCTGATCGCGGATCGCCCGCAACTGTCAGCCGAAGAACTCGAAGAGATCATCGCCTTCGAGGACGGAAACATCCTCATGGGCGGACGTGGCAACGACCGCATTCAGGGCAATGGCGGCAACGACATCATCTCTGGCGACCATTGGCTGCACGTTCGGATTAGCATCTCTGATCCGGACTCGGGCGGTGAGATCGCGACCGTGACAACGTTGCGGCACGTCTTCGATGGAATTAGTGGTCCGGCAGAATGGGCGGGAAAATCGCTCTTCGAACTTCTGGTCGAACGAACGGTGAAACCTGCACAAATGGAGATCGTCCGCGAGATCCTGTTCGACGCGGATGATGCGGCCACAAGTTTCGATACTGCCATCTTCCAAGGCAACATTTCCGAGTACATCATTGAAGGGGCTGGCGTCGGTGGCCAGAACTTTTCTGACCAGAACGGCGATGGCTTCATCGAAGTGAGACATCTTGATCCGCTCGTTGCCGACGGCGTAACGCTCGGAATTGACGGTGTGGACTATTTGAAGGGTATCGAACGTCTAGAATTTGCCGACGGCGTAATCGACGCGGCGGCAGGTCTCGACGAGGTTCCCGTTGGCACTCCAACGCTACAGGTACTGGTCGACACCGACGGCAATGCGATTTTCCAGGCCGGGCTACCGCTCAGGATCGCGACGAATCCCGACGGTTCGCTCGCCGGTGTCACCGATCCGGATAATCCGAACGGCGGAGTGATCACCGACTTCACGGTTACATGGCAACTCGAAGCCGCACCGGGCACCGGTGTCTTCGTAGACGCCCAGATTGGCGGCCTGACGTTCATCCCGAATGGAAACCCCGTGACCGGAATCGATGGCGAACGCGTGCGTGCGGTCATCCGCTTTACCGATGCGAACGGCGTCCGCGAAACGGTGGTCAGCGCGGCCTCGGCACCGCTGTCACCAGCTACCGATCTTACCGATATCAACGGTGACCTCGTCTTCGTCGGTACGCATTCCATCGACATGACGATGGCCGGCAATCCGAGCTTCGGAACCGCCTTCGTCTCTCAAAACGGACAAGATACGATCACTGGAGGTGCCGGAGACGACACCATTCAGGGCTTGAGCGGCAATGACACTCTCAACGGAGGCGCCGGGGACGACGATCTGCTCGGCCATGGTGGCGACGACATTCTCGTTGGAGGCGCAGGAAGCGATATCATCAACGGCGGTGCGGGCAACGATACTGCGGTGCTCGACTTCACCGTCGCCGATGCGACCTTCTTCCTTACGCCAAGCGGAAGTCTCGAAATCGCTGCAGGGGCAGACGAAGACGAACTGATCGACATCGAACAGGTCGAATTCAGCGACGGTCAAATCCTGACGACACGGCAGGCGGAGAACCGAATTGCCAATTTCCAGAGAGGAAATGGTCAGGACAACATCATCAATGGCGACCTTGACGGGGTCGTAGCTGACGACACGATCCGTGGCCTGAACGGCAACGATACCATCAGCGGAGGTGACGGCCGCGATCTCCTTCTCGGGGACGGCGGAAGCGACACGCTCAACGGCGATGAGGACGACGATATCCTCGCCGGCGGTAGAGGAAACGATACCGTCAACGGCGGAGCAGGCGACGATACGGTCTTCTGGTTTACCGGCGATGGTCGGGACTCCGTCAACGGTGGTGGCGGTACGGATACGCTCTCGATCAACGGCGATGAAGGCGTTGCGGAGACCTTCCGGATCTACACCCGGGCTGCCGCCATCGCGGCCAACATCAACCCCGGAGGCCCCAACAACGAGATCGTCATCACTCGTACGGTGGATGGCGCCCCAGATTCCAATGCGGACCGGATCGCCCTTGTTCGCAACATCGAAGAACTTGAAATCAATACTCGGCCGATTGGTGGAGCAACGGTCGCCCGCGGCGATACGGTCCAGATCTTCGGTGATTTCACCACAACTTCGCTGGCACTGAACACCATCACCATCGATGGCGCGTCGGGCGACGATACGGTCGATATCACTGCGCTGCAGTCCGCTCACCGCATCGTATTCAAGTCCAACGGTGGCAACGACACGATCATCGGGACACTTCGTCCGCAGGATGTGATCGAGCTCGCGCCGGGCGCCACGCTCGCCGACTACCAAACGACGTCCATGAACGGCATGACAAAAATGACCTTCGGCGGGCATTCGATCGCCTTCCCGAGCACAAGCCATCCAACCTTCGCCGACAACTCATCGTCGCAGGGCGGTAGCGGTGGTGGCGGAGAGTCGGCGCCGGGCGGCAGCTTCGCCCTGACGGCTCGCGACCTGGCTGGCCTGAAAAACCTGGTCAATGGTCACCAAGCTTTCGAGGACGATGACGATACCGCGGGTGCTGGAGGCGTCCGTGAACTTCTTGGCCGCAACAACAACGAGTCGCATCCTGAATACGGCGCAGCGGACGAAGTCTTCATCCGTCTCACCGAAGCTCGCTACGGCGAGTACGACGGTACGACGAACAACCGTGCCATTAATCCGATCTTTGCAGGCCTCGATGCCCGCACGATCAGCAATGTCCTTGGTCATCAGGAGGCCGATCTTTCGCCGGCCGCATCGGGCGCCAATACTTTCTTCATGGCGTTCGGACAATACTTCGACCATGGTCTCGACTTCTTGCCGAAGAACTCGGCCAACGGGGTTCTGGCAATCGGCGGCCCGGGTACGTCTCGAGCGCCGGGTGTCGACAATCCGGCGGATCTGACCCGCGGCGAGGTGTACACGATCGACGAAAACGGGGTGCCTCAGCATCTCAACAAGGCATCGCCCTTCGTCGATCAGAACCAGGCATACGGTTCCAATGCACTCGTGGGGCAGTTCCTGCGAGAAAGTGACGGCGACCAGGGTGTCGGCATGCGGCTCCTTTCTGGAGCGACCGACCCCTCGACCCCCGACTTCAACCTGCTGCCAACGCTGCGTGAGCTCATTGCTCATCATTGGGAGAACGACACGATCTTCGTCGATCCCTCATTGCCGGGGGGCTCGGTCAGCTTCCGCGACTACTTCACGGACTATCCGATCAGCGACAACGCGACCGGCAGCATTTTCGACGAGGCGACCGGCGCCTACGACCCCGATGTCGTGGCCTCGATGGTCTCCAACTTCATGGGCGGCGGTTACCCGCTGCTTCTCGACACAAACCCGTACATCAACCTCCTCGATCACTATGTGGCGGGTGATGGCCGTGCCAACGAGAACTTCGCCCTGACGTCGATGCATACGATCTGGGCGCGGAACCATAACTTCCACGTCGAGATGCTGCTCGAAGCCGGCTTCGAAGGCACCGAGGAAGAGGTGTTCCAGGCGGCGAAGATGATCAACGAGGCTGAGTATCAGCGCGTTGTCTTCACCGAGTTCGCGGACATGCTCATCGGCGGCATTCGCGGTGAGGGGGACCACGGGTTCAACGACTACAACCCGAATGCCGATGCGCGGATTTCCCACGAGTTCGCTTCGGCGGTCTACCGCGTAGGGCATTCGCTGGTCGGCCAGACGATGACGGTCATCGGGCCCGACGGTCAGCCGCGCCAGGTTGAACTCTTCGACGCTTTCCTCAACCCCACGAGCGAACTGGGAGCATTCAAGCCGGGCCTTCCGGATGGGTACGTCCCGCAACCTGGCTACGCCCAACTTGGCGCAGGAGCCATTCTCGCGGGTGTCGCGACACAATCTGCCGAGGAGGTCGACTTCAACATCGTCGATGCGATCCGCAACGATCTTGTGCGCATCAACGCCGATCTGTTCGCCTTCAACGTCGCTCGCGGCTGGGATGTCGGCCTTGGAACGCTGAACCAGGTCCGCGCCGATCTGAAAGCCTCGGGCGACCCGTATATCCAGGAGGCGGTCGGCTTTGCCGGCAACCTCGACCCCTACGCATCCTGGGCCGATTTCCAGGCGCGGAACGGGTTGAGCGACACCATCATGGACCAGATGAAGGTGGCTTATCCGGATCTCATCCTGTCGACCCCGGAAGAAATCGCTGCCTTCATTGCGGTCAATCCCGACATCGAGCTGACGGATGGAGCCAACGGAACCAAGATCGTGAAGGGTATCGACCGCGTTGACCTCTGGGTCGGCGGTCTTGCCGAGAAGCACGTTCTGGGTGGCATGGTGGGCCAGACGTTCTGGGTCGTGCTGCACGAACAGTTCGACCGCCTGCAGGAAGGCGACCGGTTCTACTATCTGGAACGGTTCGACAACTTCGACTTTTATGACAATTTCATAGACGGTCAGGAGTTTTCTGATATTATAGCTAGGAATACAGGTCTAACGGGTCTTCCAGAAGAAATTTTCCGGGCCAACGACGAGAATGATGACACGGCCGACAACGACGATGGCGTTGGCGATGACACCTCCGACGAAGATGGTGACAGCGACACAGTTGGCGAAGACAACAACGACGACACGGTTGTTGATGATGACGATGCGCTCGCACCGGTCCCGCCGGTTGTGTCAGGCCTGGCGGTAACCGGGACCGCGGCAGCGGATGTCATGATGGGCGGCGCCGAGGCCGACGTCCTAAGCGGCGGCGACGGTGACGACATCATCCTTGGCGGCTTCGGCGACGACACGCTGATGGGCGGGTCCGGAAGCGACCTGATCAAGGGAGACGCCGGCCGCGACATGATCTTCGGGGGTGCCGGTGACGACGTCGTGCTCGGCGGTGCCGACAACGATATGATCTTCGGCGACGCCGGCGACGACCGGATGTTCGGCGACGACGGCGACGACATGCTGGAAGGCGGTGGCGGCTTCGACACGGTCTATGGCGGGGCGGGCAACGACCGCTTCATTGCCCGCCAGGGTGACGGCGACGACATCTACTGGGGCGATGCGGGCAACGATACGCTGGACTATGCCGCGATCACGGCAAATCTGACGATCGATCTCGGCAACGGCACGATGCAGCATGGCAGCGTCCACAGCAGCCAGAGCGGTCATGACGCGATCTTCGGGTTCGAGAACGTCATCGGCGGTGCGGGCAATGACGAGATCACCGCCAGCTCGGTGGTGAACGTCATGGATGGCGGTGGCGGCAACGACACCTTCGTCTTCCGAACGGCGGCGGATGCCGATGGCGACCGGATCAACGGCTTTGCGAGCGGTGACAAGATCGATCTGAGCGGCATGAATGGCTCTGAGGGCTTCACCTTGGAGACCACGGTCCTTACCGGCGCTGGCCAGGTGCTTGTGACGCATCTGACGGGGGATGACGGGGAAGCCCTCACCCGGATCCAGGGAACTGTGTCTGATGGAGCCGAGGCCGACTTTACGCTCGAGGTCGCGGGTCGTCACCTGACCCAGTCGGACTTCATCGGCGTCGCCTGATGAGCGCTCGGCGGGGGCGTCAGCTCCCGCCGCCTCAGCTTTCCGATCATCGCTTCCATTCAAGGGGACGGCTCTCATGGGCACTCAACGACGCCGCCAGCGCCCCAATCCGACGACCATGTCGGAGCGCATCGGCAACTATCGCGGTCTGGCAATCTTCCTGCTCCTCCTCTCGGGGGTGATCAATGTCCTCGCCCTGACCGGTGCCTTCTACATGCTGCAGATCTACGATCGTGCACTGACCAGCGGCAGCGTTCCAACGCTGGTGGCGTTGTCGGTCCTGGCGATTGGCCTGTATCTCTTCCAGGGCATGTTCGACGTGCTGCGTTCCCAAATTCTGGTGCGGTTTGGTGCTCGCATGGACGCCAGGCTGGCTCCGATCACCCACCAGGTCGTGATCGAGATGCCGCGCTACGGGTACTCGACGTCGGAGGCGCTGGAGCGCGGCCGCGACGTTGATACGGTACGCGGCTTCGTTGCCAGCCAGGCACCGATCGCACTGTTTGATCTGCCGTGGATGCCGCTGTTCATCGGTTTCGTCTACCTGCTGCATCCGATGCTGGGTCTCTTGACCATCGGCGGTGCCATCGTTCTCATCGCGTTGACCGTCATCACCGAAGTCCTGACCAAACGCAGCAGCACGGAGATGAACCGTGCCGCGGTGCAGCGCGCCAACCTTGCCGATTCCCATGCTCGCAACGCCGATATCCTGCGAGCAATGGGCTTTGGCGGTCGGGCTGTTGCACGGTTCGAGGAGGCCAATGCCCGCCATCTCGATCTGCAGACCCAGACCAGCGACATCAGCGGCTCGTTCAGTGGCCTGTCGAAAGTGCTGCGCATGATGCTGCAATCGGCGCTTCTTGGCCTTGGCGCGTATCTGACGATCCAGGGCGAGCTCACAGCTGGTGCGATCATCGCCTGCTCGGTAGCTTCCGCCCGGGCTCTGGCGCCGGTGGATCTGGCCATCGGCAACTGGAAAGGCGTCGTTGCCGCCCGTCGCAGCTTTGCGAGACTGAAGGAGACGCTGGCGGCCATGGATGACGATTCCCGTCTCCTCGACCTGCCGGCCCCCACCCAGTCCCTGAAGCTTGAGAATGCAACCGTGGTCGCTCCCAGCACCGGCACTGTGCTGCTCAGCGATGTCAGCTTCGAGCTCAAGGCCGGACAGGCGCTGGGTCTGATCGGGCCCAGCGGCGGCGGCAAGACATCGCTCGCCAAAGGCATCGTCGGGGTCTGGCCGCTGCTGCGAGGCAGCGTCAGGCTCGACGACGCTGAGCTCGGTCAATGGCGCACGGACAGGCTTGGTATCCATATTGGCTATCTGCCGCAGGACGTGTCGCTGCTCGACGGTTCGATTGCCGAGAACATTGGCCGCTTCGATCCGGAGGCCGATGCCCGCAAGATCGTCCACGCGGCGCGGGCGGCAGGGGTCCACGAGATGATCGTGAGACTGGAAAACGGTTATCAGACTGAGCTGGGACCGCATGGTATGGCGCTGTCTGCTGGACAGCGCCAGCGCATTGGTCTGGCACGTGCTCTCTACGGCGATCCCTTCCTGGTGGTCCTGGACGAGCCAAATTCCAATCTTGATGCCGAAGGCGAAGCGGCTCTGACCGAGGCGCTGACCAACCTGCGTGCTCGCGGTGGTATCGCCATTGTCGTGGCGCACCGTCCCAGTGCTCTGGCTGCCGTCGACATGGTCGGGGTGATCCAGGCGGGCAAGCTTGTCGGCTTCGGCCCGAAGGAGGAGATCCTGCGCGAGCCGGTTCGTCAGGCGACGCGGCCGATGACAGCTGCCGGCAAGGGATATGCGTCCGCTGCGGTCGCTGCGGCATCGAAGGTCTAGGAGGTGGCGGCGATGGAAGACAGGCTGACACTCGGTATACCGGACCAGGACGCGGCCAATGCGCCGAAGAAGCGTTTCGAGATCAAGGACAACGCTTCGCGGGTGAACTCCCTGGCCGTGCTGCCACTCTTCGTCGTGGCCTTCGCGGGCATACTCAAACAGATCTTCCAGGACGATGAGGAGGAGAAGGAAGCGCCCGGCAACCAGAAGTCCTCACCGCAGCCGAACCAGACCCCGGACGTTCAGGCGACGACGGCTGCCCCCATCGAAGCAGCCGATGCGGCTGCTCTGGATAAGGTTGTCCGGATCTCGGACTACCTCGATGCCATAGCCAAGGGCAGGCCGCTGCCTGCCTTTGACGTGTCGGAGTTTGCGTTCCCGCAAGCGGGGGACGGCCCCTCTCAGGCCGCCTTTGAACGAGCGACGAAGATGGCACCCGCCGATACGACTGGTGCAAATGTCGGTTCCAGACCGTTGGGATCGGGCAATCCGACGGGGACAAATTCGTCGCTGCCGACAGCCAATGATAACCAACCCGTCGTGAGCCTACCGCCCACGAGTGGTCAACCCGACGGACCTGGCCCCGGCGATCACGAAGACCCCGGCGCTCTCGATCCGGACCCGGATCAAACAACACCCGGCGACGAAGATGACGATGACCCGGCGCCGACGAAGACAAACCGTCGTCCGGTTCTCTCCGGCCCGGTCTATCTCGACAACGGGCTGCTTAACCTGTCGGTGATCATCACCATGGGGGAACTGCTTCACGGCGCGAGCGACCCCGACGGCGACACGCTGATCGTGCGTTATCTGGAGGCGGATGGCGGCAGACTGGAGCGTATCGGTCTTGACCGTTGGCTTTACACGCCTGCAACCGACGAGACCGGAGCGGTGGTCTTCCGTTACCAGGTCAGCGACGGCGACGAAGTCGTCATGCAGACAGCGCATCTGGAAATCCGTCTGCCGGAAACCGAAGCGATCGTCGGCACCGATGGCGACGATATGCTGATCGGCACGCCCTATGCTGACCTGATCGATGGTCGCGGCGGCAACGACATGATCTACGGCCGCGAGAGCGACGATATCCTTTATGGCGGCGACGGTAACGATCGGCTGGTCGGAGGCGCCGGCAACGACATTCTATGGGGCGGCCGCGGCAATGACATCCTGTTCGGCGGCGATGGCGATGACACGCTGTTTGGCGAACAGGGCGACGACCTTCTTTATGGCGATGCCGGCAACGACGTCATCTTCGGTGGCGACGGCAACGACGAAGCCCACGGAGGAGACGGCAACGACTACATCGACGGCGGCGTCGGAAACGATCGGCTCTTTGGCGAAGACGGCGCTGACGTCATCCATGGGGGCGACGGCGACGATCATATCGAGGGCGGGGCTGGAGCCGACGTCCTCATCGGTGGTGCTGGGGCCGACATGATCGACGGCGGTGCCGATGACGACGTCCTTCATGGCGATGATGGTGGCGACCAGCTCTTCGGCGGCATCGGCAATGATGAGTTGCACGGTGGTGGCGGCAATGACGCACTCGACGGCGGCGAAGGCGACGACGTCCTCCATGGCGACGATGGCGACGACACGATGTTCGGAGCGAGTGGCAACGACGTGCTGCACGGCGGTGCCGGCAACGACGCAATCCATGGAGGCGAGGGCGACGACGTAGCGCACGGCGGCGCCGGGGCCGACTTGATCGACGGTGGTGAAGGCCACGACGTTCTGCATGGGAACGGCGGCGACGACCAGATCTTCGGTGACATCGGCAATGATGAAGTACACGGCGGCGCGGGGGCCGACGCGATCGACGGTGGCGAGGGCGACGACATTCTGCACGGCGATGACGGTGACGATTACATCATCGGCGCCGCTGGCAACGACATGCTGTTCGACGGCGCCGGCGTTGATACCCTAGAGGGCGGAGAGGGCGATGATTGCATCGCCCTCGTGGCAGATGGCGAGACTGACACCGTCTATGGCGGTGGCGGCAACGATACGCTGGATCTGTCCGAGATTGTTTTCGACGCGACGATCAACTTGCCTGATGGATGGGTGACGATCGACGGCACCCGCGAGGCTCGTCTCTTCGAGATTGAGAACATTCGCGGTGGTCATGGAAATGATCGGCTCGTTGCCGACGATGAGGTCAACATCATGGTCGGCGGTGCGGGTAACGACATCTTCGTGTTCCGCTCCCTCGACGCCTTGACCAACGAGGGCGGGCCTCGCGACCATATCCAGGACTTCTCGGTCGGCGACCGTATCGACCTGTCGCGTCTCGGCAGAGACCTCGACGACTTCGCTGCGCAAAAGCTGTTCTTTGCCGGCGCCGCTTCGTCGACGACCGCGGAGATCGGCGCCGTGACCTATCGTCATCAGTTTATCGCCGACGAGACTGGCGACCGGGACATCACCATTGTGGGCGGGAATCTCGACGAAGATCCCGAGATGGAATTCGAGCTCGTCCTGCATGGTCGGCATTTGCTGACCGAACAGGATTTTATCCTGGCTGGCCGCGACGACGGTTGAAGCCGACAGCCGCGATCGCCGACGCAATAATCCTTGGAGGAGCATGAGATGAGTGGCACGCAAAAGGCCCAGGAAAGCGAGGCGACGCAGGCCGGACAGCGCTTCGGCATTCGCTCACGGATTATCACGTCAGGCCTGCTGGCGACTGCCCTGATCGTGGGATGCGGTGGCTGGGCGGCCCAAGCCAGCCTCTCCGGAGCGATTATTGCCCAAGGTAAGGTCACGGTGAAGAAGCAGGTCAAGCAGATTCAGCATCGCGACGGCGGGATTGTCGGGGCAATCCTCGTGGCGAATGGCGACGTGGTTGAAGCCGGCGAAGTCCTGATCAGGCTCGACGAGACCCAGACCAAAGCGGAGCTCGGCGTGATCTCCTCCCAGTTGTCGGAACTGATCGGCCGGCAAGCACGGTTGCGCGCCGAACGCGACGGAGCTGATGATGTCCTGTTCGAGCAGGTCTTCGAAACGGCCGGTGCGACGGCTGCAATCGCAGAGGGCGAGCGCCGGCTGTTCAGTGACAACCGAGCCACCCGCGACGCCCAGGCCGATCAGTTGCAGTCCCAGATTGAGCAGTACGGCGAGCAAGTTCGGGGACTGGAATCGCAACGGGAATCCAACGCCTTGGAGCGTCAGATGATTGCCGAGGATTTGGCCCGTCTGGCTCCACTGGTAAAGCGGAAGCTGGTCGAGGGTACCCGGACCCGCATAATGGAACGTGATCTTGCAAAGATCGACGGTTTGAAGGGGGAGATCGAAGCAAACATTGCTCGGGTCAAAGGGCAAATCAGCGAAGCCCGAATGAAGATCATTGAATTGGATCAACAGACCCGAACTGACGCGCAGCGCGAACTCAGAGACGTCGACGCCCGCGTGGCCGAATTGTCTGAACGGATCGTGGCCGCAAAGGATCGCCTCTCGCGAATGGATTTGCGCGCACCAATTGCCGGGTTCGTCAACGATCTGAAAGTACACACGGTCGATGGCGTCATCTCGCCAGGCGAGACAGTGATGGGGATCGTGCCGGAAGGCGAGGAACTCGTCGTGGAAGCCAAGCTGTCGCCGGTCGACATTGACCAGGTTAGCGTGGGCCAAGACGTCAAGCTGCGCTTCTCCGCCTTTAACCAGCGCACTACGCCCGAGATCGACGGCAGAGTTGACATCGTCGGTGCCGCGGCGACACTCGATCCAGCCAGCGGGCAGACCTACTACCTTTCCACTATCGCCATCACCGACGAGGATCGGGGCCTCGGCAAGCAGATCCTCGTTCCAGGTATGCCCGTTGAGGTGTTCCTCAAAACCGGCGAACGCTCGGCACTATCCTATCTGGTCAAGCCATTTACCGACCAGATGATGCGCTCGTTCCGAGAAGAGTGACCGAGACGGCGAAGTACGATTGTCCCATGCGCTCCAAGCTATCCGTAAGATGCGCCGCCGCAGCGATAATCGTTGTACTCGCCTCGATTAGCTTGCTTGCAAGCGCGGCGAAGGCCGATCATAGTCTGTCAAAGTTGGCGCTGCCCGTCGATTGCAATCTCGGGAAAGATTGCTTCGTCCAGCAGATGCCGGACGTTGGCCCGGGCCCATTGGCCAATGATCCGCTCTGCGGAGATGCGACCTATGACGGGCATGACGGATGGGATTTTAGGGTCCGGTCGGTGGTGGACGTGGCCCGCGGCGTGCCTGTCGTATCCGCTGCAGATGGCCGGGTTCTCCGAGTTCGCGACGGTGTGCCGGACCGCATCATGGTGGACGGCGATGATACGGCGCAGCTGGAAGGGATTGAGTGCGGCAACGGGGTGGTTGTCGAACATGGAAGTGGTCTGACATCGCAATACTGTCATCTGAGGATGGGCAGTATCGTCGTGCGACCAGGCATGCCTGTCACCCAAAGCACGCAGCTAGGGCTCATCGGCTCGTCAGGCCAGGCCCAGTTTCCCCATGTTCATTTTGCGATGCAACGGGACGGCGCTGCGATAGATCCATTGACGGGGCGCTTCCTTCGAGAGGAGCATGGCTGCGGACCGACCCTATCCGGGCTATTCGCCGAACCGGTCCGACGAATGATGGAACGACCTGCTCTCGCCATTCTCGCTACGGGTTTGTCCAGCATGCCGCCTACACTACCGAGCTTGGTTGCGGGCGAGGTGCCGGTGGCAAAGAACGGTGGTGAAGCCACGCTCGCTTGGGTTTGGGCCATTAATATGCGCCAGGGCGATCAATTCCGCATCCAGATCGTTCAGCCGGACGGGACGACAATGCTCGATCAGAGCACCGAGCCTCTGCCGAGGCGGATGGCAAACTACCTCGCCTATAGCGGTCGCCGCCGGACGATCGTGCCGGGTACCTACCGCATAGTGATTGATCTTCTTCGGGACGGAGTTTCAGACGTCACGACCCAAATGGCCGTACACGTCAAAAAGTAGGTCAGGTTTTCTGGCTGCTTATGGCGCGTGTTTTGGACAGGCTGAGCGAGTGGTAGGCTTATCGGCCATGATCCTCGCTAAAGCGGCCGGCTCCGGGGCTGCCCAACGTGGAACCGAGACGTTAGGGGCAGCAATACAACAATGCGTTTGCTGCAACCCTCATTTTTGGCTCGTGTCGGCATGCGGAATAGCCGCTCCCAAGCCAAAGCGAACCGCATCTGACCTTGAAGTGCGATGGCTGTTCAGATACAGCAACCCTAGGCAAGACCGTTACCTGTCTTTAAAATCCGCCCGGTTTTGGCCCAGGTCGTATCCTAGGGCATGGTGTAGCTCACGGCATCGCACGGCGCTTTCCGGCAAGGCCGGGCTGATCAGTGTGCCGTTGCTGGCAGGCTGACGAGAGGATCATCGCTCAGGGGAGCGACGGATTCCAGTGTCATGTACCTGGCCCTCTGAACCGCCCACTCATCGTTTTGCTCGAGCAGCAGCGCGCCGACGAGGCGCTGGATGGGAGCCATGTCGCCGTTAGCACCTTGGTGACCGCGGCTTTGATGCCCTCGTGAGCGTCGGACACGACGAGCTTCACGCCGCGCAGGCCGCGTCGGGTCAGCTTTCTCAGGAACTCGGTCCAGATCGGCTCGGCTTCCGAGGTGCCGATCTCCCTGCCGAGAACCTCACGCCGGCCATCGGCGTTGACGCCGACGGCGATGATCACGGCAACCGAGACGATGCGGCCGCCGCGGCGGACCTTGAGGTAGGTCGCGTCGATCCAGAGATAGGGCCAATCGCCTTCGATCGGCCGCTCCAGAAAGGCTTTTACCTTGCCGTCGATCTCTTCACACAGCCTCGACACCTGGCTCTTGGAGATGCCGGTCATGCCCATCGCCTTGACCAGATCGTCGACCGAGCGCGTCGAGATGCCCTGGGCATAGGCTTCTTGAATGACGGCCGTCAGCGCCTTCTCGCCTTCTCGGCCATACGCCGCGGTTCCAGAAAGCCGGGAAAGTAGCTGCCCCTGCGCAGCTTCGGGATGCGCAACTCGACTGTGCCGGCTCTCGTCTGCCAGTCCCTGTCGCGGTAGCCATTGCGCTGGGCGAGGCGCTCGGCACTCTTCTCGCCATAGCTGGCGCCGGTCGCAGCACCGGCCTCCAGTTCCATCAGCCGCTGGGCGGCAAAGCCGATCATCTCGCGCAGCAGATCGGCATCAGGGGTCTTCTCCAGAAGGCTGCGCAGGCTCATCATGTCGTCGGTCATCAGGGGATCTCCGGTCCGGGTTGGATGTCGCAACCCAAGCCTAACCGGAAACCGCTGGTGACCACCGCGCCGCCGATCCGTCCTACAGCGCGATGAAAGGCGCGGACGAGATCGACGACGCCACCGCCGAGCTACACCACGGATGGGGACACGACCTTGGCACCCCAGCCCATTAAAAGTAGGCCGGGGACGTGAAGCTAGCCACGACGCCGATATTGAATTGTAATCCTTATTATCTATTTTGCTATTCTCGCAATAAATCCTTTACCCTTCGGAATGCGCATGCGATCATCAATTGCGGCATTTCAGTGTCAAGGAGGTGGGGGGATGGTCCCTACCAAGATTGCGATCATCGATGGGCATCCTATTTTTCGCGACGGATTAATTAAGATTTTTTCTGAGCGCGCTGATTACTCGGTAGTAGGCGCTGGGACCTGTGCTTCCGATATTATAGATATCGGAAAGTCGACGGTGCCAGACGTGATCCTCTTGGACACGCAAGTGCCCGGGAGGGTGATCGAGGCGATCGTGAGTTTTCGGAAGATGTCACATCTTGCGCGTATTCTCGTATTCACGGCATCTGAAAGCGTGGACTGTGCTATTGAAGCATTGGAGGCTGGTGCCGATGGTTACGCGCTAAAAGAGAGCACTTTGGACGAATTAGAAAACGCGATATCATGCGTTATGAGCGGTAATAACTACGTCAACCCCCGTTTGGCTACCAAGGTTATCAGAGCACTTCATCATCCCGTTCAGCAAACAGCGGGCGAGATGCCTGTCTTGAGCATTAGGGAAGAGCAAGTTGTAGCCTTATTGATGAAGGGATGCACCAATAAAAATATTGCCGCTGCGCTGAATATTAGAGAGAAGACAGTAAAACACTACATGACAATGATAATGCAGAAGCTAGATGTGAGTAATCGACTAGAGGTTGTCGTTGCAGCTCACGGATATTCCCATCGTGAGGGTCTCAATGGGAAGCACTTCAATTAGTACGCATAGAGTTTTAGTTGGGGTTGTGCTAGGTGATGCTTCGATTGGGATAGTAGAAATGAATATGATAGCGAAGAGGTATTCTCGGGAGGATCTACCTGGAGTAAGTGCGGAGACGGACCATCGACTGCTTGATATGTCTCTTTAAGCTTCTTTCCATGCTATTTTCTGGAAGGAAGAACGCCCCATGGTGCAGTCATCACCGAAGAAATCCACAGAGCCGTGATGCGGCCAGCAAGGTTGCGCATCATTGTCACAGCTTTCCGCCGGCCGAGCCCGGGAGCCGCCAGTCTCCTTGCGGTCCGCCCTCGACCGATCTTCACTGCTGTTTCGCTGACGCAACCCGCCGCAATCGCTCGACCATCGGGGTGGCGGCGCGCAGTCGAGACTCCCGCGTGGTCGGGATCACCTGCATGCGCCCATTCCAGGTCTAGGGCTTCGTTTCAACCTTCGCGATCCGCTATGGTGCGACCGACCGTGTCACGCGGCGGTCACGCGCCAGATGATGTCTCCCACATCGTCGGCAATCAGCAGCGATTTGCCGTCCGGGCCGATCGCCACGCCGACGGGACGTCCATAGGCAAGTTTCTCGTCCTCGGACAGGAAGCCGGAGAGGATATCGCGAGCCGGTCCGCTCGGCGCGCCATTGACGAAGGGGACGAAGATCAGCTTGTAGCCACTGAGCGTCGAGCGATTCCACGATCCGTGCTGGCCGATCACCATGCCCTCGCCGAACCCCGGCAAGTTGCCGCCCGGCATCCAGCAGAGGCCGAGCGATGCCGTGTGCCCGCCAAGAGCGTAATCCGGCTGGATGGCACGGGCGACGAGGTCCGGAGCCTGCGTGACACGATCGTCCACGGTGCTGCCCCAGTAGCAATAGGGCCAGCCGTAAAAGCCACCCTCTTCGACGG
This sequence comes from Aurantimonas manganoxydans SI85-9A1, assembly GCF_000153465.1. Lineage (GTDB taxonomy): Bacteria > Pseudomonadota > Alphaproteobacteria > Rhizobiales > Rhizobiaceae > Aurantimonas > Aurantimonas manganoxydans. The sequence goes on along the minus strand of NZ_CH672387.1, from coordinate 2,434,416 downwards.
ACGTAAGGTAGTCGGGCGGCGTTTCGTCCCCGAGCCCGTCGCGCTCGTTGACGACGGTCCAGAGCTTTCCGGTGACCGGCTCGAAGGCCATGCCGACCGGGTTTCGCAGCCCGGAGGCAAAAATCCGCGCCTTTCCGGTGGTAACGTCCAGTTCCCAGATCGCCGCGCGACCCTCTTCCGCCGCCATCCCCTTGTCGCCGATGTTGGACAGCGAACCGACGCCAGCGTAAATTTTTGCCCGATCCGGCGAGACGATCAGGCTGCGGGTCCAGTGCCCGTGCGGCTTGAAGTCGACGAGTTTTTCACCACCGCCCGTGAGGCTCGTATCGCCTGGCCGGTAGTCGAAACACCGAATGCCGTCCGTGTTCCCGAGGAAGAACCGGTCGCCGACCAGCGCCATGCCGAAGGGTTGGTTCTGGTTTTCCACGAAGACCTCGCGGCGCTCGGCGACACCGTCCCCATCCGCGTCCCGCCAGAGGGTGACACGATTGGCGCTGGGGCCGATCGCCTTGACGCGGCGCATTGTGGCCTGCTGAGCATGGTCCATGAGGGAGCGCGGACTCTCCGGATGTTCCCTGGACTCCGCCACGAGGACGTCGCCATTGGGCAGGACCTCGATCCAGCGGGGATGATCGAGGTTCGACGCAAAGGCATTGACCTGAAGCCCCGGCGCGCAGGTGGGCAGGCGCCCGTCCTTCCAGCCCTCTGCGGCGGGAAGTTTCAAGGTCATGATTCCCTGCTTTCGCGCCTCCGGAATCTGGGGTGTCAGCCCGACGGCTTGATGCGACGGAGAACCAAAGCGCCTGACGAGCGCGACAGCGCCACCCACGACTGCAGTCGCCTTTGCGACAATTCCCATGGTCGACCGCCTTGTCTGAGGAGCGTGTATGGAGAGCACCAGCACCTGTAGGGCATTGGCATCGATATGCGGTTCTCGCCATGAGCTGAGGCGACGTCAAGGCGTCTCCGGCTGCTGCATCGGCCCCAGCCCCCCCCCAAATATCTGGCGACCGGGTCCTCGCTCATTGAGCAGGACGGTTCATAGGCCGTCTCCCGAGTGTGCGAGCCGCGAACATGACCGCTTCCAACGATGTGTGGTTGGAGGGGAAACGAAGACGGTCCATCCTCCTCCGCATCTTCATCTTGCGCGGCGATGGGCTTTGCGTCTCCTCCCGCCTCGTAGAAAGATCCGGGCGGAATGTCCGGCCGGCGATGGCCCGTCCGGTTTCGCAGAAGCGGACATCGTGCCATCGGCGATGGCTTTGGTCAGGACGATTGGCGTTCCGACCGGCGAGGATCATGAAGCCCTCGATAGCCCGGAATCGTCCCGGGGCGACGTCAATCCGACCCAATATCCCCGCCATGAGATCGTCCGACGGCAGGCCGAGATGGTGCGCAAGGCAATCGGGCATCTTCCTTCTGTGTGTCTGCGAGGGGAAACTGCTTCCAATCCGCTCCCGTCTGCCCGATGGTAACGCGTCGGAACCGCCAGTTCGGCCGGCTGGCCGGTGGATTAACAAGTATGCAGGATGCGTTCGGCATGACCAAAAGAGTCCTGATCACCGGTGGCGCCGGGTATATTGGTGCCCACACATGCCTGCTGCTCGCCGAGCGTGGCTACGAGGCAGTCGTGTACGACAATCTGTCAAACGGTCATGCTGAGTTCGTGAGATGGGGGGCGTTCGAACAGGGCGACATTCGAGATACGAACCGGCTGCGCAGCGTGTTCAGTCAGTATCAGCCGGACGCCATTATCCATTTCGCCGGGTTGATCGAGGTCGCACAGTCAGTGCGCGATCCTCTCGCATTCTACGACAACAACGTTTCGGGAACGCTGTCGCTCATCACCGCGGCCGAAGCGGCGGGCGTGGACAAGATCGTCTTCTCCTCGACCTGCGCCACCTACGGAATTCCTCAGTTCACTCCGCTGACCGAAGATCACGTCCAGGCCCCGATCAGTCCGTATGGCTGGAGCAAGCTCCTCGTCGAGCATATCCTGCGTGATCTTTCCGGGCTGGACCGGATCCGTTGCGCCATCCTCCGCTATTTCAATGCGGCCGGAGCGGACCCCGAGGCGCGCATCGGTGAATGGCATACCCCTGAGACGCATGCGGTGCCGCTGGTGATCGAGACCGCGCTCGGCCAGCGTGACTGTTTCACGATTTTCGGCGACGATTACGACACTGCCGATGGCACGTGCATCCGCGACTATGTTCATGTCATCGATCTCGCCGATGCTCATGTCCGCGCCGTCGAGTATCTTTTGAACGATGGGGCAAGCGTGGCCCTGAACTTGGGGACGGGGACCGGAACCTCGGTCGCCGAACTTGTGGAGACAGTGGCGTTGGTCTCCGGCCGTCCGGTCAAAACCCGCAGGGCAGACAGGCGTCCAGGGGACCCCTCCATCTTGTTGGCCGACAACCGGCGCGCGCGGGACGTTCTTGGCTGGCAGCCGCAACACGATCTTGCTTCGAGCATCGAGAGCGCATGGCGCTGGCACACAAAGAGCAATCTCCTAGGGGCTGACGCGTCACGCAGTACGCTCTGAGCAGCGCCAGCGAGTTGCGCGGCGTGGAAGCATCGCTGACAAATCCCGATATCATCGATTAACCTGAGCGACGGTCTTAGGATCGCGTTCGATATGCGTTCCGGCATTCCACGGTTCTCGGATACCCGCGCACCACTGGCTGCGAAAAGATGTCGGCGATGGCCTTCTGCGATCCATCGGTCTCCAGACCGGCGGGACGCTCCCCAGATCGCCGGGAGGTTCGAGCCCCTACAAAATGCCACCTTTGCGTGTGCTGATTCTCGCGCGATAATCATTTGATTGCGATGATCTCAAGTCTCGGCCTGAATTGCGCCAAGCTTGGGTGTCATAGTCTGTTTTTCGGCGAAGTGATGCGGGAAATGCAGTCTTTCCGTCCGACGACGTGGCGGGAAACCATGGCTGTTTGCGCCATGCGGAAGCGAGCATCTTGCGCGAGGGGAATCCTCGGCTAATGCCGGTGGATCGCGCAAATGGGGTTTTGTCTGGATTGGACGCTTGGGCCGCAGATGCTGCGGTTCGACGTTGCGTTTGGAGCCCTGCGACGTAACGGAACAGTGCCGACAATTATGACAACGGTTCAAAATTGTAACGGTATCTGAAGAAATATAGTATGCTGTGGGGAATAAGGCACGCGCTCGGCAGAACCGGGCCGCACCAAGCCGCTGGAGGAAGATGTGCCCTGGGAGTTGATTGCAGTCAGTGCCGTCTGCTTTGCAGCCGGCTTCAAACTGCGTATCGGTGGTTTCGCGATCTTTCTCACGATTCTACTGGCAGCCAAGCTCGTCGCCACCCTGGCCATGGGCACCAGTCTCTTCGCCGTTCTGATCTTCTATCTGGCCGGGCAGGTCGCTTATTTCGCCGGCCTCCTGGTGCATGCCGGATTGACCGATCGGATGCGAAGCAAGCCGGGCGTATCGAGATCCGCGAGCAGGGATTCCGGTTCCTGGTTTCCAGGCAAGGCTGCAACGCCCCGTCCCGACGCCAAGTCCGAACAACCCACGCACTGACAAGGCGCGCGGTCAGCTCGGCCCGGCCGCGCCTGAATTCGGTCTCGTGAGCCTGTCGGCTGCCTGAGGACTGTTTCCCGTTCCTCCATCGACCGCGGAGGTCGATGCCCCGTGGGGCATCGTGATCACCTCGACCAGATCCCTGGGCGCTATGATCGTCTGCGGATCGGCGGCAATGACCGCTTGTCCTCCTGCGGCGTTCTTCCGTGTGATCCGGTAGGCGATCCGGGTGCTATTCTCAGCGTCACCGGCATCCAGGCGAGCGGAAAAGTAGGCTGTCTCGTCCATCATCAAGCCTGCAATGCGGATCGCGAGCTCGGCCTTCCGAAGCTGGGTGGCGATCGTGCCCAGTTCCGACTGAATCTGGGAATTGCGCTCGTTCGCCAGTTCCGTCAGGCTGCGCTCGGCCTGCTCCTGCGCCTGCCGCGCGCGGGTGAGGGCTACGCGAAGATCCAGAAGCTGGCTCTGTGATTCCGCCACGATCCGCTGCAGGCCGAATTCACGCGACGACACCGTCAGTCCGCGCTGGACGAGATCGCTGATGCTCTTGAGTTCACGGCCGACGAGCGCGACCTGTTCCTCCTGCGACGCGATCTTGGCGACGAGCGAGTCGATTTCCTCGGCAAAGAGCGCCTTCAGGCTACGCGCAGCCTCGAGCTTACCCTGAAACTCGGTCCAGCGAAGTCTCTGAAAGGAGCGTTCGTCGGCCACGATCTGTTCGACGTTGGGTGCGCCGACAATCGCCTCGGGCACGGCAAAATCGTCTTCGCTAGCGAGTTCTGCGCGCAAGCGAGCCTGGCGGACAAGGAGGTCGTTCCGGTCGATCTGGCCTTCCTTCAGGGTGCGGGCCGACTGGATCTGTTCGCGCTCGACGCGGGATTCAGCCGGATCCGAGGGACGGCGCAAGCCGCCGGCCAGGCTCACAGCCTTCATCACGGTGAGTTCGGGCGCGAACGGATATTGCCCTGGCTTCTCGACCTCGCCCGTGACGTAGATCGGGCCGTATTCCGAAATCTCCACCGATACGGACGGCGGCTTGCCGGTGGACGATCGGCCGGCGAGCTTGCCGGCGATCCGATCGGCGAGTTCGCTGGTCGTCACGCCCGCCGCGTCCACTTCGCCGACGAGAGGGATCGCAATTCGGCCGACGGCGTCGATGCGGTAGACACCGCCCAGTGCCTCCCATTCCCGGTATTCACCTTCGCCCGACCGCCAGTCCACGATGGTCACCTTCACCTTGTCGTCGCCGACGAGGCTGTAGGCGGAGCGCGACTCGGCCTGAGCTGCGTGTCCAGAGGACAGGATGACCGCGAGAAACGCCAGAAGGCCGGAGAGCCAGCGCATCCGGCTGCTGGCCCGGACGCTGCATGTGGTCGAACGGTGGGTGAACATGGGGCACCTCTTGATCGATCGCCGGAAGGCGTGGCGTCAGGATTGATGGGCGGGCGCGAGAAACGACACGAAGGCGTTGGCCGCGGGACGGGAAAAGGGCGGAAAGCGCTCTGCAAAATGGATGATCGCGGCGCGTTCATCCGGGCCAAGAGCCCCGAAGAGCCGAAGCGAAAGCGGATAAACCACGAAACCCGCGAGGATCGCCTCCAGAAGGCCGAGCGGCCCGGCGACCAGTTGAGTGGCCGCGAATGCGGCGCCGGCCGGGGCAGCGGCGGCCAGGGTCAGGCGGATCAGGCGGGCGAAGGGATAGGCGTATCTCAGGCGCCGGGTGATGAACCAGATGCCGAGCATGACGGCGGCGATCTGCACCGAGGCGCGGGTCAGCGCCGCACCGACGAGACCGAATTCGGGGATGATCAGGAAGCCGAGCGCCACGGCCAGGACCGCTCCGGCGATGGACGACCAGAAGATGAAATCGCTACGACCGAGCGCATTGACCAGATGGGTGCCGATCGTCGAGGAGACCGAGATCGCGGCCGCGACGAGGATGATCGCGGAGGCCGTTCCGGCGGCGGCGAAATCCGACCCGTAGAGCAGCACGATCATCGGCTGGGCAACGGCCGCCATGCCAAAGCAGGCCGGCAGGGCCAGCAGCGCCACGATGGCGGTCCCGTTGGAGAACACCGTCTGCACGGCGCCGCGGTCGCCACGGCTGTTGTGGCCGGCCAGGACCGGCAGGAAAGCACTGGTCAGAAGCAGGGGGCCCTGCGAGGCGAGCGCCGACAGTGCGATCGCCACGCTGAACAACCCGACCTCGGCCGCCCCCCAGGAGAGCTGCAGGAACAGGATCTCCATCCGCGACCAGACGAAGATGTTGCACATGTTCGCGGCCCAAGCGTAGCGCCCGTATTGCCAGATCTCGCGCTTCAGGGCCCGATCGAGCGGCCCGCGGTGCAGGACGAGCGGCAGTGCGAAGAGCGCCAGCGTCGTCTGGCCGAGGACATAGCCGGCGACAGCGCCGGTCGCGCCGTAGAGAAGCGTGCCGATCGTGACGGCCGCGACCTGCAGGACGAAGGCGAGGGCCGCGATCTTTGCCAGCGAACTGAAGGCTTGGGCACCGCGATGGTAGCTGATGGTGAAGGTGGCGAGAGCCTGGGCCACGGTCAGGGCGACGACCAGCGAGACCAGTGCGGTCGCGGTGCGCGTGTCGACGGCAGGAAACAGCGTAGCGATCGCGTCGCGTGCGGGGCCCGGCGCGAGCACGGCAACAGCGACCGCGGCGCTTGCCGCGACCGCCGCGAAGCCGAGGAGCCGGCGCAACAGGAAGCCGGCAAGCGCCCGAGCGCCCCGATGGTCTTCGCGCCCGGACCGGTCGGCGAAGAAACGCAGCACGCTCAGCGACGTCCCTCCGTCGATGACCGGGGCCAGGACCACCGACAGCCACACCGCCAAGGCAACGAGCCCGGCGCCTTCGACACCGAGCAGGTTGGCCACGACCACCGTGCTGACGAAACCTGCCAGCAACGTCGCCGCGCCGGCAATGGCCGATCCCGTCGATTTCTTCAGGAGGGCATCAGGCATCCACTACATCCTCCGTGGGGTGAAGTATAATTCAGATAATATACTAAAATATTGTTGATTATATCTCGATACTCGCGTAGTGAATATCTGCGCACAACGGTGCGCAGCAATGGAAGGTCCGATTTGATGGCGTTCTTCGTCCGCGTTCTTTCCGTTACGGCGGTCGGGCTTGCCGCCGCTGCCGGCCTCGCTGCCTATACGGGCGCACTCGACCAATTTTTTGGCGAGCGCATCGATCTGGAAGGGGCGGAACTGGTCTTCGAGGACAATTTCGACGCCCTCGATGTGTCCGCCTGGGGACCGGGCACCCGCTGGATCGCCCACACGCCCTGGAACGGGGATTTCGGCGACGCCAAATTCGTCGATCCGCGCGAGGGATTTCCGTTCACCGTCCAGGATGGCGTGCTCAGCATCGAGGCGCGCCGCGACGAGGCCGGCAAGTGGGAATCCGGCCTTCTCGCGTCCGCCGATCCAAAAGGCGATGGGTTCAGCCTTCTCTACGGCTATTTCGAGATGCGGGCGCGGTTCCCCGAAGGTGCCGGAACCTGGCCGGCCTTCTGGCTGATCGACCGCAACGAGGCGCGCACCATCGAGGTCGATGCTGTCGAGCATTACGGCCACGAGCCGGCCCGCTACAGCGCGTCGCTGCATGTCTGGGACCGGCAGGTTCCGGAAAACAGCCGCAGTGCCACCGGACATGTCCCTGTGTCCGAGAGCAGCCTCTATTCCGGCTTCCACACCTACGGGGTGGCTGTCGGGCCGATGACCATCGATTATTATTTCAATGGCCGGAAGGTCTGGTCGCAGCCGACTCCGGTCGAGCTTGGCGACGGCAGCTTCTACATGCTCGTCGATCTCGGCCTCGGCGCGGGATGGCCCATCGAAGACGCCCCGGATCCCTCGGTCATGGAGGTCGATTACGTGAAGGCTTGGCGGCTGGCGGGCGAGTAGGCCGCCCGTGGCCGGCAGGCCCGCCGAAGTGCGGTCCTGCCGCGCGCCGTAAGGGACCAGCCGGGGGCTCATGCGGCCGCCGCCTCGGCGATCGCGACCAGGCGGTCCGTCTGCTCGCGAATATCGATCTCGGCCCGCGCCGCATGCGCGAAGGCGGCCTCGCTGAGGCGCGCATGCTCGTGTTCGTCATGCCACATGTGGCGCAGCGTCTCGGCCCAGAGGTCGGCCGGGGCGTTGTGTGCCAGAAGCCGGCCCCCGGGGCCGACGGCTTCCGGCAGGCCGCCACGCAGGCTTGCCAGCACCGGAATGCCGCTGAACTGCGCCTCGCTGGCGACGCGGCCCCAAGTCTCTTCCCACTGGCTCGGGGCAAGGAGGATGTGTGTCTGCTCGTAGACCGGCTTCATTGCCGATTGCCGGTCGAGAAGATGGACATTTCCCAGCGCCTCCGCCCGGCGGCGCAGCGCCGCCTCGGCCTTGCCCGAGAGGGGCCAGCCACGCACGAAGAGAAAGGAAATCTCGGGGCAGCGTTCGGCGATGGCGAAGGCGAGATCGCGTCCCTTGACCGGCACCGGGTTGATGAAGGTCACGTTGCGCGCGCGCGGCACCGTCCGGTATTCGCCGGCCGGAAAGATCGGCGGGATGATGCTTGGCCGGATACCGAACCGCCGCTGGAACTTGTCGGCGGTGAATTCCGAATTCGCGATGTAGTGTGAGAACGGCAGGTCGGCCGCCGCGCCCTGCCAGGCACGCGGGCCGCTTTCGAATTCCAGTCCGTGCAGATACGCAACGCTGGCGATGCCGTCGCGGCGAAAATTGCGCCCCATCTCCACCATGTTGCCGTTCTGCACAACGACGATGTCCGGCCGGTCGAGGCCCCGCAGGTCGCGCCAGGGACGGATCGAACGATAGACGTCGTAGCCCAGTTTGCGGTCGCGGGAGACGTCCCGCCGGGCGAGACAATTCGCCATGAAGCGGGTCATGCCGAAGCCGTCGCGCACCGAGAGCTTGGCGAGCACGGAGGCCCGGTGGCCGCGGCGGGTCAGTTCCAGGGCCGCCAGATGCGAGTTGACTTCCAGCCCGCCCGAGAGCTGGGGCAGATGCGGGGTACCGCTGGCGAGGAGCAGCTTCATGAAAGCCTGTGCTCCCCGTAGCCGTCGGTAAGGCCGACGCGCGCATGGGCCGTCATGTAGAGCCATTCCTGCACGCCGGTCCGGCGCTCGTTCATCAGTTCGACCGCCGTCCTCGGCGCCAGTTTCACCAGGGCCGGCAGCTTTTCCGACGGGAAATCCGCCGCCGTCCGCGGTTCGGCGAAGATGGAGAGGATGTCGTGGGTCTTCTCGAAGCGCTGGATCAGCGTCCGGGTGCAGCCGGGCACGAGGCCGTCATGGGTCTCTACGAGGAGATCGGCCTGGGCCAAGGCCGGCGTGAGGCTCGGGTCGAGGAGGGCCTTCTCGCCGCCCTCGATATCGCAGAGGATGAGGCTGCCCGGGCCGGTTTCGTCGAGCGCACGATCGAGGTCGTGCGTCTCGCAGAAGCCGCGCAGGACGATCCGGTCGGAGACGCCGTTCTCCTCGGCCGCGCTTCGCACCAGCGGGTGATGTTCCGGCAGACCCTCGAAGCCGATGATGCGGGCGGCCGGCATGCGGCGGGCGAAGCCGATGGCGTAATAGCCGTCGGCCACGCCGACATTGATGATGTTGCGGTATCCCCGGGCGATGATGTCCTCGACGACCCCGTGCAGTTCGAGTTCCTGCGTCCCCAGGATGTAGCCGAGGAGATGGCGGCTCGATACGGCGCTGAGCCGCAGCTTCATGCCCTCGAAGGGCCCGTCCACCACGCGCCCGCCGGAGCGGCCGACGACATAGGCGCAGGCAGCGTGCCAGCGCGGGGCGACGAGCCAGCGCGCCGGCGCGCGCACGATGCCGGGCAGGCGCCGATAGGCCCGGTAGGCTTCCATGGCGACCGAATTGCCTTCGATGGCGGTCCAGGTGGCATGACGCATGATCGCTACTTTCGCTGGTTGCATCGGGAGGGGAGACAGAGGCCGCGCATCAGGAGCCCCCGGAATTGCGCATCAAGCTGGCGAGAGCCGTCTGAGGGATGGGCCTGGAGGCAACGCTGCGACCGCGCAACAGCCGCATGATCGGCTGCTCGACGGCCAAGTGGATGACACCGGCCGCGGCGATCGACGCGGCGGTCGCAAAGGCGACGAAGGCGATCTGGCTGTGCGCGACGCCGAACAGCGACCACCAGATCTTTTCGGCGGCCACGATCGTGAAGAAATGGAAGAGGTAGAGGGCGTAGCTGACGTCACCGAGCCAGACGCCCGAGCGCAAGACGGGCGTCGGGCGTTGTGCCTCGCGGGCGGCCACGCTCAGGCCGATGGCGATCGCGCACACGACCCAGGTCGCGCCCCACCAGACGAAGGGTGCCGGAGTCCGGTCGACGAAGAGCGAAAATCCGAGAAGGTTTTCGCCAAGCAGCAGCAGGATGATCGCCAGGGCTCCGGGAATGACGGGTAGCCAGCCGGACTTGTTCAGAAGCGCGACCAGCATCCCGGCGGGGAACAGCAGGATGATCGGTTCGCTGAGGAAGTTCAGGATCGTGTGAGGCGGCGAGACGTCGTTCAGCGGCGTGATGAAGAACGCCCCGAGCGCGACGATCGAAAGGAGGGCAGCGAACAGCAGCGGGAGGCCGCGGCGGATGGGCAGGGCGAGGGAGGCGGCGAAGAGCAGGTAGAAGAACATCTCGTAGTTGAGTGTCCAGCCAACCCCCAGGAGGGGCCGCATGTACTCGCCCTGTGCGACCGGGTAGGGGACGAACAGATAAGCGGCGAGCACCCGGTCGAGGGTCACCTCCGCGCCGGCCCGCAGCCGCAGGACGAGTTCGAGCGATGTCGCGATCCAGTAGAGCGGCACGATCCGCCACAGGCGTTTGACCAGGAAGACCCGGACCGCACCGGGCGCGCCGTAGCTGCGCGCGCTGGTGTGGAGCATGATGAAGCCGCTGATCACGAAGAAGACCGCGACCGCCAATGCGCCGCTGTATTCGGCTGCACGCACGACGGTCTTCGACGTCTGCGACCACTCGGCCTGCCGCAGGATGGCGTGATCGACCACGACCGTGACCGCAGCCAGACCGCGTAGCACCTGAAGCGTCGCGAGCTTGCTCATGGCCGCCTCACATCGCCAGGATTCTGGATGGACTGAGGCGCAGGCGGACGAGGTCGGCGATCGCCGCTGCATTGCCGGCAAGGCGCCCCGGACGGTCGATGCCGGCCTCGCCGCGCACCGTGCCGTAAAGATTGGCGACGAGGTTGCGGCCGATCTGCGCCAGACCCTTCTGCCAGGAGCAGGTGCCCTTGCGCATCAGATGCACCGGATTGGCGATCTGGGAGTAGCCAAGCCGCAAGCCCGGCTGGCGGCCGGATTTAGCCCCCAGATGAACCCCGACCGCGTCGCGGGCGCGCATGATCCGCCCATAGGGCGCAACGCTGCGGCTGAAATCCATGTCCTCGAGCCAGCCATAGAGCGGCAGCGCCTCGTCGAAGCGCAACCGGTGCCGACGGACGGCATCCATGCGGACCGCCATGTTGCAGCCGTAGCCATTGTAGACCTCGGCCAGGTCGGCACCGGTCGCAGGCGCGGCGGAGGCGAGCCGCGCCAAGCCTTCGTCGACGGACAATCCCGGTCCCTTGATGCCGTCTGCGACCACCCGTCCGGTAATCATCGCGATGTCGGGGTGTCCGGCGAAGATGCGTTCCAGCGTGGCCAGATAGTCCGGGCCCAGCAGGAAATCGTCGTCGATGAAGAGCAGGATATCGACGTCGCGCGCCTCGGCGAGAAGACGGTTGCGCTGGCGCGGCAGGCCGCGTTCGCCCTGCATGGCACGGACCTGCGGAAAGGCGGCCGCGATACGGTCGATGTCTCGCTGATCCGGCGAGCAGACGAGGATCGCATCGGGTGGCCGGACCTGACGGTCGAGTAGGCCGACGACACGTTCCAGTATGTCCGGACGGCCGGCGGTCGCGATGCTGATGGCTATCCGCAGCGGGGACGCGCCGGCGGGGCTCATTGCGGATGATCCTCTGCACCGGCCAGCGGCTTGCGGGCATAGGCCCAGACCATGACCGGGAAATCGGGTTCGTTCTTCAGCGAGCCGAACAGGCCGGGCTTGGCCCAGCGCGAGAAATTGGCCTTCACACAGCTGCGATTGCCCCATGACCGCGTGGTGATGTGGTCGGCGGGAAAGCCTGCATCCTCCAGAAGCTGTGCGAGGCCGGTCTCGGTCCAGCGGTTGCAGTCGATCGGCGAGGCGTGAACGCGCAGGAGAAACGGCGTCGCGATGATGAAGTAGCCGCCCGGCCGCAGCATCGCGTGGACATTGCGGGCGGCCGCCGTCGGCTTTTTCAGATGCTCGAAGACCTGGTCGGCGATGATCAGGTCGAAGCGCTCGTCGAGCGTCTCGGCGCAGATGTCGAAGCCGGGATATTCGGTAGCGCGGTAACTGCGGAAACCGAACTCCCGGCGCCACTGCACCCCACCGGAAATCTCCAGCGTGTCGAGGGTCTGCGGACCCAGTTCGCGGATGAAGGCGAAGGCGTCGCGGTACATCATCACGCGAACCCAGTCGTCGGTCTCGTAGCCGATCGACTTCAGGGTCCGTCGGACCTTTTCCTTCAGGTCCGGGCTCTGGACGATCTGTGCAATGCTCATGGGATCACCTCTGCTGCGATACGGACGGCGCCTGATTGACGACGATGCTGATGGGCTCGGTCCCGATTTCCTGAAGGGAATCGACGAGGGTCACGACGTGTTCGACCAGCGTCGTGCCGTAGCGGGTGACCAGCACCAGCGCGTCGAGATGGGGGGCGATGGACCGGGCATCAGCCGAATGGGCCATGGCCGGCAGGTCGACGATGATGAGATCGAACTGATCGCCCGCGTCGGAAAAGCGCCACGCCGTGCGCTGCGATGAGATCCGTGCGGCCGGCGTGACGTCGTCGGTGCGCCCGATCGGCAGAAACGACAAGGACGGGGTGACATCGCGCAGGGTCGCCGCTGTCTGGGCGGTTCCTTCCAGCAGGTCCGACAGCCCCGGCCCGTCCGGCGCGCCCAGCGTCTGGCTGAGGGTACGGCGCTCGCTGTCCGCGTCGATCAGCAAGGTGCGGGCACCCGACCGGGACCAGAGCCATGCCAGGTTGAACGCGATGGTCGTGGCACCGACATCGGCGTCGGCCCCGACGAAGCCGATGATCCGGGCGTCGCGGCGGCGGCGAAGCCCGTCGAGGCTGGCGCGCAGTTCGTCCATGTCGTTGCGAAAGAAGCGGCTCTTGATGCGGGCGGTCTTGCTGTCGTCGCACAGGGTCGGGAAAGGCAGGCTGCGGCGCCGAAGCAGTGTGCGGCGGCGTAGGCGCCGGACCGTGCTGACGCTGTAGATGCCCGTGCTGTTGCGCACGCGATCGGCGGAAGTGATCTCGCGCTTGACGACACGGCGCACGATGGCCCCGGCGGTTCCCGCTCCGGCTCCCAGCACCAGCGCGAGGGCGACGATGAGGCCGCTGCGCGGATGGCTCTTGCCGATCGGCACGGTGGCTTCCGAAAGGACCGTCGCGTCGGACAGGGGGTTGGAGACCTGCTGACGGGTCTCGGCCGCCCTCTGGAGATAGGTCTTGTAGAGCTCCCGGGTGGTGTCGGCGACCGCTTCGAGCTCGGCGAGCTTGTACTGATCGGTCGGCGCGCCGGACGAGCGGAAGTCGCCAACCGCGCGCTCCGCTTCGAAAACCTGCTGCTGGAGCGCCTTGACCTGCTCGGCCAGCCAGTTCGCCGACAGGCGTGCGGCCGACGACTTCATCGCGATGTTGTGGGCGATGAAGTTGGCGGCGAAGGCATTGGCGAGCGTCGCGGCCTTGACCGGATCGACCGAGGTCACGGCGATCTCGATGACCGGCGACTGGCCGACGCGGCGCACCCAGATCTGCTTTCTCAGGGCGGCCATGACGCGATCCTGGGGCCGCACCCCGCTCAGTGCTTCGGCGGTATCGTCCCCGGCACTGGCCGGCGCCTTCGCGGCTGGGGGTGGCGTGGCGGGTTGGGTCGGGTCGTTTGTCGCCATCGCCAGGAGATCACGAAGGCTCCCGACGATCGAGACGCTGGTATCGGAGAATTCCGGGTCTTCCAGCAGGTTTTGCTGGCTGATCACCGCGGCCAGGACATTGTTGGACTGGGCGACCTCGATCTGACCTTCCATCATGGCCTGCTCGGCGATCGAGGAAGCGCCCTCAGGACCGCGTGTCTGGCCGAGATTGAGCATGAGCTGGGTGGTGCTCGAATAGGTCGGCGGCGTGGTCAGTGCGTAGGTCGCGGCGGCACCCCCGAACAGCGCGGCCATGCCGAGGATCGGAAGCCAGCTGCCGATCAGGAATTCGAAAATCCTGCGCAGGTCGAGCGGACGCTCGCGCTCGGGATGGTGGGGCGTGAGCGGATAGCCGACCGGGATCGTGGCAAGGGGGCTGCGATGGGACGTCAAGACCGTGATCCTCCGAGCGGCGCCGGGGCGAGCGGCAGCCTTGTGACGAAACCCGCCGGGATGCGAAGGGCTTGGGCCGGGCCGCCGAACCATGTGGGCGCAAAGGGCAGGGCCGTCTCCTGCCGCGCGCTCGAGGCCTGGGTTGTCCCCGTTGCAAGGCCCGCCATCAGACAGAAGCCGATGCCCAGATCCACCGAACCGGCGGAGATCGACGCGGCGGTGATCTGGGCGAAACAGGCCGTCAGTGCCGCGATCACGATCGGATCACTGTCGGCCTGCTTGGTGGTGGCGATGGCGAGGCGCAGCAGCGAGACGAAGAAGGTCAGGAAGAGAAGGGCGCCCGGAATGCCGACATTCGACAGGAGCGCCACGATGAAGCTCGACGTGCGGATGCTGCCGAGCCCGCCGCCCATGCCTGCGGTGTCGGCGAAGGAGGTCAGCGCCCGTTCGTTCCAGCGCATGCGCTCCACGCCCGACTGGCTTTCCAACTTGGTGACAACGGTTTCCTGGACCAGAGCGGAGACGGTGTCGCGCACTTCCGGCAGCAGCGTCGAACCTGCGACGATGACCGGCACGACCACGACGAAGGCCAGGATGTAGAGGAGGTGGCGGGGGCCGGCGCGCCGCCGGACCACTGCCGCCACGCAATAGCCTAGGACGCCCAGCGACAGGACTGCCGTTGCGGCATAGGCCGTACTCGACGTTGCCAGAAGGATCGTCGCCAGGAGGGTGACGGCGAGCGGCCCGACGAAGCGCGAACGATCGCCCTCCAACCAGAGCATCAGAGAAAAGCCGTAGAAGGCGAGCGCGACGTAACCATAGGCGCCAGCCTCGCTGAACGAGCCGACGATCCTCTTGAAGCCGTTGATCTCGCCATCCTCCAGCATGCGGTAGTTCGCGTTCCGGATGACGTCCATCAGCGCCTGCGTACCGGTGGCGTAGGTGGCAAGGTCGAGGAAGGCGAAGCCGACGCAGACCACGCCGGTGGCAATGATCGCCTTGGCCAGCGCTGTCGCGCGGCCGAGCCGGGCATAGGCGAAGGCGGCGGCAAAACAGACGAGGTCGCCGAGGAGATAGACGGCTTGGGTGAGGTTCGTGGCCGTCGGCTTCAGCGGGGTGGCGAGGATGTAGTGGAGATCGTTGCCGCGGGCGAGCGAGTAGGTCACGGTCGACCCGGCGAAGATGCGCGGCAGGAACATCGCCGTGACGACGCCGTAGACGACGAAGAGAGCGAACCAGAAGCCGGGACCCGGGTAGTGGAGGGCCGAGAACGCGATACCGAAGGTCTTCGGACGCAGCGCCAATGCGGCGCAGAGGAAGGCCAGCAACAGATGTGCCGGCTGGATGCTGGCGCCACCGAGCGCAGGCAGGATCAGGGCTGCCGACGCGCCGAGCAGACTGAACGATGACAGGGCCGCAAGCCCGAATCCAAGACCCCGATGCACCGTCAGGGCGCCGGCAATCAAGACTATCAGGCCAATCAACTCGACTTGCATCGGTGCTCCGTCATGGCGTTGCGGGAGCGTGCGGATCGTTCGCAGGGCCCGGGTCGCCGGATGAGAAGGGTTGGGTAGCGTTGTCGTGGATCTGCGGCCCGGAAGCCGCGGGATCGGGGTCTGGGCGGCTCAGTAGGAGCCGCGCTGGGAGAACAGGGCCGGGACGGTCTTCAAAATGATTTCCGTGTCGGCGACCAGGGAAAACCGGGAGAGGTAGTCGGCGTCGAGCCGAACCCGCTGGTCGTAGGTCGTGTCGCTGCGGCCGCTGACCTGCCACAGGCCGGTCAGGCCCGGCCGGGCCGAAAGATACAGACCAACGAGCGCCCCGTATTTTGTCAGCTCGTCGGCGACCACCGGACGGGGCCCGACCAGGCTCATCTCGCCCCGCAGGACATTGATGAGCTGCGGCAACTCATCAATGCTCGATCTGCGCAGCAGCGTTCCGATCGCGGTAATCCTCGGGTCGTTCTTGAGCTTCCGGGTAGCGTTCCACTCTTCCACGACCTCCGGGTCGGACCGCAGGTGCTCGGCAAGGCGCTCGGCGGCATCGATCCGCATCGTGCGAAACTTCAGGCAGCCGAAGGAGCCGCCGCGAAACCCCACTCGCTCGTGCGAGAATAAGACGGGACCCTGATCCGACAGTTTCACTGCAATCGCGGCGAGCAGGAAGAGCGGCGCCAGCAGGATCAGCCCGACCAGCGCCAGAGTGAAATCGATGACGCGCTTGGCCCGCCCTCCGTAAGGTTCGGTGCTGCTGACGTTGCGTTGTGATGCGGAGGCGTCGGAAAAGCTGGCCGTGTTCGTGAGCAGAGAGGCGTGCGACGGGTCGGACGGCATGAGACCTCCAGACGACGAATGTGCGATGCACAATTCCGTTAACGCTTTGATAAGGGGACCTAACGGCAGGTCAGGTCAGGAAGTCTGTGACCGAGGTCATAGGAGCGTAAAAAAAATCGTGATATCTCTAAATAAAACGGTACCAGATAAACGATGCATAGTGTGTTTGTGCGCTGCATAATGAAGCATATTAGAAATAAACGCAACGATGGGTTGTGATCGATGGACGCACTGTACATTCGAAAGTGTCTTTCCGAGCACTATATTCTGATTTGCGGTTATTCGGAAGGTGCGCTGAAATGACAACTGAGAAAAAGAGGTGCAACAGCGTAGAGTATCTGAGAAGCGTCCCGTTTCTCGCAAATATAGAAGACGGTGCGACCGAGCACTTCGCGAATCTTTCTACCGTCCGAGTATTTTCCAAGGGGGCGGTGATCAGCTCCTCCGAGCATTCGTCGGGGGGGATCGCGATTGTGATCGAAGGAACAGCCTACGCGACTTCGTATCTCGCTGATGGGCGCGTGTTCATCATCGATGTCTTGTCGAAGGGCTCGCTCTTCGGATGGAATAACCTGTCCGAGACAAGGGCCGTTGCGATGGAAATGGTCGCCAAGACCCGGTGCACGGCGTTGCTGATCGATCGGCGAACATTGCTTGAGGCTATGGAAGTCTGGCCGAAATTTCGCCAGGCCATGTGGACGGAGGCGCTCGCAAAGATCGCCAATCTGAAGATCAAGGTCGTCTGCGGTGCCACGCCGAGCCTGCCTGCGCGTCTGGCATCCTGCCTGTTGCGCCTGTTGGCGCAATCCGAAGAGCGCGACGGCGAGACCGGTGACACGGTGACGATCTCCCAGCATGACCTCGCCTGCATGCTGCCGGCCTCCCGTGAGAAGGTGAACCGCTGCCTTCACAACTGGGAGGAGAAGAATCTGATCGAACTCGGAATGGGAGCCATCACGGTTCTCAGGCCGGATGTCTTGGCGTCCTTCGCATTCTGCGATCCCGTGCCCCGTGGGGCTGATCCTGCAACCTCGCCAAATCACCAGAGCGGCTCCCCGCCCTTCGAGTGTCGAAACGGCAGCGGCGGTGAAGCGTGGACAGGGTGAGAGCGGCAACTGCCGCCTCGCTGGGCGGTATGGTCATCCTTCGCAGCATGTCGGTCCGTCCCACGGCCCCACCCGTCCGGAAGGTGCATGCGCCATGATTCGGAGCGGCCACGATGGAGGGTGAGGTGCTGCGGGACGAGGACCGACCGTGCAGCCCGGTCGCGGATCTCCAAGATGGCGCAGCCTGTGGGGCGGGTGCACGTCCGGACATCGAGCGGGTCGTCATCCTCAACGACGTATCCATAGCCAGGGGAGGCGCGACCGATCTCGCCCTCCTTTCTGCCAAGATGATCCGGATGCGCGGCATTCCCGTCGTCTATCTCTCGGGCGGCGAGACCGATCACGGCGAACTGGCCGGGTGCGGCGTGGACCTGGTCGCGATGGGGGAGGCCCATATTCTCGACCGGGGCCTGGGCGCGGCGGTGAGCGGCATCCACAATCGCTCGGTCGCAACGTTCGTCGCGGACTGGATCCGGGCCAACGACACACCGGCGACCGTCTATCATGTCCATGGTTGGTCGAAGATCCTCTCGCCAACGCTGTTTCGTGTGCTGTCCGTGGTGTCCAGGCGCCTGGTCGTTCATGCCCACGACTTCTTCCTCGCATGCCCGAATGGCGCGTATCATGACTATCAGGCCGGCAAGGTCTGCGAGCGCAAGCCCCTTGGCCTGTCGTGCATGCGGACCCATTGTGACAAGCGGAGCTACGCTCAGAAACTCTGGCGCAGCGCTCGGTCGCTGTCCCTCGCATCGAGCCTACCCAGGCACGGCTCGCATCGGATCCTGATGCTGCATGAAGGCATGCAGCCCTTTCTGGAGCGGGCCGGCTATCCGGGGAGCGCGCTGCATACGGTGCGGAATCCGGTCCGGCCCTTCACCTCGCAGCGGGTCCGAGCGGAGGCGAACACGGCGTTTCTGTTCGTCGGCCGGCTGGTGCCGGAAAAGGGCATCGAGGCGTTCCTCGCCGCGGCCGACGCTTTGAACCATGCCGCAATCGTCGTCGGCGACGGGCCGCTGCGCGAGACGCTGGAACAGCGCCATCCATCGGCAAAATTCACCGGCTGGCTTGCGCGCGAGGATATCGTGGCCATGGCAGCGAGCGCACGGGCACTGGTCATGCCGACGCAATATGCCGAACCCTTCGGCCTGGTGACCGCCGAGGCCTCGTTCAGTGGTCTTCCCGTCATCCTGTCCGATCGCGCATTGCTTGCGGCCGATGTGGACGCGGCCGGGATCGGCCTTTCCTATCCCGGCGACGATCCCTCGGCTCTGGAAGAGGCGATGGCAGGGTTCGCGGCCATGTCCGACGCAGAGACGAAGGCGATGAGCCTGCGGGCCTTCGCACGGGCGGGGCGTATTGCCCAGACGCCGGAGGCCTGGTGCGAGGCCCTTCTGGGACATTACCGCGACGTCCTTGCGACGACGGCGGCGGACGGGCTGCGGCCATGACACTGAACGCCCTCGACGATCACACGCTGCCGTTTTCCTGCGCCACGGTTACACGCAAAGGCGCCGCGTCGGTCGCGGGTCGGAGCATCCGCCTGTTCAATGTCAAATACAGCCCGAATCTCGGCGACGGCGTCCTGTCGGAATGCCTGGAGGAAGCCTTGGCACGAAGGCTCGGCGCCGCCGATGTCGCGTCGATCGACCTGGCCGGGCGAGAGGCCTATGGCGGATCGGGCGCCGGGCGTCATCTGGCCTTGTCCGTTCTGAACAACCTCCCGCAGCCGGTCCGCCGGACCGCTGTCCGTCTGCCACTGGCGCTGCAGTCGCGGCGCAAATGGCGACCGCACTACAAGACCGGGCTAAAGGCCTGCGATGCGGTGGTGATCGGCGGCGGCAATCTTCTCGCCGATCTCGACCTCAACTTTCCCACGAAACTCGCCTTGGCGCTGGACGAGGCGGCCCGCCGCGATCTGCCCGTCGCCTTCTACGGCGTCGGCTGCGCAGCCCGCTGGTCGGACACCGGCCGGCATATGCTGGCGAGAGTGCTGGCGCGTACCGATCTGAAGGCAGTGTTCGTGCGCGACGACGCTTCGAGGATCAACTGGAACCGGCTGTTCGGTCATGCCCTGCATGTTCTCGCCGAACTGGTCCGCGATCCGGGTCTTCTCGCCAGCGAGACATATCGTGCCGCGCGGCCCATATCCGTCGGGCGCCGGGTGGGTCTCGGCATCATGAGCGACACGGCGGTGCGCTACCATTCCGATGTGGTGCTACGGCCCGGCGAACTGGCCGACTGGTACGTCGCCGCCGCCTCTGCCCTGTGTCAGGACGGCGCCAGTGTCGTCGCCTTTACCAATGGCAGCCCCGAGGACAAGGCAATGCTGGCGGCGATCGCCGAGCGCCTCGAAGCGGCCGCACCATCGGTCGCTTTCGTCGAGCCGCGCACGCCGGCCGAACTCTGCGAGACCATCGCCGGGCTCGACCGGCTGATCGCCTTCCGGATGCACGCGATCATCGTCGCCTATTCCTACGGGGTACCGGCCCTGGCGCTGCACTGGGATCCGAAGCTCGACGCGTTCATGGCGTCGGTCGGACTGTCGGAACAGGTTGTGGCTATCGGGAATGCTGCTCCGTCCGGAATTCCGCGCCGTCTCGACGCAGCGGCGGCGGTGTTTCCCTCGGAACGGCGTCGAGAGCGCATCCTCGCTGAAACGCGCGCCGGCATCGGACGGCTTGCCGCCGCTCTGGAGGTATAAGGCCATGAATGTTCGCGCGTCTCCGCCGGTGCAACCGGCAGCACCTCCTCTTTCCGCTGGGCGGATTCCCAGCCCGCGGATCGCCCGCCGCGATCGTCCGGCTAGGGTCGCGATCATTCATTACTGGCTCGTCGGCATGCGTGGCGGGGAGAAGGTGGTCGAAAACCTCTGCGAGATGTTTCCCGAGGCCGACATCTTCACGCTGGTTTGCGATCGCGAGAAGCTATCCCCGATGCTGCGCGAACGCCGGATCGTGACATCCTTTCTCCAGCGCATCCCGGGAGCGAGGCGCCACTACCAGAAGCTGCTTCCGCTGATGCCTTTCGCGATCGAGGAGTTCGATCTGCAGGAATACGATCTGGTGATCTCCAGCGAATCGGGACCCGCCAAGGGTGTTGTGACCCGGCCGGATGCACTGCATCTGTGCTACTGCCATTCGCCGATGCGCTATATCTGGGACCACTATCACGTCTACCGAAACAACCTGAACGCTGCCGGGCGGCTGGCCATGTCGGTGACCTCGCCGATGTTGCGGATGTGGGACGTCACCACATCTGCACGGGTCGACCATTTCATCGCCAACTCCGCCCATGTCGCGCGACGCATCTCCCGTTACTACAACCGGCCGGCTGCAGTGGTGCATCCCCCCGTCGCCGTGGACGATTTCGCCATCGGCGAGGAGCGCGGCGACTTCTATCTCTATGCAGGCCAGCTGACGCACTACAAGCGCGTCGATCTGGCGGTGGAGGCCTGCACCCGTGCCCGCAAGCCTCTCGTGATCATCGGCGAGGGTGAGGCGACGAAGCAGCTGAAGGCGATCGCCGGGCCGACGGTGTGGTTTCTCGGCTTCCAGCCCTTTGATGTCCTCAAGGATCATCTGTCGCGCTGCCGGGCGCTGCTGTTTCCCGGAGAGGAGGATTTCGGGATCCTGCCGGTCGAGGCGATGGCCTGCGGACGTCCGGTGATCGCCTACGCCTCCGGCGGCGCGCTGGAAACCGTGATCGACGATACCGTCGGGGTCCATTTCCAGGATCAGACCGTCGAGGCGGTGCTCGATGCCATCGGCGAGTTCGAGGCGCGGGAAGATACGTTCGAGCCCACGGTGATCAGGGCTCACGCTGAACAATTCTCCAGCAGCCGCTTCCGCCGCTCCATCGCAAGTGTGGTGGCCGAGAGCTGGCGCGAGGCGGGGCTGGGGCCCGAATCCCTGAACGCCGCGCTTGGTGCCCCGTACCGCACCGATTCCATGCTGCATCGCGCCTGAACCGGGACGAGCCCAGGTACTCCAGGTTGTCGTGCATCTCGTTCAGGCCGAGCGCGGGCTCTCGCGACCAACCCGGTGCGTCGGTCAAGACTCGTCGGCCTTATACCGACATACGGATCGCGTGGCTGTCGGTGGATATGGGCCGTTGGCGGAAAATGAGCGGTCCCCGACGATCTAGCATTTGAACCGGACCTTGCAGTTGTTCTGGTCCTCCGGCCACATTCCGTATTTCGAGTTCGCAACCGCACCAATGCCGAAGCGGGTGTCCCGTGTGGAGCGCTTCTTGTCCTGGTTCCGGAAGATGCGGTCGGCCTCGTCCCAGCGCCGGAGCTTGATGTTGACCCAGCCCTTCAGCACCTCGGCGCCGTAGGACTTGCCGCTTCGTGCCTCTCGCTTGTTGAGGGTCGCCAAGGCGCCATTGTAGTCGCCTGCCTGGAACTGCTGGTTGGCCTGCCGCATCAGCTTGTCGCCGCCGCCAGACCGTGCCCGCCGCGTTCCGCGCGAAGGGGGCGCAGCAGACCTGCCCGGCCGGTACGACACGACGCGGGCGGGAGGGGCGTATTCCTCGATCTCGGCGAGCGTGGCGAACTCGTCGCCGTACCGGGCTTTGATCTGCTTCAGACCGGCGTTGTTCTTGGTCCGGCTGGCCACGACCGCGAGGCCCAGAACGCCCTCTTCGGTGACGTCCCAATCCACCGACTTCTCGAACCAGGTTCCGGCCTCGTGGATCTTCTCGTCTTCCAGAAGATGCCAGCCCAGCGTCTGGGCGCCGAGGGCCGAACGTGTATCCTCGACCACGGTCTGGAAGCGACCGAGATCGGCAACGGACAGATCCGCTGCGACTGCTGGATCGTTCATCCTGTCGGCCACCAGCTCGACATAGATCTTCGCCAGTTCGGGCGAGTCCTCGTACTCGCGATAGGCCAGATCTTCGGCCGTATCGAGTTCGTCCAGATTGCGGAGCGAGAGGACATAGCCCTCCAGATGCTTCGGGTTGGGCTTGATGTCTGAGGCGAGACTGAACCACTCCTTGGCCATGTCAAACCGCTGGAGATTGTAATGGTACCAGCCCAGGAGGCTGGCATCCTCGGCCGACAGAGTCGCCTTGGCGAAACGCTCGTAGGCCTGAAGGTCGTTCGCGGAGACGCGCGAGCGTTTCTGTCCGGCGGCGATCGCTTCGCCGATCTGGGCACGCAGCTTCTGGAAGCGAATGCCGTCGAACTCGCGCGATCCGTTCGCCAAGGTTCCGCCGAAGGTGATCAGGGCGTCGACGCCCTTCTGCGGCAACAGCAGGGCCGCCTTCTGCATCGTGGCGAGGCGTTCGCCGGGATTGTCGCATGTGGTCAGAACGTAGCCGTAGAGATCGAAGGCACGAGCCAGATCGCCGGATCGGGCGAAGGCTTCCCCGACCTGCCACAGAACATCCATTTCCGCACAAACCAGAAGCGACGGACGCTCCCGGGCGGCAGCGAGCGACGATGACCAGTCACCGGCCTCGAAAGCTGTCTTGATCCGTTGGCGGGCATCGGCATCGTCGAGCTTGGTCGCCAGATCCGCCGACGGTCGATAGGTCGGATGCTGCGCCTGGTAGGTCGCGATCCTGCTACGCACCTCAGCGAAGCGGCCGGCCGCGAACAGGTCCCAGAGCGGCTGTTCGTCGACATCGCTCTTGGGAGCGAACAAATCGGCGGGAGGGGTCCAGGCCGGATACAGTGTCTTCAGGCGTCGGATCTCGGCGCCGACCCGCTCGAGGTTGCGCTGCTCCGCATAGTAGCGCAGCGCACTCTCGTCGATCCCGCTCCTGTCGCCCGATCCGGTCTGGGCGTCGACGCCGCCGTCGATGGAGAAAGCCGGACGGTTCCGATGCGTCGCATCGGCGGGGGCGCCAGTGGTCGCTGCCGGGGGCACGACGAATGGATTTGGGGCGACGGCCACGGCTGCCGGCGCCGTGACCGGGGCAGGGATGGCGAACGGATTGGCAGCAGCCGTGCCGCCGGTCTGTGCGACGCCGGTCGGCGCGAGGCCGGCTGGAGCAGGGGCCATCGCACCGGCGTCAATCTGCGGATAAAAGGTTCGCAGGATCTCGCCACTGCGGCTCGATACGGGAGGCGCAGCATTCTCATCGGGAGCAGATGCGCCTGGTGCGGCGGCCCCCGTAGACAGTCCGAACGACAGGCTCCCGGGAGTCGCGGAATCGGATTCGGCCGACACGGGGGCGACCAGCATGGCGGTGAGAAAGGCGACGGACGCAAGTCCGCGGGATCTCGTCAGAAGCATTCGGAATACCTTTCTGAGAGGGCCATCAGGCTGAGAATGTGGAGCGTGCTGGCATAATAGGTTGACGGCTCGAACGCTTTCGCGCGACGCGCCGAATTGCTCTGGCCCAGGCTGCACGCGATGACGTCGAGGATTGCGTCGTAGCCCGGCGAGACCATCGGCTCGATCGGCGTCCCGGTGGTTACGTCAAGCACCGCCAGACCGCTGCGGCCTTCGTCGCCCCAGGCACGCTGAAGGCTTTCGAGCAGTTGCGGTTCGGTGTTCGTCTGCCAGGCGATGTAGAGCGGGATCCGGACGGCGTTGTAGCCAAAGGTCGGAGCGAAGGCGGTGGCCGGATGCGGAACCTCATCGCCAATCCCCGTCCAGTCGGACGGGATCTTCTCGGGTCTGGCGTCGATCGCATGCAGCAACGCGAAGCCGCTCGCTGCGAGGTTCAGCGCCTTGAATTCGGGCATTGCCTCTCCGAGCTCCGAGATTGCGGGGAAGACCCAGTAGGACATGTTGACGACCGGCCCGTCGGCGCTGTCCTCGACGGTGAACCCCTGGACACCAGGCAGCAGAACCGTGCCGTAGCGACTGTCGGTCGTGGCAAGCGCCACCACGTCGCCCACGATGGCGCGGGCCTCGCGCAGATGATCTCTGACGCCCCAGAGCTTCCAGGCCCGCAGCAGCGCCCAAGCAATCAGGATGTCCCCGTCCGTGGCGTTGTTAGGGTCGGTGACGTGGGGCGAGGCGGCCGGATCCCATTTCCACGCCGCCAGATTATCGTCCCGCACCATGAGTTCGCGTTCGGTCCAGTCCCACAGGGCATCGAAGCTCTGGCGATCGCCCGCGGAAACGGCGATCAGCATGCCGTAGCCCTGGCCTTCGCTATGGCTGATCGAGCCGTTTTCACGGTCGATGATCCGCCCTTCGGCGGACATGAAGAGGCTACGATAGAGCTGCCACGACCCGACTATATAGTCGGCCGGCAGGACCTCGGGTGCGGCAGACGTCGCCGTGACGGGGGTGGCGTGCGCGGCCGGAGGATACGTCATGGCGGGGACCAGCGACGCCAGGGCACAGAGTGTGAGGATCGATCTCATCGGTCGCGGTTTCCGACCTGCGACAGGAACAGGCGCGTTGAGATGCCGAGCATCAGGGCCAGAAGGATCAGCGTCAGCACATATGCCTGCAGATGGCGAGACAGCCAGCCGGCGAAGACGAGCCGCAGGTTGCCGAAGGATCGCGGTTGCGTCTCGTAGAGGCGCTCCTCGCTGGCATCGTGGGAGACCACCTGGCCGTCATCGTGAAGCACCGTGACGGCGCCACCGAGCTGCGCCCAGTTTGCTGCGGCAGCCATTGTCTGGACGCCGGCCGTCAGTGTAGCGGCATCCGCTGCCGCGACGACCGTCCAGGCATAGGGGCGATCACCGGGCGTGGCGGCCTGCGCCATGACCAGCCTGCTGGCTGGTTCCGGCACGTGACCTCCGCCGTTGGTGAAGGCGTCGTTCCCGTCCAGGCCGAGAAAGTTCGATGCCTGCGCACTGACGAGACCACTGACCCAGCCGCCGAGTTCCTCGATGCGGGACGCGATGTCGGTGGGGGCAGCGAAGGCATCCGCAAAGGAGGCGATCCGGATGTTGCCGAGCCCTGCTTCGCCCGCTTCCTCCTGCGACAGGGACGCCTGCGTGTCGTCCGTCTCCGCCTCCGCTCCGAGCCTCGACGGGACAGCCAGCCCGACCTGATCCAGTAGAGCAGGCGGGAGATCGGCATAGGTGCCGACGGCCAGCAGATCACCCGAGGCGACCATCGGTACGTCGCGCGAGACCTTCACCGGCTGGACGCTTCCGGACGAGGCGGCGATCTGCGCCAGAAGAGTTGCCGCCCCGTCCAGGCCGGGCGCGTTCAGGCCGGTGGAATAGATCGTCAGCGTCTCGCTCTCGTCGCCGGCTACGCTTCGTCCTGCCGACATGGCCGCCATATCGGGCAGGTGCCCCATCTGCGCGACGCGCGGCAGATGCAGGGCAGAGCCTGGGCCGATGACGAAGCGCGCTGGCATATCGCTGATCGATGCGATGGGTTCGCAGGTTTCGTCGCTGCCGCTCAGGAGCGTCGCCTCAAAGGTGACGCGATTGTGCCCCGGTCGGAGTGCGCTCAGCGGCACCTTCAACGTCTGCTGTTCGATGCGTCCCTGTCTGGTCGAACTCAGGGGCAGCGAGGACACCTGCCGACCGTTTGCCCGGACGATGAGCGTGGCGTCCTCCGACAAGCCCGCAGCATAGGCGGCATCGAGTGTGATGTGTGCCGCGTCGTAGTCTGCAGCGTAGAAGTCGCTGGGCAGGCCGAAGGCAATTTCGGAGCGGTAGGCCCGGCCGGCGAATTCCCGCGTGTCGAGCCCCAGGTCGACAAGAGGGATGGATGTCTCGGACGAGACAGTCTGGCCCTGGGGAATGGACAGCGACCTCAGGCCCGCTGCCGTTCCCATCGGAGCGTTCGACCGTGCCTCCTCGACGAGCGCGGCGATTGTCCTGTCAATGTCACCTGTGATCTGCGAGCCGACGAGCAGGGTCGCCCTGCCGCCCGCCTCGGGAGCGATCAGGGATACGTCCGGGGCGACCTGAACGGCGGGACGCGTCGAAGCCGGCCGCACGCCACCCGGCGGTGTGCCGATGATGATGTCGAGGCCGGGGCCGCTCCCGGCGCTGCCGGAAACGGTGACGGCGGGACGATCGATGCCAGCCAGGAGTACGGTAGCCTGAAGGACGCTCATCGCGCGGTCGAGATCGGCCGTCCGGCCGGCACTCGGCACGAGATTGATCGCCATCCGATCCGTCCCGATACGGGCGATCGCCGGCAGGTCGGCGAGCGAGGAGAGCTCTACATAGGGGGTTCCGAAGTCGAGGCCGCTGAGCGACGGGGCAATCCGGGTCCACAATTCGTAGGTTCCCTCGATCGAACAGTCCACGCGATGGTGCTGGTCGACCAGGATGCGGATACCGTTATAGCCGGGCTGCAGGACGCCCGCCGGAATGGCGACCGACAATTCGCCGCTGCGACCGAGCTGTGTTTCACCGACTGGCAGGTCGTTGATGAAGACGGCCATCCGCGATGTCTCGGGCATGATCGAGACGGCGCTCTGGTAGGACAGGACGAGTTGCGCCGCCTGGGCGGTTTCCGCTGCCGTGACGTAGAACGGGTAGGCCCGTTCCACACGCTCGCCGGCGAAGGCCAGTTCGGCCGAACCTGCGTTGAACCTGCGCAGGGTCGCGGATGCGCCTGGATTGGCAGGAGCCGTTACCGCCGCGGGCGGGGCCGGGATGGCGGGCGCCGGAGCCGCGAAGGGGTTGGCAGGCTGGGCGGATGCCGCGAGCGGGGCGAGGCTGGCGACCGCCAGTATGGTGGTCGACAGGAGGGTCCTGGAGAAAATCATGATGGTGATACCTTCAGGCGTTGGCTGAGTTCGGCCGGGCAGCCGCCGGGGCCGGTGCGGTGTCCGCCTCCAACGCCGGCTGCTTCGCATCGCGATCGAAGATGAGATGGTGGAACGCGCCCAGCGGGTAGGCGAGACTCCATCCGATGAAGGCAAGGCTTCCCCCCAGGATGCCGCGGCGGTTGCGACGGGCCAGACGGGCGGCACGGACCGGACCGAGATCGGCCAGCATCAGGTTGGCGATCAGCGGGTAGTGCGTGACGCCGGCGCGGAACCGTAGTCCCAGGCCCAGACCGTCCTCGCCGCCGCCGAAGCTTTTCACGGTCACCGGCAGCGAGCCCAGTTCGCGGGTGCCGTCCTGCGTCCAGACGAGGAGCCGAGCATCCTCGCGATCGATCGCTTCGGGGAGCCTGCCGAGCACCGCGACCTTGGCGCCGCCCAGCGATACGTCTTCGATCACCACCGGAACCGTTGCTCCCGCGACGACCAGCTCGCCCTTGCGGGCACTGGGCATCCGCGGCGCCTGCCGGCGTTCCATCCGCTCGGTGACGACCCCAAGCGCCGCGCCTGCGACGACCAGGTTCATGAGATTCCAGGTTCCGACGACCAGCAGCATGCCGCCGATTTCCGGCTCGGTCTGATAGCGATAGATCGCAACACCCATGGTGAGCAGGAGCGCACCGAAGATCACGAAGTAGGGCCAGGACAGGTCCGAAAGGCGGTCCCGGTCCATCGTCAGTCCCTTCGCCGTGACGTTGAAGGTGGGGCGCCGCGGGTTGATCAGCACGCTCATGATGGCGCGCACTAGATAGACCGACTGGATGTACTCGTAGAGGTCCGACACCCAGGGCCAGCGCACGCGGCCGTAGAGATAGTTGCGCAGCAGTTCGCCGGCGAAGAGATAGGTGAGGGAGTAGGCGACGAACTCGTCCACCGAGGCGTCGAAGATCTTCATGTCGAATAGGATGAAGAGCAGCGGCGAGGCCAGGAAGACGAGGCGGACGAACGGAAAGAACCAGAACATCCCGCTCGACATGTAGCAGATGCGCTGTGCCAAGGTCAGGCCGGACCGGAATGCCGGGTTCTTCAGCAGCAGGATCTGGATCATGCCCCGGCACCAGCGCGACCGCTGGCCGATGAAACTGACAAGGGTCTCCGGCTGCAGCCCGGAGACCATCGGCCGGTCGACATACAGGCTGTTCCAACCGCGCGAATGGAGATCGAGCGCCGTCTCGCAATCCTCGGTGATGGACACGCCGGAGAAGCCGCCAACCTGGTCGAGAGCCGAGCGGCGCAGCACAGCAGCCGAACCGCAGAAAAACGCGGCGTTCCACTTGTCCAGGCCCTTCTGGATCGTGCCGTAGAACATCTCGTTCTCCGACGGCATCGTTCGGAAGGTCGACAGGTTCTTCTCCAGCGGGTCGGGATTGGAGAAGAAGTGCGGCGTCTGGACGAGAAACAGCCTGGGATCGCGCTTGAAGAAGCCGACGGTCTCGCGCAGGAACTCCCGGGCAGGTGCGTGGTCGGCATCGAACACAACCACCAGCGCACCGGACGAATGCGCCAGTCCGTTGTTGAGATTGCCGGCTTTGGCGTGAACGTTTGCGGGCCGGGTCAGATAGCCGACGCCCAGATCACGGCACAGATACTGCAGTTCTTCGTGACGCGTCTGCGCTGCGAGCGCGGTCTTGTGATCCGACGACAGTCGCTTCTCGTCCGTGCCGCCGTCGTCCAGCAGATACACGCGCAACTTGTCCTGCGGATAGTCGAGGGATTTCGCGGCCGCCAAGGTGAGCGATAGGATGTCGGAGCTCTCGTTGTAGGAGGGCACAAACACGTCGACACTGGGCAACTCGTCGTCCGAATATTGCGGCGCCCGCGGGCGTTCGAGCGGATCGGCAGACACGAAGAGGCTCATCGCCAGCATCAGCAAACAATACATCTCGGCGCCATAGAGGATGATGGCCGGGATGAAGTTGGTGAGATCGTCCGCGGAGGGCAGGGTCGATGTCGTGCGCCAGTACGCGTAACGCAGGACGACAAGGCTGACGGCGCCGAGGAATATATATTTTCATGTTCCGCTCAGACGAAGTGTGTATATGCCAATAGCTACGGCCAGCGCAGTAATCGCAATCAACCATTGCGCCTCTACGCTCACAGGTTGCTGGACCATTATGAAGAAAAGCAATGCGCACACCAGCCAGATGCCACCTAAGATTGTCCTAAGCATCGAAACCTCAACTATTTTTGCGCGGGAGCCTGCCAGATTAAATCCCGAAACGACTATGCAGATTTAAACAGGGCGCGGCGTCTTGCGTCAATCTCCGCTCACTTTTGCGGTAAGGTCTGGTTAATTAAGAAATATATTCTAGTGACGCAGAGGAAAATGAGCGTCTTTTGGGCACTGTCCGTGCAGAATCTGCACATATCGCCTCCGTTCGAGGCATGTGGCTGCATGCCATAGGCTGGTGTGATGGCGTCCGGCAGAGCTCTGTCGCGCCAACGACCATTTCGAGCGATCATAGAAGACGGATTTCGCCGTAGAGGGCTGTGTGAAAAATACTTCGATTGCGGGGCAATCGTGGATGCGACGCTAAGGCCCCGGCACAAGGAACATGCCGTGACTGCGAAGGGGCTAATGGCTCTTTCCCCGAGATGCCTCCGGACATTCCATGTCGATAGGCGGCGGGACCATCAATTCCTGTGGGCTGTGCGACGGGTGGCCTGCACGCATTCCGCCTTCGTGGCGCGGCTCATTGCGGCGTCGACACCTTATCTCGCATCTTAATCCACCATCCCGCACCAGGCTCCGCCGCAATGAGAAGGCTCGGGGCTGAGTGGTATCAGATGCCATGCGGATCCCGATGCCGTCGTGATGCGAACCATGTCGTTGCGGAACTCCAGATAGCGCGGCAGGGGCAATGCGTACGCTTCACCCCGACTCGTCAGACGAAGAAGCGACCCGACGCTGTCCGGCTGAAAAGGGCTGACCGGCGTTCTCCACTGCACAATTCGCAGGGGATTGAGGAGCTGCGCCTGCGTGCTCGTTGCGAAGCCGAGCGTAGCCAAGCAAGCGGCGGCGACCATCTTCATCGAGAACCTCGCATTTGATGGGGCGCCATCGCGCCACGCGAGCATGTCGCCGTCAAGCGCTGCGAGCGTGGTGGCCACTGCCTGGTCGGGCTGCGGACGGGAAGCAGCATGTGCCACAGCGCGCGTCGCGCGGACCTACAGTGGGCCCTTATCCAGTTCGCAAGGTCGCTCGCGCTGCGCAACGCCTGTCCCGGCAAGGATCGCGGCATTCTGCAACAATCCGGACGATCCGAGAAAAGGATCGTCATCGCCCGGAGCGTCGAGCCGCGCGGCAGCGATCCTCGCATCGCACTTTGCACAGCGACGAGGGGTTCCGGTCGCATGCCACTTGCGGTTATCTGGCCCCAGCCATGGATGGGTTCGGTTGTAGCTGGAGCGATCCGTCCGCCAAGTCGAGGTTGTTTGCCGGATGCAACAGATGCGCAACTCGGTGCCGCAGGATGTCGGCCGCAAGCTCCGTCACATGCGCAACCTGCACAATCTCTCGCTGAAGCAGCTCGCCGCGACGGTGGGCTGTTCGGAAAGCATGCTGTCCAAGGTCGAGACGGGCAGGGTCAATCCCACCCTGACGATGTTGCGCAAGCTCGTGGATGCGCTGGGAATCAACATCGCCTTCCTGTTCGAGCCGCAGGACGAGGACGCAGCGATCGTCCATCGAGCCGGCGAGCGACAGGTCATCGGCGTCGGCCAGTCCCGCCGGGGCGCCGGTATCATGCTGGAGCGGCTGCCGCCTGCCGCGCCCCAGAATGTCCTCGAGGCCAACATCCACATCGTCAATCCCGGCGGTTCGACCGACGGCGCCTTCTCGCATGTCGGCGAGGAAATCGGCTTCGTGCTCGAAGGCACGTTCACGCTGACCGTCGAGGGCGTCACCCATGTGCTCGCGCCGGGCGACTCGTTCGCCTTCCGCTCCGAGCGTCCGCATGAATATCGCAATGACGGCGACAAGGTCGCCCGGGTGCTCTGGGTCAACACGCCGCCTACTTTCTGAGCACGCCATTCGCCGGTAGTGCGCAGCGCCCGCGGTGCTGCCACCCCGGCGCGTTCTGCCTGCGGATTCGGCAGGCTGCCTGCGTATTGTGCGCGCCTATATTTCTTTCAGAAATCCGTTCAAGTCACTTGAACGCGCACCCGGATCGGGTAGGCTTTCCCTATCGCAGCCCTTGGTGTGCCGCTCTTTCGCGGCACGGCGATAGGGGCCGGTGCGGGGTGGCGAAAACGCTAAAGTGAGGGCGGAGTTTCATGGCGCAGGCGGCAGGCATCCAGATCTCGTGTGCGCAGTTCGAGCCGCGCATCGGCGAGGTCGAGCGCAATGTCGAAGCCAGCCTCAAACTGATTGCCGAGGCCGCCGATTCCGGCTCCCGGCTGATCGTCCTGCCGGAGCTCTGCAATTCCGGCTATGTGCTGGAAAGCCGCGAAGAGGCCTATGCGCTGTCCGAGGATGTGGCGACCGGCAGTTCCATCGCCCGTTGGGCGTCGCTGGCGGCCGAGCGCGGCCTCTACATCGTCGCCGGCTTCCTCGAACGCGACGGGATCAAGCTCTACAACAGCGCGATCGTCATCGGCCCCGACGGCGTCATCGGCACCTATCGCAAGAACCATCTGTGGGCCGACGAAGCGCTGTATTTTGAGCGCGGCGATCTGGGCTTCCCCGTTTTTCACACGCCATTCGGCCGGGTCGGCGTGCTGATCTGCTACGACGGCTGGTTTCCCGAGGCCTGGCGCATTCTGGCGCTGCAGGGGGCGGACATCGTCTGCGTACCGACCAACTGGGTGCCGATGGCCGAGCAGCCGGCCGGCATGCCGGCCATGGCGAACGTCCTGTGCATGGGCGCGGCGCACAGCAATTCTATGGTGGTCGCCGCCTGCGACCGGGTTGGCACCGAGCGCGGCCAGCCCTTTATCGGCCAGAGCCTCATCGTCGACCACAATGGCTGGCCGGTCGCCGGTCCCGCCAGTGCGAGCGAGCCGGGGCTGGTAACCGCCATTTGCGACCTGTCGCAGGCCCGCAGGAAGCGCAACTGGAACGACTTCAACCAGGTCATGCGCGATCGCCGGACCGATCTTTACGGGGAAATGCTGGGCACGGCGGTTCGGCCTGGCTGGTACTGAAACAGGCCTCTCAAACAGGGAAAACACGTCATGAACATCAAGAGTCTAGCCGGGAGCGTCGCGCTTCTGGGAGCCATGACCTGCAGCGCGTCAGCGCAGGAGCCGATCCAGATCGGCATTCCCGTCGGCCTCAGCGGCGCCAACAGCGTCGTGGCGCCCTCGGTCGTCCAGTCGAGCGAACTCGCCGTCGAGGAGATCAACGCGGCGGGCGGCATTCTCGGCCGGCAGGTCGAACTGGTCGTGGCCGACGACGGCAGCGGTGCCCAGGGCGCCCAGCGTGCGTTCGACTCCCTGGTTTTCCAGGATGAGGTCGACGTGCTGATCTCCATGGAGACGAGCGCCGCCCGGAACGCCGGCCTGCCGATCGTCAACCGCGCCGGCAAGCCGTTCATCTACACGTCCTTCTACGAGGGCCGGTCCTGCAGCCCCTGGATGTTCGTCGATGCCTGGGTGCCCGAGCAGCAGGTCAAGCCGATCGTCGACCACTTCGTCGACAACCTCAGTGCCAAGTCCTTCTACCTGATCGGCAGCGACTACAATTTCGGCCGCGGCATGCTGGAATTCACTCGCGACTACATCAAGGAGCGGGGCGGCGAGGTCCTGGGCGAGCAGTATCTGCCGATGGACGGCTCCGACTGGACCGCGATCATCAGCGATCTGAAGTCGAGCAATCCCGACGCGCTGATCACCTCGACGGCCGGCGGCGCGCCGAACGTCACGCTGACCAAGCAGCTGCGCAATTCCGGCGTCTCGATCCCCTATGGCAACCTCGCCGTCGATGAGGGTACCGCGAAGAACATGGGCGCCGACGCGGCCGGCATCTTCATCTCCCAGTCCTATCTGACCGGCATCGGCAACGAGGAGAACAAGACCTTCCTCGCCGCCATGGAGAATAAGTTCGGCAGCGAGCTGAAGACCCCGAACGATCTGTCGGTGCCGCAGTACGAGGCGATCTATCTCTACAAGGCGGCCGCCGAGAAGGCCGGTTCGGTCGAGCCTCAGGCGATCGTCGACGCCCTGCCGGAGGTCTCCTTCACCGGCCCGCGTGGTGCGATCCAGATGAACAAGCAGCATCACACGCCGCTGACCATGTATCTCGGCCAGGTCACCGATGCCGGTGGCGTCGAGGTCATCAAGACCTTCGACAATGTCGATCCCGGCGAGCAGTGCCCGAACCTCTGAGCCGACCACCCACACCATGAGAGATGGCCGGCGGGCGATGTCCGCCGGCCATCTCCACCCGACAGGCACAGGCCGCTGGAGACCGGATGGCGACGCTCTTTCTCGATATTCTGACGACCTCGTCGATGCTGTTCATCGTGGCCGCCGGGCTGATGATCATCCTCGGCGTGATGAAACTGATCAATTTCGCCCACGGCGCCTTTCTGACCGTCGGCGGCTACGCCGCGCATGTGGTGACCGATGCAGGCTTCAGTCCCTGGCTGACTATTCCGGCCGCCGCCATCGTCGGATTCCTGCTGGGCGTCGTGGTGGAGCGCCTGATCGTGCGGCCGCTCTATTCGCGGCCGCTCGACGCGATCCTCGCCACCTGGGGGCTCGGCATCGTCGTCGCGCAGGTCATCGTCTTCATCTTCGGCCGTGAAGTGCAGTTCGCCGCTA
Organism: Aurantimonas manganoxydans SI85-9A1; assembly: GCF_000153465.1. Classification (GTDB taxonomy): domain Bacteria; phylum Pseudomonadota; class Alphaproteobacteria; order Rhizobiales; family Rhizobiaceae; genus Aurantimonas; species Aurantimonas manganoxydans. The sequence goes on along the minus strand of NZ_CH672387.1, from coordinate 2,400,491 downwards.
GCCCGATCTCCGGCACGACCGACATCTTCGCCACGACCTATTCGTCCTGGCGGCTGATCCTCGTCGCCGTCGCCGTGATGATCGGCGGGCTTCTGACGGCTCTTCTGTATCTGACCCGCTTCGGCCTTCACGCGCGGGCGGTGATCATGAACGAGAACCTGGCCCGCGGCCTCGGCATCGACAGCGTCCGGGTGCGCGCCATGACCTTCGGCCTAGGTGCCGCGCTGGCCTGCGCCGCCGGCGCGCTGATCACGCCACTGCTCTCGGTCGACCCGAACATGGGCCTGCCTTGGCTGGTCAACTCCTTCATGCTGGTGCTGGTCTCCGGGGTCGCGATCCCCGGACTGGCGCTCGCCTCGCTGTTCCTCGGCGGCGCCCAGGTACTCGTCAGCACCTTCGTCAGCCCGATCCTCGGCGGTATCACCATTGTCGTCCTCGCCGCAGTCATCCTGCGTATCAAACCCCAAGGACTGTCCCGTGGCTGACAACATTCCGAACGCGTCGCAGCGCTCGTCCCGCCAGATCTGGACGACGCTCGCCGGGGCCGCCGTCGCACTGGTCATCGTGGCGACTGCACCGCTCTATCTCGACACCTACATGACCAACGTCCTGATCCGGGCGCTCTTCCTCGGCGTTCTGGCACTGACGGTGGATCTCGTCTGGGGCTATACCGGCGTCCTGACCTTCGGCCAGTCGGCCTTCTTCGGCATCGGCGCCTATGCCTGTGCGCTGGTCGCCACCCACTGGGGCTTCGGTCCGGGCTGGTTCGCCTTGGCGCTGGTCATCGGCATCGTCGCCGCGGCGGTGACCGCCTGGCTGGTGGGACTGCTGTCCTTCTATCACGGCGCCTCGCCGCTCTACTCGTCGATCATGACGCTGGCACTGCCGATCGTGCTCGTCCAGATCATCTTCGCAGGCGGCCGGTTCACCGGCTCGAGCAGCGGCCTGTCGGGCTTCCCGACCTATTACTGGTCGATCGACACCTGGTTTGTGATCGCCGGCATCCTGCTCGTGGCGGTCGCCACCGTCGCGTGGCTCTTCGTGCGCTCCGATTACGGCTGCATCCTCGTGGCGATCCGCGAGAACGAGGATCGCTGCGCCTATCTCGGCATCCCGGTTTCGCGCATCAAGATCGGCCTGTTCGTGGCCTGCGGCGCAATCGGCGCGGTCGCCGGATTCGGCTATGCCGCCTTCACTAACGTCGTGGCGCCCGAACTCGGCGGCTTCCTGCTCGGCACGGAATCGTTGATCTGGGTGGCGCTCGGCGGACGCGGCACGCTGCTCGGCCCGATCCTCGGTGCCATCGGCATCGACGTGACGTCCTCGTATCTGTCCGGCAGCCTGCCTTTTCTGTGGAAGTTCATCGTCGGCGTCGTCTTCGTGCTGGTGATCATCCTCCTGCCGAACGGCTTCGCCTCGCTGGTCACGGGCGCCTGGCGCCGGTATCGCGCGCGCTCCAATCCGGACGGCGAGGGCCATCATGCCACCAGCGTGCGTCTGGTTGCGGCCGAGGGAACCGGCGTGCGGCCGACGGCAACCGCCGTCGCGCCGATCCGCATCGCGGCCCTGACCTGCCGCTATGGCAGCCTGACCGTCCTCGACGGCATCGAGGTGGAAGCCCGAGAAGGGCAGCTTCTCAGTATCGTCGGCCCGAACGGCGCCGGCAAGACGACGCTGATGCGCTGCATCAGCAACGGCACCGAACGCACCAGCGGGCAGGTGACCGTCGCGGGCACGGAAATCGGTCGCCGTTCGCCTCAGAAGATCGTGAGCCTCGGCGTCGGCCGCAGTTTCCAGAACACCAGCCTGTTCGACAGCCTGACCGTGGGCGACTGCCTGCGGCTGGCGCGCTACCGCATCGACGGCGCCTCCGCCTTCGTGCGGCAGCAGACGGTGGCGCTGCCGAAGCCGGCGCTGGAGATCCTGCAGGCGACCGGGCTCGACCAGCAGCTGGGCCTGGAAACCCGTTATCTGTCCCACGGCATGAAGCGTGGTCTGGAACTCGCCATGGTGCTGGCCACCGAGCCGCGCGTCCTCCTGCTCGACGAGCCGACCGCCGGACTGACCAAGTCCGAGCGCACCGCGATTGGCCATGTCCTGACACGCCTTGTCGAGGAATATGGGCTCTGCGTCTTCCTGATCGAGCACGATCTCGACTTCGTCCGGGAGATCTCCAACCGGATCGTCGTCCTCCACCAGGGCAAGCTCCTGCTCGACGGCAGCGTCGAGGAGGTCGTCTCGTCCGATCTCGTCAAGGCGGTCTATGCCGGCCAGAACCTGGAGACCGCCGCATGAGCGCAGCGCAGAACCTCACGAACCGAGAGAACTGGCTCGGCGTCGAGAATGTCAGCAGCGGCTATGGCGCGGCAACCGTGGTGCGCGACGTCAGCTTCGGCATCGCGCCCGGCGAGATCCTGGTGATCCTCGGCAAGAACGGCATGGGCAAGTCGACTCTGCTCAACACCATCATGGGCTATGTGCGGGCGTCGCGCGGCACCATCCGCCTCGGTGGCAGCGACATCACCAACCGTCCCCCGCACCTGATCGCGCGCCAGTCGGTGGCCTATACCCCGCAGGAATTCGCCATCTTCCAGGACCTCACGGTGGAGGAAAACCTCCGCCTCGGCGTCGAGAGCGACAGGCTCCTCGCCGAGCGGATGGGCGACGTGGAAGCGGCGTTTCCGGTCATTGCCCGGCGCTTTCGCCAGCGCGCCGGTACGCTGAGCGGCGGCGAGCAGAAGATGCTGCTTTTGTCGCGCGGCCTCGTCGCCCGGCCGAAGATCATGCTGATCGACGAGATTTCCGAGGGGTTGCAGCCCTCCATGGTCACCAAGATGGCCGAGGTGCTGCGTCAGACCAAGCAGAAGAACGGCGTCGCCGTGCTCCTAGTCGAGCAGAACCTGCCCTTCGCTCTGTCGGTCGCCGACCGCTACGCGATCCTGAAGATCGGCGAGATCGTCGAGCAGGGGGATGCGGCCCACGCCGACACCGCCGCGACGCTCGAACAGCATCTGCGGATCTAGCGGCAAGCCAGACGGGAGCTGCGTCACTGCCATGGAAGCCAACACCTTCTCCATCGTTGCGCGATGCGCGCGGACCGGCGAACTGGGCGTCGCGGTGGCTTCGGCGGTCCCGGCCGTCGGGTCGATGTGCCCCTATGTGCGACCGGCCCTCGGCGCGGTGACGACCCAGTCCTGGGTCAATCCCTATCTCGCCTCGGCCATTCTCGATGCGATCGGGGAGGGGGCGGGCGCCGAAGCGGCGCTCGCGGCGGCTATGGCGGCCGACCCGGAAGCGCATCTGAGGCAGGTCGGCGTCGTCGACGCGGCCGGCGGCTCGGCGTCCTGGACCGGGTCAAGCTGTACGCCCGCCCATGCCGCGGCGACCGGTACGGACTATGCGGCGCAGGGCAACATGCTGACCGGCGCCGAGGTCATCGCCGCCATGGAAGCCAGCTTCCAGGAGACGGCGGACGAGCCCCTCGGCGAACGACTGATGCGCTGCCTCGAAGCCGCTCAGGTGGCCGGCGGCGACATGCGCGGCAGGCAGTCGGCGGCGTTGCTCGTTTATGCTGGCGAGGCCTTTGCGCGGCTCGACCTGCGCGTCGACGAGGATGCCGATCCGGTGGCGCGGCTTCGCCAGACCTTCGAAATCGCCAAACTCCAGCTCCTGCCCTTCATCGACGGCATGCCCCGGCGCGAACGGCCAAGCGCCTTCCCACAGGAGGTCATGGACCTCTTACTCAAATCACCGCCGGACCGACCGGGCGGCGGCGGCAGCAGCCAGCCCTGACCGGAACGAGGAGGAAGCCGATGCAGGACGAACGCGACATCGATCCCGAGACGCTGATCCGCACCGATCGCATGACGGAGGTGCGGGCGGCCTACGCCGCGATCGCTGAACAGATTGCCGCGCTGCGTCGCCTCGATCTGGGCGAGACCCACCCGGCCATCGTGTTCCGGCCGCTGCGCCGCGGGGAGAACGCCTGATGGACATCGACACAGCCTTCGACACGCCGATCGGCGAGGTGGCGAGAGCAATCCGGGACGCGCGTTTGTCGCCGGTAGATCTCGTCGGTGCCTGCCTGGATCGGATCGCGACTCGCGACGGAACGCTCCAGTCCTTCGTCCATCTGGCCGGCGACGCCTTGGATCAGGCGAAAGCGGCCGAGCGAAGCGTGCGCGACGGTCGGGCATTGGGCCCGCTCCACGGCATCCCGATCGCGGTCAAGGACAATTACCTGACGGCCGACATGCCGACGACGGCTGGTACGGACGCCGAGATCGCCTTTCCGAAGGAGGAAGGCGCCGCCATTGCCCGGCTGGGCAAGGCTGGCGCGATCCTCATCGGCAAGACGCGGATGCATGAATTCGCCTGGGGCATGGAGACCCCGCCGACCCGCAACCCGCATGACGAGCGCCGGGTGCCGGGCGGATCAAGCGGCGGATCGGGGGCTGCCGTCGCCGCCGGGTTCTGCCTCGCCGCTACCGGCTCCGATACCGGCGGTTCCATCCGCATCCCGGCCAGCCTCTGCGGAACGGTGGGCTTCAAGCCGACCTTCGGCCGGATCGGCCGCTCCGGCATTGTGCCGCACAGCTGGTCGCTGGATCATGCCGGCCCGCTCACCCGCAATGTCGCCGATGCGGCACTGCTCGTCGACGTGATGTCGGGGCACGACCCGCACGACGCGGCGTCGGCGAACGAGCCGCCGACCGATCTGGCGTCGCTCGCGGCCGCGCCCGTTGCGAGGCTGCGCGTCGGCGTCTGCCGCAACCATTTCTTCGAGGCGGTCGACAGCGAAGTCGCGGCCTCGGTCGAGGCGGTGATCGAGCGCTTGGCCGCTGCGGGCACGCAGATCGTCGAATTCGAGGTGCCGGAACTCGCCCATGGCCTCGGCGCGATCTTCGCTATCGAGCTGTCCTCCTCGACCGCCTATCATCTTCCGCATCTGGCCTCCGGCGACGTCGACGACTACAGCGAGGACGTCAGGCTGCTCGTCGAGATGGGACGCCTCGTGACCGGATCCGACTACCTCCAGGCGGAACGCTATCGCCGGCTCCTGGCCGGCAAGTTCCAGACGGTGTTCGATCGGGTCGACGTGGTGGTCGGGCCGACCATGCCGATCACCGCCTGGGAGATCGGCCAGCGCGAAGTTGTGCTGGGCGGCCGGCGCGAGAGCGTGCTCGAAACCTCCTGGCGCTTCACCTATCCGTGGAACCTGCTTGGCCTGCCCGCGATCAGCCTGCCCTGCGGGGACGACAGTCGCGGCCTGCCGATCGGCTTCCAGATCGCCGGCGCAGCCTTCGACGAGGCGAGCGTCGTGCGGGCTGCCGCTGCGGTCGAGCAGTCACTGGGCGCCTGACTCTACAATCCGGCGATTTGCGCGAGTTGCGAGGACGCTCCTTCAGGCGACGATCGGCCCGCCAAGGTCGGGTCCCGCGTTGGCCATCGCTGGGTCCTAAGCCTTACTCGGCGAGCGTTGCTTTCAGCCAGTCGACGAAGCGTTGCACCTTGCGGCGACTGAGGTGCTGGTGAGGGCAGACCAGCCAGAGCGAGCGTTGCATCACGCGCTTTTCGTGTCGCATGGGGCGAACCAGCCGGCCATCGGCGATCTCGCGCTGCGCGGTCAGGTCCGATTCCAGCGCCAGCCCGACGGCGGCGACCGCCATGTCGATCGACATGTGGGCCCGGTCGAAGAGGGCGCGTTGCAGCCCCTTGGGCGGCGCCTCACCCTGGGCGTCGAACCAGTGCGACCATTGCACGACGTTCTTGACCGAATGCAGCAGCCGGAAGCGCGCCAGATCGGCGATGTCGAGCGAGCCGGCCGGTGCGCAGCCCGGTGCACATAGGACCGACATTTCCTCGTCCCGCAGAAATTCGGTGTAAAGGCCCGGCCAGCCGCCCGAGCCGTGGCGGATCTCCAGGTCGATCGCCTCGCGGCTGTAGTCCGGCGGCTCGTTCGTGGCGTCGACATGCAGTTCGATGTCGGGGTTCGCCGTGATGAAGCCCGGCAAACGCGGCAGCACCCAGGTGTTGGCGAAGGTCGGCGCGATGCGCACGTTCAGCACCGTGTAGGAATGGCGCTCGCGCATCTGTTCGGTGACGCTCGCGACGCGCTCGACCTCGTGCCGGATCAGATCGAAATAGCGTTCGCCCGCTTCCGTCAGGATGACGCCGCGACCGGTCCGCGAAAACAGGCGCATGCCGAAAAAGGCTTCCAGAAGCTGGATCTGCTGGCTGATCGCCGACGGCGTGACGCCGATGCTGGCGCTCGCCTCGACCATGCTGCCGGCGCGGGCGGTGGCGTGAAAGGCGAGAATGGCACGGAACGGGATCTGCATCGGATTTAGATAATCTAATCAATGCGCCGGCGAAAGTCGTTTGCCTCGGCCCGTCTCCGGCCGGTATTCCAGACGTCAGGCCATCGCACGTCCGGGTGGACGGGCGCGCGATCGGATCGGGGGAAGGCCCGCCGCAGATCGGGGGAGACACGCTTCATGCCGGGGAGGGAGGCCCTGAGCCGATGGGGAACGAGCGCCCGGCGGGAGACTGCGGCTTCCGGCGGTCGGCAGCGGTCGCTCTGCGGCGGCTATCGCCGAGTTCCGCATAGCCGATCCAGCAGAACCGTCCGGGCCGTTCGAACATCATTTCAAGGGAGACCCTTCGCCATGAACCTCTACACAAAGCTTCTCGCACGCCAGAGCGCCGGCAAGCCCATTCGCGTCGGCCTGATCGGTGCGGGCAAGTTCGGATCGATGTTCCTGTCGCAGGTCCGGCACATTCCCGGCATGCATCTCTACGGCATCGCCGACCTCTCCGCCGACCGCGCCCGGGCGGCGCTGACCAACACCGGCTGGGACGCCGAGGCGGCGACCACGTCGAGCTTCGCGAATGCGCTGGCTTCGGGCCGAACCTGCATCACCGAGGATGGCGAGGCGCTGATCCGCGCCGACGGCCTCGACGTGGTGATCGACGCGACCGGCCACCCGGCCGCCGGCATCCGCCACGCCTTGCTGGCGGCCGAGCACGGTCGCCACATGGTCATGGTGAACGTCGAGGCGGACGTTCTGGCCGGCGCCTATCTCGTCGAGGAGTTCGACCGCGCCGGGCTGGTCTATTCGATGGCCTATGGCGACCAGCCGGCGCTGGTCTGCGAGATGATCGACTGGGCCCGCACCTGCGGCTTCCGCGTCGTGGCCGCCGGCAAGGGCACCAAGTACCTGCCGCAATACGCCGCCTCGACGCCGGAGACGGTCTGGGATCATTACGGCCTGACGCCCGAGGAGGCGGCGAAGGGCGGCATGAACCCGCAGATGTTCAACTCGTTTCTGGACGGCACCAAGTCGGCGCTCGAAATGGCGGCGATCTCCAACGCGTCGGGCCTCCTGGCGCCGCGCGACGGGCTGCTGTTTCCCCCCGTCGGCACCCATGATCTCGCCGAGATCCTGAAGCCGCGTTCGGCCGGCGGCATTCTCGAACAGGCCGGCATGGTGGAGGTGATCTCCAGTCTGGAGCGCGACGGCCGGCACGTCTTCGGCGATCTGAGATGGGGCGTCTACATCACCTTCGAGGCGATGGAGGACGACGGGCGCGGCGCCGACTATGTGCGCCGCTGCTTCCGCGAATATCAGGTCGTCACCGACAGCTCCGGCCGCTACGCGACCTTGTTCCGCCCCTCCCATCTCATCGGGCTGGAGCTCGGCGTCAGCGTCGCCAGCGCCGCATTGCGCGGCGAGCCGACCGGCCGGACCAACGGGCTCGTCTCCGATGTCGTGGCCGTCGCCAAGAAGGCCCTGAAGCCGGGCGATGTGCTCGACGGCGAGGGCGGCTACACCGTCTGGGGCCGGATCGCCCGCGCCGAGGATTCCCTGGCCATGGGCGGCCTGCCGATCGGCCTGGCGCACAACATGCCGCTGAAGCGCGCCGTCGCCGAGGGGCAGATGCTGAGCTGGGACGATGTCGAGGCGACCGAGAGCCAGGCGGTCACGATCCGCCGGTCGATGGAGGATCGCGCCCGCACCCAACGCGCCGCCGCGGCCTGAGCCGACGAGACCCGGCGCGCATCTGCCCGCCGGGTGGCGCGCTGGCGCCAAAGACCTCAGACGGAGCGCCGCCGCAACTTGCGGCGGCGTTTGCACATGGCAACGAGGTCATGCCGCCTCAGATCCCGAGCAGGTGCCAGACCGAGAGCGATAAGTCATCCCGCGACGTTCGGACGCCCGTCCGCTCGCGCAGGACGAAAACATTACGTTTTTCGCATGTCATGTGGTTCTGTGGTTCGACGCATCGTCTCATCGCAGGGAAAACCGGAATGAAGCGCGCGCATGACTGAGGCGAGGGACGGGCGTATGGCCGCCGCTCCGAACGGGGCGCTGGTCCGGCGTCTGGCGCGGATCGGGGCGATCGTCTGCGCGCTGACCGGGCTGGCGTTCGGCCTGCTCGCCTGGGGCATCGGCCGGCCCGACATCGCCGATCTGGCGTGGACCGCGGGCGTGATCCCGGTCCTGGTCATTCTCGTCGGCGAGATCGTCGTCAGCCTGCGGCAGGGCAATTTCGGGCTCGATATCGTCGCGGCACTGGCGATGCTTGCGGCGCTTCTGGTCGGCGAGACGCTCGCGGCCGCGGTGGTGGCGCTGATGTATGCCGGCGGCCAGGCGCTGGAAGCATTCGCCGAAGGCCGCGCCGGCCGCGAGATGACCGCGCTGCTCGACCGCGTGCCCAAACATGCGACGCGCTACCGCGACGGCGCGCTGGAAACCGTGCCCATCGCCGCCATCGTGCCCGGCGACAGACTGCTGATCCATCTCGGCGACGTGCTGCCGGTGGACGGAACCGTCGCCGGCGCGGCGCTGCTCGACCAGTCGGCGCTGACGGGAGAATCGCTGCCGGTCGCGCGCAGCGACGGCGAGACCGCGATGAGCGGCGCCAGCAATGTCGGCGCCGCCTTCGATCTGGTGGCGGGCGAATCGGCGGCGCGCAGCACCTATGCCGGCATCGTGCGCATGGTCGAGGAGGCGGCGCGGGCCAAGGCGCCGATGGCCCGGCTCGCCGATCGCTACGCTTTGGGCTTCATGGCGGTGACCATCGCTCTGTCTCTCGGGGCATGGTTGCTGTCGGGCGACGCGGTGCGCGCCGTCGCGGTCCTCGTCGTCGCCACGCCCTGTCCGCTGATCTTGGCGGTCCCGGTCGCCATCGTCGCCGGCATGTCCCGTGCGGCCGGAAGAGGCGTCCTGGTCAAGGGCGGTGGGGCGCTCGAAACCCTCGGCCGGATCGACACGCTCGTGGTCGACAAGACCGGCACGCTGACCCACGGCATTGCGACGGTCACCCGGATCGTCGCGTCGAAGGGCTGGGACGAGGCCGAGATCCTGCGTCTGGCCGCAAGTCTCGACCAGCTCTCGCAGCACGCGATCGCAAGGGCGCTGGTCGCCGAGGCGCATCGGCGGGACCTCGTCCTCGTCATGCCGCAGGAGGGCCGCGAAGTGGCCGGCGAGGGCGTGGAAGGCACGATCGACGGCCGCGCGATGCTTGTCGGCGGACGCCAACACGTCGCGTCGGCCCTGGCGCCGGACGAGCTTGCGGCGCTCGATGCGGCGGTGCCCGCCGGCGCGCTGATCGTCGCCCTGGTGGTGGAGGGCCGGCTTGCCGGTCTGATCCTGATGCAGGACGGTCTGCGCGACGGTGTCGGTGCGACGCTGGCCCGGATGCGGGCCCTTGGCGTCGGCCGGATCGTCCTGGCCACGGGGGATCGTCGCGACGTAGCGCTCGCCGTGACGGGGGACCTCGGCCTCGACGCCGTCGCCGCCGACCTCGTGCCGCAGGACAAGGTCGCGCTGGTCGGCCGCGAAAAGGCCGGCGGCTCGGTGATGATGGTCGGCGACGGGGTCAACGACGCGCCGGCGCTGGTTGCGGCCGATCTCGGCGTGGCGATGGGTGTCGAGGGCGCCGCCGCCTCGGCGGAAGCGGCCGACATCATTCTCCTGCGCGACGGTCTGGACGGGCTGGCCGACGCCATGGCCATCGCCCGCCGCTCGCGCCGCATCGCGCTGCAGAGCGTCGTGGTCGGACTGGGGCTGTCCGGCCTCGGCATGCTTGCGGCGGCGGCGGGCTACCTGGCGCCCGTGCAGGGCGCACTCCTGCAGGAGTTGATCGACGTCGCCGTCATCCTCAACGCCCTTAGAGCCCTGCGCCCGGCCTGAGGCGACCGGTCCGTCCCCACAGCAACCTTGGTTTCAAGTCGATGGCGGCGAACGTCTGTTGGTCCGGGGATACCCGTTTGCAGGCGGCCAGGAGAGGATGTGACACGCGGACGCATCTATGACTTTTTCTTGATATGCTGACCTTATAAGTCGTGTCCGCAGTCGCTAACAGACTGTTTCCTTGATCGAATTCTCACGATTTCTCCATTGCAGAAGAAGCGACGGCGCAAAGCCGTTAGGCAGAATTGAGCAAATCCCTTGGTATCTCGGGCCAACAGTTCGGTTTGAGATAGCTCGCTTGAGCCGAGCCGATCCATGGGAGCCAGTTCGCGATGCACATTCCTTTTTCCAGCCAGTCCCGCTTGGCCGATCCATCGCTCGTGTTTGACGCGCTGAGCAAATCGCTGGCGATCATCGAATTCGACCCGATCGGAAACATTCTCACGGCGAATGAGAACTTTTGCCGGGCGATGGGCTACAGGGCAGACGAGATCGTGGGCCGCCATCACTCGATGTTCGTCGAGCCAGCCTACGCACGGTCGGCAGAATACAAGGCGTTCTGGCATAAGTTGGGCAGCGGCACGTTCGACACGCGCGAGTACAAGCGTGTCGGCGCTGGAGGTCGCGAAGTTTGGATCCAGGCATCCTATAACCCGGTGATCGACCGCCGCGGCAAGGTGATCAAGGTCGTGAAACTGGCGACGGATATCACTGCGGAGAAGCTGAAGGCAGCCGAGAACGCCGGACGATTGGATGCACTTTCCCGGGCCGAGGCTGTGATCGAGTTCACCGTCGATGGCACGATCGTCGATGCGAACGACAATTTCTTGAATGCCGTCGGCTACCGGCTCGACGAGATCAAGGGCCAGCATCACCGCATGTTCGTGGAGCCCAGATATGCGGCGTCATCCGACTATGCTGATTTCTGGGAAAAGCTCGGTAGTGGCCAATTCGTGTCCGCCGAATTCAAGCGCATCGGCAAGAATGGCCGCGAGGTCTGGATCCAGGCCTCCTACAACCCGATCCTCGATATGAACGGCAAGGTCATGAAGGTGGTCAAGTTCGCCACCGACATCACGGGCCGCATCGAAGCGGTCAATTCCATCGCCGAAGGGCTCAAGCGCCTTGCCGATGGCGACATAGCGCAGCGGGTGGAGAGGCCTTTCATCCCGACGCTCGACAAGCTTCGCGTCGATTTCAATGCTTCGCTCGAGGTCGTCGAGAAAGCCATGCGGCAAGTCGGCGAGACAGCCCAGTCCATCTACGCCGCCACGAAAGAGATCCAGGTTGCCTCCAACGACCTGGCGAGACGCACTGAGCAGCAGGCCGCGTCGGTCGAACAAACGGCATCGGCCATTGCGGAGATGACCGACAGCGTGAAGGTGTCGACGCGTCGCGCAGAAGAGGTCGGGAGCCTTGTCACGCAGACACGAAACGAGGCGGAGGCATCCGGGGAAGTCGTTGAGCGGACAGTTGCCGCAATGGGGAAGATCGAGACATCCTCCGATCAGATCGTCAGTATCATCGCAGTGATCGACGAGATTGCCTTCCAGACGAACTTGCTGGCGCTGAACGCCGGAGTCGAGGCGGCCAGGGCTGGCGAGGCGGGTCGCGGTTTTGCCGTGGTGGCGCAGGAAGTGCGGGCCCTTGCGCAGCGATCGGCGACCGCGGCCAAAGAGATCAAGACCCTCATCAACGAATCCAATGCTCAGGTGAAGTCAGGCGCGGCGCTTGTGGGGGAGACCGGGCAGGCGCTCAAGGCGATCGTCACGAAGGTGCAGGACATCAGCGCGCATGTCGCATCGATCGTGGAAGCTGCCCGGAGCCAAGCCGTCGGTCTGAGCGAGATCAACAAGGCAGTCGGCTCGATCGACCAGGGGACGCAGCAGAACGCCGCGATGGTCGAGGAGTCGAGTGCCGCCTGCCATCATCTTCTGGATCAGACAACGACGCTCAACAGGCTGCTTGGTCACTTCGATGTCGTCCAGCCGGACCACGACGGCGTCCAATCGCAGAGTAAGACAGTCGCGAGCGGGTCGGTCGTCCAGTTGAGGACGACGTCGAGATCGGCGCCGGTAGCCGGCAATGCTGCCCTCAGGGCGCCGGAAGCAGCGCCAGCATGGAAAGAATTCTGATTGCATCCATGGATCGGCCGACGGGACACCCGGCCGATCCTTGTCCGGCGGTTCGTTTCGGGGGCGTGCTTACCGAAGCGATGGGCACATCGAAGCTGTCCGGACAGATGCCGCGAACGCAGACCAGCACCGGGACGCCACCAAGACACACCCGGCTTGATCCGGTGCCTGGCCGGCCGCGGCAACATAGTTGGCGCATTCGCCCGGCTTGACGATGTGGATCGGAGCGCTGACGGCGTCCCAGCCCGCCAGTTCTCCTTTCTTCGACTATTCATGAACACGATGTCGAGTCTCCCCCCGTGCGAGCGTCGGCATGTGCACCTGTTCGCCACAGGCCCGCAAGGATATGCCGTTCGCGGCACCACCGAGGACCATCGGCGCGGCCATGCCGGTCCGTCGCAGGGCGTCAGGGAGGGTCATCGGCTGCAGTGACCGTGAGGGACCCAGGCTTGGCGACGTTCGCCGCGAGGGGGCCCGGGCAGGCCGGCGGAACATCTTCATCGACTGCCCTGTTTCGTCGATGAGCGCCAGGCGGGCCGGATCGAACGCAGCGGGGCGCGACCATACGGGCGGTCGGCAGCCAGCCACCGAAACTGCAACGGATCAAGGTCCGGCCGTCCGCATTGACCTTCAATGCAGTGGCACAGTCCGCCGTGTCTGCTGTCGCTTGCTCCTGTCCATCAAAGCGAGCCACCACGCATAGCTACGAGGATCCAGCAAATGAGAGCTGTCGTTTTCCACGGTATCCGCGACATTCGCCTGGACACGGTCCCCGATCCCACGATCAAGAACCCGACCGACGCCATCGTGCGGATCACGTCGAGCGCCATCTGCGGCACCGACCTGCACATGATCCGCGGATCGATGCCGGGGATGGTCGAGGGCACCGTCATGGGGCACGAGGGTGTCGGCGTGATCGAGGAGGTGGGCAGCAGCGTCCGCAATCTGCGTCCCGGCCAGCGCGTGGTGATCCCGTCGACGATCGCCTGCGGCCACTGCTCCTACTGCCGCGACGGCTATACCGCCCAGTGCGACGAAGCCAATCCGAACGGTCACCTCGCCGGGACGGCCTTCTATGGCGGCCCGCAGCAAACCGGCCCGTTCGACGGGCTGCAGGCGGAATATGCCCGCATTCCCCATGCCAACGTCAATCTCGTGCCGCTGCATCCGGAGATCACCGACCATCAGGCGATCTGCCTCTCGGACATCGCCTCCACCGGCTGGTTCGGCGCCGACATCGCCGATATCGAGGCCGGCCGCGGCAAGACGGTGCTGGTGATGGGCTGCGGTCCGGTCGGGCTGTTCAGCATTTTGGGGGCCTGGCACAAGGGCGCCCAGCGGGTGATCGCCGTCGACCGTCTGCCGGACCGGCTGGACAAGGCACGCGAACTGGGCGCCGAGACGATCAATTTCGACGAAGAGAACCCGATCGAGGCGATCCGCGAACTCACCGGCGGCATCGGGCCGGACCGGGCGATCGATGTCGTCGGGGTCGATGCCTTCATGCCCACCAAGGGGCCGATGCGGGTGCTGGAAAAGCGCGCCGAGCAATATGCCGAGCAGGTCGAGCGGCTGGCCGAGGCGGGTGCCGACACCAATGCGGCGCATTTTGCCGCCGGCGACGCGCCGTCCCTGTCGCTCGAATGGGCCACAGAGGCACTGGCCAAGGCTGGCACCCTGGCGATCATCGGCGTCTATCCCCAGAGCCACAACGCCTTCCCGATCGGCACGGCGATGAACAAGAACATCACCATGCGGATGGGGAATGCCAACCACAAGAAGTACGTCCAGGAACTGGTGGAACTGGTGCGGCGCGGCGGGCTGAAGCCCGAACATATCCTGTCCCAGATGGAACCGATGACCGACGTCATCGCTGCCTATGAGACCTTCGACGCCCAGAACAAGGGCTGGGTGAAAGTGGAACTGAACCCCGCCGCTTGAGGCGCGTCGCCGTCCGCCGCGCGGCGGTTCACATGTCAAGGAAAGGAGAATGTCATGTCCGATGCCCGGACCCTGCAAACCGGCTGTTATGCCATCGACCACATCCGCAAGCCGGTGACGGTCTATTTCCACGACGACATCATCGCCAGCACCGACCATGCGCTTCTCGTGCGCGAGGAGGGCGCCGAGCCGATCTACTATATCCCCAAGGATCGCGTTCACACGGCGTTCTTCGTCGACAGCGACCGCGGCGGCGTACCCGAAGCCAGGGGGCAGGCGCGGTTCTGGACGATCTCGGCGATGAACCGCGCCGGCCAGGACGCGGCCTGGGCCTATACGGACCCGGTCGACGAACTGAGCGCCGTGCGCGACCATATCGCTTTCGATCCCACCCAGGTCCGGGTCGAGGTCGGAGGACCGCCCGCCGGCGCGGTCGAAGAGACCCTGTAAGGCGTGATCGGGCGGCGCTGCCGCGTGGCAGCGGCCTGCAAGCGTGCCGGCATGGAGCGGCGCGGCCGCGTCGCCGCCCGCCTGCCGGATGGGCGGCGGCTTTCCAGTGGCCTTCGGCGGCGGCGCGGGGCCGCGGCCGGCATCCGGCGGCGCCGGCCACTGACTTCTTGCGATCGGAGACGAACATGGATGCGGATGCGAAGGGGCGATGGCTGACCTGGCTCTGGCGCATCGGCATCGCCGGCTTCGTGGCGCTGGCCGGTTATCTGATCTGGCGGACGCTGCGGGACTACAGCATTGACGAACTGATGCAGGCGCTGCGGGCGTTTCCCCTCGACCATCTGGCCCTTTCCGGCATGTTTGCGGCGGGAAGCTACGCGACGCTCACGCTGTTCGATCTTCTCGGCACCCGCTATGTCGGGCACCGGCTGGCCTATCCCAAGGTGGCGCTGGCATCATTCGTGTCGCTATCGCTCGGCCATTCCATCGGCTTTGCCGGCCTGAGCAGCGGCGCGATCCGCTATCGCTTCTACCGGCGCTGGGGCCTGTCGACCGGCGATGTCGCCAAGCTGATCCTGTTTTCCGGGCTCACAGTGACCGTCGGCCTCGCCACTCTTGGTGCACTGGCCGTGCTCTTGCGCCCCGCGCTCGCGGCGGAGGTGACGGGTCTCGGCCAGGGCATGGTCCTTGCCATCGGCGTCGTCGCGGCGCTGGGGGTCGGCATCTATCTGCTTCTGGCCGCCTTCCTGCGCCGCCCCCTGAGATTCCGCTCCTTCGTTCTGGAAATGCCGAGCCTGCGCCTGGCGTTGGGGCAGGTCGTGCTCGGCGCCACCAATTTCGCCCTGGTCGCGGCCTGCCTCCACCAGGCGCTGCTCGGGATCGCCGAAGTCCCGTATCTGTCGGCGGCCACGGTCTATGTGCTGGCCAATGCCGGCGTCATGCTGACCCACGTGCCCGGCGGGCTCGGTGTCTTCGAAGCCGTCGTGGTGACGCTTCTGTCCGGTCGCGGCCTGCTGACCGCGGTGCTGGTCTTCCGCTTCACCTATTTCCTCGTGCCGCTCGCCATCGGTGGCCTGGTTCTGGCCATCACCGAAGCCGTCTGGCGCTCGACGACGTCGTCGTGGGGCGCCTCGGTCAGGAGCAGCTGAAGCGACCGCGCCACCAGGCTGCCGTGCCGAAGGGAGCGATCGGATCGAGCAGACGCGTACCGAGTTGCGGCCGCTGCGGGCCTGAGGAGCCAAGTGCGGGAAAGCCGACGAGGCGCCGGTCGCCGCCGTTCAGCCGGTCGATGGTGCGGATCAGCGATCCGGTTTCCGCGAACGTCTCCAGCACCGTCGCCGGATCGGCGCCGAGATGCTCGCCGACCAGCCGGGCCATGACCGTGCGGATCGCCGCCCGATGCTCCGGTGTATCGGGGACGAGGCCGAGGTCGCATTCGGTGTCGACGCCGATCGAGCGGTTGTTGAAATTCGTCGACCCGACCCGAAGGAAGCTGTCGTCGGCGACGAGGATCTTGGAATGGATGAAGATCTCGTCGGGGTCGGAGACCGGACCCTGCATCGGGTGGAAGACCCGCAGCCTGTCGTGCCGGTCGAACCGCTTCAGATGGCGCAGGAGCCGGTCCCGGTTCGTGCCTTCTGACAACTGCTCGACGAAGCCGTTCATGCTGCGCGTGGTGACGACCACGATCTCCGGGCCGTCCGGGGCCTCGAGCAGTTCGGGCAGGATGGTGCGGGCAAGCGCGCCGGCGAAATACTGGTTCTCGATGTAGATCGTCCGCCGTGCGCTGCGCAGCGCGTCGACCGTCAGCCAGGCCGCGTGGCGCACGGGCGGTGGACCGCGCCAGCCGCCGCCCGGATCGGTGACCGCGATGCCCGCCGGCACATGCCTGAAATCGGGGGATCGGTCGGGTTGGCCGGCGATCGGGTCTGTGGCCGGGCCTGCAAATCGCGGCGCCGCGTCGGTGGCCCGCTGCCAGCGCGCAGCCGCAATGGCCAGGAGGTCGTCCACGACGGGGCCCGTCAGGGCGACCTGGCAATCATGCACCGGCCGCGCCTTCGATCCGTCGGCCTCGACCCGTCTTTCGTCGGCTGGGCGATGCTCCTGCGTATCCCAGCGGCCGACGGTCAGGTCGATCCCGCCCACGAAGGCGAGAACCCCGTCGATGAGGACGATCTTCTGGTGATGGGACGCGTAGAAACGGTTCGTGCGGTCGAGCTTGAGATGGATTCGCGGATGGTCCTGCCAGTCGCCGCCGAAGAGCAGCGACATGCCATGGCTGGGGGCATGCGCGACCGCGAAGCTCCAGATCAGGATGTGGATCTCGAGCGTCTCATGCGCCTCGACCAGAGAGCGCAGTCGGTCGCCCAGCATGGTGCCGTTGCCGTCGGCATCGGGGCGCAGGCGGACACTGGCGTCGAAGTCCCAGCCGACGATGACGATCGAGCGCCGGGCCTCTTCGAGACACGCGTCCAGACGCGCGAAATAACGCGCGCCATCGACGAGCACGGTGGCCGTCTCGGCGCGCGAGACGCTGCGGCAGTTCCGTCCCGCCTGCAACAGAGCGGAAGGTGCGCGCGCCTCCGCCTCTTCGTGTCCATGGCCGATTGGCGCGTGGGGTGTGCCCTGCCTCATTCCGTCTCGCTTGTTCGTGAAGATGGCGTCATCCAAGGGATATAATCATGTGACTTTCGCCGGAAACAGGAAGACGCACACCCGGGATCCCCGATTGGACGTCCTTGGATGGCAATGCGGAGCATAAGCGGCGATCGCCCAGCGAAACGCCATTCGTTGGCAAGCAACAGAAATTCCGATGCGCCCTTTGGCGCAGGGGCTGTTACCCTCGGGGCCGGTGATCGCCACGGCGGTGCTTATCCTACTTTAGGGACACGTCTCCGCCGTTTCGACAGAACGGAGGAGATGTGGAGGTATTCGATGGATCAGACCCAGAAGCAGGCAGTGGAAGCCGTAGCACGCGCAGCAGCGACGGGCTCGCTGATGATCGTCCGCCAGACCGCAAGGCGGATCGCCGCGGCCAATGCCATCACCGACGAGGAGCGGATCGACGATCTCGCCCGGTTCATCATCGCCGAAGGCGGGCGGCTCGGCGTCGCCATGGAACCGGGATCGCGGGAGGCCGTCGAGCGTCTGAAGAACGACGGTGCCGGCACCATCGTGGCACTCTGACGAGCAGGTGAGCGAGGTCGAACGGTCGGTCGGCGCTCTCGCGGCGAGCATGCGCGAGGCGGAACGCGAACGGGCCGTGTGGGCCGAGGGCCGTCGCGCCTGCCGGGAAGAGGGCCCGAATGCGCGCTTTGCCGGCACCAACGCCGCCGACCACGCCATCTGGCTCGCCGGCTTCGCCTATGAAGAGGGGCGGCGGCGGGCCGGGCGATCCTGGCCGGATCGGTGATGCCGAGATATTCCGGCTCATCATTCCGGTGGTGCCGGCAATGACCGCTTCGCCAATGTCAGGGCAGCGTCGAAGATCTGCCCGTGACGGAGCAACCCGGTTGATCTGAAGGTCCGCCGCCTACATCCCGGAGATGTCACTCGGATATCATCGGCAATCGGGAGCGATCTGACAGATGGGGACAATACCGAAGGTCTGCAGGACACCTGTTCCTCAGAGGACCTTTCCGGGAGCCGCATGACCACGGATCCGCATTCCCGAGTCGATCTTTGCGAGGCGGGCCGGCCCTTTCGGGTGCGGCCGGCCTCCGTGATGGCGGTCGCCCTGGGGGGGACGGTTCCGGCCGCCCCGCTGCCGGCGCGCGCAGCCGACACGCCGATGTATTACCTGGAGACCTTCGGCGCGAAGGGCGACATGACCGTCCCGTTGCTCTGGGCGCTGATCGCGGTCTCGGTGCTGGTGGTCGTCGTCATCAGCGCCATGGTGATCACCGGGATCCTGCGTCGCCGCGACCCGGATCTGCAGGCGGGCGGCCGCATCATCGCTGTCTCGCGCCCGCCCGGCGGGATCGGCTGGATCCATGCCGGCCTCGTTCTGACGACCCTCGTGCTGATCGGCTTCACCGCCTGGACGGTGGACCTCATGGCCCGGATTGCCGCGCCTGGCCGTGAGCCGTCCTTCATGATCGAGGTGACGGCGCAGCAATTCTGGTGGGAGGCGCGCTACGTCGATCCCGACGATCCCGCACGCAGCTTCGAGACGGCCAACGAACTGCATATTCCCCTCGGGGAGCCGGTGCGCATCAGGCTGCGCTCGACCGACGTCATTCATTCCTTCTGGGTTCCGGCGCTGTCCGGCAAGACCGACGCCATTCCCGGACAGATCAACGAGACCTGGATCCAGGGCGATCGGGTCGGCGTCTATCGCGGCCAGTGCACCGAGTATTGCGGGCAGCAGCACACCAACATGGCCATGCGCATGTTCGTCGACGCGCCCGACGACTTCACGGCCTGGTGGGATGCGCAGGCCGCGGACGCGGAGCCGGCATCGCCCGGCTCGCTGGCGGTCGCCGGACGGCAGGCGTTTCGCCTGCGCTGCGGCGCCTGCCACACGGTGCGCGGCACCCGGTCCGCAGGCGAGGTCGGGCCGGATCTCACCCATCTGATGAGCCGGACGACGATCGCCTCCGCAATGCTGCCCAACACGAAGGGGCATCTGTCGGGCTGGATCGCCGCGCCGCAGGCACTCAAGCCGGGCAGCCACATGCCCGATACGGGTATTTCGGGCCCCGAACTGCACGCCATCCGCACCTATCTCGCGACGCTGGACTGAGGGGAGAGCCGTGGCAGAGCCGCATCAGAAAATCCCGCAGGCGGGCGTCGCGACGCCGGAACTGGAAGCTCGGCTCCGGGCGATCTGGGAGACGGAGTCCGGCCTGATGGGCTGGATCGGCACCGTCGATCACAAGGAAATCGGCATCCGCTACATCGTCACGGCCTTCGCCTTCCTCATCGCGGGCGGCATCGAGGCACTGATCATGCGGATCCAACTCGCCGGGCCCGAGCAGAGCGTGGTGACCCCGGAACAGTACGACCAGCTGTTCTCGATGCACGGCATCACGATGATCTTCCTCTATGCCCTGCCGATCCTGTCGGGCTTCTCGAACTATCTTTTCCCGTTGCTCTTCGGCTCGCGGGACATGGCGTTTCCGCGGCTGAACGCCTTCTCCTACTGGGTGTATCTCGCCTCCGGCCTGTTCATGTATTCAAGCTTCCTGATCGGCGCGGCGCCGAATGACGGCTGGTTCAACTACGCACCCTATTCGCTGAAGGACTTCAATCCCGGCCCGAACATGGATTTCTATGCCCTCGGCATGATCTTCCTCGGCATATCCACCACGGTCGGCGCGGCGAACTTCGTCGTCACCTTCCTGCGGTGCCGGGCGCCCGGCATGTCGATCAACCGCATCCCGATCATGGTCTGGGGAACGACGACGATCTCGATGGGCATTCTCCTGTCCGTGCCCGCCGTCAGTCTCGCCTTCTTCCTGCTCTGGATGGACCGACAGTTCGGGACGCATTTCTACGAGACCGGCGGGGGCGGCGAGCCGCTCCTGTGGCAGCACCTGTTCTGGATCTTCGCCCATCCCTGGGTCTACATCATCGTGCTGCCGGCCATGGGCATGGCGTCCGACGTCCTGCCGGTGTTCTGTCGGCGTCCCCTGGTCGCCTATACGCTCGTGGTGCTTGGAACGATCAGCACCATGGCGCTGGGTTTCGGCGTGTGGGTGCACCACATGTTCACCACCGGCATCCCGTACCTCTCGATGTCGTTCTTCAGCGGTGCCTCCTTCATCATCACCATTCCCAGTGCGATCGCGGTCTTCGCCTGGATCGCCACCATCTGGACCGGCCGGATCGTCGTCTCGGCGGCCTTTCTCTACTTCGCCGCCTTCATCGCCATGTTCGTCATCGGCGGCGTGTCGGGCGTGATGACCGCGTCGGTGCCCGCCGATCTGCAATTGCACGACACCTATTTCGTCGTGGCGCATATCCATTACGTGCTGATCGGCATCAATTTGTTCGGCGTGCTCGGCGGGCTGCATTTCTGGTTTCCCAAGATGAGCGGGCGGATGCTGGGCGAGCGCTTGGGGCGCTGGACCTTCTGGACCATCTTCGCCGGGTTCAATCTCGGCTTCCTGCCAATGCACTGGACCGGGCTTCTGGGCATGCCGCGCCGGATCTATACCTATCCGCAGGACATCGGCTGGAGCGCGATGAACATGCTCACCACGGTGGGCAGCTTCATCTTCGCCGTCGGTTTCGCCATGCTCTTGGTCAACGTCCTGGTCAGCCTGCGGCGCGGCGCGCCGGCCGGCGCCAATCCCTGGGACGCGCCGACGCTGGAATGGGCGGTCTCGTCGCCGCCGCCGCCCTACAATTTCGCGGTGCTGCCTGTCATCGCCAGCCGCCATCCCCTGTGGGAGAGCCGGCTCGACGAAGGCCGCGGCGATTCCTCCCTCGAACGCGGGCTGTTGCTCGACGATGGCAAGGAGATGCTGGTGACGACGCCGATCGACGCCCAGCCGGACCTGATCGTGAAAATGCCCGGCGACGATCCCTGGCCGTTCCTGGTGACCCTCGCCATGACCCTGGGCTTCGCCGCGCTTCTCCTGCACTGGTGGTGGGTTGCGGCCGGTGCTGGGCTGGCGATCCTTGTCGGCCTGCTTGCCTGGCTCTGGCCACGGGCCGATCTCGGCCAGAAGCGGGAGCCGGGCCATGCGTGATGCCGTCCCCGTGGGCGAGGCGCCCCTGCAGATCGGATCGCTGGCGGTCGGCAGCATTGCCCGCCGGGCCTCGGGCTGGTGGGGCATGGTGACCCTCGTTGCGACCGAGGCCGTCCTCTTTTCCTATCTCCTGTTCAGCTATTTCTATCTGGCCACCCAGTCCGGCCCGAACTGGTATCCGGCCGAACTGCCGTCCTTCACGCTGTCGGCGCCGAGCACGGCCATCCTGATCGCCAGCAGTATCGCCGTCTGGTTCGCGGAAAAGGGCGCCGAAACCGGGTCCCGCGGCCGGCTGGTGGCGGGATTGCTGGTCGGCCTTCTGCTGGGCACGATATTCGTCGGTCTGCAGCTCAAGGAATGGCTCAACAAGCCCTTCACCCTGTCGGCTCATTCCTACGGCTCGATGTATTTCACGGTGACGGGATTCCATCTGGCCCATGTCGTGGTCGGGCTGGTCATCCTGGCCGTGCTGACCGTGTGGAGCACTCTGGGCTATTTCGACCGCCAGCGCATGGCGCCGGTCGCCATCGGCGCCCTGTACTGGCACTTCGTCGATGCCGTCTGGCTGGCAGTCTTCTTCAGCCTCTACATCACGCCCCATCTGAGGTGAGCGGATGACGGAACGGACACGCCCGATCTTCCATATCGGACATCCGGCGCCGGCCTCGGGCATGGTTGCGAACTGGCGCCTCATCGTCGGCATTGTCGGGGCTCCGGCGGCCTGGACCTTGCAATTGTCGGCGGCCACCGCCTTGGCCGGAAACGCCTGCATCGCTGGCGACGGCGCGAAACGTCCGGTTGTCGATCTCGACGGGATCGGCGCGATGATCGTCGCGGCGAATCTCGCGGCCCTAGTCCTTGCCCTGGCCTCGCTCACGCTGGCGCTCCTCGCCTACCGCCAGACCCGCAAGCAATCCTCCGGGCTCCACCGGGACATTCTGGACACGGCGGAGGGGCGAAGCTGCTTCCTCGCCCTCTGGGGCGTGGGAATCGGCACGCTGTTCACCGTCGCCATCGCCTTCAACACCGTCTCGCTGTTCTGGACGAGCCTATGCGGTCTGTAATACGTGCCGCCGCGGGCCTGGTGATGCTCGTCCTCGCCGGCTGCGGGGACGATGCGGCGCACTCGCGAGCCGAGGCCATCGGCGATGTCGCGATCGGCGCGGTTCGCATCCGCCAGGCCGGTTGTGGCGCCTGCCACATCATCCCCGGCATCGACGGGGCCGAGGGTCTCGTCGGCCCGCCGCTCGACCATATGGCCAACCGGCTTTATCTTGCCGGGCTGCTGCGCAACACGCCGGCCAACATGATCCACTGGCTGCGCGAGCCCCAGGCGATCGCACCGGGCAGCGTCATGCCCGACATGGGACTGACGGAGCAGCAGGCCCGCGACATCACGGCCTATCTCTATACGCTGCAGTGACCGCCGGCGGCGGCATCCCACAAAGAGAGGCCGGCCTCCGTCCGGCCGCGCGCTTCCTGCGGCACGAGGAGGCCGTTCAGTCTCACCGCCCCGTCGTCGCCGTCCGGTGCGGCGCGGAAGAACGGACCTGGTTTCGCGACTGCGAGGGAGGGCGCATTAGAGCGTCCACGGCAGAGTTGCCGACGAATATGCAACGGGTGCGGGGATCTTGTCTGCACGCGGACGTAGAAACGAGCATCCCGGCTTGTGCCGCCGACCCAGAGGCAAAAAGTCTCGAGATGGGTACACCGACCGCGCCACGACACCGCGCCGTCGAGTGCACATCTGAGCCGAGGCGGCGCGGCATCCCGATCTGGCTGTCCGAGGAGGCAGGCGTTCAGCAAAATGATGCTGCAGCCCAGTATTCAAAATGCTGAAGGCCGAACTCGTCTGGCGCCGTCTTTCGGCAGGGCAGAGGCCGGCCGTAAGTGTCGTCTGCGCGGCACGGCGGCGAACTCGTCGTACGGCTTGAGCGGCAGGTCCGCCGCTCAGCAACCGCCCTGTTTCCAGTTATCGAACTTTCGTTACGTAGGGGCCTCTCGCAATCCGGGGTGAGTAGCCGCCCACCAGAGTTGAGCGGAACCCTCCTGGTCGTTTTCCGTTCCGCCAACAGTTCCATACGACAACTGGATGCGCACCGACATGGCGCCTCCGGACATAACCCGGCAAGCAACCGATGTTATCGGGAGAGATGAACGATGAAGAGGTTCGGTTTCGGTCTCATCTTCGGAACCGTCCTGACCGCAATCGCCATATGGCTCACTGTGACATATACCGGAGCATACAACATCGCTGCTTCCGCTCAGCATACCGATGCCGTGCGCTGGACGTTGGACACGACGATGCGTCGCTCAGTCGAACGACGTGCAGGGGACGTTGTGTTGCCCGAAAGTTTCCCGGACGAGCTTATCGCTGAAGGCGCGGCTCGTTACGCTGAAAGTTGCGTCTACTGCCATGGCGCGCCGGGTCAGGACCCGGCGAAGTGGTCGCGAGGAATGCGACCGGAGCCGCCACATCTGGCGGAAGCAGCGGCAGAGTGGCGACCCGAAGAAATCCGCTGGATCATCGAGAACGGCATCAGGATGACGGGGATGCCGGCCTTCGGCGATCACCACAAACCCGACGAGATCGTCGCCCTGACCGCGTTCGTGGCGCGGTTGCCCGGGCTGACCTCTGAGGATTTTCGAATGATGACAGGCGACGCCGCCGATACCGACGGGAACGGTGTGCCCGCGGGTGGCGGTGAAGCTCGAGATGGGGACGGCATCGCCCCCGCCCCAAAGGCCGATTAGGGAGAAGCCAGACTGATGTCTTACGTGCGATTTGGACTGATGATCCTCACCTCGACCGTGGTGATGTTCGTCCTGATGTATCTCAACACCTACGCCCTGGAGCACGTCTTCTTTTCGGAGACGCGCACCTACATGGCGATCCTGATGGGCGCCACCATGGCCGTCATCATGCTGGCCTACATGCTGGGAATGTATGCCAACAAGGCGCTGAACATCGCGATCTTCGCGGGCGCCGTCATCGTCTTCGCGCTCTCCCTGTGGCTCGTGCGCAGCCAGGTCACGGTTTCCGGTTCGAGCTACATGCAGGCGATGATTCCGCACCACTCCATCGCCATCATGACCTCGGAGCGGGCCCAGATTCGTGATCCGCGCGTTCGGAAACTGGCGGACGAAATCATCGAGGCGCAGCGGCGCGAGATTGCCGAGATGCGCTACCTCATCGCCGAGGTGTCGGACGGCAACACGGTCGATTCCATCTATCAGGACCCGCCGGCGAAGGTCGGCACCGTGGAGGACGCCCTTGGCCAGGCCCTGATCTCGACGCTCGATCCCTCTCCGATGCCGAAGGCCGAGGCAGATCAGATCCTTCAGGGCGGTTCGCGCTGCGTCTTCCATCGCAGCCGCGAAACCGATCCGATCTTCTGGGCCGCACAGGACGGCGGTGACGGGGCGATGAAACTGAACGGCGTTCTCGTACCGCTGGAAGCGCGGGACCGGACGGAGACCGGCGTCGCCTACAGTGCGTCGGGCGTGTCCGTCGCCGTCCGTTCGTTGGGGGAAGACGCCGATTGGCGATCCGATGCCGAGCTGGTCTTCACGCTCGATCAGGGGCTGACGGTCGGTTATCGCGGCTTCTACAAATGCGAACCCGCATGAATGAGGAGACGCTTCGAACGCCGGTTTTCGGCCCGACGGACATCTCCATCCTGACGCCCGAGCGGGCGAGAAGTTCACCCGGCGGCAAGCGCAATGCCGCCGGTAGCGTGGAATTCATAGCCGACCACCTGTCGGTGCGGACAACAGTCGCTGCAAGGGTCGAACGACTGAAACCGAGAGGTCTCGGAGCCTGGAAAATATGGTGGGCGCGACAGGGATTGAACCTGTGACCCCCTCGGTGTGAACGAGGTGCTCTCCCGCTGAGCTACGCGCCCCAGCCGGCGCGGCGAGCCGCGTCGGGGACGCCGCGATATAGTGCCGCTTCGTGGCCCGCGTCAACCGCCATTCACGGCTTCGTTCGCGTCACTTTGCCCGCATCGGCGACGAGCCGTTCCACGAGGCTGATATCGAGGCTGGCATAATCCTCGATGATGACGCTGGCGCGGGCTCTTGCCGCCGCGTCCGGCGCATAGCCGAAATCCACCAGCACCGAGGGCACGCCTGCCGCGACGGCGGTGTCGATGTCGGTCACCGTGTCGCCGACCATCACCGACAGGTCGGAGCGTCCGCCGGCCAGCGCGATCGTCTCGTTCAGATGCAGCGGGTCGGGCTTGCGCCGGGCAAACGTGTCGGCGCCGCAGATCGCGGCGAAGCGATCGGCGACGGCCAGCGCATTCAGCAGCAGGCCGGCCAGCCGCTCGTATTTGTTGGTGCAGACCGCCAGCCGCATGCCGGCGGCTTCCAGCCGGTTCATCGAGTCGAGGACGCCGGGAAACAGCCGCGACTGGTCGGCGATATGGTCCTGGTAATAGGCGATGAAGCGCGTCACCTGATCGCGCATCTCGGCCTCGTCGATATCGCGGCCGTCGCGGCGATAGGCCTCGCGCAGCATCACCTTGGCGCCATGGCCGGCATGCGGGCGCACGACGTCGAGCGGCATCGGCGCCATGCACGCGGCGGCGAGGCAATGGTTGAGGCTCGCGGCGAGATCGGGGGCGGTGTCGACGAGCGTGCCGTCGAGGTCGAAGACGGCGATGCCGGTCATGATCTGTCCTTGCAGGTGACGGGAGCCGGCGCTGACGCCGCGGATCGGCGTTTGCTTCGCAATCCGCGTCCGCAAGGTCAAGCCTGGCAGGGACCCGGCCGGCGCGTGACATCGACAGTCCCGGCCGGACCGTCTAGACGCTTCGGAGGCGCGAGCGGAGGATTGAACGCCCATGACGGATTCGGCGACACTGAAGACCATGGCCGGCGAGGCCGCACTGGCCCATGTCGAGGACGGCATGCGCCTCGGCATCGGCACCGGCTCGACCGCCGAAGCCTTCGTGCGGGTGCTGGCCGAGCGGGTTCGCGATGGCATGAAGATCGTCGGCGTGACGACCTCCAACCGCACCGAGACTTTGTGCGCCGAACTCGGCGTGCCGACCGAGACGCTGGAGACCGTGCCCGAGCTCGATCTCACCATCGACGGCGCCGACGAGGTCGACGGTTCGCTGCGGCTGATCAAGGGCGGTGGCGGCGCGCTTCTGCGCGAGAAGATCGTCGCGGCCGCGTCCGAGCGCTTCCTGGTGATCGCCGACGCCTCCAAGAAGGTCGAGACGCTGGGCGCCTTTCCGCTGCCGATCGAGATCAACGGCTTCGGCATGATTGCCACCTATCTGGCCATCCGCAAGGCGGCGGCCGGGCTGGGGCTGGAAGGCGACATGATCCTGCGGCGCAGCGGCGACGAGCCCTTCATCACCGACAACGGCCACCTGATTCTCGACGCATCTTTTGGCCGCATTGGCGATCCAGAAGCCCTCTCGCAGGCATTGTTCGCGGTGCCCGGCGTGGTCGAGCACGGGCTGTTCCTCGGCATGGCGAACACCGTGATCCTGGCCGGGGACGACGGGCTGGAAACGCTCGAAGCCTGAGCATGGCGGGCGCCTCGCGCCGTGCCTGCGACCGGCTTCCCCTTGCCAGCACGCCGCCAGTTCCAATACTCAAGCGCCGAACGCGTCCGACCAGCGTCGGAGCGAACCGAACGGAGACAGACGTTCATGATGTTTAGTCGAGTGACACGCCAGGGCCGCATCGCGGCCGCCGCAGCGCTGCTTCTGGTGCTGCCGGCCAACGCCATCGCTCAGGAATACACCGAATCCCATCTCGCCGCGGCCCGTGACACGATCGAGGCCATCGACGCGACGGACCAGTTCGACAATATCCTGATGAATGCGGCGACCCAGACCAAGGCGGAACTGATCCCGAACAACCCTGACATGGAAGAGAAGATCTCGACCATGGTCGACGACCGGGCGTTGGCGCTTGCGTCGCGCCGGGCGGCGCTGGAGACCGAGGTCGCCCGTGTCTACGCCAAGCTGTTCACCGAGGAAGAGCTGCGCGCCATCGCCGATTTCTACCAGTCCGAGCCCGGCAAGAAGCTTCTGGCGCAGGGCCCCGTGGCCACCCGCGAGATGATGGCGGCGGCGCAGGTCTGGAGCAATGGCATCGTTCGCGATCTGCGCGAAAGCGCCTTCCAGGGCATGAACGAGCTCTATGGCACCGCCGGCGACGCGCCGTTGAACGGCGAGGCCCAGGCGCCGATCGAGCCGATGACGCCGGCCGACGCCGCGCAGTAAAGATGCGGCGGCACGGAAGGCAGGGTCGGCCGGAGCGGCCGTCCGTCATCGTGCCGATATGACGTCCGTCGATCCTGCGGCGCTCGCCGCACGCTTTGGCGACAGACGACGATGCGCCGCAAGCGCGACCGTCCGGGTGGCGGTCCGGATAGCGGCGGCGACAGCAGCGGGAGCGCCAGCGTGAGCGGCAACAGCTACGACTACGATCTCTTCGTCATCGGCGGCGGTTCTGGTGGCGTCCGCGCCGCGCGGCGTGCGGCCATGCTCGGCAAGCGGGTCGCCATCGCCGAGGAATACCGCTTCGGCGGCACCTGCGTGATCCGCGGCTGCGTGCCCAAGAAGCTCTTCGTCTACGCCTCGCAATTCTCCGAGGCGCATGAGGATGCGGCCGGCTATGGCTGGTGCTTCGGCGAACGCTCCTTCGACTGGTCGACCCTGATGGCCAACAAGGATCGCGAGATCGAGCGGCTGGAAAACCTCTATGCGGCCAATGTCGCCAAGACCGGGGCGGAGATCTTCAACAGCCGCGCCGTGCTCGAGGGCCAGCACGAGATCCGGCTTCTGGCCGACGATCGCGTCGTCACCGCCGACCAGATCCTCATTGCCGTGGGCGGCCGGCCGAACCCGCATCCGGACCTGCCCGGCGCCGAACACTGCATCACCTCCGAGGAAGCCTTCCATCTGACGGAGTTGCCGAAGTCGATTCTGATCCTGGGTGGCGGCTATATCGCTGTCGAATTCGCCAACATCTTCCACGGGCTCGATGTCGAAACGACGTTGATCTATCGCGGCATGGAGATCCTCAACGGCTTCGACGACGATCTGCGCCACGACCTGCATCAGGCGATGGTCGACAAGGGTCTCAACGTCGTCTGCCAGGATACCATCGTGGAGGTGAAGCAGCTTGATGACGGCCGCATGGAGGCGCGTTGCGACAGCGGCGAGGTGCGGGTGGTCGACCAGGTGATGCTGGCCATCGGGCGCAAGGCGAACACCGAGAATCTCGGCTGCGAAGCGGTCGGCATCGAGCTCGATTCCCGCGGCGGCATCGTCGTCGACGACTATTCGCGCACCAGCGTCGACAACATCTGGGCCCTGGGCGACGTCACCCACCGGGTGCAGCTGACCCCGGTGGCGATCCACGAGGCCATGTGCTTCGTCGAGACCGCGTTCCGGAACAATCCGACGAAGCCGGACTATGCGACGATCCCGACGGCTGTGTTCTCGCAGCCCGAGATCGGCACGGTCGGGATCACCGAGGCCGAGGCCTGCAAGGCCTACGATGAGATCGAAATCTACCGGACCTCGTTCCGGCCGATGAAGAACACGCTGTCGGGCCGCAGCGGCAAGATGATGATGAAACTGATCGTCGATGCGGCGTCCCGCAAGGTCGTCGGTGCCCACATTCTCGGTGCCGATGCCGGCGAACTCAGCCAGGCACTCGGCATCGCGCTGAAGGCGGGCGTCACCAAGGACCAGTTCGACGCGACCATGGCGGTGCATCCGACGGCCGCCGAGGAACTGGTGACCATGTACGAGCCGACCTACCGGGTCCGCGGCGGCGAGAAGATCACCGGCTGACGCGAGCCCCTCAGGCCGGCGAGGGGGGCCGGATCGGCTCCACGCCGGCCAGCAGGTAGTCGGTCACGACCGGCCAGAGGGTCGCCTGCATGTCGCGCCGGAAGAAGCCCTTGTGACCAATCGGGCCGCCGGCGTCGCGCGGCGACAGCCAGATTTCCGACAGGTCGGCATTCTCGAAGCGCTGCAGCAGCGCGCCGACGGCGGCCGGCGTGCCCCAGGGATCGTCCTCGATCCCCACCGACAGCAATGGCAGCCGGACATCGGCGAAGCGGGCGGCTTCCGGCACGGCCGGATCGCCGAAGAAGAAATCGCGCCGGCGGCACCAGCGCGCCCAGTCGCGAAAGACCGGACCGGCCAGTTCGGTGCCGAAGCCGATCGAACCGGGAATGCGACCGGTCAGCCGCGACATCGGCACGCCCAGAAGATTCATCCGGGCGAACACCGACATGGGCTCACGGGTGCGCCCGTACCAGCCATTGAGCGAGGCGACCATCACGTAGCGGTCGAACCGCGCCGACAGGCCGCAAAGGCCGATGGCGAGCCCGCCGAAGGAATGGCCGATGCCGACCACCGGCCCGGGGCCGGCGGCCGCTTCCAGCGCGGCGAGGGCGGCCGGAAGGTCCTGCGTGCCCCAGTGCTGCATCCGGTATGCGCCGGCGCCTCGATCGCGGGCGGAAGCGCCGATGCCGCGATAATCATAGGTGAGAACGCCGCGGGCGCCCTGGTCGACCAGATGCTGGGCGAAGCCGCGATAGAACCGGCGCTCGACCGCCGCAGCTGCCGAGACCAGCACGGCCGGTCCGTCGCCGGCCCGCTCGCCGCGAAACAGCGTCGCCGGCAGCGTCACGCCATCGGCCGTCGTCAGGGTGAGGTCGCGCCCGGCAACGGGGCGGGCGGAGGCGGGAGCAGTCGCGGCGATATCCATGCCGCCAATGTGTCCAGTCTTCCGTTTACGTCAACGGTTAAATGGCTGGGCGAGACCGCATGGTCGGTCACGCCGCCGCGACGAAGGTGCCGCCACTCTTGATCTGCGCGCCCATTCCGTTAGAGCCGCGCCATGGATATTCACGACGATCACCCGGACCTGCCGCGACTGGCCGCCGAAGGGCGGGTCGTCGCCTATTTCGGCTACGGCTCGCTGGTCAACCGGCGGACGCTGCGCACCAGGTTCCTCGGCATTCGCCGCGCCAGTGTGGCGGGCTGGCAGCGCTTCTGGCTGCCGCGCGACGCTGCCGCCGAGATGGCGCTCCTGTCGGTCAAGCCGAACGACACCCATGCCATCGACGGCGTCGTCGTCTACGATCTCGCCGACCACCTGCCGTCGGTGGACGAGCGCGAGGCCGGCTATGCTCGCCGGATCGTCGATTTGTCGAAGCTTACGGTAGACGGGCCCCCCGTCGCCGACATTCCGATCTATATCTACGAGGCGCATCGTGGCGCGGCCGACGCCGGCGATCTGCAGGCCGCGATCCTGCAGAGCTATCTCGATGCGGTGATGCAGGGGTTCCGGGCCCTTTACGGCGACGACGGCCTGCGCCGTTTCGTCGACGAGACCGAAGGCTTCGAGACCCGCGTGCTGCGGGACCGCGCGGCGCCGCGCTACCCGCGTCCGGTGACGCTGGAGCCCGGGGAACCCGAGCTCTTCGACCGGCTTGTCGCGGCACGCGGGGCCCGGCTGATCGATCCGGGTCCGGCCATCTGACGCCGCGGAACCCGAGAAGGATGACAATTTCGGCCGGACATGCTTAAACGCGGCCCCGGCCGGAGCGGATCGTCAGATCGTGACGTCCACGGCCGCAATTTCGCAAAGCGAACAACGAGAAGAACGGCCGGCGCGCACCGGTCAGGAGTGATGTGATGGCGAAGGACTGGACCCCGTCGAGCTGGCGCAACATGCCGATCGAGCAGGTACCGGACTATCCGGATCCGGCGGCGCTCGCCGACACCGAGAAGCGTCTGGCGACCTATCCGCCGCTCGTTTTTGCGGGTGAGGCGCGCAAGCTGACCCGTTCGCTGGCCGAAGTCGCAGAAGGCCGCGGATTCCTCTTGCAGGGCGGCGACTGCGCCGAGAGCTTCGCCGAGCATGGCGCGGACAACATCCGCGACTTCTTCCGCGCCTTCCTCCAGATGGCCGTCGTCCTGACCTTCGCGGCCTCGCAGCCGGTGGTGAAGGTCGGCCGCATCGCCGGTCAGTTCGCCAAGCCGCGCTCGTCCAACAACGAGACCCGCGACGGCAAGACGCTGCCGTCCTATCGCGGCGACATCATCAACGGCATCGAGTTCGACGAGGCCTCGCGCATCCCGAACCCGGAACGCCAGGAGATGGCCTACCGGCAGTCGGCGGCGACGCTGAACCTCCTGCGCGCCTTCGCACAGGGTGGCTATGCCAATCTCGACAACGTCCATCAGTGGATGCTCGGCTTCGTTGGCGGCAGCCCCGAGGCGGAGCGCTACCGGGCGCTGGCCGACCGCATCTCCGAGACCATGAACTTCATGCGGGCGATCGGCATCGACGCGGAGAGCCATCCCTCGCTGCGCGAGACGGATTTCTTCACCAGCCACGAGGCGCTGCTGCTTGGCTATGAAGAGGCCATGACCCGGGTCGATTCGACCTCCGGCGACTGGTACGCGACCTCCGGCCACATGATCTGGATCGGCGATCGCACCCGCCAGGAAGACCATGCCCATGTCGAGTTCTGCCGCGGCATCAAGAACCCGATCGGTCTCAAATGTGGCCCGTCCATGGAGCCGGATGCGCTGCTGCGCCTGATCGACAAGCTGAACCCGGACAACAAGGCCGGCCGGCTGACGCTGATCACCCGCTTCGGCCACGAGAAGGTCGAGGCGCATCTGCCCAAGCTCGTTCGCGCGGTCGAGCGGGAAGGCCGCAAGGTCGTGTGGTCCTGCGATCCCATGCATGGCAACACGATCACGCTGAACAACTACAAGACCCGGCCCTTCGACCGGATCCTGTCGGAGGTGCAGACCTTCTTCGACGTCCACCGGGCGGAAGGCACCCATGCCGGCGGCATCCATATCGAGATGACCGGCAAGGACGTGACCGAGTGCACCGGCGGTGCGCGGCCAGTGCTGGCCGAGGATCTGTCGGATCGCTACCACACCCATTGCGATCCGCGCCTCAACGCCAACCAGGCGCTGGAACTGGCCTTCCTCGTCGCCGAGCTGGTCAAGAAGGACCATGCCGAGGACGCGGCCCGCAAGGTCGCAGCCGGCTGAGGCTCATGCCACTTCGCGCCGTCCGGCAATGGGCGGCGCACAGGATATGATGGAGACCGGGCGCAGCGCTGCGCCCGGTTTTCGTTTGAGGGGTGGACGGTCTGTCGGGATATGCGGGCCTGCCGCCGCGGCCATGACCGGTTAGGCTGAGATACGAACGGAGTTCCCGCCATGTCCGCGATGCCGACGCTCTTCCTCTCCCACGGCGCGCCCGATACCGCCGTCGCCGATACGCAGGCCGCCGCATTCCTGCGGACACTCGCCGCCGACCTGCCGGTGCCCCGCGCGATCCTCGTCGCCAGCGCCCATTTCGAGCGTGACGGCCGCGTCGGCGTCACGAGCGACGCGGCGCCGGAGACGATCCACGATTTCGGCAATTTCGATCCGCGGCTGTTCGAGATGCGCTATCCGGCGCCGGGCGATCCCGAACTGGCGCAGCGGATCGTCTTCCTTCTTGCGGAGGCGGGGTTCGACGCGGAAGCCGTCGCCGGGCGTGGCTTCGACCACGGCACCTGGGTGCCGCTCCTGCTGGCCTATCCGGGCGCCGACATTCCCGTCGTGCAGGTGTCGGTCGATCCGACGCGCGATGCCGCCTATCATCTGGACCTCGGCGCGGCGCTCTCGGATCTGCGGGGCGAGGGCGTGCTGGTGATCGGCTCCGGGTCCTTCACCCACAATCTGCCGGAAGCGTTCGACCGGATCAGGCAGGGCATCAGGGTCGATGTGACGCCGGACTGGGTGGCGCGATTCGTCGACTGGATGGGCGACCGGCTCGTTGCCGGAGACCGCGCGGCCCTGGCCGACTACCGCCGGCAGGCGCCCTTCGCCGAGAAGAACCATCCGACCGACGAGCATCTCATGCCGCTGCATGTCGCGCTCGGGGCGGCAGGGCGAGGCGCAAAGGGCGAATGGCTGCATGCCAGCCGGGATTTCGGCGTCCTGTCTATGGACGCCTTCGCGTTCCGCTGACGGCAGGGACCGGAATGAAAACGCAGGTTCAGCAGCGATGAAGCAGAGTTTCGATCTCGACACCCGCACCGGCCTGCCGGTCGATCTGACCGAACTCCTGCGGAAATATCCGCGGGAGACATGGACCGATCATGCCAATCTCGGTGCGACGGCCCGGTTCTGGCTGCAGCGCCACGACATGTTCCGCGAACTCGGCGCCGCGATGCAGGAGGCGCTGTCGCAGCACCGCGAGGGCGA
This sequence comes from Aurantimonas manganoxydans SI85-9A1, assembly GCF_000153465.1. Lineage (GTDB taxonomy): Bacteria > Pseudomonadota > Alphaproteobacteria > Rhizobiales > Rhizobiaceae > Aurantimonas > Aurantimonas manganoxydans. Next base: position 2,366,796 of record NZ_CH672387.1, on the reverse strand, counting down.
AGTGGCGCTCGACCCGTTTCGCCGCTGGTTCGCGCCGCGGCTGCAATTCTTCCTGACCCAGCTCGAAGATCATCACCAGATCGAGGACCACCATTACTTTCCGGTCTTCGTGCGCGCCGAATCCCGTCTCTCGCCGGGCTTCGAGCTTCTGGAGAACGACCATGAGGTGATCCACGCGGACCTGATGGCGGTAGCCGAAACGGCAAACCGGTTTCTGGCAGAGGAGACGGGGGGCGGGGCGGTGCCGCCGGATGCGGCACGCTATGCGGGCGATGCCTATGCCGAAGCGAGCGGCCGGCTGCTCGATCGCCTCGTGCGGCATCTCGCCGACGAGGAGGACCTGATCATTCCTCTGATCCTGGACCGCGGAGAGGCTGCGATCGGGATTTGATCCGCGCGAGCTTGGAGGGCAGCCGGCGCTGGTCGTCGTCGGGACCGCGGCCGTTGCGCACCCGGCTGATCAGCGCCGGTCCCCATTGCCGCCAGGCGAACCACAGTGTCAGTGCGACGGCGATGACCGCCAGCGTGATGCCGAGACCGCGCTCCATGACCTCCAGCCGCGCGAAGACCGAGCCGATGGAATAGCCGAAGACGTAGCCGACGCTGGTGAAGATGCCGGCCCAGAGGGCCGCGCCGATCAGATTGAGAATGGCGAAGCGGGCGATCGAGATGCGCGACAGCCCGAGCGCGATCAGCCCCGGCATGCGCAGGCCGTAGATGTAGCGGTTCACGATGACGAAGAACGCCTGGTAGCGCTCGACGAGCTGCAGCGCCTTGGCGAATTTCTTGCGGCTGCGCCAGCGCGCCACCCAGCGGTGATTCGACGAATAGCGCGCAAAGAGGAACACGGCGAAGTCGCCGATGAAGGAGCCGACGAAGGCCAGCGCGATCATCATCTGGAACGGATAGGTGCCGCGATAGGCCAGAAACCCGCCGATGATCGCAAAAACCTCGCCTTCGAAGAACGTCCCGGCAAGGACGATGATCGGTCCGAATTCGGAAATGAGGCGCAGGATTTCGTACACGTGGGCTCCGAACATCGCGGCGAAACGGCGTGCAGCCGCCGACCGTCCCGTCGCGTTCCAGTCTGGCGGCGCTTGTTGCAGAGTTTTGAGGCGCAAAAAAGTGGCTTCGTGCGTTCTCGCTATGCACGGTGTCGCAGCGGTGCGGTTCGCGACGCCTCGGGAAAGGGCCGGAGCGCTCGCATGACCGGTGGGCTCGCATGCGGCCGGCCGCCTTGCTAAGGGGCGGCAACGCCATCCCGCAAGGCGCGGCGCGGCGACAACCGGAACAGGCTGACAATGCCGCACGACGACAATCTCAACGGACGGCTGCGGCTGGCCATTGCCCAGATCGCGGCGATTCCGGGCGATCTCGCCGGCAATCTCGCCAAGGCCCGTGCTGCCCGCGACGAGGCGGCCGGTGCCGGGGCCCAGCTCGTCGTCTTTCCCGCAGGCTTCCTGGCCGGCTCTCCGCACCCCGACAGTCCGCTCGCCGCCGCCTTCGTGTCGGCCTGCATGGATGCCGTCGATCAATTGGCCAACGACACCGGCTATGGCGGGCCGGGCCTTGTGATCGGCAGCCCGCGCCGCAGCGATGACGGTGTGCACGATTCGGTCGCTGTCCTTGACGCCGGGCGTATCTTGACCTGGCGCGACCGGGTCGACCTGCCGCACGCCCGCAGCTTCGAGGAGCCGCCCGCCTACCGGGCCGGACCGATGCCGGGCCCGGTGGCCTTTCGCGGCCTACGCCTCGGCATTCCCATCGGCGACGATCTCCGGGGCGATCTCGACGTCTGCGAGACCCTGGCCGAATCCGGGGCCGAGTTGCTGCTGGCGCCCAGCGCCATGCCGTTCCGCCGCGACGGGATCGACCGGCGCCACCAGGCGGTGCTGCGGCAGGTGATCGAGACCGATCTGCCGATGGTGTTCGTCAATGGAGTCGGCGGGCAGGGCGTCGGCGTCATGGACGGCGGCGCCTTCGCCTTCCAGGCCGACCGGACGCTGGCGCTGCAAAGCCCGCAATTCGGGGCCGGGCTCTTCCTGTCCGACTGGCAGCGGACCGCGTCGGGCTGGCGCTGCGAGACCCGGGACGTGGTCGATCTGCCGGGGCCGGAGGAAGCCATCTGGCGCGCCTGCGTCTGCGCCATCCGCGCTCATGCCGAAGCGCAAGGCACAGAGACGGTCGCGCTCGCACTGCATGGCGACGCCGACACGGCGATCGTCGCGGCCATGGCCGTGGACGCGATGGGACCGTCGCTCGTGAAGGGGCTGCTGACGCCGGACGCGGACCGCGACACCGCCGATACGGACGCGGTGAGGACCGGCGCTGCCCAGCTTGGGATTGCGTGCCATGTTTTGCCCCTCACGCCTGTCCTCGCAGCGATGACGGCCGACGACGACGTGTCGGACGTACCAGCGTCGAGAGCGGCGCGCGCGCAGATGCGTGGGGCCTTGCTTGTCGCGCTGGCCGAGCGCACCGGCGCGGCTTTGCTCGGCGCGACAAATCGGACGGCTTTGCGCCTGGGCAACGGCGAGGCCGATGGCGTTCTGGCCGCCGGATTGAACCCGATCGCCGATCTATCCCGCAGTGATCTCGCCGACCTTGCCCGGTGGCGGCGTGGCCATCGTCCTGCCGATAGTCTTGGCGCGGACGCGATGCCGTTCCTCGAATGGCCGGTTGCTGCGCCGACGGGAACGCCGACAGACGACGCAGGCGCGCAGGACGCCGAGACGGTCGCGGAGCGGCTCTTCGCCTGTGACGGCGACGTCGATGCGGTCGTGGCGGCGGGATTTGACCGGGCAATGGTACAAGCGATCGCCGAGAGGCTGATCCGGACCGCGCTGCGCCGGTCGCCGACCACACCCGGCCTCAGGCTGGATGCGAGAGCCACCCCACCGCGCACCGGCCGCATCTGACCACCGCTTCGCCGGCGGACATGCAAGGAGACGACCCGATGGAGATACCACCGCCCGATACCCTCGCCACCGTCGGCGTTGCCGTCGGGGCGCTGTTCATGCTGCGGTATTTCCTCGTCATGCGCCGCATCTGGAGGGCGACGGGGCACCGCGTGAGCTTCCAGTTCGGCGGCTATTTCCAAGTCTTGCGGTCCGGGGCCTTCGGTGCCGAGCTCGAGCCCGAACGCCGCTATGCCGCGCGCCAGCTCGTGCTCGGTGGCGTCTTCCTGATCGCCGGCCTGCTGCTGTTCGGCTGGTTGCTGGCGACGGGCGTGCCCATTCGCGTCGCGGTCTGACCCTCGGGACCATGGCCGGCTGACGCTCTGCGATGTCGCGGCAGGGGCGCTCTGGCGCGGGCAGCCTCTCAAATGCTAAGGGAGGCGGTCTTTTCCGCCGCGCCGCCTTCGGGCCTGCCCGGCGACGCCGCCCACGGCCCGGAGTCCCATGCAGTTTCTGACCTTCATCGGCACGAATGCGCGCTGGCTCGGCGGCGGTTTCCTGCTGTGCTTCTTCTCGTCCTTCGGACAGACCTTCTTCGTCTCGCTGTCGAATGGCGATATCCGGCGCGACTACGATCTGACGAATGGCGAGTTCGGCATGATTTACATGCTGGCGACCCTCGCCAGCGCCGCAACGCTGCCGTTTCTCGGCTGGACCCTCGACCGCTATCCGGCCTGGCGGGTCGCGGCGGTCACCGTCGTCTGCCTTGCCATCGCGACGTTGGCCATGGCGGTGTCGAGCTCGGTGCCGCTGCTGATCCTCGCCATCTACCTGCTGCGCCTGTTCGGCCAGGGCATGATGACCGAAATCTCCATGACGACGACCGGGCGCTGGTTCGCCGCCAATCGGGGCCGCGCCATGGCGCTGGTGACCCTTGGCAATCATGCGGGCACCGGCTTCTTTCCGCTGATCTTCGTGCTCGCCGCCGGTGCCTTCGGCTGGCGCGGCACCTGGGTCGCAAGCGCCGCGATCCTCATCCTGGTTGCGCTCCCGACCATCGTCGCGCTGGTCCATCGCGAGCGCGATCCCCAGTCGGAGCCGCCGGGAACGCTGATCCCCGACGTTGCCGACTGGACCATGGCCGAGGTCCTGCGCAGCCCGCGCTTCTACCTCGTCTCGATGAGCGTACTGGCGCCGCCGTTCATCGGCACGACGCTGTTCTTCCATCAGGTCTATCTGACCGAACTGCGCGGCTGGTCGCTGGAGGTCTTCGCCGCGGGCTTCGCGGTGATGTCGGCGGTCACCGTCGTCTTCGCACTCGTCTGCGGCTGGATGGTCGATCGCTACAGTGCCCTCAGACTGCTGCCTTATTTCCTGATCCCACTGACGATCGCCTGTTTCATCGCGGCCAATTTCACCGCCGAGGCGGCGATCTTCGTCTTCATGATCTGCCTCGGCGTGTCCAACGGCTTCTCCTCGACGCTGCTCGGCGCCCTGTGGCCGGAGCTCTACGGCGTCAAGCATCTGGGCGCGATCCGCTCCCTGACCGTCGCTCTGATGGTGCTGGCCTCGGCGCTCGGGCCGGGCGTGACCGGCATCCTCATCGATCTCGGGGTGCCTTACCCGCTGCAGATCGACGCCATGGGGCTATATTGCCTGGTGATGACCATCGCCATGGCGCTGCTGGCCGGCCGGCTGGCGCCGAAAGCGAATCTGGGCAACGCGCCCGCGCCGGGGGCAAGCCGCACCGTCGACCGCATCGACCCGCAGCCGCACGAGACCTGATCGGCCCGTCGCTACCGGTGCCGATTGCCACCCGGCGCGGCGTTCGCTAGGTCGAGGCCATGACCGTCACCGTCCGCTTCGCGCCGTCGCCCACCGGGCATCTGCATATCGGCAATCTGCGCACCGCGCTGTTCAACTGGCTGTTCGCGCAGCGGCAGGGCGGCCGCTTCGTGCTGCGCTTCGACGACACCGACAAGCAGCGCTCGCGCACCGAGTTCGCCGACCAGATCGCCGCCGATCTCGCTTGGGTCGGCGTTGCGCCCGATCGCGTCATCCGCCAGTCCGAGCGCCTGGCGCTCTACGACGGCGCCGCCGAGCGACTGAAGGCGGCGGGCCTTCTCTATCCGTGCTACGAGACGCCGGACGAACTCGACCGCAAGCGCAAGCGGCTGGCTGCGCGCAATTTGCCGCCGGTCTATGGCCGCGAGGCGTTGCGGCTGACAGACGACGAGCGTCAGGCATTGGAGGCCGAGGGGCGCAGGCCGCATTGGCGGTTCCTGCTGCCGAACTTCGCCGACGATCCGCTGCAGCCCCAGCGCACCGAGATCCACTGGGACGATCTCGTGCGCGGTCCCCAGACCGTCGACCTCGCCTCGCTGTCGGACCCGGTGCTGATGCGCGGCGACGGCAGCTACCTCTACACCCTGCCGTCCATTGTCGATGACGGCGACGTCGGCGTGACCCATGTCATCCGGGGCGACGACCACGTCACCAATACCGGCGTCCAGATCGCCATCTTCGAGGCGCTCGACCTGACGCCGCCGGTCTTCGGCCACCACAATCTTCTGACGACGATTACGGGCGAGGGGCTGTCGAAGCGTTCCGGCGCCCTGTCGCTGGTCTCGCTGCGCGAGGACGGCCTCGAGCCCATGGCCGTGGCGTCCCTTGCGGTGCTGGTGGGCCTGCCGGGCGCCATCGACGCCATGCCGGATCTGGCGGCGCTGGCCGAGCGGATGCAGTTCGAGGGCAGCTCGCAATCGGCGTCGAAGTTCGATCCGTCGGAACTCGACCGCCTCAACGCCGATCTCGTCCACGCCATGCCCTACGCCGATGTCGCGGACCGCCTCGCGGCGATGAGCGTGCCGTCAACTGATGCCGAGGCGTTCTGGCTGACCGTGCGAGCCAACTGCGCCCGCGTCGCCGATGCGGCGGAATGGGCCGAGGTGGCCTTTGGCGATCTCGACCGGACGCCGGAGCTGTCCGACGAGGACCGGCAGTTCGTGACGGCTGCGCGCGACAGCCTGCCGGAGGGCGCGTTCGGCCCCGAGACCTGGCGCGAATGGACCGGCGCCCTGAAGCAGGCGACCGGGCGCAAGGGCAGGGCGCTGTTCATGCCGCTGCGCCTCGCGCTGACCGGTCGCGATCACGGGCCGGAACTCGCCGCCCTGCTGCCGCTCATCGGCCGGCAGCGCACGCTCGCCCGTCTCGGTTGAGCGAGCGCCCGGCAAGTCTTCGCCGGGCGCGTCTGATCAGTCGCTGAGCTGCACCGCCTGGGCGGTCGCGATGGCGGCCATGTTGACCACGCCGCGCGAGGTCACCGACGGCGTCATCACATGGGCGGGCGAGGAAACGCCGAGCAGGATCGGCCCGACATGCAGCGCGCCGGTCATCTCCTTGACCACGTTGAGCGTGATGTTGGCCGCGTCGATATTCGGGAAGACCAGGAGGTTGGCTTCGCCCTTCAGCGTCGACTGCGGCATGGTGCGCTCGCGCATCGTCGTGTTCAGCGCCGAATCGCCATGCATCTCGCCGTCGACTTCCAGCTCCGGCGCCCGCGCCTTCAGCATCTTCACGGCGTCGCGCATCTTGCGGGTCGCGCTCGTGTCGTCGGAGCCGAAATTGGAATGCGAGACGAGGGCAACCTTCGGCTCGATGCCGAAGCGGCGCATCTCGGCGGCCGCCAGAAGCGTCATCTCCACCAGATCTTCCGCCGACGGATCGCGCTGGACATAGGTGTCGAGGAAGAACTTGGTGTCCTCCTGCGAGATGAGGAGGCTCATGGCGGCGAATTTGTGCGCCTCGTCACGCACACCCACGACCTGGCTGATGTCGCGGACATGGTGCGGGAAGCGTCCTTCCAGCCCGCAGACCAGCGCGTCGGCCTCGCCGCGCGACACCGCGACGGCGCCGATCACCGTGGTGTTGGTGCGCACGATCGTGCGGGCGGTGTCCGGATTGACGCCCTTGCGGCCGACCTTCGAGAAATAATGGTCGACATAGTCGCGGTAGCGCGGATCGTCCTCGGGGTTGATGACCTCGAAATCCTCGTTCGGCCGGATCCGCAGGCCGTAGCGCTCGAGCCGGGCGGCGATGACGCCGGGACGGCCGATCAGGATCGGCGCGCAGATCTTCTCTTCCAGAAGCACCTGTGCGGCGCGCAGCACCCGCTCGTCCTCGCCGTCGGAGAAGATCACGCGCTTGCCGGAATCCGTCGCGATGCGGAAGATCGGCTTCATGATCAGGCCGGAGCGGAAGACGAAGCGGTTCAGCCGGTCGAGATAGGCCGGCATGTCCTCGATCGGCCGTGTGGCGACGCCGTCGGCGACCGCGGCCCGGGCGACGGCCGGGGCGATCTTCAGAATCAGCCGCGGGTCGAAGGGGGCGGGAATCAGATAGTCCGGCCCGAAGACCGGCGTGTCCGAGCCATAGGCCTTGGCCGCGACCTCGGAGACCTCCTCGCGGGCCAGCGCCGCGATGGCGTCGACCGCGGCGGTCTTCATGCCCTCGGTGATGCCGGTGGCGCCGCAGTCCAGCGCGCCGCGGAAGATGTAGGGGAAGCACAGGACGTTGTTGACCTGGTTCGGGAAGTCCGAGCGCCCGGTGCAGATCATCGCGTCCGGCCGCACCTGCTTGGCGAGGTCCGGCATGATCTCCGGTTTCGGATTGGCCAGCGCCATGATCATCGGCTTTGCGGCCATCTTTTCCAGAAGCTCGGGCTTCAGGACACCGCCGGCCGACAGGCCGAGGAAGACGTCGGCCCCGTCGATGACCTCGGCGAGGGTCCGCTTGTCGGTCTTTTTGGCATAGACCGCCATCCAGCGGTCCATCCGCTTCTCGCGGCCCTCATAGACCACGCCCTCGATGTCGGTACAGGTGATGTTCTCGCGCTTGGCGCCGAGCTCGACAAGGAGATTGAGGCAGGCGATCGCCGCCGCGCCCGCACCGGAGGTGACGATCTTGGCGTTCTCCAGCGACTTGCCGGCCAGCATCAGCCCGTTGCGGATTGCCGCCGCCACGATGATCGCGGTGCCGTGCTGGTCGTCGTGGAAGACCGGGATCGCCATGCGCTCACGCAGCCGCGACTCGACCTCGAAGCATTCCGGCGCCTTGATGTCCTCGAGATTGATGCCGCCGAAGGTCGGCTCCATTGCCGCGACGACGTCGCAGATATGGTCGATCTCGTGGGCGTCGATCTCGATGTCGAAGACGTCGATGTCGGCGAATTTCTTGAACAGGACCGCCTTGCCTTCCATCACCGGCTTGGAGGCGAGGGGGCCGATATTGCCCAGACCGAGAACGGCGGTGCCGTTGGAGACCACGCCGACGAGATTGGCGCGGCTGGTGTAGAGAGCCGCCAGCGACGGATCGGCCTCGATGGCGAGGCACGGCGCGGCGACGCCCGGCGAATAGGCCAGCGCCAGATCGCGCTGGTTGCCCAGGGTCTTGGTCGCCTGAATCGCCAGTTTTCCGGGCTTGGGATAGCGGTGATAGAAGAGGGCCTGTTCGTCGAGATCGCCCATGTTCGGCCGATCCTTGGCGGTTTCCTGTTCGGACATTCCTGCTCCTCCATCCCGGCGTCGCCGCGCGATGATGGCGGCGGCGACGTGTCGCGCTTCTTCTAACGTATCGATCCCGGCAGGCAACCGGACCGCGCCGCTCGTCCACCGCCGGGGCGAGCTGCCGGAGCGTCACACGACTGCAATCAGAATCGTGCATTTCCCGAGCAGCGCAAAGGCTTTAACCGGGGCAAGGCACGGGATGGCGACCATGCACAAGCTGACGACGGCGCGGCATTTCCGGACATTGTTCCTGTCCGACGTGCATCTGGGCTCCAAGGCGGCCCAGGCCGAGATGCTGGTCGAATTCCTGCGCCTGCACGATGCCGAGACGATCTATCTCGTCGGCGACATCATCGACGGCTGGCGGCTGAAGCGCTCCTGGCACTGGCCGCAGGCCCATAACGACGTGGTGCAGAAGCTGCTGCGCAAGGCGCGCAAGGGCGCCCGCATCGTCTATGTGCCCGGCAATCACGACGAGTTCCTGCGCGATTTTCCCGGCCATCATTTCGGCGGTGTCGAGGTCAAGCGCACCGACATCCACACGACTGCCGACGGCCGCCGTTTCCTGGTGATGCATGGTGACGAATTCGACGTGGTCGTCCGCAACGCCCGGCTGCTGGCCTATCTCGGCGACTGGGCCTACGACATGGCGATCTCCATCAATGTCGTCTTCAACTATGTCCGCCGGCGGCTCGGCTTTCCCTACTGGTCGATCTCGCAATGGGCCAAGCTGAAGGTCAAGAACGCCGTCAACTTCATCGGCGCCTTCGAGACGGCGCTGGCCGACGAGGCGGCGCGCCATGGCTGCGACGGCGTCATCTGCGGCCATATCCACCATGCGCAGATGACCCGTCACGGCGCGGTCGAATATGTGAATACCGGCGACTGGGTCGAAAGCTGCACCGCGGTGGCCGAGCGCCATGACGGCTCCTTCGAGCTCATCCACTGGGCGCATCTGGCCGGCGAGCGCTCCGCGGCGCCCGAGGTGGTATCCCAGCGCGAGACCGCCGAGCCGGACGCGGCTCGCGTCGAGGCGGCCTGACATGACCCGCATCCTGATCGCCACCGACGCCTGGGAGCCGCAGGTCAACGGCGTCGTGCGCACCCTGTCGAGCCTTGCCCAGGAGCTTCGGGGCCGGGGCAGGGACGTGCGCATCGTCGGCCCCTCCGACTTTCGCACCGTCGCCTGTCCGACCTATCCGGAGATCCGGCTGGCGCTGGCTTCGGCCGACGCGCTCGGCCGCATCATCCGCGACTATCAGCCCGACGTCATCCACATCGCCACCGAAGGACCGATCGGCTATGCGGCGCGCCGGGCGGCGCTGCGCACTGGCCGACCCTTCACCACCAGCTTCCACACCCGGTTCCCCGAATATCTCAGCAAGCGGGCGCCGATCCCCGAGAACCTGACCTACGCGCTGCTGCGGCGTTTCCATGCGCCGGCCACCGCCTGCCTGGTGCCGACCGAATCGATGCGCCGGACGCTGGCGGGGTTCGGCTTCGCCAATCTCGTCACCTGGACCCGCGGCGTCGACCGCAGCCTGTTCCGGCCGCAGCCGAAGGTCGATCTCGGCCTGCCGGGACCGGTCTTCCTGACCGTCTCGCGGGTCGCGCCGGAAAAGAACATCGAGACCTTTCTCGATCTCGACCTGCCGGGCTCCAAGGTCGTCGTCGGCGACGGGCCGATGCTGCCCGAACTGCGCCGGCGCTACCCGGACGTGCATTTTGCCGGCAGCCAGACCGGCGAGGCGCTCAGCCGCTGCTACGCGGCGGCCGACGTCTTCGTGTTCCCGTCGCTCACCGACACTTTCGGCATCGTGCTCATCGAGGCACTGGCCTGCGGCGTGCCGGTGGCGGCCTATCCGGAGCCCGGACCCCTGGATGTCGCCGGCAACACGAAGGCCGGCTGCATCTCCTCAGATCTGCGCGAGGCGTGCCTTGCCGCGCTGACGCTGGATCGGGCCGACGCGCTGGAGCGCTCGCTCGCCTATAGCTGGCAGGCCTGCGCCGACATCTTCCTGTCGGCGACCGAGGCGCTGCAGGTTCAGCCGGAACTTCAGCTCGCCGGCTGACCGGTTCGGCGCCAGCGCCGAATGCGTTGCATCAGCTCGGCAGAGACAAATCGCCTAGCCCCAGAGCTTCGCGCTCGGCGGCGAGACCGTGGCATCCGTATAGACGAGGCCGCCGCTGCGGTCCTTGGCCAGGAGCAGGGGGCCGTCGAGATCGACGAACTCCGCCACCTGCGCGAGCAGCACCGCCGGCGCCATCGCCAGCGAGGTGCCCACCATGCAGCCGATCATCACGCCAAACCCCATCTCGTGGGCGCGCTGGACCAACCGCAGGCCCTCGGTCAGCCCGCCGGTCTTGTCGAGCTTGACGTTCACGAAGTCGTAGAGCCCGACGAGCTTGTCGAGGTCATCCGCGGTGTGCACCGATTCATCGGCGCAGATCGGCACCGGATGCGGAATGTCGGCGAGGATGGCGTCGTCGCCGGCCGGCAGGGGCTGCTCCACGAGAACGGCGTTGGCCGCGGCCGCCGCCAGCATGTGCTCGCGAATGTTGTCGGCGCTCCAGCCCTCATTGGCGTCGAGGATCAGCTTCGAATGCCGCGAGGCGGCATGGACGGCCCGGATGCGACCGACATCGTCGGCGGTGCCGACCTTCACCTTCAACAGCGAGCGGTTGGCGACCCGTGCGGCGGCTCCCATGCTGTCGGCATCGCCGAGCCCGATCGTATAGGCCGTTTCCACCGGGCGCGGAGCGCTGCCGCAGATGATCGACGCGGCTCTCCGGCTGTTCGACTTGGCTTCCAGGTCCCACAGGGCGCAGTCCACCGCGTTGCGGGCCGCGCCCGCCGGGAGCAGCTCGCCGATCCGTTCGCGCGACGCGCCGGCCTCGATCGCGGCGCGCACCTCCTCGATCTGTTCGCGGACACTGTCGATGCTCTCGCCATAGCGCGCATAGGGCACGCATTCGCCGCGACCCTCGCCGAATTCGTCGCCGATCTGCGCCGTCACGACCACCGCCTCGGTCTTCGCGCCGCGGGCGATCCGGAACTCCTGCGCCAGCGGGAAATGCTCGACTGTGACTGAAAGACGACGCGGCATGGTGAAAACATCCTCAACGGCCGCCGCTGCGGCGGTCATTCCATGACAAGACGTGACTGGACGCCTAAAGGTGGTGCCAGATAGGCCCCTGTTCTGCGTCGCCGCGAATCGGCACCGCGTCAAGCGTGGTGCCCGCCCGTGGCGCTGACATGGTTCTCAAGCAGGTTCTTCCAAGGAGTGAAGTCGCATATCGATGCTTGATGGCTCCGCAGCCCCATCCTCCGGTCCGGCCGGAGGCCGCCGTTCCACGGTGGCGCCTGCTCTCGAAGGCGAGAAGCGTGACGGCGGGCTCGTGCTGCGGGCGTCGGGCGACTGGCTGGCGCGCACGGTCGGCTCGGTCGAGGACACCGTTGCCGAGGCCGGCGCGGCCGATCTCGGCCGGCAGGTCGTCGTCGATTGCGGCGACGTCGCGCGCATCGATACGGCCGGCGCACTGCTTCTGGAAAAGCTCGTCCGCGGCCTCGGAGCGAATGGCCGCGACGTCCGGCTCGAGGCCGTCAGCGAACGCGACCAGCCGCTCTTCGACGTCGTCCGCAAGGCGCTCGACCGGGAGCGGCCGCAGCCGGAGAAGCGGAAGACCAACCGCATCCTCGACCTCGTCGCGGCCACGGGTCGTGGATCGGTGGCGGTGAAGGACGAGATCGTCGTCGCGCTCAACATCATCGGCGGCGCAATGGTCGGCGGCGTGCAGCGCCTGACCGGCAAGACCCAGATCCGCCCCGCCGCGATCTTCGCGCAGGTCGAGCAGATGGGCCTGCGCGCGGTGCCGATCATCTTCCTGATGAGCTTTCTCATCGGCGCCATCATCGCCCAGCAGGGCGCGTTCCAGCTTCGGCGTTTCGGCGGCGAGCTCTATGCCGTCAATCTCGCTGCAATCCTCATCCTGCGCGAGATCGGCGTGCTTCTGACCGCGATCATGATCGCCGGCCGGTCCGGCAGCGCCATCACTGCCGAGATCGGCTCGATGAAGATGCGCGAAGAGATCGACGCGCTGCACGTCATCGGCCTGAACCCGATCGGCGTCCTGGTGTTTCCGCGCCTCGTGGCGCTGGTCATCGTGCTGCCGCTCCTCGCGTTCATCGCCAATCTGGCGGGCCTCCTCGGCGCGATGCTGACGCTGAACATCTATTCCGACATCAGCTTTGCCAGCTTCGGCCAGGGCGTGCAGTACTCCGTCGACATGTTCACCGTGTTCTCCGGCGTCATCAAGGCGCCGTTCATGGCGGTGATGATCGGCCTGATCGCCTCGGCCGAAGGCATGAAGGTCGGCGGCAGCGCCGAAAGCCTCGGCCTGCGCGTCACCGCATCCGTCGTCAAATCCATTTTCCTCGTCATCCTGATGGATGGCCTGTTCGCGATTTTCTATGCATCCATCGGACTCTGATAGGCCTTCGCCCAACGGCCGCGCCACGCCGGACGATGACGACGTCATCATCCGCGCGACCGGCGTGACCGTGAGTTTTGGCGAGAAGACCATTCTCGACAACCTCGACCTCGACGTGCGGCGTGGCGAGATCCTCGGCTTTGTCGGGCCGTCAGGTGCCGGCAAGTCCGTCCTGTTGCGCACCATCCTGGGGTTGAACCCCAAGCAGGCCGGCACGATCGAGATCCTCGGCACCGACTACGAGCGGGCCAACGATGCCGAGCGGCTGGCCGTGGAGCGCCGCTGGGGCGTCCTGTTCCAGCATGGCGCGCTGTTCTCCTCGCTGACGGTACTGGAGAACATCCAGGTTCCGATGCGCGAATATCTCGATCTGTCGCCCGGCCTGATGGAAGAACTGGCGCGGCTGAAGATCGACCTCGTCGGCCTTGCGCCGGACGCGGCCGACAAGTTCCCGTCCGAACTGTCGGGCGGCATGATCAAGCGTGCCGCGCTGGCCCGCGCCTTGGCACTCGATCCCGACATCGTCTTTCTCGACGAGCCGACCTCCGGTCTCGATCCGATCGGCGCCGCCGATTTCGACCAGCTGATCATGACCCTGCGCGATACGCTGGGCCTCACCGTCTACATGGTGACCCACGACCTCGACAGCCTGTTCCAGGCCTGCGACCGGATCGCGGTCCTGGGCGAACGCAAGGTGCTGGTCGAGGGGCCGCTGTCGATGATGCTGGAATTCGACCATCCCTGGGTGCATTCGTATTTTCGTGGCAAGCGCGCCCGCACGATCGTCCAGCCGACCCAAACCGCCAATGCCCCCGTGGGAGCCGCCTGATGGAAACCAAAGCCAATTACGTCCGGGTGGGGCTGTTCACGATGCTGGTCATCGCCCTGTCCTTCGGCTTCGTCTATTGGGCGATCTTCGCCACCAGCGGCAGCGAGCGCGTGCGGCTGCTGGTGCGCATCGAGGGCTCGGTCACCGGCCTGCAGCAGGGCAGCCAGGTGCTGTTCAACGGCCTGCCGGTCGGCTCGGTGAAGGCGCTGCGGCTGGATTCCAACAATCCCGAAGTCGTCATCGCGACCACCGAGGTCGATCCCGACCTGCCGATCAAGGCATCGACCCAGGCCAATATCGGCTTCCAGGGCCTGACCGGCGCCGCCTTCGTCGAGCTGAAGGGCGGCCAGGCCGACGAGGCCGACATCATCGGCGAAGCCGCCGAACAGGGGACCGTCCCCGTCATCAAGGCCAATCCGTCCGACGTCACCGACATCCTGGCGACGGCGCGCGACATCGCCGACCGCGCCAACAGCATTCTCGGCCAGTTCGAGAGCCTCGTGGGCACCGTCGGACCGTCGGTCGAAACGACCGTCGAGAACGTCGCCCAGACCTCGCGCAACATCGAGACCTTCACGGCGAGCCTTGCCGAGAACTCCGACGACATCGACAATTTCCTCACCAGCCTCAGCCAGTTGTCGAGTTCGGCGAACACGGTGGCTGAAGAGCTGCCGGGCGCCATCCGCCAGGCCAAGAACATTCTCGACGCGGTCGACCCGGCGTCGGTCACCACGGTGGTCGACAATGTCGCCGCCGTCTCCGACACGCTGCGTGCCCAGTCGGACAATCTCGACAGCATCTTCGCCTCGGTGCAGACGGCGGCCGACAGCGTCGGCGAGGTCGGCGACGTGATCCGCCGCAACACCACCGGCATCGACAGCTTCGTCAGCAATCTCGGTCCGCTGGCCGAGAAGGCGACGGCGGTGGCCGACCGGCTCGACACGACGCTGCAATCGGCCAACACGGTCGTCGCGGCGATCGACCCGGCGCAGGTGTCCAAGACCATCGAGGGCATTTCCTCGGCGGCCGAGAACGTCTCGTCGCTGGCCGAGACCATCGGCGCCCAGAAGGAAGCGATCAATTCGGCGATCGCCGGCGCGTCGAACGCCGCGCAGAACGTCAACCGGATCACCACCACCATCGTCGAGCGCAGCGAGGACGTGGACAAGCTGCTGGCGAGCCTCGGCCCGATCACCGACAACATCACCCAGGCGAGCACCGGCTTCAACGAGGCAGTCGCCTCGGCGAACGCGCTCATCGGTTCGGTCGATTCCGCCACGGTCAACCAGGCCATCGGCGACGTCCAGCGCGTGACGGGCGCCGTCAGCGGCAAGACCGAGCAGATCCAGTCGATCATCGACGGCGTCGAACGCACGGTGCAGACCCTCGACACGACGCTGACCGGCTTTACCGAGACGCGGACCCAGTTCGACACGCTGCTCGCCTCGATCGATCCGGGCAAGGTGAACACGGCGGTCGAGAACGTCTCCGCCGCCACCGGCAACGTTGCCGCCGCGGCCGATTCCATCGCCAAGGTCGCCAATGATGTCGGCGCCCGGCGCGAGGACATCGACGCGATCATCACCAACGCCAAGACGACCAGCGAACAGCTTTCGGCCGCCTCGGGCCGCATCGACAGCGTCGTGAACTCGGTCAACCGGGTGCTGGCGGGCGCCGGCGACGGCACCAGCCTGGGCGTGGATCTGGCCCGGGCGCTGCGCTCGGTGCGCGGGGCGGCGGACTCGATCCAGACGCAGGTGACGCCGATCTCGGCCAATCTCCAGCGCTTCTCCGGGGAGGGGCTGCGCGAAGTGCGCGGGTTGATCAGCAACGTCAATCGCACGGTCGATCGCATCGACAGTGCCGTCGAGGACTTCACGACCAATCCGAGCCGGCTGATCTACGGCGGCGAGGATGTGAAGCAGTATGACGGCCGCACCCGCCGCTAACGGCTGTGGGTAAACGAAAGCTTTCGTTGACAGGCCGGGTTGCGGATGCAAGCAACCGGGGCTGTCGGCGACCGGGTCAAGGTGTACCAATTTTATGCGCGCAGCACTGAAATCGAGCTTTGTCGCGCTTCTGGCGCTCGGACTTTCGGCCTGCGCGTCGACCCCGCCGGACACCTACGAGATTTCGCCGCCGCCGTTCAGCGACGTGCGCGAAGGCAAGTCCCGGCGCCAGCTCCTGATTCCGGAGCCGACGGCGCTCGAGACGATCGACAGCAAGCGGATCATCATCAAGCCGTCGCCCAACTCGATCCAGTTCCTCGGCGACAGCCAGTGGAGCGACCGCCTGCCGCGGCTCGTCCAGCTGCGCCTGTTGCAGGCCTTCGAGAACACCGGTTCGATCGGCGCCATCGGCGTGCCGGGGCAGGGGCTGGCGATCGACTACCAGCTGGTGATGGAGATCCGCCGCTTCGAGGTGAACGTCACCGGGGCGGCGACCGCCGAGGTGCAGATCTCGGTGAAGGTGCTGAACGATCGCAACGGCACCGTCCTGCGCACCCGCATCTTCAACGCGCAGGCTCCGGTCAACGGCGCCGGTAACCCGGCCTTCGTCGCGGCGCTGGACAAGGCGTTCGAACAGGTCTCCGCCGAGATCGTCGACTGGACGATCCAGCTCGTTTAGGCCGAAAGGCACCGGCCGCGCGCCAGCGCAGTTGCCGGCGACGTTTCACAGCCCGAATACAAATAGGCCTCCGCCGCGGATCGCGACGGAGGCCTTTCGATGTCAGTGCATGGCCGGTCAGGCGGCGATGACGGTCTGCTTCTGCTCGCCCAGGCCCTCGATGCCGAGCGTCATGACGTCGCCGACCTTCAGATACTGCGGCGGCTTCATGCCCATGGCGACGCCCGGAGGCGTGCCGGTGGAGATGACGTCGCCCGGCATCAGCGTCATGAACTGCGACAGGTACGACACCACATGCGGCACGTTGAAGATCAGCGTGCTGGTGTTGCCGGTCTGGCGGCGCTCGCCATTCACGTCGAGCCACATGGAGAGGTTGTGCGGGTCGGCGACGGCGTCGCGCGTCACCAGCCAGGGGCCGAGCGGGCCGAAGGTGTCGTGGCTCTTGCCCTTGGTCCACTGGCCCTGGCGCTTGGTCTGGAAGTCGCGCTCGGAAACGTCGTTCATCACGGCGAAGCCGGCGACATGGTTCATCGCGTCGGCTTCCGAGACGTATTTCGCCTTGGTGCCGATGACGACCGCCAGCTCGACCTCCCAGTCGAGGGCCTGCGAGTTGCGGGGCATCTCGACGTCGTCGTTCGGGCCGCAGAGCGCGTTGAGCGCCTTGGCGAAGACGATCGGCTCCGTCGGCGGCTCGGCGCCGGTCTCGGCGGCATGGTCGGAATAGTTGAGGCCGATGCACAGGATCTTGCTGGTCTGGCCGACGCAGGGGCCGAAACGCGGCGAACCGTCGACCGCCGGCAGCGAGGCCGGGTCGAGCGCAGCGAGCCTGGCGATGCCGGCGTCCGACAGGACCTCGCCGGAGATGTCGGCGACCTGGCCGGAGAGATCGCGCAGCTGGCCGTCGGCATCGATCATGCCGGGTTTTTCCTGGCCCGCGGGGCCGTAGCGAACGAGTTTCATGGCGTCCTTTCGCATTCTGTCGATGGGTTGGGGAGGGATCAGTAGACGGCGCGGCCGCCGGAAATGTCGAACACCGCGCCGGTGGTGAAGGAACAGTCTTCCGAGGCAAGCCAGGCGATCATCGCGGCGACCTCGGCCGGCTCGAGGAAGCGCTGCAGCGGGATCTTGGAGAGCATGAAGTCGATATGCTCCTGGCTCATCTGGTCGAAGATCGAGGTGCGCGCGGCGGCCGGGGTGATGCAGTTGACGAGGACGCCGGTGCCGGCGAGCTCCTTGCCCAGCGACTTGGTCAGCCCGATCAGGCCGGCCTTGGACGCCGAATAATGCGAGGCGTTGGGATTGCCTTCCTTGCCGGCGATGGAGGCGACGTTGATGATCCGGCCGTAGCCGGCCTCCATCATCAGCGGCACGATCGCCCGGCTGGTAATGTACGGCGCGATCAGATTGACCTCGATGGTCTTGCGCCAGACGTCCGGCGCCAGGTCCCAGGTCTTGCCGTTGCCGCCGGTGATGCCGGCATTGTTGACCAGGATGTCGATCTTGCCGGCAGCGTCCATCGCCTGCCGTGTCGCGGCGGCGACGGCCGCCTCGTCGGTCAGTTCGACGGCCGTGCCGCTGGCGCGCGCGCCCAGATCCGCGACCGCCTTGTCGACCGCCGCGCCGTCGATGTCCCAAAGGACGACGGATCCACCGCTCTCGAGAATGCGCTCGGCCGTGGCATAGCCGATGCCGCGCGCCCCGCCGGTGATGATCGCGGTGCGGCCGTCGAGATCGATTTTGTTCATGACATCCCCCCAGAAGTCGCGCCGATGGCCGTTCGCGCCGTCCCGCCGAGCCGGTGCCCGCGGCTTCGCCGCCATCGCGTTCCCGCCGGGATGCCATATCCACCCGGCGGTTGCAATGTATACGTTGATCCGGCGACGGGATGGGCCGGTCGGGCCGCGCTGGCAGGGGCGCACCCGTCGGCATCGTCGACCGACGCGGCTCGCCGATGGGCAGGGTAAGGTACGACTATAAGGGTAAGGTACGACTATAGACCATAGTCGAAGCAATTCGCGGTTGCCTCCGGGCGATACTTCACGCAATCATCGGACCATTGCAGAGGGGGAGGCTCGGCAAGGTGCTTCAGGTGAATGCGCGGACGATGCATGGCGAGCGGGCCAGCCGCACCATGAGCCTGGCGGCCACGTTTGGCCGCCGGATCGCGTCCGGCCGGCTGGCCTGCGGTGAGGCACTGCCCACCGAAAAGGAGTTGCAGACGCAATACCGGGTCTCGCGGACCGTCGTGCGCGAGGCCGTCCGCCATCTGGTCGCCAAGGGGCTGGTCAGCGTCGGTCCGAAGGTCGGCACGCGGGTGCGCGAGCGGATCGAGTGGAACATGCTCGACCCGGACGTGATGGGCTGGCACCTGACCGCGGCGATCCGGCGGCCCTTCATCGAGTCGCTCTACGAAATGCGGCTGATCAACGAGCCCCAGGCGGCGCGGCTTGCCTGCGACCGGATCTCGCCGGAACAGGCGGCGCGGCTCCAGGCGGCCATGACCGGCATGCGCGAGAACCCGCGCGGCTCGCCGGAGCTGATTGCCGCCGATCTCGCCTTCCACCGGGTCATCCTCGAGGCGACCGGAAACCCCATGCTGGTGTCGCTGGGCGCGATGATCGAGCGCAGCCTGTCGATCTCCTTCTCCCTGTCCTGGCGGCAGAATCCGCAGGAGGAGACGCTGCGCCAGCATGGCCGGGTGATGGACGCCATCCTCGCCGGCGACCGGGAGGCGGCGGAACTGTTCATGCGGAGGCTCATCGAGAGTGCCTTCAACGACGTCATCCTCGCCCTCTACGCCGACGACGGCACCCGGGGCGACGATGCAGGCGAGGCCGGTGATACAAATGCCGGCCACCGCGAACGGGATCACGGCGCAAGGTCCGCGCCGTGACGGGAGCATTGCAGAGGGCGCGTCATGCGCCGAACCAAGGTCCAGGGAGGACAATCATGAACGTGACGAAGACGCTGATCGCGGGGCTTGCCGCGACGGTCATGGCGCTGTCGGTGCCGCTCGGTGCGAGCGCGCAGGACAAGGGCACCGTGGGCATCTCCATGCCGACGAAATCCTCGGCCCGCTGGATCGCCGATGGCGACAACATGGTCAAGCAGTTCGAGGCGGCCGGCTATGCCACCGACCTGCAATATGCCGAAGACGACATTCCCAACCAGCTCGCCCAGATCGAGAACATGGTGACCAAGGGCGTCGACGCGCTGGTCATCGCCTCGATCGACGGCACGACGCTCTCCAACGTCCTGGCCAACGCCGCGGCGATGGACATTCCGGTGATCGCCTATGACCGCCTGATCCGCGACAGCGAGAATGTCGACTACTACGCCACCTTCGACAATTATCAGGTCGGCGTGCAGCAGGCCGAGTCCCTCGTGGCCGGGCTGGAGCAGCGCTTCCCCGATGCCGAAGCCTGGAACGTCGAGCTGTTCGGCGGCTCGCCGGACGACAACAACGCCTACTTCTTCTACGACGGCGGCATGAGCGTGCTGCAGCCGCTGATCGACGAGGGCAAGGTCAAGATCGTCTCCGGCCAGATGGGCATGGACACGGTCGGCACGCTGCGCTGGGACGGCGCGGTGGCGCAGGCCCGCATGGATAACCTGCTGTCGGCCAACTATACCGACCAGCAGCTGCATGGCGTTCTGTCGCCGTATGACGGCCTGTCCATCGGCATCATCTCCTCGCTGAAGGGCGTCGGCTACGGCTCGGGCGACCAGAAGATGCCGATCGTCTCCGGTCAGGACGCCGAGGTCCCCTCGGTCAAGGCGATCCTGCGCGGCGAGCAGTATTCCACCATCTTCAAGGACACCCGCGAGCTCGCCAAGGTGACCGTGAACATGGTCGATGCCGTGCTGCAGGGCAACGAGCCCGAGGTCAATGACACCAAGACCTACGACAACGGCGTCAAGGTGGTGCCGTCCTACCTGCTCAAGCCGGTGCTGGTCACCGAGGAGAACTGGGAAGAGGTCCTGGTCGGCGGCGGTTACTACACCGAAGACCAGATCAAGTAGGGCGATCCGGCGGGCGCCTGCCGGCGTCCGCCCTTGCCACGCCGTGGCCGTTCACCAGAGCGGCCACGGCTTCCTGACGGACGGCCGAAGCGCCGTGACCCATCCATTCGGATCGAGGCGCCGCCCGCGGCTGCCGATCTGCCGGAAGAGCCGCCATGACGACCATCCTGGAAATGCGCAACATCACCAAGACCTTCCCCGGTGTGAAGGCGCTGGACGATGTCAACCTGAGCGTCGAGGCGGGCGAGATCCACGCCCTTGTCGGCGAGAACGGCGCCGGCAAGTCGACGCTGATGAAGGTGCTGTCCGGCGTCTATCCACACGGCTCCTATGACGGCGCCATCACCTATCAGGGCGAGGAATGCCGCTTCTCCGGCATTTCCGATTCCGAACGCCTCGGCATCATCATCATCCACCAGGAGCTGGCGCTGGTGCCGCTTCTGTCGATCGCCGAGAACATCTTCCTCGGCAACGAGCGGGCGACGAACGGCATCATCGACTGGAACGAGACCTTCTCGCGCACCCGCGAACTGCTCGCCAAGGTTGGGCTGAAGGAATCGCCGACGACGCTGGTCACCGATATCGGCCTCGGCAAGCAGCAGCTGGTGGAGATCGCCAAGGCGCTGTCCAAGGAGGTCAAGCTCCTGATCCTCGACGAGCCGACCTCAAGCCTCAACGAAACCGATTCCGAGGCGCTGCTGAATCTGCTCCTGGAGTTCAAGGCGCGCGGCATCTCCTCGATCCTGATCTCCCACAAGCTGAACGAGATCGCCAAGGTCGCCGACACCATCACGGTCCTGCGCGACGGCAGCGCCGTCTCGACGCTCGACTGCGGTACCGGGACGATCAGCGAGGACGATATCATCCGCGACATGGTCGGCCGCAGCCTGACCGACCGCTTTCCGCCGCGCGAGCCGAAGATCGGCGAGACGGTGCTGGAAGTGTCGAACTGGACGGCGCATCACCCGATCCATTCCGACCGCAAGGTGGTCGACGACGTCAGCCTGCATGTGAAGCGCGGCGAGGTGGTCGGCATTGCCGGGCTGATGGGGGCCGGGCGCACCGAGCTCGCAATGAGCCTGTTCGGCCGCGCCTATGGCGTCAACATTTCCGGCGAGGTGAAGATCGACGGCCGCAAGGTCGACGTCTCGACCATCTCGCGGGCGATCGACAACGGCCTCTGCTACGTCACCGAGGACCGCAAGACCTACGGTCTCGTCCTCGAGGAGACGATCCGGCGCAACATCCCACTGGCCAATCTGCCGGGCGTCGCCAACGGCATCGTCCTCGATTCCGAGAAGGAGACGGCCGTCGCGCGAGACTATCGCGACCGGGTCCGCATCAAGAGCTCGAGCATCGGCCAGGAGGTGATCAACCTGTCCGGCGGCAACCAGCAGAAGGTGGTGCTGTCGAAATGGCTGTTCGCCGGCCCCGAAGTGCTGATCCTCGACGAGCCGACGCGCGGCATCGATGTCGGCGCCAAATACGAAATCTACGCGATCATCGCCCAACTCGCCGCCAGCGGGAAGGCGATCATCGTGATCTCGTCGGAAATGCCCGAGCTGCTCGGCATCACCGACCGCGTCTACGTCATGAACGAGGGCCGCTTCGTCGGCGAACTCCCCACGTCAGATGCCACGCAGGAGAAGATCATGGCGATGATCATCCGCGCCGGGCACCGAAACCGAGGAAACAGCGATGTCTGAACAGGCGACGCAGCAGATCGATCTGGAAAAGGACCGGGCCGCACCCGGCGCGTCCTGGGGCTTCGTGCGGCGACACATGCGCGAATACGGCATTCTCGTCGCGCTCGTCGTCATCATGGCCTTCTTCCAGATCATGACCGACGGCATTCTCCTGAAGCCGATCAACCTGACCAACCTCGTCCTGCAGAACAGCTACATCATCATCATGGCGCTGGGGATGCTGCTGGTGATCGTCTCCGGCAACATCGACCTGTCGGTCGGTTCGGTGCTGGGCTTCGTCGGTGCGCTGGCCGCGGTGATGATCGTCAACTGGGACATGAACTATGTCCTGGCCGGGGTCATCTGCCTGTTCGTCGGCGCTGTCATCGGCGCCATGCAGGGCTACTGGATCGCCTACTGGCGCATTCCCTCCTTCATCGTCACCCTGGCCGGCATGCTGGTCTTCAAGGGCCTGACGCTCTGGCTCCTGGCCGGCCAGTCGGTCGGGCCGTTCCCGCGCGGCTTCCAGCTGATCTCCTCGGGCTTCCTTCCGGACCTCTTCGGCGGCGAGGACATCAACCTGTTGTCGCTGGCCCTCGGCGTGGCGCTGGCCGGGCTGATCCTGTTCCTGGCGGTGCGGGCGCGCATGCGCAGCCAGGCCCATGGCGGCGAGGACGAGCCCTTCGCCTTCTTCGCGGCGCGGATCGTCATCGTTGTCGGCGCGATCCTCTATCTGGCCTGGATGCTCGCGACCTTCCGGGGCTTTCCGAACGTCCTCATCGTCATGGCGCTCTTGATCGCGCTCTATTCCTTCGTCACCTCGCGCACGACCGTCGGCCGGCGCATCTATGCGCTGGGTGGCAACGAGAAGGCGGCCAAGCTCTCCGGCATCAAGACCGAGCGGCTGACCTTCCTGACCTTCGCCAATATGGGCATGCTGGCGGCGCTGGCCGGCCTCGTCTTCGCCGCGCGCCTCAACACGGCGACGCCCAAGGCCGGCCTCGGCTTCGAGCTCGACGTCATCGCCGCGGTGTTCATCGGCGGCGCCTCCATGTCCGGCGGCGTCGGCACCATCGTCGGCGCGGTGATCGGCGCCTTCATCATGGGCGTGATGAACAACGGCATGTCGATCCTGGGCATCGGCATCGACTACCAGCAGGTCATCAAGGGCCTCGTCCTGCTGCTCGCCGTCATCTTCGACGTCTACAACAAGAACAAGGGGTGACCCGGTTGCGCTGTGAACCAGAGCGGGGCGGCTTTCGCCCCGGTGAACCGAGGTCCGCAGGGAGCGGGCGCCGATGACCGCGCCGATCCGGCTCGGCCTCGTCGGCGTCGGCAAGATCGCCCGCGACCAGCATATCCCCTCGATCGGCCGCAACCTGGCCTTCGAGCTCGTCGCGACGGCGAGCCGCAGCGCGTCCGTCGACGGGGTCGCGCGCTTCGCGACGCCCGCCGAAATGCTCGACGCCATGCCGCAGATCGATGCAGTCGCCCTCTGCGTGCCGCCCCAGGTGCGTCATGGCATGGCGGCCGACGCGCTGCGCCGGGGCAAGCACGTGCTGCTGGAAAAGCCGCCCGGCGCGACGCTGTCGGAGGTTGCGCATCTGGCCGATCTGGCGGAGACGCAAGGCGTCAGCCTGTTCGCCACCTGGCATTCGCGCTTTGCCCCCGGCGTCGCCCCGGCGCGCAAATGGCTTGCCGGACGGCAGGTGCGATCGGTACGGGTGGAGTGGAAGGAGGATGTCCGCCACTGGCATCCGGGCCAGGCCTGGATCTGGGAGCCGGGCGGGCTTGGCGTCTTCGATCCGGGCATCAATGCGCTGTCGATCGTCACGGACATCCTGCCCGAGCCGGTGTTCCTGACTGGCGGCGAACTGTCCATCCCGGAGAACCGCGCGGCGCCGATCGCCGCCTCGCTGCAGTTTGCCGGCGTGTCCGGTGCGGTGATGACTGCCGAATTCGACTGGCGCCAGACCGGGCCGCAGACCTGGGACATCCATGTCGGCACCGATGCCGGCGATCTTCTCCTGTCGTCGGGCGGCGCGCGCCTGTGGATCGACGGGGAATCGGTGGTCGATCAGGCCGAAGCCGAATATGACGGCATCTATGCACGCTTCGCCGAACTGGTGGCGAGCGGCGGGTCCGACGTGGATCTCGCACCGCTCCGCCATGTCGCCGACGCGTTCATGCTGGGCCGTCATGTGACGGTCGAGCCGTTCCACGACCAACCGAACCGGGACACTGCATGAACGCCTATTGCGCGGCCGTCGACTGGGGCACCACCAGCTTCCGTCTCTGGCTGCTGGACGCCGCCGGCGAGATCCTTGCCGAACGCCGCAGCGACGAGGGCATGCTCGCCGCCGGGCCGGAGGGCTTTGCCGCCATTCTCGACGCGCACCTGTCGGCCGTCGGCGCAGCCGCCGATCTGCCGGTCATCGCCTGCGGCATGGTCGGTGCGCGCCAGGGCTGGGTCGAGGCGCCCTATGTCGAGACCCCGGCGACCGCCGCCTCCATCGCCGCCAGCGCCTGCCGCGTGCCGGGCCTTGAGCGACCGGTGTACATCCTGCCGGGCGTCGCGCAGCGCAACGCATCGACGCCGGACGTCATGCGCGGCGAGGAAACCCAGATCCTCGGCCTGCCGGAGCGGCCCGGCGGCAATGGCCGCGACCTCGTCTGCATGCCGGGCACGCATTCGAAATGGGTCGCGCTGGAGGCGGGCCGCATCGCCGGCTTTGCCACCTTCATCACCGGCGACCTCTTCGCCGCGGTGGCCAAGCACACGATCCTGCGCCATTCGGTGGCCGATCCTGCCGCGCCCTTCGATCGGGCCGGTTTTGCCGACGGCTTCCGCGCCGGGCTGGGCTCGCCCGCCGAAGCGACCAACCGCATGTTCGCGATCCGCGCCGGCGGGCTCCTGGATGTCGGTGCGGGCGGCGACGGCGGATCGCAACTTTCAGGCCTCGTTCTCGGCCTCGAATTCGCCGGCGCCCGCAGCCGCTTCGGCGTGACGCCGGCGGTCACACTGGTCGCCTCGGGACAGCTTCTCGACATCTATACGGTGGCATGCGAACTGGCGGGCATCGAAGCCGTGGCCGCCGATGCGGACGCGGCGGTGCGCCGCGGCCTCTTCGCCGCCGCCAGGGAGATTCTTGCATGACCGACCTTCGCTCCGCCCCATGGCCGAAGCTGAAGCGCGACCTCGTCGCGATCCTGCGCGGCCTGACGCCGGACGATTGCGAACCGGTCGTCGGCGCGCTGCTGGAGGCCGGCTTCGAGGCCATCGAGATTCCGCTGAACTCGCCGGACGCCTTCACATCGATCGCCGCCGCGGCCCGCATGGCGCCGGACGGCGTGCTCATCGGCGCCGGCACCGTGCTGACGCCGGACGACACCGACCGGCTGCATGCGGCCGGCGGCCGTCTGCTGGTCAGCCCGAATGTCGACCCCGCGGTGCTGCATCGCGCGGCGGTCCACGGCATGGTGACCATGCCCGGCGTCTTCACCCCGACCGAGGCCTTGGCAGCGGCGGCGGCGGGCGCTTCGGCGCTGAAATTCTTCCCGGCGAATGTGCTTGGGCCGAACGGCATCAAGGCGATCAGCGCCGTGCTGCCCAAGGACCTCGCGGTGGGTGCTGTCGGCGGCGTCTCGGAAGCGGACTTTACCGCCTATGGCGCCATCGGCGTCCGACATTTCGGGCTCGGCTCGTCGCTCTACAAGCCGGGCGACGACGCGGCGACGGTGCGCGCGCGCGCCGACAAGGCAATCGCCGCCTATGACGCGGCGTTTCCCGCGGGCCGGTAGGCTTTTCCAGACGACGTCCCCGGCTCAGACGCCGAGGGCGCGCTTGTCGTCGATGACCTTGCCGTCGTTGGGCAGGGCGCCGGCCTCGGCAAAGGCGACTTCACCGCGCACCCGGCATTCGGCGCGGACGGCCTCGGCCACGGTTTCGGCGAAGGCCTCGCCGCGCTCGCTGCTCTCGATATGCAGCAGCAGCGTATCGCGACCGCCATCCTCGCCGACCTCCAGCCGCGCCCGAGCGATCTGTGGGAAGCGCCGGACGATGTTGGCGACCTGGCGCGGGTGCACGAACATGCCGCGCACCTTGGTGGTCTGGTCGGCCCGGCCCATCCAGCCCTTCAGCCGGCGGTTGGTCCGCCCGCACGGGCTTTGCCCGGTCATCACCGCCGACAGGTCGCCGGTGGAGAAGCGGATGAGCGGGTAGGCGGCGTTGAAGGTGGTCACCACGACCTCGCCGACCTCGCCGTTGGGGACCGGATCGCCGGTGCCCGGCCGCACGATCTCCACCAGCGCATCCTCGTCGATCACCATGCCGTCGCCGGGACCGGCCGCCTCATAGGCGATCAGGCCGAGCTCGGCGGTGCCGTAGCACTGGCGCACCGCGATGCCGCGCTCGGCGTACCATTGCCGAAGATTGGGGAACAGCGGCCCGCCGCTGACCAGCGCCCTGGTCACCGAGCCCAGCGCCACGCCGGCCGCATCGGCCTTTTCCAGGATGATCCTCAGGAAGTCCGGCGTGCCGACATAGCCGCCGACGCCGAGCTTCGCGAAGGCCTCAACCTGCGTCTCGGTATTGCCGACGCCGCCCGGAAACACCGCGCAGCCGATCGCGGCGGCGGCGTGGTCGAACATGAAGCCCGCCGGCGTCAGATGGTAGGCGAAGCAGTTTGCGACGATGTCGCCGCGGCGAAAGCCGGCGGCATAAAGCGCCCGGGCCATGCGCCAGTGCTCGTGCTCGGCCTCCGGCTCGACGATCGGGCCGGGCGACAGGAACAGCCGGCGAAAACCACCGGCGCCGCGTGGCGTCAGCCCCCCGAAGGGCGGACGGGCCTCCTGCATCTCGATCAGGTCGGACTTGTAGAGGACCGGCAGGGCCGCAAGCGTCGCCCGGTCGCTGATGGCGTCGGGATCGATGCCTGCGAGGCTGCCGGCGTAATGCGGCGAGGTGTCGATCGCATGCCGCAACTGCACGCGCAGCCGCTCGAACAGGTGGGCCTCGCGGGCGGCGGGATCGCGGGTTTCGCGGTCGTCGAAATGGTCGCTCATGCCGGAGCCTTCCGGGATCGTTCTGTGCAGGTCGGGGGCAGGGCGCGCGGCGCCGTCACAGCCATCTCTTGCGCCTGCGGAAGCTCTTGACGTTCTTGAACGAGCGCCGCTCGCCGCCGCCGAGGTAGAATTCCTTGACGTCCTCGTTGTCGGCGAGCTCGGCGCCGGTGCCGTCGAGGACGATCTTGCCGTTCTCCATGATGTAGCCGTAGTCCGCCGCCTTCAGCGCCATGTTGGCGTTCTGCTCGACCAGCAGGATCGAGATGCCGAGCTCGCGGTTCAGCCGCCGGATGATGCCGAACACCTCCTTCACCAGCAGCGGCGACAGGCCCATGGACGGCTCGTCCATCAGGATCAGTTTCGGCTTGGCCATCAGCGCCCGGCCGATTGCCAGCATCTGCTGCTCGCCGCCGGACAGATAGCCGGCGAGGCCGCTGCGCTCGCGCAGCCGTGGGAAGAACTCGTAGACCTGTTCGATCTCCTCGCGGATGTTGGCTTTCGGACGCGTGAAGGCGCCGAGCCGGAGGTTCTCGGTGATCGTCATGTCCTGGACGATGCCGCGGCCTTCCATGACCAGGAAGATGCCGTTGCAGACCTTCTGGTCCGGCGACATGCGGGTGATGTCCTCGCCCTCATAGGACACCGAGCCGCGGGTGATGGCGCCGTCCTCGGTGTGCAGCAGGCCGGCGATGGCCTTCAGCGTCGTCGACTTGCCGGCGCCGTTGGCGCCGAGCAGCGCGGTGATCTGCCCGCGCCTGGCAGCCATCGACATGCCGCGCAGGACGAGGATGACGTCGTTGAAGATCACCTCGACATTGTTGAGGGAGAGAATGTCCTCGGCTGGCGCCGTTGCGGGCTGGGGAGCGGAGAGCGGCTCTGCGACGGTCATGGGGGGCGACCCTTTTCATTTCCCTGGATGCGGCCGGCCGGGACGCGGAACGCCCCGGCCGATGCGGTCGGGCTTACTGGCCGAGCCAGTCGTCGCGGCGCGGCAGGTGGATCTCGGCGATCTCCTTGATCTCCGCCTTGCCGTCGGTCATCGAGCCGGAATTGATCGCCACGGTCATCAGGCCGCGATGATCCTCGGGCGTCCAGGTCGAGGGCAGGCACACGCCTTCCAGCCCCTCGGGCACCCATTCGCTCTTCTGGTACATGCCGTCACGGATGCCCTTGCCGGTGATGCCGCCATTGGCCTTTGCCCACTCCATGGCCTCCTTCATGTAGTAGGCCGCGCAGACGCCGCGCAGATAATGATGGGTCGGCCGGTCGCCGACCTGCCCACCGCCGTTCTCGAGGATGGTCTTGACCAGCGTCATGCCCGGGACGTCGGCACCGTAGAACGGCGTCGAGGTCGGGAAGATCAGGTTCTGCGCCTCGGCCGCTTCCACCGTCTGATAGTCGCCCGCCCAGGGGTTGCCCATGTAGGTCGCCTCGACGCCGACCGTGTTGCAGGACTTGATCAGCGACACGACCGAGCCGCCGAGATTGCCCATGTAGACGTACTGGGCGCCGGTATCCTTGATGGTCAGGCACTGGGCCTTGAAGTCGCCCGGCGCCAGCGGCACCACCACCGGCGGCGCGACGGTCATGCCTAGCTCCTCGGCATAGGCGGCGCAGGCCTCCTTGGGGGCGTTCGGATAGGGATGGTTGTCGCCGGTATGGACGAAGGTCGGGTTATCGATACCCTTCGCCTTGGCGTCCTCTGAGGCCCACTGCACCAGCGCCCGGCAGGCGTCGGAATAGGACGGCCCGTAGAAGAAGTTGAACGGTGCCGGCAGCTTGGTGTTGGGGTTCTTGCCCTGCGGATCGGTCAGATGCGCCGAATAGGAGCCGGAGATGTTGGGGATCTCGTCACGGGTGATGAAGGTGATCAGCGCCTCGGTGTCGGCGGTTCCCCAACCCTGCAGCGCGACCATGCCGTTGCCGATCCAGCGCTTGTAGAGCGAGATCGCCTCGGGGACCTTGTAGGCGTAGTCGACCGTGTCGAGCTCGACCAACGTGCCGTCGATGCCGCCATCGGCGTTGATCTGCTTGAAGGCGTCGGCGACGCCCGGCGCGTATTGCTTGCCGACGAAGGATGTGGGGCCGGTATAGTCGGCGAGATGGCCGACGAGCACGCTGTCCTGCGCGTGCGCGGTGCCGAGCATGGTGCCGGCGGCGAGCGCCGCGCCAGCCAGGATCTTCAGTTTGGTCATGTCTTCCTCCCGTTCGCGGACTGGTTCGATCCGAAGGCGGCGGTGCCGCGAAGCCCGCCGGACCCGGGGTGCCCCGTCCGGTCTGACGCCGGGTTCGGGGCAAGATGGCTAGTGCGAGAAGGGGAAGAGCTTCCAGCTGGCCCGCATCAGCCGCCAGCGATGGACAAGCCCTTCCGGCTCGAGCACGAGGAAAAGGATGATCGCCGCGCCCACCGACATCTGCTTGATGTAGGCGGTGCCCTGGGCGATGGCGGGGAACACGTCGGCGAGGCCGTTGGCGAAGATTTCCATCACCTGAGGCAAGAGCAGGATGAAGGCCGCGCCGAGCAGCGATCCCGAGACCGAGCCGAGGCCGCCGATGATGATCATCGCCAGGAACTCGATCGACAGGAGGATGGTGAAGCCCTCGCCGGAGACGAAGCCGAGATAATGGCCGTAGAGGGCGCCGCCGATGCCGGCGAAGAAGCTGGAGATGCCGAAGGACATGATCCGGTAGCGGGTCAGGTTGATGCCCATGATCTCGGCCGAGAGATAATGGTCGCGCACCGCCACCAGCGCCCGCCCGTCGCGGGTGCGGGCGAGGTTGGCCACCGCCAGGAAGCAGATCACCACCCAAAACAGGACGAGGTAGAAATAGCGCTCGTCGGTGTTCAGCGGAAAGCCGAACAGGGTCGCCGTCTCGGCCAGCGAGCCGTAGGGCCCGCCCGTGAACCACGCCGCCCGGCCGAAGAAATCCTCCAGGATGAACTGCGAGGCGAGGGTGGCGATCGCCAGATACAGGCCCTTCAGCCTGGCCGCCGGGATGCCGAAGATCATGCCGACCGCCGTGGTCATCAGGCCGGCGAGCGGGATGGCGATGAGCACCGGGATGCCCTTCGACGCGATCCAGGCCGAGGCAAAGGCGCCGAAGCCGAAAAACGCGCCGTGGCCGAGCGAGATCTGCCCGGTCATGCCGGTGAGGACGTTGAGGCCCAGGGCGGCGATCCCGTAGATGCCGATCAGGATCATCTGCGACAGGACATAGCCGCCGAAGACCAGCGGCATGAGGGCCACCAGCACGACAAGCGTGACCACCGCCCATTGCTCGAAATGGGTGCAGAACAGCGACTGGTCCGCCTTGTAGCTGGTGCGGAAGTCGCCCGCCGGGCGCGGATTGGGAACGTGGGCCATCAGATGCGCTCGATGTCGGGCGTGCCGAACAGCCCGTAGGGACGGATCATCAGGATCACGATCAGCACGTAGAAGGGCGCGACCTGGTACATGTTGCCGACCTGCAGATACTGGCCGTCGACGAATTCGGCGAGGTTCTCCAGAAGCCCGATGGTCAGGCCGCCGACGATCGCCCCGACGATGGAATCGAGGCCGCCGACGATGACCGCCGGAAACACCTTGATGCCGATGATCGCCAGCGAGTTGGACACGGCGCTGACGAGGCCGATGACGACGCCGGCGATCCCCGAGACCACCGCCGAGATGGCCCAGGCCATGGCGAAGACGCGCCCGACATTGACGCCGAGCGACTGGGCGACCTGCTGGTTGTAGGCGGTGGCGCGCATGGCCAGGCCCCAGCGCGAATAGCGGAAGAACCAGAAGAATATCACCATGACGATGAGCGACAGGACGAGGCTCATCAGATAGGCGGTCTCGACGTTGAGGCCTCCGATGGAAACGGTGCTCCGGTCGAAGACCTGCGGGAAGCGCACGGCGTTGTTGCCGAAGATCCAGTTCATCAGCGCCCGCATGAAAATCGACAGGCCGATCGTCGCCATGATGACCGAGATCACCGGCTCGCCGACCAGCGGGCGCAGCAGCAGCACCTGCACCAGGATGCCGAACAGGGTCATGAAGACGAGGGAGAAGATGAAGGCCAGCCAGAAGGGCAGGCCGAGGGAGACGACGAGGGCAAGGCACACCCAGGCGCCCAGCACCACGAATTCGCCTTGCGCGAAATTCACCACCTGGGTCGACTTGTAGATCAGCACGAAGCACATCGCGACGATGCCGTAGAGCATGCCGACGATGACGCCGTTGATGACGAGCTGGAGAAGGAGTTCGGTGTTCATTCGGCTGCCTCCTGCCTGTGGCCCGCATCCGGTACCAGCGTCTCGATCGGCAGCGTCGTGACGATGCGCTGCTTCGAGCCGTCCTGGAAGTGGATCACCGTGTCGACGTCGACGTGGTCGGCGTCGGAATAGAGGCGGGCGATGATGTCCTCGTATTTCTCGGCAATCACGCTGCGCCGGACCTTCTTGGTGCGGGTCAACTCGCCGTCGTCGGCGTCGAGCTCCTTGTAGAGCAGCAGGAACCGGGCGATCCGTTGCTGGGCGGGCAGCGTCGCGTTGACCCGCTCCACCTCGGCGCGCAAGAGGTCGTAGACCTCGCGCCGGGCGGCGAGGTCGGAATAGGTGGTGAAGGAGATCCGCCGCTCCTCCGCCCATTTCGAGATGATCGGAAAGCGGATGCAGATCATCGCGGTCAGGTAGTCCCGCCGGTTGCCGAGGATCACCGCCTCGGCGACATAGGTCGAGAATTTCAGCTTGTTCTCGATGAATTGCGGCGAGAAGCGCACGCCCTTGGCGGTGGTCGCCAGATCCTTGATCCGGTCGATGACGACGAGATGGCGCTTGTCGGTGAGGTAGCCGGCGTCGCCGGTCTGGAACCAGCCCTCGGCATCGAGGCTGGCCGCGGACTCAGCCTCGTTGCGGTAGTAGCCGCTCATCATGTTGGGATGCTTGACCAGCACCTCGCCGAGCCCCTCGGGATCGGGGTCGCGGATCTTCAGCGCGCAGCCGGGCATCGGATAGCCCACCGTCTCGTTGTCGACCTCGCCGTCCTTGTGGATGGTATGGGCGCCCAGCGCCTCGGTCTGGCCGTAGAGCTGCTTCAGCGGCACGCCCATGGCCTGGAAGAAGCGGAAAGTGTCGGGCCCCATGGCGGCGCCGCCGGTGGCCGCGGATTTCAGGTTGGTGAAGCCGAGCCGGTCGCGCAGGTGCCGGAACAGGAGAAGGTCGGCGGCGCCCGAATGGCCGCCATGCTCGACCGCGGCCATGCCCTTGGCGACGCCCCAGTCGTAGATCGCCCGCTTCCAGCGCTTGCTGTCCATGATCCGGGCGCGGATGTCGGCGGCGACCGTCTCCCAGACGCGCGGCGAGAACAGGACGAAGGTCGGTCCGATCTCGCGCAGATCGGCCATCGTGGTCTGCTCTTCCTCGGGGAAGTTCACCTTCATCCGCGCAAGGAAGTTCCAGGCGACGGAATACATCTGCTCCATCACCCAGGAGAGCGGCAGGACCGCTACATATTCGTCGTCGGGCCCGCGCGGATCGGCCCGAAGATAGCTTGCCGCATGGCCGATGAAGGCGGTGCCGGTCCACATGGCGAGCTTGGGATGGGCCGTGGTGCCGGAGGTGGTGCACAGGATCGCGACGTCTTCGCCGCGCGTCGCGCCGACCATGTCGCGCCACAGATTGGGCGAGAGGTCGAGCGCGTCCTTGCCGGCCGCTTCCAGCGTCTCGATCGGGATCAGCCGCGGATCGTCGTATTTCCGCATGCCGCGCGGGTCGGTGTAGACGATGGCGACGACGCTCGGGATGGCGTCGCCCAAGGCCAGCAGCTTGTCGACCTGCTCCTCGTCCTCGGCCACGACGATTTTCGGCTGGGCATAGTCGAAGAGGTAGCGGATCTCCTCTTCCAGCGCGTCGCGATAGATGCCGAGGCTCATCGCCCGGCAGGCATGGGCGGCGACCTCGCCCCAGACCCATTCCGGCCGGTTGTCGCCGATCAGCGCGACGATGTCGCCGGGTCCGAGGCCGAGGCCGGCGAAGCCGACGGCCATGCGCGCGACATGCGTCTCGACGCTCTCCCAGTCATAGGGCACCCAGATGCCGAATTCCTTCTCGCGCTGTGCAATCGCCTTGGGGTGCAGGAGGGCGTTGTGGGCGAGAAGCTTCGGCAGGGTGTCGAGACCGGCGGCCTGTTTCACCTCCGGCGTGTCGTCTGGCCAGGGCAGTTCCGATCCGCTGACGGAAAGGGGCGCGGTCATGCCGGTTCTCCCGTCTCGGCGGCCAGCGCGTCCAGCGTCTCGTCGTCCTCGCCGAGATAGGCGCGCTTGACGTGTTCGTCGGCCAGCACCGCGTCGGGTGTGCCGGCGGAGATCACCTTGCCGAAATCCAGCACGATCACCCGGTCCGACAGGTCCATGACGACACCCATGTCATGCTCGATCATCACGATGGTCATGCCGAATTCCTGGTTCAGCGCGACGACGTAGCGGGCGATGTCTTCCTTCTCTTCCAGGTTCATGCCGGCCATCGGCTCGTCAAGCAGGATCAGCTCCGGCTCGATCGCCATGGCGCGGGCCAGTTCGACCCGCTTGCGCAGCCCGTAGGAGAGGGTGCCGGCCGGCTCGCCGCGCACATGCTGGATTTCGAGGAAGTCGATGATCTCTTCGACCCGCCGCCGCTCGGCCAGCTCCTCGGTGCGGGCGCCGCCGACCCAGTAGGCCATGCCGGTGAACAGGTTGTTCTTCAGGCGGTGGTGGCGGCCGACGAGGATGTTGTCGAGGACGCTCATATGGCCGAACAGCGCGAGGTTCTGGAAGGTGCGGCCGATGCCGAGGCGGGCGCGATCGTTGATCGAACGCTTCAGCAGCGAGCCGCCCTTGTAGAGGACGTCGCCCTCGGTCGGCCGGTAGCGGCCGGAAATGCAGTTGAGCATCGAGGTCTTGCCGGCGCCGTTCGGCCCGATGATCGAGAACAGCTCGCCGGCCTCGACGTGAAAGCTGACATTGCTCAGGGCGCGCACGCCGCCGAAGCGCAGCGAGACATCACGGACCTCCAGGAGGCGTTCGCCTGACGTCACAATTCTTCCTCCCGTCGGCGTCTGCCCGCCGACCTGTCCGCGGGGCACCGGCTGCTGCGCCGTACGACCCGCGTTTCGATGCCCGCTCCCGAGGGCACTGTGTCACGCTGGCAGGCAATTGTTGCGAGAGTTTTTCCAGAAGCGATGCAATGGCGGTTGCGCCTTGCTAGGCTGCCGCGTGGCCGGACAGGGAGGCAGCGGCGGCGTTGGGAGAGAGACAGACGGGCGCGGGGGTCGCGGCATCCGGGCGGGGGCAGGCGGGAACGCTCGCCATGCTGATGGCCGGCCTCGACCGGCTCGATCAGGGGATCACCCTGTTCGGTCCGGATCTGAAGCTGGTCTTTGCCAACAGCCGGCTGGTCGAACTGGTCGGCCTGCCGCAGGCGCTGGCCGAGCCGGGCACACATTTCGAGACGATCGTGCGCCACAACGCGGCCCATGGCGAATACGGCCATGGCGACATCGAGACGATGGTCGCCGACCGTGTCGCGGCGGCACGGCGTTTCGAGCCGCACACGCTGGAGCGCACGCGGCCCAACGGCATCGTCATCCGCGTCAGCGGCTGGCCACTCCCCGAGGGAGGCTTTGCCACCGTCTATACCGACATCACCGACCAGCGCCGGCGCGAATTGCGGCTGGAGCAGCGGCTCCTGCGCCAGACCGAGGACCTGCGCCGCAGCGAGGAACGGCTGCGGCTGATCGCCAACGAGGTGCCGGCCGGCATCGCCTATCTCGACCGGGACGAGGTGTTCCGCTTCGTCAATCGCCGCTTTGCCCGGGCCTACGGCCTGTCGCCCGACGCGATCCCCGGCCGGCGCCATGACGAGGTGCTGAGCGCCGCCACCATGGCCCGCGTGCGGCCGTTCTTCGCCCGTGCCAAGACGGGCGAGGCGCTGGATTTCGACCAGGAGATCGCCTTTCCCGACGGGCGGATTCTCGACACGCGCACCTTTCTTCGTCCCGATCGCGACCCCGACGGCACGCCGCGCGGCTTCTACGTGCTGACGGTGAACGTCACCAAGGAGAAGGAGGCCGCGGCGGCGCTTCTGCAGGCCCAGAAGATGGAGACGCTCGGGCAGCTTTCGTCCGGCATCGCCCACGACTTCAACAATCTCCTGACCATCATCCTCGGCAATCTGATGCCGCTGGTCGCGAAGATCGACGATCCTGCCCTGAAAGCGGAGATGCTGGAGCCGGCCATCCGCGCCACGCGGCGGGGCGCCGACCTGATGCGGCGGCTTCTGGCCGTCGCGCGGCGCCAGCCGCTGGAGCCGGCCGTGGTCGATATCGGCGAGACGATCCGCACCATCGTCGAACTGGTGCGCCCGTCGCTGCATGACGGCACCTGCATCGCGGTGGAGATCGACGGCACGCCCCACGCCTTCGTCGATCCCGCGCAGCTCGAAGCCAGCCTGATCAACCTCGTGGTCAATGCCGCCGATGCCTGCCTGACGGGAGGGCGCATACGGGTGGCGGCGGAAAGCGACGCGGCGAGCGGCGCGGTCGTGATCGTCGTCGCCGACGACGGCAAGGGCATGGACGAGGCCACGCGGCGGAAGATCTTTGAACCCTTTTTCTCCACCAAGACCGGTACCGAACGTTCCGGTCTCGGCCTGACCATGGTGCAGGGCTTCGTCACCGCCTCGCAAGGCACGGTGGCGCTCGACACGGCCCCCGGCCAGGGCACGATCTTCACCCTGCGTCTGCCCGCCGCGGAGGTGCCGACAGAAGACGGCACGGCGGCCG
The DNA here is from genome assembly GCF_000153465.1 of Aurantimonas manganoxydans SI85-9A1. Taxonomy (GTDB): domain Bacteria; phylum Pseudomonadota; class Alphaproteobacteria; order Rhizobiales; family Rhizobiaceae; genus Aurantimonas; species Aurantimonas manganoxydans. The sequence goes on along the minus strand of NZ_CH672387.1, from coordinate 2,330,814 downwards.
GAAGCGATGCGGCCCTGGACTGCTCCGACGGGCTGAAGGACCGTTTCGTGCTGCTGGTCGACGACGACGAGGAGGTCCGCACCGTGCTGCGCCGGGATCTCCTCGGCTGCGGAGCCCGTCTGATCGAGGCGAGTGGTGGGGCCGAGGCGTTGCAGCTTCTCGACGCGGTCGACGGCATCGACTTCGTCCTCAGCGACATCACCATGCCGGGCGGCATGTCGGGCGTCGACCTCGCCGCCGAGATCGAGCGGCGCCATCCCGGCAAGCGGATCGTCTTGATGACCGGCTTCGGCCAGGACGGCGTACGGGCCGATCTCTCGCCGCGGGTGCGCGTCCTGCAGAAACCGTTCGAGCGGCGGGCCATCGTCTCCGCCTTCACGGCGGGAGCCTGACGATGCAGGATCTGGCCCGTGCCCGGAGGGTGCCGACGGATGCATGAGCGCATCTTCATCCTCGAGGACGACCGCGATCTCGCCGCCGTCTTCGCCCGCGAGCTGACCGAGCAGGGCTTCGTGGTCGCGACCTTCCAGCGGATCGCCGAGTTCCGCCGCCAGCTCGGCGCTGCGCCGCCGGATCTGTGCATCGTCGATCTCGGCCTGCCCGACGGCGACGGCCTGGCGCTTCTGAAGGACGACCTCGGCCGCCACGGCCTGCCGATCGTCATCGTCAGTGGCCGCGGGGCGCTGGACGACCGGTTGCAGGGGCTGGAAAGCGGCGCCGACGACTATCTGACCAAGCCGGTCGAGCCGCTGGAACTGGCCGCTCGCATCCGCAGCGTCCTGCGCCGCACGTCGCGCAACCGGGAGGCAACCCCGACGCCGCGCGTCAGCGCGACGGCGCGCACCGACATTGCCGAATTCGCCGGCTGGCGGGCCGACTTCGGCTCGCTGACCCTGCGTGCGCCCGGCGGCGCCGAACAGCCGCTGTCCCGCTCCGACGCTGAGCTCCTGCGCGCCTTCCTCGAAGCGCAGGGCAGGGTGCTCAGCCGCGACTTCCTGCTGGAGCTGTTCTCCGCCAGCGGCGAGGAGGCCTTCGATCGCAGCGTCGACGTGCGCGTGTCGCGGCTCAGGAAAAAGCTGGACGAAGACCCGAAGAAGCCCGTCCATGTGCGCACCGTCTATGGCGCCGGCTATGTCTTCGCGACGCGGGTCGACTGGATCGCCTGACCGCTCGGCTTTTGCACACGTTCTCAGTCGGTGACGCCGAGCACGGCGATGCAGTCGCCTGCCTTGACGAGGCCGGGGAAGTGCCTGGCGGCGAGGATGCCGTCCATCTTGGCGGTGTATTCGTAGGGCGCGACGCCGGTGCGGTCGATCGGCCAGGCTCGGCCGATGGGCTGCCCCTTGCGGACCGCGTCGCCCAGATCCACCAGCGGCTCCATCATCCCGTCGATCTCGGAGAAGGTGAAGCAATCGTCCGACGGCATGTCGAGCCAGCGGGTCGGCCGTTCCTCGACAGCGCCCGACAGGATGCCGGCATGGCGCAGCAGATTGGCCGCGCCGCGCTTGGCGATGCCGGCGCTCTGGGCCGTCGCCGTGCCGCCGCCGCCGAGTTCGGTCGTCACGAACACCTTGCCGAGCTGTTCCACCGTGGTGTCGAACATGCCGACCGCATCGATCTCGCGCATCTTCACCGACCAGGGCGCGCCGAAGGCGGCGACGGCGGCGATGCACTCCTCTTCCTGCCGGCTGTCGTCCAGTGCATGGGCAGCGGCAAAGGGCAGGAAATCCAGCGTCTTGCCGCCGGAATGGAAGTCGAGCACGACATGCGCCATCGGCAGCAGGTAGCGAGTGACGTAGTCGGCGATCTTCTGGCTCGGCGTGCCGACCGGCGAGCCGGGAAACAGCCGGTTCAGATTGCCCTTGTCGATCGGCGAGGTGCGCGTGCCGGCGCGAAAGGCCGGATAATTCATCGCCGGCAGGATGATGACCCGGCCTGTGATCTCCTCCAGGGTCAGCCGCTGGGCCAGATCGAACAGCGCGATGGGGCCCTCATATTCGTCGCCGTGATTGCCGCCGGTCAGGAGCGCCGTCGGACCGTCGCCGTTCCTGGCGACGGTGATCGGGATCAGCACCGAGCCCCAGGCCGAATCGTCGCGGCTGTAGGGCATGCGCAGAAAGCCGTGCTGGATGCCGTCGGCCTGGAAATCAACCGTCGCCACCAGCGGCGAGGGCGCCAGATTGTCCTGCCGCATGGCTCAGTCCTTCACGAAGAGCTGGCGCGGCACGTCGGCCAGAAGCTCGTAGCCGGTCTCGGTGATGGCGATCGACTCGGTGATCTCGATGCCCATGTCCTCCTGCCAGATGCCGGTCATGAAGTGGAACGTCATACCGGGCTTCAGCTCGGTGCGGTCACCCGGGCGCAGGCTCATGGTCCGCTCGCCCCAGTCCGGCGGATAGGACAGGCCGATCGGATAGCCGGCGCGGTTGTCCTTGATGATGCCGTAGGTCTTGAGCACCGCGAAGAAGGCGTTGGCCAGATCCTCGCAGGTGTTGCCGGGCTTGGCGGCCTCGAGACCCGCTTCCATGCCCTCCAGCGTCGCCTTCTCGGCGTCGAGGAAGCTCTGCGGCGGCTTGCCGAGGAAGATCGTCCGCGACAGCGGGCAGTGATAGCGGTTGTAGCAGCCGGCGACCTCGAAGAAGGTACCTTCGCCGCGCTCCATCGGCAAATTGTCCCAGGTCAGGTGCGGCGCCGAGGCGTCGAGGCCCGACGGCAGCAGCGGCACGATGGCCGGGTAGTCGCCGCCATAGCCGTCGACGCCGCGCGTACCGACGTCCCAGATCTCGGCGACCAGATCGCATTTGCGGATGCCCGGCTCGGCCTTCTCCAGGATGCGCTTGTGCATGGCGCCGACGATGCGCCCGGCAATGCGCATATATTCCAGTTCCTGCGCGCTCTTGACTGCGCGCTGCCAGTTGACGAGGCCGGTCGCGTCGACGAAGCGCGCCTCCGGCAGATAGGTCTGCATCGACAGGAAGGCGGCGGCGGAGAACCAGTAATTGTCCATCTCGACGCCGATCGAGAGGTTCGCCCAGCCGCGATCCTTGATGACCGTGGCGAGGTAATCCATCGGGTGCCGTTCCGACGACTGCACGTAGTGGTCCGCATAGCCGACGATGTTGTCGTTGCCGATATAGGCAGTGCGCCGCGCGCCGTTGGCGTCCTGCGACCGACCGAACCAGATCGGGTCGCCCTCCGGCGGCACCAGCACGCCCTGGTGGACGTAGAACGACCAGCCGTCGTAGCCGGTCAGCCACGCCATGTTCGACGGGTCGGATACGAACAGCAGTTCGATGTCCTTCTCGGCCATGGCCGCCCGGGTCTTCTCCAGCCGCTCGGCATATTCCGGTCGGGTAAACTTGAATCGCGGCTCACGCATGGGTGCACCTGTGGTCGGAGGGGTCAGCTGGTAAAGGATGTGCCGGCAGAAGCCGCGATGGCGCGATCGCTGGCCAACGTGGCGATCGCGGTGTCCTGGACGCCGGTGCCGGTCAGATCGCAGATCGTCAGGGCCTCGGCCGAGGGACGACCCGCATTGCGGCCGGCGACGATGGCGCCGAGTTCGGCGAAGGGGGCGTCCGCGGAGACCGCGCCGGCGGCGATCGCGTGGTGCAGTTCGCCCAGCCGCCGGGTCTGGGACAGGCTGTCGGCGACATAGAGGTCGGCGCCTGCGATGGTGGTCGGATCGAGCTCATTCTTGTGCTCGGCATCCGAGCCCATGGCGGTCACGTGCTGGCCGGGCGCCAGCCAGCCCGCCATCAGGATCGGCGTTTCGGACGGGGTCGTCGTCACCACGATGTCGGCGCCGTCAACGGCCCGCTCGCCGTCGGCGACGGCGGTGACCGCGATCCCGAGTTCCGCCGAAAGCTCCGCCGCCGCTGCATCCGCCTTGCCGGGATCGCGGGCCCAGATCCGCGCCTCGGCGATCGGCCGCACCAGCGTCAGCGCCTTGAGCTGCAGCCGCGCCTGGACGCCGGCACCGAAGATGGCTGCGACGGCAGAATCCGGCCGGCTGAGTTGCCGGGCGGCGACCGCGCCGGCCGCAGCCGTGCGCACGTCGGTCAGATAGCCGTTGTCCAGCAGCAGCGCCTCGACCAGCCCGGTGGTGGAGGACAGCAGCACCATCATGCCGTTGACGCTCGGCAGGCCCAGCTTCGGATTGTCGAAGAAGCCCGGGCTGATCTTGACGGCAAAGCCGGACAGGCCCGGCACATAGGCGGTCTTCACGTCGACCTCGCCGTGATGCTCGGGAATGTCGAGCCGCAGGATCGGCGGCATTGCCACCGCCTTGGTCGCCAGCGCCTCGAAGGCGCCCTCGACGGCGGCGATCGCCTCCGGGTCGAGCGGCACCAGCTGGCGCAGATCGGTTTCGGTGAGGATGCGCATCTGCGGCATCAGGCAGCCTCCTCCAGCGTGTTCGCCCCATTGAGGATGGCGCGATGCAGCCGCATGTCGATGTTGCGGCCCGACAGAAGCGCCAGCGTCGGCCCGTTTGGACGCACCTTGCCGGCCAGAAGCGCCGCGATGCCGACGGCGGCACCGCCCTCCACAATCTCGCGCTCCTCTGCATAGGCGTGCCGGATGCCGGCGGCGATCTCCGCCTCGTCGAGCAGCACCACCTCGTCGACGAGGTGGCGCACGGCCTCGAAGGTCCAGGCATTGCCGAGACCGATGCCGCCGCCGAGGGAATCGGCGAAGGTCGGCAATTCCTCGACTTCGACCGGATGGCCGGCGGCGAGGCTCGCCTGCATGGCGGCGCCGCGGCGCATGGAAATGGCGATCACCCGCGCCTCCGGGCGCAGGCCCTTCACCGCAGCGGCAATACCAGCGACGAGACCGCCGCCCGACAGCGGCACCAGCACCGTGTCGACGTCGGGCAGATCGGCGATGATCTCGAGCCCGATCGTGCCCTGGCCGGCGACGATGGCCGGATGATCGAAGGGCGGCACATTGGTCATGCCTTCCTCGGCAACCAGCCGGTCGACCTCGATCTGGGCCTCGTCCTGCGACCGGCCGACGATCCGGGTCTCGGCGCTCAGGGCGGCGATGGCATCGAGCTTGTTGCGTGGCACCAGCGCCGACATGCAGACGATGCAGCGCACGCCCTCGGCGGCCGCCGCATGGGCCAGCGCCCGGCCGTGATTGCCGGTCGAGGCGGCGGTCACGCCCTTCGCGCGCTGCTCTGGCGTCAGTTGCAGCAGGGCGTTAGTCGCGCCGCGCAGCTTGAAGGCACCGGTGATCTGCCGGTGCTCGTGCTTCAGATGGACCGGCACGCCTAGCCGGTCGGACAGGCTCGGCGAGAGATCGATCGGCGTGCGTCGGATCCTGCCTTCGATCCGGCGGGCGGCGGCTTCAATATCGGTGAGCGTCACGATCCCCATGGCGTCACGCGGCGACGGGCAGGGACCGCCCCATCAGGCGGCCGGCGTCCGGTCGTGCGGCGAGGGCGCCGCAATGGCCAAGGGTCGCCCAGACCGTCGCCAGATTGCTGGTGACGACCGGCCGGCCGATGCGCGCCTCGATCTCCGGCACGGCGGCGGCGGAGCGGAGGGCCGTGCAGGAGATGAACAGGGCCTCGGCGGACGGAGCGGTTGCGGCGACGGCCGCCTCGACCAGGCTGGCCCGCGACATCCGGGCCATGTCCCCGTCATCCTCCATCTCGAGGCAGGTGAAGTTTTCCAGCGTGAAGCCGGCGTCGACGAAATAATCCGCCATCAGTTCGCCGACCGGCACGACATAAGGCGTCAAGACGCTGATCTTCCGGGCGTCGAGGGCGCGCAGGGCCATGGCGGCGGCGGCCGGCGGGGTCACGACGGCGGCTTCGGGTTTGGAGGCGTGGATGGCCGCGGCAATCTCGTCGTCGCCGATCAGCACGGTTCCGGAGGTGCATGAGAAGCAGATCACGTCGAAGGCCTCGCCCGGCAGGAGCAGGCCGGCGGCAGCTGCGAGGCGCGGCTTCATCGCCCGCAGGTTCTCCGTCGTGGTGGGGTTGGCGAACTCGATCCGGGTGCCGAAGACGTGGATTGTGTCGGACGCGACCATGCGCGTGAAATCGGCCTCGGTGGACTGGTCGGTGGCCAGAAGAATCAGGCCAACACGGCGCCCGCAAGCCCGCTCATCGAGAGCGAGAGGCAGATCCGAGGTGGTGATCGGGACGCTCATGGCAGAAACTTTCAACAGGGAAAACAGAGTTTTGTCGCCATGGCCTGATGCTCTCTGCGAACCCGTCGCCGCCGGTGCATGCGCAAGGTGTCGAGGGTGGAAGCCGGACCGGGCGACACGGAGCCGAAAAGGCGCATTTCCTCTCGCCCCGGTCAACCCGCGAACCGCTTGTTCCCCGACGTTACAGCGCTCAAATGACCACGCATTGGGCATGCTCGGCAATTAGGCGAACCGTCCTTTTTCCGTCGCGCCAGAAGTGTATTCTGCTGCCTGCCCGAACGCATTCGGGCGAACGCTCGCTCGACACGGCGCGATAATATTCGGAAGCTGATCTTCGGCGATCCAGAGGATGCGAACGTTGACTGACGGTCGTCGATGTGCAGGCTTGGGCTCCCTTCAAGCAGGAGCCCGGTGCTTCACGCCGGTTCGTGCAATCGAACCCTGTGCTAAGCAGGCGAAATATCCGAGATCGACTGATCTCGCCGGCGATGATCCTGAATTCCATTGCCGATCGTGCGCCGTCGGCGGATTTTTCGCGGGCTACGCTTTTCCTGCTGATTTCGAATGCTATGGTTTGTTGACCTCCTGTCGTCGAACCGAGAAACGGAGATCGTTGAATGACCAATCCGATGAAGACGCGCCGCCGCAATCTGGTGGCCAAGACCCTGGCAGCCACGACCGCGCTCACCCTTCTGGCCGGCCCGGCCTTTGCCGCCGAGTGGAAATACGCCATCGAGGAAGCGCTGGAAGAGGTTCAGGGCGTCTACGCCACGAAGTTCAAGGAGCACATCGAGGCGAATTCGGACCACACCGTCGCCATCTTCCCGTTCGGCACACTTGGCGAGTCCGCCGACACCACCGAACTGGCCCAGATGGGCGCCATCCAGTTCGTCGATGCCTCGCCCGGCTTCACCGGCAGCCTGATCCCCGAGCTTCAGGTCTTCCTGATGCCCTATGTGCTGCCGGAAGACCCGGCCGTGCTGGCGGATTTCTACAAGACGTCGTCGACGATCAACGAGGATCTGGCCGGGCTCTACGACGCGCAGAACCTGCATCTGGTCGACATGTTCCCGGAAGGCGAGGTCGTGATGACGACCAAGGAGCCGGTGACGTCGCCGGCCGATCTGGAGGGCGTGAAGTTCCGCGTGATGACCACGCCGCTGCTGGTCGAGACCTACAACGCCTTCGGCGCGACGGCGACGCCGCTGCCCTGGGGCGAGACCTTCTCCGGTCTGCAGCTCAACATGATCCAGGGCCAGGAGAACCCGATGTTCTTCGTGGAATCCACGAAGATGTACGAGGTGACCGACCACATCACCTTTACCGGCCACAACACCTTCACCACCGCCGTGGCGGCCAACAAGAGCTTCTATGACGGCCTGTCCGACGAGGACAAGGCGCTCGTCACCGAAGCGGCCGATGCAGCCTATGACTACATCATCGACTACCAGAAGGGTCTCGAGGACGAGGCACTCGCCAAGATCCAGGAAGCCAAGCCGAGCATGACGGTGACGCGCCTGACCGACGAGCAGCGTGAGCCGTTCCGCAAGGCGGCCGAGCAGGTCCGTGAAAAGTTCGTCGAGATGACGGGCGACAGCGGCAAGGCCGTGCTCGACGGTTTCGAGGCCGACATCAAGGCCTCGCAGGAGCGGGTCGGCGGCTGATCCGACAGGAGTCCGACCGGCGGTTCGTTCGCCGGTCGCCGAAAGCTGCTGCCGCGCTATCATCATGCGCGGCAGCATATGTGTGGCGCCATAGGATGGAACGCCGATGAACCGACCCGACCCGTCGACCGACCCGGATGCCCCCGCCGAGAGTCTGGGTGGCCCGAGGCCCTCCGAGGATTCCTCGACCAACAAGACGGACGCGCCCGAAAGCGGCTTTTCCGGCGTTCTCAAGCCCTTCCAGATTCTCGATCGGTCGATCGCGGTGCTCGAATCCGTCATCCTGACGGCCGGCATCCTGATGATGGCGTTCAATTCCGTCGCCAATGTCATCGGCCGGTTCGTCTTCGGACGCAGCCTCTATTTCTCGCAGGAACTCAACCAGTTTTTGGTCATCCTGGTGACCTTCGCCGGCATCGGCTTCGCCGCGCGCCACGGCCGCCATATCCGGATGTCGGCGATCTATGACGAACTGCCCGATCCGGCGCGCCGCGCCCTGATGATCGTCATCGCGCTGGTCACCGCCGCGACCATGTTCATCCTTGCCTGGTTCTCCTGGTTCTACGTCGTCAGCGTCTTTGACACCGGCCGGATTTCCCCGGTGCTGCGCCTGCCGATCTACGTGACCCTCGTCTGGCTGCCGGTCGGCTTCGTCATCACCGGCATCCAGTACGTGCTGACGGCCCTGGCCAATCTGACCCGGCCGGAAATCTACCTGTCCGTCTCCGTCGTCGATTCCTACGAAGACACCGAAACCCAGATCTGACGCCGCCACCGCCGTCGACCTGCCCGAACTTCCGCCGCCGCGCGCTCTGACCAGAGGAAATCCATGGCAACTGCGATGCTCTCGACCATGGTGGTTCTCCTGCTTCTGGGGTTCCCGATGATGGTGCCGCTGCTCATGGCGACACTGGTGGGGTTCTTCTTCTTCCTGCCGATCGGGCCGGAGATCATGGTCCAGCAGATGATCGCCGGCATCCGGCCGGCCGCGCTGGTGGCCGTGCCGATGTTCATCCTGGCAGCGGACATCATCACCAAGGGCCATTCGGCCGACCGGCTGATCGACCTGGTGATGCGCTTCGTCGGCCATATGCGCGGCGGTCTGGGCGTCGCGACGGCGATGAGCTGCACTTTGTTCGGCGCGGTTTCGGGCTCGACCCAGGCAACGGTGGTCGCCGTCGGCGGGCCGCTGCGGCCGCGCATGCTGAAGGCCGGATACAGCGACAGCTTCACCCTGGCGCTGATCATCAATTCCTCCGACATCGCCATGCTGATCCCGCCCTCGATCGCGATGATCATCTACGGTGTCGTGTCCGGTACCTCGATTTCGGAACTGTTCATCGCCGGTGTCGGGCCGGGCCTGCTGATCCTGGTCCTGTTCTCGATCTACGCCGTGATCTACGCACGGATGCACAATCTGGAGACCGAGCCGAAATCCACCTGGCGCGAGCGCGGCCAGGCGATGGTGGCGGCGATCTGGCCGCTCGGCTTCCCGCTGATCGTCGTCGGCGGCATCTATGGCGGCATCTTCAGCCCGACAGAGGCGGCCTCCGTCTGCGTCGGCTATGCGCTGCTTCTGGAGATGGTCATCTTCCGCTCGCTGAAGCTGAGCGACATCTTTGACATCGCCAAGTCGACCGGCCTGATCACCGCAGTGGTTTTCATCCTCGTCGCGGCCGGCGCGGCGTTCTCCTGGGTCATCTCGTTCCAGCAGATCCCGCAGATGCTCCTCGGGGCGATCGGCCTCACGGAGGCCGGGCCGGTGGGCGTGCTGATCGCGATCTCCATTGCCTTCTTCGTCGGCTGCATGTTCGTCGACCCGATCGTGGTCATTCTGGTGCTGGTGCCGATCTTCTCGCCGCTCGTTTCCGGACTCGGGCTTGACCCGGTGCTGGTCGGCGTGATCATCACGCTGCAGGTTGCGATCGGGTCGGCCACGCCGCCCTTCGGCTGCGATATCTTCACGGCGATCGCGATCTTCAAACGTCCTTATATCGAGGTGATCCGCGGTACGCCGCCGTTCATCTTCATCCTGCTCCTGGTCAGTGCGTTGCTCATCGCATGGCCGCCGCTGGCGCTGTTCCTTCGCGATCTGGCCTTCCGCTAGGCCGCGAAGGGCCGGGGTCTGTCGACACGATCCGAACCGCTCCTGGAGGCGATGCATGTACAAGACGGTCCTCGTGCCCGTGGATGGCTCTCCCATGGCCACGCGCGCCCTCGATGTGGCGTCCGAAATGTGCCGGCTCTTTGGCGCCCGCCTGATCACCTTGTGCGTCTATCGGCATCATTCGCCGCTGGAAGCCTCGCTCTCCATGGTCCGGGTGAAGCAGGCCGCCGAGCGGCCGGACGATTCTCTCAAGACCTACGCCAGCGAGATCGCCGCGGCGGCCAAGGCCCGGGCGCTGGATTCCGGCGTCGAAGATGTCACCGCCTATGCCAAGCGTGGTCAGCCGTCGCGCGCCATCGTCGCCTTCGCCAGGCAGCATGAGTGCGACCTGGTCGTGCTTGGCGCCCGCGGCAACGGCGACATCGAGGGCTTCCTTCTTGGCTCGGTCTCCCACAAGGTGGCCTCGCTTGCGCCCCAGCATTGCCTGATCGTGCGCTGAGACACGACACTCGGCGGTGGACGCCGGCCAAACCGGCAGTCTATTGAAGGGGATCGACCTCTTCGGACCAGGACTCGCCATGCCACCGGGCCGCATCAAGCTGGACGACCGCGATATCAAGATCCTGACCATCCTCCAGTCGGAGGGTCGGATTCCGAAGGCGACGCTGGCGGAGCGCGTGAACCTGTCGCCGACGCCCTGCTGGGAGCGGCTGAACCGGCTGGAGGAAGCGGGCATCATCGAGGGCTACGGCGCGATGATCGCCGAGAGCACCTACGGGCCGCTTACCGTACTCTTCGTGATGATGGAGATCGAGAGCCACCGCACGGAGGATTTTGCGGCTTTCGAGGCGGCGATCCGCGACGTGCCGGAGATCGTCGAGTGCTTCTCGGTATCCGGCGGTTTCGACTATCTCTGCAAGTTCGTTACGCGTGATCTCGCCAGCTATCAGGCGATCATCGACAAGCTTCTGTCGAACGGCGCCGGGGTGAAGCGCTACTTCAGCTACCCCGTGATGACGTCGATCAAGAAGGCACCAATCCCCATCCAGATGATCGCCGACACGGCGCGCTGAGGCGCGGGCGACGAGCCATCGCCGCAGCGGCCCTTCGGCAGGACAGAATTCGCTTCCCGGACCGATCTATGGCCGACGTCTCGCCTGCGAACGCGATAGCGTTCTCCTGACGGAACAGGAGAGCGCCATGTCTGCAGCGATACGCCATCTCGACACCCTTCACCCTCTGGCCGCGCTCGACGACGCGACGCTGTTCGTCCAGGCGGCTTTTCTGGCCGGGCGCTGGATCACCAGCGATGCGACCGTCGCCGTCACCGATCCGGCCACCGGCGAGACCCTCGGGTTCATCCCCGCTCTCACCGCCGCGGACACCGGCCGGGCGATCGACGCGGCCGAAGCCGCGCTGCCGGCCTGGCGCGCGCTGCTGCCGCAGGAGCGGGCGCGAATCCTCAAGCGCTGGCATGATCTGATCCTGGCGTCGCGTGAGGATCTGGCGCTGCTGATGACGCTGGAGCAGGGCAAGCCGCTGGCCGAGTCCCGCGGCGAGATCGACTATGCGGCGTCCTTCGTCGACTATTACGCCGAGGAGGCGCGGCGCGTTGCGGTCGAGGGGCTGACCAGCCATCTGCCGAACGCGCAGATGACGCTTTGCCGCGTGCCGCTGGGCGTCGTCGGTCTGGTGACGCCGTGGAACTTCCCGGCCGCCATGCTGACCCGCAAGGCGGCCGCGGCGCTCGCCGCCGGCTGCACCACGGTGGCCCATCCGTCGTCGGAAACCCCGTTCTCGGCCCTGGCGCTGGCGGCGCTGGCCGAACGCGCCGGCATGCCGGCCGGCGTCTTCAACGTCGTCACCGGCAACGCCGCGACGATCGTCGGCCGCCTCTGCGAGGATCGCCGCGTGCGGGCCATGAGCTTCACCGGCTCGACCGAGATCGGCCGGCTGATCGCAGCGCAGGCCGCACCGACGGTCAAGCGTCTGATCATGGAGCTCGGCGGCCACGCACCGCTGATGATCTTCGCCGACAGCGATCTCGACCGGGCCGTCGACATCGCCATGGACGCCAAGTTCGCCACCTCCGGGCAGGACTGCCTGGCGGCCAACCGCATCTATGTCGAGCGGTCGATCTACGAGCCGTTCCTCGCCGCCTTCAAGGCGCGGATCGCGGCGCTGGCGGTCGGGCCGGGTCTGAGTGCCAGCACGGAGATCGGTCCGCTGATGCACGCCCGCGCCATCGCCAAGGTCGAGGCGCAGGTGCACGATGCCGTCGGCCGCGGTGCTCGCTGCCTCGCCGGCGGTGGCCGCGATGCCGCCGGGCCGCTCTTCTACCGGCCGACGCTGCTGGCCGATGTGCCGGAGGATGCGCTGATCATGCATGAAGAGACCTTCGGCCCGGTGGCCGCCGTCACGCCCTTCGACACGGAGGACGAGGTTCTGGCCCGCGCCAACGACACCGAATACGGCCTCGTCGCCTATCTGGTGACGCGCGACGCCGCGCGGATCGCCCGGATGACCGCGGCGCTCGAATACGGCATGGTCGCCGTCAACCGCGTCAAGATCACCGGCACGCCGATCCCCTTCGGCGGCGTCAAGCAGTCGGGCATGGGCCGGGAAGGGGCCCGCCACGGCCTCGAAGCCTTCACCGACCTCAAATATGTCTGTCAGGACATCGGCTGACCGCCGCCTTCGACAGATCCGCATACAGTCAGGACGCATACAGTCAGGACGCATACAGTCAGGAAAGGAGCAGACGATGCTCGACCGGAACAACGAACTCGCCGCCTTCGACCGCGATCATTTCTTCCACCCGTCGACCCATATGGGCAGCCATGCCCGGGGCGAGACGCCGACACGGGTGATCGCCGGCGGCAAGGGCGCGACCATCGTCGATACCAACGGCCGCGAGAGCCTCGACGCCTTTGCCGGCCTCTATTGCGTCAATGTCGGCTACGGCCAGACCGAGATCGCCGACGCGATCGCTGCCCAGGCGCACAAGCTGCCCTATTACCATGCCTATGTCGGCCATGGCTCCGAGGCGTCGATCCAGCTTGCCAAGATGATCATCGACCGGGCGCCGGATCACATGAGCCGGGTCTATTTCGGCCTGTCGGGATCGGACGCCAACGAGACCAACATCAAGCTGATCTGGTACTACAACAACATTCTCGGCCGGCCCGAGAAGAAGAAGATCATCTCGCGCTGGCGCGGCTATCACGGCTCGGGCGTGATGACCGGCTCGCTCACCGGCCTGAAGCTGTTCCACAACGCCTTCGACCTGCCGCGCGCGCCGATCCTGCACACCGAGGCGCCGTATTATTTCCGCCGCGAAGACCGCTCGATGAGCGAGGAGCAGTTCTCCCAGCATTGCGCCGACAAGCTGGAGGAGATGATCCTCGCCGAGGGGCCGGACACGGTCGCCGCCTTCATCGGAGAGCCGATCCTGGGCACCGGCGGCATTGTCCCGCCGCCGGCCGGCTACTGGAAGAAGATCCAGGCGGTGCTGGCGAAATACGACATCCTGCTGGTCGCCGACGAGGTGGTCACCGGCTTCGGGCGTCTCGGCACGATGTTCGGCTCCGAGCATTACGGCATCAAGCCGGACATCATCACCATCGCCAAGGGCCTGACCTCGGCCTATGCGCCGCTCTCGGGCAGCATCATCTCCGACAAGGTCTGGGACGTTCTCGTCCGCGGCTCAGACGAGATGGGGCCGATCGGCCATGGCTGGACCTATTCGGCGCATCCGCTCTGCGCAGCCGCCGGCGTCGCCAATCTCGAACTGATCGACAAGCTCGACCTCGTCGAGAATGCCGGCACCGTGGGCGCGCATTTCCGCAAGGGCCTCGCCGACGCGCTGGCAGGACACGCCCATGTCGGCGAGGTGCGTGGCGACGGCCTGATGGCCGCGGTGGAGTTCGTCGAGGACAAGGACGACCGCAAGTTCTTCGATCCGTCGCTGAAGGTCGGGCCGCAGATCGCCGCGGCGCTGCTGGAGCGCGGCGTCATTGGCCGGGCCATGCCGGAAGGCGACATCCTCGGTTTCGCGCCGCCCTTCGTCCTGACCCGTGAAGAGGCCGATATGGTGGTGGAGCGCACCGCCGATGCCGTGGAGGCGGTGACAGCCAAACTCGGCTGATCGCCACCGGCGCCTATCGCGCCCAAACGAAAAGCGCCCGGCATTGCCGCCGGGCGCTTTTCGTTGTCGGCTTGAGGCGACGGGTCAGACGGCGAGATATTGCAGCCGCATTTCCTTGTCGTCGATGATCTGCTGCGCGGTGCCGTCGAAGACGATCTCGCCCATCTCCAGGATGATCGCGCGGTCGGCCAGATGCAGCGCGGCGATGGCGTTCTGCTCGACCAGGATCGTGGTGATGCCGATCTGCTTGATCTCCTCCAGAATCCGCTCGATTTCCTGCACGATGACCGGCGCCAGCCCCTCATAGGGCTCGTCCAGAAGCAGCAGTTTCACGTCCCGGGCCAGCGCCCGGGCAACGGCCAGCATCTGCTGCTCGCCGCCGGACATGGTGATGCCCTCCTGGGTGCGGCGCTCGGCCAGCCGGGGGAAGTGTTCGTAGATCCGCTCCAGCGACCAGCCGATGGGCGGCTCGATCTGCGCGAGCTTGAGGTTCTCCTCCACCGTCAGGCCGGCGATGATCCGCCGGTCCTCGGGTACCAGCTGCACGCCGAGTCGTGCGGCCTCGTAGCCCTGCATGGTGTGCAGCGGCTGGCCGTCGAGCCAGATCTCGCCGTGCTTCAGCTCCGGCGAACCGGCCCGCGCGATGGTGCGCAGCGTCGAGGTTTTGCCGGCGCCGTTGCGGCCGAGCAGGGCGACGATCTCGCCCTCGCGTACCTCGAAGGAGACGCCCTGCACGATGTAGCTCTCGCCGTAATAGGCATGCAGGTCGCGGGCTGCGAAGAAGGGCTGGCCCTCGGACCGGACGGTTTCGGCCCGGGCGCTTCGACCATGCGGCCGGACGGCGTCGATCGTGTCGCTCATAGATGGGCTCCCCCAAGATAGGCTTCCTGCACGCGCGGATCGGCCTTGATCGCCTCGGGCGTGCCCTCGGCGATCACCGTGCCCTGCGCCATCACGCTGACGGTCGAGGCCAGCGAGAACACGACATGCATGTCGTGCTCGATGATCACCTTTGTGATGCCGCGCTTGGCGATCGCCTTGAGGAGATCGACGGTGTTGTTGGTGTCGGCCCGCGACATGCCGGCGGTCGGCTCGTCGAGCAGCAGCAGCTTGGGCCGCTGGACGAGGCACATCGCCAGCTCCAGCCGCCGCTTGTCGCCGCGGGACATGGAATCGACCCGCTGGTGGCGCTGGGCGGCCAGGTTGAGATCCTCGAGGATCTCCTCTGCCTCCTCCAGCACGACACGCCGGTCGTTGGCGCGGCCCCAGAGATTGATCTTGAAGGCGCCGTCCTTGCGGGCGAAAGCCGGAATCATGACGTTTTCCATGACCGTCAGCTCGGCGAAGGTCTCCGGCGTCTGGAACACCCGCGCGATGCCGGCCTGGTTGATCTCATACGGATTGTGCCCGAGCAGCGGTGCGCCGTTGAACTCGACGGTGCCTTCGTCCGGTACGATCCGCCCGACTAGGGTGTTGAGCAGGGTCGACTTGCCGGCGCCGTTCGGCCCGATGATGGCGTGGACCGTGCCTTCCTTGACCTTGAGATTTACGTCGTCGAGAGCCTTCAGGCCGCCGAAGCGCTTGCTGACGCCGTTGATGGTGAGAATGTCCATGCCGGCTCTTTCTATTGGTGGTTCGCGCGGGCAGCGGCGGTGTCGCCGGTGGTCCCGTCAGCCGGTTTGGGCTTGTGGAACAGGGCGCCGATGCGGCGCAGGCCCTCCATGATCCCGCCCGGCAGGAAGATGACGATGACCATGAACAGGAGGCCGAGCGTCAGGTGCCAGCCTTCGCCGACGAAGGGGCTGGTGATCTCGACCGCCACGTTCTGTGCCCAGCCGGGCAGAAAGTCGAAGCTGCGATAGAGGAAGCCGTCGTTAAAGGACGAGAAGATCTGCTCGAGATACTTCATCACGGCCGCGCCGATCACCGGTCCGAGCAGCGTGCCGACGCCGCCGAGAATGGTCATCAGCACGACCTCGCCCGACGCCGTCCACTGCATCCGGTCGGCGCCGGCGAGGGGGTCGGTGACCGCCAGGAGGCCGCCGGCGAGGCCGGCATACATGCCCGAGATGACGAAGGCGGTGAGCAGATACGGGCGGGCGGCAAAGCCGGTGTAGCCCATGCGGTTCTGGTTCGACTTGATGGCGAACAGCATCATGCCGAAGGTCGAGTTGCGGATCCTGAGCGCCAGGAAGAAGCCCAGAACCAGCAGGATCGCGCAGAAATAGAAGCCCGGATAGCCCTGCAGTTCGATGCCGAAGAAGTTCGGCTTGGGAAGGCCGGCGCCGACTTCGCCCAGCGCCCGGTCGATCAGCCGCGGATCGGAACGGGAAATCTGGAGTCCGGTCTCGCCGTTGGTGATCGGCGTCAGCACCGAATAGGCGAGATTGTAGGACATCTGCGCGAAGGCGAGCGTCAGGATCGAGAAATAGATGCCGGCGCGGCGCAGGCAGACGAAGCCGATGACCAGCGCCAGGAGCCCGGCGACGATGATCGCGAAGGGGACCGCGAAGATCGCGTTCATCGACAGGAGCTTGAACATCCAGACCGCGGCGTAGGATCCGGTTCCCAGGAACGCTGCGTGGCCGAAGGACAGATAGCCGGAGAAGCCGAACAGGATGTTGAAGCCGATCGCGAAGATCCCGAAGATCGCGAATTTCTGCAGGATGTCCGGGTAGCCCGCGCCGATCGGCGCGAGCCAGATCGGCATGGTCAGGACGGCCGCCGCGAAGATCGCGGTGAAGGCGTAGTCGCCCATCGTGGTGGCGAAGAACGGCCGCGAGTCGCGGGTCTTGCGGGTGGTCTCGTGCGGCGTGCCGCCGAGGTCGGTCGGGGTGATGGCGCTGTTCATCGATCAGGCCTCCATGACGCCCTTGCGGCCCATCAGTCCACGCGGGCGGACCAGCAGGACGACGACGGCGACAAGGTAGATGATGATCTGGTCGATGCCCGGCACGATCGCCTTGATCTCGGTCATCGAGGAGAAGGACTGCAGGATGCCGAGCAGGAAGCCGGCGACCACGGCGCCGCCCAGCGACCCCATGCCGCCGACGACGACGACCACGAAGGAGAGCACCAGGAAGTCCATGCCCAGATGGTAGTTGGGTGACAGGATCGGCGTGTACATGACGCCCGCCAGCCCGGCGACGACGGCAGCGAGGCCGAAGACGATGGAGAACTTGCGGCCGATATTGATGCCCAGCAGGCCCACCGTCTCGCGATCCGCCATGCCGGCCCGCACCACCATGCCGAAGGTGGTGAGCTGCAGGAAGGCGAAGACCGCGCCGATGATGGCCAGCGAGAACAGGAAGTAGACGATGCGCCACATCGGATAGCTGAGGCCGGCAATGCCGAACCACTGGCCGACATCGGCGCTGCCGGCAAAGGCCGGGGGCGCGGTCATCGGGATCGGATTGGCGCCGAAATAGTGCTTCACGATCTCCTGCAGGACGATGGCGAGGCCGAAGGTCACGAGGATCTGCTCGGCATGGCTGCGCTTGTAGAAGAAGCGGATCAGGCCGCGCTCCATCGCCAGTCCGACGAGCAGCATGAAGGGGATCGCGAGGAGGATCGACAAGGGCACCGACCAGTCGAGGATCGTGCGGCCGGTCTCGCCGAACCAGATCTCCAGATAGGGGACTTCCTTGTAAGCCTCGAAGAAGGTGACGCTCTCGTCGCGCACGCGCTCGGAGATCGACAGGACCATGGAGAAGGCGACGGCGCAGAAGGCGCCGAGCATGAAGAGGGCGCCGTGGGCGAAATTGACCACCCCGAGCGTACCGAAGATCAGGGTCAGTCCGAGGGCAATGAGCGCATAGGCCCCGCCCTTGTCGAGACCGTTGAGGATCTGAAGAATGATGGCGTCCATGTGCCCCTTGGTCGCTCCTGGCATTGCCGCTTTGAATTGTCGGGGTCGATACGCGCGGCCCTTGGCGAGCGGCAGTTCGATTGCCTCGTGTCGCCGTCGCCCGCTGGGCCGGCGCCTGTCGTCTTGATGTCTGCGATGCTGGACGGTCGCCGGCATGTCTGCCGGCGACCTGATCGGGTCAGGATGCGATCAGCATTCCTTCGCGTCGTAGGGGCCAAGTTCGCCGCCGAAGATCGACGCGTCGTAGGTCACGTCGTCGCGCGGCACGACCTTGACGATCTCCATCAGGTCGAACTGGTTGGTCGGCTCCTGCTTGCCGCGTACGACCAGCACGTCCTTGAAGCACTGGTGGTCCTCGGCGCGGTAGAGCGTCGGGCCATTGCCCATGCCGTCGAACTCGAAGCCTTCGAGCGCCTTGATCAGTTCCGGCGGATAGAAGGTGCCGGCGGTCTCGGCGGCGTTGGCGTAGAGCAGCGTCTGGACGTAGCAGGTGTGGGCGGCCTGCGACGGCGGGCTGCCATATTCCTCGCCGAAGGACTTCGAAAACGCCTTGGTGGCGGCGTTGTCGAGCTTCCAGTCCCAGTTGGCGGTGCCCAGGATGCCCTTCACGGCTTCGCCCGCACCCTGTGCCATCAGCTCGGAGAACAGCGGCACGACGATCTGGAAGTCCTTGCCGTTGACCTGCTTGGAGCGCATGTCGAACTGGGTGACGGCCTGGCGCAGCGAATTGACCATGTCGCCGCCGTAATGGTTCAGGATCAGGACGTCGGCGCCCGAATTCAGGACCGGCGTCAGATACTGCGAGAAGTCGCCGGCGCCGAGCGGGGTGCGAACGGCCTCCACCGTCTCCCAGCCGAGCGCTTCGGTAGCGTTCTTGATCGACTCCTCCTGGGTCCAGCCCCAGGTGTAGTCGGCGGTCAAATGGTAGGCGCGGCGGTCCTTGCCGTATTCCTCGGCGAGGATCGGGCCAAGCGCCTGGCCGGACATGTAGGCGTTGAAGAAGTGGCGGAAGCCGTAGCGCCGCTTGTCCTTGCCGGTGGTGTCGTTGGAGTGGGTCAGGCCGGCCATGAACATCACGCCCATGTCCTGGCACAGCGACTGCACCGCCACGGCGACGCCCGAGGACGAACCGCCGGAGATCATGATCGCCTTGTCGGCCTCGATCATGCGCTTGGCCGAGGCGCGGGCCGCGTCGGACTTGGTCTGGGTGTCGCCGGTCACGAAGGCGACCTTCTTGCCCAGGATGCCGTTGCCCTTGAGATTGGACGGCTGCATCGTCGACAGCATGCCGCCGTCGCCTTCGCCGTTCAGGTGCTTGACCGCCAGCTGGAAGGCGCGCAGCTCGTCGGCGCCTTCATCTGCATACGGACCGGACTGCGGCACGTTGAAGCCGAGCGTCACGGTGCCACCGGACGGGTTGTTGCAGAATGCCTGATCCTGCGCCCAGGCCCCGCGCGTGAAGACGTGCGGCATGGCGAGACCGGCCGTGATGCCGGCGCCGGTCGTCAGCAGTCGACGACGGGTCCATCCGTCCTTGTAAAATGCCATTGGTCACCTCCCGATTATCCCATTCCGGCCGTAGCGGCAGACAGCACGACATATCGATCGTCCGCCCCAGGTCCCGCCGGATGACGCGCATCGTCCACGAGTCCGCGGTTTTCGACTATAGTACTTTCGGATGAACCGGCCTCGACGTCTGTCCTATATTGTCCCTCCGTGCGATAATGCAGTGCAATATTGCGATGCAGCAATATCGATCCGCGCCATGACTGGCCGGTTGCTGGCGGGGCGCGAGCCGGCGTCGGGCCGGGCTCGCCGGATGACGCATTGCGGGCGCTGCGACCGGCTGGCGTGTTGACCTTCGCACGGGGAGGGGAGACCTTCGCCGCCAATGCCGGCTACAGGGAGAAGACCGGCACGATTCGCGGTCGATCCCGAACGCCCGTCCTGCGGACGGCCGGGGTCAGGGAGGAACAGGACGATGTTCGACAAGAGCATGAATTTCGCGCTTGGCGAGGAGATCGAGGCGCTGCGCGACATGGTGCGCCGCTTCGCGCAGGAGCGGATCGCCCCCCGCGCCTCGGAGATCGACCGGACAAACGAATTTCCCAACGAACTGTGGACCGAACTCGGCGCGCTCGGGCTCCTTGGCGTCACGGTCGAGGAGGAATATGGCGGCTCGGCCATGGGCTATCTTGCCCATTGCGTCGCCATCGAGGAGATCTCCCGCGCCTCGGCCTCGGTGGGCCTGTCCTACGGCGCCCATTCCAATCTCTGCGTCAACCAGATCCGGCGCAACGGCACCGCCGAGCAGAAGGCGAAATACCTGCCGAAGCTCGTCTCGGGCGAGCACGTCGGATCGCTCGCCATGTCGGAATCCGGCGCCGGCTCCGATGTCGTCGGCATGAAGCTGCGGGCCGACAAGCGCAACCACCGCTTCGTCCTCAACGGCACCAAGATGTGGATCACCAACGGTCCCGATGCCTCGACCCTGATCGTCTACGCCAAGACCGATCCGGATGCCGGCCCGCGCGGCATCACGGCCTTCCTGATCGAGAAGGACATGGCCGGCTTCTCGACCGCCCAGAAGCTCGACAAGCTCGGCATGCGCGGCTCCAACACCTGCGAGCTGGTGTTCCAGGATTGCGAGGTGCCCTACGAGAACATCCTCGGCGAGGAGGGCGGCGGCGCCAAGGTGCTGATGAGCGGCCTCGACTACGAACGCGTGGTGCTCTCGGCCGGCCCCCTCGGCATCATGGCCGCCTGCCTCGACGTCGTCGTGCCTTACGTCCACGAGCGCGAGCAGTTCGGCCAGCCGATCGGCGAGTTCCAGCTGATGCAGGGCAAGCTCGCCGACATGTATGTCACGATGAATGCCTGCCGGGCCTATGTTTACGCGGTGGCGGCGGCCTGCGATCGCGGCGAGACCAGCCGCAAGGACGCCGCCGGCTGCATCCTCTATGCCGCCGAGAAGGCGACCCAGATGGCGCTGGAGGCGATCCAGGCGCTGGGCGGCAACGGCTATATCAACGACTATCCGACCGGCCGGCTGCTGCGCGACGCCAAGCTCTACGAGATCGGCGCCGGCACCTCGGAGATACGCCGCATGCTGATCGGTCGCGAGTTGTTCCGGGAGACCGCGTAGGTGGCGGTCCTCACCTCGTCCATCTCGCCGCGGTCCGACGCCTTCGCGGCCAATCGCGACGCCATGGCCAGGCAGATGCAGGCGGTCGAAGCGGCCGCCGAAGCCGCCATGGTCGGCGGCGGCGACAGGGCGCGCGAACGGCATCTGTCACGCGGCAAGCTGTTGCCGCGTGATCGGGTGGAGAGCCTGCTCGATCCCGGCTCGCCCTTTCTGGAGGTCGGCCTGTTCGCGGCGCACGGGCTCTACGAGGGCGCGGTGCCGGCGGCCGGCATGATCGCCGGCATCGGCCGGGTGGCGGGCCGCGAGGTGATGGTCCTCGCCAACGACGCCACGGTGAAGGGCGGGACCTACTTCCCCACGACGGTAAAGAAGCACCTGCGAGCCCAGGAGATCGCCGAGCAGAACGGCCTGCCCTGCGTCTATCTGGTCGATTCCGGCGGCGCCAACCTGCCGAACCAGGACGAAGTCTTTCCGGACCGCGACCATTTCGGCCGCATCTTCTACAATCAGGCGCAGATGTCGGCGAAGGGCATTCCCCAGATCGCCGTCGTCATGGGCTCCTGCACCGCTGGCGGCGCCTATGTGCCGGCGATGAGCGACGAGACCATCATCGTGCGCAATCAGGGCACGATCTTCCTTGCGGGCCCGCCGCTGGTGAAGGCCGCCACGGGCGAGGTGGTCTCGGCCGAGGATCTGGGCGGCGGCGACGTCCATACCCGGCTCTCCGGCGTCGCCGACCATCTCGCCAATGACGATCTCCACGCGCTGGAACTCGCCCGCCGGGCCGTCGCCAATCTGAACCGGCCGAAACCGTTCACGGTGGAACTGCAGGCGCCCGAGGCGCCGGCCTACGATCCCGAAGAACTGCTCGGCATCGTGCCGGCCGACCCGAAGACGCCCTACGACGTGCGCGAGGCCATTGCCCGCATCGTCGACGGCTCGCGTTTCGACGAGTTCAAGGCGCGCTACGGGCCGACCCTGGTCTGCGGCTTCGCCCATGTCTGCGGCATCCCGGTCGGCATCGTCGCCAACAATGGCGTGCTGTTCGCCGAAAGCGCCGTGAAGGGCGCGCATTTCGTCGAGCTCTGCTCGCAGCGCAAGATCCCGCTGGTCTTCCTGCAGAACATCACCGGCTTCATGGTCGGCCGCGCCTATGAAGCGGGCGGCATCGCCAAGCACGGCGCCAAGCTGGTCACCGCCGTCGCCACGACCTCGGTGCCCAAGGTCACGATGCTGATTGGCGGCTCCTACGGCGCCGGCAATTACGGCATGTGCGGCCGGGCCTACAGCCCACGTTTCCTGTGGACCTGGCCGAACAGCCGCATCGCCGTGATGGGCGGCGAGCAGGCGGCGGGCGTGCTGGCGACGGTAAAGCGCGACGGCATCGAACGGCACGGCGGCGAATGGTCGGCCGAAGAGGAAGCCGAGTTCAAGCGCCCGACGATCGAGATGTTCGAGCGCCAGAGCCATCCGCTCTACGCCTCCGCGCGCCTGTGGGACGACGGCATCGTCAATCCGGCCAGGACCCGCGAGATCCTGGCCCTGTCGCTCTCGGCCTCGCTGAACGTGCCGATCCCGGAAACCCGGTTTGGCCTGTTCCGGATGTGATTGGTATGGGCGTCCGCAAGGGCTATCATTATGATGGCATCAGGAGGCGACGATGGCCCAGATCACGGTTCGGAAACTGGATGACGATGTGCTCGACGCGCTGAAGGCGCGCGCGAGGGCCAACAAGAGGTCCACCGAAGCGGAGATCCGCGACATCCTGAAGCGCGCCACCAACGCGCCGGAATCGGTCGAGCGCGTCTCGCTGTGGGCACTGGCCGGCTCGGCTCCGAGTTCGCGCACGGTCGAGGAGATCGTCGAAGACGTCCGCAAGCTGCGGGATGAATGGGAGCGGTGAGCGAGGCGGGGCGAGAGCGGTTCTACCTCGACAGCAACACGATCATCGCGATCGTGGAGAGACAGAGCGCGTTCACGCCGGCGCAGGAGCGGTTCCTGAAAGCCGCAGACGCGGGAGATGTAAGCGTGTTTTCAAGCGGAGTAGCCTTGGCCGAATGTCTCGTCAAACCGATCCGCGACGGCGATCGGACTCGCCTCGGCGCGCTTCTGAGGTTCTTCGAAGATGAACGGACGCTGCCGCTCGTTCCGGCCGATCGCGGCATCTTCGTGCGGGCGGCGGAGTTGCGGGCGCTCGACTATCTGCAGTTGCCGGATGCCATACACGTCGCTTGTGCGATACGTGCAGGATGCGACGTGTTTCTCAGCGCCGACAGGCGACTGCGTATGCCAGACACCATGCGGCGCATCGCCTTCGATGACCTGCAGTTCGGTCCGGAGTAGGCCATGATCACCTCCCTCCTCATCGCCAATCGTGGCGAGATCGCCTGCCGGGTGATCCGTACGGCGAAGCGGCTCGGCATCCGCACCGTCGCCGTGTTCTCCGATGCCGATTGCGATGCCATGCATGTCGCCATGGCCGACGAGGCTGTGCGGATCGGCTCCGCGGCAGTGGCCGACAGCTATCTGCGCGGCGACCGGATCATCGAAGCCGCCCGCCGCATTGGCGCCAAGGCCATTCACCCGGGCTATGGCTTTCTGTCCGAGAACCCGGATTTCGTCGATGCCGTCACGGCGGCGGGGCTGATCTTCGTCGGCCCGTCGGCTTCCGCCATTCGGGCGATGGGCCTGAAGGATGCCGCCAAGCGGCTGATGAATGAGGCCGGCGTGCCGGTGGTGCCGGGCTATCACGGCGACGGACAGGACCCGGACTTCCTCGCCAGCGAGGCCGACCAGATCGGCTATCCGGTGCTGATCAAGGCGCGGGCCGGCGGCGGCGGCAAGGGCATGCGCCGGGTCGAGGATCCCGGAGAGTTCCGCGCCGCGCTGGACGGCGCAAGGCGGGAAGGGCAGGCGTCCTTCGGCGATCCCCACTGCCTGATCGAGAAATATGTCGAGAAGCCCCGGCATATCGAGATCCAAGTCTTCGGCGACAGTCATGGCAACGCCGTGCATCTGTTCGAGCGCGACTGTTCACTGCAGCGGCGCCACCAGAAGGTGATCGAGGAAGCGCCGGCGCCCGGCATGCCGGCCGAGATGCGCGCGGCCATGGGCGAAGCGGCGGTCACCGCGGCCAAGGCCATCGGCTATGCCGGCGCAGGCACGATCGAGTTCATCGTCGACGCCTCCGACGGGCTGCGGCCGGACCGGTTCTGGTTCATGGAGATGAACACCCGCCTGCAGGTGGAGCATCCGGTCACCGAGGCGGTCACCGGGCTGGATCTGGTCGAGCTGCAATTGCGCGTCGCCTCCGGCGAGCCACTGCCCTTCGCCCAGTCTGATCTGGCGATCGACGGCCACGCTTTCGAGGCGCGGATCTATGCCGAGGATGCGGCGCGCGGCTTCCTGCCCGCGACCGGCACGCTGACCCATCTGCGGTTTCCGGCGACAGGCGCCCGCATCGACACCGGGGTGCGGGAAGGCGACCGGATCACCCCGCATTACGATCCGATGATCGCCAAGCTGATCGTCCACGGACCCGACCGGGCCAGTGCCCTGGGGCTGTTGCGCGCCGCACTGGCCGAAACCCGCATTGCCGGATCGGTGACCAACGTCGCCTTCCTGTCGCGGCTGGCAAGCCATGCGGATTTCGCCGCCGGCGACGTCGATACCGGCCTGATCGGACGCGACCAGGAGGCGCTGACCGCGCCCGAAGCCCGCTCCGCCGAAGCTGCGGCGATCGCCGCCTTGGCGCAGCTGGGCCATGTCCCGGCAGCCGGCGACGGGTCGGGCGATCAGGGCGCCGATCCCTGGACGAGGCTACGCGGGTTTCGCGCGTGGGGCGTTGCCCGGCAGGCCGCGCGCTTCGAGGGCGAGGGGAACACGCGTCACGACCTGATCGTCTCCGATCTCGGCAAGGGCCGCTTTTCGGTCGCAGCCGAGGGGGCGACATTGGAACTGGCGCTGGCCGAGGTCCCAGGCGGCGGCAACACGATCCGCGTCGAGACCGAGGGCCGCGTCTTCGGCGCCGCAATTGCCGGTGAGGCGGACGCATTGACCGTCTTCCTCGACGGGGCGGCGCATCGCTTCGCCGATTACAGCGCCATGGCCCATGCCGACGAGGGCGGCGGGGGCGACCGCGTCGCCGCGCCGATGCCGGGTCTGGTCAAACTGGTCGCGGTGAAGGCCGGGGCCACGGTGACGAAAGGCGAGGCGCTGATCGTGCTCGAGGCGATGAAGATGGAGCACACGCTGAAGAGCCCGCGCGACGGCACGGTCGCCGAGCTGCTGGTGGACGAGGGCGATCAGGTCGAGGATGGCGCGCTGCTTCTGGTGCTGGAGCCCGAGGCCGGATGACCCTCACCCTCCACCATTGCCACGAGGCGCGCTCGATGCGCTCGCTCTGGCTGATCCACGAACTGGGGCTGGACGTGGACGTGATCGTCCATCCCTTTGGCCGGGAACTGCGCGATCCCGCCTACCTTGCGGTGCATCCGCTCGGCCGGGTGCCGGCGCTGGTTGACGGGCCGGTGACTTTGTTCGAAAGCGGCGCCATCGCCGAATATCTCTGCGAGACCTATGGGCGCGACTCCGGCCTCTGGCGGGCCCCCGGCACGCCGGAGCGGGCCGAATGGCTGCAATGGCTGCATTATGCCGAGACGGTCTCGGTGCATGTGGCCAGCCTCACCCAGCAGATCCTCGTCATTACCGATCCGGCGCTGCAATCGGCGACCCTCGTCAAGCTGGAGACGCGGCGTCTGGAAAAGGCACTCGGCGTCGTCGAGGACCGGCTGGATGGTCGCGATCATCTGCTGGCCTCCGGCTTCTCGGCGGTGGATGTCGGGGTCGGCTACAGCATCCACATCGCGCGGCTGTTCACCGACCTTGCCGCGTTTCCGCGTATTGCGGCCTACTACGCGTGTCTGGCCGAGCGGCCGGCCTTCCGTGCCGCGTTGCCGGCCCCGGATGCGGCCCATCGCATCTATACGCGCGAACGCTATTTCGAGCCGTCATGACCGCGTCCGCCATCACCCTCTTCGAGATGAGTCCGCGCGACGGGCTGCAGAACGAAAAGTGCCTGATCGCCACGGACGACAAGATCCGGCTGGTCGATCTCCTGTCCACCTGCGGCTTCGCCAAGATCGAGGTGACCAGCTTCGTCTCGCCGAAATGGGTGCCGCAACTGGCCGATGCGGCCGAGGTACTGGCCGGCATCGTCCGCCGGCCGGGCATTGCCTATACGGCGCTCACTCCCAACCTGCGCGGCTTCGAGGCGGCGCGCGCGGCGAAAGCCGATGAAGTGGCGATCTTCGGTGCTGCTTCGGAGAGTTTCAGCCGGAAGAACATCAATTGCTCGATCGCCGAGAGCCTCGAGCGGTTCCGCCCGGTGGCCGAGGCCGCGAAGACCGCGGGGGTGCCGGTACGCGGCTATGTTTCCTGCGTCACCGACTGCCCCTATGAGGGGCCGGTCGCGCCCGGCGCGGTGGCCGCCGTCACCGAGGCGCTCCTCGCCATGGGCTGCTACGAGGTCTCGCTGGGCGACACGATCGGTCGCGGCACGCCCGAGACCATCCCCGCGATGCTGACGGCGGTGCTGGACGTCGCGCCGGCCGCGCGGCTCGCCGGCCATTACCACGACACCACCAACCGCGCGCTCGACAACATCGCCGCCAGCCTGGAATTCGGCCTGAGGACCTTCGATGCCGCCGTCGGCGGGCTGGGCGGCTGTCCCTATGCACCCGGCGCCAAGGGCAATGTCGACACGCTGAAGGTCGATGCGCTGCTGCGGCAGCGCGGCTTCGAAACGGGGCTGGACCCCGCCGCGCTGGCAGAGGCTGCCGCCTTCGCGCGCACGCTGCGGCCGGCCGAGCCCGCTGGCGCCTGATCGCATGACGGCCGCAGGGCCGGGGAGACACCATGACCGACACGATCCGCATCGACACCGACGAGAGGGGCGTCGCGACGCTCACCCTGACGCGGGCCGAGCGCCACAACGCCATGGATGCGGCGATGATCGGCGAATTGCACGAGGCGGCGCGCCAGCTTGGCGGCGATCCGGCGGTGCGGGTGGTCGTCCTGACCGGCGAAGGGCGCAGCTTTTCGGCCGGCGCCGATCTCAACTGGATGAAGGCCCAGTTCGCTGCCACCCGCGCGGACCGCATCGCCGAGGCGATGAAACTCGCCGGCATGCTCAGGGCGCTGAACGAATTGCCCAAACCCCTGATCGGCCGGATCAATGGCCAGGCCTTCGGCGGCGGTCTCGGGCTGATCTCGGTCTGCGACGTCGCCATCGCCAGCGACGCGGCGCGCTTTGCCTTCACCGAGACGAAGCTCGGCCTGATCCCGGCGACCATCTCGCCCTACGTCCTGGCCCGCATGGGCGAGGGGCGGGCCCGCCGGGTCTTCACGTCGGCCCGGCTATTCGGCGCGGCCGAGGCTGTCGATCTCGGGCTTCTGGCAAAGGCGGTTCCGGCGAACGAGCTGGATGCGGCGATCGCGGCGGAAGTGACACCCTATCTCGCCTGTTCGCCCGCCGCGGTGGCGGCGTCCAAGAACCTGGCCCGGTCGCTCGGTCCCGTCATCGACGATGCGACGCTGGAGGAGACCGCCCGGCGGCTCGCCGACACCTGGGAGACGGCCGATGCCCGCGAGGGCGTCGGCGCCTTCTTCGACAAGCGGCCTGCCGCCTTCGCCGGCTGACGCAGTCCGGGCTGCGACCGCCTCGGGGCGCGGCCGCAGGTTGATCGGTTTATTCGCCCGCCAGGCAGCTCCGCAGCGAGCCCGCCAGATCGCCGAGCAAGGTGAAATACAGCTCCGGCCCCTCGGGGATGCTAGCGCCTTCCGGGTCGAGCACCCCGGAACGCGCCGCCGATCCCTCGATCGCCACATCGACGAGCTGCGGCTCGAACTGGGGTTCGGCGAAGACGCAGGCAGCGCGGCTGTCGCGAACCTTCGCCTGGATCTCGGCGATCCGCAGGGCGCCCGGAAGCCGGTCGGGACTGACGGTGATCGAGCCTGCCGCCTTCACGTCGAAGCGATGCTCGAAATACTGGTAGGCGTCGTGGAAGACGATGAAGGGCGTGCCGCGGACCTCGGCGAGTTGCCCGTCGATCTCGGCGATCAGCCCCGCCAGTCGGGCGTCCAGCTCTTTGGCGTTGTCCTGATATCTGGCGGCGTTTTCGGGATCGGCATCCGACAGGACGCTGGCGATATGCGCGGTCATGGCGCGGGCATTCAACGGGTCGAGCCAGACATGCATGTCCACCTCGCCATGATCGTGGCCATGCGCTTCCCTGGCGTGCTCCCCGTCCTTGTGGTCGCCGTCGGCCTGCGCATGGTCTTCATGGCCGGTCTCGCCATGCTCGCGGCCCTCATGCCCGGCCTTGTCGTGACCGTCTTCCTCGTCCTTATGCTCCTCGAACGGACCACCCTCGCGGAAGGGCAGTGTTTCCAGGCCCGGCGTGTCGACCAGCTCGACGCTGGTGGCGTCGCCTGCCATCGTCTCGATCGGCTTGACGAGGAATGTCTCCAGCGCATCGCCGACCCAGAAGACGATGTCGGCGTCCTGCAGGGCGGCGGCATCCGACGGCTTCATGGCGTAGGTATGCGGAGACGCCGAACCCGCGACCAGCAGCGCCGGCTCGCCGACGCCCGCCATGACCGAAGAGACGAGCGAATGGACCGGCTTGATCGACGCGATGACCTTGGGCGCCTCGGCCTGGGCCGGGGCGAAGGATGCCAGCGACGTGGCGCTGGCGAGAAGCAGGAGGCGGAGCATGCGCATGGTGGGAACCTTCCGGTGTCGAGGTGAAGCGATATGTTATGTCATAACGTCCAGCTTGCGTAATGCTATAACGTCTGCCATATCGCTCGACAAGTCCTCATTTGCAGGTATCGCATGCGCCACCAGCCTCCGACGGAACCGAACGCCCTGGTCGAAATGCGGGGGGTCGGCGTGCGCCGGTCCGGCCGCTGGCTGGTGCGCGGCATCGACCTGACCTTGCGGCGCGGCGAGATCGTCACGCTGATCGGGCCGAACGGCTCCGGCAAGTCGACGACCGCCCGCAGCGCCATCGGCGTGCTGGCCCCGGACGAGGGCACGGTGCGCCGCGCCGCGAAGCTGACCATCGGCTATGTCCCTCAGAAGCTGTCCATCGACTGGACCCTGCCGCTGAGCGTCGAACGGCTGATGACGCTGACCAATCCGGCGACGCGGTCCGCCGTCGAGGCGGCGCTGGCGCGTGTCGGTATCGGGCATCTGGCCCGCTCGGAAGTGCATCACCTGTCCGGCGGCGAGTTCCAGCGGGCGCTGCTGGCCCGCGCCATGCTGCGCAAGCCGGATCTCCTGGTCCTCGACGAACCGGTGCAGGGCGTCGACTTCTCCGGCGAGGTGGCGCTCTACGACCTGATCTCCGATATCCGGGACAGCGAGGGCTGCGGCATCCTGCTGGTCTCCCATGACCTGCACGTGGTGATGGCCAAGACCGACACGGTGGTCTGCCTCAACGGCCATGTCTGCTGCCAGGGCTCGCCCCAGTCGGTCGCGTCCTCGCCGGCCTATCAGCGGATGTTCGGACCGCGCGCCGCCGAGACGCTGGCGATCTACGCCCATCATCACGATCACGCCCATCTGCCCGACGGGCGCGTCCGCTTCGCCGATGGCACCATCGACGACGAGTGCACGCCCGTTGCCGGGCACCATGGCGCGCACGATCACCACGCCGGCCATGACCACCATCACCACCACGGCTCGCACGCGACGCCGGCTGAAGCCGAGAATGCGGGCACGATCCGCAAGGAGCCCGTCGATGCTCGATGATTTCTTCGTCCGTGCGGTTCTCGCCGGCATCGGCATCGCGCTGGTCGCCGGACCGCTCGGCTGCTTCGTCGTGTGGCGGCGCATGGCCTATTTCGGCGACACGATGGCCCATTCGGCGCTGCTCGGCGTCGCCCTGTCCACCGCCTTCGAGATCGACCTGATGCTCGGCGTCTTCGGCGTCGCCGCAATCGTCGCCGCCGCGCTGGTCCTCTTGCAGCGGCGCGGCGGGCTCTCCACCGACGCGCTGCTGGGCATCCTGTCCCATTCCACGCTCGCCCTCGGCCTGGTGCTGATCGCCTTCATGACCTGGGTGCGGATCGATTTGATGGGCTTCCTCTTCGGCGACATTCTCGCCGTCTCCCGCGTCGATCTCCTGGCGATCTATCTCGGTGGCGTGGTGATTCTCGTCGGCATGCTGTTTTTGTGGCGCCCGCTGCTGGCATCGACCGTCAGCGCCGAGCTCGCCGAGGCCGAGGGCCTGTCGCCCGAACGCACCCGCTTCCTGTTCATGCTGCTGATGGCGCTGGTCATCGCCATCGCCATGAAGATCGTCGGCATCCTGCTGATCACCTCGCTGCTGATCATTCCCGCCGCGACTGCCCGGCGCTTCGCCGCGACGCCGGAACTGATGGCGCTGCTGGCCGCCGGCGTCGGTGCGGCGGCGGCGGCGGGGGGGCTGTTCGGCTCGCTGCACTTCGATACGCCGTCGGGCCCGTCCATCGTTGTGGCCGCGCTCGCCCTGTTCCTTGTCAGCCTGCTGCCCTGGCCGCTGCGCGGCGCGGCGCGCGACCCGGCCGCGGAGGCATCGCGATGAGCGCCCGCCCGAATCTCACCCGCAACCAGAGCCTCGTCTTCGACACGCTCGACGGAGCGGACGAACCATTGAGCGCCTACACCATCCTCGATCGCCTGCGTGACGAGGGGTTTCGCGCGCCGCTGCAGGTCTATCGCGCCCTCGACAAGCTGATCGATTGCGGCCTGATCCACCGGATCGACAGCCGCAAGGCCTTCGTCGCCTGCACCCATCCGGGCGAACATCACGGCAGTGCCATGATCGCCTTCGGCATCTGCGAATCCTGCGCCCGGGTCTGGGAATTCTCCGATGACGTGATCTGCGAAAGGCTGCAGGGCTGGGCGGAATCGGAAGGGTTCCGGCCGGTGCGCACCTCGATCGAGATCAACGGCCGCTGCGCCGAATGCAGCCGGAACGAGGCCGGGATCTGAGCCGTCCGGCGCCGGATCGGGACGGCGCGATCGCCTTGCCGGCACCGCCGGCGGAAAATGCGAAATTTGCACGACAGAATGCGTGATCTGCGCTTGCAGGCGAAGGACACCGTCGCTATACACCGCGGCGCAGGTCACGGAGTGTAGCGCAGCCTGGTAGCGCACCTCGTTCGGGACGAGGGGGTCGCAGGTTCGAATCCTGCCACTCCGACCAGCATTTCTCCGAAGACGGTAGCCGTCTTCGTCGAGCGCACGATTTCCCGATCATTCTCTCAGACGTTCAGCCGCTGTTTTGCGGCGTTCGCAGCGCTGCTGGCGCAGGCGTTCCGCGCATCACCCCTCGATGGCCAAAGGCCACGCACTCGGACTCGGTCCTCTTTGAGCGCCTATACATCGTGAAAATCGCATGTATGAATGCGGTCAACGGGTTTGACGGGAGGATGCCATGATCACGCGACGCAATCTGATGGTTGGCGGGGCCGCGCTGGCCGGCGCGATCGCGGCCGGGGGCAGGGTCCGTGCGGCATCGCCGGCTGATCCGCTGGCGACACTCAGCGACGGTCATCTGGAACTGCCGGCGTCGTTTCTCCTATCCGGCCTGCCGGACGAGGATCGGCAAGAGCTCGGTCTTCCGGCGACGGGTGAGGGGGCGGTGCTGACGCCGCCCTGCAATCTGACCCTTTACCGCAGCGGCGAGCGTCTGGTCCTGTTCGATGCCGGCTCCGGGCCGAACTTCATGCCCAGCGCCGGCCGTCTGCCGGACAGTCTCGATGCGGCGGGCATCGATCCCGGCGCGATCACCGACGTCATCTTCACCCACGCCCATCCCGATCACATCTGGGGCGTCCTCGACGATTTCGACGAGATCGCCTTTCCCGAGGCGGCCTTTCACATCTGCCGCATCGAATGGGATTTCTGGCGTTCCGAGGCGGCACTGACCGGTCTGCCGGAGGAGCGGCAGAACTTCGTCGTCGGGGCGCGCAGCCGCTTCGATGCCATTGAAGAGAGAACCACGCTGTTCGACGCCGGCTCCGAGCCGGTGACGGGCGTCGAGGCCATGGCAGCCTTCGGACACACGCCGGGCCATTGCGCCTTCGTGCTGCACGGCCTCGATGCGCCGGCGATGGTGGTGGGCGACGCCATCTCCAACGACCCGGTCTCCTTCGCACGGCCGGATCTGCCTTGGGGGGCCGATCAGGATGCCGAAATGGGCGCGGCGACGCGCCGCCGACTGCTCGACCGCCTGGCGGCCGACAGGCTGCGCTTCGTCGGCTTCCACCTGCCGCAGGGCGGGTTGGGCCGTGTCGAGACGGACGGAACGGCCTATCGCTTCGTGCCGGGCGCCTGAGCTATTCGGCCGGCCGCCGTTCGATGCCGCGGAAGGCGTGGCGGATCGAGCCTTCGAGAATATAGGCGAGGCCCAGCCGCGCGCCGATGGCGATCGAGATCAGCACGATCGGGGCCGAGATGGTGAGCAGCGAGGCGGCCGAGATGCCCTGGCCGATCGTGCAGCCCAGCGAGAATACCCCGCCGACCCCCATCAGCATGGCGCCGAGGAGGTGCCGCGACAGTTCGCGGGCGTCGTCGCAGGCCTCCCAGCGCACGTCGCCGCGACGCCAGGCGGCAAGCGCGGCGCCGACGACCACGCCGAGAACCAGCCCGACGCCGTAATCGGGCAGGGCGCCGGTATAGGCCACAATCTGGAGAAGCAGGTCGCCGGGCGGCACCACGAAGGAGGCGCTCTCGACCTGCACCGGCACGAAGGAGCGGCTGGCGACCCATGTCGTCGCCAGCCAGCCAAAGGTGACGGCCGCGCCGATGGCGGTGCCGGCGAGGATCTTGCCGCGGTCGCTGCGGAAGCTGGCGGAGCGGAAGACCCAGGTGCCGAGCGCCACAACGACGGCGAGGGTCATCAGCCATCGCAGGTCGCGGCCGGCAAGTGCACTCGCGACCGCGCCGAGGGTCTGGTCGGGCGCCCCGAGCCGAGTCAGATCATAGGCCTGCGAATCAACGAGGGCGACGCGGCCGAGCGCCAGGATGCCGCGCTGGGCGGCAAGCGCCGACAAGCCGAGAACGAGAATGACCACCAGCCCGCGCAACGAGCCGCCGCCCAGCCGCACCAGCGCCCCGAAGCCGCAAGTGCCGACCAGCGCCATGCCGACACCGAAGGCAAGCCCGCCGAGGATAGCCCCGGTCCAGCCGAAGGCGGGGGTGAGATAGAAGCTCTGCTCCGGGGCGAACTGGCCGGCGAGAACGAGCAGCTGGGTGAGTACGATCGCCACGAGAATGGCGAGGCCCCAGGCGCGCAGGCCGTTGTCGTCGCCGGCGTACCAGCGTCGCTCCAGCGCGGAGAGGGTGCAGAAATGTTGTCTGCGGGCGACATAGCCCATCGCCGTGCCGGCGAGCAGTCCCGCCAGCGGCAGCGCAAGGCCGCTTTCCACCAGCATGTCGGTGCCTCCCGAGCGCCCAACGGGCGCGTCCACCTGCGAGCCTATGCCTGGCCCGCAGCGCTTACAAGCCGATCGCCGTCGCCCGCGGCCGGACGATGCATCCGCCGAAGACGCTCAGCGCGGCGCGTCCGGCGTGCCCCTGACGGGCGCGCAGAACAGTTCGTACAGCGTCCCGATCAGCGACGTGACCTCCTCGCTGGCGAGGCTGTAATAGACCGTGCGCCCCTCGCGCCGCGTCTTGACCAGCCGGTCGAAGCGCAGCCGGGCGAGCTGCTGCGACACCGCCGCCTGGGGCATCGACAGGATCGACTCGATGTCGCCGACGGAGCGCTCCTTCTCCGACAACAGGCACAGGATGACGAGCCGCGTTTCGTGCGACATCGCCTTCAGAAGATCGCTCGCCTTGCGGGCCTGGGCGAAGAACGCCTCGGTCTCTTCCGGAGAGGTCGAGGGATCGAATTTGGGAACGGCCCAGTTGGTCAGATTGCTCAAGTCACTCGCTCGGTCGGGTCGGTGCGCGCGAAGCCGCGGTCCTGGCCGGCAGGTCGGCCAGCATGTCGTCGAGAAGGCCCCAGAAGAAGTCTTCCCCAGGATAGCCGCGCAGCCGCGCGATCTCGCGGTCATTGTCGACCAGAATGAAGGTCGGTGTCACCCGCTCCGGCGCAATATGCTGCAGATCGTCCGGCCACGGCTCGCTGACGTCGACCCGGCGCAGCGGGGCGGTGCGTCCGGCCTCGGTCTTCGGATAGGCCGGCGCGATCTCGGCGTCGAAACGCGCGCACCAGATGCAGCCGGGCCGTTCCAGCATGAGGAGTTCGGCGGCAAGGGACGGGCTTGCGGTCACACCCAGCAGCGTCCATGCGAAGACCGCGGCCACGATCGACCGTCCGACTCGCCTGACGGGGCGGCGCGGGCGCCCGGTCGGTGGAATTGCTATTGATGATAACATATGCATTCTTCTATCTAATGGCCGGATCCCGCCGGAGCAAGCCGGCGACCGTTGCTGGCCTCAGATAAGTTCGCAATCGGAAACGTCCAAATGCTCGATGTCGGCTATGGCGCCGCACTGCTGGCGGGGCTTCTCAGCTTCGTCTCGCCTTGCGTGTTGCCGATCGTTCCGCCCTATCTCGCCTATCTGGCCGGGCTGAGCTTCGACCAGGTTCGCGAACGCGGCACCGAACCGGCCGTGGCACGGCAGATCATGCTGGCCTCGCTGGCTTTCGTGGCCGGCTTCACCACGGTCTTCGTCGCGCTCGGCGCCACGGCGAGCTTGGTCGGGCAGGTGATCGCCCAGTGGTTCGATGTCCTGTCGGTCGTCGCCGGCATCATCATCATCATCATGGGCCTGCACTTCCTCGGCGTCTTCCGGCTGTCGCTGCTCTACCGCGAGGCGCGGGTGAACGTCGCCCAGAAGCCCGCCGGGCCGCTCGGCGCCTATGTCATCGGTCTGGCCTTCGCCTTCGGCTGGACGCCTTGCGTCGGGCCGGTGCTGGCGGCGATCCTGTTCGTCGCCGGGTCGCAGGACACCGCCCTGCGCGGCGCCGGGCTGCTGGCCACCTATTCGATCGGGATCGGCGTGCCGTTCCTGCTGGCCGCCGCCTTCGCCACGAGGTTCCTGGCCTTCGCGGCACGGATACGCCGGCACATGGCCACCGTCGAGAAGATCATGGGCGGCGCGCTGGTGGTCACCGGCATTCTGTTCGTCACCGGACAGATGGCCACCATCTCCTACTGGTTGCTAGGGACCTTTCCGGTCTTCGCGACGATCGGCTAGAAGGAAGCCGGCCGCTCCGTGGGCGGCGGGCACTTGCAGGGCGGACGGGGCCTCCAGTCGGTCGCGTCAGGGATGATCGCACGTCGAGGAGGACGATATGGCACGGATCTTCATGCTGTCGCTGGTGGCGTTTCTGGCCGCCACGACGCTGTCTCAGGCCGCCGAGATCGGCGACGATGGCCTGCACAAGCAGCCCTGGTTCTCGCTGTCGTTCCGCGACGTGGCCGAGGACATCGAAACCGCCCGCGAGGAGGGCAAGCGCCTCGCCATCGTCTTCGAGCAGCGCGGCTGCATCTACTGCCGCAAGATGCACGAGGAGGTCCTCTCCGATCCGCAGGTGCGCGACTACATCACGGCGAATTTCAACGTGGTGCAGTACAACATGTTCGGCGACGAGGAGGTCACCGACCTGGACGGGTCGTCGCTGTCGGAGAAGACCGCGGCCCGCCGCTGGAGCGTGGTCTTCACCCCGACCATCCTGTTCATGCCGGAAATTGCTCCGGAGGACGGAACCGTGGGGGAGGCGGCTGTCGCGTCCATGCCTGGCGCCTTCGGCAAGTCGACGTTCCTGCATATGTTCCAGTGGGTTCGCGAGAAGGGCTACGAGGGCGACGAGCACTTCCAGAAATACCATGCGCGCAAGCTGGCGGCCGACGGCGGGGCGATGGAAACGACCGAATGACTTGCTGCAGTGCAGCAAGAATATTGCATCGCTACAATACATTCGAAAATAACAATACTTGAATTGATGTCGCCGTCCTGCTTTACTGGGTCGACAGGATCGAAGCAGATCGGCTACCCAAAGCCGACATTCGGGAGGAAGCCTTGTCCATGATGCGTTCGTTCGCGCTGAGCCTTGCATTGTCCGTGGCCGTGACGCCGCTGGCACTCGCTGCAGAAACCGCCCCGGCCGAGGTGTCCTTCGCGGACATGGCGGTGGCGGATTCGCTGACCGGTCAGCCGGGCGACCCGGTCGAGGGGCGCAAGGTCTTCGCCAATCGCGGTCTCGGCAACTGCCTTGCCTGCCACATGGTCCAGGACCTCGAGAGCGAGCTCTTCCACGGCAATGTCGGACCGGCGCTCGATGGCGTCGCCGAGCGCTGGGAACCGGGCCAGATCCGCGCGATCGTCGCGAACGCCAAGGAAGTCTTTGGCGAGCAGACGATCATGCCGGGCTTCTACACGCTGGATGTCGGCGTTGACGTGGCCGAGAAATTTCAGGGCAAGACGATCCTTTCGGCCCAGCAGGTCGAAGACGTCGTCGCTTATCTGGCGACGCTCAAGGGCGAATAGGAAGGACATTCGATGTACGTGACGAGACGCAAGCTTTTCGCCCTGTCCGCCGGAGCGGCCACGGCGGGCATGTTCGCCTTTGCGCCGGGCCGGGCCTTTGCCACGGTCGAGGCGACCGAGAAGGCGCTGGCGGATTTCACCGGCGGCAAGACGCCGGAGACCGGCAAGATCACCCTGACGGCGCCCGAGATCGCAGAGAACGGCAACACCGTGCCGATCTCCGTCGATGTCGAGAGCCCGATGACCGACGACAGCTACGTGGAATCGGTGACGATCTTCGCCGAGGGCAATCCCAATCCCGAGGTCGCGACCTTCCACTTCACGCCGATGAGCGGTGCTGCCGCCGCGACGACGCGCATCCGGCTGGCCAAGACGCAGAACGTCATCGCCGTCGCGAAGATGAGCGACGGCTCGACCTATTCGGATCGCAAGGAAGTCAAGGTGACGATCGGCGGCTGCGGCGGCTGACGCCGAGGCGACCGCTTCACCCACGAGGATCGATGCGTGACCCGGCCCGCAGCGGCGGATGTCACCCCAGGAGAACGAGACATGGCAACGCCGAAGCCGAGAGTGAAGGTTCCCAAGAGCGCCAGCGCCGGGGAAGTCATCACCATCAAGACCCTGATCAGCCACGAGATGGAATCCGGCCAGCGCAAGGACAAGGACGGCAATCCGATCCCGCGGCAGATCATCAACAAGTTCACCTGCGAGTTCAACGGAACCAAGGTGTTCGAATGCGATATCGAGCCGGCCGTGTCGGCCAATCCGTATTTCGAGTTCACCGCCAAGGTGCCCGAAAGCGGGACGTTCAAGTTCACCTGGGTGGACGACAACGGTGAGACCTACACCGACGAGCAGACCATCGAGGTCAAGTAGACGTCGGACGGGGGAGCGGTATCGGTCGGTCCGGCGCCGAGCCTCGAAATGGGAGGAAATTGCGTGAAGAAGACTGTTATCGCCCTGTTGAGTGTGTCCTGCCTGGGGAGTCTCGCGCTCGTTTCCGGTGCTCTCGCCGACCCGGTCGACGAGGGGCTGTCCATCGACGGCCAGGAGATGATCACCGTCGCCCCCGCGCCGAGCGAGCCTGAAGGACATCCCTTCGACGAAGTGCGCTCCGGCTGGCTCTACCGTGAGGCGGAGACGCGCCAGGTCGAGTCCGACAGCTTCGAGAATCCCGGCATGCTGAATGTCGAGCGGGGCGAGGAGATCTGGAACACGGTCGAGGGCGCCGCCGGCAAGTCCTGCGCGACTTGCCACGAGGACGCCTCCGAGAGCATGGCGGGCGTCGGCGCCAGCTATCCGAAGTGGGACGCGGCGAACAGCCGACCGATCAATGTCGAATTGCAGATCGATGCCTGCCGGACCGAACACATGCAGGCCGAGCCCTACAAGTTCGACGCCCAGGACCAGAAGGACCTGACCGCCTTCATCAAGCACCAGTCGCTGGGAACGCCCGTCGAGGTGGATCTGGCCGCCGGCGAGATGATGAGTTGGTGGGAGCGGGGCAAGGAGCGCTATTATCTGCGCACCGGCCAGCTCAACCTGTCCTGCGCCTCCTGCCACGAGGACAATAACGGTCGCTACATCCGCGCCGACCACCTCAGCCAGGGCAACACCAACGGCTTCCCGACCTACCGTCTGAAGCAGGCCAATCTCGTGTCGCTGCACAACCGTTTCCGCGGCTGCATCCGCGACACCCGGGCCGAGTTCCCGAAGGCCTTCTCCGACGAGCTGATGGCGCTCGAGGTCTATACGGCCTGGCGCGGTGGCGGCCTGTCGGTCGAGACGCCGGCCGTTCGCCAGTAGCCGGCCGCGGCGAGGGCGGCTGCGGCCGCCCCTCGCGCATCTGACAATTCGACACGGAATCAAGTCCGGACCGCCGATGCGATCCGGACCGGGGGTGAGCCATGTTCTCCAGACGTGAGTTTCTGACCGCGACCGTCGCGCTGGCGGCGCTCACCGGCTCCGGCCTGTCGGGGCGCTGGTCCCGCGCCGCTGCCCAGCAGGCGCTCAACGAGGATGCTCTCCTCGGCGCGCCCGATTTCGGCAATCTGACGCTGCTCCACGTCACCGACATCCATGCCCAGCTCAAGCCGGTCTTCTTCCGCGAGCCCGCCGTCAATATCGGCATCGGCGAGGTGGCCGGCCTGCCGCCCCATGTCAGCGGCGCGGACTTCCTGAAGCTCTACGACATCGCGCCGGGATCGCCGGACGCCTATGCGCTGACCTCGGAGGACTTCTCGGCGCTGGCCTCGCGCTACGGCCGGATGGGCGGTCTCGACCGGATCGCGACCATCGTCCGGCGGGCGCGGGCCGAGCGCGGCGACGACAACGTGCTGCTGCTCGACGGCGGCGACACCTGGCAGGGCAGCTACACGGCCAACAAGACCGCCGGCGCCGACATGATCACGGCGATGAACGTGATCGCGCCCGACGCCATGACCGGCCATTGGGAATTCACCTATGGCACCGAGCGGGTGGAGGAGGCGATCGCCGCGCTGCCGTTCCCCTTCCTCGGCTCCAATATCTTCGACCGCGAATGGGACGAACCGGCCTTCGAGGCGTGGAAGATGTTCGAACGCGGTGGCTCCAAGGTTGCGGTGATCGGCCAGGCCTTTCCCTATACGCCGATCGCCAATCCGTCCTGGCTGATCCCCGGATGGTCCTTCGGCATTCGCGACGAGCAGATCGCCGCCCATGTGGAAGCGGCGAGGGCGGCCGGGGCCGATCTCGTCGTGCTGCTGTCCCACAACGGCTTCGACGTCGACCGCAAGCTGGCTTCGCGGGTCGACGGCATCGACATCATCCTGACCGGCCACACCCACGACGCGCTGCCCGAGCCGGTCCAGGTCGGCAACACGTTGCTGATCGCCTCGGGCTCGAACGGCAAGTTCCTCAGCCGCCTCGATCTCGACATCGCCGATGGACGCCTCAAGGATTTCCGCTACCGGCTGATCCCGGTCTTCTCCGACGTGATCACCCCGGACGCGGAAATGGCCGCCGTCATTGACGAGGTCCGCGCGCCCTATACGGACGAGTTGCAGCGGGTCATCGGCCACACCGACGGGCTTCTGTATCGCCGCGGCAATTTCAACGGCACCTGGGACGACGTCATCTGCGACGCGCTGCTCGCCGAGCGCGATGCCGAGATCGCGCTGTCGCCGGGCTTCAGATGGGGAACGTCCGTCCCGGCCGGAAGCGACATCACCGTCGAGGATCTGCACACCGTCTGCGCCATGACCTATCCGGAGGTTTACCGCAACACGATGAGCGGCGAGACGCTGAAGGCGGTGCTGGAGGATGTCGCCGACAATCTCTTCAACGCCGATCCCTATTACCAGCAGGGCGGCGACATGGTCCGCGTCGGCGGTCTCGGCTACGGCATCGATCCGACGAAGGAGATCGGATCGCGAATCTCCGACATGACCATCCTCGCCACGCAGGAGCCGATCGAGGCCGGGCGCGACTATGTCGTGGCGGGCTGGGCGTCGGTGAACGAAGGCACCGAGGGACCGGCGATCTGGGATCTGGTGGAAAGCTATCTGAAGGGCCACCCCGAGATTTCGCCGAGCGAAAACCGCAGCGTGACCGTTCGGGGCTGACAGCCGCGCCTCGACAAGCGCCTTGCCGCATGATATATGCAAAATATCATATATTTATATGTCGGGAGGAATGCGGATGAGCGACGGACCCGGAACGAGCGAACGCGGCCTCTCCCGCCGCAACCTCCTGAAGCGTGGTCTTGCGATCGGCGGAACCGCAGCTGCGGGGCTGGCCGGCCTGCGAAGCGCAGCCGCGGCCTCCGCCGGCGGGGATCCGGCAATCACCGAGATCCAGGACTGGAACCGCTATCTCGGCGAAGGCGTGGTGACGCGGCCCTATGGCACGCCGTCACCCTTCGAGGCCCATGTGGTGCGCCGGGACGTGTCCTGGCTGACGGCCGATGCGACGAGTTCGGTGAGTTTCACACCGTTGCACGAACTGGAGGGGATCATCACCCCGAACGGCCTCTGCTTCGAGCGCCACCATGCCGGGGTCGCCGAGGTGCCGCCGGACGAACATCGCCTGATGATCAACGGCCTTGTCGATCGTCCGCTGGTCTTCACCATGGAGGATATCAAGCGCTTCCCCCGCGAGAACCGTGTCTACTTCCTCGAATGCGCCGCCAATAGCGGCATGGAATGGCGCGGCGCCCAGCTCAATGGCTGCCAGTTCACCCACGGCATGGTCCATTGCGTCATGTATACCGGCACGCCGCTCCGCTACCTGCTGGAGGAGGCCGGGGTGAAGACCGCCGGCAAATGGCTGCTCGCCGAGGGGGCCGACGCGGCGGCAATGACCCGTTCGATCCCGATGGAGAAGGCTCTCGACGACTGCCTCGTCGCCTGGAAGATGAACGGCGAGGCGCTGCGGCCCGAACAGGGCTACCCGGTGCGGCTCGTCGTGCCCGGCTGGGAAGGCAACATGTGGGTCAAGTGGCTGCGCCGGCTGGAAGTCGGCGACCAGCCCTGGGAGCAGCGCGAGGAAACCTCCAAATACACCGATCTCCTGGCGAACGGCACGGCGCGCAAATTCACCTGGGGCATGGAGGTGAAGTCGGTCATCACCAATCCGAGCCCGCAGGCCCCGATCACCCATGGCCGCGGCCGCACCGTGCTGAGCGGGCTCGCCTGGTCGGGCAATGGCAGGATCAAGCGGGTGGACGTGTCCCTCGACGGGGGACGCAACTGGCACGCGGCGCGGATCGACGGGCCGAGCCTGCCGATGGCGCTGCACCGCTTCTACTACGATTTCGACTGGGACGGTTCCGAACTGCTGCTGCAGTCGCGGGCCATGGACGAGGAGGGCTTCGTCCAGCCGACGAAGTCCGCGCTGCGGACCGTACGGGGCGAGAACTCGATCTACCACAACAACGGCATCCAGACCTGGCACCTGAACGCCGAGGGAGGGCTCGAGAATGTCGAAGTGTCCTGAGACGATACTCGTCGTTGCTATGATCGCCGCCGGCCTGTTCGCCGCACCGGCACTGGCGCAGGAGGGGGATGCAGCCGCCGGCAAGAAGGTCTTCAACCGCTGCCGCGCCTGCCACGATGTCGGCGAGGGCGCCAGGAACAAGATCGGCCCGCATCTCAACGACCTCTACGGTCGCTCCGCCGGTGGCCTCGACGACTACAATTACTCGCCCGTCGTGAAGACCGCCGGGGCGGAGGGGCTCGTCTGGAACGACGAGACGTTGGCGGCCTATCTTGCCGATCCGCGCGGCATGCTGCCGGGCAACCGCATGGCGTTTCCGGGGCTGAAGAAGGACAGCGAGGTCACCGATCTCCTGGCCTATCTCGCGACCTTCTCGGCTGAACAGGCCGCCGAAGCCGCACCGCCGGCCGCCGCCGAAGATGCATCCTCTGAGCCCGAGGCCGAAGCGGAGCCGCAGCCCGACGCGGTGGCGCAGGGATCGCCGCACGGCAGCGCCGCGTCGGCGAGCGCGCCAACGCAGCATAGCGAATCGTCCACGGGCCCCCGGCGTCTTGGCCGCGCCGCGACGGACGCGGAAGTCGCCGCCTGGGACATCGACATCCGCCCGGACGGCAAGGGACTGCCGATCGGCAGCGGCACGGTCGCGGATGGCGAGGTGATCTTCACCGAGCAATGCGCCTCCTGCCATGGCGATTTCGGCGAGGGCAGGGGTCGCTGGCCGGTGCTGGCCGGCGGACGGGACACGCTCACCCGCGAACGGCCCGAAAAGACCGTCGGCTCCTACTGGCCGCATCTGTCGACCGCCTATGACTACATCCGGCGGGCCATGCCCTTCGGCAATGCGCGGTCGCTCAGCGACGACGACGTCTACGCGCTGACGGCCTATGTCCTCTATCTGAATGACGTGGTGACCGACGAAGAGTTCGAACTCTCCAACGAGAATTTCACCACCATCGAGATGCCGAATGCCGGCGGCTTCATTCCCGATGACCGCGCATCGGAGGCCCATTACACGGCCGATGCCGATCCCTGCATGTCGGACTGCAAACCGGGGCCGGTGTCGATCACCTCGCGGGCGCAGGTTCTCGACGTGACGCCGGACAGTGGCGGCGAAGGGCCGGCGGGTGGTAACTTCGACTGACGCGGGGCCGGTGGGGTCCGCGCCGGGCCTGCCGGCCCGGGTCAGACCCGAGTGAAAGGCATCGTCATGAAAATCGCCCTCCTAGCCGCCGCCGCGCTGGTCGCCTCGTCGCTCGCCGTCAGGGCCGGTCCGGACGACAAATCGTCCTTCGAGCCCGTGCAGTACGAGGCGCAGAAGGTGCTCTACGATTTCAACTTCGATGCGCCGCTCGACGGCGTGCGGGCACTCGGCTTCATCCGCAACCACATCAAGGCTGCCAAGGAATTCGGCGATTTCGAGGGCTCGAAATTCGTCGTCGTCGCCCATGGCAACGAACTGCATGGCTTCTCGCGCCTCAACCGCGCGGCCTTCCCGGACGTCTATGATGCGGTCAAGGAACTGGCCGACGAGGGTGTCGAGTTCCATATCTGCCGCAACGCCGCCAAGGGCCGGGGCTACGCGCCGGACGAATTCTACGACCTGTTCACCGTCGTCCCGGCGGCGGTGATCGACATCGCGAAATACGAGAATGCCGGCTACAGCTACATGTATCCGGCGCTCACGCCGCGGATGAACCGCGACGACGTGATCGCGAAATACCCCGAGCTCGAGCTGCAGTAACGAAAGGCGAGACCATGGCCAGCAACGCCCCCGCACCGATCGCGCTCCGGCGCACCCGGCTGACCGCGGCGCTGGCCGGTCTGGTCTTCGCCTTTGCCGCCATGCTGGCGGCCGGTCAGACTGTCACTGCGGCTTCGGCGCAGGAGGCCGAGGACGACGGCGGCTTCGTCACCCACAAGCTGGCGCTGCAGGTCTCCGACAATGACGAGGCGGCGATGCGGTCGGCGCTCGATATCGCCGCCAATGTTTCGCGCTTCTACACGGCCAAGGCCGAGGAGGTGGAGATCCGCATCGTCGTCTACGGCCCCGGCATCGACATGCTGCGGCCGGAGCGCACCCCGGTGATGGACCGGCTGACCTCCTTCGACCAGAGCATGCCGAATGTCGGCTTCGTGGCCTGCGGCAACACGCTCGATTCGCTCGAGCAGGCCGAGGGCGAGCGGCCCGAGATCGTCTCCTTCGCCGAGGAGGTGGAGGCCGGGGTCGCCGAGCTGATCCGTCTCGACGAGACCGGCTATACCATGGTCAAGCCGTAAACGCCCGGCACAGTCCTCTGGCGTTCAAACCTGGCCGTCGCGCCGTCGAGAACGCCCGAACCTGACCGATACCGGCCGGGGGGAACGAGAATCCACGCAGCGCGGGTTTGCCGCAAAGCTGTTTCCGCCTGCAGCCCCGGCCCGCATTCCTGTAGCGCGAATACATCGTGAACTCCGCATATGTTTCGGACATTGCAACGGCACCGGGACACATGGCGATGGATTTCGTTCCCCTGATCGATCTCGTCGGCGAGAACGCCACCGCGCTTATCGGCGGCGCCGTCGTCGGCGGCCTGTTCGGCATCTTCGCCCAGCGCAGCGCGTTCTGCACGCGCTCGGCCGTTCTGGATCTCACCCGGCGGCGTGGCCTCTCCGCGCTGGCGGTCTGGGCCGGCGGCTTCGCCGTCGCGGTGCTCGGCATCCAGCTCCTGCTCAATTACGGCTATGTCGACGTGCGCGAGACGCGCTTCTTCTCGACCGCGCAGAGCCTGTCCGGCGCCATCATCGGCGGCCTCGTCTTCGGCCTCGGCATGGTGCTGTCGCGCGGCTGCGTCTCCCGGATGATCGTCTTGGCGGCATCGGGCAATCTGCGCGCGCTTTATACGTCGGTGATTGTCGCGATCGTCGGTCTGGCGACCTATAGCGGCGTCCTCGTTCCCTTGCGCGACGCGGCGGGCGGCCTTTGGAGCACGGCGGCGATCGGCGGCAATGACCTCCTCGTCCATGCCGGTCTCGGCCAGGAAGGCGGCATTGCCATCGGTGCGATCCTTGCCGTTTCGGCGCTGGCCCTCGCCCTGGTCTCGAAGGTGTCCGTCTGGCGATTCATCGGCGGCATCGGCGTCGGCGCCAGCGTCGTCGCCGGCTGGT
The DNA here is from genome assembly GCF_000153465.1 of Aurantimonas manganoxydans SI85-9A1. GTDB lineage: Bacteria > Pseudomonadota > Alphaproteobacteria > Rhizobiales > Rhizobiaceae > Aurantimonas > Aurantimonas manganoxydans. Next base: position 2,286,044 of record NZ_CH672387.1, on the reverse strand, counting down.
ACTTCACCTACACCCTGTCGCTGCAGGTGTTCGAGCCGATCCAGGCCGAGAGCCTCTCCTATATCCGGCCGCTGGCCACCACCGGCGCGCTTGCCACCGATCCGGACAGCTTCTTCGGCCTCGATCAGGGCGTTCTGATCGGCACGCTGATCGGCGCTTTCCTCGCGGCAATCCTGTTCGGCAATTTCCGCATCGCGACCTTCACCGAGCCCGGCACGCCGTCGGTGCTGCGCTATACGATCGGCGCCGTCCTGATGGGCTTCGGCGGCATCCTGGCGGTGGGCTGCACCATCGGCGCGGGCTTCACCGGCGGCGCGGTGCTGGCGGTCTCGTCACTGGTCGGTCTCGCCGCAATGGTGGTGGGCGCCGCGCTGGCCGATCGCTTCATCGACCGGGAGCGGGCGCCCGCCGCGGACACGCTGCACGACGCATCGCTTTCGCCGGCCGAATAATCCGGCCGGACGGCGTCAGGCGTCAGCCTCGCGAGCATCGGCAGCACTACGCGCGCCGTGGCGGCTTCCGCCACGGCCGAAACACGCGGCGATCCGGCTTTCCTTGGGATTATCGCTTCGGCAGACCGAGGCCGTCGGCCACATGATCGGCGATCGCCAGGCTGGCGGTCAGGCCCGGACTCTCGATCCCGAACAGATTGACCATCGCATCGACGCCGTGGACCTGTGGCCCGTCGATGCGGAAATCGGCCGCCGGCTGGCCCGGCCCCGACAGCTTGGAGCGGATGCCGCTATAGGCCGGGGTCAGCGAATCGTCCGGCAGGCCCGGCCAGTAGCGCCGGATCTCCGCGTAGAAGCCCGCCGCCCGGTCCGGATCGACGCCATAGTCGATGCCGTCGATCCACTCAACATCGGGTCCGAAGCGCATCTGGCCGCCGAGATCGAAGGTGAGGTGGACACCGAGCCCGCCATCCTCGGGCACCGGATAGATCAGGCGCTCGAATGGTGTGCGGCCCGGTGCGGCGAAGTAATTGCCCTTGGCATAGGTGGCGGCCGGAACGTGATCGGCCGGAAAGCCGTCGATGGCGCCGGCGAGACGCTGGGCGTGCAGGCCCGCGGCATTGACCAGGAGATCGGTGGTGATCTCGGTCTCTTCACCGCTCGCCCGGTCGCGGGTGACGAGGCGGACGCCGCCATCTTCCAACCGGCCCGAGGCGATCGTGGTGTTGAACACCACCTGGCCGCCGGCCGCGTCCAGATCGCCGAGATAGCTCTGCATCAGGGCATGGCTGTCGATGATGCCGGTCGAGGGGGAATGCAAGGCGGCAACGCAGGTGAGCGCCGGCTCCATCTCCATTGCCGCCGCGCCGGTCAGAAGGACGAGATCGATAACGCCGCAGCGCGCCGCCTTCTCCCTGATCTCGCCAAGCCGGGCGACCTGCGCCTCGGAGGTGGCGACGATCAGCTTGCCGGTGCGCGCATGCGGCACGTGGCGCTCGGCAGCATAGGCATAGAGCGCCTTGCGGCCGGCAACGCAGAGCTGCGCCTTCAGGCTGCCGACCGGATAGTAGATGCCGGCGTGGATGACTTCGGAATTGCGCGAGCTGGTCTCGGACCCGAAATGGTCTGCCGCTTCCAGCACCAGCACCTCGCGTCCGGCAAGCGCCAGGCGCCGCGCAATCGCAAGGCCGACAACCCCGGCGCCGGCGACGACGCAGTCCGTATCACTCATGAGCCCGGTTTCCGCATGTCACATGATCTGAGGGCATGGCAGACGCGATGGGGGCCGGAGAGACGGCGACGTCCGCGGCGGGAATGGTGGGCGATGACAGGCTCGAACTGCCGACATCCTCGGTGTAAACGAGGCGCTCTACCAACTGAGCTAATCGCCCGCGCGCAAATCTCTAGGGTTTTCCGCACCGCGCCGCAAGCCCGCCATGCGCGGGTAGCGGTAGGGTGACCTGCGGGAGCCATGCCGACCATCCGCGGCTGATCCGTTGGAGGGCTGCCGTCAAGCAGCCGGTAGGCGCCACGGCGGCTCGGGCGTCGATCGTCGCGCCCTGACGCGTCGCTCGCGGCGTCGTCGTTGCGGATAGCCTCCGGGTTCAAGTTCATCGTCCTCGACGCCCGCCGGCGCCGGTCGACACGGCGATGCTCGAGCAGATGCCCGAGGGCATGATCGGCGGCGACCGTGTCCGACGCCGGACCCGGAAAGAAGGCGAGGGCGTCCCGGTATCGTCACCCCGATCCGAATCCGGCCGGGAATCGTGAAAAAGATGCCGGCTCGATTCGTCCCGATTCTGGCTGCCGGTGGGTTCGGCGGCGGTTCGTCCCGGCAATCCGCGTGTCGTCCCATCGTCGCAAAACCGCGGTAAACTGGGCTTCTGTGCGGCGCCGCCGGATCATCTTGCACTGCGATGATTTTTGTCCCGGCTTGTCGCTTGACACTCCCCGGTCTTGGCCGTAAACGACCGCTCATCAGCCGCTTCCGAGCGGTGGAGCGCGGGTGTAGCTCAGTCGGTTAGAGTGCCGGCCTGTCACGCCGGAGGTCGCGGGTTCGAGCCCCGTCACTCGCGCCACTTTTTCTTTCAGAACAATCAGTTCCGAACCGACGAGCCCCGATGGCTGCCGCAAGGCAGCGTCGGCGCATCGCGCGTTCGGCGTCCCCGGTGCGTGTCGCGACCCCGATCGCGACAGCGCGTCTGCGTTGCGCGTTCGGCTCAGATACCCGATCCCGATTCCTCCTCGAAATCCCGTTCGTTGGCCGGCTGCGGCCAGGATGTCTCCGCTGCCGCCGATGGCAGGGTCGGGGAGGGGATCGGCATCCAGGCGACCAGCTCGTCGTCGCCATAGGTGACCGGGCAGGCCGGGTCGGAATCGGTGGCGATCCACTCCGGCTCGAAGGCGCCGCGCGGCGCGGCCCAGCGCACCACGTCCACCTCGGCCGGTCCCTGCTCGCTGGCCCGCACGGTCGCCAGGATGCGGCTGCCGTCGCGCGGCGCCTCGCGCATCGTGCGCCAGTCCGTGACCTTGTCCTCACGCATGTTCATGGCTGCTCCTCCACTCGCGGGCGTTCCCGCGCCCGGCATGATCGTCGGACGCTTGGGGCCGGAACGCAACGGCCACGCTCCGGCTCCGCCCGCAGGGTGCCGATCCGGCGCTGCCGCCGGTGCCCTGCGGCCCCGGATCGCAGGTCCCGATACCGGCGCTTCCCGCCTTGCTTCGCCAGGGAGAAGGCGATAGTTCTCGCCGCAGCGCGAAAGGCCCTTGTTTTCGCCGTCACGATCCGCCGATCCCCGGTGCCTCCGGTCCGATCGGCTCTCCGACGGCCTGCGGAAGGGATGATCGCGAGTTTGCGGCCGTCCGATCGGTCGCCATTGATTCTGGGGACATCGAGATGCCCGAACTTCTCGCATCCTATCTGCCGATCGTCATTTTCGTCGGCGTCGCGCTTCTCATCGGACTGGCCCTTCTGGTCTCTCCGTTCCTTCTGGCGTTCAAGGCGCCGGACGACGAGAAGCTGTGCGGCTTCGACGCCTTCGACGATTCCCGCATGAAGTTCGACGTGCGGTTCTATCTCGTCTCGATCCTGTTCATCATCTTCGACCTCGAGGTCGCCTTCCTGTTCCCGTGGGCGGCGACCTTCGGAACCCTCGGCTGGTTCGGCTTCTGGTCGATGATGGTGTTCCTCGGCGTCCTGACGGTCGGCTTCATCTACGAGTGGAAGAAGGGAGCACTGGAATGGGATTGATCGATACGTCCCGCCCGCTCGTGGCGCATGCACCATCGACGGATGCCGGCGTTGCCGGACCGCGGACGGTCGCGCCGGCGGCCGATCCCTTCGTCACCGACGTCAACAACGAGCTGGCCGACAAGGGCTTCCTCGTCACCTCGACCGAGGATCTCATCCAGTGGGCCCGCACCGGCTCGCTGATGTGGATGACTTTCGGCCTGGCCTGCTGCGCCGTCGAGATGATGCAGATGTCGATGCCGCGCTATGACGCCGAGCGCTTCGGCTTCGCGCCGCGCGCCTCGCCGCGCCAGTCCGACGTGATGATCGTCGCCGGCACGCTGACCAACAAGATGGCCCCGGCGCTGCGCAAGGTCTACGACCAGATGCCGGAGCCGCGCTACGTCATCTCGATGGGCTCCTGCGCCAATGGCGGCGGCTATTATCACTATTCCTATTCGGTCGTGCGCGGCTGCGACCGTGTGGTCCCGGTCGACATCTACGTCCCGGGTTGTCCTCCGACGGCCGAGGCTCTGCTCTACGGCGTGCTGCTTCTGCAGAAGAAGATCCGCCGGACCGGCACGATCGAGCGCTGAGGTTTGAGATGATTCGCGAACACGCCACGAAGGATCTGACAGACTATGTCGTCGAGACGCTCGGCGACACGCTGATCGAGACGATCACCGCGTTCGGCGAGCTGACGCTGATCGTCGCGCCGGCCGAGATCGTCCGGGTGCTGACCTTCCTGCGGGACGATCCGCAGACCCAGTTCATCAGTCTGGTCGACATCTGCGGCGTCGACTATCCCGAGCGCGCAGAGCGCTTCGAGGTGGTCTATCACCTGCTGTCGCCGCGCCAGAACCAGCGCGTCCGCATCAAGGTCCGCACCGGCGAGGACTTGCCCGTGCCGTCCGTCACCGGCGTCTTCGCCGGCGCCGACTGGTTCGAGCGCGAGGCCTACGATTTCTACGGCATCCTGTTCACCGGCCATCCGGATCTTCGCCGCATCCTCACCGACTACGGGTTCGAGGGCTATCCGCTGCGCAAGGACTTCCCGCTGACCGGCTTCGTCGAGGTTCATTACGACGAGGCCAAGAAGCAGGTCGTGTACGAGCCGGTCGAGCTGCGGCAGGAATTCCGCAATTTCGACTTCCTGTCCCCCTGGGAAGGAACCGAGTATGTTCTGCCGGGAGACGAGAAGGCCAAGCAGTAGCGCAGGGAGCGTGTGATGGGGACGAAGCGGCTTCAGGCAAAGTGCCTTTGCGGCGGCGTGCGGATCGATGCCGATTTCGAGACACTGGACGTCGGCGTCTGTCACTGCGACACCTGTCGCCGCTGGACCGCCGGACCGTTCATGGCGCTCGACGGCGCCAGCAACGTGGTGGCCGCCGGGACCGACCTCATCGCCACCTACAGTTCGTCCGGCTGGGGCGAGCGCGGCTTCTGCAAGGTCTGCGGCACCTCGCTCTTCTGGCGCAGCCTCGACGCCGCGCACTACGCCATGTCGGCGACTTTGTTCGACGGGCTGGGCAACACGCAGCTGACGCAGGAAATCTTCATCGACTCGAAGCCGTCCTGGTACGCCTTCGCCAACGAGACCGAACAGATGACGGGCGCCGAATTCTTCGCGAAGGTCGCGCCGCAGCAGGAAACGCCGCATGGCTGAGATCGACGTCCGCAACTTCAATATCAATTTCGGCCCCCAGCATCCGGCCGCCCACGGCGTGCTGCGTCTGGTGGTCGAGCTCGACGGCGAGATCGTCGAGCGTGTCGATCCGCATATCGGGCTTCTGCATCGCGGCACCGAGAAGCTGATCGAGCACAAGACCTATCTCCAGTCGATCCCGTATTTCGACCGTCTCGATTACGTGGCCCCGATGAACCAGGAGCATGCGTTCTGCCTGGCGGTCGAGCGTCTGACCGGCGTCGAGGTGCCCAAGCGCGGGCAGCTGATCCGCGTCCTGTATTCCGAGATCGGCCGCATCCTCTCGCATCTCCTCAACGTGACGACCCAGGCCATGGACGTCGGCGCGCTGACCCCGCCATTGTGGGGCTTCGAGGAGCGCGAGAAGTTGATGGTCTTCTACGAGCGGGCCTCGGGCTCGCGCCTGCACGCGGCCTATTTCCGTCCCGGCGGCGTCCACGCCGACCTGCCGCAGCAGCTCATCGAAGATATCGGCGCCTGGTGCGATCCGTTCCTCAAGGTCTGCGACGACATCGAAGGCCTTCTGACCGACAACCGCATCTTCAAGCAGCGCAATGTCGACATCGGCGTCGTCGGCATCGAGGACGCCTGGGCGATGGGCTTCTCGGGCGTGATGATCCGCGGCTCGGGCGTCGCGTGGGACCTGCGCAAGTCGCAGCCTTACGAATGCTACGACGAGATGGATTTCGACATCCCGGTCGGCAAGAACGGCGACTGTTACGATCGCTACCTGATCCGCATGATCGAGATGCGCGAATCGGTGAAGATCATGAAACAGTGCATCGCCCAGCTCACCGGCGAGCACAGCACCGGCCCGGTCTCGGCGACCGAAGGCAAGATCGTGCCGCCGAAGCGCGGCCAGATGAAGCGCTCGATGGAAGCGCTCATCCATCACTTCAAGCTCTACACCGAGGGCTTCCACGTCCCCGAGGGCGAGGTCTATGCGGCGGTCGAGGCGCCGAAGGGCGAGTTCGGCGTCTATCTCGTCGCCGACGGCACCAACAAGCCGTATCGCTGCAAGATCAAGGCGCCGGGCTTCGCCCATCTGCAGGCGATGGACATGCTGTGCCGCGGCCACATGCTGGCCGACGTCTCGGCGATCCTCGGCACGCTGGATATCGTCTTCGGCGAAGTCGACCGTTGATTTGTCACGGCGCCGCGCGCTCGCGCGGACGGCCGTGACCTCGGCGCTTCGGCGCCGCTTTGTTCGACCCGTCGCGGGTTTGCCGCCCGCGACGCCAACACTTGGGGAAACCGCGCCTTTGTCGGGCTTTGATGCGGCTTCTGGCCACTGGCCTTTTGCGGATCGTGTGATAGAACGCGCCGCAACATAGCATGTTGAACTGGTTCTAAAGTCGAGGTCCGATGTCTGTCAGACGTCTCGCGGACGATGCCTTCCAGCCTCACGGCTTCGCCTTCACCGATGAAAATGCGGCCTGGGCGCAGGCGACGATCCGTAAATATCCGTCGGAGCGCCAGCAATCGGCCGTGATCCCGCTGCTGATGCGCGCGCAGGATCAGGAGGGGTGGGTCACCAAGGCAGCAATCGAGCATGTCGCCGACATGCTGGAGATGCCGCTCATCCGCGTCCTCGAGGTCGCGACCTTTTATACGCAGTTCCAGCTGAAGCCGGTCGGCACCCGCGCCCATATCCAGGTCTGCGGCACCACGCCCTGCATGCTGCGCGGCGCCGAGGATCTGAAGGCGGTCTGCCGTTCGAAGATCCACGCTGAGCCGTTCCATCGCAACGACGCCGGGACGCTGTCTTGGGAAGAGGTCGAGTGCCTTGGCGCCTGCGTCAACGCGCCGATGGTCATGATTTTCCATGACGCCTACGAGGATCTGACTCCCGAGCGGCTCGAAGAGATCATCGACGAGTTCGAGGCCGGTCGCGGCGGCGATGTGAAGACCGGACCGCAGAACGGCCGTCATGAATCGGTGCCGATCGGTGGTCTGACGACGCTCAAGGGCGATTACGACGACCTGGTCGCCGACCAGAAGTCCCAAGGCGGCCCGGCCAACGGCGCACCGTCGCAGGGCTCCGGGGCAGGGCAGGCGATCTCCACCCCGCCGTCGAAGGCCGGGCGTCCGGATACGGCAGCCGCCGAGACCAATCCGACCATCGCCGCCCCCGGCAAGGCTGGCGATGCCAGTGTTGCGCAGGGCGCCGAGAAGGAAGAGAGCGACACGCTGGTCGCCGAGGCCGGCCCTGGTGCAGGCCAGACAGGCGGTGCGCGGGAAGGCGCAACCGGCGAAGCCGACCGCGATGCGGTCGAGGCGAACCAGGTGTCCGCCGACACGCCGGGCGCCGATGCCTCGACCAAGGGCAATCTGGCCGCCAAGGAAGGCGCCGCCGAGGCCGCCGTGGTGCAGGACGCGCGGCGTCCCGACGACGTGCCGGCCGTGCAGGAGCGGAAAGCGGGATCAGCCGATCTCACCGGCCGCGACCAGGTATCGCCGGGCGAGCCGGAAGGCCTGCGCGAACATACGTCCGATACGAGCCCTGGCCCCGGCAACGCCGACCATTTCGCCAGCAAGGCCGAGCCCGAGGCAGCGCCGGCACAGGTCGGCGACAAGCCCTCCGATCTTCTGGATGCGCCGCAGGGCGACAAGGACGATCTGAAGAAGATCAAGGGCGTCGGCCCGGTCATCGAGGCCAAGCTGAACGGCCTCGGCGTCTTCCATTTCTGGCAGATCGCCAAATGGCGTGAGACCGAGCTGATCTGGGTCGACGACTATCTGAACTTCCGCGGCCGTGCGGTGCGCGAAGGCTGGATCGAGCAGGCGAAGGTCCTCGCGACCCCGTCTTCTTCCGGTTCGGGCGAGCGCTGATGCGTGCGAGGAGAATCTAGATGCTGAACGATCAGGATCGCATCTTCACCAACATCTACGGTCTGCGGGACAAGAGCCTGAAGGGCGCGATGAAGCGTGGCCATTTCGACGGGATCGCCGACATCATCGGCAAGGGCCGCGACTGGATCATCAACGAGATGAAGGCGTCAGGCCTGCGCGGGCGCGGTGGTGCCGGCTTCCCGACGGGCCTGAAATGGTCCTTCATGCCCAAGCAGTCCGATGGCCGCCCGCACTACCTCGTCATCAATGCCGACGAGTCCGAGCCCGGCACCTGCAAGGACCGGGAGATCATGCGGAACGACCCGTTCACGCTGATCGAGGGCTGCGTCATCGCCGGTTTCGCGATGGGCGCGAACACCTGCTACATCTATGTGCGCGGTGAATATATCCGCGAGCGCCAGGCGCTGCAGCGCGCCATCGACGAGTGCTACGAGGCCGGGCTTCTCGGACGCGACAACAAGTGCGGCTGGGACTACGACATCATCGTCCATCACGGTGCCGGCGCCTATATCTGCGGCGAAGAGACGGCGCTCCTAGAAAGCCTCGAGGGCAAGAAGGGCCAGCCGCGGCTGAAGCCGCCATTCCCTGCGAATGTCGGCCTCTATGGCTGCCCGACGACAGTCAACAACGTCGAGTCGATCGCCGTTGCCCCCACGATCCTGCGCCGTGGCGGCGGCTGGTTCGCCGGCCTCGGTCGCCCGAACAACACCGGCACCAAGCTGTACTGCATCTCCGGCCATGTCGAGCAGCCCTGCACGGTCGAGGAAGAGATGGGAATTCCCTTCCGCGAACTGATCGAGAAGCATTGCGGCGGCGTCCGCGGTGGCTGGGACAATCTTCTGGCGGTCATCCCTGGCGGCTCCTCGGTTCCGCTCGTGCCGGCGGCCGACATCATCGATGCGCCGATGGATTTCGACGGCCTGCGCGAGATCAAGACCTCGCTCGGCACGGCCGCCGTGATCGTCATGGACAAGTCCACCGACATCGTGAAGGCGATCGCCCGCATCTCGTATTTCTACAAGCATGAGAGCTGCGGCCAGTGCACGCCGTGCCGCGAGGGCACGGGCTGGATGTGGCGGGTCATGGAGCGCATGGCGACCGGCAACGCGCAGAAGCGCGAGATCGACATGCTGCTCGACGTGACCAAGCAGGTCGAGGGCCACACCATCTGTGCGCTCGGCGATGCCGCCGCCTGGCCGATCCAGGGTCTCGTGCGCCATTTCCGCGCCGAGATCGAGCGCCGCATCGACGACTACTCGCGCAATGCCGACACTGACCGCCGTCCGGTGCTCCAGGCAGCGGAATAAGCAGGACAAGTCTATGACAAAGCTCAAAGTCGACGGCAGGGAAGTCGAGGTTCCGGATCACTACACGCTGTTGCAGGCGTGCGAGGAGGCCGGCGCCGAAATTCCGCGTTTCTGTTTCCACGAGCGGCTGTCGATCGCCGGCAACTGTCGCATGTGCCTCGTCGAGGTGAAGGGCGGACCGCCCAAGCCGGCGGCGTCCTGCGCCATGGGCGTGCGCGACCTGCGTCCCGGACCCGAAGGCCAGCTTCCGGAAGTCTTCACCACCACGCCGATGGTCAAGAAGGCCCGCGAAGGCGTGATGGAATTCCTGCTGATCAACCACCCGCTGGATTGCCCGATCTGCGATCAGGGCGGCGAGTGCGATCTGCAGGACCAGGCCATGGCCTACGGCGTCGACAGTTCGCGCTACCAGGAGAACAAGCGCGCCGTCGAGGACAAGTACATCGGGCCCCTGGTCAAGACGATCATGACCCGCTGCATCCACTGCACGCGCTGCGTCCGCTTCACGACGGAAGTGGCTGGAATCTCCGAGCTTGGCCTGGTCGGTCGCGGAGAAGACGCCGAGATCACCACCTTCCTCGAGCAGGCGATGACCTCCGAACTGCAGGGCAACGTCATCGACCTCTGCCCGGTCGGCGCGCTGACTTCGCGGCCCTACGCCTTCCAGGCGCGTCCGTGGGAGTTGTCCAAGACCGAGACCATTGACGTCATGGACGCCGTCGGCTCCAACATCCGCGTCGACACGCGCGGCCGCGAAGTGATGCGCATTCTTCCGCGCATCAACGAGGAGATCAACGAGGAGTGGATCTCCGACAAGACCCGCTTCATCTGGGACGGCCTGCGCACCCAACGCCTCGACAAGCCCTATGTCCGCGAGAACGGCCGTCTGCGCCCCGCCAGCTGGCAGGAAGCCTTCGCCGCGGTCAAGGCGAAGGTCGACGGTGCTGCGGCTGACCGCATCGGCGCCATCGCCGGCGATCTGGCCGCGGTCGAAGAGATGTGGGCGCTCAAGCGCCTGATGGCCGAGCTCGGCTCGACCAGCGTCGATTGCCGCCAGGACGGGGCCAAGCTCGATCCGGCGGACGGTCGGGCCTCCTACCTCTTCAACACCACCATCGCCGGCATCGAGGATGCCGATGCGCTGCTGATCGTCGGCTCCAATCCGCGCTTCGAGGCGTCGGTGCTGAATGCCCGCATCCGCAAGCGCTGGCGCATGGGCGGCTTCCCGATCGGCGTCGTCGGCGAGAATGTCGACCTGCGCTACGACTACACCTATCTGGGTGCCGGCGCCGAGACGCTGTCGAACCTCGAAGGCGCCAGCCAGGGCTTCTTCGATGCGCTGAAGAACGCCGAGCGTCCGATGATCATCGTCGGACAGGGCGCGCTCGCCGGCGACAACGGCGCCGAGCTGCTGGCCTCGCTCGCGGCCCTGTCGCGCGAGATCGGTGCGGTCACCGATGGCTGGAACGGCTTCAATGTCCTGCACTCGGCAGCCTCGCGCGTCGGCGGTCTCGACATCGGCTTCGTGCCGGGGGAGGGCGGTCGCAACGTCGCCGAGATGACGAACGGAGCGGTCGACGTCCTGTTCAATCTCGGTGCCGACGAGGTCGAGATCGCGACCGGCCCCTTCGTCGTCTATATCGGCACCCATGGCGACCGCGGCGCCCATCGCGCCGACGTCATCTTGCCGGGCGCCGCCTATACGGAGAAGTCCGGCACCTGGGTCAATGTCGAGGGCCGTGCCCAGACCGGCAGCCGCCCCGGCTTCCCGCCGGGAGACGCCCGCGAGGACTGGGCTATCATCCGCGCGCTCTCGGCGGTTCTCGGCCATACGCTCGGCTTCGATTCCCTCGGCGCATTGCGCAGCGAAATCTACCAGTCGCATCCCTGGATGCGGACCGACCGGATCGAGCAGGCGGATGCGGCGGCCATCACCCGTCTGGCCGACCGTGCCGGAACGCTGAACGGTGGCAGCTTTGCCTCCAATATCGGCGACTTCTACCTGACGAACCCCATCGCCCGTGCGTCGAAGGTCATGGCCGAGTGCTCGCAGCTCGCCAAGGCCGAGCATCTGGAAGCAGCGGAATAAGGACGGCTGGCAGTGGCTGATTTCACCTCCCTCTATCTCTGGCCGGGCCTGATCATTCTCGGGCAGAGCCTCCTGTTCCTGGTCGTGCTGCTGGTGCTGGTGGCCTACATCCTTTTGGCCGACCGCAAGATCTGGGCGGCGGTGCAGATGCGCCGGGGCCCGAACGTCGTCGGTCCCTGGGGTCTGTTCCAGTCCTTCGCCGATCTCCTGAAGTTCGTCCTCAAGGAGCCGGTCGTGCCGGCCAGCTCCGACAAGATCGTCTTCCTGCTCGCCCCGCTGGTCGCGGTGACGCTGGCGCTGGCGACCTTCGCGGTGGTTCCGGTCGCCGACGGCTGGGTGATCGCCGACATCAATATCGGCATCCTCTACGTCTTCGCGATTTCCTCGCTCGAGGTCTATGGCGTGATCATGGGCGGCTGGGCCTCGAACTCGAAATACGCCTTCCTCGGCGCGCTCCGCTCGGCGGCGCAGATGGTGTCCTACGAAGTCTCGATCGGCTTCGTCATCGTCACCGTCCTGCTGTGCGTCGGCTCGCTGAACCTCACCGACATCGTGCTGGCCCAGCAGACCGGCCTCGGCACCATGATCGGCCTGCCCAACACCTTCCTCGACTGGCACTGGCTCGGGCTGTTCCCGATGTTCGTGATCTTCTTCATCTCGGCCCTGGCCGAGACGAACCGGCCGCCCTTCGATCTGCCGGAAGCCGAATCCGAACTCGTCGCCGGCTTCATGGTCGAGTACGGCTCCACCCCGTACATGATGTTCATGCTCGGCGAGTATGCGGCCATCACCCTGATGTGCTGCCTGATGACCATCCTGTTCATGGGTGGCTGGCTGCCGCCGGCAAACTTCGCGCCCTTCACCTGGGTGCCGGGCGTCGTCTGGTTCCTCGCCAAGGTCGCGCTGGCCTTCTTCATGTTCGCCATGGTCAAGGCCTTCGTGCCGCGCTACCGCTACGACCAGCTCATGCGTCTGGGCTGGAAGGTCTTCCTGCCGATCTCGCTGGGCATGGTGGTGCTGGTCGCCTTCGTGCTGCAGGTGATGGGCTGGGGCGCGGCGGCCGTATGATGGAGCCCGCGCTCATCGGTGCGCTGGCCGGACTGGTGCTGGGGATCGTCGATTTCATGATCCTCGGCTATGTTCGCAACCGTCGGGACCGCCCGCATGGCGGGGAGGGGGATCCTGCAGGTCTCGCCCTCAACGTCGCGCGCTATTCGCAGCTTGTTCTGTTTCCGGTCGTCGGCTGGTTCGCCGCGCCGATCATCGCCTCGAATCTGGGAGGCTAGAGCCTTATGAGTGCCATTGCACAGACCGTCCGGTCGCTGTTCCTCGTCGAATTCGTCAAGGCCATGGGCCTGTCGATGCGGTACTTCTTCGCGCCCAAGGCGACGGTGAACTACCCCTTCGAGAAGAATCCGCAGAGCCCGCGCTTCCGCGGCGAGCATGCCCTTCGCCGCTATCCCAACGGCCAGGAGCGCTGCATCGCCTGCAAGCTGTGCGAGGCGATCTGTCCGGCCCAGGCGATCACCATCGAGGCCGGCCCGCGCCGCAACGACGGCACCCGCCGTACGGTGCGCTACGACCTCGACATGGTGAAGTGCATCTATTGCGGCTTCTGCCAGGAAGCCTGCCCGGTCGACGCCATCGTCGAGGGGCCGAATTTCGAGTTCTCCACGGAGACCCGCGAGGAACTCTACTACGACAAGCAGAAACTGCTCGATAACGGCGATCGCTGGGAGCGCGAGATCGCGCGCAACATTGCGCTCGACGCGCCTTACCGGTAATCGGGCGCAGAGTTTTCGGCGGCTGAGAATCGCCGGTTCCGCTGCTTCGTGAAAGCGCCGGACCGGTCTTCGACATGACGTTAAGGGCAGGCACGCGGCACCTTCGGCCGCCGTGTCCGCCAGCAAAAGGAGCCCGAGGATGCTGGGCCTTCAGGCAGTCTTCTTCTATCTGTTTGCGCTGGTCGCCGTCGGCTCGGGCCTGATGGTCGTGCTGGCGCGCAACCCGGTCCATTCGGTGCTGTTCCTGATCCTTACCTTCGTGGCGGCGGCAGGGCTCTTCCTTCTGGCCGGCGCCGAGTTCCTCGCGCTGATCCTGATCGTCGTCTATGTCGGCGCCGTGGCGATCCTCTTCCTCTTCGTCGTCATGATGCTCGACATCGACTTCGGACGGGTGAAGCGGGACACGCTGAAATACGCCCCGGTCGGCGTGATCATCGGGGTCGTGCTTCTGGCCGAGCTGGTCATCGCCGCCACCGGCAATTACTACGACCCGCAGATGGCGGTGGCGACATCGATGCCGATCCCGCCGCTGGAGGTCGTCTCCAACATCGAGGCGCTCGGCAGCGTCCTCTACACCCGCTACATCCTGTTCTTCCAGCTGGCCGGCCTGATCCTCTTCGTCGCCATGGTCGGAGCGATCGTCCTGACGCTGCGCCACAAGGAAGGCCTGAAGCGCCAGTCGATCCCGCAGCAGGTTGGGCGCACGCCCGCGACCGCGGTGGAGATCCGCAAGGTCGAGAGCGGCAAGGGCATCTGAGAGCGAAAGGAACGGATACGATGGAAGTCGGTCTCGGACACTACCTTACCGTCGGGGCGATCCTGTTCGTCACGGGCGTCTTCGGCATCTTCATGAACCGGAAGAACATCATCACGATCCTCATGTCGGTCGAGCTGATCCTTCTGGCCGTGAACATCAATTTCGTGGCCTTCTCGGCCTTCCTGAACGACCTCGTCGGCCAGATCTTCGCGCTCTTCGTGCTGACGGTCGCGGCTGCCGAGGCGGCGATCGGCCTGGCCATCCTGGTGGTCTTCTTCCGCAATCGCGGCTCCATCGCCGTCGACGACGTCAACACGATGAAAGGCTGATCGGGCGTGTATCAGACCATCGTTCTCCTGCCGCTCGCCGGCTTCCTGATCGCCGGCCTCTTCGGCAACGCGATCGGCGCCAAGGCGTCCGAATATACGACTTCGGCCTTCCTGGTGGCTGCCGCGGTCCTGTCGTGGATCGCCTTCATCAGCTTCGGCTTCGGCGAGTCCGAGACCCTGCGCATCACGCTGTTCCAGTGGATGCAGTCGGGTGGTCTCGACGTGTCGTGGTCGCTGCGCATCGACCGGTTGACGCTGGTCATGCTGGTCGTCGTGAACACGGTCTCGTCGCTGGTCCACATCTATTCGATCGGCTACATGCACCACGATCCGCATCGGCCGCGCTTCTTCGCCTATCTGTCGCTGTTCACCTTCGCCATGCTGATGCTGGTGACGTCGAACAACCTCGTCCAGATGTTCTTCGGCTGGGAGGGCGTCGGCCTGGCGTCCTATCTGCTGATCGGTTTCTGGTACAAGAAGCCGTCGGCCAACGCCGCCGCCATGAAGGCCTTCATCGTCAACCGCGTCGGTGACTTCGGCTTCATCCTCGGCATCTTCGGCGTCTTCGTGCTGTTCGGCTCGGTGAATTTCGACACCATCTTCGCCGGTGCCGCCGATATTGCCGGCCAGATGGGCGGCGAGGGCGCAGAGGCCGCTGCCGGCGCCGGTGCGCCGGTCCTGAACTTCGCAGGCTATGCGCTGCCCATGGCAGGCGCGCTGACAGCCGTCTGTCTGCTCCTGTTCCTCGGCGCCATGGGCAAGTCGGCCCAGCTCGGCCTGCACACCTGGCTGCCGGACGCCATGGAAGGCCCGACCCCGGTCTCGGCGCTCATTCACGCCGCGACCATGGTCACCGCCGGCGTCTTCATGCTGGCACGCATGTCGCCGATCTTCGAGCTCAGCCACACCGCGCTGACTGTCGTGACCTTCGTTGGCGCCACCACCGCGCTGTTCGCGGCGACCGTCGGTCTCGTCCAGAACGATATCAAGCGCGTCATCGCCTATTCGACCTGTTCGCAGCTCGGCTACATGTTCGTCGCGCTCGGCGTCGGCGCCTATGGCGTGGCGATCTTCCACCTGTTCACCCACGCCTTCTTCAAGGCGCTGCTGTTCCTGGGCGCAGGCTCGGTGATCCACTCGGTCTCGGACGAGCAGGACATGCGGCGCATGGGCGGGCTGCGCAAGCACATCCCGGTCACCTACTGGACCATGGTCATCGGCACGCTGGCCCTGACCGGGTTCCCGTTCACCGCCGGTTACTTCTCCAAGGACGCGGTCATCGAGGCGGCGTTCGTCGGGCACAATTCCTTCGCCATGTATGGCTGGGGCCTGACGGTGATCTCGGCGCTCCTGACCAGCTTCTATTCCTGGCGCCTGATCTTCCTCACCTTCCACGGCAAGCCGCGTGCGTCGGCCGACGTCATGCACCACGTGCATGAATCGCCGATGGTCATGCTGGTGCCGCTGCTGATCCTGTCGGTGGGCGCGCTGTTCGCGGGTATCGTCTTCGAAGGCTTCTTCGTCGGTCACGAATATGCCGAGTTCTGGGGCGTCTCGCTGTTCACCGGCCCGGACAACCACGTCCTGCACGATCTGCACGAGGTGGCATTCGGGATCGCGATCATCCCGACGGTGATGATGGCGCTGGGCTTTGCCATCGCCTGGGCCTTCTACATCCGCAACCCGTCGCTGCCGGGGCAGGTGGCTGCCCGCCATCGCGGCCTGTACCAGTTCTTCCTGAACAAGTGGTACTTCGACGAGCTGTACGACTTCCTCTTCGTCCGCCCGGCCAAGGCGATCGGCACCTTCCTCTGGAAGACCGGTGACGGCAGGGTGATCGACGGGCTCGGCCCGGACGGCATCTCCGCCCGCGTGGTGGACGTCACCAACCGCGTTGTCCGGCTGCAGACCGGTTACCTCTATCACTATGCCTTTGCGATGCTGATCGGCGTCGCGGCGCTGGTCACCTGGATGATGCTCGGGGGCGTGAACTGATGACCGAATGGCCGATCCTCTCGACCGTTACCTTCCTGCCGCTGGTCGGGGCTCTGCTCATCCTGTTCATCCGGGACGACAGCGAGCTCGCGCGTCGCAACATCCGTAATGTCGCGTTGCTGACGACGCTGTTCACCTTCGTCGTCTCGCTGTGGATCTGGATCGATTTCGACAACAGCAATGCCGGCTTCCAGATGGTCGAGCGCCTCGACTGGCTGGGCGGCGGCATCACCTATCACATGGGTGTCGACGGCATCTCCATGCTGTTCGTTATCCTGACGACCTTCCTCATGCCCTTCTGCATTCTCGCCAGCTTCGAGTCCGTGCAGACCCGCGTGAAGGAATACATGATCGCCTTCCTCGTGCTGGAAACGCTGGTCGTCGGCGTGTTCTGCGCCCTGGACATCGTGCTGTTCTACATCTTCTTCGAAGGTGGCCTGATCCCGATGTTCCTGATCATCGGCGTGTGGGGCGGCAAGCGGCGCATCTACGCCAGCTACAAGTTCTTCCTCTACACCTTCCTCGGCTCGGTGCTGATGCTCGTCGCCATCATGACGATGTTCTGGACCGCGGGCACGAGCTCGATCCCCGAGCTCCTGGCTTACGATTTCCCGGCCTCGATGCAGACCTGGCTGTGGTTCGCCTTCTTCGCCAGCTTCGCGGTGAAGATGCCGATGTGGCCGGTGCACACCTGGCTGCCCGACGCCCATGTCGAGGCACCGACCGCCGGCTCCGTCATCCTGGCAGGTATCCTGCTGAAGCTCGGCGGCTACGGCTTCCTGCGCTTCTCGCTGCCGATGTTCCCGTTGGCCTCGGCCGAGTTCGCGCCGCTGGTCTTCACCCTGTCGGTCGTGGCGATCATCTACACCTCGCTCGTCGCGCTGATGCAGCAGGACATCAAGAAGCTGATCGCCTATTCCTCCGTCGCCCATATGGGCTTCGTGACCATGGGCATCTTCGCCGCCAACCAGCAGGGTGTCGAAGGCGCGATCTTCCAGATGCTGTCCCACGGCCTAGTGTCGGGCGCGCTGTTCCTGTGTGTCGGCGTCGTCTACGACCGCATGCACACCCGCGAGATCGCCGCCTATGGCGGCCTGGTGAACCGCATGCCACATTACGCCGCGGCGATGCTGATCTTCACCATGGCCAATGTCGGCCTGCCGGGCACGTCGGGCTTCGTCGGCGAGTTCCTGACCCTGATCGGCGTTTTCCAGGTCAACAGCTGGGTGGCGATCTTCGCCGCGACTGGCGTCATCCTGTCTGCGGCCTACGCGCTGTGGCTCTATCGCCGCGTCGTCTTTGGCGCGCTGGAGAAGGAGAGCCTGCGGTCGATCCTCGACCTGTCGGGCCGCGAGAAGATCCTGCTCTACCCGCTGATCGTGCTGGTCATCTTCTTCGGCGTCTATCCGATGCCGGTCTTCGACGTGACCGCCGCCTCCGTGGAATCCATGGTCAACCGCTACACCGCAGCCATCGAGGCGGCCTCCTCGGTCGCTCTGGCACAATAAGCTCGGGATCGCACGCCAATGTATTCGAACATGCTCGCATCGAGCCTTCCGATCATCGGTCCCGAGCTGATCCTCGCGGTCGGCTCGATGATCCTTCTGATGATCGGCGTCTTTCTGGGCGAGAAGAGCGCGCAGACGGTCACCGGCCTGTCGGTGGCGCTGATCATCATTGCCGGCCTGTGGATGGTGTTCGTCACGCCCTATGGCGTGGCCTTCGGCGGCTCCTTCGTCCTCGACCCGTTCGCGGGCTTCATGAAGGTGCTGGTGCTGATCGGCGCCGCCGCGGCCGTCATCATGTCGGTCGGCTACGCCGAGAGCGAGCGCTTCAACCGCTTCGAGTTCCCGGTTCTCGTGCTGCTGTCCACCACCGGCATGATGGTCATGGTCTCCTCCGGCGACATGATCGCGCTGTATCTCGGTCTCGAACTGCAGTCCCTGTCGATTTACGTCCTCGCCGCCATCAACCGTGACTCGGTCCGCTCGACCGAAGCCGGCCTGAAATACTTTGTCCTCGGCGCGCTTTCCTCGGGCATGCTGCTCTACGGCGCGTCGCTGGTCTACGGCTTCACCGGCCAGATCGAGTACACCGCCATCGCCGAGGTGGTCGCCACCAGTGAGCGTTCGATCGGCATCGTCGTCGGCCTCGTCTTCATCCTGTGCGGCCTGGCCTTCAAGATCTCCGCCGTGCCGTTCCACATGTGGACGCCGGACGTCTACGAGGGCGCGCCGACGCCGATCACCGCCTTCCTGGCCGGTGCACCCAAGGTCGCGGCGATCGCGCTGATCACGCGCTTCACCGTCCAGGGTTTCGAGCCGCTGGCGGTCGACTGGCAGCAGGTCATCATCTTCATCTCGATCGCCTCGATGGCGCTCGGTGCCTTCGCCGCCATCGGCCAGCGCAACATCAAGCGGCTCATGGCCTATTCCTCGATCGGCCACATGGGCTTCGCGCTGGTCGGCCTCGCCGCTGCCAATTTCAGCGGCGTGCGCGGCGTGCTTCTTTACATGGCGATCTATCTTGCCATGACGCTCGGCACCTTCGCCGTGATCCTCGCCATGCGCCGCAAGGACGGCGTGGTCGAGGAGATCGACGATCTCGCCGGCCTGTCGAAGACCAATCCGGTCATGGCGCTGATGCTGACCATGCTGATGCTGTCGCTGGCGGGCCTGCCGCCGCTGGCCGGCTTCTTCGCCAAGTACTTCGTGTTCATGGCGGCGGTGCAGGCCGGGCTCTACGGCCTTGCGGTGATCGGCGTTCTCGCCAGCGTCGTCGGCCTGTTCTACTACCTGCGCATCGTCAAGGTGATGTGGTTCGACGACCAGCCATCCAGCGAGTTCGTGCCCATGGCGACAGAGCTGCGGGTGGTGTTGGGCGCTGCCGCGCTGTTCATCTTCCCTGTCTACCTCCTTGTCGGCGGCCCGATCTTCGCGGCGGCGGAGGCGGCGGCCCGGACCTTCTTCTGACGGTGGCCCTCGGTGCCTCGGCATGCCGGCGACGGCTGACACTGGACGAGGTCTCGTCGACCAACACCGTCGCGCTCGAAGCCGCGCGCGCCGGTGATCCCGGCCCCTTGTGGGTGACGGCCGAGCGGCAGTCGGCCGGACGCGGACGTCGCGGTCGCAACTGGGTGTCGGAACGCGGCAATCTCTATGCGAGCTGGCTGCTGATTGACCCGGCGCCGCTGACGCAATTGTCGAACCTGCCGCTGGTGGCGTCGCTCGGTGTCCGCAACGGTCTGGCGCGGCTCGTCGCCGAAGGTGACACCGTTGCGGTCAAATGGCCGAACGACGTTCTCATCAAGGGTCGCAAGACGGTCGGCATTCTGCTGGAAAGCGAACGTCTGCCGGATGGCCGCATGGCGGTGGTCGTTGGCTGCGGCATCAACGTCGCCCATGTGCCCGACGACACGCCCTATCCAGTGACGAGCCTTGCGCTGGAAGGCGCGACGCACGATCTGGAGGCAGTGTTCGGCGCCGTGGCGGCCGAGATGGAGCGGGTGCTGGCGATCTTCGCCGGCGGACGCGGTTTCTCGGCGATACGCAACGAATGGCTGGCCCATGCCGTTGGCGTCGGTCAGCCCTGCCGGGTCAATCTCGCCGACGCGGTCCTGACCGGACGGTTCGAGGCCCTTGACGAACACGGCCTCCTGTTGCTGCGGGACGCGGCCGGACGCGTGACCGCGGTTTCGGCTGGCGATCTGTTTTTTCTGGAGCGGGACGAGCGCGTGGCGCCGTCCGGCTCCGGCGCCGCGTGACGCGGCGCACCCGACGACGAATGTGAACTGAAGAACGAAACGACGCCGCTTTGCTGAAGCAGGGCGGCCCACCCAGGAAAGAAGTCAGAACTTGAACCAATTGTTGTTCGTGCCGCTCGGCGGCATCGGTGAGATCGGTATGAATCTCGCCCTCTACGGCTATGGCCCGGAACATGCGCGCGAATGGATCGCCGTCGATGTCGGCATCTCGTTCGCGGGCGCCGACTTCCCCGGCGTCGATCTCGTCTTCCCGGACATCCGCTTCATCGAGGAACTGGGCGACAAGCTGAAGGGCATTGTCATCACCCATGCCCATGAGGACCATTACGGCGCCTTGCTCGACCTTTGGCCGAAGATGAAGGTCCCGGTCTATGCCACTGCGTTTACGGCGGCCATGCTCGCAGCCAAGCGCGAGGGCGAGCCCGGCGCACCCAAGATCCCGGTGACGCAGTTCTCGGCCGGTGACCGCTTCAAGGTCGGTCCCTTCGAGATCGAGGCGATCAACGTCACCCACTCGATCCCCGAGCCGGTCGCCCTGGCGATCCGCAGCCCGGCGGGCACGGTCGTTCACACCGGCGACTGGAAGATCGACCCGACCCCGGCGCTGGGCGCGCCGACCGATGAGAAGCGTCTGCGCGAGATCGGCGACGAAGGCGTCCTCGCCATGATCTGCGATTCGACGAATGCGCTGCGCGAGGGTGTCAGCCCGAGCGAGAGCGAGGTCTCGGCTTCTCTGGGCGAGATCATTCGCGGGGCCAAGGGCCGCGTCGCCGTCACCACCTTCTCGTCGAATGTCGGCCGCATCCGCTCGATCGCTGCAGCGGCGCGCGATGCCGGACGCCAGGTCCTGCTCATGGGCCGCTCCATGCGGCGCGTCGTCGATGTGTCGACCGAGCTCGGCTACATGGACGGCATCCCGCCGTTCCTCGGCGAGCAGGATTTCGGCTACATCCCGCCTGAGAAGGCCGTCATCATCCTGACCGGCAGCCAGGGCGAGACCCGTGCGGCGCTGGCGCGGCTGTCGCGCGACGAGCATCCGACCGTGGCGCTGTCGCAGGGCGATCTCGTCATCTTCTCGTCGCGGGCGATCCCCGGCAACGAGAAGCTGATCATCGACATCAAGAACGCGCTCATCGAGCGCGGCGTGCAGATCCTCGAGGACGGCGAGAAGCTGGTCCACGTGTCGGGCCATCCGCGCCGCAGCGAGATGCGTCAGATGTATGAATGGGTCCGTCCGACCATTGCCGTGCCGGCCCATGGCGAGGCTGCGCATCTGAGCGCCCATGCCAAGCTGGCGCGGGAACTCGGCGTCAAGCAGGTCGTGCCGGCCCGCAACGGCAAGATGGTGCAACTGTCGCCGGGCGCCGCGAGCGTCATCGCCGACGTTCCGGTCGGACGCCTGTTCAAGGACGGACGCCTGATCGGTACCGCCGAGGCGATGGGCGTCAACGAGCGTCGCCGGCTGTCCTTCGTCGGCCATGTGTCGGTGCTGGTCGAGTTGGACGCCAAATTGGAACTGCGCGAAGATCCGGATGTCGTGGCGCTCGGCCTGCCCGAGGACGACGCTGCGGGCGACGAGATGGAGGAAATCCTGATCGACGCGGCCGCCGGCGCGGTGGAGAGCATTCCGCTGAAGCGCCGCAAGGATCTCGACAAGGTCAGCGAAGCGGTGCGGCGTGCCGTGCGCGGAGCGGCGTTTGAGGCCTGGGGCAAGAAGCCCATCGCGACCGTCTTCGTGACGCGGTCCTGATCGAACGGGGGAGGCGCCGGTGCTTGGCAGGTTGAACCATGTGGCCCTGGCGGTGCCGGCGCTTGCCGACGCCGTCGCGCGCTATCGCGACATGCTGGGCGCGACGGTGTCCGCGCCGCAGGCGCTTCCCGAGCACGGCGTCACCGTCGTCTTCGTGGAACTCGACAACACCAAGATCGAACTCCTCGAACCGCTGGGCGAAGGCTCGCCGATCGCCGCCTTCCTGGCGAAGAACCCGAAGGGCGGCATGCACCATGTCTGCTACGAGGTGACCGACATCGTCGCCGCTCGCGACCGGCTGGTGGCGGCGGGCGCGCGGGTGCTCGGCGACGGCGAACCGAAGATCGGCGCCCATGGCCGCCCTGTGGTGTTCATCCATCCGGGCGACATGTTCGGGACGCTGACCGAACTCGAGGAGGTATAGGATGGGCTGGGTCTCGGGGTTGGCGATCTATTTCATCATCTGGTGGACGTCGCTCTTCGTCATCCTGCCGCTTGGCCAGCGCAGCCAGGCGGATGCCGACGACATCACCCTCGGCACCACCCACAGCGCACCGGCCCAGCACCGCATGGGCCGGAAGCTTCTGCAGACGACGATCCTCGCCTGCGTCGTCTTCGCCGCCTTCTACGTGGTCACCCAGGTCTACGGGCTGAGCCCGGACGATTTCCCGAAGATCATCCCCGGCACTTAGAGCGTCGGACGCTTAATCAGACGCATATCCCGCGGCCTTGAGGTAGTTCCAGCACTCTTCTGGTTCAAAGAGGCCGCAGATATCGCCGATGGCCTTCCAGAGATCGTCGAATGTCCTGGCGGCAGCCTTGCGCAGATGTGCCTTCAGCTTTGAGAACGCCATCTCGATCGGGTTCAGATCCGGCGAATAGGGTGGCAGGAATAGGAACCAGGCGCCTCTTCGTCGAAGGCACTCGGCCGCCCGCTGACTTTTGTGGACAGCAAGATTGTCGAGAATGACGATGTCGCCTTTGCGCAGCGTCGGCGCGAGCTGGGTCTCGATGTAGGTGTCGAAGGCGGATCGGTTGAGCGGCCGGTCGATGACCCAGGGTGCGGTTAGTTCGTGGCAGCGCAGGCCGGCAATGAAGGTCTGGGTGCCCCAGTGGCCGAAGGGTGCGTCGGCGCGCAGTCTCCGGCCGCGCCGGCTACGGCCGCGCAGCCGGGCCATCTTGGTCGTCACCGACGTCTCGTCGATGAACACCAGACGCTGCGGCGCCAATCGCATCCGGGGCTGGCGCTTGGTCTTCCAGACCCGGCGCTCCTCACGCACGTTGGCGCGTGCGCATTCCGACGCCATCAGGCATTTTTTTATATGTGAAGCCGCGCCGGCACAGAAAGCGCGACAGCACCGCCGGGGCGGCGGTCACGCTGTGCGCCTCCGTCAGCAGCGCGGCCAGTTCCGGCATGGTGATGTCGGGCTTGGCTTCGACGACGCCGATCAGAAAGGCCTCAAACACCTCCAGCTTTCCGCTACCGCGAGGGCGGCCTTGCTTCTGCGGTGCGATCGATCCTGACCGGACTCGCCGCTGGTCCAGCTTGATCGCAAAGCTCTCGCTAACGCCAAAATGGCGAGCCGCCGCCCGACGAGACTGCCCCTTGTCGATGAAGCCGGCGACCCGTTCACGCAGATCAATCGAATAGCTTTTGCTCATGATCCACCTCCAACACGAGGGAATCACGGTGAAGGCTTAAAGGGAAGCGAACCGGGATTCTGGGATTCAGTCCGACGCTCTAGCAAGCGTCAACCAGACCTCGCGGTCTCGCCAGACACAGACGGCCGCCATGACCGGCAGCCCTTCGCTTCGGTACGGTCAGTCGCCGATCCGGATGGCGATATTGCCGATGTCCCGGCTCGGCTCGGCTCGGCGCGCCGCAGCCCGCGTGACCACGATCTGAACACGCCGTCGCAGGGCAAAAAAAATGCAAGGCTTTCGCCTTGCATCCAAAGTCGCGTGTCTGGATTTCGCTCCGATGACGTTGATCGGGGCTGCGGCAACTGCCGCGCCGGAAATCGCGTCCTCCCAAGACTAGACCGCAGAAATCGCACCTGCCGGCGCCTTTTGTTATGGTCGCGAGCGTATCCAGCCGAATTCGCAATGTCACGCATTTTTCCGGGGTCGTGTCATTATTCTGCCACGCCGCCCCTGGCGCGGTCCGCGGGCGCAAATTGGCGCGGAGCTTGCTAACGCGCGCGCCGCCGGCTTTCCAATCGCCCGGGGAGCGGTTAAGACGCGCAAAAGCGCCCCTGCGCCAGTCGAACCCCGCATTCATCGGACGTCCCATGCGCCTGTCGCGATATTTTCTGCCCATTCTCAAAGAGACCCCGAAGGAAGCGGAGATCGTTTCCCATCGGCTGATGCTGCGTGCCGGCATGATCCGTCAGCAGGCGGCCGGGCTCTACTCCTTCCTGCCGCTCGGCAAGCGGGTGCTCGACAAGGTCTGCGCGATCATCCGCGAGGAGCAGAACCGCTCCGGCGCGATCGAGCTCCTGATGCCGACCATCCAGTCGGCCGATCTGTGGCGCGAGAGCGGGCGCTACGAGGATTACGGCAAGGAGATGCTGCGCATCGAGGACCGCCACGGTCGCGATCTTCTCTACGGTCCGACCAACGAGGAGATGATCACCGACATCTTCCGGTCCTATGTGCGCACCTACAAGGACCTGCCGCTCAACCTCTACCATCTGCAGTGGAAGTTCCGCGACGAGGTCCGGCCGCGCTTCGGCGTGATGCGCTCGCGCGAATTCCTGATGAAGGATGCCTATTCCTTCGATCTCGACTACGACAATTCCAAGATTGCCTATGACCGGATGTTCGTCGCCTATCTGCGGACCTTCGAGCGCTGCGGCCTGAAGGCCATTCCCATGCGCGCCGACACCGGCCCGATCGGCGGCGAGCTCAGCCACGAATTCATCGTCCTCGCCTCGACCGGCGAGAGCGAGGTCTTCTGCCACCGCGACTATCTCGATCTGGCCGTGCCGTGCGAGGGCGTCGATTTCGACGATGCCGCGGGCCTCGCCGAGATCGTCAAGGCCTGGACCACTCCCTATGCGGCCACCGACGAGATGCACGAGACGGCGACCTGGGACCAGCTCGCAGAGGACGACAAGCTTGCCGCACGCGGTATCGAGGTCGGCCACATCTTCCATTTCGGGACGAAATATTCCGAGCCGATGAAGGCGGTCGTCACCGGCCCCGACGGCAAGGACGTGCCGGTGCACATGGGCTCCTACGGCATCGGCCCGAGCCGGCTTCTGGCCGCGATCATCGAAGCCTCCCACGACGAGAACGGCATCATCTGGCCGAAATCCGTGGCGCCCTTCGATGTCGGGCTGATCAACATGAAGCCGGGCGACGCCGATTGCGACGCGGCCTGCGAGGATCTCTACCGCCAGATGCAGGCGGCAGGCATCGACGTGCTCTACGACGACCAGGACACCCGGGCCGGCGCCAAGTTCGCCTCGATGGACCTGATCGGTCTGCCCATGCAGGTCATCGTCGGGCCGCGCGGCGCCAAGGCCGGCGAGGCCGAGATCAAGCTGCGCGCCACCGGCGAGCGGCAATCGCTGCCGCTGTCGTCGGTTCTTGCCCGGGTGCAGGCATGAGCGAAGCCACCGCGGCCGCCGCGCCCTCGGCCGGGGCCCGCCATTCGACGCGGCCCTTCGCGCGCTTCGAATGGATGCTCGCCGGTCGTTATCTGCGCTCGCGGCGCCGCGATGCCGGCGTGTCCGTCATTGCCGGCTTCTCCTTCCTCGGCATCATGCTGGGCGTCGCGGCGCTGATCATCGTCATGTCGGTGATGAACGGCTTTCGCGGCGAGCTTCTGACCCGCATCCTGGGCGTCAACGGCCATGTCGTCATGTATCCGATCGACCGGCCACTCGACGATTTCTCCGATGTGACCGCCGCGGTCGAAACGGTGCCGGGCGTCGCCTTCGCGATGCCACTGGTGCAGGGACAGGTCCTCGCCTCGGGCCTTGCCAGCAGCAGCACGGGCGCCCTGGTCAAGGGCGTGCGCGGCGAGGACCTCGCCGATCTGAAGCCGGTCTCCGAGAACATCAGGCAGGGCACGCTCGACGGATTCAGCGAAGGCGGCGGGCTGGCCATCGGCAGCCGGCTGGCGGAAGCGCTGGGCCTGCGGCTCGGCGACAACATCACGCTGGTCTCGCCCGATGGCGACGTGACGCCGCTCGGCACGACGCCGCGGGTCAAGGCTTATCCGGTGGCGGCGATCTTCGAGATCGGCCTATCGGAATACGACGCCTCCTACGTCTACATGCCGCTCGCCGAAGCGCAGCTCTTCTTCAACCACGAGGGGCTCGCCCAGTCGGTGGAGATTTTCGTCGACGATCCCGACCGGGTGCAGGACCTGCAGCGCACGATCGAGACCGCGGCCGGGCGTCCGAACTACACGGTGACCTGGCAGACCCAGAACCAGTCCTTCTTCTCGGCGCTGGAAGTCGAGCGCAACGTCATGTTCATCATCCTGACGCTGATCGTGCTGGTGGCGGCTCTCAACATCATCTCCGGCCTGTTCATGCTGGTGAAGGACAAGGGCCGCGACATCGCCATCCTGCGCACCATGGGTGCGACCCGGGGCGCGGTGATGCGCGTCTTCCTGATCACCGGCGCGTCGATCGGCTTCGCCGGAACGCTGGCCGGCCTGATCCTGGGCGTCGTCTTCTGCCTCAATATCGAGAACATCCGGCAGTTCTTCTCCTGGCTGTCGGGCACGATCCTCTTCAACCCGGAATTCTATTTCCTCAGCCAGTTGCCGGCCGAGATCGACTCCGGCGAGGTCGTGCTGGTCGTCCTCATGGCCATCGGCCTGTCTTTCCTCGCGACGATCCTGCCGTCCTGGCAGGCCTCGCGACTCGATCCGGTCGAGGCGCTGCGGTACGAATGATGACAGAGACTTACGCACTTCAGCTCACCGGGGTCGGACGACATTTCGACCAGGGCGAGGACCGTCTGACGATCCTCGACGACGCGGCCGTCGGCGTCGCCGCCGGCGAGATGGTGGCGCTCGTCGCCCCGTCGGGGGCCGGCAAGTCGACGCTGCTCCATATCGCCGGGCTTCTGGAACGGCCGGACACCGGCGAGGTCCTTGTCGGCGGCCAGCCCTGCGGCACGCTGGGCGACGACCGGCGCACCGAGATGCGGCGCCGGGCGATCGGCTTCGTCTACCAGTTCCATCACTTGCTGCCGGAGTTCTCGGCCCTCGAGAACGTCATGATGCCGCAGATGATCTTGGGACAGTCGCGGTCTGCGGCTGCCGAGCGGGCGCGGGAGCTGCTCGAATATATGCGGATCGGCAAGCGCGCGGCACATCGACCGGCCGAGCTGTCGGGCGGCGAACAGCAGCGCGTCGCCATCGCGCGGGCCGTGGCCAACGCACCGCATGTCCTCCTGGCCGACGAGCCGACCGGCAATCTCGACCCCACCACGTCGGGCTATGTCTTCGACGCGCTGACTGCCCTGGTGCGCCAGTCGGGTGTCGCGGCGCTGATCGCCACCCACAATCACGAGCTGGCGGCCCGCATGGACCGCGCGATCACGCTCGAGAATGGCAAGATCGTACCGCTCGAGCTCGGCTGACTCACCGTTCGCCGCGTCCAGACCCCGGTGCGGGCGATTCCGCGTGCGCCGGATCGGCGCCCGCCCTAACCTGTGCCCCGTTGATCCGGCAAAAAGCGGAGAAGGGGCATGGTCGTGAACGGCATTCATCATGTGACGGCGATTGCGGGGCGCGCGGACCGCAATCTCGACTTCTACACCCGCACGCTCGGGCTCCGGCTGGTCAAGAAGACCGTCAATTTCGACGACCCCGGCACCTATCACCTCTATTACGGCGACGAGA
Source organism: Aurantimonas manganoxydans SI85-9A1 (assembly GCF_000153465.1). Taxonomy (GTDB): domain Bacteria; phylum Pseudomonadota; class Alphaproteobacteria; order Rhizobiales; family Rhizobiaceae; genus Aurantimonas; species Aurantimonas manganoxydans. The sequence goes on along the minus strand of NZ_CH672387.1, from coordinate 2,258,162 downwards.
CCGGGCAGCCGGGCACGATCCTGACGTTCTTTCCCTGGGACCATGCGGCACCGGGCCGGCTCGGTGTGGGCGAGACCCAGGAGATCGTCTTCTGCGTGCCGGAAGGGGCGATCGGCTTCTGGAGCCATCGGCTGATCGAGAAGGGTGTGCCCCACGATTCGCTGGTCAAGCGTTTCGGCGAGACCGTGCTGGCCTTCCGCGATCCCGATGGCCTGCGCCTCGCCTTCGTTGCCCGCGCGGGCGATGACCTGCTGCCGGGCCGCGCGACCTCCGAGATTCCGGCCGAACATGCGATCCGCGGCTTTCACAGCGTCAGCCTGCTCCTGGAAGAGGCCGAGGCGACCGCGGCGATCCTCACCGACGTCCTCGGTTTCCGCGAGGTTGCTCGCGAGGAATCGCTCATCCGCTTCGTCTGCGATGCGAATTTCGGCCGGATCATCGATCTGCGGGCCGTCGGCGGCTTTCTGAAGCCGCGCGTCGGCGCCGGATCGGTCCATCACGTCGCCTTCCGCGCGGCCGATGACGCACAGCAGGCCGTGTTGGTGCGCAAGCTCGCCGAGAACCACGGCATTGCCGCGACCGAGCAGAAGGACCGCAATTATTTCCGTTCGGTCTATTTCCGCGAGCCGGGGCATGTCCTCTTCGAGATCGCCACCGACGCGCCTGGATTTGCGGTGGACGAAGCGCCGGAAGACCTCGGACAGGCGCTGCGCTTGCCGCCGTTTCTTGAATCGAGGCGTGAAGAGATCGAGGGACGACTGCCGGACCTCGGCTGACGGCAAACACCGGTTGTCCGCTGTTTTGCCAGTGTCTTACGGTTCAAAGTGCGCTGCAACATAGTTGCGCAAGCGCAGGGAATGATTCCGGTTTCTTGGTGAATGTGCCGCCGGGAGATGATGCGCGCGGGCGGCTTTCCTGGCCACGGTCGACAGGTCGGCGATCCGGACGCGTGGCCCGGACGGCAGCCGTTGACGATCCGCACGGCAGGAGGTGTCGTTTTGGTGCCGGAATGCTATGGAGCGGCCATTCCCCGGTTCGTGCATCTGCATGCAGGAACCCGTCAGACATCAAGCGGGCAGTTATTCCATGATCCTCGGCTGTATCGGTGACGACTTCACAGGCTCCTCCGACCTTGCCAACACGCTGGCCAAGGGCGGCATGCGCACGGTCCAGTACAGCGGTGTCCCGACGGGCGATGCCGCGCCGGACGTGGAAGCCGGCGTGGTGGCGCTGAAGTCGCGCACGATCCCGGTCGCCGAGGCCGTGCGCCAGTCGCTTGAGGCTCTGGCATGGCTGCGCAGCCAGGGCTGCCGGCAGTTCTTCTTCAAATATTGCTCGACCTTCGATTCGACCGACGAGGGCAATATCGGCCCGGTCGGCGAAGCGATCGCCAGGGAGCTGGGCGCCGGTGCGGTCATCGTCTGCCCGGCATTTCCCGCGACCGGCCGCACGGTCTATCAGGGCCATCTCTTCGTGAACGACCGGCTGCTGTCGGAATCGGGCATGGAGAATCATCCGCTGACGCCGATGCGCGACGCCGACCTGCGCCGGGTGCTGGCCCGCCAGACCGATGCGCCGGTGTCGCACGTGCCCTACGGCGTCGTGGCGAAGGGAGAGGACGCGATCGCCGACGCGCTTCGCCAGGCCGGCGCCGACGGTCTCTGCTTCGTCATCACCGATGCCGTGCTCGACGCCGATCTCCACGCCACCGGACACGCGGCGCGCGACCTGCCGCTGATCACAGGCGGCTCCGGCATCGCGCTCGGCCTGCCTGAGAATTTCCGCGCGCAGGGGCTGATCGGCTCCTCGACCGCGCTCTGGACCGGCGTTGTCGGCCGCGCGGCGGCACTCGCCGGCTCGGTCTCGACCGCCACCCGCCGCCAGGTCGGCGTCCATCGCGACGCGGGTCACCCGACCTTCGAGCTGGGTGCCGATGCCGTGATGGCAGGCGAGGTGACGGCCGCTTCGCTGACCGAATGGGTTCTTGCGCAGTCCGGCGTGCCGCTGATCTATTCCTCGGCCGACCCGGAGACGGTCGCCGCGGCCCAGCAGCGCCATGGCAAGGAAGCGGTCGCCACCGCGATCGAACGGCTGTTTGCCGCCACCGCGGCGGCGCTGGTCGAGGCCGGTATCACCCGGCTGGTCTCCGCCGGTGGCGAGACCTCCGGCGCCGTCGTCACCGGGCTCGACGTCCAGTCGCTGGAGATCGGGCCTGAGATCGATCCCGGCGTTCCCGCGGTGCGCGTCGAGGGCCGCGAACTGGCGCTGGCGCTGAAGTCCGGCAATTTCGGCGCCGACGACTTCTTCGCCAAGGCCGCCGCCCGTCTGGGAGGCGAGGCATGAGCGAGGAGGCGCGGCTCCGCGAGGACATCTGCCGCTTCGCCAAGTCGATGTTCGACCGCGGCCTGACCTGCGGCTCCAGCGGCAACATCTCGGCGCGGCTTGGCGACGGCACGATCCTGGTCACCCCGACCAATGCGTCTTTCGGCTTTCTCGACCCGGCCCGGATCTCGCGGCTGGACGAGGAGTTCCGGCACCTGTCCGGCGACAAGCCGACCAAGGAAATCCCGCTTCACAGCGCCTTCTACGAGACCCGGCGGGCGACGACCGGGGCGGTGGTGCACCTCCACAGCACCCATTCGGTGGCGCTGTCGATCCTGCCCGGCACCGACCCCGACGACGTCCTGCCGCCGCTGACCGCCTATTCGGTGATGAAGCTCGGCCGGGTGAAGCTGTTGCCGTATTTCATGCCGGGCGATCCGGCGATGGGCGAGGCGGTGCGCGGCCTTGCCGGCAAGCGTTCCGCGGTGCTTCTCGCCAATCATGGCCCGGTCGTTGCCGGAACCGAACTGGCGGCCACGGTCTTCGCCATGGAAGAGTTGGAGGAGACGGCGCGTCTGGCGATCCTGACCCGTGGCCTCGATCCGCGTGGCCTGACGGCGGAACAGCGGGCCTTTCTCGAAGAAAAGCACGCCCACTGAATTTCAGTCGTGCAGACAACTTATAGTGCTTTAATGACGCCGATCGTTGCGGATGCAACATTGGGGCATGAGCAACGAACGTTCCGAAACCGAGACCACGGACGACACGGCCCCTGGGGCCGAGAAGCCGCGCAGATCGATCGGCCACAGGCCGGACGTGGATCTCGCCTTGTCTGCTGGTTTCACAGAGGACGAGGTTCGGTTCATGCTGGATCTGCCCGAGGACGGCGAAGCACGGTAGCGCGGTCTGGAACCCTCTCGCACGCGCGGCATTGCCTGACACCAAGGCTAAGCAGCCGAACGAACGTGAAAGGTCCGACCATGGCTCTGCTCAAACTCGCCAGCACTGACGGGATCATCGAACTCAGCGACGGAACCCGCTGGCGCATCGTGCCGGGCCAGGGCGACGTCTCCGGCCGCTGGCTGGAAGGCGCCGACATCAATGTCTCGCCCCATCCGGAGCGCGGCGAGGGGCATGCGCATCTGAACAACATCAGCGCGGGCGAGGGCGTCGACGTCACCCCCGAGGCCTGATCCATCGCTTTCGACAGAGAACAGAACGGCCGCATCTCCGGATGCGGCCGTTTCTTTGTCCGGGTCGTCAGGTTGGCACGCGTGCCGTTCAGCGCAGATCCTGCGGCAGGGCTGCCTTGAGTTCGGCGATCCAGGCATCCGCGGTTCCGTCGGAGGGCGCCCGCCAGTCGCCGCGCGGCGACAGGCTGCCGCCGGCCGACACCTTCGGCCCGTTCGGCATCGCCGACCGCTTGAACTGCGACGTCTGGAAGAAGCGGAACAGGAAGCTTTCCAGCCATTTTGCGATCGTCGCCAGATCGTACTGGTTGCGTGCTTCTTCGGGAAACTCGATGGGCCAGAGGCCTGCCTCGGCCTGTTTCCAGGCATGCCAGGCGAGGAACGCGGTCTTCGACGGCGCCCGCCCGTAGCGCATGGTGTGGAACAGGAAGAAATCGTGCAGCTCGTAGGGGCCGATCTTGTCCTGCGTGCTCTGCATGCCGCCCTCGGCATCCACCGGTACGAGTTCGGGCGAGATTTCGGTGTCGAGGATCGCGGTCAGGAGCTTGCCGGTCTCGGCATCGAACTGCTCGGTGCGCACGACCCAGCGGACCAGATACTGGATCAGAGTCTTCGGCACGCCCGGATTGACCGAATAGTGGCTCATCTGGTCGCCGACACCATAGGTGCACCAGCCGAGCGCCAGCTCGGACAGATCACCGGTGCCGATGACGAAGCCGCTGCGCTGGTTGGCGAGGCGGAAGAGATAGTCGGTGCGCAGGCCCGCCTGAACGTTCTCGAAGGTCACGTCGTAGACCGGCTCGCCGCCCGCGAAGGGATGGCCCATGTCGCCGAGCATCTGCCGCGCGGCGGGACGGATGTCGATCTCTTCGCAGCCCGTGCCGAGGGCGCGCATCAGCGCCAGCGCATTCGCCTTGGTGGCGTCGCCGGTGGCAAAGCCCGGCATGGTGAAGCCGAGAATGGTCGAGCGCGGCAGGCCCATCTGGTCGCAGGCCTTGGCCGCCACGATCAGCGCATGGGTGGAATCCAGCCCGCCGGACACGCCGATGACCATGTGATCGCCGGGCGTTGCCTCGAAGCGCCGGCGCAGGCCCTCGACCTGGATGTTGAAGGCCTCGTAGCAATCCTGGTGCAGCCGTTCGGGATTGTTCGGCACATAGGGAAAGCGCCGGACCGGGCGGCGCAGGCCGAGGTCCTCGAAGGCCGGCTCATGGGCGAAGCGCACCGTTCGGAACGCCGTCTCCGGATGGCCGCGAAGCGCCGCCGCGTCGTTGAAGGTGGGGGTGCGCAGCCGCTCCTGCCCGATGCGCCCGACATCGACATCGGCGACGATCAGCTGTCCGGCATCGGCGAAGCGTTTGGACTCGGCGAGGAGGTCGCCCAGTTCGTAAATCGAGCCCTGGCCGTCCCAGGCGAGATCGGTAGTGCTCTCGCCGCGTCCGGCGGCCGAATAGACATAGGCGGCGATGCAGCGCATCGACTGCGATGCCGAGAGAAGATGCCGGTCGGCGGACTTGCCGACGACGATGTTGGAGGCCGAGAGATTGCAGAGGATGCGGGCGCCGGCCATTGCTCCGTCCGTCGAAGGTGGCGTCGGCGCCCAGTAATCCTCGCAGATTTCAGTGTGGAAGACGAAGCCAGGCAGGTCCGAGGCTTCGAACAGGAGGTCGATGCCGAACGGCGCCTCCTGGCCCGCGACGGTGATGTCGCGGCCGGTCATGCCGGCGCCCGAGGCGAACCAGCGCTTCTCGTAATATTCCCGGTAATTGGGCAGGAAGAGCTTCGGCACGACGCCCAGAATGCGACCCCGGGCGATGGCCACGGCGCAATTGTAGAGCCGGCCGTTGCGCCGCAGCGGGGCGCCCACGAGCAGCACGCTGCGCAGGTCGCGGCTGCGCTCGCAGACGGTGGCGAGGGCGGATTCGACACTGTCGAGCAGGGCATCCTGCAGATGCAGGTCGTCGATCGCATAGGCGGAGAGGCCGAGCTCCGGAAATACCAGGAGATCGACGCCCTCCTTGTCCGCGTCTTCCGCCGCGCGGATCGTCGCCGCGGCATTGCGGGCCGGATCGGCAATGAAGACGCCGGGGGTCGCGACACCGACGCGGACGAAGCCGTGCCGGTGCAGCGCATAGAAGGAACGGTCTCGAAGGCTTTGCAAACTCAATCCATCATCTCCTCGAGCATATCCAGTGCCGTTCGTAAGCAAGCAATGCGGGTCGGTCCACGGCCGATATCGCCAAAATGCTCTTCGCGGTGCCGCGTCTCGCGCCCGCGCCGGGCGCAGGCGAAATGCACGAGCCCCGGTTCGTCATCCTCGCCGGCCGGGCCGGCAAAGCCCGTGGTGGAAACAGTGATGTCGGCGAGGGACTTGTCCAGTGCCCCCTCGGCCATGGCCAGAGCGACCGGGCGGCAGACGGCGTTGTTCTCCTCGAGAAGCTGGCGGGGCAGGCCCAGCATCCGGATTTTGGCCTCGTCGGTATAGGTCACGAAACCGCTGTCGAAGGCACGCGAGCAGCCCTCCACGTCGGTGAACACCGAGGCCAGCAGGCCGCCGGTGCAGCTTTCGGCGGTCGCGATCGTCAGGGATCGGTCGCAGGCGCGCTGCAGGAGGGTCTTCACCCGCTCTTCCAGATCGTCGGGCAGTGTCGTCGACAGGACTTCGCTCACGGTTCGTGTTCCTTGTTGAGTGCGTCATCACGGCCGGCTGGCGGACTGGGAACATGAACGTGCCGTCTGACGCGTTCGTTCGCCGATGCTGAACCGGCTAACGTGAAATTCCAGCGGGATCGGCGGGAGGGGACTGGGCCTATCCATCCCGCATGGCTTGGCGATCTCGGGTGTCAGCCTTTCGCATTGTCGGCATGCCGGCTGCGGGCGATCGCCTCGATCCGGGCGCGCAGTTTCGGGTGCAGGGACACGAAGCGCGCGAAGTCGGTGCGCGCCAGGCGCAGCATCGTGCTGTAGGCGATCGCCGTCACGTCGGCCTGGCGCCGCATGTCGAGGATCAGCGCCATCTCGCCGAAGATGTCACCCCGTCCGAGCCGGACGATATGCGTGCCGGTATCGACCTCCACCGCACCGGAGGAGATGAAATAGGCCGCGTCTCCGACTTCGCCGCGCGAGACGATCCGCATGCCGGGCGCGGCCAGGAACGGCGTCATCAGCCGCGCCAGATCATCGCGTTCGCGGTCGCCGAGGGCTGCGAAGAGGTCGGTGCCGTCGATCAGGCGGCGCGTGTCGAGCCCGAGGTCCAGCGGCGGGCTGAGCGTCGTCAGGTCGGGGCGCCGCGCGACGCTGCGATACACGTCGCGCTCAATCTCCTTGCTGATGACGCCGGACTGGCGCAGTCGTCGGATCTCGGCGATCTCGATGGCACGGGCGGCCCGCAGGACGAAGCAGCGTTCGAGCTCGGCGACATAGGCGGGATATTGGAGGCGGACCGCGTCGATCTCCCGGTCGATGCGCGCCTGCCGCTCGTCGAGGACCGCCATGACGGCGGCAATCGTCTCCTCGCCGAGGACCGGTTGCAACTCGCTGGTCGCGAATGCCCGCAGCCTGCCCAGCACCAGCGAGATCTCCACCAGCTTCTCGAAGCGCAGGGCCAGCCGTTTCGACAACATCCGGCTGCGACCGAGCCGGCGCTGGATCACGAACGCCACCCGGTCCGACCACAGGAAGCGTGTCTCCTCGGCATTAGCCGCGCGATAGCCTTCCACGCCACCGTGGCGCGCCATTTCCAGCCTCCGCCGCGTGTCGGAGGTCAGGCGCCGGGCGATCCGCGGGGCCAGCATGCCGTTGGCGAAATGATCGAGGACCATTTCACGCTCGCGCGCGGTCAGCGAGACGAGGGCGATGGCCGTGCGCCCGTCGAGGGACAGGGCGTCCGATGGGCTCGTCGCGGCAGGCTCGGCCGCGGCGACCGCCGTACCGACACTCTCGGCATCGCCCGGTGCGTCGGTGCCGCCGAAGCGCTGGGCCATCTCGCCGGCAAAGCGCGCAACCCGTGCCGAAGTGACACTGAGGGCAAGGTCGCGGATCGCGCGGTCGATGCCCGACAGCCGGTCGAGGCCCAATCCCCGGATCAGCGGCCTGAGGGTCGTGCCCTGCACGAACAACGTCATCAGCGTGTAGCCGGTGGCCAGCGTCACCACGAAGGCGGCGACCGGGCGAGGCACGGCGTCGTTCTCGCTGACCGCAAGCGCCAGGGTGAGGGTCATCGATCCGCGCAGGCCGCCCCAAAGCACCACCAGCCGATAGGGCGGCGAGACCCTGGACGACAACCCGTATTGGCTCAGCAGCGGCATGAGGCCGAACAGCACCAAGGCCCGCGTCGCCAGCGTTGCGGCGAAGATGACCAGCATCAGGAGGAAGTCGAAGGGCGACAGGTCCGTCATCATCTGCGGCACGAGCAGCGAGGTGAGCACGAAGACGAGGATCGCCGCCCAGGACGCCAGCTGCTGCCAGGTGTCGTCGAGATGGCGCCAGAGTTCGCGGGTGACACGCGCCGGCGACAGGCTGGCGAGCGCGACGCCGGCGGTGGCGACGGCGATGATGCCCGAGACCTGCAGCACATGCTCGGCGATCCAGAACGACAGATAGGGCAGGGCGAGGCTGAGCGAGACCGCCGTCACCTGATCGTCGCCGATCAGCCGGAGCAACTGGAGATAGAGGCGTGCCATCAGATAGCCGAACAGCCCGCCACCGATCGGCAGCAGCAGAAGGTTCAGTGCGGCACCGGTCACCGTCACCGAGCCCGGCGCAATGATCGCAGCGGAGAAGATCAGGAACAGCGAAATCGCCAGCGCGTCGTTGAACAGGCTCTCGCCCTCCACCAGCCGCGTCAGCCGGTCCGGCGCGCCGACGTCGCGGAAGATGGCGATGACCGCCACGGGATCGGTCGTCGCGACGAGAGAGGCCAGCAGCAGGCAGGCGAGAAGCGGCATGCCGGCGATCGGCCACAGGGCCAGCGCCACGCCGAAGGTCGCCGCAAGGACGGCGACGAGGGCGAGGAGGACGATCGGCAGAAGATCCTCGCGGACCCGCTGCATGTCGACCACCAGCGCGCTCTGGAAGATCAGCGTCGGCAGGAGAACGTAGAGAAACAGGCTGGAGCCCACCGGCAGGTCGGTGATCAACGCGGCAAGGTCGACCGGCAGCAGCGTGCCGGGATGATCGAGAGAATAGAGGCTGGCAAAGCCGAGGCTGGCGCCGCCCAATGCCAGGAGGATCGAGACCGGCAGCCGCAGCCGCGTGGCCAACGGCCGCGCCAGGGCGCCGAAGGCGACGAGCGTGGCGATCAGGACGACGATGTTGGAAACATTCATGGCGGCGTCATCGGCACATCATGACTCCGCATCCGCCACGGTCTCCGCAAGGCTTCCGGAGCACCGTTGCGCCTGCAAGCTGCCGGCGCGCGGGATCCGGCAGGGCGTCGGTCCGGCATTGTTAGCCTAGCCTGTGGGTTTCGTACAGCAAGCCGCCTCTGCCCCCATCGACATCGCGGCGCGCTCGCAGCAAAACGGGCGCCAGGACGAAGCGAAAGGATCCGCTGCCCGATGTTCGATCTGATCATCCGCAATGCCCATCTGCCCGACGGCCGCACCGGCGTCGACATCGCCGTGACGGGCGACCGGATCGCCGCCATCGAACCGGCGATCGCCGGCGAGGCGGGCGAGGTGATCGACGCCGGCGGACGGCTGGTGTCGCCGCCCTTCGTCGATCCGCATTTTCACATGGACGCGACCCTGTCGCTGGGCCTGCCGCGCATGAACCGCTCGGGCACACTTCTGGAGGGCATTGCGCTCTGGGGCGAGCTGAAGCCACTTCTGACCAAGGACGCGCTCATCGAGCGGGCGATGCGCTATTGCGATCTCGCGGTCGCGCAGGGCCTTCTGGCCATCCGCAGCCATGTCGACACCTCCGATCCGCGGCTGGTCACCGCCGAGGCCCTCCTGGAGGTGCGCGATCGGGTGAAGCCCTATATCGACCTGCAGCTCGTCGCCTTTCCGCAGGACGGCTATCTGCGCACGCCGGGCGGTGCCGCCTCCCTCGAACGGGCGCTGGACATGGGCGTCGATATCGTCGGCGGCATTCCGCATTTTGAACGCACCATGGCCGACGGCACGGAATCGGTCGCCGCGCTCTGCCGCATCGCCGCCGAGCGCGGCCTGCGGGTCGACATGCATTGCGACGAATCCGACGACCCGCTGTCGCGCCATGTCGAGACGCTGGCGGCCGAGACGGTGCGCTACGGACTTCAGGGGCGGGTTGCAGGCTCGCATCTGACCTCCATGCATTCGATGGACAATTACTACGTGTCCAAGCTGATCGCGCTGATCGCCGAATCCGGCCTGCACGTGATCCCCAATCCGCTGATCAACATCACGCTGCAGGGCCGTCACGACACCTATCCCAAGCGCCGCGGCATGACCCGGGTGCCCGAGCTGATGGCAGCCGGAATCAATGTCGGCTTCGGCCATGACTGCGTGATGGACCCCTGGTACTCGCTCGGCTCCGGCGACATGCTGGAGGTGGCGCATATGGCGGTGCATGTCGGCCAGATGACCTCGCGCGACGCCATCCGCGCCTGCTTCGACGCGGTCACGGTCAATTCCGCGCAGATCATGGGGCTGGAGGACTACGGGCTGGTGGTCGGCAACCGGGCCGATTGCGTGCTGCTGCAGGCGGCCGATCCGATCGAGGCGATCCGGCTCAAGGCGACCCGGCTCGCCGTGGTGCGCGGCGGCAAGGTGATCGCCCGGGCACAGCCGCGCCTCAGCCAGCTCACGCTGCCGGGCCGCGCCGTGACGGTCGACCCGGCGGCTTACGCGCCGCAGGGCGATTCATCTGTTGGCTGATTGTTTGCTGTGCGGGCTGCGCGGTTGACAAGGAATTGTGCAGGTCGTCAAATCGCCGCCTGTTTCATTCGGGATCGTTGGGGAATTTCATGCTGAAGTCAGGTCGGATCGGTCGGCGCGGTTTTCTGTTGGGCAGCGCCGGTGTCGGCCTCGCACTGAGCATGCCGCGCGCCTTCGCGCAGACGCCGCTGAAGGTGGCGGGCATCCATGCCTCGCCGGTGGAGAACGCCTGGAACTCGCGCCTGCATGCGGCGATGGTCCAGGCCGCCGAGGACGGCGCCATCGAGTATGTCTTCTCCGAAGGCGTCAGCGGCACCGACTACGCCCGCGCCATGCGCGAATATGCCGAGCAGGGCGCCCAGCTGATCGTCGGCGAGGCCTATGCCGTCGAGACAGAGGCGCGGCAGGTCGCGGCGGATTATCCCGACACCATGTTCCTGATGGGCTCTAGCGGCGAGCCGACCGGCGACAATTTCGGCACCTTCGGCACGTGGAATCACGAGGGCGCCTATCTCGCCGGCATGCTCGCCGGCAAGATGAGCGAGAGCGGCATCTTCGGCGCGGTCGGCGCGATCCCGATCCCCGAAGTCAACATGCTGATCAATGGCTTCCGGGCCGGCGTTGATTCGGTGCGTCCGGATGCCAAGCACCTGATTGGCTTCATCGGCACCTTCTTCGATCCGCCCAAGGCGCGCGAGGCGGGCCTCGCCCAGATCGACGCCGGCGCCGACATCCTGTTCGGCGAGCGCATCGGCACGGCCGACGCCGCCAAGGAGCGCGGCATCAAGGCGATCGGCTCGCTGACCGACTATACCGAGCGCTACCCCGAGACCGTCTTCGCCAACGCCATGTGGTACTTCCGGCCGATCCTCGACGCGGCCATCGCCGACACCGAGGCCAAGAACGGCACCGGCAAGAACTACACGCCCTACAGCATGATGCAGGAAGGCGGGAACGACATCGTCTTCGCCGAGTCCATGGTCCCGGCCGAGGCGGTCGCGGCGATGGAAGAGCGCCGCGCCGCTATCAAGGCCGGCGAGTTCGAAGTGGTCATCGACTTCGCCGAACCGACCTGATCCACGAGAACGCATGCCAGCCCGTTCGCCGATCTGCGACGGCCCCGATGATCCGGCCGGTCCCCGCAATATCCTTCGCGCGGCCGGCCAGCATCTGTCGGACGCCCGGTTATTGCGGAACGGCGGGAGTGAGACCGTATGACTGCCGTCCTGTCCCTCGAACACATCACCAAGCGCTTCGGCGACTTTGCGGCCAATGACGATGTCAGCCTGACCCTTCACCGCGGCGAACTCGTCGCGCTGCTCGGCGAGAACGGCGCCGGCAAAACGACGCTGATGAACATCCTGTTCGGCCATTACGTGCCGGACGCCGGGCGCGTTCTCGTGGCCGGAGAGGAGCTGCCGCTCGGCCGGCCGCGCGCCGCCATCGCCGCCGGCGTCGGCATGGTCCATCAGCATTTCACCCTGGCGCCGAACCTCACCGTCCTCGAAAACGTCATGACCGGTACTGAGCCGTTGCTGCGCTGGCGCTCGGGCAAGGCTGCCGCGCGGCGCAAGCTGGCAAGCCTCGCCGAGCGTTTCGGCCTCGTCGTCGATCCGGACAAGCGTGTCGGCGATCTGTCCGTCGGCGAGCAGCAGCGGGTGGAAATCCTGAAGGCGCTCTATAACGACGCGAAGATCCTGATCCTCGACGAGCCGACGGCGGTGCTGACCCGGCCGGAGGCGGAAACCCTCTTCAAGACGCTCAGGGTAATGGCGGCCGAAGGGCTGTCGCTGATCTTCATCTCCCACAAGCTGCACGAGGTGATGGCGGCCGCCGACCGCGTGCTGGTGCTGCGTGCCGGGCGGATGGTCGCCGAGCGGGCCACCGCCGCGACCTCCAAGGAGGAACTGGCCGAGCTGATGGTCGGCCGCCGCGTGACGCGCCCGGTCCGTGCCGCGGCCGTGCCGGGCGACACGGTGCTGGCGGCACGCACCGTCACCGTCACCGTGGGTGGCACCCGGCGGCTCTCCGACGTCAGCTTTCACCTGCGCGAGCGCGAGACGCTGGGTATCATCGGCGTCTCCGGCAACGGCCAGGCGACGCTCGCCCATCTGGTCTCCGGGCTCGTCGCGCCGGATGCCGGCGGCCTGTCCGTGCTGGGCGAGGAGACCTCCACGCTGTCGCCGCGCGACCTCGTGCGCCGCGGTGTCGGCCGCATCCCCGAGGACCGCAACACCGAAGGCGCCATCGGCGAACTGGCGATATGGGAGAACGCCATTCTCGAACGTGTGCGCGACGTACCCTTTTCCAAGGGTGGCTTCGTCCGGCAATCGACGGCGCGCGCCTTTGCAGCCGACGTCATCGACCGTTTCGACATTCGCGGCGGATCGGCCCACAGCCGCACGCGGCTCCTGTCCGGCGGCAACATGCAGAAACTGATCTTCGGCCGTAATCTGGCCGGGTCTCCCAGGGTGCTGGTCGCGGCGCAGCCGACGCGCGGTCTCGACGAGGGTGCCATTGCGGCCGTCCATGGCGAGATCCTCGCCGCCCGGGACGCGGGGGCGGGTGTTCTGCTGATCTCGGAAGATCTCGACGAAGTGCTGGCGCTGGCCGACCGGGTGCAGGCCATTGTCGGCGGGCGCCTGTCTGAGCCGGTGCCGATCGGATCCCTCGACGCCCGGCGTCTTGGCCTGATGATGGCCGGCGAATGGGCTGTCGCCCCCCATGAGGCCGCCTGATGCGTCTGGAACGTCGGGACACCCGTCCCGCGACCCTCATGGTGGTCGCGCCGATCCTCGCGGTGCTGGTCGCACTCGCACTGTCGGGCGTGCTGATCGCGCTGGCCGGGGCGCCTGTGCTGGAGGCCTATGCCCGCATCGTGCAGGGGGCCTTCGGTTCGCGGCTCGCACTGACCGAAACACTGACGCGCACGACGCCGCTGATCCTCACCGGCCTCGCCGTGGCGGTCGCCTTTCGCGCCAAGGTCTGGAACATCGGCGCCGAGGGCCAGCTGTATGTCGGCGCGCTGACCGCGGCCTTCCTCGGCTCGCAGCTGGGTCTCGCCGGCCTCCCGGGTATCGCCCTGATCCCGGCGGTGATGATCGCCGGCGCGCTGGCGGGCATGGTGCTGCTCCTGGTGCCGCTTGCGCTCCGGCTGCGCTTCGGCGTCGACGAAGTGGTGACGACGCTGCTCCTGAACTTCGTCGTCCTGCTCTTCGTGTCGATGATGATCGAAGGGCCGATGAAGGACCCGCTGGCCTTCGGCTGGCCGCAATCGGTCCCGGTGGTCGCCGAGGCCCAATTGCCGAAACTCTTGGAGCGGTCGCGTCTGCATGTCGGCCTGTTGATTGCCGTCGTCGTCGCCATCGTCGTGCATGTCGTCCAGTCGCGCACCGCCTATGGGTTGGAATCGCGGGCGGCAGGGCTCAACCCCGCCGCGGCGCGCTTTGCCGGCGTGCCGCTCGGCCGCACACTGGTGAAGGTCGCCTGCTGGTCGGGCGGGCTCGCCGGGCTGGCCGGCGCGATCGAGGTGATCGGCGTGAAGGGCTACGTCACGACGGACCTGTCGCCCGGCTACGGCTATGCTGGCATCATTGTCGCGATGCTGGCCAATCTCCAGCCACTGGCCGTGGTCGCCGCCGCGCTGTTCGCGGCGATGATGTTCGTCGGCTCCGATTCCATGAGCCGGGCGCTCGGCGTGCCCAGCTTCATCGCCGACGTGACCGTCGCCCTGTCGCTGCTGACCATGCTGGTCGCGCTGCTCTTCACTGCCTACCGGATCCGCCGATGAGTGCCGCGCTCGACATCTTCGCCTCCGCCGGCATGTGGGAAGCTGTGCTGCGCATCGCGACGCCGCTGATCTTCGGCACCCTCGGCGCGCTCCTGTGCGAACGCGCAGGCGTGCTCAATCTCGGCATCGAAGGGATCATGAGCTTCGGCGCCATGATCGGCTGGCTGACGGTCTTCGAGGGCGGCAATCTGTGGATGGGCCTCTTCGCGGCGGCGCTGGGCGGCGCGGCCTTCGGCCTGCTGCACGCGCTGATGACGGTGCCCCTGGGCCTGTCCCAGCACGTCACCGGGCTGGGCATCACGCTGCTGGCGTCGAGCCTCAGCTATTTCATCTTCCGGCTGGTCGTGCCGCTGCAGGGCACGCCGCCGACCATCGAGCCGTTCCAGCCGCTGCATGTGCCGATCCTGTCCGACCTGCCGATCGTCGGGGACGCGCTCTTCACCCAGACGGCGCCCACCTATCTGGCGCTGCTGGTGGCGGCGGTGATGGCCTATGTGCTGGCCCGCACCCCGTTCGGGCTGGCGATCCGCATGACCGGCGAGAACCCGCATGCGGCCGAAGCGCAGGGCGTCGACCCGATCGCCATCCGCATCGGTGCGGTGGTGGCTGGCAGTGCGCTGATGGGCGTCGGCGGCGCGTTCCTCACCCTCTCGGCCTTCAACAGCTTCTTCCCGACCATGATCCAGGGACGCGGCTGGATCTGCATCGCGCTCGTGGTCTTCGCCACCTGGCGGCCGGGACGGGCCTTGCTGGGCGCCATTCTCTTCGCCCTGTTCGACGCCTATCAGCTTCGCCTGCAGACCGAGTTCGGCAAGGCGATCCCGTATCAGATGTTCCTGATGATGCCGTACCTGCTGTCGATCGTGGCGCTGGTGGTGATGGCGCGGCGCGCCCGCGTGCCCCAGGCGCTGATGCAGCCCTACCGGCGCGGCGAACGCTGAAGACCGGCGAGGGATTGTCAGCCGGCGATCTCCAGCAGCCGCAGCGTCGCCTGGTCCTCGCGGCCGTTGCAAAACAGAGCAAGGGCGTCCCGGAAAACGGACGGATCGCCATCGGCCGCATGGGCGAACAGGGTCATCGACGAGCCGAACTTCATGTCGTCGGGCGCGCCGAAGATCGCGGCGAGCGACCGGTCACCATGCGCCAGAACCGCCTTGGTGCAGTCGACGAGCCGGGGCCCCAGCACGGGATGGCGGAGATAGGCGCGGGCCTGGTCGAGCGAAGCGATGCCGAAATGCCTGGCCATGTCGGAATGGCCGAGACCCTGCAATTGCGGAAACACGAACCACATCCAGTGACTGCGTTTGCGCCCTGCCTGCAATTCGCCGAGCGCCTGCGCGTAGACCGGCGCCTGCGCGGCCACGAAGCGTTCCAGATCGTTGGGATCGTCTTCCGTCACATCCTTACTCCTTCGGCCGGCGTTTCGATGAACGCGCTGCACGCCGTTTGGTGCCGGCTTCCGCATCGGTGATCTCGATCCAGACCGGCGCGTGGTCGCTGGCCTTTTCCCAGCCGCGCACGTCGCGGTGGACGCCGGCGGCCAGCAATCGTGGGGCGAGGGTGGGGCTCAGCAACAGATGGTCCAGCCGCAGGCCGGCATCGCGGCCCCAGGCGTTCCGCAGATAGTCCCAGAAGGTATAGATGGAGGCCTCCGGGTGCAGGCTGCGGATCGCGTCGGTCCAGCCCGCGTCGAGAAGGCGGTGGAACGCTTCGCGCACCTCCGGCCGGAACAGCGCGTCGTCCACCCAGTGCTCCGGCTTGTAGACATCCAGCTCGGTCGGGATGACGTTGTAGTCGCCGGCCAGCACCACCGGGGCCCCGGTCGCCATCAGATCGGCGGCGTGGTTCGCGAAGCGCCCCAGCCAGCGCAGCTTGTAGTCGAATTTCGGGCCCGGCGCCGGGTTGCCGTTGGGCAGATACAGGCAGCCGATCAGAACGCCTTTCACCGCCGCTTCCAGATAGCGGCTCTGATGGTCGTCGTCGTCGCCGGGCAGGCCGCGCCGCGTCTCGAGCGGGTCGGTGCCGCGGGCGAGGATCGCGACGCCGTTCCAGCTCTTCTGCCCATGCCAGATCGCGCCGTAGCCGGCCTCGCGGATGGCGTCGATCGGAAACTTCTCGTCCGGGGACTTCAGCTCCTGCAGGCAGACGGCGTCGGGTTCGGCCTCGGCGAGCCAGCGCAGCAGCACGGGCAGGCGGCCATTGACCCCGTTGATGTTGAAACTGGCGATCTTCATCCGGCAGACTTGGCGTCATGCCGCTTGATTTCGAGAGGCGGCCAGCGCCGAATTGCGGGCGGGCGCGGTCCTGTTCGGAGTTTTGACCTTGATCAAGGCGGGGGCTGCGCCGAGCCGGCACTCTGACGGCATGTCGAACGCCGTCGCGATCGCAACTCGGGCAAAGGGTCGTCCCATGCACAAATCCCCCATCGCGGACCTTGCGGTCTATCTCGACGGATCGCCGTCGGACGAAGTCGCCATCGACTATGCCGAAACGATCGCCAGCGCATTCGGCGCCCATCTCGAATGCATGCTCGCCAACCATATCCAGATCACCGGCGTGCCGGCCGGGCCGGGCTCCGACATGCTGGTTGCCGAGCTCTTCAAGGTCGGCAAGGACACTGGCGATGCCGCCGAGCAGAAGCTGCGCCAGCGACTGGATCGGGTCGCGGTCCCCTATGGTCTGCGGCGCTCGGACGGCAGCCTCGGTCATCTGTCGGCCGCAGCCGAACGGCTTGCCGGCACGACGGATCTGTTCGTGCTGGTCCAGCAGAGCGGCAAGCATGCCCTCAGCGGGCAGGTGGTCGAGGCAATCCTGTTCAATGCGCGCGCGGCAACGCTGGTCGTGCCGCCCAAGCCGAAGCGCAGCTTCGCTGCACCGGAGACGGTCGTCGTCGGCTGGCGGGACTCGCCCGAATGCGCCCATGCGGTGGCGGCGGCGTTGCCCTTCCTGAAGCAGGCCAAGCTCGTCGTCCTGGCGAGTGTGGTCGAGGATGGCGCGACCGAGCAGCGGCACCTGGAGCCGATGGCCGACATGGCCCGCCATCTCGATCGCCATGGGGTGACGGTGGAGACCCGCGAACTGCCGAACTGGCGCCATCCTGCCGATGCCCTGATGAAGGAGGCGGAAACCCTCGCCGCGGATCTGATCGTCGTCGGCGCCTATGGCCATTCCCGCCTGCGCGAGATGCTGCTGGGCGGCGTGACGCGCGAGCTTCTTTCCCGCTGCGACGTCCCGCTGCTCCTGTCACGCTGACGATCCTTCCGGAGACGCGCGATGCATTACGGTCACCTGGAATACAGCATCGAGCCGTGCGGCGAGGGCTGGCAGGTCAGTTTCTGCCATTCGCCCCACGGCCGGTTCCACCGTCGGCTGGACGCCCTGCGCTCGGCCTTCGCCGATGCCGAGCGCGTGACGCGGCTCGGGCAGGCTGTGAGGCTGAAGGTCGCGCGGCCCCGCCACGCGGCAGGCCTGCCCGCCCGGATCGTGACCCCGTCGCCGGCCGCGGCCGGGCCCGGTCGCGCCATGTGCTGACCGCCCGGCAGGCGGCTTCGTTCGACACAAGCAGTCCCCGTAACGAATGCAAGGTTGAGGCCGATGACCATGATGAAAGCGGCGATCTTCGTCGAACCGAACCGGATCGTGCTGGATGAGAAGCCGATTCCCGATGTCGGCCCGCTCGACGCGCTGGTGCGGATCACCACCACGACGATCTGCGGCACCGACGTGCATATCCTCAAGGGCGAATATCCGGTCGAGCGCGGGCTGACGATCGGCCACGAGCCGGTGGGGGTGATCGAGAAGCTCGGCTCGGCCGTGCAGGGCTACACCGAAGGCCAGCGGGTCATCGCCGGGGCGATCTCGCCCAGCGGCTACAGCAATGCCTGCCTGTGCGGCTGCCATTCGCAGGATGGTCCCGGCACCAAGCACGGCTTCCGGCCGATGGGCGGCTGGCGCTTCGGCAACACCATCGACGGGGCCCAGGCCGAGTTTCTGCTGGTGCCTGACGCCATGGTCAATCTGGCGCCGATCCCGGATGGTCTCACCGACGAACAGGTCCTGATGTGTCCCGACATCATGTCGACGGGGTTCTCGGGCGCCGAGAGCGGGTCTGTGCGGATCGGCGACACCGTCGCGGTGTTCGCCCAGGGGCCGATCGGCCTCTGCGCCACGGCCGGCGCGCGGCTGATGGGCGCCACCACGATCATCGGGGTGGACTCCGTGCCCGAGCGCATGGAGATCGCCCGCAAGATGGGCGCCGACCACGTTGTCGACTTCACCAAGGGAGACGTCGTCGCCGAGATCATGCGCCTGACCGATGGCCGCGGCGTCGACGTGGCGATCGAGGCCCTCGGCCGGCAGGAGACCTTCGAGGCGGCGCTGCGGATTCTGCGCCCGGGCGGCACGCTCTCCTCACTCGGCGTCTATTCCAACGACCTCACCATCCCGCTCGACGCCTTCAGCGCCGGCCTCGGCGACAACAAGATCGTCACGACGCTGTGCCCGGGCGGCAAGGAGCGCATGCGCCGGCTGATGGATGTCATCGCGTCGCAGCGCCTCGACACGACTCCCCTGGTGACCCATCGTTACAGGCTCGACGAGGTCGAGGATGCCTACGATCTCTTCTCGCATCAGCGCGACGGTGTCCTGAAGGTCGCCATCCAGCCTTAGAAGCAACGGCTCCGGCATGGTATGTTCCTCGCCGTTGACGCGAGGTTGGCGGCACAGGGACGGACGATCATGACCCAGACCCGAGGCGCGCTGACGGCCGGCGCCGCATGAGTATCCGCAATTTCGATGCGCTGTTCGCGCCGCGGTCGATTGCGCTGATCGGCGCCAGCAACGAGCCGGGATCGGTCGGCTCGGTGCTGGTCGACAATCTGGTCTCCGGCGGCTTCGCCGGCCGGATCATGCTGGTCAATCCGCACGCGCGCGAGATCCACGGTCGGCAATGCCATCGCTCGGTGGAAACGCTACCCGAAGTGCCGGACCTAGCCGTGATCGCCACGCCGGCGCGCACAGTGCCTGGCATCATCTCGGCGCTCGGTGAGCGCGGTTGCTGCGCCGCGATCGTCATTTCGGCCGGCCTTGGCGAGGCGGTGGACGGCGCCACCCTGCGCCAGCAGGTGCTGGACGCCGCGCGCCCGCATCTCATGCGGATCGTCGGGCCGAACTGCCTCGGCCTGATTTCCCCGGCCGCCGGCATCAATGCCAGCTTCGCCCATCTGATGCCGCGGGCCGGCGACATCGCTCTGGTCAGCCAGTCCGGCGCGATGCTGACCTCGGTCATCGACTGGGCCGACGAGCGCCGCATCGGCTTCTCCCATCTCCTGTCCGTCGGCGACATGTCCGACGTCGATTTCGGCGACATGCTGGACTATCTGGCGACCGACCGGACGACCCGCTCGATCCTGCTCTATGTCGAGAACGTCACCGAGGCGCAGAAATTCCTGTCGGCCGCCCGGCTGGCGGCTCGCTCCATGCCAGTCCTGGTGATCAAGGCCGGGCGCAGCGCGGCCGGCGCGCGGGCCGCGCAGTCCCACACCGGCGCGCTGGCCGGCTCCGATGTCGTCTACGACGCCGCCTTCCGACGCGCCGGCATCCTGCGGGTGCGCGAGATCGAGGAATTGTTCGAAGCCGCCGCAACGCTGGCCAGCGGCGTGCGGATCTCCGGCGACCGGCTGACCATCCTGACCAATGGCGGCGGAGCAGGCGTCCTGGCCGTCGATGCGCTGGAATCCGACGGTGGGCGGCTGGCCAGACTCAGCGAGGAGGGGATTGCCGCGCTCGACGGCGTGCTGCCGCCGACCTGGTCGCGCGCCAACCCGGTGGACATCATCGGCGACGCCACGCCCGAGCGCTACGGCGCGGCGCTCGACATCCTGATGAAGGAGCGCGAGAGCGACGCGATCCTCGTCATCAATTGCCCGACCGCCGTTGCCGACGGCATGGAGGCCGGCCGCCGCATTGCCGCGATCGCCAAGCGGCGTCCGCGGTTTCCGGTGCTCACCAACTGGCTCGGCGGAACCTCCGCGGCCCCGGTGCGCGACCTCTTCGCCGCCGAGAAGGTCGCGACCTTCGACAGTCCCGAAAAGGCGATCCGGGCCTTCACCCATCTCGTCGAATACAAGCGCAATCAGGAGCTTCTCCTCGAAACGCCATCGGCCGGCGTCGCCATCGGCCACGAGGATATCGCAAGTGCGCAGGAGCTGATCGAGACCGTCCGCCGGGATGGCCGCACGATCCTGAGCGAGTACGAGGCCAAGCGGCTGCTCGCGACCTTCGGAATCCCGACCGTGACCACCCGCATGGCGGGCGATGTGGACGGCGCGGTCGCCTGTTTCGAGGCGATCGGGGCCCCCGCCGTCCTGAAGATCGTCTCCGCCGAGATCTCCCACAAATCCGATGCCGGCGGGGTGCGCCTGAATATCGGCTCGGCGCAGGAGATGCGCGAGAGCGCCGAGGCGATGCTGGAGGCCGTGCGCGCATACGCCCCGCATGCGCGCATCGACGGCTTCACCGTGCAGCCAATGATCGTGCGCGACGGCGCCTATGAACTGATCGCGGGCATCGCGCCGGACCCGACCTTCGGCCCGGTGATCCTGTTCGGTCGCGGCGGCAAGGCGGCGGAGGTGATCGGCGATCGCGCCATCGGCCTGCCGCCGCTCAATTCCGTCCTGGCGCGCGAGATGATCCGCGCCACCCGGATCTCTAAGCTGCTCGCGGGGTATCGCGACGTGGCGCCGGTTGCCTTCGATGCCCTGGCCGATGTTCTGGTGCGCCTGTCCGAACTGGCGGTGCATCTGCCGGATGTCGCCGAACTCGACATCAATCCGCTGCTCGCCGACGCCGAGGGTGTGCTGGCACTCGACGCCCGCATCTCGCTGCACGCGGCGGGCGCGGTGCGGGTCGCGCCGTCGATCCGGCCCTATCCGCGCGAACTGGAGCGCGCCGTCGAACTGCGCAACGGCGAACGCTTTGTGCTGCGGCCCATCCGGCCGGAGGACGAAGATCCGCTGGTGGAGATGGTCGCGCGCTGTACGCAGGAGGATCTGCGGCTGCGCTTCATGGCCCCGATGAAGGCGCTGCCGCACCAGACGGCGGCGCGGTTCTCGCAGATCGACTATCACCGCGAGATGGCGCTGGTCGCGGTCGAGCCGGGCAGTGCCTACGGGCAGGGGCCGATCTACGGTGTCGCGCGCCTCGTCTCCGACCCGGAGAACGAGGCCGCCGAATTCGCCGTGCTGGTGCGCTCGGACATGAAGGGGCGGGGGCTCGGCTACCGGCTCC
Organism: Aurantimonas manganoxydans SI85-9A1; assembly: GCF_000153465.1. Taxonomy (GTDB): domain Bacteria; phylum Pseudomonadota; class Alphaproteobacteria; order Rhizobiales; family Rhizobiaceae; genus Aurantimonas; species Aurantimonas manganoxydans. Next base: position 2,236,713 of record NZ_CH672387.1, on the reverse strand, counting down.
TGTCGGAGATCCTCGCCTATGGCCGCAAGCGCGGCCTGCACCGCGTCTATGGCGAGGTGCTGCGCGAGAACGTCACCATGTTGCAGATGGCCCGCGACCTCGGCTTCCGCGCCGACAGGACGGAAGACTTCTCAGAAACCGCGCATGTCACCATCGAATTCGACAGAGAGGCTGACGCCTGAGGCGGAGTGCTGACGGGGGCGCCGGCCGCCGCCCCGTATCATGGCTAGTCCTGGATGCTCTCGATATAGGCGATGATTGCCCGTGCCTGGCCGGGACCGAAGATGAACTCCGGCATGTCGGGATGCCCGGTCCAAAGGCCTTCCACCAATGCCTCCTCGAGGCTGGCGATGGGATAGCTCTGCGACAGCGTGCGGAACGCCGGTGCCTGCGGATGCGGGCTGGTGCCGGTCCGCGCGATGGCATGACAACGGGCGCAATTAGTTTCGAGAAAGCGTTGGCCGTTGGCGATCTGTGCGAGATCCTGTGCCGTGGCTGCGGATAGCAGCAGGGCAAGGCCCGCCACCGCCATGGCCATCAGTGCCAGCCGCCCCCGCATGGATGTCGATCGCGTCATCGTCGTCTCCCGGTGTGTACCCGTCGCGGCATCTCACCACCGCGCGCGGCACCCCGCCTTGACGCCGATCAATGCGGGGCGATCTGATCCGGGCGAGGCAACGGCGCGCGCGGCCGATCGGCTGCCGGAAAAGCGGGGCGTCATGCACGAAGCCGACGACACAGTCCTCGAATGCATCCGCTCCTCGCTCTTCGCCGGCGTTCCGGCCGAACGGATCGAGACCGTCACCACCCATATTTCCATCGTGCTCCTGGGTGGTGAGACTGCCGTGAAGCTCAAGCGGCCGGTCAAACGGCCCTATGTGGATTTCTCGACGTCCGCCCTGCGGCTTGCGGCCTGCGAACGCGAACTCGACCTCAACCGGCGCACGGCGCCGCAGCTCTACCGCGCCGTTCGCAGGATCACGCGCGCGCCCGGGCGCGGCCTCGCCCTCGATGGCGGCGGAGAGCTTGTCGACGCGGTCGTCGAGATGCGCCGCTTCGATGCGGACGGCCTTCTCGACCGGCGCGCCATGGAGGGCACGCTGACCGGTCCGCTGATGGATCGTCTCGCCCGGACCATCGCGGCGTTCCACGAGACGATCCCGCCTGATCCCGCGCCGGACGGCGCCATGCGGATGGCAGCGGTCCTCGACATCAACGAGGCGGCGTTCGCCGCGACCGAGCTGTTCGGCGGAGAGGAGACCGACCGCTTCAATCGACGGTTCCGCCGGGAGCTGGCGCGGCTCGGGCCGCTTCTGGACGGGCGCGCGAAGGCCGGCCGGGTGCGGCGGTGCCACGGCGACCTGCATCTGCGCAACATCTGCACCGTCGACGGCGAACCGGTGCTGTTCGACTGCCTCGAGTTCGACGAGGCACTGGGAACCACCGACACCCTCTACGATCTGGCGTTCCTTTTGATGGATCTCTGGCATCGCGGGCTGGAGGAGTTCGCCAATCGTGTTCTCAACCGCTATCTCGACGCGACCCGGGACGAGGGCGGTCTGCCGGCGCTGCCCTTCTTCATGGCGGTGCGCGCTGCGGTCAGGGCCCATGTCGGTGCCGCGCAGCTCTCGGATGCCGGGCCACGGGCGAGCGATATCCGCGCCGAGGCCCAACGCTATTTCGCGCTGGCGCTCGACCTTCTGAAACCCCGGCCGGCCCGGCTGATCGCCGTCGGCGGCCTGTCGGGTTCCGGCAAGTCGACGGTCGCCGCCGCTCTGGCGCCGCGCATCGGCCCGGCACCGGGCGCGCGCACGCTGTCCAGCGATCGCATTCGCAAGCGTCTCTGTGGCGTGTCGGCCGAGACCCGGCTGGAGGCCAATGCCTATACGTCGGACACGACCGAGCGGGTCTATGCGGCCATGGCAGCAGACGCCGAGCACATCCTACGGCTGGGTTACGGCGTCGTGGCGGACGCCACCTTCGAGCGCGCCGTCGACCGCAGCCGCATCGCCGCGACCGCACGCGACGCCGGCGTCGATTTCCAGGGTCTCTGGCTCGATGTCGATCCAGCCGAGATGCTGCGCCGGGTCGCGGCGCGTCGGAACGATCCCTCCGACGCCACGACCGCGATCGTGAGGCAGCAACTCGCTCGCGATCCCGGCGACATCGACTGGGAGCGGATCGACGGGGATGGCGAACCCGAGCGGGTTGCAGAGACGGCCCGCCGCGCCGTCGATCGGCAGGGCGAACACCTGCAGCGCAGCCGACAGGGGCGAGACGCGCGTGACACAGAGCTGGGTTAGCCTTGGCGCCGACCGGCGGGGCGCGATCGCTGACGCTGAGCAGCGATCTACGCCGACCGGTCCCGCGCTTGACGCCGATCAATGTCGGGTCCGCGATCGCAGTTAGGCTGGGCGGATCGAAGGAGATCCCGATGACCACCACGCCGCAAGACTTTCCCGCCTCGTTCCGGCACGTCCGGCTGGAACTTGCCCGCGAGAAGGACCATCCCGGCGGCGACAGCCGCTACGGCTATGACCTTCTGGTGCCGCTCGACACGGAGAGCCGGATCGATCCGGCGGAATGGAAGCCGCATCAGGCGGCCTGCCGCGTCCGCCACTTCCAGGACGGCGAGAGCGACCGGATCGGGCGGCTGCGGCGCAAGCCCGGCGGCACGTGGTATTTCGACTACGAGGCCGGGCCGGCCGACGACGAGATCGGTTTCCACTTCGATCAGGAGCGCTTCGTGCCGGGGGAATACGTCTCGATCCGGCGCGGCGGCGAGACCCACACCTACCAGGTCGTGAAGGTCGGGCCGATCTGAGCGGCACTGCCGCCCCCAACTCTTCGACCGCACGGAGCGATACCATGACAGTTTCGAACACGACGCCCGACACAGTTGCCTGGCTGACGCCGACCGAACTCATGTTCCTGCAGATGCAGGGCTGGCAGACCGCCGTGATGGTCGGGGTGCATGCGGCGCAGGCGGCCGCGCGGCTGTCGGCGGAGATGCACGAGATGGCCGGCCGGCGGTGTCTTGCCGATGGCCGGGCGATGCGCGCCTTGTCCGCATGCGAGGGACCGGCCGATGCCCTGCGGCTCCAGCGCGACTGGATGGCCGCGGCCGCAGCCGACTATGCGCAGATGGAGACGAGCCTCCCGCGGCTGGAGGCGAGCCTGGTGGACGAGGTTTCCGAACCGCTGGTCACCGCGTGGATCCGTTCGGACGATCCGGCAGAATAGCGCGACCGACCTCCGGGCTGGCAGCAGCCAGTCCGGCCAGCGAAAGCCCGCCATTGCCAGATAAAGCGATGCCGTCGTCCTGACGATCAGGACAACGGCTTTGGTCTGTCGGAGGGGCTGTTGCCGACCTCGTGCTGTGTCTGAAGGCGTGGCGGATCGTCGCTTCTATGCCGCGTGGCGCGACGCGATCGTCTCGATCTCCTCGCGGCTGACACGGTCGTGCGACATCAGGATCTGGACGATCGGGTCGTCGAGCATCTCCGCCAGCATCGGTTCGCCTTTCCAGCCGTCGAGCCAGCGACTGCGGCCCGTCACGGTGTCGGTGCCCGGCACGGCGCGGTTGGCGGAAACGTCCTGAAACTGTCGATGCCTGCTCATCGCGAAAGTCCTTTTTCACGAAACGTCGAAGGCAGCATAGACGAACCACGCTGCCACGAATTGATATGTGTCATCGGGGGACAAATGCCAGCATTCGCTGACAGGGATATGTCAGCCGGGACCCGATCTCATTTAGCGCTCACGATGTCGTCGAGATCGTCCATGCTGGTTTCGTCGCTGAGGAACAGCGCGACGGGGCGCAGGCGCGGAAGATGGGCGCAGGTCACGATGATGCCGATCGTGACCGGCACCGCCAGAAGCGCGCCGGCGACACCCCAGACCCAGCCCCAGACCAGCAGCACCAGCAGGATGACCAGCGGCGACACCGACAATTGCTTCCCCTGCACCTGTGGGTCGACGTAATTGCCCATGATCTGCTCGATCACGAGAATGCCGATGCCGACGATCACCGCGGTGCGGAAATCCTGCTGCACATAGACGTGAACGACCGGCAGCGCGCCGGCGACGAGCGAGCCGAGGGTCGGCACGAAGTTCAACAGGAACGCCAGGATCGCCCAGACCAGCAGGAGATCGACGCCGAAGAACCAGAGCCACGCGGCGTAGAGCCCGGCCGTCAGCAGTCCCAGCACGACGCGGATGAGGAGATAACGGCGGAGCTGGCGCGCGATGACGTCCAGCGATTCGAACACGCCGCTGCGTTGGTCGGGATCGACGACCGCGCAGACCTTGGCGCGCCAGTTCGGCGCCTCGATCAGCATCAGGAGCGTGAAGAAGAAGATCAGCACCATGGCCGCCAGCGCCGAACCGGCGGAGCTCAGCACCGAACTGGCGTAGCTCGACGCATATTCGGCGATTCTGCTGCCGAGCTGGCCGCCCGCGCCGCGAAACTGGTCGGTGACGCTGGAATAGACGTCCGACGAGTCGGAGGTTCCGGACGACCCGGCGGCGCCGGCGGCAGTCTCGCCGCCGGCCGTCGACGCGCCTTGCGCTCCCTCGGCATTCCCCGACGAGCCGGAAGAGATCATCGGCGCCAGCTCCTCGATCTTCTGGGAGACCTGCGGGAAGGCTTCCGAGATCCGCTGCGCCGACAGCCAGAGTCCACCGAGGAAGACGAACAGGATGACGATGATCAGGCCCATCGCGGCCACATGGCCGAGCCAGCCGAACCGCCGAGGCATGCGCCGCTTGACCATGCTGTCCACCGGCGCCACGACGAGGGCGATCAGGATCGAGAAGATGAAGGGCACGACGACCGAGCTCATCGCCTGCAGCGCCCAGCCGACCAGGATCAGCGTGATGATCGAGAGCAGTCCGATGGCGATGGTTTGCCAGGGGAGGCGCGAGACCTTCGAGACACGTTCGGTACGCGCGGCCCGTTCGCCGTCCGAATGGGGGGTAGGGGTGGTGGCGGACCCGGCCATCCTGTCTCCTGTCGCATCTGTGGTCTGCGGTCGGACCGACGCCGGGACAGCTGCCTCACGGCCGCGTGAGCGCGGTCATGCACCCAATGGCCGAGACGGCGGTGCGTTCCATCGAAAGGGCGCGTTGTCGGGGATGCGGATGGACCAGAGCGGCGCTGAAGTCCGACGTGTTCAGGCGGACGCGCCGAAAACAGGGGCCGTACGCAGCGTGGTCAGCCGCCGAGGCAGCAGCTGTCACGACAGCACGGTCGACGGACTCGTGCCAAACGATGTTGGTCCGACGGTCTCGTGCTAAACGATGTTCGGGGCGTGCCTGGCGCGTTCGGCGCTGAACTCGACCGCAAAGCCGTCCTCGATGTGACGCACGATCCGTCCGGTCGTGGTGCCGAGGGTGATGCGCGAGCCGACCGCCGGGCGAATGCTGCTGGTCACGGCGGCGCCGGAGAGCGACAGATCGATGATCTGCGCCGGGTAGCGGCGGCCGTCGTCCAGAACCATGTCGACGAATGGGTTTTCCGGCGCGTTCCGCTCGTGGCGGCGGTCTTCCGGCAGCGACAACTCATGGCGGTTGGCGAACCAGGTGAGCTGCGCCGCCAGCTTCTCCCGCTTGCGCGGCGTCGACTGGAAGGCCAGGTCGAACCCGCCCTCGAAGACGCGCGAGACCGCGCCTTCGAGCCGGCCGATATGGTCGATATAGACGATGATCCGCTCGTTCTCGACCGGCACCACGGAGGCGGTGACCGAGACATCGCCCGGCGACATGTTCTCGGCCCGGCACGGGAATTCCGTCCGGTCCTCGCGCATGAAGCGGCCGAGCAGATCGATCCGCACGCGCATGAAGCTGCTGCGTTCGGCTGGCTCCGAACGGGGCGCCTGGGCTGTGGCTGACATCGCTACGACCATTTCTCGGGGCGTCGGCGGGGAGTTCCGCTGCAGATCCACCTTATCGCGGGAAGCTTAACAAGCGGTAAGACCGACCGTGAGGATTTGCACCCCATTAACTGTCCGGCACGAAACGGTTTGCTGGTGCCGGCGAACCGGCCTAGCAACGTTCAGGACAAATCCAGTCCGATTTTGACACAGCAGTACGACCGGGTTCCTGGCCCTCCAGTCACGGCAACCGCATTTCCAACCGCCCTGCGCCGCGCAGGGCGGTTTTTTTGTTCTGGGACGCCGGTGCGGGCACTGGCATAAGGCGAGGCGGCACCATCTGCGCGCGACCTGTGCGGTCGGCAGAACATGACCGATGCGCGGCACCAAGCCGGCAACGGCACCGGACCACGGGGAGCGACAGCAATGAGACCAGAAGACAACGGCGAGCCCGGTGCCGATATCCAAATTCGCCGTTCTCACCCGCCCGCCTTCAACGTGCCGGGGATCATCCTCGTCCTGATCGCGACCTTCGCGCTCGTTCACGGGGTGCGGGTCTATCTGCTCGGACCCGTCGCCACGGCGCAGGCGCTTCTCGATCTCGCCTTCATTCCCGGCTGCTATGGTGATCTCGATCCGGTTTGCGGTTTCCGCACGCCCGGCGCCGATCTCTGGTCGCCGCTGAGCTACGCCTTCCTGCACGGCGACTGGACGCATTTCGGCGCCAACGCGGTCTGGCTGCTGGCATTCGGCACGCCGGTCGCCCGGCGGGTCGGGGTGACGTGGTTCCTGGCCTTCTGCACCTGCGGCGCCATCGCCGGGGCGGCCGCCTTCTACCTCTTGAACCCGACGCTGATCGTTCCGGTGATCGGGGCGTCCGGCATCGTCTCGGCGTTGATAGGCGGCGCCTGCCGCTTCGCCTTCGGCGGAAGGGTGTCGCTGGCGCCGGGCCGGTCGAACGGGCCGCTGGTGTCGATCGGCGAATCGCTGAGAAACCGGACGGTACTGATCTTCATCGCCGTGTTCTTCGGCACCAATCTCCTCATCGGAAGCGGCGTCGGCGGCGAAATGGGCGGCGGCGCCGTCGCCTGGGAGGCGCATCTGGGCGGCTTCGCCTTCGGTTTCCTGCTGTTCCGGCTCTTCGATCCGTTGTCCCGGCCGCTGCGCCGCTGAACCGGGGCCTCTTGCCGTCTGCGTCGTGGTGGCACACCATCACGAATGGGCATGTCAGCGGGAGAAACAGCCATGAACGTGCGGCACATACTGGAAGCCAAGGGACGCGACGTCGTCACCCTCAAGCCGGAGGCGACGCTGGAGGAGACGATGCAGGTTCTGGCGAACCGGCGCATCGGCGCGATCGTCCTGACCAACGAGAATGGCGGCGTCGCCGGCATCGTGTCGGAACGCGACGTGGTCCGCGTCCTCGGCACCGCGGGAGTCGGCGCCATCTCCCAGAGCGTCGGCGAGGTGATGACATCGCAGGTGAGCACCTGCACCGAGGCGACCACGGTCAACCAGGCCATGGAAATGATGACCACCGGCCGCTTCCGTCACCTGCCGGTCTGCGAGAATGATCGTCTGGTCGGCATCATATCGATCGGCGACGTGGTCAAGCAGCGGATCGAGGAAGTCGAGCGCGAGGCCATGGAGATGCGCGAATATATCGCCGCCGGCTGAGCGGAACCGCCGGGGCCCGGCCCCGGGTCCCGGAACAGGGGAACGCGCCGACCTAGCGTGTGGCGTCGGCCGGGATATCGGTCATGCGCCGGATTTCGGCGATCCGGCTGATCGTCGCCTCGTAGCCGTGATCGATGGCTTCCCGGGCGCGGAAGAATTCCGACAGGCCGATGTCGCGCACGCGCGGCTGCAGCGACAGGTCCGGCGGGTCGCCGGCGAGGCGGGCCCGCGAGATCCGGTCCTGAATGATGTTGAAGGCGTCGACCATCGAGCGCGCCATGCCGAGCTTCTCGCGCCGCTGGGCGAGATCGTCGAGCGGCGCTGCGTCCACCATGCGGGCGGCGAGGTCCGCGGCTTGCGTCGCCGCGGTCGCAGGGTCGGCGCGCAGCCGCATCACCGCCGCGCGTCCGAACAGATCGTAGTGCAGGTTGACGGCGACCACGAAGCGTTCCTCGTAGACGCGGCAGACGCTCACCGGGACCGGATTGACCAGCGCGCCGTCCATCAGGCTGCGCCCGCCGCAGTCGAGCGGCTCGAACACGCCGGGCAGGGCGTATGAGGCGCGCATGGCCAACACCAGCGAGCCCGAATCGATCCACACTTCGTGACCGCTGCGCGCTTCCGTCGCCACGCAGACCAGCGGCCGGTCGAGATCCTCGATCCGCAGGTCCGAGAGCGCCTCCGACAGTTTTCGGCTGAGCCGCATGCCGCCGATCAGGCCGCCGGCACCGAAACGGAAGTCGAGGAAGCGGATCAAGCCGCGGCGTGTCAGGGACAGGGCGAAGGATTCGAGCTCATCGAGCTTGCCGGCGAGGTAGCAGCCGCCGACGAGCGCGCCGATGGAGGTGCCGGCGATCATCGAGATGGGGATGCCGGCTTCGTCGAAGGCCCGCAGAACGCCGATATGGGCCCAGCCGCGCGCCGCGCCGCCGCCCAGCGCCAGGGCAATGCCCGGCTGCTTCCTGGCGGTCTCGGACCGGACCGGCGCGGCGTCCATCGGCGGTCCTTCCCGGCGGCTGAAAACCCGATCGAGCATCCGCGTCACTCCGGCTGGCAATCACGATCAATGGATCATGATGCGCCTAAAGTTTGATCAACTGCTTAAGGATCAACTGGCGTCGGAGTCCCGGCCCGGCGAGGCGTCGAGCGTGCGGCCGTCGGCGGCCACGCGGCGATAGAAACAGGTGTCGCGGCCCGTGTGACAGGTGTCATCGGGCTTGGCGGCGGCGACCTTGAGCCACACCGCGTCCTGGTCGCAGTCGATGCGGATCTCGGCGACGCTCTGCAGGGCGCCGGAGGTTTCGCCCTTCTTCCACAGCGCCTGGCGCGAGCGCGACCAGTAATGGGCAATGCCCGTGGCCAGCGTCCGGTCCAGCGCCTCGGCATTCATGTGCGCGACCATCAGGAGGTCGCCGGACGCCACGTCGGTGACGACGGCGGTGACAAGACCGGCCGCGTCGAAACGCGGACGCAGAACCGCGCCCTCTTCCTGTTCGTGGTGATCAGAGGAGGGAGCAGCAAAGAGCGGGGCAGGCGACATGTCGGCAGTCACGAGCGGCTGCTGGCCTGCGCGAGGAAGCGGGACTTGAACTCCCCATCCTCGGCGAAGACGCCCTGGAAGGCCGAGGTGATGGTCATCGAGCCCTTGGAGCGGATGCCGCGCATGGACATGCACATGTGTTCGGCCTCGATCATCACGGCGATGCCCTTGGGGACCAGCATGCCGGCAATGGCCGAGGCGATCTGCGCGGTCATGGATTCCTGCGTCTGGAGACGGCGCCCGTAGATGTCGACGACGCGAGCGATCTTCGACAGGCCCAGAACGCGACCGTCCGGCACATAAGCGACATGCGCCTTGCCGATGATCGGCACCATGTGGTGCTCGCAATGGGAGTGGAAGTCGATGTCGCGGACAAGAACCATGTCGTCATAGCCCGAGACGTCCTGAAACGTGCGGCCGAGAACGTCGCCGGCTTCGAGCTTGTAGCCGCCGAAGAGTTCCTCATACGCCTTCACCACGCGGGCAGGGGTCTCCAGCAGGCCCTCGCGCGACGGGTCCTCGCCGATCCAGCGCAGCAGCGTCTTGACCGCAGCCTCCGCCTCGGCCCGGCTCGGCCGGTCGTCCGCGCGCTCGTCGGCTGCTTCGGGGAATTTCTTGACGACGGATTCCATGTCGTTGCGCTCCGGTGCCGTGGGAATGCGCGCTGCGATCCACTGCGAATGATGGTCGGGATTCTTGGCCGGATGGCCGGCCCGGCCCGCAATCGAAATCTTCGTCACGCTCATCTCTATCTTCGGTGGCCGCAAGGGGCCGCTTCATGTCGAAGCCGACCTGACGGCGACTTTCGAACCGGTGCCACGCGTCCTATATAATTTCCGACCGAACGAAATGACAGGGCCATCGGCAATTGCGCGATGGATTGGTGTGCAAGTGATCGACGACGTCTACAACGCGCGGATACTGGAACTGGCGGGAAACATACCCCGCATCGGGCGGCTGGAGGCTCCGGATGCCAGCGCCACGGCGCATTCCAAGCTGTGTGGCTCGACCGTGACGATCGACCTGAAACTTGCCGACGGCGTCGTGGCGGACTTCGCCCACGAGGTGAAGGCCTGCGCCCTCGGCCAGGCCTCGTCGTCGGTGATGGCGAGCCACGTCGTCGGGGCGACGCCGGAAGAACTGCGCGCCACCCGCGAGACCATGCGGCGGATGCTCAAGGAGAACGGCGCACCGCCGGAGGGCCGCTTCGCCGATCTAAGATATCTGGAGCCGGTGCGCGAGTACAAGGCGCGCCACGCCTCGACCATGCTGACCTTCGACGCCGTGGTCGACGCGCTGGACAAGATCGCCGCACGGGACAAGAGCGCGGCGGCGTGAGCCTGAGTGGCCGGTACGCGCCGTCGATCCGGGCGGGGCACTAGGCCCATGTGCGACCGCCAGACCGACGACGCCGATCCTGGCCGTGCGGCCGCCGCCGGCATGGGCATCGCAGCTGGGCGCAACTATTCCGGCCCGTGGCGGGCAACGCCCGGCCGGTATCTGGGCCTCGGTCTCGTGCGCCTCTACCAGCTGACCCTGTCGCCGCTGATCGGCAGCCACTGCCGGCATCTGCCGACCTGCTCGGAATATGCCTATGAGGCCGTGGCGCGCCATGGCCTGTGGAGCGGCGGCTGGTTGTCCGTCTTTCGGGTCGGCCGCTGCGGCCCGTTCGGCACCAGCGGCATCGACAATGTACCCGAAGCGCTGCCGGCACGGCACCGCTGGTGGGCGCCGTGGCGCTTGCTGCGGCTGGGCCGCCCGGCTGTGCGCACTCCAGAGTAGCGGCCCGCCCAGTCTGGCCGGCGCTCAGAAGGCGCGCGGAATCCTTAGCACTTGGCCGGGAAAGATCAGGCTCGGATTGGCGACGATGTGCTGGTTCGCCTGGTGAATGATCGGGAACTTGGTGGCGTCGTCGAAATAGCGCAGCGCCAGCTTCGACAGCGTGTCGCCAGCAGCGACCTGGTGCAGCCAGTAGCCGGAAAAGCCCGGCAGGATCAGCGGGCCGTAGAGAACCGGTACCGTCACGGTGGGGGGAGGCACCCCGTCGCCGCCGCCGCTGTCGTCGGAGACGGTTACGAACAGCCGGTTGAGGGTGAAGGCTGTGCCGTCGGGAATGTCGACCGCCGCCTGGAACTGGCGGATCGATGTCGAGCCGGCCGTGGCGGAGGCGGAAACCTCGTCGTGGCCTTCGCCGATGAGGATCGACAGATGCGCCTCGAAACCGACCGCGTTACCGGCGATCAGGATCCGGCTTCCGACAAGATCGAAAGGCTTCGGCTGCAGGATTTCGATGTTCATCGAACTGGCTCCCTTGCATCGGAACGCCGCATCCAAATATATCCCGCCCGAACCCCTTGAGCAATCGTACCCGACTGCCACCGTTCGGCCGGCCGTTGCCGGTCACAGCAACCACCCGCGATCGTAGGCGGGACTGGAACGAAAGAGATACATGATGGCGAACGCCGTTTCCCTGACCTTCCCCGATGGATCCGTGCGCGAATACGAGGCCGACACGAGCGGCCGTGACATCGCGGGCGGCATTTCCAAATCGCTTCTCAAGAAATCCGTCGCCTATGCGCTCGACGGCGAGGTCCGCGACCTGGCCGACCCGGTCGGCCGTGCCGGGGCGATCGAGATCATCACCCGCGACGACCCGCGGGCGCTGGAACTGATCCGCCACGATGCGGCGCACGTCATGGCCGAGGCGGTGCAGGAATTGTGGCCGGGCACCCAGGTCACGATCGGCCCGGTGATCGAGAACGGCTTTTTCTACGATTTCGCCCGCGACACGCCGTTCACGCCGGACGACCTGCCGGTCATCGAGAAGAAGATGGTGGAGATCATCCGTCGCAACGCGCCCTTCACCAAGGAGGTCTGGTCGCGCGACAAGGCGAAGGCGGTCTTCGCCGAGAAAGGCGAGGCCTACAAGGTCGAGCTCGTCGACGCGATCCCCGAAGGCCAGGACCTGAAGATCTACAGCCAGGGCGACTGGTTCGACCTCTGCCGCGGTCCGCACATGGCGGCGACCGGCCAGATCGGCGACGCCTTCAAGCTGATGAAGGTGGCCGGCGCCTACTGGCGCGGTGATTCCAACAACCCGATGTTGACTCGCATCTACGGCACCGCCTGGGCCACCAAGGAGCAGCTCGCAGCCTATCTCCACATGCTGGAGGAGGCCGAGAAGCGCGACCACCGGCGGCTCGGCCGCGAGATGGACCTGTTCCATTTCCAGGAGGACGCACCGGGCACGGTGTTCTGGCATCCCAAGGGCTGGCGTCTCTACCAGACGCTCGTCTCCTATGTGCGCCGGCGCCAGGAGGCCGAGGGCTACCAGGAAGTGAACGCGCCGCAACTCCTCGAGCGGTCGCTCTGGGAGACCTCAGGGCATTGGGAAAAATATCACGAGGACATGTTCGTCACCGAGACGGAGGATGAGCGGGTCTTCGCGCTGAAGCCAATGAACTGCCCGGGGCACGTGCAGATCTTCAAGCATGGGCTGAAGAGCTATCGCGACCTGCCGCTGAAGATCGCCGAGTTCGGCGCCGTGCATCGGTACGAGCCGTCCGGCGCGCTGCACGGGCTGATGCGCGTGCGCGCCTTCACGCAGGATGACGCCCATGTCTTCTGCACCGAGGAGCAGATCACCGCCGAAAGCCTGAAGATCAACGACCTGATCCTGTCGATCTATCGTGATTTCGGCTTCGAGGACGTGCTGGTGAAGCTGTCCACCCGGCCCGAGAAGCGCGTCGGGTCGGATGAATTGTGGGACAAGGCGGAAGCCTCGATGCGCGACGTTCTCGCGATCATCGAGGAGCAGGGCAAGGGCCACATCACCACGGCCGTCGCTGAGGGTGACGGTGCCTTCTACGGCCCGAAATACGAGTACACCTTGCGCGACGCGATCGGCCGGCAATGGCAGGTCGGCACCAATCAGGTGGACTTCAACCTGCCGGGCCGCTTCGGAGCGTTCTACATCGACCGCGATTCGGAGAAGAAGACGCCGGTGATGCTGCATCGCGCGATGCTGGGCTCGGTCGAGCGCTTCATCGGCATCCTGATCGAGAACTGCGCCGGCCATCTGCCGCTGTGGCTGTCGCCGCTGCAGGTCGTCGTGGCGACGATCACGTCGGAGGCCGACGACTATGCGCTGCAGGTCGCCGAGGAGCTGCGCCAGGCCGGCCTGCAGGTCGAGACCGATCTTCGCAACGAGAAGATCAACTACAAGGTCCGCGAGCACTCCATGGCCAAGGTCCCGGTGATCATGGTCTGCGGCAAGCGCGAGGCCGAGGAGCGGACCGTCAACATCCGTCGGCTCGGTGCTCGCGAGCAGACGCCGATGGCATTGGACGACGCGGTCGCGGCGCTCGCCGACGAGGCTGTGCCGCCGGACCTGAAGCGCCGGCAGGAGGCGCGCCGCAAGGTCGCCTGAGACGAACATTCGACGGGCCCCGGAGCCGATCCGGGGCCCGTTTTCGTCATCGGCCTGTCATCGGTGGTCGGCTAGGGACGGAAAACCGTTCATGGCCGGCCGATGCGAACCACGACCCATCTGACCTACGCCCGCCCTTCGGACACGCTCGTCCGGCGCCTCGCCATCCGCTCCATGGAAGAGCTCTCTGGCCGCCGCCGGCTCGCTCGGCTCTATGCGGTCTGGCAGCGCCACCTCGCATCCGGCGACGTGCCGGCCTTCGGCATGATGCTCGATCTGATGCGGATCAGCCTGCGGATCGAGGGCCGCCTCCCGGACCCGGCGACACTGCCCGAGCGCCTGGTGATGGTCGCCAACCATCCCTTCGGGATCGGCGACGGCGTCGCGCTTCTGGCCCTGGCGGAGCAGCTCGGCCGGCCGTTCCGCATCCTCATCAATGCCGACCTGATGAAGATCCCCGAAATGGCCGCCTATGGGCTGCCGGTGTCCTTCGAGGAGACGCGCGCGGCGATGGCCGCCAACATGGCGACGCGGGTCGAGGCGATGCGACTCTTGGCCGAGGGCACGACCATCGTCGTCTTCCCGGCCGGCGGCGTGGCCACGGCGCCGAAGATCTTCGGCGAGGCAGCCGATCTGCCCTGGAAGCAGTTCACGGCGCGGCTGATCCGGTCAGGCTGCGCCGCCGTTCTGCCGATCCATGTCCATGGCCAGAACGGGCCGCTGTTCCACCTCGTCAGCCGCTGGTCGATGACGCTTCGCGTCGGGCTGCTGATCGGCGAGTTCCGGCGCAGATATGGCGGGTCCATCGACCTCAGCATCGGGCCGTTGATCGCATCCGGGGAATTGTCCGCCATCGGCGACCGACGGCTACTGACCGAGCGCCTGCGCCAGGCCGTCTTCAGTCTCGCGCGGCCGGCGGCCCAGCCCCAATCCGTGTGCGAACCGATCGCCGCCTGATTCTTACTGTCGACCGAAGGGAATGATCGTGCGGGGCTAGTCGCCCGATCCGGCAAGTGGGTCCGGCGTCTCCGCGAGATCCGACGTCAGCACTTCCACGTCGGTATTCTGGCCGGGTTCCACCGCAAAGGCCCGCTGGTAGACCTTGTCGTTGTTGCGGGCGACGATGACGTAGTCGCCCGACGCCAGCACCATCGACGGGAAGGCGCCGACGCTTTCGCGCACCGGATCGCCCGAGGCCGTGGTCACCGACCATGCCGTGTCGGCGATCGCCTCGCCGCCGAGCTCGCGCACCAGCTTCATCGTCAGCAAGGCGGCGCGGTGCTGCAGGGTCGCGTCGGTGACCTTGCCCGGCTCGACGCGGATGTCGGCCCGCACCGACGCGTTCACCGAGCCGTAGCTGGACACGATATGATAGGTGCCGGCATTCAGCCGCAGCACCTTGTTGGGCGGCACGTCGCTGGCGATCAGGTCGCGGTCGCTCTCGGTCTCGGCGTCGCTGTACACGTCGAAGGAGAGGCGGGCCGGCTCTATCGTCTGGCCGTCGCCGACCATGGCGTCTAGCCGCAGGCCGCCGGCATTCAGCGTGATGGTCTCCTGCGTCTTCACGCCGGTGAAGTCGATCCGCTTCACGACCCCGGCGCGGCCGAAGCCGACATGCAGGATGTAGGAGCCCGCCGGAACCTCGAAATTGGCTTCGCTGCTTTCGGACGAGGCGATCAGCGTCGCGCGCCCGTCGATGGCCGGAATGGCAGAGAACAGCCGCCAGACGAGCCCGTTGGGGATCGGCTCGCCGTCCTCGGTCAGCCGCGCTTTCAACGTCAGCGTCGCGCGCGAACGGATGATGTCCTGGCTGGGCATGTTCTGCGGCGCGTAGGCGGGCAGACCCGGAAGCTCGATCTTCGGCGCCTTCGGAATGCCGGGTGCGACGGGCAGGGCGATCGGGTCGAACCGCTGCAGGCCGCGCGTCGGCGCTGCGCCCACATCCGCGGCATTGGGCAGCAATTCGCTGGCGGAAGGGGAGACATAGGCGCCCGGCTTGCGCGGCTCGCCGCCGAACAGGCCGCCACCGCGATCGAGCAGCGACGGAATCGGGATATCCTGCGCCAGCCCCGGACTCGTCGCGACCACTATCGAACTGATGATCGCCACAAGACGGGCATCGACCGCCACGAACCAGACCCCTGCTTTCACAAACCCCGTCTCTCATGACCCCAGATGATGGACGAATTCAAGGCGAATGCTCATGCGACGGCGAATTCGCCGCGCCGACCCGCCGTTTCGCGCGGCGCGGCCGGTTTGATCTGGCGGCCGCCAAGGGCTAGCTGGAACGCACCATCACGTAAGGACGCTGCCTTGACCGACACGACGACATTCCTCGCCACCCGGCGCTCGATCCCGATTCCGCTGCTCGCCGCGCCGGCACCAGACGGGGCCGAGCTCGACCAGATCCTGCAGATCGCATCGCGCGTTCCCGATCACGGCAAGCTGGCGCCGTGGCGTTTCATTCTCTACCGCGGCGACGCTGCGAACGATCTGGGCAAGGCGCTCGCCGAACTGGCCGAGGCGCGCGAGGGCGCACCGCTGGGCGAGGCGCGCCAGCGCGCCGAATCGACCCGGCTCAGCCGCAGCCCGCTGGTCATCGCAATCGTGTCGACGGCCCGCGAGCATGTGAAGATCCCGGTGTGGGAGCAGGTGCTGTCCGCCGGCGCGGCGGCGATGAACCTCGTCACCGCGGTGCATGCGCGCGGCTACGGCGCCAACTGGGTGACCGAATGGATCGCCTATGACGAGGACGCCAAGGCGCTTCTCGGCATCGCGGCGGACGAGAAGGTCGTCGGCTTCGTCCATGTCGGCACCCCGCAGGACGCGCCGACGGAACGTCCGCGACCCGACCTCGCCGACATCGTCACCGAGGCACGGGCGCGGGAGGCGAAGTGATGCTGTTCTACGAACCCGAGCGCGGCGACCACGGACTGCCGCATGACCCGTTCAAGGCCATCGTCGCCCCGCGGCCCATCGGCTGGATTTCGACGCGCGCGAAGGACGGCGCGGTCAATCTCGCGCCCTACAGCTTCTTCAACGCGGTCAGCGACCATCCCAAGCTGGTGATGTTCGCCTCGGCCGGCTTCAAGGATTCGGCCAACCTCGCCATCGAGAGCGGCGAGTTCGTCGCCAACATGGCGACCGGCGATCTGGCCGCGGCGGTGAACCGCACCTCGGCGCCGGCCCCGCGCGGCCGCAGCGAGTTCGAACTGGCCGGCCTGACCGAGGCGCCGTGCCGCCTTGTCGCCGCGCCGCGCGTGGCCGAGAGCCCGGCGGCGCTCGAATGCAAGGTCACCCAGTCGTTCCAGCCGGTCGACGTCGACGGCAAGCCGTCGGACTGGGTGATGGTCATCGGGCAGGTCGTCGGCATCCACATCGCCGAATCGGTGCTGAAGAACGGCATGCTGGAGATGAGCCTCGCCCGTCCGCTGTCGCGGCTCGGCTATCTCGACTACGCCGTCGCGGACGAGGTATTCCAGATGCGCCGGCCGACGCTCGAGGATGCCAGCGACAGCTGATCTCCGAGGCGAAACGCGCCCTTGCGAGGGACAGGTCGCAGGGGCGGCGACCTGCCGACATGGTTGATGCTCCGTCGATCGATATGGTGAACGAAACCTAAACCTTTGCCTGACACACTCCTTTCCAACAGTCGGGTGCGCAGCAGAGGTCGCCAGTTCCATGATCGTTCAGCGGTTCGTCAAATGGTGTGAGACGGCGACCAGCACGCAGCGGGCCGAAGGCGCCGCGATCCTGTCGCGGGCGCTGCTCGACGGGCGCATCACCGCCGAGGAGCGGCCGGGTGCCGACGCGGCCCTGATGCTCATGCTCGACGATCCCTCGCCGAAGGTGCGCCAGGCCATGGCACTGGAACTGGCCGACGGGCGAGGGGCGCCGCGCGCCGTCCTGCGCGCGCTCTGCGAGGACAATGACAGCATTGCCTGCATCGTCGCCGGCCGCTCGCCGGCATTATCCGATGACGACCTGATTGACCTCGTCGCAACCGGCTCCGAGGCCCTCCGGGACGCCATCGCCGCGCGCCGCCTTGTCTCGGCACGGGTCGCGGCGGCCCTGGCGGAACTGGCCGCGGCCGCCACCTGCATCACCCTGCTCGGCAATCCGGGCGCCGGGATCGCCAGCATCAGCTACCGCCGGATTTCCGAGCGGCATGGCGATGTCGCAGCGCTGCGCGGTGCGCTGGTGGCGCGGGACGACCTGCCGTCCACCGTGCGCCAGACCCTGATCCTGCGGACCGGGCAGGCGCTGGCGGAACTGCCGATGCTGCGCAACCTTATCGGCGGCGAACGTGCCGACAGGCTGGCCTTCGAAGCCTGCGAACGGGCAACCGCGCTCCTGGCCGACAATGTCGGCGAGGCCGAAGTGCCGGCGCTGGTCGAGCATCTGCGCGCCAGCGGCCAGCTCAACGTCGCCTTCCTGCTGCGCACGGTCTGCACCGGCAATATCGATCTGTTCGCCGCAGCGCTGGTGCGGCTCTCGGCCATGTCTGACCGCCGCGTCCGCACGATCCTTGCCGATGGTCGCCAGAGTGCCTTCCGCACGCTGATGACGGCGGCCGGACTTCCCGTCGCTTCGGCCCCGCTGTTTCGCTGCGCCGTCGCGGTGTGGCGTGACCTGGCCGCTGGACGCCTGTCCGTGGCGGTCGAGGACGTGCCGCAGGTCGTCATGCAGCGGGTCGCCGGGTCGTTCACGGCCACGCAGGGCGATTCGGGCTTCGACGAGATCATGCGCTTCCTGCATCGCCTTGCCGGCGAAACCAGCCGCGAGGCCGCGCGCCAGCACGCCCGCCAGCTCGCAGCATAGGCAGCAGCGAAAATCAGCGTCGATGCGTCAGTAGCGGAACTGCTCGGCCAGGATGCGCTCGTCCCAGGAATGATCCGAATCGAACAGGATCAGGCCGGTATCGTCCATCGATTCGCAGATGGTGATGTGCCGGACCGATTTGACTTCCGTCGCGTCGGCCACCGCGTTGACCGGGCGCTTTTCCGGCTCCAGCACGGTGATCTCCACCGTCTGGTGGTTGGGCAGCAGAGCGCCGCGCCAGCGGCGGGGCCGGAACGCGCTGACCGGGGTGAGCGCCAGCAGCGGCGCGTCGACCGGAATGATCGGCCCCTGGGCCGACAGATTGTAGGCCGTCGACCCGATCGGCGTCGCCACCATCACGCCGTCGCAGACCAGCTCTTCCAGTCGCACCTGACCGTCGATGGTGATCCGCAGCTTGGCGGCTTGGTAGGACTGCCGGAACAGGGCGACCTCGTTGATCGCCAGCGCCCGGTGGGTTTCGCCCTCGGCATCCGTCGCGGTCATCGTCAGCGGATGAATGGTGTTCTCGACCGCCTCGGCCAGACGCTCGCGCAGACCGATCTCGCGATAGTCGTTCATCAGGAAACCGATCGTGCCCTTGTTCATGCCGTAGATCGGGATGCCGGTGTTCATGAACCGGTGCAGCGTCTGCAGCATGAAGCCGTCGCCGCCGAGCGCGACGACCACCTCGGCGCTCTCCGGACGGTCGTTGCCATAGAGCGCCGACAGACGCTGGGCTGCTTCCTGCGCGGGTTCGGCCTCGCTGGCCAGGAAGCTGATGGACTGGGGCAGACGTCGCATGAATGGGATCGGCACTTCTGGAGGCATGAGGCGGCAGGGCCCGCGGGTCCCTTGAGGACGTAACCCGTCCTGCGCCGCACGCCAAGCGCGGCCATAGTCCGCACATGGCCGAAAATCCCGCTGCAAATCACCAAACGATATGCTATGGCGCAGCCGCGCCGGATTAGCTCAGCGGTAGAGCAGCGGTTTTGTAAACCGAAGGTCGGGGGTTCAATCCCCTCATCCGGCACCATGCAACCCATTCATTTCACTGCAGAATTGCGTTTGGGGGCAGTCAAAAACAGTTGCTCCTGTGTTTGAGAGTGTGCTCGCAGCGCCGAGCCTAAACTCCCTTGCCTTCCGCTGTTTTGGTGATTCCAAGAAAAACGCTATGTTTTCATACCTATCGTTGACGGTCATTCTCACTCGAAGTGAGATGCAATGGGGGGGAGCAACTGTATCGAAATCATGTGGTGAGTGGGCGTCCAAACGATCATCCATTGCTGGGACGCTATGTGTACCGCCCCTAATGCTGCGGAAAACGCGGACCTGATGACTTCGCGGCCTTGGAAGAGGCGCGGCCCGGCAGGGCGATTTTGCAAAGGGTAAGCACGAATGCTAAATCAGTTTAAAGCCCAACCCAAATAAGTTACGATCTCTCACACGCTGAGTCGCTATCAAGTTGTTTCTGTCGCTGCTGCGTATAGCGCAGGAAGGGGGCTAGAGATTGTCAACGGGGCGTCTGGCAACACGGTCAATATTGCACCAACAACACTTCTCGCAATGCCGACTATGCCAATGGCTTCTTCGACCGAAAGGATCACCTCTGGGTGGATAAGTGGATTTCTGTGTAGCTTCGTCATTTGCTTTATCGCCTCTACAATTTTCGTATCGCCAAAGCCTTTCTTGTGCATCTCAGCCGCGAAGTTTCCTAGGGTTTCCAAGTTCGGTCGCGGCGAACCTGAAACCTCGTCCCAATATCTACGAACTACCGACTCTGTGACCCGGAAAACATGAAAGCCGCAAGCTGTCCCGAGTTCAAATGCGAGAGCCCTTCCTGCTTGCATTGCATCCCGCTCCGTTTCCGGTGCTTTAACAAGAAGAGTCCTCGGAAATAGTCCAACGCCTGCATCGATTAGCAGGTTTACGTCAAAGCTCTCCTTTCCGGTGACCAAGTAAGTGGGTATAGTGTTCAGCTCTGAGAGGAATACCATTTTGAATTGGTCTCTCAGGTTTTTCATATTCCAAACGTCGTATTCTGTTAGATTACCTGTCGGGCTGTTCCCAACTGGTGTCAGTAGGCGGTTGAGCTCTGTTTGAAGACTGTCGTGCTTGGTGCGTGTGCTTCTCAGGAAAGGCCCATATGGACTGGCACTGAAAAGCGCTTCGAGTTGATTTTTAGCATTGAAGATCGCATGCCAGTTCATTGGTGACAGCGGGCCAGTAGCGACCGCGTTGAGGCCGTCCAACACGGCGGCGATTTCGATAACCCACGGTATTGAAATTCGCTGCACGACGTTTCCTTTTGATCTTGCTGATCGGAACCTCTCTATCCCCACGGACAGAAAAATAGTCCAGCGAAACCGCAGACGGCCGCTTCCGCTCCGATCTTTGTCCACATCCCCATGTTTCATTTATTCATGTTTCTAGGCATCGAGCGTACTTTCGCTACGCACGATCGAGCGCCGCGCCGGCTTCCAGCGCCGGTCGCTCTCCTCCGAGATCGTCTATTTGATTGAGAACGCGCTCGCGAATGAGGAGGAGACCAATGTGGCCATCCTCCGCATGACGATGGGATCAAACTCCCAGGCGGCTTAGCCCTTGCAGGAGTGCTGAACTGTTCGGGTGATCGGCACGCGATTGAGCTCGCGATGCGCCTTGTTGAATTCCCCGAGCGGCACGATGAAGACATACCGGAAATCTGAGCTGACCTCGCAGAGCTTGCGAACGACCTGTGTGTCGTGGCGGTCGTAGACCACGGCTCTGACCGATGAGCCGGAGGGGGTCAGTGCTGCATACCGCACGTTGTTGACCTGCTTCACCCGGTCGAGCACATCGTCCGCGTGGGCCACCGTGGTCATCAACAACAGGACTGCTAGAATTCGAAGCATGGTTTCTCTCGGAAAAAGGGCCGACCTACCTAGTCGCCTCGATTGGATCAAGTCGCCTCCGGCTGAGTTCACTACAGAAACCGCAGCGCGCTCAGCCGCAGCACTTCAGCGCGTGTCGATCATTTGGCTCCCGGCTTCATGAGGTCAGGGATGCCCGTCTCCAGGAGACCGGACACCTTCTCGAGTTGGGACAGGGTGAAGTCGTGGATGCCCAGCTCCATCTTGCGAGTGATGAGACGGTTCACGCCGAGCTTGGCGCCCATCTCCTCGTAGTTGAGATCGTTGATGACCTCGCGATAGTAGTTCAGCTTCACGCCGACGTTCCGATGGAACTGCGAGATCGGGCTCTGTTCGGCGAACGTCTGCCGGCCGCCCCGGCGCCGCTTCGACATGTCGACGGTCGGCTCCAGGCCATGGCGCGTCTTCATGAAGCGGATGTGGTGGGCCACGGTGCTGTACTGGCGACCATGTTTGTCGACCAGCCAGCTGTAGCTGGCGCCGTGCTGCCAGTCCTCGACTGCGCCTTCGGGCCAGGGCTTCTTGGAGTCGAAGCCGTCCACTGGTGAAATCGTCATGCTGTATTCCCTTATGCCGCATTCAGGGACTGTGTTCGGAGGTGTGTCTCCGAACACAGTCTTAGTTTCCGCAAACGGGTGTGTTTTCCGCTGCGTTTTGGCGCATAAGTGAATGAAATCAGGTACCTAGGCTGTTTGGACAGTGTGATTTGTAAACCGAAGGTCGGGGGTTCAATCCCCTCATCCGGCACCATTCATCCAAAACAGCGAACGTTCGTTCAGCCGAGATGGCGCCGCGTCGCGTAGAGCGCGATGGCGGCGGCGTTGGAGACGTTGAGCGAGCGGATCGCGCCGGGCATTTCCAGCCGGGCGAGGGCATCGACGGTCGCCTGCGTCTTCTGGCGCAGGCCCTTGCCCTCGGCGCCGAGAACGATCGCGATGCGCTCGCCGGAAAGGCTCGCCTCGAAGGATTCCGGGCCGTCCGAATCGAGGCCGATGGTGCGGAAGCCCTGCTTCGACAGCGCGCTGAGCGCATCGGCGAGATTGACCACCTCGATCTGGGTCACGTGTTCGAGTGCGCCCGAGGCAGCCTTGGCGAGAACGCCGCTCTCCTGCGGGGAGTGCCGCGCCGTGGTCACCAGTGCATCGGCGCCGAAGGCCGTGGCCGAGCGCAGGATCGCGCCGACATTGTGCGGGTCGGTCACCTGGTCGAGGACGATGACCAGCCGGGCCTTGCCGAGGTCGCTCAGGCGGATCGCCGGCAGCGGCTCGGTTTCCAGCATGACGCCCTGATGCACGGCCTCGCCGCCGAGTTCGGCATCGAGGCGCTTCGGCTCGACCATCTCGACCGGGCAGCGAATCGCATCCTCGGCGATCTCCAGGCGGGCGAGGGCGTTGCGCGTCACCAGCAGGGAGTGGAGCTTGCGGTGCGGGTTGTTCAGCGCCGCCGCGACCGTATGGATGCCATAGAGGCGCACCCGTCCGGCAGGCGCCGGGCGACCGGGCTGGGGCCGCCGCTTGAGCGCACCCGCGGGCGCCGCGCCGCCATCGGTGCGCTTGCGGTCGCGGTGGGCACGCCGAAGAGTGGCGTAATGGGTGTCCTTGGGGGTGCCCGAAGGCGTATCGTCGCTCATAGGCGCCTCTCTATCCCACCCGGCGATGCGAAGAAAGCGGCGATGCCCGCGCGGCCCGGCTTCCGTCCCAGGGGGCGCAACAGGTCGGGCAATCGGTTTCGTGCGGCCGCGATGGCCGCCGGGTGAAATTCGATGCGATTTCCAGTGCCATTCGGCGTTGACAGATCGCGCCAAGGCCATCATAAGGCCGCTCGGAAACGCTCGGTCCCGCGCCGAACGCTTCCAGCAGCCAGGCCAAGCGCCTGCATGCTTCGACGGCAGTCCGGAGGGGTGCCCGAGTGGTTAAAGGGGACGGACTGTAAATCCGTTGGCTATGCCTACGTTGGTTCAAATCCAACTCCCTCCACCACTGCCGGTCGAACGCTGATGCGAAGGCGCGGGTATAGCTCAATGGTAGAGCAGCAGCCTTCCAAGCTGAATATGCGGGTTCGATTCCCGCTACCCGCTCCAGACCTCCCGCATTTCCCGGTCTCATCCGCTGTACTAATCAAACCATGCGTGCCCGCGTGCGGCGTCTTTGTGTCCGGCACGTTTGCGCAGCGCTTGTCATTGGCCGCCGCACTCGTTATGTCGCGCCCGGACTCACGCATCCGCTAAGTTGGGAGCCGACGATGGCCAAGAGCAAATTCGAGCGCAACAAGCCGCATGTGAACATCGGCACGATCGGTCACGTTGACCATGGCAAGACGTCGCTGACGGCGGCGATCACGAAGTACTTCGGCGAGTACCGTGCGTACGACATGATCGACGCGGCGCCGGAAGAGAAGGCGCGCGGCATCACGATTTCGACGGCGCATGTGGAGTACGAGACGGAAGCCCGTCACTACGCCCATGTCGACTGCCCGGGCCATGCCGACTACGTGAAGAACATGATCACCGGTGCCGCCCAGATGGACGGCGCGATCCTGGTGTGCTCGGCCGCCGACGGCCCGATGCCGCAGACCCGCGAGCACATCCTTCTGGCCCGCCAGGTCGGCGTGCCGGCGATCGTGGTGTTCCTGAACAAGGTCGACCAGGTGGACGACGCCGAGCTCCTGGAGCTGGTCGAGCTCGAGGTTCGCGAGCTGCTGTCGTCCTACGACTTCCCGGGCGACGACATTCCGATCGTCAAGGGCTCGGCGCTGGCCGCCCTCGAGGACTCCAACAAGGAGATCGGCGAGGACGCGGTGCGTGAGCTGATGAAGGAAGTCGACGCCTACATCCCGACGCCTGAGCGTCCGGTCGACCAGCCGTTCCTGATGCCGATCGAGGACGTGTTCTCGATCTCGGGCCGTGGCACGGTTGTGACCGGCCGCGTCGAGCGCGGCATCGTCAAGGTCGGCGAGGAAGTCGAGATCGTTGGCATCCGCGACACCAAGAAGACGACGGTGACGGGCGTCGAGATGTTCCGCAAGCTGCTCGACCAGGGCCAGGCCGGCGACAACATCGGCGCGCTGGTTCGCGGTGTCGATCGTGAAGGCGTCGAGCGCGGTCAGGTTCTGTGCAAGCCGGGTTCGGTGAAGCCGCACACGCGCTTCATGGCCGAGGCCTACATCCTGACGAAGGAAGAGGGTGGCCGTCATACGCCGTTCTTCACCAACTACCGTCCGCAGTTCTACTTCCGCACGACGGACGTGACCGGCGTGTGCACGCTTCCCGAGGGCACCGAGATGGTGATGCCGGGCGACAACGTGACGATGGACGTGACGCTGATCGTGCCGATCGCGATGGAAGACAAGCTGCGCTTCGCCATCCGCGAAGGCGGCCGCACCGTCGGCGCCGGCATCGTCGCCTCGATCATCGAGTAGGACGAAAACCAGGGGCAGGCTACGTGGCCTGCCCCTGTTTGCAAGCTTACGGGTTTCCGCTCTGCCTGACCGTTGCTTCTACCGGGTGGCTATGTCCCCGTGCAGGTCCCGTACCTATGCTCGTAGGTGCACATCAGCAGCTCTGACTATTGATTTGCCGTCGCACCCCAAGTGCGACATTTCCACACGAAGCCGGTTCGACAGCATCTTCGTGAGTTCGTTTCGCGGAGCGGCGAACTCTGACGATGTTCACGGCTATCTGGCAACGCTAGGATGGGGCCGCCGCACCGTAGAGTGCGCACGTTGCGACTTCGGCAAATCCGACAGGTCATCCGATGCAGCATCCGATCGTCATCTCCTATTATACGCCGGATACTGCGTATGAGACGCATGCTGAAAAGCTGACAGCCTCCCTCCGGCGTTTGGGGCTGGAATACCGGATAGAGGGCAGGCCGGCGCGCTCTTCCTGGGTTGAGAACTGTGCACAGAAGGCGCTGTTCATATCACAGATGCGTGCCGAGCTCGGGGCGCCGGTACTTTGGGTGGATGCCGACGCGATCATGCTTCGACCGCTATCGGAAGTGGCAGGAAGCAATGTGGATATTGCGGCCGTGCGACGCGACGGATGGTCCTTCTTCGGGGGGCAGGTGTATTTTGGCGTAGGCGACGCCGCGGATCAGCTGGTCGAACGCTGGTGCCGCTATTGCGTGGAATTTCCGCATGTCTGGGACCAGGTATCGTTGGGATACGCATGGTGGGACGTGTCGCTTGAGACCAAGCTAACATCGCTTTGGCTCGGCGAGAATACGTTCCAGAAGGCGAGCAGGAACCGTGCTTTCCGGCTGGTCCAGCGCATGACCACAGGAGCTGCCACGATGCATAAGCAGGAAAGCCGCCGTTCCGCCAAGCTTCAGAAAGCCTACAAGACCAAGCAGTTTGCCACTTCGGATCTCCCCGAATGGTGGCGCGAAGCATGCGCGCAGGGCCGTATTTTTCCGATCACGGACAGTCAACGCGGCGAACTGGGGCTGACGCCGACGGCCTGATATGCTCCTCGTCCCGTTGGAGCCTGCAGCCGGTGCTCGTTTCCGGACGTAACGGGATCACTGCCAGACACCGAACGTTTCCTGCATGTATCTGACACAAGCCGCGTTGGCGGCCTTGCGATCCGCATTGTCGATGGTCGCTGAAAAAAGGCTCTCGATATCGCTGGCGCTAGATCCGAGCGGCGCGAAGAAATCGGCTGGAAGCCAAATCGGAACGCCATTCCGCGCAAGCATCCCGGACAGCCAGAAATCGTCGACCGACCATAGCACAGGCGGGATCGTATAGGACTGTTCGTCGAAGAACCGCGGCCGCACGACGACCCCGCCGTATCCCAGCAGGATATCGGCGTAGCCTGATTTACCGATCCGCCGCCGCGACGGCGCCAGCTGGGGGGAGCCGCCTAAGCGCGAGAGTTGGTGGCGGAGCTTGGCAACCCGGTACTGCCAGTCAAAGTTCGAATTACGCCGCGTTGCGCCTTCGCGGCCGCATGTCGTGCGGCCCGTCTCCGGCGACAACAGCTTGCCGAACAAAGCGACGCACTCATTGGGACGTTTAGCCTGCTCCTCGAACAACTGCTCGGCCCAATCGGCTCCGTAGATCTGGTCATCGTCGCAGAAAAGGATCTGCGCATCCGTATCCCTCAGATCCTTCGCTGCGAACAGGATCTTGGACGCTGGACCGAGATCATGATCCGGTCGGAAGATGCTGATGCCCGTCGGCACCTTTGGCACAGATCCATCGTAGTCTGGGAAACGCCTGTAGACCTGAGGAACATACAGACGAACCTCGTCGATATGGCCGGTCTGGGTCAGAAGGGTCTCGAGCGTCGGCCCGATCTCCTCGAAGCGTGATGGGATCGTGCTCAGCGAGATGACGCGCATGGATGTTCTTCCGGCCTGGCATGCTGTGAATGCGATATCTGTTTGACAGGGCCAATCGTCCGCCGGTCATCGTCGCGAGGATTGGAAACGCGCTTCGCTGTCGGAAATCTGTTCGGCGAAGCGCAGCGACCATTCGGTTTGCCGCACCCGGCGCCTTGGACTCCAGCGCGTTCTTTGATACGGACCGCTGCCTGCCACAGAAGGGTGACAAATGTCGACAGAAATTGGCCGCGTCTTCATCGGGTTCGATTCCAAGGAGGTGATCGCCTATCACGTCCTGTGCCAGAGCATTCTCGAGCGCTCGTCCGTGCCCGTGGTGCTCTCGCCGCTCTATCTGCCCAACCTGGAAGGCGCGTTCCAGCGCGAGCGCAACGCGCTGCAGTCGACGGAATTCTCCTTCTCGCGCTTTCTGGTGCCGTATCTCTCGGGGTTCACGGGCTGGAGCCTGTTCATGGACTGCGACATGCTGATGCGCGCCGACATCGCCGAACTCTGGGCGCTGCGCGACGACCGCCATTCCGTCATGTGCGTCAAGCACGACTACCAGCCCAAGGTGGAGACCAAGTTCCTCGGCCAGACACAGACCAAATACGAGAAGAAGAACTGGTCGAGCGTCATGCTGTTCAACAACGCCAAGTGCCAGGCGCTGACGCCGGACTACGTCAACACCGCCACCGGCCTGCAGCTGCACCAGTTCAAATGGCTCGACGGCGACGAGAACATTGGTGAACTGCCGGCGGAGTGGAACTGGCTGGTCAACGAGTACGACCACAATCCTGATGCCCGGAATGTGCATTTCACCGACGGCGGTCCGTATTTCGACGAATACCGCAACGATGACTACGCCGAGGAATGGTTTGCCGCGCGCGAGCGGACACTGTTCGTCCAGCAGCGCGGCGCCTGAGGTCTTGCGGCGGGGCTGCGGGACATGACGCAATGACGCAGGCGAATGATGCGGGCGGGCTGCCGGACACGCCTGAGGACTGGGCGGCGTTCTTCGGCGGCTTCGACCGCGTCGTCCTCGTCGCCAACAGCGACGCGGTCGATATTGCGGCGCTGTCGGCGCGTTACGGCGACGGCACGCTCTTCGTCTTCTTCAACAAAGTGTTCAAGGTTCTCGACGGGCCCTTCGACCGGCCGTCGCTGCTGATCGCCCGCAGCAGCCAGGCGGGCGCCAACATCGTTTATCGCCGGGAAGTCGGCACCGTCCTGCAGCTTCTGCGCGGCCCGCAATTCCATGGCATCGCCAATCTGAAGGCCGGCACCGCGGAACGTTTCAGCCCAGCCGAATCCTTCGAGGGCGCGCCGGTCGGCTTCCTCGACCTCGCCCCGGTCTTTGCCGATTTCTATCCGGCCACCCATGTCCCGACGAGCGGCTTTGCGCTGGCCTTCTGGCTGGCCGAAGCCTGTCCGGCACTGCCCATCGTGCTGGCCGGCTTCACCGCGCGCCGCTCGACGCGGTGGAAGCTGTTCCACGACCATGAATGGACCTTCGAGCAGATGGTGAACCGGCTGCTGGCGCGCACCGGCCGGCTGACGATGGATGGCGGCGGCAGTGCCGGCGAATGGTCGCGAATCGCCACGCGGATTCCGGGCGTCACGGCCGCCGATGTCGCGCTCGTCTCCTCGGAGGTTCTGTCGGAACGGCTCGAAGGCACCAACCAGGCAATCGACCGGCTGATGTCGCTGACGCGGCTGCAGGGGCGGCTCGACGCATTCCTGCGCGGACTGAAACCGAAGACGCGCAAGCAAAAGCTGGCGGAACAGGCGGCCAAGGCACCGTCGCAAGGCAACTGACGAACGCCGCGACCGATTCGTTCGGACACCGGCGATACGCGGCCTCATCACGCGCTGGCTTCGAGCAAGCGGTCGCGATGACCGGCCTTGTCGGTTTCGCAGGTGAGGCGGTCCGATGGCTGCGCCCCATGAGCGCGGTTTGGATGCCTCGGGCGGCCTTTCGACGAAAAAGGGTGTTGCAGTTCGCGCCGCGAGGCGATATCTGGGCGCCACCGTAGGGGTATAGCTCAGTTGGTAGAGCGGCGGTCTCCAAAACCGCAGGCCGTAGGTTCGAGCCCTACTGCCCCTGCCAGCAACGCGAACGAGAGTTTTCCCCGGCAGCCCTTGTGAATCATTCCGAGGGCGGCTAAGTGGGGCATTCTTAATGACATATGGCGCGTGGGGCGGTCGCTAGCCTTCATGCGCCTTAGCCGTGAGCGGTTTATGGCCAAGACCAATCCCTTCAGCTTTCTTCAGCAGGTCCGGTCGGAGACCGCGAAGGTGACGTGGCCCACCCGTCGCGAGACCGTCATTTCGACGATCATGGTTTTCGTGATGGTGGCGTTCGCCGCAACCTTCTTCTTTATCGCGGATCAGCTGCTCGGCTACGTCGTCGGCCTGATCATGAGCGTCTGATCCGGACGCTGCAGGAGTTATCACAAGTTTCATGACCGCTCGTTGGTACATCGTCCACGCCTATTCGAATTTCGAAAAGAAGGTGGCAGAATCGATCGAGGAGCAGGCCCGTCAGAAGGGTCTGTCCGATAAATTCGAGAAGATTCTCGTGCCGACCGAGAAGGTCGTCGAGGTGCGCCGCGGCCGCAAGGTCGATGCCGAGCGCAAGTTCTTCCCCGGCTATGTCCTGGTCAAGGCCGAGCTCACCGACCAGGTGTTCTCGATGATCAAGAACACGCCGAAGGTCACTGGCTTCCTGGGCGCCGAGAACCGGCCGACCCCGATCACCGAGAAGGAAGCCGAGCAGATCCTCGCGCAGGTCCAGGACGGTGTCGAGCGGCCGAAGCCGACCGTCTCCTTCGATATCGGCGAGCAGGTGCGGGTCTCCGACGGCCCCTTCGCCTCGTTCAACGGCATCGTTCAGGAAGTCGACCAGGAGCGCGCGCGTCTCAAGGTGGAAGTTTCGATCTTCGGGCGTGCGACGCCGGTGGATCTCGAATTCGGTCAGGTCGAGAAGGCCTGATCCGAACGGGCGCCAAGCCCATCCTCGTGCGGGAGGCGCTCGGGCTTTAGCCGGCCCCTGTTCCGGACCGCGCGGACTGCAGACTGCCGGATGCCCGGCTGGCTTCGTGCCGGCCGCCCGGCGTGAACATTGAAGGCAGGTACAAATGGCTAAGAAAGTACAGGGCCAGCTGAAGCTTCAGGTCCCGGCTGGTTCGGCGACGCCGTCGCCGCCCATCGGTCCGGCGCTGGGTCAGCGCGGCATCAACATCATGGAATTCTGCAAGTCGTTCAACGCGCAGACCCAGGAGCAGGAAAAGGGCCAGCCGATCCCGGTGGTCATTACCTACTACCAGGACAAGTCCTTTACCTTCGCGATGAAGACCCCTCCGGTGAGCTACTTCCTCAAGAAGGCCGCCAACCTCAAGAGCGGCTCCAAGGAGCCGGGTCGCAGCGTCGCCGGTTCGGTGACCCGCGAGCAGGTTCGCGAGATCGCCGAGAAGAAGTTCAAGGATCTGAACGCGAACGACATTGATGCGGCGGTTCTCATGGTCGAGGGCTCTGCCCGCTCCATGGGCCTCGAAGTGGCGGGCTGAGACGATGGCAAAGAGTGGCAAGCGAATCCGTAGCGCCCGCGAGGGCATCGAGCGCACCAAGCTGTATGGCCTCGACGAAGCCGTGCAGATGCTCAAGGACCGGACCAAGACCAAGTTCGACGAGACCATCGAAGTTGCGATGAATCTCGGCGTCGACCCCCGTCACGCCGACCAGATGGTCCGCGGCGTGGTCAATCTGCCGAACGGCACCGGCCGCACCGTGCGCGTCGCCGTCTTCGCACGTGGCGACAAGGCCGAGGAAGCCAAGGCTGCCGGCGCCGACATCGTCGGTGCGGAAGACCTCGTCGAGCAGGTCCAGGGCGGTGCGATCGACTTCGACCGTGCCATCGCCACGCCGGACATGATGGCGCTTGTCGGCCGTCTCGGTAAGGTTCTCGGCCCGCGCGGCCTGATGCCGAACCCGCGCGTCGGCACGGTGACCCCGGACGTCGCAGCGGCCGTCAAGGCTTCGAAGGGCGGCGCCGTCGAGTTCCGCGTCGAGAAGGCCGGCATCGTGCATGCCGGCGTCGGCAAGGCCAGCTTCGACAGCAAGGCGATCGTGGAGAACATCCGCGCCTTCGCCGATGCGGTCCAGAAGGCCAAGCCGTCGGGCGCCAAGGGCAATTATGTCCAGCGCATCGCCGTGACCTCGACCATGGGCCCCGGCGTCAAGGTCGATCCGTCGACCGTCGGCGCCTCGCAGGGCTGACACTTACAATTCGGAAGCGGCGTGCCTATATGCGCCGCTTCCCCATCAAGGTTCCGGGCTCGTCCCGGTACGTGGAGGCTTTTGAAAGCCTCCTGAATGCCTGTCCGAGATTGTGGGCGGCCGGTGCTTCGGCTCCGGTCATAATCGTTAGATAGCCCTCATGAGACGGGGAAGTTCCGAGTTTTCCGGCATCGCCGGTCTGGTCGGTTCGAACCTCTGAATGCCTTGCGTCGCCCAACGGTTCCACGGAGCTGCTGCGGGTTGGCCGGGGGGACAGGATCTCCGAGCGTCGCCCGGATGGTCCGGGCGGCAAAAGGCAACCGGCCTCGTTTCGCAAGAACCGGGGCTAACTGGAGAGAGGCAGTGGACAGAGCGGAAAAGCGCGAATTCGTCACGTCCCTTCACGAGACCTTCCAGGCCTCGGGAACGGTCGTCGTGGCCCACTATGCCGGTCTCACGGTCGCGCAGATGAACGATTATCGTTCGAAGATGCGCGTCGCGGGAGGCACCGTCAGAGTCGCGAAGAACCGCCTCGCCAAGATCGCTCTTGAAGGCACGGACGCCGCAGGCATCTCGAATCTGTTCGAGGGCCAGACGCTGATCGCTTATTCGAGCGATCCGGTGGCGGCGGCCAAGGTGACCAACGATTTCGCCAAGGGGAACGACAAGCTCGTCATCCTCGGCGGTTCGATGGGCGCCACGACACTCGATGCAGACGGTGTGAAGGCCTTGGCCACCATGCCGTCGCTGGACGAACTCAGGGCCAAGCTGGTCGGCATGATCAATACGCCGGCCACTCGGATTGCTGGAGTTCTCCAGGCGCCTGCGGGGCAACTCGCACGCGTTTTCGGTGCCTATGCCAAGAAAGACGAAGCGGCGTGAGGATGGTTCCTCGCTGCACACCTCAAAGTTCGAACCTGAAGGAATACTAACATGGCTGATCTCGCCAAGATCGTTGAAGACCTGTCGGCCCTGACCGTCCTCGAGGCGGCTGAGCTGTCGAAGATGCTCGAAGAGAAGTGGGGCGTCTCCGCTGCCGCTCCGGTCGCCGTTGCGGCCGCTGGTGGTGGTGCTCCGGCCGAAGCCGCCGAAGAGCAGACCGAGTTCAACGTGATCCTCGCATCTGCCGGTGCGCAGAAGATCAACGTCATCAAGGAAGTCCGTGCGATCACGGGTCTTGGCCTCAAGGAAGCCAAGGACCTCGTCGACAACGCGCCGAAGCCCGTCAAGGAAGGCGTGGACAAGGCCGAGGCCGACAAGATCAAGGACCAGCTCGAGAAGGCTGGCGCCACGGTCGAAGTCAAGTAATCGCGGTTCGCCGCGCTTACGCAGAACATCCGGGGGCGGGACGGCAGTTTGCCGTTCCGCCTTCCGTGCTCGCCATAGGGTTCCGGCCTTTCGGGGTCGATCTGGCGGGCAGGGCATTCTCCGCGGTGCGGGACGGTAAGACGCGGGACGGGAATGCAGTGCGTGTGTTCGAAAGGCTTGCCGGCAAGCCCTTCGAAGACGCGGGCCCCGCGCCCGACAGATCGGTCAGTCGCTGCCGCCGCAGGGCGCAGCGGAGTCTCTCGGCGGAGAGACAGAGGAATTTCAGCCCTTTGGTCGAGGGCGATATCACGAGAAGGAGCGACGATGTCTCAGACGACGACGTTTAGCGGTCGCAGGCGCGTGCGCAAGTTCTTCGGGTCGATCCCCGAAGTGGCCGAAATGCCGAACCTGATCGAGGTCCAGAAGGCCTCCTACGATCAGTTCCTGATGGTGGACGAGCCGGTAAACGGGCGTCTGGACGAAGGGTTGCAGGCCGTCTTCAAATCGGTCTTCCCGATCTCCGACTTCTCCGGTCAGGCCATGCTGGAATTCGTCAAGTACGAGTTCGAGCAGCCGAAATTCGACGTCGAGGAGTGCCGTCAGCGCGATCTGACCTATGCTGCGCCGCTGAAGGTGACGCTGCGCCTCATCGTGTTCGATGTCGACGAGGACACCGGCTCCAAGTCCATCAAGGACATCAAGGAGCAGGACGTCTACATGGGCGACATGCCGCTCATGACCATGAACGGCACCTTCATCGTCAACGGCACCGAGCGCGTCATCGTCTCGCAGATGCACCGTTCGCCGGGCGTCTTCTTCGATCATGACAAGGGCAAGAGCCACTCGTCGGGCAAGCTGCTCTTCGCGGCGCGCGTCATTCCCTATCGCGGTTCCTGGCTCGACATCGAGTTCGACGCCAAGGACGTCGTGCACGCGCGCATCGACCGGCGCCGCAAGATCCCCGTGACCAGCCTGTTGATGGCGCTGGGCATGGACGGCGAAGAGATTCTGTCGACCTTCTACGGCACCGTGAAGTTCGAGAAGGACAAGAACGGCTGGCGCGTTCCCTTCTCGGTCGAGCGCGTGCGCGGCCAGGGCGCGGTCGTCGACCTGATCGACGCCGACAGCGGTGAAGTGCTGGTCGAGGCCGGCAAGAAGGTCACCGCGCGCCAGGCGCGTCAGATGCAGGAGAAGGGCGTCAAGGCGCTCCGCGCGACCGAGGACGATCTGGTCGGCTCCTACATCGCCGAGGACATCGTCAATCCCGAGACCGGCGAGATCTATCTCGAAGCCGGCCAGGAACTGGAGATGACCGTCGACGCCAAGACCGGCGAGCGGAAGGGTTCGCTGATCGACCTGATCAATGCGGGCTACGACGAGTTCACCGTTCTCGATATCGACCACGTCAATGTCGGCGGCTACATCCGCAACACCCTCGCGGTGGACAAGAACGAAGGCCGTCAGGACGCGCTGTTCGACATCTACCGGGTCATGCGCCCGGGCGAGCCGCCGACGATGGAAACCGCCGAGGCGATGTTCCAGTCTCTGTTCTTCGATTCCGAGCGCTACGATCTGTCGGCCGTCGGCCGCGTCAAGATGAACATGCGTCTCGACGTCGACGCCGAGGACACCGTGCGCGTGCTGCGCAAGGAGGACATCCTCGCGGTCGTGCGCACGCTGGTCGACCTACGCGACGGCAAGGGCGAGATCGACGACATCGACAATCTCGGCAACCGTCGGGTGCGCTCGGTCGGCGAGCTGATGGAGAACCAGTACCGCGTCGGTCTGCTGCGCATGGAGCGGGCGATCAAGGAGCGCATGTCGTCGGTCGAGATCGACACCGTCATGCCGCAGGACCTGATCAACGCCAAGCCGGCGGCCGCCGCCGTGCGCGAGTTCTTCGGTTCCTCGCAGCTCTCGCAGTTCATGGACCAGACCAACCCGCTGTCGGAGATCACCCACAAGCGTCGTCTCTCGGCGCTTGGACCCGGTGGTCTGACCCGCGAGCGGGCCGGCTTCGAAGTCCGCGACGTGCATCCGACCCATTACGGCCGCATCTGCCCGATCGAAACGCCGGAAGGCCCGAACATCGGTCTGATCAACTCGCTCGCCACCTTCGCGCGGGTGAACAAGTACGGCTTCATCGAGAGCCCGTACCGCAAGGTCGTCGATGGCGTGGTCACCCACGACGTCGTCTATCTGTCGGCCATGGAGGAATCCAAGCATCACGTCGCCCAGGCGAACGCGATCCTGACGGACGACAACCAGTTCCAGAACGAGTTCGTGGTCTGCCGCCACCAGGGCGACGTCTTCATGACGCCGCGCGACAATGTCGACCTGATGGATGTCTCGCCGAAGCAGCTCGTCTCGGTCGCGGCCGCGCTCATTCCGTTCCTCGAGAACGATGACGCGAACCGCGCACTGATGGGCTCGAACATGCAGCGTCAGGCCGTGCCGCTGGTGCGCGCCGAAGCGCCGTTCGTCGGCACCGGCATGGAGCCGATCGTGGCCCGCGACTCGGGCGCCGCCATCGGTGCCCGCCGCACCGGCATCGTCGACCAGGTCGACGCGACGCGTATCGTCATCCGGGCGACCGAGGATCTGGAAGCCGGCAAGTCCGGCGTCGACATCTATCGTCTGATGAAGTTCCAGCGCTCGAACCAGAACACCTGCATCAACCAGCGTCCGCTGGTCGCGGTGGGTGACCGGGTCGAGAAGGGCGACATCATCGCCGACGGTCCGTCGACGGATCTGGGCGATCTCGCCCTCGGCCGGAACGTGCTCGTCGCGTTCATGCCGTGGAACGGCTACAACTACGAGGATTCCATCCTCCTGTCCGAGCGCATCGTCGCCGACGACGTCTTCACCTCGATCCACATCGAGGAGTTCGAGGTCATGGCGCGTGACACCAAGCTTGGACCCGAGGAGATCACGCGCGACATTCCGAACGTGTCGGAAGAGGCGCTGAAGAACCTCGACGAAGCCGGCATCGTCTATATCGGTGCCGAGGTGCAGCCGGGCGACATCCTGGTCGGCAAGATCACGCCGAAGGGCGAAAGCCCGATGACGCCGGAAGAGAAGCTTCTGCGCGCCATCTTCGGTGAGAAGGCGTCCGACGTCCGCGACACCTCCAACCGCATGCCTCCCGGCGCCTATGGCACCGTGGTCGAGGTCCGCGTGTTCAACCGCCACGGCGTCGAGAAGGACGAGCGCGCCATGGCGATCGAGCGCGAGGAGATCGAGCGCCTCGCCAAGGATCGCGACGACGAGCAGGCGATCCTGGATCGTAACGTCTACGGTCGCCTGGTCGAAATGCTCGACGGCAAGGCTGCGGTCGCAGCGCCGAAGGGCTTCAAGAAGGGCTCCGTCATCACCGCCGAGGCGATGGGTGAATACCCGCGGTCGCAGTGGTGGATGTTCGCCGTCGAGGACGAGAAGACCCAGGCGGCTCTCGAGGATCTGCGCAACGTCTATGACGAAGCCAAGAAGACGCTCGAGCAGCGGTTCATGGACAAGGTCGAGAAGGTCCAGCGCGGCGACGAGCTGCCCCCGGGCGTCATGAAGCAGGTCAAGGTCTTCGTCGCCGTCAAGCGCAAGATCCAGCCGGGCGACAAGATGGCCGGCCGTCACGGTAACAAGGGCGTTGTCTCGCGGATCCTGCCGGTGGAAGACATGCCGTTCAACGCGGACGGCACCCATGTCGACATCGTGCTGAACCCGCTGGGCGTGCCGTCGCGCATGAATGTCGGACAGATCTTGGAGACCCATCTGGGTTGGGCCTGCGCCGGCATGGGCCGGAAGATCGGCGACATGCTGGAGGCCTACCAGACCAGCCAGGACGTCTCGCCGCTGCGCGACGAGATCGCCGGGCTCCTGGGCGACAGCGATCGCAACGAGAAGGTGAAGACCTACGACGACGCAAGCGTTCTGACGCTCGCGAAGCAGATGAAGCGCGGCGTGTCGATTGCGACGCCGGTCTTCGACGGCGCGGTCGAGCAGGACATCGTCGAGATGCTGGAGAGGGCCGGGCTGAACGGCTCGGGTCAGGTCACGCTCTATGACGGACGTACCGGCGAAGCCTTCGACCGGCAAGTCACGGTCGGCTACATCTACATGCTGAAGCTGCACCACCTGGTGGACGACAAGATCCACGCCCGTTCGATCGGACCGTACTCGCTCGTGACCCAGCAGCCGCTGGGCGGCAAGGCGCAGTTCGGTGGCCAGCGCTTCGGCGAGATGGAGGTCTGGGCGCTCGAGGCATACGGCGCGGCCTACACGCTGCAGGAGATGCTGACGGTGAAGTCGGACGACGTCGCGGGCCGTACCAAGGTCTACGAGTCGATCGTGCGCGGCGACGACGCGTTCGAATCCGGCATCCCGGAGAGCTTCAACGTGCTGGTCAAGGAAATGCGCTCGCTCGGCCTCGACGTCGATCTGGCGAACTCCGCAGCCGAGCTGCCGGCTCCGGCCGACCTGCCGGACGCTGCCGAATAGGCCATTCATGACAGGACCGCGGTCAGCCGCGGTCCGGACCGGCGCCCCTTCGGCGCCGGTCCTCGACGATTGAAGAATTTGAGCGGCCGCCGGTAACCCCCGCCGCGGCCCGGGGCAGGCGCCCCAGAAGGAGAAAAGCCATGAACCAAGAGGTCATGAACATCTTCAATCCGCAGGTGGCTGCGCAGACGTTCGATTCGATCCGGATCTCGCTTGCCTCGCCTGAGAAGATCCTCTCCTGGTCGTTCGGCGAGATCAAGAAGCCGGAGACGATCAACTACCGTACGTTCAAGCCCGAGCGCGACGGCCTGTTCTGCGCGCGCATCTTCGGTCCGATCAAGGACTACGAGTGCCTTTGCGGCAAGTACAAGCGCATGAAGTACAAGGGCATCATCTGCGAAAAGTGCGGCGTCGAGGTCACCCTCTCGCGCGTGCGTCGCGAGCGCATGGGCCATATCGAGCTCGCCGCGCCGGTTGCCCACATCTGGTTCCTGAAGTCGCTGCCGAGCCGCATCGGCACGCTGCTCGACATGACCCTCAAGGACATCGAGCGGGTTCTCTATTTCGAGAACTACATCGTCACCGAGCCGGGCCTGACCTCGCTGAAGGAGCACCAGCTCCTGTCCGAGGAAGAGTACATGATCGCCACCGACGAGTTCGGTGAGGATTCGTTCACGGCGCTGATCGGTGCCGAGGCGATCCAGGATCTGCTCGGCTCGATGGATCTCGAGACGATCGCCGGCGACCTTCGTTCGGAGCTTGCGGAGACCACCTCCGAGCTCAAGACGAAGAAGCTGATGAAGCGGCTGAAGATCGTCGAGAACTTCCTGGAATCCGGCAACAAGCCGGAATGGATGATCATGAGCGTCGTTCCGGTGATCCCGCCGGACCTGCGCCCGCTCGTCCCGCTGGACGGCGGCCGCTTCGCGACCTCCGATCTCAACGACCTGTATCGCCGCGTCATCAACCGGAACAACCGCCTCAAGCGGCTGATCGAGCTGCGCGCACCGGGCATCATCATCCGCAACGAGAAGCGGATGCTGCAGGAGTCTGTCGACGCGCTGTTCGACAACGGCCGTCGCGGCCGCGTCATCACGGGCGCCAACAAGCGCCCGCTGAAGTCGCTCTCCGACATGCTCAAGGGCAAGCAGGGCCGGTTCCGTCAGAACCTGCTCGGCAAGCGCGTCGACTATTCCGGCCGTTCGGTCATCGTGACCGGTCCCGAGCTGAAGCTGCACCAGTGCGGCCTGCCGAAGAAGATGGCGCTCGAGCTGTTCAAGCCGTTCATCTATGCGCGCCTCGACGCCAAGGGCTTCTCCTCAACGGTCAAGCAGGCCAAGAAGCTGGTCGAGAAGGAGCGTCCGGAAGTCTGGGACATTCTCGACGAGGTTATTCGCGAGCATCCGGTCCTCCTGAACCGTGCGCCGACGCTGCACCGTCTCGGCATCCAGGCGTTCGAGCCGGTGCTGATCGAGGGCAAGGCCATCCAGCTGCACCCGCTGGTCTGCACCGCGTTCAACGCCGACTTCGACGGTGACCAGATGGCGGTCCACGTGCCGCTGTCGATCGAGGCGCAGCTCGAAGCCCGCGTTCTGATGATGTCGACCAACAACATCCTGCACCCGGCGAACGGCCAGCCGATCATCGTGCCGTCGCAGGACATGGTGCTGGGTCTGTACTACCTGTCGATCATGAACGAGAACGAGCCGGGCGAAGGCATGGCCTTCTCCGACATCGGCGAGATGGAGCAGGCGCTGTTCACCGGCGCCGTGACGCTGCACTCCAAGATCAAGGGCCGGTTCAAGACCATCGACGCCGAGGGCAACCCGGTCTCGCAGATCTACGAGACCACCCCCGGCCGCATGCTCATCGGCGAGATCCTGCCGAAGAACGCCAAGGTTCCCTTCGACATCTGCAACGAGCTGATGACGAAGAAGAACATCTCGCGGATGATCGATCAGGTGTATCGCCACTGCGGTCAGAAGGAGACGGTGATCTTCTGCGACCGGATCATGCAGCTCGGCTTCCGCCATGCGTGTACCGCGGGTATCTCGTTCGGCAAGGACGACATGCTGATCCCCGAGACGAAGCCGCAGATGATCGGCGAGACCCAGGCGCTCGCGAAGGAATACGAGCAGCAGTACAATGACGGCCTGATCACCCAGGGCGAGAAGTACAACAAGGTCGTCGACGCCTGGGCCAAGTGCACGGACAAGATCGCCGACGAGATGATGGCCCGCATCAAGGCCGTCGAGTTCGACGAGGACGGCCGTCAGAAGCCGATGAACTCGATCTACATGATGTCGCATTCGGGCGCGCGTGGTTCGCCGACCCAGATGCGTCAGCTGGCGGCGATGCGCGGCCTGATGACCAAGCCTTCGGGCGAAATCATCGAGACGCCGATCATCTCGAACTTCAAGGAAGGCCTGACCGTTCTCGAGTACTTCAACTCGACCCACGGTGCCCGTAAGGGTCTGGCCGACACCGCCCTGAAGACCGCCAACTCGGGTTACCTGACCCGTCGTCTCGTCGACGTCGCGCAGGATTGCATCATCACGCAGGTCGACTGCGGGACCGACAAGGGTCTGACGATGCAGCCGATCGTCGATGCCGGCCAGGTGGTCGCGTCGCTGGGCCAGCGCGTGCTGGGCCGGACCGCGCTCGAGGACATCGTGCATCCGCTCACCGGCGAGGTCATCGTCAAGGGTGGCGTCACCATCGAGGAGCCGGATGTCGAGATCATCGAGAAGGCCGGCATCCAGTCGATCAACATTCGCTCGGCGCTGACCTGCGAGATCCGCACCGGCATCTGCGGCACCTGCTACGGCCGCGATCTGGCCCGTGGCACGCCCGTCAACATGGGCGAGGCCGTCGGTGTCATCGCCGCACAGTCGATCGGCGAGCCGGGCACGCAGCTCACCATGCGGACCTTCCACATGGGCGGTACCGCGCAGGTGGTGGATTCCTCGTTCCTCGAGGCGTCCTACGAAGGCACGGTGCAGATCCGCAACCGCAACGTGGTGCGCAACTCCGATGGCCAGCTGGTCGCCATGGGCCGCAACATGGCCATCCTGATCATGGATCAGGCGGGCAAGGAACGGGCCTCGCATCGCGTCACCTACGGTAGCCGCGTCTATGTGGACGATGGCGATACCGTGCGGCGCGGCCAGCGTGTCGCCGAGTGGGACCCGTATACCCGCCCGGTGCTCACCGAGCTCGACGGCACGGTGGACTTCGAGGACTTGGTCGACGGCATCTCGGTGTCCGAACAGGCCGACGAGGCCACCGGCATCACCAAGCGTGCGGTCATCGACTGGCGGGCGAGCCCGCGCGGTCAGGACCTCAAGCCGGCGATGGTCATCAAGGGCGACGACGGCGAGGTTCTCAAGCTGCCGCGCGGTTCCGATGCCCGCTACTACCAGTCGGTCGACGCCATCCTGTCGGTCGAGCCGGGCACGCGGGTCTCGGCCGGTGACGTCCTGTCGCGTATTCCGATGGAAAGCGCCAAGACCAAGGACATCACCGGTGGTCTGCCGCGCGTCGCCGAGCTGTTCGAGGCCCGCAAGCCGAAGGACAACGCGGTCATCGCCGAGATCGACGGTACGGTGAAGTTCGGGCGCGACTACAAGAACAAGCGCCGGATCGTCATCGAGCCGCACGAGGAGGGCGCCGAGCCCGTCGAGTACCTGATCCCGAAGGGCAAGCCGTTCCATCTCCAGGAAGGCGACGTCATCGAGAAGGGCGACTACATCCTCGACGGCAACCCGGCACCGCACGACATTCTGGCCATCCGCGGCGTGGAGGCTCTCGCGAGCTACCTCGTCAACGAGATCCAGGAGGTCTACCGGCTCCAGGGCGTTCTGATCAACGACAAGCACATCGAGGTCATCGTCCGGCAGATGCTGCAGAAGGTCGAGATCGTCGAATCCGGCGACAGCGGCTACATTCCGGGCGACCATGTCGACCGGATCGAGCTGGCGGAGCTGAACGAGCGCCTGAACGAGGAGGGCAAGCGTCCCGCCTCGGGCAACCCGGTCCTGCTCGGCATCACCAAGGCGTCGCTGCAGACCCCGTCCTTCATCTCGGCCGCCTCCTTCCAGGAGACGACCCGGGTGCTCACCGAGGCCGCGGTTGCCGGCAAGACGGACACGCTGCAGGGCCTCAAGGAGAACGTCATCGTCGGCCGACTCATCCCGGCCGGTACCGGTGGCACCATGACCCAGGTCCGCCGCATCGCCACGGCGCGCGACGACCTGATTCTCGACGATCGCCGCAAGGCGGCCAACGTCGCCGAGACCGACCGGATGCTGACCTCGGTCAGCGACCCGGCCGAATAGGCCTTAACCGCCTGTTAAGACCCTTCAGGGGCCGCCTTCGGGCGGCCCTTTGTCATTCCTGCCCCGCAATGCGGCGCTGCTGGGCGCGGGCGCCCGCAATATGCCGGCGCTTTGCGGCAGGAGCGGGGGATCGGGGTTGACGAGGGGGGAGGGAATCGATAGATAGCCCTCCAACAGAGCCGATGTGAAGCCGACTCTTCCCAAGGACGCCGCGTCCGGGATCCAGAGCTTCAAACAAGGCTTCGTTCAACGAGACGCCACATCGCTGTATGCATGATCGCCCTGGCGGTCCTCTGCTTCGTGCCGGGCAGTTCGCAATACATGCGAACGATATGCTCGGTTTCGTGCATGGAGAAGTCCACTCCATGTACGGGCGGGCTGCTTCGTTTCGAACTTTGGATTTGGAAGAAGAGGGAAGGTTGGAATGCCGACCATCAACCAGCTTGTCCGCAAGCCTCGCGTGCGTCCCACCGAGCGCAATACGGTCCCGGCACTCGAAGCGAACCCGCAGAAGCGCGGTGTCTGCACGCGAGTTTATACGACGACCCCGAAGAAGCCGAACTCGGCTCTGCGTAAGGTCGCCAAGGTTCGCCTCGTCAACGGTTACGAGGTGATCGGCTATATCCCGGGCGAGGGGCATAACCTTCAGGAGCACTCCGTGGTGATGATCCGCGGCGGTCGCGTGAAGGATCTTCCCGGCGTTCGCTATCACATCATTCGCGGCGTGCTCGACACGCAGGGTGTCAAGAACCGGAAGCAGCGGCGTTCGAAGTACGGCGCCAAGCGTCCGAAATAAGCCCAACGCTGATCACTGGAAGAGACGATAAATGTCCCGCCGTCACAGAGCCGAAAAGCGCGAGATCAACCCGGACCCGAAGTTCGGCGATCTCATCGTATCCAAGTTCATGAATGCCGTCATGTATGACGGCAAGAAGTCGGTTGCCGAGCGCATCGTGTATGGCGCGTTCGACGCCGTCCACGAGAAGTCCCGCCAGGACGCCGTGGCGATCTTCCACCAGGCGCTCGAGAACATCTCGCCGCATGTGGAAGTCCGTTCGCGCCGCGTTGGTGGTGCGACCTACCAGGTCCCGGTCGACGTTCGTCCGGAGCGTCGTCAGGCACTGGCCATTCGCTGGCTGATCACCGCGGCTCGCAACCGCAACGAGACGACCATGGTCGATCGCCTGTCGGGCGAACTCATGGACGCCGCCAACAACCGCGGTACCGCCGTGAAGAAGCGCGAAGACACGCACCGCATGGCGGAAGCGAACCGCGCCTTCTCGCACTACCGCTGGTAATTCTAGCTTCTGTCCGAAAGGCGACGCCCGATGGCACGCGACTATAAGATCGAAGATTACCGTAATTTCGGCATCATGGCTCACATCGATGCGGGAAAGACGACGACGACCGAGCGGGTGCTCTTCTACACCGGCAAGTCCCACAAGATCGGCGAAGTGCACGACGGCGCTGCGACGATGGACTGGATGGAGCAGGAGCAGGAGCGCGGCATCAC
This sequence comes from Aurantimonas manganoxydans SI85-9A1, assembly GCF_000153465.1. Classification (GTDB taxonomy): domain Bacteria; phylum Pseudomonadota; class Alphaproteobacteria; order Rhizobiales; family Rhizobiaceae; genus Aurantimonas; species Aurantimonas manganoxydans. Next base: position 2,194,210 of record NZ_CH672387.1, on the reverse strand, counting down.
GATCACGTCCGCTGCGACGACCACCTTCTGGCAGGGTCGCGACGGCAAGAAGCGCCGCTTCAACATCATCGACACCCCGGGCCACGTCGACTTCACCATTGAAGTCGAGCGTTCGCTCCGCGTGCTCGACGGTGCGATCGCACTGCTCGACGCCAACGCCGGTGTCGAGCCGCAGACCGAGACCGTCTGGCGCCAGGCCGACAAGTATCATGTCCCGCGCATGATCTTCGTCAACAAGATGGACAAGACCGGCGCCGACTTCTACCGCTGCGTCGACATGATCAAGTCGCGCCTCGGTGCGCGTCCGGTCGTGATCCAGCTGCCGATCGGCGCCGAGAACGAGTTCAAGGGCGTCGTCGACCTCATCGAGATGAAGGCGCTTGTCTGGCGCAACGAGAATCTCGGCGCCGAGTGGGACATCGTCGAGATCCCGGATGATCTGAAGGACCGCGCCGAGGAATATCGCGAGCTGATGATCGAGGCTGCGGTCGAGATCGACGAGGCCGCTACCGAGAAGTATCTCGAAGGCGAGATGCCCGACAATGACGAACTGCGTCGCCTGATCCGCAAGGGCACCTGCGACGTCTGGTTCACCCCGGTTCTGTGTGGCTCGGCCTTCAAGAACAAGGGCGTTCAGCCGCTGCTCGACGCCGTCGTCGACTTCCTGCCGTCACCGGTCGAAGTCCAGGCGATCAAGGGTATCGACCCGAAGACCGATGGCGAGATGATCCGCAAGTCGTCGGACGACGAGCCGCTGTCGATGCTGGCCTTCAAGATCATGAACGACCCGTTCGTCGGTTCGCTCACCTTCGCCCGCATCTATTCGGGGGTCCTCACCAAGGGTTCCTCGGTGATGAACACGGTGAAGGACAAGCGCGAGCGCGTCGGCCGCATGCTGCAGATGCACTCCAACTCGCGTGAAGACATCGAAGAGGCGTATGCAGGCGACATCGTGGCTCTGGCCGGTCTCAAGGAGACCACCACGGGCGACACGCTCTGCGATCCGCTGAAGCCGGTCATTCTCGAGCGCATGGAATTCCCCGATCCGGTCATCGAGATCGCGATCGAGCCGAAGACCAAGGGCGACCAGGAGAAGATGGGCCTCGCGCTCAACCGCCTGGCAGCCGAGGATCCGTCCTTCCGCGTCAAGACCGACGAGGAATCCGGCCAGACGATCATCGCCGGCATGGGTGAGCTTCACCTCGACATCCTGGTCGACCGCATGAAGCGGGAGTTCAAGGTCGAGGCGAACATCGGTGCACCGCAGGTGGCATACCGCGAGACGATCACGCGGAAGGCCGAGGTGGACTACACCCACAAGAAGCAGACCGGCGGTACGGGCCAGTTCGCCCGCGTCAAGCTGGTGTTCGAGCCGGCCGAGATCGGCGAAGGGTTCTCCTTCGAGTCGAAGATCGTCGGCGGCGCCGTGCCGAAGGAATACATCCCGGGCGTCCAGAAGGGCATCCAGTCCGTCCTCGGTGCGGGTCCGCTTGCGGGCTTCCCGATGGTCGACATCAAGGCCGAGCTCCTCGACGGTGCTTACCATGACGTCGACTCCTCGGTCCTGGCCTTCGAGATCGCCTCCCGTGCGGCGTTCCGCGAAGCCATCCAGAAGGCCGGTCCGCGCCTCCTGGAGCCGGTGATGAAGGTCGAGGTTGTGACGCCTGAGGATTACGTCGGCGATGTCATCGGCGACTTGAACTCCCGGCGTGGCCAGATCCAGGGCACCGAGCCGCGCGGCATCGCGCAGGTCGTCAATGCCATGGTCCCGCTGGCCAACATGTTCGGTTACGTGAACCAGCTCCGCTCGATGTCCCAGGGCCGCGCCCAGTACACGATGCAGTTCGATCACTACGAGCAGGTTCCGAACCAGGTCGCTGACGAGATCCAGAAGAAGTTCGCCTGATCGCGAACGGCTTCGAGACGAATAGGGCTTCCTGAGCCCGCACTAGACAAACGGAGTGGCAAGATGGCCAAGAGCAAATTCGAGCGCAACAAGCCGCATGTGAACATCGGCACGATCGGTCACGTTGACCATGGCAAGACGTCGCTGACGGCGGCGATCACGAAGTACTTCGGCGAGTACCGTGCGTACGACATGATCGACGCGGCGCCGGAAGAGAAGGCGCGCGGCATCACGATTTCGACGGCGCATGTGGAGTACGAGACGGAAGCCCGTCACTACGCCCATGTCGACTGCCCGGGCCATGCCGACTACGTGAAGAACATGATCACCGGTGCCGCCCAGATGGACGGCGCGATCCTGGTGTGCTCGGCCGCCGACGGCCCGATGCCGCAGACCCGCGAGCACATCCTTCTGGCCCGCCAGGTCGGCGTGCCGGCGATCGTGGTGTTCCTGAACAAGGTCGACCAGGTGGACGACGCCGAGCTGCTGGAGCTGGTCGAGCTCGAGGTTCGCGAGCTGCTGTCGTCCTACGATTTCCCGGGCGACGACATTCCGATCGTCAAGGGCTCGGCGCTGGCCGCTCTCGAAGACTCCAACAAGGAGATCGGCGAGGACGCGGTGCGTGAGCTGATGAAGGAAGTCGACGCCTACATCCCGACCCCGGAGCGTCCGGTGGACCAGCCGTTCCTGATGCCGATCGAGGACGTGTTCTCGATCTCGGGTCGCGGCACGGTGGTGACCGGCCGCGTCGAGCGCGGCATCGTCAAGGTCGGCGAGGAAGTCGAGATCGTCGGCATCCGCGACACCAAGAAGACGACGGTGACCGGCGTCGAGATGTTCCGCAAGCTGCTCGACCAGGGCCAGGCCGGCGACAACATCGGCGCGCTGGTTCGCGGTGTCGATCGTGAGGGCGTCGAGCGCGGTCAGGTTCTGTGCAAGCCGGGTTCGGTGAAGCCGCACACGCGCTTCATGGCCGAGGCCTACATCCTGACGAAGGAAGAAGGCGGCCGTCATACGCCGTTCTTCACCAACTACCGTCCGCAGTTCTACTTCCGCACGACGGACGTGACCGGCGTGTGCACGCTCCCCGAGGGCACCGAGATGGTGATGCCGGGCGACAACGTGACGATGGACGTGACGCTGATCGTGCCGATCGCGATGGAAGACAAGCTGCGCTTCGCCATCCGCGAAGGCGGCCGCACCGTCGGCGCCGGCATCGTCGCCTCGATCATCGAGTAGGACGAAGCGATCTCGGGGACGCCGCGCGCTTGAGAACGGCGTCCCCGGTTCTTTGCCCCCCGCGGGCGAGCCGGGGTTCGCCCCGCGCGACATTGGCTGCTTTGACAAGACAAGCGCTCGGAAAGCGCCGCCGCGCCGGTGGTCTCCGACGAGAGGACGAATAAAATGAACGGCCAGAATATCCGCATCCGCCTCAAGGCGTTCGATCACCGGGTTCTCGATGCGTCGACCCGCGAGATCGTGTCGACCGCTAAGCGCACCGGCGCGAATGTGCGGGGGCCGATCCCGCTGCCGACGCGGATCGAAAAGTTTACCGTGAACCGTTCGCCGCACGTCGACAAGAAGTCGCGCGAGCAGTTCGAAATGCGCACCCACAAGCGGCTCCTCGACATTGTCGATCCGACGCCGCAGACGGTTGATGCGCTCATGAAGCTCGACCTCGCCGCCGGCGTTGATGTCGAGATCAAGCTCTGATCCGAGCACGGGAAGGATAACGCCCATGCGTTCAGGTGTGATAGCACAGAAGGTCGGCATGACCCGCGTCTACAACGACGTCGGTGAGCATGTTCCGGTCACCGTCCTGAAGGTCGAGAACCTCCAGGTCGTCGCCCAGCGGACCAAGGAAAAGAACGGTTACACCGCCGTCCAGGTCGGCGCTGGCCTCGCCAAGGTCAAGAACACGTCCAAGCCGATGCGCGGCGTGTTTGCCCAGGCTTCGGTCGAACCGAAGCGCAAGCTCGTCGAGTTCCGCGTGTCGGACGACAACATGATCGACGTCGGTGCCGAGATCACGGCCGAGCACTTCGTGCCGGGCCAGATGGTCGACGTGACCGGTACCTCGATCGGTAAGGGCTTCGCCGGCGCCATGAAGCGCCACAACTTCGGCGGCCTGCGCGCCACCCACGGCGTGTCCGTCTCGCACCGTTCGCACGGTTCGACCGGTCAGCGTCAGGATCCCGGCAAGGTCTTCAAGAACAAGAAGATGGCCGGCCATATGGGCGACGTCCGCGTGACCACGCAGAACCTGCAGGTCGTGCGCATCGATCCCGAGAAGGGCCTGATCCTGGTTCGTGGCGCCGTCCCGGGCTCCAAGGGTGGCTGGATCGAAATTCGTGACGCCGTGAAGGCGTCGCTGCCCGACAACGCGCCGAAGCCGGCCGCGCTCCGCAACGCCGGAAACGGTGCTGCTGTCGAGACCGCGGACGCTTCCGAGGGAGCGGAATAATGGACGTTACGATCAAAAGCCTCGACGGCAAGGACGCCGGCACGGCGACCCTGGCCGACGACATCTTCGGTCTCGAGCCGCGCGAAGACATTCTTCAGCGCATGGTTCGCTGGCAGTTGGCCAAGCGCCAGCAGGGGTCCCACCAGACCCTCGGCCGTGCGGAAATCGCACGGACAGGCGCCAAGCTGTACCGCCAGAAGGGCACCGGTCGCGCCCGCCACGGCTCGGCGCGTGCGCCGCAGTTCCGCGGTGGCGGCAAGGCTCACGGTCCGGTCTCGCGCAGCCATGCGCATGACCTGCCGAAGAAGGTGCGGGCCCTGGCCCTGCGCCATGCGCTGTCGGCCAAGGCCAAGTCGGGCGGCATCGTCGTCATCGACGAGCTGAAGGCTGCCGAGGGCAAGACCAAGGCGATGGTCAAGACCTTCGCCGATCTGGGCCTGACCAACGCGCTGTTCATCGGTGGTGCGGAGCTCGACGCGAACTTCACGCGCTCGGCTCGCAACATCCCGCAAATGGACGTGCTGCCGGTTCAGGGCATCAACGTCTACGACATTCTCCGCCGCCAGACGCTGGTTCTGTCGAAGGCTGCGGTCGAGGCTCTCGAGGAGCGGTTCAAATGACCGATCTGCGCCATTACGACGTCATCACGAGCCCGGTGATCACCGAAAAGTCGACGCTTCTGTCCGACAACAACCAGGTGGTCTTCAACGTCCCGGGGACGGCGACCAAGCCGGACATCAAGGCCGCCGTCGAGGCGCTCTTCAATGTCAAGGTGACCGCCGTCAACACCATGGTCCGCAAGGGCAAGGTCAAGCGCTTCCGTGGCCGCATCGGCCGCCAGAGCGATCAGAAAAAAGCCGTCGTGACATTGGCCGAAGGCCAGTCCATCGACGTCTCGACCGGTCTTTGATCGGGACCGGAGGGAGCTAGGCAATGGCACTTAAGAATTTCAAACCGAACACGCCGAGCCAGCGTCAGCTGGTCATCGTCGATCGCTCGGGCCTCTGGAAGGGCAAGCCGGTCAAGCAGTTGACCGAGGGCCTCAGCCAGAAGGGCGGCCGCAACAATGCCGGTCGCGTCACGGCTCGCTACCAGGGCGGCGGTCACAAGCGGACCTACCGCATCATCGACTTCAAGCGTCGCAAGTTCGACGTGTCGGCGACGGTCGAGCGGATCGAGTACGACCCGAACCGCACCGCGTTCATCGCGCTGCTGAAGTACGAGGATGGCGAGTTCGCCTACATCCTGGCGCCGCAGCGCGTGGCTGCCGGCGACACGGTGATCTCGGGCCTGTCCGGCGTCGACGTGAAGCCGGGCAATGCGATGCCGCTGTCGGCCATGCCGGTCGGCACGATCGTCCACAACGTTGAGATGAAGCCGGAGAAGGGTGGTCAGATCGCCCGTTCGGCTGGCGCCTATGCGCAGCTCGTCGGTCGTGACTCGGGTCTTGCGATCCTGCGCCTCAACTCGGGCGAGCAGCGCCTGGTCCCGTCGTCCTGTCTCGCGACGGTCGGCGCGGTTTCCAACGCCGATCACTCGAACATCAACCTCGGCAAGGCTGGTCGTTCGCGCTGGCTGGGTCGTCGCCCGCACGTTCGCGGTGTCGTGATGAACCCTGTCGATCACCCGCATGGTGGTGGTGAAGGTCGTACGTCCGGTGGTCGTCACCCGGTTTCGCCGTGGGGCAAGCCGACCAAGGGCAAGCGTACCCGCCAGAACAAGTCGACCGACAAGTTCATCATGCGCTCGCGCCATCAGCGCAAGAAGTAAAAGGATTTCTTCATGACACGTTCCGTCTGGAAGGGTCCGTTCGTCGATGGCTACCTTCTCAAGAAAGCCGAGAAGGGGCGCGAGAGCGGCCGCAACGATGTGATCAAGATCTGGAGCCGTCGTTCGACGATCCTGCCCCAGTTCGTCGGTCAGACCTTCGGCGTCTACAACGGCTCGAAGCACATTCCGGTGTCGGTCAACGAGGATATGGTCGGACACAAGTTCGGCGAGTTCGCTCCGACCCGCACCTATTACGGCCACGGCGCCGACAAGAAGGCGAAGAGGAAGTAGCAATGGGCAAGGCCAAAGCCGAACGTCGGCTGTCGGAGAACGAGGCGAGAGCGGTCGCCCGGACGATCCGTGTCAGCCCGCAGAAACTGAACCTCGTCGCGCAGATGATCCGCGGCAAGAAGGTCGACGCCGCACTCGCGGATCTGACCTTCTCGCGCAAGCGGATCGCCGAGACGGTCAAGAAGACGCTGGAAAGCGCCATCGCCAACGCCGAGAACAACCATGATCTCGACGTCGATTCGCTGGTCGTCGCCGAGGCTTATGTCGGCAAGTCGATCACGATGAAGCGCTTTCATGCCCGCGGTCGCGGTCGTGCCAGCCGCGTCGAGAAGCCGTTCTCGCATCTGACGATCGTCGTGCGCGAGATCGCCGCAATCGAGGAGGCCGCATAATGGGTCAGAAGATCAATCCGACCGGTTTTCGGCTCGGCATCAACCGCACCTGGGATTCGCGCTGGTATGCGAACACCGGCGAGTACGGTCATCTGCTGCACGAGGATCTGAAGATCCGCGCCTATCTGCTCAACGAGCTGAAGCAGGCCGCGGTCTCCAAGATCGTCATCGAGCGCCCGCACAAGAAGTGCCGCATCACGATCCACTCGGCACGTCCGGGCATCGTCATCGGCAAGAAGGGCGCCGACATCGAGAAGCTTCGCAAGAAGCTCGCTGCGATGACCAACGCCGAGACGCACATCAACATCGTCGAGGTGCGCAAGCCCGAGACCGATGCGACCTTGGTGGCCCAGTCCATCGCTCAGCAGCTCGAGCGCCGCGTGGCGTTCCGCCGTGCGATGAAGCGTGCCGTCCAGTCCGCCATGCGCCTCGGCGCGGAAGGCATCCGCATCAACTGCGGCGGCCGTCTCGGCGGCGCGGAGATCGCGCGCACCGAATGGTACCGCGAAGGCCGGGTGCCGCTGCACACGCTGCGCGCCGACATTGACTACGGGACTGCCGAAGCCAAGACGGCCTACGGCATCTGCGGCGTCAAGGTCTGGATCTTCAAGGGCGAGATTCTCGAGCACGATCCGATGGCCTCCGAGCGCCGTCAGGTTGAAGGCGAGGGTCAGGGCGGCGGCGGTCGTCGTCGCGAGCACGCCTGAGCCTTATCGAATTCGGAGTGACATAAGATGCTGCAGCCAAAGCGCACAAAGTACCGGAAGGCGTTCAAGGGACGCATTCACGGTACCGCAAAAGGCGGAACCGGCCTTAATTTCGGCGCCTTCGGACTGAAGGCGATGGAACCAGAGCGGGTCACCGCGCGTCAGATCGAGGCGGCCCGCCGCGCGATCACTCGCCAGATGAAACGCCAGGGCCGCGTGTGGATCCGGATCTTCCCGGACCTGCCCGTGACCTCCAAGCCGACCGAAGTCCGCATGGGTAAGGGCAAGGGGTCCGTTGACTATTGGGCGGCGCGGGTGCATCCCGGCCGCGTGGTCTTCGAGATCGACGGTGTCGACGAGACGACGGCCCGCGAGGCGCTTCGTCTCGGCGCGGCCAAGCTGCCGATCCGTACGCGCTTCATTCAGCGCATTGCCGAATAGGAGAGTTTGAAGTGAAAGCTTCCGACGTCAAGACAATGACCCAGGACGAACTCACCGACGAGCTCGCCAAGCTGAAGAAGGAGCAGTTCAACCTGCGCTTCCAGCGTGCCACGGGTCAGCTCGAGAACACCGCCCGCGTGCGCAAGGTGCGCCGCGACATCGCGCGGATCAAGACGATTTCTCGCCTGAAGGCGGGCGAGGCCAAGGCCTGAGGACGAGAATATGCCCAAACGTATCCTGCAGGGGACGGTCGTCTCCGACAAGAACGACAAGACGGTAGTGGTCCTGGTGGAGCGTCGCTTCACCCACCCGCTGTTCAAGAAGACCGTGCGCCGTACCAAGAAGTACAAGGCGCACGACGAGAGCAATCAGTACAAGGTCGGCGATATGGTCTCCATCGAGGAGACGCGGCCGATCTCGCGCGACAAGAGCTGGATCGTCGTTTCGAGCGAAGCGGCAGCAGCCAGTTGATGATTTGGCCGGGACGCGCGCGTCATGCGCACCCCGGCAGCAAGCTTTGAAGGCGGTCTGACATGATTCAGATGCAAACAAACCTCGACGTCGCGGATAACTCCGGTGCGCGTCGTGTCATGTGCATCAAGGTATTGGGCGGCTCGAAGCGGAAATATGCCTCGGTCGGCGACATCATCGTCGTCTCCGTCAAGGAGGCTATTCCGCGGGGCCGTGTGAAGAAGGGCGACGTGATGAAGGCCGTGGTGGTACGTACCGCCAAGGACATCCGCCGCGCCGACGGTTCGGTGATCCGGTTCGATTCGAACGCAGCGGTCCTGATCGACAACAAGAAAGAGCCGGTCGGCACCCGTATCTTCGGCCCGGTTCCCCGCGAGCTTCGCGGCAAGAACCACATGAAGATCGTCTCGCTGGCCCCCGAAGTTCTGTAAGAAGGAGAGCGGACGATGCAGAAGATCCGCAAGGGCGACACGGTCGTCGTGCTCGCCGGCAAGGACAAGGGCCGGTCGGGTGAAGTCATTAAGGTGATGCCGAAGGACGGTCGTGCACTGGTGCGTGGGATCAACATGATCAAGCGCCACCAGCGTCAGACCGCTTCCCAGGAAGCCGGCATCATCAACAAGGAAGCCGGCATTCAGCTTTCCAACCTGGCGGTCGCAGACCCGAAGGACGGCAAGGCGACCCGCGTCGGCTTCAAGGTACTCGACGATGGCACCAAGGTGCGCGTCGCCAAGCGCTCGGGAGAGCAGATCAATGGCTGATACGGAAACCGCTTACGAGCCGCGCCTCAAGCGCGTCTATCGCGAAGAGGTCCGCAAGACGCTTCAGGACCAGTTCTCGTATCAGAACGAGATGCAGGTCCCGCGCGTCGACAAGATCGTCATCAACATGGGCGTCGGCGAGGCAACTGCCGACTCCAAGAAGCCGACGGTCGCTGCCGAGGACCTGGGCCGCATCGCGGGCCAGAAGCCGATCATCACCTATGCGCGCAATTCCATCGCAGGCTTCAAGGTCCGCGAAGGCATGCCGATCGGCGCCAAGGTCACGCTGCGCAAGGACCGCATGTACGAGTTCATGGACCGGCTGGTGCAGATCGCACTGCCGCGTGTCCGCGATTTCCGCGGCCTGAACCCGAAGAGCTTCGATGGTCGTGGCAATTTCGCCATGGGCGTCAAGGAGCACATCGTGTTCCCGGAGATCAACTACGACAAGGTTGATCAGATGTGGGGCATGGACATCATCGTCTGTACGACGGCGAACACCGACGACGAAGCCCGGGCGCTGCTGACAGCGTTCAACTTCCCGTTCCGCCAGTAACGGCTGACGAGCAAAGGACGAGATAATGGCCAAAAAGGGCATGATCGAGCAGAACAAGCACCGTCAGAAGATGGTGGCGAAGTACGCCGCCAAGCGGGCTGCTCTGAAGGCGATCACCAAGAATGCCGACGCCCCCATGGAAGAGCGCTTTCAGGCGCAGCTTCAGCTCGCGGAACTGCCGCGGAACGGGTCGAAGGTTCGCATTCGTAACCGCTGCGAGGTGACGGGCCGTCCGCGCGCCTACTATCGCAAGCTGAAGATGAGCCGCATTGCGCTCCGGGACCTGGGCAACAACGGCCAGATCCCCGGTATCGTGAAGTCGAGCTGGTAAGGAGGTATAGACATGTCTTTGTCTGATCCGCTCGGCGATATGCTGACCCGTATCCGCAACGCCATCATGCGCAACAAGTCCTCGGTGACGACGCCCGCGTCGAAGCTGCGCGGCCGTGTGCTCGACGTCCTCAAGGACGAGGGCTACATCCGTGGCTACACCCAGACCGAGTTCGTTGCCGGCAAGTCCGAGTACGAAATCGAGCTGAAGTACTACGAAGGCGGACCCGTCATCCGGGAGATCGCCCGCGTCTCGAAGCCTGGTCGTCGCGTCTACGTGTCGGCCAAGACGATTCCGCAGGTCGCGAACGGTCTGGGCATCTCGGTCCTGTCGACGCCGAAGGGCGTCATGGCCGACCATAGCGCCCGTGAACAGAATGTCGGCGGCGAGGTGCTCTGCCGCGTCTTCTGACGCGGCGGCACTGACGCCCAGCGAACGCACAGGGTTTCGAAATGTCTCGTATTGGTAAGAAGCCGATCGCACTGCCGGAGGGTGTCTCTGCCACCGTCGACGGTCAGACCGTGACGGCAAAGGGCCCTAAGGGCGAGCTCACCTTCGTGGTGAACGAGGAAGTCCTCGTGAAGATGGAAGACGGTGCGGTCCAGGTGGATCCGCGTGACAATTCCAAGGATGCACGCTCCAAGTGGGGCATGTCCCGCACGATGATCTCCAACATCGTCAACGGCGTGAAGACGGGCTTCGAAAAGAAGCTCGAGATCAACGGCGTCGGCTATCGTGCCTCGCTGCAGGGCAAGAACCTGCAGTTGGCCCTTGGCTTCTCGCACGATGTGATCTACCCGGTGCCGGAAGGTATCCAGATCACCGTGCCCAAGCCGACCGAGATCGTCATCTCGGGCATCGACCGTCAACGGGTCGGGCAGGTTGCGGCAGAGATTCGCGAGTACCGCGGCCCCGAGCCCTACAAGGGCAAGGGCGTCAAATATGCTGACGAGACGATCGTCCGCAAAGAGGGCAAGAAGAAGTAGGGCTCGTAATGGCTACCTTGAAGGAAAATCTGCGACGGCGGGCCTCGCGCATCCGCCGCTCGATCAAGAAGGTGGCGAACGGTCGTCCTCGGCTGTCCGTCCATCGTTCTTCGAAGAACATCTATGCGCAGATCATCGACGACACCGCGGGCCGTACGCTCGCCGCTGCCTCGACCCTCGACACCTCGCTGCGTTCGCAGCTGAAGACGGGTGCCGACACCGAGGCCGCAGCGGCGGTTGGCAAGCTGGTCGCCGAGCGTGCGAAGGAAGCCGGCGTCACCGACGTGGTTTTCGATCGTGGCGCGTTCATCTATCACGGCCGCATCAAGGCACTCGCCGAATCGGCACGTGAAGGCGGTCTCAACTTCTGAGGCCGCTCGGGCGCATCGCCCGTACCATTGCGGCCGCTTGAAGCGGTCGCCACCGACAGACGCCTCCGGAAAAGAACAAGGAACAGGATATGGCGCCTCGTAACGATCGACGTGAAGACCGCGATGACGGTTTCGTCGACAAGCTCGTTCACATCAACCGCGTTGCCAAGGTGGTCAAGGGTGGCCGTCGCTTCGGCTTCGCCGCCCTCGTCGTCGTCGGCGACTTGAAGGGCCGCGTCGGCTTCGGCCACGGCAAGGCACGCGAAGTGCCGGAGGCGATCCGCAAGGCGACGGAAGCCGCCAAGCGCGATCTGATCTTCGTGCCGCTGCGCGACGGTCGTACGCTGCATCATGACGTCAGCGGTCGCCACGGCGCCGGCAAGGTCATCCTGCGCGCCGCCGAGGCCGGTACCGGCATCATCGCCGGCGGCCCGATGCGCGCCGTCTTCGAAGCCGTCGGCATGCATGACGTCGTTGCCAAGTCGCTCGGCTCGTCGAACCCGTACAACATGGTTCGCGCGACCTTCGACGGCCTGAAGCAGGCCATGCATCCGAAGGACGTCGCTTCGCGTCGCGGCATCAAGTACTCCGAGCTCCAGGCACGTCGCCGGGAAGTCATCGGTGCGCAGGCCGCTTCCGAGGATTGATTGGATGCGGGGAGTTCGGCGAACTCCTCGCGCTTTGACTGAAGGAGCCAATCGATGGCCGAAACCAAAACCGCAGGCAGCACCGTCACCGTCGTGCAGACCGGCAGCCCCATCCGTCGCTCCGCCGACCAGCGCCAGACGCTGATCGGCCTGGGGCTGAACAAGATGCACCGTCGCCGGACGCTCGAGGACACCCCCGCCGTGCGTGGGATGATCGCCAAGGTCGCCCATCTCGTGCGCGTGGTCGAGCCGGCCTGACGAGTGCGTGGAGCGGCATCGCGTCAGGCGCGGCCGCACCAGACCGTAATTTTGCCAGAGCATCGGGCTACCGCGCAGGGCAGGGCGTTGCCCACCCTCCGGTAGACCAGGAGAAGCAACATGAAACTCAATGAGATTTCCGACGTCGAGGGCGCGACCCACTCGCGCAAGCGTGTCGGTCGCGGAATCGGTTCGGGCAAGGGCAAGACCGGTGGTCGTGGCGTCAAGGGACAGAAGTCCCGTTCGGGCGTCTCGATCAACGGCTTCGAGGGCGGCCAGATGCCGCTGTTCCGCCGCCTGCCGAAGCGTGGCTTCGTCAACATCTTCGCCAAGAACTTCAACGTCGTGTCGCTCGGACGCGTGCAGCAGGCGATCGACGCCGGCAAGCTCGACGCTTCAGCGACGGTCGATCTCGCAGCCCTCAAGGCTGCCGGTCTGGTGCGTCGTGCCAAGGACGGCGTGCGCGTCCTGGGCGACGGCGAACTGACCGCCAAGGTCTCCTTCCTCGTCGATGGCGCCTCCAAGTCGGCCGTCGAGAAGGTCGAGAAGGCTGGTGGTTCCATCAAGACCGTGGGAGCGGAAGCCTAAGGCTTCTTGCACCCGGCGGACGCGGCGTCTATCTCTCGGTCTTCCTCATGGAGGAGCCCGCCGGTAGACGGCGCGGCTGACGGTACGGGCGCGCATTCGATGCCGACCCGCCGGACAACCCCGGAGACAGGTAAAGTATGGCATCGGCTGCGGAACAACTCGCCGCGAATTTGAACTTTTCGGCCTTTGCGAAGGCTGAGGATCTCAAGAAGCGCATCTGGTTCACCCTGGGTGCGCTTCTGGTGTATCGGCTCGGCACCTACATTCCGATGCCGGGCATCAACCCTGACGCACTCGCGCAGGCCTTCCAGCAGCAGTCGACCGGCATTCTCGGTCTGTTCAACATGTTCTCCGGCGGTGCCGTCGGACGCATGGCGATCTTCGCGCTGGGAATCATGCCCTACATCTCCGCCTCCATCATCATTCAGCTGATGACGTCGGTCATTCCGTCGCTCGAGCAGCTGAAGAAGGAAGGCGAGCAGGGCCGCAAGGTCATCAATCAGTACACGCGCTACGGCACCGTGCTGCTGGCCACGGTCCAAGCCTACGGCATCGCCGCCGGCCTGCAGACCCAGCCCGGCATCGTCGTCGATCCGGGCATTTTCTTCCAGGTCTCCGCAGTGATCACGCTGGTCGGCGGCACCATGTTCCTGATGTGGCTGGGCGAGCAGATCACCGCCCGCGGCATCGGCAACGGCATCTCGCTGATCATCTTCGCCGGCATCGTGGCGCATCTGCCCTCGGCGATCGCGAATCTCCTCGAACTCGGCCGTACCGGCGCGCTGTCTACAGCGGTGATCCTCTTGGTGATCGTCGTGGCGGTCGCCTGCATCGCGGTGATCGTGTTCTTCGAGCGCGCCCAGCGCCGCTTGCTGATCCAGTATCCCAAGCGCCAGGTCGGCAACCGGATGTTCCAGGGCGACACGTCGCACCTGCCGCTGAAGCTGAACACCGCCGGCGTCATCCCGCCGATCTTCGCGTCCTCGCTCCTGCTACTGCCGGTGACGATCGCGAATTTCACCAGCACGGCCGATCTTCCGGGCTGGGCCTCGGCGACGATCGCCTCGCTCGGCCACGGCCAGCCCCTCTACATGGCGATGTATGCAGGCCTGATCGCGTTTTTCGCCTTCTTCTACACAGCCGTCGTGTTCAATCCGAAGGACACGGCCGACAATCTGAAGAAGCATGGCGGCTTCATTCCGGGGATCCGTCCGGGCGAGCGGACGGCCGAATACATCGACTACGTGCTGACCCGCATCACGGTCGTCGGTGCGATCTATCTTGTGATCATCTGTCTTCTGCCGGAATTCCTGATCTCGGCCGTGGGTGTCCCGTTCTATCTTGGCGGCACGTCGCTGCTGATCGTCGTCAGCGTCACGATGGATACTGTCGCGCAGGTGCAGGGGCACCTCCTAGCGCACCAGTATGAGGGCCTCGTGAAGAAGGCGAAACTCAGGGGTGGAAGACGGGGGGCCAGATGAGGCTGATATTGTTGGGGCCGCCGGGAGCCGGGAAGGGCACCCAGGCGCAGCGCCTGATCGAAACGCACAAGATCCCGCAGCTCTCGACCGGCGACATGCTGCGGGCCGCTGTGACCGCCCAGTCCGAAGTCGGACTGAAAGCCAAGGCGGTGATGGATTCAGGCAATCTCGTCTCGGACGACATCGTCAACGCGATCGTCTCCGAGCGGATCGACCAGGCGGACTGCGCCGAGGGCTTCATCCTCGACGGGTATCCGCGGACCCTGAACCAGGCCGACGCGGTCGAGGCGATGCTGGAGCGCAAGGGCCTGAAGCTCGATCATGTGATCGAGATCAAGGTCGATGACGATATCCTCGTCAATCGCGTCTCCGGGCGTTTCTCCTGCGCCAGCTGCGGCGCGGTCTACCACGACGAGGACAAGCGTCCGAAGGTCGAAGGCGTCTGCGACGTCTGCGGCTCGACGGATTTCAAGCGCCGTCCCGACGACAATGCCGAGACCATGCGCACCCGGCTGCGGTCCTATTACAAGGACACCTCGCCGCTGGTCGGTTACTACCACTGCAAGGGCACGCTGCGTGCCGTCGACGGCATGCAGCCCATCGACGTGGTGACCGAGAGCATTGAGCGCATCGTTTCGGGCAAGGCCTGACGCGTCGAAACCGGCGGCGGCCACGGCCGCCGCAAGGGGTGGGCGGTTGACTTGTCAAGCCCCGCTGATCTATAGCCTGCGCTATTCGCGAATCCTTAGCGATCGGCGCATGTCTTCATTCGGAGTCCTGCATCGGTCGCTTTCGGCTGCAGGGCCCCGCATCTTGTGTATGGCGGGCCCAGAGCCCATCTAATTCTAGGAGTATGGTTGTGGCCCGTATCGCTGGCGTCAACATCCCGACCAACAAGCGCGTCGTCATCGCGCTGCAGTACATCCATGGTATCGGCGCTGCCCATGCCAAGGACATCGTCAAGAAGGTCAATCTCGGCGACGAGCGCCGCGTCAACGACCTGACCGACGCTGAAGTCCTGCAGATCCGCGAGATCATCGACCGCGACTACCGCGTCGAGGGCGACCTGCGTCGCGAGACCGCAATGAACGTGAAGCGTCTGATGGACCTCGGCTGCTACCGCGGCCTGCGTCATCGTCGCAGCCTTCCGGTTCGCGGTCAGCGCACGCACACCAATGCCCGCACCCGCAAGGGTCCGGCCAAGGCGATCGCCGGCAAGAAGAAGTAACACGGGTCCTTTCGGAACCGTTTCATACGATGCGGCGCGTCCTCGGGCGCGCCGTGGTGTAGCTGCCGGAATTACGGCGGTGTCGATATCAACAGGACAGTTTAATGGCTAAAGAAGCACAGCGCGTTCGCCGTCGCGAGCGCAAGAACATCACGTCGGGCGTCGCCCATGTGAGCTCGACCTTCAACAACACGCTGATCACCATCACCGATGCGCAGGGCAACTCGATTGCCTGGTCATCGGCTGGCGCGCAGGGTTTCAAGGGGTCGCGCAAGTCGACGCCGTTCGCCGCGCAGGTCGCTGCCGAGGACGCCGCCAAGAAGGCGCAGGAACACGGCATGAAGACCCTCGAGGTCGAAGTCCGCGGTCCGGGTTCGGGTCGTGAGTCGGCGCTGCGCGCGCTGCAGGCTGCCGGTTTCACGATCACCTCGATCCGTGATGTCACGCCGATCCCGCACAACGGCGTGCGCCCCCGCAAGAAGCGCCGCGTCTGATGCTTTTCGCCGCGTTCGTCTGAGCGCGGTGTGCAGCCGACAGGAAGGGTTCCGCCTTCCGCACTCAGACCTATCGCCACGATTGGATGGTGGCGAGGAAACTGAAAGGCATCCGCATGATTGCTAGCAATTGGCAAGATCTTACCAAGCCGAACCAGGTGGTGTTCAAGAATGGCGGAAGCCGTTCGAAGGCGTCCCTGACGGCCGAGCCGCTGGAGCGCGGCTTCGGTCTGACGCTCGGCAACGCGCTGCGTCGCGTTCTTCTGTCGTCGCTCCAGGGTGCCGCCATTACGGCCATCCAGATCGACGGCGTTCTGCACGAGTTCTCCTCGATCCCGGGCGTCCGTGAAGACGTCACGGACATCGTCCTGAACGTCAAGGAAATCAACATCGGCATGCAGGGCGAAGGCCCGAAGCGGATGGTGGTGCGCAAGCAGGGCCCGGGCATCGTCCGCGCCGGCGACATCCAGACGGTCGGTGACATCGAGGTCCTGAACCCCGAGCATGAGATCTGCACCCTCGACGAGGGCGCCGAGATCCGCATGGAGTTCACGGTCAACACCGGCAAGGGCTACGTCCCGGCCGACCAGAACCGCGCCGAGGATGCGCCGATCGGGCTGATCCCGGTCGATTCGCTGTTCTCGCCGGTCAAGAAGGTGTCCTACAAGGTCGAGGCGACCCGCGAGGGTCAGGACCTGAACAAGGACAAGCTGACCATGCAGATCGAGACCGATGGCTCGATCAGCGGCGAGGACGCCGTGGCCTATGCCGCGCGCATCCTGCAGGACCAGCTTTCGGTCTTCGTGAACTTCGAGGAGCCGCAGCGCGACCAGCGCGCGCCGGCCGGTGCCGAGGAACAGATGGCCGAACTGGCCTTCAACCCGGCGCTGCTCAAGAAGGTCGACGAGCTCGAGCTCTCCGTGCGTTCGGCGAACTGCCTGAAGAACGACAACATCGTCTATATCGGTGATCTGATTCAGAAGACCGAGGCGGAGATGCTGCGTACGCCGAATTTCGGCCGCAAGTCGCTCAACGAGATCAAGGAAGTTCTCGCGTCCATGGGGCTGCATCTCGGCATGGAAGTGTCGGATTGGCCGCCGGAGAACATCGACGATCTGGCCAAGCGCTACGAAGACCAGTACTAGAACGAGACTGCCTCCCGCCGGCGCCCGCGCCGGCGGGAGGATTTCAATCATTCAAAGGAACGGCGGCCTGTCCCGAGAACGGGGCAGGGACGCAAAGATCCCGACTTCCGGCGCAATGACGCCGGCTTATTTGACTTGAGGAAATCCCATGCGCCACGCAAAACGCGGTCGTAAGCTTAATCGTACCGCCAGCCACCGTAAGGCGATGTTCGCCAACATGGTCGCTTCGCTCATCCTGCACGAGCAGATCGTGACCACCCTGCCGAAGGCCAAGGAACTGCGCCCGATTGTCGAGAAGATGATCACGCTGGGCAAGCGCGGCGATCTGCATGCGCGTCGCCAGGCGATCTCGCAGGTCCGCGACCCTTCGGTCATCGGCAAGCTGTTCGACACGCTGGCTCCGCGTTACGCCGAGCGCAACGGCGGCTACACCCGCGTCCTGAAGGCCGGCTTCCGTCGCGGCGACAACGCCCCGCTGGCCGTCATCGAATTCGTCGACCGTGACCCGGAAGCCCGTGGCGCCATCGATCGCGAGCGCGTCGAGGCCGAAGGCGAGCTCGACGCAGCCTGATCGAGCCGATCATCGGAACGAACGAACGAGGGGCCCGCGTGGCCCCTTTTTCATGTCCGCTCCATAGCACGCTATCTGCCGGACGGTGATCGGCTGACCAGCACGGAGTCGTGCGGGGCCAGACAGCACGACACTAACGAGGATCGAGGCGATGGCGCGGGATCGGGTGCTGCTCACCGGCTTATCGGGCTTCATTGCGGGCCATGTGGCGCTGCGTCTGCTCCAGGCCGGCTATGATGTGCGCGGGACGGTGCGGGGGCTCGACAAGGCAGATGCCGTTCGTGGCCTGCTTGCTGCCGCCGGTGCCAATATCGATCGGCTGTCCCTGTTCGCTGCCGACCTCACCGGTGACGCCGGCTGGACGGAGGCGGCCGCAGGCTGCCGCTATGTGCTGCACACCGCATCGCCATTCCCCGCAAGCCCGCCACGCGACCGACATGCGCTGGTGCCGGCCGCCGTGGACGGCACCCTGCGGGTGATCGCCGCTGCTAAGCGTGCCGGTGTCGAGCGGATCGTCCTGACGTCGTCGGCCGCGGCGATCTATTCGGCCCATCCTCCGCGTGCTGGCGAGCGCTACGGGGAGACCGACTGGTCGGACACGAAAAGCCCCGAGATCTCCGGCTACGCCCTGTCGAAGTCCCTGGCCGAACGCGCGGCCTGGGATGCGGCGCGCCACACGGGGCTTGAGCTCGTCGCGATCAATCCGGCGCTGGTTCTCGGCCCGCTGCTGGGGGTGGGCGCGGCGGGAGGCGAGGGCGCGTCGGCCGCGCTGGTCCGTGCCGTGATGGAGGGGCGCATGCCCGTCGTCCCCGATCTCGCCTTTGCGCTGGCGGACGTCCGCGACGTCGCCGACGCGCATCTGGCGGCGATGACGACGCCGTCAGCGTCCGGACGTCGCATAGCCCTGTCCAGCGGCACGCTGAGCCTCATCGAGATCGGCCGGGTGGTGGGCGAAGCCTGCCCGGGCGAGGCACGCCGCTTGCCGCGTTGGACATTGCCCGATCGCGTCGTGCGGCTTGCCGCGATCCTGTCGCCGCAGGCACGCGCCGCCGTGCCCGAACTCGGTCGTCGCAAATCGCTCGACACCACGCCGGCGCGCGACATCCTCGGTCTGTCGGCGCGGTCGCCGGAAAACGCTGTCGCCGCGATGGCGCAGAGCATCGCGCAGCGCGTGCGGACCGCTTGAGACGGTTGCGCATGGGCCGCTCCAGCTTCAGCTGCTACGCATTTCGCGTATTCGGTGAGTGTGATGCAAATGCCATGGCGAGGGCCGTCGGGGCGTGGCATAGGCGGGGTCTCGGGGGAGCCGGCAGAAATTTCGTTCAAAACGAGGCAACCTTTTGGCGGCCGAACGCTTTTGCCCTCAAGAACGGGACGCAGCCACGCAAAAGTGGCGACATTTACGCGGATGAAACAACTTCTATGAAAAATGCGGACATCATGAACACCACGGGCCGGCTCTCCATGCGACGCACTTTTCTGACCCTCCTGTGTGCCATGGCGGCATTTGGCGTCCTGACCGCCAGCTACGCGACGGCCGACCTGCCTGACGAGGCGGTTGCGACCAGCACCCAGACGGCGGTCGCAGACTAGGCGACGCCGGCCACACAGATCGGGATGACGAGGAAGGGGCCGCAGCGGCCCCTTTTTCGCGTCCGCGGTCTGGTCTATGCGAAAGCAGGCCGCCGTCGCGCGGCGTTTGACCTTTCGCAGGGCAGCATCCGGTTTTTGGCGTCCGTTCAGGGGCCTGTCCGATGTTGCCGAGCCACCACGGCGGACCGGATATGCAGATGAAACTGATTCTCGCGGGTCTTCTGATTGGCGCCGGGGTGCTGGCAGCCCCCTATCTCGACATCTTCGACGGTGCCGATCCGAAGCCGTCCCTGGAGCAGGATACGGCGAGCAGCGCGACGCCGGGCGATGGTTTCGTTCCCCTCGATGACGGCAAAACGGTCGTCGCCGAGGCCGAGACGGCCCCGGCCGGGCAGCCGGTGCCGTCGTCTCCCGTCGGCGAGGCCGGTGCCCGCGTGCCGGAGAGCCAGGCGCAGATCCAGCTCTCCTTCGCGCCGCTGGTGAAGCGGACCGCGCCTGCGGTGGTCAATGTCTATGCCGCGCGAGCCGTCCCGGCGCAGCGCTCGCCCTTCGCCGGCGATCCCTTCTTCGGTCAGTTCTTCGGCCAGCCGCGCAATCGCCAGCCGCGGATGGAATCGTCCCTCGGCTCCGGCGTCATCGTCGACGCGTCGGGCCTCGTGGTGACCAACAACCATGTCGTGGCCGACGCGGACGAGGTGAAGATCGGCTTTGCCGACGGGCGAGAGTTCAAAACCGAGGTCCTGCTCAAGGACGACAGCGTCGATCTGGCGGTGCTGAAGATCGAGGGTGAGGGGCCGTTTCCGACCCTGCCGATTGCCGATTCGGACCGGTTGCAGATCGGCGATCTGGTGCTGGCGATCGGCAATCCCTTCGGCATTGGCCAGACGGTGACCAGCGGGATCGTCTCGGCGCTCGCCAGAACCCATATCGGCGTCGACGATTTCGGCTTCTTCATCCAGACCGACGCGGCGATCAATCCCGGCAATTCCGGCGGTGCGCTGATCGGCATGTCGGGCGAACTGGTCGGGGTGAACACCGCCATCTTCTCGCGCTCGGGCGGCTCAAACGGCGTCGGCTTCGCCATTCCCGCCAACATGGTCGCAAGCTTCGTCCGTTCGGCCAAGGCCGGGGGCCGCTTCGAGCGCCCCTTCGTCGGGGCCAGCTTCGTGCCGGTGACCGCCGATATCGCCGAGGCGGTGGGGCTCGACCGTCCGTCGGGGACCCTCGTCCGGGGCATCATGCCCGGTGGTCCCGCCGAAGCCGCGGGCCTTGCGGTCGGCGACGTGATCCTGGCGGTGGATGGCCTCGAGATCGGCGGCGCCGATGCCCTGGGCTACCGGCTGGCGACGGCCGGGATCGGCAAGACCGTAAGTCTGACGGTGCTGCGCGGCGACGAGCGCCGCACGCTGGAGCTGCCTCTGCAGCCGGCGCCGGAGATACCGCCACGCGACACCCGCACCATCGACGGGCAGAATCCGTTCGCCGGTGCCACCGTCCTCAATCTGTCGCCGCGCGTGGCGGAGGAGTTCGACATGCCGCTCGAAAAGACTGGGGTACTCGTGGCGGAGGTGGCGCGCGGCTCGCTCGCGCAGCGTTTCGGGCTGCGGCCGGGGGATATCGTCCTCGCCGTCAACGGCGAGCCGGTGACGACCACGAGTGAACTGGAGGCGGCAGCCATCGACAGCAATCGCGGCTGGAGCTTCGAGATCGACCGGAACGGACGCCGCCTGGCGCGGCGGGTGCGCTGACATGGCGGATCTCTTCGGCGACGGTGGCGGCGCTCCGAGCGAGCGGCCGCGGCCATCCGCAACGGCGGTGGACGATCGGAACGATCGCTCCCGGCCGCTGGCCGACCGGCTGCGGCCGCGGCAGCTCGGCGAGGTCGTCGGCCAGGAACATCTGACGGGCGAGGGCGGGGTCCTGTCGCGCATGCTCGAGGCGACGAGCCTCGGTTCGATGATCTTCTGGGGCCCACCGGGCACCGGCAAGACCACCGTGGCGCGGCTGCTCGCCCATGAGGTGGATTACGCCTTCGAGCAGATCTCGGCGATCTTCTCCGGCGTCGCCGATCTGAAGAAGATGTTCGAGACGGCGCGGCTGCGCCGGTCCAATGGCAGGCGCACGCTGCTCTTCGTCGACGAGATCCACCGCTTCAACCGCGCTCAGCAGGATTCCTTCCTCCCGGTCATGGAGGACGGCACCGTCGTCCTCGTCGGCGCGACGACCGAGAACCCGTCCTTCGAGCTCAACGCCGCTCTCCTGTCGCGCGCACGGGTTTTGACCTTCAAGCCGCACGGCTCGGCCAGCCTCGTGAAGCTGCTGGAGCGGGCCGAGGCGACCGAGGGTATGGCATTGCCGCTCAACGAGCAGGCGCGGGCGGTGCTGCTGCGCATGGCGGATGGCGACGGCCGTGCCGCGCTGACGCTGGCCGAGGAGGTCTGGCGCGCCAGCCGCAAAGGCGAAATCTTCGACGCGGCGGGCCTGCAGGAGATCGTCCAGCGGCGCGCGCCGGTCTACGACAAGGGCCAGGACGGCCACTACAATCTGATCTCCGCGCTGCACAAGTCGGTGCGCGGCTCGGACCCGGACGCCGCCCTCTACTGGCTGTGTCGCATGCTTGACGCAGGGGAGAACCCCCTGTATCTCGGCCGCCGTCTGGTGCGCATGGCTTCCGAGGATATCGGACTGGCCGATCCCCGCGCGCTGGGCATTGCGCTCGCCGCCAAGGACGCCTTCGACTATCTCGGATCGCCGGAAGGCGAACTCGCGCTGGCCGAGGCGACCGTCTATCTGGCGAGTGCACCGAAATCCAACGCCGTCTATACCGCCTACAAGGCGGCCATGCGCGCGGCGAAGGAACACGGCTCGCTGCTGCCGCCGAAACACATTCTCAACGCCCCAACTGCGCTGATGCGCGACGAGGGCTACGGCTCCGGATACGCCTATGACCACGACGCGCCCGACGCGTTTTCCGGTCAGGACTATTTTCCAGACGAGATGGACCGGCAGCAATTCTACCGGCCGACCGATCGTGGAGCAGAGATCCCGATCGGCGACCGGCTTCAAAATTGGGCGAAACTTCGCCGCAATCGTGACCGCAGGGGTTGATACTTTTCCGGCGACGCCAAGTAACCAGCACCGGTGAGAATATCGCCGGCGTGTCCGCGTGCCCGATCTGTGGCAATATGGCGGCTTGATCGTCCGGGCTTCGTTTGATGCCCCGAATTTCCATAATCGTGCAAAGCGAGGTTCAGATGTCTCTCGAACCGGGCCAATTGGCCGAACATTCAATAACCGATTACGAGGTCGGCCAAGACAACTTGCAACGGTTCGGGCTGGATATTCATAATCCGGTTTTTCCGATTTCCGCCGGCGTCATCATCGCCTTCGTCACCTTTACCCTGCTGTTCCCGACGCTCGCCGACGGGTTCTTCGGCTGGCTGCGTCCAGCGATCACCAACACCTTTGACTGGCTGTTCATCATCGCCGGCAACGTCTTCGTGTTGTTCTGCCTGTTCCTGATCGTTTCGCCCTACGGCAGCATCCGGCTGGGCGGCAAGGAAGCCCGGCCGGATTACGGCTATTTCGGCTGGTTCGCCATGCTGTTCGCCGCCGGCATGGGCATCGGCCTGATGTTCTACGGCGTGTCCGAGCCGATCACCCATTTCACCAGCGCCATGGAAGGCGGCTCCGCCGCACCGCTCGGTGGCGCGCCCGGCGACATCGAGGCGGCACGCCGTCTTGGCATGGCCGCGACGATCTATCACTGGGCGCTGCATCCGTGGGCGATCTATGCCGTGGTGGCGCTGGCGCTGGCCTTCTTCAGCTATAATCTCGGCCTGCCGCTGACCATCCGCTCCGCTTTCTATCCGCTGCTCGGTGAGAAGACCTGGGGCTGGCCCGGCCATCTGATCGACATCCTGGCGGTCTTCGCCACGCTGTTCGGTCTGGCGACCTCGCTCGGCTTCGGCGCGGAGCAGGCGGTGTCCGGTCTCAACTTCCTGTTCGGCGTGCCGGATTCGCTTCTGTCCAAGATCGTGCTGATCTGCCTGATCACTGCCGTCGCCCTGGTGTCGGTCGTGGCTGGTCTCGACGGTGGCGTGAAGCGGTTGTCCGAGCTGAACATGGTTCTGGCGCTCGTGCTGATGCTGTTCATCTTCGCGGTCGGCCCGACGATGGACCTGATCTACGGCTTCTACGGCAACTCGGTCGCCTATCTGCGCGAAGTGATCCCGCTGTCGAACCCGTTCGGTCGGACCGATGACGGCTATCGCACCGGCTGGACCACCTTCTACTGGGCCTGGTGGATCAGCTGGTCGCCCTTCGTCGGCATGTTCATCGCCCGCGTCTCGCGCGGTCGCACGGTGCGCGAGTTCATCACCTGCGTGCTGCTCATCCCGACCGTCGTCTCGGTCATCTGGATGACGATCTTCGGCGGCACCGCGCTGACCGAAACGATCGCCGGCTACACCGGGATCGTGGAAGCCGACCTGTCGGTGAAGCTGTTCGCGATGCTCGGCGAGTTGCCTTTGTCCTCGATCAGCTCGTTCATCGGCATCATCCTGGTGATCGTGTTCTTCGTCACTTCGTCGGATTCAGGCTCGCTGGTGATCGACACGATCACCGCAGGCGGCAAGATCGATGCGCCGGTGCCCCAGCGCATCTTCTGGGCGACCTTCGAAGGTCTGGTGGCGATCACCCTGCTGATCGGCGGTGGTCTGGCCGCCCTCCAGGGCGCGGCGATCACGACGGGCTTCCCGTTCGCG
Organism: Aurantimonas manganoxydans SI85-9A1; assembly: GCF_000153465.1. GTDB lineage: Bacteria > Pseudomonadota > Alphaproteobacteria > Rhizobiales > Rhizobiaceae > Aurantimonas > Aurantimonas manganoxydans. The sequence continues at coordinate 2,169,992 of NZ_CH672387.1, read as the reverse complement.
ATCCTGCTGCTCGTCCTGTGCTGGTCGACCTTCAAGGGCCTGCATGCCGAGCGCAAGCAGCCGTTCCAGCAGCATGCGAAGGCCGAGGCGCGCGCCGCCGAATAGGCGCCCGCTCAGCAACCAAATGACACGGCGGGGTCGGCAACGGCCCCGCCGTTTTGCATTGGGGAGCGGTGAGGGCGGGGACCGTCGCATCCTTCCTGCTTACGCCGCGCCGCGGCTTCGGTTAGAAGGCGGCCATGTGGCATGTTCTTCTCGTCGCCGCCGGGGGCGCCCTCGGCGCCTCGCTTCGGCATCTGTCCGGCCTCGCCGCCATGCGCCTGTTCGGCGCCGGCTTTCCGTGGGGCACGGTGTTCGTGAACGTCGTGGGCTCGTTCCTGATGGGGCTGTTCATCGAGCTGGCGGCCCGCCGCTTCGGAGCGTCGCAGGAAGTCCGCCTGTTTGTCGCCACCGGATGCCTGGGCGGCTTCACCACCTTCTCGACCTTTTCGCTCGATGCGATCGTGCTGGCCGAGCGCGGATCCCACACGCTGGCCGCGATCTACGTGATCGGGTCGGTGGTTGTGGGGATCGCGGCGTTGTTTGCCGGTCTCGCCCTCGCGCGCGGGCTCGCCTGATGCTATCTGCACCAGTTCAAGCGGAAGGCATGAGATAATGGCGTCGGTCGAACAAAGACGGATCGAGGATGACGAGGCAGGATTGCGCCTCGATCGTTGGTTCAAGCTGCACTATCCGGGACTGGGCTTCGGCCACCTGCAGAAGCTGCTGCGCTCTGGTCAGGTGCGCGTCGACGGCGGTCGCGCCAAGACCGATACCCGCGTGCAGCCCGGGCAAATGGTCCGCATTCCGCCGATGAGCGGCGATGCGGGGCGCCCGAAGATCGGGCCGCTGACGGCCAACACGATGCGCGACAAGCACGATGACGAAGTGCTGTCGCAGATGCTGATCTACGAGGACGAAAAGGTCTTCGTCTTCAACAAGCCGGCAGGACTGGCCGTGCAGGGCGGCTCCGGCCTGAACCGGCATGTCGACAAGATGCTGGAGGCCTGGCGCAGCCGCAAGGGCGAGAAGCCCCGGCTGGTCCACCGCCTCGACCGCGACACCTCCGGCGTGCTGGTCGTGGCCCGGACCCGCGGCGCGGCGACCGCGCTGACCAAGGCGTTCCGCGAGCGCGACACCAAGAAGACCTACTGGGCGATCCTCAAGGGGGTTCCGGTGCCCCATGAAGGCCGCATCTCGACCTTCCTCGTCAAGGAACAGACGCCGGACGGCGACCGCATGCGGACCGCCAAGCATGGGGAGGAGGGCGCCGACCATGCGCTCACCCATTACCGGGTCATCGAGAATTTGGCGCAGAACTTCTCCTGGGTGGAGATGGAGCCCTATACCGGCCGGACCCACCAGCTGCGCGTCCACGCGCTGCATATCGGCAACCCGATCCTGGGCGACCCGAAATATTTCGAGCACGACACCAACTGGGAGTTTCCGGGCGGCGTCCAGAAGCGGCTGCACCTGCACGCGCGGCGCATCGTCATTCCGCATCCGAGCGGCGGTTTCATCGACCAGATCGCCCCGCTGCCGCCGCACATGATCCAGACCTTCAATCTGTTCGGCTTCGACGAAACGGCGATGAACGACTGATGAAGGCCGTACTGTTCGACTGCGACGGCACGATCGCCGATTCCTGCGGGGTTATCTGCGCCACGATGCGCCTGGCCTTCGAGGCGCACGGCCTGCCGGCGCCCGAGGACGCCGCGACGCGGGGCATTATCGGCCTGTCCCTCGATGAGGCGATCCGGCGGCTGCATCCCGTCGCTGAGCCGGCGCTCGTCGCGACCCTCGTCGACGGTTACCGGCAGGCCTTCCGCATCCAGCGCGCCGATCCCGATTTCCGCGAGCATCTGTTTCCGGGCATGAAGGCGCTGGTCCAGGATCTGGCGGCGCGCGACGACGTGTTCGTCGGGCTGGTGACAGGCAAGTCGCGCCGTGGCGTCGCCTCGATCTGCGAGGCCCATGGCCTGACCGACGCCTTCCTTGCGGTCCGCACGGCAGATGACTGCCCGTCCAAGCCGCATCCGGCGATGGTCGAGGAATGCTGCACGGTCTTCGGTGTCGCGCCGCGCGATGCGCTGGTTGTCGGCGATTCGATCTTCGACATGGAGATGGCCCGGGCCGCGGGCGCCGCGGCTCTGGGAGTTGCCTGGGGCACGCACGAGCCGGCGCCGCTGCTTGCCTCCGGCGCCTATGCCGTGGCCGAAACCGTGACCGGGTTGGTCGAGACCGTCGATCGCTGGCTGGCGGACCCGATCATCCAGCCCGTCCTGCGGCAAGCCGCACCGGCGCTGTAAGGCAGGGCTCGGCGAAGCCGGCAGACGACAATGGCATGGGGATGCGTCACGGGCGAGAACGCCCCGTGTACGGCACGCAAGATGAGAGACACGGATGACGCAGGACAAGGCGAAGGCTGAACTGCCGAAACGCTTCTACAGCGAGGTAACGCTGGCGCCGACCGACGACGGTTTCGCGGTCCTCCTCGATGGCCGGCCGGTGAAGACGCCCGGCCGACGGCCGCTCGCGGTCCCCATGCAGAGGGCCGCCGAGGTGGTCGCCGCCGAATGGGGCGCCCAGCGCGAGCGCATCGATCCGGCGACCATGCCGATGACCCGGCTGGTCAACACCGTGGTCGAGGCGATCGCCGACGATCCGATCCCGGTGCGCGACGATCTCGCCCGCTATATCGAAACCGATCTCCTGTTCTATCGCGCCGGCACCCCGGAGCGGCTGGTGGCGCGCCAGCAGGAACTCTGGGACCCGGTGCTCGACTGGGCACGGGACAGCTTCGGAGCCCGGTATCTTCTGACCGAGGGCGTCATGCATGTCGCCCAGCCGCCCGCCGCGATCGCCGCCTTTAAGGAGCGGCTCGCCGGCATCGACGATCCCTTCAAGGTCGCGGCCATGCACCAGGCGACGACCCTGACCGGGTCTGCGCTGCTGGCGCTCGCCCTCGCCGAAGGGCAGCTGTCGGCCGAGGACGTGTGGCTGCGGGCCCATGTCGACGAGGACTGGAACATCGAACAATGGGGCGCCGACGATGAGGCGAGCGCCCGCCGCGAACTGCGCTGGCAGGAAATGCAGGTCGCGGCCGTCCTTCTGGGCAACGAATAAGCCGGTCGCCGCTCGACCCGGGCGGCGGCACTGCTATGGTCTGCCCGCAAGGCAGAACGGTCTCAAGGACCGCGTAGAGACGCAACAGGTGAGGAAACAGGCAATGCGCGACATGCTGTCGGAACTCGAGGCGCGGCGCGAGAAGGCCCGCGAAGGCGGCGGCACGAAGCGGATCGAGGCCCAGCACGCCAAGGGCAAGCTGACCGCCCGCGAGCGGCTGACGGTGTTTCTCGACGAGGGCTCCTTCGAGGAGTTCGACATGTTCGTCCAGCACCGGGCGACCGATTTCGGCATGGACCAGCAGCATTATCCCGGCGACGGCGTCGTCACCGGCTGGGGCACCGTCAACGGCCGCACCGTCTTCGTCTTCGCCAAGGACTTCACCGTGCTGGGCGGCTCCCTGTCGGAAGCCCATGCCGAGAAGGTGCAGAAGGTCCAGGATCTCGCCCTTCGCAACCGCGCCCCGATCATTGGGTTCTACGACGCCGGCGGTGCACGCATACAGGAGGGCGTCGCGGCGCTCGGCGGCTATGCCGAAATTTTCCAGCGCAACGTGCTGGCCTCCGGCGTCATCCCGCAGATTTCGGTGATCATGGGCCCCTGCGCGGGCGGCGACGTCTATTCGCCGGCGATGACCGACTTCATCTTCATGGTCCGCGACACCTCCTACATGTTCGTCACCGGTCCCGACGTGGTGAAGACCGTGACCAACGAGACGGTGACGGCCGAGGAACTGGGCGGTGCCTCCATCCATACGGTGAAGTCGTCGATCGCCGACGGTGCCTATGACAACGACGTCGATGCGCTGCTGCAGATGCGCCGGCTGATCGACTTCCTGCCGGCCTCCAACACCTCGCCGGTGCCCGAGCTCGACTACAGCCAGTCGGTGACCGCCGAGGACGTGTCGCTGGACACGCTGATCCCGGACAACGCCAACAAGCCGTACGACATCAAGGAACTGATCCGGAAGACCGTCGACGAGGGCGATTTCTTCGAGATCCAGGCCGCCTTCGCAGGCAACATCGTCACCGGCTTCGGCCGCATCGAAGGCCGCACCGTCGGCATCGTCGCCAACCAGCCCATGGTGCTGGCCGGCGTTCTCGATTCCGACGCCTCGCGCAAGGCCGCGCGCTTCGTGCGCTTCTGCGACTGCTTCTCGATCCCCGTGGTCACCTTCGTCGACGTGCCGGGCTTCCTGCCGGGGACCGCGCAGGAATATGGCGGCCTGATCAAGCACGGCGCCAAGCTGCTCTTTGCCTATGCCGAGGCGACCGTGCCCAAGGTGACGGTGATCACCCGCAAGGCCTTCGGCGGCGCCTACGACGTCATGGCGTCGAAGCATCTGCGCGGCGACATCAACTATGCCTGGCCGACGGCGCAGATCGCCGTGATGGGCGCCAAGGGCGCGTCCGAGATCATCCACCGCAAGGACGCCAAGGATCCCGAGAAGCTGGCGGCCCACACCAAAGCCTACGAAGAGCGCTTCCTGTCGCCCTTCGTCGCTGCCGAGCGAGGCTATGTGGACGAGGTGATCATGCCGCATTCGACCCGCCGCCGGGTCTCGCGGGCGCTCGCGATGCTACGCAACAAGGATCTCGAAAACCCTTGGAAGAAGCACGACAACATCCCGCTGTAAGGGGAACTGAGGGCAGGGCGACGGCCGGGAGCGATCGCATTGCCTGAGACCATGCCGATCAATGCTGGGCCCATTCGGCAATGGCGGCGCCCATCGCCGGGTGCATCAGATAGCCGTAGAGATCGTGCGGGTTGGAGACGAGGGCGCCGGTCGCCGCATCGGCGTAGTGCCAGCAATTGTAGATCTTGCGGTCGCTGATCTGCCCGACGAAGCCGGCGCGCATCATGGCGCCGAAGGTGGACCGCATCCGCTCGACATGGGCGATGTAGTCGTCCTCGGCGTGGATGTTGCGCCATTGCCGGATCTGTCGTGGAAACTCCTCGTTCGCCCGTGCCCATCCGCCCAGCAGATTGCGCCGTACGCCCGGTTCGCCCAGCGGGCAGCCACAGGTGATCCAGCGCGCGACATGGCCGCCACGCGCCCGCAGCGGCTCGTATTCGCTCATGTAGGACAGCTTCCACAACACGTCCCAGGCGACGATGCAGCCCATGCTGTGGGTCAGGAGGCAGATGTCGTCGCGCGCCTCCATCGCCGGGAGAAGCACCGACTGCAGCCGGCTGCGGATCGCCGAGGAGACGATCTGCGAGGTGAGATAGGCCGACAGATCCGGCAGGGCGCTCGAGATCAGCCGGTCGTTCAGGAAGCCGAAGGTGAAGAGCTGGCCGAACAGGCTGGCGATGTCCGCCGCCTCGTCGAGCAGCCGCCAGTCCTCAGCCTCGGCCAGTACGGCGCGATAGGTCGTCCGGTTGAAGCGACGCAGCGCTGAGGTGAGGGCGTAGCCTGCCTCGATCAGGTCAAAGGGCAGGGCGGGCCGGAACGCATAACGCGGATCGTTGGTCGCGGCGAGGATGGCGCGCTTGGCAGGATCGGCCGCGGCGATCTCGTTGTTGATGTCGCCGTAATAGATAAAGGACAGCTTGAGGTCGCCGGCTTCGAGATCGCTCAACGCGATCCCGGCATCGGCCCGTCGCAACCCCTCGCGAAGGGCCGTCTCGACCATCGCCGCCATCAGGCTGCCGGCTGGTTTCACCGAGCGCCCGTGAACCAGAATCAGATGCTTCGCCATGTCCGGGCTCCGCACGCATCTGCCGCACGGTCACGGTACTCTGGGTTGTGCCCGCGCACAACTGCTGCCCTGACGACGAAAAGCGCCGCCCCGTTGCCGGAGCGGCGCCCGATTCGTCCGTGGCAGGCAGATGCCTGCCGGAGCTTACTTGATCTTGGCTTCGCGGAACTCGACGTGCTTCCGCGCGACCGGGTCGTACTTGGTCTTGACCATCTTCTCCGTCATCGTGCGGCTGTTCTTGCGCGCGACGTAGAAGAAGCCGGTGTCGGCGGTCGAGAGGAGCTTGATCTTGATCGTGGTTGCCTTGGCCATGGCCCTATCCGTTCGCTGATGCGTGCCGCGTCTCGATCCGACCGGCCCTGTGCCGTTCGTCCAGATGACGGCGGAAACCCAAATTGTTCGATTCGCGAAAAGCCGCTGCAGCGGTAGCACGCGACGATGCGCCGGCGCAGGGCGTCGGCGAATTCGAGCCGGACCATAGCCATGACGGCAGCCAAGTCAAGACCGGTCGCGGGCCCAGACCATGCGGGCGACGGTCAGAGCCAGATAAAGCCCGAAGAACAGCGCCAGAGCCCAGGCAAATCCGTTGTAGCCGAAGAGATCCATCGAAGAACCGATGGTCTGCGGACCGACCAGCATGCCGGCCGAATAGCAGAACACGAAGGCGGCGTTGGCGGCGGCAAGATCGGCGCCCCCGAGTCGCGAGCCGAGATGGGCGAGGCCGACCGTGTAGAGCCCGGCCACGACGCCGCCCCACAGGAACAGGAGGCTCGCCATCAGCCACCAGTCGGTGCCCAGGAGCGGCAGGCAGAGTGTGCCGACCAGTCCGACCGCCGCGAACAGGGTCAGGAGCGAACGCCGGTCGCGGACCCGGTCGGAAATCAGTCCGATCGGGATCTGCATCAGGACATTGCCGAGGCCGATGGCGATAAGCAATTGCGCCGCCGCTGCCTCGGTGTAGCCGAGCCGCTCGCCATAGATCGGGAAGAGGGCGAATCCCCCGGCTTCGACCGCGCCGAAGATCAGCACCGCGCCGGTGGCCGTCGGAACCGACACAATATGGCGCCAGAACGCCCCGTGACGCCGCTCGCCCAGCGCCGGCTGGCGGTCCCAGGCGAACAGCAGCGGGATCGCCGAGGCGAAGATGACGCCCGAGCCGATCGCGAAGGGCAGGAAGCCCTGGGAGCCCACCACCGAGAAGATGTAGGGGCCGAGCGCAAAGCCGAGCGACAGGACGGTCGCATAGATGCCGAGAATGAAGCCGCGGCGGCTCGGCGGCGCGGCCGCGTTGATCCAGAACTCCGACAGGACGAACAGCGCGGTGATGGCGAAGTGGAAGACCAGTCGCAGCGGGAACCACGTCCAGAAGGCGGTGAAATAGTAGAAGCCGAGGGCCGAGACGCCGGACAGGACGATCGCGATCAGCATCGACAGCCGCACGCCGAGGACGCGCGCAATGGGCGTGACGAGCGGCGCGGCCAGCAGCGAGGCGACGCCCGCGACGGCCGTATTGGCGCCGATCATCGTGGTGGAGATGCCACGGCTTTCGAGGATGACGCTGAGCAGCGGCAGGCCAAGACCGAGCGCGATGCCGACGGCGCTGATCGAGGCGATGGCGGCACCGGCAGCAACCCAGTCGACGCGTTCGATCCCGGCTTCCGCTTCGGCCACGATGTCGTCGGCGGTTTGCCTGTCCATCGGTCACCGCCCCGTTGCGTCAGAGCGATTCGCGTACGAACTGGCCGCGAATGGCCCGGTAGAACGGCATCGGCCGCGCCGGGTCGCGCCAGGTCCCGTCGGCGATGCGGGCCTTCAGATCACTGACGATGCGCAGGGTGATCGGCGCCAGCGACAGCTCCTGAAGCGCGTTCAGATCGACCCAGGCAAGCTCCTCCAGCTCGTCCGTCGGCAATTCGTCGAGGGCAAGCTGATGGCCGATCGCATCGGCGGCAACGCAGAAGAAGCGGGTATCGTAGCGCCGCGGGGGACCGGGGGGCGTGATCGCCCGCGCAATGGGCACCAGCATCTCCGGGGCGGGGCGGATGCCGCGTGCGCCGAAGACGCTCCAGTGCTCGCCCTTGCCGGCGAAGCTGCCGGGCGCGCCGATCATGGCGCCGGCCTCCTCGAAGGTTTCCCGGATCGCGGCGAGTGCGGTCGCGGTGGCCCGCCGGCGGTCGTAGCGGGCCGGGGGACCGGCACAGAGCCGCTCGAAAGCGGGGTCGGACAGGGCGAAGTCTCGGGCCATCGCCAGATCTGACGGATCGACCCGACCGCCCGGAAAGACGTAGCGTCCCGGCATGAAGACATGCTTCGTGGAGCGCCGTCCCATCAGGACACGGGCCGTGCCGTCGCTGTCGTCGACGATGAGCAGCGTCCCGGCGTCGCGGATCGCCTTCGCCGCCGGCAGTCCGCTCGGCCGGGCGAGCCGCGCCCGTTCGGCGTTCAGTGTGGCGAGCGGATCACCGGCCTCGCTCACCCGACGCGATCCGCCTCATCCTCGGTGCCGAAGCCGCCGAGGCGCAACGACCATTGCAGGCCGATGGTGGCGCCCTTCAGAGGCTGCAGGAGCGCCAGGGAGAGCACCAGCGTGACCGGAACCCACATCGCCAGATGCGTCCACATCGAGAGTTCGTAGGAGGCTTCCACACCCATGAAGAGCGCGACCACGATATGCCCGACTATGAAGATCGTCAGATAGGGCGGCAGGTCGTCGGCGCGGTGATGGTGGATCTCCTGGCCGCATACGCTGCAGTCGTCGACGCTGCGCAGATAGCTGCGGAACAGCTTGCCTTCACCGCAATTGGGGCAGCGGCAACGGAAGCCGTTGACGAGCGCCGGCCAGAGCGGGCGATCGCCTTCGGCGCTGTTGGCACGGGCCTCGGCATCTGCGTGCATGGTCACACTGTTCATCGTTTCTTCCTGACCTTCCCGGCGACGTTCTTCTCGCGGCGGCCGAAGCGCTGCTTGCGTCCGGTCTTGTGGAACGAGCCCGCCTCGCGCGGCAGCTTGCGCGGCTCGCTGAGCATCTCGAACTGCATCGAGCCGGCCAGCGGAATGGCTTCCTTTAGACGAATCTCGACTGTGTCGCCGAGGCGGTAGCCGTTGCCGCTGCGGTCGCCAACCAGCGAGCGTCCGACCTCGTCATAATGGAAGAACTCGTTCCCCAGTGTCGATATGGGAACGAAGCCGTCGGCGCCAAAGGCCGGAAGCGCGACGAAAAGCCCCGCTTTTGTCACGCCGGCTATGCGTCCCTCGAAATCGTCGCCGATCCGGTCGGCCAGATGGTGGGCGATCAGCCGGTCGACGGTATCGCGTTCGGCCGCCATGGCCCGGCGTTCGGCGCGCGAGATCTCCTCCGCGGTCGCCTGCAGGTTTTCCTCGTCCTCGCGGCTGAGCCCGCCTTCGCCGAGATCGAAGGCGGTGACCAGCGCCCGATGGACGATGAGGTCGGCATAGCGGCGGATCGGCGAGGTGAAATGCGCGTAGCGGTCGAGGTTCAGGCCGAAATGACCGATATTGTCCGGCGAGTAGACTGCCTGCGACTGGGAACGGAGCACGACCTCGTTGACGAGGCTCTCGTGCTCGCTGGCCTTCACCTGGCTGAGGATGCCGTTGAAGTGCGAGGGGCGCAGCGTTCCGCTCTTGGCCAGCGAAATCTCCAGGGTGCGCAGGAACTCGCGCAGGGATTCCAGCTTGGCCAGGGACGGGGCGTCATGGGCGCGGTAGATCAGCGCCTGCCGCTTGGATTCGAGGCTTTCGGCCGCCGCGACATTGGCGAGGATCATGAACTCCTCGATCAGCCGGTGGGCGTCGAGGCGGGCCGGAACGACGACTTTCTCCACCCGGCCGTCGGGGCCGAGCTTGAGCTTGCGCTCGGGCAAATCGAGGTCAAGCGGCTGGCGGCGTTCGCGCGCCGAGCGGGCCAGCGCGTAGGCCGCCCAGAGCGGCTTCAGCATCGTTTCGGTGACATGCGCGTCGACGTCGCCGGTCGCCCCGTCGATGGCCGCCTGCGCAGCCTCGTAGGCGATCTTGGCGTGGCTGCGCATCATCACGCGATGGAAGCTGTGACGCCGCTTCTCGCCATCGGCGCCGAGGACCATCCGCACGGCGAGCGCCGGCCGGTCGACATTGTCACGCAGCGAGCAGAGGTCGTTGGAAATGCGCTCGGGCAGCATCGGCACGACCCGGTCGGGGAAGTAGACCGAATTGCCGCGCAGCCGGGCCTCGGAATCGAGCTTGGTGCCGGGGCGGACGTAGTAGGAGACGTCGGCGATGGCGACGGTTACCACCATGCCGCCGGGATTGGCCGGGTCGTCGTCAGGCACGGCATGCACCGCGTCGTCGTGATCCTTGGCGTCGGCGGGGTCAATAGTGACCAGCGGCAGGGACCGCCAGTCCTCGCGATGATCCATGCTGGCCGGGCCGGCGGCCTCGGCCTCGCTCAGCACCGCCTTCGGGAAGACATGCGGAATGGAATGGGCGTGCAGCGCGATGGTCGAGATCGCGCGCTCCGATTCCATCGAGCCGACGACATCGGTCACCGTGGCGAAGGGCAGGCCGAGACGCGCCCGCGGTCCCGGCTCGACAGCCACGAGGTCGCCGTCGCGCGCGCCGTTCTCGTCGCCGGGCTTGATGGCGTATTCCGGCTGCTTGCGCTCCACCGGTTCGACCCGGCCGCCGCCGCCGGGCCTGGCGCGGAACACGCCCAGGGCCGTCGTCTTGCGCTGCTCCAGAATGCGGATGATCCGGGCGAACCGGGTGCCGCCCTCGTCCTCCTCGATGCTGGCGAGGATGCGTTCGCCCAGGCCCGCCGCCGGGCCCTTGGCGCGATCCTGCCGCACGGCCAGACGTGGCCGCTCGCCATCGACCGCCTCGTCCCAGCTCACCGGTTCGGCAAGCAGGCCGCCATCGTCGTCGCGGCTGCGAATCTCCAGGACCGCCACCGGCGGCAGAACCCCCGGCGTCGAGAAGCGCTTGCGACTTCCCGCCAGAAGCCCCTCGGCCTGCAGATCGGCGAGGAGGTCCTTCAGCGCGACGCGGCCGTCGCCCTTGACCGCAAAGGCCTTGGCGATGTCGCGCTTGGAGGCGCGGCCGGGATTGTCCGCGATGAAGCGGAGCACCGCCTCGCGCGTGAGCTCGGGCGGTGCGTCGTTCCGGGACCGGCCTTTCGCCAAGGTCTACTCCTGATCCCAGGGCACCGAATCGTCGGCGGCCTGCGGTTCCGTGGTTGTCTTCGCCGCCGGCTTCCTGGCCGCGACAGCCTTCTTCGCGGGCGCTTTTTTGGCCGCTGGCTTCTTCACCGCTGCCTCGCCATCGGCATCGGCCTTCGCCGCCGTCTTCCTGGTCGCGGCCTTCTTGGCGGGCGCCTTCTTCGTGGCAGCCTTCTTGGCAGGCGCCTTCTTGGCATTCGGCGTCTTGCCGGTCTTCTCGACGCGCTCGTTGATCAGCTGGATCGCCTCTTCCAGCGTGACGCTGGCGGGATCCTTGGCCTTGGGCAGCGTCGCATTGACCTTGCCGACATTCACATAGGGCCCGAAGCGGCCGTCCCGAACGGTGATCTGGCCACCATATTCGGGATGCTCGCCGAGGGTCGCCAGCGCCGCGGGAGTGCCACGTCCGCGGCCGCCCTTTTCCTTCTTCTCCGCGATGACGGTGACGGCCCGGTTGAGGCCGACCTCGAACACGTCCTCGATGGTCTCGAGATTGGCGTACATGCCGTCATGGTTGAGGAACGGCCCGTAGCGCCCGAGACCGGCCAGGATCGGCTTGCCGCTTTCGGGATGCAGACCGACCTCGCGGGGCAGCGACAGGAGCCGCAGCGCCTTGTCGAGATCCATCTCGCTGGCCTGCCAGCCCTTGGGCAGGGACGAGCGCTTGGCTTCCTTGCCTTCGCCGCGCTGGACATAGGGGCCGAAACGGCCCGTACGCAGGGTGACCGGCTCGCCGGTCTCCGGATCGACGCCGAGATCCGACGGCCCCTCGTCCATGGCCGCGCCATCGCCCGACATGTTGGTGCCGAGCTGGCGGGTATAGCCGCAATCAGGATAGTTCGAGCAGCCGACGAAGGCGCCGAACTTGCCGAGCTTCAGCGACAGCTGGCCGTTGCCGCAGCGCGGACAGGCGCGCGGCTCGGTGCCGTCTTCCTTGGGCGGGAAGACCAGCGGTCCCAGTTCGACGTTCAGCGCGTCGAGAACGTTGGTGACCCGCAGTTCCTTGGTGCCGTCGACCTGCGCGGAGAAGTTCTGCCAGAACTCGCGCAGCACGTCCTTCCAGGCAAGCTGGCCGGCCGAGATCAAGTCAAGCTTCTCCTCCAGCGCCGCGGTGAAGTCGTACTCGACGTAGCGCTCGAAGAAATTGTGCAGGAACGCGGTGACGAGACGGCCCTTGGCGTCAGGCAGGAGCTTGCGCGCTTCCTGCACCACATAGCCGCGATCCTCCAGCGTCTGCAGCGTCGAGGCATAGGTCGAGGGCCGGCCGATGCCGAGCTCTTCCATCTTCTTGATCAGCGACGCCTCGGAATAGCGCGGCGGCGGCTCGGTGAAGTGTTGCGAGGCCTCGATGGCGCGCTTGGCCAGGTCCTCGTCGGCAAGGATTTCCGGCAGCCGTGCGCGGTCGTCATCCTCGTCGCCGGGATCGCTCGCCTTGCTGTCGTCGCGATGCTCGACATAGGCACCGATGAAGCCGTCGAACTTGATGACCTGCCCGGTGGCGCGCAGGGTCGCGGTCTCACCGCCATTGGTGGCGACGATCTCGGCCGTGGTGCGCTCGATCTCGGCGGAGGCCATCTGACTGGCGATGCAGCGCTTCCAGATCAGGTCGTAGAGCCGCGCCTGGTCCCGGTCGAGATAGCGCTCGACATCCTTGGGCGCGCGGCCGAACTCGGTCGGACGGATGGCCTCGTGGGCCTCCTGCGCGTTCTTGGCCTTGCTCGAATAATAGCGCGGCTTTTCCGGAACATAGCGCTCGCCGAAGCTGGCGCCGATCGACTTGCGCGCGTCGGCGATCGCCTCGGGCGCCATCTGCACGCCGTCGGTCCGCATATAGGTGATCAGACCGACGGTCTCGCCGCCGACATCGACGCCTTCATAAAGCCGCTGCGCGACCTGCATGGTGCGCGAGGCCGAGAAGCCGAGCTTGGCGGAGGCGGCCTGCTGCAGCGTCGAGGTGGTGAAGGGCGGGCCGGGATTGCGCTTGGTCGGCTTCGCCTGGACGCTGTCGACGCGGTAGGTCGCCCCGTCCAGCATGGCGCGGATCGTCTCGGCCTTGTCGCCGTTGCCGATCGACATCTTCTGCAGCTTGTCGCCGCCGAAGCCGGTGAGGCGGGCGCGGAAATCGTCGCCGCGCGGCGTCGCCAGCATCGCGGCGATCTGCCAGTACTCTTCCTTCTTGAAGCGCTCGATCTCGGCTTCGCGGTCGCAGACGAGGCGCAGCGCCACCGACTGGACGCGGCCCGCCGAGCGGGCGCCGGGCAGCTTGCGCCACAGCACCGGCGACAGGGTGAAGCCGACGAGATAGTCGAGAGCGCGGCGGGCGAGATAGGCGTCCACCAGCGGCTCGTCGATGGCGCGCGGATTGGCCATCGCGTCGAGCACGGCCTTCTTGGTGATGGCGTTGAACACAACGCGGCTGACCGGCTTGGTGCCGATCACCTTCTTCTGCCGCAGCACTTCCAGGACGTGCCAGGAAATCGCTTCGCCTTCGCGATCCGGATCGGTGGCTAGCACGAGGCCGTCGGCCTTCTTGACCGCCTGGGCGATCTCGCTGATTCGCTTCACGGACGGCTTGCCGACCTCCCAGCTCATCGCGAAGTCCTCGTCCGGGCGCACCGAGCCGTCCTTGGCCGGCAGGTCGCGGACGTGACCATAGGAGGCGATCACCTGGTAGTTGCCGCCGAGATACTTGTTGATCGTCTTCGCTTTGGCGGGCGATTCAACGATGACGACATCCATGACAAGGCAGTCCTGAGAGAAGAGAGATGCGACCCGGTGAGGTCGCCTGTGCGGCGGAGAATTCAGCGACGAACAGCGCGTCGACCGCACCGTCACATGGACAGTCCGGCGCGACCGGTCAACCCCGGCCGGATCGGGACCCTGTGAAGGTTGCAACCAATAAGGGAAAATCTCTATAATCCCAACCTGCAGACGAGGCGGTGGGACTGCAGGATCAGTGGCCGGTTCAAACCGCGTCCGGGAGCGTGCCGACCATGACAGCACATCCAGATGACCGGGAAGCAAGCCTGCGCTACGTCCGCGATATGCTGGCGCAACTTAAGGTTGTGTCTGGCGCGCCGCATAACTCGTTGCTGGGTTATTTCCTGGAGATGGCGCGTCTGGAGGCCGAGCATCAGCTCACATCCGTTGCCAGACGCTCAGAGAAGTAGCGAAACCAGCCCGCCCGGATGGCGCTCGAGGCGTCCTGCTAGATCGAGTTCGAGCAGCACGAGCTGCACGGCACCCGGCCGCGCACCGGTGTGGAGGATGATGTCGTCGACATCGATCGGCGTGGGCCCGAGCGTCTCCACTATGCGCTCGCGTTCGCCCTCGGCCGGCTCGTCGGTTTCCTGACCGGAGGGCGGTTCCTCGATCGCGGGCGGCATCCAGCCCATGCGGTCGTCCATCGGTCGCAGCGCCGCGATCACGTCGTTCGCCTCGGTCGCCAGGATGGCGCCATTCTTCAGAAGCTGATTGGCGCCGGCGGCTCGCGGATCGAGCGGCGATCCGGGCACGGCAAAGACGATCCGCCCGATCTCGGCGGCGATCCGCGCGCTGATCAGCGAACCCGAACGCAGCGCCGCCTCGGTCACGACGAGACCCAGGGCCAGCCCGGCGACGAGCCGGTTGCGGCGGGGAAAATCGCGCGAGCGCGGCTCCCATCCGAACGCCCGCTCGGACAGGAGGCATCCGCCTTCGTCGACGATCCGGCGCATCAGCGGCCGGTTCTCGTCGGGGTAGGGCCGGTCGAGGCCGCCGGCAAAGACGCCGATCGTGCCGGTGTTCAGCGCCGCCTCATGCGCGGCGGCATCGATGCCCCGTGCAAGGCCCGAGACGACGACGTAGCCGGCCCGGCCGATCTCGTCGGCAAACTGACGAGTGAGCTTGATCCCGGAGAGCGAGGCGTTGCGGGCGCCCACCATGGCGACGGCAGGCTGATGGAGAACCGTCTCGGTGCCCATCACCGCCAGCACCGGCGGCGCGCTCTCGGTGACCTTGAGGAGCGGCGGGTAGTCGGGCTCGCCGAGACAGATGAAGCGGGCGCCCATGCGGCTGGCCCGGTTCATTTCGTCCTCGGCCGCGGCGAGGCTCTCGACGCGAACACTGCGGCCACCCCGCGCGGCGAGTTCCGGCAGGGCCGCGAGCGCCGCCTCGGCGCCGCCATAGCGGTTGATCAACGACCGGAAGGTGGCGGGGCCAACATTCTCGCTGCGGATCAGCCGGAGCCAGGCGAGCCGCGTCTCGTCGGGAAGTCTGACGCCATGGGGAGGGGCGTCGGAGGGGCTCACCCCTTGGCTCCGATCTTGCCCTCCGTGCCGGCCAGAAGCCGGCGGATATTGGCGTGATGACGGATATAGACGATGGCGGTCAGGATGGCGGTGAGGGCGGCCGCGTCCATGTAGCCGAGCGCGGCATAGACCACCGGCACGACCAGCGTGGCGGCAAGCGCTGCCAGCGAGGAGTAGCGGAAGAGGAAGGCCACCGAGAGCCACACCACCGCGAAGACGAGGACGCCGATCGGCGCGATGCCGAGCAGGATGCCGAGATAGGTGGCAACGCCCTTGCCGCCCTTGAATCCGACCCAGACCGGGAAGAGGTGGCCGAGAAACGCCGCGAGACCCGCAAGGATCGCCGCTTCGCCGCCCCAGCGCGAGGCGATCAGGACCGGCACGGTGCCCTTGAGGACGTCACCGGCCAGCGTCAGCGCCGCCATCGGCTTGTTGCCGGTCCGCAGGGCGTTGGTCGCGCCGATATTGCCCGAACCGATCTTGCGGATATCGCCAAGGCCGAAGAGCCGCGCGAAGATCAGCCCGAAGGGAATCGAGCCGACGAGATAACCGCCGGCGACGCAGGCCAGCCAGATCGGCCAGAGGCTTGAGTCCCAATCCACCATTCAGCCCCCGCTCCGGTCCGATTCCGAGAAGACTGTGCGGCCGGCGACGAAGGTCCGCAAGACCTGGCCCTGGAAGCGGGCGTTCTCGAAGGCGGTGTTCTTGGAGCGCGAGCGGATGCGGTCCTCGCTGAACAGGAACGGCGCCTCGAGATCGACCAGCGCCATGTCGGCGACGGATCCCGACGCCAGCGTGCCGCGATCGAGGCCGAGGAGCTTCGCCGGTGCGGCGGTCACCGCCTCGATGATGCGCGCCAACGGCACGGCGCCGGAATGATGCAGGCGCAGTGCCGCCGGCAGCAGCGTCTCCAGGCCGATCGCGCCGCTCTCGGCCTCGGCGAAGGGGCGGCGCTTGCCGTCGGCGTCCTGCGGATCGTGGGACGAGACGATGATGTCGATGGTACCGTCGGCCAGCGCCTCGACCATGGCGGCGCGATCCTCCTCGCGGCGCAGTGGCGGCGACAGGCGGAAGAAGGTGCGGTATTCGCCGATGTCGTTCTCGTTCAGCGACAGATGGTTGATCGACACGCCGGCCGTCGCCGCGGTGCCGCGCCGTTTGGCCCGCCGCATGACATCGGCCGATTCGCCCAGCGAGAGCTTGGCGGCATGGTAGCGGCAGCCGGTGAGGGCGGCGAGCCGCAGGTCGCGCTCCAGCGGGATGATCTCGGCCTCGGCCGGCGCGCCGGGCAGGCCGAGCCAGGAGGCCAGCAGCCCCTCGTTCATGACGCCGTTGCCGGTCAGCGCCGCATCCTGCGTCTCATGCATGACCAGGGCATCGAAATCGCGCGCATAGGTCATGATCCGGCGCAGCAGCACCGGGTCGGCAATGGTGTGGCGACCGTCGGTGAAGGCGCGCACGCCGGCCCCGGCGAGAAGGCCGATCTCGCTCATCTCCTTGCCCTTGAGGCCGCGAGTGAGCGCCGCCGCGGGGAAGACGTTGACGACCGCGGTATCGCGCGCCGTCCGCATCACGAATTCGGCGATCGCCACCTCGTCGACCACCGGATTGGTGTCGGGCATGGTGAGGATCGAGGTGACGCCGCCGGCCGCCGCCGCGGCCGAGGCCGAGGCAATGGTCTCGCGGTGCTCGCCGCCCGGTTCGCCGATGAACACCCGCGCGTCGACGAGGCCGGGCACGAGCAGCAGGCCGCGGCCATCGATGATCTCCGCGCCCTCGGGCGCACCCTGGTTGAGCGCGTCGGCGCCCGCGGCGACGATATGGCCGTCGACGACGACGACCGTGCCGACCGCGTCCAGCGACCGGGCCGGGTCGATGATCCGCACATGCTCGATGACGGTAGGCGCTGCGACGCTCATGCCGAGGCCTCCGGTCCGCCGATAAGGGCAGACATCACCGCCATGCGCACCGCGACGCCCATCTCCACCTGTTCCTCGATAACGCTCTGCGGCCCGTCCGCGATCTCCGAGGCGATCTCCACGCCGCGGTTCATCGGCCCGGGATGCATGACCAGCGCGTCGGGCCGGGCATGGCGCAACTTGGCAGCGTCGAGACCGAAATAGCGGAAATACTCGCGCACCGACGGAACGAAGGAGCCCTCCATGCGCTCGCGCTGCAGGCGCAGCATCATCACGACGTCCGCGTCCTTCAGCCCGTCCTCCATGCGCCGGTAGACCTCGACCCCCATCGATTCGATGCCGCTCGGCAGCAGGGTTGCCGGCGCGACGACGCGGACCCGGGCGCCCAGTGCATTGAGGAGCAGGATGTTGGAGCGGGCGACGCGGCTGTGCAGCACGTCGCCGCAGATCGTCACCGTGAGCCGGGCGATGCGGCCCTTGTGGCGGCGGATGGTGAGCGCGTCGAGCAGCGCCTGGGTCGGATGTTCGTGCGCGCCGTCGCCGGCATTGACCACCGAGCAGGCGACCTTCTGGGCCAGCAGCGCCACGGCGCCGGCCGAATGGTGCCGCACGATCAGGATGTCGGGCTGCATGGCGTTCAGCGTCATCGCCGTGTCGATCAGGGTCTCGCCCTTCTTCACCGACGAATTGGCGACCGCCATGTTCATGACGTCGGCGCCCAGCCGCTTGCCGGCCAGTTCGAACGACGCCTGGGTGCGGGTCGAGGCCTCGAAGAACAGGTTGATCTGGGTGCGGCCCTTCAGCGTCGACTTCTTCTTGTCGCGCCGGCGGCTGACAGCCACCTCCGCCTCGGCCAGATCGATCAGCTGTTCGATCTCGTGGGGTTGCAGGCGGGCGATACCCAGAAGGTGTCGCTGGCCGAACGGGGGAAAAGGCAGGGTCGCGCTCATTAAAACGACGCCTATAGGCAATCCGCGGTTTAGCGGCAAGGATCGAGAGTGAGTGAAGCACAGGAGACGCGTGTGGCCGAGACGAATTTCCACACCCACGAGGTGACCAACCAGTCTTCCGACTATGCCGGTTTCAACGCCTTTCGCGGCGATCCCCTGCTGCGTCTCCTGGCCGCTGATTTCCCCGACCCGGTCCTCACGACGCTGGAGCGGCACGGACGATTCTGCGGCTCCTTCGAGGCCCATGACCTGGCGCGGCTCGCCAATATCGAGACGCCGCGCCTGCGGCGCTTCGACGAGAAGGGCCGCAGGCTGGAACTGATCGACTATCATCCCGCCTATCACGCGCTGATGCGGCGCTCGGTCGCCGACGGGCTGCATGCCTCGATCTGGCAGGGGCCGGAGGAAGAGGCCGGGCGCCGCCACGCCGTGCGGGCTACGCGCTTCTACATGACGGCCGGCGTCGAATGCGGCCATCTGTGCCCGCTCACCATGACCAGCGCCTCGGTCGCGGCGCTCGCGGCGGCACCGAAGCTGCGCGACACCTGGCTGCCGGTGATCGCCACGCGGCAGTACGACCCCAGCGTCAAGGCGCCGCTGACCAAAGCCGGAATCACCCTCGGCATGGGCATGACCGAGAAGCAGGGCGGCACCGACGTGCGGGCCAACACAACCCGCGCCGTCGATGCCGGCGGTGGGCATTATCGGCTGACCGGGCACAAATGGTTCATGTCGGCACCGATGTCCGACGGGTTCCTCGTTCTGGCGCAGACGCAGGAGGGGCCGACCTGCTTCCTGATGCCCCGGCGCCGCGACGATGGCTCGCTGAACGGGCTGCATTTCCAGCGCCTCAAGGACAAGCTCGGCAACCGCTCCAACGCCTCCTCCGAGGTCGAGTTCGTCGACGCCGACGCCCGGCGTGTCGGCGATCCCGGCAAGGGCGTGAAGACCATCATCGAGATGGTGACGCTGACCCGCCTCGACTGTGCGCTGGCGTCGGCGGGCCTCATGCGCGGCGCGCTCGCCGAGGCGGTGCATCACGCGCGGGAGCGCCGGGTGTTCGGCAAGACGCTGATCGAGCAGCCGCAGATGGTGCGCGTCCTGGCCGACATGGCGCTGGACGTCGCGGCCGCCACGGTCCTGTCCTTCCGACTGGCCGAAGCCTTCGACCGGCGAACGGGGGAGGCGGCTTCAGAGGCCGACGCAGCCTGGGCGCGGGTGATGACCCCGGTCACCAAATACTGGGTCTGCAAGATGGCCCCGGGGCTGACATACGAGGCGATGGAGTGTCTTGGCGGCAATGGCTATGTCGAGGACGGCAGGCTCGCTCGCGCCTATCGCGAAGCTCCGGTCAACGCGATCTGGGAGGGTTCCGGCAACGTGATGGCGCTCGATCTTGCCCGCATCCTGCAGCGCGACCCGCAGGCCTTCGACACGGTGATCGCGACGATCGAAGCGGACATGGCCGAGACCGCCGGCGGCACGCCGGGCGTCCTGCGCGCCGCAATGTCGATGGCACTGGCGGACGAGGGGGCCTGCCGGTTGCTGGCCGAGCAGCTGGCCCTGGCGGGCGCCAGCGCCTCCATGCGCCGGCTGGGACTGGGTCAGACCGCCGACGCCTTCACCGAGACACGGCTCGGCGGTGTCTTCCGCCATACCTACGGCATGCTCGACCTGCGCCATGATTCGCAGGCGATCGTCGAAGATCTCTACCCGCCGATCCGCTGAGCCGGGCATGCCGGAACCGGCAACCGAAACCTGAGCTGCGGCGTTTGCACTGAAGGAGGCAAAGGAAGGGGACGCGTTAAGGTTAACAACCGGTTTCGATTGCGGCGAGGGCCTCTCACCGACAGGGTCGCCGTTAACGGATCGGTAACCGTGACGAGGAGGTTCCATGCGCAGAATGACGACGACCCTGGCGCTCAGTGCCTGGATTGGGTTCGCGGCTGTCAGCAGTCTGCGGCTCATGGCGCATTCGGGCTGGCTCGATCCGCTGACCGCCGGAACCGCGGCCGCGCCGCTCCTGCAGGATCTCGCAATCGCCGCAGACCTCTATCTGCCGGCCCAGGCGACCCTCGTCTTCGCCGGCCTATTCATGGCGCTGGCCACGGGCCTCGGCATGGCAATCACCGGGCTCTCCTCCGCATCGGTTCTGGCCATTCGCCGGGCCGAGCCGCTGGCCGCGGCCGTGCTGGTCGCGCTCTTCGCCTTCTATGCCGCCGCAAGCATCGCCGGATCGCCGCTCGCCACCCTGTTCGGGGAGGGCCCGGGCTTCCTTGTCGCGCTGGCGCTGACCTTCGGGGCGCTGCTGTTCGACCGGCTGGTCGAGGTCGACGACGCGGCCGACGACGCGGCCTTCGAATCGGTGCTCCGGTCGATCCACGCCGCCGAGCGCGAGGCGCTGATGCGGCGCCATCGCTCGCCGTTCCGCGACAAGGGCGAGAGCCGCTGATGCGCACCTTCCTGGTGCTCTGGATCGGACCGCTGGTCTTTTTCTGGGGCTGGTACTTTCTCTCGCTGAACGATCTCGGCGGACCGCTCTTCTCCCGCGAAACCCACGACCGGGTCTTCATGGTCTACGGGGCGATCCTCGGTATCGAGCCGGCGACGATCCCGCCGCTGGTGGCGCGTGCGCTTGCGATCGACAGCCTGATCCTCGGCGCGATTCTCGCTTTCCGCCGCCGCAAGAAGATTCGGGCATGGTGGCAGGCCCGGCGCGCTGCGCGGCTCGCCTTGGCGAACGGTTTTGCCTATGATCGCAGCGACGAAAGCCGGTCCAGCGCCCCCTGAAGGATGAAGGAGGCGGCGGCCGAATCGATCCGTTCGGCCCGCTTCTTGCGCGACACGTCGGCTTCGAGCAGGCCGCGTTCGGCGGCGACCGTGGACAGGCGCTCGTCCCACAGGAGCACCGGCCGTTCGTCGAAGCGACTGTAATTGCGCAGGAAAGCCCTAGTCGCCTGCGCCCTCGGCCCCTCCGACCCGTCCATGTTCAGCGGCAGGCCGATGACGATCCCGACGATGTTGTCCTCGTTCAGCGCCGCCACCAGCGCGTTCGCGTCGGCGGTGAACTTGGTCCGGCGCAACACCTTGCGCGGCGTGGCGAAACGCTGGCCGCGGTCCGACACGGCGAGGCCGATGGTCTTGGTGCCAAGGTCGAGACCGGCGATGGTCTTGCCGCTCGGGACGGCGTCGGCGAATTCTTCCAGCGACACGATGGCCATCGCGTTCTCCTTGACCGGGGGGCGGGCCGGTGCAGTTAGCACGCCAAGTGCCGGACACCACCCACAGAACAGAGGTCCGGCCGGCGATCGGACCGCAAGGAGCCCCCATGAAGATCACCTATTTCGGCCATTCCGCATTCCGGATCGACACCGGCTCGTCGGTCATCCTGATCGACCCGTTCCTGTCCGGTAACCCGCATTTCGAGGGTGATATCGACAGCGCCGTTGCAGGCGTCACCCATATCGTCCTCAGCCACGGTCACTTCGACCATGTCGGCGACACCGTCGACATCGCAAGAAAGCATGGCTGCAAGGTCGTCGGCACCTTCGAGCTGGTCAGCTGGCTCAGCAAGAAGGGGATCGAGGCGATCGAGCCGCTGAACACCGGCGGCACTGCGAGCTTCGGCGACTTCACCGTCACCCTGACCCAGGCGTTTCATTCCTCCGGCCATGTCGAGGAAGACGGCACGGTGACCTATCTCGGCATGCCGAACGGACTGGTCTTCCACTTCGCCAACGGCCCGACGGTCTATCACATGGGCGACACCGACATCTTCGCCGACATGGCGCTGATCGAGGAACTGCACGCCCCGAAGGTCGCGATGGTGCCGGTGGGCGACCGGCTGACCATGGGCGCGGCGGTGGCGGCGCTCGCCTGCCGGCGCTACTTCAACTTCGACAAGATCATCCCGATCCACTGGGGCACGCTGCCGATCCTCGACCAGACCCCGGACAAGTTCACCGAGGCGATGGAAGGCGACGCAGGCAAGATCCTCAATCCGGCGATCGGCGAAGCCTTCGAGGTCTGACCGCACCCGTTTCAGTTTTCGGATCGGGGCCGGACGGCCGGGGCGCAATGAACCGCCTCGGCCGTTCGGCCATTGCGGCGTTGCCTCGCAAGGGGCGCGCCGCTATAGCTCGCGCAATTCCTCTTGCAACCAGTAGGACCGCAATGTCCGTCGATGCTTCAACAGTCCGCCGGGTCGCCCGGCTGTCCCGGATCGCCGTTACCGACGACGAGGTCGTGGCGATGGAAAGCGAACTCAACGCGATCCTCGGCTTCGTCGAACATCTTGGCGAGGTCGATGTCGAGGGCGTCGAGCCGATGACGTCGGTGATTCCGATGGTGATGAAGAAACGCGCCGACGAAGTGACCGACGGCGCCAAGGCCGACGACATCGTCGCCAACGCGCCGGCCAGCGAAGATCATTTCTTCGTCGTGCCGAAGGTGGTGGAATAGTCGCCATGACGGTGACCGTTGCGGTGGAATCACCGCTTCAGGATGAGTTGCGTGAACTGGTCGCCCGGCTGAACGACCATCTCCAGCCGTTGTCGCCGCCGCAGTTCCAGTTTCAGCTCACCGCCGAGCAGATGGCGAGCGAGGACACCACCGTCTTCGTGGTGCGCAATGGCCAGTCCGTCGCGGTGGGAATGGGCGCGCTGAAGGTTCACAGCCCCGCGATCGGCGAGGTCAAGCGCATGTACACGACGCCGGAGGTGCGCGGGTCCGGGCTCGGTTGGCTGGTCCTGCAGTCCATCGAGGCCGAGGCGCGCCGCCAGGAACTCGGCCGGCTGGTACTGGAAACAGGCTCCACGGCCGGCTTCGAGGCGGCCTGGAGACTTTACGAACGATCCGGTTTCACGCGCTGCGGCGCCGTGCTCGACTACCCGGATTCCGATTACTGTCGATTTTACGAAAAGAAGCTGTCCCCATGACCGAGTTGACGTCTCTCACCATCGCCGAAGCGCGGGACAAGCTCGTGGCGAAGGAGTTTTCGGCGACCGAGCTGACGCAGGCCTATAACGCCGCGATCGAGGCCGCCAACCCGCAG
Source organism: Aurantimonas manganoxydans SI85-9A1 (assembly GCF_000153465.1). Taxonomy (GTDB): domain Bacteria; phylum Pseudomonadota; class Alphaproteobacteria; order Rhizobiales; family Rhizobiaceae; genus Aurantimonas; species Aurantimonas manganoxydans. The sequence continues at coordinate 2,146,704 of NZ_CH672387.1, read as the reverse complement.
ATCAACGCCTATGTGGCGGTGACGCCGGACAAGGCGCTGGCCATGGCGAAGGCCTCCGACGAACGCCTGGCCAAGGGCGAGGCGGGCGCGCTCGAAGGCATCCCGATGGGCATCAAGGACCTCTTCGCCACCGAGGGCGTCCACACCCAGGCCGCGTCGCATATTCTCGACGGGTTCGAGCCGCGCTACGAGTCGACTGTCACCGCCAATCTGTGGGCAGATGGCGCCGTCATGCTGGGCAAGCTCAACATGGACGAGTTCGCCATGGGCTCGTCCAACGAGACCTCCTATTACGGCCCGGTGAAGAACCCCTGGCGCCGCAAGGGCTCGAATGCCGATCTGGTGCCCGGCGGCTCGTCCGGCGGTTCGGCGGCGGCGGTCTCGGCGCATCTGTGCGCCGGCGCGACGGCCACCGACACCGGCGGCTCGATCCGCCAGCCCGCGGCGCTGACCGGCACGGTCGGCATCAAGCCGACCTATGGCCGCTGCTCGCGCTGGGGCACGGTGGCCTTCGCGTCGTCCCTCGATCAGGCCGGGCCGATCGCTCGCGACGTCCGCGATGCGGCGATCCTTCTGAAATCCATGGCCTCCGTCGATCCGAAGGACACCACCTCGGTCGACCTGCCGGTGCCGGACTACGAGGCCGCGGTCGGCCGTTCGGTGAAGGGCCTGCGCATCGGCATTCCGAAGGAATACCGCGTCGACAACATGCCGGAGGAGATCGAGGCGCTCTGGCAGCAGGGCATCGCCTGGCTGCGCGACGCCGGCGCCGAGATCGTCGATGTCTCGCTGCCCCACACCAAATACGCCCTGCCGGCCTATTACATCGTCGCGCCGGCGGAAGCCTCGTCGAACCTCGCCCGCTATGACGGCGTGCGCTACGGTTTGCGCGTGCCGGGCAAGGACGTCGCCGAGATGTATGAGAACACCCGCGCCGCCGGTTTCGGCCGCGAGGTGAAGCGCCGCATCATGATCGGCACCTATGTGCTGTCGGCCGGCTATTACGACGCCTATTACCTGCGCGCCCAGAAGGTCCGCACGCTGATCAAGCGCGACTTCGAGACCGTCTATGCCGACGGCATCGACGCGCTGCTGACGCCCGCAACGCCCTCGGCCGCCTTCGGCATCGCCGATCAGGACATGGCCTCCGATCCGGTGAAGATGTATCTGAACGACATCTTCACGGTGACGGTGAACATGGCCGGTCTGCCGGGCCTCGCCGTTCCCGCCGGTCTGTCCGGCGACGGGCTGCCGCTCGGTCTCCAGCTGATCGGCCGGCCCTTCGAGGAAGAGACCCTGTTTGCGATCGGCAGCGCCATCGAGCAGGCGGCCGGCCGCTTCGAACCGGCAAAATGGTGGTAGGCTGATGGCGGAGCTTCGCAAGGCACTCGATCTGTTGGCGGCGGGCGACTGGCACGGCGCCCACGCGATCGTGCAGGACGATCACTCCGCCGACGCAGCCTGGATCCACGCACATCTCCACCGCGTCGAAGGCGACCAGGGCAATGCCGAATACTGGTATCGCCGTGCGGGGCGCGAGCCGAGCACGCAGAGCCTCGAGGCCGAGCGCGACACGATCGTCGCCGCACTCGGTCGCTGACCGGCTGCAGCCGCTCCGGCGTGCTGCGCCACCGGACCGTTTTCACGCATTGAACCAGCCGTTCTGGCAGCCCATCTTCAGTTTCTGGACACGCCCATGACCCTCGTCGACACCCGAACGCCCGATCCGAAGAACTTCATCTCCGGCGCCACCGGCGACTGGGAGATCGTTGTCGGCATGGAGGTCCACGCCCAGGTGACGTCCGAGGCCAAGCTGTTCTCCGGCGCCTCGACCGATTTCGGCGGCGCGCCCAACGATCATGTCAGCCTCGTCGACGCGGCCATGCCCGGCATGCTGCCGGTGATCAACGAGGAATGCGTGCGCCAGGCGGTGCGCACCGGCCTCGGCCTCAAGGCCGAGATCAAGCACCGGTCGGTGTTCGACCGGAAGAACTATTTCTACCCGGACCTGCCGCAGGGCTACCAGATCTCGCAGTTCAAGGACCCGATCGTCGGCGAGGGCATCGTCTCGGTCTCCGTCGGCCCGGATTCCAAGGGCGAGTTCGAGGAGATCGCGGTCGGCGTCGAGCGGCTGCATCTCGAGCAGGATGCCGGCAAGTCGATGCACGACCAGCACCCGACCATGTCCTATGTCGATCTGAACCGCTCCGGCGTCGCGCTGATGGAGATCGTTTCCAAGCCCGACATGCGCTCGGCCGACGAGGCCAAGGCGTATCTGACCAAGCTGCGGACCATCCTGCGCTATCTGGGCACCTGCGACGGCAACATGGACGAGGGCTCCATGCGCGCCGACGTCAACGTCTCCGTGCGGCGTCCCGGCGGTGATTTCGGCACGCGCTGCGAGATCAAGAACGTCAACTCCATCCGCTTCGTCGGCCAGTGCATCGAGGCCGAGGCCCGCCGTCAGGTCGCGATCCTCGAGGATGGCGGCGCCATCGACCAGGAGACCCGCCTCTACGATCCGGCCAAGGGCGAGACCCGCGCCATGCGGTCGAAGGAAGAGGCGCACGACTATCGCTACTTCCCGGACCCGGACCTTCTGCCGCTGGAATTCGACCAGGCCTATGTCGACGCGCTGCTCGAAGGCCTGCCGGAACTGCCGGACGCCAAGAAGAACCGGTTGATCCGCGATGCCGGCCTGTCGGCCTACGACGCGTCGATCCTCGTCTCCGAAAAGGCGATCGCCGACTATTACGAGGCCGTGGCGAAGGGGCGCGACGCCAAGCAGGCCGCCAACTGGGTCATCAACGACCTTCTGGGCGCGCTGAACAAGGCCGGCAAGGACATCGGCGAGACGCCGGTGGCCGCGGAGCAGCTCGGGGCGATCCTCGACATGATCCGTGCCGAGACGATCTCCGGGAAGATCGCCAAAGACCTGTTCGAGATCGTCTGGAACGAGGGCGGCGACCCGGAGAAGATCGTCGACGAGCGCGGCATGAAGCAGGTCACCGACACCGGCGCCATCGAGACCGCGGTGGACGAGGTGATCGCGGCCAATCCCGACAAGGTTGAGCAGGCCCGCGCCAAGCCGACCATGGCCGGCTGGTTCGTCGGTCAGGTGATGAAGGCGACCGGCGGCAAGGCCAATCCCCAGGCGGTCAACGCCTTGGTCAAGCAGAAGCTCGGCCTGGAATGACCTTCTTCGTCCGCACCGCCGGTACCGCCGATCTGGAGGCAGTCAGCGTGTTGCTCGGCGAGACCTGGCACGCAACCTACGACCACATCTACGGGCCTGAACGGGTGAGCGAGATCACCCGCTCGTGGCATTCGGTCGAGGCGCTCAGGCCGCGGATCAACCGGCTGAACTCGGAGTTCCTAATCGCCGACGACGGCACGCGGATCGGCGGCATGGCCTATGCCGCCGCAACCGCCGGCGACGGCAAGATGGTCGTCCTGCACCAGCTCTATGTCCGGCCCGGCTGCCAGCGCCAGGGCATCGGCCGCGACCTCCTGGCCGAGATTTCCGACTGCTTCCCGACGGCGCGCACGCTGCGCCTCGAGGTGGAGGAAGCCAACACGCCGGCGATCGACTTCTACCGCGCACACGGTTTCACGCAGACCGGCTCGACCGCCAATTGCGGCTGTGCCGATTCTGGCATTCCGGCCGTGGTCTACGAGAAGAAGCTGGCCGCCGGCTGAACCGGGCAGGGCGCCGCCGAAGGGCGGAGCGAACGCGATCCATGGTGGACATTTTGCGGCCGCGGCAGCATAACGTCCCCGCATCGACACGGACTGGAATTCCCATGAAGGAATGGCTGCTGCAGATCTTCACCTGGTGGCAAGGCCAGACGATCGGCACGAGATTCTACACCTGGCGCAAGGGCCAGAAGGTCGGCGAGGACGATGCCGGCAACCAGTATTATCAGAACGCCGACGGCACCAAGCGCTGGGTCATCTACAACGGCCCGGCAGAGGCGTCGATGATCGCCGGCGGCTGGCACGGCTGGATCCATTACCGGGTCGATACGCCGCCTTCGAAGGAAGACTACAAGCCGCGCGCCTGGCAGAAGCCGCATCAGCCGAACTACACCGGCACGGCAAAGGCCTACCGGCCGCAGGGCTCGCTGCTCACTCCGTCCGAGCGCCCGCGCGTCACCGACGATTACGACGCCTGGACGCCCTGATCATGGGCCGGTCCGGAGCGCTATCGGTCGCCTGACCGCATCGGCTTTGAGCCTTTTCGATCGCGGCCCGGACAATCTCCCTGTCATCGCCGCATTCTGCCGGCAGACACAGCGCGTATTGCCCGGCCCGGCGGGCCGGAAATGTTGAGGACGTCCCCATGAACCGTCGGCTATGTGCGTCGATCCTGTTTGCCGTGACGACCGGTCTGGCGCTGGTTCCGGCGTCGGCGCAGCAGCGCATCGCCAACAAGGTCGCGGTGTTCTCCGGGCTCGACAAGATCACCGGCCGGATCACCAGCTTCGACGTCTATATCGACGAGACGGTGCAGTTCGGCGCTCTGCAGGTAACGCCGAAGGTCTGCTACACCAGCGCCGAGGGCGAAGCCGCCAAGACCGACGCCTTCGTGAAGGTCGACGAGATCACCCTGCAGCGCGACATCCGCCAGATCTTCTCCGGCTGGATGTTCGCCGCGTCGCCCGGCCTCAACGCCGTCGAGCATCCGGTCTATGACGTCTGGCTGAAGAGCTGCAAAAGCGAATCGGATGTGCCGGCGCCCGCCGGGTAGAACGTCGCATCCACCGCGATCGCCTCGGCCAGCAGCGCCTGATAGGTGTCGCGGTCGATCTCGATCGCGCCGAAGCGCTCCAGATGGCCGGTCAAGAACTGGGTGTCGAGGAGCTGGTAGCCGCCGCGGCACAGCCGCTCCCACAGATAGGCCAACGCCACCTTCGACGCATCGGTGCGGCGCGAGAACATGCTCTCGCCGAAGAACGCGCCGCCCAGCGACACGCCATACAAGCCCCCGACGAGTTGGTCGCCGTCCCACCCTTCCACCGAATGGGCAAAGCCCTCCTGCGCCAGCGCGAGCGTCAGGGAGCGAATCTGGCCGTTGATCCAGGTTTCCATGCGCCCCGGCGCGGCTTCCGCGCAGCCATCGACCACCGCCGCGAAGGCGGTGTCGACGCGAATGTCGAAAGGCGCGCGGCGGATGGTCTTGCGCAGGCTGCGCGGCAGGTGGAAGCCGTCGAGCGGCAGGATCCCCCGCTCCGTCGGATCGATCCAGAAGATGCCCGGATCGTCCGCCTTTTCCGCCATCGGAAAAATGCCGCAGGCATAAGCCTTCAGCAGGATGGACGGGGTGATCTCGAAACGCTGGCCACCACGCCGTGTCATGATTCTACCCTGCTGATCTGCGGGCGAGATACTTTTCCAGCCAGTGGATGTTGTAGTCGCCCCTGGCGACGTCCGGATTGTCCACGAGGTCCCGGAACAGCGGCAGCGTGGTCTTCACGCCGTCCACGACGATCTCGTCGAGGGCGCGCCGCAGCCGCATCATGCATTCGGTCCGGGTGCGGCCGTGCACGATCAGCTTGCCGATCAGGCTGTCGTAGAAGGGCGGGATCGAATAGCCCTGATAGACGCCCGAATCGACCCGCACGCCCAGCCCGCCCGGCATGTGATAGTGGGTGATCCGCCCCGGTGACGGTGCGAAGGTCTCCGGGTCCTCGGCGTTGATCCGGCACTCGATCGCATGGCCGGCGAACTGGATGTCGGCCTGCGTCACCGACAGGCCCTGGCCGCTGGCGACGCGGATCTGCTCGTGAACGAGGTCCAGCCCGGTGATGGCCTCCGTCACCGGATGCTCCACCTGCAGGCGGGTGTTCATCTCTATGAAATAGAACTCGCCGTTCTCATACAGGAACTCGATGGTTCCGGCGCCGCGATAGCCGAGCTTGGCGATGGCGTTGGCGCAGATCATGCCGATCCGGTCGCGCTGCTCCTGGTCGAGCGCCGGCGAGCTGGCTTCTTCCCAGACCTTCTGGTGGCGGCGCTGCAGCGAGCAGTCGCGTTCGCCCAGATGGATGGCGTTGCCGGCGCCGTCGCCGAAGACCTGCACCTCGATATGGCGCGGCTTCTCGAGATATTTCTCCAGATAAACGGCATCGTCGCCGAAGGCCGCTCCGGCTTCCGAACGGGCCGTGGACAGTGCCATCGACAGGTCCTGCGCCGTCTTGGCGACCTTCATGCCGCGGCCACCGCCGCCCGCCGAAGCCTTGACGATGACCGGATAGCCGATCTCCTCGGCGATCCGTGCGGCCTCGCCGTCGTCGGTCACCGCGCCCGCCGAGCCGGGGACGACCGGAATGCCGAGACGCTTGGCGGTGCGCTTGGCCTCGATCTTGTCGCCCATGATCCGGATATGCTCGGCGGTGGGGCCGATGAATGTGATCTTGTGGGCGTCGAGAATGTCGGCGAAGCGCGCATTCTCGGACAGGAAGCCGTAGCCCGGATGCACGGCGTCGGCGCCGGACACCTCGCAGGCCGCCACGATCTGCGGAATGTTCAGATAGCTGTCGCGGGCCGGCGGCGGGCCGATGCAGACGCTCTCGTCGGCAAGGCGCACATGCATGGCCGTGTTGTCGGCGGTGGAGTGGACGGCCACCGTCGGGATGCCGAGTTCCTTGCAGGCGCGCAGCACCCGCAGGGCGATCTCGCCGCGGTTGGCGATCAGGACCTTCTTGACCATGCCGCGCCCCTTACGCGATCACGACGAGCGGTTCGCCGTATTCCACTGGCTGCGCATTCTCGACCAGGATCTTGGTCACCGTGCCGGCGCGCGGCGCGGGAATCTGGTTCATCGTCTTCATCGCCTCGATGATCAGCAGCGTCTCGCCCTCGGCGACTTTCTGGCCGACCTCGACGAAGGCGCGCGCGCCCGGAGCCGACGACAGGTAGATCGTGCCGACCATCGGCGAGGGGACCGTGCCCTTCTCCGGGCCGGTGGCGGCCGCCAGTGCGGCAGGCTGCTCGGCGTGCTGCGCCGGAGCGGCGGGTGCCGGGCCCGACGGCGCGGCGTAGTGCATCGGCTGGGCGTAGCCGCCATAGTCCTTCTGGCGCGAGACGCGGACGCGCATCTCGCCGTGCTCGACCTCGATCTCGGTCAGATCGGTGTCCTTCAGGATGCTCGCCATCTCGCGGACGAACGACGGGTCGACAGAGTGATCTTCTTTCGACATGCGATTCCTTCGGTCTATTCGACTCGATTGTTCACAGGCGAGCCTTGAGGGCCGCAATGGCGAGTTCGTAACCCACCGGGCCGAAGCCGGCGATCATGCCGACGGCGACCGGCGCGATCAGGCTCTTGTGCCTGATCTCCTCGCGCGCGTGAATGTTGGACAGATGCACCTCCACGACCGGCTTTGCGAAAACCCGGAGCGCGTCGTGAAGGGCGAGGGAAGTATGGGTGTAGGCGGCGGCGTTGATGACGATCGCCACGGCGCGTTCGCGCGCTTCGTGGATCCAGTCGACCAGTTCGCCCTCGTGGTTGGACTGCCGGAACACGATCTCGAAGCCGGCGTCCGCCGCCACGTCGCGACACCGGGCCTCGATGTCGGACAGCGTCGTCGTGCCATAGATCTCCGGCTCGCGGGTTCCGAGCGTATTGAGATTGGGGCCGTTGAGAAAGTAGATCGTCGAGGTCATCGACCCTCGGTCTTTTCTGGCAATCGCACGCGCGCCGCGCGGCTCACAGCCCCGTATAGAGGCATCGGCAGCGTGGGGAAAGCGCCCCGACGGACGTTTCGTTCCCTCAGCCGGTCCTCAACAGGCAATGGTTCCACATTCGCGCACATTGGCGATGCTCGCCTGCAGATTGTCGAGACCAACCGCGCCGGAAACCACCTCTTCGCCGACCACATAGGACGGCGTGCCGTTGATGCCGAGTCGGGTTGCCATCTCGTTCGACTGCCGCAGCGCTTCCGTCACGGCGGATGACTGCATGGCCGTGCGCAGGGCCGCTTCCTCGACGCCGAAATCCTGCGCGACCGCGATGGCGCTTGCCTCGTCGGCGGTGCCGCGCGAGCCGAGCAGTGCGCGGTGATAGGCGGCGTATTCGTTCGGGGCGATCTCGCGGAAGGCGAGGGAGACCCGCGCCGCTTCCAGCGACTGCGGGCCCAGCACCGGAATTTCCTTCAGGACGAAGCGGATGTTCGGGTCGGCCGCGATGAGGGAGTCCATGTCCTGCATCGCCTTTTTGCAGAAGCCGCAATTGTAGTCGAAAAACTCGACCACGGTGACGTCGCCGTCGGGATTGCCGAGTACCGTGCCTTCAGGTGTCTCGAATAGCGCCGGCCCGACTTCGGCGACCGCCGCCTTCTGGGCCGCCGACTGGTCGGCCGTCCGCTTGGCCTCCAGCGCGTCGAGCGCCTCCAGCAGCACTTCGGGATGCTCGATCAGATAGGCGCGCACGATGGTCTCGATCGCGTCGGTCTGCTTGGCGTCGAACGACGTCTGTGCCGCCACGGGGGCGCCACTCTGTGCAAGCGCGGTGCCAGCTGCGATCAGCGGAAGCGTGCAGGCGAGGGCCGTTGCTGCGGTCAGGCGTCTGATGGAAAGCACGGGTGCGGCGTCCTTCTGTTCGGTTCGGTGCGGATCGCCGGTCAGCGAATCTCGGTCTGGATGATGTCCTGCGCCGCCCGCCAGGGTGGCGTGCCCGGCTGCAGCTTCTGCTGGGCGCGGATGGCGAAGATCTTCGCCTGACGGAAGGCACCGCCATGCCAGTAGCCTTCGGCGGTGGCAAGTTCGGCGCGGCCGACTTCGCCGATCCGCCCGTAGGCCATCGCGAGGAACCGGTAGGCGACGGAATTGTCCGGATCCGAGCTCAGGCCCTCGCGGATCAGGCGAATCGCCTCTTCCATCTTGGCCGGGTCGCCGCTGGTTACCAGCGCCTGGCCGATCTCCGCCTTCAGGATGCCGGAGCCGGTCTTGTCCAGCCTGGCGGCCTTCGTATAGGCCGCCGCCGCCTCCTGGGAGCGTCCCGCCTCGACGAGAATATCGCCGCGCAACTCATAGAAGAAGGCGTTGCTCGGCTGCGCCTTGATCAGCGCGTCGACCTTGGCCAGCGCCGAGGCAGGAGAGCCTGCAAGGTAGGTGCCGATCGCGTCGCCGTAATAGGCCGCGAGACTGCGCGGATCGCGGGCGAACATCCGGCGGACCGCCCCGGCGCCGTCGTTGTAGGCGACGATCTTGGCCCGGGCGAGGTCGTGCCGCATGGCCAGTTCCGGACTGTCGGTGCGGCCGTAGAACCGGCTTTCCTGCGCCAGCCGCTGCAGAGCGGCAATGCGGTCGCGCGGCATTGGGTGCGAGGAGGTGTAGTTCCCGCCGCTGCTGCGGGCGAAGAGATTGCCGCGATCGAGGATCTCGAAGGTCTCGACCAGCCCCCGGCCCGACTGACCCGTGGCTTCCAGATAGGTGAGGGCGGACCGGTCGGCAGTCGCCTCTTCGCCGCGCTGGTAGCCGAGAAGGTTGCGCTGGGCGATGCCGCCACCGCCCATCATCAGTCCTGCGCCGGCACCGACCGCGCTGCCACCGCCGGCGGCGGCGCCCGCAGCCGCGATCCCGGCGCCGAGAAGGCCGGCCACCACGGCAATGGTCTGGGAGCGCTCCAGCTGTTCGCGCAGCCGCTGCTGGTGGCCACCGGCCAGATGGCCGATCTCATGGGCGAGGATGCCGATCAGCTGGTTGGGCGTCTGCGTCGCGGTGATCGCGCCGGTGTTGATGTAGATGCGGCGGCCCGAGACGAAGGCGTTGAAGGCGTCGGAATTGACCAGCACGATCTCGATGCCGGAGCGCGACAGGCCCGCCGCCTTGAGCAGCGGACGCGCATAGTCGGCCACCAGCGCCTCGATCTCGGCATCGCGCACGATCGGCAGGCTGGCCTTGTCCTTCGCGGCGGCCTGAACGCCGACCGGTGCCAGTGCCACGGATGCCGCCAGGATCATCGATGTGATGCGGGCGGAGATCGCCCCGAGCGACATGTTCATGCTAGTCCCCTCCGATGCTGCGCCGGTGACCGATCGCGATATCCCGGCACTGTCTGGCAATCCTCACCCCAATCCGGCGAAATCGAGGCGAAACATGCGGTCCGACCTGTCCGAAACCCTCACGATGATGGCATCAAAGCGGTCCGACATCGACCCGTTTCGCGCCATGGACGTTCTGGCCGAAGCCAACCGGATGATCGCCCGTGGCGACCGCGTGCTGTCCCTGGCAGTCGGCCAGCCTGCCGCGCCGGTGCCGCAGGTCGCCCGCGATGCCGCCCGCTCCATGCTCGACCATGGCCGTATCGCCTACACCGACGCCCTCGGGCGCCAGGATCTGCGCGAGCGCATCGCCCGCCACTACGCGGACGCCTACGGCCAGACGGTGGATGCCGCGCAGATCATGATCACCACCGGCTCGTCGGCGGGCTTCAACCTGACTTTCCTCGCCGCCTTCGATCCGGGTGACAAGATCGCGCTCGCCGCTCCGGGCTACCCCGCCTATCGCAACATCCTGCGTGCGCTCGGACTGGTGCCGGTCGAGATCGAGGTCGACCGGACCACCGGCTACATCCTGACTGCCGAGCATCTGCGCGCCGCCCATGAGGAGCACAGGCTCGCCGGTGTCCTGATCGCCAGCCCGGCCAACCCCACCGGAACCGTCACGCCCCGCGACGAACTGCGCCGTCTGGTTGAATACGCCGACGCTGAGGACATCCGCTTCGTCTCCGACGAGATCTATCATGGCCTCGCCTATGGCCGGGCCGAGGCAACGGCGCTGGAGTTCTCCGACCGGCCGATCATCGTCAACTCCTTCTCCAAATACTACTGCATGACGGGCTGGCGGATCGGCTGGCTGATTCTGCCCAATGCGCTGCTGCGGGCCGCCGAGCGGATCGGCCAGAGCCTCTACATCTCCGCACCTGAGCTGTCGCAGTTCGCGGCCACGGCGGTCTTCGACGCGGCGGCCGAACTCGACGTCGTGCGCGACGGCTATGTGAAGAACCGCGACCTCATCGCCAGACGACTGCCTCAGCTCGGCTTCCGCGATATCGCGCCCATCGACGGCGCGTTCTACGCCTATGCCGCGATCCCCGAGGGCGAATCCGGCGCCACGCAGTTTGCCGCGGACATCCTCCAGCGCTGCCATGTGGCGATCACCCCCGGCACGGACTTCGACACCCGCCGCGGCGAGAACTTCGTACGGCTGTCCTACGCCTGCGACCACGCAACGCTCGCCGAGGCGCTGGACCGGATCGCCGACCGCCGCACCGGCTGACCGGCAGCGCCGGCCCCAGCCGCAACAACGACCGTGAACGCAAAACGGGCGGCCCGATGGACCGCCCGTTTGTCATGTCTGCCGTGTCCCGCGCCTGCGCGCTGGTGACGCGCTCGCCCTAGAAGAAGCTCCGGCGCGCCCACCAGCCGGTGCGGCGCGGCTTCTCGGGCTTGGCGTCGGCGTCGTTCGAGGTGCTCGACGTGACCACCGGGTCGGACGGTTCCTGTGCGACGGGCGTATCGTCGTTGGCTGCGGCCCCTGCAGTCTCTTCGGCCGCGGCAGGCTGTGCCTCGACCGGTGCCGGCGCGTTGGTGGCCACTGGTTCGGCGGCCAGAGCCGGCATCGCAGGCTCTGCCGCGACCGCCGTGTCGGCGTTGTCGGCTGCTTCGCTCTGCGCGTCGACCGGCTCGGCAGGCGACGCCACCGGCGCATCTTCGGCGACCGGGGCCGGCGTTGCGGCGACCTGATCCGACATCACCGTCGTTGCAGTGGCGTGCATCGGCTGTGCGTCCGGAGCCTGATCGGCTGCGACATCACCGGACTGCTGGCCGGATTCGCCCTCGCCATTCTGGTCCTCGCGGTTGCGGCGACCACCCCGGCGGCCGCGGCGGCGGCGCTTGCGGCCCCGGTCGCTGTCGTCGTCGGTCCGGCTGGTGCTGCGATGCGCGCCATCCGTCTCGTCGTCGCCTTCGGCATCGCCGTCGCGATCGTCGCCGTTGTCCTGATCCGAACGGTCGTCCCGCGACTGGCCGTCGGCGACAGTCTCGTCCTCGTCGCCCGACCGCTTCCGCCGACGCCGGCGACGACGACGACCGCCGCCTTCCGAATTGTCCGACCCGTTCCGGTCTTCTTCCGCACGCTCCGCACGGCCCTTGTCTTCGGCCGCCGGCTTCTCTTCGGCGATCCGGTCGAGCTCGTCGGCCGAGCGGCGTGCCGCTTCCTCGTCCGCCGCATCGTCGAGCGCGTCGCTGGCGGCGAGGGCGTCCGGCTGGCCGGAATCGACCGTGATCTCCGGCTTCGTCGCTTCGGCACCATGGGCGATGGTGATCGCCTGGTGGCCGGCGCTGTCGTCGGCTTCCAGGATGATGCGCAGACCGTGATGGTGCTCGAGTTCCTCGATCCGCTGGCGCTTCTCGTTGAGGACGTAGAGCGCCGTCGAGGTCGGGACCTTGACGATGAGATCGTGGTCGGCGTGTTTCTGCAGATGCTCCTCGATCGTGCGCAGCACGTGCAGCGCCGACGAGGAGGACGAGCGGATATGACCGGTGCCCTCGCAGACCGGGCAGGTCTGCATGGTCGATTCCAGCACGCTGGCGCGAATCCGCTGACGGCTCATCTCCAGCAGGCCGAAATGCGAGATGCTGCCGACCTGGATGCGGGCCCGGTCGCTCTTCAGGCACTCCTTGATCTTCTTCTCGACGGCGCGGTTGTTGCGCTTTTCGTCCATGTCGATGAAGTCGATGACGATCAGGCCGGCGAGGTCGCGCAGACGCAGCTGGCGCGCCACCTCTTCGGCGGCTTCCATGTTGGTCTGGTAGGCCGTGTCCTCGATCGAGTGTTCCTTGGTGGAACGCCCCGAATTGACGTCGATGGCGACCAGCGCCTCGGTCTGGTTGATGATGATGTAGCCGCCCGACTTCAGCGTGACGTGGGGCTGCACCATCTTGTCGAGCTGCGATTCGATGCCCTGCCGCACGAAGATCGGGGTCGGGTCACGATAGGGCTGCACGACCTTCGCCTGGCTCGGCATGAGCATCCGCATGAAGTCCTTGGCTTCGCGGTAGCCCGTCTCGCCGGCGACGAGAATCTGGTCGATGTCCTTGTTGTAGAGGTCGCGGATCGATCGCTTGATCAGGCTGCCTTCCTCGTAGACGAGGGCAGGGGCGATCGAGGACAGCGTGACAGTGCGCACCGTCTCCCACAGCCGCATCAGATATTCGTAGTCGCGCTTGACCTCCGGCTTGGTGCGGTTGGCACCGGCCGTGCGCAGGATGATGCCCATGCCGCGCGGCACGTCGAGTTCGCGCACCACGTCCTTCAGCCGCTTGCGGTCGGCCGCATTGGTGATCTTGCGCGAGATGCCGCCGCCACGCGCCGTGTTCGGCATCAGCACCGAATAGCGACCGGCCAGCGACAGATAGGTGGTCAGGGCCGCGCCCTTGTTGCCGCGCTCTTCCTTGACGACCTGCACCAGCAGAATCTGCCGACGCTTGATGACTTCCTGGATCTTGTACTGGCGGCGCTGGCGTGCCTGGCGGACCGGCACTTCCTCCATGGCGTCCTCGGAGCCGATCTGGTCGATCTCCTCGTCGCCGTCCTCGTCACCATTGTTCTCGTCGTCGCCGGACGCGCGGGTGCGCCCGCGCCGGCCACGACCGCCGCGACGACCCCGCGAAGACCGATCCGACCCGTTGTCTTCGTCCTCGCCGTCGCCGCCGGACGTCGTGACGCCATCGGCATCGGCGTCTGCGTCGTGATCGTCGTCCGACTCGGTGGCGTGGATTTCGGTTTCGTCGCCATGGGCGTCGCCCTGCGCCGCGTCGGCGCCAACCTCATTACCGTTCTCGTCGATCTCGGCCTTTTCCGAGACGGTCTCGTCGCTGTGGGCGGCAGACTTGCTGCGCGATCCGCGACGCGAACGGGTCGGCTTCGGCTCGTCGGCCTCTTCCTCTTCCATCGCGCGCTGGAGGTCTTCCTCGATCAGCGCCTGACGGTCGGCCTTGGGGATCTGGTAATAGTCGGGATGGATCTCGCTGAAGGCGAGGAAGCCGTGGCGGTTGCCGCCATACTCGACAAAGGCGGCCTGGAGCGAGGGTTCGACCCGCGTCACCTTCGCCAGATAGATATTTCCCTTGAGCTGCTTCTTGTGTTCGGACTCGAAATCGAATTCCTCGACCCGGCTACCCCGGACGACGACGACGCGCGTCTCCTCCGGGTGGGACGCGTCGATCAGCATTTTGTTTGCCATGAAAGGACTCCCGGGCGCTCGCACCAGGTCGCAGCAAGGCGTCATGCGCCTGCCTGTCGACGGGAGGGCGCGAGCCCGTATCGGTGGAATCTGGCATTGCAGCGCGGCCGCGACTCGACGGCGCCAGACCCCTTGTGAAGGGATGCGGCGGGTATCGGAGAACGGGAGCTGGTGACAAGATTCGACCTGTAACAACTACATGGCCGCTTGGGCGGCCGACGAAACGGGCGAATTGGCGGCTTGCGAGCCGGGCACATTCGCGACGTTGAGAATTCGCCGGGAAGGAAACTCCTGCGGCGAAATGAAAATTCTGCTCGAGGCTCGGTGACTGGTCGCAGGATCGCAAACCTGCCGCGACGTTTTCGCCGCAACCGTGCCGACGTTCGCGGGGCACTCGTGCCTCCGAATCGGCAGCTGCATGTGATTCCGCATCACTAAGCCTCAGTTCGATTTTATGACGGGAATGCCTAATAAACAAGTGCGGCGCGGCGATTGTGGTCGCAAGGTAAGAGACCGCGCGAGGCATGGGCGCTGCGCGGCATGCCAACCGTTGCCGGAGCGGCTGCCGGGCGCCCGCAGCGTTCTGGCCGCGCAGCTTTGAGCCGTCGCCCCAGTCTCATCAACATTGTCGCGTCAGCAGGGATGGCCTATCGCGCAGATGACGCGACACGGTGCGACCGGGAAGGGGTGCAATGACAGGACGATGCCGGAACGTGGTGGCCGAGCTTGCCCGAACAGCCCTGGCGGCTGTGGTGGCGCTCCTGCTTTGGGGCGCCCAGTCTCCCGCTCTGGCCGAGGACCGGATCATCACCGCGGTGACCCAGGCGGCCGACGCGGACGCCTTCACCGTCGCCTTCGACGTCATCGGCAAGCCCGAGGCGCGGGTCCTGCATCTTCGCAATCCCGAGCGGATCGCGGTCGATTTCCAGGACACCCTCTCGGCTGCCGCGCTGGATGCGCCGCCCGGCAACGCGCTCGTCTCCGCAAGCCGCCACGGGCTCGTTGCGGCCGATCGCTACCGCTTCATCTTCACGCTCAAGGGGGCGGCCAGCGCCGAACTGGATCGCGCCGCGACGGAGAACGGCGAGACGCTTTCCCTGACCATCCGCCCGGCCACGTCCGGCAAGGCCGCGGCGGCGCCATCGTCGAGGCCGGCGCCACGGCAGGATGCCGCCAAGGCCGGACCGGATGTGCCGGCGGCCGTGCCGCAGGGGCGTGTCCTGAAAGTCGTGCTCGACGCCGGACATGGCGGCGTTGACAAGGGCGCCGTGTCGAAGTCCGGCACGCTGGAAAAGGAGATCAACCTCGCCATGGCGCTCGCCTTGCGCGATGCCCTGCAGGCCCGTGGCGATGTCGAGGTGACGCTGACCCGCGACGATGACACATTCATTCCGCTGGAGGAGCGCGCGGCGATCGGCCGCCGCGAGCGCGCCGACCTGTTCATCTCCATCCATGCCGACTCGATCCGCTACGCCGACCTTCGCGGCGCGACCGTCTATACGCTTTCGGAGACCGCCTCGGACGAGCTCTCGCGCGAGATCGCCGCGTCGGAAAACGCGGCGGACCGCTTTGCCGGCGAGGAATGGCAGCGCGACGAGCCGACCGTCTTCGACATCCTTCTCGACCTGACCCGGCGCGAGACTGTCAGCTTCTCCGAGCATTTCGCCTCGTCGCTGGTCGGGGACCTGCGGCGCGAGGACATCCGCCTGATCAACCGGCCGAAACGCTCGGCCGGATTCAAGGTGCTGACCGCGCCGGACGTCCCCTCTGTGCTGGTCGAGCTCGGCTTCCTGTCGAATCGCGAGGACGAGAAGCTCCTGACGGACGCGGCCTGGCGCAAGGATACCGCCGCGGCGATCGCCCGGGCGGTGATGGAATTCTTCGGGGAAAAGGTCGCCGAACCGCGCAAGCCCGGCTAATCGGGCGCGCGTCTCCGGGCGGATGTGGTAAATCGACAACGCTTGCCTGCATTGCGGGGTCGACATGCACCCATGTCCATGGCCTCGCCGCATTTGCGCAGCAGGAAAACGTTAAAAGGACGTTCGCTGCGGCCCATGCGCGGCGGATGTTGCAAATTCCCGGCCAAGGCTCCTGCGAGCCGATGCGGGGAGCATGAACCGGACCGGCGCGGCGGCGCAGGGCGGACGGAGTTTCGATGATCAGACTGCTCGGCTATTTCTTTGCCATCGGTGCCGTCTTCTTCCTCGTGGTGGCCGGCGGTTTCGCCTGGTACATCGAGAAGATGGGCAGCGACCTGCCGGACTATCAGGTCCTGGCCGCCTACGAGCCGCCCGTCACGACGCGGGTGCACGCCGCCGACGGCTCGCTGATGGCCGAATACGCCCGCCAGCGTCGCCTGTTCCTGCCGATCCAGGCGGTGCCGGATCTGGTCAAGAACGCCTTCCTCTCCGCCGAGGACAAGAACTTCTACCAGCATCCGGGCGTCGACATCGAAGGCGTGGCGCGCGCCGTCATGGTGCTGGCCAAGGGCGGTCGCATGCAGGGCGCCTCGACCATCACCCAGCAGGTCGCCAAGAACTTCCTTTTGACCAACGAGCGCACCTTCGACCGCAAGATCAAGGAAGCGATCCTGTCGCTGCGCATCGAGCAGGCCTATTCCAAGGACAAGATCCTCGAGCTTTATCTGAACGAGATCTATCTCGGCCTCGGCTCCTACGGCGTCGCCGCCGCGGCGCTGGCCTATTTCGACAAGTCGGTGAACGAGCTGACCATCGAGGAAGCCGCCTATCTGGGCGCGCTGCCGAAGGCGCCGGAGAACTACAATCCGTTCCGTGACCCGGACCGGGCGATCGAGCGCCGCAACTGGGTCATCGACCAGATGGCTGCCAACGGCTTCATCACCGCCGAGGCCGCCAGCGAGGCGCAGGAAAAGCCGCTCGACGTCAATCCGCGGCCGACAGGCACCTATCTGGCGTCGTCGGAATATTTCACCGAGGACGTGCGCCGTGAGATCATCCAGCGCTACGGCGTCGACGCGCTCTACGAAGGCGGTCTGTCCGTCCGCACGACCCTCGATCCGAAGCTGCAGGCGGAGGCGCGCAAGGCGCTCCAGCACGGGCTGATCAAATATGACGAGGAGCGCGGCTGGCGCGGGCCGGTGACCCGGGTCGAGATCGGCAGCGACTGGGGTCAGTCGCTGGCCAAGATCGAGCCGCTCGCCGACGTCCCCGAATGGCGTCTGGCAGTCGTCCTGACCGCCGAAGCGGGCCGCGTGGAGATCGGCTTGCAGCCGCCGCGCGACATGTCGGGTGCTCGTGGCGCCGAGCGCGAACTGGCGAGCATCGCCAGGGACGACATGAAATGGGCGCTGCGCCTGAACACCGAGGATCGGAAGGGCAACGTCAGCTCCGCCGCCGAGGTGCTGTCGCGCGGCGACGTCGTCTATGTGGAGAAGAAGGAAGAGGGCGGCGGCTACCGGCTGCGCCAGCCGCCGAAGGTGCAGGGCGCACTGGTGGCGATGGAGCCAAAGACCGGGCGTGTCGTCGCCATGGTCGGCGGCTTCTCCTTCGCCCAGTCCGAGTTCAACCGCGCCAGCCAAGCCTATCGCCAGCCCGGTTCGTCCTTCAAGCCCTTCGTCTACGCCGCGGCGCTGGACAACGGCTACACGCCGTCCTCGGTGATCATGGATGCGCCGATCTCGCTGCCCGACGGCAATGGCGGCGTCTGGGAGCCGTCCAATTACGGCGGCGGCTCGGCCGGTCCCTCGACCCTGCGCCTCGGCATCGAGAAGAGCCGCAATCTCATGACGATCCGGCTCGCCAAGGACATGGGCATGGACCTCGTCGCGGAATATGCCGAGCGTTTCGGCATCTACGACAATCTCGGCAAATATCTGCCGATGGCCCTGGGCGCCGGCGAGACCACGGTCCTGCGCATGGTGTCGGCCTATTCGGTCATCGCCAATGGCGGCCGCTCGCTGGAGCCCTCGCTGATCGACCGGGTCCAGGATCGCTACGGCAAGACGATCTACAAGCACGACCAGCGCATCTGCCAGACCTGCGACGCGCCGGCCTATGACGGCCAGAGCGAGCCGGAACTGGTCGACGAGCGCGATCAGGTGCTCGACCCGATGACCGCCTACCAGATCACCTCGATGATGGAGGGCGTCGTCCAGCGCGGCACCGCGACCCGTGTGGCCAAGCTCGGTGTTCCGATCGCCGGCAAGACCGGCACCACCAACGAGGAGAAGGACGTCTGGTTCGTCGGCTTCACCCCGGACCTGGTGACCGGCGTGTTCCTCGGCTACGACAACCCCACCCCGATGGGCCGTGGCGCCACCGGCGGCGGCATGGCGGCCCCGGTGTTCATCGACTTCATGGAGGATGCGCTGGAAGGCGTGCCGCCGGTCGAGTTCAAGGTGCCCGAGGGCATGGACCTGATCGCGGTGAACCGGAAGACCGGCATGCGGTCCAACGGTTCCGGCGGCGACGTCATCATGGAGGCGTTCAAGCCCGGCACCGGGCCGTCCGACACCTTCAACATCATCGGCGCCGACGAGATGGCCGGTGGCTTCGGCTCCGGGCAGGTCTCGCAGGAGGCCGAGCAGGCCATCGTCCAGGGCGGCGGTGGCGGCGGGCTGTTCTAGCCAAGCCGGCCACGGACCGTTATAGAGCCACCCCGACCGGCGATCGGCTCCGGCGTCGCCCCGCGCGACGGCGAAGCCTGCGTCGCCGGTGCGAGACCATACCCTCAGGATTTAGGAGATTGCGGCTTGCGCGCCGAGATCGAGAACCTTGTCGACGAAATCAAGCAGGCCATAAGCCTGCTGAGGAGGCATCTTTGACTGGGAGAAATCTCTCAAACGCCTCGACCTGCTGAACAACAAGGCGGAAGATCCGACCATCTGGGACGATCCGGCCGAAGCGCAGAAGCTCATGCGCGAACGCCAGTTCCTGGACACCGCCATCGGCGCGGTGAACCGCCTGAACCAGTCGCTGCAGGACAATATCGAACTCATCGCCATGGGCGAGGAGGAGAAGGACGCCGAGATCGTCAAGGAAGCCGAGGCTGCGATCCGCGAGATCAAGTCCGAGGCCGACAAGCGGCAGATCGAGACGCTCCTCTCCGGCGAGGCCGATTCCAACGACACCTATGTCGAGGTTCATTCGGGCGCCGGCGGCACCGAGAGCCAGGACTGGGCGGCGATGCTGCAGCGTATGTACATGCGCTGGGCCGAGCGCGCCAAGTTCAAGGTCGAGGTCCTGGAAGAGCATTCCGGCGAAGAGGCGGGTATCAAGTCCGCCACGCTGCTCATCAAGGGCCACAATGCCTATGGCTGGATGAAGACCGAATCCGGCGTCCACCGGCTGGTGCGGATCTCGCCCTATGACAGCCAGGCGCGGCGGCACACGTCCTTCGCCTCGGTCTGGGTCTACCCGGTCGTTGACGATTCGATCGACATCGACGTCAACGAATCCGATGTCCGCATCGACACCTACCGGGCGTCCGGCGCCGGCGGCCAGCACGTGAACACGACCGACTCGGCCGTGCGCATCACGCATCTGGAAACCGGCATCGTGGTCCAGTGTCAGGCCGAGCGTTCGCAGCACAAGAACCGGGCGACCGCCTGGAACATGCTGCGTGCCCGGCTCTACGAAGCCGAGCTCGAACGTCGCGAGAATGCGGCCAATGCCGAGGCGGCCTCGAAGACGGATATCGGCTGGGGCCACCAGATCCGGTCCTACGTCCTGCAGCCGTACCAGATGGTCAAGGATCTGCGGACCGGCATCGAGAGCACCTCGCCGCAGGACGTTCTGGACGGCGGCCTCGACCCCTTCATGGAGGGGGCGCTGGCGCACCGGGTCCATGGCGGCGACGCCGCGGTCGACGACATCGACTGACTACGCCATCGACGCACGAACATTCAGCGGGCTGCCGGAAACGGTGGCCCGTTTTGCGTCGCGTCCGGTGCAAACCGTCGGGCGGTGTCAGGACGGCAGGCGGATCCGGTCGCGAATGCGCAGGAAGCGCATCGGATCGACGGCCTTGCCGTCGCGGCGCACTTCGTAGTGGAGATGCGGCCCGGTGCTGCGACCGGTGCTGCCGACCGCCCCGATGCGCGTGCTGCGCCCCACCTCGTCGCCGACCGACACGTCGATCCGGGACATGTGGCCATAGCGGGTGGTGATGCCGTTGCCGTGGTCGATCTCGACCAGATTGCCGTAGCCGCCGGCGCGACCGGCGCGCACGACCTTGCCCGGCGCCACCGCCGAGACCGCCGAGCCGCTCGGGCGGGCATAGTCGATCCCTGCATGCAGGGCGCGCTTGCCGAGGAACGGGTCGGAACGGATGCCGAAGGTGCTCGAGCGGGTGCTTGCCGGCATGGGCTCGGTCAAAGGCAGCCGCTCGGCGACGTCGTGCAGCTTCTTCAGCGCATCGAGCGCCGCATCGAGCTCGGCGTAGGATTCCTCGAAATCGAAATCGGCGGGGGCCGGCTCGTAGGGGCCGCCGACGGCCGAACCGACGGTGTCCGGCGGCAGGTCGATCCCGATCGCAGTCAGCGCCGACGCAATGCGCACGGTGCGGGTACGGGCCTTGGCGGCGAGGCTCTGCAGGTCGCCAATCTGGCGGAGCTCGGCCATGTCGATGGAGCGTCCGATCTGGCGGATCGCAGCTTCCGAGATGTCGAAGCGGCGCGGCCCGACCTTTGCGGTCGCCGCGGCCGTCATCGGCGCGGTGCGCCAGTCATTGCCGGGAATCGCGCTGGTGCGGATCGTGTCGAGCATCGGCTCGTCCTCGTCCAGCGAATCGCCATGGGCTTCGAGCGCCGGACCCGTCTCCGAAGGCGCGTCTTCTGCTGAGGAGGAGCGCGGGTTCTGCGTCGGCAGCGGGACCGCCGTCGTGATGATTCCGGTGGCCTTGGCGCGTTCGAGGAGCGGCTGCAGCTTGTCGTAGCGGGCGGTCAGCTCCTCCTGCTGGTCGAGCAGCACCTCGACCTTGGTCTCGACCATCTTCTCGGACAGGAACTGCCGGCTCGTGGCGGTGTCGAGCTGCGCCCGCAGTGCCGCGATCCGCTGTTCGTAGTCGCGCGTCACCTTCCACTGGCGCTCGGCATGCCGCACTGTGAGGTCGTCCTGCAGAAGATAGTAGGAGGGGACCGCGACGCAGGTGACCGCGACGAGGGCGGCAAGGGCCGAGCCGAGCATCAGGGCCTTGCGGCCGATGGTGAAATAGCGAACCTGTTCGCCGCGCGCGATGATCACCGTATGCGGTTCGCGTCGATCGCCGAATGTTCGTCTGTGCTTCACCGCAGTCATTACCCATCCCCGGATACCGGGACGCGATGTCCCGTCGACCGCCTGATTACACTCGGGTAAGGTTAACATTCCTTTGATCGGCGGCGGATCGACCGCCTTCCTGCGGCTCGCGCCGCGCGTCCAAGCCCGCTTTCGCCGGCGTGACCGGCCGCCGACCTCAGCTCGAGAGCGGCGAGAGCGACCGGTAGAAGGTGGGCGTCAGGCCGGCCTCGGCGCGGGCGCGATCGTTGAAGGGCGCCTTCACGTCGCCGCGAAAGCTCGCCCGCACCAGTTCCTGAAACCGCTGTGCCGGATTGCGGCCCTCGCGGGCGCACAGGAAGCGAAACCATTTGGCGCCGATCGCCACGTGCTTCTTCTCGTCCCGGTAGATGATCTCAAGGATCGCGGCGGTGTCGGCGTCGCCGACCTCCAGCAGCTTCTCCAGCAGGGACGGCGTGACGTCGAGCCCGCGGGCTTCGAGGATCAGCGGCACCACCGCCAACCGTGCGCCGAGATCGTGTGCGGTCGCCTCGACCGCCTGCCAGAGCCCGTCATGGGCGGGCAGGGCGCCATAATGGCTGCCGAGCGATTCCAGCCGCCGCGACAGCAGCCGGAAATGCTTGGCCTCTTCCAGCGCCACGGTCATCCAGCCATCGAAAAAGGAGCGCGGCACGCGTTCGCTGGCAAAGCGCGCCACGATGTCGAGCGCCAGGTCGATAGCGTTGAGTTCGATATGGGCAAGCGCATGGATCAGCGCGATCCGGCCGGTTTCGGTGTGCACCGAGCGCCGCTTGACCGTGCGCGGCGAGACGAGGACCGGCTCGGCCGGGCGGCCCGGCCGGTCGGGCAGCGCCGGATCATGCGGGGCGTGCAGCCCGAGGCGGCGACCGAACCACAGTCGGCAGGCGAGGTTGGTCCGCTCGACCTTTTCGTCGAGATCGGCAGCCCTGAGCGCCTCGATCGCGGCCTGGCGCAGCGTCGCGGGCGCGCCGGCCTCGCGCGGTTCGCTGCTCATGTCGCAGCAGACAGCTGGCGCGCGGCCTTCAGAACTTCCTCTGCGTGGCCCGGCACCTTCACCTTGGGCCAGAGCCGCGCCACCGTGCCGTCGGGCGCCACCAGCGCCGTCGTCCGCTCGACGCCCATATATTTGCGGCCGTACATGCTCTTCTCGACCCAGATGCCGAAGGCCGACAGCAGCGTCTTCTCCTCGTCCGACAGCAGCCGGACCGTGAGCTCGTGCTTGTCGCGGAACTTGCCGTGCTTCTTCACCGGATCCGGCGAGACACCGAAGACAGGAACGCCGATCGCGTCGAACTCGCTCTTCAGCCGCGTGAACTCGACAGCTTCAAGCGTGCAACCGGAGGTATCGTCCTTGGGATAGAAATAGAGGACGTATGGTTTGCCGAGGAGATCGTCGGACGCAACCACCGCGCCGTGATCGTCGGGCAGGTTGAATGTCGGACAGGGTTCACCGGCTGAAATCGGCATGGCGTGCCATCCTTTCGGGGAAATCGTGCGCCAGGAGAGGGTGACTGGACGAATCAGCCTGTGGCTGACGATCTGGTGGCGAAGATGCCGGATGAGATGCGCGGGCGAAAGCATGCTCCGCGCGACGTATTGTTCAACGCGCGGCGTCCGGTTCGAAACGGCGTCGGCAGGGGAGCGCCGAAACGCCATGTCTGCGCAGAGTCCATTCCGTCCTGCGCACGAGGCTGGTCACAGTCCGGAGGCGTTTCGCCGAAGATGAAGATTGTCGTCCGTATCCTGGCCGGCACGGCCAGCATCGCGATCTGCGCGGCTTTGCTGATCGGCGGGCTTGCCGCCGCCATCCTGTGGACCGATTCCGGCCAGGACCTGCTGCGGCGCAAGACCGAGGAACTCGCCTCGAACGCCCTGGGTCCCGGCTATGTCGTCGCGCTGGGCCAGCAGACGATCGGCATCGGCCCGAGCGGCAGGATCGGGCTCGGCTTCTCCGATGTCGCCCTGCGCGATCGCGAGACCGGAGAAACGGTCGGCACGGTGGCGCTGGTGCGCGCCGGCATCGGCGTCTCCAGTCTGCTCTACGGCAGTCTCGCGCTCGAAACCCTCGCCGTGGAGCGGGTGCGGCTGGACCCGGGCAGCCTGGATGGGGAGGGCGATGGCGAGCCCTTCGTCCCTGACGACATCTTCCGGACGGCCGATCGCATCTTCACGGCCCTCGATGATGCCGGCCTGCGCCTGCTGGAGGTGGCCGACGTCGCCGGCCTGAGCGGCGATACCGACACGCGGCTCGACCGCCTGACGGTCAGCCGCGTCGGCCCGAGGGAGACAACCATCGATCTGACGGCGCGCCTTGCAGGCCATGAGGTCGCGGTGGCCGGGCGCGCCGCCTTGGCCCCGGACGGCGATAGGCTGGCGGGACTGACGCTACAGACAGCTCCGCTGCCGCTTGCTTTCGGCGAACCGCCGCAGGACGCGGCGGACCGATCCGTCGCCTTCGAAGGTTCGGCTTCGCTGGCCGCCGAACTCGCCACCACCGAGGCTGGCCGGAACCTGCGCGTGCGGCTGGACGCCGGCGAGGGTCGCCTGGTCGGCCGCATGCCCGTCGCGCTGCGGAGCGGCGTCCTGGAACTGACGGTCGACGAAGGGCGAAGCTATGCGCGCGTCTCCGCTGGGCGCGTCGAGACCGCTTCGGTCGAGGCGGAGTTTCGCGGTGGGTTGAACCTCGTCGCCGACGCTGCCGGCCATCACGGATTCAGTCTCGCCAGCTCGCGCCTGATCTCGACCGCCGGGGGCGCTGGTGCGGCGCCACGATCCGCCGAGCTGACATTGGGCGGCTGGATCGATCCCGCCGATGCCGCGGCCGACATCGAGCGTCTGGTGCTGGATTCCGGCGTGGGCGGGCTGGCCGGGTCCGCTGCATTGAGCGGTATGGAGTCCGAGGACCGGATCCGCGCCGACCTCACCTTCGACAACGTCGATGCGGCCACGGTGAAGGCCTTCTGGCCGATCATCATCTCGCCCGAGGCGCGATCCTGGGTGATCGACCATGCCGGCGATGCGGGCAGGGTAGAGGGCGGCAATTTCGCGCTCGACGTGTCCGTCGAACGGCTGCCGAAGATCCTGGACCCCGAGATCAGCCCGAGCGCCGAGGAAATGCATCTCGCCCTCGCCATCGACGGCGCCGCCTTTGCCACGATCGGCGATCTTCCTGACCTCTCCGCCGTCACGGGCGGTCTGGATTTCAGAGCCGGAAAGACGGTGATCTCGGTCGCCTCGGCGACGGTCGCAGCGGTTCCCGAGGTGACGATCCTGCCGTCCTCGCTCCAGTTCGAACGCGAGGAGGCCGGCGTGATCGCGTCGCTCTCGCTGAATATCGGCGGACCGGCCCCGGCGCTTCTGGAGATCGCCGACCGGGACCCGGTCAAGGCGCTCGACAAGATCGGCTGGAAGAGCGACGAGGTCTCGGGCGCCGCGACGGCCGGGGTCAACGCCCGCTTCCTTCTGGGTCGGCCGGGCGAGAAATCGGTTCTGCAGAACTGGACGGTGATTGCCGAACTCGATGATGTCGGGCTGAAGCGCCGGCTGGAAGGACGGCAACTCGGCGCGATCACCGGCATGGCCAGCCTCTCGCCCGGCACGGTTTTCGGCGAGGTGGACGCGACGATCGACGGCGTCCCGGCCCGGATCGCCTTTGCCGAACCGCTGGAGCCGAACCCGGTCGGCGAGCGGTCCCTGACCATCACGACCGAACTGGAAAAGGGCCAGCTGCAGGCCATCCTGCCGACCTTGGACGACGTTGTGGACGGCGCCCTGTCGGCGACCCTGGTGAGGTCCGGCGACACTTATCGCGCCGCGATCGATCTGTCGGCCGCGCGCCTGCGGCTGCCGGCGACGGGCTGGAGCAAGGGGCCCGGCGTGCCGGCCTCGCTGTCCTTCGACATGACGACAGACGACAACGCGCTCAGCCTGACCAACGCCAAGCTCGAAGGCGAAGGGTTTCATGCAGAGGGCCGGGCCGAAGCCGACGGCGGGGGTCTGAAGTCGGTGACAATCGACAAGGCGGCGTTCAGCCGGTCGGACGATTTCTCCGGCAGCGTCCGGCGCGAGGGGGGCGGCTTCAAGGTGGCGCTGACGGGACGCAGCCTCGATGCGCGGGCGGGCCTTGCCCGGCTGCGCGCCGGCGGCATGGCATCGGCCACCGATACCGGAACCCGCCAGGCGCCGCTCGACCTGTCGATCGCGGTGGATCGCCTGATCGGCTTCGGCGGTGAGGAACTGCGCAATGCCACCATCGCCTTTCGCCAGCAGGCGTCGGGCGCGCCGGTGGCCGACATCGCCGCCGTGGCGGCGGACGGTTCGCCGCTGCGGCTGGCGATCCAGAAGCGGGGCGAAGGCCGCAGCGTCGAACTGAGCACCGACGATGCGGGCGCGCTGCTGCGCTTCACCGGGCTCTATTCCAACATGTATGGCGGCAAGGCGCGGCTCGCCATGGCGGGCAATCAGCCCGCCCAGTATGGCGGCCAGCTGGCGCTGCAGGATTTCACGCTGGTGAACGAATCGCGATTGGCCCGGCTCGTTGGCACGACCCGCGACCGCGAGGCCAGTCTTGCCGGCGCCGTGGGGCAGGAACTGCAGACCTCGGATGCTTATTTCGACGCGGCCTCGGCCCAGCTCGCCTGGAACGGGTCGCGGCTGGTGGCCCGCGACGGCATCATTCGCGGACCGATCTTTGGATCGAGCTTCGAGGGGGTGATCGTCGACGACGCCCAGCGCATCGCCATCGACGGGTCCTTCATGCCCGCCTATGGGGTGAACCGCCTGTTCGGCGCGATCCCCTTCTTCGGCGGCATTCTCGGCAATGGCCAGGAGGGCGGGCTGATCGGGATTACCTACCGACTGGCCGGGCCGCTCGACGACCCGACCCTGTCGGTCAATCCGATCTCCGCCATCGCGCCGGGCATCTTCCGGCGCATCTTCGAGTACTGACGCTCCCGTAGCGCGGGCGCGTCCGGTTGCTCAGTCGGCGGGCCGGACCAGCACGTGCTTCTTGCGCCCGACCGACAGCTTGACGACGCCCTGGACGAGGGCGTCCGTGCCGACCATCAGCCGCTCGTCGGTCACCTGCGCGTCGTTGACCCGCACGGCGCCGCCCTTGATGTGCCTGCGCGCTTCGCCGTTCGAGCTGGCAAGGCCCGCCGAGACCAGCAGCGACAGGAGACCGACACCTTCGGCCAGCGACGCCGCCGGAACCTCGATGGTCGGCAGGCTGTCAGCCAGCGCGCCTTCCTCGAAGGTCTTGCGGGCCGTCTCGGCGGAGGCTTCGGCAGCGGCGCGGCCGTGCAGCATGGCGGTGACCTCGTTGGCCAGCACCTTCTTGGCGTCGTTGATTTCCGAGCCGCCCAGCGCTTCGAGCCGCGCAATCTCGTCCATCGGCAGGGTGGTGTAGAGCTTCAGGAAGCGGCCGACATCGGCGTCCTCGGTGTTGCGCCAGTACTGCCAGAAATCATAGGCGCTGAGCATGTCGTCATTGAGCCAGATCGCGCCCGAGGCGGTCTTGCCCATCTTGGCGCCCGACGAGGTGGTCAGCAGCGGCGAGGTGAGGGCGTACAGATCCGCACCCTCCATGCGCCGACCGAGATCGATGCCGTTGACGATGTTGCCCCACTGGTCGGAGCCGCCCATCTGCAGCTTGCAGCCGGTCCGCTTGTAGAGCTCGACGAAGTCGTAGGCCTGCAGGATCATGTAGTTGAATTCGAGGAAGGACAGCGACTGCTCGCGATCGAGCCGCAGCTTGACCGAATCGAAGGACAGCATGCGGTTGACCGAGAAGTGCCGACCGACATCACGCAGGAACGCGACGTAATTCAGCTCAAGCAGCCATTCGGCATTGTCGACCATGACTGCATCGGTCGGCCCGTCACCAAAGCGGATATAGGGCTGGAACGACCGCTTGATGCCGGCCAGGTTGGACGCGATCGTGTCCTCGGTCTGGAGCTTGCGCGCCTCGTCCTTGAACGATGGATCGCCGATCATGCCGGTGCCGCCGCCCATCAGCGCGATCGGCCGGTGACCGGTCTGCTGCATCCAGTGCAGCATCATGATTTGCATCAGCGAGCCGACATGCAGGCTGGCGGCCGTCGGATCGAAGCCGATATAGCCGGTGACCGTCTCGCTGCGGAACAAATCGTCGAGACCGTTGTCGTCGGATGTCTGGTGGATGAAGCCGCGTTCGGCGAGTGTCGCCAGGAACTCGGACTTGAAGCGGGTCATGGAATGGTGATCCTGTTCTTTCGCCGGAGCGGCAGGCGCTCCGCAAGATGTGGGGTGCGGTTTATCAGCCCTGCGCCAGAATTCCAGTTGTGGAGCCGAAATTGCGCCAACCGAAGCTGCGCCGCGCCATCGGTCTGATGAGCGGCACGTCGCTCGACGGCATAGACGTGGCACTGGTCGATACGGATGGCGAGACCGTCGTCGAACGCGGACCGGCGCGGGTCTACGCCTATGAGGCGGCATTCCGCGACCAGCTCGCCGCGGCGCTGGAGAGCGCCAAGACGATCCGGCAGCGCGACGCGCGTCCCGGTGATCTGGCGGCGCTGGAAGTCGCGCTCACCCGGCGACACGGCGAAGCGGTCACGCGCTTCCTCAAGGAGTGCGGCATCGACAAGGCCTCGGTCGATGTCGTCGGCTTTCACGGTCAGACGGTGCTGCACCGACCGGCCGAGGCGCTGACGGTCCAGATCGGCCGGGGCGATCTCCTCGCCCGGCAACTGGGCCTGCCGGTGGTCCACGACATGCGCGCGGCCGACATGGTGGCGGGCGGACAGGGCGCTCCGCTCGTGCCCGCCTATCACGCGGCGCTGGCTGGCAGCCTGCCGGCGGACCGCCGGACCTATCCGGTCGTCTTCGTCAATATCGGCGGCATCTCGAACGTCACCTGGCTTGATGGCGAAACCGATCCGGTCGCCTTCGACTCGGGACCGGGCAATGCGCTGCTCGACCAGTGGCTGCAGCGCGAGGCGGGCATCCCCTACGACCAGAACGGCGCCATCGCCAGCGAAGGCGGTCTACTGGAGGGCATGGCCGAGCGCTATCTGACGTCGGACTTCTTCGCCAAGCCTGCGCCGAAATCGCTGGACCGTTTTGACTTTCCGGTTCCGACGCCCGGCAGCGGCACGCTGGAGGATGTGGCGCGGACCCTGTGCTTCGTCAGCGCCACGGCCATCCTGAAGTCGGCCGAGCATTTTCCGGCCAAACCGAAGCTCTGGATCATCTGCGGCGGCGGGCGCCACCACCCGGCGATCATGGCCGATCTGAGAGCCGGTGCCGGACCCGATGCGGCAGTCGTCTCGGCGGAGGAAGCCGGCTTCGACGGCGATGCCATGGAGGCGGAGGCCTGGGGCTATCTTGCCATCCGGTCGCTCGATCGCCGGCCGCTGACTTGGCCGACGACCACCGGCTGCCGCGAAGCGGTCACCGGCGGCGTCCTGTCGCTGCCGGATGATGCCGGAGACGCCGAACCCGGCACCGATCGCTGACAGGCGTCTCGGTGCCGGGTGTCGAGGCCTAGAGCGGTTCATCGACTGATGGAATCCGTGCGGATTCCGTTGGGGCGTGATGTGTGATTCAAGATGCTGGCTGGAGTAGGAGGCCAGCATCGATGACCCGACCTCTTTCCAATGATTTGCGTGAGCGCGTTGTGGGAGCGGTTCTGGCTGGCGAGAGTTGCCGGTCAGCCGCCAGTCGGTTCGGGGTGGCGGTTTCCTCGGCGGTGAAGTGGTCGCAGCGCTACCGCCAGACCGGCTCGGTGGCGCCGCGCAAGATGGGTGGGCACCGCAAGCGGGTGCTCGATGCGCACCGCGACTTCATCATCGAGCGGATCAACGCGATCCCGCATCTGACGCTGCACGGGCTGAAGGACGAACTGGGCGCGCGCGGGATCAAGGTCTCGCATCATGCCGTCTGGCTGTTCCTGCGCCGCGAGGGGCTGCGGTTCAAAAAAAACTCTTCACGCCCTGGAGCAGGCACGCGTCGACGTCGCCCGCAGACGGCGGCGCTGGCGATCGGGGCAGGCCCGGATCGATCCACAGCGGCTGGTCTTCATCGATGAGACCTGGATCAAGACCAACATGGCGCCGTTGCGCGGCTGGAGCCCGAAGGGCAAGCGCCTGCGTGGTTTTGCGCCACATGGCCACTGGCGAACTCTGACCTTTGTCGGGGCCCTGCGCTGCGACCGCCTTGCCGCCCCTTGCGTCTTCGACGGACCGGTCAACGGCATCTGCTTCCGGGCCTATGTCGAGCAGGTCCTGCTGCCGGTCCTCAAGCCCGGCGACATCGTCGTCATGGACAATCTCGGCAGTCACAAATCGGCTGCCATCCGGCAGTTGATCCGGTCGGCCGGTGCCAGCCTGCGCTACCTGCCGGCCTACTCGCCCGACCTCAATCCCATCGAGCAGGCTTTCGCCAAGATCAAGCAATGGATGCGCAGGGCCGAGAAGCGCAGCATCGAGGATACCTGGCGCCATCTCGGCGCCCTCGTCGAAACCATCCAGCCCGGCGAATGCGCAAACTACTTCGCCAATGCCGGATACGCTTCCGTCAAAACATGAACCGCTCTAGCGCAGACGCTTCGGCCGCGGGTCGCTGAGTTCGCCGGCCAGACGCCGGTCGAGATATTCGGAGCATTCGCCGAGAAGCTCGTCGGTGTGCTCGCTGTAGAAGTGGTTGGCCCCTTCCATCGTCTTCTGGGTGATGACGATGCCCTTCTGGGTCTTCAGCTTGTCCACGAGGGTCTGGACGTCCTTCGGCGGTGCCACCCGGTCCTTGTCGCCATGGATGATCAGGCCCGAGGAGGGGCAGGGGGCGAGGAAGGAGAAGTCGTAGGAATTCGGCTGCGGCGAGATCGAGAAGAAGCCTTCGATCTCGGGCCGGCGCATCAGGAGCTGCATGCCGATCCAGGCGCCGAAGGAATAGCCGGCGACCCAGCACTGCTTGGAATCGGGATGCAGGCTCTGCACCCAGTCGAGCGCCGAGGCCGCGTCCGACAATTCGCCCGAACCGTGGTCGAACTCGCCCTGGCTGCGGCCGATGCCGCGGAAATTGAAGCGCAGGGTGGTGAAGCCGCGCTCCACGAACATGTAGAAGAGCTTGTAGACGATCTGGTTGTTCATCGTGCCGCCGAAGCGCGGATGCGGATGCAGGACGATGGCGATCGGGGCGTTCTTCTCCTTGGCGGCCTGATAACGGCCCTCCAGGCGGCCGGCAGGGCCATTGAAGATCACTTCGGGCATAATAATGTTCCTCGGCGAGCGGGATGGCTCGGCTGGCCTGACTTGACGAAGCCGAAGTGGCCTCGTAGGGTCCAGTTTAGAATGATTCAAAACTACGGGCGTCTATCAGGCGTCTTGTAGTCCGGGCGTCGTCGAAAATTCAAGATTTTTGCGCATCGCGCCCCGGACCGAACCGTTGCGAGAGGCAATGAGCAGAGACGAGCGTCTCTATCTGGATCACAATGCGAGTGCGCCGCTTCTGGCCGAAGCGCGCGCCGCGCTGATCGACTCGCTCGATGCCGCCAACGCTTCGTCCGTTCACAGTGAAGGCCGCGGCGCCAGGAAGCTGGTGGAAAGCGCGCGTGACGAACTGGCGCGGCTGGTCGGCGGCGATGCCGAACAGATCGCCTTCACAAGTGGCGCCAGTGAGGCGGCCACCACCTGCCTGTCGCCGCGCTGGCTCGTGGACGCGCAGGAGACGCGGTTTTCGCGTCTCGCCGTCATTGATACCGATCACCCTTGCGTGCGCGACGGCGGTGCCTTCGCCCCCGCCGACGTGACGCGCCTGCCGGTCGATGCTGACGGCATCGTGGATTGCGTCGCCCTGGCCGCATGGGCCGAGACCCTCGAAGACGGCATGACCGGCCTTCTGGCGCTGACGCTGGCCAATTCCGAGACCGGCGTCCTGCAGCCCTTGGATCGGATCAGGGCGGCGATCGCCGATCGCCCGGTCCGGCTTGTCCTCGATGCCGTCCAGATGATCGGCCGAATCGGGTTCGACTTTGCAGCGACCGGCGCCGATGCGGCCTTCGTCTCCGGCCACAAATTCGGTGCGGCCAAGGGCGTCGGTGCCATGATGTTTCGCGATCCCGCGACGCGGCCCTTCGCGCTCGTGCGCGGCGGCGGGCAGGAGAAGGGGCGCCGTGCTGGAACAGAGGCGGTACCGGCGATCGCCAGCCTCGGCGCGGCGGCCTGTATCGCGCGGGAACGGCTCGAACGTGCGCCCGACGATCTGATGGCATTGCGCCGGCACCTGGAAAACGCGCTTCTGGCGCAGGTGCCGCAGGCAACCCTTCTCGGCGGCCATGCGCCGCGCCTGCCCAACACGGTGGCGATCGCGGCGCCGGGCCTGCGCGCCGAAACCGCCCAGATCGGTCTCGATCTTGCCGGGCTCGCCGTGTCGGCCGGGTCGGCCTGTTCGTCGGGCAAGGTGGGTCGCAGCCATGTGGTCGACGCGATGGTCCGGGGAGGCCTTCAGATTTCTGCCGATGACGGTGCCATCCGCATCAGCTTCGGCTATGACACCGCGACGGCCGATCTCGATCGTTTCGTTCGCGAATATGCCGCCCTGGCGGAGCGCGCCGCACCGGCGGCGAGGGCGCACCGCGCGGCGTGACGACAAGAGTTCGCAGGACATCGGCGACGCCCTAAAAATCAGGGCGCTTCGTTGCTATCTACACCGCGCGGCCGGGCGCTTCGGCGGCGCGCCGACCACCGGACCTTGAATCCGGCGAGTATGGAGAATTGGAATGCCAGCAGTTCAGGAAACCATCGATCAGGTCCGCAAGATCGATGTCGATCAGTACAAATACGGCTTCGAGACGCTCATCGAGATGGATGTGGCGCCCAAGGGGCTCAACGAAGACATCATCCGGCTGATCTCCGCCAAGAAGGACGAGCCCCAGTGGATGCTGGACTGGCGTTTGGAGGCGTTCGAGCGCTGGAAGACGATGGAGAGCCCGTCCTGGGCGCGTCTCGACTATCCCGAGATCGATTTCCAGGACATCCACTATTACGCCGCGCCGAAATCCATGTCCGGCCCGGCCTCGCTGGACGAGGTCGATCCCGAGATCCTGCGCACCTACGAGAAGCTCGGCATTCCGCTTCGCGAGCAGGAAATGCTGGCCGGCGTCGTCAAGCCGGCGGCCGAGCCGACCTATGACGAGGACGGCAACGAGATCGCGCCGCGCGAAAGCCGCGTCGCCGTCGATGCCGTGTTCGATTCGGTCTCCGTCGCCACGACCTTCAAGAAGGAACTCCAGAAGGCCGGCGTGATCTTCATGCCGATCTCCGAGGCGATCCGCGAGCACCCGGAGCTGGTGAAGAAATATCTCGGCTCGGTCGTGCCGGTGTCCGACAATTTCTTCGCCACGATGAACTCCGCGGTCTTCACCGACGGCTCCTTCGTCTACGTGCCGAAGGGCGTTCGCTGCCCGATGGAGCTGTCGACCTATTTCCGGATCAACGAGAAGAACACCGGCCAGTTCGAGCGCACGCTGATCATCGCCGATGAGGGCTCCTACGTCTCTTATCTTGAAGGCTGCACGGCGCCCCAGCGCGACGAGAACCAGCTGCATGCGGCGGTGGTCGAGCTGATCGCGCTGGACGATGCCGAGATCAAGTACTCCACCGTCCAGAACTGGTATCCGGGCGACAAGGACGGCAAGGGCGGAATCTACAATTTCGTCACCAAGCGGGGCGACTGCCGCGGCAAGAACTCGCGCATTTCCTGGACCCAGGTGGAGACCGGTTCGGCGATCACCTGGAAGTACCCGTCCTGCATCCTGCGCGGCGACAATTCCCGCGGCGAGTTCTATTCCATCGCCGTGTCCAACGGTCGCCAGCAGATCGACAGCGGCACCAAGATGCTGCATCTCGGCAAGAACACCTCGAGCCGCATCATCTCCAAGGGCATCTCGGCGGGCAATTCGAACAACACCTATCGCGGCCAGGTCTCGGCCAACCGCAAGGCGACGAATGCTCGCAACTTCACCCAGTGCGACTCGCTGCTGATCGGTAACGACTGCGGCGCCCACACCGTGCCCTATATCGAGGTGAAGAACGCCACCGCGCAGTTCGAGCACGAGGCGACCACCTCGAAGATATCGGACGACCAGCTGTTCTACTGCATGCAGCGCGGCATCCCCGAGGAGGAGGCCGTGGCGCTGATCGTCAACGGCTTCGTCAAGGACGTGATCCAGCAGCTCCCGATGGAGTTCGCCGTCGAGGCGCAGAAGCTGATCGGCATCAGCCTCGAAGGGTCGGTGGGATGATCAAGCGGATCTGGCATGGATACACGACGCCGGAAAACGCCGAAACGTACGAGTCGATCCTTCGCTCTGAGGTGATCAAGGGCATCGAAGGCAAGGCCATTCCCGGGTTCCGCCGCATAGAGGTGTTGCGTCGCCCGCTTGCCGACGAGGTCGAGTTCATCACCATCATGGAGTTCGATTCCATCGACAACGTGAAGGCCTTTGTCGGCGATGACCACGAGCGCAGCTACGTCCCCGACGAGGCGCGGCGCGTCCTGAAGCGGTTCGACGAACGCTCGCAACACTATGAATTGCGCGACACGCGCAGCTACTGATCGCAGGAACTGACATGCTTGAAATCAAGAACCTTCATGCCCGCGTGGCGGACGACGAAACCGAGATCCTGCGCGGCGTCAATCTGACCGTCCAGGACGGCGAGGTCGCGGCGATCATGGGGCCGAACGGCTCCGGCAAGTCGACCTTGTCCTACATCCTCGCCGGTCGCACCGACTACGAGGTCACCGAGGGCGACATTCTCTACAACGGCGAGTCGATCCTCGAGATGGACCCGGCCGAGCGCGCCGCCTCGGGCGTCTTCCTGGCCTTCCAGTATCCGCTGGAGATCCCGGGCGTCGCCACGATGACCTTCCTGAAGACCGCGCTCAACTCGCAGCGCAAGGCGCGCGGCGAGGGCGAGCTGACCACGCCCGACTTCATGCGCCGGGTGAAGGCTGCGGCCGCCGATCTGAAGATCGACGCCGCCATGCTAAAGCGGCCGCTGAATGTCGGCTTCTCGGGCGGTGAGAAGAAGCGCGCCGAGATCCTGCAGATGGCGTTGCTGGAGCCCAAGCTCTGCGTCATGGACGAGACCGATTCCGGCCTCGACATCGACGCGCTGAAGATCGTCGCCGACGGCGTCAACGCACTGCGTTCGCCGGAGCGCTCGTTCCTGGTCATCACCCATTACCAGCGCCTGCTCGACTACATCGTGCCGGACACGGTGCACGTCCTCTACAAGGGCCGCATCATCAAGACCGGCGACAAGAACCTGGCCCTGCAGCTCGAGAACGAGGGCTACGGCCAGCTGATCGACGAGGCAGCCTGATCATGACGGTGCATCAGCTCAAGACCCGAAGCCCGGCCGAGGCAGCGCTGATCGACAGCGCCGAGCTGGCCGGCAACGTCGCGACGGCGGCTTCCGCTATCGACGCCCTGCGCCGTGAGGGCCTGCCCAACCGGCGCACCGAAGCCTGGCACTACACCGATCTGCGCACCCTGATGGGACGCCTGCCGGCGGCCGAGGCGACGGCGAGCGAGGCCCCGGCGCTGCTGGCGCCGCTCCTGCACAACAGCCATGTGGTCGAGATGAGCGACCCGGCTGCGACCACCGCGCCCGAGGGCGTGCAGATCGCGGCGGTGAGCGAGGCGGCGGACTGGAACAAGTCGCCGAACCATCTCGATCGGCCGATCGATACGGTCCGCCTGGTCAATGCCGCCTTCGGCGCACCGGCCGTCGTGGTCAACGTCGCTGCCGGTACGGCGCTGACGTCCGCGATCGAGCTGCGCGCCGGCACCGGCGAGCGCGGCCATGGCTTTGCCCGCTGCACGGTCGGCGAGGGCGCCCGCGCGACCTTCGTCGAGCGCATCGAGGGCAATGCCACCGGCGCTCCTTCGACCGGCGTGTCGCATCTGACCATCGCCGACGGGGCCGAAGTGCTCTGGATCATCGATCAGGCGAAGGGCATGTCGGCGGCCCATCTCGGCCAGCTCAACGTGACCGTCGGCGCCAATGCCGTCTTCAAGCTGTTCGTCCTGAACAGCGGTGGCGCACTGGTGCGCAACGAGGTTCACGTCGAATCCGTTGGCGAGAACAGCGAGATTCGCATCCGCGGCGTGAACCTTCTGACCGAGGGCCAGCATGTCGACGTGACGACGACCCTGCGCCACCAGGTGCCCAACACCACCGCGACGGAGACCTTCCGGAACGTGGTCACCGGCGGCCACGGCGTCTTCCAGGGCATGATCAAGGTCGCCAAGGATGCCCAGAAGACCGACGCGAAGATGGCCTGCAACACGCTGCTCCTGTCGGACCAGGGTGACTTCTCGGCCAAGCCCGAACTGGAGATCTTCGCCGACGACGTGCAGTGCGGACACGGCGCGACGGCGGGCGAGATCAACGCCGATCACCTGTTCTATCTGATGTCGCGCGGCATTCCGGAGAAACCGGCACGGGCGCTGCTCGTGAAGGCCTTCGTCGCCGAGGTCGTGGAAGAGCTGGAAGACGAAGCGGCCGGAGACGCGCTGATGGAGCGCATCGACGCCTGGCTCGCACACGAGCGATAATGCGGTCCTGACGGGCGCGCCGGAGATTTCGGCCGCGCCCGTCTCGCCCCTCGGCCATGCCGAGGCGACCCGCGCGCAAACCGGAGTTCCCGTGCCATGAAGGCTGACGTGATGGCTGCGGCCAGTCCCGCCTACGACATCGACGCCATCCGGCGCGACTTCCCGATCCTGTCGAAGGAAGTCTACGGCAAGCCGCTGGTCTATCTCGACAACGGCGCCTCGGCCCAGAAGCCGCGGGCCATGCTCGACGCGATCCAGAAGGCCTATAGCGAGGACTACGCCAACGTCCATCGCGGCCTGCACTTCCTGTCCAACAAGGCCACCGAGGAATTCGAGGCGGCCCGTGGCAAGGTCTCGGACTTCCTGAACGCCCCGAGCGCCGAGGAGATCGTCTTCACGCGGTCCGCGACCGAGGCGATCAACCTCGTCGCCTATGGCTACGGCATGAACGAGATCGGCGAGGGCGACGAGATCGTCCTGACGATCATGGAGCACCACTCCAACATCGTGCCCTGGCACTTCATCCGCGAGAAGAAGGGCGCCAAGCTGGTCTTCGTACCGGTCGAGGAAGACGGCTCCATCGACGTCGCCGCCTTCGAGCGGGCGATCACGCCGCGCACGAAGATGATCGCCACCACCCACATGTCGAACGTGCTGGGCACCGTCGTCGACGTGAAGGCGGTATGCGCGATGGCCCATGCCAGGGGCATTCCGGTGCTCGTCGACGGCAGCCAGGCCGCCGTGCATCTGCCGGTCGACGTGCAGGATCTCAGCTGCGATTTCTACGTCTTCACCGGACACAAGGTCTATGGCCCGACCGGCATCGGCATTCTCTACGGTAAGCGCGAGATGCTGGAGCGCACCCGGCCCTTCAATGGCGGCGGCGAGATGATCGTCGAGGTGACCGAGGACGCGGTCACCTACAACGCGCCGCCGCACCGCTTCGAGGCGGGCACGCCGCCGATCGTCCAGGCCATCGGCCTCGGTGCGTCGCTGGATTACATGCGCCACATCGGCCGCGAGGCGATCGCGGCGCATGAGGAGACCCTGCGCGACTACGCCCATGAGCGTTTGCGCGCAGTGAACTCCTTGCGCATCTATGGCGAAGCGCCGGGGAAGGGGGCCATCGTCTCCTTCGATCTGGAGGGCATCCACGCCCACGACATTTCCATGGTCATCGACCGTGAGGGCGTCGCCGTGCGCGCCGGCACCCACTGCGCCCAGCCGCTCTTGAAGCGATACGGCGCGACTTCCACATGTCGGGCATCGTTTGGTATGTATAATACGACCGACGAGATCGATCGCCTGGCCGAGGCGCTCGAAAAGGCGCGGCGCTTCTTCGCCTGATCAGGCGCCCGCCAGAGAAGATTTTGAAGGCATGGCCCCGCAGCATCGCGATCACGCGAGACCGGGGCAGGCCGCAAGGATGATCGCATGACCGACCAAGCCGAACAAAAGCCCGTAGCGGACGACACCGCCGCCGCCAACGTCGCCATGGCGTCCGGCGACAACGGCACGCAATCGGCGATCCCGGCCGAGGAGCTCACGCGCCTCACCGACGACATCGTCGGCGCGCTGAAGACCGTCTACGACCCGGAGATCCCGGCCGACATCTACGAGCTCGGCCTGATCTACAAGATCGACATCGACGACGAGCGCAATGTCGACGTCGAGATGACTTTGACCGCGCCGGGTTGCCCGGTCGCCGGCGAGATGCCGATATGGGTCGAGAACGCCGTCAGCTCCGTCGACGGCGTCGGCCAGGTCCGCGTCGACCTCGTCTTCGATCCTCCGTGGACGCCCGAGCGGATGAGCGAAGAGGCGCAGGTCGCCGTCGGCTGGTTCTGACGCGCAACCCATGACGCCGCCGCTGTCGGGATTGCTGGAAACCTGCCTCTATGTCGATGACATGGCGCGGTCGAAGGCGTTCTATCAGGCGGTGCTCGGCATCGAGCCGCTGTTCGAGGAAGAGCGCATCTGCGTCTTCCGCCTGCCCGACGGCACGGTCCTGATCCTGTTCGCACGCGGCTCCACACTGGAACCGGTGGCGACACCGGACGGGACGATCCCGCCGCATGACGGCCGGGGTCCGATCCACTTCGCGCTCGGCATTCCGCCGGGCTCGGTGGATGAATGGCGCGGCCATCTCGAAGCCTGCAGCGTTGCGGTCGAAAGCGAGGTGAAATGGTCGCGGGGCCGGGGCCACAGCCTCTATTTCCGCGATCCCGACGGCCATGCCGCCGAACTCGCCACACGAGAACTCTGGTCGCGGTCCTAAGCGGTGTTGCACGGCCAGCAGCACATATGCCGACGCAGCGTTCGCCTTGTGGCGCCTCGCGAAGCGCCCCATCTTTCTGATAGTGTCTACGTGACAGAATTTCTCGAAAGGAGGCCGCCATGGGCCGCTTCACCGTGATGAGCATGACCGACGCCGCTGCCGAGCGGGTCAAGGCGATCACGTCGAGCAAGGGCGAGGATGCGCTCGGCCTGCGGGTCGGCATCAAGAAGGGCGGCTGCGCAGGGATGGAATACACCATCGACCTCGCAACCGAAGCCAATCCCAACGAGGACATGATCGAGAAGGACGGCGCCAGGGTGCTGGTCGCGCCGGAAGCGGTCCTGTTCCTGCTCGGTACGGAGATGGATTATGAGGAGACCGTCCTGCGGTCCGGCTTCACCTTCCGCAATCCCAACCAGACCTCGGCTTGCGGCTGCGGTGAATCCGTCGAGCTGAAGCAGGCCGATCTGGCGGCGCTTGCCGGCCAGCCGGGATGACCGCCCGTCATCACATCTGAACGGTCCGATGGACGAGGACTTTCTCCGCGAGCTCTTCGCCTCGGTTCCCGGATTTCGCATTCGCCGGATGTTCGGCGAGCAGGGGATCTATGCCGGGGATCGCATCCTCGCCCTGGTCGTCGACGGCGAGCTCTATCTCAAGAGCGATACCGAGACCGACGCCATCTACGAGGCCGAAGGTCTGCGAAACTGGCATTACGCCCGCACCGGCCGAAGCCCGGTGCGGATGCCCTATTATCGGATGCCGGATGCTGCCTTCGACGACCCGGACGAAGCGGAGCGCTGGATCGCGCTAGCGGACGGAGCCTCCCGGCGCGCGGCCCGGACAAAGGGCGCCGCGAAGCCCAAAGGCGAGCCGAAACGGCCGAGATGGGGCACCCAAACTCCGAAGGCCTGATTGCGGCAACCGGGAACGGCGGTATCTGCTCGGGACCTCACAATCGGCCCGATCCCGTCAGGAGACAGCCGGCTGGTTGCGCGTCTTGGCTGCGATCCAGAGCGCTTCCATTTCATCGAGACTGGCGGTTTCCAAGGCGCGGCCCGTCGCAGCAAGCTCCTGTTCGATATGTCGAAACCGCCCGCGGAACTTGCGCACGCAACGCCGCAGCGCGGATTCGGGATCGATCTCGTGATAGCGCGCGAGATTGACCGCACTGAACAGAAGATCGCCGATCTCGCCCTCCAGCGCGTCGCGGTCGCCACTCTCCGCGGCCTCGGCG
Organism: Aurantimonas manganoxydans SI85-9A1; assembly: GCF_000153465.1. Classification (GTDB taxonomy): domain Bacteria; phylum Pseudomonadota; class Alphaproteobacteria; order Rhizobiales; family Rhizobiaceae; genus Aurantimonas; species Aurantimonas manganoxydans. The sequence goes on along the minus strand of NZ_CH672387.1, from coordinate 2,107,059 downwards.
ACTTCGTCGATTTCCTCGACGATCTTGCCAACGATCGGTTCCGGCCGATCCCAGTCGAAGCCGACTTTCGCGGCTTTCTGCTGGATTTTCAGCGCCAGCGTCAGCGCCGGAAAGCCTGACGGAACCCCGTCGAGAAACCCCGATCCGGCCTGGTCCGCAGCCTCTGGCACCGGCGTGTCGGCCGTCAGCGCGACCGTGGCGACAGTTTCGCGCAGCGCCGCGCGCTCGGCCTTTTCCGCGGCCTTGATGCGCTCCCAATGGCCCTTGGCCGAGCCCGCCGAGCGCGCCTCCGCATCGCCGAAAACATGCGGATGCCGGCGGATCATCTTGCGGGTGATGCCGTCCACCACGTCGCCAAAATCGAACAGGCCGGCCTCGGTTGCCAGCTGCGCGTGATAGACGACCTGCAGCAGCAGGTCGCCCAGTTCCTCACGCAGGTCGACCGCGTCGTTGCGTTCGATGGCGTCGGCGACCTCGTAGGCTTCCTCGATCGTGTAGGGCGCGATCGTCGCGAAATCCTGCTCGACATCCCAGGGACAGCCGGTCACCGGATCGCGCAGTGCCGCCATGATCTCGACGAGGCGTGCAACGTCCTTGGATGGCGTCATGGCGAAACTCCGGAACAGTCCTGCGGATCGATCCCGCATAGCGACGAGCGGACGGGAGGGGAAGGGCCAGCGATGGCCGACACGCATCGCGGCATCTCACACGGCCCACAGCCGAGTCCATACCCATCCACCCATACGCCTAAGTTGCATAAGATAGATTATGGAACCGAATAGATAACTGCTGATGGGCGGCAGATATGCCGGACGTTGGACGGCCTCGGTGGGCCAGCGATCCGGTCGCAGCCGGCTCAAGCGTCGAGCGGCCACTCCAGCGTCAGGCCGTCGAAGCCCGGACGCACATGGTCCGGCAGTTCGCGGCAGAGCGTGTCGTAGTCCAGCGGAATATGCATGTGGGTCAGCGTCGCTTCGGGCACGCCGAGACGCGAGATCCAGTCGAGCGCCTGTTCGACAGACAGATGGCTGGGATGCGTCCGGTACTGGAGCGCGTCGATGATGATATGCTGCGCACCGGCAATGGCCTCGATGGCGGCGTCTGGAAAGTCGCTGACATCGCTGCAATAAGCCAGCGGACCGATCCGGTAGCCCAGCGAATGGATCGAGCCGTGCTCCTGGCGAAATGGCGCAAAGCTCAGCTTGCCGCCGGCGCCGTCGACTGAGAATGCCTCGCCGGCGCTGATCTCGACATGCCGCGCCACCGGCGGATAGGCGCTGCCCGCCGGAGTCTCGAAGCAATAGCGAAAGGCTTCCAGCACCCGGGCATGGGTCGAATGGTCGGAATGCACCGGAATCCGGGACTTCTGCGTCAGCATGTAGCCGCGCAGATCGTCCATGCCGTGGATGTGGTCGGCATGCGGATGAGTCAGCACCACGGCATCGAGATGCGCGACCCGGACCATCAGCATCTGCTCGCGAAAATCCGGTCCGCAATCGATGGCGACGACGGTCCGGCCATTCGGTCCGATCCGCTCGATCAGCGCCGACGACCGCAGCCGGCGGTTCTTCGGGTTCGTGGGGTCGCAGGCGCCCCAGTCGCCGTTGATGCGCGGAACGCCCGGCGATGAAGCGCAGCCCAGAATGGTCAGCCGTAGCGTGTCGCTCACCCTCAGCGTCTCCGCCTAAGCCGTTCTCGGATCGGGAACTTTCGAGAACAGCGCGAAGAAATTGTCCGAGGTCTGGCGCGCGATGGTCGCCAGATCGACTCCCTTCGTTTCTGCAAGGACCTCGGCGGTATGGCGAACGTAAGCCGGCTCATTGCGCTTGCCGCGATACGGCGGCGGCGCGAGATACGGCGCGTCGGTCTCCACCAGCAGGCGCTCCATCGGCACGTCGGCGGCGATGGCGCGGATCTCCTCGGACTTCTTGAAGGCCAGGATGCCGGAGAACGACACATGGCCGCCAAGCGCCACGCCGACCTCGGCGAGCCGCGGTCCGGCGGAGAAGCAGTGCAGGATGAAGGGGAAGGCCCCCTTCCCGCTTTCGTCCTCGAGGATGCGGATCATGTCCTCGTCGGCATCGCGCGAATGGATCACCAGCGGCAGCCCGGTCTCGCGTGCCGCCGCGATATGCCGGCGAAACACCGTCTCCTGAATGTCGCGCGGCGCCTTGTCATAGAAATAGTCGAGCCCGGCTTCGCCGATGGCGACGATCCGCTGATCCTGCGACAGACGCACGAGATCGGCGGTGCTGACATCCGGCTCGGCGGCGGCATTGTGCGGATGGGTGCCGACCGAGGCATAGACCTCCGGGTGGTCCCGCGTGATCGCCTTCAAGCTCTCGATCTTCGAGACGAAGGTCGAGATCGTCACGAACAGGCCGACGCCTTCGGCCTTGGCGCGGGCGATCAGGTCCGCGCGATCCTCGGCGAAGTCCGGGAAGTCCAGATGGCAATGGCTGTCGACGAGGAACGGCATCATGATGCGGCGTCTTCCGCGTCGACGAAGCGCGGGAAGATCGGCTGCGGCGCCGGCAGGTCAGCACCCGGGGCCAGGCGGACATCCGGCGTCAGTTCGTTGAACGTCCGGGCGTCCGGGCCGACCCCGAGAATGTCGAGCAGCTTGCCGGCGCTCTCCGGCACGAAGGGCTGCAGCAGGATCGCCACGCGGCGCAGGAATTCGGCGGTGACGAACAGCACCGTCTCCATGCGCGCCGGATCGCTCTTGCGCAGCGCCCAGGGCTCCTGGCCGGCGAAATAGCGATTGGCTTCGCTGACCACGGCGATGATCGCGGCGAGAACGCCGTGCAGTTCCTGCCGGTCGATCATCGTGCGGACCTTGGGCAACAGGTCGTTCGCCGCCGTCAGGATCGCGGTATCGGCCTCGATGAACGCGCCCGGCGTCGGCACCTTGGCGCCGCAATGCTTGCCCACCATCGACAGCGACCGCTGCGCCAGATTGCCGAGATCGTTGGCGAGCTCGGAATTGGTCCGGTTGACGATCGCCTCGTGGGAATAATTGCCGTCCTGGCCGAACGGCACCTCGCGGAGCAGGAAATAGCGCAGCCGATCGAGGCCGTAGACGTCGACCAGGGCGGCCGGATCGATGACGTTGCCGACCGACTTCGACATCTTCTCCCCGCGGTTGAACAGGAAGCCGTGTGCATAGACGCGGCGCGGCACCGGCAGGCCGGCGGACATCAGGAAGGCCGGCCAGTAGACCGTGTGGAAGCGCACGATGTCCTTGCCGATGACATGCAAGTCGGCGGGCCAGTAGGCCGAGCGCTCGCCCTCCTCCGGAAAGCCTGTGGCGGTCAGGTAGTTGGTGAGGGCGTCGACCCACACATACATGACGTGCTTCTCGTCGCCGGGTACGGGAATGCCCCAGTCGAAGGTGGTCCGCGAGATCGACAGGTCGCGCAGGCCCGAGCGCACGAAGGACATCACCTCGTTGCGCCGCTCGGCCGGGCCGATGAAGTCCGGATTGTCCTCGTAAAGCGCCAGCAGCCGGTCCTGGAACTCCGACAGCTTGAAGAAATAGCTTTCCTCGGCCACCCATTCGACGGGCGAGCCCTGCGGCCCGTAGCGCTTGCCGTCCTCGCGCAGCTCGGTCTCGTCTTCGCCGTAATAGGCTTCGTCGCGGACCGAGTACCAGCCCGAATAGGCGTCCTTGTAGACGTCTCCAGCGGCGGCCATCTTGGTCCAGATCGCCTGGCTGGCGGCCACGTGCCGGTCTTCGCTGGTGCGGATGAAATCGTCGTTGGTGCCGCCCAGAAGCGCCGCCATCGCCTCGAACTCGGCCGAGTTCCGCCGGGCGAGCTCGGCCGGACTGATGCCCTGCTCGCGCGCGCTCTGCAGCATCTTGATCCCGTGCTCGTCGGTGCCCGTCAGGAAGAACACGTCGTAGCCGTCCAGCCGCTTGAAGCGCGCCAGGGCGTCGGTCGCGATGAACTCGTAAGCGTGGCCGATATGCGGACGACCGTTCGGATAGGAGATCGCGGTGGTCAGGTAGAAGCGTTCGGCCATGGGGCTGTCGTCAAACTCCGGTACGATAGGCGACGTGATCCCTGCGACATAGTGCATTGGCGCAGGCGGCTCAATCGATCGGCGTCCGAAACCTGCCGCAAGACCGCTCAGGCGGCGCTTGCCGCCCCGCGGCAGCGGTAGAACCGGTCGAAAAGCGTCAGCAGCGCCTGCTTGCGGTCGAGATTGTAGGCCGCAGCCTCGCGCAGCCTTGAGGTCTCGTCCTGCCAGAGCGCCGCGAGCGACGCGGCCCCGGCGCTGTCGCCGCGCGAAAGGCAGGCCTCGCTCGCCTCGGCTGTTGCCGACAGAAGCGCGGTGATCAGAAACTCGTACGCCTGCTCGCGCCCCTTCTGGGTCAGGGCGTCGGCCATGGAATGGATGCTGTTCCAATCGGGCCGGTCTGCTGCAATGAGCGTCTGGAGCGACTGCCGGATCTCGATCCCGCCGTAGGCGATCAGGGAGATCGCCTGCCGTGCGCTGCCTTCGCTGAGCGGCAGGGCGGCGGCAATCTCATCCTTGCCGGCGCTGGGCAGCGCCGCGGCGGTCGCTGCGGCCAGATCATGGTCGCCCAGCGGCTCGAAGCGCAGCGTGCGGCAGCGCGACCGGATGGTCGGCAACAGCCGGCCCGGCGTATGGTTCATGATCAGGAAGACCGAGCGCGCCGGCGGCTCCTCGAGGATTTTCAGAAGCGCGTTGGCGGCGCTGCGGTTCATGTCGTCGGCCGGATCGATGATCGCGATCCGCCAGCTCGTGCGCGAGCCGGTGGCCTGGAAGAAGCGGTTGAGCTTGCGCACGCCCTCGACAGTGATCTGGGTGCGAAAGCCCGTGCCCTTCTCGACCGGCGGCCGGGTCACATGGACGAGACCGGGATAGGTGCCGAGCGCGATCTGGCGCATGGCCGGGTCGGCCGGATCGAACACCGGCGGCTCGGTGCCTTTGGCGTACGCGGGTGAAAGCAGGTGCCGGGCGAAGGCGAAGGCGGTCGTCGCCTTGCCGACCCCGCGCGGGCCCTGAAACAGCCAGGCATGGTGCAGCCGCCCGGCCGCTTCGGCCGACGCCAGTTCGGCGAATTCACGGCGGTGCCCGAAAAGCGTGGGCGTTGCCGCGGGCGGCGGCACGCCGTCGAGATCGTCGTGGCTCGCCGGGATGTCCAGCGCCGCGTCGCTCATCGGATGGCCTGCCCTGCCCCCAGCGACTGGCCGATCGCCTCGAACCGGGCCGCCCCGAGGCGGTCGTCGATGAGGTCCCGGATCTCTGCTGCGACCTTGTCTTCGGCCTGCGTGCCGTCGACGATCACGCAGCGCTCCGGTTCGTCCTCGGCGAGCTTGCGGAAGGCCTGGCGACGGCGTTCGTGCAGCGCTTCGTCCTCCTTCTCGAAACGGTCGGGCGAATGGTCGGCCCGGCGCTGCCGCGCCCGCTCGACGCCGACGCTCGCCGGCACGTCGAGGATGATGGTCAGGTTCGGCAGGAGATCGCCGAGCGCCGCCCGCTCCATCGCGTCGCGATAATCCTGGTCGAGCTCGGAATCGAGGAATTGATAGACCCGGGTGGAATCGTGGAACCGGTCGCACAGGACGATCTTGCCGGCATCCAGTGCCGGCCGGATCAGCGTGTCGACATGGTCGGCGCGGGCAGCGGCGAAGAGCATCGCCTCGACCTCGACGCCCAGCCCCTCGGCGGCGCCCGACAGGATGACGTGCCGCAGCGCGTCCGCGCCGGGCGAGCCACCCGGCTCGCGGGTGGTGACGACGTCGTGGCCCTCGCTGCGCAGATGGCCGGCAAGGCGCGCGATCTGGGTCGTCTTGCCGCTCCCCTCGCCGCCCTCGAATGTCATGAAAAATCGGGTCAATTCGCGTCCGCGTGGATGATCAGAGCGTCCGGAGCCAGCCGACGGCGAGCTCCCTGACCGCGCCGAGCGCGCGGTCGGTGAAGCTTCCGGCGGCCACCGCGCTGGCAGCGTGGAGGTCGCGCGAAAGCACCGGCTCTCCTTCTACCAGAATATCCAGCGAGGCAACGGTCTGGCCTTCGGCGATTGGCGCGATCAGCGGTTCCAGATAGCGGATCTGCAGGCTGACGAGCTCCGGTGCGTCGGCGGGGACCAGCGCCTCGACGGCCTCCGTCGCGGCCAGCGCCACACTCCCGGATTCGCCGCCAAAGACATTCGCCGACCCGACGATCTGGCCGGCCGGAAACAGCGTCTCCGATTCGAACGATTCCCGCGCCCACAGGAGCAGCTTGCGGGCTTCGCTGGCGCGGTCGCCGGCGGTTTCGAGCCCGCTCACCGCCAGAAGCGTATCGCGGCCGCCATGCGAGGTGGCGCCGACCAGGCTGAACCCCGAGGCCTCGGTGTAGCCGGTCTCGATCCCGTCGGCGCCGATCTCCATCGACAGCAGCGGATTGCGATTGCGCTGGAAGATCTTGTTCCACTCGAAGGCCGGCTCGGCATAGATCGCGTAGAGCTCGGGATAGGTGGACCGGAGATGACGCGCCAGCGTGATCAGGTCACGGGCGGTGACATACTGGTCGTCCGCCGGCAGGCCGGTCGGATTGGCGAAGCGCGAATTGATCATGCCGAGCTCGCGGGCCCGGGCGTTCATGCGCTCGGCAAAGGCCGCCTCGGAGCCTTCCATGCCCTCGGCGATGACGATCGCAGCGTCGTTGGCCGACTGGATGATCGCCCCGCGGATCAGCGCCGAGACCGGCACCTGCGACTTCAGCTCGGCGAACATCGTCGAGGTCCGCGACGGTGCGCCGCCGGTGCGCCAGGCATGCTCGCTGACGGGAAATTCCGTGTCGAGGGTGAGCGTCCCGTCCTTGATCGCGGCAAAGACGATTTCCATCGTCATCATCTTGGCGAGAGAGGCCGGGGGGAACGGCGCGTCGGCATTCTTGGCGAACAGGACCGTGCCGGTTTCGCCATCGACGAGCAACGCTTCGCGGGCCGTCGTCTCGATCCGCGGCACGTCCTCATCCTGGGCCAGGACCGAACCGACCGGCCCTGCCAGCGGCAACAGGAGAGAGACGGTGACGAGGAAGGCCTTGAACGGAAATGCGTCTGTCATCGGTGTCCGCTTGCACGTGGCGGCGGCTGGGGACCGCGGGCACTGGAAGATGAGCGAACTTTAGGCCGCGGCGGGACGCTGCTGCAACATGCGCGCCGTCACTTTCCGTCAGACTTGTTTCCGCTTTCGCGGGACAGGATGCGCGCAGAACCTTAACGAGCCGGCAGGGCCGGCATGGCACCGCCTGCCGGGCCGGTCGCGCAACCGATCAGTCGCGAATGACGAAGGCGTCTTCCGCGCCGACCTGCCAGAGCCGACGCAGCACGGCATCGGTGTCGGCACCGGGGGCGACGACCAGCGTCGCGACGCGGCCATTCTTGCCCGGGACTGCGTCCTCGACCAGTTCGCCATGACCGAATGCGACGCTGCGCACCCGCTCGGCCAGGTCGCCAGCGATCGTGCCGACGGCGATCCGCTCCGGCTCCGCGGCGATCGCCGCCGACAGTGCATCACCTGCACCGCCAGCGCTCTGCGCCGGTGCATAGGAGCTGGCGAAAGCGGCAATCCCGTCCAGCGGCAGCAACCGGCGCAGATCGAAGCCTTTACCCGATCCAGCGCCCCTGCCCTCGCCCGCCCGGGCCGCGTCCGGACGCACACCCGGCAGTTCGCGGGCCTCGCCATAGGCGATGGCGTTCGGCTGAACGCCGCGCTGCGGGATCGGCCGATCGTCGGCCGAGGCCACCATGACGGTGTCGCCATACGGATCGGCGCCCTGGGCCGGCACGTAGCTCGCCATCAGCATCTGCGTGTCGTCGCCTTCCAGCGGCGCCCGGCCGATATAGTCGACCTGCACCTCGGCGGTGCCGGCATGCTGGAAGTCGAGCAGCTTCGCCGCCACGGCCGAAAGGTCGATCTCGCGGCCATGGGCGAAGGGTCCGCGGTCGTTGACCCGCACCATGACGCGGCTGCCATTCTCGAGATTGGTGACCATCGCATAGGACGGCAGCGGGAACGTCTTGTGGGCCGCCGACAGGCCGTGCATGTCGTAGACTTCGCCATTCGCGGTCAGGCGGCCGTGGAAGTTCGGGCCGTACCACGACGCCGTGCCGGACTTCGAATAGCCCGGATCGTCCTTGGGATAGTACCACTTGCCGCGCACCTTGTATGGCTTGCCGACCTGCGAGCGGCCGCCGCCCTTGGGCACGCGCTTGGCAGTGGTGATGCGCGGACTGGCCGGAACGCCGAAGGTCCGGGAGTCGAATTTCACGGTGGTGCTGATGTCGGCCAGTTCCTCGACCGGGGACTGCGCCCCCGTGCAGCCGGCCAGAAACATTCCGGACGAAACGATCAGGCCGGTCATCAGCCCGTGTCGTTTCAGTCTCGCAGCGGCAATGCCCATGCTGCGCCCCTTCCATCACTCAATACACATCCGGAAGATCCGCGAGCGGCACTTCCGGCACCTGCGCCCCCATGCAGGCTGGAGCTTACCAAAGACTGAACCCGCCGGGCAAACCAGCGGCCGCCACACACCGGATCCGCCGGCCTTTTCAGGACTTGACTTGGCCGATGGCAGCGCGCAGCCGAAAGGCTCTTCCCGACCCGCCGACTGCGCGCGGCCATGCCTTCCAAACGTGGCGGGACCCCTGCCGCGCCACCGAATAAGGCTTTGAGTCCGAACAGGCTCTGGCACGCGAACACGGCACGATCCGCCAGCATGCCCACAGCCGCGCGAACCTGCCAACCCGAGGCGGGCGCCACATTGCCGCCACGGTTGAACTGCCGATCCCCATGCGACCCGGCCTGTTCACGAATTGTTACATCGCCCTCTTCAACCCGAACGAGGCTCCACACTGTGCCCTTCCTTCGATCCGATCCCGATTCAGGACCGATCTGCGACGGTGCACATGGGCGTGTAGCCTGAAGCCTTGAGACGTAAGTGTTGCAGCACCTGCGCAATCGGATCGATCGTCGCTGAATGGAAGAAGACCGGGCCACCCGCCAAAATCGACCGGGTTGGCACGTCAGGGCCTGTCGATCGTGGCGGTGGCGCCCAGTCTCACTGGCGAACGCATGAATCTGCGAGCCCCGATGCCGAAACACCGGGGCTCCGTGGAGCCTTCGACGAGTTGCGCTACATCCAACGGCGTCCACGAGCTCAAGCCGCGCCTTGCAGGTTCTGTGCGGCCTTGTCCGGCAGCGAAACAACGTGCGGGCGGCAGTTCTTATCTCGCGTCAGCCGTTTGCCTCCACGGATGTACGATCGGATACCGCACCGGCTCGATGGGACTTGTACGTATCCCGCAGGCGCTGCGCCTGAATTGCCGCGCGAGCATACTGTTCCCAGGCGGACCGGACGGCCATCAGGTTCGCGTTGAGCGCCTCGGCAAGACTTTCGAGTTCGTCCAGCTTGGCCGCGCTCTTGCTGAACTTTGCAGCCAGATCGCCATTCACGTCGCCCTTGCGCGCGTTCTCGATCATGCCGGAAAGGGTGCGGCCATTCTCATCGATCTCCGGCAGTATCCGCGTCAGCGACTGCTGGAGGCGAATCCTCTCGGCTTCGGCGGCTTCGAGCGGCGGGCGAAGCTGTTCCATCAGGCGCACTGCATGGCGGCATTCTCTGCCATGCTTGTCCAGATCGTGACCAAGCCCGGCAAAGCCGCCATCGATGCGGCGAGGCAGGCGTACAGTCGGATCCACCGCGCCCTGTGCAGGAGCCGGCGATACGCTGGATCCGGTTGCCAACTTTTCGTTCCGTTCACCGTAATCTCCCGAAAGAGCTTCCGAAAGAAATTTCGCCATTTCAGGGGAGGTATCTTTGACGTCTACTTCGACCGGCATGCTGTACTCCTGCACGTTCCACGGTGTCGTTCCGCGTCGTGGAATATGCACAGGTTTTTTGAAATGGATACGCCAGAGTTTATAAATGGTTAAGTATCAAATTTTCTTTGCTGACCACGGAATGTCAAACTGCAACAAGGCCCGGCCGCCCATGAAGGTGGCCGGGTGGATGTAGTGGCACAGATGCGTGGCTACCGCTTGGAAAGATCGATCAACCGATACGGTAGTAGCCGCCCTCACCCGTCTGGGTGTTGCGGTGATAGAAGCGGTCGCCTTCCCGGAACACGGCGAGCTTCAGATTGACATCGCCCATCAGGATCAGCGTTCCATCAGGGGCGACCGACCAGCGTCCGCTGTTCCCATTGTTCCCTGTCCAGGTCCCATCGGCCTTGTAGGTCTGATAGTGCCCAGATCCGCGCAGGGTCTTGCCAGTGTACATCGAAACAACCTCCGAACGACTGAGCTGAACCCGCTCATTCGATTGCGCGACAGCAGTTGCGCTCCCGGACGCCGATCCGGCGCTTCCTCCCTGCGTGGTGCAGGCTGAGGCACCAAACAACATGATGCCCGCAGCGACGAAACCTGAGAGACGGTAAAGCATATGATGGTCCTTCTACATTCTTCAGAACTGAAGCTGCGCGCCCGCGTTGCGCGTTCGCGATGGTAGCGTAATGAAACGGTTGCGACAATGCTGCTCCGTCAGCGCAATCGGTTTCGGATCTCCTCCGAATGTCCCCGCTACGTCCGTCCATTGTGCTTCGGCTTCTCGACGATGCGGGCCTTGTCGTGCTCGGATCTCTCGTGAGATTCCTCGAATGTTTTACGGGAATCATGGATCGCTTACGGCATCGTTCTCGCCGATTGCGTGTCTGCGCGACTGGCGTGCAGTCGGACACGGCTGTACAGGTTGACCTGGCGATCCGGCAGGCGGTAAAGCCTTGCGGGTGAAGCCGTTCAGCAGCAATTCGGTAGCAAAGGCCCTCCTCGGCCGATCGCAGAAGCCGAATAAGCTTGTGAAATCAATGCACGGATGGGTGGCCGAGCGGTTGAAGGCACCGGTCTTGAAAACCGGCGTGCGGGAGACCGTACCGTGGGTTCGAATCCCACCCCATCCGCCACGTATTTATATAAATCATTGAATCATATATCTGTTCTGGTTTTGCTGAATGCGTTCCCTGCCGCATTCCCTGCCTTTCTCCCGTGCGGAAAAAAGACGCCTGCAAGCTCACCTGCATCGTTGCTGTGGAGCGCAAGGCGCATGGGGCGGCGATTTCCAGAGCGCCAACACCAAGGCCTGGGTCTGGCGCAATTTCGAGCTGGCGCCGCGTTCGATGCACAAGACCACCAACGAGGTCTTCGTCTACATCTCGGAGATCGCGCAATTCCCCAACTCGGTGGTCCCGCTGATCACCGCGAATGCCGACATCACCATCGGCGCGGGGGCCGCGACGCTGCTTGACGCCACCCGGACCCACCTCCTCGACGCGCTTCTGGCCCAGCCGGCCGGCAGTCTCGGCACCGTCACCCGGCGGCGAAGGTAACCCCGCTCGAGGGCGCGCTGGGCTTCGGCTAGGAACTGCTCGCCGATCCGGCGATGTCGGCCGGCTCGCATTCGGTGTTCCTGCCGCTCTATCTCTTGCGGGAGACGCTGGACGCCGGATCCGAAACGCGGATCGCCAGCCTGGTCCAGCAGCAGATGGTCAAGTGGAAGACGGCCAACGACCCGCAGATCCGCAATAGCAATGTGCACCTGCAGGCGACCCTCTTCGCCGATCGCCTCGGACCGAGCATGACGCGCCTGCCCGTGGTCAAGTTCAATGCGCTGAGCATTCCGGTAACCGACACGCCGGCATGGTGGGGCGGGCAGCAGAGACTCTGTCTGTCTCCGGAAGGGCGCGGGCACCTACCTGGATGCAGAACCTCGCGGCAGTTCGCGCGAAGCCCGGATGATGGACGAGCCGCGCGTGGCAAGCATTGCGGTCAGGTGATCGCCCAGTCGCTGGGCGAGCGCGACGGCGGCGAGGGTCGGATTGGCCTGGCCGGATGTCGGGAAGACGGAACTCCCGGCGACGGAGAGATTGGCGATCCCGTGGGCGGTGCAGTCCGTATCGACGACGCCATCCCTCGGCTGGTCCGACATGCGGGTCAGGCCGATCTGGTGATAGCCGTCGCGGGCACCGCGCTTGATGCCGTCCACGCGACGCTCGCTTTCGTCGAGATATCGCAGCCGACCGTAGCCACGAGCCCTCAGCCACTCGTCCAGCAATTCGTGCGCGCGTACGACGGACTGAAAATCCTGGTCGCCATAGCGAAAACTCACCGACAGCCGGTTCACCCCGAAATCGTCCTTGTTCGACGACAGGGTGATCCGGCTGGCGTCGTTCGGCGCATGTTCGGAATGATAATGGAGAAGGTAGATGTCGTCGGGGGTCCTGAGGAAATAATGCGGGTACCGGCTCTGCGGGATCAACTGCCGGCAGGCATAGCGCGCCGCACCGATCATCGCGGGACCCGGTTTGCGAAGGATGTTGGACAGGTGCGCGCTGGCGACGGTCGGATCGATCTGACGTCCCGGCCTGTGGCGGGCGCGCATGCGAAGCCGGCTCATCATGTGCAGTGCCGAGGCGACGCCGTCGCTGTGGGACGCATCCTCCGGCGGCGGGCTCTTCGGCCAGAAAGCGATGTTGAGGAGATCATGCCGACGCTGGGTCTCGTCGGTCGGGCGAAACCGGTGACGGATGAAGGTCTGCCGGCCGGCTTGGCGAAAGAAGAACGCTTCGGCGAGTTGTGAATCCGCGAACTCGATACATGCGATCTCTCCGGCCAGGTGGCCCATGTACCGGCGCCCGAGTGGGCCGCCGTCCCCGCCGAACATTGCTGGGAAGCGGCTCTGCAGGTTGAGAAGCAGCCGGGCGTTCTCGCGCCCCCCGCAGGCGAGCACGAAGCAGCCGGCCCGCACGACGGTTTCCTGCCCGCGCGACCGGATGACGAACGCTTCGACGGCGTTGCCGCCGTCGCGCATTCGCACGTCGACCAATGTGCTGTCGGTGCACACGAGGATGTTGGGCGACAATTTCAGTGTCTCGCGGTGGTAGTGCGCCGTGTTCCTGTCGCGGGTCCAGCTTTCCAGCGAATTGGTCTGGAAGCCGCTCTCACCGGGAGACGGAGCGATGGCGTCGAAGTCGCTGCTGAGGAAACGGCGCGCCGTGTCGTAATAGGGTTGCAGTGTGCCATGGGCGATCGGCCAGCCCGATCCCGCGACATGGCCGCGCCTGGCGAAATCGATATCGTCATACTCGACGCAGCGCCCGCCCCACATGGTCGAGGTGCCACCGAGGATCCGTCGCACTGTCAGGTGCGCTGGCGCATGGATGATGTCGTCGTCGCTGGTAAAGGTCGAAAGACGCTGATGCTCGCGGCTCACCCGCTCCGTGCCGGACTCCAGAACGAGAACCCTGAGACCGGCCGTCGCGCACTGCAATGCGACGGCGAGACCGACGGGCCCTGTGCCCGCCACGCAGATCTCCGCGGTTCTGAAATGCGAAGGAACACCGTGCGAGATCATGGAACGGCCTCGATGCTGCATTGCACGCTGGTCAAGCTGGCACGTTTCGCAACGGAAGAGGAGCGCGTTCACGTTGTACTGTCGCGTTGAATTTCGCGTCGTTGCTGATCAGCGGGCGAAGGACAGTTCGCGCCGGAGAACACATCCTCGGCATCTGAGGGTGCGAAAACGGTTCCCGGCGCCGGGCGTCCCTGCCGAGATCGGTCAGTTATTCGAGTCGGCTAGCCCATAGAACCGGCGGGCATTGCCGCCGAGGATCGCGGCGCGCTCGCTCGCCGACAGAGGGCCAAGCAAGGCGTCTGTGATCTCGACCCAGCGGGCGTGGGACGCCGCAAGGGTCAGCACCGGCCAGTCCGAGCCCCAGACCAGGCGATCCACCCCGAACCAGTCCAACAGCCGCTCGAACACCGGTTGCAGGACGGCCAGAGCCGCTTCCGGCGTGTCGCGCTGGTCAGGCCGCATTTCGGTCAGGAGGCCGGACAGCTTGCAGGCGCAGTCCGTCTCGCTGGCCAGCCGGGCCATCCCCTCGGCCCACAGGGCATGGCGCGGATCGTCCGCCGGCGCGCCGAGCGCCGGCTTGGCGGCGTGGTCGATGATGACCGCCAGATCGGGATGGGCGGCGCAGAAAGTCGCGAGCCGCGACAGATGCACCGGCAACACCAGTGCGTCGAAGCGCAGGCCTGAGCGCTCCAGGGCGGCGAGTGCCGCGGGCGTCGGCGCCACCAGCAGCCAGTCGGGATCGGCAATGTCCTGCAGCATCGGCCGCAGCGATGTCAGCGCCGGCTCCACTGCAAGCGCCGCGATCCGGTCCGCAGCCCCGGCCGAGGCCAGATCGACCCAGCCGACGACACCGGCGATGTCCGCGTTCTGCCGGGCAAGCGCCACCATGAAATCGGTCTCGGCGTCGCTTTCGGCCGCCTGCACCAGGACCACCTGCCCGATCCCGGCCGCTGCCGAAAGCGGGCGCAGATCGGCGGGACCGAAATTGCGCCGGATCGGCGCCAGCGCCGGATCGTCATTGTCCTGCAGCCAGTGATAGTCGCCCCGCGACAGCTCCCAGAAATGGCAATGGGCGTCGATCCGCTCCGACATCGCGCGCCTCAGCTGCCGGAACCCGGCGGGATGACGCCCTTGCGGATGATGAAGTTGCCGTAGAAACGCCGCTCGGCCGTCTGTACGATCGCATAGGCCTCGCGCGCCTGATCGTAGAAATCGAACCGGTCGACGCCGGTCAGGTCCGCGCCTTCGGCCCGAAACAGCGCCTCGCCCTCCTGGATCACCTCCGGCCGGGCCTGGGGATCGCCCACGACATTCATGAAGCGTACGGCGTCGGGCTCGAAATCGTCGACCGGCAGCAGCGACAGGATCGCCTCGACCGCGCGCGGGGCCGAGCAGTCCATGCGCAGCGCGGTCCCGTGCACCGTGTCGCGCGCCACCGATTCGGACGGAAAGTTCGCGTCGGTGATGACGATCTCGTCGCCATGTCCCATCGCGGCAAGGACGCCCAGCAATTCGGCGTTCAGGAGCGGGTCGATCCCCTTCAGCATGCGCATTGGTCCTTCTGGTGAGCGGCCCCGTTCCGGCGCCGGATGCTTGCGACGAGGTTGCGGACGCCAACGATCACGGCCACTGCGCCCCGCAGCGCGTGGTGTCGATGGCGTAGATCGAACTCGTCCCGCAGATGAAGAGCCGCGAGCGGTCCGGCCCGCCAAAAGTGAGATTGGCCACGACCTCCGGTACCCGCACGCGGCCGAGCCGTTCGCCGGCCGGCGTGAAGCAATGGACGCCGTCGGCCGCCGAGACCCAGAGGAGATCCTCCGTATCGACCCGCAGGCCGTCGGGCACCCGGTCGACCTCGCAGACGACCTGGCTCGTCCCCAGCCGCCGGCCATCGACCACGGTCAGTGCGCGAACGTGATGCGGCCGGCTGTCGTCGGTGCCGAAGCCGTGGCCGCGGGCGCGGCCCGAATCGGCGACGTAGAGAACGGATTCGTCGACCGAGAAGGCCAGGCCGTTGGGCCGGTCGAAATCGTCGGCGACGAGCTCGACCACACCGGTGTCGGGATCGATCCGGTAGACGTTGTTCGAACCGATCTCACTTTCGGCGCGAATGCCCTCATGGTCCGAGATGATCCCGTAGGGCGGATCGGTGAACCAGATCGAGCCGTCGGATTTGACCACAACGTCGTTGGGCGAGTTCAGCCGCTTGCCCTGCCAATGTGTCGCCAGCACCTCGTAGGTGCCGTCCATCCGGGTCCGGCTGACGCAGCGCCCGGTATGCTCGCAGGAGATCATTGCCCCGTCGCGGTCGCGGGTATGACCGTTGGTGCTCTGCGCCGGCTGGCGGAAGACGCGCAGGCCGCCCTCCTGCGTCCAGGCCATGATGCGGTTGTTGGGAATGTCGGAGAAGCGCAATTCGCCGATCTCGTCGAACCAGACTGGCCCCTCGGCCCAGATGAACCCCTCCGCGATGCGCTCCAGCTTCGCGTCGGGCGGGAAGAATTCCGCAAAGCGCGGATCCTCCGCGGCTACAACCGACCCTGTTTCCCCCATATTCGCCCCTCCCGCCGTCAGTTCGTCCCGGGTCTTCGCGGCTCGCATGCCGCCGCCCCTCGCCTTGAGTGTCACTCGAAGGCGACGCAGATCAACCCTTTACTGTCGGATTTTGCACCGCAACATGCCTATACATGCGGCGCCAAGTTGAAATCCGCCGGCCGCAGCCCGGCCATTGACCGATCGCAGCACCGAAGCTAGCGTAGCATCGTTGCACACGTGTGCAAAGGGCGGTTTTACTTGGGGCGGTTGGCGCTTCTAATTGATTCCGCAACGAAAAATACGGGCGTTCGACGCTGGGAGGCCGCGAACGCACCGGATCTCGGGAGGATGGAATGAAGCCGTTTTCGAAATTGCTGGCGCCGGGCGTTGTCGCCGCGTCGCTGCTGGGCGCCATGGTGCCGGGGCACGCCCAGGACGTCACACTGGCGACCTCCATGCCGGCGCTGGAGTTCCCGTTCTTCGTCCACATGCAGGACGCGCTGACCAAGAAGGCCGAGGAGGTCGGCGGCATCAGCCTCATCGCCACCGACGGCCAGAATCAGACGACCAAGCAGACCGGTGACGTCGAAGCGGCGATCATCCAGGGCGTCGACGGCATCATCATCAGCCCGATCGACGCGGTCGCGATGGCCCCGGCCCTCAAGCAGGCCGTCGATGCCGACATTCCGGTGATCACGATCGACCGCCGCGTCGACGGTGTCGAGGGCATCCTGTCGCATGTCGGCGCCGACAACGTCGTCGGCGGGGAGGCCCAAGGCAACCTCATCATGGAACTGTTCCCGGACGGCGCCCGCGTCGTCAATCTGCAGGGCCAGCCCGGCGCGAGCCCGGCGATCGATCGCAACAAGGGCCTGCACAACGTCCTCGACGGCAAGGACAATTACGAGTTCGTCGCCGAGCAGACGGCGAATTTCGCCCGGGAGGAAGGCGCGTCGGTCACCGAGGCGATCCTCGGCGGCCTCGCCACCCCGCCCGATGTCATCGTTGCCGCCAATGACGACATGGCGCTCGGCGCGTTGCAGGTGGCGCAGGAGCGCGGCCTCGACATCCCGATCATCGGGTTTGACGCCCTGCCCGAGGCCCTCGCCTCGGTGCGCGACGGCGGCCTTGCCGCGACCATCGAGCAGTTTCCGGGCGGCCAGAGCGTAACGGCGCTGGAGGCGATGATCGCGCATCTGCGCGACGGCAAGGCACCCGAGCCGCTGGTTCTCTTGAACCCGATCGCGATCACCAAGGACAATCTCGAAAAGGCCGAGCGTCTCGGCGAGATCCAGTAGCGCCGGGCGTTACCGCGCTGCCAGAAGAGCCGGCGTCGCCGCCGGCTCTTTCCTGTCCCTGTCTTCGGATGAGACCATGACCCCTACGCCCCCGTCTGCGGTGCCGCACTCGCGAGCGCATCCCTTCGATGCGATCCAGTTCCTGGCCCGCTATGCCGCCCCGCTGTTCCTGCTGCTGCTCGTCGCGATCTTCGCCATTCTCGAGCCGCGTTTCCTGCACCCGCTCAACATCTTCAACGTCCTGCGGCAGGTCTCCATCGCCGGGCTGATCGCCATCGGCATGACCTTCGTCATCCTGACCGCCGGGATCGACCTGTCGGTCGGCTCGCTCCTGGCGCTGGCTGGCCTCGTCGGCGCCTATGTCGCCAAGGGTGGGCTGGACGACCGCTTCGCCATCGCCGCCGGCGACGCTCCCGGCAACCCGGTGATCTTCGCCGTCCTCGCCGCGCTCGCCGTCGGCATGGCGGGCGGTGCGCTCCAGGGGCTAGCGATCACCCGCCTCAAGGTGCCGCCCTTCGTGGTCACGCTGGGCGGGCTCACGGCCTTTCGCGGCGCGGCGTTGCTGTTTTCCGGGGGCGGGCCGATCTCCGGCTTCACCGCCGATTACGCCTGGTGGGGCCAGGGACGCATCTCGATGGTGCCGATCCCGGTGATCATCTTCGTCCTCGCGGCGCTCGCCGCCCATCTGGTGCTGCGCTACACCGCCTTCGGCAAGCACGTCTACGCCACCGGCGGCAATGCCCGAGCCGCCGCGCTGAATGGCGTGCCAATCCGCCGGATCGTGATGCTGGTCTATGTCATCAGTGGCTTCTTCTGCGGCCTCGCCGCCTTCCTGCTCTCGGCCCGCCTGAACTCGGCAGAGGCGGTTGCGGGGTTGAGCCTGGAACTGACCGTCATCGCCTCGGTCGTGATTGGCGGCACCAGCCTCTTCGGCGGCGTCGGCAGCATCTTCGGCACCGTCGTCGGCGCGCTGCTGATCGGCGTCCTCACCAATGGTCTGGTGCTGCTCAACGTCTCCTCCTTCATCCAGCAGATCCTGATCGGCGTGATTCTCGTGGCCGCCGTGGCCCTGGACCAGTTCGCCGCCACGCGGAGGCTTGCCGAATGACCGGACCGCTGTTCGAACTGCGCAATGTCTCCAAGCGCTTCGGCGCGATCCATGCGATCGACGACATCGATCTGACGCTCGGCCATGGCGAGGTCGTCGGTCTGATGGGCGACAACGGCGCCGGCAAGTCGACGCTGGTGCGCATCATCGCCGGCAATTTCCAGCCGTCCGAGGGCGAGATCGCGCTGGAGGGACGGCCGGTGCGCTTTGCCGACAGTGCCGACGCGCGCAATCATGGCATCGAGGTGGTGCATCAGGACCTGGCGCTCTGCGACAACCTGACGGCGGCTGACAACGTCTTCCTGGGGCGTGAACTCAAGCGCCGCATCGGCCCCTTTCAGGTGCTCGACTACCGCGCCATGTCGCGCCGCGCGACCGAGCTCTTCGCCGAACTCCAGTCCGAGACCCGCCCCGGCGACAAGGTGCGGATGATGTCCGGCGGCCAGCGCCAGGCTGTCGCCATCGCCCGGACCCGGCTGGCGGAATCGAAGATCGTCCTGATGGACGAGCCGACCGCGGCCATCAGCGTGCGTCAGGTCGCGCAGGTGCTGGACCTCATCAAACGGCTGCGCGACAGCGGCGTCACCGTCGTCCTGATCAGCCACCGCATGCCCGACGTCTTCGCGGTCGCCGAGCGCCTGGTGGTCCTGCGCCGCGGCCGCAAGGTCGCCGACAAGCCCATCTCCGCGAGCTCTCCCGAAGAGGCGACCGGCCTGATCACGGGGGCGCTCGAGACGGCATGACGGCAGCCAAGCGACCCTCGCGCCCGTCCCGCCGCCGCGTGACCGCGCTCGACGTTGCGGAACTGGCCGGCGTGTCGCGTTCGGCGGTGTCGCGCACTCTCACCGAGGGCGCCAGCGTGTCGGACGAGACGCGCAGCAAGGTGCTCGCCGCCGCCAAGGAGCTCGGCTATCACCGCAACGCGCTTGTTCGGGCGATGGTTAGCCGGCATTCCGGAATCATCGGTATCGTCACCGGCCGGCTCGACAATCCCTTCATCGCCGTCGCGCTCGAGCGACTGGCGCGGCGCCTTCAGGACGACGGCCTGAAGACGCTGATCTTTTCCGGCGACGCGGAGAGCGATCTGCAGATCGCCATGCCGTCCATGCTGGAATACCGCGTCGATGGCTGTTTCTTCCTGTCCAACGACATCTCGCCCCAGTCCGCCGCCCGTTACACCGAATTCGATATCCCGCTGGTCGTCGTGTTCAACTCCGATATCGAGGGCATTTCCGACCACGCCGACGAGGTGCCGGTGGGCGCGGTCACGGTCGACAATGTCGAGATCTCGGCGGCCGTCGCCGACCTGCTTCTGGATGCCGGTTGCCGGCGCCCCGCCTTCCTTTCCGGGCTGCCCTGGGCGGCGACCAGCGGCGAGCGGCGGCGTGGTTTCAGGGACCGGCTCGCGGCCCGCGGCATCGCGCTGCTTGCCGAGGAGACGGGCAATTTCAATTATGCCGACGGCCTTGCCGCCAGCCGGCGGCTGCTGTCGGGAGCCGAGCGGCCAGACGCGATCTTCGCCGCCAACGACGTCATGGCGCTGGCGGTGATCGACGTGGCGCGCAGCGAGTTCGGCCTGCAGATTCCCGGCGATCTGGCGGTCGTCGGCTTCGACGACATCGGCGTCGCGGCCCATGCGGCCTACGACCTGACGACGGTCCATCAGCCGGTCGCCGCGATGATCGACGCGGCCGCCGACATGATGCAGGAGCTTCTGGTCGATCCGAGCCGTCGCCCCTCGGACAGGCGGCTGGCATCGCGGCTGGTGATCCGCGGATCGGCCAGACCGCCGCACTCGCATTCGAACATGGAGAACGTCGCGTGAGCCGAGCGGCTGGCCCATCCGCAACTGACGACGACCGGCCGCTGGTGATCAGCGTACCGCATCCGCGCTCGCTCGCCCTCATCCTGACGGATGCGCGGCGCCGGCAGCTCTTCGACAGCTATCAGGTCGTGGAATGCGAACCGGGCGGTCTGGCCGCCCTGCCCGATCCGGTTTTGGCGGCCGCCCGCTACATCATCGGCCAGCCTCCGATCGACGCGGCCACTTTGGAGCGGCTGCAATCGCTGCGCTGCATCTTCAATGTCGAGAGCAACCTCATCGACAACATGCCCTATCCGACGCTGTTCGAGCGCGGCATTCACGTGGTGACGACGGGCGCCGTCTTTGCCCAGCCGGTCGCTGAACTGGGCCTCGCCATGGCACTCGATCTCGCCCGCGGCGTCAGCACCGCGGCGCGCGCCTTCCGCGAGGGCCGCGAAGCCTGGGGCGGCGACGGCAATCAGGGCGCGCGGCTGATCGGCGGATCGGAAATCGGCCTGATCGGCTTCGGCGATCTCGGCCGGGCGCTGCACCGGCTGCTGACGGGGTTCGGCGTCACCATCCGGGTCTTCGACCCCTGGGTTCCCGATGCGATCCTGCGCGGCCATGGCGTCGTCCCCGCCACGCTGGAGGAAGTCATGGCCGAGAGCGACACGGTCTTCACCGTCGCCGCGGTCACTTCGGAGAACCAAGCCTTCATCGGCGCCGCCCAGTTTGCGGCCATGCGCGCGGGCGCGTCCTTCGTCCTGCTCAGCCGCGCCGACGTCGTCGATTTCGACGCCCTGATGGCGGCGGTGCGCTCCAAGCATATCCAGGCCGCCAGCGACGTCTTCCCCGAGGAGCCCCTAGCGCCGGATCACCCGGTGCGCACCCTCGACGGCTTCCTCTGCTCGGCCCATCGCGCCGGCGCGCTCGATGTTGCGTTCAAGCGGATGGGCGACATGGTGCTGGACGACATGGATCTGATGGACCGCGGCCTGCCGCCGATGCTGTGCAAGCGGGCCGAGCGCGAGACCGTCGCCAGGATGCGCTCGCGCCCGGTGACGACAAACTAGATCGGCGGCCGCGGCGAGGCTCCGCCTGAACGAACAGGGAGGATCACCCATGCAGTTCGGTAAACGCGAAATTGGGCGCACCGGCGTCCACGTCACCGAATACGGCTTCGGCGGCGCGCCGCTGGGCAATCTCTACGCCCCGATCGCCGAGGACGAGGCGCGCGGCCTCCTGACCGACGCCTGGGAGGCGGGCTTTCGCTATTTCGACACCGCTCCCTATTACGGTTTTGGCCTGTCCGAGCGCCGTTTCGGCGACGCGTTGCGTGGGTTGCCCTGGCAGGAGGCCGTCGTCTCCACCAAGGTAGGACGGCTGATCCGGCCGGATCGCGGGCCCAATCCGGACCGGGAGAAATTCATCGACGCGGCGCCCTTCCGCTCCGACTACGACTATTCCTATGACGGCGTCATGCGCTCCCACGAGGACAGCCTGCAACGGCTGGGCATCGATCGGGTCGACATCCTCTTCCTGCATGACATCGGTCCGGTCACCCATGGCGCCGCGGCGCATCCGGCGCTGTTCAGGCAGGCCATGGAAGGCGGCTACCGGGCGCTCGACGAATTGCGCCGCAATGGCGACGTCAAGGCGATCGGGCTCGGCGTCAACGAGTGGCAGGTCTGCGAGGAGGCGATGGACCACGGACGCTGGGACGTGTTCCTCCTGGCCGGCCGCTACACGCTTCTCGAACAGACCGCACTCGACAGCTTCCTGCCGCGTTGCCAGCGCGAGAACGCCTCGATCGTCATCGGCGGACCGTTCAATTCCGGCATTCTGGCGACGGGGCCCGTGGCGGGCGCGACCTACGACTACGAGCCGGCGCCGGCGGCGATCCTGGATCGGGTGCGGCGGATCGAGAGCGTCTGCAAGGCCCATGACGTGCCGCTGGCCGCAGCGGCCCTGCGCTTTCCCCTCACCCATCCGAGCGTCGCCGCGGTCATCCCCGGCATGTCCGCCCGCAATCATCTGCAGCGCAATCTGCAACTGATCGGGCAGACGATCCCGGCCGGCCTCTGGTCGGATCTGAAGTCCGAAGGGCTGCTGCGCGACGACGCGCCGGTCCCGCAGGACTGACAAAGCGACCGCCGCTGGCCGGAGCTGCGGCGGTCGTGATCACGCGGATCGCCGGCGGATCAGATCAGGAGGTCGGCGAGGATGTTGTTGTCGGTGATGTCCTGGTAGCTGACGCCATTCTCTGCGAAGCGGGCCAGCAGCCCCTCGAAATTCGCCGGGTCCTTGGTCTCGATGCCGATCAGGATCGAGGCGAAGTCGCGGGCCGATTTCTTCAGATATTCGAAGCGGGCGATGTCGTCATCCGGGCCGAGATAGTCGAGGAAATCCTTCAGCGCGCCGGGGCGCTGGGCCAGCCGCAGGATGAAGTACTTCTTCAGCCCCTCGAAGCGCAGCGCCCGCTCCTTCACGTCCGGCAGCCGCTCGAAGTCGAAATTGCCGCCCGAGACCACCAGCACGACGGTCTTGCCGCGGATCTCGTCCTTCAGGTCGCGCAGCGCGTCGATGGCCAGCGCGCCGGCCGGTTCCAGAACGATGCCCTCTAGATTGAGCATCTCCAGCATGGTCTGGCAGAGCCGGCCTTCCGGCGACAGCAGCACGTTGTCCGGCGAAAAGCGCGACAGCGTCTCGTAGGGCAGCGCGCCGATCTCGGCGACGGCCGCACCATCGACGAAGCCGTCGAGCTGCGGCAGCCGCGTGCGCTCGCCCTTGGTCAGGCTGGTGCGCAGGCTGGGC
This sequence comes from Aurantimonas manganoxydans SI85-9A1, assembly GCF_000153465.1. Classification (GTDB taxonomy): domain Bacteria; phylum Pseudomonadota; class Alphaproteobacteria; order Rhizobiales; family Rhizobiaceae; genus Aurantimonas; species Aurantimonas manganoxydans. Next base: position 2,084,072 of record NZ_CH672387.1, on the reverse strand, counting down.
GCGCCGAGCGGCTCGACGAAGCGGAAGGCAGGGCTGCTTTCGCCGGCGTAATAGCGGGCCAGCCCGGAGGCCAGTCCGCCGCCGCCGACCGGCAGCACCAGCATGTCGGGGCGCTCCCCGTCGAGCTGCGCGGCGATCTCCTGGCCGACCGTCGCCTGGCCCTCGACGATGTCCTCATGGTCGAAGGGCGGCACCATCGCCGCGCCGGTCTCGGCGGAATAGGTTTTGGCCGCGGCGTAGCAATCGTCGAAGAAGTCGCCGATCAGCTCGATCTCGACCGCATCGCCACCGAAGGCGCGGGTCTTGTCGATCTTCTGCTGCGGCGTCGTCACCGGCATGTAGACCCGGCCCTCGAGCCCGAAATGCCGGCAGGCGAAGGCGAAGCCTTGGGCGTGGTTGCCGGCCGAGGCGCAGCAGAAGCGCCCGGTGGCCGAACCGTTGGCGATCCGCTTGCGCATGAAGTTGAAGGCGCCGCGGATCTTGTAGGAACGCACCGGCGTCAGATCTTCGCGCTTCAGGAAGATGCGCGCATCGTATCTGGCGGAAAGATGCTCGTTGAGCTGCAGGGGCGTCGCCGGGAACAGGGCACGCAGGGCCTCTTCCGCGACAGCGACGCGGCGGGAAAACTCGTTATCGGACATGGATCACAGACTTAGCTCTTGTGGAACCGGCTCCGGCTCCGAAGGAATGCACGGCCGTCACTCGCGGCGGCCGGATAGGCGGAAGCTGTCTAGACGACGCCGCCGCGTGCCGGACATGTCCGCGCGCCGGAAGGCTGCGTTGCAGCGCGGGCGCCAGACAGGCCGGCGCCGATAATCAGGGACGTGGCTCCGCCGATCGTGATGTTCCATGCCATCGCGCGCCCCTTTCTCTGCTCGATTGCCGTTGCGCCAGCCATCGGCCATCCGCGCGAATTTGTAAAGGCGCGCGGCGATCCGCGTCATCGGCGTCGCTGTCGTTGCACGGGCCGAAAGCCGGGGCGATAATCATCCCTCTCAAGCCTGCGCGGGAGAATGCCCGATGGACCTCGTCATGGCAGTCGGCAGCGTGTTCGCGGTCTTCATCCCGGCCTTGATGCTCCCGGGGCCCGATTTCGTCGCGGTCGTGCGCTCTGCCATGACGCGGGGATCGAGAGCCGGCCTGGCGACGGCGCTGGGCGTTTCGCTCGGTCTCGGCTTCTACGCCGCGCTGAGCCTGATCGGTCTCTCGGCGATCCTGACGCAGTACCAGTGGCTGACCTGGTTCGTCCGCATCCTCGGCGGCGCCTATCTCGTCTTTCTGGGGCTGCGGTTGCTCATCAAGCGGCCAGATCCCGTGGAGATCGCCGGCGAGGCGCCGCGCGAGCGCAGTGCGCTCCTGTTCGGCTTCGTCGTCACCCTGACCAATCCCAAGGCGATCGTGCTGTTCGCCAGCGTCTTTGCGACGGCCGCGTCCGGCGCCATGCCGTTGTGGGTCATGGTGCTGATGATCGGCCTGGTCATCGCGAGCTCATTCGCCTGGTATTCCGCCGTCAGCCTCGTCATGGCCTCGCCGCCGATCATGGGCCGGTTCCGCGATACCCGTCACCGTATCGAGCGGCTGGCCGGCGTCTGCTTCGTCGCGATCGGGCTGAAGATCATGTCGGATGCCCGGAGCCCGGTCGCCGCCTGATCGGAACGGCGCGACCGGGCCATCTGGCGGTCCAAGGCGTCAGACGAAGAGGTCGACCAGTTCGAAGCGTTCGACGTCGACGATGCCCTTGTCGGAAATGCGCAGGCTCGGAATGACCACCAGCGCCAGCAGCGAATGCTGCATGTAGGCGTTGTTCAGCGTGCAGCCGGCCGCGCGCATGGCCGCGATCAGCCGGTCGGCCTTTTCCGCGACGATTTCGGCCCGCTCGCTCGACATCAGGCCGGCGATCGGCATCTCGACCAGCGCCTGCTCGTTGCCGTCGGCGAAGAAGACCACGCCGCCGCCGACCTCGCCCAGCCGGTTGGCGGCCAGCGCCATGTCGTCCTCGGAGGTGCCGACGACGATCATGTGGTGGCTGTCATGGGCAACGGTGGAGGCCATGGCGCAGCGTCCCGTGTAGCCGAAGCCGGACACGAAGCCATTGACCACGTCGCCGCTCGCCCGGTGCCGCTCGACCAGCGCAATGCGGCAGACGTCGTTGTCCGGGTCGGGCATGGCGATGCCGCCCTGCACCGGTACATGCGCGGTCAGTGCCCGGGTCGGCGCCTGGTTCTCGACCACCCCAATGATCCGCGCCTCGACCGTCGCCCCGGCGCTCTTCGGCGCGGCGACGCGGAAATCGTCCGCCGTCAGCGCCCGGCCGAGCTTCACCGTATCGATGGCGCTGTCCGGATAGGCATGGGCCGGCATGTCGGCTTCCAGCTTGCCGCCGGACGCCAGCCGCACGCCGCGGCCATAGACGGCGTCGATGGTCAGGTCGCTCAGGTCCGAGACGATCAGGAAGTCCGCGCGGCGCCCCGGCGTGACCGAGCCGATCTCGCGCTCCAGCTTGAAATGCTCGGCGGTGTTGATCGTCGCCATCTGGATCGCGGTCATCGGCTTCAGCCCGCGCGAGATGGCGTGCCGCACGACGCGGTCCATGTGGCCCTCGCGAACCAGCGTGCCGGAATGGCAGTCGTCGGTGCACAGGATGAAGTGCCGCGAATCGAGGCCCATCTCGGTGATCGCCCGCACCTGTTCGGCGACGTCGTACCAGGCCGAGCCCAGCCGCAGCATCGCCTTCATGCCCTGGCGCACCCGCGCGGCGGCATCCTCCATGCGGGTGCCCTCGTGGTCGTCCTCGGGACCGCCGGCGACATAGGCGTGGAAGGCGCGGCCGAGATCGGGCGAGGCATAATGACCGCCGACCGTGCGCCCGGCCTTCCGGGTTGCCGCGATCTCGCCGACCATCGTCGGGTCGTTGGCCGCCACCCCGGGAAAGTTCATCACCTCGCCGAGGCCGATGATCGCCGGCCAGCCCATCGCCTTCGCGACATCCTGCGGGCCGAGGATCGCGCCGCCTTCCTCGAGCCCCGGCGCCGACGGCACGCAGGACGGCATCTGCACCCAGACATTGACGGGCTGGGCCATCGCCTCGTCGTGCATCAGACGGACACCTGGCAGACCCAGCACATTGGCGATTTCGTGCGGATCGATGAACATCGAGGTCGTGCCGTGCGGGATCACCGCGCGGCAGAACTCGGTAACCGTCACCATGCCGCTCTCGACATGCATGTGCGCATCGCAAAGCCCCGGCATGATGAAGCGCCCGGCGGCGTCCACCACCTCGGTGTCCGGCCCGATCATGTAGCCGGCGTCGGGCCCGCAATAGGCGAAGCGCCCTGCGGCGACCGCCACGTCGGTCTGCGGGATGATCTCGCCGGAATGGACATTGACCCAGCGCGCGTTGCGTACGACCAGATCCGCGCGGGTCCGCCCCATCGCAACATCGACGAGCTGCGGCGCCACGGCCTCGAACGGGGCCACGCTGGTGGGTTGGTCGGTCATGAAATGTCCCCGTGGAAGAGAGCCCGGCCGCCGCTGCCAGTCCGTGATCGGCGGTCACACAATGTGGTGATCAGTGCCACTGATGGCCCGCTTGCGGAGCCATCGCTCGCGAATTGCAGCAAGAACCGGCACTAAGTCGTTCTGTATCCTGGTGCGGGCGGCGGGACTCGAACCCGCACGGGACGAAGCCCGAGGGATTTTAAGTCCCTTGCGTCTACCATTCCGCCACGCCCGCGCTGCGGCGACCTCAACCAAATGGGGTATCCGTGTCAAGATTCGTGGGCCGAATGTCACACTGAAACAAAAAGCCATCGCGAAATGCGGCGAAAATGAGTAACGTTGCGTAACCGGCGGGTCAGAAGCCGGACCACACGAGCATGGGAGACCGACGCATGACGGAGCACTCCAGCCGTTTCGGAGACCCCACCCGATCCGCGCGCATTGCCCGCGTGGAAAGTGTCGACAGCGCCAGTACCGATGCTCGAGAGGCGCAGGGGTTCCTCGTCCGGTTGAAGAAGCAGAATGCGGCACTGACGCGTCTGCTCGATGCGCTCAATTTCGAAGGCAGCGGCTCGCTTCAGGAGACGCCGAACAACTGAGACGATCGCGTTTCGGCACTGTATCCTGCGATCCTGCAGGCCGCATGCCTGATGCAGTCGACCGGCATCAAGTCTTTGCGCCGTCTATCGGCGTAATGGTCGCCCGAGCCATATCGGACGACCACCCTCAAGGGACATCTCGTGTCCCTTGCCTTCCCGAGAATTCTAACCTGGTTCAGGCCGCGACTTTCGCGGCGATCTCGGCAATGTGCCGTCCCTGGAAACGGGCGCCGTCGAGTTCGATCTGGCTCGGCATGCGCGAACCGTCACCCTTGGCCATGGTCGATGCGCCATAGGGCGTGCCGCCGACGATCTCGTCCATATTCATCTGACCGGCGAAGGCGTAGGGCAGACCGACGGCCATCAGGCCGTGATGCAGCAGCGTCTTGATCACCGAGATCAGCGTCGTCTCGTTGCCGCCATGCTGGGACGCGGACGAGGTGAAGGCACCGCCGACCTTGCCGACAAGAGCGCCCTTCGCCCACAGCGGGCCGGTGCGATCCCAGAACGCCTGCATCTGCGAGGCCATGTTGCCGAAGCGAGTCGGCACGCCGACGATGATGGCGTCGTAGTTGGGCAGGTCCATCGGGTCGCATTCCGGATGGGCGTAATCCGTCTTGAAGTGCGCCGCCGCGACCACGTCCTGCGGGGCCGTCTCGGGGACGCGCTTGATTTCAACCGTGGCGCCGGCGCTGGTCGCGCCCTCGGCCACGGCCTGTGCCATTGCCTCGATATGTCCGTAGCTGGAGTAGTAGAGTACGAGGACTTTCGCCATCGGTTCGCTTCCTTTCAGAAAATGTCGTGACGTCTGGAGGCCGCATGGGCTCTGGACCTACCTAGTCGGCTTGCCGGCATCCGAGAGGGGGTAATGTTGCGACGCACTGTCACCCCGCAGTTGAGATGCGGCGAGTTGCCATTTCGCGCCGGGCCTTGCCTCGCGGGGCCGAACGCCCTCATTAACGGTGCTGCAGCGCCGTCCGGAACGGGGGCCGCTGGGGATCGATCGAGCTGTGGAGGGTCGCGGACGCAGTCCGTGCCGTGGTCCCAGCGCAGTGCCGGAGCTTCGCCATGAGTGCCCAACCCGCCGCGACCGCCGCGATGCTCGCCATCGGCGACGAGCTCCTGTCCGGGCGCACCAAGGACAAGAATATCGGCCATCTGGCGGAATTCCTGACACTCGCCGGCATCGATCTCAAGGAAGTCCGCATCATCGGCGACGAGCCGCATTTCATCGCGGACACGCTCAACACGCTCAGGCGCAGCTACGACTACGTCTTCACCTCGGGCGGGATCGGCCCCACCCATGACGACCTGACCGCCGATGCGGTCGCCGCCGCCTTCGGGCTGCCCATCGGCGAGCATCCCGAGGCGGTCGAACTCCTGGCGGACTATTATGCCGGCCGTGGCCTCGAGTTCACCGACGCGCGCCGCCGCATGACCCGCACGCCGGAGGGCGCGACGCTCATCGACAATCCGGTGTCGAAGGCCCCGGGCTTTCGCGTCGACAATGTCTTCGTCATGGCCGGCGTCCCGCAAATCTTCCAGGCCATGCTGGGCAATGTCCTGTCGACGCTGCCGGCCGGCCGGGCCATCGCCAGCCTCGCCATCCCTTGCCCGTTCGGCGAAGGCGACATCGGCGACCCGCTGCGTGCCTTGTCGAAGGCCCATCCGGCCGTGACGATCGGCTCCTATCCGAAATTCGACGGGGACCGCTATTCCACCGAGATCGTCGTGCGCTCGCGTGACGATGCGGCGCTGAAGAGCGCCGCAGCCGCCGTGACGGCGATGCTCGAGGATCTCGGCCGGGCGCGGTCCAAGGGGTAAGCCCGAGCCCGCCGGACCAGCGATCTCCTTCCGATCCGACGTCGGCAACGTGTCCGTTTTGCCGCAGTGCTGCGGCCCTCGGCGATTTTATGCGTGGAAACCGGCATCCGTGCCGCGTCTGTGGGCCACGCGGCTTGCATCGGCGGGATGATTCGATCTATCGCATCCGCTCCCTCCAGCAGCCCGGAAGCGCGTCATGTCCACGGTCGAGAAATCCTTCCCCGTCTCCTGGGACCAGTTTCACCGCGACGCACGGGCACTGGCCTGGCGGCTGGCGAGCCAGCGCGACGACTGGCGCGCCATCGTCTGCATCACCCGTGGCGGCCTCGTGCCGGCGGCCATCATCGCCCGCGAGATCGGCACGCGCCTGATCGAGACGGTCTGCATCGCGTCCTACCACGAGTACAGCGAGCAGGGAGAGCTCAGGGTCCTCAAGGAGATCTCGCCGGAACTCCTGAAGGACGAGGGCGACGGCATCCTGATTGTCGACGACCTGACCGATACCGGCAAGACCGCCGGTCTTGTGCGCACCATGCTGCCCAAGGCGCATTTTGCCACGGTCTACGCCAAGCCCAAGGGCCGGCCGCTGGTCGACACCTTCATCACCGAAGTGTCGCAGGACACCTGGATCTTCTTCCCGTGGGATCTTGGCCTCACCTTCCAGGCGCCGATCAGCAAGAGCACCCTTGGCTGACATCCACCACCCGGTTGTAGAGTCCCCTCGCCGGTCCGTGTCGCTGTCCGGCTGAAAGGCGAGACCCGTCCCGGCGCCGATCTTCATAGCCAGGCACCGATTCGGCCGGCCGAACGGCAAATCTGGTGCGGGCTTCCTCCGCCCGCCTTCGCACCGTTGCCCGACCGCACCGGTGCGACATCAAGCGTCCGACGAAACAGCCGGGCTCCGGCGCCTTCGCGGACTTGTCCCCGCTTTCAACCGCTGTCCACACTTGCGCTCGCCAGCCTCCCCCTGCGAGGTTGGCGGCGAAGCTGCGGGCCCGCCCGACGGCGATCCGGCGTGGGCTGGAACGCCGGCCCGGTAGGCAAAGCCGACCGCGTGGCACCAAGGCGTTAACCGCTGTCCACAGGCCCGTCGGGAATAGGTGGATAAGCTGCCGCCTCCGGTCGCGAACGCCCGATTCAGAGTCGCTTAACCACCCCGAATATACTATATCTAGTGTCGCCAGCCGGGGCCCATACCACATGCGCCCGGCGGCGATTTTCGAGGACAACGCGCCGCGCGAAGGGGTTTCCCTCGCCCGCTGGCGCGATTCGTTGCGGCAAACACGGAATAGACGAGGACCGTCATGGGCATGAAGATCGAACGCCGGTACACGAAGGCTGGCGAGAGCGCCTACCATTCGGTCGAGTTCCGCAAGGCGACGAGCGAGATCAAGAACCCCGACGGTTCGGTGGTCTTCCGCCTCGCCGGCATCGACGTGCCGGCCCAGTTCAGCCAAGTCGCCAGCGACATCCTGGCGCAGAAATATTTCCGCAAGGCGGGCGTGCCGAAGGCGCTGAAGAAGGTCGAGGAGAACGACGTTCCCTCCTTCCTCTGGCGCTCGGTCGCCGACGAGGAAGCGCTGGCCAAGCTGCCCGAGGCCGAGCGCACCGGCTCGGAGATGGACGCGCGGCAGGTCTTCGACCGGCTCGCCGGCACCTGGACCTACTGGGGCTGGAAGGGCGGCTATTTCGCGTCGGAAGAGGATGCCGCCGCCTTCAAGGACGAACTCGCCTACATGCTCGCCACCCAGAAGGTCGCGCCGAACTCGCCGCAGTGGTTCAACACCGGCCTGCACTGGGCCTACGGTATCGACGGTCCCGGCCAGGGCCATTATTACGTCGACTATCGCACCGGCGAACTGACCCGCTCGACCTCGTCCTACGAGCATCCGCAGCCGCATGCCTGCTTCATCCAGTCCGTCGCCGACGATCTGGTCAATGACGGCGGCATCATGGATCTGTGGGTCCGCGAGGCGCGCCTGTTCAAATACGGCTCCGGTACCGGCTCCAACTTCTCCTATCTGCGCGGCGAAGGCGAAACCCTGGCCGGCGGCGGCAAGTCGTCGGGCCTGATGAGCTTCCTGAAGATCGGCGACCGCGCCGCGGGCGCCATCAAGTCGGGCGGCACCACCCGCCGCGCCGCCAAGATGGTCGTCGTGGACATCGACCATCCCGATATCGAGAACTACATCTCGTGGAAGGTCCGCGAGGAAGAGAAGGTCGCCGCGCTCGTCACCGGTTCCAAGACCGTGTCCAAGCACCTCAAGGCGATCCTGTCGGCCTGCGTGAACTGCGAGGGCCCGGACGGCGACTGCTTCGAGCCGATGAAGAACCCGGCGCTCAAGCGCGCGGTCAAGGACGCCAAGCGCGCCCAGGTTCCGGAGAACTACGTCAAGCGCGTCATCCAGTTCGCGCGGCAGGGCTACACCGACATCGAATTCCCGGTCTACGACACCGACTGGGATTCCGAAGCCTATCTCACCGTCTCCGGCCAGAACTCCAACAATTCGGTCTCGCTGAAGGACGACTTCCTGCGCGCGGTCGAGGAGGACGGCACCTGGGACCTGATCCGTCGCACCGACGGCAAGGTCGCCAAGACCCTGAAGGCGCGCGAGCTGTGGGACCAGATCGGCTATGCCGCCTGGGCCTCGGCCGATCCCGGCCTGCACTACAACACCACCATGAACGACTGGCACACCTGCCCGGCGGCCGGCCCGATCCGCGCCTCCAATCCGTGCTCGGAATACATGTTCCTCGATGACACGGCCTGTAATCTGGCGTCGCTGAACCTCATCCAGTTCCGCGAGGAAGGCCTCGACGGCCCGGAGGGCATCAAGCGCTTCGACACCGACGCCTTCGAGCATGCCACCCGCCTGTGGACCGTCGTCCTCGAAATCTCGGTGATGATGGCGCAGTTCCCGTCCAAGGAGATCGCGCGGCTGTCCTACGACTACCGCACGCTGGGCCTCGGCTTCGCCAATATCGGCGGCCTGCTGATGACCGCCGGCATCCCCTATGATTCGGACGAGGGTCGGGCGATCTGCGGTGCCATCGCGGCGCTGATGACCGGCGTCGCCTACAAGACCTCGGCCGAGATGGCCGGGCATCTGGGCGCCTTCCCGGACTACGAGCGCAATTCCGAGCACATGCTGCGCGTCATGCGCAATCATGGCCGCGCCGCCCATGGCATCGCCAATGGCTATGAGGGCCTGTCGGTCGACCCGGTCCCGCTCGATCATGCCTCGCTGCCCGACAAGCGCCTCTCCGCCCGGGCCAAGACCGCCTGGACCGATGCCGTCGAACTCGGCAAGAAGAACGGCTACCGCAACGCCCAGGTCTCGGTGATCGCGCCCACCGGCACGATCGGCCTCGTCATGGATTGCGACACCACCGGCATCGAGCCCGACTTCGCGCTGGTGAAGTTCAAGAAGCTCGCCGGCGGCGGCTACTTCAAGATCATCAACCGCGCCGCGCCGGAGGCCCTGCGCTCGCTCGGCTACACCGAAGCCCAGATCGCCGAGATGGAGGCCTATGCGGTCGGCCACGGCAATCTGAACCAGGCACCGGCGATCAATCCGGGCTCGCTCAAGGCGAAGGGCTTCACCGACGAGCACATTGCCGCGCTCAACGCCGCGCTCGGCTCGGCCTTCGACATCAAGTTCGTCTTCAACAAATGGACCCTCGGCGAGGCGTTCATGAAGGAGACGCTGGGCGTTTCCGACGAGCAGCTCGCCGACTTCGCCTTCGAGCTCCTGCCGTTCCTCGGCTTCTCCAGGAAGGACATCGACGCGGCCAACGTCCATGTCTGCGGCGCCATGACGCTCGAGGGCGCGCCGCACCTCAAGCCCGAGCACCTGGCAGTGTTCGACTGCGCGACCCCCTGCGGGCGCATCGGCAAGCGCTACCTGTCGGTGGAATCCCACATCCGCATGATGGCGGCGGCGCAGCCCTTCATCTCGGGCGCCATCTCCAAGACCATCAACATGCCGAACGAGGCGACGGTCGAGGATTGCAACGCGGCCTACATGCTGTCGTGGAAGCTGGCCCTGAAGGCCAACGCCCTCTACCGCGACGGCTCCAAGCTGTCGCAGCCGCTCAACGCCTCGCTGATCGCCGACGAGGACGAGGAGGACGAGGACGCCGTCGAGATGGCGACCGCGGCGCTGGCCTCCGCGACCAAGCCGGCCCAGGCCGCGGAAGTCGCCGAGCGGATCGTCGAGCGCATCGTCGAGAAGGTGGTCCGTGACCGCGAGAAGCTGCCGAACCGGCGCAAGGGCTACACCCAGAAGGCCATTGTCGGCGGCCACAAGGTGTATCTGCGCACCGGCGAGTTCGATGACGGCCGCATCGGCGAGATCTTCATCGACATGCACAAGGAGGGCGCGGCCTTCCGGGCGATGATGAACAATTTCGCCATTGCCATCTCGCTGGGCCTGCAGTTCGGCGTGCCGCTGGACGAATATGTCGAGGCCTTCACCTTCACCCGCTTCGAGCCGGCGGGGATGGTCCAGGGCAACGAGGCGATCAAGAACGCCACGTCGATCCTCGACTACGTCTTCCGCGAGCTGGCGGTCTCCTATCTGGACCGGCATGATCTCGCCCATGTCCAGCCGGAGGATTTCGGCGCCTCGACCCTCGGTCGCGGTGTCGAGGGCGACAAGCCGCAGCCGCTGCCGGTCTCCCACGGCATGGTCCGCGGGCAGACGTCGAAGTTCCGGCTGATCTCGTCGGCCGAGCCCCAGGGCAACGCGGCGAACGCCCCGGCCGGCACCAAGCCGGTGACGACGGCCGCGCGGACGGCGGCCAACACCGCCGGCGGATCCCCTGCCCGCGTCACTGGTCGTCCGGCAACGGCGACTGCTACGGCGACGGCTTTGTCGCCGACGGCGCTCGGCACGCCGGCAACCGCCTTCAAGCGCGACTACGAGCAGGCGCCGCTTGCCGATCCGGCCCCGACGTCGGACACGACGCCGGCCCAGGGCCTGTTCGATCAGCCGCTGGCCTATGAGGCGAGCGCGAAGGACACGGCCAATGTGGCGGCGGCACCGTCGACCGCCGAACGGCGCTCCATCGCCATGATGAAGGGCTACACCGGCGACAGCTGCACCGAATGCGGCAACTACTCGATGGTCCGCAACGGCACTTGCCTGAAATGCGACACCTGCGGTTCGACAAGCGGCTGTTCTTAGTATGCCGATCGTGTGTGTCTCTGAGCGCTGAGTTGTAGCAGGAGGCGCTAAGATCTGCGGAGCGGGGGTATAACCTCCGCTCCGTTTGCATAAGGGAAAGCGTTGTGCCGTTCGGGGGGACTATCTCCGCCTGTATGAGCGACCCCGCCGCAGGCGCGCATCATACGATGGTCCGGCGAAGGATAGACGGAGCCGAGGCCGCGTAGGTGGCTTGGAAGTGAGGTATCTGCAGCCGAGCGGAATATGAGCGATCAAAATCGGCAGATTTGAAGGGCAGCGATCTGGGTCGGTACTGCGTCCGGCGTGGTGAGGCATCGTTTCCGCCCGTATTCGCAAAACGAACGCCCGTTGCAATCCTCACTTCAACCTCTCTGCAATATAGTCAGCCCGCGCCTTGATGCCCTTCCCGCCGGTGCCGTTCAGCGCCTTGCGTACTCCGCGAAGATACTTGCGACCTCGACCGGTGGAAGCAGCCTCGTCGATAAGAGGAACCGCGAGCCGGTCCTCGTCGGTGAGATGCCCAAAAATCTCAGGATCAAGGTCATTGTCGATGAATCTTCTGGTGACAGTTTCTTTCAGCCTCGAGCAGCTGTCCCAGTCAAACCAAATGCCCCAGTTGAGCCGCAATCTGGCCAGCCGCTCCGCCTCGCTGGAGAAGCGGTGCTCGTCGAAGGCCTTGTAAAACTGGGTGTAGGAATACCGGAGCAGTTCGGCCTGAGACCGGGATACCTGACCTAGCGCACGTGCCAAAAGGAAGGCAGCCAGGAAGTCCCTGTCAGGCCGTCTAAGCGAGCCGGATGCCCCCTGCAGCGCGATAAGCCACGGATCCACCTCGTAGGTATTTGGGATATCGTCCGGCTGCAAAATGCGGGCGATGGCGACTACCATCGAAAGTTGGGCTATCTCACCGGAGGCGAGCACGGCAGCGGCCCTGTTTCGATTCCGGTACAAGGTAACCAGGTCGTGTCCCCATAGGTGGTGTAGCTCGGCGATAGCGTCGCCAATCTCGTCCGCGCCTTTCATCGCGCTGTAGGACGAGATTGGCGGCGCGGTGGTCACCAGCGGTTTCCGGTTAGGCTTGGGTTGCGAGACCTAACTGCAACCGGAGATCCCCTGATGACCAATGACATGATGGGCCTGCGCAGCCTTCTGGAGAAGACCCCTGATGCCGATCTGCTGCGCGAGATGATCGGCTTTGCCGCCGAGCGGCTGATGGAACTGGAGGTCGGTGCCGCGACTGGCGCCGGCTATGGCGAGAAGAGTGCCGAGCGCCTCGCCCAGCGCAATGGCTACCGCGACAGGGACTGGCAGACGAGAGCCGGCACAGTCGAGTTGCGCATCCCAAAGCTGCGCAGGGGCAGCTACTTTCCCGGCTTTCTGGAGCCGCGGCGCATGGCCGAGAAGGCCCTGACGGCCGTCATTCAAGAGGCCTATGTCCAGGGCATCTCGACGCGCTCGGTCGACGACCTGGTCAAGGCGATGGGCATGACCGGCATCTCCAAGAGCCAGGTGTCGAGGCTGTGTGAAGAGATCGACGGCAAGGTAAAAGCCTTTCTGGAGCGGCCGATCGAAGGCGACTGGCCCTATCTCTGGATCGACGCCACCTACCTCAAGGTCCGCCGCGGCGGCCGCATCGTCTCGGTTGCCGTGATCATCGCCGTCGGCGTCAACGCCGATGGCCGGCGTGAGGTTCTCGGCATGGAGATCGGCACCTCGGAAGCCGAGCCGATCTGGACCGAGTTCCTGAGAAAGCTGACCCGACGCGGCCTTCGCGGCGTGAAGCTCGTCGTGTCCGACGCTCACGAGGGCATCAAAGCCGCGGTCACCAAGGTGCTAACGGCGACATGGCAGCGCTGCCGCGTGCACTTCATGCGCAACGTCCTGGCCCATGCTGGCAAGAGCGGCCGTCGTGTCGTCTCCGCCTTCATCGCCACCGCCTTTGCCCAAGAGACGCCAGAGGCCGCCAGCCAGCAATGGCGCTCCGTCGCCGACCAGATCCGGCCAAAGGTGCCGAAGCTCGCTGCCATCCTCGACGAGGCCGAGCCCGACGTGCTGGCCTACATGACCTTCCCTAGGGAGCATCGGGCCAAATTGCACAGCACGAATCCGATCGAGCGGCTGAACGGCGAGATCAAGCGGCGCACCGACGTCGTCGGCATCTTTCCCAACGATGAGGCCATCCAGCGCCTCGTCGGCGCGCTGCTGCTCGAGCAAAATGATGAGTGGGCGGTTCAGCGGGCCAGGTACATGACACTGGAATCCGTCGCTCCCCTGAGCGATGATCCGTTCGTTAGCCTGCCAGCCGTGGCACGCTGATCAATCCGGCTTGGCCGGAACCGCACGGCCATCGCCGTCAGCTACACCACATGGTGGGACACTATCGGTAACCAGCCATCCCGACACGGCATGTGGATCGGAATCGCCGGATTCTAGTGCATGGACCAACTCCGCGGGCATCGAGCCTGAAAGCTAGCGATTCCCGTCACCAACCGTAGGTAAAGGTCGCGCCGCTGTTGCGGTTGCCGGATTGGACGATAGCATCCCGGGCCCCGCGTCCGAATTGGAAGAGACCGTAGGCGTTGCCGTCGCCGTTCTGCTCCAGCGTGCCAGAATGGCCATTCCCGCGCTGCTGGACGAGACCGACATTGGCCCGTCCGCGCTGGGCGAGGCCGGCGTTGTTGCCCTGGCCTTTCTGCCGGATCGAGCCGTCCTTGAGGCCGTTATAGAGCGAATAGATCCGCAGCCCCGCTTCAACGGCCCCGCTCGTCTGCCGGTCATTCGGGGCGAAGGTCCACGACACCTGGCCGCCGGCGGCCGCGGGCGTGGCGAAGGTCGCCGGGGTGACCACAGCAATGGCAAGTGCGGCCGCAATGGCGTTCGCGGAAATGAAGGTCATGGAGATCTCCGTTCCCCGGTCTGTTCCGGGACATGCGTTGTTTGGAAACGGCCCCGCCGGGCCGGCGCGGCAAAGCAGGGTGTTGTCGCTTCGTCAGATCCTGCCGCCGACTTGGGCGGAACAGGATATCGTCTTGCCATCGACGACGACGGTCAGATCGGCGTCGTAGCCGGAGCCGCCGGCGCTGAGCGTGACCATTCCGAGTTGTTCCGTCCCGCCGGAAGCGATGGCAAAGGGCCCGCCTTGCCGGATGTCGGTTCCCCACCCCGAGACGTGGAACGCATACTCACCACGCGCTGACTTCGCGGCATGGGCGAGCGCGGTCAGTTCGACCGAACCGCCCCGGCGCGAGACGTCGAGTTCGCACCGGATTGGCGCCTCGGCCGATCGCGTGACCGCTGGGCCGGCAAAGGCGGCGGTGGTGGCGCCGAGGAGAACCAGAGCCGCGGCGAGCCGGTGGCGAGGGCGGAGCAATGGCATGGCGGGCCTCATCAATGGAATGGGAACGTAACGGGTGGGACGCGCCGCTCAGCGCGGGATCAGTCGCAGGCCTGGACGAGGGCCGCAACGTTCCCGCTGCCACCCTGCGCGACGTCGGCCGAGCAGCCGCGTCCGACCTGAACACCGGCTGCAATGTTGCCGTGGCCGTCCTGGGAGAGGATTGTCGTGTGGTCGGAGCCGAACTGGCCGATGCCGGCGGAGTTGCGGCTGCCGTTCTGGTAGGTCGCGCCGTAATGCCTGCGCCCCTCCTGACCGATGACCGACAGATTGTGCGAGCCGCGCTGCTCGCCGACCGAGCGATTGTATCGGCCGTCCTGATGGACGCGGATACGGTTGCGGTAGCCTTGCTGAGATCCGCCGGCGGAGTTCGACCAGCCGTACTGGTCGAAACGCACGTCGTTGGCGGATGCTTGGGTCACGGCCGTCAGGCCGGCGAGAACAACGAGGGCGGAAGCAAGGGGCAAGCGGATCATCTGGGCATCTCCGACAAGAGCACATCGGCTCGGGATGGAATGACCCGAACTTGAACCCGGCCGCCGGAACCGTCGCTGAATGTGTCGTTCATACCGCGTTCAGCGCCACACGATGACCGGGAGGGCCGAAGGCGACGCGAGCTTCAGGCAGGTTCAGAGTGAGTTCGAGTAACAAGAAAGGCGCAGACAATCGATGGCTTCGCGTTTGGTCGAGTCAGCAGCTGATCAGATTGCCCCGATCGCGATCCAGGCCCCGGCGAGCACGAACATCGAGCCTAGTACTCGCGCCAACCTGTCGCCTCGGGGCATAATCTTCTCCAGGAGGACAATGATAGACAGCCCGGCAATCCAGTAGACATTCATGATGCCGCCTACGAACAGCAACGCCATCAAGGTCCAGCAGCAGCCGAGGCAGTATGCGCCGTGTCCGACGCCCATGCGAAAGGCGCCGGCGCGGCCGTTGCGCCAGTGCCGAGACAGGAACTCGGCAGGCGCGCGGCAATGTTCAAGGCACACCCGCTTGAATGGAGACATCTGGTAGAGGCCGGCGGCGACGAGAAAGGCCGCCGCCATCCAGACATTCACCGACCACATCATCGGCCGGGACAGAAGATCGAGTTGTTCGCAGGCGAACTGAAGAGTGGTTGCGAACAGGGAAAACGCGAGCCAGACAAGGAGATAACCGCCGAGAAAGACGCCGGATGGGATCGCACCAGCGGCCATGTGTCCCCTGCTTTGGGCGTGGCGACTGACCCGGGCGTGCAGCAGAACCATCGGCGTGACGCTTGGGATCATCATGGCGATCATCATGATCCACCACATGCCGGCAACGATGATCCAGGTCGCGACCGACCACGCAGTCGCCGGCATCGTCAATCCCGCCTCCCCGCCGGGAAAGATCGCGGGGCGGCTCATCACCCAGATGTTCATGCCGGTGCCGGCCCCGACCAGCAGCCACGCCCACGCCAGAATGAGGAGCGCGACAAGGCCGGTCAGCATGACCAGGCGGTCCCGCCGGATCAATATCTCCACTGCCGATGTCCGGGGGACAGCGTCGGCCATGTCAGACCCTGATCGGCCCCTGCCCGCTCAAATGCAGCCGGGCGAACTGGCCGTAGGAGTTTGCGAGATCGAAAGCGATTGGGCCCTGCGTCTTCGAGGAGGCGCTGCCGACTTCCGCCAAGGTGTACTCGAACCCGTCGGGCAGATCGATCCGCGCCCGATGCTCCCGTCCCGTCACGACATTGCGGATGGGCTCGCCGGTAATGTCGATGAAGCCATCGACGTGGATGTGCCCGCGCCGCGCATCGACGTCGACGTCCATGTCGATCTTGCGGAAGGCGGGCTCGAAGAACTCGCTCACGGTCGACGCGAAGACGTTAAACATCGTTCTGCCGGGCTCGGAGTCCTCCCCGGACATGATCGTCAGAAGCGCCTGACGCTGGTTCTCGTCGGCGCGCTCGTCGACGATCGGCTGGCACTTGCCGCCACCTTCGTGGATGGCGCCAGGCCATTGGAAGATGAACGCGATACGCATCCCGTCGAGACTGACCCTCCCATGGTACCCTCGCCGGATGTCGATCGCACCGTTCGCCTGGCAGTGTCCGTGCGTCGGCAGAGCGTTGAACTGGCAGGGGCAGCCATAGGCGCAGTTGCAGTTGACCAGTTCCACTCCTTCGATTTCCCAAGGCGTCATGACATCGTCCCTTCGGGTTCAGCCAGGCCGTTATGCGTCGATGATGCCGTACGGCCCGTACGCGGCATTCCAGAGCGCGCCGTAGCGGCTCTGCCTGTGCATGCCGATCTCGCCATTGCTGGTGAAGGTGCCGCTTGCCACCTCCGCTTCGCGGAATTCGAAGCCGTCAGGCAACACGATGCGGGCGCGATGCGCCAAGCCTGTCACAGGATTGCGAATGGGCTCCAGCTCGAGAGCGAGTTGATCCTCGATACGGAACCAGCCGGTTCGCGCCTCGACGTCGCTGCCGAAGTCGATCGAAGCGAAGACCGGTGGCAATTCCTCGGCGATCGTCGAGCCATAGATGTTGAAGACGGTGGTCGGCTCCTGTTCGCCACCCCCGAGGATGATGCTCAGCGCCTCGACCTGGGTGGGTGTGGCGTCGCAGTCGATGAAGCCTTGAACGACGCCGCCGCCTTCGTGCACGGGGCCAGGCCAGCGATAGGCTGCCGCAACCTTGAGGCCGTCCAGCCGCAGATCACCGAACCAGCCTTCATCGATCCGCATGCATTCGAGCCCTTCGCAGAGCCCTTCCGTCGGCTTTCCGTTGAATTCGCAAGGACAACCGTAGTCGCAACTGCACGCTGCGATCTTCGGTCCTTTCATTGCCCAGTCGACGTAGGGCATCGCAATTCTCCAAGCGGAAACGAATACTAACAGTCTCGAACGCGGAGGGAAAGCCACGGACATGCGGCCCAGAGCCGTTAGCAGAATGGCAGGCTTTGAGGCCACCTTGCAAATAGCGGCCGCTCGATCACGCCCGCAAGAACCGAAGACTAAGAGCCTGTTTGAGAATGGGTTCAATAACTGATCCGTCGCAAGAGAAGGCTTCCCATTGGGACGTGGATAGTGGCCTCGGAGAAGTCGTCTACAAATATAGGGGCTATTCAGATCCAGTGCCTGATCGCTGTGTCTCGCCGCGTCTCCGGATGCGAGCGCTCCTGAATTACGACACGCTTCGTGTGCGGATTTTCGATCCTGCCTTGACCTTCCAGTGGCTGGAATCTCCATCTGATACCGACGATCGGCGAACGAACGAGTGTTCGCTGGCCATCGTTGCAGGAGAATTGGCATGAGTACGATATTGCCGTCACCATCACGGAAGACGGCCGTCCTCTACCGGATGGTCATGGAGGACCATGTCTGCCCCTATGGGCTGAAGTCGAAGGACCTTCTCGAGCGCGAAGGGTTCACGGTCGACGACAACTGGCTGACCACCCGCGAGGAGACCGACGCCTTCAAGACGAAGCATGGGGTCGACACGACGCCGCAGGCCTTCATCGGCGGCGATCGCGTCGGCGGTTACACCGACCTGCGCGAACATTTCGGCAAGTCGGTCCAGTCGGAGGACGAGACCACCTACCAGCCGGTGATCGCCATCTTCTCGGTCGCCTTCCTGATGGCGCTGGCGGTCTCCTTCGCCGCCTATCAGACGATCTTCACCCTGCGGGCGATCGAGTGGTTCTTCGCCATCTCCATGTGCCTGCTCGGCATCCAGAAGCTGCAGGACGTCGAGAGTTTCTCGACCATGTTCCTGAATTACGACCTTCTGGCCAAGCGATGGGTGCGCTACGGCAAGATCTACCCGTTCGGCGAGACGCTGGCCGGCGTGCTGATGATCGCCGGCACCCTCACCTGGCTGTCGGCGCCGATCGCGCTGATCATCGGAACCATCGGCGCCGTGTCGGTCTTCTATGCGGTCTATGTGCAGAAGCGCGAACTCAAATGCGCCTGCGTCGGCGGCGGCTCGAACGTGCCCCTGGGCTTCGTGTCGCTGACCGAGAACCTTGTCATGATCGGCATGGGCCTGTGGATGCCCGTGCGGATATTGGTCTGGGGAGGCTGAGCAACGATGATTCCCGAATGGCTTCACACCCTGGCATTGGCAATGCTTCTCATCGGCTTTGCCTGCGCCGTCATCATCCTCCTCGACATCCTGCACAACCCGCAGCACATGTCGATCATGAACGCCGTCTGGCCGATCACCGGTCTTTACGCCGGCCCCCTCGCCGTCTGGGCCTACTGGACTTACGGCCGCCTGGCACGTCACAAACTGGCCCACGCTGCCATGCAGCGGGACGAGCCGATGCCGCACAAGCAACTGACGCCCTTCCCGACCAAGGTCGGCAAGGGCGCAACCCATTGCGGAGCCGGATGCACGCTTGGCGACATCACCGCCGAATGGTTGGTTTTCCTTGTGCCGGCGATCGCCGTCTGGTTCGGCTACGAGAGCCTGTTCGCGGAGAAGATCTACGCCGTCTGGATCGTTGACTACATTTTCGCTTTCGTCATCGGCGTCGGCTTCCAGTATGCGACCATCGTGCCGATGCGCGGCCTGTCTCCGGGCCGCGGAGTGATCGAGGCGATCAAGGCCGACACCCTGTCGCTGACCTCGTGGCAGATTGGTATGTACGGCTTCATGGCGCTGGCGCATTTCTGGATCTTCGGCTCGATCCTCGGCGTCAAGCTCGAAGTGAACATGATCGAGTTCTGGGCCGCGATGCAGATCGCGATGATCTGCGGATTCCTGACCTCCTATCCGGTCAACTGGTGGCTGATCCGCAAGGGTATCAAGGAAGCAATGTAATCACGAAGGAGAACGACGATGATGGGTGAACATTCTGGTGAAATGGGCTGGATGCCCTTCGGCATGGGGCTGTGGGGCATTCTGGTCCTCGTGGTCTTCGTCCTGGTGATTGCGGCCCTGGTGAAGTACCTGCGCCGCTGATCGCAACAGCTCAGAAGATGCCGTTTGCCTGCTGGACCTCGCGGACATAGGCGACGATGTCGGCGATCTGTCGCTGACTCACTCCTTCGACCGGCGGCATGTTCCCGAAGCCCCAGTGGTGGGCCCGGGTGCCCTGCGTCGCAGCGATCAGGAATGCCTGGTCGCTGTGATGGTTCGGCTCGTAGATCCGGTGGATCAGCGGCGGCCCCTGATCGGTGCCACCAGCATTATCCCCGTGGCAGGCGGCACAGTTCGCGGCGAACAAATCCTGCCCCCGCTCCGCCCGGAAGGAGAGCGGGGGTATATTCACGGCCACGATATGCTCCGTGGATGCCGGCCCGGCGAACATCACGCGCCAGAGAAGGAACGCGCCCACCGCCAGTGCGCCGGCGATGACCGCGATCGTGGTTTTCGACAACCTCATCGGTTTCTCCTCAGTCGTCGTCCTGAAGATCGGCGATCAGCGCTTTCATCTCGCCGATCTCCCGGCGCTGCGCCTCGATGATCTCGTCGGCGAGCTTGCGGACGCGCGGATCGGAGATGTTGGCGCGCTCGCTGGTCAGGATGGCGATCGAATGATGCGGGATCATCGCCTTCATCCAGGCGACGTCCGCGATCGTGTCCTGGCTGCGTACGAGATAAAGCGAGCCGGCGAAGGCGATGGTCGCCGCGGCGAAGATCGCGATATTGGCCGTCCGGTTTCGGTACATGCCGAGCATGAACGCCAGCATGATGACGGCCATTGTCGCCCCCATGACGATCGCCATCCACGCCCGGGTTTCGCTGAAGAGGATATGATCGAGGCTGTAGGTGTTCAGATACATCAGTCCGAACATCACGATGGTGGAAGTCGCGATCATCGCGCCGAAGGTCGAGTATTTCATGGGCCGGGTCTCCGGTGATGGTGGTGGTGTTTGGGACCTGCTCCCGCCGAGCGGTTGGTGCCGCCCGACGGGAAGTCGCCTATTTCATCTCGACGACGGTCAACTTGCCGCGGATCCGCTCCGCAACGAACTCGATCGCCTGACCTTCCTTTGCCGTTTCCAGCATCGCCGGATCGGCGACGACGAACACCATCGTCATCGCCGGCATGTCGAGATTTGCCAGTTCCTCATGTTTGATCGTCAGCTTGCTGGCCTTGGTATCGACCTTCTGGACGGTGCCTTTGGTGTAATCGGCGGCAAGAGCCGGCAGAGCCAGGGGAAGCGCAACGAGCGCCAGCGCGAGGGTTTTCACGAATTTGGACATGGTTGTCTCCTGAGGATTGTTCGGTCGGCGGTTATTCGGCGGCAACGGTCAGCGGACCGTGCATGCCGGATTCGTAGTGGCCGGGGATCAGACAGGCGAACTCGAAGCTGCCGTCATTGGTGAAGGTCCAGACGATCTGGCCGCTCTCGCCGGGCGCCAGACGCACGGAGTTCGGATCGTCGTGCTCCATCTCCGGGAACTTCTCCATGAGCGCCTTGTGCTCCTGGATCATCTCGTGCCCGTCCATGACGAACTCGTGCTCGATCTCGCCATCGTTGCGGATGTCGAGAAGCACGGTCTCGCCCCGCTTGACCGCGATCGACGACGGCTCGAACAGCATCTCGCCGTCGTCGGTCTCCAGCATCCGCACGGCAATGGTTCGCCCCGCTTGCGCGGGCTCCGCCGGCTTGCCGAGCATCATCTCCTCGTGGTGCCCCCCCGAATGGCTCCCGGCCGCCAAGGCGGTGACGGGGGCAAGCGGCAACATGGCGGCGAGCAGCAGCGTCGTAAGTTTGCGCATGAATGGTCCTCTTTGGTTGTGGTTGATGTCCCTTGCGTCCCGGCCTCAATGGCCGGAATGATCGCCGCCGGCCGGCATGACCCGTCTGGCGGATGGCGTGTGGGGCAGTGCGGCACCGTCAGCGCTGCCAGCCGGTGCGGCGGGTGCTTCCGGGAGGGAGCCGGTCCACTCGTAGGCCACCGTTCCGGCGGGAAATTCGTAGTCGCCCGGATCGGCATAATCGTCGGCCGCAAGGCCGTCCCGAACCTTCATCACGGTGAACATGCCGCCCATCTCGAGGGAGCCGAACTGTCCCCAGCCGGCCATCATCGGGATCGTGTTGTCCGGCAGTGGCATCGCCATCTCGGCCATTTCGGCCATCCCGGTTTCGCCCATCGGCATGTAGTCCGGCTGGATCTGACGGATCTTCGCCGCAACCCTTGCCTTGTTGGCATTCATCGGCGTCGGGATGTCGTGCCCCATCGCGTTCATCGTGTGGTGCGACTTGTGGCAATGCAGGGCCCAGTCGCCCGGATAGACCGCGTCGAACTCGTAGGCGCGCATCGCACCCACGGGAATGTCGATCGAGACCTCCGGCCAGCGTGCCTCGGGCTTCACCCACCCTCCGTCGGTGCAGGTCACCTCGAAGTCGTAACCGTGCATGTGGATCGGATGATTGGTCATCGTCAGGTTTCCGACCCGCACCCGAACCCGGTCGCCGGTCGCGGCGACGAGAGGCGCAACATCCGGGAAAACCCGGGCGTTGATCGCCCACAGATTGAAATCGGTCATCTCCATGACCTTCGGCAAATACGCACCGGGATCGATGTCGTAGGCCGACAGCATGAAGACGAAGTCCCGATCGACCGGCATGAAGGCCGGGTCCTTCGGATGGATGATGAACATGCCCATCATCCCCATGGCCATCTGGACCATCTCGTCGCCATGCGGATGGTACATGAAGGTCCCGCTCTTCACGGCGTCGAACTCGTAGACAAACGTCTTGCCGGGCGGAATTCCCGGCTGGGTCAGGCCGGTCACGCCGTCCATGCCGCAGGGCAGGATGACGCCGTGCCAGTGAACGGTCGTGTGCTCCCTCAACTTGTTCGATACGAAGATCCGCACCCGGTCGCCTTCGACGCATTCGATGGTCGGTCCCGGCGCCTGGCCGTTGTAGCCCCACAGATAGGCGGTCATGCCCTCGCCCATCTCCCGCTCCACCGGTTCGGCAACGAGGTGGAACTCCTTGACGCCGTTGTTCATGCGGAAGGGCAGTGACCAGCCGTTCAGCGTCACCACCGGGTTGTAGTCCGGCCCGGCCGTCGGCATCAGAGGCGGCTGGGTGGCCGCCGTTTCCATGATCGGCGCTTCCGGAAGCCCCATGGCCGACGTTTTTGACCAGGCCGCGACACCTGCAAGAGCCGCTCCGGCCCCGATGAATTGTCGTCTCGAAACCATCGTTCGGATCCTTTCGATCAATCGTCGCCGGAGGCCGACGCCATCTCGGCGCCGCCAGCGGCTTCGGGCGCATCTTCGCCGCCGCCGTAGACGGCAGCGGTGCGAGCGGCGTCGGCGAGGTGGAATTCGCGCTTTGCGTTGAGGGAGAGCAGGATCGCGTCGAGCTTCGCCCGCGTATCGGCGAGGAGATCAAAGGTGCTCGTGATCATCCCGTTGTAGGTGAGAAGAGCTTCCTTCTCGATCGTCGTCCGCAATGGCACGACGCGAGAGCGGTAGTGCCGGGCGATCTCGCTGCGGCCGCGATAGGCCTTGTAGGCAGCGCGTGCCTGCGACCGGATGTCGACGGCTTTGGCCGCCAGCTGGTTGGCTGCCTTCAGGTACTGGAATTCCGCCTTTCGAAGCCGGGCCTGCCCGCTGTCGAAGATCGGGATTTCGAGCCCTACCTCCACCGATGCGGACACGACGTTCCTTGCCGCTTCGGATCCATCCTCGCGTTCCTCGACCTCGCGTTCTACCTCCACGCCGGCGGCCAGTTCGAGGTCGGACACATATCGCGTGGCCCTGGTCAGGCCGTAGGACCGCGCCAGCGCCTCGAGTTCGAGACGCGCGACCTGCAGGTCGACCCGGTTGCGAAGGGCCTCCGCCTCGATGGCCTTGAAGCCCTTCAGCGTGCCGGGCAGTCCGGGCAGTGCGTTCGGAACCTCGAAATCGAGATTCTTCCCCCATACGCCCATCACCCGGTAGAGCTTCTCCTTCGCCAGTTGCGCGGCCAGTCGCGCTTCGGCCGTCCGCCCGGTCAGCTCGGCATAGAAGGCTTGTTCGCGGGCCTGCTCGACCTTCGGCATCGCTCCGGTCCGGCCCAGTTCGCTCGCCAGTTCCGCCGCGGCGTCCGCGGCGACCTTCGCACGGTTCAGATAGGCGACCGTCTCCCAGCCCGCGACAGCCTCGATCCATGCCTCACGCGTTCTGGCCGCAAGCGCCAGCGTTGCGTCGACGACCCGCAATTGCGCCTGGAGGACCCGGACCTCGGCGACGTCGAGGCGCCGTTCACGGGTCATCATCCGGATGATGTTGGCGGCGATCAGTCCCTCGATCGTCCGCCCGACACCGATCCCACTGTAGGAGAGCGAAAGCCTCGGATTGACGGCGAGCCCTTCCTGCCAGAGTTCGGCAACCGACAATCCGACCTCTGCATAGTCCGCCTGCAACGTCTTGTTGCTGAGAAGCGCGACCTGAACGGCCGCGTCGGCGCCGATATATTTCGCCGCGAGCAGGTTCCGGACCCGCTCGTTGGCCGCCGCAGCCTGCGCCTGATCCTGGACCCAGACCGTCTGCTTCCCCAGACGGCGTCCGGCGTCTGCCGACACGACATCGAAGCCGTGATCCGGCTCGAATGTCTCCGAAGCCGCAACGCAGCCCGACATGATCAGCGGCAGGAGAATGACGCTGCCCATCTTGAACAGCGGCCTCATCGTGCCGGCTCCCGGCCGGCGACGGGGGATATGTTCACGCCCGTACCGCGCCAACCATCCGGCTCGCGGACCGTGCGATGGGTATAGGCCCCGACGACGGAAGCACGGCCGGGTGTTCCACCGGGAGTGCTCGGGTCCTCAGGTGACGGGAACACGGTCGTTTCGGGCAGACCCCGAGCAGCGTCCGCACAGCCCGCAAGAAGCAGGCCGGGCAGGATGCCGGCAATGATGGAGAATCTCATTGTTGAACCTGAACGCCATACCGTTAGCCGCGAGATGCGCCTCGCGGAACCGGTCATGGGGGAAGAGGATCAGGCTTCGCCGTGGGCGAATTCCTGACGTCCACGCTTGCGACCAAGGGATGGCCGGAAGACGCAACAAGGCTGACAAAAGCCCTGGACGATCAGGTTCGAGGAGGACGCTCGGTGGTGGGGCCGGACTGTCCGGTCAGATCCGTCGTAAGGATCGGATAGGACAGATTGCGGCTGACCGGCATGGCGTCGGTCGGCCCGACGGCCTGCGGCACGGCCGTCAGGCAGTGCGTCGCACAGTCACTTCCGCCGGCGGCCTTGTGATCATGGGCTTTCACGGGCGCATGGTGGCCATCGTGCGCATGTCCGGGTTCGCCGGCCATATCCGCCTGGGCGACCTTCGCCATGGCGAGGGGCTGCGACGACATGATGGACGGTTCCGCCCCGACCGACCCGACGGATGCGAACAGCATGCTCAGCATGACCGCGAGAGCAGTCAGCAGCCGAGCAGGCGTGCGAGCATGGGATCGGTGAAACATCATCGCGCGGTGGATATCATGAACTCGACGAGGCGTCCATTCTCAGACCCCTGCCCTCATGGGACGCGCCTGGCTCGACGCTAAGACTTCCGTACTCCGCCCCCGTCATAGCGGGAAGCTCGCGAGTCACCCGCCGGCGGTACCGGTCGGCCAGATCGCGTGGTGGTCGTCGATCACCAGAGCGTGCCGATGGCGGATCGGCTGGTGGCGATGCGGATGGCGGTGTGGCTCCGGCCCCTCCCAGCCCTCGTGTTCGTGCCGGTGGTGATCGTCGTGGACATGCAGCGAGCCGTGCACAAGCGCCTGGTGGACATGCTCGATCTCGACCGGATCGCTCGCCGGCCAGAAGACCAGCGCGACCGCTACGCTTGCGGCCGCTCCAGCAGCCATGACCAGGAACGTCGGGCCAAGGCCGATCGTCGCGCCAAGCCACCCGGCGGCTGGATAGGTGACGAGCCAACAGGCGTGCGAGAGAGCGAATTGCGCGGCGAAGACGGCGGGCCGGCTGTCGGCATCGGAGGAACGGCGCAGGAGCAGCCCCCCGGGCGTCCCTATCGCCGACGCGGCGGCACCGAGCAGGGCCCACAGGATGACGCTGCCCAGCCATCCAAGGCCCGTGCCGGCTATGACGAGGAGGCCCGCCATGGCGCTCGCGCCAGTCAGCATGACGGTGCGGGCCGGAACCCGGTCGAGAAGCCGCGAGAGCAGGATGGCGACCGCCATCGAGCCCAGGCCGTAGGCGGCGAAGAGCAAGGCCACGTCGTCGTTGGTGCCGCCGAGATCGGCGCGCACGACGACGACGGTGTTGACGATCACCATCGCCCCGCCCGACGACGCCGCGAAGGACAGGGCCAGGAGACCGCGCAGGCGCGGTGTCGCGAGATAGACGCGGATCCCCCGGGTCAACTTGTCGACGAACCGACCGCCGGTGGCCGCCTTCGCGACCGGAAGCGCGACCGAGACGACCAGTGCCGCGGATGCGAGGAAGCCGAAGACCGTGCCGAGAAACAGCCAGTGGAAGGAGATCACGGTGAGCAGAAGCCCTGCTAGGAGCGGACTGAAGAGCGACTCGAGGTCGTAGGCAAGCCGCGAGAGCGACAGGGCGTTCGTGTACGCCCGCTCGTCCGGCAGGATGTCCGGGATCGTGCCCTGGAAGGTCGGCGTGAACAACGCCGACATCGACTGGAACGCGAAGACCAGGGCGTAGACCTGCCAGATCTCGGTGACGAAGGGCAGGACGAGCACGAAGGCCGCCCGGGCGAGGTCGAGGCCGACGAGCAGCGTCCGCCGTGGCAGGTAGCCCGTCAGGACCCCGGCGAACTGCGAGACACCCACATAGGCGATCATCTTGATCGCAAGCGCCGTCCCGAGCACCGCGCCGGCGTCGGCGCCGGCAAGGTCGTAGGCGAGCAGCCCCAGCGCCACCGTCGTCAGGCCGGTCCCGATCAGCGACAGAACCTGCGCTGCGAAGAGATGGCGATAAATACGGTGGCGCAGAACGGTCAGCATCGTGGCTCCCCGAGCGTTGCGGTTTGACCTTCAGGATGGCTTGCCGACCGATGGCACGGGATCATTGGTCGGTGCTCATCGAAAGGCCACGTCAGACCTTGCGATCGAAGGCGGTATAGGTGCCGCTCGTGCGCAATGTCAGGGACACCGGCGCATGGCCGCGGTTATGCAAGAACCATCTGTCGGGTCTGCGGCGGCACCACAGCGATCGCAAGCTTGATGACGGGCGGGAGTTTATGGGCGGCATGCGACATCGGAATCCCCGCAGATGATCAGCTTCACAGATCTGCCGCCACCGTTCTACCTGCGACGATCTGTGCATTGCGTGGCTTCCTGTGGCCATCGGGATTCTATACGAAAGCGTATAGCTGCTGACATGCGGCGGGCGAGATCCCTCGTTAGCCATTGGCGAGAAATCCCAAGAGGATCTCGCCGATGCAGTCGCCCTTTCCTCCGGTTCGCGGGCTGTTTGTAATGATCGCGGTCGCAGCGGCAGCCCCCTTGTCATATGCTGGCTATCTACAGCTTTCCGGGAACGTCCATGCCGTTGAAAACGCTACGGGTTATCCATTCCTGACGTTCAGCAAGGCCGCGGCGGCGGCCAAACCGTCAACACAGGAGAGCATGTGATGAAGGTCCTGGTCATCGAGGACGATCGTTCGACCGCCGACTATGTGACCGGTGGCCTGAAGGAAGAGGGTCATGACCCCGACCATGCCGCCTCGGGTCCGATCGGCCTCGAGCTCGCCTGCACGCGCGACTACGATGCGATGGTGATCGACCGGATGCTGCCCGGCCTGGACGGCCTGTCGATCGTACGGGCTCTTCGCTCGTCCGGCCGCGACACCCCGGTGATCTTCCTGACCTCCGTCTCAGGGCTCGACGACCGCGTCGAGGGGCTGGAAGCCGGGGCCGACGACTATCTCGTCAAGCCCTTCGCCTTCTCCGAGCTGATGGCCCGCCTCAATGCGCTGGCCCGGCGCTCCCCCATGCGCAGGGAGGAGGCTGTCCTGAAGGTCGGCGACCTTGAGATGAACCTGATCGCTCGAACGGTCCGCCGCGAGGGGCAGTCGGTTGATCTCCAGCCCCGTGAGTTCCGCTTGCTGGAATACATGATGCGCAACCGTGGCCGGGTGCTGACGCGCACGATGCTGCTCGAGCGCGTCTGGGATTTCCATTTCGACCCCAGGACGAATGTCGTGGAGACCCACGTCAGCCGGCTGCGCGGCAAGGTCGACCGTCCCTTTTCAACGGAGATGATCAAGACGATCCGCGGCTCGGGATACGTGCTGAATGTTCCTGCCTGAACAGGTCCGCACGACCTCCTTCCGTGTCGCACTGATCTTCACGCTGTTCTTCGTCGCCTCCGTTCTGGCGATCCTCGGAACGACCTATCTGGCGGCATCCTCGGAGATGGCCGGCATCCTGCGCTCGTCGGTATCGGACGATATGGAAGGTTTGCGCGATGCCTATCGGCGGGGTGGCGAAGGCGAATTGCAGCTCCGGATGGCCGAACTTGCGGAATCGGGCTCCGAGGACCGCTTCTTCCTGATGCGACAGGTTTCCGGCAAAGAGACCGTCATCGGCAACATTCCAGCGTCGGTCTGGCGCGAAGGTTGGGCCGACGAAAAGCTATCGGGTGCGCACGTCGACGGCTCGGCCGATCTGCAACGGGCCGCGTCCCACAATACCGACAACGAGGTGCTCCTGCTCAGCCTCGGAGAACGGATCGGCGCCTACGAGGTCCTGATCGGCCGTAATTCCCACGTGCTCGACGAGACCCAGGAGATCATCCTGTCCGCGATGCTCTGGGGGGCTTTGGTCACCACCCTCCTCGCGCTGCTCGGAGGGTTTCTCGTCTCGATCGGGCCGACCCGGCGGGTCGACGAGATTGCCGCTACGACGCGCCAGATCGTCGATGGCCGGTTCGATCTGCGGCTCCCGGTGTCCGGACGACGCGACGAACTCGACCGGCTCGCCCTCGACATCAACGTCATGCTCGGCCGCATCGAGACACTGTTGTCGAGCCTCAAACAGGTCTCTGCCGATATCGCCCACGACCTCAGGACGCCGCTTGCAAGGCTGCGGCAACGGCTGGAAAGCGTGCGCGGCGCTCAGCGGACCCCGGCGGAATATGAGGCGGCGATCGATGACGCGATCAGCGAGAGCGAGGCCGCGATCGAGACCTTCAACGCGCTGCTGCGGATCGCCCAGATCGAGGCTGGTACCCGCCGCGCGAGGTTCCGCCGGCTGGACCTGGCCGACGTCGTCCGCAGGATCTGCGATGTCTATGGCGATGTGGCAACGGACGAAGGCCATGACCTCGTCGCACTCGCGCTGCCCTCGGCGATGATCGAGGGCGACGAGGAACTCCTGGTCCAGGCCCTGGCCAATCTTCTCGAGAATGCCATCAACCACGTTCCGGCCCCGGGGCATATCGGCGTGGGAATCACCCGCGTCGGTGACCGGGTGCTGCTCGACGTCGTCGACGACGGCCCCGGCGTGCCGGCGGAAGAGCGCGAGCGCATCTTCCAGCGCCTCTATCGCCTCGACCGCAGCCGCACGACGCCCGGCAGCGGTCTGGGCCTGTCGCTGGTTGCCGCGATCGCGGAACTGCACCACGGCACCGTCGAGGCCCTCGACGAGGGTCCCGGCCTGAGGGTCCGGCTCGATCTTCCCGCAGCAAAGACAGGTGCAGCGCCCGGCGATTACCAAACGGTATAGGCGCGGAGAGGCGCTCGCCATCGACCGGCCCTAGGACGAACGACATGCCGCGCCGCGGCGTCACGTCCGACCGGAGCCCTCACATGAACCCTGCACCATCGCCGCTGACAGAAACGCTGCGGAACAAGGTCCCACAGATCACCCTCGCCTTCTGGGGGATCAAGATCATGGCGACCACCGTTGGCGAGACAGCCGCCGACTTCCTCATCTTCAACGTCGGGCTTGGCCTCGTCGTGACCTCGCTCATCATGAGCGCACTGCTGACCGGCATCCTCGCCTTTCAGTTGAAGCTGCGCGAATACGTACCGACGAGCTACTGGCTCGTCGTCGTCCTCGTCAGCATCGTCGGCACACTGGTTTCCGACTACATGGTCGACGATCTCGGCATCAGCCTGGTGACCACCACGATCGGGTTCGCCCTCGCCCTGACGGCGACGTTCCTCGCCTGGTATGCGAGCGAGCGTACGCTCTCCATCCATTCGATCTTCACCCGCCGGCGCGAACTCTTCTACTGGGCGGCGATTCTGTTCACCTTCGCGCTCGGCACATCCGCCGGGGACCTCATCGCCGAGCATTTCGGCCTCGGCTACGCGTTCTCCGCCGTCATCTTCGGCGCGCTGATCGCCGCGGTCTATGCCGCCTACAGGTTCGGCGTCGACGCGGTCCCTACCTTCTGGGCGGCCTATATCCTGACCCGCCCCTTCGGCGCCTCGATGGGGGACCTGTTGTCCCAGCCAGCACACACTGGCGGTCTCGGCCTCGGCACGACCGGCACCAGCGTCCTGTTCCTCGTCACCATCGCTGGCCTGGTTGGCTATCTCAGCATTACGAAGAAGGACAAGATCGAGAGGGGCGCGACCGCGAACCCGGGCGCCTGATCCCAAAATCCAGTCCTGTCCTTTCCAGATGCGGGGGCGCCTCCATGCGCGATCGCGGATTCGCGAAACAATGAGATCGCAGGTGAGTAGCCCTCGCGAGCCTCGCGGCTATACCGAACCGTATAGTTCGAGACATTTGGCGCGAAGCTTCGCCCGGTAGTGCTGGCCTGCCCGCAGCACGCACCGAAGAAGCTCATGACGCAAACCCTCCTCTCCCTCGTCGACCAGCACCTTCTGCTGGCCTACACCTTTCTGTTCGCCGTCTGTCTCGGCGAGGCACTCTTCATTATCGGGCTCTTCGTCCCCAGCACCGTGGTGCTGATCGCGGTCGGCGCCATGATCGGCGGCGGCAAACTGCCGTTTATGCCAGTCCTGGTCGTCGCGGCCGCGGGTGCCACCGCCGGTGATGCGCTGTCCTACGCCATCGGTCATCATTACCGGGATCGCCTGCGTACGGTCTGGCCATTCCGGCGCTACGGGACGCTGATTGAGCGAGGCGAAGCCTTCTTCCATCGCCACGGCGGCAAGAGTGTCTTCCTCGGCCGCTTCGTGCCCGGCGTGAAGGCGATCGTGCCGGGCATTGCCGGGATGGTCGGAATGGGGGTCGTCCGCTTCACGAGCGTTAACGTGGCCTCGGCCTTTGTCTGGGCAACGGCACACCTGATCCCCGCGGCCGGAATCGGCATCGGACTGTCCCGGGTCCATTCGCTCGATCCACGCCTTGCGATCCTGCTCGTTGGCGCGATCGCCGTGCTCCTTCTGGCCTGGTATGTTGGCAAGATCGCTATCGCCTTCGTCTGGCCGGTGGCAGCGGACTGGCGGCGCGTCCGGATCGAGCGTCGAGCCAATTCGACAAGCCGGCTCGCTCGGCTGGAACTGCGCTACCTTTCCAACGACGACAACATCGTCGGGCGCACTGCCATCATGGTTGTTGCCGCGCTGGCCGCCGCTGGCTTCCTGCTGCTCTTGGGCAACCTGCTCTTCGATCCCGAGCTGAAGCTGGCGGACAAGGCGGTCTACAACTTCCTGCAATCCTACCGTAGTGACGCAGGCACGAAGATCGTCACCGCGATCACCATGGCGGCTGACGGCTTCGTCCTGACCAGCCTCACCGTTGCCATCGTGCTCTGGCTGGCGATCCGCCGGCATATCCGGGTCGCCATCGCCGCAGCCTTGGCAATGGCCGGATCGGAACTCTTCGTCCATCTCGTCAAGGGAACCATCGAGCGGCCTCGACCGACCGACCTTTATGCCGGCGTCTCATCGTTTTCGTTCCCAAGCGGTCATGCCACCCTGTCCATGACTTTCTTCGGAATCCTGGCGGTGATTGTGGCCTCGCATATGAAGCCCGGTTCTCGGCCGATCGTCCTCGGCATCGCTGCGCTGGCGGCCCTGACGGTCGCCTTCTCGCGCCTCTATCTCGGCGCCCACTGGCTGACGGACGTCAGTGCCGGCATGAGCTTCGGGATCCTGATGGCGGCGGTCTTCGCCCTGACCACCCACCTGAGAGACCGGACAATCCGCCTCGTGCCGCTGGTCGTCGTCCTCCTCGCCGTCTTCGCCGGCTCCTACGGATCTCATCTGTGGCGCGACTACGGCATCTGGATCCGCAACTACGCGCCGATGCGCCTGACGACAGACATGTCGAAGGACGAATGGCTCAAGGACGGCTGGAAGTCGCTCGCCAGCCATCGCCTGACCATGGGCGGGGACGCGGCCGGACCGATCCTCTTCCAGACCGACCTAGACGTTGCCGAGCTGGCGCCGCTGCTGGCTTCGGCCGGCTGGTCACCCATGACCACAGGAGGTTTGGCGCAGGCGCTGCTTCCGTCCGCCGGCCCCCTGCCCGAACGCGCCGCCCTGCCGTTGCTGCACGAAGGCCGCATGCCCGTCGCCACGTTCACCCATCCCAGCCAGGACGGCCGCGACGTTCTGACTCTGTGGCCCTCGGCCTATCGGCTCGGCCCCGATGGCAGCGAGCGGCCCATCCTTCTCGCCGGCTACTCCAAGGAAGTCGTCGATCCGTTCGTCCTCGGCCTGGCCTTTGTCGCAGTAAAGCCAGAAGCGGTTCCTCCAGACACCGCAACCCGGCCTCTTGCTGCCCTGGTACGGGCCCATCCGACCGATCTCGTCCCCCTGCCATCTGGCCCCGCCCAACGGCGGTGAGCCGGGCAAGACTCGCCCGCCCCCTGCAACTGCCGGGATTACGAAACCGTATAGTTTCGGCAATGCCGGGAGCATCTGCCGATTGCAGAACGGATTGAAACCCGTTCGCCTCCCCGGAGCTCACCATCATGGCCGCGACACGCGACCGGTCCGACTGGACCGCCCTCAACGTCTTCCTCCATTGGTCCATCGTCGCTCTGATCGTCGCCCAGTGGATCGAGGGTGAGTTCATGGTCGATTTCTGGGACGGCACACTCGAGGGCAAGGTCCTCGACCAGATCACGAACCTGCTCGGCTATACCCACATCGTCTTCGGCACGTTCGTGCTGGTCGCCGCCGCGCTTCGCCTGCTCGACCGGTTCGTCAACGGACGCCCACCGCATCCCGAAAACGAGCCGACCTGGGCCACGTTGCTCGCCCGGCTCACTCACGGCCTGCTTTACGCAGTCCTCCTCGCCATGCCGATCCTCGGCCTCGCCGCCTGGTTCACCGGCAGCGATGACCTGGCGGGCTACCACACCTTCCTCTGGAACCCGCTGCTCGCCCTGATCGGACTGCATGTCGTCGGGGCGCTGGCCCAGCATTTCTGGTTCAGGACCGGGGCGCTCAAGCGGATGCTGCCCCGCATGCGTCACATGGCCTGACCCGTCGCGTTGCCGCGAAACGACCGGGGCCGATGACACCCTGCGCATGCCCTCGGCTCACGGCCCTCTCACCACACATCGAACGCTGCGCGGCCCGTCCGCCGGCCAAACAGCCCCGGAAGCTCTCTGCCGATGAAACGCCCCAGCCTGACCAGCATCCAGCTCAGCTTGCTCGTCACCATCTTCGTTCTTGCCACCGCCAACCGGGCGTTCTGGATCAAGGGATGGACCTATTTCGACGGCCACTCCTTCGCCTTCGCGGCCTTTGGCGCGGCCATCGTCCTTCTCGGCGCATCCCTTCTGACGATGTTTTCGATGAAATACGTCATCAAGCCCGTCTTCATCCTCTTCGTCCTCGTGGCCGCGGTCTCTTCCTATTTCGTCGACAGCTTCGGCATCGTCGTCGACCGCGACATGATCCAGAACGCCGTCGTCACGACGCCGGCGGAAGCCGGCGCCCTGATCACCCCCGACTTCCTCCTGCACGTCGTCCTCTTCGGCGTGCTGCCCGCCTTCGCCATCTGTCTCGTGCGCGTGCGCCATCGCACCGTGTTGGCGAAGGCTGGCTGGAACACCGCCTTCATCGCGCCAGCTCTTCTGGTCGTCCTCGCCATCGTCTTCGCCAATTTCTCGACCTTCGCCGCGACCTTTCGCAATCATCGGGACCTGATGGCGAGCCTGAATCCGGCAGGCGCCATCGTCGGCTTCGGCAAGCTCGTCGATCGGCAATTCAAGGACCGCAATCTGGTCGTGGCGGCTTTGGGTGAGGACGCCCGGCGCGCCCCCGCAAATGCAGGTGGGCGTCCGAGGCTTCTCGTCGTCGTCGCTGGCGAAACCGCCCGGGCCCAGAACTTCAGTCTCCTGGGGTACGATCGCGATACCAATCCGCAACTGGCCCAACGCGACGTCGTCGCCTTTTCGAACGTGCAGAGCTGCGGGACCATGACCGCCGTGTCGCTGCCGTGCATGTTCTCCGTCTATGGGCGGAGCGACTATTCCGACAGCAAGAGTAACTCCACCGAGAACCTTCTCGACGTCCTTGACCACGCCGGCGTCGCGACATCCTGGTTCGACAACAACACCGGCTCGAAGGGCGTCGCTGACCGCCGCGCCTACGAGTATCTCCCCGAGGTAGGCGACCCGCGCTACTGCGAGGGCGGAGAATGCCGGGACGACGTGCTCGTCGACCGGTTGAAGACTGCCATCGAAGACCTGAAGACCGACAGCGTCATCGTCCTCCACCAGATCGGCAGCCACGGCCCGGCCTATTACAAGCGCTACGATAAGACAGCGCGACGGTTCGTGCCCGATTGCCGGACGCCCCAACTGGCCGACTGCACCGCCGAGGAACTCACCAACGCCTACGACAACACGATCGTCCAGACCGACCGCAATCTGGCGCAGATCATCGATGTGCTGGCCTCGCACGAAGACCGGATCGACACAGCCATGATCTACGTCTCCGACCATGGCGAATCGCTTGGCGAGAGCGGGCTCTATCTTCACGCCGCTCCCTATTTCATGGCGCCGGTCGAACAGACCCACGTCCCCATGATCGCCTGGTTCTCCGACGGGTTCTCGCGCGACGAGGCGCTCGATCGGGCCTGCCTCGCTGAGGAAAGTGGCGACGCGCTCAGCCACGACAACCTGTTCCACACCGTGCTCGGCATGATGGACGTCGAGACGGCGGTCTACGACCCGGCGCTCGATCTGACCACGCCCTGCCGCGATCCGGACGCCGGCAACACCGGCGACGACACGGAAGAGCCCCGCGCATGAGCCGCACCAGATCCGTTCCCGGCCCGGCGCCGAAGAAGCGCGGCCTCGACCATGTCGTCGCGGCGACAGGCTACTCGATAGGCGGCCTGCGCGTCCTATGGCGACAGGAGGCCTTTCGTCACGAATTGCTCGTCGCCTTCGTCGTATTCCTGCTGCATGCCCTGACGGGCGTGTCTGCGCTGGCGATCCTTGCCCAGGCGATCTGCTTCACGATCCTGTTCGCCGCCGAAGCGATCAACACTGCAATCGAGCACATCGTCGATCACCTGTCGCCGGAATGGAGCACCTTCGCCAGGGAGACCAAGGATCTCGGCTCGGCCGCCGTGTTCGTCCTGCTGCTTGCAAATGGCGGACTTGCCGTCGGCGTCTGGTTGCGCGTCCTGGAGTTGCTCTGACGTTTGGGGCGGCGAGCGCAGCGGTCGCGCACGGCGCCAATCTCACCACACCGGACCGTCTGCGGGGACGAGGCGTCCTTACTGCAAATGCGTCCGCTATACCGAAGGGTATAGTCCCGGCCACGTTCGGGCGATCCTGACGCGCCATTGTCCTCATGAAACAATGAGGGATCCATGCCAACGACATTCGACGTTTCGATCTACAGCGCTGTTCATGATCTCGCAGCCGCCTCTCTCGCGCCGCTGGAGGCTTGGGCTGCGCAATGGGTGATCTTCGCCGTGCCGATCGTATTGATCGGCCTCTGGATCCGGAATGACGTCTCTGACCGCAAGGCAGGGATCCGGGCGTGCATCTCTGCGGCTGTCGCTTTGGCTGTGTCGGGGATCGTCTCGTTCTTCGTGTTCGAACCGCGACCCTTCATGATAGGTCTGGCCGGCAACGTGCTCGATCATGCGAGCGACAGTTCGTTTCCGAGCGATCATGTGGCCATCATGGCCGCGGTGGCCGCAACGCTCGCGCTATGCGCAAGGGGCCAGCTCGCAGCGCTCACGACCGCGGCGACCTTGCTCGTCGCCTGGTCACGTGTGGCGATCGGCATTCACTTTCCGATCGACATTCTCACAGGGGCCGGGGTCGGAATCCTGGCCGGCGCTGCCGTAACTGTTCCGAGCGTCGACCCGTTTGTCGGATTCGTCCAGCGTCTCGCACAAGCTGTTTCCGCCGCCCTGCGGATCGACAGGCTCTCTGCGGCACTGCGACGGACCCTCGTCGACAAGCCGTAAGCTTGCTTGCCCAGCGTATCCCAACCAGGAGATGATCCGGTTTCACGGCGGATAAATCATTAGTGCTGAAGAGTTCGGAAATGGGTTCTGCATGTGGGTAATTCATCGATGCGGCGGCTCCGAGGGTCGAAGTCAGGCCTGATGCTCGCTTAAGACTTGGATACCGTATCCCGAGCCGGCCATTCCACCACCTGCGGTGCCGGCGGGCGGGAGCTCAATGAATGGCGGTGACCTGGAAGGTCGTTCTTCTCTTGCTGCGCTCCCGAGACCCTACCCAACTTAGGCCTTAGTCAGCCCCTAGGGGATTGCAGCTCTCCCCATATCTTCACAGCCAGTCGTGAATGCTCATGCCGGAGAGATTGAACAACGACGCGTTTGGGATCGACCGACATGGCAAAGTTTCTTGCAAGATTCACTGCGATCGCAATCTTGGTCGCGGCCTTTGCCGGTTGCTCATCGAATTCGTCGAATTCGAACATGACGGTCGGAGCTCCTGCCACGAGCTTCGCCGGGATCGATCAGCAGGTTCGATTCACACCTTGGTCGGGGCAAAGCGCCGTTGGCCAGTTGGCGAAGCCCTACTTCATCTCTTTCCGTGCCCGCAATGCTGAGAGCTACGGCCATTCGTTCGTCGCGTTCGGCGAGCTCGATTCGCGCGGCAACGTTCCCTACGACAATGGCGGAGTCCTCATCTCGAACATGACCGAGATCGCCGGCCTTCACCCCGCAGGCGGCAACGCTGTCTATTCCATGGGCCATATAGCCCCGGTCCCATCCGAGACCGGCTTCTCGGACGGGGACACCGAGATCCGGTATCTTCAGAACGAGATGACCATCGCACTCACACCGGAAGAGTATCAGCGTATCCTCGGCCGGATTCGGCAGCTTCAGGGCAGCAGCCCCCTCTGGCACGCGGTCGCCTATAACTGCTCATCTTTCACGAACAAGATCGCTGACTTCATGGGTCTGGAAACGGTCAACCACTTGCTCTTCCCGCGCAATTACATTGCGGCACTGAAGAGCGCCAATCCTGGCGTCGAGACGCTGAGCGGGAGTGGTGATACCTTGGGGTGAGCTCTTCCGCCGGTTGATCTCCGGCTTTTCAGAGAAGCAGGCTATTTGGTCCCCTCTCTATCTGGGGTGCTCTTGATCGAAAACGGACGTCTCGAACTCTCCTCTGAAGGAACTGTCGCGGACGACTGGCTCCGTCAGGTCGAGGAAAATGAGAAGGATCCCCCGGAAGCCCGCCTCTGCTTGCCTTGCGCCGCGTCCCCCGGCAGGTTCGTCATATGACGCAACGGGAGGTGTCGAGATGAAGAGGGCTTTGTTGACGATCCTGACCATCGCCCTGGTGTGGTCGCCGGCCGAGGCACGGACCAAGGCGGCGGCCTGGGTGGTGAAGGAACAGATCGCCGAGGCCTGCGATGGCGGGCGGGGCACGATCGATCCGGTCGGCGTGATCGAGCGCGACCTCGACGGCGACGGCAAGTCGGACCTCATCCTGTCCCATGACGCGATCTTCTGCAGCGATAGCCGGTTCGGTCGCAGTGGGTTCTGCGGCGCGCAGGTCTGCTCGGTGATCTTCTATGTCCGCCGCGGCGGTCTCCTGAAGAAGGTCAGCGAGGCGCTCGGCGGCGGCGTCACCATCGGCCCGGGCCGCCGCCTGTCCATCTCCATGCACGGGCATGGCGGCCAGTCGGTCTCGGTGAAGTGGAACGGCAAGGCGTTCGAGTGAGGCGTGGCGCTGCCGTGGGGCGTGACGGGCGGCGGCGGGTGGCGGCACGTCGATGAGGTCCGTTCTGCAGCGTCTCTGATACCGCCACCGTCGAGGCATGGGTCCTCGGGTCAAGCCCGAGGTTGACGCGCGGCGGATGTGGCGGCCAGCGGGACTGTCAGGAATTCCGTGTGTGAGCGGGCATAATGGGACCGAAGGAGAGACCCATGGCCCGCCGCAAAGAACCCAGCATTCCTGACGCGCTTCTCGACCAGCTTCTGTCTGGCGCCGATCCGAAGACTGCCTTCGACCCGGGCGGTTTGCTCGACGGCCTGAAGAAGGCATTCGCCGAGCGTGCCCTGAACGCCGAGATGGATCACCATCTGGCCGGCGAGAACGGCGCCGGAAACGGCCGTAATGGCTACGGCCGCAAGACCGTGACGACGGACAGCGGCAAGTTCAATCTTGCCGTGCCGCGGGATCGGCAGGGCAGCTTCGACCCGCAGCTCATTGCCAAATATCAGCGGCGGTTCCCGGGCTTCGACGAGAAGATCATCTCGATGTATGCCCGGGGAATGAGCAATCGGGAGATTGTTGGGCACCTTCACGATCTCTACGGCGTCGATGTTTCTGCGGACCTGATTTCGGTGGTCACGGACGCCGTTCTGGAAGAGGTCGCCGCCTGGCAGGCCAGGCCACTGGAGGCGGTCTATCCGATCGTGTTCTTCGATGCTCTGCGTGTGAAGATCCGCGACGAAGGCTTCGTCAGAAACAAGGCGGTCCACATCGCCCTTGGCGTGCGCGCCGACGGCACCAAGGAAATCCTCGGCCTCTGGCTCGAGCAGAACGAGGGCGCCAAGTTCTGGCTGCGGGTCATGAACGAGATGAAGCACCGCGGCGTTGAGGACGTCCTGCTTGCCATCGTCGACGGGCTGAAGGGCTTTCCTGAGGCCATCGTCGCCGTCTTC
Organism: Aurantimonas manganoxydans SI85-9A1; assembly: GCF_000153465.1. Lineage (GTDB taxonomy): Bacteria > Pseudomonadota > Alphaproteobacteria > Rhizobiales > Rhizobiaceae > Aurantimonas > Aurantimonas manganoxydans. The sequence continues at coordinate 2,045,602 of NZ_CH672387.1, read as the reverse complement.
CCTGAAGCCACCGTCCAGACCTGTATTGTCCATCTCCTGCGCCACAGCCTCGACTTCACGTCCTACAAGGACCGCAAGGCCGTCGCGGCCGCGCTAAAGGACATTTACCGAGCGGCCGACGCGGTGGCAGCCGAGAAGGCCCTGACGGCCTTTGAGGAAGGCGAATGGGGCCACCGATACGCAGCCATTGGGCAGAGCTGGCGCCGGGCCTGGGCCGAGGTCGTTCCGTTCTATGGCTTCCCCGAGGAGGTCCGCAGAATGGTCTATACGACCAACGCTATTGAGGCTTTGAACTCAAAACTGCGCAGGGCTGTCCGGGCTCGAGGCCACTTCCCGACCGACGACGCTGCGATGAAGCTTCTCTTCCTGGTCTTGAATCAATCGGAGAAGGAGTGGAAAATGCCGCCTCGTGAGTGGGCAATGGCCAAAGCGCAGTTCGCCATCCTCTACGGTGAGCGCTTCACACAGGCCATGGCCTGAAATTGTTCAACCGCCCGCCCACACACGGAATTCCTGACAGTCCCGCGGCCAGCCGTCGTTCGCCTCTGCGGTCGCTTCTGCTTCTGTTCCTGCTCTTTAACTGCGTTCTGTTCAGCGTCGACTTCCGGCTCCGCTAGCGTCACCGTCACCGCCACCGTCGAGGTCGTCATCGCCGCCGCGCGGCATCGGCCAGCACGCGCCGCCCAGTGCGCTTACGCGCCAAGCTCCCGAACAAGGTCGTCATCCTCGGGCTCGACCCGAGGACCCATGCCAAATCCTGGCAGCCGCCTACCGCCTCGCGGGCAAGCTCTCCGCCACGTCGCGGCGAACGCTGCGCCCGCCCGCGATAACGGTGCCCGCAACCGCCGTGTCGCCCACCGACCCAACTCACACGTCTGCGCCCGCAACACCGCCGCCAGCGCACAACGCCACCTCCCACCGTCCCGCTTGATCGACATCAAAGCGCCGGACACTCTCCGCTGCCACACCACCTCCATCCCGCAATTGCGATCGCCTGATCGAACCGGCGTCCGGCGGGCCTGTGACCGAGGGGGTTCCTGACGTGAAATACCAAACCGAGGCGATGTTCATCGGCGGCGCGGCGCTGGTCGCGCTGCTCGGGGCCGGCTTTGCCAGGGATGCGCAGTTCGCCGCGCATGCCTATGTCCTGTTCTTCATTCTGGCGGGCGCGACGGTGGTGCTGCTGCGGCGCATCGAGTTCGCCGGTGCCGCGCAGATTCCGCTGAAGACCAACGGCACCGAATATGCCGACGAGGTGGTGCGCTACGGCGTCATTGCGACGGTGGCCTGGGGCATCGTCGGCTTTCTCGTCGGCGTGCTTGCCGCCGCGCAGCTCGCCTGGCCCGACCTGAACATCGAGCCCTGGTTCAATTTCGGCCGCGTGCGTCCGCTGCACACCTCCGCCGTGGTCTTCGCCTTCGGCGGCAACGCGCTGATCGCCACCTCCTTCTACGTCGTCCAGCGCACCTGCCGGGCGACCCTGTGGAGCGGCAATCTCGCCTGGTTCGTGTTCTGGGGCTACCAGCTCTTCATCGTCCTGGCGGCGACCGGCTACCTTCTCGGCATCACCCAGAGCCGCGAATATGCCGAGCCGGAATGGTATGTCGATCTGTGGCTGACGGTGGTCTGGCTCGCCTACCTGGCCGTGTTCCTCGGCACGCTGATCCGCCGCAAGGAACCCCACATCTACGTCGCCAACTGGTTCTACCTGGCCTTCATCGTGACCATCGCGATGCTGCATGTGGTCAACAATCTCTCGATGCCCGTCTCCTTCATGGGCGCCAAGAGCTATTCGGCCTTCTCCGGCGTGCAGGACGCGCTGACCCAGTGGTGGTACGGCCACAACGCCGTCGGCTTCTTCCTCACCGCCGGCTTCCTCGGCATGATGTACTATTTCATCCCGAAGCAGGCGAACCGGCCGGTCTATTCCTACCGCCTGTCGATCATCCACTTCTGGTCGCTGATCTTCCTCTACATCTGGGCCGGGCCTCACCACCTCCACTATACCGCCCTGCCCGACTGGGCGCAGACGCTCGGCATGGTCTTCTCGATCATGCTGTGGATGCCCTCCTGGGGCGGCATGATCAACGGCCTGATGACGCTGCAGGGCGCCTGGGACAAGCTGCGCACCGATCCGATCCTGCGCATGATGGTCATCTCCGTCGCCTTCTACGGCATGTCGACGTTCGAGGGTCCGGTGATGTCGATCAAGGCGGTGAACTCGCTGAGCCACTACACCGACTGGACCATCGGTCACGTCCATTCCGGCGCGCTCGGCTGGGTCGGCATGATCTCCTTCGGCGCGGTCTACCATCTGGCGCCAAAGCTCTGGCATCGCGAGCGGCTCTACAGCCTGCGCCTGGTCAACTGGCACTTCTGGCTCGCGACGCTTGGCATCGTCGTCTACGCGGCGGTGATGTGGGTCTCGGGCATCATGCAGGGCCTGATGTGGCGCGAATACGGAGCCGACGGCTACCTCGTCTACTCCTTCACCGAAACCGTCGCGGCCATGCATCCCTACTACGTGCTGCGCATGCTCGGCGGCCTGATGTACCTCTCCGGCGCGCTAATCATGGCCTTCAACATCTACAAGACCATCCGCGGCGAGATCCGGTCGGAAGTACCGATGGGCGGCCAGACGCCCGCCATCCAGATGGCAGGGTAAGGGGCCAGACATGACCAAGAAAACCGAACATCCGACCCTCGACGGCGCCCTGCCGGAAGTGAAGGCCGACCCGGTCGCCCGGGGCATTCTCGCCAAGCATGGCCGGGTCGAACGCAACGCCACGCTGCTTCTCGTCCTGTCCCTCCTGGTGGTCAGCGTCGGCGGCATCGTCGAGATCGCGCCGCTGTTCTACCTGGAGAACACCATCGAGAAGGTGGAGGGCATGCGGCCCTACTCGCCGCTCGAGCTCGCCGGGCGCAACATCTACATCCGCGAGGGCTGCTACGCCTGCCACAGCCAGATGATCCGGCCGTTCCGGGACGAGGTCGAGCGCTACGGGCATTACAGCCTCGCGGCCGAATCCATGTTCGACCATCCGTTCCAGTGGGGGTCGAAGCGCACGGGCCCCGATCTCGCCCGTGTCGGCGGCCGCTACAGCGACGAATGGCACGTCCAGCACATGATCAAGCCACGATCGGTCGTGCCGGAATCGGTGATGCCGTCCTACGGCTTCCTGGCGACGACCGATCTCGACATGCGGGACCCGGCCGGTCACCTGCGCGCCAATCGCGCAGTCGGCGTGCCCTACGACGACGAGATGATCGACAACGCCAGGGCCGACCTGACGGTCCAGGCGAATGCCGACGGCGACACGACCGGCCTTCTCGCCCGCTACCCCAAGGCGGTCGTCGGCACCTTCGACGGCAACAACCAGCGTCTCACAGAGATGGACGCGCTCGTCGCCTACCTGCAGGTGCTCGGCACCCTCGTGGACTTCTCCGTCTACGAGCCGGAACGCAACGATCGCTAGGAGCCTCCGGATGGATTTCGACTACCACAGCATGCGTGCCTTCGCCGACAGTTGGGCGCTCCTTGCCCTGACGCTGTTCTTCCTCGGCGTTCTTGCCTGGGTCCTGCGGCCGGGCGCCAAGCGCGCCGCGGACGATGCCGCCAGCATCCCCTTCAGCGAGGACTGACCGATGAGCGATCACAAGGACATCGACGACGTCAGCGGCATCGAGACGACCGGCCATTCCTGGGACGGCATCAAGGAGCTCAACAACCCGCTGCCGCGCTGGTGGCTGTGGACCTTCTACGCCTGCATCGCCTACGCGGCCGTCTATACGGTGCTCTATCCGGCCTGGCCGCTGGTCAATTCGGCGACGACGGGCCTGCTCGGCTGGTCGAGCCGTGCGGATCTGCGCACCGAGATGTCCGCGCTGGAGATGGCCAATGCCGACCGGATCGCGGCGATCCGCACGTCGGACGTGGCGGCCATCGCCGCCGATCCGGAGCTGCGCCCCTTTGCGATCGCCGCCGGCGAAGCGGCCTACAAGGTCAATTGCGTTCAGTGCCATGGCTCCGGGGCAGCCGGTGGTCCGGGCTATCCGAACCTTAATGACGACGCCTGGATCTGGGGCGGCTCGCTCGAGGAGATCGCCGTCACGCTGCAGCACGGCATCCGCTATGCGCCGGACCCCGACACCCGTGTCGCCGACATGCCGGCCTTCGGGCGCGACGGCATTCTCGATCGCGACCAGATCGGCGACGTCGCGCAATATGTCCTGTCGCTGACCGGACGCGACGACGAGCCCGAAGCCGCCACGCGCGGTGCCGACATCTACGCGCAGAACTGCGTCTTCTGCCATGGCGAGACGGGCGAAGGCATGAAGGAGGTCGGCGCGCCCGCGCTCAACGACGCGATTTGGCTCTACGGACGGGACGCGACCGCCATCGCGACGCAGGTCAGCCGGCCGCGCCATGGCGTCATGCCGGCCTGGGGCGAGCGCCTCGGCGACACCGCGATCAAGGAACTCGCGGTCTACGTCCACAGCCTCGGCGGCGGCGAATAGGATCCCGCCGCCCGGTCGCGAGGGAGGTCGCGACCAAAGCCCCCGGCCCGCCAGCCGGGGGCTTCGTCTTGCCGGCAAGGCCGTCGACGATGCTGCGCTCCTGCGACGCACCCGCGCACCGCCGGGCGTTGATGCAGATCAAGGCCGGTCCGCCGGGGCGGGTCTATCGACACGGATGCCGCGCCGCGGTGCCCGCCGAACGTCGAGAGAGACCATGCTGCATCAGCCCGACATCGAACGCCTCGACGTCGAAGCCGTCAACGCCGCCGGCAGGCAGGACCAGCCGCTTTACGCCAAGCGCGAGAAGATCTTTCCCAAGCGCACCGAGGGGCAGTTTCGCCGGCTGAAATGGCTGATCATGGCGATCACCCTCAGCATCTATTACGTCACGCCGTGGCTGCGCTGGGATCGTGGTCCCTACGCGCCCGATCAGGCCGTCCTGATCGACATGGCCAACCGCCGCTTCTATTTCTTCTTCATCGAGATCTGGCCGCAGGAGTTCTTCTTCGTCGCCGGGTTGCTGGTGATGGCCGGCGTCGGTCTGTTCCTGGTCACCTCCGCCGTCGGCCGGGCCTGGTGCGGCTACACCTGCCCGCAGACGGTCTGGACCGACCTGTTCCTCGTCATCGAGCGCTTCTTCGAGGGCGACCGCAATGCCCGCATCAAGCTCGACAACGCGCCCTGGAGCGTCGACAAGCTGCGCAAGCGGGTCCTGAAGCATGCCACCTGGATCGTCGTCGCCGTGGCGACCGGCGGCGCCTGGATCTTCTACTTCGCCGACGCCCCGAGCCTGTTGATGAGCTTCCTCACCGGCGAGGCGCCGTTCATCGCCTATGCCACCGTCGCCCTTCTGACCGCCACCACCTACGTCTTCGGCGGACTGATGCGCGAGCAGGTCTGCATCTACATGTGTCCCTGGCCGCGCATCCAGGCGGCGATGCTCGACGAGGATTCGCTCACCGTCACCTACAATGACTGGCGCGGCGAGCCGCGGACCCGCGGCGCCAAGAAGGCCGCGGCGGCGGGCTTGCCGGCCGGTGACTGCGTTGACTGCAATGCCTGCGTCGCGGTCTGCCCGATGGGCATCGACATCCGCGACGGCCAGCAGATGGCCTGCATCACCTGCGCCCTGTGCATCGACGCCTGCGATGGCGTCATGGACCGGCTGGGACGCGAGCGCGGCCTGATCTCCTACGCGACGCTCAGCGACTACAACGCCAACATGGCTGCCGCCACGGATCCGGCGACCGGTGCCATCGACCCGTCCCGTGTGCGCGACAGTGCGGGCCGCTTCATCGCCGGGCTGCGGCACTTCGACTGGCGGATCATTCTGCGCACCCGGACGCTGATCTACCTGGCCATGTGGTCGGCAATCGGCGTCGGGCTGACCATCGCCCTCCTGTCCCGCGACCGTCTGGAGATCAACGTCCAGCACGATCGCAACCCGGTCGCCGTCACCCTCGCCGACGGGTCGATCCGCAACGGCTACACCGTGAAGCTGCTCAACATGCTGCCGCAGCCGCGCACCATCGGGCTCGCGCTCGAAGGCCTGCCGGAGGCGACGATGACCATTGCCGACATCGATGCGCCGGCTGCCCGGAGCTTCGACATCCCCGTCGCGCCGGACCAGCTTCGCGCCCTGCGGGTCTTCGTCGCCCAGCCGGCGAGCGCGCTGCAGGCGGGCGAGACCAGCTTCCGCTTCGTGGTCACCGATCCGGTCGCGGGCGAGACCGACAGCTATTCCGCAATCTTCGAGACGGGGAACTGACCCATGCTACGTCGCGTGTTTCGTCCTGAAAAATTCACCGGCCTGCACATGATCGGCGTCATGGCGCTGTTCTTCGGCACTATCATCTCGGTCAATCTGACCCTGGCCGTCTTCGCCAACACGAGCTGGAGCGGCCTTGTCGTCGAGAACAGCTACATTGCGAGCCAGCATTTCAACGAGCTGACAGCCGAACGCACCGCCCAGGCGGGGCGCGGCTGGACGGCGACGACGGCGTATTCCGACGGTGTCTTCCAGGTCGATCTGCGCGATGCCGCGTCCCGGCCCCTGCCCGGCGCGCTGGTCGCAGCCACCATTGGACGCCCCGCCACCGAGCGCGACGACCGGACCGTGCGCCTCGCGCCGTTGCGCTCCGGTGGCTACGGCGTGACCACCGATCTGGCGCCGGGGATCTGGGAGGCACAGGTCCGGGTCGAGGCGACCGGCGAAAAGCCCTGGCAAAGCGCCATCCGCTTCGTGGTCAAGTGAGCGCACGATCATGAGCTGCTGCGGCACCGCTTTCACGCTCCCCGCCGACCTGAGCGACGTCGCCGGCCCCGTCGATGCGCGGACCGAGGAACTGCGCCATGCCGGGCGGCAGGCACCGGACGGCACGGTGACCTATGTCCTGTCAGTGCCCGGCATTCGCTGCGGCGCCTGCCTGTCGGCCATCGAAACCGCCCTGAAGCCCCTGCCCGGCATCGTCTCGGTTCGGGTCAATCTGACGCTCCGCCGCGTGACCGTGGTCACACGTTCCGCCGACATCTCACCGGGCGTCATCGCCAACGCATTGGATGCGCTGGGCTATCCCGGCACGCCGGTCGATCTCGGTGACCTCGAAACCTTGGGCACCCGGCGCGAATCGACACGCCTGCTGACCGCGCTGGCGATCGCCGGATTCGGTGCGGCCAACATCATGCTCCTGTCGGTCTCCGTCTGGTCCGGGGCTGATGCCGCGACGCGGGATCTCTTCCACCTCGTCTCGGCCCTGATCGCGGTACCGACCGTGGCGTTCGCCGGCCAGCCTTTCTTCCGCTCGGCCGTCTCGGCGCTGCGTGTCGGGCGGCTGAACATGGATGTCCCGATCTCGCTGGCTGTCCTCCTGGCCCTCGCCATGAGTCTCTACGAGAGCCTGAACGGCGGCGCCGAAGCCTATTTCGACGCGGCCGTGACGCTGATCTTCTTTCTGCTGGTGGGCCGGTATCTCGACCAGCGCATGCGCGAGCGCGCCCGCAGCGCCGTCGTCGCTATCTCGCGACTGGCCGCACGCGGCGCGACGCTGCTCGCCGATGGCGAAACCCGCTACGTGCCCCTCGACGAGGTGCAGCCCGGCATGGTCCTGCGCGTCGCCGCCGGCGAACGGATGCCGGTCGATGCGATGGTCCTCACGGGCCGCAGCGAACTCGACCGCTCGCTCGTCACCGGCGAAAGCGCGCCATTCGCCGTCGCGCCGGGCGCCCGGGTCGAGGCGGGCACCCTCAACCTGTCGGGCGCCCTGGAGGTCGAGGCGCTCACGAGCGCGGACGATTCCTTCCTCGCCGAGATCGTCCGCATGATGGAAGCGGCCGAGACCGGTCGCGGACGCTATGTGCGCGTGGCCGACCGGATGGCGCGGATCTACGCGCCGGCGGTCCATCTCCTCGCCGCGGCGACGTTCCTCCTCTGGCTGATCGCGACGGGCGGCGACTGGTATCAGGCGCTCTATGCGGCGATCGCGGTTCTGATCGTCACCTGCCCCTGCGCTCTCGGGCTCGCCGTCCCGGTGGTGCATGTCATCGGCGCCGCGCGTCTCTTCGAGGCGGGCATCCTGATGAAGGACGGCACGGGGCTCGAGCGCTTGGCCGAGATCGACACGGTGCTGTTTGACAAGACCGGGACCCTGACGACGGGCACGCCCCACGTCGCCGCGTCGAACATGCCCGCAACCTTCCGCGACGTGGCGCGCGCCCTCGCCGGCCGCTCGAACCACCCCGCCTCGCTCGCGCTCCGGCACTATTTGGGAAGCGGTTCTATGGCGGAGCTCGATGATATCCGGGAATGGCCGGGATGCGGCATCGCCGCCATCTGGCAGGGTCGCCGCGTCCAGCTCGGACGGCCGGACTGGGTCGGCGAAATCGCGGGACAGGCCTCGACCGCCACGGAGGGTGTCGGCTTCGCCATCGAGGGGCAGACAACGGCGAATTTCGTGCTCGGGGAATCGCTGCGGACCGGCGCGCATGAGGCCCTTGAAGCCCTGCGATCGGCCGGACTGGCCACCGAACTGCTGTCGGGCGACGGCGAGTTGGGGGTGCGCCGGGTGGCGGGCGAACTGGGGATCGGCCATGCAGCAGCCGGCCAGTCGCCGGCGGCAAAGATCGACCGGATCCGCGCGCTTCAGGCAGGCGGTGCCCATGTCCTGATGGTGGGTGACGGCCTCAACGACGCGCCGAGCCTGGCCGCCGCCGATGTCTCCATGGCCCCGGCCTCCGCCTGTGATGCCGGGCGGCTCGCCGCCGATTTCGTCTTCACCCGCGACAGCCTGCGCAGCGTGCCCTTCGCCCATGGCATCGCGCTGCGCGCAAAGCGGCTGGTGCGGCAGAATTTCGGACTGGCGATCGCCTATAATTGCATCGCCGTGCCGCTGGCCATGGCGGGCCTGGTCACGCCGCTCGTGGCGGCAATCGCCATGTCGGCGTCGTCGATTGTGGTGGTGGCCAACAGCCTGCGACTGTCGGGAGGCAGTTTCGACGGCAAGGCGGGAACGTCGGCGCAGCCGGTCGCCGAAAGCCGGTCACCGGCGTTCGAGCCGGCTGCCGAGGCAACGGCATGAATATCCTGCTGATCCTCGTGCCGATCGCGCTTCTGCTCGGGCTGGTCGGTCTCGCGGCCTTCCTGTGGACCGTCCGCACCCGCCAGTACGAGGATCTCGACGGCGCGGCATGGCGCATTCTCGCCGACGACGACACGCCACCGGGCGACAGATGACGCCACGCACCTGGATCACCGGTGCGTGGCGGTCCCGATCAGGCGGCGTCGGGCTCGAATTCCATGGCGACGCCGTTGATGCAGTAGCGCAGACCCGTCGGCGGCGGACCGTCCGGGAAGACATGTCCGAGATGGCTGCCGCACTGGCTGCAATGGCACTCGGTGCGGACCATGCCGTGGCTGCGATCCTCGGTGGTCTCGACGGCGCCCTCGACTGGCGTATCGAAGGACGGCCAACCGGTGCCGCTTTCAAATTTCTGGCCGGCGATAAACAGCGGCTGCCCGCAGCCGGCGCAGGTGAAGGTCCCCGGCCGCTTCTCGTGCAGCAGGGCGCAGCTGCCTGGGCGCTCCGTCCCGTGGCCGCGCATCACCTGATACTGTTCCGGCGACAGCATCGCGCGCCACTCGGCATCGGTGCGTGTGACGGGGTAGGTCTTGGCGTCCATGTCGATATCCTTCCGTGTCTGGTCCGGTCCGCCGGGAACGAAGCCCGCCGCAGCGGATTGCCCCCCGAACGGATCGGCTGGCTCCCATATAGGGGCGCTGCCGCCGCAACGCACGGGAGTGTCACATGAGCAATGTACCGGACAGGTTCGACAACCAGCAGAACAATCCCGACGCCCAGGATCGCGACCAGGACGTCAGCTACCGCCAGAACGCGCCGAAGGCGCGGCCCTCGCAGGACAACGCCTTCGATCGCCCAGGCAGCGTCGACCGGCTGGGCGGCGAAATCGAGCGGCGCCCAGCCGAGACGGTCGAGGTCGATGGCGATAGCAAGGCTGACGACGCCTAGGCCGGCCAGACAGATCGGACATGAAGAAGGGCGGCGCTGCGGCGCCGCCCCTTTTGTGTTCTGACGAGTCGCGCTGAGCCTTAGCGGCCGCGGCTCTTCTCGTAGCGCTCGCGGGTTTCCGCATTCGGCGGATAGAGACCCGGCAGCGCAACGCCGCGATCGACCTCGGTCATGATCCAGGCTTCCAGCTCTTCCTGCTCGACGCAGGCATCGCGCACCTCGTCGACCAGCGCGGCGGGAATCACCACGGCGCCATCGTCGTCCGCCACGATCAGATCGTCCGGGAACACCGCGACGCCGCCGCAGGCGATCGGCTCCTGCCAGCCGACGAAGGTCAGCCCGGCCACCGAGGGCGGCGCGGCCACGCCCGCGCACCACACCGGCAGGCCGGTGCCGCGCACGCCGGCGAGATCGCGCACGACGCCGTCGGTGACGAGGGCGGCGACGCCCTTCTTCACCATCCGGGCACACAGGATGTCGCCGAAGATGCCGGCGTCATCGACGCTCATGGCATCGACCACGGCGATGCAGCCGTCCGGCATCGCCTCGATGGCGCCGCGGGTGGAATTGGGCGACGACCAGGATTCCGGCGTCGCCAGGTCCTCGCGCGCCGGCACGAAGCGCAGCGTGAAGGCGCGGCCGACGATCCGCTCCATGCCGTCTTCCATCGGCATCGGGCCGCGCAGCCAGACATTGCGCAGACCCTTCTTCAGGAGGATCGTGGTGATCGTCGCGGTGGCGATCTTGCGAAAGACTTCGTTGGTTGAGGTTTGGCTCACGGAACACGCTTCCTGCTGATGACGGTGGCCATCGATACCGCAAGTCGCGGCACGATCAAATGCCAAGTCAGGCTGATGAAGCGCGATCGGCGCCGTCGGGCACCGGCAAACCGGGGAGAAGCTCGTCGGACTGGCAGCGGCCGACACCCGCGGCATCGAGGTCCTGCCAGGCCCGCGCCAGCGAGCCGTCGAGATCGATCGACCGGCAGGCATCCTCCACGACGACCACCTCGAAGCCGGCCCGGCGCCCGTCGAGTGCGGTCCACGCGACGCAGAAATCCGTCGCCAGGCCCGCGACGAAGACCCGGCCGACGCCGCGCTCGCGCAGATAGCCGGCCAGCCCGGTCCGAGTAGCATGGTCGGCTTCGACGAAGGCGGAATAGCTGTCGACGGACGGGTGGAAACCCTTGCGGACGATCATCTGAACGTTGGGGACATGCAGAGCCGGATGGAAATCCGCGCCGCCTGTGCCCACGACGCAGTGATCGGGCCACAGCACCTGCGGCCCATAGGGCAAGGTGATCACCTCGAAGGCGTTGCGCCGATGGCTGGACGCAAAGGAGACGTGATCCGGCGTGTGCCAGTCCTGGGTCTGCACGACGACCGGAAAGTGCGGAGCCAGCGCGTTGATCGGCGCCAAGACGCTGTCGCCGTCGAGCACCGCCAGGGCGCCGCCCCGGCAGAAGTCGTTCTGTACGTCGACGATGATCAGCGCATCGTCATGCTTGATATCGATATTCGCCATGACCCGAACCTGCCAGTTCGCTCGCCGCGAGGAAAGTCCGTGCGCGGTGCAACGGCACCCGGAGCCACCTGACGCGGGCCCAAACGTCAACGGCCATGCCGGGGTCTCCCCGGCATGGCAGCTGCGTCTGAAACCTGGTCGTACGGTCTGGCGGTGTCAGCGAAGGCTGGCAGCGGCGCGCAGATCGGCCTTCGGCGAGACGTCGAGGACGTCGCCCGTGCGGGTGATCATCAGGTCCTCGGTGGTGCCGCCATTGCGGGACGGAACCTGAACGGTCAGCGTCTCACCATCCGACAGCGTCGAGACGAAACGCAGCGGGCTGCCCGTCTCGCCGGCCTGAAGCGTCGTCACGACGCGGAAATCTTCGCCTTCGACCGTGTAGTAGGCTGCGCCCTGGACGCCGCCGAGATCGATGGTCTTGCCGGCCAGCGGCTTCAGTTCTTCGGCCTGTGCGGCGCCGAATGCGAACAGGGCGATGGCGGCGGTTGCGATTGCAGTCTTCATGTCTTTGGTCCCTCTGAAGAAGAATTGGACCTCCCTGCCCCGACAGCTAGGCGTCTTTGCTGCAACGCACAACGGCATGGCAGCCATGAAATATTGTCGGACCGCCTGGGCAAATCGGGCGATTGCCGATGTCTATCGCGGGGCGTGCGGCGGACTCTTGTGCCGAGCGCGATGCCTCGGCCATGGCAAAGTCACGGTTGGACCCTATGATTGCGGGAAATCAGGCATGCGGCGCGACCGCTTGCAGCAGTCTTGGAGCCAACGAAATGTATCACCGGATCGCGTCGACACCCTTGGCCCTGCTTCTGGCAGGCGCGATGGCGGCCGCGCTGCAATATCCCGCCGCCGCGCAGACCGAGGCGCCCGCGCTCGATGGCGAACCCGGTTCGGAATTCGTCGAAGTGTCGCTCGGCGACTGGGACCTGAAGACAGCGCTGGCGACGGATCTCGGCATCAAGGTGTCCGAGCTGCCACTGACCATCTCGGTGACGCCAGAACTCGCCGGCAAGGTCTGCCCGATCTCACGCGAGGACCTCGCGCAGCAGGAGGTCATCAGCCCCACGCGGACCTGCGCGGCGAAGGAAATGACCGATGAACTGCGCGACGAGGTGCGTCGCGGGATGGAGGCCGGGACCCCGCAGGAACAGGAATAGGCGATCACGCCTGCCGCCATCACCATGTCGCCATACGCGGTCCCCGAGGGGCAGCTTTCATGGGCAGTGCGTCCTGAAAGCCCCACCTGCGTCACACCTTCGCCGGAATTGAACACTCTGTCGTTCTCGCCCGCGGCGTGACCCGTTTCGTGCCTGATCAGGTTGCGCCGGTCCGTCCGGTCCAGCGTGCGAACCGGGTCTGTGCAGTCTTGCGAGACGATCGTCAGACGTGGGCAACAGATCCTTAATTTCCTTGCGATCATATGGTGCCGCGCCAACGTCGCGGTGCCGATCCGACAGCCAGCCGGGTTCTACGGAACCGTAGAAAGACGAAGATGGTCATGCGCATTCCCGCCCTCGCACCTGTCGCGGCTCTTGCTGTACTCCTCGCCGGCTGCGTGGGAGACGACATGGACATGGCTGCGCTCGACCTGTCGGCCCCGCAGGACGACGCCCACTGTCGAAGCCTGCTGATCATTCCCGGCGAACTGGTCTATGCCCAGTGCCGGCTGGCGCTGCGCAAGACGTATCTGAACAATTACACCGCCCGGAAGATCGCGATCCAGCAGCAATACGGCATGCTCGACGAGCGGCTGGACCAGGCGCTGCGGGCCGACGCCTTCTGCAATTACGACGAGGCCGTGAAGGCGTCGATTCAGGTGCAGGACGAACGGTCCCTGGCCGAGATCGCCTATGCCAGTTGCGGCACCACGCGGGAGCGTCTGCAGGAGGAAATCGCCTCGGTGACGGGGGTCGACGGCTTCGCCTTCACGGCAGCCGAACGGCCGACCGTCATCGATCAGAACGTCGACGCCATCCGCGAATCGCGGGCGGTGATCCAGGGTCCGCCGACCAATGTCGCGGCAAACTGAGGAGTCGCGGCATGCGGCTTGAAGAGCAACGCAGTGCAGTGCTGTAAATGCAGCACTCTGTTGCAGGATTTAACGAATCTTGAGCCCTGGCGGCCCTTGCAAACAGGACCGTTTTCGGATTGAGAGAGCAGAGGGACGAACACGGAGTTTCAGGCGCTTATGAAGGGTTCTTCATAATCCGCAGTCACACGTCGGAGCCAAACGCTTCTATTCCGTCACGTTGCCTGCGATGTGTGGCATTTCCGCACTTGCCCGTACCACCCAAACGCAACAGGTTCTTGTCGCACCGGCCGCAAAAAGGCGTCGGAATATTCAAGCTGCGGCACCAACCGTCACATTGATAGGTAGTTCAAAATGAAGAAAATCGTCATCGCATCGGTCGCGGTCGTCGCCCTCGCATCCTTCGCTGGCTGCATGGGCAAGGGCATTGGCAAGGGCAAGGGCAAGGCTCCGGTTGCTGAGCCGATGGTCGTCGAGCAGACCTACGTCACCAAGGGCTGACCTTGGTTTCTTGGAGGGAGTCGCTCTAGCGCTCCCTCCAAGCGCCGACCAATCACTGGTCCACGCTACGCGTTCCGCGATGCTCGACATCGGGGGGCGCTTCTATGTCTTGTCCCCGTCGAATGGCTCCTGGCCGTCTTCGACTTGAAAGGCCGACAATGTCTTCGAAATTCCTGCGAATCGCGTTCGCCGCGGCTCTCGGTGCCCTTGTTACGGGCTGTACCTCGAACTCGGCCAATACCATGTCGGCCGGTGCACCGGTCAACTCCAGCGCCGCGCTCGTCGCGCCTGCCGCCTTCGCCCCCCCTCCCGGACAGTCCGGCGCCGCGCAGCAGCTCTCCAAGCCCTATTTCATCGATTTCCGCGCCCGCAACGCGTTGAGCTACGGCCATAGCTTCGTGGTGTTCGGCAAGCTGGACCAGAACGGCCGCATCCCAACCGATTCGAAGGGCGTGCTGATTCCCGGCGTGACCGAGGTCGCCGGCCTGCATCCTGCATCGACCAGCAACGTGCCCTATACGATCGGTCACTTCCTGCCCGTACCGTCCGAGACCGGCCCCAGCGACGGCGACACCGAGATCGCCTACATGACCGCGCATTACCGGATCGACCTGACCGAAGAAGAGTATCGCGACGTCGTGGGTTATATCCGCAGCCTGCAGGATTCCTCGCCGGTCTGGCACGCGGTGCTCTACAATTGCAGTTCCTTCATCGGCGACATCGCCGAACATATGGGCCTGAAGGCGCCCAACCACATGCTGTTCCCGGAGAACTACATCAACACGCTGAAGGAAATGAACTCGTAGGACCGTCCGTGCGACGCTTCACGTTCATCGACGATCAGGCCCGGCCGCGACAGCGCGCCGGGCTTTTTCGTGCCTGCCGCAAGGAGCCTGATTGGTCGGGCTGGAAGCTGAGCGGCTGCGACGTCTATCGCGCGGCTGCGCCGACGCTCGCCACCAGATCCGCGAAACGCTCGCCCTGGACGGCGATATGCGCCCGCAGCTCGCGCTCGGCCGTCTCGCCATCGCCGGCAGCGATCGCGGCCACGATGCGCTCATGCTCCTGCAGCGACTGCTTCATGCGCTGCGACACCCGCAACTGCAGGCGGCGATAGGCCTTCAACCGCATGTGCAATCGCTTCGCCTCTGCTGCCAGGAAGGCGTTGCCGCAGGCGTCGTAGATCGCGTGGTGGAACCGTTCGTTCTCGTAATAATAGGCGTCGGTATCCTGCTGGGCTGCCGCTGCACCGCAGGCGACCAAGGCTGCCTGCAGGGCCGCCAGGGCCTGCGGCGCGGCACGGCGCGCGGCCAGGCGTCCGGCCATGCCCTCGAGCTCGGCCATCACCTCGAACATCTCCACCAGTTCGCCGAGACCGACCTGCCGCACGAAGGCGCCGCGATTGGGGAGCTGTTCGATGAGACCGGCCGAAGCCAGCTGGTTGATCGCCTCCCGGACCGGGGTGCGCGAAACGGCGAAGCGGCGGGCGATCGCCTGCTCGTCGAGACGCTCGCCGGCGCTGCGGGCATTGGTGACGATTTCCTGTTCCAGCGCGTCGCGGATCTCGCTGGCCTTGGGCCGCGCCGAGGCAACCGCGCCCTTCGACACGGCCGCGGACTTGCCATCCCCTGCGGGAGGCATGATCGTCGCTGCAGGCACATCCGATACGCTCATACAGATCGTATACAATCCAATTGACAAGGCATGCAAGAGAGTATTGGCTTGCCTCAACGCGTCGGGAGGCGCGGCAGAACAATCAACGGGAGGAGAATTCCATGAAGACGATGTTGCTGACGGCCGTATGCGGCCTTGCCCTGACAGCCTCTGCCTTGGCGCAGGACGTGACGCTGCGCGCTTCGCACCAGTGGCCGGGCGGCAAGGGCGACGTGCGCGACGAGATGGTCCAGATGATCGGCAAGGAGGTCGAGGCCGCCAATGTCGGGCTGAAAGTCCAGGTCTTCCCGAACGGTTCGCTGTTCAAGCCGCGTGACCAGTGGGGCGCCGTGACCAAGGGCCAGGTGGACATCACCGCCTTCCCGCTGGACTACGCGTCCGGCCGTCATCCTGAGTATTCCGCGACGCTCATGCCTGGCCTGGTCGGCAACCACGACCGGGCCCAGCGGCTGAACGATTCGCCCTTCATGGACGAGATCAAGAAGTCGATCGACGAGGCCGGCGCTCTCGTCCTGTCGGATGCGTGGCTTGCCGGCGGCTTCGTGTCGTCCAAGACCTGCATCACCAGCCCGGAAAGCGCCAAGGGCCAGACCCTGCGCGCCGCCGGCCCGGCCTTCGAGCAGATGCTGGTCGGAGCGGGCGCGTCGATCTCGTCGATGCCGTCCTCGGAAATCTACACCGGCATGCAGCAGAACGTCCTGCAGGGCGCCAACACCTCGTCCGGGTCGCTGGTGTCCTACCGCATCTACGAGGTCTCGACCTGCCTGACCGCGCCGGGCGAGAACGCCCTGTGGTTCATGTACGAGCCGATCCTGATGTCGAAGCGCTCCTTCGAGAAGCTCAGCAAGGAACAGCAGGACGCGCTGATGGCCGCCGGCGAGAAGGCCGAAGCCTACTTCGCCGAGGAAGCGTCCAAGCTCGATGCCGAACTGATCGAGGTCTACAAGAAGAACGGCGTCGAGGTCACCGAGATGACCAAGGAGAACTACGACGCCTGGCTCGCGATCGCCAAGGAGACCTCCTACAAGGAGTTCGCCGAGAAGGTCCCGAACGGTCAGGCGCTGATCGACGCCGCACTGGCCGTCGAATAGCCCGTAACGCCGACAAAGCGACAACGGGGGCCGGCGATGCCGGCTCCCGTATCTCAGGCCTCAAGCTCGGAATCTGACATGCGGTCCTTCATCCGCGCCGTCTCGGCGGTCTCGCGCCTCCTCGGCGTCATCGGTGCCCTGTTGCTGCTCGCGGCGATCTTTGCCGTCTCGCACATGGTCTTCGTGCGCTACGTCCTTGTGCAGTCCACCGTCTGGCAGACCGAATTCACGATCTTCGCCATCGTCGCGGCCACCTTCCTCGGGGCGCCCTGGGTGCTCATCGAGCGCGGCCACGTGAACGTTGACATTCTGCAGATCGCCTCGGGGCCGCGGGTCCGGGCCATCCTGCAGGCGCTGTCCGCGCTCGCTTCGCTCCTCTTCGTCGGGCTGATCGCCTACGCCTCCTGGTACCACTTCCACGAGAGCTGGACGAATGGCTGGATGACCGAATCGGTCTGGGCCATCCCGCTCTGGATCCCAGTCCTGCCCATGCTGGTCGGCACCGTCTGGCTCGCCGTCCAATACATCGCCGAACTGATGCGTCTGTGGCTCGACGGTGCCGATCCGCACCTCGCCAATCAGGACGCCCTGTTCTCCGATACCGTCAAGAAAGCCTGATCGATGAGCCCGACCGTCTCCGGTTTCGCCATGCTGGGCGTCCTGCTGGTGCTGCTCGCCATCGGCACGCCCATCGCCTTCGCCCTCGGTCTCGTCTCCATGGGCGCGCTCTTCGTCGTCTACGGGCCGTTCTTCCTCGAAACGCTCGGTGAGCAGTTCTTCGGCGGCATGGCGTCCTTCGGCCTCGTCGCCATCCCGATGTTCATCCTGATGGGCGCCGCCGTTGCCTCCTCGCCCGCCGGCAAGGACCTCTACGAGGCGCTGGACCGCTGGCTCAACCGGGTGCCCGGCGGCCTCGTCCTGTCCAATCTCGGCGCCTGCTCGATCTTCGCGGCCCTGTCCGGCTCGTCGCCCGCCACCTGCGCGGCGATCGGCAAGATGGGCATTCCCGAGATGCGCCAGCGCGGCTATCCGCCGGAGATCGCGGCTGGTTCCATTGCCGCCGGCGGTACGCTCGGCATCCTGATCCCGCCCTCGGTGACGATGATCGTCTACGGCATCGCCACCGAAACCTCGATCGGTCGCCTGTTCCTGGCCGGCGTCGGTCCCGGCATCATGCTGACCGTGTTCTTCATGATCTGGACCATCTATGCCTGCAAGCGGCAGGGGCTGGGCCTCACCGAACTGTCGCAGCGCTTCTCCATGCGCGAGCGCTTCGCCGCGCTGCCGCGGGTGCTGCCCTTCCTGGCGATCATCGTCGCCGTGCTCTTCGTCCTGTATGGCGGCGTCGCCACGCCGTCCGAGGCGGCGGGTGTCGGGGCGCTGTTCTGCCTGATCCTCGTCGCGGTGATCTACGGCATGATCTCGCGCACCTGGCGCTTCTCGCAGATGACGGTGATCTTTCGCGACACGCTCAAGGAGAGCGTGATGATCATGCTGATCATCGGCGCGTCCGAGCTCTTCGCCTTTGCCCTGTCCTCGCTGTTCATCACCCAGTCGATCGCTGCCTTCATCGCCGACATGGACGTGAACCGCTGGGTGCTGATGGGCGTGGTCAACCTCTTCCTGCTGGTCGCCGGCTTCTTCCTGCCGCCGGTCGCGGTCATCCTGATGACGGCGCCGATCCTGCTGCCGATCATCACCGGTGCCGGCTTCGACCCCTACTGGTTCGCCGTCATCCTGACGATCAACATGGAGATCGGCCTGATCACGCCGCCGGTCGGCCTCAACCTCTACGTCATCAACGGCATCGCGCCCGACATCACGCTCGGCCAGATCCTGCGCGGGTCCCTGCCCTACGTCGTCTGCATGATCCTCGGCATCATCACGCTGTGCCTGTTTCCGCAGATCGCCCTCCTCCTGCCCGAACTCGTCATGGGGCCTGAGCTATGAGCCGCGTCTCCCTCTTGTCCGACCTTCTCGATTCGATCGGCGCCCGGTCCTGGTTTCTCGGTGATAACGCCAACCGGACGATCGGCGTCGGCCAACTGGCGGCGCTTTGCCACGAACTGGTCTCCTCGCGCGGCGAAGCCTCCGGGGTACGCCTTGCGGCCGAGATCCTGCGCGGCTTCCGGAGCCTCAGCGACACCGACGCCAAGCGCTTCTTCCAGATGCTGGCGGATGAGTTCACCCCGGACCAGGCGGCCCTGAGCGATGCCGCCGCCGCGTTTCTCGACACGCCCGACGCCGAGACGCTGGCACGGCTCCAGCATCATGCCGAGGCGCCGCGCCAGGAGCTGTTCCGGCGCCTGAATCTCGCGCCGGGCGGCACCGCCGAACTGGTCACGCTGCGCGAGCGCCTGCTGCCGCTCCTGAAGGCCGACCGCAAGCGCTACGGTCCGGTCGATGCCGATCTCTGCCATCTGTTCCAGTCCTGGTTCAATCGCGGCTTCCTGCTGCTGCGGCCGATCGACTGGAACACCCCGGCCAGCATCCTGGAAAAGATCATCCGCTACGAGGCGGTCCACGCCATCGGCAACTGGGACGAGCTGCGCCAGCGGCTCGCCCCGCCGGACCGGCGCTGCTTCGCCTTCTTCCACCCCTCGATCCCGGACGATCCGCTGATTTTCGTCGAGGTGGCGCTGACCGCGGAGATTCCGGTATCCATCGCCTCGGTGCTCGACCCGCAGCGCACGGCCCTGTCGCCGCAGGACGCGCAGACCGCGGTGTTCTATTCGATCTCCAATTGCCACAAGGGCCTCGCCGGCGTGTCCTTCGGCTCCTTCCTGATCAAGCAGGTGGCGCAGGATCTGAAGGACGCGGTGCCGAACCTGCGCACCTTCGTGACGCTGTCGCCGGTCCCCGGCTTTGCCGGCTGGCTCGCGGCCCTGCCGCCCGCGACGATCGACCGGCTGGAAGCGCCTGAGAAACGCGCGATCGAGATCGTCGGCGAGCCCGGCTGGGCCGGCGATCCGGCGAAGGCAGAAGCCGCCCGTGCCGGATTGCTGTCGCTCGGCGCACGCTATTTCCTGCGCGCCCGGCGTCCGCGCGGTGGACCGGTCGATCCGGTCGCCCGCTTTCATCTCGGCAATGGCGCGATGCTCAACCGCATCATGCATCTGGGCGACATCTCGCCGGGCGGCCTCGCCCAGGCCCACGGGCTGATGGTCAATTATCTTTACGACCTGCCGCGCGTCGAGCAGCGTCACGAGGCCTATGCGGCGGATGGCGACATCGCCGCCAGCCGGGCCGTGACGTCGCTGCTGCCCAAGCGCGGCGAAGTTAATTCCATGAAGGACGTAGCATGACAAACCCGCTCTTCGACGGCCTCCTCGCCACGGGACGCACGACGCCGGACAAGTGTTTCGCGATCCTGCCCGACGGCCGCGAATTCACCTATGCCGATGTCGAGGCGGTCTCGGCGCGCTTTGCCAATGCTTTGGTTGCGCTGGGCGTCGAGCCGGGCGACCGCGTGGCCGTGCAGGCCGACAAGTCGATCGAAGCGCTGATGCTCTATCTCGGCACGGTGCGCGCCGGCGGCGTCTTCCTGCCGCTCAACACCGCCTATACGCCGACCGAGATCGACTACTTCCTCAACGACGCCAAGCCGCGCGTCTTCGTCTGCGACCCCGCCAAGCGCGACGGGCTGGCCGCGACCGCCGAGGGCGCAGGTGCGCGCCTCGAGACGCTCGGCGTCCGCGCCATGGACGCCGGGAGCCTCAACGCGCAGGCCGATGCGGCGTCCGGCGAATTCGCCACGGTCGCGCGCCAGCCGAGCGACCTCGCCGCGATCCTCTACACCTCGGGGACGACCGGCCGCTCCAAGGGCGCCATGCTCACCCAGGACAATCTCCTGTCCAACGCCGAAGTGCTGCGCGACTACTGGCGCTTCACCGCCGAGGACGTGTTGCTGCACCTCCTGCCGATCTTCCACACCCACGGCCTGTTCGTCGCGTCCAACACCGCGATGATCGCCGGCGGCACGATGATCTTCCTGCCGAAATTCGACGTCGAGCAGGTGTTCAAGTACCTGCCCCGGGCGACCGCGATGATGGGCGTGCCGACCTTC
This sequence comes from Aurantimonas manganoxydans SI85-9A1, assembly GCF_000153465.1. Taxonomy (GTDB): domain Bacteria; phylum Pseudomonadota; class Alphaproteobacteria; order Rhizobiales; family Rhizobiaceae; genus Aurantimonas; species Aurantimonas manganoxydans. Next base: position 2,024,677 of record NZ_CH672387.1, on the reverse strand, counting down.
TACACCCGTCTTCTCGCCGACGAGCGCCTGAACCGCGAGCGCACTGCCCATATGCGGCTGTTCACCTCGGGCTCCGCGCCGCTTCTGGCCGAGACCCACCGTGCCTTCGAGGAGCGGACCGGCCAGCGCATTCTCGAGCGCTACGGCATGACCGAGACCAACATGTCGACCTCCAATCCCTATGACGGCGAGCGCCGCGCCGGAACCGTCGGCTTCCCGCTCCCCGGCGTCGAGCTGCGGATCGTCGATGCGGAAACCGCCAAGCCGCTGCCCGATGGCGAGATCGGCGTCATCGAGGTCAAGGGTCCGAATGTCTTCTGCGGCTACTGGCAGATGCCGGAGAAGACCGCCGCCGAATTCCGCGCCGACGGCTTCTTCATCACCGGCGACCTCGGGCTGATCGATCCGCAGGGCTATGTGACGATCGTCGGCCGCGGCAAGGACCTGATCATCTCCGGCGGCTTCAACATCTATCCCAAGGAAGTCGAGCTGGCGCTCGACGAACTGCCGGGTGTCGTCGAAAGCGCCGTGGTCGGCGTGCCGCATCCCGATTTCGGCGAGGGCGTCGTCGGCGTCGTCGTGGCCAGGCGGGCGCTCGACGAGGCCGAGCTGACGGGCGCGCTGGCCGAACGGCTCGCCCGCTTCAAGCAGCCCAAGCGCATCGTCTTCGTCGACGAACTGCCGCGAAACACCATGGGCAAGGTGCAGAAGAACATCCTGCGGGACCGTTTCGCCGATCTTCTCGGCGGCAAGTGACCGCAAGGCCGATGGCCGC